>NZ_JADFCO010000066.1 GCF_015356755.1 Nonlabens antarcticus | reverse complement strand
TTTACAAGCTTAACACAAACCTTTGTTTAAATTCAACCATTCATGATAGCATCGCCGCAAACGACGAGACCTGTCTATTCTTATGCATTCCTCTCGCAAAAGCTCGTCGGATGCAGGCTTCAAGGCGAGAGCCTTATTCTGTTATAATTTTAACTAGGATCTGAAATCTAAATAGCTCCTTTCCTAGAAAAAGGAAAGGTGGATTCCGAATCTGCGATAGCAGATTGGAAGACGGATAGGTTGAAGTTTTTCTGAACTCGATTCGTTTTGTAAACTTAATACAAACCCTTGTTTAACTTCAACCACTCCTGATTTCATCGCCATATCTGGCGAGATCTATCTTTCCTCACCTCAGATGAAGCAAAGAGCTTACTAGATAAGTTAAATAATAGAATGAATTTTTCTCTCTTTGGAAATGCCCTTGGGACAAAGGGGGCCGCGCATGAGTAAATACTTTCAAAACTCGAAGACTCATTAACTCAAAAACTCCTAACTTTTAATTAGTACCAATAATTTCCATTAACCCACGGTCTTTGTTATTTTTGCTAGCAGAATTAAATTTAAAAGACATCTATGAATCTTCACGAATATCAAGGAAAAGAAATACTAGCCAGTTATGGCGTTACCATTCAACGTGGTAAAATTGCTACGACTCCAGAAGAAGCTGTAAAAGCTGCCAAGGAATTGACCGAGGAAACTGGAACTGGATGGCACGTTATTAAAGCACAGGTTCACGCTGGTGGACGTGGTAAAGGTGGCGGAGTGAAACTTGCAAAAAGCCTTGACGATGTAAAGAAGATTTCAGGAGAAATCATAGGAATGGATCTAGTAACTCCCCAAACTTCTGCGGAAGGTAAGAGGGTTCACCAAGTATTGATTGCAGAGGATGTTTACGAGCCAGGCGATGTAGAGGTAGAAGAATTTTACATGTCTGTATTGTTAGACCGCGCTAAGGGTCAAAACATGATCATGTATTCCACAGAAGGTGGAATGGACATTGAAACGGTTGCAGAGGAAACTCCGCATTTGATTTTTACAGAACACATTGACCCATCTCACGGATTGCAAGGTTTTCAAGCTAGACGTATTGCATTTAATTTAGGGTTAAGCGGTAAGGCGTTTAAAGAAATGACAAAATTTGTCGCAAAACTTTATAATGCATATGTAGGATCTGATAGCGCATTGTTTGAGATCAATCCGGTAATTAAGGCAAGTAATGAAACCATCATCGCTGTAGATTGTAAGATCACACTAGATGAAAACGCATTGTTCCGTCACAAAGATCTGGAAGCAATGAGAGACATCCGCGAGGAGAACGCAACTGAGGTTGAAGCTCGTGCGGTAGGATTGAATTATGTAGATCTTGACGGTAACGTTGGATGTATGGTAAATGGTGCTGGACTTGCCATGGCAACGATGGATCTTATCAAACAAGCTGGTTTTGAACCGGCAAACTTCCTAGATGTAGGAGGAACGGCAGATGCCAAAAGAGTAGAAGAAGCATTCAAAATCATTCTAAAGGATAAAGGCGTAAAAGCAATTTTAGTAAATATCTTTGGTGGTATTGTACGATGTGATCGTGTAGCAGAAGGAATTATTGCTGCTAAGAAAAGCATGGGTGATGCCATGAACGTTCCGTTGATCGTAAGATTACAAGGGACTAATGCTGAAATCGCAAAAGAATTGATTGATAACAGCGGTATGGATGTTCAAAGTGCGATTGAATTTCAAGAAGCAGCGGATAAGGTTCAAGCCGTGCTTGCTTAAAATACAAGAGTCAACAATCAGTAATAGATTGTTACGAATTATAGAAAAACCATCCGTAAGGATGGTTTTTTGTTTTACTGCGCTGATTAAATTACTTATTCAATTTGAGTTCTAATCATTCCCCATCAGGGAAAATATCCACAGTACAAAGGAGTGTTTGTTACGTTCAGACTATAAATCAGATTAAGGAAATCTTCAAACACTCTGATTGGATCACCGCAAGCGGCGAGACGCATCTGTCCTCTCCTCATCTGAGGGGAGTAGCTAGTAAAAGATTTTGAAACCTCTAAAGAGCAGCTCACAAAAAAACATCCCAATTTTGGGATGTTTTTTTTGCTTTAGAACTTGAAAAGCATTTTTTTCTTCTAGCTTCTAGCTTCTAGCTTCTAGCTTCTAGCTTCTACTTAATCTTCCTCTTCCTCTGGCTCTTCCTCTTCATCTGCTACATCTACAGCTTCTTCATTAGGATCCATTTCTGGTAGAGCATCTGGATCTGCCATGTCTGCATCACCATAATCATCCATGTCAAAAGCTTCCATTTGCATTTCTAATTTTTGCGAGATCTTGACTAGATACTTTACGTCTTCGGTCATTACCTCGACCGCATTAATAGTTTCATTTTTATGGTTTTTGAAAGTAATAACATCGTCATCGCCATATCCATCCGGATAACGAGCCACGAGTAGCTGGAGTACATCTGGCGTTAACTTCTTATAATCAACGATTACATTTCTCATAACTGGTGTTTCAATTCTAGGGGAAAATATAAAAATTAGTTATTATCGACAATAAAATAAAAAAGATTCTCTAGCTCAAATATAATTTAAAAGCATTCCGGATTTCTGCTACTGGAACAACACAATCGATTTGATACGAGCCTATAGAATTGAGAAGGACAAAGCGCACTTCTCCATTCACATTTTTTTTATCATGCGCCATGAAGCCTATGATTTGTTCTACATCTGACTTGCTAAAATGCAGGTCCAGTTCTAGCGATTCATAAAATTCCTCAACTTGATTCAAGTCTTTTTCTGATAAACCGGTATTCAAATGACTTAAGTAAGACTCAATCACGATTCCAGCGGCAACAGCTTCCCCATGAAGTAGTTCATCATAAGCGTCAGTCGCCATACAATAGGATTCAATGGCATGGCCTATGGTATGACCGTAGTTTAATGATTTGCGAGCGTCTATTTCAAAAGGATCGCTCATGACCACATCATTTTTTATAATTATAGATTGGTAAATTAAAGACTCAAAAGTATCGCTGGAAAAATTGAAATCCAGTTCTAGCATATTTTCCCAATAGGCTCGATCAGAAATAAGTCCATGTTTGAACATCTCTATACTTCCGTTGCGCATTTGAACAGGAGGTAAAGTGGAAAGAAAGGATGGGTCCACAAGGGTCATAATGGGCGTTTGAATTAAACCTATCTGGTTTTTAAGCGGACCTAGATCAACACCATTTTTCCCGCCTATCGCTGCATCAACCATCGCCAGCAAACTGGTAGGAACGTGTATAAAATCAATTCCTCTTTTAATGGTTGCAGCAATGAAACCGCCTAGATCTGTCACCACGCCACCGCCCAGACTTATAAAAAGACTGTTGCGATCGCAATTAAGTTCTATCAGTGCGTTCCAGACGCCACTACAAGTATCAATATTTTTAAATTCTTCACCGGCATCAATTTCTATCACCTCAATCGCCGCAACCGTTTCTAATTGAGATATAAAAGGAGCGTAACAATATTCCATCGTATTTTCATCGACCAGAATAAAAACAGTACTCGGTTTTTTTTGGGCAATAAAAGCATTTAGCGCTGGATAACATTCACTACCAAAATGGATAGTATAATTTTCATTGATAATTGAAGTCATTCGTAGAAATCCTTGATGGTTATTAGGTAAGTTTGCTTACTCAATTCGACTACTTTGGTATAAGACTTGTAGCGTTTACGCTTTCGCGAAAGCGAACTTTACCTCAGTCAAAATAACAAACAATAATCGGTGTCAAAAGTACCAACTCTATGCTAAAAGACAACCCTTTCCAATTTATATTTGCCACATGAATCAAGATATTTTTGAGAATACAGCTACGGCTTTTGCGCTAAAATCTGATGCCGAATTAAAGAAATCACGTTTTATATTTTCCATGATGGGTCGTCAGTGGCTAGTCGATCTGGGGTCGAAAGCGACTATGATAGGACTGAAGTTAGGCTTGCCTATTAAAGGACTTATACGCAATACCATTTTTGAGCAGTTTTGCGGTGGAACCACAGAAGATGAGTGTTTGCCTTTAGTGGAAAAAATGTACTCTAAAGGCGTGAGTTCTATTCTGGATTACTCCGTTGAAGGAAAGTCAAATGAAGCCGATTTTGACAATGTAGTAGGGAAGAAACTGCGATTGATTCATACTGCGTCAGAAAATGAAGCCTTGCCATTTGAAGTGGTGAAACCTACTGGAATTGGTCGTTTTCATTTATGGCAGATGCAAACAGAAGGAAAAGAACTTACTGATGTGGAGCAACTTGAATGGGAGCGCATCGTGAACCGAGTGGATCTGCTCTGTAAAACTGCTGCAGACAGCAAGGTTTCTTTACTATTTGATGGCGAGGAAAGCTGGATGCAAGATGCTGTAGACCGATTGATACGTGATATGATGGCTAAGTACAACACGGAAAGGGCGTATATCTATAATACGATACAGTGTTACCGACATGATCGCATGGATTATATACAGGACCTATATAATGATGCCGTGGCACACGATTTTGTAGTAGGAACTAAAATTGTACGCGGAGCCTACATGGAAAAGGAGCGTGCTCGTGCTGCACAAATGAATTATGAAACGCCTATTTGTGCCTCTAAGGATGCTACTGACGCCATGTTTAATAGTGTGATGCAATTTATCCTTGATAGATTAGATGTAATAAAACTGTGCGTGGGAACCCATAATGAGCAAAGCACTCTAGAGGCAATGCAGACTTTAGAAACTAAAGGTGTAGATCCCAGTAGTAATGATGTTTGGTTCGGCCAGCTGTATGGAATGAGTGATAACTTGACTTTTAACCTGGCTAAGGAAAAATACAACGCATTTAAAATTGTTCCATTTGGTCCTATTGCAGACGTGATGCCATATTTAATACGTCGTGCTCAAGAAAATACATCTGTCGCAGGGCAGGTAGGTCGTGAAAAAGCACTGGTAGAACAAGAAATTAAACGTCGCGGGTTGTAGGTACTTAAACTCTCGGCCGCTATTTAGGCAATAATATGTCACAAAAGACATAAAGCCTTTCTCAGATCCTGACGCGGTTCTCATATTTTCTTATCAAATTTAAATACCTAGGACGATTGTACCGCTGTATGAAAATAGGGTATATGTGAAATAGAATAATTGATGCGATTAGCCACTTAGCTTCGGTTATAGAAATTGGCAAAATAAGGATCATAATTGCAATTATGGTAGCAATAATCAAATGAGAGAATTCGCCTGCTCTCGTATTGAGTTCTCGTTGTTTAAGACTTTCAGGATTGAATTTTATCGATGGATTCATATAATTTGTCATCTTTTCCCAGCCTATGATCACCAGAAGTTTTCTACACAAACCAACTCCCAAATATTTATAAATAGAACCCTGCTGTTCAATATGTTTATATTGAAATAATATTATTGATAGGAAAATTTTAAAAGTGGCGTGGTAACAGCAAACCAACCCATCAAAATAAAATTTATTTCTACCGCAAAAATAATCCCATCGAACGGGAAGTATTTTGGGAATTGCTGGAAGAGAATGCAAACGCCAATTGAAAATAAAATGGTGCAAAGACACCATAAAAAGATACGCATCGATTTTTGCATTTTAAATACCGTCTATGTTAAATCGTTATTAAGCTGTTTATTTCAATGAAGACCAAAGAATATAACGGACTAATCCTCAATGATCATTTGCTCCACGCGAGCATAGCGTTCACAATTAGTTACCAAAAGTCCTGTTTTTTCTAATTCTTTTCTACCGTTGATATAATAAATGTTGCAAGGAGATGCTTCCGTATCAGATTTTGAAAAATCGACATCACCATACTTTAGAATAAGTTGAATACTTAATGTGTCGAGTTCTTTTTTTATCAAATGCTCGCGAATTTCAGGTGATAAACGTATTGCTTTTTTACCAATATCAGCAATTACCCGATCTTCTGGAAACCAGTTACACTGCGCTCGTTTACCACTTAAAAAGAAAATGAGGAATACTAATCCTATGGCAAAACCGCCCATGTAAAAACCTAAGCGTTTGAAAAAATTCATGAAGACTATTTAAAAGATCAGCAAATTTACGTCGCTGCAAGGTAAGTTATACCACTCACCAACTGATTTATTCGTGAGAATGCCGTGATACATATAGATCCCATTTTTCAAACCCTTATCCATTCTAATGGAATGCTCAATGCCGCCATCGTCTGCAATGTTCAACATATAAGGAGTGAATATATTACTAAGAGATATAGATGCAGTTTTAGAATATCGAGATGGCAAGTTAGGAACACAATAATGGGTAACACCAAATTTCACGAAGGTAGGTTTCTCGTGTGTCGTTAATTCACTTGTTTCAAAACAACCACCCATATCTATACTAACATCAATAATAACAGAGCCGGCTTTCATGTTTTCCACCATGGTTTGAGAAACGACCACAGGAGCACGATTTTTGCCACTTAATGCAGCAATAACAACGTCACAACGACATAGTGCTTTTGATAAATACTTGGGTTGCAGTGTAGATGTAAATATGGACTGGCTTACATTGTCTTTAATACGTCGTAGGTTTGCAATGGAATTATCAAATACTTTTACGCTTGCTCCTAGACCCAGTGCAGTTCTAACGGCAAATTCTCCTACCGTTCCTGCTCCTAAAATCACAACATCCACCGGTGGAACTCCCGTAATGTTACCGAAAAGTTGTCCGGTTCTATTTTCACCACTTGTCAATAATTCTGCAGCAATAAGAACAGAGGCCACACCAGAGATTTCACTTAATGCAGTAGTGGCAATATGATTTCCCACATCATCTTGAATAAATTCAAAAGCTAGTGCGGTAATTTTTTTGGAAGCTAATTTTTCGAAATACGATTTGCTTCTTGTTTTGAGCTGGAGTGCACTTATCAAAACTGTTTGCGGTTTGATAAGATCTAATTCTGCATCACAGGGAGGAGCTACTTTGAGAACCGTAGGGCAGGAAAAAACCTTTTTAGTATCTGCTGTAAGTTCTGCACCGGCATTCAGGTATTCATTATCAGTAAAACTGCTGCCTAGTCCTGCACCTTTTTCCATTAAAATGCGATGGCCGTGTGCGGTTAAAGCAGCTACAGCGTCAGGTGTCAAACAAATGCGTTTTTCTACGTGTTGGTTTTCCTTAGGTATACCTATAAATAAATCCTGCTTAAACCGCTGGATTTCTAAACGCTCTTCTTGCGGAATAAGCTGTGCTTTAGTAAATGGTGTGAGAATATGACCCATAAAGGTGTATGTCGAGTCTGTAAGTTATGAAATTACTTGAAGAATTTATCGCTAGGTTTTTTAATACCGTCTTCAATTTCTGAGATGTCGATATTGTTGATTTTATCAAAAACCTTTGTACGAGCTAAGTAGGACATAGAAAGTGAGGCTATGACTACAGGAACTATGTATTTTAACTCATCACCTTCATCCATAAATTCTAAATCGTCATTAATTGCACTGTAAAGTTGAAAACCGAACATAGCCATGGGGATAATAATACAATGATACCACCAGTGTTTGCAAGTTAAAAACCAAATTACCATAAGATAAAAAGGTATAAATTTTGCCATTAGAGTCCAAAAACTAACTTGAGCGTCTTCGTACCAACCTGAATTATATTTAAAAAAAAAGTTGTCCCATACCAAAGTAGGTGGGACAACTTCATATGTATAAAAAAAATATGGAGTAATAGCTAAAATTACTGCGACAAGACTACCCGCGAGAAGGTATGCGGATTTTGGCTTTTTCGATTTTCTTAGCATTGGTTGTTTCTGGAGCAAATGATGTTACTGCTGTTGCAGTTAAAGATACTGCAAAAAGAGAAACTAGGGCGATTGCTTTGAGTGATTTGTTGTTCATGTGATTTGGTTTAAATAATTATTAAAAGGGATTAAGTAAATAAGTGATACTAAACTAGGAATCCGCTTACTTTCTTTTATTATAAACCAATAATGATCGACGACCACATCAATTATTCGACACAAGGATCAAATTTTATCACAAATTATATTAATAGTAAATCATAGTGAAATTATTTCATCGATAAACGGTAGCACTTACTCGAACTTCTCTTTTGTAATCACTCAAAACATCGATTTCAACCTCTTGATAATCACCTATTATAGTCATAGCTAATTGTGGCCATTCAACGAGTTTGAATGCTGGGCTATCAAAATAGTCTTCGGCTCCCATATCGTGTAGTTCATCGATTGAGTTCAATCTATAGAGGTCAAAATGGTATATTAGGTTATGACTTCCTTGATACTCATTCACAATACTGAATGTGGGTGAGGTGATCGCATCTACAACTCCCAGTTGTTTACAAATCGCTTTAATAAGTGTGGTCTTTCCTCTTCCCATAGGAGCAGTAAATAACAACGTATTGACTTTCGCGGAAGCGATAACAAAGTCGGCTGCCTTATCAATGTCGTCTATATGATATTCCATCTATCGTGGATTGAAAATCGCTAGTGGTATCAACATCTCTTCCATAGAAACGCCGCCGTGCTGGTAGGTATTGCGGTAATAACTAACGTAATGGTTGTAGTTATTAGGATAAGCGAAAAACAAGTCGCCCTTTGCAAAAATAAAACTGCTGCTCATATTGATCTTGGGTAATTTGATAGTAGATGGATCTGTTGCTGCAAGTACATCTTTATCCTCGTAAGATAGACTACGACCCGTTTTATAGCGTAAGTTCAGGCTTGTGTTCTTGTCGCCTATAACCTTGCTAGGCGTAGTGACATTAATAGTCCCATGGTCTGTGGTCAACACGAGTTTCATTCCCAGCTCTTGACCGCGCTGGATCATTTCTAATAATGGGGAGTTCTTAAACCAACTCAAAGTCAAAGACCTGTACGACTTGTCTGTGCTGGCGAGTTCTTTGATGACCTCCATTTCAGTCTTAGAATGGGATAGCATATCTACAAAATTATAAACGATTACCGTTAAATCATTATCCTTTTGTGTTTTGAAGCTTTCCGCTAGCTTTCTACCGCTATTTTCATTGGTGATCTTATGGTATTGATGGGTGATATTTAATCCCAGTCTTTTGAGTTGTGCTTCCAGAAAATCATTTTCATGCATATTCTTACCGCCATCATCGGTATCGTTCAACCAGTATTCAGGGTGTCGTTTCTCCATGTCTGCAGGCATTAAACCTGAAAATATAGCATTACGTGCATATTGTGTAGCTGTGGGAAGAATTGAATAATAGGTCTCTTCCTTCTCCTTTTTATAGTGTGTATTAACAATACTCTCAAAAACCTTGAATTGATCGTATCTCATATTATCCATCACGACTAATAGAACCGGATCTTTCTCTTTTAATAAAGGAGCTACTCGTTCCTTGAATATTTGATGGCTCAATAATGGGGCATCTTCATTGCCGTCTTCAAACCATCCAGGGTAATTTTTATCTACAAATTTGCAAAATTGGTGGTTTGCCTCTGTTTTTTGAGCGCTGAGAATTTCAAACATTCCTGGGTCATCTACATCTTCTAGTTCCAGTTCCCAATAAATAAGTTTTTGATACAATTGCGCCCATTCTTCATAGCTATTAATCATGGACATATCCATCGAAATCTTGCGGAATTCCCGCTGATAGTCAGAAGTTGTCTTTGCATTTACCAGTCTGGAGTGATCCAGAATTTTCTTGAGAGAAAGTAAAATCTGATTCGGATTCACTGGCTTTATAAGGTAATCAGCAATTTTAGAGCCTATCGCTTCTTCCATTATATATTCTTCCTCACTTTTAGTAATCATGATCACAGGCAAATTTGCTTGTTTTTCTTTGATCTCATAAAGAGTTTCAAGACCGGTCAACCCAGGCATATTTTCATCGAGTAGAACGACATCAAAGGATTCTTCTTCAATGGCTTCCAGCGCTTCACTTCCAGAAACCCTTGTGGATACTTCATAGCCTTTCTGAGTTAGAAATATAATATGTGGTTTGAGTAGATCTACTTCATCATCTACCCATAGTATTTTGATCGTTGTCATATCTGTATATTTGTTGAAACGCTTGCATCTATTGAAACAGCAGAACAAACTTAAAATATTAAACGATCCTATCTATGGATTTATTTCGATACCTAGTGACGCCATATTTGAGCTGATTGAACATCCATACTTTCAGCGATTGCGGCGCATTACGCAAATGGGATTGAGTTACCTGGTTTATCCTGGTGCACATCATACTAGATTCCACCATGCAATAGGTTGTTTACATCTTATGCAAAGAGCGGTTCAAGTGCTTAGGGCAAAGGCAGTTGAGATATCTAATGAAGAGGAAGACGCTCTTTTTAAAGCTATTTTACTACATGATTTAGGACATGGGCCATTCTCACATGCACTGGAAGGTTTGATCGTTCCCGGCATTAGTCACGAGGAAATATCACTGCTTTTCATGCAGGATCTTAACCAGCAGTTTAACGGAAGTTTAACCCTTGCCATTCAGATATTTCAGGGCAAATATGATCGTCCTTTCATGCTAGATTTGATCTCGAGCCAGTTGGATGTTGATCGGCTGGACTATTTGAAGCGGGACAGTTTTTATACCGGTGTTGCAGAAGGAAATATCAATAGCCAGCGCCTTATTGCCATGCTTAACGTGGTGGACGATAAGCTTGTGGTAGAAGAGAAAGCCTTGTATAGCGTGGAAAATTTCCTGTCTGGCCGTCGACTTATGTACTGGCAGGTATATTTGCATAAAACCGGCATAGGAGCAGAGCACCTGTTGCAAAGTGTGATGCAGCGTGTTCAAGAATTGTTAGAAAATGACGAACCTGTCGATATCCCGTCAACACTAAATTTTTTCATGGGTAAAAAAGACCTTGATCGCGATTTATTGCTAGAAAAATTTGCGGCTATTGACGATACAGATATTATAGCGTTGCTTAAGAGCAATATGAATAACAAAGATTTTGTGCTACGGGAATTGTGTCAGATGATTATAAATAGACAATTATTGCGCATCAAATTTGCCGCTAAACCTATCACTCAAAAGAAACTTCAGAAGAAAATTGACCAACTCAAAAAGTCCTATAAGCTGACTGATAAAGAGGCGGGATACTTTATTTTTAATGGCAAGGTTAGTAATTCCGCTTACGCGAAAGCGAAACCTATTTTAATATTAAACAAAAAAAATAAGGTGGTAGAACTTACAAATGCTGCAAAAGAACCCAGTTTCAAGGCACTAGCCGAAGTTGTAACGAAATATTACTATTGCTATCCGAAGATTCAAGATTGATTTAAATTACTATTTTTGCTGGAATGAAATTTAAGGTGCAACAAATTGCGGATATGCTGGAGGGAACCCTTGAAGGTAATCCAGAAATAGAAGTCAACAAATTATCAAAGATTGAAGAAGGCTCTGACGGGAGTTTAAGTTTCCTGTCAAATCCTAAATACAATTCTTATCTATATTCTACCAAAGCATCTGCAGTTATTGTGAATGATACCTTTGTTCCTGAACAAGAAATAAGCTGTACCCTCATAAAAGTACCCGATTCTTATAAAGCGTTTTCTAAATTACTGGAGTTTTATCAGGCTGCAAAGCTTAATAAAAAAGGTGTTGAACAACCTAGCTATATCCATGAGTCTGCGACTTATGCTGAAGATTTATACCTAGGAGCGTTCAGTTATCTTGCTCAAAATGTGAAGATAGGAGCTAATGTGAAGATTTTTTCAAACGTTCACATAGCAGAAAATGTGACGATAGGAGATCATACTATCATATATTCTGGAGCTAAGATCATGTCTGATACGGTTATAGGTAGTCACGTAATCATCAATTCTGGCTGTGTGCTAGGAGCTGATGGTTTTGGTTTTTCTCCGGAAGAGGATGGGTCCTATTCAAAAATTCCACAGATAGGAAATGTAATAATTGAAGATTATGTTGACATAGGAGCTCTGACCAGTATTGATAGAGCTACCTTAGGAAGTACGATTATAAGAAAAGGAGTCAAACTGGATAATCAAATCCAGATAGCCCATAATGTGGAGATAGGTGAGAATACGGTGATAGCCTCGCAAACAGGTATCGCTGGTTCTAGTAAAATAGGAAAGAACTGCAGGATAGGTGGACAGGTAGGAATTGCCGGTCACCTAACTATAGGAGATAATGTAGGGATACAAGCCCAATCTGGAATTGGAAAAAATATAAAATCCAACTCTAATATACAGGGTTCTCCTGCATTTGATTACGGAGAATGGAATAGGTCTTACGTCAATTTTAAAAATTTACCCGGATTAGATAAGCGTGTTCGTGATCTTGAAAAAAACAATGCATAAATGACCACTACAGAATTTAAGCAAACAACGATTAAAAATGAAGTGTCTCTCAAAGGAGTAGGACTTCATACTGGAAAGAAAGTTTCCCTTGTATTCAAACCAGCTCCAGCAGACCACGGTTATGCCTTTCAAAGAATCGATTTAGAAGGACAACCTGTAATTGAAGCACTGGCGCATTATGTTACTGACACTAAACGGGGTACCACTCTCGACAAAAACGGCGTGCAGATCAATACTTGTGAGCACGTTCTTGCTGCATTAGTAGGTCTGGAAATCGACAATTGCTTGATTGAAATTGATAGTAGTGAGCCACCTATTATGGACGGTTCCTCAAAATTCTTTGTTCAAGCTATTGAAGAAGCTGGGAAAGTGGAACTCGATATAATGCGTAAAGAGTTTGTGGTCAAAGAAGTCATATCCTACAAAGATGAAGAGTCTGGTAGCGAGATTTTATTGATGCCAGAAGATTCTTATCAAATTACCACCATGGTGGATTTTGGGACCAAAGTCTTAGGTACACAAAATGCAACCCTAAGTGAAATATCTAAATTTAAAGATGAAATTGCTAGTTCCAGAACGTTCAGTTTCTTGCATGAAATTGAGATGTTGCTGGAAAATGGATTGATTCAAGGAGGTGATTTAAACAATGCTATTGTTTATGTAGACAAAGAACTGTCTCCTAAAACAATGAGCAATCTTAAAAAGGCATTTAATAAGGATTCCGTTTCTGTGAAACCTAATGGTATTCTTGATAACCTTACCTTGCATCATCCTAATGAGGCAGCGCGTCACAAGTTGCTAGATGTTATAGGAGATCTTGCTCTTGTAGGTTATAGAATAAGAGGTAAAGTGATTGCTACAAAACCTGGGCACTTTGTAAATACCCAGTTTGCTAAGAAGCTATCCAAAATGATTAAAAAGGAAATACGCGATAACGTACCCCAAGTGGATATCCATAAGGAGCCGCTTATGGACAC
This sequence comes from Nonlabens antarcticus, assembly GCF_015356755.1. Classification (GTDB taxonomy): domain Bacteria; phylum Bacteroidota; class Bacteroidia; order Flavobacteriales; family Flavobacteriaceae; genus Nonlabens; species Nonlabens antarcticus. The sequence continues at coordinate 853,051 of NZ_JADFCO010000066.1, read as the reverse complement.
CATCAAGATTATGAGCGTATTGCCGCACAGACCACCGTTCTTACTGGTAGATAAAATTTTCAAACTAACCGATACTCAGGTTATAGGTTTGAAAAATGTAACGATGAATGAACCGTTTTTTGCAGGTCATTTTCCCGGTCAACCTGTTATGCCAGGGGTTTTGATAGTAGAAGCAATGGCACAAAACGGCGGTATTCTAGTATTAAGTACCGTTCCAGATCCAGAAAACTACCTAACATTTTTTATGAAGATGGATAATGTGAAGTTCAAACGAAAGGTATCTCCAGGAGATACGCTTATATTTAAAGCAGAACTAATCACACCCATACGTCGAGGCATCGCTCACATGCAGGCTTACGCTTATGCTAACGGCATTCTATGTGCTGAAGCAGAGTTGATGGCACAAATTTCAAAAGTAAAATAATGAACCAACCGTTAGCATACGTTCATCCTGGAGCTAAAATCGCTAAAAACGTGGTGATAGAACCTTTTACCACAATTCATAACGATGTAGTTATAGGCGAGGGATCATGGATAGGATCAAATGTCACTATTATGGAAGGAGCCCGCATAGGTAAAAATGTAAGCATTTTTCCTGGTGCAGTTATTTCAGCAGTTCCTCAGGATAAGAAATTTGATGATGAGGATACTCAAACTATTATAGGCGATGGTACAACAATTAGAGAATGTGTAACGATTAATCGTGGTACTTCTGACCGTATGAAAACAATTATCGGTAAGAATTGCTGGATTATGGCTTATTGTCACATCGCTCATGACTGTGTCGTAGGTGATAATTGTATTTTTTCAAACAATAGCACATTAGCAGGTCATATAACGGTAGGAGATCATGTCGTTTTAGCCGGTATGACTGCCGTACAGCAATTTTGCCAGATAGGAAGTCATGCTTTTGTGACGGGTGGATCACTAGTTCGTAAGGATGTTCCTCCTTATGTAAAAGCAGGTCGGGAACCTCTTAGCTATGTAGGTATAAATTCGGTAGGTTTAAGGCGCCGTGGGTTTGGTTTGGAGAAAATCCGCGAGATTCAGGATATTTTCAGAATCTTATATCAGAAGAATTATAACGTTACACAAGCGGTAGAAATTATTGAAGCAGAAATGAGCGCGACACCAGAACGCGACGAGATATTAGAATTCATCAAAAACTCCAAACGAGGTATCATGAGAGGATACCTTGGTAGCAACTAAATTATGGCATCAACAAGCGACATTAGAAAAGGATTGTGCATTAGGTACAACAACGATATTTATAAGATTACTGAATTTCTTCACGTAAAGCCTGGAAAAGGGCCTGCTTTTGTAAGAACCAAAATGAAAAGTGTCACTAATGGTAAGGTACTAGATAATACTTTTTCTGCAGGTCATAAGATTGAGGACATTCGTGTGGAATCGCAAAAGTTCCAGTATTTATATAACGATGGTGAATTTTATCACTTCATGAATACGGACGATTATACACAAATCCGCTTATTAGAAACTTCACTGGACACTCCAGAATTAATGAAGGAAGGCGAGAACGTTACCATTCAAATTAATACAGAGGATAATTCTCCCTTGTCTGTAGATATGCCTCAATATGTTATTCTAGAGGTTACTGCGACAGAACCGGGTCTGAAAGGAAATACAGCGACTAACGCCACAAAGCCTGCAACTGTAGAGACCGGCGCAACTGTAAATGTGCCGTTATTTATTAATGAAGGAGACATCATCCGTATCGATACGGAAAAAGGAGCCTATCAAGAACGCATGAAAAAATAGAGTGAAATTTAATACCACATATAAGTTGTCAGAAATCGCGCAGATTCTAGAGTGCGAGTTTAAAGGCGATCCTGATTTTCCAATAACTGGAATGAATGAAATTCATGTGGTTACTCCAGGCGATATTGTTTTTGTAGATCACCCTAAATATTATGATAAGGCATTAAAGAGTGCTGCAACTATCATATTGATTAACAAAAATGTAGAATGTCCAGAGGGAAAAGCCTTATTAGTTTCGCAGGATCCATTCCGGGATTTTAATAAATTAACGCAGCATTTTAATCCATTTTCCGCTTTCGCGAAAGCGGAACTACCCACATATCAAATAGGTAAAAATACAATCGTTCAACCTCAGGTATTTATTGCAAATGATGTAACGGTAGGTAAAAATTGTGTTATTCATAGTCATGTTTCTTTAAACAATGGCTGTGTAATAGGCGATAATGTCACAATCCACTCTGGAACCGTTCTAGGGTCTGATGCTTTTTATTACAAGCGTAGAGCAGATGGGTACGATAAATTACTCAGTAACGGTCGTGTGATTGTAGAAGATAATGTAGAGATAGGTGCAAATTGTACCATCGATCGTGGCGTTACTGGCGACACAACAATAGGGTATGGATCAAAGTTAGATAATTTGATTCACATAGGACATGATACTGTAATTGGTAAGCATGTATTGATTGCAAGTCAGGTGGGCATTTCAGGCTGTGTTCTTGTAGAGGATGATGTAAAAATATGGGGTCAAGTAGGAGTTCGCAGTGATGTTAAGATAGGCCAAGGAGCAGAAGTTTTTGCTCAAAGTGGTATTTCTAAAGACGTTCCTGCCGGATCCAGTGTTTTTGGAACTCCTGCGTCAGATTCTAAAGAAAAGTTTAAAGAGTTGGCTGCTGTTAGAATGCTCCCTAACTTTATGAAAAATAACAAATAGTATGTCAGCTACGGCAAAAAAGATAGTTAGAGCATTTTTTAATTCAGATTCCTTCCGGGATAAACAATCGTTTAGAGAGTTTGTTCATCCAGATCTTAAGCTACACTGGCATTCTAGTTCTGGATACAACTTTTATGACTTTGAAGGGTATTGGAAACTGGTAGAATCTGCATCTTTATCTTATGAAAGCTTGCGCTATGATGTGACACATATCTTAAGTGAAAAAGAAGAAGTAGCTGTTAGATATACCTTATATTCAAGAACCATAGAAAATCCTAGCGAGGAAGTTCCCATAGGATATTTCATAAGCATCTGGAAGGTTGCAGACGGTCAATTAATTGAATGTCATCAAACCAGCCATCCGGCAATTTAATTTTAATAAAACTCAACTAAAAAATATATAAATGAGCGTTTTAGTCAACAAGGATTCTAAAGTAATAGTGCAAGGTTTCACAGGAAGTGAAGGAACGTTTCACGCTGGTCAAATGATCGAGTATGGAACTAATGTAGTGGGAGGTGTAACTCCAGGAAAAGGTGGTCAATCTCATTTAGACAGACCCGTTTTTAACACCGTTCAAGAAGCCGTTGAAAAGGCAGGTGCAGATGTAACAATTATTTTTGTGCCACCAGCTTTTGCAGCAGATGCAATTATGGAAGCTGCTGACGCAGGAATAAAGGTCATCATAACGATAACAGAAGGTATTCCGGTAGCAGACATGGTAAAAGCAGCTGATTACATCAAGGATAAAGATTGTCGTCTTGTAGGACCTAACTGTCCTGGTGTTATTACTCCTGGAGAAGCAAAAGTAGGAATCATGCCTGGCTTTGTTTTCAAGAAAGGAAAAATAGGAATCGTTTCTAAGTCTGGAACATTGACTTATGAAGCTTCTGACCAAGTTGTGAAACAAGGTTTTGGAATCTCAACTGCTATAGGAATAGGTGGTGACCCTATCATAGGCACTACTACTAAAGAAGCTGTTGAACTCTTCATGAATGACCCTGAAACTGAAGCTATTGTTATGATAGGTGAAATAGGTGGTCAACTAGAAGCAGATGCAGCGCAATGGATCAAAGAAACTGGAAATAAGAAACCAGTTATAGGTTTTATCGCTGGTGAAACTGCACCTGCGGGAAGAACTATGGGCCATGCTGGAGCAATTGTAGGAGGTTCTGAAGATACAGCGCAAGCAAAGAAAAAGATTATGAAGGAATGTGGTATTCACGTGGTGGATTCCCCAGCTGAAATAGGTAAAAAAGTAGCAGAGGTTCTAGGAAAAAAATAGACTGCTGTGTTTTAACAATTTGATAACTTAAACCGTCCCCCATGGCAGATTACACGATCAATGAAGAAGTTGCGGTAAAAATGAAACTGCATTATCAACAAGAGTATTCACAGACGATGAAGAAACTTGTTGAAATTAAATCGGTGCTGGATCAATTGAAGGAGGTTGATACTGGACTCGCTGAGGACTATTCGAGCAGTGCGACAATACCTGCTGTGAATAGTTCCACTCAACCCGATTCAGATCAGTCAAGTGAAATGCCTAAACGGAAATACAAAAAGAAGCCCGGTCGTAAATCTATCTGGGGTAAGTTTATTTTATCACGTCTCAAGTCTACCAGAGTACCTTTATCGTATGATGATATGACAAGTCATGCCATTGCTATAAAAAGTTTAGAGCCTGCAGAGTTTGAATCTATTCGTAAAAAGATTATCGCTGCAGCATTTGTATTGAGATCCAAACAAGATAAGATAGATAATTTTGCCATTAAAGGTTCTAGAACTAAGTACATGGGTTTAAAAGAATGGTTTGAAAGAGAAGGCTTACTTCAAAATGAATACCGTAATAAAATAGTTGTTAAATGAAACTTTTAGAAGGAAAGAATGTAATAATTACAGGCGCAAGTCGCGGTATCGGTAGCGGTATTGCGAGAATGTTCGCTCAGCATGGTGCAAACGTAGCGTTTACCTATAGTAGTTCTGAAGCTCCAGCTCTAGAGTTGGAAAAGGAATTAAATAAAACAGGCGTAAAAGCTAAAGCCTACAAAAGCAATGCTGCAAACTTCAAGGAATCACAGGAACTGATTGATCAGGTTACAAAAGATTTCGATAGCATAGACGTATTGATTAATAATGCGGGAATTACGAAAGATAATTTGCTAATGCGCATTAGCGAGGATGATTTTGATCAAGTTATTGAAGTCAATTTGAAATCGGTTTTCAATATGACTAAGGCTGTGCAACGTACGATGTTAAAACAACGTTCAGGAAGCATTATAAATATGAGTAGTATAGTAGGTGTTAAGGGTAATGCTGGGCAGACGAACTATGCTGCGAGTAAAGCTGGGATCATAGGATTCACAAAATCTGTAGCATTAGAGCTGGGATCTCGTAATATTAGATGTAACGCGATTGCCCCAGGATTTATTGAGACAGAAATGACTGGAAAACTCAATGAAGAAACTGTACAGAGTTGGCGTGATGCAATACCTTTGAAACGCGGTGGTACTCCAGAAGATGTTGCCAATGCTTGTGTATTTCTAGCAAGCGACTTGAGCGCTTATATTACCGGTCAGACACTTCAAGTGGATGGGGGAATGCTTACATAATTTAAGTTTATGATCTGGATCTGGATTGCGATTGCGGCACTAGTCGCCGTATTAATTTCTTTGATTCAGTATAATTATTTGTTCGCAAGGACAACAGATAAAAGAAAACCGTGGTTTGCCGTTTTACGTGCACTCACGGTTTTTTTAATTCTGCTATTGTTCATCAGTCCTAAGATTGAGAATAATAATTATAAAACATTAAAGCCGCAATTGATCTTGATGGCTGATAATAGTAGTTCCATAAAAAACCTGAATGTTGAAGAAGCTCTCGGTATTGATCTAGAAGAACTGAAAAATGATCCAGAGCTTAATGAAAAGTTTGATGTCCTCACTTATACATTCGATCAGCACATCTCACAGCAGGACAGTTTGAATTTTACCGGGAGTTCAACAGATCTATCAGAAGCCATTTTACAACCACAGCAGTTGTATAAAGATCGCAATAAAGCAATTGTTCTGTTAACAGACGGCAACCAGACGGTAGGAAACAGTTTTCAATATTTAAAAACGGATCGTAAAACACACCTTTATCCCATTGTTTATGGTGACACCACAAAATATCCTGATTTAAGAATTTCCCAACTCAATGTAAATCGATATAGTTATTTAAATAATGAATATCCTGTGGAAGTATTCTTAAACTACACGGGTGACGCAGATGTTAATACGGTTTTCAAGATTACTGAAAATGGAAACACGTTGTTTGAACAAGCCGTTAGTTTTTCTAAATCTGAGAAATCTGCGGTACTTAATTTTAACCTGACCAGTAATTCTGTGGGCCTGCATCGAATGCTCGCTCAGATCCAATGGATCACTTCAGAAAAGAACAGGGAGAATAACTCTCGTAATTTTGCCGTGGAGGTTATTGACCAGCAATCAAAAATTTTGATACTCAGCAACACGTTTCATCCTGACATGTCTGCTCTTAAAAGTGCTATCGAGAGCAATAAACAACGTAGTGTTGAGATCAAAAAGCTGAGTGATATTTATGCGATTGATGATTACAATCTTGTTATTTTATATGGATACAATTCCGCTTTCGCGAAAGCGAACTCCTCCATCAATACTTTAGGAAAGAACACGTGGTTAATATTTGGAACAAAACCCGATCTATCATTCTTAAACGCTACTAACGATGCATTTAAAGTTGAAAACTATCCTCAAACAGATGACGTCCAGCCTATAATAAACAATTCTTATCCAAATTTCAATCTTGAATTGTTTCAATATGATGACTATCCACCGGTGCAATCCCCATTTGGACAAATTACAAATGATGTCCCTATCGATGTTTTGATGTATAAGCAGATAGGTAATGTAGAAACGCGGCAGCCATTATGGTTTACCTATGAAATGGGAACTACTAAACACGCTGTTTTTGCGGGTAGTGGCTTATGGCGATGGCGCAGTCAGAATTACTTGAATACTAAGGATTTTAGAAATTTTGACGATTTGATCAATTCACAAATTCAATATCTCGCTAGCAATAAGAAGCGTAATAGACTTGAACTGGATTTTAAAACGTTTTACTATGAAAATGAGAAAGTTTTAATCGGCGCGCAATATTTAAATAAGAATTATGAATTCATGAATGACGGCGTTTTAAATTTAAAACTGAGAAATTCAGAAAATGAAGAAGCCGTAATCCGACCGTTAATTCTTACTAATAACAATTATACGGTAGATTTAAGTGGTTTAAATGCCGGTGATTATACTTTCACAGTGGATGCAGCTACTGAAAACTTAACTAGGTCCGGTAACTTTTCGATACTAGAATTTGACATTGAAAAGCAATTCATATATTCAAACCCAGAAGGCCTAAAAGCAGTTGCTTTTGATAGTAATTTGTATTATCCACGACAGATAAAGCAATTGAAGTCCGTCCTTATGAAGGATTCATTAATGCAAGATGTGGAGCGCAAGGAAGTAACATATCAATCATTGATAGATTGGAAGATATTGATGGGTTTTATACTTATATTACTCACTTTGGAATGGTTCCTTAGAAAATACAACGGACTAATTTAACAACAACAAATTATGGAGAGATTACCTAGAGCTGCGATTTTTGCGATCGTGGGAGTTATTTTATTTATTATCGTCATCTTTAAAAGTTCTGTAGTCATCGAGGCTGGTCAGGCTGGAGTTTTATTCCGCCCATTTAGTGAAGGAGTAGAAACTGAAATGACCTATGGTGAGGGGTTTCACATTATAGCACCTTGGAATGATATGATCATTTTCCCGGTACGACAGTTGTCTGTCAGTGATAAGATGAGAGTACTATCTGTAAACGGACTTGAAGTAGCTGTAGATGCTACGGTCTGGTATCAACCAGAATATTCAAAACTTCCCCTTCTTTACCAAGAAAAGGGTCGTAACTATGAATCTGAAATACTAGCACCAGCAATTAGTGCAGCTGCTCGTAGCGTCGTAGGACGTTACACACCAGAACAATTGTATTCTAGTAAACGTGACGTGATTCAAGATGAAATTCTTGATGAAGTGCAGAAAGAATTGAGTTCACAATATGTACAGGTCAATAGAGTTCTTGTAAAAGATGTGACTCTTCCAGAGAAAATTAAGGAAGCTATTGAGCGTAAACTACGCCAAGAGCAAGAGTCCTTAGAATATGAATTCCGTCTTGCAAAAGCAACGAAAGAAGCTGAGCGCCAAAAAATTGACGCTGAAGGTAAAGCTGTGGCAAATACAATTTTAAGTGCCTCTCTAACAGATAAAATTCTAACAGAGAAAGGTATTGAAGCAACCTTAAAGCTTGCAGAATCTCCTAATGCCAAAGTGGTGGTTGTAGGTTCTGGAGATGGCGGATTGCCTATCATACTAGGAAACCAGTAAAAAGGTTTTGTACTGATTAAAATGTCCCGATAAATCGGGACATTTTTTTGTTTATCTCTTTTCCGTTTTGAATAGTGCTGCCTGACCCTTCCAGTCGTCCCTGTGGATTCTTCCCGGAAAGAAATCTATAAGTGATGTTATACCTATAATATCTGGATCGCTCATGTTTGCAAGCTGGCTGTATTTGTAGATTCCTATGTCATTAAGTTGATCTTCTACATAAGGTCCTATTCCTACAATTCTTTGAAGATCGTCTTTTTCATGAGGCTCAGCTCTACCTATTGTGGAGAAGTCAATTTTATCCTCAACAATAGACGTTTTAACATCGCTGCTTAATGTGCCAGATCGCTCTCTAGTTTTCATGGCCCTAATAGATCCTGGTTTAGAAAGGTCATCAAGATCAATAGGATTGTGGCCGCCATTCTCGCTGTTCTTCTTGGAGTCTGGTTTTAAATGAGTCTTATCATTAGGAGTTAGAGGCACCCGAACTTTTTCTGTCTTTACAACGATCACTTTCTTTGATCTCGCACCAAAAATATAACCGATTACAAAAGCACCCAGCAACATGACCAGCAATATTGCATAATAGGGTAGATGGGTAATGAAATCTTCCATGAACTTATTTAACGGTGATTATAACACAGCGATTCGACCCAGAAGTCCCAGATGACTGCTCGCCTCTAGCTATTGATGTTATTCTGTTCGATTTTATTCCAGACTGCATTAATATTTTTCTGACAGTACTGGCATTATCTCTTGAGACAGCATAATTATCTTTGTCGTCACCTTCTTTATTGGTATAACTATACGCATATATTTTACTACCTGGATGTTGATTGAGGAGTGTTTTCAAGGTAAGGACATGAGATTTGAATTTCTGATCGCCATAAAAATAATCTCCTTGGAAACCTGATGTAAATTTCTTGTCAGAAAGAATTGACTGCTGTTCAACGGTTTTTGAAGTTGCTTCTGTAATTTTCGTGGTTTGTGGCGTGCTATCTGAAATCATTGAAGAGCTAGAAACGATTCCTCTAATTTCCATACGAATACCACCACTTGCATAGCCTTTTTCAATGTTGAGTTCACTTACTGCTGCTGTTGTCACTATTCTATCAGAATCAATTCCTGTGTTTGTTAGTAATCCCTTGAGATATTCTGCTCGTGATCTACCTATAGCGTTAGATTCTGAGGGATCTGAAAAACCAGTTATTAATAAGGTTGTAGAAGAATTTGCAGCTAAAAATGATTTTACAGCGAGACCATAATCCCTACAAACATATGGAATCCTTACTTTTTCCACATCCTTATAAATAGTGGAGTAAGCGTTACAATTAATTAAATAACTGCCATTTGGTAATGCAATATTAAATTTGACAGGAAACCCACTGTTTTGATTTAACGTTCTTTCTGTATCAGGGTCGTTATTTTCTCGTAATTCATCTTCTACTACTGATGAATCTAGGCCTGTGTCATTATCGAATAATGTGGAGTCTGTTTGAGTTGTATCAAATTGCTCATCAAAAACAAGTTCTTTAGAAAGGATGGGGTCTTCTTTAAAAGAATCTTTGAGAGATGATTCATTAACAATAGAATTTTGAATGGGATTGGAAAGATTAAATCCCATTTTAGGCAATGCGAGCTCTAAAAATAGAACGCAAATAGCAGCGTATAATAGAAAAACAATGAAACCAATTAAAAAACTCTTCAACGTATAAAATTTCACTAAATATAATAGCTAATTTTTAAACTGATGCCATAAGAATACCCTTACTTATTTATTATCCAAGAACTTAGATTTCAAGTCTGCGGTTGGAATCATGCAGTTGTCCTTTTTACCAAACCAATTATATCTATTGCGTGCTATAAAATCATACACTCCATTAGTAATCACTTTTGGAAATATTGCAAACCCATATATTAAAGGAAGAGCGCCAGAAAGATTTTTTGCTATACGTAGCGCGGCACTCGCTTTAATATATGATTTATTATCACTCACGAGGACGATGCTATCAATCTCTGTGGGGTCAATCTCATATTTAGCTAACAAGCTTTTGCCCTCATCACTTTGCAGTGCGGCAAATCTAAATTGATCTTTGGGATCATGTTCTATGATGTATGTAATCGCTTTGTTACACAGATTGCAAACACCGTCAAAAAGCACAATTTTCTTTTTCATTATTTTTTCACCGGTTCTATCTGCTCTAAACTAACAATAGTCGTGAACATACCATAATTTACGGTTGCCTTTCCTTTTTCAATGGAATCTATTGTACCTATTGATTTTGAATCGATCAGACGTACACGTTCGTCAATTTTGAAAACGTGTTTTGGTTTTTGTTCGGTAATTTCTTTTTTGGGAGTGACCTTTCGTTCTTGTCTAATTTTAGTCACCTTTTGAATCACCTCATTTTCAAGTTGCTTCTGTTTTCCCTCCTCTTTTTTAGCCTCTGCTTTTTTCTGTGCTACGGGTTGTCTCTTTACATTTTCTGTAATCACGAGTTTCATCAACTCATCGAGTAGCAAACGCTTTTTCTTGTTATTGGAAAAATCTTTAGCAAGCTGGTCAAACTTTTTACCTAAATTAATATGGCGTTGGTAAGTGTCGTAGAGATCTTGAAAATCTTCAAGTTTCTGTTTAACGCGATCTTGAGTATCGTCTAATTTACTTGCCTTTTGAGTTGCCTGAACCTCTTTAGTTCGCAGTGATTCATTGTTACGTCGTAAATCTGAACGTTCTTTTTGCAACGCGGCAATTGATTTATCAAATCTAATTTTACCTCGCTCTACTTTTTTCTTTGCTTTGTTGATTAAAGAATAAGGAATACCGTTTTTTTGCGCAACTTCAAAAGTAAAGGAACTACCAGCTTCCCCTAATTGTAATTGATAGATAGGCTCTAATGACCGGGAATCAAATAGCATATTTGCATTTGTCATTTCTGGCATTTCATTAGCCAGCATTTTTAAATTGGTGTAATGTGTGGTTATAATGCCGTATGATTTGCGAGCATACATTTCTTCCAGCATACTTTCTGCCAGCGCACCACCTAGTTCAGGATCAGATCCCGTACCAAATTCATCAATCAAAAAAAGTGTTTTATCATCTGCTTTTTGGAGAAAGCCACGCATATTTTTTAATCTATAACTATAGGTACTCAAATGATTATCAATACTCTGATTGTCGCCTATGTCAGTAAGTATGGAATCAAAGAAACAAATCCTGCTTTTCTCGTGCACGGGAATCAACATACCAGATTGTGTCATCACCTGAAGCAATCCTATAGTTTTGAGAGTTATGGATTTACCACCAGCGTTAGGACCAGAAATCACGATAATTCTATTTTCTGGTGTTAATTGAATACTCTGTGGGAACGTTTTTTCATCACGTTCTCTATTTGCTATCAATAATAATGGGTGGTAGGCGTCCACGAGATTTAATTCTCGATTCCTAACGACCATAGGCAATATACCGTTTATTTTACGTGCATATTTTGCCTTAGCGGCTATGACATCCGTTTGCGCTAGATAGTCGCGATAGGTTTCAAAGTCCTCAATGTAATACCTAAGAAAATTTGTCAATTCTTTGAGTATGCGCTGGATTTCCTCATGCTCCTCAATTTCTAATTCAGACAGCTTCCGCGAAAGCGTTAACACGCGTTCTGGTTCTATGTAGGTGATACTGCCGGTTTTTGAGCTGCCCATGATCTTTCCCTTTACCTTACGGCGGTGCATGGAACGGACGGCGAGAACGCGACGGTTTTCTACGACTGTTTCCCGGATTTCATCTAGAAAATCAAGTTTTGAATAATGACTGAGCGCTGCACCGAAACTTCCATTGAGTTGCCCACGTACACTATTCATTTCACGACGTAGATCTTTTAAAACAGGAGAGGCATCGTCTTTAATCTCTCCGAATTTATCTAAAATTTGATCTACACGATCTGGAACCTCTGTGTTCAAAGGGATAGGAGCGGTGCGTTCTGCAAGTACCGGAAAATATTCTATGGTTTTTTTAAAAAACTTGACATGGTCGTTAACAGACTTGGGCAATGTTACCAGTCTGCGGATGCTTTCTTTTTCTAACACACTATTTTCAATACCTAATAATTGAAGCTCACGCTCTATAGGTTCAAAGCCGTGATTAGGTATGGCATATTCTGTAGTATAGGAGGAAAGGTATTCATTTGTGTGAGAAAGTGCATTTGTGATGTTTTTATCGCCTGACAAAGGAACAACTTGTTTCATGCGATCCCGACCATCGTCTGTAGTACAAAAAATACTGGCTTGTTTGATGACCTTGTCAAACTCAATATCCTGTAAGGTCTTTGTAGAAATTTTCCCCATATGTGGTACAAAAATAACGCAGGATGCCTAGTTTAAGCCATTGATTATTCAATTTTTAACGGCCGATTTAAGTATCTTTTTTACCCACTAGTTTATAATTTCTACCTTGAAATCCTCCAAATTCCTTCCTAACTTTACAGAAAGAGATCTATATGTCTATTAAAATTGATGAAAGCTGGAAAGAAATGTTGCGGGAGGAATTTAATCAGGAGTATTTTGAAACGCTCATTAGTTTTGTAAAAGCAGAATACGAGAGAACTGTCTGTTTTCCACCTGGGAATAAGATTTTTGCGGCGTTTGATCGCACGCCATTTGAAAAGGTCAAAGTGGTGATTATAGGACAAGATCCTTATCATGGAAAAGGACAAGCTAACGGTTTGTGTTTTTCTGTAGCAGACGGTGTTCCACCACCGCCATCGTTGATAAATATTTTTAAGGAGCAACAAAAGGATTTACAGATTCCTAACCCTAAATCTGGAAATTTAGAACGCTGGGCAGATCAAGGTGTGTTACTATTAAATACAGTATTGACCGTAGAGCAGGGAATGGCGGGAAGCCATCAAAAAAAAGGTTGGGAAATATTCACTGATAAGGTGATACAAACACTTTCTGACGAGCGGGAAAATCTTGTATTTATGCTTTGGGGCGGTTTTGCTAAAACTAAAATCAAGCTTATCAATGAGAAGAAACATTTTGTATTAACCAGCGGTCACCCGTCACCCTTAAGTGCAAATCGTGGCTACTGGTTTGGAAACCAGCATTTCTCTAGAGCTAATAGATACTTGCAGGAAAAAAGAAAACAGCCTATTGAATGGTAAACTATTCCTCCTCTTCAGGAATCGGTAGGTTATGAATCAGCTTTTCTAAAGTGATTTCCTCCTTTAATATTCCTACGGCCTTAAACTGCTTGCTGATTTTAGCAACCGTTTTGGCATTCAGCTGTTGATCTGTAAACTCTGTGCGCAGCAACCATTGTTGAACATCTCCCACTTGCAGGTCATAATGTGAAGCAATGGTACGATCAATGCTTGGTATCTCCTTAAAATCAGAGGAATAGCTATTAGTTATTTGCAGCATTTTTACTAACGCCGCCTCTTTTTCTGCAAAACAATTATCTGTTGCAGCGATCACAAAGCTGGGCCATGGCGTGGCGATAGTTTCTAATCTTTTAAAGATCTCTTGATCAACTAATGGTTGCGTCATGTAACGTTCCCATAAAAATAATTGTGAGTTTCCAGCACTTATTGATTTCACTGCTCCATCAATGGTATTGACTAAATCAAATTTTAAAGTTTCTGGATTCCAATCGTGTCTTTTGGCTAGTAAATAGCTCATCAAATGTGAACCACTCCCATAACGACTGATGGCAATCACGGGATCGATGAGTTGCGCAGTATCTTCTTCAATCATAGAGGCAGGCGCGTGTACGCCCCATAAAAGTGGCGATTCCACATATACTTGAATAATTTTTGATGGGTTACCCGCCATAATATCCTTGACTATTCCATCCGTTAAAATGCAGGCAACATCCAGTTCACCATCACGCAGTAACTGACACATTTTCCCTGTTCCTTCTGGAATATCTTGCCATTGTAAATCAATGTTCGCTTTCGCGAAAGCGTTATCCTCTAGAGCTAAATGCCATGGAAGGTTGAAATGTTCTGGAACGCCACCGATGTTTATAGTCGTCATGATATATATTTAAACGTTGTGTTTCTTTTTGAGGTAATTGTAAATCGCATGCTGCGATCGAACAGGTTTATTTCCCTTAGGATCTACAAAAGGATTATTTTCCTGTGGTGTGTGGATTCTAGCCTTTGTATTATCTTGTATCTGAATATCAAGGATTTCATCCAGTTCCTTAAAAATATCAGTATCATAAATAGGAGTGAGGACCTCAATGCGACGGTCCAGATTACGGGACATCCAGTCTGCACTTCCCATGTAAATCAATGGATCTCCATTATTATGGAATTTATAAATTCTACCATGTTCTAGAAAACGATCTACAATGGAAGTCATTTCAATGTTCTCGCTGATTCCTTTGAGCCCAGGAACAAGACAGGAAAATCCTCTCACAATTAGCCTGATCTTAACTCCAGCCTGACTTGCCTTATACAGAAGATTGATCAAACCTTGATCTTCCAACTGATTCATTTTGGCCGTAATACGCGCGTCAATTCCATTACTGGCATTTTCAGTTTCCTTGCGAATTAAGTCTTCAAAAGTACTTCTTGTACTAAATGGCGAGATCAATAAATCCTTTGCCCTTGGAATTATTAGATCACCTTGAAGGACTTGAAAAACCCTTCCTAGGTCTTTAGTAATCCCTTTATGGGCAGTGAAAAGACCATGATCACAATAGATCTTTGAAGTCTTTGCATTAAAATTTCCAGTTCCTATGTAAGCGTACTTTTTTGATTTCCCGTTTTCCTTTCTATAAACAAGCAAAACTTTACTGTGAACTTTTATTCTAGGGTAACTATAGATTACGGTAGCGCCGTGCTCTTCAAAAATACGGCCCCATTTGATATTATTCTCTTCATCAAATCTTGCTTTTGCTTCAACAAAAACAGTTACTTTTTTACCATTTTTCAATGCAGTCAATAATGAATCTGTCAAAGCACTTTCATCGGCAACCCTATATAAACTGATTTTTATTTCTTCCACTTTCTCATCCTGTGCAGATTGATCTATAAATTCTTGCACGTAATCAAACGACATAAATGGAAAGTGAACCAGCTGATCTTTTTCTCTAATAACGTCAAAAAAGTTCTTGTTGTACAGTTGTGAATGTTCCAGAGTCCGTAGTTCTCCAGCGTGTAAACTTTGATTTCTAGTAGGATCAGGAAAACCAAAAAAGTCATCAAAATTATGATAAAAACCTCCAGAAACCATATCAATCTTTCCTAGACCTAAACTTTTTCTTACGTTTTTTATGACGTCTTTGGGCATGCGCTCATCATAAAGAAATCTAGTGGGTTGCCCGTCTGTACGTTGCTTTAAGGATTTATAAATTTTATCTTCAAGATCACCTTCTAACTCAATATCCATGTACAACTCTGCATCTCTGGAAAGTTTGACGGCATATGCATCAACAATTTTTTCTTCTGGAAATAAGTCGGGTAATTTCAGCTTAATTATATCGTCTAAAAAGCAGATATAATGATCTTCGTCAGTTTGATCAATCTCAATAAACCGATCGTGCTTTTTTGAAGGAATCGTTACTACGCCATATTTTTCTTGCTTCTCAAAAGTCACCAGTAAATAAAGATGTTGATTTTTTAAGAATATTTCACTGGATTTACTGGCTTCGACGTATTCATAATCAACTATATTATTTAAGTGGGTTTCAAAATAATCCTTAGCCTTCTTTTTAAAACGACTTTTCAACTGGTCGTGGTGAAGTAAATGAATATGATTTTGAGCTAATTCTGGAACAATAGATTCAAAGAAAATCTCACCTAACCAGTGCTGTTGTTCGTGAACCTTAACCAGCAGTTGCTTTACAAACTTAGAAGGGCGCAGTGCTAGCTTTTTGCGCAAATTCTTTTCGACCTTTTTCAACTGTCTAAGTTGGGAAACCCGTACTCTAAAATATTCATCTAGGTTGGAGGAAAATATAGCAATAAACTTCAAACGTTCATAGATAGGATTTGAAGTATCTGCAGCTTCCTGCAAAACTCTATCATTGAAACTGAGCCAGTTGATATCTCGATGCTGATATGGGTACTCATTAAAGTCTTTCAAATATTGTTTTTTAGATCTATTAAGAAAAATCGCCAATTAGAGAGTTGCAATGCGTTCCAGAGTAAACCGTATCAATTTTTCTACAGCTTCTTCTGGATCACTACTGAACTGACCGGTAGCACGATTTGCTACGACAGAATTCAGTGAAATTGCTCTGTGACCTAATAGGTGAGACATTGCATAAATACCAGAAGTTTCCATTTCTAAATTAGTGATCTGGTGACCATCATAGTTAAAATTAGAAATCAATTGTTTCAATTCTTTATTTGATGGAGCAAGGCGTAAACTTCTGCTTTGTGGACCGTAAAAACCGACGTTAGTGATGGTGGTCCCATTAAGCATTTCGATTGTTTGGAACTGTCTTGCTAGATCGCGATCACATGATACGATGTAAGGTTTAGACATATTCTCTGATAAGTTCAATTCTTTAACCAATGCATCAGTAAATTTCTTGTCACTAATGTCATTTTCATACCAGTGTAATAAACTATCAAAGCCTATACCACGCTGGGAAAGTAGAAAGGAATCAATAGGTGTATTAGGTTGAACAGCTCCAGTGGTTCCAACGCGTATGATGTCTAAAGAAGTCAATTTCTCTTTAACTTGTCTTGTATCAAAATCAATATTCACAAGCGCATCTAGCTCATTGAATACGATATCAATGTTATCGGTTCCTATTCCCGTGGATACAACGCTTATCCGTTTTCCCTTAAATGTTCCTGTATGAGTGTGGAACTCCCGCTTACCAACTTTACACTCAATAGCGTCAAAGTACTTAGAGATTTCTGGCACACGCTCTGGGTCTCCTACCGTAATTATAATTGGAGCTAATTGTTCTGGTCTTAAATTTAAATGGTAGATACTACCGTCTTTATTTAGAATTAGTTCTGATTCTGAAAGGGCCATATTATCCACGTATTGCAATTGCTGAAATTTCTACATTTACAAACTTAGGTAAGTTTGCAACTTCTACTGTCTCACGAGCAGGGGCATCTTCTTCATTAAAATATCCGCCGTAAATTTTGTTAACTACTGCAAAGCTTTTCATGTCGCTCAAAAAGATGCTTGTTTTTACGACATCATTAAAGTTCATACCTGCTGCTTTCAAGACTTCCTCTAGATTTTTCATAACTAGGTGTGTCTCTTTTTCCAGACTTTCTGTTTCTAATTCACCCGTTTTAGGATTTATAGCGATTTGACCGCTGGTATATAATGTCTGTTGTTCTTTTCCTTGCCACAAAACGGCTTGGTTATATGGCCCGATAGGGTTGGGAGCAGTGCTCGTGTAAATAATTTTCTTCATTAGATAAAGATACTTTAAAAGAATTGGGGAATAAAAAAACGCGCTGCGTAGCAGCACGTTTTTAGAATAGATTTAGCAGTTGAATTTATTCCTTAGGAAGCATCTTCATTTCAAATATCAAGTTGCTGTTTGCAGGAATAGGTCCGCCACCGTTAGCGCCATAAGCTAGTTCAGACGGAATAAATGCAATGATTTCATCACCGTAGTTCATACTGAGCATGGCTTCTCTAAAACCAGGAATCATTCCTACTTCAGGGCTATATTGAACAGGCATAGCTTGATAAGCACTAGCTTGTTGCTTACGTGGATTAACGGCATCAAACATTTGAGCAACCTCTAGATCGCTGCTGTCAAATAATACACCGCTTTCAAGATACCCACTATAGTCTAATAGAATCGTAGATCCTATCTCTGGCTTCTCACCACTTCCCTTTTTGAGGGTATAAATGGCAACTCCCGTTGAAGTTTTAGTTGCTTTCTCTTTCAATGCAGCCAGTTCACTTGCTTTAGATTCTCTAATAGCAGGTGCTGCAGCGCGGCGCTCTACAGCAAGCTTTTCTTCCATTTCTTTACGTTCTTTAGACAGTTTCTGCTGCTCCTTGAATATTGCTGGGGCATCCCATTTTTTTGCAGCTTTTCCCTTTCTGATAATTGTTACTTTTTTCATAACAATGCTATCAAGAGGTCTATCTGCCTCGCCTGTTTCCACCGTTGCGATAGAATCAATAACCGCAAGTCCTTCAATGACTTTTCCAAAAACATTATAACCACCATCCAGGTTAGGGTTAGGTTCATGCATTACAAAAAACTGACTTCCATTAGTATTAGGACCAGCATTTGCCATGGACAAAACACCTTTTGCATCGTGTTTCAAACTATCTACTATTTCTTGATCAAATTGATAGCTTAATTGACCTGATCCAGTTCCTGTTATATCTCCACCCTGAAGCATAAATCCTTCTATCACACGGTGAAAGATGAGACCATCATAAAACGGTTTTCCCTTCAATGAGTCTGCTACTTCTGGATGATTTCCTTCTGCGAGTGCTACAAAATTAGCTACTGTAGCAGGTGTAGCTTCATAGTAAAGCTCTGCGAACATCGTACCTTTTGTGGTCTCGATTTCGGCATAAATTCCATCTTTAGCATCTGGATATTTGTCCTTACAAGATGCGGTTAAAATTATGGCTAGAACGATTAGTAAGCCGTGGGTTTTCTTCATTTCTTAATTTTTAATTATTTAGTTCACATTTCTTTAGACCGATTTCAAAGTGTCTCAACTAGCTAGGAGCAAATTGCGATGAATCGTTTATATTATTTTGATTTTGTTATAACTAGAAGTTTGACTTTACTTACAAGCGGCGTATTTAAACCTATTCGATTATTATCTCCATAAAACCCGTAAGCTGTGTAAGAAGGGAAATAGAAAATAACTTCATCATTAACTTGCATTAATTTCAATCCTTCTCGCAGGCCTTTGAACACTCCATATTCTTGTTCAAGACTTTTAGTTACAGGAGAAATCTCCTCCTTACTATATATGATATCTCCATCCAGATTACTTACATCATATTCAAATACAACGCGATCTCCAAATTCAGGACGATCACCGGCGATACTGTCTTGAGTAACAAATCGATAATAGAAGCCGTTAGGTGAGCGTGTAAATTCCGTAGAATCTTTCGCTATTATTCCTTCAATATATTTCTCTTCTGCGGCATTACGCTCTTTATTGAGTTCGATTGAAAAATTAGTAGTAGTTGCAGTCTTCCGGCTTTTAGGCTCACGGACTTCGACTTGATTCTTACAGCTGCTGGCAAGCATCACGAATAATGTGATGGCAAGGCTATATTTGAGTGCTTTGTAAGTCATCTTCATAGCGTGGCAATATACTAATTAATTTATCTACGGTATCTTTCATGGATTCATCTGATCGACCGCCAGCTGCATTTTTATGCCCACCGCCATTCCAATTTTCACGAGCCATCGTGTTTACATCAAAATTACCCTTAGAGCGTAAGGATGTTTTGATAATGCCTTCATCTGCTTTTTCTATAAAGATTTGAGCAAAAACAATATTGTCAAGACTCAAGGCATAATTTACAAAGCCTTCTGTATCTCCTTTTTGAAAATTGTTGTCATCTAACTCTTTTTGAGTTAAAGTAATATAAGCCGTACGGTGTTTTGCGAGTATCACCATGTTGTTTAAAGCCACCCCTAACAATTTCATGCGAGTAGGCGTATTTACATCATATATTTTTCTGTTGATCCCCTCACTATCAGCTCCCAGATCCACTAGATCTGCAGCTACTCTTAACGTTGTAGAGGTTGTAGAACGATATTTAAAACTCCCAGTATCTGTTAATATGCCGGTATAAAGACTGGAAGCCATGTTCTCATCGATGCTATCGAGTTCACCCATGTTTTCGATAAAGTGATAAACCATCTCACAAGTACTACTCATGCCAGTGTCGCTATACATATAAGTTGCAAAATCGTCTGGTTGCTGGTGGTGATCAATCATCACAAAAGTGGCATCTGCTTTGGAAAGGGGCGTTTCCATATCGCCTGCGCGATGAAATGCATTATGATCTAGAATGAAAATCAGGTCGGCTGCTGCAATTAAATCATCAGACTGATCTCTATTCATTTCATAGTTCAATATCTCATCACTATGCTTCATCCATTGTAAAAAGCTAGGAAAATCGTTAGGAGAAATCATGCTAACTTCATGGTTTTTTTTCTTGAGATAACCATAGAGTGCTGTAATGGAACCTACCGCATCTCCATCAGGGCTTTTATGTGGAACGATGATAATCTTTTTAGTAGTAGAAAGCTCTTTTTTAAGACTCTCGTATTGATCTTTTTCCATAGACTGCAAAAGTAATATTTCTAAGCAGATTTAAAAAACTGCCAACCTCAATTTGAAGCTACAATGAATGTCTAAAATTAAGTAGGAGAGAATCTGTAAAACCGATAGTTCTTTCCGCGTATTTAAGTTCCCGACTTTATGAAAGAGGTTGAATCAGTGTTAACGAAGGTGAATTGGTCGTATTGTAAACAGTGATTAAAATGCATCATTAAAAAACCAAGTGTCTAATGCTTAATGCCTGACAGAAAGAACTACTTTTGCAGCGCAATTTTAAAAATCAAAAATGGCAACGAATAGAACTTTTACAATGATCAAGCCTGATGGAGTCGAGGACGGACACATAGGGGCTATACTAGAAAAAATTACAAGCAGTGGTTTCAGAATCGCGGCTTTAAAATTAACACAAATGACTGTTGCAGATGCACAGGAATTTTATGAAGTACACAGTGAGCGTCCATTCTACGGAGAATTAGTTGAATTTATGTCTCGCGGTCCAATCGTAGCGGCGGTTCTTGAAAAAGATAATGCAGTAGCAGATTTCCGTACGTTAATAGGAGCAACTAATCCTGCTGAGGCAGCTGATGGAACTATCAGAAAATTGTTTGCAAAAAGTGTAGGTGAAAATGCCGTTCACGGTAGTGATAGCGATGAGAATGCAGCGATTGAAGCAGCTTTTCATTTTGCTGGACGTGAAATGTTTTAGTTCATCGCTTTGCGATAAACAACAATTTACCACTACGCATAATGAACTCCAAACTATTGATGCTTTCAAGTTAACAATAGGATTATCAATTATTCAAAAACCCATTCTGAAGATTCAGAATGGGTTTTTTAAGTTTCTATGGTTTGAGATAAGTTAATCTATAAAGTATTATCGATCGACTTTTTCTTCTTTCTTATTCCACCACCACGTTCCAAAAACGCTACACCCTGTAATAAAAAACACAAAGCCTAACTCTTTTAAAAATGGAGTCCAATTGAACTTATCCCATTGATAAGTGATGTTTGAGCCATAAATCAGTAAAGCAAACCCTATGCTGAATATGAGGTATAACGCTATGTATTTTATGTGTTTCAATCGATACGTATCATTTCAAACTCCTCAGGGCCACTGTTGTTGTAAGTTATGCACTTATAGCCGTAATCTGTAACATCAGTGATAACTACTCTTAAAACGCTATTGATTACCGCCATATTATCACTCTTGTCCACATCTTGAATGTGCAGTTCATACTCACAATCTGTTATCCAGACGACCTTACTGTAAATTTTCATTTCTGTACTAGGACTGCTTTCTATACTGGTACTATCATTGCGTTCAATGATCCATTCTCCATAAGCCTTATTAGCATATTTGAAAGTACCCGTCTTTACAGAAGAGCAATCTAATTCATCAACCAGATCCTCATTTTTATCGTTCTTGCAACTCAATAAAGATGCGGCTATCAATACTACAAATAATATATTTTTCATAATCGAGTTGCATTTGTTTTGAGCCATTCATATACTTTGGGTAGTGGCAACCCCATCACATTATAATAACATCCCTCTAGTTTTTCAATAGATGTGAAACCTATCCAATCCTGAATCCCATAACCACCGGCACGGTCAAAAGGCTTATAGTGATCCACGTAATAATCAATTTCTTCCGGAGTCATTTCTTTAAAGAAAACCTTAGTGACATCTGTGATTGTTTCCTGAATCTTTGACGATGTAAAAGTAACTGAAGTATAAACCTGATGCATTGTCCCACTCATGGAAGCTAGCATTTTCTTAGCGTGACCTCCATTTTTTGGTTTTTCTAATGCTTTACCGTCTAACCATACAATGGTATCGCTTGTCATTATCAATTGGTTTTCCTGAAGGTCATCGCTAAATGCTTTCGCCTTGAGCGAGGAAAGAAAAGCGGTGATTTCGCCAGCAATGAGTTCGCTATTGTAAACTTCATCAATTGGTCTGGTTTCAATTCTGAAATCTAGATCCAGTCCTTTCAATAATTCTTGACGCCGCGGCGATTGCGAGGCGAGAATGATATCAATATGTTTAAGTTTTTCTTGTAACATTTAAACGGTAAATTTTATAAATCCGATTCCTATAATTCCTACAAACAAGACAACTTTACAAAGCAGTGAAAGTATGCCAAATTCCTTCACAGAATCGACATTAAATAATCGCAGCGCTACATATAGAAGCGGCGCCATAATTAAAAACAGGGAACCATAAAGACTGATTGGATCTGTATTTAATTCCATAGTTGTTAAATAGCCTATGATCACAACCAGTATGAGTGTGTAAATTGCCATGGCTTGTGCTGCTCGCTTTTTACCTAAAAGTAGTGGTAAACTCGATCTGCCACTTGCGTGATCGCCTTTCATATCTTGACAATCTTTGATCCATTCCCGCAATAGGTTGACACAAATCGCAAAAATAGCAAACACCGTAAGGTGCAGCAATGCTTCTAATTGATATGCTTTATTAAATTCAGTAATGGAGGGGAATAATTCGAAAAGAGCCGTGATTAAAACTACAGATCCTACTAAAATCGAGATCAAAATATTGCCAACAAGAAGCATTTTTTTTAGCGTAGTTGCATAAGTATAAAGCAGAAAAGCGATACCTATAAATAGCCCGGCCAGAGCTGGCTTCTCCACACTATTGGCAAGAATAAAACCAAAGCCAACTGATATACTAGTTATAACCATGTAAAAGGTAAAGGCTTTTTTCTCTGTAATGGACTTGCCTACAAGGACTTTATCTGGCTTGTTGATAATGTCGGTAGAAACGTCATAGATATCATTAATTACATTCCCGCTCGCCGTGAGTAAAGCTGTGGAGCTTAGTAAGAGCAGAACCTGCCAGTGTGCAAGACTTAAAATGGCATTAGTTTGTGGGAGGTAGACATAAATGATAATGACCTGGGTGATCAGCGTCATGAGCACATTAGGCCAGCGCATTAGTTTCAAATATTTCAACTACTTGTCGCTTTTGTGCCTGATGCTACGTTCCATTTACCTTGAACCTTCATGACCTGCTCGATCACATCGCGCACGCAGCTGTCACCGCCATTTCTATGTGATATATAATCGCAAACACCTTTCACTTCAGGAATGGCATCTTGAGGGCAAGTGGCCAGTCCAGCAAACATTAGGGCAGGAACGTCGGGCATATCGTCACCCATAAAGAGAATATCTTCTGCTTTTAAACTATGTTTTTCCATGTATTCTTTCATTTGCACCATTTTATCATGAGCATTTAAAAAAACATCTGTGATACCTAACCCTTCCAGTCTGGTTTTGACTCCGTTATTATTTCCACCCGTTATAATGCAGACTAAATAATCATTGTTGAGTGCCGTTTTCAGAGCGTAGCCATCTTTTGCATTCATCGTGCGCAGCAGTTCACCGCTATCAGAAATGAGCAAGCGGCCATCTGTGAGAACGCCGTCCACATCAAATACGAACGCTTTAATTTTATGCAATAATTCTTTATAATTTTTTTCCATGAGTTTGTTCTATTGAATTGGTGATGACGCGATACATATCACGATCGTCCTCTTCTAATAATTCTAAATGTCTATTAATAGTTTGTTGATCGCCACGTTTTGCAGGGCCAGTTTGAGCTTTTAATGCTCCTAAATCTTGAGCTTTTTTAAGCGTTTCCTCCATTAAAGGTTGCAATAAAGCCGTTGGAATGGATGCTTTTTCTAATAATTGATCTGCTTTGTAGTAACAATGATTAACAAAATTATTCATGTAAACTGCGGCAAGATGA
Organism: Nonlabens antarcticus; assembly: GCF_015356755.1. GTDB lineage: Bacteria > Bacteroidota > Bacteroidia > Flavobacteriales > Flavobacteriaceae > Nonlabens > Nonlabens antarcticus. The sequence continues at coordinate 828,841 of NZ_JADFCO010000066.1, read as the reverse complement.
AGCTCTCGTCTTTGTGTAGAATTGATATGTTTTTGCTTTCGCGAAAGCGAACTCGCTACCAGTTCCAGTTGCTTCATTGTAGTGTCTGTACTCGCTTCTAAACAGATAAAAAGGTTAGCAAAATCAACAGCTCTTTCTTTACTAAATGTTTGCGGTATATAAAGAACACCGTGATTTTTAAAGCTAGATAATTCTTTCATGTCAACGCTTCCACTAGTGTGTACTACAGTAACTTCTGAAATATTTAAAGAGTTTGAAACTTGAGCAATCAAATCATCAGGAACTGCGAGAATTATCAGGTCGCAATCAGGAATAGAATTTTGGAATAAGGGTGCGCTACTGGATTCCAGTTTCTGACCTTTGTTATTGCGGTAACCTACCAATTTAACACTGTTGTTCATGGATTTTTCCAACGCATAACATAATTGCGTTCCTAGATTACCGGTGCCTATGATAAATACCTTGATCATGGTGTAAAAATACGGCCTAACAACCGACTCACAAACTATGGCAATGTTGCTTTTGTGAGGTATCTTTGCCGGCTGTTAAATATACCTATGAAAAACAGGATTCTAGCATTATTATTCTCCACCCGTACCATGTCCATTTTGTTACTATTCTTTGCCATAAGTATGGGAGTAGGTACTTTTATTGAAAACTCATACGATACGCCTACCTCAAAGCTTTGGGTGTATAATACCTGGTGGTTCTCTGCCATAATGCTATGGCTTATGTTCAACTTTATCGGCAATATTAAACGATACCAGTTGTGGCAGTGGAAAAAATGGGCAACACTTACCATGCACTTATCATGGATACTTATTATTATAGGAGCAGGAATTACCAGATATATATCATTTGAAGGTATTATGTCAATCCGTGAAGGAGAGACGGAGAATACTTTTTTAAGTGAGGAAACCTATTTCAGTGCGCTAATTCAGGGCAATGACCTTAATGGTACACCTATGCAGCGTGAGGTCAAAGAGCGGGTTTTAATTACTAAATATGATTATGATCATGCAGAGTCATTTGATTTCTACGATAAGGAAATCACGTTAACCATTGATTCCTTAATTCCTAATGCGGTGGAAGGCTTGAAACCTGGAGCTACAGGTTCAAAATTTCTTAAAATTGTAGAAGCTGGCGACGGTAGTAGACACGATCATCTATTACAGGATGGTGAAGAAGATAGTATTCATGGCGTATTGTTCGGTGTGAATATTGATCCTGAAATTGCCAAAGAAAAAGGACTCATCAACATTATTGAAAACTGGAATGGGTACTTTATTCAATCACCTTTTGAAGGAGAGTATCTAAGAATGGCAGACCAGCAAAAAGGTGCCGTATTTCAAGATTCTTTACAACCGTTGAATTTGCGCTCTCTTTATTCCATGGCAGGAATGCAATTTGTGATTCCAGAGCCCATTCAACAAGGTGAAGTGGGAATTGTAGGAAGTCTTGAACCTACTCCTACAGGAGCATTTGGTCTTTTAACTACCGTACGCAGCGGTGATGTGACTAAAAAAGTAGAGATAATGGGAGGAAAGGGAATCGAGTCTAATTACAAAGATGTCGAAATAGACGGAATGAAAGTTTATCTTAAATATGGTAGTATAGCTCGTGAATTGCCTTTCTCTATAACACTTGAAGATTTTATTGCGAAAAAATATCCCGGAACTGAAAAGGGTTATTCTGCTTTTGAAAGTAAAGTAGTAGTAAATAATGCCGATAGCACTAAAACGGACGAACACATATATATGAACAATGTAATGGATAAAGCCGGTTACCGGTTTTTCCAAGCGAGTTTTGACCCTGATGAGTTGGGAACGCACTTATCTGTGAACCATGATTTCTGGGGTAAACTAGTGACCTATACAGGCTACATCCTTTTATATATAGCAATGATGGCTTTGATTTTTGATCCCAATACCAGATTCGGCGAACTCAGACGATTGATTCATCGCGTTGAAAAGCAAAAAGCGAAATACCTGAGCGTATTGTTAGTGATTTTAGGTACTACGTTTTCTTTTGCTCAGACACCCGCTCCTGCGGAAGACCATACGGGACACAATCATCCCATTGAACAACAGCAACAACCTGTTCAGGAAGATCACACCGGCCATAATCATGAAGTAGAGAACAATCATACTGCACCAGCAGAAGGCGATAACGGAATCAGTACTAATACTGATGTTGATGACATTAACAAACCAAAGAGTGGTGCAGATGTAAAGCCATTGATCGCACCTGTGATTCCTTTGAAATTTTTAGATAGTGTTATCGTGGCAAACATGGTTCCACAGGCACAGGCAGATAAATTTGGTCGAGTAGTAGTTCAAGACAATGGACGTATGAAACCCATGGCGACGCTTGCATCAGAGATTCTCAGAAGGCTTTCAGAAAGAGATTATTATGAGGCTGTAGTGAATGATTCTGTGGTACGTTTATCTCCAGAACAGACTATAATTAGTATGATGCAAATGGGACAGCTTTGGTTTGAAGTACCCGTAATAAAGTTAAACCGTAAGAATGATTCTCTAAAATCCATCTTAGATCTAGATAGGAGTAAAAGTCTTGCTAGTGGAATGGATTTTTTTAGAAAACCTAACGGCGAAGTAGGGAATTATAAATTAAGTCCTTTTCTTGATGATGCGAATAGCGCTAATGTGAAGACTAATATTCAGAACGAATTCATTGACATCAACTTTAGCGTTGGACTTCTGGATCAAGTGATCACTGGATCTATATTTAAAATATTTCCTAAGCCAGAATCAGAGAATAATAAATGGTTCTCCAGACCAGAATTAGAAGAAGCAGGTTATGAGCGTGAAGGTGATTTTAACTTTGTACGCGATTTTATACCCGCTTATGCAGCATTAATGAGAGAAGGAAATCAAACTGGCGATTACCTGCGAGCAAACACTGCATTGAACAGTCTTTTTGAATTCCAGAGAGCTTATGGATCAGAAGTGATGCCTTCTAAACAACGCATAGATGCCGAGATTCTTTACAATGATTACGACATTTTCAAAAAGCTTCACTGGTGGTATTTATGGTTCGGTATTGCCATGTTAATTTTATTGATTGTTGAAATTGTAAAGCCTATGAAAGAAATACGCTGGGCGATCGTGTTTCATAAATATGTGATTTTCGCAATCTTCCTAGTGCATACGACAGGGTTAATTGTTAGGTGGTATTTAAGCGGTCACGCTCCCTGGTCAGATGCTTATGAATCACTTATTTATGTGGCTTGGGCAACGATGGCTTTCGGTTTGATGTTTGGTAGGAAAAGTGAGATGACCATTGCGAGTACGGCATTTGTAGTGGCGATGGTACTGATGATCGCTTCCTGGAACTGGTTAGACCCTTCCATTACAACGCTCGTACCAGTTCTTGATTCTTACTGGTTAATGATTCACGTTGCGGTAATTGTTGGAAGTTATGGTCCATTTGCTTTGGGGATGATTTTAGGAATCGTGACTTTATTATTGATGATTTTCTCTACGGAGAAGAACAAAAAAGTAATGGAGATGAATATCAAAGAGTTGACCTATATCAATGAGGTTTCCCTAACCGTGGGTCTAATTATGCTGACCATTGGTAATTTCTTAGGTGCGATGTGGGCTAACGAGAGTTGGGGTCGATACTGGGGATGGGATCCTAAAGAAACTTGGGCACTGGTAACCATTTTTGTTTATGCGTTTGTGCTTCACCTGCGATTAGTACCTGGTCTGAAGGGAAGATGGACGTTCAACCTGTGGTCTATTCTGGCCTTTTACAGTGTTATGATGACTTACTTTGGTGTGAATTTCTACCTGTCTGGATTACACAGTTATGCCAGTGGTGACCAGATTATTTCTTACAATGCGGTCATTGCTTCACTAGCCTTTGTAGCTATTCTTGCAGGGCTTGCAAGATGGAAGGATAAAAAGATTTATGGTAAGAAGAAAAAGAAGAATTAAAATTATTCCGCTTTCGCGAAAGCGGAATGATTTTCATCTTATTTCTATCCTATAAATTTCGAAAGACCTTTAAACATGCTGCCAGTGGTTACCCACTAATTATTGAAATCAATAGTTATCTGTCTTTCTTTATAGTTACGTAGTATAATTCATTCAATAGAAACCCTCTTGATTTTTACAAATCACGAATGGTTGGTTGAATAGGTTCATTAATGCATTAGAGAAAGCAACGTGGAATTCATAACCATAGCTAACGATCTTTCTAACTCCATTGATAAGCTTATAAAGGCTAAAAATTATCTTGGTTGATAATCGTTACGTTAAGAATTTTAAATTTTATTCTAGGGATATTCCATATTTCGCCAATAAACCTCCAACCGACGCTAAAGAAAACTTTGCGCCTTTCATTCTATTATCTTCAGGATCTATAACGAAGTCGTATGAATTCCTGAAGTCAGCTTGTCTGAGATCTGTGTTGTTAAATATGGCATTTCTTAAATCGCAATCCTCAAAAACAGCTGAGCTCAAATCACATTCAGTAAAATCCACCTCTTGTAATTTCGTGTTGGAAAATGTTGTTTTAGAAAGTTTCTTTTGGTAGAACGAGGAATGATTTAGTTGGCAATTTTCCACTTTTATGGAAAAAGCGAAGTCGCTGCATTTTTCGAAAAACATTCCTAACATTTTGCAATCCTGAAATACGACATCTTGAAACTCGGTCTTATTAAGAATGGCAGTACTTAGATTACAGTCCTTAAACTCACATTCTATGAATCTTATTTGAGACAAATCTGTATTTGAAAAATTACAGTTGGTAAATGAGCACAATTCGTAATCTCCCTTTTCAAAACCGGTTTTTGAGAAGTCCTTTCTTTCAAATGATTTTTCCTCTATTAACTGCTGCATTAAAAATTATATTGAATTGGTTGATTGAAAGTTTATGACTACGATAGATGATTGTGTTGGACTCTTGGGTTAAACACAGAGAATTCCCTATTTTGAATTATTGAAGTAGTCTAAGAAGTCACGAAATTAATATTAAATCAACACGATAGAAACGGTTTAACAGTTAATTGCACGTGATTAAAAACAATTCGAAGTGATGCTTTATTAAATTTTAGTCTTATCTGCCGGTTTGAAATGCAATGGATTAGTTTAATCCATTGGCTATTAAACACATTGCTAGCACAAAACATTAAGTCTTATCAAATAATTATTTGTGGACGGTAATATGATCTTTATTACTACTCTTCATTTTGTTTTTAAAATTAGTTCCTGAATCTTGACTTATTAACTCTAAACAATAGAAACCATTTATATAAGTTTCAAGAAACTTCATCAGCTTACCAAGACCACATCACTTTTATCTCGTTCTCTTAATCATTCTGTTCGATCTTCTTCAGCATAAGATACTTTTTGCTCATACACATTAGCAGGAGCCGTGTACTTATGCTCTTGAGATTTATCTATTCCCATAATATGTAAAACCTCCCAACCTTTCGCCATGAGGTAATCAGAAACCATGGAACGGTGACACCGCCACCACACAGCTTCAGAACACATGTAAACAGTGGTTTGCTTTAAAGCGATAACTTCTAGCTTGCTAACGGCATTCTCAAATTCTTCAGTTTCCATATAGTCGGCATAGCCTCTAAAGGAAACGTTGTTCCAAGTAGTGTTTTTTGTGTCTTTTCTAGCTTTTCTTCTTCCTCCCAAATCCAACATGTGTATGTATTCAATTCCAGCTTCCTCCAAAGAACTTTTTAAGCTTTCCTGATTGAATTGTGGGTATTTTCTAGAGCCTGGGAATCTTCTGACATCAGCTACAACTTTTACTTTAAAGGAATTAAGCATGGACATAAAGTCTTCCAAACTGCGGGTAGAGTGTCCTATGGTGTAAATAGTATTTTTTTTCATAAACTATACTTAGATTGAGAATTTCCAAGAAATTATTTTTATCATTTAAATGGTAGCGAAAACTTAAACGAACTGCCTTTTCCTTCTTTACTATCTATCCATATTTTTCCACTATGTTTATTTATGAACTCTTTGCAAAGGATCAAACCTAAACCAGAACCTTGTTCGTCCGCCGTTCCTCTAGTGCTTATATTATTGTCAATATTAAATAATTTGTCTTGTACCGACTTCATAATTCCTATACCATTATCCTTCACAGTAATTTCAATGAAGCCTTCCATATTGCAAGCATAAATATCTATTCTACCATTTGAATTGGTAAATTTAATAGCATTATAAATTAGATTACGCAGTACGGTTTTCAACATGTTCTCATCTGCATCTATTTCTATATCAACAGACTGGTCATAATTTAATGATATGCGTTTAATTTCAGCGGTGGGATTTAAAATGTCGAAAATCTCAACAATGATAGGTTCGAGATTTACTTTTACAGGATTGAATTTAATGAGACCAGTTTGAGACTTTGCCCATTCTAAAAGATTATCCAGTAAATCAAGTGTACTCTTAGCAGACGTACTTAGCATTTCTATATAGCTTTGCATTTCTTCTTTCTCCTCACTTTTTACACTAAAAGCTAATAGATTTGATAGGCCAATAATGCTATGGAAGGGACTTCTTAAATCATGGGCTATAATAGAAAATAATTTATCTTTAGTAGCATTCAATGCTCTAACTTGAGTTTCGTTTTGTTCCGCTTTTTCTTTAGCGATAACTAGTTCTGATTGAAGAGATACGGCTAGATTTGCTATAGCTAATTCTTCTTCCAACTTTTCATTCTCCTCGTCTTGCTGTGCCAGTTTAATTTTAGAAACCATAAACTCTGCAGCTCGTTTTGCCTTTTCTTCTTTTTGAAAAACAAGTTCAACATTTGCAATAATTAATTCTGCAGCACGCTTTTTCTTCTCACTGCTTTCATGCTTCAATTCGACATTTGCAATTTTTAGTTCTTCAGCGCGTTTTTCCTTCTCTTTTTGTTGATGCTCTAGCTCTATGTTAGCTAACACCAATTCTGCTGCGCGTTTTCCTTTTTCCTTACTTTGATGTTCTAATTCTATGTTAGCAATGATTAGTTCTGCCGCGCGTTTTTCTTTTTCTAAATTTTGATGTTCGAGTTCTACATTGGCTATTTTAAGCTCTGCCGCTCGCTTTTTCTTTTCTCCATTTTGATGTTTCAGCTCAATATTTGCAATTTCTAATTCTGCGGCATGCTTATCTCGCTCCAAAGTCTGAAGAGAAAAGTCTAAACAAAGGATATCGTTTTGCTCCTGCAGTGCGGCCAGCTTGCTTAGTAGTTCTTTATATGTCGGCTTATCATTCAATTACGGAGTATATTTTGATGACTTTAATCTGAAGATACGCTTATATAAGCGCTTAACTAATACTTCTTCAGAGTATTGTGAGTATCACAATGATCTTAATTCCATTTGTTTGAATTTTATTTTATCTTAAATTGATTAAACTTTGGAATTTATGATAGCTACTATTTTATTTTGAGTATTATTTTTTCAAACATTGATAGTGAATTTCAATGATAACTGGTAAACCAGACAGTCTAGATTAATTCATACTATCTTTAAGTTAGCTATGATTTATTTACGACCTGAAATCAAAAGTAAATTTAGAAGCGAATTTGACGACCTCTCAAGCGCATCAATGTAGCAATGGGCAAGATCAAATCCACCTGTTATATTTTTATTATTTAAAGTTGATAGATGCTTTTATCTATTAGGTTTTAAGTTCTATTTTAATAGTGTAGAGTCCCGCAGAAACCTATAAATAGAGTTCATCTCAAGGTAAAGTTGTTAACGATAACGTTTGAGTTTATTAATCTGCTTAAAAAAATACAAATTCCCTATTCATAACCGCTAAACTTTAATAGTTTAGCAAGTAGTTTATTAAAAATAGTAAATGAAAACAATTCGTAAAATTGGGGTGATGACCTCTGGAGGCGACGCTCCAGGAATGAATGCAGCGATCCGTTCTGTAGTGCGTACTTGCGCTTATCACGAGCTGGAATGCATAGGTATATATAGAGGTTTTCAAGGTCTTATTGAAGGCGATTTCAAATCAATGGATGCCCGCAGTGTAAATAATATCATTAATAAAGGAGGCACGATTTTGAAGAGTGCACGATCTGACGAATTCAGAGCTAGAGAAGGTCGAGATACTGCTTTTGCGAAAGCGAAAAGTGCAGAAATTGATGCGTTAATCATTATAGGAGGAGATGGAAGCTTCAATGGAGCTATATTATTCTCAGAAGAAAATAATTTCCCAGTTATAGGGATTCCAGGAACTATCGATAATGATATATTTGGAACGAGCTCAACCTTAGGTTATGATACGGCTTGTAATACGGTTGTTGAAGCGATTGATAAAATAAGGGATACAGCCAGCTCTCACAATCGGTTATTTTTTGTAGAGGTGATGGGACGCGATGTAGGTAATATTGCGCTCAATGCCGGTGTAGGTGCAGGAGCAGAGGAGATTCTTATTCCAGAAGAAAACTTGGGAAAAGAAAGGTTAATCGAGAGCTTGAAACGGAGTCGTGCCTCTGGTAAATCATCTAGTATTGTCGTGGTGGCAGAGGGCGATAAGACGGGTGAAAATGTTTTTGAACTCAAGGATTATGTGGAAGAAAACCTACCGGAATATGAAGTACGAGTTTCCGTTCTAGGGCACATGCAACGTGGCGGTTCCCCTTCATGTTGGGATCGTGTTTTAGCCAGCCGTATGGGCGTGAAAGCTGTGGAAAGTTTGATGGAAGGAAAGTCAAATTACATGATTGGGATTCGCGATTCTCAAATGACTCTATGTCCGCTAGATCAGGCTGTGAAAGGAAAGACAAAAATCGATAAGGAATTGATACGAGTGAGTGATATTATGACGACCTAATTGGTAATTGGTATTGAGTACAAAATATTAAGATCCATACACTTTAGGAACTAGGCATTAAAAATGAAATGTCATTACAAGTAAATTTTGTGATTTTGAACTTGCTTATACGTTTATATTGTCAAAACTTAGGATTTGAGATTTGAGCCTAGGTTTAAGTTTAAAAAAAATACAACACTAACAAGAATCATCTGTAAAGGATGCAATAATTATTAATAAAACATTATTATGAGTAAGAAATTAAAATTAGGAATTAACGGTTTCGGACGTATAGGACGTATCGTATTTAGAGCAACCTTAGAAAGAAATAATGTTGAAGTTGTAGCTATAAATGATCTTGTCGATGTAGATCAACTTGCCTATTTACTAGAATATGATTCGGTTCACGGACGTTATGGTGGAACGATTGAGGTAAAAGATGGTAATCTAATTATTGATGGTGTAAAAGTACGGGTAACTGCAGAACGCGATCCTAAAAATCTTAAATGGGATGAAGTAGGAGTAGATGTGGTTGCAGATTGTACAGGAATATTTACAGATCTAGATGCAGCACAAGCGCATATCGATGCTGGAGCAAAGAAAGTTGTGATTTCTGCACCTTCTAAAACGGTGCCTATGTTTGTGATGGGAGTCAATGATGGAGATCTGACAGCAGATCATACGATTGTTTCAAATGCATCTTGTACTACTAACTGTCTAGCGCCCATGGCTAAAATCCTGGATGAGACCTTTGGTATTGAAGAGGCATTGATGACCACAATTCACGCGACTACTGCAACTCAAATGACGGTTGATGGACCCAGCAAGAAAAATTACCGATTGGGGCGTAGTGCTTTAAATAACATCATTCCATCAACCACTGGTGCGGCTGTAGCAGTGACTAAAGTGATTCCTTCGTTAAAAGGAAAATTGACAGGAATGGCTTTCCGCGTTCCTACTGCAGACGTTTCAGTAGTGGATCTTACCGTTAAATTGAGTAGAGAAACCAGTTTAGAGGAAGTTAATTCCGCTTTCGCGAAAGCGGCAAACGGTTCCATGAAAGGGATTGTAGGATATACAGAAGAGCCAGTTGTGTCACAAGATTTTGTAAGTGATGCTCGCACCAGTATCTATGACGCAGGAGCAGCGATCGAGCTGAATTCTACTTTTTTCAAATTAGTGAGCTGGTATGATAATGAGTTTGGGTACTCTAGCAAATTAGTGGACCTCGCTGAAAAGGTTAATTCACTCTAATTAATATTTGAAAAAGCTGTTAGACAAGGTTCTGACAGCTTTTTCAATTTTAAATTCATCACAATATTCCTCTATGATTTTAATAACCGATAGCGGTTCTACTAAATGCGACTGGATTGCTTTAGATAATGACGGGAATCAATTATTTAAATCTAGAACACGAGGCATGAATCCCGCCATTCTGTCTACGGAGGAATTACTCTCTAGAATTAAGGAGTCAGAAGAACTTGTAACGCATAAAAGTGAAATCAAAATAATTCATTTTTATGGCGCTGGATGTGGTACGGAAAAACCCAAAATTGTACTTCAAGAGTTATTACTTTCCTATTTTGAGAACGCTGAAGTCATTGTAAAAGAAGACACTGCAGCAGCAGTCTATGCAGCGGTAGGGGACAAGCCTGGAGTAGTTTGTATTCTGGGAACGGGTTCAAATTGTTGTTTTTCTGACGGTCAAAAAATCCATCAAAAAGTACTTTCTTTAGGTTATACATTAATGGATGAGGCTAGTGGTAACTGGTATGGCAAGGAATTGATACGTGATTATTTCTTTAAGAATATGCCAGAAGATTTACGTTCTCAATTTGCTGCGGATTATGATATGGACAGTGATTATATCAAACACCACCTTTATAAACAACCTAATCCTAATGCATACCTCGCTTCTCATGCCGAATTTATTTTTCAACACTTGGAAGAATCCTATATCAAAAAATTGTTGAGACGTGGATTGCGTAAATTTTCCCGCAACATGATCCTGCAATTCCATGAAGAAATCAAACAACATCAGGTGCATTTTGTGGGCAGCATTGCCCATTTTGCCGAAAGCCGAATAAAACAGGTAGCCAGTGAGTTTGATTATGAAGTGGGAAATATTGTGAGACGACCTATCGAAGGGCTCGTGGAATATCACAGAATGAAACTACGTTCCTAATGAAATTTAATATATTCAATTTGGAAGTTGAATCCTCTGTTGTTTTCTCTTGCAGCTAGGATATTATACCGGTAAATGCACTTTAAAAGCTCAATTTTTGGTTTACGGGTAATGTCATTTTTATGAGCATTGAATATTTTAAAATCGGCCATTTCTAAATGCATCACTTTCCACTGGTTAGAAACTATATCTATAGTGGTGCTCAACTTATCATTTTGCCATGCCATATCGTGTTCCAATTGAAATTGATAAGGAAGACCGTCTGTTTTTATTTTAAGTTCAATAAATTTATAATCACTCAAATCATGGGCTTCTTTTCTGGAACGTAATCCGGCCCAACCACGGCCTTTGACAACATTATCCACGCTTCCCGTAAACTCTAAATGTGCTTCATGTTGCAGTACTTCACCTTTTGAATTCCCACCAATTACTTGATCTGTAAACGGAATCCATACAAGGTTTGTATTTGATTCTCCAAAGAAGATTTCCTTAGGTTTACTGATGTGCATACGGTGGTTGGTAAAATACGAGAAATTAAATATACCATTAGGGATTCCAATTTTACAACTTTTGAATAAAGAATTCTGCTGTGGTGTTTGCAGCACTCTTAAAGTAATAGATAATCATTTCAGTACCGGGTAATTCCATTTGAAATAGAAACTCCTTAGCGGCTATTTTTCTAAAATCTATATTGTTCACTAACCACTGCGGATACCCGCTTACCTGATTGCGATTTGGTGTTCCAACTAACTCCTTCTTTGCAGTCCTGTAAAGGGTCCAGGGATGATCTCCAGATAGCTCAACGATGCCATGATGAGCAATAGAATTATAATGAATCAACTCCTCCCAGATAGGTAATGTCTGAAATGATTTTATTCTTGTGTTTCCATTATGTTTCTTTTTCTCAACAATCAATGAAATGTTTGATTCATCATTTAAAAATTTAGAATTATCGAAGAACAGGTAAAGGGCATATTCAGGATGTTCAATTTTTCCAAAATATGGAATTTCAAGCTTACGTTTGTTTTTTGGAGCGACCGCGATCTCTGGTTTATCAGAGTTTAGCTGCAATTTAAAACCCGGCTTTATCAATGGTGTCAAAATAGAACTTGCATCGTCAATTGTCGTTCTGGATAGATCAATTTTTGAATCTCTAGTCCGCATGAGATTCTCGTAATACTGAGAAGGTTTGCCTAGTATTCTTTCAAGATATTTCCACATAATTTTAGGTATAAAAAAAGAGCGCTTATGTCAAGCGCTCTTGTAAATTTAAGTAATAGTTATTTAAGACTCTTCGCTGGTAGCTTCGGGCTCATCATCTTCCACAGCACTTTCTTTGACCAGTTGTCTTTCTAGAATGTTCAGTTGTTTCTGCTTTTCTTTAATGACATCCAGTTCCTTTTTCAAATCAGCAATGTTTTTACGTTGCTGCACTAGGAACGGATTCTTATCATCCTTAGCATTGATAAATTGAAGGTTGTTTTCCAGTTGTCTAGATTCATCCTGAATTTCATCACGACGTTTTCTCAGATAGAAACGTTCATTAGTAAAGTCACGCTCGTCTCCTTCTTTAAGGCTTTCCAACTTGTTAGAATACTTAAGCATTTCTGCATCCACGGCAGACATACCAGCAGCAGTCAATTTTGCCTTGACTAACTTCTCAAACTTATCTTGTAACTGACGCTTAGAGTGAGGAACTCTTCCAATAGCAGACCATTCGTCCATAATGGTCAGTACTTCTGTCTTCATAGCCTCCTGATCATCTTGTGGCAACAACTCCTTGAGCTTATCATAAACGGCAACCTTAGAATCAAAGTTAGCCACCTCTTCCTTACTGTCTGCTTTCTTTTGCGAATTTTGCTGGTCAAAGAATGCATTACAGGCCTTTTGGAAACGTTTCCAGATCTTATCGCTATCCTTTCTAGGAACGTGACCTATCTTCTTCCATTCTGCTTGTATGCGCTTCATGGTGTCTAGTGACTCTGTGAAATTTCCTGCTTCAGAATGTTCCTCGGCAATTTTAACCAAGTCTAACTTCTTATCTAGATTTTCCTGTTGCTCATTTTTCAGTCCCTTGTAAAACTCATTTTTAGCCTTATTGAATTCACGAGTCACACTGCGGAACTGGTTCCACAATTCATTATTTACAGCTTTCGGTGCTGGGCCTGTTTGCGTAAACAATTCTCTTAGAGCATTGATTTCCTTCAAGCGTTCTTGCCATTCTTTATGACTTGCAGGCTTAGTGTCTATAATGCGATGAATCTCTTGAATAATATTTTGCTTGATAGTCTGGTGGGTTCCAGCCATTTTATCGCGCTCCTCATAATAAGCTTGACGCTTTTCATGGATCACATCAGAAGCTGCTTTGAATTCATCCCAGATAGGATCACGCATGTCTTTTTCTACGGGACCGGTATCTTCTTTCCACATGCGGTGCAATTCCTGTAATTCCCGCAATGCCTTGTGAATATCCTTTTCATCTGCCAGTTCAACGGCACGAGCAATAATTTTTTTACGGAAATCAAGATTGCGCTCAAAGTCCTTATCGCGCAGCTCTTTACTTAACGAGATAAAATCGTAGAAGTTCTGAACGTGCAGGCGGTAATCTTCCCAGATGATGTTATAGGCATCGTGAGGTATACTTCCTGATTTCTTCCAGTCGTCTTGAAGTTGATTGAACTTCTTAAAAGTAGTTCCTATATTTTCTTCTTCATTAATGAGGTTCTTAATACCATCAATGATTGCGCGTCTTTTTTCTAGATTCTGCTCTTTTTCTTTACGTACATTACGCTGGAATTCACCGCGTTGCTTGCGATAAATACCGTGTAATTCTTTAAAAGTGCGACTGTCTTTGTTATAGTACTGGAAGTCCGGGTTGCGTTCTTCTTCCGCAAGTTCCAGTTGTTGTTTTCTAAAAGCTTCCTGTTGTTCTAGCTGTGTCTCCTTATCAACGGTTTCAAAAGCTTTTTCAATATCTTGAGCCTGGTTCTTAATCTTGTTGATAGGAAATTCCTGCATCAAGTGACGCAATTCCTCTGTCAATTTTAAGATAGACATCTCGCTATAGTCCTTAGGTTCTAGATTACCAGATTCCGTTTCTGAATCATCAGAATCTTCCTCTTCATCATCTTCATCATCATCCACATTAACGATGGGATCTTTGGTGTTTTCTACTTTAACTTTTTCGTTCACAATGGCATCCTCATGAGTAGAATCTTCTTCTTCATTTGCCGTTTTTGTTTCAATACTGGCAGATCTTCCCTTTTCAGGAGATTCTTTTTCTACCTCGATATGCTCTTCTGGCTTCGTCTTTTGAGATTCATTTACCATAGCATTTTCAAGCGTATCTTCTTTAAGATGATCTTTTTGCACCTCTTTGTTTTGTCCGTCTGCATTAGATTGCAGGTTGTCTTTCGTATCCATTGATTAATTTTAATAAATAACGGCAAGATAATTAGAATCTCCCGCTATCCCAATTAAGGGGTGATTACATATTCCAAAGTTCCCAAGATTTCTCTGCTTGCTGTACCAGCATTTGATATCCATTTACAGCTTGAGCACCTTGTTGCATACCTTTTTTCATAAATAGTGTTAAGCTGGGGTTATAAACCAGATCGTACAATATATGCTTTTTAGTAAGGTGTTCATAAGGAATTGCAGGCGACTCATGATCGTTGGGTTGCGTTCCTAAAGGTGTTGTATTTATAATTAGTTGCACTTGCGAGATGACGTCTTTATTCAATGATTTGTAATCGATGGTATGATCATCATCATCTGCAGAGCGGCTTACTTTTAGATATGGAATTTGAAGCGACTCTAGTAAATATGCTACAGCTTTTGAGGCACCACCGGTTCCTAAAATCAACGCATTTCCCTTAATAGGAAGGAAAGGCTCCAGACTTTTTCCAAAACCATACGCATCTGTATTGTGACCGGTCCATACGTTATCCTCAATAACTACAGTATTGATCGCACCTATCGCTATAGCCTCGTCACTCACATGGTCGACGACTTTTAGCATGCTTTGTTTGTAGGGAATGGTTACATTGAGACCTCTGATGATCTCTGGTTTTCCTTGTGTGGTGCGAGACTTATTGTCGTAAGTAACGCTTTCGCGAAAGCGGAATAATTCCTCCTCACTGCTTATTTCAAAATTGCGGTACTCGTGATCCTTTAACTTGAGTTCTTCAAATTTCTGAGAGAAATAGGCACGCGAAAAGCTGTAGTCCAGCCGTGCACCGATCAATCCAAAAACGCTAGACGGGATTTTTTTCGTTTCCATAATGATCTAATAAATATACAATACCGAAGCCTATAGCAACCATCACTAGCGCTAGCCAGGTATGAGAATCTTGAATGGATGGCAGGTATCGTTCATAATTTTCTACAATTTTATTACCGCTGGCGTCGATAGCATCTATTCCTAAAGAACTTATTTTATAGGTTTCTCTTTTCCATGGCCATACCACACCTAGTGAACCCGCAATAAACCCTATAATCATCGCATTTGTCTCATTTCTGTAATGTTTTAAAGTCCAGCCCAGTAAATGGGATAAACTGATCAAACCAGCTAAAGATCCCGCAACAAATACAACTAGAATAACCAGTAAATTCATCTGTACAGGATCGTTCCACCAACTGAAATCACCCTGAAAAAAAGACAACATCACATTCAGAAAAGCATTGATACTATCCACAAGAAGCAATACATAATTACCTAGCAATATCAGAATATAGCTCCCACTCAATCCTGGCAATGTCATACCAGTCACACTGACCATACCACAGAAAAAAACAAAAAATAAGTTAGCATTGTCTTGTGCTGGATCCAGCAGACTGGTGCCTATTCCTATCGCTGTACCTATCAAAAGAATCACGACATTTTGCCGTGTCCAGTTGTCGTAATTGCGCACTAGGTAATAGATAGAGCCTAGAATCATCCCAAAAAATGCAGCCCAGACTAAAATAGGATAATAAGAAATAAGCACGTCAAAACCCAAACTTACCGTGAAGTAACTAATCAATTCACCCAGTAATAACAAACTTAGAAACCGGCCATTAATGTAATACCCAAAACTGCGGAAGCGACCTGCAAAAAGTAATTTGAGCGCTTTTAGGTTTAGCTTTTGAAACGAATAGATAAACTCTTCATAAAAACCAGCAACATAAGCAACCACACCGCCACTAACGCCAGGAACCTTATTTGCGGTTCCCATCGCCATGCCTTTCAAAACAAGGTAAAATTTATCGCTTAAACTGCGAGTAGGTTGCCGCACTAATCAGGTTTTTTAACTGCAAATCGTTCTAGTATAAGGATAAGCAAAAAACCGATAACGACGAGAATACAAACCCATAAAATCTGTGGATCACCATCAAAATTTGATGGAAAAACACTTTTCTCTAAAAATGGAACTTCCATGCCTGCAGAGTTGGTTCTTGTACTTAAAACCTCTTTCCAAGGCCATAATTTATTCAATGAACCTATCATGAATCCAGTAAGAAGTGCGAGAGTTAGATTCTTCTTATTTTCAAACAACCAGGTGAGAGCACGAGAAAATAGTTTCAAACCTAAAATGGCACCTACGGCAACAAGAGCGAGGTTTCCTATACTGCGTCCAGCTACCACCCAATTACCATCTATAACGCCTTCAATAATTCCAGTGACTGATCCCAGTACGGTTTTATAACTTCCTAGTAGTAATAATAAAAAAGCACCTGAAATCCCGGGTAATATCATTGCGATAATGGCTATAAATCCTGAAAATATCAAATACCACCAGCTATCTGGTGCGCCTAAAGGTTCTGCAATAGTGACTAAATAAGATAAGGTGGTACCGATAATTATCGCAACAAAAGCCAACACATTCCAATGGGTAACCTGTTTACCAATATATAATACACTAGCCAACACTAAACCGAAGAAAAAAGCCCAAACCAATACTGGATAGTTCTCTAGCAAATAGGTAATGAGCTTTGAGAGGCTTAGAACACTAATTGCAATACCTAAAAACAGAGAAAGCAGGAAACCTAGATTGTATTTTACAAGCGTTGCTTTCCAGCCTAGATGCTTAAGATCTTTTAAAAGACTAAGATCTAAATTATCAATGGTTTTAATAAGCTCTTCATAGATACCAGTGATAAAAGCAATGGTACCTCCAGAAACGCCTGGAACAACATCTGCAGCACCCATCAACATTCCTTTAAGAACAACTGACGACCTAGATTTTAAAGACATAAAGTATTGAATTATTAAAACCTGTTTAAAAACCTATATATCAAATTTTTAAAAAGAATTTATCTATGGATAGTTTGTGTGCGATCCGGACCTACACTTACTATCTTAATTGGCAAATTCAGTTCTTTTTCTAAGAAACTTATATAGTCGTTCAGCTCTTTTGGAAATTCTTTTTCGCTCCGCAATTTGGTCAAATCCTCTTTCCATCCTGGCATTTCAGTATAGATAGGTTCTACGTTTTCAGGTTCAATATTGAATGGGAAATGTTTTATTTCTTTACCGAGGTATTTATAGGCTGTAGCAATTTTCAGTTTATCAAAACCGCTCATCACATCACCCTTCATCATCATCAATTGTGTAACGCCATTGATCTCACAGGCATAACGTAATGCCACTAGGTCTAACCATCCACAGCGACGTGCTCTTCCTGTTGTCGCGCCGAATTCTCTACCCACTTTCGCCATGGCAACACCATAGTCGTCATCCAGTTCCGTTGGGAATGGACCGCTTCCTACTCTTGTAGTGTAGGCTTTGAAAATTCCATAAACTTCACCTATTTGTGTAGGAGCAACTCCTAGCCCAGTACAAGCTCCTGCAGCAGTTGTATTAGAAGAAGTTACAAAAGGATAGGTTCCAAAGTCAATGTCCAGCAAAGATCCTTGCGCGCCTTCTGCAAGTATTGTTTTACCTTCTCTTTGTGCTTGCTGTAGGTATTCCTCAGAATCAATAAAGGTTAATTCCTTGAGTGCTTTAACAGCAGCAAAAAACTCCTTTTCTAATTCTGGTAGATTGTATTCAATTTCAACATTATGAAAACCGATCATTGCTTCATGCTTATCGGCAAGATTGCGGTATTTTTCTTTCCATGTAGGAAGTTCTAGATCTCCTAAGCGGATTCCGTTTCTTCCAGTTTTATCCATATAAGTAGGTCCTATTCCTTTGAGAGTGGAACCTATTTTTGCCTTTCCTTTTGATGCCTCACTTGCGGCGTCTAATAGGCGGTGGGTAGGAAGTATAAGATGTGCCTTGCGGGAAAGCAACAACACTTTTTTAATATCTAGATTGAACTGCTCTAGATTGTCCAATTCCTTTTTAAAAATCACAGGGTCGATAACAACCCCATTTCCTACAATGTTAATAGCATCTTTGTGGAAAATACCGCTAGGAATGGTATGTAGCACGTGTTTTATACCGTCAAATTCTAGGGTGTGTCCTGCATTAGGACCTCCTTGAAATCGCGCGATGATATCGTAGCTTGAAGTTAATACATCAACAATTTTACCTTTTCCCTCGTCGCCCCATTGAAGGCCGAGCAATAAATCTACTGCCATTATGTGTTGTTTTCAGTTGTGTTTTTGATGCCGTAAAAATATAAAGAATGACTGGTAATCTTCACATCAAAAACCTCTTCAATTGTCTTTTTTATCGACTCAATTCTAGGGTCGCAAAACTCAATCACTTCGTTCGTATCCTGTATGATTAAGTGATCGTGTTGACGATCAAAATAGGACTTTTCATAATGAGATTGATTCTGACCAAATTGATGCCTGCGTACGAGCTTACATTCTAGTAATAATTCAATAGTATTATAAAGTGTAGCGCGACTTACACGGTAGTTTTGATCTTTCATTTTAGTGTACAAGGACTCCACATCAAAATGTTCCTCGCTAGCATATATTTCATCTAGAATTGCATAACGTTCTGGCGTTTTACGGTGCTTTTTAACACTTAGAAATTGGGTGAATACGTCACGTACTATTGCTTGCTCTCTTTCTAGATTGTTAATAATTTCATTCATAGTTGTAAGATCTGGTGACTTTATCAATACCGTTTATTTTATTCAAATTCTGCATCAATTTTGTGAGCATGGAGATGTTAGGAACTACAACGGCAATGGTTCCAGTGAAAACTCCATCATCACTGGCAAAACTAATGTTTCTAATATTGACCAGCATGTTTTGTGAGATCAACTGTGTAATCTCTTGTACCAGTCCCATGCGATCTATTCCAGTAAGCTTGATGTCTGCTCGATGCTCTTTTTGAGAAGAATCAATCCATTTTGCAGCTATAATACGATACGCATATTTACTTTGTAAGCTTATGGCGTTAGGACAGTTGTTCTTGTGCACCTTAATGCCTTCGCTAACCGTTGTAAATCCAAAAACAGAATCGCCGGGAATGGGATTACAACATTGAGAAAGCGTATAATCCAGCTGTGTTTGCTCCTTACCGAAAACTAATTCATCATATTTTTGAGTAACTTCTTCCTTATGAAGCTCCGTGTTTTCTGGAGCTTTACGTATCTTACTTTTAAAGAAATTATAAAGGACATTGCTGCGACTGCTCGCATAGTCCTTGATCATCTTATTATCAATACTGCCCAGACCTACTCTATAAAACAGATCCTGACTGGTTTTCATTTTAAAGAAGTTTACCATCTCATTCACTGTATTTTCATCCAGTTTGATTTTCTGAGATTTCAACTTGCGTATCAGAATTACTTTACCTTCATCTGCAACTTCTTTTTGATCATCTTTAAGCGCACTTTTGATTTTTGATCTCGCTCTGGCCGTGGTCGCATAATCAAGCCAGTTTTTAGTTGGTTTTTGATTTTCACTGGTAATGATATCCACTTGATCACCACTGTTCAAAGAATGGGATAAAGGCACTAATTTACCGTTAACACGTGCCCCACGTGTATGTAAGCCTACTTCTGTATGAATGGCAAAAGCAAAATCTAGCGGTGTAGCTCCTTTAGGCAAGGATTTGAGTTCGCCTCGAGGGGTAAATACAAATATCTCCTTACTGTACAAGTTGAGTTTGAATTGCTCCACAAAATCAACAGCGTTAGTTTCTGAATTTTCTAATGCTTCCTGTAGTCGATTGAGCCATTCGTCAAGTCCATCTTCCTCGTTTCCTTGCTTGTATTTGTAATGAGCTGCATAACCTTTTTCTGCGATCTCATGCATGCGATCACTGCGTATTTGAACTTCTACCCAGCGTCCATCAGGTCCCATAACGGTAATGTGCAACGCCTCGTATCCTGTGGATTTAGGAGAACTAATCCAGTCTCGCAACCGCACTGGGTTAGGTCTAAAGTGGTCAGTAACCACGCTATATATTTTCCAGGCTAGAAACTTTTCATTAACTCGATCTCCACGGAAAACGATGCGGACGGCAAACTTGTCGTAAACTTCATCAAAACTCACGCTTTGTTTAAGCATTTTACGACGGATGGAGAAAACCGATTTAGGGCGTCCCTTGATCGTGTATTCCAGCCCTTCCTTTTTCAAGCTTTCATCAATCGTTCTGCTAAATTCCTTGATGTATTCGTCTTGTTGTTCCTTGCTATCCTTGATCGATTTTTGAATATCATCAAAAATCTCAGGCTCGGTATATTTTAAACCTAGATCCTCAAGCTCTGTCTTAATATTATACAGTCCTAACCTGTGGGCAATAGGTGCATAGATATACAGAGTTTCACTAGCAATCTTCACTTGTTTTGCCGGTGGCATGCTGTCCATAGTTTGCATATTGTGCAAACGGTCTGCAATTTTTATAATAATGACCCGCACATCATCATTTAAGGTCAGCAACATTTTACGGAAATTCTCTGCCTGTGAGGAAATATCTGCATCGCTTTTGAGATGCATAATTTTAGTCAATCCATCCACGATTAACGCAATTGTGGGATTGAACTGCTCTTCAATATCTGCGAGCGTGTATTTAGTATCCTCGACAACATCGTGAAGTAGGGCAGCAGCGATGGCGGTGGCATCCAGACCTATTTGTTTTGCAACAATTTTTGCAACAGCAATTGGGTGAAAAATGTAGGCCTCGCCAGACTTGCGGCGCTGTGGAGCATGCGCTTCCACGGCAAGGTCAAATGCCTTACGAATCAGCTTTTTATCATCACGTGATAACGCTTGATAACTGATGCGCAGGAGCTCCTTATATTCCTTTGCAATACGCTTATTTTCGTCTTGTTCCGCAACTTCTGTCATACAGTAAAAATACGCTAGTTTCTACGATATGCCAACTTATGAATGATGCTGTAAGCTGTTATTTTATCGCTTTCGCGAATGCGAAAACAGTTGCATTTCAGCAGGTTCATATAATATTATAGTTGGGACAAGAGCGATAGATTTTAAAAAGCTGGCTGATGGTTAATTCTTATTTTGAGAAAGCGATTCAGCTTTTACCGTTATTTCCACTTTGAAAACAATCGTTAAATAATATCGTATAATTATTTACTATAAGATTTCTCTATTGAATGAGTTTACTTTTAGATTTTAAATCAGCTTTTTAATGATTCTTTAAAATATCTTTGAGAGGTAACTTATTAATAAAATCATTATGGAAGGTAAATCACATCAAGATAAAGGCGCAGAAAACTCAAATGTCTGGGAGATCAACGATTCAGAAGCAGCGGCTAAATGTCCCTTTATGGGTGGTGCACCGTCTAATACTGCCGGTAGTGGGACCACCGCACGCGACTGGTGGCCCAATTCCTTAAATTTAAATATACTGCGGCAGCACGCTTCAAAATCAGACCCCATGGGAGGCGACTTCAATTATGCGGAAGCATTTAAGAGTCTTGACCTAGAAGCGGTAAAGGATGATTTAAAAAAATTGATGACAGATTCCCAAGACTGGTGGCCTGCAGATTATGGTCATTATGGTGGACTGTTCATTAGAATGGCATGGCATAGCGCGGGAACCTATCGCATAGGCGATGGACGTGGTGGAGCAGGAGTGGGGAATCAGAGATTTGCGCCACTCAACAGCTGGCCAGATAATGGTAATCTAGACAAGGCACGTTTACTTTTGTGGCCTATAAAGAAAAAATACGGACGTAAAATTTCATGGGCAGATTTATTGATACTGACTGGAAATATGGCGCTGGAATCCATGGGATTCAAAACTCTAGGTTTTGCTGGTGGTCGTGATGATGTATGGGAACCTGAACAAGATGTGTACTGGGGTTCTGAAACCGAATGGATGGGAAATGAAGCCAGATATGCCACTGGAGAATTAGAGTCTCCATTAGGAGCAACCCATATGGGATTGATCTATGTAAATCCAGAAGGGCCCAATGGAAACCCTGATCCTCTGGGGTCTGCTTTTGATATTAGAGAAACCTTCGGTCGCATGGCGATGAATGATAAGGAAACAGTAGCTCTTACCGCTGGTGGACATACATTTGGTAAAGCTCACGGTGCAGCAGATCCTGAGAAATATGTAGGAGCAGAGCCAGCGGGTGCTGATATTGCAGAGATGAGTAAGGGATGGAAAAATACCTATGAATCTGGAGTACTAGACCACGCGATTACTAGTGGTTTAGAAGGGGCGTGGACGCCTAATCCTAGACAATGGGATCACGATTATTTCAAAGTATTGCTAGGATATGAATGGGAACTTACTAAAAGTCCAGCCGGTGCACACCAGTGGAAACCTACGGCAGCCTCAAATCCTATGATGGCGCCTAGAGCAGGAGATGCTACTCAAAAGCAGGATTTGATGATGACCACAGCAGATATGGCATTTAAAATGGATCCAGATTATGCGGTAATTTCTAAGCATTTTCTAGATGATCCAAAGGACTTTGAGGACGCTTTCGCGAAAGCGTGGTTCAAATTGACGCATAGGGATATGGGACCTAAATCCCGTTATTTAGGAAATGACGTACCTAGTGAAGATTTCACATGGCAAGATCCTATTCCCGAAGTGACGCACGAGCTTATAGATAATCAAAATATCAAACACCTTAAAGATCAAATTCTAGAATCGGGTTTAAGCGTTTCAGAACTAGTCTCTGTGGCATGGGCATCTGCCTCCACTTATAGGGATTCTGATAAAAGAGGTGGGGCAAATGGAGGTCACATAAGACTTGCACCGCAAAATCGTTGGGAAGTCAACAATCCAGAGCAGTTGCATAAAGTATTAAATGTTCTAAAAGGAATCCAGTCAGATTTCAACAACACACGCAGTGATGAAAAGAGCGTTTCCATGGCAGATTTAATCGTGCTGGGAGGAACGGCAGCAGTAGAGAAAGCGGCGATGGATGCTGGCTTCCATGTGGAGGTTCCTTTTACTGCAGGTAGGGCAGATGCGTCACAAGAACAAACTGACATAGATTCGTTCGGCTATTTAGAGCCCCAAGCAGATGGGTTTAGAAATTATATGAAAAGCGGCCAACAAGCTACTGCAGAACAGTGGTTGATTGATCGTGCAAATCTTCTAACACTGTCTGTTCCAGAAATGACGGTAATGGTAGGCGGATTGAGAGTTTTGGGAGCCAACTATGATCATTCAGAACATGGCGTTTTTACCGATAAGCCGGGATTATTGACTAATGATTTCTTTGTCAATGTTACAGATTTAGGAACCAACTGGAAAGCGGTGTCCTCCTCAGAAATCTTATTTGATGGAACCAATCGTAAGACAGGTGAAAAGGTATGGAGAGGGACTAGAGCAGATCTTATTTTTGGATCCAACTCTGAACTTAGAGCGATTGCGGAAGTTTATGCCTGTGAGGATGCTCAACAGCAATTTGCAAAAGACTTTGCTAAAACCTGGACCAAAGTGATGAACCTTGATCGATTTGATCTAGCTTAAATATTTAAAGGTATATGATAAAGCGATTCCGAATGGAATCGCTTTTTTTTTGCCCTCAAATTCTTAAACATCAAGCTATACTTTTATTTTTTGCACTTCACAATTTGTAGAATTTGCAATAAATATTTTGCAATTTTTATTGACTGCTATTTACTCCATTATTAATAACATTAGTTTATGAGTTATAAACGTTTATGACGAATGACAATATCGTAAATTTGTATCGTGCACGATATAGTTGCACACGATCTAAATTAGGGCTCAAGTTTTATGAAAACGACCGTACAGAATATTTTTCGCATACTGCTTGCTCTGATCATGATATATGCAGGCGTGAGTCATCTGACATTCAATCGGACTGATTTTCAAGCGCAGGTTCCAGATTGGTTGCCTATGAGCAAGGATTTTGTTGTGATTGCGTCAGGCATTGTGGAAATTAGTTTGGGACTGGGATTGTTACTGTGGAAAAAATACAGATCACAAATGGGTTGGGCTCTAGCTATCTTTTTTGTCTTAGTGTTTCCTGGTAATATTGCTCAATATGTTGATGGTAAAGATGCTTTTAGTGCTTTAAATTCTGACAAGGCAAGACTGATTCGTTTGTTTTTCCAGCCAGTATTAGTAGCCTGGGCAATGTGGTCCTCAGGAGCATGGTCAGCATGGAGAAACAATAAAAAACAAACAAATGGATAATACAGACTCTTTAAAACTAAGTCAGCAACTTTGCTTTCCTATTTATTCGGTATCTAGACTATTGACGAAAGCTTACAAGCCATATCTGGATGAAATCGGCATCACATATCCTCAGTATTTGGTATTGCTGGTTTTATGGGAAAAAGACGATATTTCCATACAGCAGATTTCAGATAAATTGTTACTCAATACAAATACCATTTCACCGCTGCTCCAGCGTATGGAAAAAAGAGACTTGATAGAACGCAATAGATGTCATAAAGATGAACGTAGTGTAAAAGTAAAACTGACCGAAAAAGGATCAGAATTAAAATTACGGGCAGTTCCCATACCTGAAGAACTTTTGAACGTATTGATCACAGAGAATATCAGATTACCAGAAATCAAACAGTTAAAAAGTGTATTGGAAGAATGGATAACCGTTCTATCCACTCATGAATCAAATAATAAATAAGTAGAATATAAATAATGGAATTACTAGAAAAATTAAAATGGAGGTATGCCGCAAAGGCCATGAATGGTCAAAAGGTATCTCAGGATAAAATAGATAGAATTTTAGAGGCAGTTCGATTAGCACCCACATCCAGTGGGCTTCAACCTTTTGAAGTTTTTGTAATCACTAGTGATGAGATTAAGGCTAAGATCAAACCTGTAGCCTGGAATCAATCGGTGGTGACAGACTGTTCGCATTTATTGGTTTTTGCCGCATGGGATACCTACACTAAAGAACGGATTAACCATATGTTTGATTTAACTAACGAAATACGAGGTTTCAAAAACGAAGGTTGGGAAAATTACCGCCAGCAATTATTGAACTCCTATCCACAAAAAGATGCTGAAGAGAATTTCAATCACGCATCAAAACAAGCTTACATAGCATTTGCACATGCTGTTATTGCTGCGGCATATGAAGAAGTAGATACTACTCCTATGGAAGGCTTTGATGCAGACGCGGTAGATGAGATCTTAGGGTTAAGAGAACAAGGTTTGCGTGCATCAGTATTGTTACCTTTAGGTTATCGGGCATCTTCTGAAGACTGGCTGGTAGATCTAGTAAAGGTTAGAAAAAGCACAGAAGAACTGGTCACTGTATTGAATTAGTAATATTTCATTATATGAATATCAAAAATACGTTTGCACCTCTTATAATGGTTTTAGCACTTATAGGATGCAACAACAAAGAAAACAAGGTGGCAGACAATGAGCCATTAAAATTGAGTACTAACATTAAAAAACAAAAAGTCATGAAAGTATTATTTGTATTAACATCGCACGATGAGCTAGGAGACACTGGTAAAAAAACAGGTTTTTGGGTAGAAGAATTTGCAGGACCTTATTATACTCTAAAAGATAAAGGCGTAGAAATTACGCTTGCAACTCCTAAAGGGGGAAAAGCTCCCATCGATCCAGGAAGTGCCACTGAAGATAATGCCACAGAATCTACAGAGAGATTTGACAAGGATACAGAAGCTCAAGAACTAATCAACAACACTCACAAGCTGACTGACATTTTCCCAGCAGACTACGACGCTGTATTTTATCCTGGTGGACATGGTCCTTTATGGGATCTAGCTAATGATAAAACATCTATTAGGTTGATTGAAAAGTTCAACGAATTAGAGAAACCTGTCGCATTTGTATGTCACGCACCAGCAGCTTTAAAAAACGTGAAAGGAACTGATGGAGAGTTTCTAGTAAAAGGTAAGAAAGTCACAGGATTTACAAACTCAGAAGAAGAAGCTGTTGGTTTAACAGATGTTGTTCCTTTCCTAGTGGAAGATATGCTTACAAAAAACGGAGGAATCTATTCTAAGGGTGCTGACTGGTCAGAATATGTTTTACAAGATGGAAGATTGATCACCGGACAAAATCCAGCATCTTCTAAGTTGGTTGCTGAGAAACTATACGAAGCAATTAAATAACCTTTACATTATTAAAAATCATAAAGCCCATACTTTATGTAAGTATGGGCTTTTTTAGGTTCCTATTTTTAATTGTTTTCATTCTGTAGTTACTCATTCCCAAAATAAAACTGGATCTATATCCCTAGAAACTCACCTATCGTCTCTAAAAGACGTATCGCAGGCGATGCCGCCAGACAGTCCTTGCAACTCGCATATGTCATCATACAATCTACGGTATCAGTAAACATGTGAAATAGTAAACCTATACCGATGACTCTAAACGGTTTTTTAAAAAATAAGAGCACCACATAAACTACCATAGCCCAATAGGTATGCAACGGATGAAAATTTATGCTACAGCGATCGTTTGCAAATATCGGACTGGCAATCAAATGGTCTAAATCCACCAGCATTGTAGCTAGCAGGATCAGATAAACCCTTTTCCAATCACTTTTAAAGAATAGATATGCGATGAAAAACGGAGCTCCAAAATGAAGGAAGTAGTGAAGGAATAGTTGCATAAAATTTTATAGGACAGCGATATTACTTCAAAAAACAGATACTTCTGTATCAATTTAGAACCAACATGAAATTTTAGTAGATCTAAAACAGCTTATTCCTTTTAAACATCTCAGTATAAATTGAAATATCACAAAAGCTGAGCTATAAAAAATTATATTCTCAACTCATTAAAATTTCTAGTCAGAAGCATCAAGAGCCTTTTAAACGGCTTAAATAGATTCCAAGAATAGGGAAGAGGACGGCGCTGATGTTGGTGGTGATAACGGATTGTTTCAGTGGATATATGAGCGTTTTGTAGTTATGCAGTTTAGCGATATGCAATAAGCTCATAAAACAGGCATTTGCCATTGCAAAATCCGGACTTATCTATGACGACTCGTACAGAAGCACTTTAATTAAAAACTAAGTAGATTTTACTTGTTTTTTACCACAGTACTTTGTTGGGCGCAGTTTTTATTCTTTTTCCAATGATTTATTTTTCTTTTCTCTAATGAGATATACACTAATCAAAATTAATAATCCACCGATTGCATACCAAACTGTAAATTTCTCTTTGTCCAAAACGCCCCAAATTACCGCAACGACTGGTAATAAAAGTGAAATAGTACTTACAAAAACTGCAGAGGTATCTTGAACAAGCTTGAAAAACAAAAACATTACCAAAGTAGTGCTAATGACGGTTAGAAAGACTAAATAGCCTAGAGCCGTTAAAGTTTCATTTTGGCTGTAATCAATGTCTGTAAAAAAACCTGAAAAACTTAAAATTAAAAGAGACGGCACCATCCAAATAGTGTAAATACCTGTTGATATATCTGTCGATTTTATGTGATGTAATTTTTTTTCAATAATGAGTGCGGCAACGGCATAAAGTGCCGAACCTATAACCAATAAAACCGTATAATAAAGATGATTTTCGCCATTTCCTGAATTGGAAGAGTAAACTAAAATGATCGCACCTATAAATCCAATTATTGCTCCAGCATATTGAATAACTTTATTTCTGATTCCAAACAGAATTGCTCCTAAAACGAGTGTGAATATTGGGTCTAATGCATTTATGATGCCTGCCAATGAGCTACTTACGCCTTGTTGTGCAATAGGAAAAATAAAGACCACTAAAAAGTTACCAAATAATCCTGATAGAGCAATCCAAAAAACATCCTTTTTTGACATTCTTTTCAAAGCTGGGAATCCAATAAATGACAAAAGCAAGCCTGACAATCCTGCCCTAAAAGCTCCGATTTGATATGGGTCAAATACTGGTAGTAATTTTTTTATGAGTATAAAAGAAGAACCCCAGGTTATAGCAATAAAGATGAGTAGAAAATATTTATTTTGAATGAATTGCCTCATAAAGTGTCTATATTTTTTTTAATTCGACAAATTTAATCTTTCGATTTGTATATAATCATTCAATCAAGTTTTTTTTCATTGACTTTCATTGGTTTTTCAAATTGCGCCCAACGGTCGTGTATAAGAACAGTAGGGCTGCAAACAGTCGCTAACCATTCAGTTAAACACAAGCCGAATTTTTAAATTTTTCTTATTATTTTTTTTCTCAATAAGCCAAATTTAAAAATTTGGCGACCTCGAAAAAGCGTCCGAACCATCCGGTTTAGCCACAATTGCCCTATTGTTTTTATACGTTGTTCTACACCGTTTTACTCAGCACTTTCTTTACCAAAAACTAAATAAAATTCCGATACATTCATTACAGTTTCCGCTTCCATTTCGTTTTTCTTTCTATCAACTTGTTTTATTAACTCCGACACATTAAAATAATAATCGCTATCCATTGTTGTGTCTTTCCGACTTTCATTAAACTCAGCCATTCTTGCAAAGATTAATACTTCGTTTTTAAAATAAAATTTGTATTTAACAGGGATTCTGTTTTTTTGAATTATGTCTGCTGTAACCTTGACAACTTCGTCATTTGAATTTTTCAATATCTGAATTTTTATTTGACTTATTAAGTCACTTCTTAAGTTTTCATTGCTTGATTCAGAGACGATTTCATTCAGGTCTGTTCGGTTATCGATGTCAATTAAATATTTTTCAATATTAGATATAGACTTACTATTTCCACAGCTAATTAGAAATCCTAGTAGTAATGATATGATGAATGTTTTTTTCAAATGGTGTAGAACGTCTCTGTATATGGCTCGTAGCGTGCAAATTAGAAAAATAATTTTCGGTTAAGCACAAGCCAGGTTTTTAAATTTTACTATTTATCTTTTTTATTGGAAATCGTCAAATTTAAAAATTTGGCGGACTAGCAAATAAACCTTAACTTCGATTAAGCAACTAACTAGCTATGAGATATATACGTTGTTGTGCAAAGTATTTTTCGCGTAACTAAGTGAAATATATTAAAGCACCTGAACCAGCTATCGCTCCAATTATTACTGCTTGAGTTTTCATATTCGAACCGTATAGATGTCCATATAAAGTAGTAACTATTTCTAAATCTGTAACATCTTTACTTGAAACTTCTATTTCGTATTTATTTTTGTTTACAAATTGACTTTCGTTTCTAATTTTAATTAGAGTATTTTTTTGGTTGTCAATCATTTTTGTTGCCCATTTTAATCCAAAAACTCCTGTAATTTTTCTTTCAGTTTCTAATATCTCGGTATTCCCAGAAAACGAATTGCTTTTCAAATTGTATTTAATCTCTCCATTTTCTGATATTTGCGTATTCCATTTTTCACGAGATAATTGGTATCGTTTTTCGCCTATAGTAATTTCAGCATTTTTATAATTTGATTCTGTTTTGATTCCGCCTATTATAATATCATTTTCATTATAAACGTTAACGATTCCATTTTCTAATTTAGCAAGCATATCACTTCTTTTGGTTTAATTACTGATGTTTGTAAAGTTGCCCAAATATTTTGCACAACTAGTGTATATACACAAGTTAATTTATAACCGCTGACGATCAGTCATTTCACTATGCTAAAATGCATTTTATTTGCGTAAATACACAATTCCTGTTTTGCTGGTTATCAGCATGTTTTGAAAGTAAACGTTTAATGTCGGCTATTTGTAGGTCATTATATCTTGCTCTTTTCGCGAAAGCGAACTTATGCAGATGAAAGATAAACCCAACAAGATTATATATTCGAGTAAGTGATAACTCGAGTAATTGTTTAAATATAATTTTCATAGAAACAAAAAAAAGACCCTGAAATTAATCAGGGTCTTTCTTACTTTTTAAAGATCCCAAATCTGCGCTAGCACTTGTTTGGGTAAAGTTTGATTACGCAACGGCTGCGCCGTTACTATCTCAATTACTTCACTTCCTCAAAATCTACATCTTCTACATCGCTAGTGTCAGCATCTGAAGATTCTGCATTACCACCGGCGTCTGGGCCAGGTTGTCCACCTTGACCGTCCGCTTGTGACTTGTACATTTCCTCGCTAGCTGCTGTCCAAACGGTATTCAGTTTTTCTAGTGCTGGATCGATTTTTTCAATCTCCTTAGTTTCATAAGCAGCTTTCAATTCGTCAAGCGCTTCTGTAATAGGAGCTTTCTTATCTTCTGGAAGCTTATCGCCAAATTCTTCTAACTGTTGCTCTGTCTGGAAGATCATTTGATCTGCGCTGTTCAGTTTGTCAGCAGTTTCTTTAGCTTTCTTATCTGCGTCTGCATTTGCAGCAGCATCTTGCTTCATTTTCTCGATTTCTTCTTCGCTTAGTCCGCTGGAAGCCTCGATACGGATGTCTTGTTTCTTACCTGTCGCTTTATCCTCAGCACTTACTTTGATGATACCGTTAGCATCAATATCAAAGGTTACCTCGATTTGCGGTGTACCGCGACGTGCTGGTGGAATGTCAGACAAGTGGAATCTACCGATCGTCTTGTTATCCGGTGCCATAGCGCGTTCTCCTTGAAGTACGTGGATCTCAACACTAGGCTGGTTGTCAGCAGCGGTAGAGAATACTTGGGATTTCTTGGTTGGGATAGTTGTGTTAGACTCAATCAATTTAGTCATCACGTTACCCATGGTTTCGATACCTAAAGATAGCGGCGTCACATCCAGCAACAATACATCTTTCACATCACCGGTTAAAACACCACCCTGGATCGCTGCACCTACGGCAACTACCTCATCTGGATTTACACCTTTTGATGGCTTCTTACCGAAGAATTTTTCAACAGCTTCCTGAACGGCAGGAATACGAGTCGATCCACCTACAAGAATAATCTCGTCGATGTCGCTCTTAGATAATCCAGCAGCTTTCATCGCTTTTTCACAAGGCTCGATGGTTCTCTTTACAAGATCAGCAATTAATTTATCAAATTGAGATTTAGTCAATGTTTTTACTAAGTGCTTCGGTCCGCTAGCGGTAGCCGTTACATATGGTAAGTTGATCTCTGTTTGTGCACTTGAAGAAAGCTCAATTTTTGCTTTCTCAGCAGCTTCTTTCAAACGCTGTAAAGCCATTGGGTCTTTACGCAAGTCAATTTCTTCAGCAGACTGAAACTCGTCAGCTAGCCAGTCGATGATCTTCTCATCCACATCATCACCACCTAAATGCGTGTCACCATCAGTTGCAAGAACCTCAAATACACCATCACCTAATTCTAGGATAGAAACGTCATGCGTTCCACCACCGAAGTCAAATACAACGATCTTCTGATCTGTATCTTTTTTATCCATACCATAAGCAAGTGCTGCTGCGGTAGGCTCATTAATAATACGCTCTACTTTAAGACCAGCGATTTCACCAGCTTCCTTAGTTGCCTGACGTTGGGAATCATTAAAGTATGCAGGTACAGTAATTACTGCTCCAGTTACTTCATGACCTAAATAATCTTCTGCTGTTTTCTTCATTTTCTGAAGAATCATAGCACTCAATTCCTGTGGCGTGTACAAACGGCCATCGATATCTACACGTGGCGTATTGTTGTCACCTTTTACTACTTTATAAGGTACGCGACCAGCCTCGTTAGAAACCTCGCTAAATTTGTTACCCATAAAACGCTTGATCGATGCCACCGTTTTAGTTGGGTTAGTTACTGCTTGTCTTTTTGCGGGATCTCCTACTTTAATCTCACCACCTTCAACGAAAGCGATGACAGATGGAGTCGTACGTTTTCCTTCTGCATTAGGGATTACCACGGGCTCGCTTCCTTCCATTACGGAAACACAACTGTTGGTCGTACCTAAGTCAATTCCTATTATTTTACTCATTTTAATATATTTTAGTTAGCAAATTTTAATTTCTGTTACGATCTCATAAAGTCAATGTTTGTGCCAGCGGTTTCACAATGACAAGCTGTCAGAAAGAGTTCAGAATTGGCATAAATCACAATTGGTTAATAGCTCTGATCGATTCAAATCTTGTCACATTGCCTATGTTTAAACCGCTTTCGCGAAAGCGAACTTCTCACAACCCTATAATTAATGATTCATTATAGAGCAAGAACACTAATAATTGCAAGTATGAAAATCGGTATCTAAGAAAGATTTTACAATCCAGAATTACGAATACAATTAATGGTAAAATCTTGAATTTGAGAATAGCAAATCGTTTCATGGAGAACAGCGGTTACTAGAAAGAAGGATTCTAAATCAGATCAACCTCTAATATTTAAATAATAAAGAAGTCCAGAGCAATTAGTACTTTAATAGGAACTAAACGCATTCCCCTAAGCAAAAGCGGTAATGGGAGTTCTACTACCTAATTCCCTATATTTGTCACTGCAAAAAAGCCAACTCCATATGTCTGAAACTGTAAAAAACATTGAAGCCATAAGTGTATTTGACATGCTTAAAATAGGTGTGGGGCCATCCAGTTCCCATACTTTGGGACCATGGCGGGCGGCTCGCAATTTCTTAAGTAAACTAAAAGATAAAAACAGGCTTGAATTAGTAGCCTCGATCGAGGTGGATTTATATGGTTCCTTATCCTTAACTGGAAAAGGCCATGCAACTGATATTGCAGTTGTTTTAGGACTTACAAATGCAGACCCACAAACCTGCGATATAGAAGAGATTCCTATAACTTTTGATTACATCACTAACCAGAAATTGCTTCAGCTGGATGGTGTTCACCTTATTAAATTTGATCCAGCCACTCAGATCCATTTTCATAAAAATTTCCTGCCATTTCATCCCAATGGAATGCGTTTCAAGGCAGTTTTGAATGATGGAAAAGTGGTTTACGAAACTTACTTCAGTATAGGTGGTGGTTTTTTTGTACAGAAAGAACGCAAGCGAGCCGCACGTAAACAGGCAATATTTGAATGTTTCCCGCGACCTATTTCTAAAGCTACAGAACTACAGGCATATTGTGAAAGGGATAACAAATCTGTTTCTCAGATCGTTCTCGAAAATGAAGAATACCTTAACGATCCCGCAGATATAGATTCCAGACTGAAAGATATTTGGGATGTAATGTTGGATTCTATGTACACTGGATGTCATACGGAAGGAACCCTTCCAGGAGGACTAAATGTGAGACGTCGTGCATTTGATACCCACCAGCGCTTACAAAAAGGTGCCGATTATAAAAATAAAGAAGAATGGATTACCGCCATTAGATCAACGGAAGTAAAATTCCGTGAGATTTTGAAATGGGTATCCTGTTTTGCACTTGCCGTTAATGAGGTCAATGCTTCTCTAGGACGTGTGGTCACAGCCCCTACAAATGGTAGTGCTGGTGTGATTCCAGCAGTGATTATGTATTACCTCACGATAGAAAACCATCAAGCCGATTTCCAGCATATCAAAAAATTCTTATTGGTGGCAGGTGAGATAGGAGCGTTATTTAAAAAAGGAGCAACCATCAGCGCCGCTATGGGCGGTTGTCAAGCAGAAATAGGAGTGAGCAGCGCTATGGCGGCAGGTGCGCTTACAGAATTGATGGGCGGTACTCCAGCCCAGGTTTTAATTGCTAGCGAGATTGCGATGGAGCATCATTTAGGTCTGACCTGCGACCCTATAGGCGGCTTGGTTCAGATACCGTGTATTGAGCGCAACGCTATGGGAGCTATAAAAGCTATCAATGCTTGCGAAATGGCACTAGAAACCGATGCTAAAAACGTGAAGGTGCCGCTCGATAATGTTATTGAGACGATGTGGCAAACCGCGCAGGATATGAATTCTAAATATAAGGAAACAAGTGAGGGAGGACTGGCGGTCAATGTTGCCTTGTCTGACTGCTAGATAATTATATCTCCTTTATAGCTTAGCTATTGGAAAAAGTTTCTTCCTAAATCTCTAAATTACGTTAGTTGTAAGTCTTCTTTGCTTCTAATGATAGTATTCGATCGTTTGAGAAGGTTGTAAGAGCATTTTAATCTCGCTGTCGCGAAAGTTTGCTTCTCAGCAATTTGAATAAAAAGAGATAGTAAGCCGAAAATTTCCCAGGTATACTGCACGTTAGAATTTGACACCTTCAGAAAGACTTTCTCAATTGTTTGAATTCTGGATATAAACGGAATTTGAGTTTTACTAAACACCTTTTATATCTCACATAAGAATTTGCTGCAGAAATATTTGTTTTCAAATACTAAATCCTGATCAGGTAGGCTGGCAGTTAGATTTCGTTTGAGAACATACTTATTTGAGTAACGAAACTTTCAATACTCCCACAACTTTCCAAAATTTAAAAAAGCCCATAACAATTAAATGTTATGGGCTTTAACAATAGAGTAGCAGTGAAGCTCTATGAACTAAAAATTACTTGACTTCTGGCATTAAGACCGCTAGAATGTAATCTTCATTCAAATATTTCTTAGCAACATCCTGAATATCCTTGGCAGTCATTTTAGCAACTTCCGCTTCAAAGTTCATCATTTTGTTTGGATCACGTTGCTCGCGACTTGCGCTTACTAGATTATTTAACCAGTAAGAGTTTGATTTCAAATCTTCTTTATGTTCTAACAAATAACCTTCTTTTACTTTATTGAGGATTTCATCGCTAGGACCATTTTTCTTCAATTCTGCGATTTCCTTTTGAGTAGCAGCGATCAATTTCTCAACGTTGTCCGGCCCACATGGGAAAGAAACACTGAAATTGAATCCTGGCTCAGGTATTTTACTCATGCTACCACGAGCACCACCACCATAAATTCCACCTTCTTGCTCGCGCAATACTTCTATGATTCTTATGGTTAATGCTTCTCCTAAAGCATTAACGGCAAGCTCTTCTTGAGCGTCATAAGTAGCAATATCATAATCCCATATCATTTGAACCAGACTCTTCTCTTCAGTTCCTTTATTCACCGTGATTTTACGAGTTCCTTGTTTTTCTTTCCAGTCAGAAATCTTGTACATTTCTTTCTCTCCTGTAGATGGAAGGTTAGCAAGATATTTTTTAGATAAATCCATGATCACAGCTTCATCAACATTACCTACTAGGAAAAAGTTGAAGTCGCTTGCATTAGAGAAACGCTCTTTATATAACTCATAAGCCTTATCATAATCTGCAGCATCATAAGCAGCTTCATCTGGGAAACCTGCGTATCGTGGATTACCCTCATTACGCATTTCATTTACTTCGTTACCAAAGTATGTTTGAGGATTCGACATCATACGACCTACAAAGGATTTCTGCTTTGAAATGAAACTACCATAAGCTTCTTCATCTTTATTCAAGTCAGTCATATAAACATGTACTAATTGAAACATGGTCTCTAGGTCTTGTGGAGTAGAAGAGCCACCCAAATTTTCAGTAATTCCTCCCACAGAAGGACGAACATTTACTAATTTACCAGTCATATATTTATCCATATCTGTTTGAGATAGACCAGCAACACCAGCCTGTGTCAATCCACCGTTAGCAAATACAGTAGCTAAATAATCATCATCTGAATATAAGCTGGTTCCACCATAACTGTAGGCAGACATCAAGATTTGATCATTTTTGAAATCAGTTGCTTTTGTAGTTACGGTTACTCCATTACTTAACGTATAGGTTGTAGTTCCTAACTTTTCGTTAGATTCTGTTTTAGTAATCGCACCAGGCGCTGGTAATGTTTCAATCAAGTTCTCACGAACCACTGCGTCTTCATAAGGAGCAATTTCCGCGGAAGCGACATCATTCACCACTTTTAAGATTTCTTCTTCTGTAGGCTTGTTTTCTGTTGTAGGACCAGTAAAAACTATTGTTCTATTATCGTCGTGGATGTACTTCTGAATCTTGGCATTCGCTTCTTCAACTGTAATCGTTGGAAGCAACTCCATTGTTTTATTATAAGTCCACTCAATACTAGGAGCAGCGCCACCATTCAAAAAGGTTTGTACATATTGACCTACTAAACGACCACTTTCCAATTTGTCCCGGTTTTCATAAGTGGACTGGATAAAGGAGCTATAAGCGGTTTTTGCACGTTCTAATTCACCTTCTCCAAAACCGTACAACTTCACACGTTGATTCTCTTCAAGTACTGCTTTCAAAGCTACTAACTGTCCGTCTGGAGCAGATCCTGCAAATGAAGAATAGGCGTTCTTGTTTTTGGCAACCGTACCACCATAACTACTTTGAGCAAATATGAATGGAGGATTAGGTTTTTGAGTGACTTCTTGCAAACGATTATTAATCATAAACGAGTACAACCCATTTACTAGGTCGTCCCGGTAATCGCCCACTGTAGTCGTAGGTTCTGTTTCAAAAGTGTCCTTGTAACTAACGTTTACAGATGCAAAAGTAGCTTCAGGGTCTTGAGCAACTGCAACTTTAGTATCGTCATGATTAGGTAATTCAAAAACAGGACGTTCTCTAGGACTGTCAACTGATTTTATTTTAGAGAAATGATCCTTGATCTTTTGCTCTAATACCGCTGGATCTAGATCTCCTACGGCAACAACAGCCATCAAGTCTGGACGGTACCAGTCGTTGTAGAATCGCTCTAATACTTCTGGTGTGAAGTTTTTGAGGATTTCATCCTTACCTATAGGAAGACGCTCTGCATATTTAGAACCGTAAAATTGAGTTGGGATTGTTACTTTATTCATACGATCATTGGCACCTTTACCATTTCTCGATTCTTCAAGAACAACACCGCGCTCGTCGTTGATAGCATCTTCTTTCAATAAAGCACCGTGTGCCCAATCTTCTAAAATCAAGAATCCTTTTTCCAGTTTTTCTGGATCATCACTAGGGATAGGAAGAATATAGACGGTCTCGTCAAAACTAGTGTACGCATTCAAATCTGCTCCAAACTTGACACCGATTCCCTGAAGGTAATCGACCAGTTCATTTTTCTCAAAATTTGTAGTTCCATTAAAGTTCATGTGTTCCATAAAGTGAGCAAGACCTTGTTGATCTTCATCTTCTAGAACAGAACCGGCATTTACTGCAAGGCGCAATTCTACTTTGTCTTCTGGTTTTCCATTATTTTTTACATAATAGGTTAAGCCGTTGTCCAAAACACCCATGCGAACACTGGGATCCATAGGAATCATCTCGTCCATTCCCGGCATTGCATTCATGGATTCTTCCATAGCCATTTCAGACTTGGAATTTTCCATGTTTTTCTCATTGTCCGACATTTTCTTGTCTGCCATTTTAGGCGAACAGGCAATGATCAACGCGGTGAGAAATACATAGTAAATCTTGTTGATTTTCATAATTTGTGATTGGTATTTGATAAAATTAGACTCTAAAAATAAGGACTAAGAACTTAGTTTTAGTTATAAATTTATATTTATTGAAAATAAAGGTTCAGAATTGGAAGGAGGCTGTAAGCCAATTAACGATAATAAACCACTCTTCAATAGATTATTACATCTAAAATGAATAGGATATACCTGATCTTATTTAAAAAAGATAATTAATGAATCTGAATGCTCTTAATAGGATTGAGCCTTATGTTGAAGCATAAATATTGCTGGTCGTTTGTGAAACTCCTCTTTATTAAATTTCCACTGGGAAACGGGCTGTGTTTTAATAAACTCTGTAGGTAGGGTGATATCACATGCAATGGAAAGCATGGTTTCAGGATTTAACGAATTGATTAATTCATCCAGCATTTTTCCGTTTCTGTAAGGTGTTTCTATGAAAAGCTGTGCCTGCTGCTCGATTCTAGATCGTTGCTCTAATTCTGTAATTTTCTTGCGTCGATCTTTACTGTCGATAGGAAGGTATCCATTAAAGGCAAAATTTTGACCATTTAAACCACTAGCCATAACTGCCATTAAAATACTGCTGGGTCCCACTAGCGGGATAACCTTAATACCTTTTTCATGAGCGATTGCAACCACATCTGCTCCTGGATCTGCCACTCCAGGAACTCCGGCTTCGCTCATTAATCCCATATTTTTTCCTGCAAGACAAGCATTGAGAAATTCTGGTATTTCTGAGATGTCAGTATATTTATTTATGAGGGAAAAGTTTAATATAGATTGTTGCTTTTCTGGAACTAAACTTTTAATCGCTCTTCTTGCTGTCTTCTCATTCTCCACGATATAATCATCAACCATTTCAACAATGTGTTTTACGGAAATAGGCATCACCTCCAAAGGGTCAATACTTCCTAAGGTTACTGGTATTAAGTACAAATGTCCTTTTTCTGATGGCATAGTTTTGATAATTAGGATCCTTCAAGTTACATATTAAAGGATAGGGTGGAAGCTGGTGTTTTTTAAGTATCGAAGGTTATTTAAAATGTAATAAGTGATCTATAAAGGATGATGAAAAATATAAATCTTAATGTGAATTTTAAAAATTCACAATCCTATTTACTCTTCTGTGTCTTAAATAACTTTGTACCACGTGTCTGGATTCCGCATCTTCCGGAATTTCAGTAATCACGTTTCTCAATATTTTTGGATCGGTAAATTGGATTTGTAAATCTGCATATCCATATCCTTTTACGATTCCGTCTTCTACTAATATTATACTGCGTTCAGAAGGTTCTCGACCGCGATCAATTATTATTTTATTTTTATGAACGAGACTGTTTGCATCAATCATTTCTTGAGCACGCAAATTATAATCTGCTACAGATTCTGCTTTGATGCAAGCACCGCGGCACTCTTGAAGGTCGTACTTGATACAACTCCCGGTTCCATCCTTTTCCAGGCCTATCAATCGATGACACAATTCATACTCATTAACCATAGATTCTAGGAACGTTTTAGCAGATTTTGAATTGCTAAAACTCGTGATATATGTATTATCTCGTGCAGCTGGTTTTATCTTAAAAGTAATATAACCATCGGCATCAATCTCTGTGTACAATCCGTGAGAGAAATTTTTTCTTTTAGATTTTTTATTGAATTTCGGCCAGTGCTTCTTGATTTCTAAACTTTCCTTGAGCATTGCAACCAGATCACTTCCTGTTTTTTCAAATTTTACATCGGTAACAAGAGCGGTCAACTCTACAGATTTTTTGCGCTCGCTAGTAAAATGTTGCGTTAGATTTTTCCTGATATTGCGGCTGCGACCTATGTAGATCAAAGTATCATTTGCGTCATACAAATAATAAATTCCTGTAGATGCTGGCACACTTTCAATAAGTGATTTAAGATTAGTAGCAACAACTGGCTTGGGAAAAGATTTAAGGCTTTGTTGTAAAATATTTTTACTAGTATCTTTATTAAGTAGCAATTTGAAAAGCTTGACGGTGGCTAATGCATCACCAGTGGCTCTGTGTCTGTCCGTTATAGGAATACCAAGAGACTTAACTAATTTCCCTAAACTGTAACTTTCCTGTTCCGGCATTAATTGCTGGGCTAACTCTACCGTACACAAAGTTTGTTTGTCAAATTCATAACCCAAACGTTCAAATTCTAGCCGTAACATGCGGTGGTCAAAGTTAGCATTATGGGCCACCAGCGTGGCGCTATCCATAATCTCTATGATTCTCTTTGCTACCTCGTAAAATTTAGGGGCACGTACTAGCATGGCATTGTTTATACCCGTAAGCTTTACTACGAAAGGTTGTATGGGCTGCTCCGGATTTATAAGACTGGCAAATTGATCGACAATCTCGTGACCATCAAACCTATAAATGGCGACCTCAGTAATTCCCTCTTCATTAAACTTCCCACCGGTAGTTTCTACATCTACAATTGCGTACAAATGCTATTTTTTAAAGTATTCAAATCAGCGTTATTCTTACAGCTGTTGGATTTCAAATGTACGTTTTAAATTAAAAATGCATTTGAATTGAGATTGCTTTATTTACGGGTATAAAATGATTGAGTTTTGACAAAAAGAAAGTGTTTACAGTCCATGAATTGCGATTTTTTGACAAGACCAATTCAAAATAAACGATTGAGTTCAGGATCAGAACCACACTTGCTAAACGAAAAAAAGGTCTGCCAACGGCAGACCTTTTTTTAAAATTACAATTGAGATTTAGATTTTCTCATGATAGATCTTATTATAAAGATCCATGTATTTTTCTTTAATGTTTCTACGCTTTAATTTCATGGTAGGAGTGAGGAGCTCATCTTCTATAGACCAGACCTCTGGAGTTAATTCAAAGACTTTAACGCGTTCCCAATTACCAAAATTCTCATTGTGAGTATCTACTTCTTGCTGTATGCGCTCTTTCACCTGATCGTTTTTGATAAGGTCTTTATGATCTGTAAAAGAAATTCCTTTTCGCTTAGCCCAATCTTCTAAAAAGTCAAAGTTAGGCTGGATAAATGCAGCTGGCATTTTCTCACCTTCTCCTATCACCATTATTTGGTCGATGAATCGGCTTTGCTTCATGATATTTTCAATCATTTGCGGTGCAACATATTTACCACCAGAAGTTTTGAACATCTCTTTTTTACGATCTGTAATTTTCAAGAATCCATCAGCATCAATTTCACCTATATCACCAGTGTGAAAGAATCCATCAGCATCAAGAACCTCATCGGTTTTTTCCTGATCCTTATAGTAACCTAACATGCGCTGTGGACCATTTACTAGAATCTCTCCATCCTTCGCAATCTTAACTTTTGTGTGTGGAAGCGGGCGACCTACGGTTCCTATCTTAAATCCTTTATCTCTAATATCATTTACAGAGACTACGGGACTGGTTTCTGTCAAACCATAACCTTCCATCACAGGAACACCTGCGGCATTAAAGACACGAGCAAGGCGTGGTTGTAATGCAGCACTACCACTAGCAATAGCCTTTAGGTTTCCACCTAGAGCTTCTTGCCATTTTGAAAATATTAATTTCTTGGCAAGCTTTAATTTTGTTTCATACCACCAGCCATTCTGACCGTAAGGCTCCCATTCCAGACCTAATTCAACCGCCCAGAAAAATAATTTCTTTTTTACACCGTCTAGATCAGCGCCCTTAGCAATAATTTTATCATATACTTTTTCTAGAAGACGAGGCACAGCGCTCATAACCTCAGGTTGAACTTCCTTAAGATTCTCAGATATCGTATCTAGTGATTCGGCAAAGTACATTCCGCTACCGGTATAGATATACAGATATTGCAGCATTCGTTCATAAATATGACACACGGGAAGAAAACTTAGCGCTTTAGAATTACCAAGTTCAATAGGCAATCTAGTCTCTGAATTTATAGCGTTGCTAGCAATATTTTTATGAGACAACATTACACCTTTAGGTTTGCCAGTAGTTCCAGAAGTGTAGATTAAAGTAGCCAGGTCATCCTCATGAATGGACTTCATCATCTCACCCAGCGCCGCATCATTATCGGTAGATTTTCCTGTTTCCTTTACTTCATTCCAGCTGGTACAACCAGAAATTTCATCAAAGCTAAAAATCTTTTCAAGTGAAGCTACCTGATCTTTTATAGACATAACCTTGTCATATACCTCCTGATCTGATACAAACACATACTTTGATTCACTGTGATTCAAAACATAAGCATATTCATCTTCAGAAATGGTAGGATAAATAGGCACATCCTGCGCGCCAGTCTGCATGATTCCTATATCCATGATATTCCATTCCGTTCTATTAGTCGTGGAAATCAAAGCTATTTTATCATCCTTTTTAATCCCCATTTTGAGCAATCCTCGGGATATAGCTCTCGCCTGGTCAACAAAGGATTGGGTTGAAGTTTCTACCCATTTTCCATTAACTTTAGTCACTAGGGAATCCTTTCTAGGAAATTTTTCCAACTGGTGGTATGGAAAGTCAAAAAGTCTTTTGATTTGCATATTTTGATAATTGTGTATTGCAAAGTAAGGAAAGATCTTGATATCCCAAACGCTAAAATCCGAATATCACTATTGATAATAAATTCGCTTTCGCGAAAGCGAATAAACACTCATTTAACAAATTAAGCTTAGGATTGCTAGGTAATAGCATTTTACTGCATGTAAAAGAAAAGCCTCTCCTGGTATAAATAGGAAAGGCTCGTCAGTGGATTCATTTATATTCTAGACTGGTGAGCTGCGATAAAAAGGTCGTAAACTAAATCCATCGCAGGTGGAAATTAGCTAAGGACCTTTCTCAATCTACATCAACAACAGTGTTTTCATTTCTAAAAACAATCTGATCCTCAAAGGTATCAATCAATATTACATCTTCTGAAGATACATTTCCAGAAAGGATTTTTTTAGAAAGTTCGTTCAGAATCTGCTTTTGAATGATTCTCTTGACAGGTCGCGCTCCATATTGCGGCTCATAACCTAATTGTGCCAGTAAATCTACCGCCTGTTCTGTGGTATCAACAATAATTCCCTGTTGTGATAACATTTTTGTCACACCTTTTAACTGTAGTCTTACCACTTGTTTAATATTCTCTTGACTCAATGGAGTGAACATCACAATATCATCGATCCGGTTGATAAACTCGGGTCTAACGCGTTGTTTGAGAGCGGCTAAAACCTCGACTTTAGCAGCTTCCATCGTACTTTCAAGATCACCTTTGAAGTTTTCAAAGCTCTCTTGTATACCATCAGCTCCCATATTTGAGGTCATAATGATAATCGTATTTTTAAAGTCAGCTACTCGGCCTTTATTGTCGGTTAATCGTCCTTCATCGAGGACTTGTAACAATATATTAAAGGTATCTGGGTGCGCTTTTTCAATCTCGTCCAGCAATATAACGGAGTAAGGTTTGCGTCGTACCGCTTCTGTAAGTTGTCCTCCTTCATCGTATCCTACATATCCTGGAGGCGCACCTACCAGTCGACTCACGCTGTGTCTTTCTTGATATTCGCTCATGTCAATGCGTGTCATGGCATTATCATCGTTGAAGAGGTATTCTGCCAGCGCTTTGGCCAACTCTGTTTTACCAACTCCGGTAGTTCCCAAGAATAAAAAGGAGCCGACTGGTTTTTTTTGATCTTGCAAACCAGCGCGACTTCTACGTACGGCATCGCTCACGGCAACAATAGCTTCTTCCTGACCTACCACACGTTTGTGAAGCTCATCTTCCAGTCTCAATAATTTATCACGCTCGCTTTGTAGCATTTTAGTAACTGGAATTCCCGTCCATTTAGCCACCACTTCTGCGATGTCATCATAAGTCACTTCTTCCTGAATAAGTGATTTCGTTTTATCCAGACTGTTGGCTTCTAATTGGAGTTTGTCCAGCTGTACCTGACTTTCCTTTATTTTCCCATAACGCAGCTCCGCCACCTTTCCATAATCTCCATCACGTTCTGCCCGTTCTGCTTCAAGCTTGAAGTTTTCTATGTTTGTTTTTTCATCTTGAATGCTGTCTACGAGCTCTTTCTCATTCACCCACTGCGCATTCAATTCATTGCGTTCCTCCTTCAAATTTGCCAGATCACTGCGTAAAGTCTTTAGTTTTACCTCATCCTTCTCTCGTTTGATAGCTTCGATCTCTATCTCGATTTGCATGATTTTACGATCGAGTACGTCCAGTTCTTCTGGCTTAGAATTGATTTCCATGCGCAATTTTGACGCTGCTTCATCAATTAGGTCGATGGCTTTATCAGGAAGAAATCTATTGGTAATATAACGCTGCGAAAGTTCCACTGCGCCTATAATAGCATCATCTTTTATGCGCACTTTATGGTGGTGTTCATATTTATCTTTTATACCTCTCAATATGGAGATAGCGCTTTCCGTATCTGGCTCGTTCACCATTACTTTTTGGAATCGACGCTCTAGCGCTTTGTCTTTTTCAAAATATTTCTGGTATTCATCAAGAGTAGTCGCTCCTATAGCT
The DNA here is from genome assembly GCF_015356755.1 of Nonlabens antarcticus. Taxonomy (GTDB): domain Bacteria; phylum Bacteroidota; class Bacteroidia; order Flavobacteriales; family Flavobacteriaceae; genus Nonlabens; species Nonlabens antarcticus. Next base: position 784,787 of record NZ_JADFCO010000066.1, on the reverse strand, counting down.
CTCAATTCTCCTCTAGCGAGTGCTGGTTTTAAAATATTTGCGGCATCCATGGCGCCTTCACCACCGCCCGCACCTACTAATGTATGAATCTCATCAATAAAAAGAACGATGTTCCCATCGCTGGAGGTCACTTCTTTAACGACTGCCTTCAGTCGTTCTTCAAATTCTCCCTTGAATTTTGCTCCAGCAATTAATGCTCCCATATCTAGGGAGTAAATCTGTTTGTTTTTTAAATTTTCTGGAATATCTCCAGCGACTATACGGTGTGCAAGTCCTTCTGCAATTGCTGTTTTTCCAACTCCGGGTTCTCCGACTAACATCGGGTTATTCTTAGTTCTTCTAGAAAGAATTTGCAATATCCTGCGGATCTCCTCATCTCGACCTATAACTGGATCCAGCTTTCCTTGATCTGCAAGTTCATTTAAGTTCTTAGCATATTTATTTAAACTGTTGTAGGTTTCTTCTGCGCTTTGAGAGGTTACCTTATCGCCTTGTCGCAATTCATACATCGCTTTTTCCAGCTCTTTTTTACTCATGCCTTGATCTTTTAAGATCTGTGCAGTTTTTGACTTGCCGTCAAATATGCTGAGTAATAAATGCTCAATTGATACATATTCATCTCCCATTTTTGATGCCAGAGAAATTGCGTTGTTAATATCACGACTCGACTCTCTAGAAAATTGAAGGTCGCCGCCTTCCACTTTAGGTAATGAACTAATCTGACTGTCGACTAGCTGATTTACAAGACTCAAACTAATGTTGAGCTTCTTGAAAATAAAAGGCAAAACATTTTCATCGATTTTTGAGATAGCTTTAAAGAGGTGCGCATTCTCAATGATTTGATGTCCTAATTCTTGTGCAAGTTGCTGCGCCTGTTGAAGCGCTTCCTGCGATTTTATGGTAAGTTTGTTTATGTTCATCTGTTATGTTTTATTTAAGAAGTCAAAGTATATACCAATTTCAAATTTGCCAATAAGTCATGCGATAATCGTTTATAATCAGACATATTGTCATATTGTTAAACTCTTAGTACTTTTACTTATGAATACCTATTATATTTGCAGGGTTCAAAACGAATCAATTATGGGTATCATGGATAAGTTATTTAAACCTCAGCGCGATATCGCTAAGGATGAAATAAAAGGTATAAAATGGGAGTCACTTGAGTCTGTGGACCAGCTGCATAATCTGGTTAAGAATTCAAAATTGACTACTAAGGTAATCTTTAAGCACAGCACAAGATGTGGGATTTCCAGGATGGCGTTAAATAATTTTGAACGCAACTATGAAGAGCTTAATCAAAATGTAACCTATTACCTATTGGATCTTTTGAATAATAGAGATGTCAGTAATGCAATTGCGGAAGAGTTGAAGGTCGCGCATCAATCTCCTCAAGTTATTGTATTGAAAGATGGTCTGGTCATTCACACGGAAAGTCATCATGGTATTGATATTAAAAAAATTCAACAACTCAATAAATAAACCAACCTTATGAAAATCACACGCATATTATTTATCGCAGTAGCTTTCCTGCTTTTTTCTTGTAAAACAAATGTCTTTACAGGAAAAAAAACCTTGAATTTTGTTTCTAACAGCTCAATATTTCCAACGGCATTTGCCCAATACGATGAATTCCTTACTGAAAATAAAGTAGTCAAAGGAACCGCAGATGCTCGTACGATTAACAACGTAGGTGCTAATATTAAAGTAGCAGCAGAAAAGTGGTTGAATGCTCTAGGTGAACAACAATATCTAAATGGATATGAGTGGGAATATAACCTAGTCCAGGATGAAAATGTAAATGCCTTCTGTATGCCAGGTGGTAAAATTGTTTTTTATACTGGAATTATGCCTATTTGCCAGACAGATAGAGGTGTAGCTGTTGTTATGGGTCATGAAGTTGCCCATGCTCTAGCAGATCACGGTGCTCAACGTATGAGTGCTGGTCAATTACAAGCTTTAGGAGCTGTAGGTGTTGCAGTTGCTGGGAGCGGTCAAAGTGAATCTACTCAAGCTATTTTAGGACAAGCTTATGGATTGGGATCTCAATATGGTGTATTGCTGCCTTTTTCCAGATCACATGAAACAGAAGCAGATCAAATAGGATTGTACCTTACTGCGATTGCTGGGTATAATCCAGATGAGGGAGCAGAGTTATGGAAGCGTATGGCTGCTCGTGGTGGACAGGCTCCGCCAGAATTTGCAAGTACACACCCTTCAAATGCGTCCCGTATTGCTAACCTTCAAAAAATCGCACCACAAGCGAGAGCTGAAGCTGCAAAATATGGTGTGACTAGTTTCAAATAGTCATTTCAAAAACATACTTTTAAAGGGTTCTTCAAGAACCCTTTTTTTATGCAAAAAACTTACCCTAAAGGTCACAAAAAGTTAATGACTGCCTGGGCATTCTACGACTGGGCAAACTCCGTTTATTCACTAGTTATTGCCACTGCAATTTTTCCCATTTATTATAGCGCAATCAGTAAGAGTGCGTACAAAACGGGAAATGTACCAGATATTTTTGTGAATATGAATAATGAAACTATCATTATTCTTACCACAGCTGTGGCATTTTTAATAGTCAGTATTATTTCTCCTATTCTTTCGGGCGTTGCTGACTACTCTGGTAAAAAGAAATATTTATTGCAGTTCTTTTGCTATTTAGGAGGAACTTGTAGCATCGCATTGGCGTTCTTCAGTTTTGATTATTTGTGGATTAGTTTATTAGTTTATTTGTTGGCTTTAGTTGGTTTCTGGGGTTCCCTAGTTTTTTATAATTCTTATTTACCAGATGTTGCTTTTCCAGAACAGCAGGATAAATTGAGTGCTCGTGGCTTTTCAATGGGTTATATAGGAAGCGTGATTTTATTAGTGATTTGTCTCATATTGATTGAAGGCGGTTTTTTTGAAAGTGAAAAATTACCTATTCAAATTTCTTTTATTCTAGTAGGAGTGTGGTGGATCGGTTTTGCGCAGTACACTTATGCCTATTTACCTTCAGGAACTAAAAAGAACACTGACGAGGTTCGAAATATTTTTACGAATGGTTTTACAGAGCTTAAAAAAATCTGGAATCAGCTGGGAGATAATAAACAAATGAAACGTTATTTAGGAGCGTTTTTCGTTTACAGTATGGCGGTGCAAACTGTGATGCTTGTAGCTATTTATTTTGGTACTGAAGAAGTGAATTGGGGTGACGATGGTGCGAGCATGGGATTGATCATTTCCATTTTACTCATACAACTTGTCGCTATTGTAGGAGCTTTTGTCGCTAGTTCGCTTTCGCGAAAGCATGGAAATATCAAGGTTCTGATAGGCATCAACATCGTATGGGCTTGCGTGTGTATCTATGGATATTTTGTGACGACTCCTATCCAGTTTTACATTACCGCTGGCTTTGTAGGATTTGTTATGGGGTCGATCCAATCGTTATCCCGCAGTACCTATTCCAAAATGATTCCTGAGGAAAGTAAGGATACCGCATCTTATTTCAGTTTCTTTGATGTGGCTGAAAAAATCGGTATTGTATTCGGGATGTTGATTTTTGCTATTGTAGGAGAAATATCTGGGTCCATGCGCAGTAGCATACTTTTTCTAGTCGTATTTTTTATTCTTGGAATTATCTTATTAGCTCGAGTACCTAAGCTTAAAGAGGCTCTAAAAGATTAAAACTACTTTAAAAGCAACTTGCGTATTCCTATAAACACTGGAATAAATAAGGACATTATCAGTATGGTGGGAATAATCCATTGTTCAAGTCCGGTAATCAATAAAATGGCTATAATCAACAATTGAAACCCCAATCCATAAACGGAAAGGATTGTCATAAACCAACTAGGAAACGGTTTGCTGCGATGTGCATTTTTATCGAGGTAGTAAATAATCACATCAAATATCCCGTAAAGACTGATGTAGGTTTTGTATAAAATATTTACAGCTTGTTGACTTTCTCCTGGCAGTGCTTTGGGAGTCGTATTCTCTCTAACACGACTGGTGGAATCACCGTCAACATTATTGCGTAGAATGACATAATAATAATTGTACAATGTCCCTTGAAGTTGCAAACCAATAAAAGCTAAAAAGGTAACCACCGCACTAGCGTCAGTAACGATCATAATACTGATCAAGAAAAGTAGATTGAGCAATAAGTCACAAACTGAATCTAGATAGCGTCCTACATAAGAAGGTGTTTTCTTAAGTCTAGCAAGTTCCCCATCTGCAGCATCAATAACTGATTTCAAGACAAGAAAGAACGCAGCTTGAATATAATAACCATTCATTATGCAATAAATGGCAATAAATCCACTGACTACAAAAAGTAGGGTGACGTGAATAGGAGTGAAGCGGGTTTCCTGCAATGCGTTTGCAATCAATTTCCCACCAGGTCGTCCATAATCAGAGAGATCAAGAAATTTATATTGAGGTGGAAGTTTAGACATGAAAGCTATTTGGCTAGCGGGCTGCAAAATTAGTCTAAATAACTGTCAAAAGCTTTCAATGCAACATTGTTCATCTCGCTTTAAAATTCGATCCAGGTTTACAAATTAAAAGCCCCTAAAAAGCATTGCTTTATAGAGGCTTATCATAATTTTCATCAAAAATATTTACTCTTTGAATGTTACATCTTCACCTTTAGAAATAAAAACTAAAGCATCATAATGTCGGAACCAGTTTGTTTTTAGCTTATCCTTTTCAACTACAAACATTCCATCATATTCTTTTTCTCCATAATCAGGATTGTTACTTATAATTTGCTGTGAGTCAATGAAGTAATTCTGTTCTGTGGATGGTAAAAATTGCAGTAGGTTTCCTTTGTCTTTACTTGATCTTGCAATCCATTTAGGCTTTCTGTACGGCATATTAATGGATGAAAAAGCAACGTGATAAGAAATATCTGGATTTGCAGTTACAAATTGAAAACCCATAGTTTGTCCATTCTGGGTTCCATAATCATCTTTGATCATGTGAGCATTGTGTAACCAAACGACAAACTTTTTTTCAGGCATGGTACGCACAAGGAAGTCTAAATTTTTTGCCATCTGTGCATCTCTTACCGGTGTTCCTTTTCCGCTGCTTTTATGGGTGGAGTTCAAAACGAGGTCACTTTTGAAACTTTCTAAAAATTGATACCATAACGGATCTTGAATAACCTTTTCATTCTTCAGTAATTTTTCAATTTCGTTCTCTAGTTTCCCCAAGTTTGATACTCCAACAATTTCATTCGCATCGCTTCTATTCTTGACAAAACGCTCCGTTAACTCGATGAAACTATCATCAACAACAATGAAGTTGTCCGTTAAAAACTGAGATAGTTTATTTGTGAAATTTGCATTTGTGTAACCAGATCCCATTTGGTTGTCAAAACCCCAAATGGTGACTTGATGTTCTCTTAAAAATTCAAAGAGCTCTTTCCCTTGAACAGAACGCGACCAAAACGCGTATAAATTCGTCTCCACATTATTATTGTGGTCAAAATAAAGTCCAAAAAAATCGGCTTCAAAGGCAATATCTTTGTATCCTTCTTCTAAAACGAGATACTTGACAAATTCTGTTTTAGCCAACAAATCAGAACCGAAATAATGATTTGATTCTCCCAAGAAGACTACTTTTTTATCATTTAATCTGGTGTCTAGAATTGCTTTAACATCATCAGTAATAAGATCCTTTATGTTGTTTAACTCGTAAACACTCTTCTCAACCTGAGCTCTAATAGAATTTAAACCAAAAATTATAAAAAGTAGTAGTATCGTTTTTTTCATAGGGTCAACCTTCGTTCATAAAGCTTGTGCTAACAAACTTTCTAAGTATATCAAGCTGTAGAACGAGCCTTTAGTTTTACTTTACATGTATCATAGTCTGTAATCTCAGGCCCATCTTGTTTCTAGTATAGAAGAGATTTACATTTTTGTAATATCGCCGCTGCCCATAATGGACTTTTTGATCTTACTGGTTTCTCCTTTATATCTTAGGTCACCAGATCCTACAATACTCGCGCTCATCTCGCCTCCATTACAAAAAACAGCTACATCACCACTTCCAGCAATACTCACTTTTACATTGTTTGCTTTCAAGTCGTAGGCGCTTATGTCACCGCTTCCCGCGACGCTCGCCGCTAGATTCTCGGTACGTCCAGAAATTTTTAGATCACCGCTTCCCGCAACATTTAACTCTAGTCGTTTTGACTCAGATTTCAAGTTGATATCTCCACTTCCTGCAACAGATATTTCCATCTTTTCAGACTTCAAGGTGAGATCGCTATAGATATCACCACTACCAGCTAGGCTTACTTCGTCAATCTCTTCTACAGGAACAAAAACTTTAATTCCTTTTCTAGTACTCCAGTTGATACCGTCCTTAATGCCTATTGTCAAGCGGCTTCCTTTAACCTCAATCTCTAAATAGTCCATGATATTAGATTCTGCCTCTACTTTGATACTGCCTTCTTTACCATTTATCAGTTCTACATCCATGGAACCTGCTACTTTCACATCGTAATAATCTGACGTTTTAAAAGTTCTTGTGATTACATTTCCATCACCTTTTATTTTTTTACTACCGAACCATTGTGCGTTTGCTGTTTGAATGGCTACCATTGCTACAGCTACTAGAATTATTTTTTTCATGATTATTTTTTTTAATTGTTAGTTTTTAAAGTGACACTGCCAAAACTGCTATTTATTTCTATACGGCTTCCAGATTTTGCAACAGTATTATATCCCTGTTTGTAGGCTTCATTATTTTCTTTTCTGGAAGTTACCGTCTGTAAATCATTTCCCAGATTGATAGAGGCAAATTCTGCACTTAACTCATAATCAAATGCGACATTTCTATCGTGGTTTATCCTAACATCTGTATAATCAGATTTAATAGTTAATGACTTAAAACCTGTGGCTAAATTATTAATAATAATCTTTCCAAAACTCGCCTTCAATAGGGTTGCAGTTTCAAAAGAGTCAATTTTTACGGTAGAGTAATCACCACGCCCATCAATAGTGGTAGCGTTTTCAATAGAAAGCGTTGAAAAATCAGAATTGTATTTAAGTTTCTTCATTTTACCAAAAGCAACGGTTGTGTAATCGCCTCTAAAATCCACGACATCTGCACCATATAATTTGAATTTACTAAAATCGGCCTCGATGCTCCCGCCTTTCATATAATCTATGTGGGAATTGTCCGTGTAATCAAAAGCCAACTTGTTATCTGGACTCAACAATTGACCAATTTGTAACCGGCCAAAATCGCAATTTAAAGTCAGCGGTGCGGTCATTTTATCAATGATCACCGCGCCATAATCGTTCTCCACATCTAGCGGAGAGTTGCGTGGAATTTTCACAATATAATCCACTCGAGTATTCGTCTTACTCTTGCTATTGAAAAAGCTGAATAATCCACTGCCATTCTCATTAGGAATTTTACTTACTGCTGAAACTTTAGATTTTGAAGCACTAAAATCTACGTCGATCATTCTCAAACGCTCATTCACCCGGTCTTCATCGTTCCCACTTACTTCAACGGTTACTTCAATACTAACGCTATTTTGATCCCAGGTTTGAACAGTCACATTGCCAAAGCTATTTTCCACACGCACTAGGGCATCACTATTAACGCTATAGGTCTTGTTGATTTTTTTTGTCTTGTTGTATTTATCAATGGGGTGCGTCGATGCCATTGTCATACTGCCCAGCAGTAGGAAAAATATGCTATAGAGTTTCATAGTCCATTTTTTTAAGTTGTTCTTGTTGGGATTTGATTTGTTCTCGAGCCTTCTCTAGCAAAAGGATTCTATTTTTAAAATTCTGAATCATAGCATCAATCACCGCTGGATTGTCACCATTAGTCTTAAAGTCTTTTTTAATCTTGATGTAATCAGTTTCCAGTTTTAGGAGTTTCGTTTTAGCATCTACAATAATGCGTTCTGTTTCTGGTGATTTTAATTTGTTGATCGCCGCCAGTTGCTGATCGATCACTTCTATATAATTGCTTTGCGCCTGCGCCATTGCTGGAGAGACAGACTTCAACTCATAAGATTGTGACTGGCCCATATAAAAGCTGGCAGATCCTATCATAATCGCTATCACCGCCGCAGCTGACCATTTAAGGACGCCGCTCATTGTAATCACGCGACCTTTTGGCTTTGAAATAATTACGCCTTTTACTTCAACTTCATTTTTATCTTCATTTTCGGGCTCATCACCATCTTCCTTACAGGCGGCCTCCAGTCTGGCTAGAAAACGCTGCTCATGTCCTTCAGGTAATTGCTCCAGGTCAAAATCTTGTTGGGCAAACCATTCTTTCATTCCATCTTTCATATCGCCTCTAATTTATTTTTTAAACTTGTTTTTGCTCTGGAAATCGTTGTGCGGCACATACCGTTTGAGATTCCCATAATCTGCGCGATCTCCTCGTTATCCATTCCTTCAATTAGGGAAAGCGTCAGTATTTCTTTATAATTTCCCTTCAATTCATTCATGGCGACCAGCACCTTTTTTGCCGTCCAGCTGGCTTCTTCCATATCAACACCTTGCGTTTCATCCACGTGATCATGATGATCCTCAAAAGAGGTTGTAGGCATTTTTTTATCTTTTCTTAAATGCGTCAGGCTGTTGTTGATGACAATCCGCTTTAACCAGCTGCCAAAGGTTGCTTCCCGATTCCACTGACTAATTTTTGTAAAGGCCGTAATCATACTTTCCTGCATAATATCTTCTGCCTGTGCTCTGTCATTTACAATGCGCAAGGCCACATGATACATGCTTTTAGCATAATTATTATAGATCCTCATTTGCGCGCGACGGTCGCCTTTTTCACACAAGTCAAAGACTTCGTTATCTGTTTTGGTTAGGTTCACTTGGTTAGTGTTTCTACATTAAAGATGCGACTTTGAGCGCGATGTTACAGTTGGTGGCATTGATTTTGAAAATTAATCATTTGCAAAGGGCTTCGGTGTCTGCGGTTGATCCTCTTGCACTATTTTTAATATGGTGTAAAAGACTGAATGGTAGTATATTGATGTTGAAGTGTTCCGCTTTCGCGAAAGCGGGCTCCTTTCCATCCACCGTAAAAGGCACAAATTAATGAATAAAATTAGCCACATTGCACTGACAAAGTGGCGACTTAAAAATATATGTTTAAACCAAAAAAGTTTCAAGTAGACATTATGTCACAACAGGAATTTGATCAGGATGCGGAATTTATACCGCTATTGAGCTCAAAAGATGAAGAGGAAATGAACGCTGAAGCGGTTCCAGAAACGCTTGCCATATTGCCATTGCGCAACATGGTATTGTTTCCAGGTGTCGTGATTCCCATTACTGCGGGACGTGATCAATCCATAAAATTATTGCAGGAAGCCAATAAGAAGAACGAGGCGATAGGCGTTGTCGCGCAAAAAGATGGTAGCGTGGAAGATCCTGGACAGGATGATCTGCACCATACGGGTGTTGTGGCGCGCATTCTCAAAGTTTTTAAAATGCCTGATGGAAATACAACCGTGATTATCCAAGGTAAAAAACGCTTTGAAATCGACAGCATTGTGGAAACGGAGCCATATTTAAGAGCGACGACAAAAGCTGTGGAAGAGGCAAGGCCGGCACCAGAAAATGAGGAGTTCAACGCGATCATTGAAAAAATAAAGGAGCTATCCCTAGAAATTATTAAGGAAAGCCCCAACATTCCAAGTGAGGCGAGTTTTGCGATTAAGAATATTGAGTCCAATAGTTTCTTAGTCAATTTTGTGTCTTCTAACATGAACCTAAAGATCGAGGATAAGCAGAAATTGCTCGAAATTAATGATCTTAAGGACAGGGCTTTAGAGACGCTCAAGTTCATGAATGTGGAACGTCAAAAACTGGAGCTCAAAAATGATATCCAGTCCCGCGTTCAAACCGATATTAACAAGCAACAACGGGAATATTTCTTGCACCAGCAAATGAAGACCATTCAAGATGAGCTGGGTGGTGGTGTGAGCTCACATCAAGAAATTGACGAAATGCGCCAGCGTGCCAAATCAAAAAAATGGGACGACAAGGTGAAGGAACACTTTGAAAAGGAGCTGTCTAAAATGCAACGCATGAATCCGCAGGTTGCAGAATTCTCCATCCAGCGCAATTATCTGGATCTGTTGTTAGACTTACCATGGAATGAATACTCTAAGGACAATTTTGACCTGAAACGTGCCATGAAAATTCTAGACCGCGATCATTATGGTCTGGATGATGTGAAGAAGAGAATCATAGAATATCTCGCAGTTTTGAAATTGCGTAATGATATGAAATCACCTATTCTATGTTTATATGGACCTCCAGGAGTGGGTAAAACATCACTAGGAAAGTCTGTTGCAGAAGCTTTGGGTAGAGAATACGTGCGTATTTCCTTAGGTGGTTTGCGAGATGAAGCAGAAATACGCGGTCATCGTAAAACTTATATAGGAGCCATGCCTGGCCGAATTATCCAAAGCATCAAAAAAGCCAAAACTTCAAATCCTGTATTTGTACTGGACGAGATTGATAAATTAGGAAGCTCACACAACGGTGACCCATCAAGCGCCATGCTGGAAGTATTAGACCCAGAGCAGAATAATTCCTTCTATGATAACTTCTTGGAACTTGGCTTTGACTTGAGTAAAGTAATGTTCATCGCAACTTCAAATAGTTTACAAACCATACAACCTGCATTGCGCGATCGTATGGAGATCATAAATGTGACCGGTTATACTATTGAGGAAAAAGTGGAAATAGGAAAGAGACACTTACTTCCAAAGCAAATTAAGGAACATGGTCTGACCAAAGACCAACTTAAACTAGGCAAACCACAAATTGAAAAAATTGTGGAAGGTTACACTAGGGAGAGCGGAGTTAGAGCACTGGATAAGCAGATTGCTAAAATGGTGCGTTATGCCGCAAAAAGCATCGCCATGGAAGATGAGTACGATCTTAAAGTGACTAATGAAACTGTTATTGATGTACTGGGCGCACCTAGAATGATGCGAGACAAGTATGAAAATAATGATGTTGCTGGCGTGGTAACTGGACTGGCATGGACTCGTGTAGGCGGTGATATTCTATTCATAGAATCTATTCTAAGCAAGGGTAAGGGTACTTTAACCATCACCGGAAACCTAGGAAAAGTGATGAAAGAAAGTGCGACCATAGCAATGGAATACATCAAAGCACACGCTGAGGAAATAGGGGTGAACCCAGAGATTTTTGAGAAGTACAACGTCCACATTCACGTGCCGGAAGGAGCTACACCCAAAGATGGTCCTAGTGCAGGAATCACAATGCTGACCTCTCTAGTTTCTTTATTTACACAACGTAAAGTGAAGAAGAGCCTTGCAATGACGGGAGAAATCACTTTAAGAGGAAAAGTGTTGCCTGTAGGTGGAATCAAAGAAAAGATTCTGGCGGCTAAGCGTGCTAGAATTAAAGAGATTCTATTATGTGAGCAAAACCGTCGAGATATAGAAGAGATCAAGGAAGATTACCTTAAGGGATTGACCTTTCATTATGTGAGTGATATGAGCAATGTTTTAGAACTTGCCCTCACAAAACAGAAGGTTAAGAATGCTAAGGTGTTGTAAAAATAACTTATCATAGAATTTAAAATCCCGACTCTGCAGTCGGGATTTTTTAGTTATAGAACTTGACAGGATTTGAGGAATTATTTATGAGCGTTTGCAGTTTCACCATCTAATTATAGCCTGATGAAGCTCTTTTGATTTTGATGATTTAAGTCGGCTATAAATAAGGTATCGTTTCTAATTTGTATGATACGGCAAGACTCCGTATCTAAATCAGTCATAATAAATTCATTGTCATTCAAATTTTCAACGAATTCATTAAACGGGCATGAATAGGAATACGCATAGGATTGGTACAATCGCTCTTCAGTTTGCGTTGTAGAAGTATATTTACCTGAATTGCCTTTCATCATCATCTTATTTTGTGTTTTCTTCCATGTCCTTCTGAACTCATAAGTATTTAAGAGAGCATCTGTAATTGTCCATTTACCATTTAATTGATCTATAAATTCATCGATTACTTCAGTTTCTACCGTTCGTAATTCTGGCAATTGATTTTTCTCAGCCGATTTAATCGATGGGATCTCCGGATCATTTTCCTTACAGGAACTGCATAATAATACCAGGATTGAAATGATAAGGAAATTTATTTGTTTCATGTTCAAGGTGTGGATTTGAAAATTTATCTCCGTAAAATGAGATAACCATTGTATTCAAGAAGAAACGACTTAAGATTAACTGCTCCCGATTAATCAAATAATAATAATAACAACAAGCTGGCATTACCAACGTAAATCCTAGAACGCTCAAAATTATTTAGAACACTATGTATCACCAATAGAGTGAATTCAGTTCGGATTAAATATTCCAAGGTTTTTTAAGTAACCTTCTCTTGCCTATTGAGATATAATCCACTTGCAGCAAGGGATGATAACAAGATGACAATAAAGATCTCCAGTTCCAGTGTAAATAATACACTCAAATCGCCTGCATCGCCTGCTACGGAATCTCTCATTTTAATAATTCCGCCCTCTGAATAGAAGTAGATCAAAAACAACATAATAAGCGGATACAAAAATACACAGGTAAAAACCCCAGTACGCATACTGTAAAAAAGAAGTTTATTGAACTTTATTTTTTTGTTGGAATTAAAAACAATGTCTCGGGTAAAGGAGATAATTCCTAAAAATAATATTGGGATGTAAAGGATCTTTACATAAATCTCCTGTCTTAAGCCCAGTTGAAAAGCGATTATGGATAACAATACAATTGCGCCTACCATTATGAGTGCATACATCCAGCTGTACTTACTTTTAGAATAACCTTTCTTTTTGAGCATGGTGAATTTTATTAATGGACCGAAAGTTAGCCAACTTCCTATCAAGCCTGTGAAAAAATTTAGTAATACTTTAATAGCTGGATACGAGTTTTAAAAAATACATTTACGCGTAAAGTTGACTCATGGATTTCGAAATCATTTTAGTTTTTATTGTTCTGGGTGTGACGGTATTACTGTTTCTGACGGAATGGTTTCCTATAGATAAGATTGCATTTCTCATTATTGTAAGTTTGGTATTATTAGGGCTTACAAAACCAGAAGAAGCCATCAGCGGTTTTGCAGATCCTGCAACCATTACTGTATTATCACTCATGATTATCGCCATAAGTCTGGAAGACAATGGTGTGATTGAATGGCTTACAAACGGGATTAGAAAAGTAAGTATTCTACCGCTTATTTTCATTGTCCCTACTTTTATGTTTATCAGCGCTAGCATATCAGCATTTATTAGCACTACTGCTGTGGTTATTATATTCATTAAAATCGTATCGCAGCTATCTGCAAAATATAAATTTTCTTCCAGTAAGTTGTTGATGCCTATATCTTTTGCTGGAATATTAGGGGGTAGTTGTACGCTCATGGGAACCTCCACAAACTTGATTGTAAATTCTGTATCCCAAAAATTAGGAGCAGAAAAACTCGGATTTTTTGAGTTTACCGGTTTCGGTTTAGTCTTTCTTTTGATAGGAATTATTTTCATGGCTATCGCTTCTCGATGGCTGCCCAAAGACAAAAATCAAGGCGTAGCCGATGGCTATGGAATCCAGGAATTTATCTTTACCCTTACAGTGACTGATACAAGCGATCTAATAGGGCAGCGGCTTTCAGAAACATTGCTGGAAGACAATCCTGAATTAAGTATCCTAAAGCTCATAAGAAATAGAAACGTAATTAATGCACCTGGTAAATACATTGATTTGAAAGCAGGCGACCATATTGTAATCATGGGAAGCGTAGACGATCTCGCTAAATTTCTTGAAGCAGATGATTTTATCCTGCACGACGATAGAAACAGAGCTAGTGAAGAATTAAAGGAAGCTAATGAAGTGGAAAGTAATAGCGATGAGGAAAAAGAGCTATCGCCCATGCGATATATTGAGCTGCTTATTCTTCCAGGATCAAATTTGATAGGGCAGACCTTAAGAAGATTGCGCAAGACCTTACTGCAGGGAGCTTATCCACTCGCCATACAAAAACGTAAAAACATTAGAAATACGAAAGAGCGGTTGATACGTAAAGATATTAATGCCATTAGAGTGAAGCCGGGAGATAGGTTGCTGCTTGAATTACAAGATGGTTCTATGCGTGATCTGGAAGAAATAGAGAACGTTGCAATTCTCAATGAGCACGATTTGAAGGTTTCTGCTCCGCTGCATAAAAAATATATAACGCTTTTTACCTTACTTGCCGTTATCGGTTTGGCTAGTAGCGGCTTGCTTTCTATTCTATCAAGTTCACTTACCGGAATAGGAATATTATTATTAACGAATTGTATTTCTTTAGAAAAAATCTATCATCGGGTCAATTGGCAAATTATATTTCTACTGGCGGGCATGATACCTCTAGGAATTGCCATGAATAATACGGGAACAGATGTGTGGATCTCAGATCAATTCTTGAATATTTTAAAAGGACAGGCACCTATTATGGTTTTGGGATTGATATTCTTATTTACCATGTTGTTAAGTGGAACGATTTCTAATAATGCCACTGCAATTATTATGACACCTATAGCGATGTCTGTGGGAGCTGGTTTTGATTTACCACTTAAACCTTTTATACTTGCGGTAATGTTTGCGGCTAATTTCAGTTTCTTTACTCCTGTAGGCTATCAAACAAATACTCTGATCTATGGGACTGGGAATTATAAATTCAGGCACTTTCTCATCATTGGAGGGATTTTAAGTATAATTCTTTTAATAGTTGGTACATTATTGCTTTCCACCTTACTTTAAAACCATATTACCAATGAATCAATTGCTTTTATCTTTTCAAGAGTCTGCGGATATGTGGGCAAAGTTGATTGCTAAACTTGAAGGGTGGTGGTATGCCATCATTTTAAGGTTGCCAAATCTTGCGGTAGCCATAGTCATTATGGTTTTGTTTTATTTCATCGCTCGCGGCGTGTCGGTATTATTGCGTAAAATACTCAGGAAATATTTAGGGAACCAGTCTGTAAGACGAATCATTATTAAGGTAGTATTTGGGTTGACCCTATTCTTGGGCTTTTTCATTGCATTGGGAGTTATGGATCTTGATAAGGCGTTAACATCTATGCTTGCTGGTGCGGGAGTTGTTGCTCTAGCGATAGGTCTGGCACTGCAAGGAACTTTAAGCAATACCTTTTCAGGAATTATGTTGTCATTTTTACCTAAAATCAAGATAGGTGATTACATAGAAACAGATAGTCACAGTGGTTTTGTTCATGAAATTAGCTTACGCAACCTAGTTCTGCGTCAGACGGATAACCACTTTGTCATTATGCCTAATGCAAAATTTATCTCAGAATCTTTCGTGAATTTTTCGCTGGTTCCTCGTGCTCGTGTAACAGTGACAAGTCGTATTGCTTATGGTTCTAATCTGCATGATGTTATAGCTTTAGTAACGAAAGCCATTGCAGATAGATTTGAGCAACGTGAAAATGAAGGCGTAGAATTCTATTACCTAGAATTTGATGATTTCTCCATAAATTTTATGACAAGATTCTGGACTGATTTTATTAATAAACGGCAGTTTTATGCTGCCCAGCATGCTGCTATTCTTGAAATTTATGATGTTTTTGAAAAGCATGACATTAAAATTCCATTCCCTATACGCACACTGGACGTTTCTGATAAAACCAGTCGCTTATTCGAACGTAATAACGAGGATTTAAAATAGATGGGAAATGGGACATTCAATACACTAAAATCTATTATTAAATTTTATGTAAGTCCCCTGACAGCCTTATCTAAAACAGCTTCACCCTTAAATAATAGATCCTGAACTATGGGACTTTGAGTTTGCTTATGGAATACGCCCAATATATTAACATTGGATGAATCACTATCAACCGCACCCAGCCTATCCATGGTTGCACACATAGCTCACCCGCGCAATGTCCTAGCTGAATGAAGTAAATATGGGAAATTGTAAAAGCCAGTAACATTAAGATGGCTAAATACCCGCCTAATTTTCTGGTTTTAGGGAATATAGCTAGTACAGCCACTATAATTTCAAAGCCACCAGCGATAAGGTTAATGGTGAGTGCATCACCCAACCATTCTGGAATTAATTTTAAATAGGTTTCAGGAATGATGAAATGAAAGATTCCAGCAATCGCATAAAATGCAACGAATAGGATGAGTAAAATTTTCTTTATCATTATAACGTTATCTTAGAATGTTTACATTTTATTTTCTGACATATTTTATGGTGTATTTCCCCATCAAATCACCAGTGCGCAAGGTGTCATTTCTAACACTTACTTTCTCGCAAGATGCATATTTAGCATAAGATATTATGAACTCGTCATTTACAAGCACTTCATTCAATTTACCTTTAAAAGGGCATTTTTTTAAGATTTCAAAAGCCATAAATTCTGGCTTTTCTGCCTGACCTTCTTGTAATAATAAGGATTTGTCTCCTTTGAATTCATAGCGGCTGAAAGGGTAATCAATTCTTCTCCATTCTCCTTGTAATTTTGATTTTAAGTCGCTAGCACTCATGGACACTGCGTTTTCTCTTTTAGTTTTAGCTGGCTCTTGTGTAGATTCATTTATCTCTGGAACGTTTTCCGTGTTTGTCTCTTTACAGGAGACGGCTATAAGTACAAAGAATAATAGGGTACAAGTAGCAATATTTTGAAACATAAATAAAGTTTGAAATTTCAAGATAATAAATTTAAGGGGTCCGCTTTCGCGAAAGCGGACTCCTATCAATATTTATAAATGACAATTAATGGAGATTACTTAGCTGGATCATAATAATTTGTCAGTATGGAATCTATCCTTTCGGAGCCTTTAATAATAGAATTCACTTTATTCCAAAGAGCATCTTTCATGAGAGGTTTTAATGGTTGCTCCAGATTTGTAATTTTATTAAATACTTTTTCAATCTTTTGATCCCATAATTCGTAATACCTCACAAGGTCGTCTGGATATACCGTTTTACGATCATTCCCTTCATCCATAGCATCAAATGGCTCTGAAATGTTGAGATATCCATAGTCGTCCGTAAGCTGCTCACCTGGCTGAATATCACGTATGGCAATCTCAAAATCATAGGCTGTAGTGAGACAATTTGAGTTAAAACTGTGGTTGACAAATCTGCCTAGATCCCAGCAAAGTATCATGTTACCCTTATTATTGCGGAAGGTGTACGTGTCCAAAATATTCTTATACAGGTAATTCATTTTATCATGCTGCGCCGGAAGAAACTCCCGGTCCAGCTCGTCAAGAATCCAGGTAATAGTTCCTGCCGGTATGAACTGTGTAGCCACGACACCGTAGCCTATTTCATTACTAATAAAGTGAAGTTCCGTATGTGGATGTATCATGGTGGTCAGGCTTTTAGATAGCGCCGTAAATCTGATTAAATGTATTCTATTTTCTGAATAAGCATCACTAAAATGGATTTATTTGCTGCCCTGATCTTTAATAAGTTATCAATCAGCAGTTTTATAATATAATTTATAAAAGCGATTCATTAAGTTATATAGATGCAGTACTTTTGCACGGCCTTAGAAAAAGGAACTTATGAAGCGTATCAATCAGTACAAAAAAATGTTTAGCGTTGAGAAAGAGATCAATCTTAAAGATCTCAAGAAATCTTATCGTGATCTAGTAAAAGAATGGCACCCTGACAAATACCAGGATGGCGATGATAAAAAAGATGAAGCGGAAGTGATGAGTCGTGATATTATCGATGGTTATCATTTTCTCGTGAGCATTGCTCCAGAAACGAAGGAAGCCAACCTTGATACATACCTAGAAACGACTACCAACACCGGAATTGAAGATTTTGATCATAAAGGTCAGGTACTGGAAATCACTTTTACGGATGGAAGTACTTATGAATATTTTGGGGTACAGAAGCCTATTTTTCAGAAATTGATCAATGCTCCTAACCGTTACCGTTTTGCTAAACGTAACATCTTCAACAATTTCTTGTACCGCAAGAGTAAAAAAGATCAAGAACTGGCATAATTGCCATTTCGGTTATATAAAAAAAGCTTCTCAGAAATGAGAAGTTTTTTTCGTTAATATGGGACTGTGGTCGTTATTTGTCAATCTTTATTTATGGTGTGGATTTAATTATTTTTTTCAATTCAATAAGTTAATTAAAGGACTTTTAGGGAAAAGTACGAGTAATTATTTGCGGAGTTTAATTTGATAGTTGGATTGTTATCTTATAAATTAAAGATTATAAATTTTACAATTATATTTTCGCCTCACTTTATTACGATATGACCTCATTATCCATTTATAGTTTATATATCTATTATGTGAGTATATTTATCTAAAAAATTGAGTTATGGAAGTAGTTAATCTTCATGTCAATAATGATGAGCGAGATGATGATAGTCAAATTTTATTAGATATTGTAATAGAGAAAAAGGCGGCTGAGACTGAAAAAAAGGCAAGGATTTTATTAAAAAATGTGTCAAGTAATAGAGTCGAAACAATGACAGACAAGGTTGCATATGTCTTAAATCAATCTGTCGATAGTAGAGATTCAGATATTGAACTTGCTTGGAACTATTGGAACATCTTTGAAAGTGATAAGTTTAATGGTCATAGTGTTACCAAAGAAAATTTATTTGCATTAACTAAAGTTCGATCTCTAAGTCGCGAGCGAGCAAGAATCCAAAACGAATTTAAGCTATTTCAGGCATCTTCTGATGTGAAAAAATATAGAGGTAAACTAGAGGAGAGCGAAAAGGAGACTGCTATCGCTAAGAAGCCCTCAGGTATAGGAAATTATTCAGTATATATTGATGAAACAGGTAAAAACGATGAATACCTAGCTGTTGGTAGCTTATGGATTACAGATATTGGAAAAGACGATTACGCGAAAACGAATCAAATAACAAAATGGAAATCGGATAAAAATATTAAATATGAGTTTCATTTTTCCGATTTATCCAAAAATAGATTAGAAGATTATAAGGAGTTTTTCGATCTTTTTATTTCGTTATTCAGAGCTCACAGCTTTAAAATAATAACAGTGAAAAATTCTGGATTTAGTAAGCTAGAACTACCTATTACTGACCTTACATTTCAATTAGTATATCAAGGAATTAATTACGAGCATCACACTTCTAGAGCTCCTCTACCTAGAATTCTACAGGTCTGGATAGATAGAGATGAAGAAGGTATCGACCGACAAAAACTAGCCTCTATACAGGAAAGGTTGGCAGCTCAGAATATCGAAGGCCTTTATCCAGAAACCTTCGAGGCAGTTAATTCTAGCGATCATCATCAAATTCAAATAGCCGACTTGTTTACAGGCGCAGTAAATCGAAAACTCAATCAATCCGGAAATAATCATAAAGATGAACTTGCTGACTACATATTGGATAAAGTAAATTTAAATATTGACGATCTAAATATTATCAATGATAAAGTCGACAACTCTATTATTTTCAATTTATAAATCTATTTCCCTTCCAACCATTCCCTAGCATTTACAAAAGCCTCCAACCATGGTGTTACAACATCATCCTTACGATCCTTAGGGTAGTAAGCCCAGTTCCATGGAAATGTAGAACGTTCCAAGTGTGGCATCATAACGAGGTGACGGCCATCTTCAGAATTAAGCATTGCTGCATTGTAATCAGAATCATTAGGATTTGCAGGATAGCTATCATAAGCATACGTGGCTGGAATCTGGTAAGAACTGCGATCCATTGGTAGCTGGAATTTTCCTTCTCCGTGGGCAGCCCAGATTCCTAGTTTGCTTCCCGCTAATGATTTCAGCATGATGGAATTGTTCTCTGCTATTTCAACACTGGTAAAATTACACTCAAACTTACCAGAATCATTATGCAGCATTTTAGGCTTTATATCATGGTCTGGATTGATCAATCCTAATTCCACAAAAAGCTGACAACCATTACAAACGCCAATACTCATCGTGTCTGGTCTGGCAAAAAAGTTCTTTAAAGCTTTATTTGCCTTATCATTATAAAGGAAAGCTCCTGCCCATCCTTTGGCACTTCCCAGAACATCTGAATTTGAGAAACCACCTACCGCGGCAATGAATTGCATGTCTTCCAGATTTGCACGTCCAGCTATAAGATCTGTCATGTGGATATCTGTAACTTCAAATCCTGCTAGATGCATGGCTCGCGCCATTTCTCGCTCGCTGTTGCTTCCTTTTTCTCTGATAACCGCTGCCTTGATTTTTTTGGTAGGTTGTGAGGGTAATTTTCCATCAAATTGTGACGGGAATTGAAATCTTAATGGCTGATTCTTATAGTTTTCAAAACGCTCATCTGCTTTTCCATGAAGGGATTGCTGGCGATCGAGTAGGTGAGAGGTTTCATACCATTGATCCCTAGCTTTATTAACGTCAATACTGTGACCGTCAATTTCCATAAAGGGTTGGTCGATTGCTTTTCCTATATTGTAAAACTGGATTTCACTCTCTTTCAATACTTTTTCTACCGTCGTATCTGTGA
Source organism: Nonlabens antarcticus (assembly GCF_015356755.1). Classification (GTDB taxonomy): domain Bacteria; phylum Bacteroidota; class Bacteroidia; order Flavobacteriales; family Flavobacteriaceae; genus Nonlabens; species Nonlabens antarcticus. Next base: position 764,267 of record NZ_JADFCO010000066.1, on the reverse strand, counting down.
CTTGAATTATGACACCAGCGTTTTCTGAGAATTGGGTTTTGATTACGTCATCACCTAAATCTCTCAATGATAATTTCATTCCAATATTCTGGGAAGGAAAACACATTTCTAATAAGGTAGTAATCATTCCGCCGCTGGAGATGTCGTGACCTGCCAGTACTTTTCCTTCTTTAATGAGTTGCTGTATGGCATTAAACGCTTTCGCGAAAGCGGAAACATTTACCACATCGGGACACTCCGTTCCAATGGCGTTCATTGTTTGAGCAAAACTAGATCCACCCAATTTGAGCAAATCACTACTCATGTTTATGTAGTAAATAGGAGCGTCAAAATTGCGCTGCAATACCGGTTCCACAATATTCGTGATATCGTCACAAGTCCCGACAGAGCTGATGATCACAGTACCAGGAGCTAAAACATCCATGTCTGGATATTTCTGTTTCATACTAAGGCTGTCCTTACCTGTAGGAATATTGATGCCCAGTTCAATTGCAAAATCACTAACGGCTTCTACGGCTGCATACAACCTAGCATCCTCGCCAGGATTGTTGCAGGGCCACATCCAGTTCGCACTCAAACTAACACCACTTAGCCCTTTTTCTAATGGAGCAAAAACCAAATTTGTCAACGCCTCGGCAATCGCATTGCGGGAACCGGCGGCTGGATCTATTAATGCAGCGACTGGAGCGTGTCCTATGGTTGTGGCAACTCCATTTTTTCCATTGTAATCAATAGCCATAACTCCCACATTATTCAGTGGCAGTTGCAATTCACCACAGGTTTGCTGTTTGGCCACCCGACCTGTGACACAACGATCTACTTTATTAGTCAACCAGTCTTTACAAGCTACGGCTTCCATTTTGAGAACTTGTTCAAGATAGGTGTCAAAATGTTCCACCTGATAAACAATTTCCTTATACTGATGTGTAATGGTTTTATCGTCCATTATCGTTTTAGGACTGGAACCGAACATATCTTCCAACGCAAGGTCCATAGGACTGCGACCATCTTTCTCATTAAAAACAAATTTATTATCTCCAGTTACTTTTCCTACTTTATATAAAGGAGCGCGCTCGCGCGCTGCTATTTTTTCTAAAATAGGAGTGTCCTTAGCATCCATCACGATTCCCATGCGTTCTTGGGATTCGTTTCCTATCAATTCCTTACGAGATAGGGTAGGATCGCCTACGGGAAGTGCATTAACATCGATAACTCCGCCAGTTTCTTCCACTAATTCTGAGAGGCAATTCAAGTGTCCACCCGCACCATGATCATGAATGGATTTTATGGGATTGTTATCGCTTTCAACCAACCCACGTATCGCATTTGCCGCACGTTTTTGCATCTCTGGATTGGAACGTTGCACAGCGTTTAGCTCTAAACCCGAGTCAAGTGTGCCAGTATCAGAACTGGAAACTGCTGCACCACCCATACCAATTCTATAGTTGTCACCACCCATAACGATGATATCATCACCTGCAGACGGCGTTTTTTTCAACGCCTGTTCCAGTTTGCCATAACCTATTCCACCGGCCTGCATGATAACTTTATCATATCCTAGATTTTGATCACCTTCTTGATGTTCAAAAGTTAGAACAGAACCCACTATAAGAGGTTGTCCAAACTTATTTCCGAAATCACTAGCACCATTTGATGCTTTGATCAATATATCCATGGGGGTTTGATACAACCATTTTCTCGCTTCAAAACCATTTTCCCAAGGCCGATTTTCTTTCAACCTAGAATAACTGGTCATATAAACAGCAGTTCCCGCTAATGGCAAGGAGCCCTGACCGCCAGCTAATCGATCTCGGATTTCTCCTCCAGACCCTGTGGCCGCGCCATTGAATGGTTCTACCGTGGTTGGGAAGTTATGTGTTTCAGCCTTGAGCGAAATCACACTATCAAATAAACTCATCTGGTACACATCTGGTTTATCTGCGGTTGCCGGTGCAAATTGCTCGGCCTTTGGACCGCTTACAAAAGCAACGTTATCAGAATATGCGCTAACAATTCCGTTAGGGTTTTGTTTGCTGGTTTCTTTTATGAGTTTAAAAAGGGATGAGGGTTTTTCCTTTCCGTCGATAATAAAGGTGCCATTGAATATTTTATGACGACAATGTTCTGAATTTACCTGTGAGAACCCGAAAACTTCACTGTCGGTTAGTTTGCGTTCTAGTTTTTCAGATAAATTGATTAGATAATCAATCTCGTCATCATTTAAGGCCAGCCCTTCCTTCATATTGTAGGCGGCGATATCATCGATTTCCAGGACTTCCTCTGCCTCCACGTTGACATCGTATTGTGCCTGGTCCAGTCCATCAAACCTCTGCAATAACATTTTATCATGATCGGTATCATCCAGGCAGGAATGAAACTCCTCGATACGCTGGATGCCTTTGATTTCCATGTTTTGGGTGATTTCTACCGCATTTGTAGACCAGGGAGTAATGGTCGTAGCGCGTGGTCCCGTGAAATAACCTGGAATGGAATGGGCCTCAAACTTTGGTGCATTTGCAAACAGCCATTGCAATTTTTTATCGTCTTCATCTGATAAATCGTGCTGGGTTTGAACTGCGTAGATTAATTGAGTGGGATTACCGTAAAAATGGATCATTGTGAGCGCTTTTGTGGGCTTTGACAAAGATACTTTTTTAGAAATTTAATTGAGAGGTTTCCGCTTTCGCGAAAGCGAAATTACCACCAGTTTCTTAACAACCCTGCAAGTTCCCGTTCACTTCTAATTTCATGCGCAACATACCGCGGTATTCCCGTCGCATTTTAGGAGAATCCAGTGTAAACTGTTCAAATAATTTGAAGCCCAAATGCTTGTAAAAATTATAGGCAGAAAGCCGGGTGTCCATACATTCCAACCAGATGTACTGCTGTTTGTTTTTATGAGCCTCTTGGGAAAGCCATTGAATCACCTTTTTTCCTACTCCCTTACCGTGAGCAGATGGCGCAAGGTAGATCCTGTGTAATTTAACTGACGGTTCAATTGAACCAGTGGGAGTGGAGAGGTGATTTATGAACCTCAATATGCCAATAGGTGCTTCTTCAAAAATTATAAAATAATATGGTGCATTTGAAACTGCTAGTTCCAGTGTCAAATTTTCAGTATTAAACTGGGAGTCCACGTAATAACTACCATCATCAAACCACAAATGCTGGTAAACAGGACGATAAATATCCATCATAAGCGATGAAAGTTTCTTCTGGTCTGACACTTTAATCGGTTGTAAAAGCAAGCGGGCATTGATTCCAATAGGAGATCCGGTAGTTATCATCATTGTGCCTTATCAGTCGGTAATTTTATAGATCTCTACTTTGTTTTGCCTATTTAATGGTATTACTAATAATTTCTCTTTCTGCAGGTAAAGGATGTCTCCAACACTGATTTTGCTAGTGAAAAATAATTCTGTTACTCCACTTTTCGAAATTTTTAAAATTGTGCCCTTGCGCCAGTCTGAAATTAGAAAGTTTTGATCATCAAGAACTTGCAAACCATCAAGGTTTCCTTGAGGTGTTTCCGTTACTTGATCAATTATTTTTGTTGTGAGATCGACTTTTAAAAACCTACCTTGAGGGTTGCTCGCGTTGTTCGTTTTATCAGGTAATCCCCAAGCTGCGATGAATAAGGTATTATCTTTAACCAGCAGCCCATTGGGATTTTCTAATTTAGGACTGGAAAGCCAATTGGTAAATTTACCATCAGTTTCCAATTTATAAATGGATGAAGATCCCATATCAGAAACGTAGACATTCCCGTCAGCGTCTATAGCGACATCATTTAAAAACTGCTCAGTTCCTGTGGAGAACCGGTTCAGAATATTTCCAGTCTGCAGGTCAATTTCCACGAGTTCTGTTACATCTGAAACGTAAAGTTTGTTTTTATAGATCGCAATCCCCTTGGGGTTATTTAAACCTGTTGTGAAGGCAATATCTTCCATGCTACCGTCTAGTTGAAATGTGACAATAGATCCATCGCCAGGTTCTTGATTGCCTTGAATACTGGCATACAATAATTGAGTGCTTGCATCAAACGCAACAGATTCCACGTGTGCTAAGTCTGGAATCTCCACCACTAAATTCAAATTATATTTTGAAACAAAATCAAGATCATTTTGTGCGCATAATACGTTGCCTGAAAACAGGGCTAAACTGATAATTAAAAACCGGATCGTCATAAAATGTTCAATTTGAGAATAGAACCATTGATTATAAAACTGATAATGAATGATTTAAAAATATTAATATGATTAAATAAATGTGATTATAACCTCAATTTCCAGATCTCATGAAGAGGATCTCCTTTACTTGACATTCCTTTATGGATCCAATCTCCATTACTAAGTTCAAAATTGAAATCTAAACTCGCGCCAACTCTAGAATCATCTTTAGAAAAGAACTCTATATTTTCTGTGTAAACACCATCAACAGTGGTGTAAGATCCCCCACCAGTTCCCATAAATTCTTTCGTTTCAGTATTATAAGCTATCCACTGAAATCTAGTACCAGATAAAATTTTCATGGTTTTTCTAGGAATATTAGCGTCTCTGATTTGCTCTTTACCATCTTTAACCCTTCCCGACATGAGCCAGGCTCCGCTTAGTTTACCTGAAGTTCCATGATCTATGCGGTCAAAAAGCATATTTGAATCCAGAACATATAATTTGTCTTCTTCTAAAGATATCTTTAGCGAAATTGTTGTTCCTACGTTTTGTGGTTGTCGGGAATCAAATTCTATTTTTCCGCTCAAAACTCCATTCTTAACAACAAATGACCCTCCCAAAGTACTCATGAATCTTCCCGAGTACGCATCATAAATTGTCTGGGTACCATAACCATTAGCAAAGACTAAAACTGTTTTTATGATCTGACCGGTAGGTGTCTCCACGGTGTTTTCCCATGCACCGTTAAGGTCTTGAGCTTTTACCGTCCAGCATATTACAGTCATTGTTAACATCAGAATGTATTTCATAAAACGTTCCTATTGAGCCTATTCAAAGTTATGTATAAATTGTAAATATCGAATTTTGACGTTCTAAACTAAAAAATCCTCAGCCTATAAAGGTTGAGGACTTTTTTCAATAAAAAGTGGATTCTATTCTACGATCACTTTAAAAACTCTTGCGACCGTATTGGTTTGAATTTTCACCAGATAGATTCCCTGGTTTTCAATTGTAAATTGACTGTTGACCAGTTTCTGACTGGACAATTGTCTTCCGGCAACATCAAATATTGAAATCTGTGCCTCTCCTAGAAGACCTTTGACATGGAAGACACCTTTTGATGGATTAGGATAAACTTGAAACAAGCTTAATGCCTTATCATTTTCTCCTGCGGTTGCTCCATAGGTATGTTGACCTAAATCTGTAGAGGTATTTCTAGGGAAAGAATTCCACTCGGCAGCAAGATTAAAATTAAGGTTAGGTCCAGTGACACTCGATTTTCTTACTAGAGTAACATCTTTAGCAAAATCTGCAGCACCGCCATTAAAAGTTCCGACAATATCAATCAACACATCATCTTTAAACAAGCCTACGGGATCATTCCCATTAAAATCTATTGCACTCGAGCCAGTGCTTGGGATTGCCAGATCTGCCTGGGCTAGAATATTAGAATCTGTAGCTCCATCATTGATAATTACGTAAACTTCACCATCGTTAAGTGATCCTAAAAGGTCAACGGCACCTTCATAAGTAGCTCCTCCACTTGCATTACGTTGAATGGAATAGGTAGAAAGATCAACCGTTACACCTGTAAAGTTTGCAATCTCTATCGCTTTATTTAAACCAGAACCTTCTATATATTCAGAGATAAACAAGTCGTTTGAAGTTATAACAGGTTCACCATTGTAGGTATGCATGCCTAGATCAGTAGAAGTATTGCGGGTAAATGAATTCCATTCTCCAGCCAGATCAAATGTAGTTGTGGGGCCTAAAACTTCCGCTTTACGAAGCAAAGTAACATCCTTACCAAATTCAACACGAACCCCAAAGGTTCCTACGATGTCAATTAATACATCGTTCTTGAACAACCCTACAGGGTCATCTCCATTAAAATCAATTACAGCACTACCAGTGCTGGTAATAACTAGGTCTGCTTGAGCTACAATATTAGATTCGTCTGCTTTATTGTTAATTACAACATACACCTCACCATCATTTAGAGTTCCTTCCAAAACTGCATTTCCAATCCATGCACCTTCACCATTACCATCTCGCTTTAATGAATAATTAGAAAGATCAACAGCAGCACCAGTGAAGTTTGCGATTTCTATGGCTTTATTAAAACCAGAACCTTCTATGTATTCAGAAATGAACAAGTCATTTGAACCACCGCCTCCCGTTCTAGGAAAAGGAAGGTCTGTTACCGTGATATCATCTGGGTAGGAATCATTATCGCTATCCACATTTGTGCTAATGCTAGGATCATCACTTATCCCATTGATAATACTACCATCATTGGTGCTTTCTGTGTTCGCTTTAAACGAAGTTTGATTTGTAACACATTCACAGGAACTGTCTATATCTTCTTGCTTGATCGTATAAGTTAACACTCCTGAGAAATTAGTGCTTGTCGCACCAGGTGCTAGATTTTCTAATTGAAGCGGTGTTTCAAACAGACCCTTCTCACTAGCAATATTGATGTTATATAATATTTTATTACCTGCATTGGTAATGCTGTAAACGTATTCAATTTGATCACCTACATTCACATTTCCATCATTATCAGCGTCAACATAACTTCCAACTAAATCTCCTTTAACAGCTACAATGTTTTCTATGTCACCCCATATAGAGCTTGCATATTGTGGGTTATCAATAAACGGATTGCGATTGTTTTGATGTACATACACCTCATTATTCCGATCCCGTTCTCTGGTGCTTACAGGATCCTGTGCGTGCCATTTGAGTAATAAATTAATGAACCAGGCATCATACCATTGCCCTTTAATAGGTCCCCCTCGTGGGTCACGCTCGTTATCAAAATTATCCCAATTGTTATCATTCCAGTTGTCCTCATAACGCGTCGCAAAATATAGCAGACTTCTGGCAACATCACCTTTAAATTCATCAATAGGTTCAAAGACAATTAATGTGTATCCTGGAGTTATTGAATTCCCTAATTTACTCCCGTTACTGGAGGTATAGCTCGCTGTGCCCACCTCTCCGAATGGATAATTATTACGTCTATTGTTTACTAAAATATCTGAGGGAACCACATGATGGGCATCATTGCGCATGAGTTCTTGCCCATTAAAAAATCCCTGTGGATATAAGTGTTCTCTATTAAAACCACCGCCTTCTTCATTTGCACTGGCACCACTTTGTTCAAAAGTATAATTGTATGCATCTGCACCAGTGGGATTCTCTGAATAGATATCGAGAATGGTAGTTGCTTGATCAATATTTCCTTCTTGACCTGGATAGTATTCATCGTTATCAGATGTTGCATATAACGTCAAAAGATCGCCGTAGGTTCTGGAGTTGAAGCCATTAGAAATAATAGCTTTCAATTCAGTTTTTAACTGAAAACCACTCAGGCTTTCAGCACTATCATAATAACCAGTCGGAGCCTGGGCCGTACCCAGATAACTAATTAATATTAGAGCAATCAGGGTAATTTTTTTCATGGGATAGTTTTTACTTGTTACGTTTCAGCCTGGCCATATAGAAACCGTCAAAGCCATCTCGATGGGCTAATAGTGACTTTGAATCTAATAATTCAAAATTGGTCCCAGCCTCTGATTTTAAGAAGGAGTCCACTTGTTCTTCATTTTCTGATGGGAAAATAGAGCAGGTGGCGTACACCATAATTCCATCTGGTTTCAATACGCGACTGTAAGATTGAAGAATCTCTTGCTGGGTCTCTTTAATTTTTTCTATAAACTCTGGCTGCAGCTTCCACTTAGCATCAGGATTACGACGCAAGACTCCCAGTCCGCTGCAGGGAGCATCAATTAGAAGCCTATCAATTTTACTGTCCAGTTTCTTGATGACCTTAGTGGTATCAATCAATCTTGTTTCAATGTTATGAGCACCGGCACGACGTGCACGGCGTTTTAGTTCATGAAGTTTACCTTTATATATGTCTGTCGCAATGACCTGGCCTTTATTCTCCATCAGGGCAGCAAGGTGCAATGCTTTTCCACCGGCACCAGCGCAAGCATCCATCACACGCAATCCAGAGTCAACTTCTAAAAATGGAGCTATAGTTTGAGACCCGGCATCTTGAACTTCAAAAAGCCCATTTTGAAACATCTGGGTCTGGAAAACGTTTGCGCGCTCCTTTAATATAAGGGCATCAGGAAAACGCTCGTCCGTCGTAGTTTGAATTTCTTCAGCCAGCAATTTCTCTTGTAGAGTTTTGACGTCAGTTTGCAAGGTGTTTGTTCTCAGGACAACTTCCGCTTGCTTGTTCATGGCCGCCATTTCCTTAGTCCACAACTCGTCTCCCAGTTCTTTGCGACCCATTTCATCCAGCCAGTCTGGAATGGATTCCCGGTATTTTAGGTCTGAGGATAACTCATCAAACTTTCCTTTGATCCTGCGTACCGGCGTGTTGTAATATTCCTCCCATGCAGGAATATCGTGGCCTTTAAGGACGATCCATACCGCCGTCATTCTCCATAAATCACCAGAATTGAAAGGCTCTTTTACGTTTGCAATCGCAGCATACAATCTTTTGTAGCGCACGATGTCGTATGTAGTTTCTGCAATGAAACCGCGGTCTCTTGCGCCCCAGCGTGTGTCACGCTTCAGGATTTGTTGAATGGCTTGATCAGCATATTTGCCGTCATTAAATGTCTGATGCAACGCATCGACTGTTCCCTGTACTAAATTATGATGAAATCTCATGGCGCAAAAATACAGCTAACTTATGGCTCATAATGTTACGAAATGGTTGTTTTTTGCAATGTGTATGAGGAAGTGTTCCGCTTTCGCGAAAGCGGAACGCACATCAATCACAAAAACTTAATTTAATTTACATGTATTACCGATTCATTTTTGCACTTTTCATCATGCTTTCTTCCTGCAAAACAGAGCAAGAAAAGGAAGTCTCTTTAGAAGAAGTTTCTTCTATTGAAATTACATCAATTTCAAATGACTCCATAAGTATTCGTGCACTGGAGCGCGCCGGTAATGGTTTCTGGTTTGCAGGAAGTAAAGGCGCTTATGGATCGATAGCTGATAGTACAATGCAGGTGTCTAAGGGAAGCGTGGTCTATAAAGACTACCAGCCGCTGGAGTTTAGGTCCATTGCGGTAACCAGTAGCTTTACCTTTATTTTGACCGCGGGAAATCCAGGGTTAATCTATCGCATATCTCATGAGAATGATTCCTTAGCGCTTGTTTATGAAGAAATAGGTGAGACTGTTTTCTATGACAGTATGAAATTTTGGAACGATACGGATGGCGTTGCGTTGGGTGACCCACAAGAAGACTGTTTTACCGTATTAATTACGAATGATGGTGGCGAAAGTTGGAATAAAATCTCTTGTGATGTACTTCCTAAAATTAAAAAAGGAGAAGCAGCATATGCTGCCAGCAATTCTAATATCGAGCTGCAAGGTGATCAAATATGGATAGTAACCGGTGGGATGGCGAGCCGTGTATTACACAGTGCAGATCGTGGTAAATCATGGGAAGTCCTAGAAACTCCAATAGTTAAAGGTGGTGAAATGACTGGAATCTATGCAATTGATTTTTACGATGAAAATCTAGGAGCTATTATGGGAGGAGATTGGAACCAGAAGGACGAATCTACCTCAAATAAGGCGATTACAAAGGACGGTGGTAAAACTTGGAACTTACTATCTGATGGCAAAGGTCCCGGTTATAACAGTGATATTTCATTTGTTCCTGGAACTGGCGGTAATGAATTAATTGCCGTAGGATCACCTGGAATATGGTGGAGTGGAGATCAAGGAACCTCCTGGAAAAAACTTTCTGATCAGGGTTTTTACACGGTTTCTTTTAAAGATTCCAATAGCGGAATGCTAGCTGGAAGTAATCAAATCAGTTCTTTTCAATTGATTAGAAATTAGACAAGCCGATCAACGGCAATGTTTTAAAATACATATATAATTGATATATAAGCATTTACGTTTTTAAACATTTCAAATATTTAAAAACATATCGCAGAATGATCGACGAAAGGTGTCGACGACCTACCTTTAAATCGGTTTAAGTAAATAAGCACCTTATGTTTAGATTTGTTGTTTATTAAAATATAGCGGTGGAGATCGCTAATTTAAAAGAGAGGAGCAATCTTCTCTTTTTTTATGCGCTGTTTTAAAATTATTTCTGAACGGTGTTCAAAATTTCGTTGACTGCCGTTTGATAATTTCTCGAACCGCCTGATTTCTTAATTTTCTTGATAATTTTTTGTGGGTTGTCAAATTGCTCTGCAAAATAACCCCAGAATCCCTGCATCTTCATTTTAATAGGAGTTGGCCCTTGAAGAAACTCATCGTATTGTGTATAAATGCGATCGTGAAATTCTCTAAATTTCTCCCATCGATCTAACGGATATTCTTCTTGGTCATTTCTAATCATGAACGGCAACCACGGGTCTGCAATCAGCCCACGGCCTATCATAAAATGGTCAATGGAAGGGAAGCGCTCTTGACGCTCCTTAAAAATAGATACACTGGTAATGTCACCGTTGTAATACAATTTTTGTTTGGCACGATCCACACATTTCTGGAATGCTTCTAAATCAACGCCACCTTTATACAGCTGCTTTCCTGTACGTGCATGAATAGCAATATTCTTAAGAGGGTACTTCTCTAGGGTTTCGAAGGTGTCTAGAATTTCGCCGGAATGTTCATAACCCATTCTCATTTTCATAGAAATAAGAACGTCAGTTTCATCATGAACTCGTTTTAAAATATGATCTATTCCTTCATGATTGCAGATCAATCCAGAGCCCATCCCACGTTTTGTAACCATCGGGTAGGGACAGCCTAGATTCCAGTTTAATTCTGTATACCCTAAGGATTTAATATAATTAGCTGCGAGCAAAAACTCATCAGCATCTGCAGTCATTACTTGCGGGATTAATTCTGGAACATGATTATTTTCTGGATCCAGATCACGCTGATAGGAAGATTTTATTTCCAGCTTCCCATTAAATCTGATATATGGCGCGTAAAAAGTATCTATTCCACCAAAAAATTCATGGAACGCATTGCGAAACCTGAAATCGGTAAAGCCTTGTAAAGGAGAGGAAAGTAATTTGAAATCTTGGGGCATCAATTTGTTTTATAAACTCGGGTCAAATCTAAAATATTGATTCCGTTGGTTCCCAGTCCATGCACCTTTTTACTAATGAATCGAACGGACTGGTCGTAATACAAAGGTATGATGGCAGCCCTTGCAATAATTAAGGAATCCATCTGAACGTATAATTTCTGACGCTCTTTCGAATTGGGGTTTGAAAGTGCCTGTTCATACAACGCATCATAAGCGGGATCTGAAAAATGAGTATAATTGGGACCGTTGGGAGAAAAGTTCTTGGAATAGAACAGGGATAAATAATTTTCCGCATCTGGATAATCTGCAATCCAGCTGGATCTAAAAACATCCAGTTGCCCGGCGCTGCGCGCCTGGCGCAATGTGGAAGGTGGCATGACATCGATGTCAACCTTAATTCCAACTTTATCAAGTTCTTTTTGAATGTATTCACACAAGTCTAGGTAATTTGCATTGGTACTGATCGTCACTTGCGGATTCTCATCACCGGTTTCTTGCTTGTATTCTGAAACTAGTTTCCGTGCCAATGATGGATCATATTCATATCCTGTGATTTTTCCTCCAGCTGGAAGTCCTGCTGGGATAAAACCACTGTTCGCGGGCGTTCCTATGTTGTTTCTTAGGTATTTGATCATTTGCTTGCGGTCAAATCCTAGATTGATCGCAGTACGTAGTTTTAAGCTTTGAAGTTCAGGAGTTTTACTATCCAGTTGCAATCCTAGATACTCTGTATTTAAAAAAGGAGCTTTAATCATATTCACGCTGGAAACGTAAGCAGGTTTGAGTTCTCCTTGAGTGGTTAGCAGCTCGTCTTTATAGCTGGGGTCTAGTGCATTAATGAAATCCAAATTTCCCTGAGCGAACTCTAAAAATTCTGATTGTTTGTCATTCTTGAACGTGATCGCTACAGCTTCTAAATAGGGTAGTGGTTTACCTTCGTCATCAATTTCATGATAATTTGAATTCCGCCTTAGAACCAGCTTCACATTTTCCTCCCAGCGTTTTTTATAAAAAGGACCTGTTCCTATAGGATTGGAACGCTGATCATAATCGGCATTCAACCGATTTACATCTGGAATCACAGAACAATATTTCATGGTCAGCAATCCTAAAAAGGCGGGAAAAGGCTGTTTTAGTTCGATAACCAATTCCTTTTTACTAATTGCTGTAATCGTACTTACATTTCCCATAACCCATGATCCAGGCGAGGCAATGTTAGGATCTGTTAGTCTTTCTAAGGCATATTTAAAGTCGGCTGCCGTGACTTTTTCATTCTTTTTTGAAGATGGTTTTGAATTCGTAGTTTTTGTGGAATCGGCTTGAGATAATGAACCTTTTTCAGCTTTAAATGCTGTATTCTCGTGGAAATAAATACCTTCTTTTAAAATAAAGGAATACTTTAATCCATCATCACTTACTAACCAGCTATCAGCGAGATCTGGAACAACCTCAAGATCATTATCTAACTTTACTAACCCATTGTAAATCAAATTGCAGGCCCAAATATTGCGCTGGTCTTTTGAGAAAGCAGGATCAAGACTGGTGATATTTGCGTGCTCGTTGTACCTGAAAACGGTGGTAGGATCTATCTCTACACTGTCGTTATTGCAACTGATGCATGTGAAGGATAAAATAGCTAACCAGAAAAGTGATTTCATGGCGGCAAAGATACTGGATGTAGGACTTTAAAAAGAACAAGAATGAACGGCTGGTACTGCATTGTTATTACTCTCTAAATATCAATTAGGTAAAGTTGGGAGGCCGCATGAATGCCAGTATCTTTGCAAACTATTACAAATGGTTATGAATGCAGTTGCAGACAAAAAATCGGTTGCTTTTTACACGCTGGGTTGCAAGCTCAATTTTAGCGAGACTTCTACGATAGCGCGTGATTTTGATACGCAAGGTTATGAGCGCAAGGAATTTGAAGAGGCGGCAGATATTTATGTCATCAACACTTGTAGCGTTACTGAAAATGCTGACAAGCGATTCAAATCCATAGTTAAAAAAGCCCAAAAGCAAAACAAAGACGCTTTTACCATTGCCATAGGTTGTTATGCACAGTTAAAGCCTGAAGAATTGGCTGCCGTTGACGGTGTCGATTTGGTTTTAGGCGCCACAGAAAAGTTCAAGATTACAGACTACATCAACCAACTTTCAAAAGACGAACCAGCACAGATACATTCCTGCGAGATTGATGAGGCAGACTTCTACGTTGGTTCTTATTCCATAGGCGATAGAACACGCGCTTTTTTGAAAGTTCAGGATGGTTGCGACTATAAATGTACCTATTGCACGATACCGCTGGCCCGTGGAATTTCCCGCAGTGATGCCATGGAAAATGTACTTCAAAATGCTCGAGACATCGCCGCTCAGGATATCAAGGAAATTATCTTGACTGGCGTGAACATAGGAGATTATGGTAAAGGTGAATTTGGCAATAAAAAGCATGAACATACCTTTTTAGATCTCGTTACAGAACTTGATAAGGTGGAAGGGATCGAACGTTTGCGTATTTCTTCCATTGAGCCTAATTTATTGAAGAACGAAACCATTGATTTGGTTTCTCGTTCCAGAGCTTTTGTTCCGCATTTCCACATACCGTTGCAGTCAGGAAACAATGAATTGCTGGGTAAAATGAAAAGGCGTTATAATAGGGAGTTATACGTGGATCGCGTTTCCCGCATTAAGCAAAGCATGCCCGATTGCTGCATAGGTGTTGACGTGATTGTAGGTTTTCCTGGAGAATCTGACGAGCATTTTATGGACACCTACAAATTCTTGAGCGATTTGGATATTTCATACCTGCACGTTTTTACGTATTCAGAACGTGATGATACAGAAGCCGCGGTGATGGACGGTGTCGTTCCCATGAACATCCGTAAAAAGCGGTCAAAAATGTTGCGCGGTCTTTCCGTGAAAAAGCGTCGTGCGTTCTACGAAAGTCAGATAGGGAAAGAGAAAACGGTGCTTTGGGAGGCAGAAAATAAGGAAGGTTTCATTCATGGATTCACAGAGAATTATGTGAAGGTTAAAACCTATTACAATCCAGAATTTGTCAATCAACTACACCAAGTTCAGCTTGCAGATATTGATGAAGACGGCACGGTTCGCGTCGAACTTTTATAATTAGTTCCTTCCAACGAGATTATTAAATATTTCGCTTTCGCGAAAGCGGAATATCCACTACATTTATACCTAAGATACATAGGTATGTCACAACCTTCATTATATCGTGGAAATTTAACCGCCATCGTGCTCCAGCTTTTGGAAACCGATGGTCGTATGTATGGTTATGAAATCACCCAAAAAGTGAAGGACAAAACCAATGGCTCTCTGCAAATTAAAGAAGGCGCTTTATACCCGATATTACATAAACTTGAAGCAGAAAATTTCTTGACGGTAGAGGTGGAGAAGGTTGGAAAACGAATACGCAAATATTATAAAATCACGGAAGCGGGTGAAAAAGAACGGATAAGTCAGCTTGCAGCTTTGAAAGAATACATGGCTACCATGGAACAATTGTTTAATCCTAAATTGAGTTATTGATGTCAAAACTAACCGATGAGCAAGTGAATTCCCTATTTAAATTCACCCGACAGCATTTTGTAGAATTTTATGATCTTCAAACGGAACTTGTAGATCATATGGCCAATGGCATTGAAACACTATGGTTATCGCATCCAGATTTGACCTTTGAACAGGCTCGCGATCGGGAATTTAAAAAGTTCGGCGTTTTTGGGTTTATGAATGTTGTAGAAAAACGTCAGGCTGCTATGGGAAGTAAGTATAATAGAATAGTTTGGAAACATTTTAAGGAATACATGAAGGTTCCCAAAATTGTGGAATTTGCACTTGCCATACTAGCAACTTACTTCATCTTAAAGCTATCTTCATTTTCAGAAGTGTTTTTTTTAGGAGGTATACTGATGCTAATCGTATTTTATATAATAGGCTTGTATTTTCAACGCAGACGGATCAATAAAAATAAAAGTAAGAGCGATGATAAAAAATGGATGTTCAAAGAAATGATATATAGTCATGGGGCTCTAGGTGGTATTGCAATAGTACCATTGCATTTTTTCAATATATTCAGCGGAATTACAGAATTTAATTCTATGAATGACTATTGGTTTATTGCGCTTAGTATTACTATTTGCAGCTTTTATCTATTCCTTTATATAATGATTATTGAAATCCCTAAAAGAGCAGAGGAATATTTAGAGCAGACCTATCCAGAATATAAATTTGCAGATTAAAAGCGGTTTGAAACTGATATGTTTAAGATATCTGTGGGTGTTATAAGATGTTGAATATGACAGGCAACGTATAAGAGACGTTAGCCGGTTTACCATCCTGTAAGCCTGGTTTCATTTTTGGTAATGTTTTGAGAATGCGAATCGCCTCTTGTTCAAACAGTGGATTTAATGATATCACTTTAATATCTGTAATTTTACCTTCTTTATTAATTGTAAAAAAACAAGAATTTGTAATGCGCCCTGAAAGTCCAGTTTCTAAGGCAATTTCTGTATCAAATTCTCGGGTTATTTGCTTGGCAAGTGACTTTTGTAAACAACTCGCCTTTAAATCGTCGGATTTTTCATTTTCGCAACCTGGAAATATGGGGACTTGTTCAATTAATTGAAACTGTACAGGATCCGAATCGTTTCCATCATTATCGTTTTTGCTTTTTTGCTCCTTCAGATATTGCAATCGAGCTGTTGATCTTTCAAGGCCTATCTGAGCAAATTGATAATTAGGGTCTGTAGAATTCGTCAATTCAAGAGAAGTGGAATAAGCTTTTTTTGCTGCCTCAAAATCCCTTCTAGCAAATTCTATATTTCCTAATGCATAGGATAATCCAGCGCTGCTATCGACATTATAGTCTAAGATAAATTGTTCTAAAAGCTGTTTAGCATCATTAAAATCGCCATGACCGTAAGCATTTTTTATCTCATTTAAAGCGACGGTATCTTGTACTATTTGAGACCTTGAGGATTGACTGAAAAGCGTTCCCGTGCTTAGCGATAGTATGAAAACGAAAGTAAATAATTTCATTATTTGTAATTTAAGCCCTCTTCAGGTCGTAGTAATTTTATAAAGTTAATATCCAAATTTAGATAAAAACCTCAAGCACAATCGGTTTGTCTATTGCAGTTCAAATATAATAGGAAGTCCATAAATGACATTGACGGGAACTCCTTTTTGCGTGCCTGGAGTGAGTTGAGGCAGCAACTTAACAACTCTTATAGCTTCAAATTCTAACAAGGGATGAATGGATTGCGCCTTAATGATTTCTACGGTTCCTTCCTTATTGACTTTAATATTCATCAGTAGATTTACCTTTCCCGTGAGACCAGTGGCACTCGCAAGGTCTGTTCTAAAGTTAGAAACTATAAACTGTGCGATGGATTGTTGCAGGCATGATTTTAATTGCGCGTTAGTAGTTGAACTCTCGCAACCTGGATACACAGGGATTTTTTCTATAACCGAAAAAGGCAGGTCATTTTCTGGATTTTTTTCAGAGATATTAAATTTTGACGCTTCTTTAGCTTTCAACAATGCATAGCTTTCTACTATTTCACTAGTCGAATCTTTTTCGATTCTGGAATTAACGCGGTCTAATCCTATGTAGATAGCACTCAAATCTGCATCAGAGTTGTTGGCTAGCTGCAGGCTTTTTAGATAGGCTGTGCGTGCAGCCGGTAAATTTTGCAGTGCAAATTCAATATTCCCTTTAAATACATAAAACGGATATTCATCCTTGATTAGATCCTTTGATAATGCGATATCCATCCAATTATTAGCTTCTGTAAAGTCTTTATTTCGATAGGCTTTTGCGGCTTTTTCTAAAAATGCAAGTTCTTTTTTCTGGGTGCGTGTCAATTTAGTTTGTGCAGAACCATAAAAACTTAGGTTAAGAGCAATAATGAGGATAAATAATTTCACGTGTTTTTGACCAAATATAACTACTGTGCCCGTTTGAATCAAAACTTAACATCCTGTTAATTTAATTGATGCAAACCTTATATTTGTTGCTATGGCAGGAAATACATTTGGTCAGATATTTAGGTTGACCACATTTGGTGAGTCTCATGGGATAGCAATAGGAGGTATCATTGACGGTTGTCCTGCGGGAATTAAATTGGATTTTGACGCTGTACAGCACGACTTGGACCGTCGTAAACCAGGGCAAAGTAAAATAGTGACCCAGCGCAAGGAATCAGATACGGTAGAATTCCTATCGGGTATTTTTGAGGGCGTGACAACGGGTACACCCATAGGTTTTCAGATTGTAAATGAAAACCAAAAATCAAAAGACTACTCCCATATTAAGGACAGCTACAGACCTAGTCATGCTGATAAAACCTATGATAATAAATATGGAACCCGCGACTATCGTGGCGGTGGTCGCAGCAGCGCCAGGGAAACTGCCTGTCGCGTAGTGGCTGGAGCCGTTGCAAAGCAATTACTTTCTAATGTAACGATCACTGCTTTCACGAGCAGTGTAGGTGATTTAAAATCAAATATTCCATATGCAGATCTGAATTTCAACGAGATTGAAAATAATCCAGTAAGGTGTGCTGATGCTGCTTTCGCGAAAGCGTGTGAGAAAAAAATCATGGAAGTGCGTAAGGCTGGTGATACTATTGGTGGGGTTATAAGCTGTGTCATCCAAAATGTTCCCGAATCATTGGGAGAACCAGTTTTTGATAAACTACATGCAGATCTGGGTAAAGCAATGCTTTCCATCAACGCTGTTAAAGGCTTTGAATACGGGAGTGGTTTTGCGGGCAGTGAAATGCTGGGAAGTACACATAATGACCTTTATAATGCAGATGGAACTACGAAAACCAACTACAGTGGCGGTATTCAAGGTGGTATTTCAAACGGTATGGACATTCACTTTAAAGTGGCCTTCAAACCTGTGGCCACAATAATGCAATCGCAACCTACTATTGATAAAGATGGAAAAGCAACAGAGATGGTAGGAAAAGGGAGGCACGATCCATGTGTAGTTCCCAGAGCCGTTCCCATTGTTGAGGCAATGGCAGCTCTTGTACTCGCAGATCACTTTCTAAGAAACAAAACTGCAAAAATTTAATATATATTCGCTCTCGCTGTTCGCGAGAATGAAGCAATACATAAGCATATTATTACATGAAAAAATTAGCATTACACTGGCAGATATTGATAGGAATGTCCACAGGAATCCTCTTTGGTATCATTTTATTAAATACTGCTTGGGGCTCAGAAGAAATTATTGTCAGGACTATTAAAGAGCAGATTATGCTTGATTATTCCATAGCAGATGGTGAGGTAATTACAAATCACGAGGTCAAACCTGCTATTACCATTACCACCACTAAAGCTGCAGAATTTGTGAGCAACTGGGTCGAACCGTTCGGTACCATGTTTGTAAATCTCTTGAAATTAATCGCGGTGCCGTTGATCCTTGCTTCCTTAATTAAAGGGATATCAGATTTAAAAGACATTGCAAAATTCCGGAGGATGGGGATACGAACCATTCTTATTTATATAGGAACTACTATCATTGCAATTACATTAGGTCTTGTATTAGTAAATTTATTGAATCCTGGAGCTGGAATCTCAGAAGAAACGATAGCTAATTTGAGTGCTACATATGAAGGTAATTCAGGAATTACTAGTAAACTGGAAACAGCAGCATTGCAAAAAGATGCTGGACCCTTGCAGGCAGTCATTGATATGGTGCCAGATAATGCGGTAGCTGCTATGTCAAATAACAGTCTGATGTTGCAAGTTATTTTCTTTGCTATATTTCTAGGGATATCTATGTTATTGATAGGTGAAAAGGCCGCATTACCCTTAAAAAACTTTTTTGATTCTTTAAATGATGTGGTACTCAAGATGGTAGACCTTATCATGTTAACCGCACCATTTGCTGTGTTTGCGCTGCTTGCTACTGTTGTAGTCACGGCAGATGATCCAGAAGTGCTTCTGGCATTACTTTACTATGCAGGAACTGTAGTTCTGGGACTTATTCTTATGATCGTCATCTACTGTTTAATATTCTGGTTGTACGTTAAGAAATCGCCACTATGGTTCTTAAATAAAATTGCTCCAGCACAATTGTTAGCTTTTTCTACCAGTTCTAGTGCAGCAACACTTCCTGTGACTATGGAACGGGTTGAAGAACATATGGGCGTGGAAAAAGAAGTGTCCAGTTTTGTGTTGCCCGTTGGAGCGACGATCAATATGGATGGAACCAGTCTCTATCAAGCGGTTGCAGCTGTTTTCGTTTGTCAGGCCTTAGGAATTGAACTTGCGCTCACTGCACAATTAACCATTGTATTAACGGCATTACTGGCTTCCATAGGCTCTGCAGCGGTACCTGGAGCTGGAATGGTGATGCTTGTTATAGTCCTGGAATCTATTAGTTTCCCTAGCGAGCTTTTACCTGTGGCGCTGGCTTTAATTTTTGCAGTGGACCGACCTCTCGATATGTTGCGAACTACAGTAAACGTTACAGGAGACGCGACAGTAGCCTCTATTGTGGCTAAATCTTTGGGGAAATTTGGAGAGCCTAAAGTGGATAATTGGGACGATAATCTAAAAGATGTCACTTCTTAGAAAAATACTCTGAAAGTATTAATCTTGCTAGAGCCGTTAGAAAACGAACTAGCAAGATTTTTTAATATACGTGATTCCAATATCTTAAGGATATTTTGCTTTATCGCTTTCGCGAAAGCGTAAAAACCTTAGATTTAGTTGCTTAATTCCAATAATCAACATTTAAACTGAAAGCATAATATCAAAGTAATTATCGCATTTAGTTAACAAATTAGTATGTAATTAATTTATAGTTTGCTTTAACAATAAAGATCTTTTAATAGTGCATTTTGTAAAAAAAGGGAATCACTGTTATAATTTAGGATTAGTGGGCATTGTAGTCCGGGATTTTCTCAAAATGTAAATTATAGAGATACATCATATTCTAGGAAATTAAAATGATGTTTCCAATACGGTTTTTTACAGATTAATACAATATCTAAAAAAGTGATGACGAGGAAAGCTCTAAATAGATTAATAAGAAATGTAGTGTAGAATTAGAGTCAAAGCATAAGAGCCAACAAATAATTAAAGAAACAAGTAGATTCATGAATAAAATGTCCATCCGTAGCATCTTGAAAAAGATTGAGAATGAGGAAATATTTCACGCAGTAGTAGATGATTATTCTTTTTCTATAAAAATTGATGATTACGTACCTTATGTATGTGCTGCGATACATGATGGACATCATTTTGACAAACGTTTGTGGAACAATTGCCTACACTCAGATTATGAACGCTGGTACGAGGAAAATCCAGCCACAGGAACGATGATTTCTTTATTGCCTATAACGCTGACTGCTCATGATAGTAGGTTTGAATATGATTTAAATCGTTCTCCTAGTGAGGCTATTTATGATACAGCATGGGGAAAAAATGTTTGGAAAGTCCCGCTAACAGAGGAAGAAAAAGAGCGCGCTCTTCATAAACATGAGAATTTTTACAGAGTGGTGCTTCAGTTGATTGTAAAATTGGAAGAGCTTTTTGGTACCGCTGTATTTTATGATGTGCATTCTTACAATTGGAAAAGATGGGATCGTAAAGTTCCTATTTTCAATTTAGGTACTTCAAGCGTGGATCAGAATAAATTTAAGGCAGCAATTGACCTATGGCAAGAAATACTGGGGAATGTAACGCTACCCATCGATGAGGAAGTTACTTGTGAAATTAACGATGTATTTGAAGGGAACGGTTTCTTTTTAAAATATGTTACGGACAACTCATTGAACTCACTTGTGCTTGCGACAGAAATTGCAAAAGTGTATTGTGACGAAGAAACTGGAGTGATCTTCCCTGAAGTGGTTCATACCTTAAGGGATAAGCTTAAATATTACATTCAATCACATGCACACCGTTTCTATGATAGACATCACACATTTGAATCCTAAACAATGTCAAATAACTAAAGTCAATTCCAGAAATTGATCATTGAATTTAAATAATGCTCTGAGACTTTTTCTGAATTGCAATTGCTACCTTTTTAAATTTTAATTAGTTATTAAATTATTAAGCAACAGCCATTTAAAGCGACCTGGAAACGGAAAAGGAGAGTCGTCAGTTTGCAGATTATGAATCTGATAATTAATTGGTGTTTTAATTATCTAAGTTGTCTCATATGATAAAAACCAACATATTTCAATCAAGCATACTTATTTTACTTAAACCTTGA
The DNA here is from genome assembly GCF_015356755.1 of Nonlabens antarcticus. Taxonomy (GTDB): domain Bacteria; phylum Bacteroidota; class Bacteroidia; order Flavobacteriales; family Flavobacteriaceae; genus Nonlabens; species Nonlabens antarcticus. Next base: position 742,742 of record NZ_JADFCO010000066.1, on the reverse strand, counting down.
ATTTGATTTATGGTCATTATGTATTCGCTACAGAATCATTAGTTATTGCTTTGAAAGTTGATCACTGGAGCGCTTGTCAATAAAAGAGTGAGCTCTATTATAGTTTGAAGATATCTTTATGACAAGCTTTATGTTGCTTATCTTATGGACTCATTATTGATGAATAGACGTATAATGAATAGCAAAATAGCTGCCGAACGCTAGAATGATTAGGTTTGATAAAACCGTTACCTTTCAGCTGTGAGTCTTTTGAAACCTACTAAAATACAAATCATAATCACGAATGGATATTAGAAAACTTAAAGTCACGCAACTTTTAATAGGATGCCTTTGTGCATTCTATAGCACAATCTCAATTGCTCAGATTCAATATGACATTCCTATTTATGTAACTACAACAAATGACACGATTAGTAATTTGAAGGCAAGAATCAGTGCTAATACTGAAGTTGATTTTATATATAAACGTACAGATACGGCTTACATGTGGGGGTATGGAGGTTTCAATAATTTATTAGTTGAAGATCAGGTATTTCCTATTCATTTAGAACAGAACGATGATTTTAATGTAGCATTATTCAAAACTGATTCACTTATCAATCTTGTTTTTTCTGGAGCTCAGGGAGCTCTTAAAAATGAATATATACTCAATCGTGATGAGGCATTTAAAAATTTCTCAAATCAGAAAGGTTTTTGGTCACAAAACAAAGCGTCTTTTGAAGAGTCTTTAGACAGTCTGGTATATGAATGGAGTAGCAAACTTAACAACAGCATTCATTCTGATATATTTAAAACAGATGAACAGGCATATTACGATAGTTATGCGTTGTATATGAAATTATTAAAAGGACAAATTATCAAAGGAAAAATTGATTTGATGGACCTTAACAAAAAAGAGTTTCCAGAAGCCATTTATGATATTGAAAGATATTATACGACCATCCCAGCATACAAAAATTTATCCATTGCATATCATTATGCTAATGTCAAAAATTTAGAGCGCAGCAGGGATATAAGAAAGTATTATTATGATTTGCCGCAAGGTTTAATTCGATTCGGTTTGCGAGAGCAACTCATGAAAGAGGTTTCTGAAAGACATCCTAAGTCAAAACTTTTTTATAAAGCTATGGATTACAGGTATGATCCCAGACCAGATTCAGAAAAGGTCATGTATAGAAACATTGAGCGAACAGCCATAGGAACTGAATTCATTTATCCAGAGGCTAAGGTTTTAGACTCTAAACCCTTTGACTTTTCAATGTTAGGGAGTAAAAAAGTGTACTTCTTTATGTACGACCTTAATGACCCAAACCTGAGTTATAACCTTAAAATTTGGAATTCGATGGTTGTCGGGTCTGTTGATAAGGATGCGTACTACATCGCTTGTGCGCTTCAATCTCAAAATTCTGAGATCGAATTTTGGCGTGGTTTGCAACTAAACCAGAAAGTTGCGGGTGTTAACGTTATCGCCTTAGAAAAAGATACAGAGTTATTAAAGAATGCCTATGGCGTTCAGTACTTTCCTAGGATTATTATAGTAGACAAAGAATCAAAGATTAAAGACTCAAATTTAGAAACTCCATTCATCAAAGTGAAAATGCTTGTTCAAGATTTTTAAGAGTGAAAAATACTCTATAATTCATTTTACGTATATCTATTGAATGCTTGATATTGCAATGTCATGTAGGAATGAGACCTTCTCCACAAACAATATAAGTACCTTTGTCTATTAATAATATGTCTATGTCAGAATTGCTTAAAGAATTAGAAGAAAGATCAGGAAGTTCTTGTGAATTATGCAGCTCAAAGGAGTCTCTCGTAATATTTGAAGTGCCTGAATCTCCTTCTGATGTAAAAGATACCAGCATACTAGCTTGTTCTTCTTGTGTCACTCAATTAACAGATTCTGATCAAGTGGAATCAAATCACTGGCGTTGTTTAAACGATTCTATGTGGAGTCCCGTTCCTGCAGTTCAAGTAATAGCCTACAGAATGTTAAACCAGTTGAAAGGCGAAGGCTGGCCAGTGGATCTTTTAGAAATGATGTATTTAGAAGAGGACACTAAAGCCTGGGCAGAAGCCGGTATCCAGCGCGGTGAGAAAATTATACACAGAGATTCTAACGGTAACATTTTAAGTAAAGGAGATAGTATCGTTTTAATCAAAGATCTTGATGTAAAAGGAGCAAACTTTATTGCAAAACGCGGTACGGCGGTTCGCAACATATCTTTAGTTCATGATAACGCTGATCAAATCGAGGGAAGAGCAAACGGTCAACATATCGTGATACTGACGCAGTATGTTAAGAAAACTTAAGCGGCATACTTTCGTTTACGCACCCATAAGAAAAGAAATCCGAACCCTAGAACCAGCATAAGCGGCACAATAATATTTAGCATTTGCCAGAAGGTGCGATCATCATAGCTACGTTTCACATCTAGAAATGGCACTTTAATATCTTTATTACGTAAGGCCAATAACCCATTATCTTCCAGCATATAGTTCACAACATTCATTAAGAACTCTTTATTTCCATAATATTGGCCTGTTCTCATGTCGTACCCTAGGTCTTGCGGTTGCCCGCGATCTACCTGGTTTTTCATAATATCACCGTCTGCGGCTAGAAATAAGCCAGCCGGCTTACTTTCATCAAGTCCGTCACTGAGTACAAAAGGTTTGACACGGTTTTTATAAGCGCTAGTGAAAGATCCTTCAGCGATGGCAGCAAGGTTTTTAGACCCAGAAATGTAGGATGATGGGTTGATCTCTTCATCTATTTCTGCCAGCGAGACGGCAGCTGGCAATGTTACCTGTTGCGTTTGATTGCTTGTAGAAAGAAGAATTTGTTTTACTGTAGCGGTCTTTAACGTGTCTAGACTTCCGGTATATTCAAATTTCACATCTTCAAGATTGCGAGTGATTGTATTGTTACTATCTGCACTAGCCAGTGGATAATAGGGCCATTGAAACGCTTCATATTGTGTATTCCTTCCTTGACCTGTGGCGAGCGCTAATGCTCCACTTTGTACGTCCTTAATCAATCCACGATTCAATCGCATTCCATACCTGAATAACATATCATCCAGATTGAGTTCGCGAGATAGGGCATAGGCTCTAGATTCTTCATTTGCCAGACTGTCATTTTCCATAATAATAGGATCCACCGTCATCAACAATTTACCACCATTCATTAAATACTGATCAAGAATGTATTTTTTAGTTTCAGACAGCGGAATGGTTGGCTTTGCTTCAATAACCAGGTCATAAGAGTTCAATTCGTTGAGAACGTCAGCTGGCTTGATGCTATCGCTACTTTTGACAAACTCTATCCCAAAAGGTGCTACACGGTAGTAGGCTTGTAGAGATTTTATAAAATCGGCTATTTGTAAATCTGTTAATTCACCACTATCACGCAGTACGGCAATCTTTTTGTCTTTGGATTTTGAAACCTTGCGCAGTCCATCTGCCAGCTGATATTCCAGTTGCTGGATGGAAGCGTTAACGCGCTCTTCTGTAGTTGATCTTGCGACCTTTTTTAATAATGGGATGGCAGTACGTTTTCCATCGTAGGATATAATAGCATAGGGAACGATGGTAATATTAGTCTGTTTCCCTTTTTCCATTATGGTCGCCATCGCCGGTTGCACACCTTCTCGAGCCAGTTGCTGTATTACTTGATCGGACTCCTCCTGGTTCAAATCTGCCAGCGGATTCAAAAAATCATATTTGAGATTAGGATGGAGGGAGCTTAATTCTTCCAGTAATTGGCGGGTTTCACGTTTAAGTTTTAGAAACTCGGCTGGTAACTCGCCGTCTAAAAAAACATCTACATAAATATCCAGTGGAGCTTCATCTAGAAGGGTTTTGGTTTCATTAGAAATGGTATAGCGGCCATCTTCCGTTAAATCAAACCGATGGTAGAAACGATTTGAAACGAAGTTAAGCGCGAGAAGCGCAACGATCCACAAAACCATATTTCTAACTATTCTGACCATCAATTTCTAGCTAGACTTGTTTTAAGTGAGATTTCGCTTAAAGCGAAAAAGAAAACGGCAATACTCACAAAATAAATTACATCCCTAGTGTCTAAAACGCCGCGAGCCATACTTTCATAATGATATTTCATACCAAATGAAGCCAGCACGGCGTCGCTAGTCACATAACCCGATAGTCCTTCAAAGCCAAAATACATCGCAAAGCAGAGTAGAGCGGCCAAGAGAAAAGCAACAATCTGATTTTTAGTAATGGTAGAACTGAAAATAGAAATTGCAGTATAGCTCAATGCAAGTAAGATAGCCCCCAGATAACTGCCCATAGTGCTGCCTAGATCAATGTTAAATGAGGTTGTGCCTAATTTTCCTACTGAGATAACGTATAACAATGTAGGAATCAGGGCAACAACAATAAGGGTTAATGCTGCTAAATATTTCCCACCTATCAAACTGCGGATCGAAACAGGTCGCGTTAGAAGAATCTCTAATGTCCCCAGATCCCGTTCCACCGTAAAACTGCGCATGCAAATAGCAGGAATCAAGAACATAAATAACCATGGAATTAAAAGAAAAAACGGAGTTAAATCTGCAAAACCATAGTTGAGCACATTGAACTCACCATCAAAAACAAAAACAAGTAAACCACTTACTAAAAGGAAAATACAGATAACCAGATAGCCACTAAGACTACTGAAAAAACCACGAATCTCTTTTAGATAAATCGCTTTCATTTAAGGCTGTGAATTTTGTGTACGCTGTGTGCAGTAGGTTTTTCATCAAACATCGCTTTGGTCGCTGGCCATATCTTTTTAAATAACGCAGAATGACGGTAGTTATTTAGGTCGGCTTCAGAATCCCAGTAGCTATAGGTATAAAATGCTTGTTTGTCATCGATATCCTGATACAATTCCAACAGGCTACAACCTGGCTGATTTCTAATACCTTCTTTAATATCTTCAAACATTGTTTGAAACTCGAGGATGCGATCCTTTTGAAAATGCATTTTTACAATACGTACAATCATATCAATTCAAAGTTAACGATTACTGGAGCATCAATTTGTAAACCAAAAAGAGTGCTGGCGCTTCCAACGGTACTTGGATTTGATCTATACGTGGCGATTTCAATCAGGTCAGAACTATTGAAAATGGCAAGACCTTTTCCATCAACATCTCGTTTTATGGGTTCTAAATCAAAGTTGACAATATCAGAATATCGTTCATAAATTGTTTTGATGCGCTCACTGCGCGCATAGATTTCAAATTTTCTACCACGGCCTATTTTTTCAAAAAGTTCTCTGGTAATGTTTGAAACGCTATTACCATAATTATCTATATAGATAACCTGGCCGTGGATATTATTCTTTGATTCTGAAACAAAAGGATGTATTCCAGTAATGGATCTCAAATCTGTTATGGGCTTACCTATGACCTCTAAAGTCCCACCGCGGGCAATGTGACATGCAGTGCTTACAAAAGCATCCAAAGTTGTGAAATTAGAGGAAATGCGATCATGTATATTAATTTCTACCATCCGCTCTGCTCGCATCTTACTTATGATCAAACCTAAAACGCCATTATCTGCACAGATGAAATAATGACCATTCATTAAAATGGCCAAGTGTTTATTTTCCGGAGTGTGCTCCGCATCAACACCTATAATATGAATGGTTCCCTCAGGAAAGGAAGAGTAAGCGTTTTGGATAATATATGCGGCCTCGGCTATGTGAAACGGTGAAACATCATGAGAGATATCCACGATATTTATGTTTTCTAATTCTTTGTGAATAGCACCTTTCACAGCGCCCACATAAGGATCCTTCCAGCCAAAATCTGTCGTTAAGGTAATAATGGGCATAGAAAAAAAGCTGGGTTGTTGATTAAATGAATCTTAAAATAAAGTGATTCCATGGAATGATAAACATAGTTTTTACTACTTTCATGACTCACTAGAACACAATAGCAAAACTAAAAAATAATAGACGCATAACGTCACCTAATTTATCGCTTTTGAACGAACTTATCATTGATCTTGCCGACGCAAATCCGAGAGAATTTTTTGGAGCCAAAAACAAGAACCTAACTTTTCTCAAACAACACTATCCCAAACTTAAAATTGTCGCTCGTGGCTCAGTCATGAAAGTCTATGGTGACGAGGAACAATTACAGGAATTTGATAAGAGGCTAGAAATGCTTTTAAATCATTTCACCAAATACAATACGCTGGATGAAAATGTCATTGAGCGTCTGCTTACCGCAAATGAACCAGATAGTTTTAATGGTAAAGGGACCAGTGATGTTTTAGTTCACGGTAATAATGGTGCGCTTATAAGACCTAAAACTCCTAATCAGGGTAAGCTAGTAGCACTTTGTAAAAAAAATGATATGGTTTTTGCCATAGGTCCTGCTGGAACTGGGAAAACTTATATAGGGGTCGCTCTTGCGGTACAAGCTTTGAAGAATCGAGAGGTAAAACGCATTATAATTACAAGACCTGCGGTGGAGGCAGGGGAAAACCTAGGTTTTCTACCTGGAGATCTCAAGGAAAAACTGGACCCTTACATGCAGCCTATTTATGATGCATTGCGAGATATGGTGCCTGCAGAGCGCCTGTCTAGTTACATTGAAAAGGGTACCATCCAGATTGCACCGTTAGCATTTATGCGAGGACGTACTCTAGATCATGCCTATGTTATTCTCGATGAAGCACAAAATACAACGCATGCCCAGATGAAAATGTTCTTAACTCGTATGGGTAAAGACGCTAAATTTTTTATCACAGGGGATCCAGGCCAGATCGATTTACCACGTCGCATGATTTCTGGTTTGAAAGAGGCTTTATTAATCCTGAAAGAAGTCGATGGAGTTGGGATGATGTACCTAGACGACAGTGATGTAGTACGTCACCGTCTTGTTAAAAAGGTTATTGCGGCTTATAAAACGATTGAAACCGGTAATTAGTTAACTTGTAAGTTAGCTTGATTTTAGTTCGCTTTCGCAAAAGCAATTCATCAACAACCGTCAATAAATACTTCATAAATAGTTATCCCATAAGCTTTGTTGCAAGTGGGATTTCTCATATTTACCAAAGATTAAAATCCACCACATGTTTCTATTTGATACCATCACTGACACCAACTTTAAATTTCAAGGTCAGCAAACCGTTTACAAGGGTAAAGTTAGAGAGGTGTATTTTTTGGACAATGATCTTTTGATAATGATCGCCAGTGATAGACTCAGTGCTTTTGATGTGGTATTACCACGTGGCATTCCTTTTAAGGGTCAAATACTAAATCAGATCGCCACTAAAATGATGAAGGCAACGGAAGGCATAGTTCCCAACTGGCTCATCGCTACACCAGACCCTAACGTTGCTATAGGTCATAAATGCGAGCCATTTAAAGTAGAAATGGTTATTCGTGGTTATATGAGTGGTCATGCAGCTAGAGAATATAATGCTGGAAAACGAATGCTATGCGGTGTTTCCTTACCAGATGGAATGAAGGAAAATGATAAATTCTCAGTTCCTATTATAACTCCAGCTACAAAGGCAGAGATGGGAGATCATGATGAAGATATTTCTCGAGAAGATATTATCTCTAAAGGAATTGTATCAAAAGAAGAATACGAAGTTTTAGAAAAGTATACCAAAGCCCTATTTGAGCGTGGTACACAGCTTGCCGCAGATCGAGGTTTGATTCTCGTGGATACTAAATATGAATTTGGAAAGACGGCAGATGGTACTATTGTATTGATCGACGAGATTCACACGCCAGATTCCTCTAGGTATTTTTATTCAGATGGTTATCAAGAACGTCAGGATAATGGTGACACTCAAAAGCAACTCAGTAAAGAATTTGTAAGACAATGGCTCATTTCAAATGATTTTCAAGGTTTAGAAGGACAATCCGTTCCTTCTATGACAGATGAATATGTACTTTCCGTAAGCGAGCGCTACATTGAACTCTATGAACAAATTACAGGAGAGAAATTTGAAAAGGCTGATACTAAAAATATCATGAATCGCATTGAAAAAAATGTGGTGGAATGGTTAAGTGCTCGTGATTAAGACAACCTCAAATTCTTACTGATTAATTAATTATTGTCAGTTTCAAAAATTAACCTTGAAGATCTCGCTCCACCATATCTGTATAGAACGTTGTTTTTAAATTTTACGATCGATTCTATTTAAAGGATTCTTTTGTGATAACTACTCCAGATTAATAGACATATTGTAGGAAATACTATACATTCCCGAACCTTCTTTTTTAATTTCCTTACAAATAAACTTCAAAAAACTGCCATTCTCGCCGATTTCCCGCCGAACTGACAGCAATAAATATTTTAGGGCAAGACTCACTATTATCATAAGTGTATGTATATCAGTAGATTATATTTACTAAGCTCAATTATTCCAAATAATCTATTTGTAATGGCACCGCCGCACGGTGCTTGCAACTTATAAAGTAATTAGAAAAATTTAAAGTTAACAAATGAAAGTACTTGTAATAGGAGCAGGAAATATGGGATTAGCGTATGCTAAAGCCCTCGTGAAATCTGAATACCTAAGTAAGGAAAATCTGATGATCTCAGATACCAGTCCTGAAAAAACTCTAGAGCTGAAAAAAATCAGCAGATTCGACGTTTACACAAATCTCGCAGATTGTTTGCCGTTAGCAGACATTGTGTTTATTGCTGTTAAACCATATCACTCTGATGAGTTGCTTAAGGAATTGAAACCCATGACTAAAAAAGATCAAGTCATTGTTTCCATAATGGCAGGTGTAACTATTAAATCTATTCAAGATGGTCTGGGTATCAGAAAAGTTGTTAGAGCAATGCCTAACTTACCAGCGCAGGTAGGTAAAGGACTTACTTCGTTTACAGCATCTGATGAAGTTTCCAGGTTGGAACTTTCAACAGTCAGGAATCTATTGAACACGACTGGTAAATCGGTTTATCTGGATACAGAAAATGATGTTGATGCTTCTACGGGAATATCTGGTAGTGGTCCAGCTTATGTATTTTATTTCATGCAATCGATGATGGATGCTGCTAAAAAAATGGGCTTTTCAGATCATGATTCTAAAGTATTGGTAAGTCAAACTTTTGAGGGAGCTGTAGAGCTTTTCAATCAATCCGACTTGAGTCCAGCATCATGGATGAATCGAGTGGCTTCTAAAGGAGGAACGACTAGAGCAGCACTTGATTCCCTAGATGATAATAACGTGAAGGATTTGATCCAGGAAGCCGCATATGCAGCTTTTAATCGCGCAGTTGAACTTGGAAAGCAGATATGATAGACATTAAACAATCTAGAAAGAGACATAAAAAAAGAGTCGTCGTTAAAGTAGGTACTAATGTGATGGTCAATAAGGACAATCGGATTGTGATGCCTACTTTGAGAAAACTAGTGGATCAGATAGCTAGACTTTATGAAGAAGATATTATTTGTGTTTTAATTTCTTCAGGATCTGTAATCGCTGGTATGGAAGTATTGGATGATAACGATATTGAAGATATTAGAATAAGAAGGCAAGTCTATTCCGCAGTAGGTCAGCCTAGAATGATGCGACATTATTATAGCATTTTCCATGATTATGGTATGCGCTGTGCTCAGGTTCTTGCAACAAAACGGGATTTTGATGAAGGTAAACATCGTGACAATATGATAAATTGTTATGAAGGCTTGTTGAGTCAAGGTATAGTACCTATTGCAAATGAAGATGATGCGGTGTCCTTATCGATGTCCATGTTTACTGACAATGATGAACTGGCAAGTCTGGTGGCAGAATTAATAGACGCTGACATGATGATCTTGCTTACTGATATTGATGGGATTTTTGATGGTAATCCAGAAGACGACAGCTCTAAAGTTATAAAGTCGGTAGCGACAGATCAAGCTGTAGAGCAATTCATTCAGTCTTCTAATAAGAAGGAAGGTGAAGGCCGTGGTGGAATGATGTCAAAAATTAATGTGGCAAAGCTCACAGCAGCTAAAAATATCCCAACCTTTATTGCTAACGGAAAAAGGGAAAACTGCATTATTGACATTGTCAATGGCAAAGACATAGGAACCCGTATCTACAAAAGAGAGGAAGAAGAATAGAAAAAGGATACCGTAAAATACGTATCAGATTTATTCAATTTTTTTAACAAACTAGAAAACTAGTATGAAATTATTAAAAGAAGAAACTAAGAATAAAGTATTACAATCCATGATGGATCAGCTGGAAAAGCGCAAGGATAGAATCTTAGCAGCTAACAAGCAAGATCTTGATGATTTTAGCGGTGACGATCAAGCACTTTACGATAGACTTATTGTTGATGATGCAAAGATCAAGGATATGATCCGTGCAGTTCGTGAAATAAAGAATCAGGAAGATCCAGTTGGAAAGGTAATTAGTGATGACACCTTAGAAAACGGTTTGAAGATTACTAATAAAACGGCTCCATTTGGAACGATCATGATTATTTATGAATCCCGTCCAGATGTAACTATTGAGGCTGCCGTATTAGCATTTAAGGCAAATAATAAAATACTATTAAAAGGCGGGAAGGAAGCGCATAATAGTAATGAAGAATTAGTTAAATGCTGGCATCAGGCACTAGAAGATAATGGACTTTCTGCGGACTGGATTCAATACCTTAAAATGGATCGAGCCACGACACAGGAGTTTTTGAAAAACCCTGATCAACCATTAGATCTTATCGTTCCACGTGGTGGTGAGCGTTTGATTGAATTTGTAAAACAGCATGCAAAATGTGCCGTGCTTATCAGTGGTCGTGGGAATAATTTTGCCTATGTCGCTCCAGATGCAGACATGAAAAAGGTATTGCCAGTAATTGTAAATGCCAAAACCGACAAAATATCTGGCTGCAACGCTTTGGATAAAGTTTACGTTGATACGAATCATCCAGACTTTGAAAATGTATGCCGCACGATCGAAAAAGAACTGGTAGATCACGATGTAGAAATTATAGCGAGCAAAGATTTGATGAATATCCTAGAAACCAAGCAGGAAGTTGATGATGAGCAGGTTTGGTACCAAGAATTTCTAGCCAGAAAGGCAGCGATAGGCACGGTAAACGGGCTAGAGGACGCTATCGAAAAAATCAATAAATATTCTGGTGGTCACTCAAACATTATTCTTACAGAAAATACTGAGGACGCCGCTACTTTTATGGAGCAAATAGATAGTGCAGCTGTATATCACAATGCATCTACAAGATTTACGGATGGTGGTCAAATGGGTGTGGGAGCAGAGCTTGCCATCAGTACTGACAAATTACACCACCGCGGTCCATTAGGATTGAAGCAACTGGTGACTAATAAATATTTTGTTTCTGGTACCGGACAGATCCGGGAGTAATAAGTAAATTGTTTTCAAGACTAGAGCAGCTCAAATGAAAATTTGGGCTGTTTTTTTGTCTTAGTTAATCTTAAAATTTCGCTTTCGCGAAAGTAAAATTGATCGAGGTTTTCCTGCACAATACAAAACGGAAACTCACCTAAGAAAACCTATTGATATCCAGCAGCTTGCAAATTAAATAATCTTGCGTATAAAGCATCGTTTGCCATCAATTCTACATGAGTTCCTATTTCAGCAATTTTACCATTTTTCAAAACTAAAATTCGGTCTGCCATTCGAACCGTAGAAAATCGATGTGAAATGATGATACTTGTTTTGCCCTCCGTTAGAGCGATAAAACGTTCAAAAACATCATATTCTGCCTGAGCATCTAGCGCACTGGTAGGTTCATCTAAGACCATTATATCTGCATCCTTCATGTAGGCTCTCGCAAGTGCAACTTTTTGCCATTGTCCGCCACTTAGTTCTTGACCTTTGGCAAAGCGACGGCCTAATTGCTGATCAATTCCATCTGTCATTTCGTTTATTACCTGGCTAGCAAGACTGCGCTCTGCAGCATTGGTAATCATTTCATCATTCTCTAATTGTGCAATGTTTCCAACAGCAATGTTTTCGCGCAAGCGGAATTCATATTTAAAGAAGTCTTGGAAAATAACTCCAAATCTGGCTCTATATTCCTCTTTAGAAAATTTATTGATATTGATACCATCCAGCAAGATTTCACCACTGGAAGGTTCGTAAAATCTTAGGATCAATTTGATTAATGTGGTTTTACCAGCACCGTTCTGGCCTACAAAAGCAATCTTTTCACCGGCTTTAATTTTGAAATTCACACCTTCTAATACTGGTGTTTCACTACCGGGATAATTAAAGCGTACGTTAACTAGTTCAAAACCTTGTTGAATCTTTTTTGGTAACGGAAGTGGGGATTCCGTTACATTCTCTAGTGGTATATCTAGGAAGTCAAAGTAATCCTGTAGGTATAAAGAACTTTCAGAAATGCGGGTAATCCTAGAAAAGAATTGTTGTAAATTATTTCTCAAACGATTGAATGAACCGGACAAGAAGGTCAACTCACCTATGGTTAAAACACCAGCAATTACTTTAATGATGATAAAAATATAAGCTCCATAATAAGAAAGCGTTCCAAGAATATTAAATATCGATCCATAAAGACTTTGTCGCAAGGACAAACTTTTATTGATCAAATAGTATTTAGTGGATAGATTCTTAAACCGGAAAGCGATATAGTCCGTGAGTCCGAAGAGTTTAACTTCTTTAGCGGTTGTATTGTTTGCACCTACGAACCTTAAATAATCCAATTCCCGACGTTCTGCGGTCCAGCTGCGGGCAAGCGAATACCGGTGAGAACTAAATTTTGCCTCATTTATAAATGATGGAATAATACTCAAAACCAGTAGTACGATCAACCAAGGTTCAAAATAGATGAGTGCAGCTACTAATGCAATGATACCAATCAACCCTTGAACTTGACTCAGTGCATCGCTCATGAGGTTGACACGACCGTTAGTTTGCTGTCGGGCACGCTCTAATTTATCATAGAAATCGGGATCTTCTAATTGCTCGAGGGTTAATTCATTTGTCTTACGGATTATTTTTTCAGATGAAGCATTAGAATATAGATCACCTATCAACCCGTCTGTTAAAGTGACTAATCTATTGAGAAGTTCCGTTAATACGACAACCCCCAATTCAATGCCTACAAATGTCCAAAGTCGGTTTAAATTTTGTTCATCGAGCGAAATCTGTAAAATAATTTCGTCAATTATAATTTTACCGATCCATAATGTTACCACCGGAGAAAGTGCGGTCAACAACCGTGCGATCCCATTCAGAGTAAATAGTTTAGGACTTGTACGCCATATTTCCTTAAAAAATCGTGGAATAGCTGAGAGAGAGCTCAGTGAAAAAACAGATGTTTTTTTCTTTTCTTTAATAGAGGTTAATTGCGGTCTTGCCATGACTACAAAGATACTTTAGAAGAAATGACTGACGGAATATTAGACTGCTATTAATGATTCCAATACCACAGTTGTATTTGATTATTTGGAAGAAAAAGAAACTACTGATTTCCTAGAAGTTTTATAAAACCCAACTGCAGCGGCTAACCCCACAATCATAAAACCAGCGCACATCATAAAAACGTGCTGATGTCCCAATTCTCCAGGAGAACCATCTAATAAAACACCAATCGCGGGTCCCATAAAAATATCTGGAGTATATCCTACTAATGATATCAAACCTACAGCGGTACCGGTCGCAAATAAAGGAATATGACCTTCTTGAATCGCGGCAAAGTAAAGTGTTCTAAACGCATAAACTCCAGTGGCCACAATCAACAGCGAAAGTAAAAACAAACCTACCATGGAACTCTCTATAATACCGCTCGCAAATAGGAGGGAACCTATTAATGATATGATAAACCCAACAATCATCATTAGTGAAGTTTTGGTTTTATCTGCCAGTAACCCTATCCCAACTCCTATAAATGGCCGGATGTATAATAAATAGGTCCCAATTTTAGCAGAATCTACTTGATCGAATCCCATAACATCACTTGCATAAAGGGAAAATACATCAGTGATTTTATAACCTACATAAGCGCAAAGAATAATAACCATTAGAAGCCACACGCTTTTAATTTTAATAACGGTTCTGAAATTATGGATTAAATCTTTCCAATGAGAAACCTGTATGGAACTTGCATCATCTGTAGGTTTTAGAAATGCAATAACTAAAAGACCAATGAAAGCAATGATTCCAGAACATACATAAATGACATTTCTAAAGGCCTCTTGCTGATTTGCAGCAGTATCAACTGCATCGATTTCTATAAAAAAGGTAAAGACAATAATCCCAACCGATCCAAAACCCGCCGCAACAAGCCCACGGCCGCCATCCAACAATCCAAAAGCCAGACCCTGCCGTTTTTCACCGCCTATGACTCGGGTAGCCTTAACCATGGCTGCCCAAAACAAAAATATAGTGGTAAAACCCCAGTATCCATATAAAGCTTGCAACGTCCAAAAGTTGGGAACATTAGCCAGCAAGATACCGCCAGCCGCAGTAGCAAATAATGCTATCGCAATTAAGTGTTTGGGTTGATATTTATCAGCTATCGGTCCACCAAATAAATAAGAGATAAAGGCGACAATTCCATAAGTTGAAAAACAAGCACCCAATTCAGTATTTGTAAGTTGAAACACCTCGAGAAATGTGGGTCTAAAAATACGAGCTAGTACAAAAGGTAGAATAAATACCGCTTCTCCCGCAAGAATGAGCAAAATTATGTTGAGCCAGTTGGTTTTACGAGATGCGATAATTAATACTTTCTGTAAATCTACAAATTACTTTTCCTGAATTCTATTAGCTTTAATCATAACCTTTTTGGTTTCAATAGGATCCATGATTCTACTAAAGCAGTGTAGTTAAAAATCTCAAACGATTTATATATTTTAAAATCATTTCTGTTGTTTAAATCCTATCACAAAGGCGATAACGTAAATGAAAGCAAATCATTTAAGTGCTTATAATAAATAGGAAAACCCACGGTAACCGTAGGTTTTCCTATTTACAGAACGGATATACTGCAGCTATCATTTTATGCGCAAGACAGCAATTTAAAACCGAATAATGCGGTGTTCAAACCAGAGTCTTGAAAAATAGCTGCTTCTTCAAAACATTTTAAACTAGTTTTTCACTCAAATTATCAAAATAGGAAAAGCTTTGATCTGCTTTCAATTCCAATAAAGTTTCATAGATCATTTTGATCACGTTCTCCACGTCTTCACGGTGAACCATTTCTACCGTAGTATGCATGTAACGCAAGGGTAATGAGATTAATGCGCTAGGAACGCCGCCATTGCTATAAGCAAATGCGTCCGTGTCTGTACCGGTAGATCTGCTAGTTGCTCTGCGCTGGAATGGTATATTCTTTTTAGTCGCGGTATCTAGAATTAAGTTGCGCAATCGGTTTTGAATTGCTGGAGCATATGCCACAACCGGTCCTTTACCTATAGCAGCGTCACCATTGCTTTTTTTCTCAATCATGGGTGTAGTAGTGTCGTGAGTCACGTCCGTCACTATGGCGACATTAGGTTTGATACGGTGAGAGATCATTTCTGCACCGCGCAGGCCTATTTCTTCTTGGACACTGTTTGTAACGTATAAACCGAAATCCAGTTCCTTTTTATTTTCTTTCAATAATCGCGCAACTTCTGCAATCATGAAACCACCCATACGGTTGTCAAGTGCACGACAAACAAATTTATTTTTGTTCAAAACAATAAATTCATCAGGATAGGTAATTACACAGCCTACATCGACGCCTAAAGCGAGAACTCCTTCTTTATCATCTGCACCTACATCAATAAAAATATTATCGGGTTTAGGTCCTTTTTCATCTGATTTATCCCGGGTATGAATTGCTGGCCAACCAAAAACACCTATCACAATTCCCTTGTCTGTATGAATATTTACGCGTTTAGAAGGGGCAATTTGATGATCACTACCGCCATTTCTTACCACATAAATAAGTCCTTCATCTGTGATATAGTTAACATACCATGAAATCTCATCTGCATGGCCTTCAATCACAACCTTATATTTAGCTTCTGGGTTGATTACGCCTACAGCGCTTCCGTAATTGTCTGTAATGAATTCGTCCACATACGGTTCCAGATAATCCATCCAGACTTTTTGTCCGTTCCATTCATAGCCGGTAGGCGATGCGGTATTGAGATATTCTTCTAAAAACTTGAGTGATTTATCGGTAAGAATGCTCTTTTCAGCCATTTTATTAAATTTTGACCGTGAAGATAATAATCGCAGCGCTAACACGCTTGTTTAACTGGTGTATTCTTATTTTTGGAACACTTTTTGGCAACTTTTGAATATGATAAAAAGAGTATTTCTTGGAATAATGCTTATCGTCGTTTCCGCTTTCGCGAAAGCGCAAACGATTCCGATACCAGAACCATTGAAAGTGGACACGGTAAAGACTGCAACTCCTGACTATTACTACATCGATGGAGACAGTGTGAGCTCCATTGAACTGGACGAGGTTTTATTGATTCAAGATCTCAAATTTACCAGTCGTTACGAACGCATACGTTACTTGATATTACAGCGCAAGGTAAAACGAGTATGGCCCTATGCAAAACTCGCTGCAGAGCGTTTGTCTGAACTGGATGAGCGACTTTCTACCATTGAGAAAAACAGAGACAAGCGCAGATATGCTAAAATGGTGGAGGATTATATAGAGGAAGAATTCACTGCAGAACTGAAGAAACTTACTCGTACTGAAGGTCAGATACTTATCAAATTGATTCACCGACAGACGGGCGATACCGCTTATGAGTTGATCCGCAGACTGCGCAGTGGCTGGAGTGCCTTCTGGTTCAACAACACCGCTAGTATTTTTGACATATCACTAAAGGAGGAATATAAACCTATAACAATTGTCGAGGATTTTTATGTAGAAGACATTTTACAACAGCAGTTTAAACGTGAGGAATTAGAGCCACAGAAACCTTTAATTCCATTTGATTATTTTAAAGGTCGCAACAACTGGAATACTTTCCAAAAGAACCTTCCAGAGGATTACGATAAAATCAACCTAGCAGAACGCGCTCAGAAAATTGAAAAATATAAGATCAAAAAGGCGAAAAAAGATGCTAGAGAAGCGCGGCGTAAAAGAAGAAGGAACAACTAATGTTTATTCATTGCTTGAATACGTTGACTTAAACTGGGGTGGCTATAATTGAAAAACACAAAAGCAGGATGTGGCGTCAGATTGCTCAAACTGGTTTTAGAAAGCGTTTTGAGAGCTGCTATTAAGGGAGCAGCTTCATAAGTTTCTTGTGCGTAACGATCTGCTTGATATTCAAACTTTCGCGAAAGCGAACTCATTACAATCCCAGTAATCGTGGAAATAGGGGCATAAAGTAACCCGAAGGCGATAAGGCCTATATGAAATGAGGGATTTTCAACACCTAGCGCCTGCGATAACAACGCACTATCAACAAAAATAGAAAATAACCACAGTGTAAATCCGGTGGTGAGGGTACTGGCAAGTAGATTATAAATAATATGCTTTTTCTTATAGTGACCTACCTCATGAGCGAGCACGGCAACGATCTCTTCCTCAGTAAGTTTATCTACAAGAGTGTCATATAACGTCACTCGTTTCTCACTCCCAAAACCGCTGAAATAAGCATTAGCTTTTGTAGAGCGTTTACTTCCATCGATTATAAAAATTTTATCCAACTGGAAACCTACGGTTTCTGCATAGGTTTTAATCTTGGTCTTGAGAGAACCTTCTTGTAATGGAACCTGCTTATTAAATAATGGAACGAAAAGTCGCGCATAAAACATGTTCATCAATAGTGAGATGGCTATTACTAAAATCCAGACATACCACCAGAAACTATCACCAGCCCATTGATAGCATAGAATAACAATGGCTAGTAGACCGCCACCTAGAATAGCTGTAAGCAACCAGCCTTTTACTTTATCGATTAGAAATGTTTTTTTCGTTGTTTTATTAAAGCCAAAACGCTGCTCAATAACAAACGTACCAAAATAGGAGAAAGGCAGTGAGATCAACTCGCCTGCAACTGCTATGATCCCAAAGAATACGATAGCTACAAGAATTTCATTATCCGCGATTGATCTGGCCCACGTATCTACAATAGCAAACCCATCGAGAAACAAAAACATCAAAATCGCAACAAATGACACGCTGCTTGAAATCAAGCCAAATTTGAAGTTGGTTTTCTTGTATTCTTGAGATCGCTCATACTCAGTGGTGTCATAAACATCAGTAACGTCACTGGGAATAGATTTAGAATACCACGTGTAGTTCAAGTAACTAAGGATACGATCAAGCACAAAATCAAATATTAAGATCGCAATAATGAGGTAAAAAAGAGTTTGTGCTTCCATAATGCGAATGTAAACGTCTGGCGCTGCGGGAATACTTAAAATCCCTATAAGTTATTTAAAAAAGCTTACTCAAATCCTCGTTGCCGTCTTGCTTCAAAAAGTAGAATCGCAGCACTGGCAGACACATTCATGGAATCTATAACACCTCCCATAGGAATTATGATGTTTGCGGTTGCGGCGTCTCTTAATTGATGGGACAATCCTGTAGCTTCCGTACCCACCGCAATTGCTGCAGCTGTCTTGAAATCAATCAAATCATACCGCTTGCTGCTTTGTAAGGTCGCAGCGTATAAATTAATTTCTTTTAATTTTAGGAACGCAACTGTTTCTGCTGCAGTTGCAATAGCAGTGGGAATTGTGAATACACAACCTACACTCGATCTGATCACATTAGGGTTATATAAATCTGAAACTGGATCTACAATTATAACAGCATCGATTTTTGCAGCATCTGCTGTGCGTAACAACGCTCCTATATTTCCAGGCTTTTCAGGAGATTCTGCGATTAAAATTAACGGATTTTCTGACAATGAAAGCTGTGAGAGGTCAAGGCTTTTTGCTTTCGCGAAAGCGATACAACCTTCAGTACCGCTGCGATAGGCGAGTTTCTCATAGACTTCTATGGATACTGTGATGATTTCAGTTTGTTGGGATAAATTCAAATGACTGATAACAGCTGCTGCTGTAAACTCTTCAGTTCCCAGTAAAATTTCACCGCATATAAGGGCTTTTACAATCTCAAAATTACCAGCGATGGCTAGTTCGATCTCGCGCTTACCCTCAATAAGAAAAAGCTGTTCTTTTTTGCGAATTTTACTTTTGCGCTGCAACTGTTCTGCATGGCGTATAATCGCATTATGAGGACTAGAAATGTATTTCAAAACAAGTGTGGTTGAATGACAAATTTACATCAATGTTAGCTTTGAACATCATCCTGTATTAATCTACAATATCTAGATTATGAAGTTTTGTAGATCAAAACGCAACTAAACCTAAGCAGCTAACTCGCTACTTTGAGGCAAGTATTTATCCTTCATCCAGAAAGTTCCAAAAGGAACTATGGACATTAATACAACTATTGCGGTGTCCTTAAAGTTCCATTTAAGCATTTGCCCCACAACGATAGCCAGCACAACGTAAGCTAAAAAAAGAAACCCATGAGCCATTCCTACAATGGTATTAGGCAAACCTATATTTCCTAGATATTTTAAAGGCATGGTTACAAAAAGGAGTAACAAAAATGAATATCCCTCCGCTATCGATAAAATTCTAAATACTTTAATCATTTTTCAGTTTTCTCAAATCGTTAACGGACAAAGGTATGTCAGTCTCCCGACCATACAGTTTGATTTCTTGAATATCTGCAGGTAAATAGAAGCCTTCTTCCATAAGTGCTTTTTTCACGTTACCTATGACTCTACCTCGTGTTTCTGTCGCAACCCTGGCATAATCTTTAGTGTCGACCCAGAACATCACCTTCAAATTTACAGTACTGGTAGCAAGTTCGTCTTCAGTGATATAACTGCGATGATCTTCTGTAGAAATAACTTTTTCATCTAGCAACATGGCTTTCATAATGGTTTCTTTGGCATGAACAATATCATCTTCATAATCAATTCCTACCATAAATTCCCAGCGGAAATATCCGTCTTCGGTATAATTTGTAACAGGTTGGGTAATTACATCGCTATTTGGTATATAAACATCCTTACCATCAAAAGTTTTTAATTTGGTATAACGAAATTCCAGTGCTTTTACTTTTCCGAAATTTGATCCTATCTCCACCGTATCTCCCATATTAAAAGGCCTGTTGAAACTTAAAATCACGCCAGCAATAAAGTTTTGACCTATATCTTTAAATGCAAACCCTAAAATGACAGCGCTCGCACCTGCAGTGGCAAAAATCCCAGCACTAATGTCACCAAAACCGGCTACTTGTAGACCTATAACAATAATAGCCACGATAATTAAAAACTTAATCGTGCGACCTAAAAACCGACTCATCAACGGGTCATGGGTACGAGCTTTTATACGACTGGTGGCAAACCGGCTGAGGAATCCAGCGATAAAAATACCTAATATAATAATTAACAAGCCTAGCCCTAGACGTGGCAATATATCGATAAACCGTTCGTAATAATTAGTTAAGGTTATGCCCAGTTGATCCTGGAAGTTGACGTTAGCTGGTGTAGAGTCCTGCATATGTAAAAGCTTTTAAGTAAAAATAAGCTCCACATTTCTTACAAATGTTAAGCTTAGATAAAAAACGAACCGATTAGATGAGGACGTTTATTTTTGTAAGATGCAAAATTATCCAACAATTACGATTATAGGTGGCGGTGTAAGTGGTCTCTGTGCTGCTATTACCTTAAAAAAGGCAGGTTATAAAACTACGGTTTATGAATCAGGAGCTAGGTTAGGCGGTCGGGTTCAAACAGATGTTATGGAAGGTCAGATACTTGATCATGGCTTTCAGGTACTATTGGACAGCTATCCTGCAGCCCAAGAATTTTTAGATTTCAAAGCGCTTGATCTGGTCAAGTTTGCTCCTGGAGCCATTATTTTTAATAATGGTAAGTCCACTAAAGTGGGTGATCCTACGAGAGATGTTAGTTTTTTGTTTGCCACGGCATTCTCTAACATCGGTTCTATAAAGGATAAGTTGAAAATGTTTACGCTTTCGCGAAAGCTGAAACAGAAAAAGCTCAACGATATATTTGAAACCAAGGAAACGACAACCTTGGATTATTTGCAAAAGGCAGGTTTTTCAGATCAGATCATACAGAACTTCTTCAAACCGTTCTACAGCGGAATTTTTCTAGAAAACGAATTACAGACCAGCAGCCGCATGTTTGAATTCGTTTTTAAAATGTTCTCACAAGGCTCTGCCACCTTGCCAGCAGCAGGAATACAAGCGATACCAGAGCAGCTAGCGAGTCATTTAGAGACTAATCAGATAAAGCTAAATACAACGGTTTCTAGAGTGGTAGGAAATCAAATCACACTAGCAGATGGATCAGTGCTAGAATCAGATTACACCATTATTGCAGGACAAGCAGATCGACTGGTTCCCAATTTACCTATCTCAAACATCAAATGGCATGAGGTGACGGTTTTGTATTTCAAAACGACGCATAAAGGTTTTGGCAAGCCTATTATAGGTCTCATTTCTCATCCAAAATCTCTGAGCAATAACTTTCATTTTTCACAAGACGTTTTTAGTGATCATGAAAATGTCATTAGTATCTCAGTGGTAAAGGAGCATGATTACAATGAGAACGAACTCGCTTCTAGAGTTCGCATGGAATTTAAAGAACATGCTCATATAGATTTGGGAGATTTAATCAAGTCTCAAACAATCAAAAAAGCGTTACCCAGTCTGAAAAACATCAACTACTGCATGGATTCTACAGAAACCAGGCTTACCGAAAACGTTTATTTAGCAGGAGATCATTTGAGCAATGGATCGCTGAATGCCGCCATGTTAAATGGCAAAGCAGCTGCGCAAGCGGTTATTGACAAAATAGAAGGAAAGGTAATGGTAGGGTAATAATCAGTGGATGAGTGCATGTGTGGATGTGTGGATGTGTGGATGTGTGGATGTGTGGATGTGTGGAAAATCAAAAAAAATCCAGAGAAAACAATGAAGTTTCTCTGGATTTTTTAATTTTCGCTCAAAGCTCAAAGCTCAAAGCTCAAAGCTCAAAGCTCAAAGCTATTTCTTTATCAAACCTATCTCCACAAGACGCTGATGTAGGAAGTCTCCGGCAGTTATATCTTTATATTCTTTTGGGTGATCAGCATCAACACATTCGTCCAAACAATCTAATTTCATATCACTACGTGGATGCATAAAAAACGGAATGGAATAGCGGTGTGTATGCCACAAATCCTTCGGCGGATTCACAACGCGGTGGATGGTGGATTTCAACTTATTATTAGTGTGTCGTTCCAGCATATCTCCAACATTGATAACAAGCTCATCTTCTTCAGCTATTGCATCTAGCCATTCACCATCACGATTTTGCACTTGCAATCCAGGAGCACTGGCACCCATCAATAATGTGATCAAGTTTATATCTCCATGAGCACCTGCCCGAACAGCATTTTCTGGTTCACTGGTAATAGGTGGGTAATGAATAGGACGTAAAATAGAATTCCCATTACTAGCCCAATGGTCAAAATAATCTTCTTGCAGCCCTATGTGTAAAGCAAGCGCTCGCAAAACATAGATTCCCGTTTTTTCCAACATTCGATATGCTTCCATACCAGTTTTATTGAATTCTGGAAGTTCTTTGACTTCGATATTATCTGGATAAGTTTCTGTTAACTCTGCATCATCGCTAGCTTCTTGACCGAAATGCCAGAACTCCTTCAGGTCGCCTTCTTTTTTACCCTTAGCATGTTCTTTTCCAAACGACACATAGCCTCGTTGACCATTTAATTCTGGACGGTCATAGGATTCTTTAGTTTCCACAGGAAGCTGGAAAAACTTTTCCACCTGATCGTAAAGTTTTTGAGTCAATTCATCGGTCAAAAAATGATTCTTCAGCGCTACAAAACCTATTTCTTCATATGCTTTTCCTAGTTCGTCTATAAATTTCTTTTTTTTAATAGGATCATCGCTTAGGAAATCTGCGAGATCGACGCTGGGTATATTTTTCATTTTGATATTATTTATCGGTAAATATGTAAACGCGGTGGTTTGAATAACAGGATATTCCTGACACCCGAATACCTACGTCGTAAAGGATAAAGATAAGAATCTTTAACCAGCCTTAAAATACGTTTGCTTTATAATTAGGCTTCACAAATTCTATTTAAAATTCTACATTTGAGGGCATAATATTGTAATTCATGATCGTTTCAAATTTTATTGCACTTCCTGATTCATTATCTCAAGAGCGAGCTGTTGAACTTTACAAAGGCATGTTATTGCCGCGTCTTATTGAAGAGAAGATGCTAATTTTATTACGCCAGGGAAGAATTTCCAAATGGTTTTCTGGAATAGGACAAGAAGCTATATCAGTAGGAGTGACCATGGCGATGAAGGATGCAGAATATATCCTTCCCATGCACCGAAATCTAGGAGTATTTACTTCTAGGAACATCCCGCTATGGAAATTGTTTGCCCAATGGCAAGGAAAGGTAGAGGGATTCACGAAAGGTAGAGATCGCAGTTTCCATTTTGGAACTCAAGAATATAAGATCATCGGTATGATTTCGCATCTAGGACCTCAATTAGGTGTTGCTGATGGAATTGCACTTGCACAAAAACTCAAAAAAACTCAAAATGCTACGGTCGTTTTTACGGGTGAGGGTGGTACCAGCGAGGGTGATTTCCATGAAGCATTGAACGTTGCCAGCGTCTGGGATCTTCCCGTTTTATTTTGTATTGAAAATAATGGGTATGGATTGAGCACACCGACAAGCGAGCAGTACCGCTGCAATAACCTGGCAGATCGAGGTGCTGGATATGGAATGGAAGCGCATATCATAGATGGAAATAATATTGTAGAAGTTTATACTAAGATCTCTGCGATCCTAGAAGATATAAGAGTTAATCCACGACCGGTGCTGGTAGAATTTAAGACTTTCAGACGCCGTGGTCATGAAGAAGCAAGCGGCACAAAGTACGTTCCTGACGACCTTATAGAATATTGGGAACAACGCGATCCCTTAAATAAGATGGAGCAAACGCTTTTGGATAAAAATTGGATTTCATCCAGCGATATAACGGAATGGAACGATCAGTTTAAGGCAGATATTAATGATGGATTAGAAACCGCTTTCGCGAAAGCGGAACCTCAATCAACTATAGAACAAGAACTAGCTGATGTATTTAAAGGCAAGGAGTTAAGTTACAACCTGCCTAAAGGTGAAACCGAAAATATTAGATATGTAGACGCAATACATAACGGTTTAAAAGCTTCCATGCGCAAGCACGATAACTTGATTTTGATGGGACAGGATATTGCAGGATATGGGGGCGTATTTAAGATCACGGAAGGATTTTTAGAAGAATTTGGTGCAGACCGCGTACGCAACACTCCCATTTGTGAAAGCGCCATTGTAGAAACCGCCATGGGATTGAGTATCGCGGGAATGAAAGCGATGGTAGAAATGCAGTTTGCAGACTTTGTAAGCAGTGGTTTTAATCCGATTGTCAACTATCTGGCAAAATCCTATTACCGCTGGAATGAAAATGCAGATGTTGTCATAAGAATGCCTTGTGGCGCTGGGGTGGGAGCAGGACCTTTTCATTCACAGACTAATGAATCCTGGTTTTATACCATTCCTGGTTTAAAAATCGTGTATCCAGCATTTCCAGCCGATGTTAAAGGTTTGCTCATGGCGGCAATCGACGATCCTAATCCCGTATTATTTTTTGAACATAAAGCATTGTATCGATCTGTTTATGGAGAGGTTCCAGTGGAAGACTATGCCATCGAGTTAGGAACCGCAAGGTTAGTTCATGAAGGTAATGATCTAACTATAGTAACCTATGGCGCGGGAGTTCATTGGGCAAGCCGTCTGATTACAGAGGAATCCTTGAGCGTGGACCTTTTAGATTTGAGAACATTAGCTCCTTTAGATAAGAAAAGCATTATAGCCAGCGTTGAAAAAACAGGCAAGGTCATCATTCTTACAGAAGATAATATGACAGGAAGCATCTCAGGTGACATTGCTGCTATGATAGGAGAACAATGCTTTGAAAAGCTGGATGCTCCAGTAATGAGAGTTGGAAGTATTGATACTCCCATTCCATTTCATAAAGGATTAGAGGAAAACTATCTACCTATTGAAAGATTGAAAATAGCTGTCAGAACTTTGCTTAATTATTAGTAATTAATCGGTTAATTATCTAATATTGTGTATCCCCTAGAAAACTAAAACTTACAAAGTATGAAATTCATGGATGAAGCGGACAATTTTAGATATGTCCTATGGTTCCTGACAATTCTGTTTTCTATTCTGGTGGCATTCGGCCCTAGTTCAGGCACACTGGGACTTACAGGTAGGTTATTACTTACCTTATTCGGAAGTTTACTGGTGATTTATCTAATTTTGAAATTTATTCAAAAACGATATTATTCAGAAAGTACAGAAGAATCACAATCTTAACACGAACATTCTCTTTTTATGTAGTCACCTCCTTTATTTTTGAGGGGTGAAATATGATTATGATATAATAATTGCAGGTGGTGGTCTTTCTGGACTTTGGGCTGCCATTGAATTAGGAGATTCTTATAAGGTACTCTTATTAGATCCTAGTGCCTACCCACGACACAAAATGTGTGGGGAATATTTGAGTGCAGAAATCAAAGATTTATTACAATCAAAAGGTATCGTACTTGATAAACTTACCGATGCCTACATCAACCATTTTCAGATCACTTTACAAAATGGTAAAGAGATCGATAGCAAATTGCCGCTAGGTGGATATGGAATTTCTAGACATTGTTTAGATTTCGAACTTTTCAAGCGCGCATCGCAAAGTTGCAGCATTCTAAAGGAACGGGTAAAGGAAATTTACGACGATGACCCTTTTCAAACAGTCATCACAACTAAAAACCGATATACCTGTAAACAAGTTATAGTTGCTACTGGCAAGCGTTCTCAACTAGATCGACAATTGCAACGTGATTTCATGAAGCGTAAGTCAGAATGGCTGGCCGTTAAAATGCACTACAAATATGAAATGCCTTTAAATAAGGTAGAACTCCATAATTTTGATGGTGGCTATGCTGGATTATCTAAAACTGAAACGGGTGCCGTAAACCTGTGCTATCTTACTAGTTACAGATCATTCAAGAAATATAAAGATGTTGATCTTTTTCAGAAAGAGGTTTTAAGTGGAAACCCACAATTAAAAGCATTTTTTAAAACAGCCCAGCCTTTATGGGAAAAGCCCATGACCATTTCCCAGATATCCTTTGGTATTAAAAAGCAAGGAGGTAGCAAACTACTTTTCATAGGCGATAGTGCTGGTTTAATTCATCCTCTCTGTGGTAATGGTATGGCCATGGCGATCCATAGTGCGCATCTCGCTGCCATAAATCTAGAGGGTTTTATGCAAGAAAAAATCACCCGATTGCAAATGATTAAAAATTACCGCAAACACTGGCGCAGATTTTTTCAGTCTAGAATGAGATTTGGTCAATGGATACAGAATATTTTGATACATCCACATCTTACAAAAGTAATGTATGGTCTGATTGCGCGACTTCCCTCAATTATGCCACGTATTATTAAGAAAACCCACGGTAAACCAGTAAAATATTGACCTATCAATCAAATCACCGCAATACAGATCCCGAGTGGATGGACGATCCCACACTTGATGTGAAAATCCTTGATAATGCCGTTGCAGACATCAACACTTGCAATCGCTGGCTGGGTGGATACGGTTTTACTAAAAAAGCAATTCTCAAGATTGTTGAAAAAGATCCTTCAAAAACGTACCGGATTACAGACGTAGGCTGCAGTGATGGCGCAATGTTGAGATATTTAGCTAAGGAACTACCTGATTATAATTTTGAGTTTTTAGGAATTGATTTGAGCAAGCGTTCCATTGAAATGGCATCAGAAAAGAGCAAAAACTTTAAAGGAGTCCGCTTTCGCGAAAGCGATATTTTCAAAACCCCCTTAGAAGATTTAAAATGTGATATAGTCCTCGTCACTCTAACACTTCACCATTTTACGGAAGAAGAAATGCCGAAATTCCTAAACCGATTTCAGCAAATGGCAAGTACTGCTATTATTATCAACGATCTGCACAGAAGCCGCATTGCTTATAGTTTCTTTAAATTTTTTAGTCCTATTTTTATACGTACGGAAATCTCGATCCATGATGGATTGATATCGATTGCGTCAGGTTTCAAACGCGCCGATTTCCAGCGTTATGCACGACAATTGCAACTTAAAAATGACCGAATTGAATGGAAGTGGTCGTTCCGATATATATGGATAATTCCAACAGATGAGTGTAACGATTAAGAGTGTCGCGACCGTAACGCCACAGTATTACAAAGAAACCGCTGAGATTTTACCGTTTGTGGAAACCTGGCTTTCTAGCCAGGACGATCGTTTGCGACGTAAAACTATCAAAATATTTGAAGGAGCAGCGGTTGA
Organism: Nonlabens antarcticus; assembly: GCF_015356755.1. Taxonomy (GTDB): domain Bacteria; phylum Bacteroidota; class Bacteroidia; order Flavobacteriales; family Flavobacteriaceae; genus Nonlabens; species Nonlabens antarcticus. Next base: position 715,277 of record NZ_JADFCO010000066.1, on the reverse strand, counting down.
TAAACGCTATTCCATTATGGATCCCGCAGAGGTTTTTACACGCACTTCCTTTGAGGATCGCAATGATATTTACAGAAGGGAAGTCGTCCCACTAGCCAAAACAGCCATTGAAAAAGCGCTGGATAAAGCAGGGTGGAAGGCTCAAGAACTGGATTACATAATTACCGTGAGCTGCACGGGAATTATGATTCCATCAATTGATGCCTATTTGATTAACGAACTTGATATGCGTCAGGATATCGTCCGTTTACCCGTTACTGAAATGGGTTGCGTCGCCGGTATCTCAGGACTCATATATGCCGATAATTTCTTAAGAGCAAATCCTGGTAAAAAAGCAGCTGTTCTCGCTGTGGAAGCTCCTACAGCCACTTTTCAGTTGAATGACTTCTCCATGGCAAATATGGTGAGCGCAGCGATTTTTGGAGATGGATGTGCTTGTGTATTGTTATCGTCAGTAGAAGGTGAGGAAGGACCAAAGATTAAAGGTCATGAGATGTACCATTTTCCAGATGCCACCCACATGATGGGATTTGACATGGTCAACAGTGGTTTAAAAATGGTGCTGGATAAAGAAGTTCCAGAAACGATTGCCCATCATTTCCCAGCAATTATTCATCCGTTTTTGAAGAAGCATGATTTAGATATTAAAGATATTGATCACCTGATCTTTCATCCCGGAGGCAAGAAGATCGTACAGACGGTGGAAGCACTTTTCAGCGAGCTGGGAAAAAACATCGACGATACTAAGGAAGTTTTACGATTGTTTGGAAACATGAGTAGCGCTACAGTATTGTTTGTCTTGGATCGTTTTATGAATAAGACTGATATTCAGAAAGGAGAGAAGGGATTAATGCTCAGTTTTGGACCTGGGTTTACCGCACAAAGAATTTTACTGGAATGGTAAAAGATCTGGAGGGAACGTATGGATTAATCTTAGGCGGCAGCAGTGGTTTAGGCTACGCTTCTGCAAAAAAATGCGCTGCACATGGGATGAAATTGATATTAATCTATCGTGCAGGTAGAATACAGCAAGATTCTATAAATAAGCGCTTTGAAAAATTAGAAAACTTTAAAGATCATTTATTTATAAACGCAGATGCCACCAATGTTTCAAAACTGAATGATTTGCTTGATCAAGCTGAAAAATATCTCAATGGGGCGCAACTTTTTCTTTTTCTTCACAGCATTTCAAAAGGGAATTTAAAGCCGATGACCGGTGAAACCACTTTATCCACCAGCGATTTTGAGCAAACTATTTTTTCCATGGGAACGAGTTTGTATTCTTGGGCGCAAGCTTTGCGGAATGCAAATTTATTGGCAAACCCTAGTCGGATTCTAAGCTTTACAAGTGAGGGAAACCATAAACCCATGCCTGGTTATGCTGCGGTAAGCGCTGCCAAAGCCACACTTGAAGCCATTACAAGGAACATGGCATTAGAATTTGCATCAGAATTTATTACAACAAATTGTATCCAGGCTGGAGTCACAGACACTGAGAGTCTGCAGCGCATCCCCATGTATGAAAAATTGAAGGAGAATAGCTTGAAACGGAATCCGCTGGGGCGATTGACGTTGCCTGAAGATGTTGCAAATGTCGTTTATTTAATGTGCAGACCAGAATCCGCATTCATCAACGGCACCGTCCTAAAAGTAGATGGTGGCGAATCCTTAACTTAGTCCCCATGAACCCATCAGAAAAAGAAGCTATTGTCGCAAACCTGCCGTACGGCGACGGATTTAAATTTGTTGATCAGTTGCTGGAATTGACTGATGATCATGTTGTCGGTATGTACCGATTTCGCGAAAGCGAATATTTCTACAAACATCATTTTAACGATCGGCCATTGACTCCCGGCGTTATTTTACAGGAATGTATGGCTCAAATAGGGTTAGTCTGTTTAGGAGCCTATTTGCTGCGCGATCGTGATCAAAAGCCAAGACTGGTTTTTACGGAAGCACATGTGATATTTAAAGGTCAAGTGCTGCCGGAAACAACCGTTATTGTGACCGCAAAGAAAGAATATTTTAGATTTGGTAAACTCAAGGTCATTGTTCAAATGGTTGATGAACATGAAAATAAGGTTGCAGAAGGGTGGCTGAGTGGCATGTCTGTAAAGAGTTAGTAATTCATAAATAACCGTGATCAACGCAAGCTCAAAAAAACTAATTCGGAGTAGATGCAAAGCTGAGTTTTGTAGAAATGAAATAGGCCGATTTCATTTCTACAGCGGGATTATTGTCGGCGTTATAGGAGGCTTTATTCTAAATGAGTTACTGCGCTTTTGCTCTATAATGGCAAGCCTAGATTTGCATATGGCAAAAGAGAGTTATGATTACACTCTAAATAATTATTACCAATTAATAATTGGTTTCAATGCTGTTGCCTTTTCTTTTTGTTTCACCACATCACTGTGGATGGGCAACATTAGAGCTATTAACCGGAATAAAACCAGAAAATTAAGAATGGCAGCGGCGAACTCTAAATGGGTGATTTACTCCGTTTTGGCCATTCTTGGTAAAATGCTTTTTTACATTGCAAGCGCAGGAATTAATCTTGAACGTGATTACTATTATTTAGGTTTTATAATACCGCTTTTTTTAGTTTTATATTGCTGGAATCTAATTTCAACAGTTTACAAGATTTGGCCTGTGTTTCCGCTTGTGCTTTTAATACTTGTTGTTTTTAGTTTGATCCTAAGTTTTATATGAAAAAAATCCTGTTTACACTAATTGTCGTTTGTGCCATCAGTGTCATTGGCTTTTATGGATATACTTATCCGCAGGTGTTTTCCTCTAAAAAAGTAGGAGAGAAGGTCGATTCATTTAATAGCGTGAATGTGTACTATAATGGTAGCGTGGGGAATGTGGAAGGTAGAAACATGACCAAGGACGGCTACAATCTAGGACTAAAATATCAATGTGTAGAGTTTGTGAAACGTTATTATTACGAAGCACTAGATCATAAAATGCCCGATAGTTATGGCCATGCTAAGGACTTTTTTAATAAAAACATCAAAGACGGTGGTTACAATAAACAACGAAGTCTAACCCAATACACTAACAACAGCAATTCAAAACCTAAAGTCAACGATCTGGTAGTTTATGGTCCTACCACTTTTAATTCCTACGGTCACGTGTCCATCATCTCAAAAGTAAGCGATGATTCTATCGAAATCATCCAACAAAATCCAGGGCCTACCGCTAGTTCTCGTGCAACCTATGATTTGCAAAATAAGAATGGAAAGTGGAAAATTGAGCAGAAAAATATTTTAGGCTGGTTGCGGAAATGAGTTAGACAAGAGTTAGATATGAGTTTGTAAATCCTTTTTTTACTCAACTTCATGCTCGTGTTCAAATTCAATTTTAAGCTCCTATACTCAGTCTTCCAAAGAGGAAAAGGTAAAGTTTGTAAATCATTGGATCTATAGAACTAATTGCGATACTTCTTTTTCCATATTGGAAAAATGCTGAAGATGATAGAGCTTACGCCCGAATAAGAAGGATTTGATCTATTGTTTTCATTTCACTATTGCTACCAGTCTAAGGTTCAGTTCCACAATTGATTTTAATTTACACTTTGAATTCCTTCAAAAATATTGCCCAATCCCAAACACCAATCCGTTGGACGCATTTTCTCCAATTCCAAAACCATAATCCAGTCGGAATACCGCATTAAAAATACGTTTGTGAATAAAGCGGACGCCTATTCCCGGTGAGATCCTAAGATTTTGAGATTCAAAAGCCGATTCAAATCCTTTATCAACTTGACGTTGAGTATTGACATCAATAAAAGTATTGCTTTGCAAAACGAACCACCCCTTTTCAAAGAGAGTGTGTCGGTACTCTGTATTTAGAGTTGCTGTTGCAGTACCACGAGCAACAATATTACCACCACCACGTATGTTCACCTGATTATCGACTACAAAAGGGGCAAATGGCGTATCATTATTAGTTGAATATCCCAATCGCAGGCGACTGGCCCAGTTGCCTTTAGTGCCTATTCTAGTCAAGTATTCTAAATCGTTATTGAAAACTAGATTATCACCCAGTAAACCGTCGCCACCAGTAATCAACCGGACATCAGTTTGATTGCGCCATCCAGAGACGTATTGATAATTAATTTTTAAATTAATATACTCGTATTGACTTCTAAGGTTAACCCTATTTGCTTGCAACATGGCAGGTATTTCAGTAGCTGCAAGACCATCTTGAAATGTGTAATCATCGCTAGAAAATGCAATACCTAGTTCCGCTCGATTGTGAAAATCAAATTCTTTCAAAAAGTATGTTTCAAATGAATTTGTTTGATACCTGTAATTTGTTTCTTCTTTATTATTAAAATAGATAGGCTCAAAAGTGTTGTTACTTTGATAATTTACTCCCAATCCTAATTTATTGGAAAATAGATATCTAGACTCAATATAAGCCCCATAGGAAGAGAATACTTCGTTTTGGTAATAGCCGCCTATCAAGTGATTTGCACCCAGTGCATTGAATTCAAATAAAGATATTCTAAAAGCAAAATCACCGTTAGCTGCGGTAGAAATACGTAATCCTGGGATGATTGTAAAATTTTCATCGATCTCATACTTCAGGATCAAATCGCCGTTTTCTAAGGTCGTTCGTGTCACTTTGGCATTAGCAATACCTGGAAGCCTATTCAACCGCTCTAGATCATTTGCAATCATAACAGAATCAGCTAAATGTTTAGGCTGCACCTTCATAATACGTCGCAGAAAAGTTTCTTTAGTTCTATTCAGGCCTTCAAATTCAATGCGATCAATACGCCCTGACTGACTGTTGCCCATCTGACAAAAAAACAGAATTACTAGTACTACAAACTTTTTAAAAATCATCGGCGCAATATTACGATGTTAAAATCAGCTATTTATAAAGATGACGGCCGGATATACAACTCCGCAGTACTATTGCACGTGTTTTGAACTCAGATTCTATCAGAAAGGCTTTAGATTAGCAAGACATTTAATATTATGGATAAGAAAAATTCTGGTAGGGTAGTGGTGACGGGTTTAGGAGTTGTTGCGCCTAATGCTTCAACTGTTTCCGCTTTCGCGAAAGCGTTACAGCAAGGAACCAGTGGGATATCATTCCATCAGCAACTAGCCGACTTAAATTTTGGTTGCCAGATTGCTGGAATACCGCCTGTGACCCAGCAACAAATTGATGAAAACCTAACACCGCTCCAGCAACGAGGATTCAAAGCCAGCGGAATGCTTTACGGAATTATCGCAGGAAAACAAGCATTTGCCGATGCTGGGCTGACTATCGCTCCTAAGGAAAAAGCATTAGAGGATTTTGGGATCATATTCGGAACAGGTCAGAGTGGCGGTGAAAAATTTAGGGAAGCCATCAATTTGATAGACGATAAAAACGTGCGCCGTTTAGGAAGCACCAGTGTTATCCAAACGATGGGTAGTGGTATTAGCGCATGGCTTGCTGGCGAGTTGGGAGCAGGAAATATGGTGACCAGCAATTCCAGCGCTTGCTCCACAGGAACAGAGGCTTTGATTATGGGTTATGAACGCATTGCAGCAGGAAAGGCCACCCAGATGTTAGTAGGTTCCACAAGTGATTCTGGACCTTACATTTGGGGTGGTTTTGATGCTATGCGCATCCTTCCCACAAAACATAATGAAAACCCAACTTTAGCAAGTCGTCCGTTTTCCAGTGATGCCGCAGGATTTGTTCCCGGGTCTGGATCGGGTGCCATGCTGCTAGAGAGTCTAGAATCAGCATTGGAACGCGGCGCAACCATTTATTGCGAAGTGCTGGGTGGTGCCATAAATGCAGGTGGTCACCGTGGTGATGGAAGTATGACGGCGCCTAATGGCAAAGCGGTGCAACAGGTGATAAAGATGTCATTGAAAGATGCGGGAATTAGTTCAAACCAAGTAGATGCCATAAATGGTCACGTTACAGCAACCGGGAAAGATGCATACGAAGTAAAAAACTGGTCAAAAGCTCTGAATAGAAAGGGAACTGATTTTCCTTATATGAACAGTTTCAAGTCTAGCATAGGCCATTGTCTTGCAGCAGCTGGAAGCATTGAGTTGGTTGGTAGCATTTTGCAAATAAAACACCAGCAAATATTCAAAAATAATAACATAACACAATTACATGCCGAAATTCTAGAACTCTTAGACGTTTCAAAAATCCCAACGCAAACCATTGAAGCAGATATTGATGTGTTGCTCAAAGCGAGTTTCGGGTTTGGGGATGTGAATGCTTGTGTAGTTTTAAAAAAGTATAATGATTAACGATTGGAGATTTTGAGCTTTGAAAATTCTGAATTTGTGCTGGGTTTCACATTGTCTTTTGGGCTTCTTTTTTAAGCGAAAGAAAAAATTGAAATTTGCTGGAAACTTAAAACGTGAAGCAAGATCCCATTAACTATTATGTAATACTGCTTTTAAAGCATGCAGTATTTCAAGGTGTTGGAAATGATTTTAATAACGATTGTCCAACAAAAATAGTAGTCATTGCCGTTGAGAAATCTAAATTGTTCAGCTATTTGCGGCACTGGATTTTCCAATTAGGATGTTAGTTTTAGAGGTGCAATAGAATCTCAGTAACTGAGAATACATTTCAAAAACACTTAATGAAAAAGCATAATCCAAACTTAAAAGTCAACTATCCGCAATATATTCGACCTATCGTTTATAAATGCTAATACAACCCGAAATGACTCAAACCGAAATCCAAGAGAAGCTCTTCACCATAGTAAAAACATATTTGCCGCAAGATGTTGACTCTAGTGCCATAAAGCAAGAGAGCCATTTGATGAATGATCTCAATATTAACAGTGCGCACCTTGTAGATGTTGCTCTCGATGTTGAAGATGAATTCAATATTACCCTGGACGAAAAAAATATGGAAGAGATGCAAACGGTAGCAGATGCGGTACGAATTGTACAAGAGAAGCTGACTTGATGAAGTTTATAGGTTGGCTAGTTGAATAATTCATTTTGAACTTCTTACATATTGTATTTGAGATGATTTAAACATTTTCTCTACAAGAATGTAACTCAATTAGACATTTACATAAAGATGATTATGGAAATCCTTTAAAGTAAATTAGGGTACTTTGTCACCATTCATAATATATGAGGATTTGATATTAACCTAGCATTTAAATACTCACCATCAACAACATTTTCTGATTTTACTATTTAAGAGTTTTTCTAATATGGGTTTTCTCTAGCTGCTATTTTTAAGATCTGAAAATAGGATTTTGAATGCAAAAAGAATTCAAGATGATTTGTGGCGTATTCTTTTTTAACCGCTGCAGCCGAGACGGCATTCAGAATGAAAAGGAACAACTTCCGTTTTGGTTTAGACGATATCCTGGGCTTTATGTGGTGTGATTTGAGGACTTTGTTAATACTGCTTTTGTGTATGTTTTCAACCTGTATAGTGTTGAAACATTGCCTGGTTATAAATAGGAAGTTCACTAATTATAGATTCTTAACGATTCATAAGACGATACGTTTTAAACCTTGATACATGATAAAAATAACTACATCAAAACCTTGAAGTTGAAACTGTGAGGAATAAAGGAGTTAATGGAACATAAAGCAGTGGTAATAGCTGTTTTTCTAGCCAGGGCATCTGCTACTTTTTACCAACCTTAATCATTCCGGAATTCTGGTAAAACGAATTGTAGAAACGGCAATAGAAGAAGCTCAACAACTTAAGATTTATTAAATTTTTGTAACGAGGTCACATTGTAAAAATTTAAATACCTGCAGAACTTTGCATGTGTGTGTTAAATCACTGTTGTAGGAATCACAAACCTTCTTCAAATGCTGATGTTCATTGTATTTTTAAAAGAAAAACAATGGATAAAATAGATATATTTAGCCGTCTTGATGAATTGCGAACTGCAGTTTACGGCAAACCCGTAAAAATACTTCCTGATACCTTTTTAATGAAATTTGAAAAGAATGAAAACCGCGAGGGGAACGGATATGTGATGCGTCATAAAAATCGTCAAGATATTATCATTATTGATGGCATACGTGAAGAACATCGCGATGAGTTAACGCGATTGAAGGAAAGCGGTTATAATGTAAAAGCAGTTCTACTAACAAATGTGGATATGCTTGATAAAACTTATGCAGATCTCGAGACCATAAAAGAAGATCTGGGTGCCGATATATACATTCACGATCTGGACAATAAAGGAGGTGCTTTTAAGAATATTACATCTAATCCAGAAGTATTTCAGGATTTTGGTTTAAAAATAATTCATACACCTGGTCATACGAACGGATCAGTGATCATCTATTGTGATTTCAATAAAGCATTATTTACGGGCGACAGCGCTGTAGGTTCCCCTTATAAAGAAGATGATTATTACTTTGATCGTCCTATTATAGAAAATGATCAAAAGGATTTAGGATTACGGGAGAGCTGGAGAACAATTACAGAGGAGTTTGAACACATTTTACCACTCCATGGAAAACCACAATTTGATCTCACCGATGATGAACGCACAACAATTCTAAGAAATTTAATCAAAGACGAATCAACTAAAAAATTATAAAATGAAAGAATCACAAACAGACCTAATCAAAAACACACCTACAGATCATAAAATTCACGATCTGATAAAGAACCGATGGAGCCCGCGAAAGTTTGCAGATACTCCTGTAAGCGATACAGATTTGCAATCGCTATTTGAAGCTGGACGTTGGGCGGCGAGTAGTAATAATATGCAACCCTGGAATATTGTATGGGGTAAAAAAGGTAGTGAAACTTACGATCGTATTCATAATGTGTTAGTAGAGTTCAACCAAGGTTGGGTCAAAAATGCACCGGTTCTAATGCTGGGCGTTTATGATAAGATGACTCCAGATGGAAAAGAAAACTTTCATGCACTACATGATCTGGGACAGTTTGCTGCAAATATGTCGATCCAGGCTCAAAGTATGGGCATTGCAGTTCATCAGATGGCAGGGTTAAAACATGAGGAGGCGCTAAAAGAATTTAAGTTCCCAGATTCCTATCATGTCGCAACTGGTATTGTCGTAGGGTATTATGGTGGTGAGATGGATGACCTACCTAAAGACCTTCAAGGGGAAGAGACCAAAGATCGAGTCCGTAAAAAACAAGATGAATTCATTTTCAACGGTGATTATGTAAAACGTGCGGAAGTGAAACCAAAGAATCAATAAAAGTTTATAGAACACTTATTTAAACATCTATGAATTACTAGATCTGCTATAAGTTTGGAACCAAATTATTGTAACGAAAACAGCCCTGATAAATCAGGGCTGTTTTTTTATGCTGATGCTAACGATTCCCTACTTTCATTAAACATAAAAGTCAACTCAGGCTTCATCGTTTTAAAAGCAGCTTTAAAATTACTGGCAGATTGTTCCATGGTAATGCTATCCTGACTTTTCAAACGTATTTGCATTTTCAAAGTACTGATTAATTTATCACGGTTGTCAAAAGTGCGGCTTAGAAAACAGTACACCGTAGAGATATGTGATTCTTCCTGCATCAAATCTGATAAGGAATCGCTAATGAATTCTTCCAGCTTTTTACTTCTGGTCAAATGAGAATAGTTGAAATGTACCATAGATGTAGATTTGATCAAATATACCGATCAAAAACACTCAATAGTCGATTAACGACTTTTTTAACAGTTTTAGTAGTTATTCGTCGATTTATTTCGACTCTTAAACATCCTCAATCTCCTTTTTATCGGATTTTTTGAAGTTTGAGAACAGCATACCTGCACCTAGTGACACAAATATAACGGCTAGAGACAGCCATTCTGGAAATTCAACATGATGCACCAGAATTAATTTTATTCCAACGAAAGCAAGAATAGCAACTAGACTGTAATGGATATATTGAAATTTATCAAGCAGGTTGGAAAGAAAGAAATACATACTGCGCAGTCCCATAATCGCTAGAATGTTTGAGGAGAAAACCAGGAATGGATCTGACGTGATCGCTAGAATCGCTGGAATGGAATCAAGTGCAAATAGAATATCGGTCAATTCAATAACAATTAATGCCAGGAATAGGGGAGTAGCAATACGTTTACCCATTTTCTTGACAAACATATGATCACCTTCAATGCGGTCTGTTACTGGAAATAACTTACGAGCAAACTTGTAAATCCACGATTTGTTAGGGTCAAATTCCTCATCGTGGGAGGTTAACATATTATAAGCTGTGTACAATAGAAAGGCTCCAAAAACGTAGGTCATCCAGCTGATTTCATTAATCAGTGCGATACCAAAGAATATCATTAGCGCTCTAAAAACTAAGGCACCCACAATTCCCCAAAACAACACTTTATGTTGAAACTTTAGTGGAATAGAAAAAGATTTAAAGATAACTGCGATTACAAAAATGTTATCGACACTCAGGGATAACTCAATCAGATAACCAGTAATATACTTGAGAGCTGCTGTTCCGGCGCTTAGGTTATCAGGATTTGCAATCCACTCATGTTTGTAAATAAAGTAAACAACACCCGTAAAAGCAACCGCTATTCCTACCCAAAGCGCTGTGTATTTTGACGCCTCTTTGGTTTTAATAATATGGGCATTCCGGTTAAAGACAAACAAATCCAGAGCTAGAAATATACTAACGAGGATAATAAATGAAATCCAAACTATCATAGCATTTAAGAATATGGTAAAAAAAATCCAGCCTTAGCAGCTGGATTAGGGTATTACAAAGATATGTATATTACGGTATGTTTATCTTACCTGAATCAGAACCAAAAAGCTCTGTCACATCGCCATATAAGTGAGGTTCTATGGCATGTTTGCCTCGTATGGCAATAGGGAAAATGAACATCTCTGGTTCATTCTGGAGAATTTTGATCGCTCCATCATTTTCTAGAGAAACATTTTCACCGTATTTCTGAACAAAGGTGCCGTGATCTGTATGTAATAGATCCTTAACTTCCTTACCCAGTAATTCAGCTACTTCACTCCATAAAGTTCCTGTAATCTTCTCTTTAGTAATATCAAGAGCATTAACTTTCTTATCTGCAGACTGTACGTAGGCAAATATTTCTCTATGGTTTTTGATATCAGAATTGTAGATAAATACAATTTCCCGCTCGTCAGTTGCTATAGAAATCATATCAATGAGAGATCATGTCTGCCTTGCGCTTCTCGCATTGCGTCTTGAGCTGGCTTACTACCTTAGACACAGATTCTTTAAATGTGTTGTGAGACTCTTCTGCAAAAAGGCGTGGTCCAGGAGCACTTAACCTGATTTCAGCAATCATTCCAGTTTCACGACTGGAAGTATTTTCTTTTCTAAAGAAGACGTCGGCACGGGTCACCCAGTTATATCTTTCAAATATAGATTTTAGTTTTTCCTCTGTAAAAGCCTCCAGTTCTTGGCTGCCGGTTACGTGTTGGTAGTTGAAATTTATAGACATAGTTTAATATTTTAAGTTTAAAGATAGATATGTAGTACTTTCTTATTCTCTAATTTAATCATTTATTAGCAATGATTTAGTGATAATTTAAGGGAATCGATAAACGACGAAAATTAAACGCATCGCTTGTAAAGTATGGTTATTCAGCAACTAATTCGCAATCACGTGAATAAAGTTTATTTAGATTGAATGGCATTAGGTTTACTCCATTTTTCTAGCATCGTGAAAATAGGAACTTGACCGATAATTTTAATGGTTCCGCTTTCGCGAAAGCGGAAAAAGATTCCAAATACTAATAGATTATAAGAAGCACATATGGTAAAATACTGATCTAAAATAGGGTAGAAGACAGAGCGGTAGTTGTATCGAGCACATTTATGAAGTAATTACCAAGGTGGCATGTGTGGTTTTATTAACTTAAAATCTTGTAAATTCATAACTATGAAAACAACTAACTATATTTTTAGTTTTAAACTCATGATCGTGAGTGTCCTTATTTTAGGATTAACATCTTGTAATGTTTCTAAAACAGGAAGTGCTAAAGAATATGCTGCGCTAACCGATAAAATTCAAAATGGAACTATTAGAATCGCTGTAGATGCGGCTTATCCCAGTAATACTGCCGCCACGCAACGAGTATTGAATTCGGTTTTGCAAGGTTCAGGAGATAGCGCAAACCGAATAGATCTTACTGGTGATGGTCATTTCATGGAGTTGAATCCGCAAAAGGTTTCTGCCGATTTACCTTTTTATGGAGAACAGCGTCAAGGTGGTGGTTATAATAGTAGAGATAATGCCGGAGTAAAGTTTGAAGTAGCTCCAGATGATTATATCGTGCGTTCTAAGGAGAATAGCTATAGTTATGACATATCATTTAATGCTAATGATCCTGGGAATGATAATTTTGATACAGAAGTAATCCTTTATGCTAATGGAAACGTGATGATTTATATAACAAGCAATAGAAGGTCAAGAATAGAGTATAGAGGTCGAATAGTGGAATCTATGGAATGATTATCATAATTGAAGTTGTGTGTAGACTCTGAAATATTCTACTTGACATAATATAAATTATGGTTCAGATATATGAATTGTAATAATTGCCATCTTTCTTCTTGAGATCTTTGCTTTAAAGGAAATATAGGTTTGTAATAGATTTTAGTCTGTTCCTATTTTATAACATTTTCTGAACATTCTACCACTAACTAATAGGTAACTTTAAAGTAAATACAATTATCATGAAAGAGAACAAATCAAAATCCGACGAGAAATTACCTTATAATTCAGACATAACTGCGCACGATAAAGATATCCTGCGCCAGGGAAATAAAAATTTGCATCGTGATGGCGGTGCAGATCAACAATTAGTAGACAGAAAAAAGGATGCTGATTTTGCTGGAAATGATTTAGATATTCCGGGAAGAAACGAAGCCCAAAAAGGTCATGGACCTAAAGGCCTCAATGACGAGGAGAACAAACTGCACAGTCAAGGTGGTGACAGTAAAAATAATTTAGAGCGTGATGACGCGGCTAAATAATTTCACCTACATCATTAGAAAAGGCTTTCAAATTTTGTGGTTTGAAAGCCTTTTGCGTTATACCATTTTTAAACCTAAAGTTTCATAGGTACTTTGGACTTTTGAGATCTCTTTTCTTTAATACTTTTAAGAATCATAAACAGCAAAAAACCCACCGGCCCAAACATGAATGTTCCCAATAAGTTAGGCGCCATCAACCATTTAGAAATTCCCAAAGATCTGTTTTGATCCACCATCCACATTCCTACCAACAGGTCAAAAGCCAAATAATGGATCCAGCCGGTCAGCACTGCCGTTTCTGTAGTGAATAATCCCATGATGGATTCCAGACTGCCGAAGTCCATCATTCCATTTGCAGCAAGGGCCTGAATTAAATAGATAGCATAAATTATCCCAAGCACCACGGGAATAATTTTATAGTTAATTAAGAACCGTGTAGGTTTCCAGTTGGGTAAAAAGATCATTAAGATCCACATGGGCAAAACGAGAATATTGACAATGGAAAAAACTAAGGTTGGTGTCATATAAGGAATTATTAAATTGATCTTTGGAAGCTTTCAATAAACCAAATATCCAACTTTAATAAAGATCACCAGACCATTAGCCCATTAAGGAGTGTTACTAGTCCGTAAAATCAGGGAACTTTCATTAATATTCTTTGAAATCAATCTCTTTTTGAAAAGTCAATCGTCCATTTAAATCAATTGGCACATCAGGATTCGTAAATTGCAAAGTGTTGTAAAACCAATAAAAACTACCCCATGATCCCAAAACTTCATTTCGTTTCTAAGGCTAAATCCCCAAAAGAGCATTTAGAAAATATCCAAAAGGCCTGTAGTTCCGGAATCGAATTGGTTCAACTGGATCTCAAACACATTTCAAAAGCGCATCGCTTAAAACTGGCCGAAGAAGCACAAGCGATTACTGCCCATTTTCAAACAAGATTGATTATTGTTTCCTACTACAAGATTGCCAAACAAATAAAAGCAGACGGTGTTTATTTGGAAAAAACCGACACCCGCCCTACTCTAGTTAGGGATCATCTACATGCCTGGCAAACTATAGGCGCCAGCGCGCACACCTTACAAGATTGTGAAACATTACTCTCTCAAGAAGTGGATTACATCAGTTTAGGGCCATTTCTAACTTCTAGTAATAATGAAACTAAAACTTTAGGTGTAAACGGTTATACGGCTATTGCAGAAGCTTTAACGACCGAGACACCGCTGATAGGTTTTGGCGGAATTACTACAGATGATGTCAACGATATTTTAAAAACCGGCGTTTCTGGAATTGCAGTTTCTGATGCGATCTTACAGGATTTTGATAGAATTAAAACCTTTCATCAATTATTGAATGCTTCTTCTAATCAAGAGATGCGGCATAGTTTTGAGAAACCATAAATCACTGGTCATTATGAGCAGTATTTATGGATGGAGCCTGAAAAATGTAATATGTTTTTTTGCTAGTGTTTGAGATCGCCAAATGGTGTTTGGATCAGCGTTTTTCCAACGCGTGAAAACACAGTGTGCCGGCCACAATTTATATTGTTATAAGCTACACTACTATTCTATTTTTCTTCTGGATTGTACGTTTAATTCAAGCATAAATGCGGATTTACTTTTTATTTTATCCTTGACATTTCTTTTCAGCATCCGTTACAAAAACACTGTAAATCATAATGATTAATCCAAGAATCATCGCGGTATATTGAACCATTTTATAATCAGATAAAACAGTCACTCCTAACGTTGATAACGTAATCCCAATGACAAATAGCGTCGTTGCTTTCTTGTTTTTCATGTTGGCCGAGTTAGTATTCAATGAATTGGTAGAATTATAAAGTGATTTGTTACAGTATGTTCTCAATTGTTGGCAGGTCATTTTTTATTCCAAACATATACATTCCATTCAAACCGCATTAATTGCAATTCGCATTAATGACTTTACTTCTATAAAAGTTCGATTCCCTACTCCTCACAACGTACCACAAAAAAAGACTCACCACCCACAACAACACCATCAGAAGAAACCAAAACCGCATCAATCCTATTAAACGGTATCAAATCATCATTTATAGGTTCATCGTTATAAGGAAAGAATTCGTTGCCGTATTCCAGTTGCGGTGGAAAGATTTCGGTAGTTGTGTATTGTTTGAAGTAGTTCAGATCTTCTGGATTTAAGTCGGCATAATCGCCGCTTTTTTTGATGGATTCGCTGCCATTGATGATCATGCTACCTTCTTTGAATTGGGCGGTAAATGATCGTTCTGTGGAATATTCTCTGGATAATCCGGTGAGAACAAATTCATTGTAGGTTGCCCCTACTTTGAAGCTGTAATAATCTGGGATTTCGTGGATTTCTCCTTCGTAGTATTCCCGCAAGTCTGGCGCATAAACGTCTACCTGTTCCAGCGCAGCGGTCTGTTTGTAGATATAGGGATAACTATAGCAGTTGGAATCCTCATTGAAAATGGGAGTGAATGCATCGGTTTTGGTTCCATTGAATCGCACTGCAAAGCCCCTATTCCCATCCAGACCCACGCGCACCTGGATGGAGTCGGCAATCGATGGATTCTTTCTACCGTACAGTACAAATTGTGGTTCTACATGATAGGTAAACTGGTAGGTATCTTCATAACGTTCCCATGTTCCCTTGCGCATTCCGCCAAAATACGCCACCACAAACTGCTGGTCTGGCATCACTATGAAATGCGTGCCGCCTAATGGGTCGTTGCTGCCCATGTTATAAGATCCACTGATAGGATCCACTAAATTTTGACCGTATAGGCAACCAGCAACACCTAATAAGATCGCACAAAGTGTAAATTTCATAATCCATATTTTCTCAATGAAAGATAAGCAAACCTAGCACCTTACTACTTCAAGTTTTAAATTGCCATTTAATAAATCAATATTAGGTACACCTATGTTTTCGTATTGTATTGAGTACGGCATAAACTTCTTGTTATTTTTATTTGGCTTTCGCGAAAGCGAAAACAAAAACAGAAAACTACTATCCAATCCTCTCATCCTAAAACCTCTACTAATCCAAACCAAATTTGTGAACATCTCCCAACTATTTGAACTTTCTAAGCTTCCACTCCACCCTATATTTGCCGTCCTTAAAAAACAAACAAAATGAGCGCAACCTGGTACGAGTGTAAAGTGAAATACAGAAAATTTGATGAGGCGACAGCCACCCAAAAAATAAAAACAGAACCATTTTTAGTAGATGCCATCTCATATACAGAGGCTGAAAGTAGAATTACCCAAGAAATGGCGGCTTATTTGAGTGAAAGTGAAGAAATTAAGATTACCAACATTAAGGTGGCCAATTATGCAGAGATCCATCCGTTTGAGAATGCAGACCGCTGGTTCAAGTCCCGCGTTTCGCTAATCGCATTTGATGAAGAAAGTGGGAAAGAGCGTAAAACCAATTTATACTTATTGGTACAGGCAAATGATGTGAAAGAAGCCTATGAAAACACCGTGAGCATCATGAAAGGTACCATGGGTGAGTATACTATTCCTGCGGTTTCAGAATCACCTATTGTGGATGTATTCCCTTACTTTACGGGTGAAGAAGATGATGAAGAACGTTTGAAAAATTTCACTGCACTTAAAGATTCTGTACCAGTAACTGTCGGTATAGATGAAGATGCAGAAATGACCGACGTTTTATCCTCTATCGAGGAAGAATAAGGCAATTATAGAGTCTATATGTAAAGGGTAATGCTACTTTTGTGACATTACCTTTTTTTTAATAATAATCTTTTACATCTGTCACGCTTACAAAAGCTTTTATCGTTATGAATATTGAACACCTTATATATGATTATCTGATAGAACAGGGAATGTTAGAGTCGGTTGCGATTTATTTAAATGCGCTAATCTTACTGGCGGCGCTCATAACAATAGCAGTAGTTATTGACCTGATTATTAAGAAAATAATCATCGAGGTCTTCATTAGGTTCACAACAAGAACCAAAACTAACTTTGATGACCTACTGGTCAGTAACAAGGTGCCCAACAACATTGCTCATATCATTCCATTGATTGTGGTAATGGAGTTTCTACCACAGGTTTTTGTAGATTTTCCATATTTCGAGAGGTTATTTGAAAAAGGGCTGCAAGTCTTTGCTATCATATTAACTTTGTGGATCGTACGTAGTTTGCTAAAAGCGCTCAGGGATTACTTTAAAACGGTAGCCAGTTTGAAGGACAAACCTATAGACAGCTACATTCAAGTATTTATGATTGTAGCGTGGGTTTTGGGAATTTTGTCTGCATTTGCGATCATTACAGGAATAGAGTTTATAAAATTCCTTACTACAATAGGAGCGGCATCTGCAGTAATTATTCTTGTATTTAAGGATACTATTTTAGGATTTGTTGCCAGTATTCAAGTGTCCATAAATGACATGGTGCGCATAGGTGACTGGATTACTTTTGATAAATATGGAGCTGATGGTGATGTGATCGAGATCAATCTGTCAACGGTAAAGGTTCAAAACTTTGACAAGACCATCACAACTATTCCTACCTATGCCTTAATCTCAGATTCCTTTAAGAACTGGCGAGGTATGGAGGATGCTGATGGTAGACGCATCAAAAGAGCCCTGAATATCAAATTAGACAGTATCAAATATTTATCCCATGAGGAGGTTATTGCTTTAAAGGAGATCCATTTAATTTCTGCTTACATAGAAACCCGGCAGTCAGATATTAATAGCTATAACACTAATAATCATGTAAATAAAGAGCTTCTTTTGAATGGTAGGAACCTGACGAACATCGGTTTATTCAGAAAATATATGGAGACTTACATTGAGAATCATTCTGGGACTAATAAGGAGATGATGATCATGGTGCGCCAGCTAGAACCAACGGAACAAGGAATTCCAATTGAAATGTATGCTTTTAGCAGTGATAAACGATGGCAGAACTATGAGTATATTATGGCAGATATATTTGACCATCTTATTGCCGCGGTGCCTTATTTTAATTTAGCCATTTTTGAATTACCCAGTAATTCCACTTTTGCTGGTTACAAGAAGTAAACTGTTCTACAGGTTGAATTGCTCTCTTTATGAACCTAACATTTATAGAAAAGTGATGATTATGAATTCGCTTTCGCGAAAGCGAAAATGTCACTAGTTCAAAGTAAGTATCCACATATTCTAAGAACCAAATATTAAAATAAGGCAACAAAAAACCCCATCAAAATTGATGGGGTTTGTGATAAAAATATATGGGTATATATTAAAGTACTTTTACGTTAACCGCATTAAGTCCTTTGTTTCCTTCTTGTAGGTCAAATTCTACCTCGTCACCTTCTCTAATCTCATCGATTAATCCTGATACGTGTACGAAGTGATCTCTTTCAACTCCTTCTTCTGTAATGAATCCAAATCCTTTTGTGTCATTGAAAAATTTTACTGTTCCTTTACTCATTGTAATGTATTTAATTTATTAATACTTAAATATATACAATGATAGTGCCATTTATTGACAAACTCCTCTATTTAAGAATATTGCTTGACCACTATTCTCTTAACGGATTTCCAGAACGGACGATCTACGACGGGAATCGTCAATTTAATTGGATGATTTAAGTAACAATAACGCTACTATCGAGCCTCAATAGCGCTCACCACCCTAAGTGTTTTTAAAATAGAATCTGGGGTTACAGACAATGTATCTATTCCATTTTCAATCAAAAATTCTGAAAAATCTGGGAAATCTGACGGTCCCTGACCACAAATCCCCACCTTAACGTTATGTTTTTTGGCTGTTTGTATCAGAAGACTGATCATGCTTTTAACTGCATCATTGCGCTCATCGTACAAATGTGCCACAAGACTAGAGTCTCTGTCTAACCCTAGTACGAGCTGGGTAAGGTCATTGGAACCTATGGAAAATCCATCTATATGTGGCGCAAATTGATCTGCCAAAATAATATTAGAAGGAATTTCTGCCATTAAATAAATCTCTAACCCATTCTCCCCTCGTTTCAGCCCATTTTCCTCAAGTATAGCGAGTACTTTTTTGAGTTCTGCAGGAGTTCTACAAAAAGGAATCATAATTGTAACATTGTCTAAACCGAACTCGTTTCTAACTTTTGCGAGAGCTTTACACTCCATGTCAAATGCTTTTCTGAATTCGCTAGAGTAATATCTTGATGCCCCTCTCCACCCTATCATGGGATTTTCTTCCTTAGGCTCAAAATATTTACCTCCTAATAAATTATAATATTCGTTGGTTTTAAAATCGGATAACCTAATAATGGTTCTTTTAGGATAAAATGCGGCAGCAATTTTTGCAACGCCCTGTGCTAGCTTTTCAATGAAAAAATCTTCTTCAGACGCATATCCTCTAGTCAACCCTTCTATAGCTTTTGTAAGCTCATCGTCTTTTAATTCTTTATGATTAAGCAACGCTAGTGGGTGAACCTTGATATGATTATTAATAATAAATTCTTGTCGCGCCAGCCCTACGCCGTCGTTAGGTATTTTAGAGTACTTAAAAGCAAGATCAGGAGAACCTATATTCATCATCACGTGCATATCCGTTTTTGGAAACTCGTCGTAATTAGTTTCTACAAATTCATAATCGATGATGCCGCTGTAGATTTTACCATCACCACCTTCGGCACAAGAAACAGTAATATCCTGACCACTTTCCAATTGAGAAATCTTAGGCCCTACTCCTACTACTGCAGGAACTCCTAACTCTCTAGCAATAATTGCGGCATGACACGTTCTGCCTCCTTTTTCTGTAATGATTGCAGAAGCTTTTTTCATGAGTGGCTCCCAGTCCGGGTCGGTCATTTCTGTGATCAGTACCTCTCCCGCTTTAAAGTCTATCTCGTCAACGCTGCCATCCCTACCGTCAAGGGTTAAAATTTGCCTCGCTTTTCCATGTCCTATTTTATCTCCAACGGCAATACCCTCCATTAACAGACGATCTAGCGGGATTTCATTTACAATATTGTACTCTTTCAAAACACCCTCAGATTGCTGGGAATGCACCGTTTCTGGTCTTGCCTGTACTATATACAGCTGATCAGTCAATCCATCTATGGCCCATTCTATATCCATAGGGCACCAGCGATCATATTTTGCACTGTAATATTCTTCTATTTTCTGTACCCATTGCGCCAATTGTAATACCTGGCTTTCAGTCATACAAAATTTAGATTTCAACTCTCTATCCACAGGAACTTTACGAACCGTTTCAAACGATTTCTTACTGTAAACCAGCTTATGGGTTTTGTTTCCTAATCTTTTATCGATGATGGAAGCGAATCCTTTCTTTAAGGTCGGTTTGAAAACGATAAACTCGTCGGGCTCTATTTCCCCACCCACAACAAGCTCACCCAGGCCGTAAGAACCATTTATAAGAACGACATCCTTAAATCCACTTTCTGTATCAAGGGAAAAAGCAACACCAGCAGAACCTATGTCTGATCTGACCATTTTTTGAACGCAGACCGATAGTTTTACAGAAAATTGATCATAACCCCTTGAAGATCTATAGGAAATTGCACGATCCGTATATAAAGAAGCAAAACAGCTTCTAACCACGGTTAACAGCATTTCACCACCTCTAATATTTAAATAGGTAGATTGCTGACCTGCAAATGAAGCGTCTGGTAAATCCTCTGCAGTTGCAGAAGAACGAACAGCTACATCAGTAGCATTCTGTTCGTATTTATCAGAAAGCTCATAATAGGCGCTCAGTATTCTTTTCTCCACTAGGTGAGGAAATTTACCGTTAGCTATAAATTTCCGTATTTGAGAACCAGCTTTTCGCAGTTGAATAATATCGGTAGCATCCAGTCCTTCCAGCTCTTCCAGAATTTTATCTTTCAGATTGTTTTCACCAATAAAAGCATCATAAGCATCCACGGTAACAGCAAAACCTCCAGGAACCTGTACATCCTGGCTTTTTAGATTTTGAATCATCTCGCCCAGTGAAGCATTTTTACCACCTACTAACGAGATGTCATTAATACTAAGGGTCTCTAACTGTCTAACGTATTCCGTCTTTTCGTTCATTTTACATGGGTATTTTTAGAAGCTGTTTATTTCATTTTTCTAAAAGTACGGGTTGCTGTGTAAAACTTTGAAATAATAACAGCCCAATTTATAAATTTGCTAGAAATCCATAAAATTATAATAGCGGAAAAGGAAGATCTTCAACTTATGCTATGAAAAGGATTTTTAAAATAGCTTATAGACTATTGCTGATTCCACAGCTGATCAGTCTATTTTTTGAGAGAAACAAAGAATACGATAAAATGGCTTGCGGATAAGCCACAAATGTATAGCAGCATTGGTTTATATCAGACATTCATCTCGCAAACTTATAAGAAGTAAGGGTAAGCACCCCTAGGTTTCATTCTTATTGACGAGGAAGTAAGTTAAGGACCCAATTACTAAAGCGAGGCCGCCGCCTAAATATAGAATATCAATACCGCCGCTGTAGGTCACCACGCGCCCTGTAAATGATATGGTCATAACAAATATCACCATCTTAATCATCAGAGCTTTTAAACCGTCCAGATCGTCAATAACTAACCATTTGGGGAGTTTTGGAATTTTCATGATGTAGAGTTCAAATAAGGCCGTGGCGACAGAAAAGAAAATCACTCCTAACAAAACTAAATCTAACCCTTTCAGACATTTTTTAATGATCTCATCTTCCTGAGTATATCCCGTAATAATCGTTGAAAGTGTGTTATAGATTTCCACAAAGGCATATCCTTCGACGCCTATAGCAAGACATATGATGGCTATTACGGCACAAAATGCCACGATCTTTAATAGAATGCCTAGTGTTCTTGTCATCGAATAAATATAATAATGATAATGAGATAATTGTAAATAAAATGCTTTTTCGCTTTCGCGAAAGCGAAATATTTTAAATCCTTGAGATCAAAGGTAATCTCAATAATCAAAGTGCTGTTAACAGCGCGTTCTCCTGCATTGTAAAGTGAATTATGGAACAGAGCTTTATCTTGCTTTGCGAAGTACCTCCAAGGGTGAACTTTTAAGAACACTACGGATATTACTCAATCCTATGGCCAATACCAAGATGGAAATGCCAGGTAAAAACACTAAAAATGGTAACACCGAAGGAGTAAAAGGTTCCTTGAAAATAAATAAAGCCAGTAAAAAACTACTCACTAGTGCTAGCAGAATCCCGACGAGGCTACCTAAAATTCCTAAGAAAAGGTATTCTAGCGCCGTGATGGTCAGGATTTGTTTATTCTTAGCACCTAGGGTGCGCAATAAAACGCTTTCTTTTATGCGTTGATATTTACTGGTACGTACGGATCCTATCAAAACAATGATTCCTGTGAGGATACTAAAAAAGGCCATAAAATTTATGATCCAGGAAACCTTGTTCAGAATATCATCCACCACTGTAAATACTTGCCGCAAATCTATAATGGAAACGTTAGGAAATTTTTGAACTAAGTCCTGCTGCAATCCAGCCGATTCCTTCTCAGTCGCGGCATAAGTTGTCAGTACGTTAAATTGTGGTGCATCTTCAAGAACACCTTCTGGAAATACGATAGAGAAGTTTATTTGCAAATTAGCCCAATCAACTTTCCGGATGCTTCCCACGATAGTTTCCATAAGTACGCCCTGCACATTAAAAACGACAGGATCACCTATGCTGAGTTTTGCGTCCTCTGCTAGATTATCTGAAATTGATATTTGAATGGTTTCTTCCGCATTTTGAGAGGGAATCCATTTGCCTTCTAAAACCTCCTCTGAGGCAATGAGTTCGTCACGATAGGTCGTCCTAAATTCATGACTCAAAATCCAACCACGGATTTGCGCAGTGCTATCAGCTCTTAAATTATTTACCAGTTGATCATTTATACTGTGCATGCGCATGGTCACTATAGGAATATTATCAATAACTGGTAAGTTGCTATATTTAAATGAATTAACTACTTCGGAGAGTTGTTCTGGTTGAACATCCATTGTAATTAAATTTGCTTTATCAGAGGCTTGACCTATTTCAGTTTTAGCGAGCAAAATATCTTTGGTAAAAAACAACGTACTGATCAAAAATGTTCCCAACCCAATAGCAACTAATAATACGACCGTTTGATTATTAGGCCTAAAAAGATTGAGCAGACTTTGTCGTGTTGTAAAACGAGCACGCTTAGGAAAGAAGTTTTTAATGGCTTTCATAGTGAGAGTTGCAACTCCAGCCAAAAAAGCAAACGTCAGTAAAACACCACCGATAAATGCAAGTGCAAATAGCCAATCCCTGAGCAACCAAAATGTAAAACCATAGAGAAATAAAACAATAACCCCAATAACAATATACTGAGCTTTTCTAGAGTCGGTCGATGAACTATCGCCTACTCGCAACACTTCTAATGGAGAAACGTACCAGGTGCGCAATAGTGGCAATAAAGCAAAGAGAACTGACATAAATAAACCCAGTAAAACGCCCATGATTAAAGGCTGTACACTGATGTTGATGATTAAATCAAAAGGTAGAAATTCTTTTAAAATATAGGGAAAGGCCATTTGAAGCCCTACCCCTATAGCCGTCCCAACAACTCCACCGGCAATACCTATTCCAGCAATTTGAATCAAGAATATCAAGAAGCTTTGCTTTCTGGAAGCTCCCATACATTTCAATACGGCTACAGCGGGCAATTTTTCTTTAATGTAGATATTAACAGAACTAGCTATTCCCACGCAGCCTAACAATAACGCAATAAAGGCAGCAAGATTCAGAAATGATCCAACGTTTTCATAGCGTCTTCCTAAACGCTCGCTGGTGCTGGTATGAGTATCAAGGTCCGCATTCTGTACATCCAGCATTGGTTCAACGTTTTCTTCCAATGCCGCGAGATCTGCTGTGGGTTGATTGTAGTAAAACTGGTATTCCTTACGACTTCCAAATTGTAACAATTTTGTAGCTTCAACAAACCGATACGGCATTACAACTGTAGGCGCAATTGATGAGGAAATTCCCGTACTTCCTGGAATTCCTTTTAGAGAACCAGTAATAGGCATGGTTAACTCTCCTATCTTAATGGAATCTCCAGGAACGATGTTGTACTGCAACATTAACGTGGCATCTACTAGAACACCGCCAGTCTTTTGGTAATTTGATCCCGCAGTTTCTGGCAGCGTTTCAATCGTTCCATAAAAAGGAAAACTACCTTCTAAAGCTCGCACGCTCACTAGCTTTGTCCCATTGTTTTTAGGAAAGGCAATCATTGAAACGAACTTCACCTCTAAAGCATCTGGCTGGAGAGAGTCTATAATTGCTTGTGCTCTTTCGTTTGGAATCTGGTCGCTATCAATTATAAAATCAGCCCCCATTAATGATTTAGATTGACGCTGTATGTTATCTGTCAGGTTTTGACTGAATAATTGTATAGAAACTACGGCCGCTATTCCAAGAATGATCGATGCCATAAAAAGCAGCAGTCGTACCCTACTTGCTTTTGCATCCCGCCATGCCATTTTGAATAACCAGGGAGTATTTACAGTCGATGTTAGTTTAGATGAACTCAAAATGTTGCTGTCGTTTCATTAGTCAATATCTGACCACCCTTCAATCTCAAAATTTGCTGTGTGCGTGCAGCAAGATCAAGATCGTGTGAGATAATTACAAGTGTCGTTCCTGCATCTTTATTGAGTTCAAAAAGTAGTTCTATCACTTTCTCACCGGTTTCCTCGTCCAGATTGCCAGTAGGTTCATCTGCAAATAATATGGAGGGTCGGTTAGAGAATGCTCTCGCTAGTGCCACACGTTGCTGCTCTCCGCCTGATAATTGTGATGGATAATGATGAATGCGATCGCCTAGTCCTACTTTTTCCAATAACTTTCGAGCCCTTGATGAAGCATCCTGCGCCGATTGTAATTCTAAAGGCACACTTACATTTTCCAGTGCTGTAAGAGTTGGCAGTAATTGGAAATTTTGAAATATAAATCCTACTTCTTTATTGCGCAATTCCGCTCGTTCATCCTCGTTTAATGTTTGTAAGTCATAACCGCACAACTCAACTGTTCCCGCATTAGGTTGATCTAAACCAGCACACAATCCTAATAATGTTGTTTTGCCACTTCCAGATGGACCTACAATAGAAAAAGTTTGCCCTTTTTCTACATCAAATGAAATATTTTGTAAAACTGTCAATTGGCGGGAACCACTGTTATATGTTTTTCCTAAACCGTTAATCTTTAATATCTTTGACATCTATAATTTGAAATTATTATTTGAACCTATGCTCGAGTCTAAAACTATGCAAACGCTTTTAAACAGAGGCATTTCCAATCAACGTAACCTCTTAAACTTTTGTTATTTCATAGTCGCAATTTCTCTGATTTGTTGCGGTAAGGAATCTAAAGCAGATGCAAATCAAAATACACCGACCGCGACAACTTCTGAAAATGATAGTGACACTATTACCCCAAAAAAAACGATTTTATTTTTTGGGGACAGCATTACCGCTGGATACGGGCTTGATGACACTAACGATGCTTTTCCTGGATTGATTCAAACTAAAATTGACTCTCTAGGATTAGATTACGAGATTATCAATTCAGGTTTGAGTGGTGAAACGAGTGCTGGTGGTAAAAGCAGAATCGACTGGATTTTAAATCAAGAGATTGATATTTTTGTGCTTGAGTTAGGAGCTAACGATGGTTTGCGAGGTGTACCTCTATCTGAAACGAGATTAAATCTACAGGCGATCATTGATGCTGTAAATGCTAAAAGTCCAGACACGCAGATAATTATCGCTGGAATGCAGCTACCGCCCAATATGGGACAAGAATACACAACAGAATTCAAATCCATTTTTTCAGATTTAGCTGCTGAGAATGACCTGGCTTTCATTCCATTTATATTAAAGGATGTGGGTGGTATTGCAGCCTTGAATCAAAGTGATGGCATTCATCCCACTGCGGAAGGTCACAGGATTGTTGCAAATAACGTGTGGGAAATATTGTCCGTAGTGATGGATTAAAATTAATCTCAGAGTTCTTTAATCAGCTATTTTGAATAAAAGACCGCTTTCGCGAAAGCGAACTCTAAAAAAATCATCTTGCGAAAATAGAAATAGTACTGCTTCTAAAATATTAGCTTTCTTGTTCTAATTCCTTCATGATTTCAGCAAATAATTTATAGGATTTGACCCTGTCTTTTACATCATAAATATTAGTCACAGCAATCAATTCATCTGCATTTGTCTGCTCCATAAATTCTTTCACTTGAGCCTTAACGCTAGCTTTACTACCTATAAAAGAGTATTTGAGCATCTGGTGAATTTGTGGATGCTGGAGAATTTCCTTAAGCTCATCATTCATGGGAATGGGCGGCTGCACGTAATCGCGCTTACCCGTAAAAATTCCGACGATCATGCGAATTAATGAGGTTGAAATATTTTCTGCTTCTTCATCCGTATCAGCAATAATGATATTTACGCCTGCCATTACGTAGGGCTTATCCAAAACATCAGATGGCTGGAACTCATTGCGATAAATAGTTATGGCATCCCATAAATGAGTAGTAGCAAAATGGCTTGCAAAAGCGTAAGGCAACCCTTTTTTTGCGGCTAGGTGCGCACTATCTGTGCTGGATCCCAAAATATAAATGGGAACATCCACACCTTCTGCAACGGTCGCGCGAACTCTAGAACTAGCGTTTTCCTTTGAGAAATAAGTTTCAATTTTATCCAATTCATTTGGAAAGGACTGCGCAGCCTGCATAAAATCAGATCGTATTGCTTGAGCAGTTTCCCGGTCTGTTCCCGGTGCCCTTCCTAAGCCTAAATCAATGCGGTTAGGATATAATGAAGCAAGCGTGCCGAATTGCTCTGCAACAATAAGTGGAGAATGATTAGGCAACATAATCCCACCGGAACCTATACGCAGGGTTTTAGTTCCTTGAGCGAGATAACCTATCAAAATTGATGTCGCACTACTTCCTATATTTGGCGCATTGTGATGTTCTGCCAGCCAGTAGCGCGTATACCCTAAAGCTTCAGCATTTTGAGCCAATTCTAAAGCGCCGTCATAAGTCTGTTTGAGCGTTTGACCTTGAGATACTAAAGCAAGATCTAATATAGAATAGGAAGTCGGAGTTGTTTTCATAATTGCTATTGAATGGTAAAACGCTTTTTCTTAAAATCAGAGTTGCTCAAAATGAATATTAGTCATTAATTGCTTTCTAGATTTTTTTGCGTTTTACGGTACTAAATAGAAGTTAACCAACTTAAATGTAACGCTGCAAATGTTAAGAAATGTTTGACATGACTCATGGATATTGCTACAGAATCCTGAAGGAATATCCATTTTGTATGGTTTACAAAATTTTGAATATTTCAGCTGTTTCGTTCTTTAATTGACTGCTGATTAATACCTCAAAACGTTGCATTAGAAGCAATCTGATGCTTATTATAGAACCAATAGATTTTAAAGAGAAATGTTATTCATAGAACCACAGAACCAAAAGATTTTCAAAAATATCACATAAAATATTAAGTAACTCGAGGGTAAAATCGACACTATAGATTTCAAAAAAAATCTGCTTGAAATTTATAATACTATATGCTGGCTTTCAATTCTCAGGTTCCTTTACTCTTACCAAAAACTTATTGCTGGCCATAGGTTGGTAACGTGTTCCCTATTCGGAATAAGGATAACATTTAATAATGATCATTCGTTAATAACTGTTAGGACTTAAACACACCGTTCTTTAGAAATAAAATTACAACGAGAAATCATTTCATGTTGATGGTTCTAAATTTTCTAATCTATTTGACTTCCAAAAAATAGAATAAGCTTAATTCTTTGAAGGAACAAATTACCAAATCCGGATCCGGTCTGCTTCTGGTTTAAAGTTGGCTTGACCTTCCTTCACATCAAACGCCTCGTAAAAAGGTGTGAAATTCATTAATGGCCCATTAACGCGCCAGGTAGGTGGTGAATGAGGATCTGTAGTCACATAGTTTCTGAGGAATTCATCCCGCATTTTTACACGCCATATGCGAGCAACAGATAAAAAGAACCGCTGCTCTGGTGTATAACCTCCTATTTTTTCAGACCCTTTACCCTGCTCCGTCATTTGAAAAGCATCGTAAGCGATGGCGATTCCACCATTGTCTGCGGTGTTTTCACCCACGGTTAGTGCTCCATTCAAATGGAGGTCGTCCAGCACGGTAAAGTTGCTATACTGATCTATAATCTGTTGGGTCTTTGCCTGGAACTTTGTATAATCCTCCTTGGTCCACCAGTTGGAAACATTTCCATCCTTATCAAACTGGGCGCCTTGATCATCAAATGCGTGGGTAAATTCATGGCCTATCACCATTCCTATACCACCATAATTCACAGCATCATCTGCATACAAATCAAAGTATGGCGCTTGCAAAATTCCAGCGGGAAATACAATCTCATTAGCAGACGGATTATAATAAGCCGTTACCGTTGAAGGTGTGGTAAACCATTCGTCCTTATTGGGAGCCTTCCCTAATTTTGCGAGTTCATAATCATAATCGTTTTGTCTTAATGCTACTACATTTTCAAAGAACGCTTCTCTCTTAATGTCTGCATCATAAACCCTCCACACGTCTGGGTATCCTATTTTTTTATTGATGGCGTATAGCTTTTCAACCGCTTTAACCTTTGTACTGTCGCTCATCCATTCCAAATTATTTATGCGTTTTTCAAGCGTTTTTTGAAAGTTATTGACCAGGTCTAATGCTCTTTTTTTAGCATCTTCTTTAAAATAACGCTTTACGTATAACTGTCCTAAAGCAAATCCTAGCTGGTCGTCCACCCGGTTAGTCATGACTTTAGAGCGTGGTTGTTGTTCACCTTGACCCGATAAAACCTTAGAATAAGCAAAAGAAGCGTCCTGAAATGGAGTGCTCAACAAATTGCTGTGTGTACTAATCGAGTTTGCCATTAAATATAATTTCCAGTCCTTCAAAGGGACAGTCATTAGCATCGCATTCAATTTTTTATAATATCCAGGTTGAGATACGTCAACGGAGTCTGTAGTTGCTCCTAGATTGGAAAGCATGGTTTTCCACCCTAAATTTTGTTGCGACTTGTTCAGGCTTGAAACCGCTAGCATGTTGTAATTTTTGGTGACATTTCGTCGTTCGACTCTTGTCTTGTGTGACTGGGCCAGTTGTTTTTCTATATCATAAACCGTTTTTGCTTTCGCGAAAGCGTTATCCTCATCAACCAGTTCAAATAGAGTGGTCAAATACTTCTTATAAGCTTCCTGGACAGCTATTGTCGAAGAATCTGTAGCGAAATAATAATCACGGTCAGGCAAACCAAGTCCCGATTGTCCAAAATGAAGGATATTGATAGTGCTGTTTTTCTGATCTGGAGAAATATAAGGAGCCGCTATAGAATAATCACCCGTTTTGATCTGATCTGCAACAAATACCATCATGGATTTGATATCATTTACCGCACCAATTCTTGCGAGAATAGGTTTTATGGGCGATATGCCTCGCTCATCAATTTTCAACGTATCCATTCCAGAAGCATAAAAATCTCCCACTTGTTGCTCTATTGTGCCTTGAGCGTTTTCGTTCTGGGAAACCTCTTCTAATATTTTGCGCAACAATTCTTGTTGGGGAATATTTAAAAACCGGTAGGCTCCTACGCCTACTTGATCGTCTGCGATAGGCGTATTTTCATACCAGGTCTTATTGACATGATCATAAAAATTATCACCTGGTAGAGTAGAGTCTGAAATCCCATCAAAAACCACGG
Organism: Nonlabens antarcticus; assembly: GCF_015356755.1. Taxonomy (GTDB): domain Bacteria; phylum Bacteroidota; class Bacteroidia; order Flavobacteriales; family Flavobacteriaceae; genus Nonlabens; species Nonlabens antarcticus. The sequence continues at coordinate 685,509 of NZ_JADFCO010000066.1, read as the reverse complement.
TTCTATCCACTTTAGGAAACGGTGCAGGATCTGTGGAGGTGTCGCTTTTACAAGAAGTAGCAAGTATAGCAAAGATCGCGAGGTAAGCTAGGTTTTTCATGAATGCATCAGATTTACCCAAATATAAGAAATCCTCTCATCCAAAACTTTAGTTGGCAGATTTCAAATACCTGCGTAAGTCTTAGAGTTTCAATGATTCAAATTTCTTCTTATCATCAAGGAAATTGGTACAATTAAATTGCTTTCTACTGGAGACTTTCGAGACTTGTGTTTAAAACTAAATTGCGCATTATCTAGAATTAAAAGATTGATCCAGAGAGTCTCATGAGCTATTATTTGATGCCAAAAATCATACAATGCTGCCACGGTAGATTGTCAATGTTTTCCAACAATTTAAAACCTGCAGCTTCCATTTCTTTCACAGATTGAGCTTCGGTCATTTTATGGATTGTCTTTATAGGAATGCTGGCATCTTCACCGCGATATTCAATTAAGTAAACTTTGCCATCACGACGTAAAGATTGTTTAATGGACAGCATCATCTCCAGCGGGTAATTGAACTCATGATATACATCTACCATCAGCACTTTATCTATACTGTTTTCTGGCAAATTGACACTTTGCTCTGTACCTTGAATAGTTTTGACATTATTGATCTTCTTAAGTGATTTCTGACGATTCATTTCCGCCAGCATCTCCTTCTGAATATCAACGGCATATATAAGACCATTATTTGCCATGGATGCCATTCTAAAAGTGTGAAAACCAGAACCCGCACCTATATCTGCAATAACATCTGTATTTAAGATGTTCATATTTTCCAATAATTTAGAAACCTTTTCTTCTTGTTCCCGTTCTGGTCGGTTGAGCCATTCCATTCCCTGGAATCCCATAACGTGGGCAATTTCCCTTCCTAAATACCACTTCCCTATCCCGTTGCGATCACCAGTTTTGAAAATGTAAGAATTACTTTCACTGGTCGCGGTCTCCTTTGTTTGACTATTGCAACTCTGCAGGGGAATTACAAACAAACAAAGTAAAAGAACTTTATAAATCTTTGTGTTGGTTATTTTTGGTTGGAAAGGCTGGAGAAGTTGCACGTTGTGTAAAATCTGACTATTGAAAAATCTATCAATATTTTGTTTTATTCTAGAAATCATAGGGTTTTGTATTGCAGATCTTTTAATTAGACGCAGAATGGTTACCAACTAACAAGTGGTAAAACCTTCTACTCAAATATATACCAAGCAAAAAACCCATCGCAATGCGATGGGTTTTTAATTTCAATTCCTGAATTCTGAAAGAAAACCGGATGACAATAAGGTTAAAGTCTAATTAAAGTACTTTTACGTTTACTGCGTTCAATCCTTTGTTTCCTTCTTTAAGATCAAAAGATACTTCATCGCCTTCGCGAATTTCATCGATCAATCCTGAGATATGTACGAAGTGGTCCTTATCAACACCTTCTTCAGTGATGAATCCGAAACCTTTAGTTTCATTGAAAAATTTTACTGTTCCTGTACTCATTGTAATTTATTTAAAATAATTATGTTGCAAAGATGCTTACTTTATTATGAAAAAATGCTAAATTTTTATTTATTCTTAAAATAAAAATCCTGTCATTTCAAAAACTCACTGTTTTAAAGGGATTGCAAGATGATAAATTTAAAAATATTTTACATGAACCCCTATAAACTAGAATAATAGGGCTATTTATTTAATGTTTTTTACATGATTTACTCCTATAATAAACCCCAAGAGTGTCATATTAATGATCTAAAATTGATTCCTACAAAAAATTGAGTCTAGTAATATGTTTTAGTTGATTACAACGTTCACATTTTCAATGTGTTTTGAAAATTATTTGAACGATAAATCCTTTTTTTCATTGTATTAGTATTTTATAGAGTGGCTCAATTTGACATAGATGGAATTAAATGTCTTGAAACCTAGATTCTATTTCACCACATTGTCATATCTTAATCGATTAAACTATAACTATGAACAAAACAACTATTTTATTATCCAGTTTGTTGTTGTCTAGCGCGATGTTGTTAGCACAATCAAAAGATCCCGTCGTTGAAGCGATGGTTAAGGATGGCACAGAAAACTCTCAGCTAGAAAATCTGGCTCATGAGTTAATGGATGTAGTCGGTCCTAGATTAGTAGGATCACCGCAGATGAAATCTGCTGGCGACTGGGCGATTGCAAAATTTAATGATTGGGGGATTGACGCCAAATCAGAAAAATATGGCGAATGGCGCGGCTGGGATCGTGGTATTACCCACATTGATATGCTAGAGCCTAGAGTACAAAGCCTGCAGGGAACGCAGCTGGCATGGAGTCCTTCAACTTCTAAAAAAGGAGTACGTGGTGAGGTAGTTGCTTTACCTACAGTGAAAAATGCTAGCGAATTCCAATCATGGCTTAAAACGGTAAAAGGTAAAATTGTCCTTACTTCAATGCCACAGCCTACTGGCCGTCCAGATGAGAACTGGGAAGAGTTTGCGACTCCAGAATCATTAGCTAAAATGAAGGAAGATCGCAATGCCATGTCAAAAGAATTCCGCGATAACTTTTCAAATATGGGAATCAGTTCCAGAGACCTTGACAGTATTCTTGAACAGGCTGGAGCAGCAGCTATTTTATCATCTAACTGGTCAAGAGGTTTTGGTGTGAATAAAATATTTGGTGCAGGAACTAAAAAAATTGCTGAAATCGACCTTGAACTAGAAGATTATGGTATGCTTTATAGACTGGCACAATCTGGTAATAAGCCGGTAGTGCATCTAGTCGCAGAATCTAAAGAACTAGGAAAAGTTCCTACTTTTAATACGATTGCAACTATTCCTGGAACTGAAAAGCCTGATGAGTATGTGGTACTTTCAGCTCACTTTGATTCATGGGATGGCGGTACAGGCGCCACTGATAATGGTACAGGTTCTATAACTATGATGGAAGCGGCTAGATTGCTCAAAAAACATTATCCCAACCCTAAACGCACCATTATAATTGGTTTATGGGGAAGTGAAGAGCAGGGACTAAATGGTTCCAGAGCATATGTTGAGGATAATCCTGAAATCGTTAAAAACATTCAAGCTTCTTTCAATCAAGATAATGGTACCGGTAGAGTTGTTAATTTATCTGGAGGTGGATTTTTACAGTCTTATGACTATCTGGGCCGCTGGTTAAATGCTGTTCCTAATGATATCACTAAACATATTGAAACTTCCTTTCCTGGAGCACCTGCGTCCGGTGGTTCTGATTATGCTTCCTTTCAAGCAGCGGGAGCACCAGCCTTCAGCTTGAGTTCCATCAGTTGGGATTACTGGAATTATACCTGGCATACCAACCGGGATACCTATGATAAAATCGTTTTTGATGATGTAAGAAGCAATGCGATACTAACTGCGATTCTTGCCTATAAAGCAAGTGAGGATCCTGAAACTACATCTCGTGAGAAGGCTGTTTTACCTATAGACAATAGAACTGGGGAGCCTAGAGTATGGCCTACACCTAGATCTCCTACAAGATTAGGCGGTATGGATTAGTACCAAAATATTTCTATACAGAAGGCTCGAAACTATCAAAAGTTTCGAGCTTTTTTTTGTGCTGTAAAATGAAAATAAGTTCGCTTTCGCGAAAGCGAACTTTCTCTACATTATGCAAATAATTTAATTGAAGCCAGCTCAAATTGTCCGCAGAAAATCACGATTCGTTATATTAAGGATCTCCTGCCATTAATAAAGTCAAAGCTATTATCCTCGAAAAACTAATTAAGTACGTTTGCGAGATACAGGTTCATCTGGAGTTCGCTTGCGGCTATTGATAAAATAAACGCCCGTAAGAAGAAGCAATGCGGCGATACCAGATTGCATGGTTAGGTTTTCATCCAGGAAATACCAACCCAATAAAATAGCAATTAGCGGATTCACAAATGTGGAGGTGCTCACTTTTTCTGGAGAGACTTTCTTCAGTAAATAATTAAAAGAAGTAAAAGCCGCTATACTGCCGAAAAGGATCAAGCAGATCATTGCTACAAATGTGGAGGGCGACCATTCTACTGGTGATTTCCAATCTTCTTGAAATAGAAAGCTTGCCATCATAAGTGTAATTCCCGCTGTTATCATCTGGTAAGCTGCGGCTACAAAGAAATTCTTAGGCAGGTCTGCTTTGGCAACAAATAAACTTCCACTACACCAGCTGATCATACACGTAAAAATCATGCCTATTCCTATCAACATCCCTGGTTTTTCAATGATGGAATTCTGACCTATCAAAAAATACATTCCTATTAATCCCAGTCCAACACCTACCATTGATTTCCATTGCAACGCTTTGCCATGAATAGCGCGCATCATCAATAAAATAATCAAGGGTTGCATTGCCGCTAGTAAAGAAGCAAAACCAGTATCCACCCACTTAAGGGCCCATACAAACATTCCATTACCATAAGCGAGAAATAAAAATCCCGCCAGAATACAGTTCAAAAACTGCTTTCTAGTGATAGCAAGGTCAAACTTCAAGAACTTTGCGATGGTAAAAATCAAAATCCCAGCAGAAGTAAACCTGATCGAGGCTAGAAAAAAAGGAGGCAATTCTGTAACCGCCATCTTATTCCATAAATAAGTGCTGCCCCAGAATACATACACACTAAAAAATGCAATAACTAATAACCAAGTGTTGCGAGAAATGCTCATCAAATTATAATCTTAAAGGCTGAAAGAAGCTGTTTTAAAAGGATGCAAAACTAGAGTAATACTGCAGGATATAGATTAAAATGCATCAATAAAATTGATAGTGATCTTAAGTCTTGTCAACTAATTTTAAATCAGGAACACCTCTGATTTCACTTACTTAAAAATGGCTAGCTATCTTAATTTGATGCCATTATAAGTCTAGAAACATTATTGATGAAATGGAGTGAAAGTTAGCTTTCGCTAAAGCGAAACCCCTACTCTCACCAACATAGCACCTAAAAATCACGATTACTTTAATAATATCGGGTGTTTCAGAAATGTACGATTATTCGTAGATTTGTGTCGTATTTATTGTTTTTTGTTAAGCAACCAACACTATGAATGTCTCTCGAGAAAAAAATATAAAGAACCATCTACATTCCATCAAAAGTATTTTTGAGGATAAAAAAGCCGTTTCCTTTAATCTCTTTCAGCACATGCCTATCGGTATTTGCATCACTAATATGGAAGGCTATTTTACGGATGTAAATGCTACCTATTGTGATATTTATGGATATACGCGCGAAGAACTGATAGGTAAAAAATTTACAGCCATGGTTCCTGAAGAGTCTAAGGAGGAATTGATGAAATATCATCATGAATTCATGGAAAAAGAGTTTGAACTCCAAGGACGATGGACTGTACAGAATAAAGAAAAGGAAAAGTTTGAAATACTCGCAAATGCTGCATTTCTAAAAGATGCAAACACCGGTGATAAAAGTAAAATGACACTGGTAGTTCGAGCGGAGGAACTTGAAGACACTTTTGTACGACTGGAAACTACCGTCCAAATATTAGAACGCAAACTTGAAACTCAGGATATCGCTAATCGGCTTGCAGAGCATGATTTGCGCAACAGACTGAGTTCCATAGTTTCTGTTGCAGATATTTTATCTAAAACGCAAATAGATGACAACCAGCGTAAATGGGTTGAAACGATAAAGCGCGTGGGAAAAGATACATTACACCTGCTTGCATCTGCACGTGATTTTGCCAAGATGGAGCGTGGTGAATACCTTCCTCAATATGTATTATTTGATGTAATAAGCTCCTTAGCTAGTGTTACTAAGGATTTTATGAATCTCATTGATGAAAAAAAGGTAGAGATCAATATGTTTTGCAACGATGAGGAGATCGAGCCTGGAAGTGATGAGCTATTCATTAATGGTGATCAATTCTATCTAGAGCACTTATTTCAAAATTTGATAGGAAATGCGATTGATGCCTCTCCAGAAAACGGTACGATCGACATCCTTATTATGGATGGTAGCGATTTCAAAATACGTATTTCTAATGCTGGCATGATACCTATAGAAATTCAGAAAAATTTCTTTGAGAAATATACTACTTCTGGGAAAGATCGAGGCACAGGACTGGGAACTTACATCGCTCAGATGGTTGCACGATTTCACGGTGGGGACATTACATTTGAGTCTACTGCAACGGAAGGAACTGCTCTTACCATCCGCATTCCTAAAGAAAAGCTGTTAACATAAAAAAGCGGCCGGTGGCCGCTTTTTTTATCGTAAATATTTACGATGACTTCTTTCATTTATGTTTTTTTACTTGAGCATCACCGTATAGAGAATTTTGACATTCTGCTTAAAAAGTAGTTCCATCCTCTATAAATTCTACATTGTAGCTTTTTTCATTGCTTTTGAATTCTACATAATAAAACACTCCTTTACTGTGATGGATAACACGATGGATTTTGGTTATTTTTTCAGTACTATAATTCTTATCAATAGCTTGTTTTACCAGCTCTGGCAATTCCGTTTTTGTAATGCTGTTTTGTGTTGCTATCCATAAACCATTTGGTTGGAAATCTGCGCTATATTTCTCACCAGCAATATTGAAATGGACTTCCCAATTCCCTTGTGCACTTTTCTCCCAGTCTGGATTATTGTCACCAGGATATTGAGCTAGAAAAGTTGCTTCTACGGACTGTGGTACTTTGATTTCATCTGAGTTTTCACAACCTGTAGTGCAGACCAGAACCAACACAAATAAAATGCGTGTGAAAAAGAGATTCATTGATTTAATTTGATACAATTATAAGAGGAAAGAATAGCTGAAAGCGTTTAGAAAAGATCAATTGGCTAAAGATTACTAGTAATGCCATGCTTTTGCCAAATCCTTTAACTCAATGAGCCCTTTGCCATTTTGATTGCACTAATATGGCAGCGAGAAATGCTTAGAAAATCATGGCACGGTTTTCCTTTACACCAATGTTCTTTTTAGACTTACTATTAAAATGATATTTGATATCATCAAAGAAAGTCATTAATTTGTTACTTAATAAAATCTATGATTGTTGCACCTATTCCGACCGACGAGAAGAAGCGCTTGCAAGCACTTGAAAAATATGACTTGCTTGATACGATGCCTGAAGACAACTATGACAGTATTACAGACATCGTGGCCACCATTTGCAATGTTCCAATTTCCATCATTAACTTAGTCGATAAAAATAGAACTTTTCTTAAGTCCAGTTATGGTATTGATATGAAGGAATCCCCACGTGAGATTTCTTTTTGTTCCCACACCATTTCCAGCGATGATGAAGTTACTATTGTACCGGACGCCACTAAAGACGAGCGTTTTATTGGTAACCCTTTATTAGACGAAGCAAACATTGTTTTTTATGCTGGTGTTCCTCTAATTGATAAAAACGGATATAAGTTAGGATCTCTATGCGTATTTGATACGAAACCTAGAGAGCTTACAGATTTGCAATTAAGGTCTTTAAAGAGCATGGCAAAGCATGTGATGCTATTGTTTGAAGAGCGTCAGCAAAATGTTGAGTTGTTGCGCACAAAAAAAGAGCTCGAGGAACGGAATGAAGAACTTAAAGATTTTGCGGGAATTGTTTCTCATGATCTGAAAGCTCCCTTGTCAAATATTTTGATGATTGCAGATTTACTTCAGAAAGAAAACGCTGAAAAGATTAGTGAGCGCTCCATGAAATATCTTCAATACCTGCGAGATGCCGGTAGCACATTGAGCCGCTATATTGATGGTATGTTGACGTTTTATAAAAGTGATGAACTTGCCAGCGAGGAGTTTGAAGAAATTAGCTATGTAGATCTTGTGGAAGATATCGTAGCGATGACTGTAACTGATGAGCATACTTTAGTTACCTATGCACCAGAAATGGACGTTGTGATGCGCACCAGTAATTCTGCCTTACACCAGATCTTGTTGAACCTCGTTTCTAATAGTATCAAGTATGGAGATAAAGACCCCACCACCATTCACATAGATTTAAATCAATCAAAAGATTGCTACACGCTTACCGTAGAAGACAACGGGAGAGGTATTGCCCCTGATAAAATTGATAAAGTATTCAAATTATTCTTCACTGCAGATGAAGCAGATCGCAACGGTAAAAGAGGTACTGGAATAGGACTAGCCACGACTAAAAGATTACTGGATGAATTACACGCCACGATTGACATCGAGTCTGAGCTAGGTGTAGGAACCAAAATCACTATGAAATTTCCTCGAGAAATTAATTAATATCAACCCTGCTAAATACAGAAATCCCTGAACATATTTATGTTCAGGGATTTTTTAATTCAAGATCTTAAGACCTTTGTCGGGATCCACCTTTTGGGTCTTAGTAGGTTTTATTACAAAAGGGGTAAACCAGTCCCAGGTTATTCCTAAGGACAATCGTGTAAAACTATCCACAAATCTATAGTTGTAGTCATCTCGTCCTATACTCAACTGCAATACAAATCCTAAGTCCCTATCCCATGGATAAACAATCGCCTTAGTTTCAGATCTAAAAGGATTTGCAGATGGATGGGAGCCAAAATGATACAATGCCTGCTCGCTCAAGGTATACCTGAACTTTTTGTATCTGCCTGTAAATTCATATCCTACCTCTACTCTATTTCTACCGTAGATATTGATATCTTCTGGGTTATACCCTCCAAAATCTGCGACACCTAGAAATTTATCGTGATACAATTGATATGTTGCAGTAATGGAATGGATTTTTTCGGGAACATTATCTTTATCAAACGTATTAAGTCTATAATTAAGTGAGAATCTAGTTAAGTTCACAGAAAAGTTACCAGAAGACCTATTCAATAAAGCAGCAAGGTCTGTGTCGTCTGTGAATGTTTCATAAAGCGCCACACTTTCATCTGATGCGTCTTCAAATTCTTGACTGAAAGCACTGTTTGATTGACCATTGCTGTAATGACCAGATTCTATAGCTGCAGTTAAAAAATTGTCGGCGTTAGTTTTGAATATTTTTTGCCATCCTAATAACACCTTATAGGAAGGTGTTTTTACTGGATTTGATTCTTCATTATAAATTCTAAATTCTGGCTGAAATGTTATGTAAACTGCATCGCCATTAGAAATAGTATCCTTATTTAATGCTTCTCTCAAGTTGTTATAAATGCCATAGTAAACGGCTGGCTTTGCTTCAATTAAGATTTGTTCATACTGGTTGTTTCCTACGCCAACAGAAAACTCTGGACGAACGGCAATGGGGTAATAATCTTTAAACCCACCAAATTTGTCAGATTGCGCTATGCTAGCAAACCCGCTGAGCAGTAAAGCTCCTAAAATATATTTCATACGTGATCTTGTGTAAAATCGGGCAATGATAGTGATTACCATTGCCCGACTTAAATAAAATTTGTTATAATAATTATTCTTAATTTTTAAGAGATGCCATGTCAATAACGAAACGGTACTTCACATCATTATCTGTCACTCTATCAAATGCTGTGTTAATTTCGTTCATATCAATCATTTCAACGTCAGACACAATATTATGCTTACCGCAAAAGTCTAACATCTCTTGCGTTTCTTTGATACCTCCTATCAAAGATCCTGCAATACTCTTTCTCCCTATGATTAAGTTACCACCATTCATAGGCTCTAAAGGTTCTATAGCACCTACCATTACCATAGTAGAATCTCTCTTCAACAATTGTAAATAAGGATTGACATCATGTTTTACGGGAACCGTATTTAAAATGAAGTCAAATGTTCCTTTATGCTCGTTCATGGCATCGCTATCCTTAGATACCAAGACACCATTTGCACCCAATCGCTTAGCATCTGACGCTTTTTCTGGAGAAGTAGTTATCATAATAGTTTCTGCACCCATTGCGGCTGCAAATTTAATTCCCATATGACCTAAACCACCTAAACCTACAACACCTACTTTATCTCCTTTTTTAATTTTCCAGTGATTTAATGGAGAAAACGTAGTAATCCCTGCACATAATAAAGGTGCTACTGCTTTAACATCAAGGTTTTCTGGAATGGTGAGAACAAAATGCTCTGTAACTACAACACTTGTAGAATAACCTCCAAAGGTATGGCCGCCAGAATGTTTATCCTTTCCATTATAAGTTCCTACCATCCCACTTTCACAAAATTGCTCTAGATCTTCCTCACAAGCACTGCAAGTAAGACAAGAATCAACCATGCAGCCCACTCCTACTAGTTGACCTTTTGAAAATTTAGATACTTTGGAACCTACTTCAGATACCTTTCCTATGATTTCATGACCTGGAACGATGGGATATTTTGCATTTCCCCAATCGTTTCTGGCAGAATGAATATCGCTATGACACACTCCACAATAAAGGATATCGATCTTCACATCAGTATCCTTCAACTCCCGTCTTTCGATCGTCATTTCCTTAAGATCTGATTTGGGATCTTGTGTTCCGTACGCTTTTATTTTAGTAGACATATGTAGTAATTGATTTATAACGCAAATATAATTGTGCATACATGGAAATCGGTTAAGCTGCCGTTAAAGCTGTAGTCATTAGCCCAATACTGACGTTTTTGCATTAAGTTTATCCCGTTTCCGCTTTCGCGAAAGCGGAATATTTCAACTGGCTCTTATGAACACCTTATATATTTTAATTTATCTAAGCAGTATTGCATTCCTTTTCTTTGGAACCACCTGTTTATTTACACCTCACATGCGTACTGAGTTCACAAGATTTGGCCTTACCAAACTACAACGACAATTGACGGGTGTACTACAATTAGTGGGCGCTGTGGGCTTATTGCTCTTTAAGTTTTCTTTTATACTCGCGGCTATTTCAGCAACTGGTTTATCGCTATTAATGCTTATGGGCTTTATAGTAAGAATGCGGGTCAAAGATTCTGTTTATGAATCCTCACCCGCATTTATTTTTATGGTTTTGAATGCTATTATAGCATTTAAACTATGGCTAATGGTCTAAATCAAGATAACAATTAAGGAAAGTATTAAAAAGGTCGCTGCTGGTATTGATTTTTTAAGGGGATCTTTGACTTTAAAGTGCATTGATATGGCTACTGCCATCATTAATGCAATTCCTGCTGCTCCTATCCATTCAATACTCGGGAAAAAGTTGCTGGGATAAAATATCGATATTATAAGTAAAACGGCAAATACACATTTAAGGGTTCCCACTATGACCATCATACTTTTTGAAAGACCATAAACCGCAAATTCCTCACGCATGGTTGTGGCGTTTCCAGCGCGCCAGGGCGAGGCATTATCACGATTAAGTATCCATACGTTCAGGATGCTTAAACCCACGACGAGCTTTATAATTATTTCAAGGATGTTTAAAAAATTGTATTCCATTTAAAGTGTTTTAGTTGATGGATCACTAAAGTAGTTTGTAAAGCCAGAACACAGTGTAAATAAACTCACAAAAAAAGCCGCTATGGTAGATCCATAGCGGCTATAATTTAAAGAAGTTAGATTATCCTTTCACTTCTTGTTCTGCATCACGTCTCATTTCTTCACCGGCAACAATACCTATTTCAACACGACGGTTTTTTGCTTTACCTGCTGCTGTATCATTCGTAGCAATAGGAGAAGTTTCTCCTGCATAAGTTACAGCCATACGATTCATCGCAACACCTTTAGCCGATAAGTAATCTCTTACAGCAAATGCTCTTTTCTTAGAAAGCTCTAAGTTATATGCTGCATCACCAGCGCTATCTGTATGACCAGAAACAAGAATCTCTGTACCATCATAATTGTTCATTACGTTGATTAACTTATTCAAGGTAGCTTGAGAAGATGCGTTTAATGAAGCTTGATTTGTAGCAAATTTTACACCACTTCCTTCATCAAATGTTACTACGATTCCTTCGCCCACACGTTCTACCTCTGCCCCAGGAATTTCTTGAGAAATTTCTTGAGCCTGCTTATCCATTTTACGACCTATCACGTTACCAGCAACACCACCTACTACAGCGCCTAGAATAGCACCTTCCGTTTGATTGTCACCACCACCTACATTATTTCCAACGATGGCTCCTAGAATTGCTCCACCTGCAGCACCTATAGCGGTACCACGTTGTTGTTTATTTGTGTTTTGTAATGATTGACAGCTTACAATTAATAGCAAGGCTGTTGCGATACTTAAAATTTTAGTTTTCATATTTTAATTTTTAGTTAGTTGAATTGAATTAAGGAGTTGATTACTCGGCAAGTTTTCTAAAGTTCATATTAACTTTTACAGTTCTACCTTCCACCAAAACACTCTGACTCCAAGTCATGCTAGTTTCAGTCAGGTTATTAACATTCAATCTAAAGCCAGCATCAGAATCACTTTTATAGTTATCACCAGTAGGCTTCAATAAAAGGTCACCTTCAATGATGTCTTTTGATCCGGGTATTACCCATACAAAGTTTCTAGTTCCAGTATCACAGCCTATAGACTCAATAGAATAGCTTCCACGATTGTTATTTGCTACAAAGTACCACTGGCTTCCTTCAAAACATTTAGCGGACACGTCCTGAAGTAATGTTGATGCAAACTCACCATTACCGTTGTAAGTAACGCTGTCTACAACCCAATTACCACGTACGGTTCTTTCGGTCTGTTTCTGGATATTTTGAGTACCTCCACAACTTGCAAGAAGCATAGTAGCCACAAATCCTAATAGAATAAATTTTTTCATAGTTATTATTGATTGAAGGCCAAAATTAACTTTATGCTCCCTGTAACTTTCAAAGATTAACGATGTTTAACAGCAAATAGTTAAATTGATATAAAGAAGCTTGAGAATGAAAAAAGACTTAGAGTCTAGGTATGAGGCAATGATTATCTTTGTTAAAAATATAAATAATGCGATCCCTAATTACAATTCTACTTCTAGCGGCATGCATTGTTTCTTGCAATAAGGATCAAGATTCTAGTTTGCGTGAGATTGAAAACCGTTCCAATCCAGATTCGACTAGATCTGCATCGAGAAACTTATCAAACGAGTTCAAGGATTATTGGTATTCTGGCGTTGCAGAAATTTCCAGTTATGATCTAAAGATGGAGCGGTATGGAGAGATCAGAGAAGGAACTGCTGTAATGATATTTGTAACTGAACCATTTAGTGTTAACGAAAATATCAAAACAGATCAAAACGAGGACAGCAATAGGTCCATGTTGAAATTGAATGCAACCCGAGATTTTTACACCGGCATTTATCCTTATAAAATTATGAGTAGTACTTTTCTGCCTTTATCTTCTCAAGATAATGCTGTAAAAGTAGCCACCTCAATACAAGAATGGTGTGGCCACACCTACATGCAACTTGATAAAACCGGTGATAATTTTGAAGGTGTCTTGAATAGTTACTTTCAAGGAGAAGGAAATCAAAACTTAAAAGTGGAAGCAGCAATTCTGGAAAACGAAATTCCGCTGCAATTGCGGTTGGGTCCAGAGCAAATGCCTACCGGGAAAATGAATATTATTCCATCTACAGAATATTTACGGCTTACCCATAAAAAGTTAAACGCACAAGCAGCTACTGCAAACCTGGCCACCACCGATTCTACCTTTAGCTATCGGGTCGATTTTAAGGGAGGTAGAAAAGTTACTTATGTCGTTGGTAAAAAATTTCCATATGAAATCATTTCTTGGAAAGAGGAATTTCCTAGTTTAGAGGGAATGTCCACCACCACAGCGGTACTCAGAAAAACTTTAAAAACGGCTTACTGGCAACAGAACAGCAATAAATATAGTGTCCTAAGAGATAGTTTAGACTTATGACAAATTTTTTCTTACAGCGTGAGGTTATATTAACAGGAGTATTATTGCTGTTGGGTTTTTTGATGCATAAAATAGTTTCCTGGAGTGCCTTGAAGTTGAGTAAACAAGTTGAACGTTCTAAATTGCGCAAGCAATATTTAAAAAGATACATAGGTTACATTATATGGACAATGGCGTTAATCAGTATCGCTTTAGTGTGGATTGTCGAGCGCGATGGATTTTTGGTAGTTTTAGGGTCCACATTTGCAGTGGTAGGTGTTGCCTTGTTTGCAAACTGGAGTATCCTGAGTAATGTGACTGCTAGTTTCATTCTCTACTTTTCATTTCCCTATAAGATAGGCGACCGTATTAGAATCCACGATAAGGATTTGCCACTAACAGGAGTAATTGAAGATATTAAAGGGTTTTATACCATATTAAGAACTGCAGACGGCGAACTTGTCACCTATCCTAACAACTTATTGATGCAAAAGGGAGTAAGTATCTTATATGACCGCACAGAGTCCATATTTGATATCTACAAACAAGATGAACCCGGAAAACATCAAGAAGCAGATCCCACTGCTCGATAAAACTTTATTATGGAATTAAGTGATCAACTCAAAAATTTATTTCCAGAGCACGAGGTTCCGGAAGAAACTCCCGAAGAGAAAAGTGACATCTGGTTGCAAGACGACCCGCTAGAATGTAGGTTTGAAAAACGCAAAGGAAAAGTGAATACAATTATCGCAGGCTATACTGGCGCTACCGAAGATTTCAAAATTCTTGCTAAAGATATCAAAACGACTCTAGGTGTAGGAGGAAGTTTCAAAAATGACCAAATCATCATCCAAGGCGATTACCGCCAGCGGATTATGGAAATTTTAAAAGAAAAGGGGTTTAAGGTAAAACGTGTAGGCGGTTGATTTGACGCTCTAGCGTGATACTTTTTAGGAGGTTCTAGAAACGACAGAAAACTCTTTGCCTGCTGGCATTTCCCCAAAGGCGAAAAATTAAAGATTATATCGAGTTTGGAACTTACCTTTTCTCGACTTTCGCTCGAAACAGGTTTTTGGGATTTTGGAAAGAATGTGAATTCGATTTTTTTTGTATTGCGTATCAGATATTTGGAATCTTTCTTAAGAAAACGGAATTCCTTCTTGCAATATTTTGATAAGAGTTTCGGGATCTCTTTTATCTTGAATCCCGTGGAAAAGTTCATTTCGCGAAAGCGGACTAGACATAATAATCATCATACCGTTCATTTTGCGGGAACGAACTTAGCACATTAACAGTCAGACGACTAATTCTGTAAGTAGAACTTATCTTTTAAATTAACGGATTGGAACTATGATTATTAAAGTTCAAAATAAACTGCATAAAAAATGCCACTTAGGAAATCCTAAATGGCATGCTTTAAAATATAATTAAAATAGGTTTAAGCTCGCAGTTCTTTATCCTGTTCTAACTTCTTAGCTTCCTTCTTCATTTTACGTTTTTCCAGCAATGTTCCTGTAATCCAATAAGGAATCGCAAAAGCTGTCAAGAAAATCATAAGCCAAAAACCTATAACAAGAATTCCCGCAAATGCCAAAAAGCCTAAATATTGATCAAATTCAAACATAATAATGTGTTATTGATTGCAAAGATAAGGGCTTTGCAGATAAAAAGAAAAACCTGCGCCAACTTTATCAACAAAATAAGATGTGTAATTGTGAATAGCGACCATTATATTATTTAATAGGGTGTCCTCTCTCCTATTTTAAAAATTTTATGGAACTCTCTTTTATATAAACTAGTACGCATACCCAGTTTTGAATAGTAGGAATCACATCGCTATTGCGCAGTATCTAATGTCGTATTAAGAGTAATTTATAACCGTGAGGCTGTTAAAAGAATGGGTGGACGGCTATATTTGTGTAAAATCAAATCAAATGGAATATCGCATAGATAAAGATACAATGGGACCGGTTGAGGTACCTGCAGATAAATTATGGGGCGCTCAAACACAGCGTTCTCGGGATAATTTTAAAATAGGACCTGCGGGAAGCATGCCTCTTGAAATCGTCTATGGTTTTGCCTATTTGAAAAAAGCGGCAGCTTATACTAATGAACATTTAGGCGTATTAACTACTGAAAAACGCGACCTTATTGCTCAGGTTTGTGAGGAAATCTTAGAGGGAAAACATGATGATCAATTCCCGCTGGTGATCTGGCAAACGGGTTCTGGAACCCAGTCTAATATGAATGTCAATGAAGTGATTGCTAACCGCGCGCACCAGATTGCAGGTCATAAAATAGGTGAGGGAGAAAAAACCATCCAGCCCAATGATGATGTGAATAAATCACAAAGTAGTAACGATACTTTTCCCACGGGAATGCATATTGCTTGTTATAAAAAAGTGGTGGAAAACACCATTCCTGGAATCATACAATTGCGCAACACGCTACATAAAAAAAGCATCGCGTTTGAAGATGTTGTAAAAATAGGACGCACGCACCTTATGGATGCAACGCCGCTCACATTAGGACAGGAATTTTCAGGATATGTGTCACAATTAGATCACGGTATCATAGCGCTGGAGAACACTCTGGATCATTTAAGTGAATTAGCTCTGGGAGGAACTGCGGTGGGAACTGGACTGAATACGCCTGATGGTTATGATGTGAAGGTGGCAGAATTTATTTCAGAATTTACGGAGCTTCCTTTTAAAACAGCTCCTAATAAATTTGAAGCGCTTGCCGCTCACGATGCTCTTGTGGGAACACATGGTGCATTGAAACAAGTTGCGGTATCGCTCAATAAGATTGCTAACGATATAAGAATGCTAGCCAGCGGTCCTCGCAGTGGTATAGGCGAGATTATGATCCCTGCAAATGAACCTGGAAGCTCCATTATGCCTGGAAAGGTAAATCCTACACAATGTGAGGCCTTAACTATGGTGAGTGCTCAGGTTATGGGGAACGACGTGACGGTAAGTGTGGGTGGCATGCAGGGACAGTACGAGCTTAATGTATTCAAACCAGTTATGGCAGCTGCGGTCTTGCAAAGTGCCCAGCTCATAGGCGATGCCTGTAGAAGTTTTGAAGAACATTGTGCTGCTGGTATCGAGCCTAACCATGCTCGTATAAAAGATTTATTGAATAATTCTCTCATGCTAGTAACGGCTCTAAACACTAAAATAGGCTATTATAAAGCGGCCGAAATTGCAAATAAAGCCCATGAGGAAGGAACGACCCTTAAGGAATCTGCACTGGCTTTAGGCTATGTCACAGCAGCGGAATTTGATGAATGGGTGAAACCAGAAGAAATGGTGGGAAAAAGATAGGAATAGTTTATCATAAATACAAAAGCCCAATCTCAAGGATTGGGCTTTTTTTGTGGGAAATTTTCCGCTTTCGCGAAAGCGGAATTAAATCAATGTTGCTGACAATTTAACAGGCTTTTATTGCTGGATTTTGCTTCATTAAAGTCTCTTGTATAGCAACGTAGCACATCTTTATTAGCTTACTGATCGTCCAGTGTCACCTGGTTAGGATCAGCTCCTAGATTTTCTAGGATCGCCGCTATTTCCTTAGTCATTTTAGGCGGGCCGCAGACATAGAACTTTTGATCGAAATCATTAATTTCCTTTTTCAAAAATTCCTGATCTATGTGACCCTTTTTATGAGAGGTATCTTTTTGATCTGTGATCACATAGGTGGCATGTTCTCCTAAAAGGGCATCCAATTCTGCTTTTAAAATAATATCCTTCTCTGTCTTATTAGAAAATAGCAGTTTCATTCCCTCAAGCTTGTCCTTTCTTTTCAAATCGCGCAGCATGGCAATATAAGGTGTTATTCCAGCACCGCCGGCAATGATATAACCGGGACCATTATATTCAATGGCTCCCCAGGTATCCCTTAGTATCAATTCGTCACCAGGTTCTAACGCATCCATCTGCTCTGTGACACCATCGTGATCTGGATATATTTTAATAACAAATTCCAGATGATCTGCGTCGTGAAGACTTGTAAATGTAAAAGGTCTTTTTTTGTCTTGCCAACCTTCTTTATTTATAGAAACCTCTGTCGCATGACCTGGTGTGTAGTTATAACCGGCGGGTTTTTCTGTTTTGAACTGTTTGACATCGTGGGTGATTGAAACCACCTCTTTAATTTTTACTTTCTGTTCCATGATCAGTATTTAAATAGACCTTTTTAAGGTAAGGTGTTTTGGTAAACTGTGTCTTTGTTTAACATTCATTTAAACCGCTCAAGTGTTAGAAAATTTATTCTATTATACGGAACACGACATGGTAGCCTAAAATTATTGTAAACTCGACCCTTATAATTTAATCGCATACTATTCGCGTATAGTATCAACTGGCAAGAATCACTAATTAAATGCATCAGGTTGTGCCTTCCGCTCGCAAAATCTCGTCCGAAGCAAGTTGCTACTAGCGAGGCCTTTATTCATTTCAATTGTATATCTTCATCAATCTAAACCAATTATAAGTAACAGCCAAATGAGAGGGAACGCCTTAAACGCATTATACTTTTGACGTTGCCATTCATTGTGGAGAACCGATTATCGAATGAACTATACCATTGATCAAATGACAGATATTACAATTATAAATAAATCCTATTTTTGATAAAAAAAGCAGGAAAACTAATATTTAGGATGTAAAACCCATTAAAATAAATAAAGAATTATGAAAGCAAAACGAATTTTATTAATGTTTACTATAATTTTTTTGATTTTTAGTCAATACTGTTTTGCTCAAGAGCAAGTTACTGTAATGAGAGTAACAAACAAATCAGGATCCAATCATTCTAAACTAAATCATTGGGTAGAAGCTGGAGTTAGTTTAACTGGTAGACAAGACACTTATATATCAATAGTTAGTGAACCGCCTAGAGACCAAGTTAAAAGAGTTGTTTTTATAGCTGCAGGTCAACAGAGTGATGATCCAACAAGTAGTGATGGTATTACTACAGGAAATTATGGAGATGGTTACACAAATGTACTTACAGGACAACCAAACAACTATAAACAAGGTGTTAGATCAACTAACAACTTAGAGGCTAAAAGAACATTAAACTCATTATCACTCGCTTCTAAACTTATCAATTCTGGACAATTCCCAAAAGAATCTACTCTATTTGTATTGGCTTTTGATGCAAGACTAGGTTATTTTAGGTCTGAAAATGAAACAAAACGAAGAGAGACTGCCTTCTTCAATTTTTTAACTTCCAAGTTTATTCCATCAAATGTAGAGTTAATAGTATTATCAGGACAAAGTAGAGGTGGTGCACTTGCTTTTCGACTTGGTAGTCGTCTGAGACATAGTTCTATCTATTCAAAAACGCCATTAATTGTGCAAGGTTATGATCCAGTAGCTGCAAATCCTATATTGGCGAAACTTCCGAATATGTTATTCCATTTGCCAAATGTAATTATTAAAAGAAAAATTGAACAATACCTGCCAATTAATAGCAAAAAAGACATACTGAGAAATCCTATTGATAATAATAAATATTGTTGGAAAGTTGATATGGATGTGACTTTTCCTCCGGCGGCTAGAGACAACTTAAAAGTATATATTGTACATTCTGGAGATAAAGTCAGTAAGGATATAAATGAATCTATTCGTGCATTTTCTTGGAAAGAGGAAAACACAGATCTTGGTTGGTACAAACAACATTGGTTAAATTTTGGGCATGAAGAAATGGGTGGATGCAATTTCTTTAATAATTCAGATTGTCTTAAGAAAACCGTTGAATCAGGTTATCAACATATCATTTATGGAATGGATGAAATGACTATTGAACATAAAGAAAAATTCGGGAGCGTCGTTAGTTCTTTCAACGGAACTTTAGACAACGCTAATGTGGATGGAATTGGGCACTATATTGTAGGTGTATCAGATGTCACAGGCGATAGAAAATCTGATTTAATAAGTGTACATAGTAATGGAAGTACTTATGTATGGAAAGGTGATGCTAGTAGCAAGTTTTCTAATTCTGCCGAATCTTTCAATAAAACTTTAGATATTGCAAACGCAGATGGAACAGGACATTATATTGTTGGTGTAGCTGATGTTACTGGAGATAGAAAAGCAGATTTAGTTAGCGTTCATAGCAATGGTAGAGCTTATGTATGGAAAGGAGATTCTAATGGTAAATTTTCTAATACTACCGAATCTTTCGATGGTACTTTAGACAACGCCAATGTAGATGGAACTGGACATTATATTGTTGGTGTTGCTGATGTTACTGGTGATGGAAAAGCAGATTTAGTTAGTGTACATAGTAATGGTAGAGCTTATGTATGGAAAGGAGATTCCAACGGTAAGTTTTCTGGAGTTGTAGATTCATTCAATGGAACTTTAGATAGTGCTAATGTAGATGGGACTGGACATTATATTGTGGGTGTCGCTGATGTCAATGGTGATGGAAAAGCAGACTTAGTTAGTGTACATAGTAATGGTAGAGCTTATGTGTGGAAAGGAGATTCCAATGGTAAGTTTTCTGGAGCTATCGATTCATTCAATGGAACTTTAGATAGTGCTAATGTAGATGGAACAGGACATTATATTGTTGGTGTCGCTGATGTTAATGGAGATGGTAATGCAGATTTGATTAGTGTGCATAGTAATGGTAATGCTTACGTTTTTAAAGGCGATTCCAATGGCAATTTTTCTAATACCACTGCATCTTTCGATGGTACTTTAGACACCGCTAATGTAGATAAAACAGGACATTATATTGTTGGTGTTGCCGATGTAAATGGTGACGGTAAGGCGGACTTAATTAGTGTGCATAGCGATGGTAATGCTTATGTATGGAAAGCGGGTGTTAGTAAAAAACTAAACGAATAAATAGTATTCCGAATAACAACGAAATGGCACCAAATAACTATGGTAAAAAACAAGTGAAATCTACTTAGTTTTTAATTAAAGTGCTTCTGTAAGAGTCGTCAAAGATAAGTTTGGATTTTGCAATGGCATATGCTTATTACACACAACAATTAGAGCGAGTTTTCCTATGTCTCTTTTTGTTCAATACTCAAAATTTTTTCTGATGAATTATTTTAATTACGGGTGTAAATTATAAGTCTATAAACGATTGATGATTTTTTTAATCCTTCACCTCAAAACCTCTACTCCCTTCTGTTACAAAGCTCGTAGACTGACATTTTATTAGAGAAAGCGCTATATAACTATATAGCTAACTTCTACTTTTTATACTCTTAAATCCATAGGTATGAAAATTATGTTTTGTTTCTAATAAAAAATATGTCAAAAAAATTCAGGACTTTATAAAGTTTTTTTTGACCAACAGCATTAACCTATCTTCTGAGGTTTCCGTTCCTTTTTATCCTATCGTAAATATTCATGTTTCATTTACGTCATTATCTTAGGAACTATTTAGCAAACCGAAAATTTAATTATGACTTTATAAAACCAGCAAATTTATAAGTTCTACAACTTGTAGCTGACCTATGTCATATACAAATAACATAAAAAGTAATCTTAATGGACCTAAACAATTCGTTAGTGTACCTATTCTACCTTACTATTGCGCAAACTAATTATTTAAATAGAGCGAATGAGTTATAAGGAGTTGATTGAAGAGGTTTTCCAAAAGGTTATTAAGCTAGAAAACAGAGGTCAATTAGCTTGTTATATTCCAGAATTGGCTGTCGTAGATTCTAATAAGTTGGGTATCCACATTTCAACCTCTTCTAATTTTGATTTTGGAATTGGAGATTTTGAGGAAAAATTTTCCGTACAGAGTATTGCTAAAGTTTTTTCCCTTTGTTTAGCTTATAAGATGTTGGGTGAAAGTATTTGGACCCGTGTAGGTCTAGAACCTTCAGGAACAGGTTTCAACTCTTTAATCCAGCTTGATAATGATAATGGAATACCTAGGAATCCGTTTATCAACTCGGGAGCATTGGTCATTTCTGATATTCTTTTAAGTCATTTAACTGATCCCAAAGAAGATTTATTAAAGTTCATTAGAAGTCTATGTAAAAATCAAGATATAAATTTTTCTAATAAAATTGCAGCTTCAGAGAAGTCCGTTGGATATCGCAATATCGCGATGTGCAATTTCATTAAGTCATTGGGAAATATAAATAATGAGCCTGAAGACGTACTCGATTTTTATTTTGATTTATGTTCACTAGAGTTGAGTTGTAAACAGCTTTCAGAAGCATTCCTATTTTTATCAAATAAAGGAAAAACGACCCACGATGATAATCAGATATTAACTAAAAGTCAAAATAAAAGAATTAATGCGCTTCTACAAACCTGTGGCTTTTATGATGAGTCTGGCGATTTTGCTTTTAGAGTGGGTTTACCAGGGAAAAGTGGCGTGGGCGGCGGTATCATAGCCATCCATCCTAATGAATATGCTATTGCAGTGTGGAGTCCTAAATTAAATTCAAAAGGAAATTCATATCGCGGCATGAAATTTCTAGAAGAGTTTACCACGCTATCTGAGCTTTCTATATTTTAATTTTTCTAAAAGGATATTTGCTTTAAAAGCCAGTTTTGGAAATTTTAAACGACAATATTTACTTAGCAGCTTTTGCCACTTCGGTAAAATGTGATTAAAAGTATATCATCTAATCTTATAACCTAAGAGTTCGCTTTCGCGAAAGCGAATTCTGAATAAGTTTTGCAATCAATTCAATATCCGTAAATGAATAGAAATCGCATTCCTTTCAAAATTTCAACACGACTAAAACATTTGAAATTTTGATGGAGTTTATAACTTTTAATCTTATTCAATAAAAGTTATAGCGTCTTTACCTTGCAATCCAGTCGCGAAAAGAAAGAACAACTCCTTATGATTAAGTCCAAAGAAATTTTTCATCAGCGTAACTGTGCATAAACTGTTTGGGAGTCTATCTATCTTTAAGAAAACTCATTCGGTATCATTAATATATTAGGTAGCTAATTTTAAAATCCAAAAAGGTTATGAAAAATGTTTCAAGAACTAATACATTTATGCGCAATAACAAAATAAGGAATGAATAAACTATCCAGAAGAAAATTTTTAAAAAGAGGTCTTCTGGCTTTAATCGGGCTTGTTCTTCTGGATTCTCTTTGGTTTGAGAAATATGTCATTGACTGGAATTATTTTGACATATCAAAATCGGAGAAGAACAAGATAAAAATTATTCAAATCTCAGACTTACATTTTGATCAACTAAAGTCTTTTCATAGTTCTATCGCAAAAAAAATAAATTTTCTGAAGCCTGACTTGATTTTTATAACCGGTGATTCCGTTGAGAACACAGAGAAAATTGAACTTCTAAATGAGTTTCTTCAATTAATTGATAAACCAATTAAAAAATACGCAATAACTGGCAATTGGGAATATTGGGGAAATGTTGATTTGAAAATACTTAAAGAAATGTATTCACGCAATAATTGCGAACTTTTAATCAATGAAAATAGAAGTATCACTTTAAAACAACGGGAGATATCAATTATTGGTATTGATGATTATGTAGGAGGCAATTCAGATTTCTTAAAAGCCATTCAGGGAATAAAACAAACTAAAACTAACATTGTCCTGTCCCATTGTCCAGAACATAGAGATGTAATAACAGCAGAAAAAGGAGAATTTAAGATAGATCTAGTTCTTTCAGGTCATACACATGGCGGTCAAATTACTCTTTTTGGTTTTGCTCCTTTTAAACCACAGGGCAGCGGGAAATATTTAAAAGGTTGGTACAAAAACATAGAACCAAAAATGTATATTTCAAAGGGCATAGGAACCAGTATTCTACCAATCCGTTTTGGTGCCAGAGCGGAAATGGTGGAAATGGATATCTAAAAATCTCTACTTAAAGTACTTTTCTAAAGTCAAGAAAATTCTAAATGGTTTACAAGAGTAATGCTAATTCAATAGAGAAATAGAAATGTAATTTGCATAATATAGGAATACTAAAATGAAAGAGAAACAAATATCGTTCGTGTATTTTTACGACCTACTGATTTTGTTTAGATCCTTAACATTAAACTAAAAATAGTTTCAAATGCCTATCGAAAAAATTCCTGAAATCTATATTAACGATAATAATAGTACTCCTGATTTATTCGTGTATGATTTTAAAATGAATCGTGACGTTGTAAAAAGCAAAGTTCATTTAGGTATGAATATGTTTAGCTTTTTACAGGTGGGCAAAAAGCAGGTGCACTTTGCAGGGACTTCTGTTGCGGTAAATAAAGATCAATCACTACTTCTTAAAAAAGGGAATTGGCTTTGGACCGAATTATTAGATACGGAAGTGATTTATTATTGTAAGCTTTTATTTTTTTCAGATAGGAACCTTAAATTATTTTTAGATAAGCATGCTGATAAACCCTTGATTTTAAAGGAGAAAAGCCCCTATTTCGTTATTCGAAATGATGCCTATATCATTTCTTATTTAAATTCCTTATCGGCAATAAGTAAGTCCCCTACTGTTTTATTGGAAAATTTACTTGCGGTGAAATTTGAAGAATTAATGCTTTACCTCCTACAGAAATATGGAAGGAAGTTTGAAGCATATTTATATTCTTTGATAATTGATAATAAGTCTGAATTTAAAAAAATTGTCGAAAATCAAATTGACTCTAATTTAAAACTGGAGGAAATCGCCTTCTTATGTCATATGAGTCTTTCGACTTTTAAGAGAAACTTTACGAAGGAATACAAAAGGTCACCAGGAAAATGGCTTCAAGATAAAAGACTGCAAAAAGCAAAGGAAATTTTAGAACAGGGAGAACTGAAACCATCAGAAATTTATTTAAATTTTGGGTATAACAACCTTTCAAATTTTAGTACTGCCTTCAAGAATAAGTTTGGTTTTAGCCCGAAAGACGCATGATGACAAATCTTATTTAATGATTGTAGTCATTATCTATTGAATCTGGCTAGATCCACTCTTTAAAGCAGTTCATTAAACGGTTGGTTTATGTGACCTATTATCATAAATTAATGAACCTTTTTCATAATTACATCCTCTTCTATTAATTCTAAATTTACAAATGGTTTGATGTAACTATCAAATGCATTTATTCATCCAATTAAAATTAGAACGTTATGTGTAAAAATCATGGAATTGCCTATAAAGGTACAGGAGAAGTAGAATTGACAGAAATTGACTATCCAAAACTGGCTTTAGGAGATCGTAAATGTGAACACGGCGTTATACTAAAAATAGTTGCCAGTAATATTTGTGGCTCAGATCAACACATGGTACGAGGAAGAACCACTGCCGAAAAAGGACTGGTACTAGGTCATGAAATCACGGGAGAGGTCATAGAATGTGGACGCGACGTGGAATTTATCAAAAACGGAGACTTAGTTTCTGTTCCTTTTAATGTCGCTTGTGGTCGTTGTGTAAATTGTAAAAAAGGACTAACAAATATCTGTTTAAATGTTAACGGAGATCGACCAGGAGGCGCTTATGGATATGTTGATATGGGTGGCTGGATCGGAGGCCAAGCCGAATATGTAATGATACCTTATGCCGATTTTAACCTATTAAAGTTTCCAGATAAAGATCAAGCGATGGAAAAGATATTAGATCTAACCATGCTTACTGATATTTTTCCAACAGGTTTTCATGGAGCGGTAATGGCAGGTGTATCTGCTGGTTCCGTCGTTTATATTGCAGGAGCAGGTCCAGTAGGTCTCGCTTGTGCTGCAAGCTGTCAGTTATTAGGTGCAGCCGTTGTTATTGTAGGTGATATGAATAAGGCTCGTTTATCTCATGCTAAAAGTTTTGGTTGTGAAACCATTGATTTAACTAATGGAATCCCTGTAGAAGAGCAAATCGCAATGATTGTAGGTATACCTGAGGTTGATTGCTTCGTTGACTGTGTAGGTTTTGAAGCCAATGGACATGGTGAAAATGCAGGAAAAGAAATGCCTGCCATTGTGTTAAACCAAGCTATGGCGATTACTAAAGCTGGTGGATCTATAGGAATTCCAGGTTTATATGTAACTGAAGATCCAGGAGCCAAAGAAGAGGCCGCAAAACAAGGAAGTCTGAAAATCCGTTTTGGATTGGGATGGGCTAAATCCCATTCTTTCCATACAGGACAAACTCCTACAATGAAATATAACAGACAATTAATGAATGCCATATTGCACGATAAAGTAGATATCGCTAAAGCCGTAAATGCAGAGGTAATAAGTCTGCAAGATGCGCCAAGGGGATATGCAGAATTTGATACAGGAGTCGCTAAAAAGTTTGTTATCGATCCACACGGTATGATAGGTAAATAATTTGACGTCTTGATATAAGCACTCAACTACTATAAAAACAGAATTAAAAGATTCTCAATTTACATTTTCATTAAAATAATAACACTAAATATAAAATTATGAATATTACATTAGCACAAGCAGAAAAAGCTATCGCAGCAGCAAAACAAAAATCTACTGCAATTGATACTAAAATGAACATTGTCGTTGTAGATGGTGGAGCAAACGTTGTTGCACTCGCACGTATGGATGGCGCATGGTTAGGCTCACTTGACATTGCAAACAAAAAAGCTAAGACAGCTCGTTATTTTGATATGAATACGGGTCTTCTAGGAGAGCTATCTCAACCTGGAGGTTCTTTATTTAACATCGAGCATTCTAACAATGGATTAATTACTTTTCCTGGTGGAATTCCAATCAAAAATAAAGAGGGAGTCATTATTGGCGCTATCGGAGTAAGCGGTAGTTCTGTTGAAAATGACCACGCTGTTGCAGAAGCTGGAGTATCAGCAATCTAGTAGGTTTTTAAGTTATATTGAAGAGGATAATTGTAACCAATTATCCTCTTTTTTTTTGAGAATCTCGAATGGAAAACTAGATAATTATAATGGTTATTGACTTTTTATCTAACCACGTAGAGTATGAAAAGACACCCTAATTCTCAAGGTTTAAAATGTGAAAATTGAAATTCCTACTGCTATGAATTTTGAAGTGGGATGCCAGTACATACTTTAGCTATATGATTTTAAATTGCAAAGCACTAACTAGGTGTTCTGCTAAATCCGTCTTTCTAAGATTTGGGTTTAAGCTGATTTCGCGAAAGCGTGCCTATTATATTTAGTGAAATCCGTGTTCTCCTAAGATAATATGGGACGTTAAAGATTTAAATCTTAACGCTAAAGCTAGGAATCAACATGCTAAAGTTCAGAAAGTATGAGGTGTGTGGTAGGGCTCCCGTACTTAATGAGCTTATCGATAAATTGTTGTAGATGCAGTTGATCTCGCAGCGCCACCCTCATGTGAATGTTATAAGGACCCGTGATGCGAAAAACCTCTAGTACCTCAGGATAGGTCGTAATTTCTGATAATATAAATTTGAGTTTGCCATCAAAAATCTTGAGCATAATAAAAACCTCCAATCCATTTCCCAACATGGCATGATCAAGTTTGATATTATAGGACTTTATAACTTCTTGATCTTCTAATTTCTGAATGCGCTCCCTTATGGAAGACGGCGACAGTGCTATCTCTCTTCCTATTTCTGCAAAAGAAGCTCGAGCGTTTATTTTTAAGATGTTGATTATTTTAAGATCGATATCACTTACC
This sequence comes from Nonlabens antarcticus, assembly GCF_015356755.1. Taxonomy (GTDB): domain Bacteria; phylum Bacteroidota; class Bacteroidia; order Flavobacteriales; family Flavobacteriaceae; genus Nonlabens; species Nonlabens antarcticus. Next base: position 658,166 of record NZ_JADFCO010000066.1, on the reverse strand, counting down.
ATGGAATCGTTGATTTTATTTCTAAAAATACATCTTTTACGTGTAAATATGTTCTGCTTTACAATCAATCAATTTTGGCTTGCATATAGCTATGCCTAATTTTGAAAAATAAAGGCAGGTGATTTTATGGATATAAATATTATTTTGATTCTCGCGTTAGGAATATTTGTTGGCTTTTACGTACAAACGGTAGTGGGATTTGCTGGTTCATTAATGGCGCTACCCATATTGCTGTTAGTGATGGATTTGCCGAATGCGATCGCTTACATTTCGATCTTCTACTTATTTTCTAGTGTTTTCCTTATCACAAAAGAATGGCACAACATCGATAAAAAGATGATACTAAAACTCGCTTTCACTTCTGTCATAGGCGTTATTTTAGGGATTATTGTCCTTACTTATTCAAAACCGATTGTCCTCAAAAAAGCTTTAGGAGTTTTTATCATCATCTATGTAGCTTATGCGTCCTTTGGTAAGAAGAAAGTTCAATTGAGCAAAGGTGGCATTATAGGATTTGGAGTGCTAGGAGGTTTTTTCTCAGGAGTATTTTCTACTGGTGGCCCATTGTATGTTATGTGTATTGAGAATACCGTGAAGGAAGTCAAAGCCTTTAGAGCAACTATGATAGGCGTTTTAGGACTAGTTACACTCACAAGAGTTCCCGCTCTGGCAGTTAGCGGAATTTTAAATTTCAGCCATCTAAAAACATCATTAATTGTATTTCCTATATTCCTTTTTGCCCAGTTTTTAGGTAAGCGAACTTTTAAGAAAATAAATGAAAAAGCGTTTAAAGCGTTATTAATGATTTTACTATGTATTTCTGGTATCATTCTTATTTTTTAGCTATTTATTTCATGTGTTTGAGATATTAATAACCATTGATCTTGATTCCATACCTAAGAACCTAAGGGTGGTGTTGAAAGAATATTGAAGCAAGCTTCTAATACTAGATACACTGAGCTAAAAGACATTTTTTTTGATTCAATGTTTTATTTGGAAATAAAACTTAATGTCCTCACTAACATTATTTTGTTCTATACCAGCAGCATATCTTTGTTATTGATAGCTTTAAATCAAGAGATAAAAAGAATATGAATATGAAGATTAGGAATAGCCAAATGGCCGATATGCCAGAGATTTTTAGACTATATCAATTAGCTACCGACTTTCAAAAAATTAAATTTCCAGCAAATCAATGGCCTAAATTTAGTGATGATTTAATTACTGCAGAAATCAAAGAAGAACGTCAATTCAAACTGTTAATCGACGGTCAGATAGCCTGTGTATGGGCTATTACAAATAGTGACCCACAGATATGGGAAGGCAGTGAAAACGATGCCGCTATTTATATTCATAGAATAGCAACAAATCCTGATTTTAGAGGTAACAATTTTGTAGATGCGATTGTGAATTGGTCTAAAGAATTTGCCCGCAATAATAACATAGAGTTCATTAGAATGGATACTTGCGGTAATAATGAGAGACTGATCAATCACTATGTAAATAGCGGATTTAGTTTTCTAGGAATGAAAAAAATCAAAGACAGTTCTGAGCTCCCCTCCCATTATCATAATGCAGATGTGTGCTTTTTTGAAATTAAGTTGACTTCTTAAGAAACATTACTGAACGCGTCATCACCTGGATCTGTTTGGTTCAAAACTAATCTTCATTAGTAAAATCAAAACATTAAAATTCATAGTACTACAAATAAGATCGTGTAAACCCTCTAATTCTATAATGATTCTGAAATCATCTAGGAATCCATGACTCCCAAGGCTAAAATTAAAATTAAGAAACAGCCATTGCAGATAACGTATCATCTAGCGTTTGAGTACCTCACTGATCTCTCTTCTAGTTAAGAAACACACCAGTCAAACAGTCTCTCAATTAAGAAAATAGAGCAAATGAATTATACTGGTTAAACCTACTTTTTCCATATAAAAATTCTTAATTAAAGAGACATTTTATAACTCCCTTAAATAAACAAAAACCAGCAGGGTCAAAAAAGTGGCTATTTCCTTAATAGATATTCGACATTTGAGTATGAAGATTAGATGAATCAATCGTATAAGAAAAAAATATCGCAGATACTATTATATAATAATTACAAATTACCTCACTACTGGTAGGAACTGCTCACAAGCAGACTACCTTTGTCACAATCACAAATCATTTACCTCTACCATTTAAGTTAGGATTACAGGTTTGTTAATTTCCAATCATTATGAGTGACGACTTAAGTATTTGTTTGTCCTGCGGCTTATGCTGTGATGGCACAGTAATAGGGTTTGTCGAGCTTAATGATGAAGAGAAGCCATCTATTAAAAAGCTGATGGATATTGAGGACGAGGGCGGCAATGGATTCTTTCTACAACCTTGCGATAAATTTTGTGATGGTTGTACGATTTATGAAGACCGGCCTAAACACTGTGGAACTTTCAAGTGTGGTCTTTTAAAGTCTGTAGAACAAAACGAATTAGATTTTAACGTGGCAGTAGACATGGTTCATGAAATCAAGCAAAAAAAGAGAGTGATAGAAGAACAAGTAACAACCCAACAATGGCAACTAACCTCTCCTTCTTTTTACTTTAGAATGATCGAACTCAAGAAAATATTAGATGAAAATCATGAGGCATCCAATCTATCTAAAGATCATTTTGAATTATTAAAAAACCTTAATGAACTGGAGTTATTGCTTTTGAAAAATTTTGAAGTATCTCTTTTTTAGAAAGTAAAAAAATACCGTATATATAAAAAGTCATCTGCATTGCAGATGACTTTTTAAGAATATTATTCGATGTGATAACTTAGTGTTAGCCCAACAATTCGTTGAGTAATCCAGCTAATCGCACGCCGCCTTTTTGTAATTGATTGCGTACCGTATCAAAATAATCATACATATAGCGATAGCCTAGTTTTTCACCCACCTCCGTATTTGCATAGATGTCTTTTATGACCACACGACTGTCTACCATCCAGTCTCTGTGAGTTCCAGACTGCATTTTCTGACGCTCTTCTTTAGAAAGCGCTGGCATATTATCAGCCAGTTCAGAATATGTCATTCCGTAGCTTTCAATCATTCTTGAATCCCATACACTGTGCAGATTAGTTCCATTATTGTACCAGCTTACTTGAAAATCATTCCCTCCTTTATCATCCCCTATTCCCACATGCATAGGTTGGTGTAAATCACCTATAAAGTGAACCAGTAATTTTAAATGAAAAGCCTTTTCTTGCTTAGTGGCTGTTTTTGATTTTATGATCTTTATACAAGTATCGATTCCTGTAATAATGTCTCCTTTATCATTGTGCTCATGCTCTTCATAAGTTGAATCGAACGGGACATTTACATAATGCCACGGCCCATACATTCTAAAGGCATTATCACTTTTTATCTCGTCTCCATAAGTAGAAACAAATGCTAGAGATTGACCATCTAAAAGATCTGCAATTGCTCTTTTGGTTTTATAAGTCAAATAGTTTTCTGCAATGGCTCCAGTGGCTCTGTGTCCTGTTTGACCCCAGTCGTAGGCTTGAGCATTAATTGACAGTAACAAACAGACTAGAAATAATAAGTAACGCATAAGTGAGGTTTTTCACAAATATACACGCTTCGTTAATATTTAAGCGCTACCTAATGTTTAAGATTTATAGTCTATAAAGCTTGTAGAAACTATAATTTTCAAAAGAGTGGTTTTTTCAATTATCATCGCTTTCGCGAAAGCAAAATAATAGGAGACAATGCAAAAAAACCTGTGTTTCTATCCGGCTTTATTATGTTCTGGATCAAAGCACATGGAAAGCATTTTATACAACTCAGGGTGTTTTCTCTTCAATAACTTAGGTCGAGAGAAAAAATATTCAGCAGCTACTGCAAAGAATTCAGCTTGATTTGTACCACCATATTTTCTAATATCTGATTTATTATTATCTATGGCTTCCATTTCTTTATGCATCAAATTGATCCATGGAATAACATAAGATTGTTGAAGCAATCGCTCCGGTACGCCGTCCGTCTCTCCGTCCACTTTATCGAGCAGGTGAACAAATTCATGAACGCCTGTGTTGTGTTTATCACTATTATTAGAAAAACCATGGTACAAGGAAGACCTTGATAAAATCATCTGATTTTCATAAGCTCCATTACCCACCATACCTCCTATCATACGGTCTGGATGGCCTTCATCAAAACCTAGGTCTTTATTAAAGTTTTCAGGATAAATGATGACACCACTCAAGTTTGTATAATGCCACTCCTTAAATCTAAATACCGGAATCACCGCGCTGGCAGCTACAAGAATTTTGTCTAATTCTTCTAACTCAAACCCAATAGACTCCACATATGTTTCTTCTAGGAAAAACATCATTCTATTGCGAAAGCGTTTTTTGTCTTTATTCTTGAGTTTTTTATAAAAATCAACTTCCTTCAAAAGCACAGCATGCCATCCATCAGGATGTGCGGTGGTTCTTGCCTCAGGCTCACGAAAAACAAAAAAGTATAAAGCTGCGGCAGCGACTAATAGTAAGGGAAGAATATACAGCAAGAGTTTTAATTTTTACCAAATGTACTTGTAGGGAAAATGAATAACTCTTAAGGTTATGAGAAAACAATAGTGCCTAAAAAATGATTATAGTTTATCCCGCTGTGCATCTCGTTGTTTTTGAAAACCAGAAAGAAAGTTGCGCAAATACTGATCATTAAGTGCTTTATACTTATTATGTTTAGGATTGCGAAAAAAAGCACTCAGCTCTGTGGTGCTCACTTTCTGACCTCCTAGTTTTAATAGATAAACCATTTCTTCCGCCTTAAAATTAAAAGCGATTTTCAGTTTTCTAAGTATAATATTATTGTCAAGAACGATTTCTGCCACGGGTGTTTGTCCATCTTGCTTTCCACGATAATTGACGATAACACCGTTTAAAAAAGTAGCAAGATTCTCATCTGTTACCACATCAAAAGCTTCATCTTCTTCCTTTTTTAACCAGTCGCTTACCTCAGATCTTGAAACTGGCTCGCCACCTTTAGCATACATATCCATCATGGAATCATCACTTAAGTTGAGTGTATAACGCAAGCGTCGTAAAATATCGTTGTTATCCATGAATAATAAAGGGTTTGCAATTACAAATATACTAGTTCGTCATCGCACTTTAACAGCGCGTTGCATAAACTTCTAGAGTACAGAAATCACAGACTGTTTAAAACAATTCATTTTAATGAGCCCACATTTATTGTAATTCATAAATGATAATCTTAAAAATACTTTTAGAACAAGTATTGTAAATAAGTTCTGTAGATGTTACAAAAGACGCTAGTTGAATATCGAATTTAAGCTATAATCAGTCTTTATTAAACTATCCGTATTTCACGATGCAGGTGTTGCTTTTGACTTGAAGTTACACTATACTTTCACTTAATAATTAATGTTATAGACTTAAAGATCTGTGAATGTCAAATGAAAATTTCAATTATTTTCAATTTACATTTTTATACACAACACCATCCTTCATAACCAAACTTACGTCGCGCATCATTGAAATATCCTTTACAGGATTGCCCTCAACCGCGATCAAGTCGGCTAGATGGTTTGTTTTTATAAGCCCTAAATTGTCGAGATGGAAAACTCTGGCGTTTACGGCTGTTGCGGCTTGTAATGCCATTATAGGCTTCATCCCGTACTCCACCATTAATTCCAGTTCCCTGTAATTTTCCCCATGAGGAAAAACACCCACGTCACCGCCAAAAAGGATCTCCACACCAGCATCCAGTGCTGCTTTGAAAGATTTTTTCTTTTCAATAATCCTGCTGGGTTCTGAATCTGAACTTTTATTCCATCCTGAATATTGTGCAATGGCATCACCGGCTGCCAGAGTAGCACACAAGGCAACATTGTTTTTTTTCATAAGTTCAAAAATCTCTGGAGTCGCACCATCACCATGTTCAATTGTTTCTACTCCTGCGAAAATCGCCCGGCGCATACCCTCGGCAGTACTGGCGTGAGCGACGGCATATAGGCCTGCACTTTTTGCTGTTTCTACCATCAATTTCATTTCTTCAATTGAAAACGTAGGTTGCGAGGCGGCTCCCGTTTTCCAACGATAATCTGCATAGATTTTAATAAGATCTGCTCCATTGCCTATCTGGCGTCGCACGGTGGAAATCACATCATTTCCACTTGCTTCTTCTGCCCCTAATGGAACAGTGACTCCATCATGAAAGCCTTTAGGACCATAGGCGCCAGTTGCCACTATTGCTGGTCCAGCAACGATCAATCGTGGTCCTGGAATTATGCCTTGATCAATTGACTTTTTAATATAAACATCGCTGTATCCAGCACCTTCCGCACCTAGGTCTCGCATTGTGGTGATTCCTGCCATCAAAGACTCTCGCACATGATTTGTTGCTCTGATCGATCTTTCAACGGGCGATTCTTTTAACACCTGATCATTCCAGGATGTCTCATTATAAGGATGCAATAAAATATGGGAATGCCCTTCAATGATTCCTGGCATCAAGGTTTTACCTTTTAAAGATATTTCAACTGTGCCTGATGGAACTTGAAGACTACCCCTCACTCCTACTTGAGTAATCCTATTTCCCTCCACTAGAACCGACCAGTTCTCGTGCACTTCCACACCATCAAATACACGATCTGGTAACAGTAATGTTTGGGAATGAACACTGATAAAAAATAATAGGGTAATTAAAGCAAGCAGGTTTTTCATAGATGACTAAGTTAGTAATCTTCTAAGAAAATAATCAATACGTTTTTAATGCAAGAAAGCAACAGATAATTATAAACCTGATAGTTGTTATTTTAAGACGAGTTTATTCCGCTTCCGCGAAAGCGGAATAAACTCAATCTCAGTATAAATTCAAATATTAGAAACTCAAATTAAATATCCACAATTCAGGATAAATAAAAGTCAATTATACCGGCTTCAGTATTGCAGCATAACTTTTTCTGTAATGATAGAGAAAAACCACGTTCAGAATCAAGAGAACTAGTGCGCCATAAATTTTAGGCGGGTCAAGGAAAAGGTGAAATAATACGGCGTTAATGGAAACACTCATCAATATAAAAGCCATCAAAGCCCCATAACGATTAAATAGAAACGCTATTCCTGCGAGAACTTCCACGACTCCCACTAACTGCATTACATAGGTAGAAAGTAAGTTTGCAAAATAAGCGTTTGCCTCTGGAGCCATCTCTGGAAATGGAATGTAATTGAAAAAGTGATCCAAACCGAAGAAAATCAAAAACGCACTGAAAATAATGCGAAGTACTAGAAATATTTTAGGATTCATGTTGTTTTTTTACACGGGCAAGGTACAACCCTTCAAGTTTCAAGCTCTTAATACCATGCTTTTAACCTAGGCATTTCGTTATGAATCTATAAGAAAAAACAATTTTTAATAAACTTATTCTTAAAAATAAGAATTTTGTTTATTCAATTATTACTCATCTTTTTGAATATACTTAAGAATAATTTCTTCTTTTTCTTGATCTTCAGTCAGAACTAATAAACTGCGGTTCACATCTGAAATTAGTTTTGAGTCTATTGGAAAAGCAAACCCGTAACCTTGTTTGTAGTACTCTGCTTTACTGATATAAAGATTTTCTACTTGATTTTCAGTTAAATAATATAGCAGTTGTGGACGGTCATAAATAACCGCATCAACCTCTTTATTTTCTAATTTTTCAACTGCTTCACTTAGTGTAGTCACTCCTGTTACCTTCACTCCAGCCTTGACTAAAAACTCATCTGAAGGTGAACCAGAAATTGTCGCTGCCTTTCTTCCGGACAGTTGTTCAATATTAGAAATCGTCGTATTTGCGGTTGAAACTGTCAAAATACTAGCTATTCCAGCAATCATGGAAGTGGCAAATATGATGGAAATTATCATCCAAGATCCAGCTAAAATCCTACCCATGACTGTAATAGGTGCTTTATCACCATAACCTGTTGTACTCATGGTAACAATCGCAAGCCACATACCGTTCCCAATGCCATCAATAGGTTTCTGTGGAAATTGTTCTGGTGACCGCTTGCGTTCTGCCAGCCAAAATAATGTTCCTACAATCGCGAGAATTATCAAGAAAATCCCGACAGCGATGATTAATTTAAAGCTGAAAAGAGGTTTTACCTTTTGCCATAAACTCGCATCTTCCACTCTTGATAGAATAGAAATACTCGAGTTATAAAACGGTTGTGAAAACCGCATGGTTTCTAAACGTTTTGCGGTTATACTAATAGGACCTGCGACTAAATCGATATCTCCCTTTTTCAAAGCAGATAAAGCATCGCTGACTGTATCATAAGAAACATATTCATATTCCCATGATTTCTTCTGTGCGATTTTATCCCAGATTTCTACAGAAATACCTTTATCAGTATCCTTAAATGTAAATGGCTGACTTCCTGCTACGCCTACACGCAAAGTTTCGTTAGTTAGCGTGGTAGAATCATTTTGTGCCGTCACTGAACTGACGGAAAAAAGAGCTAATAAAATTAATAAAAAAGGATTCTTCAAAAATGTGGAGATCATAGTATTTAATTCGATGTTTTCTGGAATTGATGCCAACTTAGCTCTAGATTATAATAATATCTAGCAGTTATTGACAAGCCATTTTTGTAAAAATATATAAATTTAAAATAATCAACTAATTTTTAAGACTTGCTTGTATAGATTAGCCCTGATGCTACCTGACTATTTGAAGTTATGTTTGAATTACATCAAGTGGTTCTTTAGAAGCATCTTTAAGCTTTGAAGCTACTCTGATATTTTTTCGATAATTGAAAGACGTTACATGCGTCTAAAACTTTTGTTCATTTTACAATGTGTTGAGTATTCATTTTGATTTGAACTTTCTACGTCCTGATAACAAAAACTTTAAATGAAACCTTTCGTTTATTCTAGGTAAGATTCTGGTTTATTAGAGTTTTATAGAAAATGTACTTATCAGAGACCTTCTTTGTGTAGGAGGATTTTGGTACATTTAAATCACTTAACGAGGACTACAGATGAGCAACTATCATATAAAGGGTTTAGAAGAATATTTTCAAGTATATCGCAAGTCCGTGAACCAACCAGAACAGTTCTGGGGAGAAATAGCGGAAGAGAATTTCTTGTGGCGCAAACGATGGGATAAGGTTTTAAAATGGGATTTTGAAAAGCCAGAAATCAAATGGTTCGAAGGCGCCCAGCTCAACATTACAGAAAACTGTCTGGACCGTCATCTTTATGCGTCAGCAGATAAAACGGCTATTATATTTGAACCTAATGATCCGTTAGAACCTGCCCAACATATCACCTATCAAGAATTGCAGGAGCGCGTCTGCAAATTTTCTAACGTTCTCCAGGATCAAGGAATAAAACGTGGCGATCGAGTGTGCATCTACCTCTCGATGATTCCAGAGTTAGCGATTGCAATGTTAGCTTGTGCTCGTGTAGGTGCAGTTCATAGCGTTGTTTTTGCTGGTTTTTCCAGCACCGCTATACGCAGTAGAATCAATGATGCTAATTGTAAAATGGTTATCACCAGCGATGGTTCATATCGAGGCAATAAAACAATCGATTTAAAAGGAATAGTTGACGTTGCCTTAGAAGACACGCCTTCTATTGAGACCGTTCTTGTGGTGAAACGCATCAAAAGTGATATCCATATGAGGCCTAATCGGGATAAGTGGCTTGAACCCTTAATGGAAGAGGCATCTACCACGTTTACACCTGAAATCATGAATGCTGAGGATCCATTATTTGTTCTTTACACGTCAGGATCGACTGGCCAACCTAAGGGAATGTTGCACACCACAGCTGGATATATGGTTTATGCGGCTTACACATTTAAAAATGTTTTCCAATACAATCAACCAGACGTATATTGGTGTAGTGCAGACGTTGGGTGGATTACCGGCCATAGTTACATCATTTATGGACCGCTTCTCAATGGAGCGACAACATTACTATTTGAGGGAGTTCCAAATTTTCCAGATTACAGTAGGTTTTGGGATGTCATAGATAAGCACAAGGTTAACCAATTTTACACCGCTCCCACCGCAATCAGAGCACTTGCAAAAGAAAACCTTAGCTATGTAGAGAACCATGACCTGAGTTCGCTCAAAGTACTGGGAACCGTTGGTGAACCTATAAATGAAGAGGCATGGCACTGGTATAATGATAACATAGGTAAGAATAATTGTCCAGTTGTAGATACCTGGTTTCAAACAGAAAACGGAGGAATAATGATCAGCCCAATACCTTTTGCAACACCCACCATTCCTACATTTGCCACTTTACCATTACCGGGTATCCAGCCCGCTTTAATGGATGAAAACGGTAATGAACTTTTAGGAAACCAGGTTTCTGGTCGGTTATGTATAAGATTTCCATGGCCTGGTATGGCTCGGACTATTTATGGTGATCACAAGCGGTTTAAAGACACCTATTTCTCCACATTTAAAAACATGTATTTCACAGGTGATGGGGCCTTAAGAGATGCCACAGGTTATTACCGGATCACAGGCCGTGTGGATGATGTGATTATTGTTTCTGGACATAACCTGGGAACTGCACCGATTGAAGACGTCATAAATGAACATCCGGCGGTAGCAGAAAGTGCGATTGTAGGTTTCCCGCACGACATTAAAGGGAACTCGCTCTATGGTTTTGTGATTTTAAAAGAAAGTGGTGAACAACGCGATCCTCAAAATTTGAGGAAAGAAATCAACCAACTCATATCTGAACGTATAGGACCGATTGCCAAAATGGAAAAGATTCAGTTTACAAATGGACTTCCCAAAACCAGATCAGGTAAAATAATGCGTCGCATTCTGAGAAAAATTGCTGCTGGAGAGATCAATAGTTTAGGCGACAGTTCTACCCTGCTCAACCCAGAAGTTGTTCAAGAAATTATTGACACAAGACTGTAAAAGTAAGTTTTAGATCTATTCTTGTATCAAATCGGTAAAGGAACCAATTGGACAATTGTGAAACGGTGATTCTCTATTGTAATAGATTTTACCAAGTTCATTCACCTTGAATCCCTTGAGGGTTATCTCTCATGAATGTTCCGTTTAAACGCCGTATGTTTGAAACAAATGCAGAATTCTCTTGATGTGTTAGTTCCGCTTTAACCTTAGGTACTTGGAATAAAAATTAGCGAATACTTTTTAAATTTGGTGCGAGAAAAAAATATTATGACGGAGAAGAACAAGAGAAAGAAACAAGCTAAAGTATTACGCGTTTCGAGAAAGATCCACAGAACAATGGGGGCTTTCTTGTTCGTTTTTTTCTTATTTATTTCTGTTACCGGGTTGCTATTGGGATGGAAGAAGCATACTGGAAATTTAATACTACCCAAATCTCAATCTGGCTTATCAACCGACTTAAAAGAATGGCTTACAGTTGATAGTTTACACACTATTGCGGTAAATGTTCTCAGGGATTCCGTCTCACCAGACTTATCCACAAAAATTGATAGAATTGATATCAGGAAAGAAAAAGGAATGGTAAAATTCGTTTTTGAAGATCATTACTGGGGAATCCAGCTGGATGGCTCCACTGGAGAGCTTTTGCATCTTGAAGAAAGACGGGCAGATCTTATTGAAAATATCCATGATGGATCAATTCTCGACAAGATCTTTGATACCAGTAATGAGCCATTCAAAGTTATTTACACTTCTATCATGGGCTTGTCGTTACTCATGTTTACCGTGACTGGATTCTGGTTGTGGTATGGTCCTAAGCGCATGAGAAAAAGTAAAAAATAGAATGATCATGATTAAAAATTTAATCGCGTAGCTACTTATACGCAGGTATAGATTTTTTAATCTATCTGTAACTAGCTAACATGCGATTATTAATCCTTAGCGACAATAATAGATACTATGAAAATCTATTTATTGCAGTACTTTTAGTTCTTTTCCGCTTTCGCGAAAGCTTTTAAACACATCATTTCTACACTACCTTCATCCTTTTTTACTTTACTGCAAGTGGTTTAAAGTGCTCATTCATAAAGTCAGTGAATCATCTTAACCGTTTATATATCAATTGGTTAATAAATATAAACCAATTATTAAAAATCGGGCAACTAAATAATGTTTATTCTGATAAATCTAATTTGACTTTTTAGATTTGGAATTATACTGATTGAGATTGTGTGACTTTTCTTAGAGAAGGTTTCAAAATATTTATGCGGTATAACTCTTAATATTTTACCGTGGTTTTAAGGAGATTTCATTCTTTAGAATAATGGATCATTTGTATATTCAAAGAGCTCTTAAGAATCGATTATCTGACCATATTCTCCTAACTTACCATCCTATTGACAATCTATTTGAAAGACCTAATAAAGCAATTAGAATTATTTTTAAAAAGTACCAACTTTGACCGTGGGATAAGAATCGGCGTGGGTATTGTGGTGCCTTTTGGAGTCCTTTATTTATTGGGTTATTCTCAATATGCTCCCGCTGTAGTTTTAGGAACATTTTTAAATGCACCTGGTGACATTCCAGGTAGCTTCAAACGTAAGGTTAATGCCATTCTTATAAGTATAGGGTTAACCATGGTTATTACGGCCATAATCCATCTTTCTAAACCTTTTCTTCCCGTTTTATTTGTAGCACTTGCCGTCATCACTTTTATAATATCGCTGATTTCAGTTTATGGATTTAGGGCTTCTTTAGTTTCGTTTTCTGGCTTATTAGCCATGGTCATCGCACTTGCTGTTCCAAAGGAAACAGTAACCGAAATTTTTGCTCAAGTTGCGTTAATGGGACTTGGTGGTCTTTGGTATCTCATCGTTTCTCTTATTTTTCAAAAACTAGCACCTAAAAAAGATCAAAATCAGCTTTTGTCAAACACACTGCAGCTTATAGGGAAATATTTAAAATTAAGAGCCAAACTCTTAACCAATAAAAATAAACGCGAGGAAGGGTTAAAACAAACGTTTGTTCTTCAAAGTCAAATTAACGACAAACATGAAACGCTACGTGAAACGCTTCTTACCGCCAGAAAACGTTCTGGGCGATCTCGCTATGAAGAAAAACAGTTGTTAATCTTTCTTTCTTCTATTAAGATTTTTGAATTGATCGAAGCTAAACATTTAGATTACGATACCATCGACGGCATCTTCGGCGAGCGCAAAGAGTACTTAAAGGCTTCTAAAAAGCTGAATAAAAAAATGGGCAACCATTTAATACGTTTATCTGAATTGTTAATTCAGAATGATAAAATACCTGAAAATAAAATTTTGCTAGCAGCTTTGGCGAAAGCCAATGACATCATAACAGAATATATCAATAAAGTCAAACTACCTGAAGCGCGAGAGGGCGCACTGGTTTTGAAGAATTTATACGATTATCAAGAACAATTACTTCAGGAAATACAAGCCATTAGAAAAGTGATGGCAAATGTTCAGGATGCTTCTAAAATATCTTTAAAGCGGCAGAATTCCACTCAGTTTTTAACCCTTCAGGAATACCGACTGAACGTTCTACTTCAAAATTTCAGTCTGAGCTCTACGATGTTCAGACATTCTTTAAGGCTCACTATCGCGATTATATTTGCCTTTATGCTGGGTGTCGTTTTTGATATTCAAAATACCTATTGGATTTTATTAACCATAATTGTGATCATGCGTCCTAGCTATGGACTGACCAGAACTAGATCAAAAGACCGTATTATAGGCACTCTGATAGGTGCTGTAATCGCTGTTGGGATCGTGCTAATAACCCAGAATGTTGTCGTCTATGCTGTCCTTGCGTTTGTTTCATTAATATTTGCTTTTTCATTGCTTCAGCTCAATTATAAGTCGGCAGCAGCTTTAATTACCATTAGTATAATTTTTGTGTATTGTCTGATTAATCCTGATGCCTTTGAGGTTATTCAATACCGCGTGCTCGATACTGTTATAGGGTCTGTTATTGCTGTTTTAGCAAATTATTTAATAGTTCCCAGTTGGGAAGTCAACAACCTCAAGCAGGTTTTGTTGAATGCCTTGAAAATGAATAGGGACTATCTTTTAGCAACACAAGCTTTGTATCAAGACCCGTCAACAAACAAACTGCCTTATAATCTGGCAAGGAAAGAAGCTTTTCTTGCGATCAGCAACTTGAATGCGGCGTTTCAACGCTTGACACAGGACCCTAAATCAAAACAGAAAGAATTTCAACTCATTTATGAGATTGTAACCCTTAATCAAACCATGATCTCAGCGATTGCATCCATCGGCAATTTTATGATCAATCATAGAACCACTCCAGCCTCGGTGGAGTTTAATAGGTTGATGGAACGGATTGCTAAAACGCTCCAAATGTCATTTGACTGTTTAAATACCACATCATCCATGGTAAAAATTAATGAGGAGAGCATTGAAGATGCACAAGATAAATTACTTGATAAATACCGTCTGTTATCAAATATGAGGGATGAGAATATTAAAAAGGGAAATACAGAATTAGACACGGAAACTCTTCATGGTTTACAGGAAGCTTACCTCATTGCTAATCACATGAACTGGTTAAAATCACTTTCAGAAAATCTAGAAAAGACAACTAATAGTTACAGGGTTTCTATAATAGATAATAATTGAATATCATTTATCGATATTTAATTTATTGTTTAGCTGTTATTTAGACTAATCTATCCAAACAATTACTTCACACTAATTAAGTATACTTTTTCTCCTATTTTCAATCACTTTACAATAATCACAGCGTTATTCTTGATCGGTAATTAAATCAAGTCTATCCAGAATCAGATTGATATTTTCAGATGCAGTTGAATTTATTGATCACTTTTATAACTTTCACAAGTAAGAAAATCTATGGATAAAGTCTACGACTCTTGCCGTTAATTAAAAAGTCAAGGTTAACTTTACTCCGGTACTTATTAACGATACAAATCAACATAAAAAAGAAGCATGCAAAACTTAAAAGGTAAAAAAGCTATAATCACAGGAGGCGGCAGAGGATTAGGAAAGGCAACTGCTATCGCTTTCGCGAAAGAAGGAATTTATGTAGCTATTACTGGTAGAACTGAAGATGTAATGAAAGAAACCGTTGCAGAATTAGAATCTTTAGGTGTTAATGCGCTGTACTCCGTTTTTGATGTAAGCAATTATGACGAAGTTAAAAGCAGTGTCAAAGAGATTATCGACAAATTAGGTTCCGTAGATATTTTGGTGAACAATGCAGGAATTGCAGCGTTTGGTACTTTTAATGAAATGGAAGTGACCCAGTGGAGTCAGATTATACAAACAAATCTTATGGGAATGTATTACATGACTAAAGAAGTATTACCGCACTTAATAGAAAAGAATGAAGGTGATATTATAAATGTGGCCTCTACAGCTGGATTAGTTGCAAATGCCAACACTTCTGCCTATTCTGCATCTAAATTTGCGGTGGTAGGAATGTCTGAAGCATTAATGAAAGAAGTTCGTAAAGACAATATAAGAGTTTGTACACTTACACCTAGCACAATAGCATCTGACATGTCTGTAGAGTTAGGAATAGCCGACAAAGACTCTGAAGACAGCGTTTTACAACCAGAAGATTTTGCCGAGCTGATTGTTGCTGGATTAAAACTCCCCAGAAGAGCCATGCTCAAAACAGCTTCTTTGTGGTCAACAAATCCATAATTAGTAATTTACACTAGGCCAACGATCCCATCATTTTTTGAAATCAATTAGCGAACCCTGTATTTCATTTTAAAAACAATTTAAACATTACCAACATGGAAGAATACACAAAAATTTACGCAGGATCATCAATAACCATCAGCAGATTAGCAGATTTATTAGATCAGGAAAATATCTCTTCCATTATAAAAGACAATGTAGAATCAGGAAGGCTGGCTGGATTTGGAACTTCAGGAGATAGCGTTGATTTGTATGTATTAAATACACATCTCCCCAAGGCAGAAAAAGTGCTTTCCAATTTTGAATCGGCGGAATAAATCTGGATTAATCAGATGAAGATTTAATTATTGATCTCAACCTTACCGTTACAGATTCTGCCGCAATAAAGAAACTTGTAAACTCTCACACTCAATAGCGATGATTGTCTGAACTTCAAAGGTTTTGGTTCAGTTACTCCATCGTTCAATCGTTTTTGCTGGTGGTCGTTTTGAATATTTAGGGATGTAGAATCGTAAACGCTAATAGTGGTTATAATGAACGTTGTTACTAGCATTCCAGATGAATAAGCCTCCAAGCCGCAAAACCAATCCTTGGAAACCCTAAAGCCTCATCTTGCGGATAAAGCATTTCAATAACCACTACTTTTGTGAGATGAAAAAAAAAGTTGCTATTATTGGTGGGGGAACATCTGCATTATTTTTAGCCGCTTTTTTAGATGCTGAAAAATTTGAGGTTACCATTTACGAGAAAAATAAAACAGCTGGGCGTAAATTTTTGGTTGCTGGTAAAGGAGGTTTCAATTTAACCCATTCAGAACCTATAGGTACTTTTATTGATCGTTTCACACCAAACGATTTTTTAAACAAAGCAATATCGGCATTTACCAATTCAGATTTTAGAAATTGGCTTAGTCAGATAGGTATCAAAACATATATAGGAAGTAGTAAAAGGGTGTTTCCTACAAAAGGCACTAAACCTATAGAAGTCCTCAACGCCATTCTTAGTTTTCTAAAAGACAAAGGAACCGTTATGAAGTATGAACACACATTTTCTGATTGGGATCAGTATAACAACCCTATAATAAATCAAGAGAGTGTGAAAGCCGATTATACCGTATTTTCCTTAGGAGGGGCCAGCTGGAAAGTTACAGGATCAGATGGCAGCTGGCTAAATGTTTTTTCTAAAATTGGAGTTCAAACAAAAGCTTTCAAAGCTTCAAACTGTGGTCATCAGGTTGACTGGGATCCTCAATTCATCAACAAACATGAAGGAGCTCCATTAAAAAACATAGCTATTTATTGTGATAACATCGAGCAAAAAGGAGAAGCAACAATAACAAAGCAGGGACTAGAAGGGAATACCTTGTACGGCCTGAGTCCTAAAATAAGAAAACAGCTATCGACAAATTCAAAAGCGACTGTTTTTATCGATTTCAAACCTTCACTCACTTTAGAGGAAGTTCAAGCAAAAATAAAATTATCCTCGCATAGAACTACTACTGATACATTAAAAAAGGAGCTAAAACTAAGTGTTCCTCAAATTGACTTATTAAAAACATATCTGACTAAAGATTCCTACTTGAATATCGAATTATTAGCTAATAATATTAAGAGGTTTAAACTGGACATTGTAGGTACAGTCAATAAGGATGAAGCTATTTCCACGGTGGGAGGAATAGATTTAAGTGCTATTTCTGAAAATTTTGAATTGAAAAAATTATCGAATCAATTTTGTATTGGCGAGATGCTGGATTGGGATGCTCCTACCGGTGGTTATTTGATACAAGCTTGCGCTAGCAGTGGGGTTTATCTTGCAAATCATTTGAACGAAAGAAAGTAGATTGTTAATTATCAAATTTCATATTATTATCTAATTTATAATAGAGAATCAATCGTTCGTTAACTAAGGATATAGCACAGCCTAACATTTTCCATATTAAAAAGATCCTATCACAGACAAAAAATAGCTTTCTTCTATTCATGCTTTCTTTCTATTCTCAAATTGAAGTGATTCCTTTTAGTATTAAACATATAAATTTTAAATTTTTAAGGGCTTAGACTAATAGCTATGAATATTTCATAATTACACTTTCTGTTCAAGTGAATAAAGAGATTTGGTTTTAAATTAACAGGGAATAGCCACTGTTTTTCCACTAGATCTAATAGTTTTAAGGAAACTGCTTCAATACATCATTTTTGAATTTGTGAACTGTGAACTTTCCTAGAAATAATTAAATATTAATTTTCTTGGAGCTATAGAAAACTACAATAAAACATAATATGAAAAACATAGACAATCCAGAAAATCTTGAACAATGTCCTTTCCGCGGTACGCGAGTCGGTGGCGCCATGGGATCGGCTCCAAGCACCGATGACTGGTGGCCCAATCGTTTGCAAGTTGATTTATTGCATCAGGAACAGCCAGCTTCAAACCCATTGAGTGATGAGGATTATAAGAAAGAATTCAATAATCTGGATTATGATCAATTAAAAAAAGAGATTAAAGCGCTACTCGTAGATTCTAAAGACTGGTGGCCAGCAGATTATAACAATTATGGTCCACAAATGATCCGTATGGCCTGGCATTCTGCCGGATCCTATCGTATTGCTGACGGTCGCGGTGGCGCGGCACAAGCAATGCAGCGCTTTGCTCCCATCAATTCCTGGTGGGACAATGGAAATACAGATAAATCCAGACGGTTGTTATGGCCTATCAAGAAAAAATACGGAACCGCACTCTCGTGGGCAGACCTGATCATTCTCGCTGGAAACTGTTCGCTTGAAATCATGAATTTCCCAACTTATGGTTTTGCCGGTGGCCGTCGCGATGCTTGGGAACCAGACCGTAGCACGTACTGGGGACCCGAGTTTTGGGATGGAAAACCATTTGATGAATCCATGACAGCTGGCGATCGCAAAGGCCATCCTGAAGAAATGGTGAATGAAAACCTGCGATGGGTAGGCGGGCTTAAAGAGAAATACCACGATCTAGAAAACCCGCTGGCCGCAACGCATTCCAACTTGATTTATGTAAATCCTGAAGGACCAGGCGGGAATATGGATCCCCAGGATTCTGCGCGGCACATACGGGAATCCTTCAAGCGCATGGCGATGGGTGATGAAGAAACGGTGGCCTTGATTGCTGGCGGTCATGCTTTTGGTAAAAGTCACGGGATGGTAAATTCTGATAAAATAGGTGCCGCTCCGGAAGCTGCATCCATTGAAGCGCAGGGTTTTGGATGGCATAATCCGGTAGGCACAGGAAATGCAGAATTCACGAGTACCAACGGTATTGAAGGTTCATGGACGCCCAACCCTACCGAATGGGACAATGATTATCTAAAAAATCTTTTCAAATTTGAATGGGAGCAAAAAGTCAGTCCGGCTGGCGCTTCACAGTGGACACCTATTAATCGCAACGCCCCTAAAACGCCAGATGCGCATATTGATGGCAAAATGGACGATCTCATGATGATGACCTCTGACATTGCGTTGAAGGTAGATCCAGAATACCGCAAGGTGTGTGAAAAATTCATGAATGATTTTGATTATTTCACAGACGCTTTCGCGAAAGCGTGGTACAAATTAACCCACCGGGACATGGGACCTAAAGACCGCTACCTAGGCCCAGAAGTACCTAAAGAAGATCTATTATGGCAAGATCCAGTTCCTGTTTGTAATCATGAGTTAATTAATGATCAAGACATTGCCGATTTAAAAAGCCAAATCCATGAAACTAATCTGACGGTATCAGCATTAGTAAACGCAGCATGGTCATCAGCGGCAATTTACCGACATTCTGATAAACGTGGTGGTGCAAATGGCGCTCGTATCGCTTTAGAACCTCAAAACAGCTGGGAAATGAACCGCCCAGCAGAATTGAATGAAGTCCTTCATAAGCTTAAAGAAATCCAGGGCAGCTTCAATGGAAAGCAATCTGGTGACAAGCAGGTTTCCCTAGCAGATTTGGTTGTTCTCGGTGGTTGCGCCGCCATAGAAATGGCCGCTAACGATGCCGGTACTCCCGTTAAAGTTCCCTTTACACCAGGACGAACGGATACCACGCAGGACTTGACAGATGTAGAAAGTTTTGACTGGCTCAAACCCGTTTCTGACGGATTCAAAAACTACCATAATTCAAAAGTTGGATACCGCGTTTCTTCTGAAAGAATCTTTCTGGACAGAGCGCAGCTCTTAAACTTAAACGCTCCAGAATGGACGGTATTGACCGGAGGCCTGCGGGTTCTGGATCAGAATTTTGATCACTCCAAGCATGGCGTATTTACAAAACGGCCCGGACAGTTGACCAACGATTTTTTCCAAGTGCTGACCAGCATGGATTATGAATGGGTTCCTAAAAGCTCGAGTAAATTGCTATTTGACATCAAAAGTCGTGCAGATGGGCAAACTAAATATACCGCAACACGCTGTGATCTGATTTTTGGTTCTAACGCACAACTGCGCAACATCGCAGAGGTTTATGGCGCTGAAAATGCTCAGGATCGGTTTGTACGGGATTTTGTTGCGGCATGGGATAAAGTGATGATGCACGACCGCTATGACGTGAAAGACGACTAAAGCAACTTTCTAAGATCTTTTGAAAAATGCCCGTCTTCTTTAAGAAGATGGGCATTTTACTTGATTATATATTTTGTGATACTCTGAAGTTGTGGCATAATAAAATCAGCAATTTCAATAACAAATTTGCTTTTAACACAGGGAACACAGAGTGCTGAATGTTTTAGATGATATTAAGCGGTGCATTAAATTTGAGTCAGATATCTGCTAGGCAGCTACATTTAATAATATGCAGTCGAAACTCAATTTATTATTTTTAAAAATGCCTGCGCTCGTGCGGGACAATTGTTCAAGATCCTTCACATCAATAAACAAATGAAAACTCTAAATTTATAAGTTTGCTTTCTTTGACTTTGGATTGTACATCACGATTATTTGTATCACTATGGCAAGAAAAACCAAAAGGTATATTTCCATTTGAGTAAATAGTTCTACCGTATCTAAAGCTTTTTTACTGATCGACATTTGCCTTCTTCCTTCATTAAGTTGAATTTTTGAAAGGTCGTACAAGTCTTGTTTTATATCGGTTATTTGAGTTGATAATTTATCTGTAGTTATAAATCCAGAAGCAATAAAAGAAGATTCTGATTTCTCTACTTGGTCAAAATTATATTTGAGACTCTCAAATACTTCTGTTTCTTTTCTAGTCAGTTTTGTTTGTTCAAACTGTTCAATATATCGTTGGATATCATTGTTAATTACCCGATTTTCCTCTTTAAAAAACGCTTCGTTTGTTGTGGCTACCGCTAGCTCTTTTTCTTGAACCAACTTGGTCATTTCAAAAATCAAATCATTTGCAATAAGCCGATCTTCATAAATGGTCTCTACTGAGTCCTTCACTCTAACAAAATTATTTCTATCAATGAGATTCGTAGTAATGATCAGGACGAAAACCATGAGAATTCCTAGAACCCATTTTATTTTATTGTAAAAGGCCATATTTGATTATATTAAAACATGTAGTTCTAGCAAATATAAACTATACGACCTGAAAACACGATCCATAATCCTTAGCTACAAAGGATTCCAAGAAGTTTTCTCAATTTAAAATATGCTGATTTCTAAAATAAATGCGGGTCAGAACACCAAGAAAATAATATGAACTATGTCTATTCCGCTATTAGATAATTCATAAACTGTCAGACTCGACTCAATCTAAAAAATATTGACATCATGACTTATTAAAAAGCTGCGAGTTCAATCCTCATTAACCAAAGCACTTGATCCTTTTGATGAAATATTTCTCAGACATACGGTTATTCCATTGACTCAGCTAACATTTTCATAAATTCACCTGCTTTTGCAGGCTCTAACCATCTTGTAACAATGACTAGATCATTTTTACGATCCACCACAATAAAATTACCACCGAATCCGGCTGCATAAAAAACATCATCTCCCACTCCATTCCAGTGTCGTGGACCTTGCTCGTTGAGCCACCACATAAATCCATAATTAGGATTAGGTTTTGAAGCGGTTGTTGCCGCGTTAATCCAGTCTTTAGAAATCAGCTGTTCATTTTTCCATTCCCCATTATTCAAAAATAGCAAGCCAAAACGAGCCATATCCGCTGTGTTTATGAATAGTCCTGCACCACTGTGACCACCACCTGTAACGCTCTTCATTTGAAGTCCGTCAATTTCTACCCATGCTTTATCATAACCATGCCAGCGCCATGTTGACGACGCTCCTATTTTATCCATTATTTGTTCTTTTAACACCTGAGGTAATGGTTTGCGTAAAACATTTAATAAGCTATATGCCAGAATATTGACCCTAACGTCGTTATATTCCATAACCGTTCCAGGCTCTACAGGTGCGGCATACTGCCAGTCATCAACGTCACCTTTGCTCGGTGGTCTGTCTGCCCAATCTTTCCCGCCAAATAGAGTTCCCTGCCATGCGCTATTTTGCTGTAATAGTTGGCTCCAGGTAATCTTTGAATTATGCTTTCCATCAAAAGTTCCATCCCATACATAAGGTGCAACTTTATCATTTACGTCTGCAATTAACCCCTGATCTACAGCAATTCCCGCCATTGTGGATAGGAAACTCTTGGTTACAGAAAAGGTCATGTCGACACGTTGTACATCTCCCCATTGTGCAACTAATTTTCCTCTTTTGAGAATCATTCCAGCGGGTCCACCGCGTTTTTTCGTAGGACCTAAGATTTCGTGAAATGGTTCACTTTTGAAACCTTCTAAAATGGCGATTCTCAAATCCCGAGAGCCTGAATATTCATTCGCTTTCGCGAAAGCGATGGCCTCCTCCATACTCTTACTATTTATACCAGCATCAGCCGTTGAAATAGTTTGCCAATTTGCATTGCGTTCAGGAAAGTAAAAATTCTGAGCATTTACGGTCAGAACTGAAATCAAAAACAATAATAAAGAAGTGGTTTTCATAGTTTTAAAAATAAGCGTTACCAGTGGATATAACACTATTAGTATGATAATTAGAATCTTAATACCTGCATATAAATACATAAATTTGCGCCATGATTAAAGAGATACAATTGCGTGTGACATTGCCTGAGGAAGAACAGGATCCAGACATGGCTAGAAGAGCAGCAGCTTACTTAGGGGAGGATTTTTCTAAGATAACTGGCGTGGTTGTTTTAAGAAAGTCCATTGATGCACGTAAAAAAGTTGTCGTATTTAATTACAAACTAGCGGTTTACATTAATGAGCCGTTACCGCAGGAGTCTGATTATCAATTTGATTACAAAGATGTTTCAAGTGGTCGTCAGGTACATATAATAGGTTTTGGCCCTGCAGGAATGTATGCTGCACTGCGCTGTATAGAATTAGGCTACAAGCCTATCGTTCTAGAACGAGGTAAAGATGTACAGAAACGCCGTCGTGATATTAAAGCCATCAATCAAGATCATATTGTTGATACAGATTCCAATTACTGTTTTGGTGAGGGTGGCGCTGGAACATATAGTGATGGTAAGTTATATACCCGCAGTTTGAAGCGTGGTGATGTGCGCAGGATTTTCGAAAACCTAGTTTTTCATGGTGCCACAAATGAAATTCTTGTAGATGCGCACCCACATATAGGCACGAATAAACTGCCTAAAATCATCCAAAATATCCGGGAGACCATACTTAAATATGGAGGTGAGATTCATTTTGAAACTAAGGTGACCGACTTTGAATTAAAAAACGATAAGATAACAGCCATCATTCTAGATGATCAACGTGAAATGACCGTGGAGCGCGTGATTCTGGCAACAGGCCATTCCGCTCGTGATATTTTCTATTTACTTGATAAAAAGAAAATTGCCATTGAAGCAAAATCATTTGCAATGGGAGTTCGCGTGGAGCATCCACAACAGATAATTGATTCTATACAATACAATTGTTCGGGTGATCGCAATGAGTTATTACCAGCAGCGGCTTACAGCCTTGTCCAACAAATAAAAGGCCGTGGCGTCTATTCTTTCTGTATGTGTCCTGGTGGATTTATTGTTCCAGCTGCCACAGAAGATGGTGAGGTCGTGGTCAACGGAATGTCACCTTCCAGAAGAAATAATAAGTTTGCCAACAGCGGAATTGTCGTAGAAATCAATGCCGACGAGGATCTTCGATCCTTTACTCAATATGGAGCACTAGCAGGTCTAGAATTTCAAAAGAGCCTAGAACGCACCGCATTCACTGCTGGTGGAAGATCCCAGACCGCCCCAGCACAGCGTCTAACTGATTTTATAGACGGTAAATTATCGCCTAATTTGAACGAAAGTTCTTATCAGCCAGGATTATTAAGTGCTCCACTTCACAGCTTGCTTCCAAAACTGTTAGGCAGCAGATTGCGCAAAGGATTTGAGGCTTTTGGTCAGAAAATGCATGGTTACAATACCAACGAAGCAAATATTGTGGGTGTAGAATCGAGAACCTCCTCTCCCGTTAAAATTCCAAGAAATGATACTTTAGAACACCCGCAAATCAAGAACCTTTTCCCATGTGGTGAAGGTGGTGGCTACGCGGGAGGTATAGTAAGTGCAGCAATGGATGGGGAAAGATGTGCAGAGGCTGCTGTTGGTGGACTTTAGCTATGGAACGTTTTTAATTTTTTCACCTTGAATTGGTGAGTAGTCTTTCTTGATTATATTGTCAACCATTATTTCTTTAAAGTAGGATTTTATCCCTGTTGCAGTGCTCTCGTTGAGAGCATCCTGAATGTGAAAATGTAAATGTGGTTCTGAAGAATTTCCTGAATTTCCACAAAGTCCTAAAACATCCCCTGCAACAACCTTCTGTCCCTGCTTGACTTTGATGGAGTTCCTTTTTAAATGGGCGAAATAGATATACTCACCACTTTCGGTTTTCAAGACGACAGCATTTCCTAAAGAGTCAACCGTATTCATTTGTCCAGGAATATTGTCCTCGATTCCATCTGTAGCTACAACTACGGTCCCATTAGTTGGTGCTATTAACTCCTTACCAAAAGCATAGTAATCTTCATTGGTAGTTCCATCAGATTTATAGGATCTCCCATTCTCATCTGTAATAACCAAATCAAATGCATTTTTTTGAGCAATACTTTTTACATGATAGTTCAAGGCCGCCGTGTCGCCACCCCAAACAACCGTCCATTCATCATTGAATGGAAGAATTAGCGTTGAAGTATTGCGAGCTGAAATGGATACGATGTCACTTTTATAAGGCTCTAAGAGAAGACCATTGATTTTGGAATCGCCATCCGTAGAAATGTTAATAATAAATATCCCTTTCTCGAAGGTTGTTTTGTAAGAAGCAAATGATCCTCTCACATAACTTGTAAATTCTCGTTCTTTTATTTTACTTAGTTGAGCCTTAAAACTAGTCAGAAAATTGATCGCTTTTTCTTTTGGAAGTACCGTTTGCATCTCGGTTGAAAACATTTCAAAGATTCCAGTAAAATCTTCGGTATTGAATTTTTGTTCAAAAATTGCTGATATTTTTCTATCCACACCTGTCTCTAACTGTCCAAAACTTTGATGACAACTAAATATTAAGAGCAGTAAAACGATTGTGTTCTTCATGATTACAGAGATTGGTTTTTTTTCTTTTTAAATTTTAGCTACATCCCACAGCTCCCTATAGGGCTTCCATCAGGAATTACCTGTACCGGAACCTCCGTAATTGTTTCAGGATGCTCCATGGCGTTTTTGATCATTTCGTTCAAAGAAATATCGATGTAATCTTTAGAACCTGTAAGTCTTCTCTGGATTCCCGCTATTTGTTCTTTTACTTCTGATTTGACTAAGACATTTAATCGGCTGGAATTATTTGCTATTAGCAATTTATTCAAGTACAATTCTTTCAATCGTTGCTGGATCATTTGTTCGTAGTCGTTTGAAGTTCTGTTGTCAAATATAGTTTCGGTTAGTTCCTCCATTAAGTCATTTAATTCTAAATTCTGACCATAGATTCCTTGCTGTGCTATTCTATTCAATCGTGTAGCGTTAAGCATAAAGTCAAGAGTCACTTCAGCGCTGGTAACTGCAGCAGAAACAGGATCAAAAGCAACACCTGTTTGAGATTTAAAACTCTCCCGATCGCGATTGTAGCCGTAGGAACGAGGAGGAAATAATTTCAATAATTCCTGCGGTATTGTTAATTGCTCCACTTTTAAAGTTGCCAGTAATGCGTCCATTGCAGCTTCTTGTTCTTTCTTAGAAACATAGGTAAATTGAGAATCTCCTTTCAATGCATAGGAATAACGCATACCGCCCAACATTTTTGATGCTGCTTCCACCTGATATCTATGTGAGAAATAAACGGGAACAAAAACATCTTCTAAAACACTGAGCGGCTGTCCGTCGGGAATGTTATCTAAACCAAATTGCTGCATCGCCACTTGACGAACTTCCAGCATTTTTTCTAATTCCTCCACCGCATTGCTCCCACCGTCCCATAAATGAGCATCTGCGTGAGCGCCGCTGGCTGTTCTTGCATCACTATCAGTTATAAATTGGAGGTTTTGATCGCTAGCCGATTTGATGATGCTCTCTAAAAACATTTTTTCAGAAACCCCATCTGGTGCACTTCCATACGAGTATTGTACGGCTAGTTTATCCCATTTTCCCATTCCTGTATCATAGGCATCTGACAGTAATATCTTCCCATTCACAAGATCATATTTAGGGTGCGGGTAATCCATGACACTAGCACGGTCGCTCACGCTAGCTGCAAAGTTATGTGCAAATCCTAACGTGTGTCCTATCTCATGAGCTCCCAACTGGCGAATTCTAGCCAAAGCCATTTTAAGCATTTCAGGAGATTCTTGACCGTTTGCAAAAGGCGCTTCAAGCATTCCTTGAGCAAGCAAATAATCCTGTCTTATACGCAAACTTCCCAGGCTCACATGACCCTTGATAATCTCGCCGGTTCTAGGGTCTGTAATGCTACCGCCATAACTCCAGCCGCGTGTACTGCGGTGCACCCACTGGATGACATTGAAACGACTGTCCATGGGATCTGCATCTTCTGGTAACATTTTAACCTGGAAGGCATTGATGAATCCAGCACTTTCATAAGCTTCATTCCACCAACTCGCTCCTTCTAGCAGCGCACTGCGCACCGGTTCTGGTGTTCCACGATCTAGGTAATAAATGATAGGCTCCACCGCTTCACTCATCGCAGCTTGTGGATTTTTTTTAATAAGACGGTGACGCGTGATCCAGCGCTTTTCCATAGGTGAACCTATCGGGCTGCTGTAATCCATATAACTGGTGTAGAACGAACCAGATCTGGGATGGAATTCTCGTGTTTCAAAACCATTATCTGGCAACTCTACAAAGCTGTGGTGCTGGATGACAGATATTGACCCTGCATCTGGCGCCACGCTTCTTACATCGCTGCCTTTTGCTTCTCCTGTAAAAGTTAGTAATGCTTCAAACTCTACATTTTTGGGGAATGTCTTTGTATTTTCTAACCACAAGGCACTACGCGTTTTGTCAATTTTATAGGTTCCCTGATCTCTATCTTTCAAGCGTTTTGCAACTCCGTGGGCATCCTCCATGAGAAATGTAGATAGGTCAATGCGATATACATCTTTATCGGCATCACTTTTTTTGGCGTCCTTTTTATCTTCTATGATATCAAATCCATAGAGTACAGATCGAGCAAAAGCTTGTTCGATAGACTTTTTTTCTTCGACATTATCTGTGATAGCGCGGTACTTCTGATTGGGTTGTACCAGTAATAATTTATTTCCTGCCTTTACCCATTTCACGACTACGCCATCTCCCAATTGACCTCGATCCAGCCCTATATCATTGGAACCTAAACCTGTGGATAACGAGTGTACGTATAAGAATTCTGTGTCAAGTTCTTTCACCTCGAGTATTATCGTTCCTTTGCTGTCATCATAAGAAAAGTTGAAAAATCCCTCAAATTGTTGCAGATTCTGTGGGGATTGCGCTTTCGCGAAAGCGAAACAAAAAACAAGTAAATAAAAAGGCAGAGTTGGTTTGATTTTCATAATTTTATGCAAAGCATCTAAAATACCAATTAAACTTTAAGGTGCTATCATCGACTTAGTTTTAATCCAGTTTCCTATTATGAAAATCACTGTTCTATTGTTAGTACTTATCGCGATCACTTCCTGCAGGGATGGAGCAGAAAACAATCCAGCATTTGGAGCCTGGGAACATGTAGAATCTTTAAGTGACATAGGTGATGGCAACGCCACCTATCAAAAAGTGGACAGCGACAAAACTCTATTATTTACAGCCTATGGCACAGTAATCTCTAATAAAAATGTGTGCGTGGGTAATAACTATACTGATGCCACCGTAGCGACTTGGAATCCTGATGAAAATAGTTTTAACGCTGGTGATTGTATAGCGAGCTACGAACTAGATGAAGCGCAAGAAACACTTACCGTTTCCTATCAATGCATGGAAGCGTGCGGCGAGAAATACGTCCGTGCTAAATAAATTATGATCTGTTCATAATGTTGAAATGAGTTCTTCAACCGGTGTTTTATCGAATTTATTTATCCATAAATTTTAGTTTCTAAAATAGATAGCTGACTTTGTATTGTACTCTTTAATAAATAGCCGCGAGTTCTATAATGATGCTTAAAATCTAATGGCAACTAGTCCAGCGAAATTCACTTGAGATTATTTCAGCTCTCCTAATCGTATGATTTTTTTTACACAATTAAAACAAATAAGCTACTCTAATTAAACTATATAGATTTCACAACCTCAATTAAAGGTTTATACTATAATCTAGAAAAGGAAATGTCAATTGTGTTGCCAAAACTATTTATTCTGAAGACGCTACTGTAGATGATACCATTGAAACTAATATTTATAGATAGGTCATCAATGTTTATAACAAGACCATGAAAGTTATTCTTGCATAGATTAGTCCTTACGGTATTGTGCCGTTTTATTAAATACAGCGGTCAATATATCCATATCTACCTGTCCGAATAATATGCCGCGACGTTTCATGACAATCTCTGCAACCTCAAAGGCTTTAGATGGTTTATAAGTCATCATCCCTTGTTGTCCTCCCCAAGAAAAACTAGCCATAAAATTTCGAGGATACCCAGCACCATAAATGTTTGCACTCACGCCTATTAAGGTTCCTGTGTTGAACATCGTATTGATACCACATTTAGAATGATCTCCCATCATCAAGCCGCAAAACTGTAAGCCTGTGGACGCAAACCGTCCAGTTTCATAATTCCAGAGCTTGACTTCGGTATAATTATTTTTAAGGTTACTGGTATTGGTATCTGCTCCTATGTTGCACCACTCACCTAGAACGCTATTCCCAAGAAACCCTTCATGACCTTTATTAGAATACCCAAAAATAACGGAATTGTTTACCTCACCACCTATTTTTGAATGAGGACCAATAGTAGTCGGACCGTAAACTTTAGTCCCTAGTTTTGTCGCACTATACTCACACAATGCAAATCCACCACGAATCAGACTTCCCTCCATTACTTCTGCATTCTTTCCTATATAAATAGGACCAGTCGATGCATTTAAAATGGAAAATTGAACAATCGCGCCCTCTTCTAGAAATATATTCTCTGGATTTACGGTTTGAACACTATCAGGAATAGGCTGGCTTTTTCGTCCTTTGGTTATAAGATTGAAGTCCGCTTCAAGAGCTTTTCCGTTTTTTGAGAAAATGTCCCAGGTTTGGAAAACGCCATCTACTTCTTCTTCAGTAAAAAGTACTTGGGTCAATTCGATAGTAGGCGTATGGATTTTTTCTGCTCTGTAGGCGATGACGTGATTACCACCCATGAGCTTTTGACCCTTTTCTAGATTTAGAATTGCAGCAGCTAGTTTCTCTGTGGCAAAAATATGTCCTGCCACAACTAGATTATCTTCCGTTTCCTTGAGAGGGTATTTAGTTTGCAGATAATCTTCTGTCTGATAGCTTACTTTACGATCCAGCAGCTTTTCCCAGCGTTCTGCCATGGTTAGTATCCCGCAACGTACATGAGATGTGGGTCGCGTGTAGGTAAATGGCAATAATGGAGTATGTAGGTTGAAGTCGGCTAGAACGATGTTCATATATCAGATTTTGAATCAAAGGTCGGGAAAATGGTTTAAAATTAGATTGAGCTTGGAACCAATTATGAATGATTAATAAAACGATTTACTATTACTTACCTTTCAAATAAATAAGCGCCATGTTCAAAAATGATTTGTTTACCAAAAGTATTTTAGCTGTTATTGCATTAAATCTATCCGTAATAAGTGTATCTACTCTTTTTCCCGCTGCAGAACGTTCCGTGAACACCGCGTTCGTTCCTGTTAATGAAGATGGATCCATAACAGTAAGGCTTTCAAATACAGAAACCCTAGACGTTAATATTTCACGCATAAGCACCATGGATGAACTGGATGTCAATATTGAAGAAATAGGCGGAGGTTTTTTAAGTCACGGCGGTCCCATTCCTGTTGAAATCAAAAATTAATTGAAAAACATTTTCTACTCTATATGAAAAAATGGACTCCGCTCCTACTGACAGTTGGTTTGCTGTTGCTTCAAGTATTTAGTTATAGTTTATTGCGCGATTATCCAGAATTTGTAGAACGCTGGTACAGCACTGGTATTTACCCATATATAGGGCGTGCGATGCGCATGGGCCTAGGCTGGATTCCATTTTCCTTTGGGGATTTGCTTTATATAACCCTCATCCTTCTAGCACTGCGCTGGTTAATTGTTCATTTTAAGGAAGTTATTACGCTTTCGCGAAAGCGGTACACGCATCTATTCATTGCGCTCAACATCATTCTCGCATTTTTTCAATTTGCCTGGGGCTTTAATTATTACAGAGAGCCGCTTAATGAAATTTTGAACTTAGAATCTACTTATACTGATGAAGATCTACTTCAAGTTACTCGCCAGTTAGTGTTTACAGCTAACGAACTTCATTCCCAATTGCAGCAAAATGATTCTTTAAAAGTTCTTTTTACCAGACCACAATCTGAACTGTTTGAGTTAGCACCCACTGGATTTAAAAACCTGGGAGCTGTTTACCCATCTTTAGATTATGGACCTTCAAGTGTGAAAAAATCGCTGCTCACATTACCATTAACCTATATGGGATATAGTGGTTATTTAAATCCCTTGACGGGTGAGGCACAAACTAATGCGTATATCAACAATTACAAAACGCCGGTATTGATCTTGCATGAAATGTCACATCAGTTGGGTTTTGCAAAGGAGAATGAGGCCAATTTTATTGCCGTCCTCGCCGGGATGAATCACGAGGATCCTTATTTCCAGTATAGCGCAACGATTTTTGCTTTGGGTTACTGCCTCAATGACCTCTTCGAAAAACAGCCCGATCAATTAGCCTTGATACGTTCAGATATGAATTATGGGATTATTCTTAATTATCAAGAACTTAGGGATTTCTGGGCGCCTTATGAAGATAACGTGATTGAAAAGATTTCCCAAACTACTTATAATTCTTATCTCAAGGCAAATAATCAGCCAGATGGTATGCGCACCTATTCTTATGTCGTTGCGTTGCTGGTGAATCATTATAAATAAAAGTAGAACTCTGCATTAAAAAAGGAATTTGGAAGTTGGAAACTTAATTTTCTTGAGAGTTATAGCTAATAATATCTATCTAAATTTCTTTTCGTTTTCTATTGTCAAATATCTCTCATTGTTAATCGCTTTTAATTTTTGCGTTAGGGATTGTAGTGGAAATCCTTTTAAATTATGAGCAAATGAAGTGCGCTTATCATTTAAAAGATTGTAGCGTAAAGCCCGACCCTTGTGGTAACGCCCAAATTAATTATAGAAATGTAGTTTCTGTAATAATTCATCTTAGCTAGAGCAACTGCGAAAGTTTGAAGTAACGCCCAATTCACTACATTAATAGGTATTAAAGCCTATCTAAGTTCCTATAAAGCCCCTAAAATAAAAGCCTATTTCATATATTTAGAACTTAAACGAACCTATATATGAAAAAATTACTTTTTTCGCTCTTGGCGGCGACAGCTATTACGTCGCAAGCCCAAGAGTATTTCCCCAATAATGACGATATATCTGCCGTCAGTAAAGCTTCTAGAGCAATTACAAACGCAACTATTATCACCGCACCGGGAAAAATGATGAAAAACGCTTCTATTCTAATGAGGGATGGAAAAATTGTTGACATAGGAACTAATATCAAAATCCCGAAGGATGCTGTGATAGATGATGCTAGCGGTACTTTTATCTATCCTTCCTTTGTAGAAGCTTATGGCGATTTTGGTATGGAAAAACCTAAAAACACGTCCCGAGGCGGTCAGCAATATGATGAAGGCAGAAAAGGTTTTTACTGGAACGACCACATACGTTCAGAACAAAATGCGATCGATTTCTATTCTTATGACAGCAAGACCGCTGAGAAAATGATGGCTGCTGGTTATGGTGCCGTACAAACCCACTTACATGATGGGATTGCTCGCGGGACTGGAATGTTAGTGGCACTTAATAATAATGGTGACGACTCTGGTAGAATACTTAAAAATAAAAGCGGAGCATATTTCTCTTTTGATCGCAGTGATCAGACTAACCAGTCCTACCCTACTTCTCTTATGGGAATGTTAGCGCTATTGCGTCAGTCTCACTTTGATGCAGACTGGTATTCAAAGGGATATTCAAAAACGAAAGATAGATCCTTAGAAGCATTAAATGCTAATAAAAGCCTCACCCAGTTCTTTGAGGCTGGTGATAAGAAAAATGTACTGCGTGCTGATAAAATGGGTGATCGAGTTGGGAAACAATTCGTCATTATAGGTGGCGCTGATGCTTATGAAATGATGGATGATATTAAAGCTACCAACGCTCAACTTATTTTACCTCTAGATTTTGAAGATGCTTATGATGTTACAAACCCCTATCAGGAATGGTATGTAAACTTAAGCTCCATGCGTGACTGGAAGCAAGCGCCAGCAAACCCTATGTTATTAAGCAAGGCTGGAATTACCTATGCCATCACAACCCATGGTTTGAAATCTCCTAGCGAACTTGCTGCGAAGTTGAAACGTGCCATGGAATATGGACTGACTAAAGAACAAGCACTTGCAGCACTAACTACCATTCCAGCAAAAATGCTGGGCGCAGAATCTATGTTAGGTACTTTGGAAAAAGGTAAAGTGGCTAATTTCATTGTGACTTCTGGTGAGTTATTTGAAAAGGATACGGACATCTATGAAAACTGGGTTCAAGGATCTAAACATATGATTAAGGATCGCAGTGTAATTAATGCTGACGGTACTTATGTAACACAACTTGATGGAGATAAATACACGTTTGACATATCAGGCGATGCAAAAAAGGTGACCGTAAAACAAGACAGTACAAAATTAGGTAGCAAGATCGACCGCAATGGCGACTGGTTAACGATTACCACTTCTCAAAAAGATCCAGCTGATAAAGGGTACACGAGATGGACCATGATGTTAACCCCAGAAAACACTGCTATTACCGGAAAGGTTTATATGGCTAACGGATCAGAACGCAACTTTACGGCTACAAAAACAGATGCAGAAGTTAAAAAAGACGAGGACAAGAAAGACGGCGACGATAAAGAAGAGGATGATGAGATCACGGCAACTCCAGAAATGGGAAGCATGACCTATCCTAATGTAGCTTTTGGGTCTGCTCAAAAACCAAAAGCAGAAAACGTTCTGTATAAAAATGCAACAGTATGGACAAATGAAGCTGCGGGAATCGTTGAAAATACTGATGTCTTAGTGAAAAATGGTAAAATATTAAAAGTAGGCAAAGGCTTGAGTGCTGGCGGCGCCAGAGTAATTGATGCCAGTGGCATGCACCTAACCACTGGAATTATTGACGAGCATTCCCACATTGCTATTGATGGTGGTGTAAATGAGGCTGGACACAATTCTACTGCAGAGGTAACTATAGAAGATGTGGTTGATCATGAAGATATTAACATTTATCGAGATCTAGCCGGTGGAGTTACGACTTCCCAATTATTGCATGGTTCTGCAAATCCAATAGGTGGACGCAGTGCCATCATCAAATTGAAATGGGGCTATAAACCAGATGAAATGATTTACAGTGACTCTCCTAAATTTATCAAGTTTGCTCTAGGTGAAAACGTAAAGCAGTCCAGATACCAGAACGGTGTTCGTTTCCCACAAACGCGAATGGGCGTGGAACAAGTTTTTGAGGATTATTTCACAAGAGGTCAGGAATACGACAAGTCCAGAGGAACAAAAGATTTCCGATATGATGAGGAAATGGAAACGATTTCTGAGATATTGAAAGGCGAGCGTTACGTAACCTGTCATTCTTATGTACAGAGCGAGATCAACATGATGATGGAAGTAGCAGAACGTTACGGATTTGTCCTGAATACGTTTACCCATATTTTAGAAGGTTACAAAGTAGCTGATAAAATGGCGGAGCACGGTGCTGGAGGTTCTACCTTCTCTGACTGGTGGGCTTATAAATATGAAGTGTTAGATGCTATTCCTTATAACGGTGCTATTATGCATTCTCAAGGCGTTGTAACTGCTTTTAATAGTGATGATGCAGAAATGTCCAGACGTTTAAATCAAGAAGCGGCCAAAGCGGTTAAATATGGTAATTTAAGTGAGGAAGAAGCCTGGAAGTTTGTAACTCTTAATCCAGCAAAACTTTTGCACATTGACAATCGCGTGGGAAGTATCAAAGAAGGAAAAGATGCGGATCTTGTTTTATGGAACGCAAATCCTTTAGACATAACGGCCAAGCCACAAATCACAATGATTGAAGGTGCTGTTTTCTTTGATATAGAAAAAGATGCCCGCATGAGAGCTGAAGTTAAAAAAGAACGCCAACAACTTTCAAACGAGATGATCATGGCAAAAAATAAAGGTTTGAAAACTCAATCGCCAAAGCAGGATACAAAGACGCTTTATGATTGTGACACCATAGAATGGTAATGACCAAAAAACAATTTCAAATCTCAAATCTCAAAAAGCAAATCTCAAATTTTGACTTTAGAATAAGTAAGCGAGAGCGCATTTTGAGAACAAAAATTAAGATATCAAATAATATGAAAAACATAATATATTTAGCAAGTCTGTTTCTAGGCCTTACGGCTTTTGGGCAGCAAATGCCAGCTGCTGAAGAGTCTCAACCCATTAGAATAATGAATGGAACAGCTCATTTAGGCAACGGTGAAGTCATAGAAAATTCTGTGATAGAAATAGATGGTGGGAAAATCACACTTATTGCAGATGCAACTATTATTAAATTAAAAGCTCCTACAGGGGAGGTTATTGATGCTAGTGGAAAGCACATCTATCCTGGGTTTATCGCAGCAAATACCACCTTAGGTTTGGTAGAAATCGATGCTGTGGGTGCCAGTGATGATGAGGACGAGATTGGAACATTTAATCCGCATATACGCAGCATTATTGCTTACAATGCAGAAAGTCGCGTGGTAGAAACTATGCGACCTAATGGTGTTTTACTTGCACAAATCACTCCTCGTGGTGGTCGTATTTCTGGTCAATCCAGCGTGGTACAGATGGATGCTTGGAATTGGGAAGATGCAGCGGTACGCATGGATGATGGAATCCACGTGAACTGGCCGCGCAGCTTCAGCCGTTCTGGTACTTGGCCGGACCTCGGCCCTATTGCGCCCAGTGATGATTATGATAAGGAAGTTGAAGAATTACAAGTGTTTTTGAACCATGGCAAGGCTTATAAATCAAATGACAATCCAGAGAAGAAAGATTTGAAGATGGAATCTTTGAAAACCGTTTTGAATGGAACTTCTAAAATGTACGTCCATGTTTCTGGAGAAAAAGCAATTCTTGATGTGCTCGCTTTCGCGAAAGCGAACAACCTTACTAAAAACCTGGTTCTAGTAGGAGCTCAAGGTGGCGAAACCATTGCTACAACCATTGCAGCTGCTGGAGTTCCAGTACTTGCTGGACGAGTTCATGATCTACCATCGAGAGAGGATGAGGATTACGACATGCCCTACAAGTTTCCAAAGCTTCTAGCTGATGCTGGCGTGATGGTAGCTCTAGAAAATAGCGGCAGCATGGAACGTCATCAAGTACGTAACTTGCCTTTCTATGCTGGAACCGTTTCTGGTTTTGATATAGATGTGGAAAAAGCATTAATGATGATTACTTTAAATCCTGCTAAAATTTTGGGGATCGATAAAGATTACGGTTCCTTAGAAAAAGGTAAAAGCGCCACTCTTTTCATCTCTGAGGGCAACGCGCTAGATATGCGAACTAATAAGCTGAGTCGTGCTTTTATTGATGGACGTGACATCTCGTTAGGCACACGTCAGAAAGATCTTTACGAGCGTTACATGGATAAGTACGAGCGTCAGGACTAAGCGCTATAACAATTTTCACATTTTGCCACAAAGCCGATTCTAATTAGAATCGGCTTTTTTTATGGGTAACCTCATATGTCTATTTGGGTAGATTTGAAGATGCTAGTTATGATGTAACGATTAGCAAAATACATTATCGTTACTCTCATTACTTCAAAATGATTCCGTTCCCATTAATAAATACATCAAGAGCGCGAGAATATTATGTTGATCCTTAAATTCTTTACTCCAATTTTACCCTATACGAATAGACTCTACGGTAAGAGCTTTGCTGCTCAAATACTTTAATCACAATGATACATCAGTATTAAAACGGAGAATAGACTCAAAGTTTATTGATAATTCTGGCTTGATTTTTTACTGGTATTATTATTCAACTGAAAGCGGTAAAGTTTTGTATTTACTTATGTAAAAATTTGTCCTAATGTCAATCTAAGGTTGTATCTCTAAGGTTTCGAAAGTGGGTTTTGTTTTAAAAATTTACTGCACTCGATTCTAAAACTAACAAAGATGAACTTTACGTAAAACGAATTATATAATAATAATCTGCATTGATCTACTTGACTTTACGTTATCTCAAAGAACCTAGATACTGCTCTTACTATCGAGAGTTTACTATTCATATTCTATTCATTCTGTGAAACCAATTCTAATTGAACAAAAAAAGCAGGCCTAGCGGCCTGCTTTCAAATTAAACTCAGTAATTTATATTATTTCTCTGGATTCAGAATCATGTCGATTCTAGCTAATAGATCATCGTAATGAAAACGTGTTACGGTATCCCTAGAACCTCGCATGGAGCTGCGCAGTTGGCTTTGAAGTGATTTAAGCTGCCCGCGAACTATTGATCGCACATCGCTTTGACTTACATCATAATAATCGCCTCCACGACCACGTTGCAATTCTCCGGTCATTAAGTAACTCAAACGATCCACGTATGCGCGTTGTAAATCACGTTCGTAAATATCAAGCGTACTGGCTTTACCATTGAATAACCCTTTTTGCACATCACTGAATAAATCTATGGCGCTATAGTAATCAGTGCTCACTGTTTCGGCATTCAACAATCTACCGATGCGATCAAAACTTAGAACATTATTCAAATGACGTTCTTGAGTAGAACGCATCGTTTCAAAATATCCTGCATAGTCAATGTTCTGTAAGATATTTTTATCGATCAACCATTTTGGAGTATCAAAGACATTCTTGTTAAGCCATTCTACTGATTCTTTCTGAGTGTCTTTGTCAATGTTAGAATAGACAACACCTGATTGCTCTGGCTTCTTAAGATCTTCTTTAACACCGCCCACATTACTAATTACGTGACCTACATAACGACTGTAAACTCCCAACATTTCACCATATAACTCTTCTAAATCATCGTAATCATTAGTCTTATCAGAAGTCCATTTTGTTAGGTTATTAGCAACATACTTTAAATTTTTAATTCCGTAAGAGCTAGCTCGTACTGGATCATTTCCTATAGCTTCCGTCTGTGACTGCGGATCAAAACTGCTGCTCTGACGCCCATATTTGAAACGAGGATCGTCTGCTTTTTCAAGAATCCATTTGTTTAAAGTTGAGACTTCATCTTCAGGTGTTGCTGCGTTAGGAATCACACGGTATCCCCAGTTGGTCGCATAATGATCATAAGGACCCATTTGACGAACAAAGCGAATATTCTCATCTCCAGGTTGTGCTATATAATTGTAGCGTGCATAATCCATGAGACTTGCAGCAATACCATTTTCTTGTGTAAAATCACCATCTCTATAATTTTCTACTTCATAAGCGTAACTAGCAGCCATGTTGTGTGGAAAACCTAGTGCGTGACCTATCTCATGAGCAATTACCTGACGCATCATTTCTCCTATTTCTTCTGGTTTTGTATCTAGTGTTCTAGCACTAGGATTTGCAGCACCAGTTTCTAATAAATAACGGTTTCTATAGGATCTCAAATGGTTGTGATACCAGATAATATCACTCTCAATAATTTCTCCAGATCTGGGGTCGCTTACGCTAGGCCCAACCGCATTTCTAGTAGTACTTGCCACATAACGTACAACGGAATACCTGATGTCTTCTGGACTAAATTCAGGATCCTCTTCCATTGTTGGAGCATCTTTAGCAATGATGGCATTTTTAAAACCGGCCGTTTCAAATGGTCCTTGCCAGTCTTCTATTCCTTGTTTAATATATTCTTTTAGATTTTCTGGTGTTCCAGGGTCGATATAATAAACAATTGGTTTGATGGGCTCTACCAATTCTCCCCTAGCATTGGCTTCTGGATCTTTTGGCTCAAGTTTCCAACGGCGGATGTATGTTTTTTGATCTGCTTTTAAAGCTGCACTAGCATAATCAATCTGACCTACCGTAAAAAAGCCCACTCTAGGATCATTCAATCGCGGCTCCATTGGAACTGCTGGCAGCAAGATCATGGACTGATTCATTTGTAAACTTATAGAACCTACTGATCCATTGGAAGGTGGCTCAGACGCATTATACGTGAAGTCTTGTTTCACTTCTATATTTTCTGGAAAGCTTTTCATGGAATTGATAAAGCTGCGATCGCTATCAAGGTTGCGAACTTTATAAGAGGAACGAAGACCAGAACTTAAACCACTCAAGGCTGGAATATCTGAACTAAAGAATTTAGTCACATCAATAACAGTTCCCGTAGAATCTGGGTTTACAGCGAGTATGTCAAACGCATATAGTGTAGGCTCGTAATTATTTACCTTAACTGAATTTCCAATGGCTGCTGTGGAATCTAATGCAACTTCAGAATACGACTTGACTTTTAATAATATTTTATCTTGAAAGCGCTCCCAAGCGACCACTTGCTCATTTGTTTTACTTCCGGCATTCAAGTAGCCACCACCTAAGTTTGATGGGATTTGAGAAATACGACTTACCAACAACATATCCTTTTTCAAGACGATGTTGGGAATTTCATAAAAATATTTGTCGTCGATCTTATGAACCTTGAAAAGTCCTTCATCAGTAATGGCCTCTTTGGTAATTACTTTATCGTAAGATTTCATCCCGGATTCCTTATCCTTTGATTTAGCGGACTCAGACTTAGATGAGGAAGCAACTGATTTATTGGATTTACAACCTGAAAAAGCCAGTGTACCAGAGAGAATTGTAGCTAGAATAATTTTTTTATACATAGGAAATTTTTGAATGCACTAAGTTAATGATTTGATATAGAAATAAAAGCCCTAACCATTAGTATCTTGTCATTCTAACAGCATTCTCATGAAGTTTGAAATTACAAATGAAATATCCGTCTACAATGGATTTTTAAAAATCCTGAAGGCAAACGTGAGTCATGAGTCTTTCAAAGGGAAACAATCCATAGACGCTAGTCGTGAATGTATGGAGCGCGGTGACTCCGTAGCTGTTTTGATTTATGAAATAGATACGGATTCCTTTATTTTTACGAGACAGTTCCGTTATCCCAGTGCACGCAGGAATCAGCCGTGGATGCTGGAATTAGTAGCAGGTTCTATTGATCAGAATGAAATGGCTGAAATCAGTGCAAGTCGCGAGGTTCTAGAAGAAATAGGCTATGAGGTACAGGATCTTCAAAAAATCGCCACATATTTCCCATCGCCTGGTGGCTCTTCAGAACAAATTCATTTGTTCTACACCGCTGTTAATTCCTCCCAGCAAGTCAATGCAGGAGGCGGTAATAAAGAAGAAAAAGAGGATATTGAAATCGTAAAAATTCCACGACAACAAACAAAGCAAATGCTGCTAGAAAACGAATTTAATAACAGTATCAGTTTGATAGGTCTGCAGTGGTTCTTTTTAAATGAAAACCAATAATCTTCAACCCTAGAGATCTCACTAGAAACGATGAAAGCATTTACGTTTCATTTTAATGATACAAACTGAACATAAAATCCCGCAAGAATTATAAATGTCAGTACAAACCAGCAATAATAAATAGTGATAAAATGTATTTTCTATAAGTAACCCAAATACAAGAAGGTAGCTGCAATGGTATCAAAAGCGGCATGACAGAATATTCCAAACCATAAATTCCGCTTATAATAAATTATAAGAGCATGATAACCAGCTCCCGCAATCAAGGCATTAATGGCACCCACCATACCTAGTTGTAGGTGGTATAAACTAAATAAAATACTGGTGATAAGAAATCCAGCTAGCGTAGCATATTTTCCCGGAAGCATCTTTTCTAATCGGGTAAAAATAAATCCATGGAAGACAATTTCTTCATACAATCCACCTACCACCCATCCCATTACTAAAATAAAAATATAAAGTTCAGCATTTCCTCTTATGCGTTCATACAACGCATTACCTACATCTTCAAATTCTACAACTTGTTCCAAAACTGGAAAAAATGCATACTGTAAAAAACAAAAAATAAGTATGGCTGTTGAAACTCCAACCCAGATAGGTTTGAAACGGAAAGATTTAAATCTAAACCCTATATTTGAAAAGCTATCACCTTGATATTTCAAACAGAGCCAAACTAGAATAAATACAGGAAAACAATACCCAAACGGAAACAGAATCCATCCAGTGTACGGCAGGATTATAGCAATTCCTATCGCAGCTATATTTAATAGAATGCTCCTCAATTTCATGTTTTGCAGTTAAGCAAAACTAGTACTTATTCACCACTACGGTTTTAATGTTTACAAACTCGTGGATTCCAAATCTAGAAAGTTCTCTTCCGTATCCTGATATCCCGGTACCTCCAAAAGGAAGGTTGGGGTGACTGGAAACCTTTTCATTAATGAAAACGGCTCCATCATCAAAATGTGAAACCATTTTTTCTAAACGATCAGTATCCTTGGAAAATAAACTTACTCCCAGCCCAAAAGGTGATTCATTAACCAGTTCAATGGCTTCAGCTTCCGTTTTAAAAAGAGTCACAGATAATAATGGGCCAAAAGTTTCTTCCTTAAAAACAGGCATTTCGCGAGTAACTTCGGTTAAAATAGTTGGTTCGAAATATGCTCCAGAGCGCTTGCCTCCAAAATGAAGTTTGGCACCCATCTTTAGAGATTTATGCATTGCTTCTTCAAGTTCTATGGCTAGATCTTCTCGAGCCATTACCCCTATATAAGTATTTTCATCAAGAGGATCACCTGATTTGAGTTGGCTAGCCTTTTCAGTCAATCTGCTTAAAAACTCCGCAGCAACTTCCTCTTGAAGTAACAATCGTTTTCCGGCAATACAGCTTTGACCTGTATTTTGAT
Organism: Nonlabens antarcticus; assembly: GCF_015356755.1. GTDB lineage: Bacteria > Bacteroidota > Bacteroidia > Flavobacteriales > Flavobacteriaceae > Nonlabens > Nonlabens antarcticus. Next base: position 616,859 of record NZ_JADFCO010000066.1, on the reverse strand, counting down.
AACGAGCGCTTAAACAAGTATCTACGGCAGCGTCAACATCAACATCTTCAAAAACAACAAGTGCATTACTCCCACCCAACTCAAGTACAGATTTTTTAATTTCGGCACCAGCGGTGGAGGCAACAGCACTACCTGCGGGTTTTGAACCGGTGAGTGTAACGGCTTTTACTATAGGATTTTTAATGATATCTTCAACTGCATCGCTGCTTGCAATCAAGTTTGTAAAACAGCCTTCTGGAAAACCTGCCTCTCTGAATAGCTCTTCAAGTTGTTGTGCACAACCCATGACACTACTTGCATGTTTTAAAACACCCACATTTCCAGCCATCAAACTAGGAACAATAAACCTCATGACCTGCCATAATGGATAATTCCACGGCATGACGGCTAGAACCACTCCTATAGGCTCATATTTTACATAAGACTTATGGTAGTCCGTTTCAAAAGACTCTGGTTTTAGAAAGTCAAGTGCTTTGTCTGAATAATAATCACATAACCAGGCACATTTCTCAACTTCTCCCTTTCCCTGACTAATAGGTTTACCCATTTCTAATGCCATCTGTTGGGCAAATTTCATGGGATCCTTTCGTAATAATGTAGCGACGTTTTTAATGAGTTGACCTCTAAAATCCATTTCTGTTTTGCGCCATTCCTTAAAAGCGACATCGGCTATTTTTAGCTTCTTAGTAATTACAGCTGTAGTATCTTCCTCGTAAGTTTTTAACTTGTTGCCAGTATATGGATTTGTTGTAGTGATCATTTTTATTTTAAATATACAACGTGCCGGTCACCACAATGTCAGCCTTTGCAATGGTTTAACTAATCCTGATGTTGATAAGGTTGTGGAGAAAGTTCGCTTTCGCGAAAGCGAAAAAACCCCCTTCATCATTACATTTAAGAAAAGTCACACCATGGAAAATAGAGATGAAAATATTGTTGCGCTGCGACCTGAAATCCCAAATGCTAAAGTCAACGATAACATGAGTGCAGACGAGCATTTCCAAAATCAAACTTTACGCCCTATTGCAAAATTACAGCACGATCTACTAGTAGCTGTATTTCATAATTATATAAAAAAGCATAAAAATGTATTTTATGGTTTGACATTGATAAAAAGAACCGATTACATTGAAAATGCCGTCAATAGAGATCAAAAATTTAGGAACAGTCTGAAAGGAATTATAATGGGAATGTTTACCATTCAAGAATACCAATTATATATTTCAAATTCTAGCGCGCTCAATAAACGTATGATGAATATTGTGCGGGAGCGATTGCTAAGCAGTATCCAGCTTTTTGACCGCCCTGCTGCTGAAATGTAAAGAATGCTAAAATTTAATTAAGCTAACGATAAGTAGAATCACAGCCTTGTATATTTAACTTCATAAAACCAAGCTATGAAAGATTTGAAAATTGCGGCGGTTGCTGCTTGTAAAAAAGAGATTAAGGAACGGATTGATGTTCACCAGGCAAAACTAGATGAGATTAATGAGAGTATTGAATCGAACGAAACAAAACACGGCTATGAAAATGATGATAGTCATGGTGAACTCCTAGGTGATTTTGAACGATATGCACAGTTGAGGGAAGAGCATGAAGATATGTTGGTGGAGTTTAGAAACATTGATTTTCACGGTGGTAAAAGTACGGTTCAAGAAGGTGCCCTAGTGGTAATTGAAGATAAGGTGGTCCTTATTAGCGTTCCTATGGGTGAGCTTTCACTATTAAATGATACTAAAAAGGTTTATGCCATTTCTAGGGAAGCGCCTATTTTCAAGGTGATGAAGGGTCTTAAAGGAGGCGATACATTCACGTTTAATGAAAAGGAGCAAAAAATCTTAGAGGTTTATTAAAACAAACTTTAGCGCGTAAAAAAACCTGCCAGTTGGCAGGTTTTTTGTTTTTCGAATCAAATGTGATTTATTGTACAATTAACTTACGAGTAGAAGAAACGTTGCCATCTCCTATTTTAACAAGATACATACCACTAGAAAGACCAGATATATCAACGCTTTGATTGAAGTTTCCAGTGTTGTCAAATTTCTTTTGAATTACTTGTTGCCCTATGGTGTTATATACTTCAACATGCACAGTATCACCATTGATACCTGAACTAAAAGTAATATTAAACTGCTCGTTTGCAGGATTTGGGAAAATGGTTAAGGATTCTATCTGATCAGATCTTGAAGATGCTGTTTTGGGAGTAGCCCCATTAACCAAAAATGAGTACTCTTGCGTTCCTACCAATGTTCCTTTATGTGAGATATCAACGGTATAATCTCCCGATGGTGCGGTGATTTTAATTATTTCAATGTTATCTACATCATTGACTCCTGTAGTTGCAGCTGCTTGTGGGTTTTCAACATCTAGTTTATATGGAAAAAATTCAGTTCCATCAGCGGATGTTACCTTGATGTCTAGATCGTTCACTAATATTGGAGTAGGATCGTCTTCTATTGGGGTTGAATTATCTTCCTCATCACCAGGATAAGCCCCAACTCTATCTGTCCAAGATAAAGTAAAGGTTAATAAGTCTGCAGACTGAGTTGAAAATGAAGCTTGATAATTTTCTCCACTAGATAATATCTTTTCCTCGATCACACTAGACTGGTTATTTGCTAGAATCATTTTTGCCGCAGCTTCTACGTTTAAAACACCCCAGCCAAAACGATAATCTGGACCATCAGTTGTACCTGACTCATTAGTTGTCATTAATGCAATACCTTTAAGACTAGCTGATTTCATGAAACTACCTTCTCTCTCGTTATAAAGCTGTTGTAAAAGCATTAATCCACCGGTAACCATAGGTGACGACATTGAAGTACCGCTAAGTGTGGACGTTGCATCATCTGAGGCTGAACCTAAACTTTTCACGCCTACTCCTTTTGCAACAATATCCGGTTTAATTCTACCATCATCGGTAGGACCCCACGAACTAAAATCTGACATTACGACATCTTCTGGTTTAGTATAATTAAAAAAGCCTTTTATAGCTCCTACGGTCATTACATTTTTAGAAAGCGTCCGGTCTGTCAAATAATCATATCCTCTATCCGGAAAATTGAAACCAGAATCACGATCATTACCTGCACTTACAACTGGCAAATAAAACTTGAACTCATTTGTAATTAAATCAAAAAATGAAGCTTGTTGATCATATCTTCCAAATACAATAACAGGTGTGTTTTCATCAACCAGTCTACCATAGCTGTGATTTGATAATATCATACCTCCCAACGCCTCATTGTACATTTCATTAGCATCATTATCAAACTTATATGAAATTAAGGAACCTTGTGGTGCCATACCTTCTAATAACCTACTTAATCCCTTGCTGATAATTGTCCCACCTACATGAGTTGCATGATTTTCTAATTCCTTGTCAGCCTCCCCATAAGTAACTCTTCCTATCACCTCTTCATGGGTTTTTCTGGTATAGCCACCATCCCATATGCCGGCTGTAATTCCTTGTCCTTCTAGATTTAATCCTAAACTTCCTCCTTCACGTACATGATTGATGCCTATTGTTCTAGCTCCTGTAAAATTTGTAGGCACAATAAACACTGGATTTCCATTCCTGTCTAAACGTTCTAGCCAAACATTGGCATCGTTCATTAAACTTGATTTAGCAACGATAGGGTGCAAGTTTAAATAGGTCCTCACTTCATTTTGATTCTTTACTCGCTGCTGTTCTAATAAAGATTTCAGAACTTGTGTACCAGTATCATCGTTATTTGCGATAATCTGCTGACGTTCTGATGCCGTTTGAGCATATAGCTGATTTGAAAAAATAAAAGCAGCTACGGCTATGAGTAAATTTTTAAGCATAATTTTCTTTAAAAAATGACTGAATTTGTTAATAAGTATGTTGCTAGGTCAATATTATTAAAAATATCTTTGCATGCTACTTAATATGTCGCAATTTAGAGCATTATTTACAAAATTTGTGCCGTAAGCTTGGTTTTCAATAGGTTGCGGTTAATCATAAAATTAAAGAATGAAGTTTATAGTTTCAAGTTCATACCTTCAAAAAAATCTTCAGCTTTCAGGTGGTGTGATCAATAATAACAACACATTGCCGATCTTAGACAACTTTCTTTTCGATCTAGTTGGGAATGAACTTAAGGTTTCTGCATCAGACATGGAAACCACCATAATAACACGTCTCGAGGTGGAAAGTCAGGATGATGGTCATATTGCCATTCCTGCAAGACTTCTTCTAGATACCTTAAAAACATTCCCTGAGCAGCCCTTAACTTTTCATTCAGAGGGAACGATGATGACTGTTAGCCACGATAAGGGTAAATCAGAGATTGCTTGTGCACCGGCAGAAGAATTCCCAAAAGCGGTAAATATTGAAGACCCTAGCAATACTTCTATTATGGGAGATACACTTGCTACAGCGATTAACAAAACAATATTTGCTGCTGGAAACGATGATTTACGTCCAGTAATGAGTGGTGTTTACTTTCAGTTTGCAAGTGATGGATTAACGTTTGTTGCAACTGATGCTCACAAACTAGTACGTTATAGAAGGGAAGATATTGCAGCAAATGAAACGGCTGAATTTATTATGCCTAAAAAACCTTTGAATCTGTTGAAATCAATTCTTCAAGGAAGCGAGTCTGAAGTGTTGGTAGAATATAATGATAGCAATGCTCAGTTTACATTTGAGAATACAACTATTATCTGTCGTTTGATTGATGGGAAGTATCCTAATTATGAAGCTGTAATACCTAAAGAGAATCCTAACAAACTAACCATATCAAGAACGCAATTCTTGAACAGTGTTAGACGAGTTAGTATTTTCTCTAATAAAACAACACACCAGATCCGTTTGAAAATGGCTGGAGCAGAATTGAATATCTCTGCAGAGGATCTAGATTACAGTAATAAGGCAGATGAAAGATTGACTTGCGATTATCAAGGTGATGATATGCAGATAGGTTTCAATAGTCGCTTCTTAATAGAGATGTTAAATAACCTAACATGTGACCATGTTTCTCTTGAAATGTCCCTTCCCAACCGTGCAGGCATTTTGACACCTGTGGACGGTCTTGATGAAGGTGAGAACGTTACTATGCTGGTGATGCCGGTAATGCTCAACCAGTAAATTATAAATAGATAAATAACTTAAAATGCCCGTTCAGAAATTCTGAACGGGCATTTTATATATTAATTGATACTAGGCGTGTTGTCTATCGTGCTTTCCTTCTTTCAACTCTTCAATCATTTTTTTATTGAAGGCTGGAAGATCATCTGGAGTTCTACTAGTTACAAAACCTTGATCACAAACTACTTCTTTATCTTCCCATTGCGCTCCCGCATTTTCTAAATCCTTGCGTATAGAATGGTAAGATGTCATTTTTCTACCCTTAACCACATCTGCTTCTATTAATGACTGTGGTCCGTGACAGATAGCACTAACTGGCTTTTTGTGCTCAAAAAATGCCTTGATAAAATCGACGGATGCTTTATCTGTTCTTAATTTATCAGGATTGATAACTCCTCCTGGTAACATTAACGCGTTGTAATCATTTACAGATACCTCACTTATATGTTTATCTACTTTGTAAGAGTTCGACCAGTTTCCATCCTTCCACGCTTTAATTTCTCCTTTCTCGGGACTAACGATATGAACTGTTGCTCCAGCATCTTCTAAAGCTTTTTTAGGACTTACTAATTCGCTTTCTTCAAATCCGTTAGTTGCTAATATTGCTACATTCTTGTTCATAATTATTGTTTTTTTGTTCGTTTCAAAGATCAAGAATTTACTCATATATGTATGGTTAACTAATCATAAAGGAAACCATATGAGATGATAAAAATGTAAGAAAACTCTTAAAACGAGTTAATATCTTTCATGTAAAATATTAAGATGATGTTTCCAGTGTCCACAGATCACAAATGGAATGGCTCGAACTGACATAATATTTTCACTAGCCACTCCTAATTTATCCAGATTTTCGGGAGCTGCGTTTGCAAATAAATCTATTGTTGAAGCTCGGACTACCTGTATGGATGTAATTAAATTCGCTTTTGCGAAAGCGAAATCCCTCAAACCAGTGCTATAAATATCTTGATCAAACCCGGGAAGTGCCGCTGTATCACCACGCATAAAGGATAAGGCACGGTACGCAAAAACGCGTTCTGTGTCCAAGCAATGCTGCAAAAGCTGGCCTATACTCCATTTATTAGCTTCATAGCGGTAATCAAATGGCTTCTGTATGCTCTCGACTCTTTCAAGGATTGAGTCTAAAGAGTCTTGAAAGGTTGACATCATCTCACTTTCTTGCTTGAGAAGATTTAAATATGGCTCATAATAGGCGGCGTATTCTGCTGGACGCAAGTCTCTACGAAATACCATTACAAATCTTGAAAAACCTTATGAAGCAATCTCTTTTTATCGTTGATGCTCTCTTCAAGACTAATCATAGTTTCTGTACGACTTACACCATCAATATCATCCAGTTGAAAAATTATTTTTTTTGCGTGGGTAGTATCTTTTGCCCTGATTTTACAAAAAATATTGAATTTACCTGTAGTAATATGAGCGACCGTGACGTAGGGAATTTCTGAAATGCGGCCTAAAACGAATTGGGTTTGACTTGTTTTTTCTAAATAGACACCTATGTACGCAATGAAGTTATAGCCCAATTGCTGGTAATCTACTGTTAATGAAGATCCACTAATAATTCCTGATTCCTCCATTTTTTTTACCCTAACGTGAACTGTTCCCGCAGAAATATTGAGACGTTTTGCGATATCTGTAAAGGGGGTTCTTGTATTTTCAATAAGCACATCAAGAATTTGCTTATCAATATCATCAATCTTAGCTCTCATTTTATAGATTTTAATACAAAATAACAGATTCCACTAATATTTTCCTAGTAATTGTATAGATATATTGATTATTTAATAAATGCTCCGATTTTCAATGATGCAGATGTGACTGTCATATTTTCATGAACTTCAAGATCATTGGAATAATGGAGATCTGTTTTTAAGTCTATCATCCTATGCCCATATATTATAGTAGAATCGTTAACGGCAAACAACATAGGTATAAAATGCAATTGTGAATCTTCAATCTGCTCATGATACATAATTGCTAAATCTCTATTTCCTTTAACAGAAGGAGCATTTCTGATCAAAATATCACAATAATTGCGTGCTATCTCAGGAATTTCCAAATATTGATTTAAGGTTACCTCCTCTTCTATTTCCTCATCTTTAGAACAGTTTGTAAAAACCGATTTCAGACTAGAGATAATTAAAGTCTTTACTTCATCCCTTGCATAATCATCGCCAGCATGACCGGCTTCAAATAGCAATGTGGGTATTCCTACAGATTGACAATAGTCACCCCAGCAGTTGACGTTAAAAGAATCGTCATAGCGTGCAATAGCAGTTTGCATTTGAGGTTTCACTGTTTTAACTATATTATTTATGAGCGCCATTGATTTCAACCGTGATGCGTTCACACCCTTGGAAACATCAGCGGCGGGAGTAAGAAATGATAGTTGCGCAGGTAACACACTCCCTGCGATACCATAAAAAGTTCGCTGTCCGTGAAGGTTTAATGCAAGATCAGGTTCATAAAAATCGATTACCTCTTTTAGAATTACACTTTCTGGCTGACTCAAATTGACAGCGTCACGATTTAAGTCAATACCATTCGAATTAAACCGTGACCAACTACTGAGACCATCCGGATTTAAAACGGGAATAATATATAATGATATATTCTTTAGTGCTTGAAATAAATCCTTTGAATGTAGCAAATCAATAATAGCTCTAGTCGACGTTGATTCATTACCATGCATTTGAGACCAAGCTAAAATTTTGAATGCTCCATGTCCTAACCTTAGTCCATAAATGGATTGATTATCTACAGAAGACCCTAAAAAAGAAAACGCATATTGATCTGGTGGTAACGCCTTAACAGCGGCCATGAAATGTTCCTCAAATGCAGTATAAGTGAAGTAGCGACTTAAGGGCTCTAATGTGGCAATAGGTTCATTCATCATAAGAACAAATTTAGTATATAATATACGACTAGAACCAAGTCTAACTTTAGTTGACAATTGTAAACTATCAAATGTTTACATCTGTAAACGCTCGTTTCTTCCTCAATGTTTATCGCTGTAAACAAAAGAACGTTGCATTTCAGATCATAATTGAAAGATCCTCATCATTTAAACCTGCTTTGGCTATTTAATTATACAAAGTATTATTTATCAAATATTTATATGCTTTTAACTAAACAAAAGGATAATATTAAACCTTGCGAATTAAGAATATTAATTGAAATCATATTGGAATTGTTTACATTTATAAACATTAAAAATCACTTGTTTTGTTTACATTTGTATAATGGTAAATTCTGATGATTTTTCTAAACGTTTAGTGCAAATCATGGAGCGGCACGACTTAAATGCTTCAAGTTTTGCAGATCTCGTAGGCGTAGGTCGCAGTTCTATCTCGCACTTACTTTCCGGAAGGAACAAGCCCAGTCTCGACTTTGTCCTTTCTGTTTTAAAGCAATTTTCAGATGTTGATTTATACTGGTTTCTTAACGGTAAAGGCACCTACCCGAAAACAATTGTGGAGAGTGATCAAAAAACGAGCGTAAGTTCTTCAAAGCAACCGAAACCAAATCCTATCTTCCAATCAGAACAGGAAAGCATTAAACCTGTACCAGAACACATACCCAATGCACAGGATATTGATTCAAAATTAACTGCAACCTCGCCTAATAAAAAAGGGAAAAATATAACAAAGGTTATTTTGTTTTATGAAGATGGAACTTTTGAATCTTTTGATAGATAGTGGTTTTTAGAAATCCGATCGCCTTTGTTCTTAATAAAGTTCGAAAGCATTATTTATCCTACTTCTCTAGTTGGTAAAATGATCTTTCAAAACATTATTTTTACACTGCAATTATTTCAACATGTTTACGTCTACTAGTAAAGTCATATTAGAATACTTAAAGATGGTAGCTGCGGTATCTTTAGCGGGAGTAATTATAGGTTTATTAAAATCACAGCCTTATATTTTGGCTGTGGTGTTTTTAGCCCTCATCATATATGTCTTTTACAAAACACTATTTAAAAGTAAAACGGGCCGTAACTGGATTCCCGTTGTAGGAATGATTTTGACAGGCCTGCTTGGTATTATAGCAGAGTACTGGGGTGTTTCCAACGATCACTGGCAATACTACCATATTGATAGTATATTACCGGCATGGTTGCCATTTGCCTGGATGCTTGCCTTCTATTTATTATACAGGTTGGAATATAAAATCTTACCTTATCTAAAAAATCCTAGCCGCTTAAGACGGATCATGTTAATGATCTTTTTAACGCTTACCATTCCTGCTTTTGGAGAAATGGTAGCGATCAACATGGATGTTTGGAGTTACAGCTGGCCTTATCAAATCCTAGGTGTTCCAGTGTACGCGTTTATCGCACTCGTTTTGCTTCACATGTTTGTTTACATCATATTATATATCATATTTAAGAATAATTATGGCAAGATGCTTCCTTTTAATACTGCTGGTAGTAGCAGTTAGTAGTTGTAAAAAATATAATAACGTTAGAGATTGTGATAATTTCAGAACAGGAACCTTTGTATGGGAACAAGAGTCTGGCGGTAAATTACTGACAACTAAATTTGTTCGCACTGAGGCCATTCAAATAGAATATTTTGAGGATCAAGTAGATACATCAAAAGTAGAATGGGTAAACGATTGTGAATGGCGGGTTATTCCCATCGATCCAAAAACAAATGCCGACAGTCGTGCTTATCTTTTTAAAATATTGAACACGACTGAGGATTCGTATACTTTCGAATTCACACAATCTGGACGCGATCAAATATATCGTGGTGAGGCAAAAAAGATAAATGACTAATGGACAAGAATTAAGGCTTTTTATATTTAGAGAAAATACTGCTAAAGTAAATTTCAAATAATCCTACAACGCTCAATAATTTTCCACACAGTCTATTCTTATGGTGGAATCTTCTTATCGTTTAAAAAGGATCTATTTATCATTTATAGCCTTTACGATACCTATTACTTAGGATAAGAACATTATAAACTATTCCTTTGAAATGGTTTGATATGAGTTATTTATTTAAATCTGTGTCCCAATTACATTTTAAATAAAATCTAAAGTGGTAAATGAAAAAAGCGCCGGAGTTTTTCTCTGGCGCTTTTAAAGGCTGTTCAAATAAATCTAATAATGAAAAATCTATATTATCAAGAAGTATTTTGGCTAAAAAACACTTCTCAGATGTTTCTATATCTATGACCCATAGAAAGCTGGAAAGTTTAATTAATCGTAAAATTATTTTATACTAACGTGGGTATTTTAAAATAAAACTGCTGCAGGGAAACAAAAACTAGACAAAGCATCAAGAAATCTAATTGATATCTACAGAATCAAAGCTTGTTTATTTTTTTGAAAGTATCCTATTTTGCTCTTGCATCAACTCTTTAAGATCGTTGAGTAATTCAATATCTTTAGGAGTAACTTCTTCTGTATCCTTGGGGTCCTGCGCTTTATTGCGCAGACTGTTCATCAATTTGATGACTACAAATACAGTAAAACCTATAATTAAGAAATCTATAGTCACTTGTATAAGCTCGCCGTAACCTATAGCAATCTCATTTCCAAAATCACCCTCCATTCCTGCGACTGCTTCACGAATGACCCATTTACGATCGGCAAAATTAATTCCGTTAGTCAAAATTGTGAGTGGAGGCATTACAACTTTATCGACCATGGTTTTTACAACATTATTAAACGCGGTACCGATTATGATTCCAACAGCCATATCGATCATGTTTCCCTTGACTGCAAATTCTTTGAACTCCTTGAGTATTCCCATTGATTCGTAATTATTTTACTTCCGCAAAAGTAAATATTCCTTTATTAAATCTGTCTTACGAACAAACTGTGCTTCTAGAGAAATTACAATGATTCAAACACATAAGATGTAGAATTCTAGACAACAAAATTTAAAATTGATTATTGATCTAAAAAGCTCTTTTCCTAAAAATAGAAAAAGTGAATCCAAAGCAATAGCTCTAGAGAAGGATTGCTTTAAGTTCCACAAAACTCCATTCTTGATCTAAACCGAATTAACATCACCGTAGCTTAAACCACTTCTAATCGCATCGCTATAAATGGAGAGACCAATCTTTCAGGAACTCTTCTAGTTTTTAAAACAAACTCCCTTGTCCCTTCTCGTCTGATTGGGAGTTTGAATCATCCTCTGAATCTTCTTGATATTTGCTTTGATTTTTATTTTCGGTTTGAACTTGTTCCTCTGTAGATTTAGAGTCTTCCGTAACATTCATGGCGGAATCAACACCTTCTTCCACCACTTCAACCTCTTCCACATCTGGCTCATCATAAGGTAATGGGTCCAGCAAATTGATTTGCTTAACCTTATCCTTTGTCAGCATGTTTCCTTGTGCAGCTATGCCTTTAATGCTAATAAACTCTTCAATTTCTAATGTCTCATTGGGTGGTTGATCCTTACCTCGTGGTTTACTGTAAACAATTTCGGCAACTGGTCTGTGGGATGTAGAAATAATTTCCAAATAGGATTTCTCATGTTCAGAAATAAAGAGTTCGTCCCGGTCTTCGTTTTCAATTAAGAAACGCTTCACGTAAAACAATTCTTTTTCACCGTTAAAATAAATAGCACTAATAGGTTTATTCGGTATCCATTTTTCCAAGATTATCATGTCCTCGTCAAATCTGGCAGTTACTTCTGGAATCACTGTTTTAGCGATTCCTTTTTGATTCACAATTAACAACCGATCCTCACCTTTAAATTCACCCAGTAAATCACCACGTCCATCCACATTTATACGGCGGACAATATCATCAAACCAGATCTTCCTAGGTTTTAGCGTACTCACGCCCTCTTCCTTAAGTTCCACCTTTTTAATGTTATATTTTGTGACGAGATTTCCTTTACTCGACCTTCCTTTAATGGAAATATCAGAGAAATTTAAATCCCATTTTAACTTCTTAATGCTTCCTTGTTGGCGTAAGTTTATAGTCACGATTTCTGCCTCCCCATTAGGATTATTGCTGAAATAAAGTACGCTGCTGCCAGCCGTTCCATATCCTACACTGTATTCCTTATCTCTTGTCATACTGGTCACCGCAAAACGCTTGACATAACTCGGTCCACTTTTTCCGTCTCGATAAATCAAATTATAAATGGTACGCTTATCCTTCTTTTTCCAGATAGCAACGTGCAGAATACCTTTGCCTACGAAAGTTTTAGCATCTACCTTAGAAACCATCATCGTCCCGTTTTTCGTGAAAACGATCACATCATCAATGTCAGAGCAATCGCCTACATATTCGTCCTTCTTCAAGCTTGTCCCCACAAAACCTTCCTCACGGTTGACATATAGCTTTGTATTGCGGATTATCACCTTAGAAGCCACGATATCGTCAAATGCTTTCAATTCTGTCTGACGGGTGCGATCCTTTCCATAATCTTTCTGAAGCTTTTGAAAGTAGGCAATAGCAAACTCGATCAGGTTCTCAAGATTCTTCTTGAGCTCTGCGATTCGATCTTCCAAAGCCTCGATTTTTTGTTGGGCTTTACCAATATCAAATTTGGATATTCTCTTAATACGTATCTCCGTTAATCTTACGATATCGTCCACAGTTACTGCCCGTTTTAAATGGGTAATATGTGGTTTTAAACCCTTGTCAATGGCGTTAATAACACCGTCCCAGGTTTCTTCCTCTTCAATATCGCGGTAGATTCTGTTCTCAATAAAAATACGCTCTAGCGATGCAAAGTGCCACTGCCCTTCCACCTCGTCCAGCTGGATTTGCAGCTCCTGCCGTATAATATCTACCGTATGATCTGTGCTGCGGCGCAACATTTCAGACACGCCCACAAATAAGGGTTTATTATCCTCAATAACACAACCCAGCGGCGATACGCTCACCTCACAATTTGTAAAGGCAAACAAGGCATCCATTGTCTTATCTGGTGATAATCCTGGTGGCAGATGGATCTGAATCTCCACATTTGCAGCGGTATTATCCTCTATTTTTTTAATCTTGATCTTGCCTTTATCGTTGGCCTTGAGGATAGAATCAATTAACGAACTCGTTGTCGTAGAAAACGGAATCTCCGTTATCAAAATCGTACTGCGATCTGGAGAATGCATTTTGGCTCGAACGCGAACTTTTCCTCCACGCATCCCATCATTATAGTTAGAAACATCTGCTTCACCACCGGTTGGAAAATCTGGAAATAACTTAAAACGCTTGCCTTGCAGATGCTTGACGCTCGCGTCGATGATCTCGTTAAAGTTGTGAGGTAATATTTTTGTACTTAAACCAACGGCTATACCTTCAGCTCCTTGTGTGAGCAGCAAGGGGAATTTTACCGGTAGGTTGATAGGTTCCTTACGACGACCATCATAACTGGATTGCCATTCCGTTATTTTAGGATTAAAAAGTACTTCTAGAGCAAATTTTGACAATCGTGCCTCGATATAACGGGAGGCAGCTGCAGGATCTCCAGTAAGAATATTACCCCAGTTTCCCTGCATATCAATAATTAGGTCCTTCTGCCCTATTTGCACCATGGCATCACCTATGGAAGCGTCACCGTGCGGGTGGTATTGCATGGTATGCCCCACAATATTAGCCACCTTATTATAACGTCCATCATCCAGATCTTTCATGGATTGCATGATGCGTCGTTGTACTGGTTTAAAACCATCCTCAATAGCAGGAACTGCACGCTCGAGTATAACATAACTGGCATAATCTAGAAACCATTCCTTATACATGCCGGTAACTCTCGTGATCGTTTCCGTCGCTTGCTCCTCAAATCCCTCGTCCAGGTTTTCTAATTCTTCGTTTTCTTCGTTCATTCTTTTGTTGGTTATCTGTAATCGGTTAACTGTTACCGGTTATTACCCGCTTCAATTTCGATCAGTTATTTTGAATGTGTAAAGACGTCTGCACTAAAACACTTTGGTAGTCAGATTCTTTTAGTTTTTCAGATTAATAAATTTTGATCAAACTATCTTATTTATATATTTAAATGCTCTTCTATATCCTTGTTCTTCAACTTCTTTGACAGTAGAAGCAAAAAAGACATCATCATTTGACATTTTAATTTTGTCATATTGTTGATCAAAAGGTAAGTGATAGATATTTGTGATTTTATTATTTTCTAGTCTTCTTGCAACGCATTTAATTCTATCAAAATCTCCAAAACTTTCCTTTTTAATTATGACTCCAAGCTTTTTGGCAAATCTCATAGCTGTCTCAGATAGATCAATGTTGGTCATGAAAACTGGAATGAAACTCTTTAAAAATAAATCTTTGTTCTCCAATTCAAACATAATTGTTGTTCCAAACAGTTGAGCAATATGTTTTTCATGAATTAACTTTCTTTCAGACCAGTACTTACATTGTATTACATGAACAGCATCATCTTTAATAGCGATTAAATCTCGCCCGAGATCTTCTAACTTTTTTTCAATTCCAAAATATTGAACGTTCCAATTTTCAGATTTATAAACACTTCCACAATAAAGTTCATAATCTCTTCCAATTTGCCATTTTGACTTCGGACCAGAAATATAATTATCTAATGCAAGTTGATTTCTTTCAGTTGTAGAAAGAAGATCATATTTTTCTTTATCAACAAAATTTCTGACTCGATCAAAACTATTCTTCACTCCATCTAAAGAGAGTTCTGAATTATGAAATGAGATACTTAAATCGTCTATATAGATTTCTAGCTCTGGAAACAGTTTCAAAAGGTTTTCATATTTGTATTTCATTTCCTTGAACTCTACAAACATTTCTTTTACATCTTTTTTAAGCTCTCCAATCCTCTTTGCTTCTATTTTAGCAGGCTTTTTATTTGATAGCAGTTGTGACGCTGAAATGTCAAAATTTAAGAATTTTAAATCAGCTATAACAGTTGCTAAACTTAACACTCCTTGATTTGGGTTAGAGGAGATTTTTTCTAAGACAGATTCAAACCGTACTTGTTTTTTTTCTATTGTTTGAATGGATTTTAACTGACTTCTCAATCGTACTTCTTTATTACTAAGCGATAAAAGTTGCCTATCAATAATGGCGTTTAATTCAGATGATTCAGATTTTAACTTTTGAATTTGAGTTTTTAAATCCTCTTGAAGTCCTACCTTTTTAACCAGTTCTGAATAACTATTTTTAAGAGCATTATTTTCAATTTTTATTTTGTCAATAGTCTGCTCAGCAATATCTGCTTCCGAACCAATTAATTTTATTTCTTTTACTTGCTCAGTAATACTATTTTCCAAGGCTTTATTATAGGTTCGAAGATATTTGCTCTCTTCCCGTGATTTATTCAATGAGGCATTTAAATCCTCAATCTCTGTTATATAAAATTCTATTCTTCTATCCGCTGTTCGTTGATATTCTTTCTGTAATTCTAGAGTTTTCAGACTTTCTTGTGAGAGTAGAGTGTTTTTAATTTTTAGTGCAGGAATCACTTTATTGAAGTTCTCGTTATCTTCTTTTAACTTAATTAAAATTTTGTCAGTCTCACTTTTCTCATCTTTCAATTCATTCAATAAAACTCTATTTCCATTCAAAAGTTTCTTTTCAAAAGATAATTTTTCAGTATTTTCTTTTTGCTGCTGTTTGACTTTTTTGACTAGCCCGTCTAACTCAAAACGTTTTAATTTAGATTCTTTTATACTTAGTTTTTGCGTCTTAATTTTTGTGTAAAGTAGATAAATCCAAAGGAGGAAGAAAATTGAAACTGCATAAATCATATTACCGAGCTTTACATAATTTTATTGATTGTATGACCTCTTAATGTTTAAAAAAAATATCTGATCTCATCAATAACCAGCACCCCAATAATTTCCTTATCCTTAAAAGCCTGAACCCTCACTTCCAACTCTTCTTTCGGCTGATTTTTAAACTTTCCTTTAAAAATATAATTCATAGTATCCTGCGAGTTCCCCTTCATAAGTTTAAACTTTAAGCTTTTTAGTTCGCCGTGTTTTAGTTTGATGTCTTGATAGTAATCCTGTCCTTCTTTAGATTTCAAGTATTTTTCAAAGTCTGCGGAGATCATATTTTTTTCAAAATTTATCTCGACAGGATTATCTTTTAATAATATCTTTGCGGTTCTCCTGGCGTCAGATACATCCACATTTAGCATTGTGCTTATGACAGCTCTACAGCTGGAAAGAATAAGACATATGGTAACTAGTAGGGTAATTCTTTTAATCATTTTTAATTTAAGTATTTTAATATTCTTTCAATTAATACTGGCTTCACGTATCTAAAGCCTTGGTTAGGTATTTTGTATTTCTTTGATCTTCTGCATCAATTCAAATTACTCGGAACTATTTTCCAAATTCTCAAAAAAAACTCTGAACTAAACCTCTCATTTCTCGAAATAGACTGGACTCATAGTTATCTAACCTCCAAAATCCTCCACAACATCTAGTTCCACCTTCAGGTTATCAATAATAAATTCCTGTCGGTCGGGCGTATTCTTACCCATATAAAAACTCAGCAATTCCTCAATACTCATATTGTCATCCAGCATAATAGGATCCAATCTAATGTCCTCACCTATAAAGTGTACAAACTCATCTGGACTGATTTCTCCCAGTCCTTTAAATCGGGTGATTTCAGGATTTTTACCCAGCTCTGCCATCGCTTCTGTACGTTCTTGAGGCGTGTAGCAATATCTAGTTTCTTTCTTATTGCGCACTCTAAATAGTGGAGTTTGCAAAATATACAAATGTCCTTTTTTAATCAATTCAGGAAAAAATTGAAGAAAGAATGTAATAATCAATAATCTAATGTGCATCCCATCAACATCAGCATCCGTAGCGATAACCACTTTGTTATAGCGCAGATCTTCCATACTGTCTTCAATGTCGAGCGCCGCCTGCAATAAGTTAAATTCCTCATTTTCATAAACAATCTTTTTGCTCATGTTATAGGAATTTAAAGGTTTTCCTCGCAAAGAAAACACAGCTTGTGTCTTTACATTTCTCGACTTGGTTATGGACCCACTCGCACTATCACCTTCTGTAATGAATAGAGTGCTGTCTAAATAAGCATCCTTTTTAGTGTCGGTTAGATGGACGCGACAATCCCTTAGTTTTTTATTGTGAAGACTGGATTTTTTAGCGCGGTCTTTTGCAAGTTTTCGGATTCCAGAAAGTTCTTTTCGTTCGCGCTCAGCCTGAATAATCTTGCGTTGTAAGGCGTCGGCAGTTTGCGGGTTTTTATGCAGGTAATTATCGAGTTGGGTTTTTATAAAGTCATTGATGAATGTGCGTACCGTAGGCAAATCGCCACCCATGTCTGTAGATCCTAGTTTAGTTTTGGTTTGTGATTCAAAAACCGGTTCCATTACCTTTATTGCAATCGCACTTACTATGGATTTACGTATGTCGCTCGCCTCATAATTCTTGTTGTAATATTCCCGGATGGTCTTTACAATCGATTCCCTAAAAGCCGCCTGATGCGTTCCTCCCTGTGTCGTATTTTGACCGTTTGCAAAAGAGTGGTATTCTTCAGAATACTGGGTTTTACTGTGGGTTAGCGCTATTTCAATATCCTCGCCTCGCAAATGTATTATGGGATATAAACGATCGCTCTCATTAATATTTTCGCTCAATAAATCCTTTAGGCCGTTCTCTGAGAAAAACTTCTCACCATTAAAAACAATCGTTAATCCCGGATTGAGATAAACGTAGTATTTAAGCATACGCGCCACATATTCTGGACGGTATTTAAAATTTTTGAATATGTCCTCGTCAGGGATAAAAGTGATTTTTGTTCCCTTGCGGCGGCTGGTTTCATCCAGCATCTCTTCGTCAGTGAGCTCGCCACGGGAAAATTCGGCACTAGCGCTTTTACTATCTCTGGTGGATTCTACCCTAAAAAAACTGGAAAGTGCATTTACCGCCTTGGTACCTACCCCATTTAATCCCACTGATTTTTTAAAAGCACGGCTGTCATATTTTCCACCGGTATTCATTTTAGAAACCACATCTACAACTTTTCCCAGCGGGATCCCACGACCATAATCACGCACGATCACGCGCTCTCCCTGAATGGAAACTTCAATAGTTTTCCCAGCTCCCATGACATATTCATCGATGGAATTATCGATAACCTCCTTCAATAAAATGTAGATTCCATCGTCTGCACTCGACCCATCGCCCAGTTTTCCTATGTACATCCCAGGACGCATTCTAATATGCTCCTTCCAGTCCAGCGACCGTATATTATCCTCTGTATATTTAGTTTCCTCGCTCATATGCTGCCTTATGTCCCAGCTTGAAATATAAGAAAGGTTGTCGGGAGTTCGCTTTCGCGAAAGCGAATTTAATCAACATAAATACTACTCCAATTGTGGATAAACGTACTATAAACTTCTTGAAATTAATACATGGTGTTATCGAGCAAACAATAATTTTCTGCTTCTATCGCTATCGTCCAAATACACAAACCTTAAAATTTGGCTTTAAAATACCAGTTTGAACTAATAAGGAATTACCAACTAAAATCTGATGCCGTGCAAGTTTCCTTATTTTTACAATTATCAAAATATATTTATGAAAAATCTACTCTTTATATTATGCCTGTCTCTGGTGTCTTGCAACAACTCAAACTCGCAATCGCAAGAGGAAAATAACGATGGCGTGACTACCTTCTATTTTGTGCGTCATGCAGAAAAGCGAACTGACCAAGGATCTGATCCACAGTTGACAGAAACCGGTGCGCGACGTGCTGATGAGTGGGTGAGTTATTTCTTCTTAAAGGATGTTGACGTGGTGTTATCGTCAGATACAGAGCGTACCCGTAGCACTGCCGCACCACTCGCCAAAGCAAAAAAACTAACCACTGAAATCTATGATGTCAAAGCAATAGACGGCAAAACATTATTGGATAAATATCGAGGGAAAACCGTTGTGCTCTTCGGACATAGTAATACGATCAATACTTATGCAAATGACCTACAAACTGATGAGAATTATGGCGAACTAGATGATGCCGATTTTGATCATTATTTTATTGTCAAGGTTGATGAAAAAGGTAATTCCAGTGCCATGATGGAATCCATGGAATTTGAAAAAGAGTAATGGAAGCCCAGCCTAACAATCCGTTACACGGCGTCAAACTAGCTCATATTGTTGAAAAACTCGTTGAGCATTATGGCTGGCACGATCTGGGCGGCAGGATTAAAATCAACGCTTTCAATACAAACCCTACGGTAAAATCAAGTTTAAAGTTTTTACGTCGTACTCCATGGGCACGAGAAAAAGTGGAGGAGCTGTACTTACATACCTTTCATAAGAACTGATCATGTCTAAAGTAAAAAAGCCTTTTTACAAAAAGAAAAAAATTATCGTACCGTTCGTGATTATTCTAATTCTCATAGCGGGACGCGTTTACCTTCCTTATTATATTAGGGATAAATTGAATGAGACTCTTGCAGACATTCCGGGATATTATGGTCAGGTAGATGATGTAGGCATTTCCCTGTGGCGTGGCGCTTACCAGCTCAATGGTTTGTTTCTGGATAAAGTAGATCCTGCAAACAAACGCAGTCCCTTCTTAAATTTTCCAACTTCTGATATTTCCATACAATGGCGTGCTTTACTAGACGGCCGTATCGTGAGTGAAATCACAATGGTAAGCCCAGAAGTAACTTATGTTTTTGAAGATCATGTTGCCGCAGATGGTTCACTGGACGAGCCCAGTACCGAGGTCTGGACCAAAGCATTAACCGAAATAGTACCGCTGGAAATAAACCGTTATGAAGTCGTGGATGGAAAACTGACTTTCGTCGCACTCTATTCTGAACCTAATATTGACCTTTACATGAATAATGTCAATCTCCTGGCCACAAACCTGCAGAATACCATACAATCTGAACGCATTCTACCGTCAGACTTTGAAGCCACTGCCACTACGATAGGTAATGGACGGTTTGAAACCAATGGTAAAATTAATCTGATTAAAGAGATTCCAGATATGAATCTAGAAATGTCTCTAGAAGATGCTGACATTACTGCTTTAAACGATCTAACCCTGCACTATGCTGGGATTGATTTTGAGTCTGGAACCTTTGAATTATTTAGTGAAATAGCAATTGCTGACTCGTACATGAAGGGCTATTTTAAACCGTTTTTTATAGATTCCAAGATCGTTGATAGTTGGGATAAGGAAGATTCTAATATCTTCAAAAAAATGTGGGAAGGATTTGTTGGGATGTTTAAATTCTTGCTAAAGAATCAAGGAAACGATACACTGGCGACAAAAATTCCTATTGAAGGCCCGCTAGACGATGCGGCGGCGAGTGCGTGGGCGTCCGTGTTCAATATTTTTGAGAATGGATGGTTTGGAGCCTTTAATAACTCTGTGGATGGAACCATTGATTTTAGAGATGCAGAATTAGGTGCTGATCAAGTTGACGATCGTAATAGAAGAAAATATGATCGTGCTAAACGTAGAGAGGAACGTAAGATTAATCGCGTAGAGCTTCGAGCAGACCTTAGGAATAACAATGAGGATAAAAGCGATGATATCAATGTGAAAAAGCAGATTAAGGAGATCAAAAAGGAAACAAAATCTGATGTGGAAGAGATGAAGAATAATTCAGAAAATAGTCAATAATAAATATAGAATACGTGTCTATTTTGACCTTTGATCCTATTTATAAATAATGGGTGTTATTTAGCTAAAAACATAAAATTGTATTGACACAGGTTAAGATTAAAAGTAATTATTTCCAGATTTTACTCAAACCTGCAATTCTATTTTTTATGTTTTTCCCAATAGGAGCCGGTGGGATGGTAATGTTGATAAACGAATTTCAGCGCTCTAATCAACCGCTAGATTAAACATTTTATCAATCATTTTTAGGCTGTTTTCTTTTAGTTATTGTCTGTTTTCAAGTACTTTATAAACAACTCAAAATAGCTCCTTCAATACGTTTTTCTTCAAACTCATTTGAAATTGGAAAAAGACGTTTCAAATGGGATGATCTACAAAATGTTCAGTTAACTGGAAAATATCACTATCAATATGCAGGCCGGTATAACGTTAAAGAGCTACAATTTAAAGAAGGGCTTTCCTTAAAACTACAAAAAGGAGAAACTATAAACCTCTTCAATCACGTCTACAGAGATCTTTATTTATTCAAGCAACAATTATCAAAACTTTTCCTTGGTCATAAAGAGCGGCGTTTAATGTCGCGTGATAGTAAGGACTGTATCTATAGGTTCAATCAATTATTTAAATTGCGTGGATGGATTACTTGGGGCATTGTAGCCTATCTGCTCATTAATAATTTTACTTTATCTAATTCAATTAATAGCAATGGTAAATTTTTCATCATAGGTTTATGTACTGTTATAGTATACGTTCAATCTAGGTCCATGTATTATTTCCAAATAGCAAATCATCATTTAATTATTAGAAACGAAAATTTCTTTTGGTTTGAAACTAAAATTGACTTGAATGATATTTTAGCAATTGTTTTAGATAAAAATGTAATGCTCATTGATATACTAAAATCGAGAAACTTAAGGATAATTCTTAATGATTACGAAGAACTGAGGATGGGTGCAGATCTATTGAGAAAAAGAAATTGGCAAGAATTGAAAACCGATTTTGAAAAAATGGGAATTACAGTTCGTGATGAATTCTAAATATGACTGCTGATTACCGCATAACATTTATGAAAATGTTGATCAACTGAAAGCCCGTTATTCAATTCTTCACTCATTTGAATTCTTTATTTGTATTTTTTATCAAGCGTTTTTACTAATGTGCCTTATATGTATTTTGATTCATCAAATTCTCCGGCGGAAAATCCCTAAATTCATAGAGTTTTATTTTTGAGAAAATATTTAGGAACAGCTAATAAATGACTTGTATATCAATTGATTTAGAATCCCGAAATTGTCGTTCGATAAAACGACTAAAGTTATAGTATTACATATTAAACACCTAATAAACAGTACGTTGAATTTTAAAACTTGCTTTATAGATTTATTATTTAAGAGTATATTTACATGTTTTATCAACTCATTACATCACCAACTAACTTTCTCTGCTTAAATGTCAAAAGATTTAACTGCTTCCTCAGAATCCATTCACATTCCTATGATATTTGAAGGTGGATTAATGGGAGAAGCCATTAGGAATAAAGACTGGAAAGCTACCGTAATGGGTGATATAAAACAATGGTCACCACAGCTTATTACCATATTAAATACCATAATATCTTCGAAATTCCCTTACATTTTATTTTGGGGAGATGAAAACCGGTGCTTTATTAATGATGCATACCTACCTTCATTAGGATTAGAGTTTGAAATCGATAGATTACTAGGTGTTCCCGCGCATATTTTCTGGGAAGGTGATGTGTGGGATAAAGTTGCAGGTCCGGAAATCGCAAAAATAAAAAATGGCTCGCAAGCTAATTGGAGTAGCGATGAATTAATCCCCATTGTTAGAAATGGCAGGATAGAAGATGTTTACTGGACGTATAGTTACAGTCCTGTACGTGATAAATTAGGTAATATAGGTGGAGCACTGGTTACTGTAATGGAAACCACTGATAAAGTGAAAAACTTTTCAGCTCTTGAAGAGAGTAGAAATCAACTGCACTTTGCAATGGAAGCTGCAAATATTGCAACTTGGGAATGGCGGCCTAAAGAAAATATATTATACGGTAATGATCGATTGAAAAAATGGTTCAATCAAGAAGGTACACAATCGCTAGATATAGAAAATTTTTTAGCTACAATTATTGATTCAGACAAGTCTAGAGTTAAAGAAGCTATGACTTATGCTTTAGACCCTGACACGTCACCTAAATACGATATCATTTACAACATAGTAAATGAACCTGGAAAAGATAGAGTTGTGCGTGCACAGGGTATGGTTTACTTTGATGAAAACCGTATAGCTACAAGGTTTAATGGAGTGATTCAAGACATCACAAAACAGTACGAGATTGAAGTCGAGCAAAAAAAACTTACTTCCTTATTTCAATACAGTAGTGAGCTTATTCTTCTTACCAATCAAAAAGGGATTATAACGGGATATAATCCTGCAGCTGAAAAATATTTAGGAGATATTGTTAGTAATGAAACAAACATATTGAGCTGTCTTCACCTAGCTGATAAAAGCGAAGCCAGAGAGATATTGAGAGAATTGTCTTCTGGCCGTGAATTATCCATGGAATTAAGGTTCATTAATAATATAGACCTAACGGCGCAATGGATGCTGACTAATTTCTCGCAAATCATAGAAGAATCCACAGGCAAGATCATAGCTTTTGCCGTGACTGGTTCTAACATAGACGCGATAAAAGAAAAAGAGCATTTACTAGAGAAAATAAATGCAAGTCTCATGGAAAGTGAGAGCAGGTTCAAACGATTAGCTAACAATACTCCAGCATTCATAGTCATGACGGACGTGTCAGGCAAATTGACGTTTGTAAATGAACACTGGCTTGCTTTCTTGAATACCACTAAAAAAGAACTTTTCGGAAGTACTTTGGATCAATATTTACATCCTCAAGATTTAATTATTTATAAAAAGACCTACGAGAAAGCAATAAAAACCTCTAGTGAATTTAATCTTGAGTATAGAATAAAGGATAAGAATGGCATGTACAACTGGATCTCAAGTGTAGGAGTACCTCGATATGATGTAGATGGAAAATTTGATGGGTATACAAATGCCGCTATGAACATTAACGAACTCAAGATCCAAGAGCGACAAAAAGATCTTTTTATAGGCATGGCAAGTCATGAACTTAATACCCCAGTCACTTCTATAAAGGGTTATGTACAGCTTTTAAATATGAAATATGGAAAAGGCGATGATCTTTTTTTAAGTAAAACGCTCCATACAATTGATTCACAAATCAGCTTATTGACTGGACTTATCAGAGATCTTCTGGATTTATCAAAAATGAAATCTGGCGGTTTGAAGTTGGATAAAACAACTTTCGAGTTTAAGCCCTTCCTTCATGATGTGTTAGAGCAACAGGAAATCATTAACCCTGATCACACCTATAAACTAACAGGAAAACTTAAGGTAAACGTCAAAGCAGATAAGGAACGACTTAGACAAGTGCTAATTAATTTCCTAAGCAATGCTGTAAAATATGCTCCTGAGTCTAAATCGATCGACGTTGCTGTAGAAATTGAAAATAAAACGCTTACAGTAAGCGTGACAGATTATGGTATCGGCATAAATAAGTCTAACGAAAAGAAGGTCTTCAAAAGATTTTTCAGAGAAGAAGGCAGCGACGAAAAGACATTTCCAGGTTTTGGTATAGGTCTTTTTATCGCTGCAGATATCATTAAAAAGCACCGTGGTAAAATAGGTGTGAAAAGTGCAAAGGGAAAAGGCTCTACCTTCTATTTTTCCTTACCATCAATAATTAATTAAACATGAAGAATAAAGTACCTAAAATATTAATCGTTGAGGATTCAGAAAATATTCTTGAAATGCTCGAACTGATGTTTGAAATACAAGGCTGGGAATCTGCCAAACTTAAAAATCTCAATGACTTTGTTGACCATGTCGCGTCAATAGCACCAGATATAATTTTAATGGATATGCTATTGTCCGGCGCTAACGGCTGTGATGCGTGCCGAACTTTGAAAAGCGACGATGCTTATAAAGAAATCCCTATCATCATGATGTCAGCGCACCCGGAGGCTAGAACTGAAACTACAAATGCAGGTGCAGACTTTTTTCTAGATAAACCATTTGAAATTAATGATCTGATTTCTAAAATTGAAACAGCCATCGAGATGATTCCCTAAAGTTTCCATTTCCCATCCATTTCAATATTGTTTCAAACAAAATCTCACATTTGTTTTTGAGAATTGATCTATTCTGGAAGAGTTGCTAGAAAACGAATTATGCTAAGGACAGAAGAGATCAAACAATTCAAACGCAATTAGCTTCAGTCCTGTAATCGATTCTTTACTGTAAATAATTTTTATTGTAAAATGAAACAAAAAGTTAGGCCTAGTTTGCAGGTTGAATTTTTAAGTTTTTTTCAATTGCTTTAATTCAACCTTCTAGAATGTAGTTCATTAAATTAATCCCATTTCATTTTTTGCAACCTGACTGCATTTAAGATGGCTAGCATTGCAACGCCTACATCTGCAAATACAGCTTCCCACATGGTGGCAAGTCCTCCAGCACCTAGGATTAGAACAATAATTTTTACCCCAAAGGCAAATGCTATATTTTGCCATACGATGCGTCTCGTAGAACGACCGATTTTGATTGCTTGAGCAATTTTTGAAGGCTGATCGTTTTGGATTATAATGTCTGCTGTCTCAATAGTCACATCACTTCCTAAACCACCCATAGCTATCCCCACATTACTTGTGGCTATAACCGGAGCATCGTTAATGCCATCTCCTATGAAAGCAACCGTAACTCCTATTTGTTCTTTTAATTTTTCAACTTCCTTAAGTTTATCTTCTGGTAACAATCCTCCTTTTGCCCAATCGATTCCTAATTCTTTAGCTACTTGCTGTGTAATGGAATCTTTATCTCCAGAAAGCATGATTATTTTAGAAATTCCAGAATCACGTATTGCTTTTATCGCTTCATGCGCGTCTTCCTTCAATTCATCTGCGATAGTAACATAACCAGCAAAACTACCCTCAATGGCGACCATAACGATGGACTCTACAATAGAATCGGTTTCAGCGGGCACCGTGATTTGATTCGAGGTCATCAATGCTTTGTTTCCTACCAGTACAATCTTTCCATTTACAGATCCCTTCAACCCCTTTCCGGCAATTTCAGATACATCTGTAGCCTTGAACTCTGATCCCTCAGTCCTGTATTCCATAATGGCTCTCGCGATGGGATGCGTGGACTGCTCTTCCATGGCCATGATGTATTTCATGAATTCCGCTTTCGCGAAAGCGGAAATATTTTCAATCTTCTTTATCTTAAAAACTCCTTTTGTCACCGTACCAGTTTTATCCATCACCACGGTATTTACCTTAGTCATCGCATCCAGGAATGACGCTCCTTTAAAAAGGATGCCATTACGTGAAGCTGCACCCAATCCACCAAAATACCCCAGTGGAATGGATATCACTAAAGCACAAGGGCAAGAAATGACCAAGAAAATTAATGCGCGGTACAACCAATCGCTGAAAATGTAATCTTCTACAAATAAATAAGGAACAAACGTGAGTCCTATCGCGAGAAAGACCACAATAGGCGTATAAATACGTGCAAATTTTCTAATGAACAGTTCTGTTTTAGATTTTCTTGCGGTGGCATTTTGTACCATATCTAAAATGCGTGCGATGGAACTGTCCTTAAATTCTTTAGTAGTTTCTATCTCTATAACACCATCAAGGTTAATACTTCCCGCATAAACTGCTGCTCCTTTTTGCACGGTATCTGGTTTACTTTCACCTGTCAATGCAGCGGTATTGAACGATCCTTTATCAGAAAGCAGGATACCATCCAGCGGTACCTTCTCTCCTACTCTTACCTGTATTTTTTCTCCTATCTCTACAGACTCAGGATTAACTGATGTATAATCACCATCTCGAGAGACGATGGCCTCGTTAGGGCGTACATCTAGCAAGGCTTTGATATTACCTTTTGCCCTATTAACTGCGGCTTGCTGGAAAAGTTCACCTACGGCATAAAATAACATTACCGCAACGCCTTCAGGATATTCACCTATGGCAAATGCTCCTAAAGTTGCAATAGACATCAATAAAAATTCAGTGAAAAAATCACCTTTTTTAATGCTGTTCCAACCTTCTGTTAAAACAGGAAAACCTACGGGAACGTAAGCCACTACATACCACACAATCCTCACCCATTTATCAAAAAAGGGAACGTCAAAATAATCTAAAGTAATTCCCACAATCAACAACACAAAACTGAAAATTGCTGGTATGTAGGTTTTAAATTTCGATGTACTTTCTGGACTGCTATGATTGTGACCATCATCGTGGCTGTGCTCGCCCGCATGTTGATCCAGATCTATATCTTTAAGGTTTGCCTTCTTCTTGCTCATTTAATTTATATCCAAGTTAATTTCTCTTATTTTCATTTATGCCAATAAACGCAGACATATTTAAGTCCTATTCAGGTCGTTAAATACCTTTCAAATATTATTTATTGGACATATTGTCACTTAATTAAATAAGTGGTTTTTTGACTCATTTACAAAAACAGAACTATGCTTTTTAAGTCAGTAGTCCAATTTACACGAAAAATAGATGCAACTATAGTGCATTTTTTCCAGTACACTTCTTGCATATTCCAGTAATCACAAGGTTCACATCCTCCGCTATATAACCGGTAGGAAGATTTATGTGTGGGATTTTATGCTCTGTCAAGCAAATCGTCTCATCGCAGTTTGTGCAATGAAAGTGCAAGTGTAAGTCCTGATCTATCTCACAATTGCATCCATTTTCACATAAAGCATATTTGGCGATTCCTGTTCCATCGTCTATCTGATGTGCAATTCCGTTTTCTTCAAATGTTTTTAAGGTGCGGTATAATGTGGTGCGTTCCGCTTTCGCGAAAGCGGTCTCCATATCACTTAAAGTCACGGCTATATTTTTGTTTGCCATATACTTATAAATCAAAATGCGCATCGCTGTGGGACGAACATCATGATTCATCAAGATCTCTTCAATATCAGTCATTTTTAAACCGTATTAATGGCTATGTCCTGCATCACCCTTCTTCATTTCGGCCATTAAGTAGTATGCGTTATTCATAGCAAATTGAACATTGTCCTCATACTCTTCTAGGAAAGTTACTGGGATCCATTCACCGTCCTTAGTACCTCTTGTAACTTCCATAGGTTTGAAACTCCAGTCCTCGCCCTCTGGATCTGCTCTAAAAACAAAAGCTTTGTCACCATCAACGGCAATAGCGCCTTCAGGAAAAGCAATTACCCTATTTTCATCTGTCAGAATACGGCCTTGTATATACATTCCTGGTATCAAATTCCCTTCTTTATTATCGATTTCCGCGTGGACATGTAACGCTTTAGGTCCTTCTTCAAAAGTCTTGCTGATGGAGTAGATTTTTGCCGTTAATTCTTTTCCTTTCAAGGATTGGATATTAAAATTCACCTTCTGTCCCACACTTATTTTATAGACATCTTTTTCATAAACCATAAGATCTGCATGCACATGATGCGTGTTGACAATATTCATCAAGTCTGACTGCGGCTCCACATATTGACCCATTCTAACATTTACTTTCTGCACAAATCCTTCAATAGGACTGCGCAGCGCCACACGTTGATAAATGGTTCCTTTTCTCACTCCAGCTGCGTTGATATTCAATTGTAATAATTGTGCTTCCATACCATTTACCATTGCAAGGGAGGCCGTGTATTCTGCATCTGCGCTTTGGTAATTTGCGCCACTCCCTACACCAGCATCATATAAAGTTTTTTGCCTATCAAAGGATTTTTTAAGCAGTTGACTGTTGCTATATGCATTTAGATAAGCCGTTTGTCTTTCTATAATATTAGGATGCGAGATGTAAGCAACACTTTGTCCTTTTTTAACAGCATCGCCTTCTATGACTTCAATGGAAACCACGTTTGCCCCTACCGCTGTGGTAATAGTAGCCTCATTTTGAGGAGGCACTTCCAGTTGGCCATTAGCCTCTACATACCCACTTATATTGCGGGTTTGTACCGTGTCAATATTCATTTGCAATGCATCAAACTGTCGTTGTGTTAACATGGCTTCTACCACGGTAACACCGGTTGATTCTTCATTATTTTCTTCTGATACCTCTGACCCCTCTGATTTTGAGTCGGTGCAGGCTGTAGTAACTATAAGGATTGCCATAAGCCACATCCATTTCACTGTATTTAATTTCTTCATTTTTATTGTGTATAATATTCCAATTGGAATTGTGCGTTTAAATAATTATCGAGTGCTTCCAGCGCATTCATTTCTGTTGTTATCGCATCGCGGATTAACTGTGTAAATGCTGAATAATCAACAGCTCCTTCCCGGTAAGCGAGAAGGGCACCTTGACGCTGTTCAAGGGCGAGTGGCAGGGATTCAGTTTTATAGAATCGCCAGGTTTCTCGCCATTTTTCAAAAGATTGAACTGCTTGAAGGTATTGAGATTGTATTTGTCGTTCTTTAAAATCAGCTTCAGATTTTGCTATTTTATTTTCAATTTCCGCAGCTTTTACCATGCTGCGATCTGGACCTGAAAGT
This sequence comes from Nonlabens antarcticus, assembly GCF_015356755.1. Taxonomy (GTDB): domain Bacteria; phylum Bacteroidota; class Bacteroidia; order Flavobacteriales; family Flavobacteriaceae; genus Nonlabens; species Nonlabens antarcticus. Next base: position 587,530 of record NZ_JADFCO010000066.1, on the reverse strand, counting down.
AGCGGTATGGTAATACCTGCCTGATAACTATAAAAACCGCTACTGCCATTCACTCTCTGGATTCCTCCTTGTAAATTAAATTTAGGCAGTAAGTTGTTTTTTGCAACATCATAGTTTGCTTCAGCTGCATCTATTCGCTTTCGCGAAAGCAACAATTCAGGATGTCCAATAACTAAATCATTCAAAGCCTTAGGAACTACATCGGGTTCATAATCATTTGGCACAGTCCTAAATAATTCTGAACCCAACCAAAGATTAAGTTTTTGCAAGGCGATGGCATAATCACTTTGCGCTTGCTGGTACTTATTCTCAATTTGCAATGCCTGATTTTTAGCAGATGCGTACTCCAAACGTGAGATAGCTTCCACCTCCAGGTTTAGTTCCACAGCTTTTGCAAATTGCGCATATGTGGAATCCAATTCCCTGTAAAGATTCATCTTTCGTTTGCTCTGAAAAGCGTTAGACCAAGCTGTTTTAACTTCTTGAACGACCTGGATTTCTGATAAATCATAGGCCGCAATGGCAAGTGCAACATTTTGTTGTTGCAATCTTTTTCTAGCACCTAGCCCAAACAGATCGATATCTTGTTGACCTATGCCTATCAACGTATATATTCCTCTATCGTCAGAAATCTCCTCACCACCGGTAAAAACCTTGGTTGTACCTAGATCAGCTGTATTTTTATTCAAAGCATATTGACGGTCAATTTCTAGCCTTCCCCTTTGCAGTAAAGGATAGTTGCGCATTGCTAGTGAAACCGAGCTATCTATAGATATTTCAGGAAAGGCTTCTAGAGCATTTATACCTTGATCGATTGTTGTCTCATTCTTCACAGATCCCGTTTGCGCATTAACTACATAGGGCAGTGCAAAAAGTAAACAAATACCAGCGATAGCCGTAACATAGTTGGGATTCAATTTCATCTTTCGTTCTGATCTTTTCTCTACCCATTGATAGAATATAGGGAGAATGAATAGCGTCAATAATGTGGAGGTTAGCAATCCACCTATAACAACTGTGGCTAGTGGTCGCTGCACCTCCGCTCCAGCAGATGCTGAGATTGCCATGGGTAAGAATCCTAGAATATCCGTTAGCGCTGTTAGCATAATAGGTCGTATTCTGCGTTTTGTACCTTGGAAAATCCGGTCTTTTAAATTAGTAACTCCTTCTTCTTTCAGCTCGTTCAAACCACTAATCATCACCAGCCCATTCAATACTGCAACTCCAAAAAGAACAATAAATCCTACTCCAGCAGAGATACTAAAAGGCATATCCCGCAGCCATAATGCAAAAACTCCACCTATGGTAGCCATAGGGATTGCGAGGTAAATCATAATGGTTTGAGGCAATGATTTGAGCGCAAAATAAATGAGGATAAAAATCAATAGCAAGGCGATGGGAACGACTGTTTTTAATCGATTGCTAGCTCTTTCGAGATTTTCAAAAGCACCACCATAACGAATAAAATATCCTGGTGGCAATTCAAATTCTGCATCCAGCTTTGCTTGAATATCTTCCACAACAGATTTTACATCTCGATCCCTTATGTTAATTCCCACATAAGTTCTACGGTTTGTGTTATCCCGACTTATTTGCATAGGCCCTGGTTCGTAAGAGATAGAAGCCACTTCTCTAAGCGGGATCTGCTCTCCAGAAGGAAGGTTGATAAATAAGTTTTGAATATCGTCAATACCAGCCCGATTCTCTTCCTTGAGTCGCACGACCAAGTCAAAACGCCTCTCTCCCTCAAAAATAACACCTGCTTTACCACCTGCAAAGGCAGCCTGGACTACACTATTAAGCTCATTAATTTGTAAGCCATATTGTGCCAGTTTGTTTCTGTTATAATTAATGGTGATCTGTGGCAAACCATCGATAGCTTCCACTTTCAAATCACCTACTCCTGGGATGGTAGAAATGAGTTTCCCCATTTCTTCTGCCTTACTTGCCAATATTTTAAGGTCTTCCCCAAACAGTTTGATCGCTACATCTTCCCTTACCCCAGTAATCAATTCATTAAATCGCATTTCTATGGGCTGGGTAAATTCAAAATTCACTCCCGGAACTATACTTACGGCTTCCTTCAATTTATCTACTAATTCATCCTTTGAATCAGCACTGGTCCATTCATCAGTAGGTTTCAAAATCACAAATACATCTGCAATGTCCATGGGCATAGGATCCGTTGGAACATCTGCAACACCTATGCGACTAATTACTGTAATTGCTTCTGGAAACTCAGCTTTAACAATTTGCTCAATTCTAGTAGTAGTTTCAATGGTTTCTGATAGCGAACTTCCTGGTTTTAAAATGGCATGAAAAGCTATGTCTCCTTCATCTAACTGTGGAATAAATTCACCTCCCATTCTAGAAAAGGCAAAAATAGCGACTAGGAATAGAGCTACTGCAATACCTACAATCACCTTCCCTTTTGAAAGAGATTTAGCAAGTAATGGCTCGTATTTTCGTTCTACCCATTGCACAAATTTGTCTCCGTAAGATCTCTTATTATTTTTCGGAACCCGCAAAAACAAAGCAGAAACCATAGGAACATAAGTAAGACAAAGAATCATTGCTCCTATCATTGCAAAAATAAATGTCAAAGCCATAGGCTGGAACATTTTACCCTCAACACCTTCTAATGCGAGTATAGGCAAGAATACAATCAAAATGATAAGCTGACCGAAAAAGGCGGCATTCATCATTTTCTTTGATGCTTTGGCAGCTACCTCATCATTTAACTTTGGATCATGCTTAGTAATATTAGCATCGTTTCCAGCAGCACTGGCTAAAGCTTTTTCATCACTTATTTTTTTCTTCTTTACGATATAGGAATACATCATAAAAACAGTAGCTTCAACAATAATCACCGAGCCATCCACAATAATCCCGAAGTCAATAGCTCCTAAACTCATCAAGTTTGCCCAGACGTCAAACGTGTACATTAGAATAAAAGCAAACAATAAGGACAATGGGATTGTAGATGCTACAATCAGACCACCGCGCCAGTTTCCTAGCAAGAGCACCAGTACAAAAATCACAATCAATCCACCTTCTAGCAAGTTGCCAGTAACGGTTCCAGTAGTTTCAGCAATCAACTCGCTACGGTCTAGAAAGGGAACAATAGTAACTCCATCAGGAAGCGATTTTTGAATTTGCTCAATACGATTTGTCACGTTATTTATTACCTCGTTGGAATTAGCTCCTTTAAGCATCAAAATCATACCGCCTACAGCTTCTCCCTTTCCATCTTTAGTCAGTGCTCCATAACGTACGGCACCACCTATATTTACAGAACCTACATCCTTAATTTTAATAGGAACACCATTATTGATTTTCACCACGGTATTCTCAATATCACTCACCGTTCTTGCCAGACCTTCACCGCGTATAAAATTTGCTTGATGATTGCGCTCGATGTAAGCACCACCAGTGTTCTGATTGTTATTTTCTAGTGCAGAAAATACATCAGAAATGGTAATTCCAATGGCTCGCAACTCACCTGGGTCAACCTCAACCTCATATTGTTTCTGTTGACCACCGAAGGCATTTACCTCAACAACTCCAGGAACCATTGCCATTTGACGGCGCACGATCCAGTCTTGCATGGAACGTAATTCTATCGCACTGTAGGTTCCTTGCATGGAATCGTCTACCTCCAGAGTGTATTGATAAATCTCACCTAAACCTGTAGAAATGGGACCCATTGAGGGCTCACCAAATCCCATGGGAATTTGATCTTGCACCTCGGTTAGTTTTTCTGCAACCAGTTGCCGTGGTAAGTAGGTACCGACCTCATCATCAAAAACAATAGTGACGACAGATAAACCAAATCTTGAAACGGAGCGGATTTCTTGAACATTAGGTAAATTACTCATCGCGACTTCCACCGGGTAAGTAACAAATTGTTCAATATCCTCCGTTCCTAGATTAGGGGATTGTGTGATGACTTGTACTTGATTATTTGTAATATCAGGCACGGCATCTATGGGAACTTGGGTCATACTCCATATTCCCGCAACCATCATTGCGAGTGTAAGTAGCCCAATAATAAATTTATTATTGATTGAAAAATCAATGATTTTATTAATCATGGATCAAGGCATTTATTCAGTTAAAAAAATAAGGGTTCGCTTTCGCGAAAGCGAAAATTGATTCAATATCACTAATATTAGAAATATTAAAACTGGATGTAATTATCCTAAGAAATCGAGTTTATACTCGTGGGGGTTGTAGTAGAGAATGAGAAATATCCTTTCCAATACTGTCAAAATGGAAGAAGCCTTTTTGCATTAAATCAGACTTAACTGGTTCAAAAGCCACTATTCCCACGTCTAAAGTGTGGACATGACAGCAATGACATTGACAGAAAGGGGTACAAAGATCTACTGCTGCGTGATCGTGATCAACAGTAGCATTCTGTGTAACTTCTAAAGAAGTGACCTGTGAATCAACGATGGCATCTTGACACGGAGCAAAGCCGAGTGACAAGAAATAAACCGATAATATGATTGCTAGGTATCTCACCATGCAAAGATAATAGAAGAAACCTGCAACTGTGTTGCAAACTCAGCAAAATATAACTGGATTCGATTAAATTTCACTCTTTTAAATGTCGTGGTTTCTAGACTTGTTGATTCTATGAGCATTATTTAGTTCAATGAATTTTAGTTACCGAAATGGTGAAATTCTTATTCTAAGAATATTAAAATAACGCATCATCTTTTTTAACTTTTATATGACACGGTAAAACTCTCCTTGAAAACCTGCCAATAATCTATTGAGCCGAATTAGAAATATTTTTAAAGCGCTATAGGCAATGATCATAGACTTTGAATTGTAGCAAATGACAATATTTAAATGGCTTGACATCGTTTATACTGATTTAAAATGCTCTATTCTAATATATTGTCAATTTTATAAAATGAACAAACTGCGATTTGTTAAATTATGATCAAGGTTCCCATTTACTTGTATTAACAATTAAATTTGTGAAAATTACTGACTCTTATCTAACAGCACTCAATTCTCCTTTTTAATGAAAAAAAGATATTTGATTTATTCCATTATTGCACTTGGAATTATTGCTCTAATTATTTACAGAATAATGGAGAATAAAAAAATAAACAATTCAGACAACGCTAGAAAAGCGCCGTCTGCAATGACGGTTCAAGGAGAGGTTTTAGAGACGAGAGTCTTCGAGGATAACCTGGTTCTTTCTGGCACATTAGAAGCTAATGAAGAGATTGATATTCGTTCAGAAATATCAGGAGTCGTTGAAAATATTAATTTTGAGGAAGGAGCGAAAGTTTCAAAAGGGCAGCTGTTATTAAGCGTGAATGATGTGGAGTTGCGAGCACAACTGTCTAAGGTAAAAACAGGTCAACAATTAGCTTCTGAAAATCAAAGACGTGCTAAACTCCTTCTTGAAAAGCAGGCTATAAGTCAGGAAGATTTTGATGTTTCCAATGCTAACTTTCAATCAGCAAAGGCGGAATCTGACCTAATTGCTGCACAATTATACAAGACTAAGGTGCGTGCGCCTTTTTCTGGAACTATAGGATTGCGTTCCATTTCAAAAGGAACTTATGTAACGCCAGCAACCCCTATAGCAAAACTGGTAAATACAAGCCAGCTCAAAATCACATTTTCCATACCTGGAAAATATGCTTCACAAATGAAAGTAGGGAATCCGCTGACTTTTAGCACATCAGATGCTGGTGAGGAATACAGTGCAACTATTTATGCTATTGAACCTCAAGTGGATATTGCTACCAGAACTTTAAAGGTGAGAGCCATTGCAGATAATAAAGAGGGAAAATTATATCCTGGAACATTTGCTAATGTGACGTTACCCTTACAAACGGTTAATGATGCCATTCTAGTTCCTACGGAATCACTGATACCTGTTCAAAACGGTAAAGTTATTTTTGTTTCAAAAGGAGGAAAAGCTCAGGAAGTAAAGGTAGAAACAGGAACCAGAACAGATCGCATGGTCCGAATCCTTTCAGGAATAAAAGCGGGTGATACTATTCTGACTTCAGGAGTAATGTCTTTGAAGAATGGTTCTCCTGTGAAAGTTGAATTGAATAAATCTGACAAGCAGTGAGTTTATCAACCTTAAGCATCAAGCGGCCTGTACTTACCATTGTAATGAACCTGGCCATACTATTGTTTGGAATTATAGGGTACACTTATCTAGGAGTTCGAGAATTCCCATCTATTGATCCAGCACAAATATCTGTAAGCACGAGCTACTCTGGTGCAAATTCAGATATTATTGAATCTCAAATTACAGAGCCGCTTGAGAAATCAATTAATGGCATCGATGGCATTAGGAACATAACCTCTTCTAGTAACCAGGGTTCCAGCAGGATCAATATTGAATTCAATCTTGATAAAGACCTTGAAGAAGCCGCCAATGACGTGCGGGACAAGGTTTCTCAGGCAGTACGAAGTCTACCAGAAGATCTAGATGCGCCACCTGTAGTTTCTAAGGCTGATGCAGATTCTAGGGCAATAATATCAATGACGGTCCAAAGTGATAACAGGAACATTCTTGAATTATCTGATTATGCGGACAACGTTCTTGCCCAACGACTGCAAACCATTCCTGGGGTGAGTAGCGTGCAAATCTGGGGACAGCGTAAATATGCCATGCGACTCTGGATTGATCCTATAAAACTGGCTTCTTATGGAGTGACGGTATCTGAGGTTCGTCAGGCATTATCAGCACAGAACGTAGAATTGCCCTCCGGTAAATTATCGGGAGCAAATACTGAGTTGACGGTAAAAACGATAGGGAACCTTTCCACGCAGGAAGAGTTCAATAATATCATCATTACCGCTGATGGTGAGAAAATCGTAAGATTCAGTGATGTAGGTAATGCCACACTGGAAGCAGAAAACATGGAAACTAAATTGAGTGATTCTGGTCAGCCCATGGTGGCTATGGCCATTGTTCCACAACCAGGCGCAAACTATGTTGCGATTGCTGATGCTTTCTATGAGGAGTTTGAAAAGTTGAAACAAGATCTTCCTGAAGATTTTAAAATCAACGTGGTTATAGATGACACACGCTTTGTCAAACGATCTATTGTTGAAGTTGTTGAGACACTAGCTATTTCCATTGTATTAGTGATTTTAGTGATTTTTTTATTTTTTAGAAATTGGTCCATTGCACTCAGGCCTTTGATTGACATACCCGTTTCCTTGATTGCGACCTTTTTTATAATGTGGATGTTCGGCTTTTCCATAAATGTTTTGACACTTCTTGCTATTGTTCTAGCAACCGGTCTGGTTGTAGATGACGGTATTGTAGTGACGGAAAATATTTATAAAAAGGTGGAAGAAGGTATGTCACCTATTGAAGCTGCCATCAAGGGGTCTAACGAAATTTTCTTTGCTGTTATTTCTATATCGATCACTTTGGCGGCTGTATTTCTACCCGTGATATTTCTAGAAGGGTTCGTAGGACGTTTGTTTAGGGAATTCGGTGTAGTAATTGCATCCGCTGTGCTTATCTCTGCATTTGTCTCGTTGTCCTTGACTCCTATGTTGAACGCATATTTAATGAAGCCCGGTAAACAAAAGCATTCTAAGTTTTACGAAGTGACTGAGCGATATTTTATGAAAATGAATGCTAAATACGCAAGTTCTCTTCGAACTTTTATGAAGAAGAAATGGTTGAGCTTTCCGATTTTAGTTGCCTGTCTTTTGATGATTGCATTATTTTTCAATCTTCTTAAAAAAGAAACTGCTCCCTACGATGATCGCAGTTATGTGCGCGTTAATGTATCTGCTCAAGAGGGAGCATCTTATGAATATATGGATCGCTTTATGACTGAAATTACAGAATTAATTAATGACTCTATTCCTGAAAAAAAGGTGAGCTTAATAATTACTTCTCCCGGTTATGGATCATCATCTGTAAATAGTGGTCGAGCAATTATCTCCCTAGTAGACCCAAGTGAACGGGAACGATCCCAAAAGGAAATTGCTGATGACCTTACTCGATGGACTAAGGATTTTGAAAACGCCCGTACCAGTGTTTCAGAAACACCAACAATCGCTGTAAATCGAAGAGGTGGAATGCCAATTCAATATATTATACAGGCTCAAAATTTTGAAAAGCTAGAGGAAAAGATTCCAGAATTCATGGCAGAAGCTGAAAAGAACCCAGTATTTGCAAATACAGATGTAGACTTGAAGTTCAACAAGCCTGAAATTTATGTTACCATTGACCGTGATAAGGCAAAGAGCTTAGGAGTTTCTGTTCTCGATGTAGCACAAACCTTACAGCTCTCACTAAGTGGACAGCGCTTTGGTTATTTCATGATGAATGGTAAGCAATATCAAGTCATTGGTCAATTTGATAAGAAGGATCGAGATGCTCCTATGGATTTAAAGTCGATGTATGTAAAAAATGACAAGGGGGATTTGATTCAAATGGACAACCTAGTATCTACAGAAGAACACAGCAGCCCACCTCAATTATATCATAACAATAGATATATGTCTGCGACGGTCTCTGCCAGTCTAGTTCCAGGAATGAGTATCAATGATGGAATAGATGCTATGGAGTCTATTAAAGAAAAAATTTTAGATGAAACCTTTACAACTGATCTAGGTGGAGAATCACGAGATTTTGTTGAAAGTAGCTCCAATACTTTATTTGCGTTCGGTCTAGCTCTGCTGCTAATATTCTTGATTTTAGCGGCACAGTTCGAGAGTTTCATCGATCCATTTGTAATTATTCTCACCGTACCTATGGCAGTTGCTGGAGCGCTATTCTCCTTATGGTTAACCGGTCAATCGTGGAATATTTTTAGCCAGATTGGGACCATTATGCTCATAGGTCTAGTTACCAAAAATGGAATTTTAATCGTAGAATTTGCTAATCAGTTGCGAGAGGAAGGAATGGCAAAATATGACGCGATTGTAAAAGCTTCAGAATCACGTTTACGTCCCATTTTAATGACTAGCTTAACCATTGCCTTAGGCGCACTCCCTATTGCATTATCACTAGGAGCAGCTTCTACCAGTCGCATCGGAATGGGTGTTGTTATTATAGGTGGAACCATTTTTTCCTTAATCCTAACCCTTTTTATAATCCCTTCCATTTATATGTTATGGTCGCGAGAAAAAAGCCATTCTGTGGAATTTGATAAAATAGAGCGCTATGATAAAGAGTAAATTTATTGCTTTGCTGTTGAGTTTAATGTTCGGGATGATTACTGTACAGACAACTGCTCAAGATTTACTTACTCTTGAGAATGCTCTTGAAATCGCATTAGAAAACAATTATGAGATTCGTTTGGCGAGCAAAGACTTGGAGATTGATGAAATGTCGGTAAGTCCTGGTTTTGCAGGAATGCTTCCAAGAGTATTTGCTTCTGCAGACACAGACAATAGAACACAGAACATCTCTCAAACTCGAAATGATGGAACTCAAATCGATTTAGATGGTGCTAAAAATAATAATCTAAGTTATGGAGTCGGTCTGGATTGGACCATATTTGATGGCTTTAGCATGTTTGCTAGGTATGATAAGCTTAAGGAGATGGAAAACCTAGGTAAAGCAGAATTGCAATTTACCGTTCTAGGTCGAGTGAGCGATGTTATGATCACTTATTATGATCTCGTGCAACAGCAGCAACAATTGTCTGCTTTAGATAGTACTCTGACGATTTCCCAGCAGCGCGTAGAACTTGCAGATAACCGTTTTAGCATCGGGAAAGTTTCAAAACTTGAGGTTTTAAATGCGCAAGTAGATTTAAATACAGATAGAACATTATTCGTAAGACAAAACGAACTGTATGCAAATACTAAAATCCGCCTCAATGAATTTATGGCCAGGAGTGTGACTATAGATTTTAAGGTGGAAAACGACATGTTGGTTCAACAAGATTTAGTGCTAGCTGATTTAGAAAAATTAGCCAAAGCACAAAATCCAGAACTTCAAGCGCAGCTTATTAAAAAACGTATTGCGGAATTAGAATTGAAAGATGTAAAAGGAAATCGATATCCTACTGTTACTGCAAATACTGGTTATAACTTCAGTGATTCTGAATCGAGCTTAGGATTTACAAAACAAAATAGCGCACAGGGTTGGAATTATGGCTTCAGCGCAAGCATCGATATTTTCAACGGGAACAATCAGAGCCGAAATGAAAAAATCGCAAAACTTCAATTAGAGAATACTGAAATAATCATTGAACAACAAACACAAATGATTATGTCACAGTTAGCATCTGCCTACCAAACTTATATAACGAATATCGGTTTAATAGAATTAGAAAGTGAGAATGAGGAAATCAATAAAGAGAATCTCGATATCACATTAGCAAAATATGACATAGGAACAATTCCTACGATTGAATTTAGGACAGCACAATTAAACTATATAAATGCCAGAGTGCGATTGAGCGAAGCAAAATACCAAGCAAAATTATCTGAAACAATTCTTAAGCAATTAACTGGAAGTTTGACTCTTTAGATACTTTTTGTTTTCTAGCTCTTTAAGATTTTGATTTCAGTTTAGATATTCAAAGCTAAGTTGATACTCTTAGTAAGCTTTAGCGAGGCAACAGTATAGATAAATGTCCATTTAGGAAAAGTTGTATAATAACTTCCTACTTTATTCTCATAGACATTTTAGTCTTTATCTTAATGGTACAGTTAAAAGTAAATTTATAAATACTTATGATATCCAAATATTTATAAGCTTCGATAAGAAATTTGTGGTACCATCGAAATGATTATCTAAGTTTAGCCGAATCTTTGATTTGTAAAAATCAGATTTACAATAAGTTATGAAAGTAAAAATCCCAACGACTTCATCATTGGGATAAATTACTATTAAACCTTTTAAAGGTTATAAATGTTTAATTAGCTATTTAGCATTAATCATCCAAGTTATGTCATATTGATCTGTACAACGACCATAGTATCCTCCCCAACTGGATTCCTGCATATTCTCATGAGTTGTACCACCTTTTGACAAGGAACTGAAAAGATCATCTGCCTCTTCCCTACTGTCTAAGTCAATACTCATACAAGTTGTATTTCCTTTATTAAGCGGCGTGTCGGGAGCCACATCGTAGCCCATAAAAAACACACCAGAAGCTTTTAATTCTACATGCTGAATTTTATCCCTGTAACTACCTGGAATATCTACAGATTTGTTTTCCCAAGTTTCTTTGTTTTGAAGTTGGCCAGAAAATAATTTTTTATAGAAGCTAAAAGCTTCCATACAGTTTCCGTTAAATGATAAATAAGGTTGAATTTTCATAGTTTAAATATTATAGTTAATTTGAATTCAGTAGAATTTACTGAATATCAGGATTTAAGAAGATTACACAGCTTGCTGTTGATTTTGAAACCATAAACAGCGCTGTAATAAATAACTCACTTAAGGTATTGTCATCGTTTTGAATACTTCTAAATCATATCTCTTTAAATATAAAGATAGTTACGATACCTTTAAACTTGAGTTTTGTTAATTGGTAAAATTTAAGTGTTTATTTCAAGACCAGATTATTTCATTTTCAATAAAATAAGCTCTTCTATTTATTAATAACAGATCAACTCATTTAGAAAATCATTTTTTCAAGCAGCCTAAATCTTTACTAATATGCGAACTGTTCTTAGATCTCTTTATAAATTGGTCCTAAAGAATCAATAAAGATCCACACCATGAAGTTTACAGATAATATAGGGAATAAGCTCAATGAGATTTTAGAAAAGAATAATGACGCTGTATCAGGTTACAAAGCTGCTAGAGAACAGGTGTCAGACAAACACCTGAGAGATTTTTTCGCAAGTCAAGTAGTAGAACGCAAGGATTTTGGAGAACAACTTGCCGCAGACTTAAAGAGCATGGGTGAAAAACCAGAAGCAGGCACTAGTATAGCTGGCGATACACATCGTTTGTGGATGAATATCAAATCAACTTTCTCCAGCAATAATGATAAAAGCGTTTTAACCGAAGCGATACGCGGAGAAAAGAATGCTATTGAAGAATATGATGAAATCCTAGACGCCGAGAATGTACCCACGTCTACCAAAGATATTATGAAGAAACATCGCAATAAAATTCAAAATGCCATTAATAATATGGAAGGACTAGAGCTAAGTTCAAATTAACAATACCATATTCATAGGTCTTAAGCTTGTTATTAATTATTTCATCAATCTAGTTAAGGGAATTAGAAAGGCCCAGATTTTAAAATCTGGGCCTTTCTATGTTTAATTCTTATTGATCCCGTAATCTAATAACAAAGGCTGGAAATATTAGTGTTGACAATTACCTTTGCTTTTGAAATTAAATAATAAGATTTTATTTTAATCCCAAGCATATGTCCAACACTCTGTGAATTGACTTCAGCTTCGTTATAATTCAAAATTTAAGTCCCATATGACAAATTTTATAGGCTTTTTTAAACTTCAAAATATCCGTCAATGAAGAAATCAATTTCTTTTCGCTTTAAGCGAAAGGTTTATAATCCCGTGCTTCATGTTGAATAGAGACCCATTGCAATCTTGTAAATTCTTCTAGAATAAACTCACCGTTGAACCGCCCTATTCCTGATCCTTTTTCACCGCCAAAAGGTACATTAGGCTCATCATTTACGGTTTGATCGTTAATGTGAATCATGCCGGTTTCCACCTTCCTCGCAAACGCTACTCCTTTCTCAATATCTCTAGTATGCAAGGCGCCACTGAGTCCGAAATCTTTGCTATTTGCTATTTTTAAGGCTTCCTCCTCATTTTTGAAACGAATCATCACCGCAACTGGACCGAAGATTTCATTTGCAGCAATGGGCATGTCATCGGTTACATGATCGATTACTATAGGATGCATCAAAGTACCTTCAATCTTACCGTCTAAAAGGATTTTAGCACCTGCTTTTACACTTTTATCAATATCTTCCTTGATGCGTCCTACTTGATCTACATCGATCAACGGTCCTATGGTAACTTTTTTGTCAGATGGATCACCTGCTTTTAGGGTTTTGGCCTTATTTACAAACTTTTCAACGAATTCATCAGCAATATCCTCTTGTAACACGATTCTATTTATGGACATACAAATCTGACCTTGATGCATGAATTTCCCAAACAAAGCAGCGTCCACAGCTTGATCGATATTTGCATCGCTCATTACTATAAACACATTATTACCACCCAATTCAAGAGCCACTTTTTTAAGAGCTTCTCCTGCAAGCTTCCCTATATTTTTACCTACGGGTGTTGATCCCGTAAAAGAAATTAATTGAGGAGTTTTGTGGGTCACAAAATAATCACCTATCTCCGACCCTTTTCCTATAACAACATTAAGAACCCCTTTAGGCAGTCCAGCCTCTTCAAACAAACGTGCAATTAATGTAGCGCCAGTCACTGGAGTTTGTGAGGCAGGTTTCAAAACAATAGTATTTCCTAATGCAATAGAAGTTGCAACAGAACGCATGGAAAGATGTAGCGGGAAATTCCAAGGACTTATGATACCCATTACACCTAACGGCCTGCGATAAACCCTATTTTCCTTTCCGGGAATTGTGGAGTTCATAATATATCCATGACTGCGTGATGGAAAAGAGGCAGCTTCTTTTATAATCGCCTGGCATATCTGAATTTCAACTTCAGCTTTTACATGTGTGCTTCCTGCTTCTTTAATAAGCCATTCTATGATTGCTTTTTTATTTTCAGAAATCAACCTACCTACTTTGCTAACAACTTCAGATCGGCGTTGTGGTAAGGAATTTGCCCAAGAGCTAGCCGCTTGGGCCGCAGCCTGGTATGCAGTATCTACATCATCTGTGGAAGCTCCTTGAATTTTCTGTAAAACCTCTTGATTAAAAGGATTATTATTTTCAATGATATCTTCATGATTACCTACCAACCATTTTCCATCTATATATTGTTTATCAAGATTATTCGTTAAGTCCATAATTGTTTATTTATAAATGTGATTATTTCTATTCTATTTATTTACAAGATTTTACCTTCTTTAAAATTAAAGTCTAGCATCTTGAATACTTATAAAGAATTCCTATAATTTAAGTGTTGTTCATAATTATGAGATCTATTAGTGCTATCTCAAGTTCGCTTTCGCGAAAGCGAACATAATTTAAACGTCTAAATGCTACCCTTTAAATCAGTTTAGATAAAATATGGCCAGGTATTAAAACGATTAGTGAGTTGAATAACAAATGAACCTCCGAGATATGACTATCAATCAATAGTGCTTTACTAATCTGATTTTTATATTCGTTAAATTTAAAAATCAGCTTCAACCTTATCGATACCAATGACGATTAAATTCTAAATCTGCCATGACATAGAAATTAAAAATTCTATTTAAAATCGAGATTCTATACTTTACACTAAAATATGAATAGCAATTATTCTCTTTTCTTGTCTTATATGCTGCAGTAGTATGAAGAATTATTGAGATTGCTTTTGGATCCTGTTATACTATTTATAAAAATAATGACATAAAAAAAGCTACCCGAAGGTAGCTTTAACATGTAAACTTAATTGATTAATTAAGCTGGTAATAGTACGGTATCAACAACGTGAATCACTCCGTTAGATTGATTAACATCTGCGATTGTTACTGTGGAAGTTTGTCCCTTTTGATCTGTCAAAATTACTTTTCCGTTTTTTAAAGTGGCCGTTAATTGCTCGCCATTTACAGTATCCACGGTGAACGACCCGTTATTTTTATTAATAGCATCAATTATGTTCTTAGCAGAAAATTTACCGGCAACAACGTGATATGTCAATATCGATTGAAGCTTTGCCTTATTTTCTGGCATAACTAATGTCGCCACTGTTCCCTTTGGCAATTTATCAAAGGCTGCGTTTGTAGGCGCAAATACTGTGAAAGGTCCTTCACCTTGCAAAGTTTCTACTAAACCAGCAGCGGTTACGGCAGCCACTAATGTTGTGTGATCTTTAGAATTAACTGCATTTTCTACAATATTCTTTGAAGGGTACATTGCTGCTCCTCCTACCATCACGGTTTTCTCATTCTCCATCATACCATCATCCTTCATCATTTCCTTATCCCCCATTTTATTGTTGTCCATATTTTTTTTAGGACCACAAGAAGCTAAAGTGATTGCTGCGCACAGTGCAGATACTTTTAAAATACTTTGAATTTTCATCTTTGTTGTTTTATGGTTATATGACCTAACAAACGAGAATACGGCAATAGCAGTTCTTGATTATTAAGGAATTATCACAATATTAACAAGAAGTGGTTCACGTCACTTTTTAAATAAGATCAGTATTTTGATGAAATCACACCATCACTATCCTACGGATTTATAAATGTTTAAGGCTTTTATATTTTCAATCTTTTGAGTCCCATAATACTCTTTGGCAAAGTCTGTATGAAAAGAATGCTGGGACAAAAAAGAAACATTCATTCCTATCCATTGCTCATCAGTAAATAAAACATTACTGTAGCGTTCCCATTCTAAACGCAACGCTTTATTCTTATCTAAGAAATTTGCTTTTCCTAAATGCGCAAGATCTGCATCGCAAATCACTTTTTCAGAAATGGTCTCTGGATGTTGAGGCATCGTTGTAGCCTTGATATTATAAAGAATATTCATGATTTTTTGGTCGGAATATCCTTGAGCAGTCAAAAATTCTTGTGCATATTCACAACTACGTTTTTCATGATCTGTTGATCCTTGCGTATTTCCTAGATCATGGAAATAAGAAGATATGATCAATTCTTCAACCATTTCCTCAGTTAGTTTTTCGTTTCTAGCTATCAATTCTGAATTTTCTACAACATCCTTTGTGTGTTGCCAGTTGTGGAATTGTAGCTTTTTACACCTACTTGATTCCATGACTTCTTTACAATATACTCGAACTTTATCTATGAGTTCCTTATTCATTACCTAAAAATTTATAATACCAGCGAGACCGTAGGTTTGATTTCCTACCGATGGTACAATTACTATGTTGTCATTTTTTAAAAATGGATTCCAAGCATAGAGATGATCTAGCAAATAAACTAGTTTAACTATCCCCATACCTATTCCAGCACCCAACAAAACATCAGAAACGAAATGTGCATTTTTTGCTACACGTAGACCAGCCGTAGCAACAGCAAAGCCATAACCGCTATAAGCAAGTATAGGACTGGTATCTTTAAATTCCTGGTATAAAACAGTGGCAGTTGTAAAAGCGTATGCGCTATGGGCAGATGGAAAGGCATTTGAATTATCGCCGCTGGGCCTGTCTTTCTCGATATTCTTTTTTAACTGGGTTGTTACCAGATCTATAAGTAGTAAGGAGATTCCAAGGTTCTTGGTTTGATCAAACCAGTGGCTTCTTGATTGAACACCAGCAATATCTGTAATATACATTTGTGCGACTGGAGCAAACCTTGTATAGTCGTCAATAGAGGTATTTGCATTACTATTCAATCTTAGTTGCAAGTCTTTCTCAAACCTTGAATTGTTCAATAATAATGCACCGCCGGTCAATCCTGCTGGAACAATGAACTGTTTCCATAAGGCAGTATTATTTTTAAGTGTGTCGTTGACCTTTTGAGCATGAATGCTACCTAATGAGATCAAACATAATACGAGAAAGACAAGTAGAATTTTCATATCAAAACTTATATTTAAATCCAACCATGTGACTTCCCTCAAAATTGCTGTAGGTCAATTCCATATGTTCCTGTTGGTATTCTGTTGTGAATAGTAGGCTGCTTCCCAGTCCTATAACCGTTCCAGCAGCTACATCCAGTATGTCATGCTTTTTTGAATCAATGCGACTGGCTGCCGTAAATCCTGCCAGCGCATAGGCTGGTAGCGCATATTTTAACCCGTAACGGCGATGGATAAATCCTGCGCTATGAAATACGGCAGATGTATGACCCGATGGAAATGAGTTGTCGTTGCTCCTATCTGGACGTTGTTTATTTACACTTACTTTCAAGCCATAAGTTACCGCTTCTGTCAATAAAAAACCTTTGGTAAACTGCCATGCGCCTTGATTATCGCCTATGATAAAGGTCGTTCCAAGTGTTGCCACGGGCAGCGCAAATAATATTACATCGCCTATTTTCTGGGTTGTCCCCACAACAGGCTTTGTAATTGCCGTGTCTTGTGCGCCAGCGTACTGTGAAAAGAATAAAGTAAAGATTACTGTAATCGCCATCAGGAACGATTTCAGATTTTGAAAATGGATAAACATTCAGTTATTGGTATAAATTAAAGTAAATGTTGATCTATTAGTATTTTTTTAGTGTAGACAAATATGTAGGTACAATCTTTTTAAAACTTAAAGCAATTCTAAAGGAAATCTAAAGTTGCTATTTATTGTAGTACAGCGTCCATTTCGGATAACTTTTGTGGCTATTGAAATTGTTTTCTATAGGGATTATTTGAGGATCCTTTTCACTTTTATTACGGATAAGTAGATAGGTGTTCCGCTTCCGCGAAAGCGAACTTAATCTAGAGATCGTGCTTTCCTTTTTAATGTCCCACAGATGCTCTTCCCATGTTTCATCGTTCTCAAATTGGATCTCGCGGCGTGTCGTATCGTGTCCTGAATCAACGGTTATTTCAATATCATC
Source organism: Nonlabens antarcticus (assembly GCF_015356755.1). Lineage (GTDB taxonomy): Bacteria > Bacteroidota > Bacteroidia > Flavobacteriales > Flavobacteriaceae > Nonlabens > Nonlabens antarcticus. Next base: position 569,922 of record NZ_JADFCO010000066.1, on the reverse strand, counting down.
TGTATAAAATGGAATGGATGTCAAAAGGTAATTGTAGACTAAAATAGTCTTGTCTTGATCCTTTGATATACCATCTATGAAATGTACCATATCTCTGGTAGAGTTGGTTAAGGAACTATTATGAGCCATGACCGTTGTAGAAATAATAATAATTGCAGCTCCAAAAGAACCCGCCAATATTGCGGGTTTAAAAGTGTTCTCTCTCTCAATTAACTGGAAAATGATAAAGAATACCATACTAACTCCAGTAATGATGGAGAGAACCTTATAAGATATATTGATATGTATAATTTCTAAAAACCAACATAAATAGATCCCTAATAACAGCAGGCCCAATAAAATGGCATAGACGATATTTATAAGATCCCTCGTTTTTTGTTTGGCTTTCTTAATTTCTACTGCTATGACTATGGATGGCATCCAGAAGATAGGTAGGATGTACATAATAAGTTTGGTGCTGAAAATCGAGAATAATCCTATCAGGATAATGCTGGAATAAAATAGAATCTTGGTTTCTGGTTTCTTATTTAAAAGAGATTTGAAATTGGATTTAAGTTTAGGTAGTAAGGCAATCCAGTATGGTAAAAGCAAGCCCAGCACTATTGGAAGATAAAACCAAAATGGTTTGGATCGATTGAACGAGTCAGAATTAACTCTGGAAAGCAATTGTTTTTCTACGAAATAGTCCCACAATTTAGGATTCTCGATCATGACCATCACATACCAACTGGCGCCGATGGCTATGCAAAGCAAAAAACCAATTATATGATGAACATTTATTTTCCATCCCTTTTTTAGAACAATCTTGCTACAAATGATGTAGACTGCTACAAATAATAGAGCAACAGGGCCTTTAGTCAATAATGCGATGCCTACAAGTCCATAAAAAAGATATAGAAATAGCGTTTTATTTTTTGTTGCATATACCTGCCAACAGTAGATGGATGAGATAATAAATGTTGTCACGAATGCATCTGTGGTTAGGTTTCGGCTTGATATCAACACGATGGGCATCGAGAAATAGATCAATCCAGCCATAAAGGCTAGTTTCTTGTCTTTATACAGTGTATCTGTGATACGGTAGACGAGCATTAATTGTATTACTACAGCGACCTGGAGAAAGAACCGAGCTCCAAATTCATTGATGCCGAAAATTTGATATCCTAATGACGTGATGTAATAAACAACAGGAGGTTTGTGAAAGTGGAAGATTCCCAACAATTCTGGATTGAGATAGTCGCCATAGACGAACATCTCGCGACTAATTTCTGCATAGCGAGCCTCGCTGGTTTCTGCCAGTCCATAGCTTCCCAAACCTAGAAGTAAAATAGTAAATACCACCAAAAGGAAAAGAAGGTAGTAACGATCTGTGGTGTTCTTAAGGATCACAATTACAATTTAGAATTGCAAATGTGAATTAAGAATCTAATTGAAACTTAAACAGAATCTGAAGCAATTCTAAAGGCACTACTTTTTTCTTGAAATTATATAATAGTCATTTTTAAGTCTATTCTTATAACTATTTTTACTGCTGTCAACCGGATTAAGGTCGAAGGTTTCCTTCCATTCCACCCGATATTTTTCCTTTAAGAAGTCAAGGCTGTTTTTTTCTATGGATGGATATGTCAATATACCAATCTCCTGCAGTGCTTCTCTATTGATCAACTCTTCCTTAGTGATTTTAATAGAGGCCTTTCCATAATCCCAAACCATCTCTGGAGCAAGATCATTCAGTACATAAACAGGTGTCTCACTTTCTTTTAATACGGAGATAGAATTGTAAGTTGGGTTTCCCAATAGCGCCTCAGATAAAGGAAAACCTAGACTCATAACCAACATTACAAACGCTACTGTTCCATAGAATGTTAGGGCAAAATTCTTTTTTCTCAACTGATAGAAAATAAAGACGCCAGTTGCAAATAAAGCAATAGAAGAAAGAATATAAAAAAAGTAATTACCGTCCAGGTTATCCCCAAAATATAGAAATGCACCCAATGGGAACGCAATACCGATAGTCGCAATCAATCCATAATTAAAATAGACCGGCCACTTTTCTAATTTGCTAGTCAACGAATGAAAATTATTGAATAGAAATTGGATGTAAAAACCAACCGTCATCGCCAGTGGAATCAATACGGGTAATAGATAACGTGATTTTTTAGTGGGAATAAGAGATAGTAGTACGACCGCTGCAACTGTCCATAGTAATGCAAACTGATAAGCTTTGAGATTTGAAACTCGAGACTTAAGGTATGGATATAAAAGACAGATAAATGCCGGTATCGTCCATATTCCAGATTGCGTGAAAAAGCTCCAGTAATAATAGAACGGTTTGAGTTCGTAGCCTATCCAACGGCTTGATTCCTTTTCGGCTATTCTGGTGGCTTCTGCGGTGTCCATTTGATAGATGTAGATCGCCCACCATGACGATAATGCTGCAATTAGAACGATCATCAAAATTATGGGCAACCATTTTTTATGGAACCCCTTGAATTTATAAATGAAACCGTAGGCAATCAGGAACGGTAGTAATAATGCATAGTGTGAAACTGGTCCTTTGGACATAAAGGATAATCCTATGAACAATCCTGCGAGTAATGCGTTTTTATAATTAGCTGATTTTAGCTCAAACAATTGAAACAGAAAGTAGATACCGATGAGCATGAAAGAATGTGCGAAAATATCCCAAGTCCCGTTTCGGCCTGCAAATATGATATAGAATGACGTTCCCAAGATCAATGTTGTAATGAGTGCATAGAGTTTGTCGTTGGTCAGCTCTCGTACTTCAACTTCGCACTGCATGAACTTCTGCGTCACTATGCTCCTTGAAAGCGAGTACATCATAAACAACAGTGCAAGAGTAACTATTGCAGCAGGCAATCTCAATGCTGCAATATTATCCAGCCCAAAAACCTGTGCCGAAGCTGCGGTAAGCCATGTAGGCAATGGCGGTTTTTCATAGCGAGGTAAACCATCCATTGTGGTTAGGATCCAGTTGCCGTCTGTTATCATCTCACGCGCCGTCACAAAGTTGCGCGCTTCCATAATGTTGGGATAAAGTGTTCCCAAGTGCGCAGTAAAAACAAAAAACCATAAAATAATAATGGTTAAATATGGATGTTTTTCAATATACGCTCTCATCGTTGACGTTTAAGAATTACAATATTGCGCAGATATAGAAAAGAGCCTAAAATATGACCTGCTAACAGTACGGGATCTTTACGAATTATAGCATAAATAAGAATTATTAATGCACCCACTAGACTCAGAACCCAAAATCCCATGGGTAGAGAGGATTCCTTCCGTTTTTCAGAATATATCCATTGATAAACAAACCTCAATGTAAAGACGACCTGGGCAATAATCCCCAACAATAACAACCATGTGGGAATGGCATCGTTCTGGAATAAAAGCTCTCTATCATACACGTTATTGTTATAACCTATGAAGAGAATTATAAATGGAAATAAGTAAAGAAACCAGCGTAATATTTTGGGGAATTTGATCCATTGTCCCTGCAAGTGCATGTTACGTATATAGATGAAATAGGTCAACATTTGACCGAGCATAATCGCAAAATCATCCCTAGCATACCCGTAGATAAATAATAGAAATGAAGCAATAAGACTGAGTTGCCAGAATAGCACTGGAGTCAATACGCGCTTGTTCTTTTCAGAAATGATCCATTGTAATATGGAGCGTCCTGAAAAGAGTATTTGGGCAGCAAAACCTATGGTATAGACCAGCCAATCGCTCATTCTTTGTCTGCTACTTTATAGCTTATGTATTTTTTCTTCATCCACAAATAGGCGAAGCAATCCATCAGCGGGCCAAGCAACCTATTCCAAACCCCAAAATTTGCGGTTCCCGCGATACGTTCAAAATGACTAACGGGAACCTGTTTTACTTTACCATTTTGCAGTAAAATCATTGCAGGTAAAAATCGGTGTAATCCCTTAAACATGGGAATGCGCTGTGCATATTCGGTTTTGATAATTTTTAGGGGACAACCGGTATCATCCATACCATCGTGGGTAAAACTGCGACGTATTCTATTAGCTATTATAGAGGACATATTTTTTACAAAGCTGTCCTTCCTGTTGGATCGCACACCAGTTATTAGATCAAATTCTCCAATATGTTTAAGAAGCAAGTCAAAATCCTTAGGACTCGTTTGCAAATCTGAATCTATATAACCTACCAATGTAGTAGTAACATTATCAAAACCAGCTTTTATAGCTGCACTCAACCCATAATTCTTATCAAAATTGATATAATAGAAATGTGGTTTATCTAAACAGATCTGTCTAATAATCTCAAGACTCGCATCTTTAGAACCATCATTGACAAAAAGAACAGATGTAGGGATTTGTGCATAGTCGATATAATCTTGGAGTTCGGTTTCAACTCTTTTGAGATTGTCCTGTTCGTTATAAACTGGAACGATAATCGTTAGCGATTGAGTCATTTGATGATTGGGTACTATTGGTTTAACAGACAATGTTAATCGAAGAATCTAAAGCAAATTTTAAGTTACCTATAAATTAGCTAAAAACTGAAACTTTAAATTTTCTTAAGAATCATCATGTAATATGCGGTCAAACACAAAGGGAAACTTCCACTAATTACTTCCCTAAATGTAGAACCCATATAATAGCAAATGAAAATACTGGTAACTGGAATCGCTGGATTCATTGGATCTCATTTAGCTGAAAGACTGCATAAAATGAATCATGAAGTGATTGGTCTGGATAATTTTTCCAGCTATTATGATGTTAGCTTGAAACGTGAAAATGCTCGAGTTCTTAATGGAATGGGAATTCATATTATGGAGTGCGATTTGAGAAACGAACATTTGGAAATGAAGTTGCCTACAGATATCGATTTCATATTTCATTGTGCTGCACAACCAGGTATTGCCAGCACGTCTTCTTTTGAAGATTACTTATCTAATAACATTATAGCGACACACAACCTCGCCGATTTTGCCAGACAGTTTTTAAAGTTGAAGTTCTTTGTCAACATTGGCACTTCTTCAATTTATGGTAGTGACGTTTTTTGTGATGAGGAGCAAATGGCAAAACCCATATCAAACTACGGAGTCACAAAACTAGCTGCAGAGCAGATTATAATGTCACATTCTAGACTGGGGAAATTTCCAGCTTGCTCTCTCAGGTTATACTCCGTTTATGGATCTCGAGAACGGCCTGATAAAATGTTCAGTCAATTGATAGATTGTGCTATCAATGGTAAGTCATTCCCTTTATTTGATGGTAGTCAAGCGCATAAGCGCAGTTTTACACACATTAAAGATATTATCGATGGTATTGTCAGCATCATAGGAAAAGAGGCTGTGTGCGATGGTCAAGTCATAAATTTAGGAACAGATAAAGAATACACAACTCAGCAGGGTATTAATACCGTAGAGAAACTTATGAATACAAAAATTGAACTCAATCAAAAACCAGCACGTAGCGGCGATCAATTGCGTACAAAAGCTGTGATAGATAAAGCCCAGCGACTTCTCGAATACAGACCTAGTGTAGGTCTTGAAGAAGGAGTTCAGGAGCAAATTGCCTGGGTTTTAAGTAAAAATGCCCAAACCTTAAAAGCTCTGAGCATTCCAACCTAACTAATCATCTAAAAAACTAACTATTTACCTAATCCTCATCTTCTTCCTCTAAATTTTCTTTCCTAACTACCTTACCGTTATCGTCAATAGCAACTTCTAACTCGCTTTCTCCTTTTTCCATTTCAAATTCGTAAACGGATCCAGAGGATGTCTCAGAAATTTCTGCCTCTTCAATTTCATAACCAGAAAAATTAAAATTTAAGGATGCCATTACTACTTGTGGAACCTCAGAAATATCGATTTCATGTTCTGTCTCTTTCCAAGTTCCATCCTCTAAAAAGTTAGCGGAATATTCCATTTTATTCATTTTGAATTCTGCTTCCCATTCGGTTTCTGATTCCTTTTCCCAATCCACTTTTTTTGCTGTTGGGAATTTTTTCATAAATGTCTCTTTAACTACCTGTGGAACTTTGTCTTTGTTTGGTGTCGCACATGCGATTTCAACTATGGCGGTAAATACCAATGCGATTCCAATGATTACCTTTTTCATTTTTTAATAGTTTTAAAATTATACTACTAATGTAAAATGGGAATCTAAAGACGGTTTTAAGGAAATCTAAAGTACTGGATGAATGTTCTTTCTCTCCTGTCGTTTGTGTGCTAGGTAAATAAGTATGGCAATAATAGAAAGCGAAATAATGGAAGCCGGTAACGTTCCTAAATCGAGACCTCCATTACTAATAGGTTTTGTGAGAAAATCGCCAAAGGTTGCACCAAAAGGTCTGGTAAATACAAAGGCAATCCAGAACAGCGCGATCTCATTAATCCTGGTCAAATAATGTAGAAGGATAACTACCGTAATAATAGAAGCTGTTATGAGTGCTCCAATCAAGTAACTTAGTCCAATAACGTCGCTTAAGTAATCTCCAAAAGCTGTTCCCAGACTATTTGAGAACAAAACGGCTGTCCAGAAAAGTAGCTCTTTATTTTTTTCAACGATTGGCTGCACTTGAAGGTTTTTATACTTTCGATACCACATCGCAAGAGTTGCAAGTAAACAGATTGCTAAAATTATGCTTCCATACGTATATCCCAATCCGAGACTTCTATCCATAAAGTCAGATATTTCAGTCCCCAATGTAGTTGTCGCAATTATAACCAGCCAGAAATATAGCGGTACATATTTTTTTGCATACAACTGAACAAGCAAAACAATAATGAAAAAAGCAAGGGTAATAAGAATCCCTAAGGTATATCCTAACCCTAAGGTCTGGGCTATAAAATCTCCAAGAGTTTCTCCCAAGGTTGTTGCAATAATTTTCATGATCCAAAAAAGAATCGTGATTTGAGCGACTTTGCTTACTGTGATAGTTTTCATTTTGAGGATCTTTATTATTTAAAGAATAAATTTACCTTCCGATTCTAAGGAAATCTTTAAGTTTTAATGCCTGTTAAGTTATGCCTGCTATAGAGTGGGTCACATACTTCAAGTAGCCACAGAGATGATCCTTTCATTTATGGGCTTTTTATTTAGGTATCCGTACCAATTTTTAACGGTCAATTCAAATAAACCATATTTTCCCAAAAAGTAGTGGTTGTTTAAAAGCCCTTGTTTGATAGTATTGTTTTTCTTTAATAAATCTATAATTGTCATCTAAAGAAAAAATTAAACTGGAAATAAACATTAGGAAGACAGAGACTCCTTGGATTGGGCTGATTATATATCTAATTCCAAATCCTATTTAAATTCTCTTTAGAATTTTGCCAGATCTTTCCCCATAAATAAAATTTTACTTTTGGCATTATGAAGAATGAACTAAAATCCATCATCAAAAAATGTATTCATTTTTTATCTAGGAAGTACAGTAAATACGACAACAAGCTACCTTATCTAATTACGTCTGCTGTAGCATTCTTAATCGTGGCAGGTGCCACAAAACTCTTCATAGAGTTGACTGAAAATCTTAAGTCAGATCTTCTGGCTAGGTTGGATAGAAATATCACAAATTATGTAGCAAGTTACAGGACTCCAGCATTAGACACCTATTTTGTAACCGTCACTAACATAGGCGATGCTTTGGGGTATCTTGTTGTATTCATAAGTTGCACTGTAATTTTCTATCTGGTGTTCAAGAACTGGAAATATGTGGTTCAATTGGCATTAGTATTATTGCTGACGCTATGTTCAAACCTACTTCTTAAAAAAGTAATCAATAGAGCGAGACCCAGCATAGAACACTTAGTTGCTGTTGAAACTTTAAGTTATCCCAGCGGGCACGCAATGACAGCTATGGCGTTTTACGGTTTTTTAATCTATTTGATTTCCACGTTTAAATTGAATTTATTTATCAAAACTGGAATAATTATTATTCTTTCCATACTCATTATCAGCATTGGAATTAGCCGTATATATTTGGGCGTTCACTTTCCATCAGATATTGCCGCTGGGTTTATAGCTGGTTTTGTTTGGGTCGTTCTATGTATTTTGATGCTTAATCTCTTGAGGGTGTTCCGAGAAGATCCTAACACATAGTTTGGGTATAATTTCGCTTTCGCGAAAGCGAACTGAATTTCCCTTGCGGTATTGTAGGTAGATAATTCTTTTATAGAATCAGTTTTGTTTAATTGATCAAATCGCGCCGTTAGACAACTGAAAAATATTCCCGGCATTAGGATTACAAATCCAACCTTTTTAAATACAGTAGTTAAAATTGGCAGACAATGCCTTTTCCATTCAACTTGATTGGTGAAAACCAATATAAATAAATTTAAGTAGTTCGTTATTGATTCAAACTGAATTATTGATGGCGTGAGCGCATTAACCTACGAGCCATTTCTCAAGGAAAACCGGAAAAAAAAGAGTTAGACATTAGCTTTCAAATTAAAATCTACCTGGAAAACATGTTGCTGCTCGCTTTCGCGAAAAAGATATGAAGGATTGAAATTGTAATAATCACAAACCTTCTTCACTATTGACAATCCAAGCCCTGTTGAATCTGGTTTTTTACTTTCTTTATAAAAGCGATTGAATAGTTGCTCTGGCCTGTCCAAACCAGTTGTCCCGTTATTGATTATCTGGATGGAATTTTTATTGATGATTATCTCGACTGGTTGTAAACCGATAGTGTGCTTTATAGCATTTGAAAGCAGGTTATTACACAATACCATGGCAAGAGTGCGGTCCATTCTTACATTAAAAACTGCATTTTCGGTCATTTCTAGACATACGTCTGAAAGTTCTTCAAAGTTTTCAATAGACTGTTTTAAGATGGAATTGATGGATATTACTTCTGTGGCTGTAAATTGATCATTATCAATCTTAGCCAGTAATATCAGTTTTTTATTGAGCTGTTTTAATCGCTGGATATCTTCCTGCAACGACGAGAATCTTTCAAACTGATTCTCATTGATGTCTGATTCATTAATTACGGTCTCAATCTTTGCTTGCATGATGGCGAGCGGCGTCTGCATCTCGTGGGAAACATCCTCCGTAAATTGTTTGAGGTTGCGGTAATCCACCTGTATTTTATTAGTCAATGACTCCATTTCTTGATTAAGTTCATGAAATTCCAATATATCGGACTGCATGAGTTTCAAAGTTTTGTCAGACTTGATAGAGAATAACTTGACCCTGCCCAAGTTGACAAAAAAGGGTTTCCACAATTTCTGATTTCGTTTTTCGTTGAAAAAATAAAGAAATATGAACCCTAAAAAAATGATGGTCATAAAAGTAAATACAATGCCGTATAGAATGGCATCTGCTTCTATAACCATGGCACGAACAGTTATTTTATAATTTTGACCATTGATGATTTTTGTTCCTGAAAGTTGCCTGAACAACTCAACTTCATCCTGCAGCGGGTCGTAAATCAAGGTGTCGATAAGTATATTAGCTTCCGTAGCCGCTGCTTTTTCGGCCATCATAATTGGTGCTACTCCGATGATCTCTGGACTGGTTTCCAGTAGATGTTCTACACGGTCCTTATTGGAATAAAGTTCTTCTTCAATTTCATTATTTAGAAGCCATCTGGTGTAAGAGTACAAAACGACGCCAGAAATTACCATAATAATGATACTGGTAATAAGAAAAGTCTTGGATGCTTTTCTTAAAAGTGGTGTTTTAGTAGTAGAAGTTTTAATCTGCTATGAATTTATAGCCGCTGCCATAGGCGGTCTGTATATATTTTGCCCCTTCAATAGTAAGTTTTTTTCTTAGGTTATTGATATGAACATAAATAAAATCAAAATTATCCAATAGATCGCTGTTATCTCCCCACAGATGTTCTGCAATAATAGCCTTGGAAAGTACACGTCCTTGATTTGTTATAAAAAATAATAATAAATCATATTCCTTTCTCGTAAGCGTTATAGGTTTCTCATTAACATAAGCACTACGAGCCAGCGTGTCTAGGCGTATTTCTTGAAAAGTGATGGAGTCATTACCACCAAATTGTCCACGTCTCAACACGGCTTTGATTCTGGAATTAAGTTCTGCTAGATGGAAAGGTTTTGTAATGTAATCATCAGCCCCTAAATCAAGGCCTTCTAGTTTGTTGTCCAATGAACTATTTGCCGAAATTATAATGACACCGCATTTTTTATGCTGCTTTTTGAGTTTCTTGAGAAGTTCAAGACCATTGCCAGTAACCAGGTTAATGTCCAGTATTACAATGTCATACTCATACATCTCTAGTTTTTCCGCAGCTTCATTATAATCTGACGCGGTTTCACAAATATTTGCGTCCTGACTGAGATAAGTGGCGATTGACTGTTGTAGGACAACTTCATCCTCTGCAATTAAATATTTCATTTACTTTCCATTAAGGCCTTAAAGTTAGCTTGAAATTCTAAAGGGAATTTAAAGCGTTAATAATCATAGATTATTGATTAATCGTTCCGATAATTGTTGTGTAACGGAAATTAAACCAATCTCCAAAGTTGATTATCACTCTCTAATTAAATGCATTTATCATAATAAGAGATAAAGTAACTGGCGCTCTTCTTTATAAAATTTATAAAATCCGTATCGCTCTCATTATGTTTTGGAATAGCTTCTTCCGTAAAATATTGCTTGTGTGTAATGGGCAGTTGTTTTTCTTAGAGGCTTTATAGAAAATAAAACCGAGGATATAAACCTTGTAATCATAAGCCTCAATCCTAGAATGCATTTGGTTTGCAGACTCCTAACTTTTTACAGCTAGTTGTTCTTTATTGTTGTGGTTAGCTCTATGGATTATAATATTACTTTGAGCTTTCTTTGTGATGATTCCAGGCTTTTTTTAATGTGATCACTATTTATTTCCAAGATTGATCAATTACTTACCAAAAATAACTTCAATAGCTAGCCGCATTACTTTTTCTTATAATTAATTTACTCTTCGGCGACGTTCCAGATCAGCTCGGGATTATCATCTTCTTTGTGTAAATCATAGATCTAATCTACGAGCTATAGTTTCAAAATTCTTTAGGCTGTTGATCTAACGCTTTCGCGAAAGCGTAACCCTGCTCCCGTTTGGTGCGTCGATCCCCACGCTCGTTTAATTATAGCGCTTGGTACTTGTGCAATTGTGCTGCTAACTCCCTATGAGATAAATTCTGTTCCTCACTCATTTCTCTACGACGGTTCGTAGAGTTGTTCATAGTGTAGAATTAGACACAATTAATTTTGCTTAAAGTACTGTGTTATATTTAAGAATGTTTAAGCTGGATTACTTATTCACCTCGCAAAACGGCCTGCTTCCATAATTGTTCTGTTATTTGTAAAAGATCCTTCCCATCTGTAGCGAGCATATTTGAAATCATACTCTTTTCACTAAATGACCAGAATAATCCTGCCTCTAGCAAGTAAGGTTCTCCAGTTTCCTCATGGACTCTAAAGTCGTACATAGAAAAATCACGACAGCCCAGCGCTTTGTGACAGGTTATCATCAGTTTAGACAATTTAGCCTTAAGCTCCTCATTGATTTGCGCCGGACAAACAGCTGGAATATTTTCCTTATCAGATTGGTCCAATAATTTTCCCTCGCCGTCAAATTTTAATTTATCCTCTGGGTTTCTGATAGGCTGATCTTTGTGTACTCCATATTCAATGAACGGAAGTATGGTAAAAGCTCTCTCTAGTTCTACTATTGCACCACGCAGTTCTCGTCCAGGAATGAAGTTTTCAATCAGGATTTCAATATCAAATTCTGCCGCTTTTTCAAGTGCCTTTTCTAATTCTATTTCATTTCGTACTAATGAAACTCCGTCAGAATTGTCTGCATTGTTAGGTTTTACGATGATGGGATATTTGAGGTCCTCTCTGGAAAACTCATCGTTTTCTGTTATCCTAATCTTTTGCGCAGATGGTACTGGAACACCCGCATCAGCACAGATCAATTTTGTAAGGTGTTTGTTTTGAGCAAGTTTTAATGTATGTCCAGAAGAACCCACTATGGGAATCCCCAAAATATCTTCAAAAAATATGCGCATATCGGTCAACCCCTTCTCACAAAATAGATGCGGCACAACGAGATCTGCATGACGTATTTTTTTCAGCATTTGATCTAATGTCAGCTTTTCAGCTTCTTCATCGATTGATTTTACTACAGACCAGCTGTCATCTGGATGGGCAATGACAAAAACCAACTCAAATCCTTGAGGTGTCACGACGTCTCTTGCGTAAAGCATGGACAGATTATAGAAGAATTCTGAAGTAGGAGATCCTACCAATTGGACGGCAACCATATTTTAAATTTTTGAATCAATCACCACCAGGAGTGATGAGTTTACCGATGTTAAAATCAATACCGGTCCATGTATTCCCACTCCTCATATTACTAACCAACTGATACGGAATGCTGATATGATTATTTAAGAAAAAAGGCCAAGGATCTGATCCTTTAAAAACAGCTTCTTTTCCAGAGCAGATACGCTGCCATAAATAGGAGAACTCTTTGAAACTAGTACTCTTTAAGATTCTGTGCATTTCATGATAATGCCAGTAGGTATGGCCTGCGGCAGCGTCAGGAAGAAACTCTTCCTGCTTTTCTACAGTATAGTAAGCTGCAGCAGCTGACAATTGATCGTGGAACAACGTGATGGCAGAATGTGTGCGTGGATTACACTCTATGGGCATTACGGTACCGTCATTTTTAATAATAAAATCAAACGAAATCTGACCCGTAGCATTCAGTTGGCTTACAAAGGAAGTAACCCACATTTTCACATTAGGCAGATCCAGCATTCTATAATTTACTTGAAACGGCGATGAGTCACAACAAATATAAAGATTTATCGCTCCGTTTTGCGTTGTTGTATGTGTACAGACTTCTCGTCCCTCGATAAACTCCTGCAATACCCAAGGATCTTCAGGACTTATGGGCAATCCAGTTACCCGTTCTTTCCAACCGCTGTGGGGTAGCGTGCGCAGATCCAATCTGTAAACTGGATCGTAATCGATTTTCTTTAAAATGTACTTTTTACCTTCCGTAAACTGATGGGATAAAAGAGTTTCTTTAGAATCAATGACATAAGATTCAGGAACGGATAAACCAAAAGCCGCAGCTTGTTTAATGAACTGATGTTTATCGTCCAGTTTTTTGATAATGTTTGCATCAAACTGGAAAACCTTTGTATGGTAGGGAAAATCATGCTTTGCCATCGCTTCAAACAGCGCAGACTTGGGGCTTGAAACGGGAACAAATAGATCAACTTTTTCTGAACGAGCAATATCGACGAGTGCTTGACAAAATGCAGCACCGTTGCCTTCAATATCTGGAATGATAATGAACTTATCCACCGCATTTGAAAATCGTGTACCGCAATATTTGTAAGCTTTTGTTTCTGCTACGATGACTCGGTCACCGTTAGCATAAAACATACGGGCTAGTTGCAGGCATTTGGTCATTTTGCCTCCAGTGAGTAAAACCGTTCTACCGCTAGGAGTTATGTGCGATTTTGACCTAAATAAACTCAGGATTTGAGCAACAACGACTACAAAAAACGCCGGAATGGAGCAAATGCCCAATCCCAGCAATACCGCCACAGATCTTAGCAATTTCCCCATGTATTACAATCTTCTAATGACGGTTAACCCGTCGCGCAATGGTAACAAAACCTGTTGTACTCTGGAGTCGTTTGCAACCGTATTATTGAACGCCTTTACAGCGTCACCATTTGCAGTGGTCGTTCCATTTTTATAGGCCTGGCCTTGGTACAATGTATTGTCTACACAGACAATGCCTCCTTTTTTTAGCAATCCTTGATCCATCACGCCTTCGTAGTAAGCAGTGTAATTTTGCTTGTCTGCATCTATAAAAATGAAGTCAAATATTTGCTTCTCCAGCGATAAATCTGCTATGGTTTCCAGCGCATCTCCCACCCGTATTTCTACCTTGTGGCCATGTTCAGATCTGTTTAATTGTTTCCGTGCAAAGTCAGCAGTAAAGCGGTCAAATTCACAGGCGATGAGCTTGCCGTCTGCAGGGAGTGCCTCTGCTATGGCGAGGGATGCATAACCCGTAAACGACCCTATTTCTAGCACATTTTTAGCGTTGGAAACGGCGGCCAGCAATTGTAAAAATTGTCCTTCAACGGCACCGCTCAACATCTCTTTTTCTAAATGTAGACCTGTTTCCGCTTTCGCGAAAGCGGAATCCCAATCTACATTATTACTATGCATTTCCAGCTCGTTCAGGGCATCAGACGCAGGGGAAGTTTGAGTCAGAAGATAGTCATCCAGCGGACTGATCAGATCTATACTTTGCTGTACTAGATCCAATAATTCCGGTTGCGATCCCGCCGCTTCCATCTTCTCCTGCAACGTGGACAAGGTCTTGCTGAGAATGGTGTGAGGGGTTACGGGACGATGATTTGCCGTAGCTGAATTCTTTTCTTTCAAGAGTCAAAAATTTTTAAAAGTTATTTTGAAGCGTTATCAAATGAGGTTTTAAGCGTTTCCCAATCGGTTTGATCAAGGGAATCAACCACAACATCCGCAATATTCTTTAAGTATTCATCATGATAATCGCCTGGCGTGACCACGGTGAAAATCCCGGCACCTTTTGATGCCAAGGCAGAGTTCAACGAGTCCTCGATCGCGATGCATTCTGATGGTTTGAGGTTAAAATGTTTCAAGGCAACTTGATAAATATCTGGCGACGGTTTTCCATTTTCTGCATCTTGTCTGTGAAATATATAATCAAAATGGTCTGCAGTGATCGTACCGTCAAACGCTTTAAGAATAGCGTCGGTATTCCCATGGCCTGTAGTGGTAACCCATACTACCTTTACATCCTCTTTTCTGGCTGCCGTAATCAGCTCTACCACTCCTGGTCTGGGCTGGATCTTTTTTTCTATAATTTTTTTCCCAGCGATATCTGTTTTACGTTCGTGGATCTTTGTGATATGGTCAGCTGTCAGGTTTTTTCCGGTAGCTTCAGATAGCATCGCTAGTCTGTCCTGTCCACCGCTACTTTTAAGTAATTTTTTATAAACCTCAACATTCCATTCCCAGTCCACACCATTTTCTTTTAAAGCCTTGTTGTAGGCCTGTCGTTGAATTTCTGAAGTTTCTGCTACGGTTCCTATGGAACCTATAAATACTATTTTTGGAGTCATTGTTTAGTTGTTTAGTTCGTAGTTTGTTTTATCTCAACCCAGTTCACGTTATTGCAGTGAGAGTCATATTTTTTTGTACAACGTTCGTTTTAAAGATTACTTATTTCTGATATCTATTGAGACTCATCGGTTTCCCATAATTATCAGGGTTTAGGCCTCAGTTTATTCGGAAAATACCGGTTCTGCCTTGATCCCGTGACCTACGGTGGAGGGATCTTCTAAGCCTACGTCCTCGCAAAGTGGTTCTATGCCATAACCATTGCGCGGATAATCTTGACAAATATCTTTATAATCACTTAATGCTTTTGCTAGCTGGTTTTTAGTAAGCACATTCAAATAACCACATTTTCCTATTTCTCCTTTAGGCAAAGGTGCAACAAGGTTGCCTCCTCGTTTTTCGGTCACTTTTACCTGTGCCTGATAGACAAGATCTGTATTGTCAAGAATAGGGTGCCAAAGACTCAGTTCAAAATTACTAATCAACTTCAAAATCCGATTCCGATCACTTTCTGTTATCCAGCCTTGCAAAAAGCTAAGTTGTGCGCCAAAACCCATTCCCGTTGCCACAGCATGTCCATGCAACATTCCAGAAGGGATTTCATAACCCGGTGACCAGGTATGACCGTAGGCATGGGGACGGCACTGGTGGGTTTCATAAAGATTTCCATATTCTGCTTCTACATAGCTGCGCATGGCGAGGGACAGGATGCGCTGACCGTTAGCGCTTAACTTTTCATCGTCCGTAACTGTTCCAAATCCAGAATATACGAGTTCAATACCAGTTTCTTCCAGTAAATCAAAGAGTTGCGCATCTTTAACGACGGCCATTTTAATGATTTCTGCAACGCCATGCCGAATCCATCCACTGCGCAATGTTTTGAAGAAAGTGCGATCTGTTAATGTAAGGACAGGAGCATGGTAGGCACCAAAGAGATTTTTAAAACCAAAACCGTCGCAACAGGTTCGTGGCGATGGTCCAGCATCAATTCCAGAAACAATACTCGTCGCCAGCATCACATAAGGAGTACTTCTATGGTATAGGGAACAAGCAAGGCCGCCGGTATCTGCAATCACACCACCACCTACAATCAACACAGGCTCTTGTCGGGAAACACCCACGCGCTTAAAGTCGGCAAGAAGTTGTTCTACCATCTGTATTCCTTTATCGACTTCCATGGCTCTGTAAACGAGCAGTTCCAAATCGATATCATGAAATTCAAAATAAGCCTTGATTTCCTCTCCATAATGTTCACTCACATTAGAGTCCAGTAAGCAAACGCAACGACCCAAAGGCTGATATAAATTGTATAAAATATGATTGTCGTGATCTAGAACTCCTTCCGTGATATTGATTTCCGTCATGGTGGACGTCGTCATTACGGCTTCAATATAACTACCATCTTCCGTACTGTTCACTGTTCCTGAAGACGTGCGGTAGGAAGAAGTAGGATAAATAGCATGGGGGTCTTCCGTCTCCAACCGATCCAGCAATTCCATTACCTTGTTATCAGTGGAATATTTTAAAAGCAGTTTAGAAATGCTGAGTTGGCCATCTGGTTGCTCCTTGGCCATAGCTGCCATTTGCTGCCAGTTTTGCGAAGAATCAGGTGCGATCTCATCAGCAAGTTGCTTGAGCGATAAAAATAATTGCACCGCCGGCATTGCATAAGCAGTTTTCAGTTTACGCAGTAAACTAGTCGCCCGATAAGAAGTGTTCTCTTCCATACCATCACTGAGAGAATGTGAGAAAGCATCTACCTGACGCAGATTTTCCAGCAGATATTGAAACTGTGGGTTAGTTATTATTTGGGAGAGTTGGTTATTACTTTCGATACTGTTAAGCAAAGAATGAAAAGAAGAAATGGACGTAGAAGTGGTCATTTAGATCGATAGGATTAGTATAATGTTGTAAATTCCTACGATACGTCTATAGATCTCGAAACTGCTTACAGGTAGGGTTTATAAAGTCAAGTTAAAATTGGCTTTTTGGTTTTTACTAGCACGCTGCATAAGCTCCAAGCTCTGACTCCAAATGGGTGAGCGCCTGACGCGGCAAAGGAGAGAATTATACGTTGTTTTGACAAATGGAATTAATTGTTAAACGATTTTAAAAACCTGAACTTTATTTTGTGGTGACTCCTTAAAGCTGAGGATAAATAGCTAAATGTTTAATGAAATATTATATATTCTTTTTAATGCGTGTGCTCGTCACTCAGTAGAATATTGTAAATGTATTTTGAAATTTCATAGTTGTTCGTCTTTAAAGGATTAAACTTTAAGTGACGAATGTCAAATCAACCAATATCTACAAGGTCATTCGGTTAACACTTTTTAAAATATCAAAGTGTTAACCGAACTGTTAACCGAATTAAATCTAATACTATCAAATCGAATGATAGTCATAAAACTATAAAACCTTGTAAATCAATAGATTTACAAGGTTTTTGATGCCATATGATAATGGCTTCTGTCGGGATGACAGGATTTGAACCTGCGACCACACGGCCCCCAGCCGTGCATGCTACCAGACTGCACCACATCCCGATTAATATATACTCTTAATTCTTTCTACTCATTTATTAAAAAACTGCGACCATCCCGCTGCAAGCGGGACATGCTACCAGACTGCACCACATCCCGATTTTATTTCAAATCGTCAAGGTATCTTCCTATACCTCTCTTCTTAATCTTTCGCTCAAGTTTTCTAGCTTCTGATCTGCTTTCTACTTCAATGTTCTTTACCAGCTTCCATGGTATTCCTCTAGAAGTGTACTTGGCTCCAAGGTTATTGTGGGTTTCTAACCTAGACTCCATATTTGAGGTCTCACCACAATAATATCTTGATATTCTATCACTCCAAAGTATGAAAACAAAATGCTTCATGTTCTATGACCATCCCGCTCTCAGCGGGACATGCTACCAGACTGCACCACATCCCGATTTTATTTCAAATCGTCAAGGTTTCTTCCTATAACTCTCTTCTTAATCTTTCGTTCAAGTTTTAATTTTTTCGGTAAACCTAATTTGTCTATACGTTGAACAAGAAATGCATAATATCTCCATCTTGAACAATGTATTCTTTTCCTTCAACTTTTAATTTACCAGCTTCTTTTACTTTTTGCTCTGATCCGTATTCTACAAACGTATCATACTTAATAACCTCTGCTCGTATAAATCCTTTCTCAAAGTCTGTATGAATAACTCCTGCTGCCTGTGGTCCGGTTGCTCCAGCATTAATGGTCCATGCTCTTACTTCCTTAACTCCCGCTGTAAAATAAGTTTCTTGATTCAATAGTTTATACGCAGATCTAATCATTTTTGCACTTCCAGGCTCGTCAAGACCCATATCTGACAAAAACTCCTTGCGCTCTTCGTAGCTTTCTAACTCTGTTATATCTGCTTCTGTTCCTACAGCAAGTACAAGAACTTCTGCATTTTCATCTTTAACCAATTCCCTTACTTGTTCAACGTAAGCGTTTCCAGTAACAGCTGCATCGTCATTGACATTACATAAATACAATACAGGTTTGTCTGTAATAAATTGTAGAGGTTTTACAAACTCATCTCTTAATTTCTGATCTATGGAAATAGCTCTAACGGACTTTCCTGATTCCAGCGCCGTCTTAATGGCAGAAAGCACCTCGTCTTCACGTATCGCGTCTTTATTACCTGTGCGAGCCGCTTTCTTTACTTTATCTAATTTTTTATCAACTGTTTCTAGGTCCTTCAATTGTAATTCAATATCGATCGTTTCCTTGTCTCTAATAGGATTTACACTTCCATCAACATGAACAATATTGTCATTTTCAAAACAACGTAAAACGTGAATGATCGCATCTGTCTCACGAATATTTCCCAAAAACTGATTCCCTAGACCTTCTCCTTTACTAGCCCCTTTTACAAGACCTGCAATGTCAACAATCTCTACGGTAGCAGGAATTACTCGTTCTGGATTAACCAGTTCTTCTAATTTTTTCAAACGAGGATCCGGTACATTCACTACACCTACATTAGGCTCAATAGTACAGAACGGAAAGTTCGCACTCTGTGCCTTAGCATTGGATAAACAATTGAATAAAGTGGATTTTCCAACATTCGGTAAACCTACAATTCCAGCTTTCATAACTTGTGTTTTAGCGGCTGCAAATATAAGTATCCTGGACTTTAAAAATTGAGTTTATTTCCAAACAAAAAAGGCCTCTAGTCTTTAACATCTAGAGGCCTTTTTTAGTGGGAACAGTATAACTTATTCTGATGTTGACTTGTTAGTATCTACTGGAATACCGAATCCCTGAAGCATATCTTTTATACCTGCAGCATCCACATTTTTAGTATCCAGTTCCTGCATCATGCTCATTATAGAACCTACATTCATATCTTTTCCCAGAACTCTCGCAATACCAAAACCCAATTTCTCTGATCTGCCATAAACTATAATTTCATCAATGGCATCCTGGGTTCCATCATAGATCATTTTGATTTTCATGTTGTCATCATTGTGAGACATCAATAGCTCGTACTTCTCATCATTGAGAATTTCATCAAGTTTTGCAACTTCAGTGGCATATACACTTCGGTTTTCATCATTCATAGGCAATGCAAGAACGTTGATCTTGTCTACAGACCTGTAAGCTTTTGCTGACTCTGGACTCAGCTGATTTTCATCAATTCCAGTAATGGTTTTTGGTATTGAGGTGCTTATGAAGCCTTCTGTTTCTTGATGACCTACAAAATATTGCTGTAAGCTTTCCTGATTATCGCAAGAGGTAAGCAATGCCATGGCGGTAATTGAAAGGGCTATAACTTTTAAAATGAGCTTGTTCATAATGGTTGTTTTAAATGTTGAGTTGGTTGTAAAATTATTACTTCTGCGTCGCTTCTTTGATTTGCTTTTGCCCAGGAATATTCATTTGCTGTGTGATTTTAGCGATTTGATTGAGATCAAGATCTCCTGACATCACTAAAAATACAGCATCGGTTTCTTTGATGTCAGCATTTTCTATGAACATCACTAGTTCTTTAATTTTAGTTTCTGAATTTCCTTTTTTGACGTGAAAAGTAAATTTCTGACCATCTTCTTTAACGCTCATTAATAGTTCCATTTTATTTTTTGAAATAAAACTATCAGCAAATGTCTTCATTTTCAAAGCAGAACCTTTATCATCTGTTGTATAAACCCTCAGATCTTTCAAGTTATCCACTGTTTTCATCAATTCTGCAAAATCTGGATCATCTATATCAATACCAGAAATCATTTTGAACATTGCTCCGGTTACACGCGTTTCAGAAACATGGGAAAGATTTCCCACCTCATCAAGGTTCTGTGCATTAGCCACTATCGCCGTTGCAAGGAACATTACAGTATACATTATATTTTTCATGTTTTTTATTTTTAATTAAAGTTGGTTAATATTAAAAACCTGTAAGGTTTGCTTTTCGATTTGATTGACTGGTTTTAAATTTTCTTTTCCTTTGTTAAATTTTGAAGACACCATTTGCAGTGCTTCAACGGTAGCGCTATATGCTTCTTCTGGTGTCTCATAAGTTCCCAGATCTGCTTGTGCATCTTGCTGGTAATAGCCAGATCCTACTGCTACCATTACTGCAACACTAGCGGCTACGGCAACGCTGGTCCATGTTCGTTTTTTGAAGATATGATTGGATGATTCTTGCGATTTCACTTTCGCGAAAGCGTCATAGCTATCAATTTCTATGCTACTTTCAATTTCAAAACCGTGAAACAACTTGCGGTACACCTCATGCTCTGCACTCACTTTATCACCTTTGAAATAGCTCTGTAACTGTTGCTCTTCCTGAAGGCTGGTGTCGCCTTTCCAATATTTTTCAAGTAGCTTGTTCATGCCAAATCTGCTTTAAACTGTTCTTCTATAATTTTTTTGAGCATCTTGCGTGCCCGACTTAAAACAACTCGTACGGCAGTCGATTTCATTTCCATAATCTGTTCAATAGCTTCAAAATCAAAACCTTGAATATCTCTTAAATCAATTACCATCTTATAATTTTCAGGTAATTCTTGTATTGCCTTTTGTACTAAATTGACTTCTCCCCTACGCTCCATTTCATCCAGAGCATTGCGCTCTGTGGATTCATAATTATTATGCACAATTTTTAAATGACTGGCTTGTTTACTCTTTAAACGATCCAGTGAATAATTTTTTACCATTTGCATGGCATAAGCCTCTTTGTTTGAGATATTATCCAGCCCATTCCTACGTTCCCACAACTTCAGCATCGTTTCCTGTACTGCATCTGCTGCCTCCTCGTGGGAAGTCAACAATCTGCGAGACAACAGGTACATTTTCTTTTGCACTTCCTTGAATGTCGCTATGAAATTGGGTTGGTTCATGAACGTTGTTCTATAATAATGACGAGATCATTCTCATAATGTTACAAATGGACGAAAAAAAACGATTTTATAGTTGATTAGCACGATTTATGTACTGTTTTAAGACTGTTGTATTTTACATGAATAGAATTTAAATGTATTTTCTAAACAAATCACCAACTCCTCTCAGCTTTGCCTATTTTTAAAACTTAAAATCCTTTAGACTCCTTATGAGAATTTTGAAAATTTTACTCCTACTACTCGCGACAACGCCTATTTTACAAAGTTGTGCAGAAGATAATGATGATAAGATCGCCAGCGATGCCACCATTAAAAATTTTATTTATCGAGGCATGAATGCTTTTTATCTATATAAACCAGACGTTCCTGTTCTAGCAGATGGACGGTTTTCTACGGTTAATGACCTAGTAAATTACCATGCGCAGTTTGATAGACCAGAAGATTTCTTTGAATCGCTCATTTTTGACCGCTCTAGAACGGATCGTTTTAGCGTGATTTTCACAGATTATGTAGCACTGGAACAAGCTTTATCTGGTCAGAGTTTGAATAACGGTTTGGAATTCGGCTTGGTGGGTTATGCAAATGATGCTAGCAAGGTTTTCGGGTATGTGAGATATGTACTTCCCAACACCAGTGCATCAGGTCAAGGTGTCTCGCGTGGCCAAATCTTTAATCAAATTGATGGCATTCAAATGACGCGATCTAACGTAAGAACTCTGTTGGCACAAAATTCCTATACTATAGGCTTAGCAGATTTTAATGGTGGAGATCCTATAAATAATGGTTCATCTATATCGTTATCGAAAGCACAGACTCAAGAAAATCCCATTCTACTAAGTAAAGTAATAGATCTAGGAAGTACAAAGGTGGGTTATCTAGTCTACAACAGTTTTCTCAGGCAGTTTGACGAAGATCTCAATGCCGTTTTTGCAGACTTTAAAGCCCAAGGGGTTACTAGACTGGTTCTAGACCTGCGGTATAATGGTGGTGGCTCTGTGAATACGGCAATCATGTTGGGCAGTTTAATTGCGGGAAATCCAACAACAGACGTTTTTTCTACAGAGCAATGGAATCCTGAGATTCAGCAAAGCTTTCTGGAAAACAATCCAGATCAACTGATCAATTACTTTCAAAACACCACCTCGAGTGGCAGCGCCTTGAACCGTTTGAACCTTTCCAAGGTTCACATTATTACAACTCAAAATAGTGCTAGTGCTAGTGAGCTTGTAATAAATTCTCTAGATCCTTATATAGATGTGGTTCAAGTAGGTGGTGAAACTGCAGGTAAGTTTCAAGCGAGCATCACTTTATACGACAGTGAGGATTTTCAAAAATCTGGAGCAAATACGTCACACCGCTATGCTATGCAACCTTTGGTATTTAAAAGTCTAAATAGTGTGGGAAAAACAGATTATTTTGATGGTTTAGTTCCAGATATTGAACAGCGCGAAGACTTTGGAAATTTA
Organism: Nonlabens antarcticus; assembly: GCF_015356755.1. Classification (GTDB taxonomy): domain Bacteria; phylum Bacteroidota; class Bacteroidia; order Flavobacteriales; family Flavobacteriaceae; genus Nonlabens; species Nonlabens antarcticus. The sequence goes on along the minus strand of NZ_JADFCO010000066.1, from coordinate 546,917 downwards.
GGTGTTCTGGGAGATCCATCAGAACCACTACTTAGCTTATGTTTGAACGAGATCGCTGTAAACGGCAGTATCAAAAAGCAAGCTCCACCTAATAAACCTTCCCGAGAGTTTATGGGAAGCAATACAATGAAGACTTTAGGTAATGAAATGTGGAAAGATGATGTTGAACTTCCACAACAATAAAATTACTGGAACTTATCTTTGAAGCCTTTGGAATATACCAAAGGCTTTTTTATGCATTCAAAAATTACAATTTTAGGCGCTGGCCTTACCGGATTGACACTGGCTTATTTGTTACAACAGCAGGGTTTTGATTTTCAAATCTTAGAAGCCAAAAAATGTGTAGGCGGTCGGTTGAATACAAAACTGTCCGGAAATCATATTCCCATAGACCTAGGTGCAGCATGGTTATGGGATTACAATCCTAATTTAAAACAACTCCTAAACCAATTAAACCTCACCATTTATCCTCAAGAAATGGGTGACAAAGTATGGTATCAACCCCACGCTTCTGCAGATTTTCAAATTATGCAAATGCCGCCTCAACAACAAGTTAGCTATCGCATCAATGGCGGCAGCACAAACCTAGCTTTGTCTATTGCAGCAACCTTAGATAAAAAACAGATTCATTTGAATACAGTTGTAGAATCGATCGAGTATGTAAATCATACTTATACTATAAAGACAGATCAGGGTATTTTTACTTCAGATTACGTGGTTAGCTGTATTCCACCAGCTGTTGTTGCTAACTCTATAAGCTTTGATCCACAACTACCAGTTGATTATTTGAATGTGGCTCGAGAAACCCAAACCTGGATGGAAGACAGTATCAAGTTTGGAATAGGGTTTAAGTCGGCGTTTTGGGAGGAGAAAGGCTTACCCGCTACCACTTTCAGTAATGCGGGTCCTATTGCAGAGATGTATGATTATTCTAATCTAGCAAAAGATCGATTTGCGCTCATGGGTTTTTTACACCCACACATGAATGATATAAATCCAGAAGATCGAGAAGCTAGAGTCATCAAACAGTTGGAAAGTATTTTTGGTGAAGATGTGTTGGATTACGTTACCTATGAGGATTACGCATGGAATCAAGATATTTATGTCAATTCAATTCCTGAGAACCGACTGGTACCGCATCAAAATAATGGGAATCTCATTTTGAGAAAGAGCTTAAACAACAATACTTTAATAATGGCTGGCTCTGAGACTAGTGCTGTTCTACCGGGTTATATGGAAGGCGCCGTTAATTCTGCTTTAAAGGCATTTGAAATGTTAAAGAACTGCATTTAAGAGATACGTGAATCTTGCACCTCTTCATAATTTGAGATTTTAAACGTTTAAAAAGAGCCTCCACAAACTTCGGCATCCGGGAGCGGTTCAATAGTAAAATCAATTCATATCTTTAGGAACTTAATAAATGTCCATGAAGAAAATTACCTTACTCCTATTATTATTTCTCCCGTTAGCAGCTTTGTCACAAAAACTAGATTTAGATCTGGTTAAAGAGATGAAACCTAGAAATATAGGGCCCGGCGGAATGTCAGGTCGTGTAACTGGTATAGATGTAGTTGAATCTGATCCTAACATTATGTACGCAGGAACCGCCAGTGGTGGTTTATGGAAATCAGTGAGTGGTGGAACTGTATGGGAACCTATTTTTGATGATCAGTTTACCGCTTCCATAGGCGCAGTAGCTGTTCAACAGTCCAATCCTAGTGTTGTCTGGGTAGGTACAGGAGAAGGAAACCCACGTAATTCATTAAATGGTGGTTATGGAATTTTCAAATCTCTAGATGGTGGGAAATCCTGGAAGTCTATGGGGTTGGAAAAAACCCGCCATATTCATCGAGTAATAATCGATCCTACAAATCCTGATGTAGTTTATGCTGCGGCTATAGGTTCCCCATGGGGTGAGCATCCAGAACGTGGTGTTTTTAAAACTATTGACGGTGGTAAGACATGGAATAAGATTCTTTATACCAATGATAAATCAGGAGCTGCAGATCTTATAATGGATGCTAGCAACCCTAATAAACTAATCGCCGCGATGTGGGAACACAAGCGCGACCCGTGGTTTTTTAAATCTGGCGGTGAAGGTTCTGGACTCTACATCACGCACGATGGAGGCGACAATTGGAAAAAAATAGGTGAAGAAGAAGGATTGCCTAAAGGCGAACTAGGCCGTATAGGTGTTGCCATTGCTCCCAGCAATCCTAATACCGTTTACGCTTTGGTGGAAGCCAAAAAAAATGCACTCTACAAATCCACGGATGGCGGATTTAACTGGAAAATGATCAATGATAAAAGTGACATAGGAAATCGACCTTTTTATTACTCTGAGATTTACGTTGATCCAGGAAATGAAAACCGAGTTTATTCTGTCTTTACTTATGTAAACGTCTCTGATGATGGCGGTCGCAATTTTGACCAGTTAATGAATGCTTACGGTGCTAATAATGGCATACATCCAGATCATCATGCTTTTTATATTCATCCACAAGATGGTAATTTTATCATCGATGGAAACGATGGAGGACTCAATATTTCTCAAGATCGTGGGAAAACATGGAGGTTCATAGGAAACATTCCCGTGGCTCAATTCTATCACATCAATGTAGATATGGAAACTCCATACAATGTTTATGGTGGTATGCAAGATAATGGAAGCTGGCGCGGACCTGCTTACGTCTGGCGCGATCAAGGAATTAGAAACAGCTACTGGCAAGAAATCAGTTTTGGAGATGGATTTGATGTAATTCCCGATCCTGACAACAATCGATTTGGATACACCATGAGTCAGCAGGGATCGGTTCAACGGTATGACTGGGAAACTGGAAATAACTATAGCGTCCAGCCTACTCACCCAGATCCAAGTGTTGACTTGAGATTCAATTGGAACTCTGCCATTCAAATGGATCCTTTTGACAGCAGCACATTATTCTTTGGAAGTCAATTTGTACATAAATCTACCGACAAAGGTTTAACCTGGACTGTAATAAGCCCAGATTTGACCACTGACGACCCTGATAAGCAAAAACAAGGTGAATCTGGAGGGCTTACCCTGGATGCCACGGGTGCTGAAAACCATACCACTATATTAGTAATTGAACCTAGTGCTGCAGAGCGTGGTGTTATCTACACAGGTTCTGACGATGGTTTAGTTTATGTTACTAAAAACGGCGGTGACAGTTGGGACGAGGTTTCAAAGGGACTGAAAGGACTTCCTGAAGGCAGCTGGATTGCACAAATCAAAGCCAGCACGACAAAAAAAGGTCATGCCCTTCTTATTGCAAATGATTACCGCAGGTTCAATTACGAGCCTTATGCATACCGCACCACTAACTATGGTAAAAGTTGGAACAGGATTGTAGATAAGGATGATGTGCAGAGTTATACTTTGAGTATTATAGAAGATCCTAAAGAAAACAATTTGATGTTTTTAGGAACGGACGATGGACTTTATGTGTCCATTGATGCTGGAGATAACTGGACAAAATACACGAATGGATTTCCTACAGTTTCTGTAAAAGATCTAGTCATTCATCCGCGGGAACAGGATCTTGTTATTGGTACTTTTGGTCGTGCCGCTTGGGTCTTGGATGACATAAGACCATTACAGGAAATGGCTAGAAATAAAGCCAAGTTTGAACAGCCTATCAAACTGTTTGAATCACCTAATGCTTATCAAACAAGAAACCAGCAACCTACTGGCAGTCGTTTTGGCGCTGATGCTATGTATCAAGGAGAAAACCGCAGCAGTAATGCACAGTTCCGTTACTATTTTGATAAAGATCTTTTGAAAAAAGCAGATACCACAGCAACAGATTCTGTATTTCTTAAAATCTATGATAAGGATAGATTGATCAGAACTCTAAAATCAAAAGCTCCTGAGAAAAAAGGGGTTCAGGAATGGAGCTGGAGAATGAGAGAAAGTGGTAAGAATTACCCATCCAGACGTTATGATGAATCAGACCGTGAGAACGCTGGTGTTGAAGTTCTTCCAGGAACTTATAGAGCTGTTTTAGAATATGCCGGATACTCTAGTCAAAATCAAATTGTGGTTTCTGACGATCCTAGAATCTCAGAAGTTACTGCTGCAAATCGCAAGGCAAAATACGATGCAATGAAAAAAATAGAAGATCTTGCAGACCGCATTTATGAGGTTACTCAAGATCTAGCTAAAAATAAGAAGACTGCAGAAAGCTTCAAAAAGATGCTTACCGAGAAAGATAAGAAAGCATTTAAAGAGCAAATTAAAGCTACCGATTCCATTGTAAAACAAATAGAAACTCAACAGGCACTTTACTTTGGAGCGATTGATGACCGGCAAGGAATTACGCGTAATAAAGAGACCACTGTTTCACAGCGATTGGGAATGGCAAGAAGTTACATATCAAGCCGTCAAGGAGCACAAACGGCTACAGAAACCCAACTTTATAATCAGGCAGAAACCATGGCAGAACAAACTATGGCAGATACAATGCAATGGTTGAGCACCGAATGGGAGTCCTATAAAAATCAAATGAAAAAGACAGATATTGATATCTGGGAAGATTAACATTATATGAAGTACGAAAAGATAGAGTTTGAAAATTCGCAAGGCTATCAACTCAGCGGTCGTCTAGAACTACCTGCAGACCGGCAGCCGCACAACTTTGCTATTTTTGCTCATTGTTTTACTTGCAGTAAGAATTTTAGTGCCACACGTAACATTTCCAGAGCATTGACAACGGCCGGTTATGGCGTTTTACGTTTTGATTTTACTGGTTTGGGTGATTCAGAAGGCGATTTTGGCGACACAAATTTCTCCGGCAATGTGGAAGACCTGTTGGCAGCAATAGACTATCTCACAGAAAATTATAAAGCTCCTACCCTTGCGGTAGGCCATTCTTTAGGCGGTGATGCTGTTATTTACGCTTCCGCGAAAGCGAAATCGATCAAGGCTATTGCAACAATAGGAACCCCTAGTGATACGAAGCATGTGAAAAACCTTTTCGGTGCTCATGTTGAAGCTATCATAAAAAACGGCGAGGCTATGGTAGAGTTAAGTGGGCGCAGTTTCAAAATCAAAGAACAGCTGCTCACAGATTTGAATGAGCAAATGGTCACAACTACATTGAAGGACTTACGGCTGCCCATTATGATCTGCCACTCACCTCAAGATGAGATCGTGAGCATTGATAATGCAGAAAAGTTATACATGGCAGCGCGCCATCCTAAAAGTTTTTTAAGTCTGGATGGTGCAGATCACTTGCTCTCCGATAAAAAGGATAGTCATTATGTAGGTATTGTAATTGCCACATGGGCTTCTAAATATTTGAATTTACCAGAAGAAAAAAGTTTAAATTCAGATCAACCTGTGGTAGCAAGCCTGGATGAAAATCAGGTTTTCACTACTCAAATGAGAGCCGGTCGTCACTACTTTACAGCAGACGAGCCTACTGGTTATGGCGGTAATGATTACGGCCCTACTCCCTATGATTTAGTTTCCAGTGGACTTGCCTCTTGTACTGTGATGACAATACAAATGTATGCGAGACGTAAAAAATGGAGCGTAGAAAATGTGGAGTGTCATGTAACTTACGATAAGCAACATGTCGCAGATTGTGAGGATTGTGATGATGACACATCAAAAATCGATACGTTTACCAGACATATAAAATTCAATGCTGATCTTGAACCAGCACAGATTACTAAATTACTGGAAATAGCTAATAAGTGTCCCGTACATCGCACATTACATTCTCAAACGCAAATCCTCACCCATCTTCTTAAATGACATTCACATTTGAAACAGAGTTGAATAACGATGGCTGGATGGGTGCTTTATTAATTCCAGAGGATATAGGGGAACAATTAGAGCTGTTAAAAGTAAAAAGGGTTGTTGCGGAAGTATCTGCTAACGATTCAGACATCACTCTTTATGCTGGTGTGATTAAAAAAAAGGGGCTGAGGTATTTAATGTGTTCCAAAGCAAATAAGAAACTACTCGGTATAGAAGAAGGTGACTCAGTACATATTGAGATGTCAGAAGATGTAAGCAAATACCAAGCTCCTATGACTGACGAGTTAGAAGCTGTTTTAATGAGTGATTACGATGCCTATACCATCTTTGAAAAACTCTTACCAGGAAAGCAGCGAAATATTATTTTTATGATTTACCTCGTAAAAGATTCTCAAAAAAGGGTAGATATTGCCATCAATGCTATGGAAAATTTAAAAATAGGCAACTTAAATCCTAACAAGTTTCAGAAGCTATATTTAAATTGAACGCAACTTCTAGTTCTAAAGAATTGTGAAATAATTGGTCAGCGGAATTCACTTGTTTACCTTCACAATTCATTAACTAAAACTAAAACTGATGAAAAAATTAAATATCGCCTTGATGGCACTAGCTTTAACGCTAAGTATTTCTTGTAAAGACACCGCTAAGGATGGTGAAAACATGGATGAAACCATGACTGACATGGACGATTCTCAAACCATGAATGATGATATGGAAATGAAAGAAATTACAGTTCCTATGGCTTCTAAAAGCGGTAGTAGTGTAACTGGATCCATTTCATTTACACAAAAAGAAGGCAGCGTTGAGATGGTCGCAAATCTTAAAGGACTTGAGGAAGGTACGCATGCAATTCACTTACATGAAAATGGTGATTGTAGTGCAGATGATGCAACAAGCGCTGGTGGACACTGGAACCCAAATTCCAAAGAACATGGTGACTGGGAAGATGGTATGAACCACATGGGTGACATAGGAAACCTAGAAGCGGATAGCTATGGAAATGCTACTATAACTTTCAGTACAGACAAATGGTGTATTGATTGTGATGATGATGCTAAAAATATTGTAGGAAAAGGAGTGATTGTACACGCAAAAGCAGATGACTTTACTTCTCAACCTAGCGGTGCTGCTGGACAAAGAGAAGCTTGCGGAGTTATACAATAGACTTCCAATTTCTGAATTGAATAAAATCTACAAGTCGTACTTGTAGATTTTTTTTTGCATCTTTAAAAATTCTTAACTAACTCTATGAACGCTCAACCAGATTTATTAATCGCTCGCATGCAGGAAGGAAGCGAGGTAGCTTTTACTCGTATTTACGAGAGGTATCAAAAAGCCCTTCACGGTGTAATTTTTGCCATTGTAAAAAAGGAGGATGTTGCACAGGAAATATTGCAGGATGTCTTCATTAAAATTTGGAAGAACGCGGATACCTACGATTCAAATTCTGGTAGATTTTTTACCTGGATTCTTAATATCGCAAGAAATGCATCTGTCGATTATTTGCGCAGTAAACGACATAAAAACAGTTTAAAAAACTTAAGCTCTGATAATTTCGTAGATATCATTGTAAGTAAGAGCGATCTTGATGAGCAAACGAATACGATGTTTGTTAAACAATGGGTGGAAAAGTTAGAACCTATGTGTATCAAGATTATTGATGTCATATTTTTTAAAGGTTTTACATTCAAGGATGGCGCAGAAGAGTTAGACATGCCTTCTGGAACCTTAAAAACGAGACATCGAAAATGTTTAAATAGCTTGCGTGAAATGATGGTAAACTAATGGATATACAAGACACTAAAAATAGCGGAGATTTAGAAGCATACGTTTGTGGCGCATTGACACGTCAGGAAAATATGGCGATAGCCAAACTGGTGAGGGAAAATCCAGAATTGGAGGAAGAGGTAGAAGCGATCGAACGTGCGTATTTTAAACTAGCAGCTGGTATAGCACCCGCTGCAGATGAAATAGCTATATATGAATCAATCAAAGGCTATATAAGAGAAGGAAAGGCTAAATCTGAAGATAACCACTGGAGCCAGTATTTAGGTTGGGCAGCAGCAATTGTTCTTTTATTTGGAACAAGTTATATGTTCTATCAGAATACAGAACTTAATGATGAAATGATTTCAATTGTTCAAAAAAATCAAATTTTAAATGTAGAAGTAGAGAGTCTTGATTCTCTAAACCTAGATTACAAAGAAGCTTTGGCTTTCATTAAAAAACCGAACACTTTAAAAATAAACCTTGCAGGTCAAGGAGATCACGGGACTGCAAATGCTGTTGTTTTTCATAATAAGGAACAAAACATTACCTACTTAGACATTACTGGACTGCCAGATGCTCCCGCAAATATGACCTATCAATTGTGGTCATTGACACTCAATCCATTAACTCCTACAAATTTAGGGATTGTTGCGGTGGATAATAAAAATCTAATTGAGTTTACCAACCCTAACGACACAGAAGCATTTGGGATTACTTTAGAGGAAGCTGGTGGAAGCCCTACTCCTACTTTAGAACGCTTATATACATTAGGTGCTATTGAGTGATTAACCTCTGTTATTTATTAAAATCTAAGCAAGATGAATCGAATGTTTTACATTTTATTCATCTTGCTTTTTTTAAGTTAAATCCCAGAGGTTTCTAAACACTTCTATACAAATCATTCTTTTACAATAAGGTGTATCTAATACCCTATTTGATGACGTTAATTAGGTTCTATCCGAGTTTATAAATTTTGCGCCATTCTCCTCATAAAAGTCTTACTGGTTTCCATTTATCAGTGACTGAGTGAACTGCAATTAGCTTCACTCTCTTCCTGAACAGAAAAGCTTCTTAAGGATGTATGGTGAAGTTTGCAATAGACAAATAGCTCTGTGAGCTTTAAAGTAATTAGGTGCGTCAGGTAGACTCATTAATGTGATTAAGCGTGTCAAATAGACTCATTTTAGACACGGGATATAACCAAAACAGAGCGCTGTTTTGTTATCTTACTTTTTACGTATTCTATACTTTGTAAAATTCAGTAAGGCTTACGCCTGCCCACAATATCTCTATGTAATCCTCTCAAAAATGATCATAAAAAAATGCCCGATTCTTTCGAACCGGGCATTCCTAAACTAACCAACCAAAAAAATTACTCTAGCTTTCTCAATTCTAGAGTAACTAACTATCAGTATACTTACGTATACATTGAGGTTGCGGTTTTAAATATCTTGTATATTTTTAAACACCACTGGTCCCATTTCATATTCGGTTTCTAATAATTCTTTCTTTAACGCTTCAGCCTCTGGATCCATTCCGTTTGCTTTGTATATCAAAGCGGTATGGAACTGGGCTTTCGGCTCAAAAGTTTTACCTATCACGTGTTGTTGGTGATTCATCAAAGCTTCTTTAGCTTGATTGTTAGAAAGAAGTGCGTATCCCAATAAATCATATGTTTCTGGAGTGGCACGATTCTCTATTTCCATTCTAGCTAAATCTACTGCTGCTTGTGAGTTTCCAGCATCTATGAGCTCAATAATTTTATAAGCATTATACATATTGCCATAAGCTGGATTGTCCACTCTTTGCATGAAATCTGCTTTTAATGCTTTGGCGTCTGAATCTTTACCTTCATATTCGTTTAATTCTGCCAGTTCCAGATTATAATCTGGAGTAGGATGACGCTCACTTATGCGTTTTAAAATAGTTCGAGCCTCTTCTACATCTCTATCATTTGAATATGCAATCCAAGCAATACCCTTGAGCGCATATGTATTATTAGGGTCAAGTTCCAGTGTCTTTAAATAAAATTTATAGGACTTTTCTAAATCACCGTTATGGCCATAGTAATCGGCTATGTTTGAATAACTCCAAAGCTGTTTTCCCTGACTGCCGCTCTGTTCTGCAAGTTCTTTTGCACGTTCCATAAGGGTAATCGTAGTACCTAATTGCCCAATATGATCATTCCACTTTGCCGCCCTAATCAAGTAGCTGTACTCATTAGGATCACGCAAGCTATCTAATAATGTTTCTGCGTTCTTATAATCTCCCAGTTCCATAGCAATATCAAATTGAATCAACTGACTGTCAGGACTGCTATATTCCTCTGTGAAACTACGCATCAAACTGTCTGCTGTTTTAAAGCGGTGTTGTTTGATATAAGCTTGAGCTAAGGCTCTTTTTGAGTTTTCCGTGTTAATGTATGTGTTTCTAGTGATGCTTTCGCGCAAGCGAACAGATTCATTCAAGAAATCAACATCTCCGGTGAGGTCAAAAAGCTGATTCAGTTTACTGGAAATACGCCCATTCATTCCTATTCTGGTGGTATCGTCCTCTATTTCTGCCTTTATGTCTTCCACTTCTTTTTTGAGCTGAGCGACAATTTCGGCTTCATCATAATCTAGATACTTCTTATAATCTGCTACCTGTGTGATGTTTTGATCTTCAACTTTCGACTCCTGTTTACAAGAAACAAGAACTACAGCAGCACATATTACTATCAGAATTTTTTTCATAGTTCATTCATTTTTAAATACAACAAAGCCGATTCTATCTCTAGAATCGGCTTGTAAGTTAAATATATATTATCTAAAATTTAGGTGCCGTCAAGTAAGGGAAACTATCACTAGTTGTTCCTGCCTCTAGTCCTACATTATCAGAAACTAGGTTGGGCGTTCCACCATCACCGTTAAAACGTGCTCCACTCTGACCTCCAAAAAGAAGGATTAAGGATACATCAATCACATCGTCATTTAAAGCTCTACCTGTCAAGAAGTTACTTGTACCACCAAAATAGGTAGTTGGTCCACTTCCATTAGGAGCTACTTGAAGAACATCTAAAGACAAAGCTGTTGTCAATGTAGGTAAATCAAGACCTATAATGTTGTTTTCGTATGTTGCTCCATAAGCATCGTATAGGGCTTCGACTTTAGCCTGAAAAGTTGGCTGCCATCTCGCAATCCCGTCTGATGGAATGGTAACGTTAAACTCGTTCTCGTCTGCTTCAGTTGTTGGAAATACAGTATTGATACCTGGACGTCCCATTTGATCTTGTTGAACAAAAGTTCCTGTAAAGTTAGTACTTGCTTCTGGAATTTCTGTGACATCATCATCATCACAACTGATTGTAAATGCTGCAACTGCTATTAAAGCTATTGCGTATTTTATATTGAATATTTTCATCTGTTTAATTTTTTGAATTGATAGTAATTATCCTCTTTTCTTAGTTTCTACCCATACGTTGTAAGCAGCTGGAAGACCTGTTGTAGTCTGTAACAGTTGATCAACGATGTGTGGTGGTGCAGTTCCTAATAATGTATTAGGAATCTCAATAACAATTGCATTCACATTTAATGGTGTGAAGAAATTATTTCCAGTAGAACCAAATCCCTCTGCTGGAGCAGTTCCTACTACCGTATTGAATTGTTCAAAATCAAAGAAGAAAGCGTCTTGACGTTGTCCTGCAAAGTAGCTCACACCACCTATAGTTTTTGACTCACCTATTTTTACAGAGGCAGCAAATTCATCAGTATCAATCGTACTGTTCAATCCTGTCTGACCTGGCTTATAAGGTCCAAAGAAAAACATGTCGTCACCTTGACGTAATGCCTGGAGAACAAGATCCTCAACGACGCCATCTGCTGCGCCAGTATTGTCAATATTAATCTCAATTAAAACGTTCTCGTCAAATTGAGCGCTGGAAGTTCCAGCTGGAAGGGTTACAACAAAAGTTGTGGAAGCTGCATTAGCACCTTCAAAAGCATAAAAGTCGGCGATGTCTGAAGTAGTCATTCCTACTGCTGGAGCATCAAGGTGGTCAGCTGCAATAAAGATACCGGCTGCGGCACATACTGCGATACTGGACCATAGGGCAATTTTTTTCATTTGTATTTTTTTATTGATTATACCACAACTTACGCAGAGATATAGAACGCGGTTTTAAATAGAATGTTAAAAGAGATTTAAATACCCCCAGAATTAACTGAATTTAAGAATTTAACCTTCAATCCATCGTCTAAAATCTTTCACACGCTCTCTACTTACCACAAGATCAAAGGTTGTAAATGAGTTTATCTTCACTTTCAATCTAGAATTGGTATAGGATATAATGTCCGTGATTGCATTGATATGAACTATCGCCTGACGTGAAACCCTAAAAAATGTTTTGGGATTTAACCTTGCTTCTACCGCTTCTAGATTTAAGTCTAATAGATAGTTTCTCCCGTTGGGAAGATTAATATAGGTTCCTTTATTTTCTGAATAGAATAGCTGTATTTCATCAGTGGCAAACAGCTTGATATGCTCTCCCACCTTTACAGTAAACCTATTTTTGTAAGCGTTCTGTGGCTCGTTAAGCAGTTTTGCGATTTGTTGTAGATCAATGGGCTGAAATTGTGCCTTATTGTGGATGGGGTTTCCGCTTTCGCGAAAGCTAGCTTTAAATTGATTCACGGCAACTTCCAGCTCCTTAACATCTATAGGCTTCAATAGATAATCAATGCTGTTCAGTTTAAATGCCTTGAGGGCATATTCATCATAGGCCGTGGTAAATATGATCGCGCTATCTACTTTAACATGATCAAAAATCTCAAAAGATAGACCATCACTTAGCTGGATGTCGAGAAAAATAAGATCTGGAGGAGTATTGTTAGAAAGGTGCTCGACAGCTTCTTTAACCGAATGAACGGTGTGTTCTACCGGCAATTCCAGTTGCTCCAGCATGCGATGCAATCTTCTGGCAGCGGGCTTTTCATCTTCAACAATTAATACCTTCATAATATTTTAATTAAGATCGATTGCCTCTTCTTGTTCCATGATCTCGCGCAGTTTGCGTTCTTCCCAGTCCTTACTAGTAAATGGATTCCACCTAAATGTGCGCACCGCATGACTGGCAAGACCTATCCCCCAGCCCAGCAATGGAAATAAAAACCATGTGAACTGCCATTGATTTGAATAGTAATTAAGTCCAGCAATTCCTGCATTGATAATGATGTATATAATAAGGTGATTGTAAAAACCCTTTAATTCATCCACTCGTGCTCTAGCTCTGGCATATTTTTCTTGATAGGTTTCTGTTGCTTTCATGATTAGAAGTTTTGGTCGTTCATTAATTTATCTAGTTTATTCTTGTTCCACTTCTTCCCCAAGAAAAACTCTTTGTCAAAATTTCTCATGTATTGGAAAAACAAACCTATTCCCATCCCAACAGCTGGGAATATCACCCAGGGAAAACTGGTGGTCAACCAGTTCAATATTCCAAGAAATAAAAGAATGATAATGAAGCGGAGTAATTCATCATAGAATTGTTTGATATTTTTGACGCGCTCTCTGGCCTCCATAATCCTGAAATCCTCTATCTGGGTTTCCGTAGCAATGGCATTGGTGGGTAGCGGGTGGTTTTGCTCCAGATTCAACAACGGTAAATTGACCTTAAAGCTATCTCGTGATTTCTCGATCGTCATTTTGTTGAAGGTCAACAAGGAATATCTGGAGGCAATGTTATTGAGACCAACGCCGGTACTGGTTCCTAAAACTTGCTTTTCCTGCAGGTTATTCTCTACCACCAGCATTCTGCCACGTTCATAAATAGATAGTTTTAAGGGCTGGCTGGAACTTATGACATTATGCTTTACCGCATTCTCGATAAGCAGCTGTAGGGATAAAGGCACGATCTGTAGCGTGGTATTTGAAACATGTTGTGGTATTTCAATAGTTAGACTGTCCTCAAACCTCATTTTGAGCAGTCCTATATATGTACGTGCAAACTCTATTTCTTCTTCAATCCCAACTAATTGTTTTCCTCGTTGTTCCAGTATATATCTATATACCTTAGATAATGATGTTGTAAAATTGACGGCGGCTGCTGGATTTTCTTCAATTAATGAAACCAGGACATTGAGACTGTTAAAAAGGAAGTGAGGATCCAGTTGGTTTTTAAGCGCATCAAACTGAGCGGTGGCAGAAGTTGCAATGACCTTTTGTTCCTTAAGTCTGGATTGCTGCAGCTCTTTGTAAAAATAAAATGTATGGAAGATTAGGGCAATAATTAACGTAAATCCAACGCCAAATAGATACCAGGATAGTCTCTGGGAATTTAAAAAAGCTTCCCACGACACCCCAAACAGAACGATGCGCGTGAAAGCTATAAGTAAAGTAAGCGTTATGATTGTAATAATAACAGATCCCAAAACACCTGTAATCAACCGAGTTAATGGTCTTTTAGACCAGGAAATATAAGTCGTTAATAAAGAAAAGAAACTCCCGTTGACCAGTGTCAAACAAAAGGCAAACATAAAATTGATTGCATAATCCTGAGCTACATCATAAATAGAGTTGAGATGATTTCCCAGCCAGTAGTTGATCAGAGAAATAACAACGGCTATTATGGCGCTGATTCCTATGAGTTTTGTAACGTGTTTAATTTTCATGGGTTGCCTGGTTCGGTTCTTAAATGTAATTCTTAATAAAGAACAACCCAAAGATGCAGCAACATCCATTAATTTAAGAAACCATCCTACCCAACTGTTGAATCAGGATACTGAATTGTAAAAAACACGGTAAAACCTACTTATTCAAGGTGACTTCTGGGAATTCTGTGTTGATTTCACTCAGCAATTGCAATTTTCCCGCTTCAAACGCATCGTCCAGATCGCTAAGTTCAGGATCCTGTTTGCTGGATTTATAATTATTGTAGTCCTGTACAACAATTCCTTCTAGATTTCTGCGGTTTATGCTTTCGCGAAAGCGGAACCCACATTCCAACTCACAAAAAGAATAAGCCATGTAATCAATTAGGAAATCCTGCGTGTCGATCCAGTATAAAAACACATCTTCATGATCCTCACCGCCGCCATTTTCCTTAAAAGTGACCTCAATCTCATAATAATTACTGCCCTTAATACTATCCGTTCCAATCATTTTAAGGTTCACGGCTTCCCCATCAAGACTGTAAGGGAGCTGGGCAAAATAAACGACAGAGTTGAGAGAAGCCTTGTAACGACTGGCGATAGAGTCATTTAAAACGATCAATGAATCATTAATGTGGCGCGTGAATCCATCGTTATTCCAGCGATCTGTAACTTGTGCTCCAGCCTGGGGGAAATTGCGCTCATAAGAAAAGCTACCGGCATTTCTATCCACACTGTAATTGAGTTTGCGAAACATGAAATCCAGACGGGCATTTGCAGCTAGATCAGCACCGTGAGCCACAATAGCTTTATCCATCACCTCTGAAGCAGACGGACCTTGATCACCGCAAGAAACAATGAATAGACTCACTAAAACGATGGTATAAATTGCTTTCTTTTTCATTTCACAAATATATAACGATGGGCTGAGACTGTTAAATTATATTTGCTATTACATGGATTTGAAGAATAACATAAGAATTAAGAACCGCAAGGCGAGGTTTGAATATGAATTGCTGGATAAATATACGGCCGGTATAGTGCTTTCAGGAACTGAGATCAAGGCGATTAGGATGGGCAAAGCCAGTATTGCAGAGGCATTTTGTGAGTTTAAAGATGGAGAATTGTGGATCATTAATATGACCGTTCAAGAGTATTCTCACGCAACTCATTTCAATCATGCCCCTAAAGCAGCTCGAAAGTTGCTGCTGCAAAAGCGCGAATTGAAAAGTTTGTATAAGGGTGTCACAAATTCTGGAAATACGATAATACCGCTGGTTATGTTCATTAACGATCGTGGTTTTGCAAAATTACAAATCTCACTTGCCAAGGGTAAAAAGCTATTTGACAAACGAGAAACCATGAAAAATAGAGATAACAAAAAGCGTCTGGATCAGATTAAAAAAACCTACAACGCCTAAACTTTTTAAACTCCATAGAGTCTATTGAGATAACTGAAGAGAAAAAGCCCGTGCTTTCCTATCTTTCGTTGCTAGTTGAATATCAACCACCTCAATATTCTTTATGAAGTCAATTTACTTTCTAATTCTTGTTTGTTTTCCATTATTCCTTTTCGGCCAGATAACTGGTTCTGTAAAAGACGCCGCTGGTGAACCCATTCCTTTTGCTTCCATTTTTATTAAAAATACCTACACCGGCACATCGACAAATGTGGATGGTTTGTACACGCTTGATTTTAAAAAAACTGGCCCTCAAACCATTGTCTTCCAAAGCTTGGGTTACAAAACAATAGAAAAAGCAGTGGAAATCACTGCATTTCCTTTTAAAATAGATGCAGTTCTTCAAGAAGAAACTACTTCTCTAGCTGAAATTGTAATAAAAAGCAATGAGAATCCCGCAAACCGCGTCATACGGGAAGCCATAAAAAACAGGGAAGCAAACCGACTTAAAACCGCTAGCTATACGGCTGATTTCTATTCCCGCGGCTTGTGGCGCATGGAAGATGTACCTGAAAAGTTCTTAGGACAAGAAATAGGTGATATTGAAGGATCGCTGGATTCCCTCACCCGCAGCGGTATCGTTTATCTATCTGAAACCGTCAGTGAGATTTCCTATGAAGCGCCAGATAATTTCAAGGAATTTATCACGGCCAGTAAAGTAAGTGGCGATGATCAAGGGTTTAGCGTTAATAGTGCGGAGGGAGCCAATTTCAATTTCTACAATAATAACATTGATCTTAATAATAGAATCATCTCCCCTATTGCAGATTATGCTTTTAGCTATTATAAATACAAACTCGTAGGAACCTTTTATGATAGCAATAATTTCTTGATCAATAAAATTGAAGTCATTTCACGACGTCCCAAAGACAACACTTTCAATGGGATAATTTACATCGTGGAGGATCAATGGACCATCTATGGATTAGAACTGACCACCTCTGGAGAAAATATCAATGTACCGATAATTAAGGAATTGACGTTTACGCAAGATTTTTCCTATGAGCCGGCTAGTGAGGAATGGGTCAAGCGCACCCAAAATATTGTTTTCTCTTTTGGCTTATTTGGCTTTAAGGGAAACGGTCGATTTATAGCAAATTATACCAATTATAATTTCACTCCTCAATTTAACAAAAAGACTTTTGGCGCAGAGACTTTAGCATTCAACAGGGAGGCAAACAAGAAAGATAGTCTGTTCTGGAAAGCCATACGACCAGTTCCATTAACTGTTGAAGAAACTAAGGAGTATGTAAAAAAAGACAGCATTTCTACAGTTCGCAACGATCCTAAATATAAAGACAGCGTTGATGCGGTAAACAATAAGTTCAACCCGCTTAAGATTTTGACGGGTTATTCCTATAGGGATTCTAATGAACAATCCGTAATCAGGTATAATGGAGTTATAGGATTAGAAAATTTTGAGGGATTCAATACCGTTCAGGGGTTTGTCGTCAGTACCGGTTTAGGATATAGTAAAGGTTTTGATAAAGATTATAACAGTTCCCTGGGAACGGGAATTAACTTTAATTATGGATTTGATGATAAACGCCTGCGTTATACCGCGTATGCAAATTATCGATTTAATCGCATCAACCGCAGGACGATAAGTATTTCTGGCGGGACCCAAGTCAATCAGATCAACGCTACCAAGCCTATTTCAAGCCTGGAAAACACTATTTCCAGTTTGTTCTTTGAGCGCAATTTTGCCAAGTTCTATGAACTCGATTATGGCCGTATAGGATATTCTGAGGAAGTAGCAAATGGGTTTTTTCTATCAGGATCCCTAGGTTATGAAAAGCGCCAGCCTTTACAAAATACAACAGATCAAGTCTGGTTTACACAGTCTGACGTATCATACACACCCAACAACCCATTGTTGCTGGATCAACAGCGGCTGGCATTTATCAACGAGCATGAATTGTTAAAAACCAGTGTTGCACTCACCATACGTCCTGGACAGAAATACCGCAGTTTTCCTGATCGCAAGGAAAATATCACTAACGAGAAATACCCCACCATAAGTCTGATTTATGAAGGCGGTTTTGCCGCAAGCAGTGATAATTACAACTACCATCAATTCCGTGCAAGTGTGTACCAGAATTTTGATCAGGGCAATATAGGTCGCTCTAGTTATTGGGTTAACGCGGGAACCTTTGACGGTGCAAACGGCATTTCCTTCATCGACCGCCAGCATTTTAATGGGAACCAGTTGCGCTTCAAGACTCAGGCACTGAATCCTTATGGTTTTGGTTTGTTGAATTACTATGATTACAGCACTAATAAATCCTATGCGCAAGTACATCTACAGCACAATTTTAAAGGTTTTATTCTAGGTAAAATCCCAGGAATCAATCAGCTCAATTATGACTTGATTTTTAGTACCAAAGCATTGATGACAGAGCGCAAGCCCTATTATGAAGTCAGTGCTGGGATCGATAACATCGGTTTTGGAAGCTTTAGACCTTTTAGAGTTGATTATGTACACAGCATTACCAGTGAGAGGAATTATGGAGCCTTTGTAGTGGGAATAGAATTTGGTTTGTAAGGAGTTCGCTTTCGCGAAAGCGGAATTACCTACCAGAGTCTGACCTCTTACTATTTACAAGAAGTGGTCTGTTATATAATATTTATATTATTTTCATGACACTTTTAAACGTGTCGCACATGAAACCAACGATCATTCATTTTGTATCAACTACAGTGGATCGAAAACCTGTCGTAAAAATAATATTTGATTATAGTAGAAAGATATGTGCACGGCTCAAGGAAGGGCCTGAGCCTTTCTGGTCTTCTACTTTAAAATGCTGGTGTGTCGATGATGAATCTACCACCTTGCGTAAATGGCACCACACTTTTAAAAACTTAGACTACTCCATAGATTTAACTAAATACAAAAAAAGCAGATCTTAAGCGCTGAAAATCAGAAGTGTTTAGCAGCTTATAAGAATCACCTACTCATATTACGTAAAAGTAAAAGCACAATAGCAACTTATGGTGGTTTTATAAAGGCCTATGGGCTTTATTTAAAAAAGGTACCACTTAATGAATCGACATCCATTCCATACCGAAGTTTTATTGAGCATACTGTCAAACAATTAGATTACAGCGTGAGCACTCACCGTCAAATGATTAGTGCCTTCAAGCATTTGATGGACTTGTACCCACAATTAGAGTTAAGCGCCATCTTATTGAAACGTCCTAAAAAGGATAGGTTCCAACCGGTGGTTTTAAGCATGCAGGACATTATCGCCCTTTTACAAGTGACTAAAAATTTAAAGCATCGCTTTATTATCGCCATGTTGTACAGCTGTGGTTTGAGAATAGAGGAGCTACTGCAAATGAAAGTGGACGCTATAGACTTAAACAGACGCCAGGTTTTAGTTAAAAATGGAAAGGGACGTAAGGACAGGTATGTGAGTATAGCATCAAGTATGGAGCCTTTATGTATCAACAACATGCAAACCTACCAACCCAAGAACTATGTAATTGAAAGTATGCAGGCGACCACTTATAGCTCCAGCAGCGTCCGATCTTTTCTTAAGAAATCCTGTAAAAATGCAGGTATTATAAAGAAAGTAACGCCCCACACCCTAAGACACAGTTATGCGACACATATGTTAGAAAACGGTGTGGGTTTGCGCCATATTCAGGAACTATTAGGCCATAGCAAGCCAGAGACCACCATGCTTTACACTCATATCGCACGTAAAGATTTGTTACAAATCACCAACCCACTAGATGTTGCTGTAGAGCAAATTGTTAACGGTAAAAAAGCACCTAACCTATCCTTATCCTAGTTTATTTTCCGGATAAAGAGTAGTTTTGAGTGTATATAACGAGTTGCCATTAATACAAAAAAATCCGTCTTTCGAAAAAATATCATTCTGAATGAAAAAATACTGTAACTAATTCGTTACATTTGTAATATGAGGGAAATCGATATTACAGAAGAATGTTTGGAATTTATCGACAAACAAAACGACAGAGTTTCGCTGAAATTCTTCCAACTCGTAGAAGTTATTGGCGAAATTAAAGTTGTAAACTCAAACTTTCTGAAAAAACTGCAATCCACTCAATTTTACGAATTGCGGATTAAAGCCGGAAATGAATATCGAATCGTAATCTTTGCTATTGACCATCTGAATTTTGCCGAATGTACTAAAGCTGTTTGTTTGTGCGGATTTCAGAAAAAAGGAACTAAAGATTACAAAAAGGCAATTAAACAAGCCGAAAAAATATTAGAGTATTATCTAAAAGAAAAATAATTATGGGAAAGTCAATAAACGCAAAAGAACTGATTGCCAAACGTTACGGAAAAGAAGGTTCTAAAGAACGTGAAGAATTTAGAGAAGATGCTTTTTCCTATTATTTTGGAGAAATCATTAAAAACCGCAGAAAGGAATTACATATGACTCAAGAAAATCTTGCCGAAAAGGTTGGAAAGAAAAGACCATATATTTCTCGAATTGAAAACGGAGAGGATATTCAATTATCTAACTTCGCTTTAATTGCAAACGCCTTAGGATTATCGATTGAGCTATCAGCGGAATAGTACTAATGGCAACAACGTATATAAAAAATTGCTGGTAAGTGCTCAATTCAATGGTTTTTTTATATTTCTAGAGTAAATTTTAAACCGAAAATTTGTGCATATTAATACGCAACTTTTCATATACGTATTCCAAGGTTAAATCCTAATAGAAATACTATTATTTTTAAGCCGCAAACCGCTGTAGCTCAACATATGGTGTACCTCTTTTAATTACGGAAAAAGCCCTGGCCAGGATCTTGTTCCTTACGTTGTTCAACGCCACTAGTTTTGGCTTGCCTTCTGCCAACCTTCTTTGATAGTAATGTTTGAGTTCGCTGTCGCATTGTATCGCACTGACACTGGCCATGGTAAGTAGTGTTTTCATTTTCCTGTCCCCTATGTGGTGTATCTTATTCCTGCGTCTTATACTGGTTCCCGAGCTATGCGCAAATGGTGCAACCCCACAATAACTTGAGAACTGCCGCCAACTATCAAAGCGTTGGAAGTTGTTCGTATGATAGATAAGCTGGCTGGATAATATCAGCCCCACACCTTTTATCGTATTTAGAAGATTGAAGTTATCATTTAGCTCTTCCTCGCTTCTCATCAATGTTTTAATCCGGTCCTCAAGAGCCTCGATCTGCTTGGTAAGGTACGCAATGGTCTTTGTTACAATCTTGCAGCAACTATCCGTAGAAGGACTGCTGAGCAGTGATTGTGCTTCCTTCAGAGTGCTCATCTTTCCGGTGCGATCTCTAACCAATTGATCCCTCAATGATAACAATCTACCTATCTCTTGGATATCCTTTTCCTTGGGAGTACTCAAGACCAGTTCCTCCTGATGTAACCACCCATATCTGGCGATCATTCCGGAGTCCAACCTATCCGTTTTACCTCTCACAATCCCTGCTGATCTCTTAATGGCCAATGGGCTTTCCTCCACATAATCCATATCGTTTTGTGATAGGTAGACACTTAAATTTGTAGAGTAATGACCGGTATTCTCAAAACACAGGAAATAGCACTGCTCCCCCAGATTCTTATCCAACCATTTCACCAGTGCTGCATATCCTTTGGATGTGTTCGAAAACACCCGGTGGATCGATCCTTTATGGATATGGGCATCTATTGTTAATTTCGATACATCAATACCGACAACATCATCATATTTTTTCATATTTTTAAATAATGATCCTAATTATTTAGGAAAGATTAATAAATGTTGCGATGACTATTACCTTCAATAGGAAGTGATTCCTGGTATTCCAAATGGTCCTAAAGCAACCTAAGAAAGGCAAGAGGACTGATACGTATAAAGGAACTGCTATTCCAAAAACCGTTTTAGTTCTCCTCTTGTTTCTTAGTAAAGTTATAACTACTTAATTAATAAAGGATAAAGTAAAGAAAACCGTTAGCAACAAGCTAAAAAACATCGAGATAAATTTGAAATATATTATAGCAATATTAATAACGCTCCTATTTGTGTCTTGTAAAAGCTCAAAAACTGAGTCGGAAAAGTCATATCAGAATTGCCTAAATCAAAATATAACTGATAGAGGATTATCTTATTCTTTAAACACTTTAGAATCAGATATTGAATCAAAATCAGATGTATTTGATAAAATACAAAGCTTTGAAATTTACTTAAAAGACAAAAATCTTCTATCCGAGTTGAATAGAACGGAATATTTATCCCTAATTTCAAAAATGAAAATTACAGATTTTTTTAAACAAGATTTCAAGGATTTCAATTCAAAAAATTCATTTATAGAAAATAATTTGATGACTACGAATTTTAGGTTGGATTTGTTACAATCTTGTTTTCTTACTTCTTTTAAGGATAAAATATATTATCAAAGACATTTAAATATTTATGATAAAGTCTTTCTTAATTCATATGCGAGTACGGTAATCTTGAAAGAATTAGGTAATGAGATTAATTTTCAGAGTAAAACTGAAAGATTAACTTTGACATTTTTGATATATGAGAATATGTATAACAGATTTAGATTGGAGTAATAGCCAGTTGATAACAACGTATAAAAACAAAAGGGCAATTGATGCTTAACCCAATGTTTTAAGCACTTTTGCGAGGTCGCTACGAGCTATATACAAATCCGTTCTGGCCAATTGCCTGCTGCCATAGTTCTCCGCTATGCTATTTTGATCGGCTCTTCAAACTAGTGCATTTCTAAAATAAGTCACGGTGGTTCATAAATTATCAATCATCCGGTCAGCTCATCAAAATACCAAGACTCCCAAACTACTCTAGTGTCTTCCTCTCGCAAAAGCTCGTCACAGACAGAAACGGGAAATATGTGAAACCCCTGTTCGAAGAACTGGTTTGTACCCGCAGTGGTTTTGGCTTGCTCCACCAACTGGAATGAACAACGTGCAAAGCGCATCATATGGTGCCTTCCTCTCGCAAAAGTTCGTTGGAGGCAATATGCTACTCGCGAGGTTATTATTCAATCCAATTGCATATCTTCATCATTCAAAACTAATAAAGACAAGGTAACAGCCAAACGTAAAGGAACGTCTCACGCGCATTATTTCTTTGCTGTTAGATTTAATTGTAAAAAACATTTTATATGAAAACTAAAAAAATTCTAATCGGAACGTTAACTTTATTAGTGTTAGCGTTTATTGCATTTACACAAATTAGTGCCACTAAGAAAAATAATAAAACTGCTATAACAAGTTTCGAAATTAAAGGAGACAGTAAAGAAGAGTTAAAAAACTTTGACTGGAAAGCTATTGAAGAGATGTTCAAGGAAAATGATCCTGAACAAAATATTTCTATTGCTGCCATTCTTTTAAATGGATCTGACCGTCAGGATGATTTGAGATTTGAATTAACTGGAAAAACAGAAGATATTGATATTCTTACGGGAAAAATTAAAATATTAATTGAAAATCTGAATTAGAGCTAACTTAAATTGAGAATAAGAACATTCATAAAACAAAAGCAAACAATTTAGATAAAATAGTGTGAGTCATTGCTGAATCGGAATTGCGAATTTTCTGCACTACGTTTCATAGACAAGTCCGTTGACATTCATTGAGAAACGTGCTCAAAATAGGAAATATGAAAAAAATGAAAAGTATTATAATAGGATTTGGACTTTCTGTCTTATTCATTCTATTGGGATTTTACATACTGAATGCAACTGACACTATATTAGGAACTATTATCGGAATTGCGAATATTGCATTTTTTGGAGTTCTAATAATTTGGGCCATTTTCAAAATGTCTACGAACTCTCATTTTCACAACCAATAAAATTATTGCGGATTTTTTGGCAAGTTTACTGAATGGAAATCGGGAGAGAAAAATTTAAATAAAACTATATCAAGAATTTAGCAAGTTGCAGAATTAAAAAAAATATTGCGGAACTAAAGATCTAATGAAGTCACGTAAGCGCTGAAAATTGGGGAAAGGAATTTAGAATGGGCAACAAAGTACCGTGGGAAAAAACAAGGAAGTCTATTTAATTTCTGATCAATGTACTTCTACACGATTCCTCATAAATGAGTCCAGCTTTTTGCAACCGCAATTGCTTACGCTAGGAGCTTATCGCACACCGTAACAGGAAACCGTTTTTTGCTTTTTCCCTTGGCCACGATCCATCCGTAGCGTTCTCAATAGGCTAGTTTTATTTGCATGGATTAAAGCTGCAGGTCAACCAAATGTTACTTAATTTCTATTTCATAAATTTTGCTTCTCTTATGTGTTCGCTTTCGCGAAAGCGTGATAGTTATCAAATTCGGACTTCATGGAATTAGAACTGATGGAATTTAAAAAGGGCTGAATAACGATAGCATTAAAAACCTAAATACGAAGCATTATTTGGACCTAAAATCTAAGCTAAGCTCTGCCCACTATAATCGTTTTTTACTTTAACTTTCCTGCCTTCCTAAAATCCTATGAAAAAAATCTTAGTTAAGTTTAGAAACAATAAGATTCTGAGAACTTACCGGGAAAATCAAAAGTACGCTCCATTACTTTTTTTTATAGGTGGTTTTATTCTTGATTCACTAACCCTAGGACGCATTGATCGATTATATGACATAATTGCATTATGCGTTTACATGTCGCTATTAACGATAACCATTTTTCTCTACAATCTCGCTGATGATGGCAAGTGGAAAAACACAATTCTAGAACGGATTGAGAAATATTTTCCTCTAGCCATTCAGTTTTTCTTTGGCGGACTTTCTAGTGCCTTTGTTCTTTACTTCTTTAGAAGCGTTTCACTGTCTAAAACGGCAACATTTTTTATAATTCTAGTGGCTTTACTCATTGCCAATGAGTTTCTTAAAAAGAGAATATCTAATAAGTACTTCCAATTCAGCGTATATTTTTTTGTGAGCTTTACGTTCTTCACGTTTATCACACCCGTTTTGATTAAATTAATAAATACATATGTATTTATTTTCTCGGGTTTGGTGAGTCTGGCTCTTACCCTAGCGTTGATCCGTTTTATTTATAGAATCAGTCCCAGTACGCGTGCAGAGATTCATCTAGGAAAGATGATTGGGTTGATATTTACAATTTACACAACTATTAATTTATTTTATTTTTTCAACCTCATACCGCCCGTACCTCTGGCTCTGGATAGTGGCATTGTTGCGCATGATATTAATAAGGAAAATAGCCATTACGTTGTTACCTATGAAACTAATCAATGGTATGTGTTCTGGAGAAAACACCGATTCGATTTTATATCTGTTCCCGGTGAAAAAGTATTTGTCTTCACTTCCATATTTGCGCCAACGAATATTAAAAAATCTATATTTCACCGTTGGAAATGGTATAATACGCAAACCAGTGAATGGGAAGTTGTAGATGATATAGGGTACCAAATTACTGGAGGCAGGGATGCTGGTTATCGCGGCTTTACGTTCAAAAAAAATGTAAAACCAGGATTATGGAAGGTTGAAGTAATTACTGAAGAAGAATTAATTATAGGAGTTGTTGATTTTCAAATCGTGGTTGACAGCTCGTTGAGTCCTAGGGGTGTAATTGAAGAAAGCTTCTGATTATGATACGTTTACTTTAAATAGAATAGCCTTCTGCAATAAACTGCAGGATTTTAGGCGCTAGTTTGAGATCAATAAAAAGTTTGTGAACCTACAAAAGATAAAAAGGAAGATTAATTCTTGAGATAATAGCTGTCACTTAAATATTCATCTTTTAGATAAGGTGTGTTGCAGATTTTGAATTAGTCCCTTTATTACAGCCATTAGGTCGTTAATGGTTTTGTGAGGTTCTTTTAGAAACTGCTATAAGTATAACAATAAGGGGTTCTTAATTTTCAGAATAAATAGAATCCCTCTTTTCAGAAATCCGATTAAGGTTACTCTAGCAATACGTAACCTGTTGATAACTAACAATTCAATTTTACGACTTTAAAAAAATGTACGGGTAAACCGATTTATGGCCATTTTTGATATAATTTCCCAAGAAAGGACCGTTAGATAGATATGAATTACCTGAAAAAGGAGCTTTACGAATTAATTAAAAAGGATTCCGTAATATTTGATTTCATTCAAGAATTTGCACTTGATGGATTGTGGTATTGGGATATTGAGAATATTGAAGAAGAGTGGATGAATTCTAAATTCTGGACGATTTTAGGATACGATTCTGATCAAATGCCACATAAAGCAGCGGCCTGGAAAGATATTATAAATCAAGATGATTTAATTCTTGCGATGGAAATGTGCCAGCTACATTTTGAAAATCCTGCATTCAGATACGATCAAATCGTTAGATATACTCATAAAGAAGGTCATACGGTATGGTTACAGTCTCGTGGAATGGCCATAAGAGATGATAACGGTAAGCCTTTAAGAATGTTAGGCGCTCATACGGACATAACGTCTCTTAAGGAGAAAGAAATAGAGCTGACTAAAGTTATTAAAATAACTAAAGAACAAAACGAGCGACTTACAAATTTCGCTCACATTGTATCCCATAATTTAAGATCCCATTCCGGTAATATTGAAATGCTATTGAGCATAATAACAGATGAACATCCAGAACTTGAGAAGAACGAGTTGTTTTTACACTTGAACACGGCTTCTGATAACTTAAAGGAAACTATTTCACAACTCAATGAGATAGTTAGCACTGCTACAGTTTTTGATAAAGATCTTCAACCTATAAATTTGAGAAATGCGGTTGAAAAATGCATCGCCAATAATATTTACTTTGCTAAAACTGCTGAAACAAAAATTTTTAATAATGTTGATGAGGATTTCACGATACAGGGATTAGATGCCTATATCGATAGTATAGTGCTCAATCTCATAACAAACGGAATCAAGTATGGCTCAATGGGTCAAGATAGTATCATAAACATTTCCAGCGAAAAAACTGAGAAGTACATCATACTTAATGTTAGCGATAATGGTCAAGGAATTGACCTTAAAAAGTATGGCGATGAGCTTTTTGGAATGTATAAAACTTTTCATGGCAATGAGGATGCAAAAGGAATTGGTCTTTTTCTGACAAAGAATCAAGTAGAGGCTATAGGCGGTAAAATTGAAGTAGAAAGCGAGGTTGGAAAAGGCACAACCTTCAGAGTGTTTTTTAAACACTCATAATAGCATTAAAATCTTAAGTTTTCCACTATCGTTACTCTTTAATTCAATAGCTCAATAATTTGAATGCCACCTTTCCTAGTAAAGATTCTAGATACGGTGCAAATTTCAGTTCCTTATTCTTTATAACTATTAAGGCATCTTGCTAAGTCCACAGTATGGAGAAGTGTTCTCAATTGGAATCGTTCTATCCTCAAATAATTTAATATCTTCATCATCTTAATTTATAGAGTACGCTTAACAGGCTAAATTCATGAGCTTCAAGCTTTTTGATAACATACGTCAATTCTAAAATGGCAAAAAAATATGAAAAAAATAATCCGCTGCAGTTTCCTAGTAATTCTGTTTATCGCTCCGCTGCTTTCAGCAAATGCACAAACGGTATCTAAAATTGTTCCCGTTTTTGAAAATGGAGAAGCTCAAGTTGTAGAAGAATTTAAAGATCCTGAAAAATGGATTAGAGAAGATCTTTGGGTTGAAACCAAATTCGACACTGACGGTGACGGGAAACCAGATCGCATGTATGTAGATGTTACCAGACCTTTACAAACGGAAACGGAAGGTTTAAAGCTACCCGTAATTTATGAGTCCAGTCCTTACTATTCTGGTGTTGCTCCAGATGTGGAAGGTGGATTTTGGGATGTGGACCACGAGTTGGGAGAGGCTGCAAAAGACAGAGTGCATGCAGATGTTGTCAGAACGGGAACTAGACCTATCCTTTCTAACTCACAAAATGCTACCTGGGTTCCCAGAGGTTTTATAGTCGTACACTCCGCTTCTCCAGGAACTGGATTATCTCAAGGTTCCCCTACTGTTGGAGGTCAGAATGAATCATTAGCGCCTAAAGCAGTTATCGATTGGTTAAATGGTCGTGCTACCGGTTACACATCGCCTGATGGAAATGAAACCGTGAAAGCCTACTGGACGACTGGAAAGGTAGGAATGACAGGGACTTCCTATAATGGTACCATACCTCTGGCAGCAGCAACCACTGGTGTAGAAGGGTTAGAAGTAATTATTCCTATCGCTCCTAACACTTCATACTATCATTATTACCGTTCTAATGGACTAGTGCGATCTCCAGGAGGATATTTAGGGGAAGACGTTGATGTTCTATATGATTTTATTCATAGTGGTGATGAATCAAAAAGAGCGTACAGCAATTCTACCGTAAGAGATACTGAAATCATCAATGGTATAGATAGAATCACTGGTGATTACAACGATTTCTGGGAAGGTAGGGATTACTTAAACCAGATGGCTCCCATGAAAGCCGCTATGTTGATGTCACACGGTTTTAACGACTGGAATGTGATGCCAGAACACAGCAACCGCATCTATCAAAAAGCTAAGGAAATGGGCCTTGAAACGGCAATTTTTTATCACCAATTTGGTCATGGAGGACCACCGCCATTGAGCATGATGAATAAATGGTTTACACATTATTTATTTGGTGTGGATAACGGCATTGAAAAGGAGACTAATAAAGCGTGGATCGTAAGAGAAGGTGATGACATGGATCAACCTACAGCCTACAAGGATTTTCCAAATCCAGCAGCTCAATCCATTGATTTATATCTAGGAAAAGGTGCGCCAAAACAAGGAGTATTGACCACCACAAAACCTGCAAATCAAGGCCAGGAAACTTTAGTAGATAACTATTCATTTACTGGCGAGAGTTTAGCACGTGCAGAATATACAGACCATCGTTTACTATACGTAACTCCTAAATTCTCTAAATCGGTACATATTTCCGGAGTGCCTAAAATTACGGTCAAGCTTTCCAGTAGTAAACCTGCTGCAAATTTATCAGTATGGCTGGTTTCCCTTCCTTGGAAAGATGGTAGAGGCGTTAAGTCTACGGACAACATTATAACGCGTGGCTGGGCTGACCCTCAAAACCATAGCTCTTTGACCAAAGGAGAACCTCTTGTCGATGGCACTTTTTACGAGGTCAAATTTGATCTGATGCCAGACGATCAGATTATTGAAAAAGGCCAGCAAATAGGTTTGATGATTTTTTCCAGTGATAAAGAATTTACTTTACATCCAGCGCCGGGAACTGAAGTGACCGTTGATCTGGAAGGGACAACATTAAACTTGCCTATTGTAGGCGGCCTTGAAGCTTTCAAAACGGCTGTAAAATAAATTGAAATTTTTATGTGAAGCTGTCTTGTTTTCGCTTTCGCGAAAGCGAACTTTCTAAAAGGATCATTGCAACTCTTAAACACCAGATTTCTAATAAAATTTGAAACAAACAGGATTGTCAAATCCACAATAAGTAGAGCGGATTTGAATAAAAAGTCACATTTAGAAAACAGTTGGAGCCCTTGCCCGGAATGTAAAGGTCGAGGGAAGAAAAGCCAGCGAATTCGTAAAAATGTGCGGTTAAGCTATTTGAGGGCGCTGGATTTATTTGAAAATTCAGATGGGAAAGGAATTGCTCCCACCCGTCCAAAAGGTCATTTATATTCCTGTATAAATTGTTCTGGATCTGGATTAAAACCTGCTGTAAATCCTCCCGAAATTAACTTTGAAACCTTCCCAAATGTCGCTATTATAGGTG
This sequence comes from Nonlabens antarcticus, assembly GCF_015356755.1. Classification (GTDB taxonomy): domain Bacteria; phylum Bacteroidota; class Bacteroidia; order Flavobacteriales; family Flavobacteriaceae; genus Nonlabens; species Nonlabens antarcticus. The sequence continues at coordinate 517,567 of NZ_JADFCO010000066.1, read as the reverse complement.
GTGGTATAGGCGGTGCAGCCCTCGCGGTAGCATGTCTGCATCGAGGAATTCCATTTACACTATTTGAACGTGATAAAGGTTTTGATGCAAGGTCACAAGGGTATGGGCTTACATTGCAACAAGCCAGTAAGGCGATTGAAGGTTTAGGTATAATGACCTTAAAAGAAGGTGTGAACTCTACACGACATGTGGTACACACCACAGATGGTAAAATCATAGGGGAATGGGGAATGAGAAAGTGGGTGAACAACGGAGAGAAAACCATTCCAAACCGCACTAATATTCATATTTCCCGGCAGTCATTGCGCTTAGCGTTGCTGGAACAACTAGGAGGCCAGGACGTTGTGCAATGGGATCATCAATTTATAGACTTTAAAGTTACTGATGACGAAAGAATCGATATGAGTTTTGATGTAGCTGGAACTACCAAAAGCATTAAAGCCGATCTACTCATAGGCGCCGATGGGATACGCAGTGCTGTGCGCAAATTAGTCATCAATGAAGATCGTGCGCATTTACAATACCTGGATTGTATAGTTATTTTAGGAATTTGCTCTTTAGCAGCATTGGAGGATATTGAGAGTTCGTTGTTAGATTCTGCCACAGTATTTCAAACCGCAAATGGCAATGAGCGCATTTATATGATGCCTTATGATTCTAAATCAATAATGTGGCAATTGAGTTTTCCTATGCCAGAAAATGAAGCTATAGCCTTGAGTGCTTTGGGACCTAAAGCACTCAAAAAGGAAGCAATTCTTAGAACCCCATGGCATGATCCCATTCCTCAAATCCTTGAAGCAACTCAAGAAGCTCAGATTTCGGGCTATCCAGTTTATGATCGAGAATTACTCTCACCAGAAATGATAGATAAATTGGGACCCATCACACTTATAGGCGACGCTGCGCACCCTATGAGTCCATTTAAAGGTCAAGGAGCAAACCAGGCTTTACTTGATGCCCTTTCTTTGGCACGTATGATATATAAAAAATGCAGACCACAGTCCCCATGGAAAGAAACCGGAATCAGAAATTGTGTTCTTAAAAGATTTGAGACCGAAATGCTGGAGCGAACTGCCTCAAAAGTCAAAGATTCTGCAGCTGCGGCAAAGTTCCTTCATACAGATGTAGTTCTTCATGAAGGTGATGAACCTAGAGGACGCGTTTTAAAAAGGGATGAGAAATAAAATCAAAGCAAATTGGTTTTAGACTGTTCCATTTTTTGATATTAATCAAATCTCTCAGCACTTAAAGCGTAGTGATTCTCAAATAGAATAACTTTTCGGTTTCAGTTTCAGTTTTAGTTTCCGTTTAGGTTTAGGTTTAGGTAAGGTTAAATATTGATCAAACCGGGACCGTTTCATTTACCTTAAAATACTTTTGTACTTAATTTGAACTTGCAAAAATGAAATTTATAAACGCCATTACCACGATCGTCTTATTCTCAATGATTTTTGTTTCCTGCAAACAGAAACCGGAAAATAATCTGCAAGAAGACTCAAATCCTATAGAGGAAACCTCTGAGAAATCTTTTAATTATTCAGGAAATTATGTGTCAGATTCCTATGATCAAAGAGCCGAAGGATATGACTGGGTAGCAGTTTCCACTGAAGAAATGGCGGAAGATCAAATGAAAGTATCTGTTCGATCAAGAACCGATAAAAAGAGTGCCACCTGTACCTTTGATGCCATAGCGGAGAAAAAAGATGAGAATACCTATCAGACAACCATCGATAATAAAACCGTTTTGTTCAAATTTCAAGATGAAATGATTTCTATTTCAACAGAAAAAATTGATGATCGAATGGTATTGATGTTCTACTGTTCTGGAGGTGGAACTGTCGCAGGAGATTACAAAAAAATAAATGATCAGTTGGATCAATCTCAAATCGATAAAACTCCGTTTTCCAATATGGTGTCTAACTCCAACACTGAGTAAACAGGAATTATTATCTTGAAAAGGAATCTAAAATGAATTACCGTGAAAAAGAGATTGGCAGAGATCATAACTATTGATCTTCATAACTTTAGGAAAGCCTGCTACTTATAAAACATAGAAGCAACCTTTTAATATTTCAATCACTACAGGTTAAAATTGATATATGATAAAAAAGCTTGTGCTACTATCCACCGTCTACACACTAATAGCCGTGATTTTAGTGATAAATTCTCAGCATCAAAACTTTATCCCTATCCTTTTAGGAGTTAGTATTCTATATTTTGTTTTAATGACTTGGGGCGTTCTTAAAATAGTAAACTCTAACGTCAACCCTATAACGACTGAAGTTAAGTATCAAGATAGAGAAATCGCGAAATCAAGTTCCTTAAATAAGATCTCTACGACCCCGTTTGTTTTAAATATTTGGCTAGGAAAAAAACCGATTCAAGAAGCAGCCTTTTATTTTGACAACTTTAATTTTTATGTCATAACTAAGGATGAAAAGAAAGCAATTTATAGCTTTCACGAAATCTTTGAAGTCAGCAAGACTTTACTTAAAATCAACAATAGAAGAATCTGGCAAGTCAAAGTCAGAAAAAACGAAGAAGAAGTCATTTTTAGATTTACCCACAATTGGTCTATTTGGAATTATAATTTTCCAACTTTCCTTAAAAAGATAACCGAGATAAATCCAAAGGCCTTGAAGTCAAAATGGGGTTTTTGGTCTATTTAATAGACAGAATCTCTTAGTTTAACCTTCAGATTATAGAATAGAATTAATGATATGAAAGAATAGGAGATGAAAAATCATTAATTATTAATTGTCAATCCTAAAACGGTAAAGATCTTTCCTTATTAATCCGTCAGTCATAAGAGTTCTACACAGTTCAAGTTTTGCATTTAACTAAATCACTCCTTCCCTCCTAAAAACGGCACAAATTTAAACTCCCCATAAGTTGTTTTCGAAAAATTAGACTCAGATTTTCGTACGACTAGTGTCATGATTTGATGCTCTACCCCTACTGGAATTACCAGCCTACCCCCTATTTTTAGTTGGCCCAATAATGCATCTGGGATTTCTGGAGCTCCACAAGTCACAATAATGGCATCGAAAGGGGCTTCTTCTGGCAAGCCTTTGTACCCATCACCGAAAACGAATTTACGTGGACGGTACTGCATTTTTCTAAACAGTGAACTCGTGCGTTTGAACAGCTCGTTTTGACGTTCTATCGTATAGACTTGAAGTTTCATTTCCAGCAGTACCGCACATTGATAACCACTTCCCGTACCTATTTCCAGAATTTTGTCTCCAGGTTGAACGTGAAGAAGTTCGCTCTGGAATGCCACCGTATAAGGATGCGATATGGTCTGATCAGCACCTATCGGGAACGCCTTGTTTTGATAAGCGTGGTCAAGAAACGAGCTGTCTAGAAACAAATGTCGTGGCACGCGATTCATGGCATCTAACACAGCAGCGTCAGCGATTCCTTTATCGCGCATCAATTGCACCAAATGGCGCCGTTTTCCTTTATGTATGAAGTCATCCTTGATGCGGCAAAAATAGAACTAGACCACAAGATTTGCGAGAGATTGAGCACTAAAAACCTTCTAGTTATACACAGTGCAAAATCGTCAAATGTTCAAAAACTCAAAATTTATAGCATTAATTGTGAATCTCCACGCGTTAGGGATTGAAGTGGAAAGCCCACAGCTTTCAAGACGATAATTTGGAAAATGAGGACTTGCAGCGTTAAGCTTGACCACCCACAAGCAGCGATAACTGGTTTGCTGGTAGTGACGCGCTTATAACTACCGTTAAAAACTCAAAAAACTAAATCAAAAAACTCAAGGCTCCCATACTGATAAATTAACCATCAAAATCCCTATTTTTGTGAGAAACACACCGTTTATGCTTAAAGCTGGCGTTCTGGGAGCAGGACATTTAGGGAAGATCCACTTAAAATTGTTGCAACAATCCTCCCGCTATGATCTTGTGGGATTTTACGATTCAAATCCAGAATATGCTCGCGAGGTTGAAAAGACATTAGGTTACACTTATTTTGATGACATAGATGAGCTTATCGCGGCCTGCGATATGATTGACGTAGTGACACCTACAACCTATCATCATGAAAGTGGCAAACTTGTTTTGGAAGCTGGAAAGCACTTATTTATTGAAAAACCTATTACTGTAACTGTTGCAGAGGCTCAAGAATTAATTTCGCTTTCGCGAAAGCATAATGTCAAAGGTCAAGTAGGACAAGTGGAGCGGTTCAATGATGCCTTTAGAACCGTGCAAGATCGCATTGATAATCCCATGTTTATTGAAACCCACCGACTGGCAGAATTTAATCCACGAGGAACAGATGTGAGTGTGGTTCTTGACCTGATGATTCACGATATAGACGCCATTTTGAGTGTGGTAAAAAGTCCTGTAAAACACGTGAGTTCTAGCGGTGTTAGCGTGATTTCTGAAACTCCAGATATTGCTAACGCTCGGATTGAATTTGAAAATGGCTGTGTTGCAAATCTTACGGCATCAAGAATTAGCTTGAAGAAAATGCGGAAAGCACGTTTTTTCCAAAGAGATGCATACATATCAATAGACTTTCTGACTAAAAAAGTTGAAGTTGTCAGGATGAAAGACGCACCGGAAGTTCCCGGTGATTTTGACATGATTCTTCAAAATGCGGAAGGCATTAAAAAACAAATCTATTTTGATAATCCAGACATTGCAGAAAGTAACGCCATCCTGGCCGAGTTAGAAACGTTTGCTGACGCCATAGAAAATGATACCAGGCCTATTGTAAACTTAGAGGACGGAACTGCGGCTCTCGATGTCGCTTTGAAAATTATCAAGAATTTCAAGTCATTATAGTTCTAACTTTAGTTCTTAAATGTGAGGAATTCAGCTCGAACAAATGGCCGAGCAGGCTCGAAAAATACTTTAGGAGTAATCTTCAATGAATAGAAAACCTTGAAATGAAGCATCTTTCTAGCCATTTGTAGATTCCGCATCGAATACGGATTACCGACAAAGAATATTTATAGACAATCACGATACTTTTTACACAACATATAATACAATTAAAATGAAAAACATCACAGTAATAGGCGCCGGAACGATGGGTAACGGCATCGCACATACATTTGCACAATCAGGATATAATGTTTCACTAGTTGATATCTCCCAAGAAAGCATCGATCGTGGACTAGCCACTATTGGTAAGAATCTAGATCGTATGATTGCCAAAGAAAAAATTTCTGAAGCAGACAAAAAACAAACTCTAGATAACATCAAAAGTTTTACAGACGTAACTGAAGGTGTCAAAAATGCTGATTTGATAGTAGAAGCAGCTACGGAGAACCTAGACTTGAAACTCAAGATTTTCAAACAAATGGATCAAGCAGCTCCAGCAGATTGTATTCTGTCCACAAACACCTCTTCCATTTCCATTACCCAAATCGCTGCAGCAACCTCGAGACCAGATAAGGTCATCGGGATGCACTTTATGAACCCAGTGCCTATCATGAAGCTGGTAGAGATCATCCGTGGCTATTCCACCAGCGATGAAGTGACTAAAACCATCATGGAGCTGTCTGAGAAACTAGGGAAAACACCAACAGAGGTCAACGACTATCCAGGGTTTGTAGCTAATAGAATTTTAATGCCTATGATTAATGAGGCGATTGAAACACTGTACAACGGCGTGGCTGGTGTAGAAGAGATCGATACCGTGATGAAATTAGGAATGGCACATCCGATGGGACCATTACAGTTAGCAGATTTTATTGGCCTTGATGTATGCCTGTCCATCTTGAATGTGATGCACGACGGGTTTAAAAATCCTAAATATGCACCTTGTCCACTGTTGGTAAATATGGTTATGGCAGGAAAACAGGGCGTGAAGTCAGGAGAAGGATTTTATGATTACTCAGAATCCAGAAAAGCAGAGCATGTTTCTGCCGCATTCAAAAAATAATAGATGAGAAAATTAATTGGCCTCATAGTAATCGTAATCATATCCGTTTGCTGTACTTCTGATCAGAGGAAAAAATTATTCGGTCAAGATAAATTTACGGGAGCTTTAGAATATAAGCTCAGTAGGGGAAAATTTCAGGAGGATCTAGATAAGCTTTTGAACAATGATGATATCTCTTTTGGTTACACGAGAAATGGAAAAATGACTGGAAACACGTATTCTTTCTATATCGCTTTTCAAAACCCGGATTTAGTTTTAGATGACGAGCAAGCAGTGTTGCAACTCACGCAACAAGTAAACCCGTTGATAGCAAAACATGTATCTAATCTTGATAAGTATGTTTCTTATCAAGTACATTTAGTAAAAAGTGAAATCATTGAAAATCTAGAAAAAAAGCAATCAGTGATCGTAACTCAGGAAATAAATACGACCAAAACAGATGAAACGAATTAAATTAACTTAAAACTTCATAGGATTTATTCTGCTGTCCCTTTCCAATTATTAAAAAACTGAGAATGCATAGCAGAGATTTAAAAATTAAAATGTGAGAAGAATAGCAGCAGTGATTATAACAGCCTTAATGTTTGTTTCTTGTAATACTGATCAGATAAAAAAAGTTTTCGATGGTGAAAAAAGTATTGGAATGCCTAAATACTTTTCGAGTTATGAAGCTCTAGAAAGTGAAATTGAACATTTAACTGGATCTGATAATATCTCTTTAGGATTTAGCTCAGGGATGGAGGGTGACAAATCATATTTTATTTTTATTATATACGTGGAGAACCCACGAACTGATATTGATGCTTCAAATGAATTCATAACCCTGACCTCTCAAATGGATCCAATAATTGAACGCCACATCACTAATCTAGAGGATTACACGTTTTATAAAGTAATTTATTTTGAAAAGGAGAAGAGTAGTAATATTGAAAATAAACAATCTGTTATCGTTACTCAAGAAATTGTCAAGGTAGAATCCGCAATAAGAAAATAACTAGGCTGAATGCCGTTTCATTTTTTTAAATCCTTTAGATTCTTAAATTAATAAACTTGAACTCATAAATCGCAATTAGAAAAATGCCCACTGTCAAACCTTTTAAAGCCACCAGGACTACTCCAGATAAAGCAGCGCACTTGATATCGCGCAGCTATCAGGATTATTCTGTGGAAGAACTGGAAATGCAACTCAAGTACAACCCTTTCAGTTTTTTACAGATTCTAAATCCGGGATATAAATTTAGTCATGAAATTACCGGAGAAGAGCGTTTTAATTTAGTTCGCAATAGGTTTTTAGAATTTAAGGAAGAAGGTTATTTGATTCAAGAGGAGTCCCCTGCTTTTTACATCTATGAAAGTTCTGATCCACATCATTCCTACACGGGTATCATCGGTGGGACAAGTGTTGCAGACTATGTAGATAATAAAATAAAACGACACGAGGACACATTGCAGCCACGAGAGGTCTTGTTTAAAGAATATCTGAAAATTGTAGGGTTCAATGCAGAGCCTGTCTTGTTAACTTATAAGGATGATCTGGAAATCAACCAGATAATTGCTCGAGTTAAAACTATGCAGCCAGAATTTGACTTTGTGACCACCGATTCTAAAAGACATAAAATATGGGCTGTTACTGATGCGGAAATCTGTGCTAAAATTGAAGAGCGCTTCACCGTACTTCCAGAACTGTATATTGCAGATGGCCATCACCGCAGTGCAAGTTCCAATCTATTATCTCAAGAATTGGGAGAACAGCACGATAGCTATAACTATTTTATGAGCTTCCTAATCGCAGAAAGTCAGTTGAATATTTATGAATACAATAGATTAATTACAGATTTAAATGGACATTCCAAGGAGGACTTTTTAATGCTTCTGGATCAATATTTCCGAATTCAAAATCGTGGCTTGGAAATATATCAACCTTCCAAAAAACACCACTTCTCAATGTATTTAGATGGTGATTTTTACAGTCTATATTTACGTAAAGATGTACACAAAATCACAACGGCGCTGGATGACTTAGACACTCAAATGTTATACGATCTAGTGTTGCGACCTTTATTGGGCATCAGCGATTTAAGACATGACAATCGCATTAAATACAGTTTCGGGAAATTTGATTTATCGATTATGAAAAGCAAAATTGATAAAGGTGACTTTCAAATCGGCTTCGGTTTGTTTCCTACTACTGTAGAGCAATTGAAATCTATTGCAGATGCAGATCTGGTCATGCCTCCTAAAAGTACTTACATCCGCCCTAAATTACCTAGCGGATTCATTATATACGAATTTGAAAATGAGTAAAATAGCAGAAAATATAATTCGCTTTCGCGAAATAATAGAACCCACAGCAACGTTGGTTGCCGTCAGTAAAACAAAACCTAACAGCGATTTACAAGAGGCATACGATGCTGGTCAACGGCATTTAGGCGAGAATAAGATTCAGGAAATGACCGAAAAACGGGAAACGCTTCCTAAGGACATTCACTGGCATATGATAGGCCACACGCAACGCAACAAGGTCAAATACATGGCGCCTTACGTCCATTTAATCCACAGTGTTGACTCGCCCAGACTTGCCAAAGAAATAAATAAACAGGCAAAAAATAATGAAAGAACCATCAATTGTCTGTTGCAAATTCACATAGCAGAAGAAGAAAGTAAATTTGGTTTTGACAAGCAAGAGTTACTGGATTATTTAAATTCGGATGCATTTAAAGCATTAGAAAACATCCAGATAAAAGGTCTCATGGGAATGGCCACGTTTACGGACGACAAAGATCAAGTACGCAAGGAGTTTAAAGTTCTCAAGGCTCTTTATGATGAGATAAAGACCACAGATCTACTTAAGAATAAAGATAAATTTACGGAGCTTTCCATGGGAATGACTGGAGATTATGAGATAGCCTTAGAAGAAGGCAGCACTATGGTACGCATAGGAAGCGCTATTTTTGGAAGTAGAGACTAAAAAATGAATTCTATTGAAGGTGGAAGATTTCTGTTTTATGAATTCAGCTGCTATTAGGCCAGTCGCGTTGACATAAAATTACCTTTTCTTTTCCTAAAATTTAAACTTACAGGATCTTTATTAACCTTTAGAATTTTAACTTGCAATTTGCTGGAATTAACACAAATTCCCTTCCTATTTGTGAGTTTGTAGAAATAACGCTTTCGCGAAAGCGAAATAAATTTTAGACCATTGTTACATCAACTAATAGCATAAGGTTCTGAATTAAAGACAAAAATAAAATGATGAATAACGACGATTATAAATTAGAACTTAGCAAGGCCGAGATGAAAAAGCTGGGTTATCAAGCTATTGATGAGATCGTTGAACATTTTGATACCCAGCATAATAAACCGCCAGTAGCGAGAGGTTCTCGCAAGGATATGGATAAAATGTTTGCTGCAGAGGCACCGGAAGATCCTATGGATGCGTCAGATGTACTACAATTTGTGATCGATAAGGTAATGAGCAATAGCAATATTGTTTCACATCCTAAATCCTATTCATTTGTACCGGGACCCAGTAATTATGTAAGTGTTGTTGCAGACACACTGGCGACGGGTTTTAATGTTTTTTCTGGTGGATGGGTTGCCTCACCTGCCGCGGCAGAACTTGAAATTGTTACTATAAACTGGTTGCTCAAGCTGTTTAATTTTCCCGCAAAACGTGGCGGTGGTATATTTACAAGTGGTGGTTCTATGGCAAATTTAACAGCCATCGTGACCGCTAGACGTATAAAATGTGGTGAGGATTTTAGCAAGGCAGTGATTTACTTGAGTGATCAGGCTCATTCCTCCAACATTAAGGCGATTCGGATTTTAGGTTTTAAAAGAGAACAGATAAGATTGATACCTACAGATCTGGAATTTAAAATGTCCCTAAATAAACTAAAAAATGCTATCGCAAAAGACAGCTTAGAAGGCTTACAACCTTTTATGGTTATTGCTTCCTCAGGAACTACCAATACGGGTACTGTTGATCCATTAATGGAACTTTCTGCTATTTGTAAAAGTGAAAATCTTTGGTTTCATATTGATGGTGCTTATGGTGGCGCTGCCATTCTAGCAAAAAACGGAAAGCAGCTCTTAAAAGGAATTGATAAGGCAGATTCAATAACTGTTGATCCTCACAAGTGGTTTTTCCAACCCTATGAAATGGGATGTTTATTAGTGCGCAACAGCGCCTGGCTGAAAGATACTTTTACAGAGACTCCAGAATACCTGCGTGATGTGGAAGGCAATGAAAGCGAGATCAACTTTTACGATCATGGTGTTCAATTAACCAGACGTTTTAGAGCCTTGAAGTTATACATGTCGGTTAAAACATTCGGGATGGCTGCTTTTAGAAAGGCCATAGATTACAATATTAAAATTGCTGAAGACGCTGAAGCATTGTTCCGTAAAAGTGCCAAATGGGAAGTTATTTCACCTGCTACACTTGCCATTATCAATTTTAGATACCACCCCATTGACAGGAATTTATCAGAACCTGAACTGGATGCTTTGAACCAGAAAATCTCAGAGCGAGTCATGAACTCTGGCGAGGCATTATTAGTAACTACGATTCTTCAAAATCAAGTGGTTCTACGTATGTGTCTTATCAACCCAAGAACGACAATTCAAGATATACGTGAAACAATTAATTTATGTGAGAAGTTTGCTGATGAGATTTTGAGCGAGTGAATCTGATTGCTTTTGTAGAGTGCAACACATAAAAAGAGGCAAAGGTTTTATTGTAATCCGAAAAACAGCCGGTTCGAGCGAGAGTACATCCCTAGAATTATAAAGAGAGCGATTCGCTTCCGAAAAAACAGCCGATTCGAGCGGGAGTCGAGAATGAGCGGATCGTTTCCACAAAGACTCAATCAGTTTCTCAACTACCCTTTTCTCGACTTTCGCTCGAAATAGGATACGAGATTCTCGCCTTCAAGCAAAATAGCCGGTTCGAGCGAGAGTCGAGAACGAGCGAGTCGCTTTCACAAAGTCCCATTCAAATCCTCAACTACCCTTTTCTCGACTTTCGCTCGAAACAGGATATGAGATTCTCACCTTCAAGAAAAACAGCCGATTCGAGCGGGAGTCGAGAACGAGCGGATCGTTTCCGCAAAAACTCAAGCAATTTCTCAACTACCCTTTTCTCGACTTTCGCTCGAAACAGGATATGAGATTATCGACTTTCAGAAAAACAGCCAGTTCGAGAGGGAGTAAATCCCTAGGATTATCGGGTGAGCGATTCGCTTCCGAAAAGACAGCCGATTCGAGCGAGAGTCGAGAATGAGCGGATCGTTTCCGCAAAGATTCAATCAGTTTCTCAACTACCCTTTTCTCGACTTTCGCTCGAAACAGAATATGAGATTCTCGCCTTCCAGAAAAACAGCCGGTTCGAGCGAGAGTCGAGAACGAACGAGTCGCTTTCACAAAGTCCCATTCAAATCCTCAACTACCCTTTTCTCGACTTTCACTCGAAACAGGATATGAAATTCTCGCCTTTCAGAAAAACAGCCAGTTCGAGAGAGAGAGTCGAGAACGAGCGAGTCACTTTCACAAAGTCCCATTCAAATCCTAAACTACCCTTTTCTCGACTTTCGCTCGAAACAGGATATGAGATTTTCGCCTTCCAGAAAAACAGCCGGTTCGAGCGAGAGTCGAGAATGAGCGAGTCACTTTCACAAAGTCCCATTCAATTCCTCAATTACCCTTTTCTCGACTTTCGGTCGAAACAGGATATGAGATTCTCACCTTCCAGAAATACAGCCGGTTCGAGCGGGAGTGGAGAACGAACGAGTCACTTTCACAAAGTTCCATTCAAATCCTCAACTACCCTTTTCTCGACTTTCGCTCGAAACAGGATATGAGATTTTCGCCTTTCAGAAAAACAGCCGATTCGAGCGGGAGTCGAGAATGAGCGGATCGTTTCCACAAAGATTCAATCAGTTTCTTAACTATCCTTTTCTCGACTTTCGCTCGAAACAGGATACAGTTTTCCTGCAACCAACAAAAACAGGATATAACATTTTCATATTCCAAAAAAAACAGCCGGTTCGAGCGAGAGTCGAGAACGAGCGGATCGTTTCCTCAAAGATTCAATCAGTTTCTTAACTATCCTTTTCTCGACTTTCGCTCGAAACAGGATATGAGATTCTCACATTCCAGAAAAACAGCCGATTCGAGCGGGAGTCGAGAATGAGCGTGTAAAAGATAATAAGTCTATTATTTCCTATGTTTAATAGGAATATATCCCGAAGAAACAAAAGCACTACTGGAATCGTTTTGACACATTGCTAATAACTTGAGCTTATCAAAATCACCATTAATTAATGACCATTTCTTATTAGCAGACCATTTTTTGATTCGCTTTTCGTAATGACGCGCTTGGAATATGTCATGAAGAACTTCGTGATAAACTAGCTTTACTGGCCGGCGGCTGTATGTAAATGCCGTTTTATTAGAACCGGTTTGATGTTGTTGTAATCGTAATTCTAAATTTTTAGTAATGCCTGTGTATAATATTCCGTCAGAGCAATGGAGAATGTAGATGTGAATTGAGAAGAACATCTTAGGAAGGTAAAGGAAAAGACACACTTTAAATTCTCAACTACCCTTTTCTCGACTTTCGCTCGAAACAGGATACAGTTTTCTTGGAACCAACAAAAACAGGATATAACATTTTCATATTCCGAAAAAACAGCCGATTCGAGCGAGAGTCGAGAATGAGCGAGAGTCGTTTTCGCAAACATCCAAGCAATTTCTCAACTACCCTTTTCTCGACTTTCGCTCGAAACAGAATATGAGATTCTCGCCTTCCAGAAAACAGCCGGTTCGAGCGAGAGTCGAGAACGAGCGAGTCGCTTTCACAAAGTCCCATTCAGATCTTCAACTACCCTTTTCTCGACTTACGGTCGAAACAGGATATGAGATTTTCGCCTTCCAGAAAAACAGCCGGTTCGAGCGACAGTCGTGAACGAACGGGTTGTTATTAGTTCACATTTTCTGCCATTCAGGAGAGAAGTAGGTGGCTCTTCCACCTAGCTTGATCTTTTCTATTTTTCCATCTGTATGAAAGCATTTTTCTCCTTCTTTTCTAAAATGCATTAAGAAATCTTTTGGGAAATCATCATAATGGGCTTCGTTTTCAATAGCGACTTCAATGACCTTTTTCATAGCATCAAATACAATATTAATGTCATCGTTATCCATTGATTCGACCTTCGTTTTAGGATGCATTTTAGCCTGGTACAAAATCTCATCTGCCATCCAGTTACCTACACCGGCACATACGCTTTGATCCAGCAGTACTTTTTTGATATCCGTTTTACGGGTTGCTAGAGACGTTTTAAAATCTTCTATGCTCAAATCGCGAGCATCATCACTTAAATTGTGCTCTTTTTTATAGTCCTCAATAGAGTCAACTAAATCCCACCAACCAAATTTCCTCTTGTTCTCAAAAGCAAAATGAAATCCGTTATCGAATGTCAAAACAATATGCCCAAACTTAGGCCGATCCTCAACTGACTTGTAATAATTAGGCCGACCAGTCATCCCAAAATGAAGCACCAAGATCTTGTCGCCAGTGGTTTCTATAAAAAGGTATTTGCCTATGCGAACCGTTTTGGAAAGCTCTTTACCTAATAGGGCTTTTTCAAAATTGGCTGCCGGTTGTTTGAACAAGCGGTTATCACGGCAATCAATAGCGGTTATCTTTGTATGTAAACAAGTGCTGTCGATGTAGACTTTGTAGCCGTGGACTTCTGGTAACTCTGGCATTCTATTATCTTAATTTAGTGTATTAATGTTAAAGATAAAGTTTGAATAATGTAGATCTGTTATTATTTTCTGAATTAGCGCGACGTCAATCACCTATCAGAATATTACCTAATACATTTAAACATATTTTTATGTTCATTTTTTTCTTATCAGATAATATTATAAACGTATCAAAACTGTCTCTCCTTAAAAAATACTTTAGTTTAAGGGGAACCTTTTAAATATTCAAAGAGTAGGTCATACGTTACATGAAACTATAATTACAACGGAATCATTATACCTCAATCACCTTATTAACCTCGTAAAACACAACCACAAAAAAACCCAGCTTAAAAAGCTGGGTTTTGAATGATAAACTAAAAAAGATTATGCCTTCTTGATGACTTTGCTCAAATCATAGCCCCCAAACTTTTTCATATAACCTCTTACAGAACTTCCATAAGCGTCACGGCTGCGACCGGCGCCGTTTGTTCTTAAATATTTTTTGACTCCACCTACACCGCTTAAATGCGCTGCAGCTAGAATACCACTTTCAGTTACTTGAATACCGCCTATCTTTTGACCGTCGTACTTAGCAATGTAATCTTCTAGAAGATTGTGGTTGTATCGCAAATTCTTTACAAAAATGCGCTCCTGTAATTTCGGAGACTGTAGAAATGTCATTGAATCATTAACCCCAAAATGTCGCAGGGTCGTCATACCAAACTGGTACTTGCCCAAATAACCTAGCGAATTCACAATACCGTATTTTCCCTGGCTTTCTTTAAAAGCAAGCGCCTCTCTAAAGGAAATGAACGAATCTGGTCTAGAAGTGGCAAGAGAATAAAATCTCAAGTCCTGGGTGTAGGTTTTGAAATCTTCCTGGTGTGGACCATAGAAGATAGGTTCAGCGCTGGATAGAAACGTCATTTGTGACATTTGATGTTCAGCAATACTCTCGTTACTCAAGTTATCCTTTTTAAAGACAAAAAATCCTGCGATCAAAACTACTGGATAAGCTAGAAAGTTTACAAAGTGTGTTCTCATAGATACCTATTTCGAAAAGTTGCTGTCACTCTTTTCTAAAAGCGGTGCAAATTTACGACATAGTTCATGTTAGCGCACAAAAGTTTGTTAAACAGCAACTTAGGCTATTTTGAGTGGCCATAAAATGCGCTCACCAATGATAAACAGTACATTGACAAAACTTAAAAATGGCACAACTCTTTAAGAAAACATTATAAAAACGATGTAAATTCCTACAAATGAAAAATATCAAAATGATCGAAAACGTTAGATTTCAACTATCGCTTTACATTTTGAGCCTGAATCCATCTTCTATATTCTGCCGCATTTGCGTTATGTTGGGCAAGATTCTTCGCAAATTTGTGGTATCCAAAGTTTTGCACATCTGCTACAAAGAAAAAGTAGTCGTGCTTTTCATAATTAAGAACGGCATCAATCGCGCTTAAATCTGGAGATACAATAGGTCCAGGCGGTAGTCCCGTATATTTATAAGTATTATACCTGCTATCCAGTTCCAGATCCTTAAACAAAACTCGCTTTATCACTTGATCAAAGTTGCCATCCAGCAGTTTTTTAGAGTAAATTACTGTAGGGTCTGCTTCCAACCTCATCCCGGTATTTAAACGGTTCATGTAAACTCCCGCAACTTTAGGACGCTCATCCACTTTGGCCGTTTCTTTGTGAACTATCGATGCAAGCACAGAAACCTGTTGGGGACTCAGCTCAATTTTTTTTGCCTTTTTTAATCTGGATTCATTCCAGAAACTTTTGTATCCCTGAAACATGCGGTCTCTAAAAGTGGTTGCACTGCTGTTCCAGTAAAACTCATATTGATTAGGTAGATACATTGACAAAGCATTTTCTTGCGTGAAACCGTTCTTTTTCAAAAAGGTTGAATCACGCATTACTTCCATCAAGGATGTGCTGTCCGCTTCAATCTGGGTGGCAATTCGACCAGCAAGATCTTCTAATCGCTCTTGATTATTGAATCGTACATTGAGCGGTATATTTCTGGAACGAACGGCATTGATGATGTCATTATTTGACATTCCTTGCTTTAAAAGAAAACGTCCAGACTTTACATTTGCATTGTAACCCTTTCGCACCGCTGTCTCATGGAAAGCATCTCGATCCTTTACACTTGCTGCGATTGCCATGAAGGCAACATCATAATCTGCATCTGTAGGAATCAGAATTTCGTAGGTTTCTGTTTCAAAATTTGTGTTAGCGGTGAAAAATGTGCCGTAAACTTGGTAGGCAAAAACTGCCATGACTACTAGACCGATCAATACGAGTCCCAGTAAAATTTTCTTGTAATTATTCATTTATTAGTTGGTACATAATTTCATCTGTAAAACCTTCTTTTGTAGCAATCCATTCTGATTTTATTCCGCTTTCGCGAAAGCGGAACTTCTCAAACAATCTTCTACTAGTTACATTATCTGCAGCAATTCCTGCATACAACTGATGCAATCGCAACCTATTGAAGCTATAGTCAATCATCATTTGTAATCCTGCACTGGCATAACCTTTAGAACGATCCAGATCCTGCGGAATCACAATACCTACACCAGCGCGCTTATGAAATGGATCGAAGTCATATAAATCAACAACCCCCACAATGGTGTCGTCTTTTTTACAGATTGCCAGACGCAATTGCTTTACTTCATAAATATCGCGGTGTGCATTTTCAAGATACTCTCTTATGGTAAATTTTGAATAAGGCGTTAATGTGTGGCCCACATCCCATAATGCAGGGTTATTTTCTAACTCATAGATGTAGTCCAGATCTTCAGGATCTACAGCACGCAGTTTGCAAGTATCTGTTTGTAAAATCATGCTTCAATAATTCCTTTAAAGACTAGTGTGGCCGGTCCAGTAAGCCAGATGTTTTTATATCCCTGGGCTACAGGCTCAAAACTAACCTTAAGGTTCCCTCCAGGAGTTTCTAATGTTACTTCATGAGCTTGTGTTTGACCTGTTTTATGCATCGCGAGCGCTACAGCTGTGACACCAGTCCCACAACTTAAAGTTTCATTTTCTACACCGCGTTCATAGGTTCTAACCTTAAAGGTTGTTCCTGTCACTGGCTGGACAAAATTAATATTAGCTCCTTCTTTTCCATACAATTCATTGCGCAAATACCTTCCCTGACTATAAACATCTACATGATCGACGTTATCTGTCAGCTCCACATGATGTGGGGAACCTGTGTCCATGAAAACATGGCCGTCAAACATTTGAAGAGAATCCATATTTTTCATTTGAAGACTTACTTGATTATTATCAAATAATTTTGCCTCATGCAAACCATCAATGGCTTCAAAAGTGGCACTATCTGCAACGATTCCTAGATATTTAGCAAAACTTACAATACAACGTCCACCGTTACCACACATGCTGCTCTGATTTCCATCAGCATTGAAATAAACCATTGTGAAGTTATGGAGTCTATGGTTACGTAGGAGTATCAATCCATCAGCACCGATGCCGAATTTTCGATCACAGAGTCTCTGTATAAGTTTGGTATCTTTTTTGAAGAATTGCTCTTGACGATCATCAATAACAATAAAGTCGTTGCCTGTACCTTGATATTTATAAAACGGAATCGCTTGCATGCTACAAATGTAAGAGTAACGCAAATAACTACCGCTTGTTAAATACGGGTTAATGCACCACTAATGAACAATGAATTTTATTTTAAGAAGTTTAAAAATACAAAATCCTAATTTATGAAATCAATACTTAAAACCATGGGAGCTGCAGTCTTAGGCGGCACCATCGTATTGGGATCTTACAAGGTCTTTATTGAAGACCAACCCGAATCCCAACTAACCGTTGCTACAGAATCTTTTACTCCTGCAACACCTGTAAGCTATGAAGGCAGTACCTCCATAACTGGTGTCGATTTTACAGAGGCAGCAGAAAAGACCGTACACGCGGTTGTTCACGTTAAGAATTTAACGGTATCTAGGGGAAATCCTTCCATGCGCGATTTAATGCAAGGACGTGTGCCACTGCGTCAAGCAGTAGGATCTGGTAGTGGTGTTATTATTACCAAAGATGGCTACATCGTCACTAATAATCACGTCATTGATAATTCACGAGCTCTAGAAGTTACGTTAAACGACAACCGGACCTACAAAGCGAAGCTTATAGGAACAGAACCTTCCTCAGACATTGCATTATTGAAAATTGATGCTGATGGTGATTTGCCATTTGTAGCTTTTGGCGATTCTGACCAGCTCAAAATAGGAGAATGGGTTCTTGCTGTAGGAAACCCGTTTAATTTGACAAGTACGGTTACTGCGGGAATCATTAGTGCCAAAGGCAGGGATCTTGATGTCCGCGATGCCACACCACAAAGTTTTATACAAACTGATGCTGCCGTGAATCCTGGCAATTCTGGTGGAGCGCTAGTGAACACTCGTGGCGAATTAGTAGGAATCAATACTGCGATACAGTCACCTACTGGATCTTTTGCTGGGTACTCGTTTGCAGTTCCATCTAATAATGCTCGTAAGGTTATTCAGGATTTGATGGAATTTGGTTTTGTACAGAAGGGAATGTTAGGAATTTCTGGCTCTGATCTTAATGGTCGCGTGGCGACGGAAATGGGCTTAAGCAGCAGCGAAGGAATTTATATAAGCGACGTTGTTAAAGATAGTGGCGCCGATAAAGCTGGATTGCGCAAAGGAGACATCATTACCGACATTAACGGTGTTCGCATGAAATCTTTTTCTGAACTTACTGGGTACATAGGAAGTAAAAATCCAGGCGATCTGGTCACGGCAACTATTTTACGCGAGGGAACTGAAAAATCACTTTCCATTGAGATTACCAAAAATTCTACGGTAACCTTTCCAGCACTTGAAATGGATCTTAGAGATTTAGATTCTTCTGAAAAACGCTTATTTAAGGTAAGTAGTGGTGTGCGCATCGTAAAAACGAATGGCAATCTAGCCAGGTATGATATGAGTGGTTATGTTATTACAAAAATTAATGATAGAGGAGTTAGAAATGTGGAAGATGTGCGCAGTCTCATGCAGAAAATATCTGCGAACGAAAGCGTCATAGTAGAATTGAAGAACACTAAAGGCGAAGTGGAGCGCTTGAGGCTTATTGCCGATTAGATCTTACCATATTCATACTACGGAATTAAGACTCCTTCTTTCCTGTTAGGTGAAGTTAATACGTGATACTGAAAAATAAACCCAATGTAAAACGCAAGCGTTTTACATTGGGTTTATTTTTATACTAGAATCGGCTTTTTGAAAGTCTACACATCCTTTACCAAAAAACGCTTCATTACCTTTAATTACTTCATAAAAAAGCACTTCCATATTTTACGAAAACGATGGAGTAGCCTATTTTTGCAAAAGCTAAATAATTAAAAAATGAGCCAGGTAGATACCTACGAAAAGGAACTTGCATTTCAAACAGATCGCAGGCGCGCAGCGGTTGCTTTTATTAAAGTCGTTAGCGACTTATGGTATGATAAGTCCATAGAATTAGTGCTGTTTAGAAATCAGTTGATCGATCGCAATGTAAGTGAAATCATCAATTTACATGAATATGCTGGTGCCTTCGTTCAAAAGCCTATTTCTATTTTTGATAGTGTAGAAATTGCACAAGCCATTCTTTCGCTGGATTTACCTCCATCTAAGTTGGATATAGGGAAATTGACTTATGAATACCATTTAGAAGATAATGAATTGCAGGAAGCGACAGCTTTTGTTTCTAAAAAACTAAGCGACGCTAAATCTTCCGACAACATCGTTCCTAAAGATGTAGTTTTATATGGTTTCGGACGTATTGGTAGATTGCTGGCGAGGGAATTGATGTCTAAGGCTGGAAAAGGAAGTCAGCTGCGCCTGCGAGCTATTGTGACTCGTGGTGCAATTACAGAAAGTGTTTTGGAAAAAAGAGCCTCGCTCCTACATCAAGACTCTGTACATGGAGATTTTGCTGGAACAGTAGGTTATGATTTAGAACAAGAATCCCTAATTATAAATGGTACTACGGTAAAGATGATCAGCGCAAACGCTCCTGAAGACATTGATTATACCAGCTACGGTATCCACAATGCCCTGATTATTGATAATACAGGTGCTTTCAGAGATGACGAGGCCTTGAAAAGACATTTAAAAGCGCCAGGTGCACATAAAGTACTTTTGACGGCACCAGGAAAGGGAATTCCTAATATCGTTCATGGCGTCAACCATAAAGAACATGATCCTGATCTTGTGGATATATTCTCAGCAGCGAGTTGTACCACAAATGCCATAACGCCAGTTTTGAAAGCGGTAGAAGATAGTTTTGGAGTGGTGAGTGGCCATTTAGAGACCATCCATGCTTATACAAATGATCAAAATTTAGTTGATAATATGCACAGCAAGTACCGTCGTGGTCGTGCTGCAGCTTTAAATATGGTTATTACAGAAACAGGAGCAGGAAAAGCTGTAAGTAAGGCACTTCCATCTTTTGAAGGAAAGTTGACATCAAATGCTATACGAGTTCCAGTTCCTAATGGATCACTGGCAATTTTAAATCTCGAGCTAGAAAATTCTACCAGTATTGATGCGCTGAATTCCACCATGAAAAAATATGCATTGGAAGGTGATTTAGTAGAGCAAATCAAATACAGCATTGATAACGAGCTAGTGTCTACAGATATCGTGGGTTCTAACGCTCCTTCCATTTATGACTCAAATGCTACCATCGTTAGTCCGGACGGAAAAAAAGTGGTCCTTTATGTCTGGTACGACAATGAGTATGGTTACAGCCATCAGGTAATACGTCTTGCAAAATACATCGCCAAAGTCCGTCGATATACTTATTATTAAAAAACAGAAGTTCTAGGAACAGAGTAAATGCTTTCATGAAATCTCCTAGAGTTTTAAGATAGAGCCGTCTTGAGAAAGGCGGCTCTATTATTTACACGGGTATTCTCACTGTAATTGAGCTACCGTTGACAGTCCGGTAAAATTATGGGTTTACTATATCTTCTGAATAAAAAAAAGCAGCACTTAAGTAAGAAAAACGAAATACCTTTCATAAAAAAAAATCACATTTTTAAACGTCGCAGAAAAAAAATTTTAGAAACAAAACCATAAAAAAATAGGTCTTTAAAATACGATCATATCTTAATTTCCAGTAATTGTAAACTTTGTTTATTTTCCTAAAATCACGAGTTGGCTAATATGAACCTCGTGAATTAATCAAAGCTAATTTTTTCTTTAAAACCTTACTGGCCTGCGTGTAGCCACCATTCTCTCCATCTAGGAAATGAATGTGATAATCATCCAGCGCGGTTACATAACAAGATAATACACTCTTTTCACTGGCATAGAACCCATAGTTTATTTGAAGATTACGCTCCATATGATCTAGCATTTCAAAAAGCTGATGACGTTGATTTTTATTCCCGGTAATAACAGTATTTATAGATCCATCAAGCAACAACACTTCTGTTAATTGAATTAATTCGTTAAGATAATTGCGACCCTTTTCGGTTAAATGAATATAAAACTTGCCAAATAAGGTCCGTGCAGCGGCACTTAACAATTGCCTTAATCCAGACTTCGCATATTTTACTTTTACCTCGTTTTTGAGTTGGCTTAAACTGTTCACCATTTTCAAACGCTTTAAGGAAACTGGGTTTCTAATTTCATCTTCCCCATAAATGTTATCCATTTCATTTAAAATAGCGGCATATATTGTATGCTGCTGTGAAATATCTGTGCAATTAATAATCAGCGATATAATCTCATTCCTTTCTTGTGGAGGTTCTATTTTATCCCATTTACATTCCATTCCCTCCAGATTAAGAAGTTGTGTTTTCAACTCTGTCAATCCCAGATCCTGGGGTTCCTCTGCTTTTATCTCTTTTTCGGCTCTTTGTAACGCATCACCTTGAATGAGAGGCATGACGTGGAATGCATTCCTTTTGAATTTAGAAATATGGAGTTGGCAACCTTTTTCAATCATAGAACTAACCATACGGTAACCTACTCGCAGAAAAAATCCAAAGGACGTATAACAACGTTCTTGATGCAGTTTCAAAGCATGCAAACAATCCTTTAATATTAGATCTGGAATTAATAACGTGGCGCCATCACCACCAAAAAAAAACGGAATCTCTACTCCCGCTTTTCTAGAAATGTTCAAACAGGCAACGATACTGCCAGTTGCGGCCAGATTTACTTCTTGCTGTTTTCCATCACGCACCGCAATAGTTGAGTTTTCAACATCTGTAACAACGATGTTCCAGTTTTCAGGAACCGCACAAAAATGATTCGGATCTTTATAAATTTTCTGTAGAGAACCGGTGTATGTATGTAGATCACTATAGAAATGCGTGGATCGATCTGAAGTCATAATCAAACATACGCAGATAGAATCCTATAAAGTGGTGCTCTGATAGAAAGTTTTTATAATAAACGGTCAGATTTGTTTCATCCCTTGTGAGAAGTCTACTTTTATGAATCTCGATAAAAAATAATCATGAAACGAATTTTATGCAGTATTATGATTGTTTTTTTCGCTTTCGCGAAAGCGAACTCCCAAGTAATTATAAACGAACTAGATGCAGATACGCCCAGCACAGATTTTGAGGAGTTTATAGAGTTAAAAACGCAATCTCCGTTTGAATCTTTAGATGGATACATTATGGTTCTATTCAACGGCTCTGGGTCTTATACAACGGGAATGGGTCGCAGTTACTATGTGGAAGATCTGGATGGATTGACCACTGATAGTAATGGACTTGTCGTTTTAGGCAGTTCAAAAGTGAGTCCAGCAGTAGATCGATTATTAATGAAAGATGGAAACACCTTTCAAAACGGTGGTGATGCGGTAGCCATTTATCTAGGTGAGCCCAGCGATTTTCCGGAATTTACATTTGCAAACCAAAATAATCTCATTGATGCCTTGGTTTATGGAACTAATGACGACGACGCTACAGATTTATTAGATCTTCTAGGTGAAACAGTTCAATATAATGAAGGATCGCCAAACAACACCAATTCATTACAACTCAAACCAGATGGGACATACGTTTCTAAAAAGCCTACTCCACACTCATTAAACGACGCCACGGAACCGAGTTACATAGGGCTGGATTTTTCAATAAATCCTATGGGAGATTTAAATGAGGGTGATTTATTTAGTTTGACGTTTACGCTTACAAAAGCTGCCCCACAAAACCTTTATGTAAATTTTGATTTAAAGAATGAGGGTTTTAATACCGCAGATTTCACGGGAACCACAAGTATTTTTATTGCTGCAGGAGAATCTACACAACAACTCGATTTTAATATTACAGATGATATTGTCGATGAAGGCGATGAATCTTTAAGAGTGAATCTGGGAAATAATTTACCCACAGGGTATAAAAGATTGAAAGACAAAGTTGAATATCTAGTAATTGATAACGATTTTAAGGTCGCCAGTTATGGGAATCCGCTAGCACCTACATTTGGAATTGTTGAAAGCACGCAGCCTAAAGAATATTATATTTCATTGAATAACCTTGCATCACCAGAATTAGAGAAAGCCATAACTATCATAATTGCAGAAACTGGAGTGGTCAGAGAACATACTTATGCTGACATAACCACCATTTTAAAAGATGCGGACGCCAGTCCAGCGAATTCCAACAAAGTATGGCTGCTCTACAATGAAAAAGAGCGACGGGATGTAAAATTTCAAAATAGCAGTATTTCTAAAGACAAATGGAACAGAGAACATGTTTTCCCTAGATCTCGAGGTGGCTACTTTGATATCGAAGAAGACGAGATCGCTGATGGAATAGATGTGTGGGTAGAAACTAGTGTCGATAGTTTAAGACACGGTAATAGTGATGCACACCATTTAAGAGCCGCTGATTCCAGGACAAACTCGAGTAGGAGTAACAAAAACTTTGGATTAGGTTCAACTCAATATGACGGTCCAGAAGACAGTCAGGGAAGCTGGCATGGTGATGTGGCACGATCTGTTTTCTATATGACGCTACGTTATAATGGACTGCAAGTGGTGAATGGGGATCCAGATCCAAAGCTAGGATTGATAGGTGATCTGGAAACATTATTAGAATGGCATCGTCAAGACCCACCCGATGATTTTGAAATGAACAGGAATAATGTCATTTATGAATGGCAACGCAATAGGAACCCTTTTATTGATGATCCAGAGCTCGCGGAGTTTATATGGGGTAATAAAGCGGGAGAAACCTATACGCTTTCCATTGAAGATCAGAAAAACAGTAGGATAATTGTATTCCCGAATCCGTCTACAGATTTTTTACAATTTGCTCATATTATTGATCCTACAGATATTAAAATTTATGATGCACAAGGAAAGCTCGTTTTACATCAAATCCTGTCTCACGATATAAAAATCGAGCACAAACTTATTGCGGGAATCTATCTTTTACAGATAAAGACAAAGCTGGGAACTACGGTAAAAACCATCGTAGTTAATTAAGTCCCATGTTATAATTACTGAATAGAAGGTTGAAGTTCAATACAAAACTGAAGTCAAGATCGTTTGAGAATTTTGATATTTTTTTTTGGGATTCATCTGTTGCAAATAAGTATGATTGTTTTTATTAAAATCGTGCATTAACGAATTATAATCATATTTCTAAAACAAAAAATTCCCGTTCAAATCAGATTTGAACGGGAATTAAATATAATAAAATGACTTCTAATTAGCTGAGCTTGTAACTCGACATTAAATTAGTCCCATTTCTTACCAAAAAACTTAGATCTTCCAGACCCACCTTTATCAGATTTTGATGAAGAAGAGCGATCCTTTGACGATGAGCTGTCTGTTGATTTTGTACTTCTACCTTTAAACCCTCCAGAACGTGGTGCTGATGAGGAATCACTATCAGATCGACGACCTTTGTAACCGCCACCTGAATCACCATCTGATTTGCGACCTTTATAACCGCCTCCAGAATCATTACGTCTTCCTTTGAAACCACCGCTTCTCTCGCCGCCATCTCTAGATTCTGTAACTTTCCCGTGATGCTCATCAACTCTCAATTCACGACCATCGCGCTGTGTTCCGTTCACCTTTAACATCTGTGACGCAACTTCTTCCTTAACATCCATAAAAGAATGTGCTCCATCAAGAACAATACGTCCTATATCATTCCCACTAATTCCTGTAACATCACATACGTAGCCTAAAAGAGCGCCTTTATTGATGTTATCTTTACGTCCTAGATTAATGAAGTAGGTTTTCATTCCTTCTTCCTTACCTCGATCATTAGTACGACCACGCTCACGACGACCGCCACGTTCCTCGCGACCATCGTCACGACTCTTAGAACGGTCATTAACATCTTTAATGGAATTGCGCTTGTAGATGCTGTTGAATTCTTTAGTAAGAAGTCTTCCTATTAAATCTTCCTTAGAAAGTTCTTCAAATTGCTCAATAACGCTCGACATCAATTCTTCACTAATCTTAGGACTAACTTCTTGTTGCTTAAGATTCTCAGACCATCTTGCGATACGCTTTTCTGTGATTGCCTCTAAGGCAGGAACTTCACCAGCCTCAAAGCTAATTCCAAGCTTGCTGGCTATGTATTTTAGTTTTCTAACGTCTCCTTTTGTGATCAATGCTAGAGAAACTCCCGTTTTTCCAGCTCGAGCAGTACGACCTGAACGGTGGGCGTAAAATTCTGGATCGTCTGGTAATGCAAAGTGAATTACGTGTGTAATGTCATCTACATCTATACCACGAGCAGCAACATCTGTTGCGATCAATAATTTTAAGTTCTTGTTGCGGAATCGCTTCATGGCCGAGTCGCGTTGCGCCTGAGACATATCACCGTGTAAAGCTTCCGTTGCATAACCATTGTTATTCAACTCATCTGCAACTTGTTGTGTATCACGCTTCGTGCGACAAAACACAACACCGAACATGTCTGCATCATAATCAAGATAGCGACGTAAAGCCTCAATCTTATCAGATGCCTTCAATTGAACAGATTTATGTTCAATATTTGTGTTTACTATGTTTTCTTGGTTAATGCGTACCTCTTCTGGATCGACCATGTAAGTGTCAACAATACGTTTGATCTCTCTTGCCATAGTAGCAGAGAATAACCAGATTTTACGACCGCCATCACTTTTAGAAAGAATAAAATCAATATCCTCCTTGAATCCCATGTTAAGCATTTCATCTGCTTCATCGAGAACCATATATTTAAGAGAATTCAGATTCACTTCCTTACGTTTCATAAGATCCATCAAACGTCCCGGCGTTGCCACGACAATTTGAGCACCACGACGTATATCACGTATCTGGTTCATAATATTAGCACCACCAAAAACAGGAACAACATTTACTTTGCCCAGTTTAGAGGACATTTGTTCCATCTGACCACAGATTTGCTGGGCCAGTTCACGAGTAGGTGCCAAAATCAACGCTTGCGTTTCTTTTGAATTAATATCTATAAGATCCAATAAGGGTAAACCAAAAGCAGCAGTTTTTCCCGTACCGGTTTGCGCTAGACCTATAAAGTCTTTGTGATGTTGCAATAAAAGGGGAATGGACTGTTGCTGAATCTCAGTTGGGTTTTCAAAACCCATTTCAGCGAGGCCGTCTAGTAACGGCTGTGAGAGCCCTAAGGCTTCAAAATTTTTCAAATAACAGTATTTAATTATTTTGCAAAAATACAATTAATATTCATGAAAAAATAAATCATTAACTTTTTGGTAATCAGTATGTAAAACGGCAAGATTTCAAATAAAATTGAGCGAAGCATGAACTATACAACAAGCCTGGCTTAATTAATAAACTCTACAAAATCAGCCGGTGATTTACGTTCAGGAAGTTCTTTAGGCTGTGAATCTACCGTTCCCATGTATAGGAAACCTAGGAATTGATCATTGCTATCGACATTAATATCATTGAAATCTGACATTTTTGCAAAGGATTTAGGTGAGCTCCAGTAGCAGCCGTAGCCCAGATCGTGTGCCGTTAACCACATGTTTTGAACACTCATGGAAACCGCTGCAATTTCTTCCCATTCTGGAATAGATTCCTTGGGCTGCCGGCTCATAAATATCAAAATTACCGCAGATGACTGTTGCATTTTCTCAGCTAGTTTTCTGGATTTGAAGCTCTCTGGTTTTCCAGAATCTTTGACATATTGCGCTGTCATAAAATCGCCCAACCTTTGTAAGCCATCGCCTTGAACTACTTTATATTTCCAGGGCTGTGTTTTTTTGTGTGTGGGCGCCCATCGGCCTGCTTCCAGAATTTGATCCATATCCGCAGTCTTAATTTCACCTCCCGTATAATCCTTTGGAAAAATGGAACGTCTTTGTTGAATCTTTTGAAGTAGTGTATGCATGTTTTAAAGATAAGGTGGTCCTCGCTTTCGCGAAAGCGAAATTATTAAGAATCAATGGATCTTTTCATAAATAAAACTGAATCCAAGTCAGCTTATTTTCATATTCCGGAAACAGATGTCACCACCGTCATGAATAATTTAGATTGTATAACATGAAAATTCTATGAAACTGTGCCTTGCAATGGCGCAATTGGGCTAGCGCAAAAACGATTATTTTGTAAATCAACCCAAATAATTTAGTAAAAACAAATAAATGAGGCTCAGAAATGAAACCATAGTTGTAGACCAAAACCACGCGCAACTCTCAAACGCCACGTGTAAACGCAATCTAGAGATTAGGCCTGTATTAATACAAACAATGAAATGACACACACTAAAAATTGCTGAACCAAAAATGACATTCATTAAATCAAGTCTAGAGCCATCTTTGAAAGTTACATACATGATAAAATTTCCTAGGGTAAAAACCATAAGGTTTATGAGGATGATGATCTTGAAGTTAGGTTGGGTCAAGTTAAATCATATAAATATCATTTAAATATAAGCAGATTATCAATTAGATAATAAAAATGTACAAACTTTAAAATTATAAATAATTGTTTCACAACACTTTAATCTTTTAAACAGGTCACCTGTTAAAAATTCAAGTAGAATTATCAACTTCTACAATCTAGACTAAAATCGTGGGAAAGGGACCGTACAACCTATTAATGAAGAGAACACCGCTACTCTCTCCTTTTTAACTTACATTTAATCAAAACAAATTAAGAATGTTGACTAAAGTCTATGGTAGTGCCGTTTTTGGTGTTGAAGCTCAAACAATTACAGTTGAAGTAAACGCGGCGACAGGAATAGGCTATCACCTGGTAGGACTTCCAGATAAAGCTATAAGTGAAAGTTCTTTTAGAATTGCCGCTGCTTTATCAAACGTAGGCTATAAAATGCCTGGTAAAAAACTCATTATCAATCTTTCACCTGCAGATTTACGTAAGGAAGGTAGTGCTTATGACCTTCCCATTGCCATAGGAATCATGGTTTCTGCTAATCTTATAAAAGCTGATGAGCTTGAGAACTATGTGATCATGGGAGAAGTTTCTTTAGACGGAACCCTACAACCTATTAAAGGAGCATTACCTATTGCTATAAAGGCTCGAGAAGAGGGATTTAAAGGGTTTATTCTTCCCAGTCAGAACGCGCGTGAAGCGGGTATTGTAGATAATCTATGTGTTTATGGAGTTGATAATATCTCGCAAGTGATTGAATTTTTCAACGACGGAAAAGAGCTGGAAGAAACCATTGTTGATACCAGAGATGAATTTTTTCAAGCTCTAGAACATCCTGAATTTGATTTTTCTGATGTCAAAGGACAAGAGTCTATAAAACGATGTATGGAAATTGCCGCTGCCGGCGGTCACAATATCATTTTGATAGGACCACCAGGATCTGGTAAAACTATGCTGGCAAAAAGACTTCCTTCCATCCTACCGCCCATGACATTGCAAGAAGCGCTAGAAACCACAAAGATCCACAGCGTCGCGGGTCGAACGCTCGAAAAGGCTGGACTTATGGCACAGCGACCTTTCCGCAGTCCGCATCACACTATAAGCGATGTTGCCTTGGTCGGCGGCGGTGCTTATCCGCAACCGGGTGAGATCTCGCTCAGTCACAATGGGGTTTTATTTCTCGATGAGTTGCCCGAATTTAAACGTGGTGTTTTGGAAGTGATGCGACAGCCTCTAGAGGATCGCGAGGTCACCATTTCTCGTGCAAAATTCACCATTACCTATCCATCTAGTTTCATGCTGGTTGCCAGTATGAATCCCAGTCCCAGTGGCTATTTCAACGATCCCAATGCACCAGTTCAAAGCAGTCCAGCGGAAATGCAACGATATTTAAGCAAGGTTTCTGGGCCATTACTGGACAGGATTGATATACATATTGAAGTAACACCGGTACCTTTTGAAAAACTAACAGAAGAACGTCTTGCAGAAAAGTCAAATGTAATTAGGAAACGTGTGACTGCAGCACGAGACCTTCAAACAGAACGCTTTCGCGAAAGCGAAAAAACCCATTATAACGCACAAATGGGCACAAAGGAAATACGAAAATATTGTGCACTAGACGATGCGAGCAAAGAATTGTTGAAAAGTGCTATGGAACGACTAAATTTAAGTGCTCGTGCCTATGATAGAATTTTAAAGGTTTCTCGTACTATTGCAGACTTAGAAGCAAGTGACATCGTTACAGGAACACATATCGCTGAAGCAATTCAATACCGCAGTCTCGATCGTGATGGATGGCTGGGATAACTTATTAAAGATTACGACTATGAGTAAAAACGACATTTTAGAACTAGAGCAGTTGAGAGAGTCCTTCGGTGATGATCCGGATACTTTTATCGCAGTGCTTGAGATGTTTATGATAGAGGTTCCCAATGATTATGATGATCTCCAAAATAAAATGGATATCAATGATTTTTACGCCTCAGGATTGCTGGCTCACAAGGTGAAGAGTAGTTATCGCATGATAGGAATGGAGGAGGAAACCTTATTACTGCAAGAAATTGAAGATCGAGCAAAACGCAAGGAAGAACTAGACGAGATTCCAGCACTTTTTGAAAAATTTAAAGCTATGTATCCAGAAGGACTGAAACTCATAATGCGAACTATTAAACATTTGAAGAAAAGTAAATAGTAATTAGTGGTCAATTTTGAGCTGTGAGCTGTGAGCTGTGAGCTGTGAGCTGTGAGCTAAAATAAAATTATCATTATTACATTACAAAATTTCGAAATAAAGTCATTGACGAAAGACAGGCGTGGTAATCGCTACGCTCTTACCTTGCTGACTTAGGACATAAGACTGAAGTTATCGGAACAGAATTAACTGAGGTATTATTCAAAATAACCTTAATAAAATGTCTTATCTCTCTTGTCATGAAAGTTGCCGCAGAAAACAGGAGAAATCATTTGTCAATGGTCGCTCATCATTTAATCGCTTGTCAATAGGGGATATCTTTTAGTCCTCGATATAATCTTTGTATTCCCAAAAGAAGGATTCCAACTTGTCCATGTTCTCATGGAAAAACGCGTAGGTTTCTGGCCAATCGGTTTTTCTAGTGATTTTGACCAGTTCTTTGTAGATGTACACTCGTGAAATAACTTTGCCTGATTCCAACTCATAGCAATCATCAAAAATAACCTCGGTAGAGACCGCATCTTTTAAAACAGACTTTAAACTAATCAATTTTTCAAAGTAGTATTGTCTGATTAGATCGTCATCATGTTCCATATCGATGGATACGATTGCTCTTGTAGATTCCATAGAAAACTTGAGGTTGACATCTCTAATTTTTGTGTCATAAAGTGTCCATTTGCGATGGTAACGCTTACCGAAAAACGTCCAGAAATCCTGACGTATCTGCTTTGATTCTTCCTTTGTGTACATCCTGTAAAGATATGCTGAGGAAGTGTGCAATTCAAAATCCAATTAGTAAAACCAGTATAAGATTTGAGATCAGATTTACCAGTACCTGTTTCTATTAGTTTACAATATCAGTGACAAAGATAGCTTGAGGACTGACCGGCTTATCTATCGCTGCGCTTTATTAGTTTAGGGTTCATATCCTGTTTCAAGTTAAAGTTTAAGATTATTTTTTTTCTTGGACCAAAAAGGCTAGGACGTTACACACCTGTCTAAAATTATCAAGGCCTGCATTAAAGGAAAAGAAAAAACTTTTGGTAACATCAAAATTCTGTTTTTTAAAAATTTGAGCAGATTACAGCTCATCGCTTATTGATCTACATTTTTTTCTTAACACTTCAACCGCTTCAATTTTCGCTACAAAATTGCTGTGCAGATTTCTATAGGTGTTGATCATTTGTAAAAGCGACTCGTTCAACTTTCGCTCGAACCGGCTGTATTTAGTAAAACAAAATATCGTATCCGGTTTCGAGCGAGAGTCGAGAAAAGGGTAGTTGCAATTTTAAAGTATACACTAAAGAGCGACTTGTTCATTCTCAAGAGTTGCTCGAACCGTTTCTACTAAAGAAAAACAGATGTTGTATCCTGTTTCGAGCGATAGTCGAGAAATGATTAGTTGCGATTTGAAAGTAACACTCTGTGGAGCGACTCGCTCATACTAGACTTTTGCTCGAACCAGATAATTAATAAATCAAAGAATTTGTTTTACTGAATTCTTTTAGCTCATCCTCGTTCCTCAATTTGTGGATCTTCGACAATTCAGTATGTGGAGTTTCAAAATCCCACCACAAAAAAAGCGATTCCTTTCAGAATCGCTTTTGATAATAATTTGAAGGAACAACTTAGCCTTTTATTTTAGTATCTTGAGTCATCTCATTCTTTTTAGGTTTGTTCTTTACATACTTATCCAGCCACTGATCTTGCTCCCACAGTACATGCAGAATAGATTCTTTGGCAGCATAACCATGACTTTCCTTAGGTAACATTACCAGTCTTGAAGTTGCTCCTAAACCTTTAAGTGCGTTGAAGTAACGCTCACTTTGTAACGGGTATGTGCCACTGTTGTTGTCTGCTTGACCGTGAACTAATAGAATGGGTTCATTTATTTTTTCGGCATTCATAAACGGAGACATGGTGTTGTAAACTTCTGGGGCTTCCCAGTAATTGCGCTCTTCGCTTTGAAAACCAAAAGGTGTTAAGGTTCTATTATAAGCTCCAGACCTTGCGATTCCTGCAGCAAATAAATCAGAGTGTGCCAGCAAGTTTGCGGTCATAAACGCACCATAACTGTGCCCTCCTACTCCTACTCTATTTCTATCGATATACCCCATATCATCAACCGCATCAATGGCAGCCTTACCGTTAGCCACTAACTGTTTGATAAATGTATCATTAGGCTCTGTATCACCTTCTCCTATTATAGGAAACGCTGCATCGTCTAATACTGCATATCCTTTCATTACCCAATAAACAAAACTACCATAGCTAGGGTAAATGAATTCATTAGGGTTTTGAGTGTTCTGACCAGCACTACTTGCATCTTTGAATTCGCGTGGATATGCCCAGACTAACATTGGTAATTTTTCCTTTTTCTTCTTATCGTAATTTGGTGGCAGGTATAAAGTGGCACTCAAATCAACACCGTCATCACGTTTGTAGGTAATTAACTCCTTATGAACGTTCTGCAGTCCTGAAAACGGATTTTCAAAAAAGCTGATTTGATCTAACTTGTTCTTTTTATTGATATTCCGGATATAATAATTTGGGAACTCTGTGGGACCTTCCACACGAACCAAAACGGTTCCTTTATCCATATCAAGCGCTTCCACAAGCGTTTCTTTCTTATCCGTATAAGCCGATTCATAAACGCGTTTTGTGGAAACTGTTTCTAAATTCATTTTATCAATAAATGGAAATTGTCCCTTATCAGAAAAACCATCTCCCATCAGGAATGCGTTATCTCCATCTAGTTTCAATATACTTCTTCCGTACTCATTTTCCTCAGTCACAAAACTTCCAGGATCAGAATATACATCTTGATAACTGCGATCAAAAATTACTTTTGGCTTTATAGATGCATCGCTGGGATCAAAAACATAAGTTCTCGTGTTTCTGGTGTTCCACCAGTAATCATTAGCAATAGCGGTATTATTATCTCCAAATGTTATTCCTGAAAAACGGTCTTTCGTTTTTAGCAACTCGGTTTGAGTTCCCTCATTGAAAGGTGCTTCCCAAGAATACACGGCGTCTCTAAAAGGAACATCTATTTCTGGATCTCCCTTATCAAGTGCTGTTGCAAACATTAAAGTGTGAGGCTTGTCTGCCCTCCATGACAAGTTGCGTTTTCCTTCTCGCTCTGCCATAAAACCTTGTGGCATTTCTTCAATTAATGGTACATCATTTACTTGAGCGACTAATTTTCCAGCGCTAGTGTAAACGTAAGATTGTTCTGGAAACCTACCGTAAGTTACAATGTAAGAGAAAGGCTTTTGTAACTTTGAAATCATCACGTGGGAACCGTCTGGCGACATAGAAACTCCTGTATACATAGCTCCAGATAAATAGTTTGACGCGGTGCCATCGAGATTAACCTTAACCAACTTGCTTAATGCTAACTGCTCAAAATTATGCTCGTCAGATGGGTTTTTTAGAAGATCCTGATAGGTTCTGTTTTGGGCTTTAGATCCATCACTGGTAGAGATGGTCGGTCCGGTAGGAACCTCAACACTGGTATCCACTAAAGGTTGACGGTCGTCTGATAGCATTTTAACTAATAATGATTTCCCATCCTTAAACCAGTCTAGCGGATTCCCCATATTAGCATTTACTGTGGCATCCGTCAGTTTAGTAGCTGTTGCATTTTCCACATCGAGAACCCAGACTTCAGTACCATTTGTAGTGGTATGGGTCATCGCAATCATGGAGTCGTCTGGCGACCAGTTTATATTTGCCAACTTAGGATTTGCAGGCAATCCAGTAACTGGGCGCATTTCCTTAGAACCCACTTTTTGTACTGCGATCTTATCATAAAATGTGGTGCGACTTCCTATGTTCGTTTTTGGATTGATGCGCAAACCTCCCAGACGCAATTCCTCTTCAGAAAGATCCTCGATGGATTTATAGGTGTCACGGTATAGCAACACCATATTATTGGCTTCATTATCAATGAGCGCTGTGGGAGGGCGGTCATAGTCCACAAGCTTCATAATTTCTTCTGATGGTTGCTGATAGGTCAGATTTTCTTGAGAGTACGCTTTCGCGAAAGCGAACATCACAAAAGCTGCTGCAACAATTCTTAAATTCTTCATAGTTGGCATTTTTAGGTCTTTAAAGATAAGCGCACTACAGCGATATTGAAAGAGTTTACCCTAGTATTGCTTCACAGTTCTAGGATGCATAAGCGGGATTTAAAGTTCATGATGTACCTTTGAATATGTTTAAAAATGATACCATCGTTGCACTCGCAACACCCGCAGGATCAGGAGCTATTGCCGTAATTCGCTTATCTGGCTCTGATTCTCATACTATTGCCGCTGCTATATTTATGCCTGTCATTCATCAGAAGGATGAGGTCAATCTCGAAGCAAAATCAAAACCATCTCCACAGAATTATGCACGATTAAAAGCAAATACGGTGACACTGGGACACGTTTATGATGGAGATAGAATTGTGGATCAAGTTCTATTAACAAGGTTTAATGAGCCCAGATCTTACACCGGCGAGGATGTGGTAGAGATTTCATGTCATGGGTCTATTTATATACAACAAGAAATTATAGGGTTGTGCTTGCGCAAAGGCGCTCGTATGGCGCAAGCTGGAGAGTTTACCTTACAGGCATTTTTAAATGCGAAAATGGATCTTTCTCAGGCCGAAGCAGTCGCAGACCTCATCGCTAGTGAAAGTCAAACTGCACATCAAATCGCATTACAACAAATGCGCGGTGGTTTCTCTACAGAGCTGCAGGATTTGAGAAAACAGCTGCTCAATTTTGCAAGTATGATTGAGCTGGAATTGGATTTCGGTGAAGAGGATGTGGAGTTTGCAAATCGGGATGATCTTAAAAGGTTGCTTTCAGAAAGCCAACAAACACTGCGGAAACTGATTGACTCCTTCGCTTTAGGAAATGTTCTTAAATCTGGAATTCCGATTGCGATTGTAGGTGAGCCTAACGTGGGCAAATCCACCCTTCTTAATTCCTTATTGAATGAGGAAAAAGCGATTGTAAGTGAGATTGCAGGTACCACGCGCGACAGTATAGAAGACGAGATTAATATTAAGGGAATCCGTTTTAGGTTTATTGATACCGCAGGAATACGCGAGACGACGGATACCATTGAATCCATGGGGATCCAGCGCAGCTATTCAAAAGCAGAGCAATCTAGATTGATTTTGTATCTACTGGATGCTACCCAGTTAAAATCCATTAACCCAATCGCTGATTGTTTGATGCGTATCCAGATACTAAAAGAGAAATTTCCAGACAAACCTGTGATTGTTGTATTGAATAAATTAGATGAGATCACGGGACTTGAACATGCAGAAATCACCAAGCAGATCCATAAACGCTCGCCAGAAACTATAGTGATATCACTAAGCGCTAAACTGGGCACTGGTGTGGAAGAAATGAAAGATGCCCTCGTCGCCAGTTTCCAGAGCGGCGCCCTGAGCGCAGATGATAGTATCGTGAGTAATGCGAGACATTATGATGCTTTACAAAAAGCATATAGTTCATTACTAGAAGTACAGCAAGGAATCGAGAACGATATTTCCAGTGAGTTTCTAGCTATCGACATTAAAGCAACAGCAGAATCTTTGGGATTGATTACTGGAGAAATTACTAATGATGAATTACTGGGGAATATTTTTAGTCAGTTTTGTATTGGGAAGTAAAGAGGGGAAACAACAAGAATCAAAGCAGCATTAAAACGAACAAACAACTGATTTACAGATAATTATTTATAACTTTAGTTGTGTATGTTTAATGATGGTACTACATTTAGTACCTCATTAGTACATCTACTATTGGATAATTATCCATAAGGTGTACAAAGTACACTTAATATGAAGATTACGCTTAAAGGTAAAAAACTTAAAAATTCTAGAGAGAGCTTATTTATTGAATACTATAACGGGTCTCTTATAGATGAATCTGGAAAGAGAAAACATAGAAGATCATTTGAATATCTTAACCTCTATCTAGATCACAGTTCGAAGGAAAGAAAGCTTCAAAATCAAAATAAAGAAAATCTAGAGTTAGCTCACAATATCCTATCTATTCGAAAGTCGGAACATCTTCAAGGGAAGTATAAAATCGCAAACACTAGAAAGAAAAATACAAACTTCCTTGAGTACTATACGAAGCTCAAAGAAGAAAGATTCGAGAGTAAAGGTAACTATGACAACTGGGATGCTGCCGGATTACATTTAGAACGATACTGTCCTAGCCATTATACATTTGAAGACGTAAATGAGGATTTTGTTAGAGGTTTTAGGAGGTATTTGGATCAAACCGCTGAAACAAAATCCCATACTCGTTTATCTCAGAACACCAAACATACATATTACAACAAATTTAAAGCTTGTTTACGCCGGGCATTCGAAGAAAATTTTTTAGACAAAGACCTACGAAAAGCTGCGAAGTCTTTTGAAATGGCAGAATCTAATCGTGAATATTTAACGATGGATGAATTAGAGAAATTAGCTCGTACTTACTGTAAGTATCTACAATTAAAAAATGCATTCTTGGTTTCTTGCTTGTCAGGATTGAGGTGGTCCGATATTGATAAACTAAAATGGTATGAAGTGAGAGACGAACCTAATGGTTGTAAAGTTAATTTTCGCCAGCAGAAAACGAAGGGAATGGAATATTTACCGATAAGCCAGCAATCAAGAGATCTCATGGGAATTCGACGAGGTGAGTTTGATAAAGTCTTCAAAGGGCTTAAATACAGTGCAACCTACAACGCTGAATTATTAAAATGGTGTATACGAGCTGGTATCCCGAAACACATCACATTTCATAGCGCTAGACATACCAATGCTTTACTCTTACTGACTATGGGCGCTGACATCTACACGGTATCTAAAAGATTAGGGCATCGGGAGCTACGAACTACAGAGATTTACGCTAAGATCATTGATGAAAAAATGAAAGAGGCTGCAGAGCTTATACCTGAATTAAATATATCTAACAATGGATAAAGATTATACTATTACTAAAACGGTTCGACAAGTGATGAAAAGAATCAGCAAAAGCTCCTCGACTAAAGATTTAGAAAAAATAAAAGATAGTCTAGGCAGTCTAAGTGAGTACCAGTTTCTAAATGTGGTTCACTCGGTTATTATATCCAAAGATCTTACGGAAGATAAACTTAATTTATTCTTCAAAATTTTACACTATGATTACGATTCAGCTATTGGCGAAGAGTATTACATAACTGAAGGTCTAAATCATAGAAAACCTTTTCCAAGAAAAAGCATTTTTGACCCTGTTGATAAATTAGATAATACACTTAATTACTTCAGTAGCTGGCAAAAGTTAATCGAGATTAAGGAAAAAATAATTGCTACTATCGGACATGAGATTTTGTTCCATGAAAACGATATAAACTCCATTTTAGATGAAAACAATATTCACACTCGCAAAAATGATGAAGACATTGTTCCTAAATTAAAATCAATTGCATTCTATTTTGAGAGCGAGCTTAGTGACAATCACTTCTTAAGTCAATATTCAGATGTAAAAAATGAAATGATCAATAATTTTCGATTATTTAATTTATCAAAACCCTTAAATTTTAGCAATTTAAAATTTGAAAGATGCTTTCTGTACTGTTTAACATTTGAAGAGTGGTTAAAGCGATATGCCTCCTACTTTAAAAAAGCTGAAAGCAAAGAAGAATTATCAAACAGGAAGAAAGAAGTCGTACAACTGCTCGAATTGGACAAGGCCTTTTATCAACCGTTCCTATATAGATTCCAGGTTTCTTACACTTTTTATGACTATTTGAGTGATGAACCGGAATACTCTGGAGATACAATTGAAAGTAAGCGATGGTTTAATGAAAATTGGCTCCCTATCCTAGACCCAGACGTAAAAGATCCTAGGGATTCTGTATTGTACAAAGAAGAAATTGATGATTTCGAACCCAACTTAGACTATTTATTATTTGAAAATGGTTCACTAATTAAATGGATTTCTAATTTTCGAAAAGACTATTTCAACCCTATAATAGTCGATAATTTTAAGCCCTTAAAATTAAGTGATAATTTTTCAAAAGAGGATATGATTGAGATATTTCAAAATATATTGATTCACTATTCAAAAGTATCTGCTCCTAAAGAAGTCAAAAAGAAGATGCTCGAAAGGATAGAGTTACTGGTTATAAATTTTACCAAGCAATCGGACGAACCTTTCGAGGAAGTAAATTACTTGTTCGATCATTCAACCGATAAATATCTGATCAATTTCTCTGGACAAGTTAAAAACAAGCTTCGAAAGGCTATTGGTATGATGATAGCAAACCAAAAAATTGAATACAAGTCTGCTGAAGACGTCCATCATTCTTTTGCTTTGATGTTCAAACACGACTTTCAACTAGGTTTTAGTGCATCAAACCTTAAAAAGAGTTTTGAAAAAGTAAGAGATAATAAACAGTCTGATGTAAATGATGCAATACTTGATCCTCAATCAGAACTCATTTTATCTTGAGGTAAAACTACATACATTATATTCAATTGAAGTACAGTGTTTTATATTTAATTTTTATCAAATTAGAGAGATAATTCGCTGTAAGTTCTTTTTGAGATAGGTTTACTTCCGTTAACAGAACAAAAAGAACAAGGCCTTGTTCATTAATCTCAAAATAAAGATCAATGAACGATTTAGAATTAAAAGATCAATTAAATAGAATTGAAGATGCTTTATGCAATAATAAAGCAGTATTAACAGCTGATGAAGTCTCAAGTTTTACGGGACTTTCAAAAAAGTACATCTACACTTTAACTTCAAAAAGGCAGATACCCTTTTACAAACCTATGGGCAAGGTCCTGTATTTCAGTAAAAAGGAAATCGAAGAATGGATGCTTACTAATGGTGTTAAGTCTTCACAGCAATTAGCATCCGAAGCCTCCAGTTATATACTCAATAAGAAAGGCTCCTAATAAAGATACAGTAGAGACCTTGAAAGGTTCTAAGGTTTATGAGGTAAAGCTGATTTAACTGAAGTTAATGCGTCAGATGAATATTTATTCTTTTGAATAATCTCCTTTCCTGTAAACTGCTGAACTCTTGAAAACAGATTAATCTCTCCATTAACATCTTGGAGAATAAATAAGCAAATAACTATATGTCAGAAAATAAAAAATCCTCCTTTGACAAGGAGGATAAGCGAACTGTTGATTCACCGTTTA
The DNA here is from genome assembly GCF_015356755.1 of Nonlabens antarcticus. Taxonomy (GTDB): domain Bacteria; phylum Bacteroidota; class Bacteroidia; order Flavobacteriales; family Flavobacteriaceae; genus Nonlabens; species Nonlabens antarcticus. The sequence goes on along the minus strand of NZ_JADFCO010000066.1, from coordinate 478,607 downwards.
GCGACAACGAAGATAACAAAAGAATATCAAATAAAGACCTGCTTAATGATTTTGAGTTTCATATAACTGATCAAACAAATGAATTCCCATCAGAAATTTATCCTGATGATATTGAGAAGTTTACAAACGAATTAACCCAATCGATGGATTTTCCAAAGGATTACGTTGGAACAGCAATACTAATGGCGTGCTCATCAGTAATAGGAACATCATTTCAATACAAATTCAAAAAAGGCTGGATAGGTAAAGGAAATTTATACATGATTGTTTGCGGTAATCCTGGAGACGGTAAAACCCCTGCGTTGAATAACTGTATACAGCCATTAAGAAAAATAGATCGGGAAAATTTACTAAGATTTGAATCTGAGATTAACCAATTTAAAAATTTAAAAGAGGAAGATCAATCGAAAGTTGATAAGCCAAGGCTAAAACGAATGCTGTTGAATGACTTCACCTTGGAAGCATTAATAAAACATCATGTGAACAATCCACACGGGATCACAATTTATGTAGATGAAATAAAGGGTTGGCTCAATAATTTTAGCAGATACACTCAATCAGGAGAAACTGAGCAATATCTATCTTTTTGGTCTGGAATTGCTGTTCAGACCGATCGCGCTACTGTTGAACAACAACAAGTAGATGATCCTTTTGTAAACGTATTAGGGTCAATTCAAATTAAGGCTTTAAAAAGTTTAGGGGCAAATGGAAGAGCTGATAATGGATTTATTGATCGTTTTCTATTTGCATATCCGCATGAATCAAAATCTTTGAATTGGAACGAACGAGAGATCACAGAAAGATTTCAGGCTCTTTATAATTCGATTATAAATAAAATATACAGCCTAGCAAAAGGTAAAATTCAACCTGAAGTCATTGAATTTAGCAAAGAAGCAAAATCCTATTTGATCCAATGGCAAAACGACAGACCGAAAGATCATTTCCATGAATTTGAAAAAGGTATTGAGGCAAAACTTCAAGAGTATGTATTGAGATTCAGCCTGATCTTAGAGGTTGTAGACTCAGTCTGCTCGAAGCGTAAGGTTGAGCAAATTACAGTTGATTCAGTAAAAAAAGCTATAAAACTTTTTCACTATTTCCTAGGTTCAGCTTTAAAAGTCAAGCATCAAATATTTGGGGTGGCAGTTGTTGAAAGTCTAACTAGTTTTCAAAGAGAGATTTATACAACTCTGACTCCAAAATTTTCTACAAGTGAGATTAAAGGTTTAGCCACCAAAGAATTCATCGGAGAAAGAGGTATAAGTGAACGTCAGTTGTTTATATGGCTCCAAGACAAGAATCTATTTTCAAAAGTGAAACATGGTCATTATAAGAAAGTACTCCCTTAATAAAATACTAGCACTTTCCGCACTTTCCGCATAATCAAACCTTAAATGTTGAAATACAGAGGTTTAACACTACCGAATAGTGTGTATAAAATGCGGATAATGCAATCAAACTGCAAAACAAAGAGGTCCAAGTTTCCCATTAGCAGTCGAAAGTGCGGAAAGTGCGGAAAGTGAACTGTAAAAAATTATAAATAATGAAACACCTATATTCTTTAGACAAGTCCAGTAAGAAATATTTATGTCCCAAGTGCAAGCGGAAAAGGTTTGTCTTGTATTTGAATAACTCTGATGCTAAGATTCTAGATTACTCTGTAGGGAGATGTGATGCAGAGCAGTCTTGTGGGAATCACTATAAACCAAGACAATATTTTGGCGATAACGAGTTGGTACGACCCCTAGCCTATCCTAAACAGATAAATCAAGCGATCGAGCGATCTGTAACATATCATAAAGATGATGAAGTAATCCAGTCAATGATTTCAGGAGAATGTAACTTATATAGGTATCTCTCGGATCTATATAACCGAAATCTCGTCAATTCTGTTTGGAAGCTATATAAGGTTGGGACAGCTCCTCATTGGTATAATTCTACAATTTTTTGGCTTATTGATAATAATCAAAATATTAGAGGAGGAAAGATGATTAGCTATTCCAACAAAGGCAAAAGATCCAAGTATATAAACTGGGTTCATTCCTATCAATTAAAAAATGGTAAACTAAAAGAATTTGTATTAGAGCAATGCTTTTTTGGAGAGCATTTAATTAGGACCTCACAAAAACCAATAGCTATAGTTGAATCAGAAAAGACCGCTCTAATAATGAGTTTAAAATTTGACAAATATTTATGGCTTGCTGCCGGTAGTTTAAATGGAATCAATTTCTCAAAAATGGTTCCCTTGAAAGGTCGAAAAATAGTTTTGTATCCAGATTTAGGGATCAATGAAAAAGAATCTCCATTTAAAAAATGGAGCTTGAAATCAATGGAATTAAACAAAAAAGGGTTCGATATATCAGTCTCAACTTTATTAGAAAATAGAGGGTCAATTAATGAGCGTCGAGAAGGTTTGGACCTAGCAGATTATTTTACTTGATACTTGATTTTGAATTTTGAGAAAGGAGTAAATGATATTAGCCTCATGAATATAACGATAATTTGAATGGGTATTCGAGTAGTGTTTAGCGGCTCACATGGTGAACCTCTAAACGTACTCGAAATGCTCACAGCTGTTCGGCATTTAGAAAAAAATCCAAATGAAAAGAAAAAAGAGAATTCAGTTCAGAGTGACCTCAATGGAACACTCAAGATATACTAGAATGGCAAAATTAAATAGAATGAATTTGGCCGAATTCATCCGAAAAAAACTAGATGGACAACATCTAAATCCTAAGCTGACCGATGAAGATTTAGCTTTAATGAAAAACCTGTTTATAGAATCGAATCGATGGCAAAATATCAGCAATCTTTTCAGAAAAAAAGATCCGAGATTATCATCAGAAGTTGAAAAACTAATTAAAGATTTCAGGGAGATCATAACAAATAATTTCAAATGATGGTGCTGGCACAAAGTATCTCTCATACTTCTGAAAGTATGGAGTACGGATGGAATGAAAAGGAGAAGAAAGCTACCGTTATTTCTCAAAAATATATGATAGCTAATAACCCTAAAGAAGCTACAGAAATGTTCAAGATGGTTCAAGCAAGTAATGTTACCTGTCCTAAAAACACAATCAGTATTGTGCTTTCTAGATCAGCCATTTCTGATAAAAAGTTTAGTACAGACGATTGGGAAAATTATATAACTGACTTGATTGTAGAGTTAAAACTAGAAAATCATCAATACATAGCTTTTCGGCATTTTGATAAAAATCACGACCACGTGCACCTATATGTAAATAGAATCAATTTTAAAGGAAAGGCATTTAATGATTCATTTATAGGATCCAAAGCTGGGGATATAGCTGATCAATTAAATATAAAATATGGCATTGAACGTCCTAAGCAAATTAAAAAAGACAATGAAGAAAAATTAAGAAATCATTACAATGATGACAGGAAATCGATTCATACACACCATGTGTACGTATTAGAATACGTAAAACCTAAATTATTTAGTGATTACGTTAGCGCTTTCGCGAAAGCAGATATAAATGTTGTTGCCATCACAAGTAAGAATGGACATCTGAATGGTTTTAGATATCAAAAGGGTGGATCATCCTTGAAAGCTAGCTTAGTTCACAGATCTATGAGCCTAACTAATCTAAATAAGTCTCTTTTCCCAGAGATAAAATTATCTGAACTGAAAAAACAAAACTTTAAAACTGACGGTGGAAAGTATGGTTCCCAGGCAAATCAAAAACAAATTTTGGATCAGTTAGACAGTTACGTAAAGAGTCATGCCAAAGGAAATACAGAATCAATACAGTACGAATCAAAATCGAATGAGGAAGAAACTTGCCATGCTATCTACTTGCAAAATTTACATATTAGAAACCTGTCTTCAGTTATCAGTGAAGAGGAGTATATCAAAGAATTTGATAAAGTGAATATAAAAGTCACTAAAGTGCTAAGTCCGGACGGCTCGGCCAATGAGTATAGATTTGAGCAATCAGGATTTAGTTTCAAAGGAAGTTCAATACATAGCTCAATGTCTTCAACAAACATTAAAAAATATTTTTTACTCAAAGAATCGGTAAGTAATAGCACTATACTAAAAACCCCAAAGTCAAACCTTCCAAGTCATGAACTTTTCAGTCATAATATGGCTAATAACAGAATGGATATCACGCCTATTCTTAAAACTAGTTCTACGGAAATGAGTATTGAAAAAGGAGTGGATGCAGATTATTCAGAAGGAAGAATCTCAACTGGAACGGAAGTAAATCACAACAGGCAAGATGAAAGATTTGTAGAATGCAGTAAAGTCATTTATATCGAACATCAGCATATTACAAATCAACTACGGGTCAACTGTGAGCATGAATATGTAAACGCTTTCGCGAAAGCTAATGTAAAAGTTACGAGAGTTCAGGATTCCGATGGATCCGTCAATGGTTTTCGATTTGAAAGATCTGGTTTTTCTTTTAACGGAAGTGATATTCACAGTTCAATGTCATTAACAAACATTGAAAAAAGTTTCTCAATTAATGAATTGAGAGGCAACACAGTGACGACAAAAATTTCACAGATAAATTCATCAGATCAAAAAGTTGATCGTGGACAAACCGAAAGTCTCAAAAAAAATATCTCTAACACATTTGTACCTGGTTCTAACAATTCACACAATGCGAAAAGAACTGCCTATAATGGTTATGTAAGCGAAAACGTCTTAGGTAGAGCAGCACCTTCTCAAAAAGGTCGAAATAAAAATTCTGAAGAATGCCTCCAGGCTATTTATCAGCAATATTTAATTCTAGTAGAAAACTTAGAAGTTAGCAGTGAGGATGACTATATAAATGCTTTCGCGAAAGCGAACATCAAAGTAACTAGAGCCTTAAATCACAATGGATCTATAGATGAATTTAGATATGAGTTAGCTGGACATTGTTTTGAGGGTGGGGAAGTTCACAGATCGATGACTTTTGAGAAAATAAAAAATAATTTCTTCATCCCAAAGGCAATCAATAAAGCTCCGATTGATGGATTATCATACAAAAACTCAAGTCAACAGTCTTCCAGCGATCAGTCCTTATCCCAAAAAAGGAAATCTGTTTCACCGTTTTCATCCAATTATAAGAATACATCGAACGAGAGAAGAGCAGCCTATGAAGATTATGAGAATGAGAAAACCTCAGGAAATTCGGAAACAGAACAGCAACCACAACAAAAAAATGTAGAAGAATATCGTCAGGCCATTTACTTACAACACTTGTTTATAATCAACAATATTCAAGTGACAAATGAGGAAGAATATATCAACGCTTTCGCAAAAGTGAATATCAAAGTGACAAAACTGATGAACCCGCGAGGAATTGTGGATGAATTTAGTTTTGGACTAGCTGGACATAGTTTTAAAGGTAGTTCAGTACACAAATCTATGTCTTTAAGAAATATCAGAAATAATTTAGATGCTGATGTAACAAGTTCACCATTGGTAACAAACTCAAATAAATTAACTGCAACTCCGGAGGGATCAATGGCTGACGGTCGAACGATGGATGTCATTGAATCAATTACATCTCAATTCATTCCTAGTTCACCAACAATGCATGACGAATCAGAGGGTGGCATTGATGAGACTTTAGGACACAAGAAAAAACGTAAAAGAGGATTAAAACGATAATTATGGCAAAACAAAACAAGTTAGAAACAGGCCAGGACATCATGGTAGAGAAAATCGATCTTCTTCAAAAAAAGATAGAGGAAATTCAAATACACCAGGCACAGGTTCCTAAGAGTGTAACCATTGATGATATCATGGATAACGTAGATGTTCTTTTGAAAAATTATTCAAATGGGATAATAAATAACTTGAGAATATTCGATAAAAATATACAAGCTGATATAAGGAAAGAATGCAAAGTGAATTCTCAAGAAATTAATGCATTATTAAATGCTACTAAGAATTCTCAACATTTAATCGCAGGAAAGGAAGATCAACTTGAGATGAAACAATTGATTAAGAAAAACTATCATTTGAGCAAAAATTTAGTCGCTTATCTGAATGCAGATGATGGGAAACAGCTGTTAATTAATAATTTCAATATCATTCATGATGGATTGAAATGGTACGGTATTTATCATTTTATATCGACTGTATTGCTCTTGATAATTCTCGTGTCACAGATATATTTCACTAATCACATGCACAAAAAGTCCTATGAAAGAGGTAAAGAAGAAACCAAACAGGAAATTGAAGCATTCTACAACTTCAAACTCAATGAACTCTATGATAACTAATATTATCCTTATCACACATCAGAAAGGCGGCGTAGGTAAATCTACCCTGACTTTTAATCTAGCACTTAACCTTGCAGACAGTGCGAAAGTAGCCATTATCGATTTTGATGCTCAAGGTAGTTTGTTACAGTTGAAATCAACGATAACTACGATGGACATATTGGAAAGTCCAGCAGATTTGGATTCAATAAGCACTTTAGGTTATGACTTCATCTTTATAGACACACCACCATATTTGTCAAATTCATTGCCTCAATTGATAAGTATTGCTGATCTAATCATTGTTCCTACTAAGGCTGGAGTCTTAGATCTAATGGCTATTAACAGTACAATACTTATGATTGAAGAGAGACGACGTCTAGATAACACATTAATTGTTTTAAGCATGGTAAAGCCAAATACAACCTTGACCCTAGACGTCTTGATTGAATTGAATAAATACGATGTTCATGTTGCCAAAACACAAATCAGTGATTTGGTATCATTTACTAGGTCTGTCGTTCGTTCTGGTTTAGGCAAAGACTTGAAGGCAAAAAATCAAATAGATAGTTTAACCAGAGAGGTATTAGCAAAATTACTATAATACTAGATTTATACAGTTCTAGATTTCTCCAAAACTAGACCTCTACAATTAAATATTAATATAAAACTACACCAATGGAAAAGGATGAAGTCAGTAATTGGATAAATAAAATTAAAGCCAAGAAACCACCAGCAGTTACACAAAAAGTAGTTCCTGTGATACAGGAAAAACCCAAGGACGAAGTTCAATTATCCTGCTATGTGGATAAAGGCTTGATGAAAAGCCTGAAAATGCAAGCCTTAAAGGAAGATGAAACAATTAAAAATATTATAAACAAGAGTATAACCTTATATATCAAAAGCAATGATTAATTTTATCCTAGTCGATTAGATCGATTAATAAAATACATACTGTAAGCGTTTAGCTTGATTGGACCTTTAAAATCGCCAAAATTTAAGTTTCCTCCCCATCAAAGTTTAGCGCCCATGCCATGGCGTGGGCTGTTCTATGATGGAAGGAAGGGTGTTTGGCGATACCTAGAGGTTTCTAGTTCAGTTCCACGCTTCTTGCTTTTGATTTATGAAGTCACCTCATAAATCGCCAAAAATGAAAACAATCTTATACGTACTTTATTTTTCCGAACCTGGATGGATTAAAATCGGAATAACTAAAAATCTAAAAAAAAGAATTTCAACATTAGCTTCCGAAATTGGTTACAAAGTCAATCATACAGTTTCAGTCGTTATAACCAATCATTCAGATTCCAATATAAGATTATTAGAACGTAACTTTCTAGAGATAACTAGGGGTTTTGCTCTGAACTGGAAGAGTGGTGTAAAGTTTTCCGGAATGAACGAATTTAGGTCAGGCGAGAGTTTACCGATATTACAAAAATGGTTGGAAGAACAGCAAAATTATAATCTTCAAATTAAGTTTTTTAAGGGTATAGATATTTGTGGTCGATATTATAAGGGAACAATACCTAAATGTTATTTCCCAGTTGATAAATCGGTAAGTGGAGTTTCACCACTACTAATGAATGATATCAATGCTTTTTGCAAAAAAACCAAAATTGATTATGTCGACTTCTTAAATATAGCTCTGTATAAATATGCGGCAGAGAAAGGAATAGACAGAAAAGATTCTTCAGAAATTAAAAATTATGATAACTATTTTAAGACATAAATTATGACAATGAAAAACAAAAATGAATCAAAAATCCTATTTGACTTAAGCACCTGCTTTTTCAACCCAAAAAATGGAAAGCCGTACACCTACGAGCAAATTTGCATACTTCAAGATTATGATGGGCCTCGAACTGATCCTAATGCTATTTTGAAGAATTACGATAATGATTTAGCATTGATAGATTATCTGGATGATAAAGCTATCCGAGAAGCGAATGCTAAACATGAAATACAAGTACAAAAGACCTTGTTTCCAGAGAATTAAACATCAAAAGTTACAAGATGGCATTTAGTTTTATAGATTACTATAATTGTAGTGATCTACAAAACTAGTTAGTTCAAATTATTCAAACTGCTTATGCAATTTTTTGGAATTCTAAAATATTCAGGACGTTCAATCAATTTATTATTTTAAGGAGTCACAAACCATACTTCTCTAGCAAGTCCAAATATTTATCGCTCAGCCGAAAATAATTTCCTAAGGAATATTCTAAATATCCATTTTTACCCTTCATAAATTGCTCTTCAGATGGCTTGTACTTTGTCATTAGATGCTCGTGTAGGTCATCTATAAATTGAAAATAATCCAATACATATTCATACTCAGTAATATCTAGCTTAATATTCAAAGTTTTGCTTTTACAGTCTACAAGGGTTCTATCGTCTTTTATATAGAGATCTTCAAGGGTTCTATCGTCTTTTATATAGAGATCTTCAAAATATATAGCTTTGTCAAGATCATCCAAATTACCCAGGAGCCAAATCACCTTTTCACGCTCTGTGTTCGCTTTTGCTAATTCTATCATGGCGTTTGATGCATGAATAGAACTATCTTTTAAAGTGACTATATTATCAATGTCGCCAATCAAACTGAAGGCTTCTGAATATAATTTATAGTCGAATCTTTCAAACATATCGACTTCCAAAACGAACTTTCTAAAGCCATTGTATCTGTCAAACCAATTGACCAATTCTGACAATTTTATAATTGATGGAAAGTATTTGATGTCATCCAAAGCCTGTTGATACTCTTTTTGTATTTCCAAGTATTTAATGGACGGCTGAAATAATACTTTTTCATCTTCATAACAATAAAAGGCTAAGTCTACCGTCTTTTCTAAATCAGCGAAGTTTGTAAGCTTATTACAAACGTAAATATCCTCTACCGCATTCCCATCTGGAGATTCGAAATAGAGGTCTAAATAATATCCGGTATTAGAAAGAAAAGTCACTCCTTCGCACCCTTTGTTGCAAGATCCACAAATTCCGAAAAAAACATCATCGAAGGAATGGCAATCATTTTTTATAGCTAAATCAAATTTTTCTTCCAATTTAATAATAAACAGCTCCTTGGAAACGTCCATATATGACAATTCATCATCAAGAAGATCTTTGAGCTTAATAATGTCAAAGTTTTTGATTGATTCAATAATATTACTTTTCACAAACCTCCATTTAAATTTCCAAATTATGAGTATTTACCAAATCCAGAAAAATCGATTATATAAATATATCCACGGTCAATTGATTCTTGATTCCATTTAGATGCAAATTTTGTGTCATTTATCTCATCAGATTTTAAAGTCTCCTCATAGGTAGATACATAAACTGCGGAAATGATGAAGCCATAAATACAGTTTGTGTCAGGTAACCTTTTAGAGATCTCCGTGCTTAATTGCGCAATGGTTTGATTGTTAAATCTTACTTCCCAAAAAGTATAGACACTACGTAAAGTTCTATTTAAGGTTAGAACGGATCCAATTTTTATTTTTGAATCAATCAAATCATAAGAGGACTCGCCATACTTACTGGCCCCCCAAAATAATTTGAATTTTTGAATACCTTCCTCTAAGAAAAAGCCATAAGCCTTATCAATCGCTGCTTTTTGATAGGAAAACGGAACATTGTTGTCTAAAGCCTCTTCCCTTTTATGCTTAATTACAGTAAGTTTCCTCTTTGCCCTTGTGTAGGCGACGTAATATAAGCGTCTTTCTTCCTCGAGTATTTCGTCAATCTTTGAAGTATCATTGGTCTTCGCAAGATCAGTGATTGACGATGGTATTAGAACTGCATCAAATTCCAGTCCTTTCACTTTATGCATTGTTGTCAAAACAACTTCTTGTCCGGCAGTCTTATTTGAAACTTTACTAATATTTTTATCATAGATTTTACCGAAGTGACCATCATCCTTAGATGATAAATCCCAAACAAATTCTTTTAATTCCGCATATGTTGATTTTTTCTCATCCCCAAATTCCTTGAGGATACATAGAAACAGGTCCAGTAAGTACAAGTCCCAATTGGATCGTTCCTCCATTTTTTTGTCTCTTAAGGATTTAAACTCCTTTATAAAATCAGTATTTAAATACTCGTCTAATTTTGAGTTCAACGAACTCAAAAAGAAATGGAATTCTCTAGTTTTTACTAATGCCCCCTTCGCCCCTTGAATTCTGATTCTTAAAGTATCGCAAGACAAATCTTGTATCAAATTAAATGCTTTATAAACCTCATTGTTTGACCGAAACATAATTGCGATCTGTTGAAGTTTATTTCCGTCTTGATCGATATAAGAAGTAAGCGATTTTAATTCAGTATTCCAATTTTCATTACCCAGTATTCTAACGGGAACAAAATCAAGTGGAGTAGCACTGTTTGCTCTTATTTTAGGCAATTTGATTTCCTCAGAATTCTTGGATAATAAATCCTGAGCAACATTCAAAATTTCTGGATAGGAACGATAATTAATCGATAAGTGAAGATTAATTGGACGGAATTCATCTTGAAATTTTTTATACAATGGTACTGGACTCATTTGATCACCTTGCTCTGATCTTTCGTAACCATAAATACTTTGATTAGGGTCTCCAATCACAGTCATTTTTAGCTTATTTACAGTACTTAGTTGTTTCAAAAAGCGGAGCCGTTCTCCAGTGATATCTTGAAACTCGTCTACCAACAGATAATTAATTGTACCGATCTTACTCAAAACATCGATATTATTTGTTTTTATTTTATCTATTAGTATTGGAATCCATTTGTCGAAATCAGTGTCATTCAGTGAATCTTCAAGACAGTACTTTGCATATCCGTGGAAAGTGAATACATTAAGACGGTTGATAATCCGGTGGTATCCTAACTTAGCAAATAGCTCCGATAACCTACTTTTCAGCTCTAAAACCACTGCTTTATTATAAGCAAGAATTAAAATTTTTTCTGGCCTTACATTTTCCTCTTGTATAAGCCTTGCAACGCGCAGAGTAAGAGTTTTAGTCTTTCCGGTTCCTGGACCTGCGATAACCTGAAGATTTTTATTCAAAGCCGAATCATAAATTGCCTTCTGATCTGGATTCAACTCCTCTTTCGCCTTTTGAAGCGCTTCCTCTCTAAATGCAGCTAAACTAGGGTGATTACTACCGAAATGCTCATCCATCAGCATCAATATATCAGACTCCTCTTTGCATTGAAAATACCCCACTATGAAAGCTTCTTGTCGTTGATTTGAGATACTAGCTAAACACTCCAATGCCAGTAAACGAAGTAATTTCATCCGATTGACCTTCTTGAATTCTTGCTGAATCTTACTATCTCGATTATTTGTTTCAAGGGCGTCTAGTTTTTCAAAGTTTAAAACTCCCAACTCGATACCCATTGAGGCTATATTTCCATCGCCACGTATGTAACCTAAAGCTCTAGCTATAAACATTATATGTTGAAAATGTCTTTCGGTTCCAATAGATAACTCTAGTTCATTGATTAAATCAATCAAATTGAATTTTTCAACATTATTCTGAAAGTAGTATTCAGCCACGAACTCCACGAATTTTGTCAAGTCTCTAGTGAAAGTCTTTAAAGATTCTGTATTTAGAACTGTATTTTTATTTCCATTGTATAAAAGATTAATAGTTGAAGCTTTACCCGTATGCTTATCAATTTTAATTGTCGATTTGTGCTTTACACCCGGTAAAAAGCTCAAAATTCTGAAAGCAAATTTTGCTCTTTTAGTGATAAAATCCTCTATTAATTTTGCTCTTAAGTCTTTGGCAGTGTAAAACAATGGATTTGTTTGAATACTGCTACTGAGTTTAGGTTCTTTCCAATTTAAGTTTTTTATTATAAAAATATCGGAAACAACTTTCCTACCTAAATCTTCGATTTCATCAGAAGTAAATGCCGTCTCTTTTCCAAAAGGAACAAGTTCAATTAGTTTCTGAGCCAGATTCATTGTCGCTAAAATAGTAGGATGATATGCCGGGTAATTTCTTTTCAATGACGCGCTCCTAAGCTTAGTTACTTCGAACTTTATATTTCTATCGATTTTAAACATTCCAGAATTTTGACCTAGGAACAGTATTCTCATTACCTCGCTTTTCCTATTTTCAGCAATGAGGTGCTTTAGACTTTCCATACCAATCATGACCTTTTCAGAGTTTTCTGGTAATGATTTTAATCTTAAAATCTCATTTTGTATGAGCTGGGCTTTATCTCTATCAGATGAATTTTTAAAGATTTTAATATTTTTGGTTTGATCGAGAATTATCAAAAACGGGAAGTGTGTAGGGGTATATAAACCTAACGAAACTCTACCAAGTTTCTCAAGCCAATAGAGGCATACACGTAGAAATGTATCTTTATTAAGAACTTCATCGTATTTTTCATCATTATCGATAAGATCTAATGGTAGAGGAAACGGGTTCTCAATTGTACTTTCAAGATCTCTGAATTGGGATATATAATTAATGATAGTATTAAAAGCCCTACCTAGATCTAACCACGTAATTTGGTTCTTATGATTACGATCTTTTAATTTAGCAAAATCATCATTTGTTAAAAGGCATTTTGTTATAAGCTTTTTAGAGTCAGAATATCCTGCGGCATTGAGCAAATTTGGGTCCCTGCCAGCTCTACCTATCTCTTGTAAGAAATCTTCAAATGTAGCCGATGGTCCTATGTGAAAGACAAAATGAATATTTTTAATATCCATTCCCATTCCGAATGCCTTCGTTGCTATTAAAATATCAAGCCGATCATTTTTATAGTCTTCATACCTTTCCTCTCTTTGAATTGCATCTAGCCCAGCATGGTAAAATTGTGTTCTATTAGCAGAGGGATGCTTAGATTCAATGAGGCAAGAGTTTAATTCCTTATTCGCCTCCTCGCAACCATTACGCGATCCTACAAAAATTAAAACTTTACTTTTAGAAGGGTCAAAATTGTTGCTCTTTAGTACTTTCACGACTTCATTTATTCGCTCATCATCAGACCCTACTCTATCGAATGATAATCCAATATGCTTTCTTATGGGGTTGGTCTGAGTAAGGTTTCTTTTAAATTCAATCATTGAAAATAGTTATAAAGTCTTCATGAATCTTTTCTGAAACAGTTGCCGAAAATAATAAGAGAGGAGTGTTGTTGTCCGATAACCTTTTTACCTTTTTCAATTGTTGTGCACAATTAAAATAATCAGGTCTGAATTCGTGTCCCCATTGAGAGACACAATGCGCTTCATCAAAAATCATATACTCGAGCCCTCCATCTTTCTGTATTCTAGATTCCAAAGCTTTTATAAAAGAACGACTTCTAAAACGTTCAGGTGTGATGAATAACAGCGATATATCTCCACTAAACAGAGAACGATAAATGATAGGTGCATCAGACTTTCTATCGCTATTTAGATATTCAACATTACCAAAAAACCCTTTGTCCCACAATGCCAAAACTTGGTCTTGCATAAGTGCTTTGAGCGGAGTAATAACTATAGAAAGCCTATTAGTGAACATATTCCTCAACAACGCTGGAGCTTGGAATAATAATGACTTACCGCCACCGGTTGGCAGGGTAACCAAAACATCAAGTTTACCAGGAATAATCCAGTCGAGGTATTCATGCTGTTCTGGTCGCCATGTACACTCTTTTGGAAGAAATATATTTGAAAGTATTTCTTTAGATTCCTCTATACTGAATGGTAATTCATCAATTTTTTTTGGGCCAGCAAAAAAAACTTCGGCTTTTTCAAGTTCTGATTCGTAATCTACCTTAGATAGCCACAGATTTAATTTAAAGTTTTTCAGGCTCCAAGTCTTTGCTAGATTAGGAAAATCGTTTATTCTTGGATCTAGAAAAAATAAAATATTTTTTGAGTCATTATCACTAATAAGTAACCGCATGAAGTCAATTTGACTTTTATAGAGTTGTAGCCCTAAATAATAATTGTGACTTATTTGCTTGTTATCAAGAATATCTATAATTACTGTATCATCATCATCATTTATTGTAGTTGTCTTAAACTTATCAGCGAGTATTTCTTTTATATCGCTTTTTTTTAACGAACTAAAAATATTTTCAGTCAGCATAAATGAGTCAATACAGATTGTAAGATGTCTTATGTAGTTCGCTTCTAAAATGGCCGATAAACTATCTAGTGGTTCTATCAGTAATTTGTTGTTTGAAAAACTATTATGTAATATTTCCAGTCTTCTAGACAGTCTAGGAAACTTATTTTGATCGATAACAAAATATCCTTCAGACCGAAAATATTGTTGTAATGCTTGTATTTCGTTCTTGTTATTGACTAGAAGTACTATGTGCTTGTTGACTTCAAATATCTGTTTGACTATCTCTTTTATGGCAATCCAGTAAGAAGATCGGTAAAGCGTGTCAGGATTTAATATTTCAAGATAATTGCCGTAATTGTTAGCTAAAGTGAAATTTACATAATGTGCGCTGTCATTATAAATAGAATTATTTTCAGGGTGGACCTCGACAATGCTATCTATTCCAGTTGATTTAATTTTTGATGTAATATTTTCCTTCCTGTAGATTTCATAAGTGTTGAAACCACTTTTTTTTATCCAACACCTTTCATTGTTAGCTTCTTCCTTTATACCTAATAGATTACATTCTTTTTGACTTAAAACTGTATAGCTTTGAGCTCCAGAAAACCGCATCCATATTGGATTTTCATTACCAATGCTGCTCAATTCTTTCAAGTCAAGTGTTCTTAATAATTCTTTTTGGACGTTATTTACATAGTCCGGATATAACAAGATTGCCTGATGTGGTTTAATTGAAAGTTCCTTGAACGTATTTCTATTTAAGGAAGTAGGGTCAACAAAAAGAAAACTCTCCTTATCCCAATCTGGGGTTTCTAGGTATTTAGAAATGTCTAATACTTCGTGCTGTAGTTTGTTGTAAGTGTATGGAGATAAATTCTTTAAAAGAGGTTTTATATTAATCTTAGCACAGAAATTATAAAAGTGCAATACCGACAACTTAACCCAATCCGATAACTCATCCGAGTTTTTGATGGAGTTTTTATTTAATAAACATTCATCATAAGGCAGATTGTCAAGTCGATAGATTACAACCGGTAATGTACGGAGTATGTACTTTCTTATTTCTAGAGGAGCAATTATTACAGTACATAGAGATTCTGATTGATCAAGTAGATCTTTCAAATCTCTAAGCGTACCTAATTCAAACTTTTCAGGCTTAAAATAAAGGTTCTTTTCGGCTTCAAGTTGTGAATTACTAAGTAAACGGACAAGTTTATCTTGCCATATAAGGTTAATTTTACTTTTAAAATGCTTTGGTAAACAATCTATTATTTCATCCCGATATTCAGCTTCTAGTATGACAATCCTGCATATTTGATTGTAAAATAAGTTCAATGTTAATTCAGCATCATCCTTTGCTTTATGGCTTGTTACCAAGGAATAGCTCAGTAAGTCTGGACTCAGCATGGTTTCCATTCTCAATGTATCCCAGACAATGGATAAGTCTATGTTGCAATTAAATGTTTCTAATATGGGGATGTCAAAATCCAAACAATTGTGACCGATTATAATGTTTTCAGGAGAATTGCAAACTGTTTTAAAAAGTTCAATTTGAGCCTCTGCGTCATCTAAAAAATAGTTCCAGTCCGAATCTACATTCCAGGCGATCTCTGAGACATTCTGTCCGTCGCTCTCCAAATCAAAACTAACAGGATTAAAAATTGATTGTATCAGATGTATACATGACGCTTTTAACTTCCTACCAAAATTCAAGTTAGATCTATCTTGAACAAGAGGGGCTATCGCTCGAAAATCTTTCTCAGTGACCAGCTCAATAATTCTATTTTGAATTTTTACTGGCTCATCCCCAAAGTATTTTAATGCAAAATTTCTTTCAAAGGGAAATTTTTCATCTGATTTCCATAATTGATATCGACCTTCATCATCAAGAATTGATGTTAATTTGGATTCCAATTGACCAGAATTTGGAGATTCAAACTTCCGGATTAGGGCGGCCAGTTTCACATAGTGCCGATAATCAATAATTTTTAGGCTAGTTATTATGGATTGAAGCTTTATTTCGAACTCTTCAATGTGGTAAAAATTTATCTCTGAATTTGATGGTATTGAGAATCCATTCTCTTCTAACAGTAACAATATATCAATTAGATAATCTTGAAAAAAAGGAGTGGGAAGATCTTTATCAATCCAGCATAATATCAATATACGTTCAAGATTATTGTTTTTAAGCTTACTATAATCTATGAATTTAGGAAATAAGTTATTCCACCATGCTAGGATATCTAATATTTCTTTTTTATCATTTTTATTAGAAATTTCACGAAGTTGTGTTTCTAGTTTTTGATGTAATAAATCATCAGCGTCTTCCAAATGCGTTTTAGCCAGAGTAGCATAAACTAAATCGATACTTGAAAGTTCGGGTGTCTCAAATATCTTTTCATATTGGCTTTTTAATTTTTCTCTAAAGCCATAGAGCTCAAGTTCCATTTGGACTACAACAAACTTAAAAGTTCTATTACCTAAAAATATTCGGAGTCTATATAATTGGCCATCACTGAAATCCTTTAAAATGGCGATCGGTTTTTCAAAAACATAAGGCTTATTAAATGAGTTCCATTCAATAAATGTAAGCTCATTGTTAATATTAGAGATGGTACCTATAAAATATTCCTTATCTATTTTATATTTTTTAACTCGGCTCCTTTTGTATGATATATCCTTAAGTTGTACAATTTGAGTAAGGTGTAGAGTGTCAAAATTCTCAACCTTTACTCCTTTCTCTCTATCCGTATTAAAGTTAAAACTAAGCGTCTCTTCAAAGTTTTCGATTATTCTTACAAAAGCATGAGATTTATCTTCAGCTACATACTTTACATACCCTAAGATTGGTTCTGTTTTGAAATCTACAAGGACTTCTGGTAGCTTTGTAAAATCTTTGATAACAGTAGTATTATCCAGAATAACTTTTGGGCTAGCAGTTGATAGCGATTCTTCTTCTATTGGAATCTTCTTACCTCGATATTTTGAAGCAATTTTTATCCACTT
Organism: Nonlabens antarcticus; assembly: GCF_015356755.1. Lineage (GTDB taxonomy): Bacteria > Bacteroidota > Bacteroidia > Flavobacteriales > Flavobacteriaceae > Nonlabens > Nonlabens antarcticus. The sequence continues at coordinate 461,313 of NZ_JADFCO010000066.1, read as the reverse complement.
TTCTGGAACTACCTTAATTGCTCGAATACTTGAGTCCATTTCGTACTCTTCCAACAACTTTTTTAATGTTGAAGGGTTTAAATCAAAATATTTATAATACTCGTTAATTTTCAATTTAATAAAATTTGTAAACGGTTAAGATTAAGATAAAGGCTACACCAATTATTTATTCTGTTTCTTATATCTTGAAAGTCCTTTATAATCAAAAGGTGCTTTTGTAGAATAATTATAAATAGACTCGAGACTGATTTCATGGAAAGCGATAAGTTATTTTTAGAAAATTGAAAATATTTATATTCAACCTACCTATTCTTCTTAAAATTCTCGGCTTGCTCAAAAATATCTTGATAAACTTCATCTCGCTCGACAGGTGGGTAACCCCACTTATCTAGCAATAATATCAAGCCAACTTTCAAAGCTGCTTTGATATCATCCCTAGTACTCCAGTCTGGATATTTGACCTGAGAATCTACTAATTCTTTAGTTTCCTTAGCCAGCTCTATCAATTTGTCATCAGGGTAGTTAAAGTCATATTTCTCGCAAAGTGATTTCAAAATATCGTAAAATGCTTTTTCTTCAAAGCTGATTCCCATTTCATCACCAGATTCAAACTCCTCCTTTATTTTCCAAATCAACTCTGTAATTTCGTCTGCAAATTCGTCCATGGCTTCACTACGCCAAGTATCCTCTTTTCGTTCATTATAGCGCTGGACTAAGGCTTCCATTTTCTTACTAAAGTCAACCCCTGCAACTTTGTTGTTCTTCTTTAATTCACCTATTGCTTTGGCGAGAAGTTGTTGCAGCAACTTGATTTTTGTATTTGGTAGTTTGATCTTGTTGATCTTTGCTATATAATCTTCATCAAACAGATCGTATTCTGAGGTATCGCCTTCACCTATTTTGAAGATTTCGTGAACTCCATCACTTTCTAGCGCGTCTTTAATCATCTCCCGTACCTTGGCATTCATTTGTGCAGTATCTGGAGCGTTGCCTTTAGTTAGTTTGAAAACTATACTTCGTATAGCTAGATAATAGTGAATGTAGTCACGCTCGGCTTGTTTTACCTTTTCGCTACCACAACAAATATCATATGCCGCTTTAAGACGTTTGGCTATATCCATGAAGCGCTTCTCCTTCTTTTCTTCCTGCATTACAAATTCTGACGCCTTATTCAAGGTCAGTAGTTGCTCCATAGGTAAACCTGTAAAATAGGCCTTGCTATCAAAAGTGTGAAAGAATCGAGACAGAAGGTCTAGCATGTCGCGCATGGCCACGAGTGACTTTTCAACTTCCTCCATGTTATCCTCCTCGCCTTCTCCATACTTTTTCAAAGCGATATTCATTCTCTTTTTGATGCCTATGTAATCGACAATCAGTCCCTTTTGTTTACCAGAGAATTTACGATTCACACGTGAGATGGTCTGGATCAGATTATGTTCCTGTACCGGTTTGTCTATGTAGATCGTATCTAAAAACGGAACATCAAAACCAGTAAGCCACATATCGACAACGATAGCTATCTTGAAATTAGATTTCTCATTTTTGAATTGTCGATCCAATTCTTTACGATAATCTTTAGTTCCCAGCATATTATAAAGCTTTTTATCATCGTCCTTATTCCTGGTCATGATAAGCTTTACCCGTTCCATAGGTTTGATTTCCTTCTTTTCTTGCTCGGTTAGTTGGGCTCCTTCTTCAGCAACTTTGGTTTCTGCCCACTCAGGTCTTAATGCGATGAGTTCTTTATAGAAATCATATGCGATTTCTCGACTGCTGCTCACGAACATCGCTTTGCCTTTTACAGTGGCACCCTCCTTAACTCTGGTTTCATAGTGGTTTACAAAATCCTTCGCCACTTCTTTTAGACGATCAGGATCGCCTAAAATCGCTTTCATACTGGCGCTTTGCTCCTTGCTGCGCTCCACTTGATAAGTGTTTGCTCCAGCCTGCTCTGCTTCTTGATAGTATTGTTCAATATCCAGCAGCTTGCTATTTTTCAAATTGACAAGAGCGGCTCGTCCCTCATAAACCAATCGAACGGTAATTTCATCTCGAACAGACTCCGTCATGGTATAAACATCTACTACTTTTCCAAAAACATCTAGAGTAGCATCTACTGGCGTACCTGTAAAACCTACATAAGTAGCGTTAGGGAGTGATTGATGCAAATAATAGGCAAAGCCATACGTTTTTTTGACTCCTTCTTCTGTGACCTTTATGGTTTGATCTAGATTGGTTTGACTGCGGTGCGCCTCGTCGCTTATGCAGATCACATTGTTACGATCCGTTAGGATTTTAGTATCCTCTGTAAACTTATGGATGGTCGTTAGAAATACACCACCGCTTTCTATCCCTTGAAGTAGCTCTCTCAAATGCAATCGGCTGTTAACACTTATGATGTTATCGTCTCCTAAGAATCCTTTTGCATTCGTGAAATCCTCTGAAAGTTGATCATCTAGATCGGTGCGATCTGTTATTAAAATAATAGTAGGGTTATTGAAATGAATACTCTTCATCAATAGCCTGGCTAGATAAAGCATGGTAAAACTCTTTCCACTACCAGTGGCTCCGAAATACGTACCTCCTTTTCCATTACCATCTGGACGCTGTACTAATTTGATATTATCGTACAACGCACGAGCAGCATAGTATTGAGGATAGCGACATACAATCTTCATGTCTTTCTTACTACTATCCGGCATAAAGATGAAATTGCGAGCAATGTCACGCAACCTGTTTTTATGCAGCATCCCCTGCACTAGGGTAAACATGCTGTTGATTCCATCTACATCTGCAGCTAGACCAGCTATACGTCTCCAGGCATAGAAGAACTCATAAGGCGCAAAGAAAGAACCCGCTTTGTTGTTTACTCCATCACTAATAACGCAGAATAAATTGTATTTAAAAAGCGACGGAATATCTCGGTCGTACCTAGTAGTAATTTGTTTGAAGGCGTCGTGAATCGTACAATCCTCCTGAATGGCTGTTTTGAATTCAAAAACCACTAATGGCAACCCATTGATATATAAAATCCCATCTGGGATACGGCCTGCTGGATGATTCTCCACAATCTTCATCTGGGTCACAAACTTGTATATGTTGGCATCCTTGTTATAAGGAGCACCTGGATCTGCCACAACCATATCGACATTTGCGCTATCCACCTGCTCCTCAAGTCCCGCATAATCGATGAGATATACATGAAAATCCTTTTGCGTATAATCTTCCCGCTTTATGATAAACCCATCGCGTAAACGCTTCATGATGATTTTATTGGTCTCATAAAGGTCGGAGGCAGGCAATCGTTTTAGATCAAATAGAATGGTTTCTATTTCTCCTTTGGTGATATTCTTATGAGCATAACGTTTGTGCAAATAGGACCATAGATCTTCTTCAATGAGAACATCCTCGGCAGTTCTATTTAATTGTTCGCCTAAGACATGCACATATCCTTCTTGAGCGATCAGCTCGGCAAATGCTTGTTCTAATTGTGCTTCTGTGAATTTTTGCATACACTGATTTATATTTCGCTTTCGCGAAAGCCTATCTCACTATCCTTTATTTTTCTTCTCTGTTAAATAACTATCTATTTTATGATAAATAGATAATAAGTGATCATCTCTAATCCAATCTGCAACAAATTCACCAAGGTTTGCGATCTCTGCATTCGTTGGGTGGTAATGCTTTACAGCAAAATGAGACCAGCTTTCATTTGTACTAGTGAAGTGTTCACAAAAAGCGATTTCTTCTTCTTCTGGCGTGAATTTGATACTGCGATACTGCTCTCGATCTTTAAGTAATGAATTAGTAAGCTCAACGGCTATATGCATCGTTCCGTTCTTATTTTCATCTACCATATTAGCAAACACCACAACAATCATTAAGTTAGGATGATTAGGCGACACAAAATAACGTGCTCTCTTGTCGTTAAAAGAATTAACTCTTGGAGCGTTGTAATTAAAAACTTCTAATATGGTATTTGCTTTCTCTACTTCAGCAATGATGTGATCTCTTAGATTTTTTTTAAAAGACACTACATCATTTATTTTCTCTTGATTTTCAAAATAGAACGCTATTTCCTTAGATGTTAAAACTGGTGTACTCATATTGATAATGTTTTGAATAAAGTCGGTTAGAAAAATTTGATACTTATGATTTGCATCTAATAAGTAACTACCTATATTTTTCTCGATTTGATTAACTAATTCTAAATGTGTGACGTTTATATAATGAGGCGAACTTTCAAACTTGTCATATTGAATAAATGGAATAGGTTGTAATGAAAGTACTATGCCTATTTTAAACTCATCGTTATATTCTATACTGTTCCAATAGTCTTGCAGGTCATTATTTAAGTGATGATATACTTTGTTCTCGATAATGATTGCTTGTTCTCCATTGTCTAATAATAGGTCAATTCGGCCATTTCCTGTATTTACCTCAGTTCTTGGAATGAAGTTTTGAAATTGAGAAAAGTTCTTATTATTCCATTGAAACAACAGCTTGTTCTGAGTCTTTTGCTCAATAAGTTGCATGAGACTAGTGGTAAATAAATCCTTAAAACCATGGACCTCATTTTCATCAAAGAAGAAAGCATACATATTGCTCAACACATTCTCATAATGAGGTTGCTTTGCAATACCTAAAAAAGTCTTCGGCCGCTTTTTTGATTTGGGTATTTCATTTTGATCAAGAAAATCTTGTAATTGGTTTAGTTCTTTCATTATTAAATCGGTTTCTAGTGTGTTATAAACTTTCATAATACCTACGAACCTTAGCAGCCATCAACTTCCGTCGCTCTACTAAAAAGTCTTTAAAGTTTTCATGCGTGTAGTCAAGAAGTGCTAGTGGTATGTCATTTGCTTCGAGGTTTTGAACTAAATTTTCCTGAGTATCAATAGTTGAAATTTTAATGACTCCATTGACTATTTCTTCTTGTACTTTACTCAGGTAATCCATGGGAGGAAGCTTTCCTACCTTAATGTTTGTTGCCTGTTCTGTATACACATAATTAGCTACTTGATTGTACTGTCTGAGTACATAGCCATTATCTGATAAGTACTTTTTAGGGAAGATGTGATGAATGTCTCCGCGTTGCTCGATAAGGCTACTTATTTTCATACTCTTGGATAAAAAGGCTACGCTTTGCTCATTACACTGTGCCGCCAGATAGACGTTGTATGCGTTGTTATTTACACTAGTACTCTCTAGGTCTGAAATAATCCCGAAGTCCCAGAAACCGTCTCCCAAATGAGTTCTCTGCATTTGCGCGAGATATTCCTCTATTCCCTTTTCATTGATCTGTTTGATATCCTCGTCAATCATAGACTCTGACGAACCAGAATAACGACCTATCAATAGCGACATGACCAACCATTTTTTAACGTAGTACTGTGTTTCGTTTTCTCCAACTCCTTCATTACGCAGTTTTAAATACAAGGCATAAGAGAAATTCAATGCATTTTTTGATGAGATGAGTTTGTTGCTGATAAAACCAGCAGATTTAATGATCATTAAAAACCGTTGATAATAGCTTTTATTGACCACATCCATTAATCCCTCAGAAAGCTTTTTATAACTCGCCTCTGCGATATCGCCTTCATAGGTGCGTAATTCAAAATTTCGACCGGATAGCAAGGCGACCAAATCGCTAAATTTCCCTCTGCTGAATTTATTGGTAAATGCTACCCTTAACACATCAATATAGTTTGGCACATACAGATCATCTTGTCCTGTTGCCATCCATTCAATCCCTTTGTAGTAATCGCTTGCTGCAAAAGTCTTATCGTTATCAATGATATGCCTATTGAAATCCTTATCGACTATTAGCCTACAGAAATAGTCGACGAGCTTGCGCAGTTTATTACCACCATACTGCTCGTCTGAAGCGATTTTTGACATTACAAAATCAGCGTTGCTCAATACGACACCTTTTTGATTGATGCGTATGAAGATCTCTGTAACGGTATCAATGTCTAAAGAATGATCTAATTCTATGATACCGACTTGTTTATTCTTAATGCGTTTAAGATTTTCTATCCTATCTTCTACCAGATCCTCACTTACATCAGGATTCAATTCTATATAATTCCTAATGGCCTTCGTAATGGATATCTCATCATTTACGATTGGATTGATATTATTAATCCATTCTGGACTTTTTTCATAAGCCTTATTTAGAACTTCAAAACGCTCCAGCAGCGGGTTAAAAGCAATACGTATGTTGATCTCTTTGTAATTCTTATTTAAGACTCGCTGACCCACAATGGCAGCCGTTAAAGCTGTAATGCGTTGCTGTCCATCTATCAAAACTTTCTTACCTGCTGAGAGTTCACCATTTTTCAATTTCACATCAGGATTACGCCAGGTAATGATATACCCTACTGGAAAACCTTGATATAGAGAATCTATGAGGTCGCGTACTTTGGCCGCTTTCCATACAAAGGGCCTTTGTATCTCCGGTATAGCGATCTCGCCAGATTTAATCCAACTGAGTAATGTGTCTACGGGTTGCTGGTGAACGGAGTATTTTGCCATGTAAGTGTATTATTATTGGAATTTTGATTTCTAAATGATCTATAATTTAAGAATATCCTTTTCTATCAATTTAAATTGATCCTTTACATCCTCACCCATATAGAAATCCAATAAATCCTTTTTAGTAAGCGTTCCTGTTTCCAAAAATTGAGCTAGATACTTTTGATTAAACTCCATCAAGAGAATAGATTTCTCAATCTGTTTGAGGATATCTTTATTGTTATCGATGTTCCTTTCTACCAGATTCTTGACCGTACGTATTTCATTGATATCTTTCAAAATACGGGTTACAAGAATGGAAAGAATATCCTTATCGATATCCAAATCTTTCGCACTCATGGCAATATCGCGTGCCAGCATATAAGCGATGATCAGATTTGAATAATCTCCTCTTTGAGAATCAATGATAGCAACAAATCCTATTTCAGGAATGAAACCTACATTTTCTGTAAACTTTAGAACAGAATTATCTACTAACGAAATATCAAAAACGATAATGCTCACTTTAGAATTTCTATTCGCATTTGATTCTATAAGTTGACTCCAAGCCGTATCTGACTTTCTAATAAATAAATCCTTACCATCAATAGGACCCAGTTTGATACTTTTATCGAACTTACATTCAATCGCTATTTTGAGATCGCCGTCATTGCCTATTTGACAAATTATATCTCCCGTTTTATTTCTTGCGAGTTCTCCAGCGCTGTTGCCAGTTAACAATGCTTGATCTGGCATACGCTTACTTTTGAAATACTCGTTGAGTGCGTTTGCTAATTCATCTTCTGCAAGTGTACCCTTGATAGTTGACTTATAGAACAATTCTTTTTTCATCTCAAAAATCATCTTTAGACTTTCCAGCTCAGTACCCAGTTCATTGGAGGTTTTTGATAGAAAGGATGATATACGGTCTTCCATAAGTGCAAGTACACCTATATAAAGTGCCCGTATGAATTTTTCATCTCTATCCGTTACTGGTAGATTATCAAAATAATTGAATACGATAGCATTATCGAGTTCGAATTTCTGGATCTCGATGCGTTTTAGTTTTTGGTTGAGTTTTATTGTTGTCATAAGTTTATTTTAATTGAGAAAAATAACTAAATGGATGTCCATAGTATTTTGGCTCCTTATCTATATCTGCTTTTTTTCTATTTCTATCCGGTCTGTTAGCTTTATCCATTTTACGAAGTTTGGAGTCCAACCTAGCTAAGTTCTTTGCTCTTTTCCTATCTAAATGTTTAGGTTGAAAAACAATGTTGTCACTTTCTCTTAGCAGTTTGAATCCAGATGTCCAGCACATTTGTATACTTTGGTCACGGTAAAAAACATTTCTACGACCAACTGACATTGACAATAATCTTTGAGTAACACGATATTTGATTGCTCGCTCAGATATCCTAAAATCAAATCCTCCATTAATCAAGCTTATAACTTTTCCCGTTTCTCTAAATTGCTTATTAATTTCTTTTTTTAAGGAAGATCTCCTTACTCTAATTTTTAAATCACTATTAACTTGATACCCCACAAATGATAACCAAGGCACATTATTTTTGACGTTTTTAGCAAAATCATTTTTAGCCCATTTATAGGGTGCTTTTGATTTGGATTTCCAAAATTCCTTGGAGTAAACTTTAAATTCAGAGAAAGGATGACTTAGTAATTTCATGTCTTTAAGTGTATTGCTATAAACTTCCAATATCGATTTACAATCTCCTTTTGAATTACTCAATAATACCATGTCATCACAAAAACGTGCATAAAAAGTATTTTTTTTATCGATAAACTTCATGACTTTTTCATCAACCTCATGCATTAGTAGATTTGCAATTAAGCATGATATAGCGCCGCCTTGCGGTACACCAATTGATTCATTTGTAGAATCAGACCCTACTTTTAACAAGTCGCTAGTTTTGACCCAGCCAAATTCACTATTCTTAGGTAATCGTGCGGCCAAAACATCTTCATTAAATGAATAACATTCTAAATAAGAGTAGAATAGATTTTTAGCTCTATTGTCAATTTCAATGCCTTGCGAATTACATTTCTTAATATTTATCTTGAAGATTTCTTTAGCTTTATTATGATTAACGCAGTCATAAAATTTTTTAATATCACATTCAGCAACATATAAATCCTCGTTATGATGCTCTTTTTTAAAATTGATTATGTCTTCGACTGCTAAATGATGGGTAAAAGGCTTACCACCTTTTTTAATAGATCGAAAAGCATAGGAACAATCCAGAAATAATGGATCAAAACAATCGGTTAAATATTTATTAACCTGACCTATAATAATTCGATCTAAATATTCAAAATACGCAATAGGTCTATAAATTGTTTTTTTACTCTTAATTTCCTTAAACTGTTTTAATACTAATGGCTTAGGAACCTCATATTTATGATTTAAAATATTACTCCTCAAAGCAAGGAGCATCTCTATTAAGTTTTGATGCCATTTCTCAATAGGTTTCTTTTTGAACTTTTCTGTAGCTCTCAAAACTGTTCTCTCTAATTGAATTACGTTTATTTCTAAAGCGCTTTTTCCTCTTCTTTCATTTTTATTTAATCGTAACCATTTATTTCGACTAGGAAATATTTGATAAAGCTCATCTAAGTTGTCATGTCCTTTTTTTAATAAAATTTTCTTGTGAAATAATTTATCGTGCTCCTTCTTAGCTAATAAAATCCTCTTTCTGCAAAGAATTTTCAGAAGCACACGCTCAGAAAAATAATATTCAAATTTTTTAATATTCATAATATAAAAAATGCGTTTCACTCTGGGCCGGATTACTACCGGAATCGAATCGAATGTATAATCCCAAATTGTTGTATATTATGGAAAATACGAGGGCTAGCATAGAGTAACGTTTTAGAAAACAATATACAATCTTCTATAGCCATACTTTAATTTACTCTGAAACAGTGCCAAGCACTTAGCAGAGCTACTAAGCATTTATTTTTGTTGTTTTATGAATTCATAATTAAGTTTGTAAATCGAATGATTGGCACCATTGATATTTTCTCATGATCTAGATTCTTACTGAGAATATCTTTCCAATATAAGTTTGCATTTAATGGCTTACCATTATTTTTAGGATAATCAATCGGATACCTCAGTTCTACTGGAATATCTTCTGATTGATGCGCTGGTTCAAAGGTTTCTTTATGAAGGCTCAAAATTCCTGAATCATAGTTTTCTATCGCTTTATCTAAGGCAAACTGTTCGTAAATTGATCCTTGTATTCCTGTATTATAAATAGGCAGATTAAATTTATCTATGCCATTTTCAACAGCTTTGTCAGTATCACATATAACATGATATTTTATAGAAAATTTAGAGAATAATTTCTGATAAAATGGAATGTTATTTACCGTACCACAATTCACTACGAACAAGTCTTTATGAGTATCCAAACTTGAGAGGTAACCACGTAACAAGATTTCCTCAGTAGGCCCTTCGATCAGAATTACTTCATCTGCATAGAATGCTTCGCAAATAAATGGATTGAATCGTAACACTTCGTTCATCTCTTGCTTTAATTCAATTCTAGTTTTTACTCCTTTCGATCTTTTTAAAAACTCATCATTTATTTGATACATGGTGGTTGTATCATTCTTATTAACCATTCTTACCAAAGAGGCTTTTTCTTCAGTTATATCAATCATTTGAGGAGAGTGTGAAGCACATAATACTTGATATGGCGTAGAAGAATTACTTACAGAATAAACTAAAGTCCTTAACTGTTTCGTAAGTTTTGGATGTAAGAAAAGCTCTGGTTCCTCGAACAGAACCATGTAATCTTTTTGATTCTCAACACGCTCATACTCATCTGCAATATCTCTCATAAGCAATAAAGAAAATATGGCGGATCTGACAGCGCCATGTCCCATTTGATTATAATTAGTTGGAACACTTTCATCAAAGTTCCCATCTTCATTATTACGCCTAAATTGGACCGAAAATTTTTTCTCTAAGGATTTCTGAGTCCATTTAACATTATCTTTTTCCTCTAACTCTATAGTGGTATTAGGAAACAAGTTTTTAAATTGATTATTAACCTCAGTTTTATAAGCTTTTATAGATTCTGCATTGTAAAGCTTATCCTGAAGTTCTCTCATTTTTTCCTGAGCTATTTTTAATTCTTCCCGATCTTTCTCTTTGAGTCTTAGTGCTGCCTTTGCTGCAAGAATTTCATTTATAATTACATCAACCTCTTCTTCTGTTGGCATTGCTTTGATAAATATCGGTGTAGGAAGAGCAGCCTGAAAAACTGTATCGAGTCCTAAGCCTCCATAGCTTTTTTCAACCCAATCGTTTAAATTATTATCCCAAGTAAAATTTTGAGCTTTTTCTATAGTGGTTGTTTTTCCTTTTTGATTAGCTTTAATTTCACGTCTTATGTAAAGAATATTATTTTCATCCAACCAATCTTTCAAAGAGTCAGCTTTTTTAGCAATTGATGTCTTTTCAAAATCGTAATCGTCTAACTGTAGTCGAAGTTCAAATTCTATTTTAGAATCAATATCCTGCCTAAAAAAATCTTCTATTTTACATGAAATACTTTTTGCATAATATTCATATGCTCTCAAAAAACTTGATTTACCTACATTATTTTGACCCAATATAAAAATTGTATTTGAGTCTTTAAATTCAATCGTATTTTGCTCTAGACCACCATTTATCGCTCTAAAATTGTTGACTGAAAAACTAATAATTCTCATGATGTTTTTGTTTTATTAAACCATGGTACATTTTCTTCCCATCGTTTTTGACGTGTGATACACGCAACCCTATTTATATATTTCCCAGAATAATTTAAGATTTTCAGAAGTGCTAATTCAATATACCACAAACTTAACTGCATTGTTTCATGTTTGATTTCGTTGTTAATTGAATTAAGTTTTTCTCGGTTCTTCTTTTTTGAATGAACAATAGCATTTCGTGTTTGTACAATTGTGTCTGGACCGTCTAGAATATTAGGAAATCTACTGATGTAATTAGTCAAAAAAGTAAAATCCCTGGGTACGGATTGACTTATTTCTATTTGAGAGACAACTAGTCGAATTTTATTCGCAGCACTAATTCTATCACTATCAGTACCTAGCATCATTTGTTTTTGTTCTACAACCCACCAATTATACAATAATTCTAAGGCTGCTTGCGCATTAACAATTGCTGTGTCTAAAAATTTACTGGTATTTGCTTCAATATACCAGTGAATGGCTGTTTGTAAAAAATCTTTATCATCCTCGTCATTCCAGATTTTTCTATAATTTAACCATAAACCCTTGAAATCATCGGTAATTCTTTTTGGCATCCAGCTTTCAGTGTACTGGTAACTATCAAACAAATAACTTGAGTAGTCTTTCCAAGACTCTTTGTTATCTAAATAACCTATCCGAAAAATTGGACTTGTCCGTTTACCACTAACAAATGTCAGAAAGGTACTAAGCGACAACATTATTTCTTGAGACTGCTCAAATGTGATTTTACCTATTTTACTTTCAACTAAACCGTCGCTTAAAATATGGTATCCTCCATTATCACTGACATTACGCAAACGTTCCTTTAAATCGATATGTCGATCTATTGAAATTGCATATTCTTTGCATTCCAATGATAATCTAGCTTTAATTGCGGAATTCATAGATCCACTTACCTTCTGAACATTATAACCAATGAAATCACCAAAATTAGGAATAGAAAAAATAATTTGGTTGACAGGAACCAATTGATCACCTTTAATAGCAGGGTGTGAAATCATTCCTCTAAAAGAAAAATCAGATTGTGGATTACCTAGGTTAATATCTATTAGCGGACCTTTACCAAAATATTTTTCATCAATAAAAACAGATATATCACCATTATACTTTATAAAGGTGTGTATATGAGTTATGTCATCGACAGGTTTTCCCAAATAAGCTACTGAAGGATGAGGGAACCATCTAAATTCTAATTTGCCTTCAAGATTTATTTCAATCTCTTTTATTTTAAGAGTAAAAACTCCCTTGTAAATAGTAACAACCTCATTTGGATAGGTCATTTTTATTGGGCTTTCAATTATCACTGGATATGAACTAAATAAATCATTAAACCTATGCTTCTTCATATCATCCATTTACCCTAAATTCAAAACCACGAACCCCACCAAAGTCAAAACCGTTGTCAAAATCAATCCCAAATAGATAACACCTCTTTTACGCTCTTGCCTATTTTCAAATTTGTTTGCTTTAGCTAATTGTGCATTCCTCTCTTTTTCAGGTTTGTAGGGTATGCTTTGAAATAGAGTAAACCACTTGCTTTGCAAACTACTTTCGCATCGCAACACATACAGATTTGCAAAAGCGAGTACTATTAATATTAAGCTTGAACCCATTAAAAATGCCGTTCCTAAATTAAAGTTACTGGCAGATTTAAACAATTCATAGTTAGCATAAATTCCAAAACCATTAAATATTAAACTCACTACATCATAGCGCCTGGTACTGTATTTGAGATTATCCATAAACAGGAGTTTTAAGTCCTGCGTATCTTTTAACATAAATTCCCTTTCGTCCATTTCAGTCTCTAATTAATTTGCAAACTCTTTTTCATCCATTACCGTTGCCATTTTTGAGAGTAAAAGTTTTTTCACCTCCTCTAATTTATTATTCATCTCGCTATTTTGAATTACTGAGTTGATAACTGGTTTTATAGTATTCTCGAATTCATCCATAACATCAAAAACTTTGCTTGAAACCTTAAATTCTTTAAGGTAATCACTATGAACTCTTTGCCTTCCCGATGATCCTACCATGCTGCTTATTGCATAATTCCGAAATTTCTCGTCTCTAGCTAAGCAATAAACCCAGTAAAAATTAGCAGGCTTTTTTGGTCGCATAATTATAAATTCCGTTGATCCAAAACCGAGGCTATTTTGAGGTAATCCACTCACAATTGCCGTTTTTCCATTCTCTAAACAAGGAGTAATCCTAGCAAACAATATATCATTGTTACAAAACTTTGAACCAGATTTAAAAGACCTCATTCGATATCCCGAAACACTTAATTTATTTTCAATCACATCGCTCATTTCGATGTATGGCGCCATTAATCCTTTCGGAATAGTATGTTTTGGATTAAACTCAATTAAATCATCAATGAAAACTTTATCTTGATTTTCATCTGTATCAAACCAATGCTTATAAAGAGTTTGCGCCGTTTCTTCTAAGGCGTTATTCAGTTCTTCATTGATGCGTATGCGCTCTTGAACCGTATGATAATCATCGACAATCTCCTGCTGCTTTTCTAAAGATGGAACTGGTAAAGTCATATCGCAAAAAGAATCCCAACCCAACTTTCCGCGAACATCCGTATCAGTGAAAAACCAAGTATTTCTATCAAACTCTGCTCTTGTAAACCACATCATTAAGTAATCGTGCAACAATTGGTCTGGTTTGGTTATCTCAAAAACATCATAAGCAGGCGAAACCAAAAAGGGGTCTGTACTCTTTGAAACAGCTATAGGCAATCGCATATCTCTTCCCACGTGCATTCTATTGCAGGCAAACATCTGGTGTTCCACCACTTTATATTTAGTCAGGTCTGTTCCCACCACGTTTGCAACCGATGGCATGAAATATTTGTTGATATTGATGCCTAAGAGTTCGCTGTAAAGCCCTTCTTTATTTCGAGTATTTACACGTTCAATAAAGTCGCCTATGCGCCTGTAATTAGATTTCATAACCCATCTTTTTAAATACAGCAGCTAGTGCTGTATCATTTTGGGTTTTCTCTGCCATAAGCGTTTTAACGGTAGTTTGCAATTCTTCCATCTTATCGTGAAAGTCAACTTGTTCATCACGGTTGATGAACTCAATGTATTTACTAGGTACTAGCGAAAAGTCCTTTTTAATAATTTCTGCTTTCGCGACAGCGGCACAAAACTCTGGAACATCTTTATAATCGGTATCCTGTTGTTGCCACTGGTAATAAGCCGTGGTGACCTGCTCGATATTATCATCACTAAACTGGATAAACTTCTTTTCAAAAGGAATACCTACCTGACGTAAATCCATAAACAATACTTCTTCTTCCCGGTCCCGGTAATGCCTCTCAACAGTTCCTATGTTACGGGTATTCTCTTTTTTGTTCTTGTTAAGAATCCAAAGGGTCACGCTTATGTTCGTAGTGTAAAACATATTCTGTGGTAAAATCACAATAGCTTCGACGAGATTATTCTCAATCAGCTTCCTGCGTATCTTGTATTCCTCGCCACCGCCAGACAGGGCACCATTAGCAAGAATAAACCCGGCAACGCCATTATCAGATAGCTTTGCCACCATATTCAAGATCCAGGCATAGTTGGCATTGGATTTTGGCGGTGTTTCATAGCCCTGCCATCTAGGATCGTTGGTCAATTCGTTTTCAGCACGCCAGTCCTTTTGATTGAAAGGTGGGTTTGCCATGATGTAATCTGCTTTAAGATCTGGGTGTTGATCTCGTGCAAAAGTATCTGCCGCAACAGCTCCTAGATTGCCTGCAATACCTCGTATGGCGAGATTCATTTTGGCAAGTTTGTAGGTGGTGTTGGTATATTCCTGACCATAGATGGAAATGTTCTTTTTATTCCCGTTATGGTTTTCAATAAACTTGATGGATTGTACGAACATCCCACCAGAGCCACAAGCAGGATCATAGATGATACCCTCGTAAGGTTCAATCAATTCTGCAATCAGGTTAACGATGCTTTTAGGCGTATAGAATTCTCCTTTACCTTTTCCCTCAGCCAGTGCAAACTTGCTTAGAAAATATTCATAGACTCGACCTACGATGTCTGTGGCTTCATCTTTTTGGGTATCGATTTTATTAATGGTGTCCAGCAAGGCACCCAGTTTGCTTTTATCCAGTTGCAGTCGGGAGAAGTAGTTGTCAGGCAATGCGCCTTTTAGACTTGGGTTTGCCTTCTCAATTTGATGCAAGGCCGTATCGATCTTGATAGCGATATCGTCCTGTTTAGCATTATCAATAATATAACTCCATCGAGAGCTAGGTTCTAAAAAGAACACGTTCTTCTCATTATAGAAGGCTGCCATTTCTAGGTACTTCTCTTTACCTTCTGCTACCAACTCTTGCCGGCGCACTCTAAACTTGTCACTTGCAAACTTTAGGAATATCAACCCCAGTACCACGTGCTTATATTCGGCACTTTCTACACTACCGCGCAGTTTGTTGGCACTTTGCCATAGGGATTCTTCAATGGATTTTTCTTTTACTAGGTTCTCTTTGGCCATTAAGGGTTGTGGTTAGTTCGCTTTCGCGAAAGCGGAAAATTTAAAAGTACTATGTTAGCAATAATGTATGCGAATTAATCCAGATCAGGCGCACACGGTGAATTATCTCCATACGGCTCTATATATTTCCGAAATGCGTTTCCCGCACTATCTATATAATTCATAGAATAATTAAATTTAGTATTTGAACCGACTTGATATAAATATTCACTACAACCGTATGAATACTTACTCTTGAAACATACCACCGCAAAATAAACCGTACGATAATCTATGGTAGCTTCATAAAAAGTAACCTCAGAAATTGCCGTACTTGTAGGGCTAGTGTAAGTAGAACCATAATAATTATCCTCTAAATATTCAATTTGTTCTTCACACGATTGCGCATGGGAAGAGAAGGATAATACTGTTGTTATTAACAAAAAGTAAAATAGTTTCATATTAAATTATTAAATTAATTATCATTTTAATTAAACAAAATACCCTAAACAACACAGCATCCAAATTTTAGGAAAAAGTGATTGTTTAGGGGATGATGAAGATAAATGTTAAAGGAAACATAAGGAAGTAAAAGGAAAGAAAAAGAGCTTAAAATCAGCATCTCATTTATTACTAACCAGTTACAAATAGGATTAAAAGATGGAAGAGCACTTTACTAGAAAGGCATATTATGAATTGATATGGTTGTATTCACATTGTCGCGATTTCCAAAGAGATAGCCACATATCCAGAATACTCTTGAGCTTATCTCTAATACAAGCTCCACGCTCTACTGTATTCGTTTGGTTGATATAGCTTTAGATGATGTCTTTGTTGTTGCCATTATCAAGAACAAAAGAGTTCCTTTCCTTTAAGGCTTTCCGCACAGCTGTTGTAGCTATGGCCGCTCTCCTATTAGTGCAATTTTCGTGAGGATCAGTGAATCCTATGTTTAAAAACCAATTTGTTTTTTGTTGCATATCGCGATATCCGATATTGATCTTATTAAACTGTTATTTTAAGAACGCTTTCATTGCTCTCTTTAAATGCATTGCTTTTACGTATCATTTCCTCCATAGCGTCCATATCACTTCCGTGGATGGTATGGCTGAATGCTTGTGCCCGTTCCAACATCCGTACGTAGACTTTGGGATTACTATTTCTGGTAAGTTGGCGTAATCCTCCTAGATAATCTTCACGATACACGGTAGGGATGATTATTTTAGTATGTCCCGCACTAGACAATTCGGCATTCATCATCACCCGAGCCATACGACCATTACCGTCTAAAAAAGGATGCACTTCACTCACTACGAACATTATAAATGCCGCCTTCGCAAATGGGTGTGTAAGCGCTTTATAAAAGTCAAAGCTTTGTATCAATGTACCACGTACTAGCTCCATATCAACAAAAGAAGTGTCGCCAGCTTGATTATTTTTATCCTTGAACTTTCCTGGCTTTTTATCTGTTCTAGCACTTAACAATGTGGCGTGACGATATTGAAGAATTTCAATAAAATTCTCTGGCGAGTAAGGCACTATCTTCATTTCTTGCCTATTGGATAGGATTTGATAAGTTCCTAAAACATCGTGTGAATCCTCATTACGCGACGGGAGCGGTTGCTGAGTAGCAATTATTTGCTTGGCTGTATCAATTTCAAAAACCGTTCCTTCAATATAATTCGAAAAATAACTCTCATAAAAAGCAAAATTGCGAAAGGCTTGTGTGGTTTTATTCTGTTCTTCTCGGTTCTTAAATTCTTGTTGCTTTAATTCTCTAAATAAAATTTCAAAAATCTTAATTCGCGCTTGGTCGTAGGGTAAACCAGCAGCTCTTGCTATGGCCACTGGAGATTTAAGATCGCTTGCTGTTCTTGTAGTTAGTAGAGCGCTTATTATTTTGTTGAGTTTTACAAACTCTTTTTGCATATTGAGTTCCTCAGAAATTTCTCTTGCTCTGTCCCTTACTGCATTGAGTTCATCTTCACCATTTACTCTGATTATTTTTTCTATCTTTTCTTCTATTTGAGGGTAAGCAAGTGTTTTAGAATCTGCTCCTGTCTGTCTTGAAACTTGTAAATTTTCTAACAAAGCGCGTTCTCGTTGGGACACCATAAGGTGTCCAGAGAAAGAGGTGTCACCCTCAATAGCCTCTGAACCTTCCATAAAACGAATAGTTATTCCTGGAAGTTTTACTTTTTTTGTGTACTTATAAGTGACAAATATTTGATGAGTTGATGTGGGTAGGTATTCAAACGCAGACCTGTGACTTAATACGGCTCCAGGATAAAGGTTTCCGAGAATAGGAAGTATATTTCGTTGTATAATATCCTCCGGTGTATCTTCAAGGTTTGACGTATAAATCCTTGAGGCTATCTTGCGTACAAGGCCTTCACTCACCCACCTTGATATTCTTCGTGACTCAACGGAGTCAGCGGAGGCATAAATAATTTCTTTTAAGTGTAACCGACTGTTCTTTTCCATTAAAACTGTTATGAAGAACAAAATTGCAAAATATTTTCTATTATATCAGGGTTATTGCTAAATAAATTCTATTATAAATATTAAGTTGTTTTCCATTAAAACAATTAAAGAGCACTTAAGCGCTAAATATTTTCCATCATAAGGGGATTATCGTCAATTTATTTCTATTAGATTTGAAAACTTGTAGTGTACTAGATAAAGTACAATAATAAAGGTTGGCCAAAGTCTAGCTGTAAAACTCCTTTATTAGCGATAAACGTACACCTATCCTCCACCCGATCGGCTTCTACCCTAGTAATAACAATGGATTTAATATTCTGCATCGGGAAATAAACAGATTGGAATTCGTCGAAATCAACAAAACCTAAATATTAGGTTTTTGTTCTAACAGTCGTGTTCGTGTAAAACCAATCAGGAATACTTCTATTTAAGTTGCCTCAGGTTTTTTACATTTGAACTACCTAATTCCGGCATACTCTATTTTGAAACACATATTCCTTTTTATAGTTCTATATAGTACGGCCGTATGGTCGCAAGAAGAAAGTTCTCTATTGATCAGTTCTAGCACCTATACCTCTAGCGATGGGTACTTGATCTCTAGCCCTTACCATGCAATTTATGACAACAGTGGCTGGTTGTGGATCCTGGGAGAGAATAAACTTTCCAATGAATATGTCTTTGGTGAAAAAGAAATCATCATACAGCGATTTGATGGTGCTAATTTTTTCTCTTTGAAAATCCCAAAAACTCCAGGAAAAAAAATAAAGAAAGGACACTTTTTCAAACATAAAGAAAAAGGGATTTATTTAAAACTTTATTATGAAGTGGCGCGAGCAGAGCTGTCTTATATCAATACAGAATCTTTAGAAATGATAGCCGTTGATGCTTACAACAGCTTAGATAAAAAGTACATCATTGCTGAAGAATATGAAGTGGAGGATCATACCAGACTCATCATCACTTCCAAAAATAAGTTTTATAGTGCCGAGATTGATCAGCAAAATTTAAAATTGATAGATTCCATACCTTTTGATAAACCTGTTAATGAACCCTTTTTAGCATTTACCAGAACGGCAAAGGATTATTCCATGGTAAAATTATTATTTCAAAAGGAAGCCATTTTATTAGATAGCAACGGCAAAATAACAAATAAGCTATCTGAAGCTAATTTTATCGATAATAACGGAATGCACTTTTTCCCTAATAAAATTCACAATGCTTTTAAGGTCAACGATACCTGTTATTATTATTTCGATGACTATCAAAATTTATTTGCATTCGATAAAAAAGACAACCGATTTACAGAACTACCAAACACGGGAAAATGCAGTGAACTTTACAAACGATTGCAATTCACTGAAGATCATAAGCATGCCTTTTTCAAGGCACTCTTTAGCGATTATAGCGATTACCAACTCTATAATTTTAAAAATTTCAAAACGGATAAAATCGCCACAATTAGGATGAAAAATTTATCTGAAACGTACTTCAAGGAATTTGGTAAAGATCTAGTGGTTACTAGTGGGAATCAGTTGACCAGCTATACGTTCAAAGAAAGCAAAATCAAAACCTTTTTAAAAGATAAAAGTGTAAGGACTATAAAAAGATTAGGCAACAGCACGTATATAGTCGCCACAGATAGTGAGGGTTTTTTTATCATAGACGTTAAAAAAAATACGGAGCGCCAAATTCAATTTATGGATAAAACCGTAGAGCTGCCTATCAATTACTCTAGGGATATTCTTATAGAAGATAACAACACGATAATCACAGCAGATAGTAATTATCTGTATACCATAGACTCTAATTACAATCTGGTTGATCAGAAAAAAAAGAAAGTTTTAGGGGAGGAAATAATTAAGGTCAAAGACACCATTTTCACAGCAAATCAAAATGGTAATGTCTCTAAACAAGTTGTCAACGATGAAACCTTCACGGTAATAAAAAATACGGAAAACATTAGAATAAGAGAGTTTGCTACAGATGGAACCACACTTTACGCAACCTCTTCCCAAGGAATATTTGAATATGTTAATGGCACTTTTCAAACTTATGAATTTGAAAATGAGGATACTGATAACTTACTATCCATCAAATATCTACCTAATTATGGTGTTTTAGTTTCTACGAAATTTGGTGAGGTTTATACCTTTGACACCACTACTAAGAAATTAAAGCTTTTATACGAGGATGAGTTAAATGCCTCGATTGTAGGAATGGTGGCAGACGACAATAACAACCTATGGTTGAACACTTATGCAGGAATCGTTTCATTCCACCCATTGACTAACAAGGTGGTGAGGTACACGTTGAAGGATGGTCTCTATGAGCTAGAAGGCAATAGATTTAGCACCTATAAAGACCCGGACGGGAATATCCTTATGGGAAGTTTTAAGGGGCTTAGCTTTTTCAATCCAAACAAAATTGCGCAGAACAATGTTTCTATAAAACCACAAATTACTTCCATATCATTTTTCAATTCAAAAGAAGGTAGGTGGGAGATCAATACGGCTCCCGGTTTTTTAAAAAATACTAAGGAAATCAGGTTACCATCAGAGTATAGAAGGTTCTCCACGACTGTTTCTGTATTTGGTGAGGTAAGTACTCGGGATGTAAAATACAGATATCGTTTGTTGAACAAGGATAGTAATTCAGACTGGTTTACGAGCTATCCCGGTAAAGAACTGTTATATGCAAATCTAGCTGCAGGTACTTATACGCTTCAAATAGAAGCACTAGATTCCTCAAAAAATAAAATAGGAGATACTTTAAAACTCAGGATAATTGCACAGGAGGTTTTTTATAAAACCTGGTGGTTTATTATGCTGGTAATGATAGTTACCGTAGGAATTTTATCAATCCTATTCTCTCAATACAAATCAAAACAAACCCTGTATGCCAAAAATGAAATCGCCTTAAACGAGGCTAATATCAAAAGTGATATGATGTTAGAAATTCATCATAGAATTAAAAATAATCTTCAAATTGTCTCTGCTCTGCTGGGATGGCAAAGGGCAAATAGTGATAACATGGAATTAAAGCTAAAACTAGAAGATAGCCAAAACAGGATCATGTCCATCGCAGGTATTCACGACCTGTTATATAACACTGATAATCAAAATACGGTTGAGGTGAAAGAATATGTCAAAAATATAATAGGATACTATAAAAAATTATACCTTATAGATGTGAATTATCACTTAAAGATTGACTCCACGGTTCTAA
The DNA here is from genome assembly GCF_015356755.1 of Nonlabens antarcticus. Lineage (GTDB taxonomy): Bacteria > Bacteroidota > Bacteroidia > Flavobacteriales > Flavobacteriaceae > Nonlabens > Nonlabens antarcticus. Next base: position 439,815 of record NZ_JADFCO010000066.1, on the reverse strand, counting down.
ATACAGACCAGGCAACGCCATTCTCACTTTTACTAAATGAATTGATCAATAATTCTAATAAGCATGCATTTGATGTCATCGACCATCCAGAAATCACCATATGTTTTACTCAGATGGGAGAATATTACAAATTTGAATATTTTGATAATGGTAACTTCAAACAAGAAGATGATAAGAAAAAAGCTATGGGAATGAGGATCGTAGAAATGATGAACAGGCAACTCAAAGGGAGTATAGAAATCAAAAAAACGTCTAACTTTCACTTAACCTTACTTTTGCCATCACATGGATAGTATAAAAATCTATATACTTGAGGACGAGATTATCACACAGGAACTTTTGAAAGAAACCTTGGAGAAATTACAGTTTACCGTTTGTGGAATGTCCACAAATGCTGAAACTGCGTTAAGAGAAATAGCTGTACTACAACCACATATCGCTATTTTAGATATCAAGGTTGAAGGTTCACAAACGGGTGTTTGGTTGGGAAATCAGCTGGATATACCCATCATATATCTTACTGCTTTCAATGATAAAAAAACCATCAAAGATGCCATTTCTACAAAACCATCCAGCTACCTGGTAAAACCATTTATTGAAAGTGACTTGTATATTGCCGTAGAATTAGCGATGGATAGAATTAAAAACTCCTCACAGATTATTGTAAAAGAGCGTGATAAAAATATCATAGTATCAGGACAAGACATTTTATTTGCAAAAAAAGAAGATCAATATCTCTCCCTTCACTTAACCGATTCTAAAAAGTTGATACGTTCTAGTATCCAACAGTTTTTGGATAAAATTAATTCCAGTTCCTTTATACAAGTACACAGGTCCTATGTGGTCAATAAAAATCACGTGACGGCATTTACAAATAAGGAAGTCACCATTGAAGAATATGCCATACCCATCTCTAAAACCTTTGCAAAGGATATTTTAGACGATCAATCGTTTAAGTAAAGGATTTAATAAACCGTCTTAAGTTATAAGTGTAGGGAACTGCAGGAATTTGAGAACCCACTTTTTTTGATTCATCTCACTATAACCGGGAAGAAATTTTAGATGCAAACCCCTCCACACAGCTGCGATATATAAATTACCTAAATCAAAAGAGCCAGTCTTTTATGTACGTCGTATTCTTGATAGTCCTCTAATAGTTCTTCATAGTGAAAATTTACCTCTCGTCCCGGTATTTACTCCATTTATCTATGAACAACCCTAAATTGATCATTCACGACATAATTAGGTGCATTCGCGACATTTATTCCAATCATTCTTATCATAATATTAATTTTACCGTTAAAGTGTAGGTCAACAACGTTTAATTCATCACTGATAAGCTTATAACTATTTCATATCAGGACTATAAAATTTATTCGCTTTCGCGAAAGCCAACTATCACTACAAATAATACCAATTAATAATTTTTACATGATACGACTTTACACCAAGGTTTCTAAAACGCTATCGGACGAATGCGTCTTCAAGGTTCCAATTTTAATTTTACCCAATTAACATATCTTATTTACAATACTTTATTGATGGTTTTGAGCCATTATTTTGCCACTATAAATAAAAAACTAAATATGAAAAAAATTTACTCAATTTTAATAATGCTCGTATTCACAATTAATGTGAATGCACAGTTTAGCGGTGACTATGCTCCTGCTAACTGGACATTTACCAGTGTTAGCTCCTACAGTGATGCAAGTGTAGATATATCGTCCGCTCCCAGCTCTATTACTTTTAACGGTAATAATAGCAAGGCGTATGATAATATTGATGGTGATCAATCTGATGATTATTCCACTGTGATTATGACTCCTGGAACAATTAGCTTTTCATATGTATATAATGTTGATGATTATGACACATTCTTGTATGTTTTAAATGAAGTAGAAACACTGGTGGCGACAAAAGACAACCCAAGTGGAAACGTTATGGATATACAAGTCGTTGCAGATGATGTATTTGCTTTTAGAATTAAATCAAAGGACGATGCAGGAGGAAGAGGTGTAGCTGTTATTAGTAATTTTAGTGCCCCCCAACCAGCACCTACTGTAAAATCTGTGAGTTCAAGCACAGCAAATGGCACCTATAAAACTGGTGAACAAATAACAATATTAGTAGAATTTAGCGACGCTGTAAGCGTTACAGGTCTTCCACAACTAATCCTAGAAACAGGTGATACAGATCGCGTTGTAGATTATGTAAGTGGTTCTGGGACTGCTCAGTTAACTTTTTTATATACCGTACAAGCTGGAGATAACAGTGTAGATATAGATTATGTATCTACCAATTCTCTTGCGCTTAACGGTGGGACTATACAAAACGCCTCGAGTAAGGATGCCGTATTGACCTTACCGGTTCCAGGTGAGGCTAGTTCTTTGGGTGCTAATAAGGATATTGTCATTTCGATTCCAGAAGACGCATCCTTCAGCTACGATGTAGCAAGCTATTGTTCAGACGACGAAGATCCTACGCCTACTATTACAGGTGCTACGGGAGGTGTATTTACAAGTACAACTGGACTTAGTATTAACGAGAGTACTGGAGTAATAGATCTTACTACTAGTGATCCAAGGGTATACACAGTGACCTATACCACAAGCGGTGTGACAGGGGCTGCGAATAGTTCAACTTTTGAGATTACTATTAATGCCTTACAAGAAGTAAGTTTTACCGCACCAGCTGACCTGTGCGTGGATGCTGGAATACAGACCGGTTTATCTGGTGGTAGCCCAAATGCTGGCTCGTTTACAGAATACGTTATAAACGCTTTTGATTTTACTAATTCTAGAATTATAAGTGGTAGTTTTACTTTTAATGCCTCCACACAAACTTACAGCAATCTAAATGTGGCTGTTACCGGCGGTGCCTATCCAAATTTTGTTTATTCTGGTGATTCATCTCCAGGTAGTACAAGCAGTAGCTTAACATTGCTAGGTCCTGGAAGATTTTTAGAATTAACTTTTTCAAACCCCCTAGTAGAAGCAGGAGGAACTGTTAATATTACTGGTGTTACGGAAAGCACTCAACGTTATTTATTCGGTATTGGAAGACTCAGTGGCACTGCATTTGGTACATTAAAAATAATCACAGGAGTGTATTCTGGTCCTGGAGTAACAGATGGTGGCGACGGCACTTATTCTTTTGACCCAGCTGTTGCTGGAGCAGGAACACATACCTTTACCTATACAGTAACAAATAATACTGGCTGTTCTAACAGTACCACGGACACTATCGAAGTTTTTGATTTACCCGCCGTAATTTTTACCGCACCAGACGATATCTCTGTAGATGCAGGAGTTCAGGAAAATTTAAGTGGTGGTGCACCAGTGGTACAGAATACTACACTATGGGAACTCAATAATATAACTTTTGAGGACGGTGGTACCGTTAGTGGTCGTTTTGAGTACGATCCTGCGACTAACAGAGTTATAGACTGGTCGCTTACAGTGACTGGAGGGAATTTACCTTCATTTACTTATACTACTTCTAATTCCTATTTATTTTTTCCGAGTAATAATATTTTATTTGTAAGAATTGGCACAGCTTCAGACCCGATAAGAGATCTTGGATTAGGTTTCGAAAATCCATTTACTAATACAACGGTATCAAATCCTATCCTACCACGTGAAGCTAAAGAATTTCTATATTCTGATTCCAATAATCAACGAAATATAACCTCTGGTACGGCAACGGGTAACTTAAATTCAGTTAAAGGGGTGTATTCTGGAGATGGAGTTACAGACAATGAAGACAGTAAGACCTACAGTTTTGATCCAGCAATCGCTGGTGTAGGAACACACACCATTACCTATACCTACACAAATGCTAATGGTTGTACAGCTGCGGCAAGTGATGCTATTGAAGTATTTAAGCTCCCACTATTTGAAGGTAGCACACCCTCTTCAGAAATTACTAGCACTACAAGTTTTACATTGAATACAGATATCGATATCGCCGGAACCATTTATTATGTGGTAGTAGCAGATGGGGCATCAGCACCTACAGCAGCAGAAGTAAAATCAGGTACCGGAAATGGTGGGGCAAGTGTCATTGCTAGCGGAAATGCATCAGTAAATACAGGAGCATTTAGCAATGATTTTAGTGTTACAGGCTTAACACCAGAAACAGCATATGATGTTTATGTTGTGGCGCAAGACGATAAAAGCACTCCTCACTTGCAAGAGAATCCAACAAAAGTAGCTGTTACTACATTAAAATTAACGCCAGACGCAAACAACATTCTTTACGTTAACAAAACTGCAACAGGTAATAAAACGGGAGATTCTTGGGTAAACGCAATCCCAGAATTAGCAGACGCATTAGTTTGGGGTGATAATAACAAAGCAGACTTTACCACAAAACCTTTACAAATCTGGGTTGCTGGCGGTACGTACAAACCATTATATAGCGCAAGAGATGGTGCAAATTTTGCAGAGGAGACCAAAGACAATGCCTTTTTAATGGTAAACAACGTACAATTGTACGGAGGTTTTGCAGGTACAGAATCAATACTAGCGGAAAGAGATTTAAGTATCACAGCAAACAAAACTACGTTAAGCGGAGATATTGGTGCTGTAAATGATGACACAGACAATGCTAATAATGTAGTTGTGAGTTTTGGCGCAGTGGGCACAGCACGTTTAGACGGTTTTACCGTTTCTAGCGGTCGTGCAAATGACGCTAGAACTTTTAGTATAAATAATACAGATATTAGAAGATTTGTAGGTGGTGGGATGTTTAATAGAAATTCTTCACCAACTATTATTAATACTGTTTTTATTGGAAACACGGCTAAATTTGCTGGTGGTGGTATGTATAATCTAAATTCTTCACCAACTATTACCAATACCACTTTCATTGACAATAGTATTATTAGTACTGAGGGTAAAGGTGGTGGTATGTTCAACAATAGTTCATCTTCCCCTACTATTACCAATACCACTTTTAGCGGAAATTTAGCTGCTGATGGTAGCGGTATGGCAAATCAAGATAATTCAAATGCAATAGTTAACAACACCATTGTTACAGGAACTATTAGTAATGATAATGCTACACCAGTATATAAAAACAGTATTATAGCTGATAAAAGTTATGATAGCGATGGTAGTGAAACTGCTACAAACCTAACAGTAAAAGCCCTATTTAATGACCCAACAAATGGCGATTATAGTTTGTTTAAATATAGCCCAGCGGTAAATGCAGGAAACAATGCCTTATATACAGGTACGCTAGCCACAGACAAAGACCTAACAGGAAATTCACGTTTATTTGCGGGCTTACCAGATCCAGATGTTATTGACATAGGTGCTTATGAGTTTCAAGCAGAACCGGTTAACCCCAGCGATTATTTTATCACAACTTGGAAAACAGATAATGAGGGCAAGTCCAACAACACATCTATTACAATACCAACAACAGGCACTGGTTATAGTTATGATATAGATTGGGAAAATGATGGTGTTTTTGATGAGTTTAATCTTACTGGAAACAGTACGCATGATTATGGAACAGCAGGAACGTACACGGTTGCCATAAGTGGTAGTTTTCCACGAATTTATTTTAATAACAACAATAATGATGTTGACGATACTGATGACGGAAACATAAATACCGGAGAAAAAGAAAAAATAATAGCTATAGAACAATGGGGAACAAATTCTTGGGTTTCTATGGAAAGAGCTTTTTATGGATGTACAAACCTAGTAGGCAACTCCACGGATAAACCAGACTTGTCTGGCGTTACAGATATGTCTTATATGTTTGCTGCCGCATCATCTTTTAACCAAGATATTAGTAATTGGGACGTAACCAACATTACGAACATGCTGGGAACTTTTGGTTTTGCAATTACCTTTAACCAAGACATTAGCACTTGGAATGTAAGCAATGTTACCAATATGAACGTAATGTTTGCCGGTGCTGAAAAATTCAATAAAAATATAGGAAATTGGAATGTGAGCAGTGTAACAGATATGTTAGGTATGTTTGGCTCTGCTACAGCTTTTAACCAAGATATTAGTACATGGAACGTAAGCAACGTAACAGGCATGACAGTCATGTTTCAAGATGCTACAGCTTTTGATCAAGATCTTGGCGAATGGGACGTAAGCAATGTAACCACTATGTTTAATATGTTTTTAAACGTAACCTTATCAACCGCCAATTATGATGCATTATTAACTGGCTGGAGTAAAAAAACACTCCAAGAAAACGTAAATTTTAATGGCGGAAACAGTAAATATTGTAGTGGTACCGCTGCTCGCCAAAAAATAATTACAGACTTTAAGTGGACAATTACAGATGGTGGAAGCCTTGCGGGTGATATTACAGACATAACAGATCTTTCTGTACAAGCGCAATATACATTCCCAACAATTGCCGGAACCAACTTAACAGGTACAGAAGCTTATTATACAGAAACAACTGGTGGTGGTACAAAATATGCTGCTGGCGATATTATAAAATACACAGATGCAACTGTCTATCCAATAACATTATATATTTATGATGCTAACACACCGAATTGTAGTGACGAAGAAAGTTTTAATTTAACGTTAACTGCTCCAGATCAAACAGGTTTGGCATTTGAAGACAATAACTTTTTCTATGACGGTACCACAAAATCACTTGCTGTAACCGGTCAAGCTAGTGATGCTACGGTAGTTTATGTAAACAACGATCAAACAGATGCAGGAACCTACACGGTAAAAGCAACGGTAACCAGACCTAACTTTGCTACAGCAATACTAGAAGCAACGTTGACCATTAATAAAACAACAGCTCTTGTTACAGCAGATGCCATCCAAACGTTCACATACGATGGATCTGTCAAAAACGTGACTGCTAGTTTGAATCATACTGAAACTGCATTGACTTATAGTCCGCAACAAGGTTATTCAAATGCAGGAACCTATGCAATAAAAGTAGACGCAGTTGCAACAGATAACTATCTAGCTGCTTCTCAAAATGTAAGCCTGGTTATTGAACCAGCAACGCAGGTAGGATTGGCATTTGAAGACAATAACTTTTTCTATGACGGTATCACAAAATCACTTGCTGTAACCGGTCAAGCTAGCGATGCAACCGTGGTTTATGAAAACAATGATCAAATAAATATAGGAACCTATACGGTAAAAGCGACGGTCACCAGACCCAATTATGCTGCTCAAGTGCTTAATGCAACATTGACCATTAATAAAGCAGCCGCTACAATTACAGCAGATGCCATCCAAACGTTTACCTACGATGGATCTGTCAAAAATATAACTGCTAGTTTGAATCATACTGAAACTGCATTGACTTTTGATTCTCAACAAGGTTATACAAATGCGGGAACTTACACGGTAACTGTTGCAGCGAGTGAGACGACAAATTATGCAGCGACCAGTAAAAATGTTCAGTTGGTCATTAACAAAGCTTCGCAGGCCATTACCTTCGATGCGTTAGCAACACGAAGTTTAGAAAATGATACTGATTTCCAGTTGGTCGCAACGTCCTCCTCTGGACTTCCAGTGACTTATACTTCTAGTTTTACATCTCCACAACCAGCCGCTACGGTAGCGTCCAGTGGTTTTGTAGAACTACAGACTTCGGGACAGATTCAAATTAAGGCTTTGCAGGCTGGAAATGCAAACTATCAAGCAGCTACAGCAGTAGAACGTATTTTGAATATAACTAGTTCAAACGCACTTGCATCCAGTATTACCATCGATGGACAAGTGTTTAACAATCCTGCAGCGCAGTTGTATTATCTGATCGATTGTGATAATGGGGCCTCTATCGTTGACGTGGCGGTTATTACGGAAGCGAATGCCCAGGTAAGTACAGGATCTAATTTTAGCATCGCTGCTCCTACTCCTGGCATCTACCGCCAGGCAGTTGTTGTGACATCACAAGATGGAACTCAAAGCAAAACTTACATCATTGTAGTGGAGAAAGTCTTTGATTTTGATGCGATTATTGTACAGAAATACAACAATACATTGGTCGTGGATAACAATCCAGCAACTAATGGTGGCTATTCCTTCGTGAGCTACAAATGGTTCAAAAACGGACAATTGGTTACACAGCAGCAGGCTTTCTCTGAAGGTAATAATGCCAGTGATCGATTAGATCCCAATGCTACATATCAAGCGGTGATGATCACTACAGAAGGTGATGAACTGCGCACTTGTATCTCTAAGGTGCAACTTTCTGCTAAACAGGGGTTGAGTATTATTCAAAATCCAGTACCGCAGGGCGCGGCAATTAAGGCCGTAGCTCAGTTTTCAGAGCAAGAACTGAATAATGCAATGTTCCATGTGTATGATCTAAATGGAAGGTTGGTAGTCTCTACTCCTGCTAACGGAGTCGAAAACAACATCCAACTGCCAGACAATCTGCCGGTAGGAGTCTACAAGCTTATTTTAATTACAGATCAACGCAGTGAGTTCATCAACTTCATTCGTAAATAAACCAAACATCAAGATGATTACATATAAATTACCATCAATTAAAAAAATAAGAATCCTTAAAAGCGTTGCCCTTATGGCGGTGGCGCTTTTAGCAGGTAATTTCAGTGAAGCTCAATCTGACCTTAAATTTTCTGTAGGTTCTCAATTTCATTTTTCTCAAATCCAACTGGAGTCTTCAAAATTTGAAAGTTCTATTGAACCGGGAGCTGGAATTGCAGCTGGAATTTCTCTAGGCTTGAATGAGCATTTCAGCATTCATTCTGGAGTAGGATTGAATTACTATCAGAGCAGAAATTCTATAGGTAGCTATTCCAGTTTTCAAGATGCCACAGATATCTCTGGAGAGGACTTTGAATTCAGGTACACCACAAGCAACTATTCAGAAACACAGAAACTAACTGCTTTAAGTGTTCCTCTAGCCTTTCAGTACGAGACCAGCGGGACGGTTCGTTTCTATACCAAGCTGGGCGTGGAAGCCAACTTTTTCATCAACCAGGAATCAGAATCCAGAGCCACCAGCTTAATCACTAACGGCTTTTTCCCTAGGTTCAATGCCGTACTAGATGCCCCTAGGTTTGCTGGATTTGGAACTTATGCTGATCAAGAGTTCAATGAAGCAGGTCTCAATTTAGATAACAGCTATAACGCCACGGTGGAATTAGGCATCAAACAAATCTACTCTTCTGGAAGTGCGCTTTATATAGGAGGCTTTTTGAAATATGGAGTGAACAACATCTCAAACCCAGGACGATCTGATGGGTTGATAAGCTTTGATTCTCAGAACCCTACTGATTTTCGCTCATCCTCAGTTTTGAATGCACTTGACAGAGTTCAGGACGGCGCTTCAGGGTTCACCACTCAAGCTAACCTTCACGTTTATGGGCTGGCATTTAGGTATGAGTTCAATCTTTAGAAGATTAATTGTGATAAACTTAAAAGCGGACTTTAACGAGTCCGCTTTTTTTATGCTATCTAAAATTATAAAAGAGATAAAAAGTTACCAAAAGCTAAAACTCTAAACTTGTAGTAGGTGAAAATCATATATAGTCTTGTCAACAAAAAAGTCCGCAGATTCTAAAAGATCTACCAAACGCAAAATTATCGAGTACCCTTTTATCTATTAAACCACTTAAAAATCACAAAACACTGGTGATAGACCGGGAATTCTGATACTGTCATCTCTATTGACGTTACCTTAAACTAAAATTATAATAGTTTTTATACCCGTTGCTCAATAAGTTCAAAAAGGAATTGCATAGTTGTTAAACATGATAATGTACTTCTTAGAACAAATGGCATTACTGCCACAAAAGTGTCCGTTTTCCGAGCTAGAGATGATGATTAGATGTAGAACTTGAGCACTCTTTACTTTTAAAACTAAATTGATCATTAATTAGTTAACATTTTTTTAAGAATGTCCTTAATTTATACTTAAATTCCGCAATAATTTTATGTGGCTTAGAGCTTCTTGCTTATGAAAGTACCCGTTGGGATTAACAAGTTTAGAAGACTGGCGATGCACTCGCTCACAAAATACATTGGTAAGACTTCAAAAATTCAAACCTTAAACAGTGTTCAAATAGAGTCTATTAAAAAAGTACTGGTAGTAAGACCCAATCATCGGTTGGGGAATATGCTGCTTACCATGCCGCTCCTTCAGGAAATAAGCCTAAGATTTCCAAATGCAAGAACAGATATTTTAGCAAAAGGTGGATTAGCTCCCATTGTTCTCAAAAACTATGAAGGCCTTAATGAATTTATTTTGCTTCCTAGACGACCGTTTGATGAGCTTTTCAAATATGGTATGGTATGGTTAAGAATGAAATTTAGCCGCTACGACTTAATCATTAATGCAGTTAAAGGCTCTTCTTCAGGTAAATTATTAACCCTCATTACCAATTCAAATTACAAGGTCTTTCAAAATATTGAAGATCAATTGAAGCCACTTGATTCCACTCACAATGCCACTGAAGCTATTTATGCCTTGCGCAGTGTATTTTCTTTAAATAATTCAGACAACACAACTTTAGACACCCCATTGCTGGACTTAAAGCTGACTGAAAGTGAATTAGAAAAAGGAAAGGAAATTATTGATACACTGTTTGATAACAAAAAATCTACCATCGCAATTTTTACATTTGCTACAGGTAGTAAATGTTATTCGCAACAATGGTGGAGCCTGTTTTACGAGCAGCTCAAAGTTGACTTTCCTCATTGCAATATTTTAGAAATCCTGCCTATGGAAAACGTATCTCAAATAAATTTTGAAGCCACGTCATTTTATAGTAAGGATATTATGGAGATAGGTTCCGTTATGGCAAATTGCAATGTGTTTATAGGCGCAGATAGTGGCATCATGCATTTGGCAAGTGCCTCAGGCGTGCCTACCATAGGATTGTTTACGGGTCGCATTGATAACTATAAGCCGTATGGCAATCTTAATTGCGGTACTAATACAACTAATACATGTCTAAAAGATTGGATGGCTATTATCGCCAAAATTTTAAAAACTGACTCTTCAGGGATTGTAAATTCCTGATGATAGCATCAAATTAAAATTGATTGTTTTATATCATGATTGTTAAGACATTGATTGCATAAGACCAACTAAAGCGCAGAAGTGAGAATAAATAATGATGTAGATTTCGCTTTCGCGAAAGCGAAATCTACACCACAAAAAAATGGCCTTCTTAAAAATTAAGGAAGCCATTTTGAAATATTAGCAATGGTTACTTATACTACGACATCTTTCTTACTAGCATTTACCGCTAGATTGTAGATCACAAGACCGAAGCCTATTTTGTTGATTGCATCACCGATATTGTAAACTACATCTAGTGAAAGACCACCAAATATACCTTCATACCATCCTGGAGTTCCTGCCATGTATCCTATAGGATAAATAGCCCATCCTACCAGTACGAACCAACATAGTGTTTTGTGAGCAGACAATACACTACCACCAGCTGCAACAGCCAGCTTTTTAGCTGTTCCAAACCAGATTTCATAAACGATTGCAAGATATGCAAGACCAGAAACTAATCCCCATAACCAGGCGTTGTCACGATCTAAGGTTTCTCCTACGTAACCCGTAACTAGCATTATCACAGAGAAGAAAATAAGTTTCCACATCAATGATTTTTTTGCGCCGGCAACCTTGAGAATTAGGAAGAACTCAACACACATCAATGGCACGGTAAGAACCCAGTCAACGTATCTAAAGAAAACTGGAGACTCGTGAATCGTGGCCCAATAATCCCGCATATAGAAGTAATGCACTGCGGCAATAAAGGTGATCAGTCCAGATACAAGTATCGAGGTGCGCCACTTTTTGTCAAAGCTGGACATAGATAAAAAGAAAAAGGCACTAGCAGCCATCATGGCCATACTGCCCACGAAGAATGTAAAACCTACATAATCGTTTGATTCCAAACGGGTAACCTCTGAAAAGAATAATAATGTGTTCATGATTTAAGTTGTTTTTAAGGTTGTTTACAATCTTTTAGACAGTGATCTTTCAAAAACTTTACAATTTTATTAGTAAAATAATGGAATTTTCCTAAAAATAACGTGTTCTGCATTCTGCATTTAACAATAGTTAAGAGAAATGACGGTTTTCCATTCTTGATTTTATAAAGTGTGGATTTAAAATCGGTGTTGAAATGAATATGCTCATATTTAAGGAATAAGAAGTCTTAAATCTTGTCATTTTGACGAGATTTTAAAATGATTACTCTTGCGATTCGTTTTGTCATCTATTAAATAGGAGACGGTACAATTTTACCAACTTGTAATGGTTTTGGTTATTGCAGCATTACCAAAAGCTTTTCTAACATGAATACCTGTTAGTAACATTATAGCTGACTGCGATTTAAAACAGGACGAAATCTCGTTTTAAAATAGGGTTTTGATCAACTCTAAATCGAGTTAATCAAGTTGTCTGAGATAAATTTTGCACCATATTTCTAATAATCTCTAGACTACAAATTTTTATCTAATGTAAAAAACACATCCGCTTTCGCGAAAGCGGATGTGTTTAATAGTTAAATCTAATGCTTCTAGTTTCTCAGCTTTGAATGTTCCTCCACTGCCATTCCCATGAAAATTGCCGCCAATGCAATATGAATCATCATATTCATCCAGTTTCCTGATGGCGCATGTACTAACACAAAAGCCATAACCATGACAATAGCTAGAAAAGCATAGGAATATGCAAGTTGCTTGCCTAGCAATACTAATATACCCGCCACAAGCTCTAGCGTTGCTAATAGGACGCTTAAGACGTAAGTGCCCGTATCACCCAGAAATGCAAGCCCACTAGATTTAAAAAGGTCTGCTACAGCCTGTAACCCTACTCCTCCCATGAACCCTTCAATAAATTTTTCTACACCACCCCAAACAAATAATAACCCGATGCCGATTCTAATAATTAAGTTTCCTATTTTCATTTTATACCTTTTATGATTAATGCACAAAACTACCTGTAGTAGCCCATTTGAATGATACACATAGCTCCTAGCTTATGGTACATTCTTCCATTAAAATGACGAGCACTATAATTTGAGAATGTGTTATTATTCGTCAACGTAAAAAAATGATGAGCGTGCTACAATTGAAAACGATACTAATTATGAGGATTTTTTTTACTTTCATTAAAAACAAGAATGACAGACCTTGATTTAAAGAATAGCATAGACTTAATTCCTTTAGGATATAGCACTGCGATTTATATTGGTAAAAAATATGGGGTTACTAAAGAGCTTTTCAATAATGGTAGAAGTGTAAAAGTTTATGCGGAGGAACTGGGTGGTAAAGACTTCATAAGTTTTAATTACTATGAAGCAACAGGAAAGAATTACCTAAAACCTTGTGAGATGCCAGTCGAAACCGTGACTGATTTTTTAACCAACTTCCTTTTGTGACCTCATAAAACAAGATAGAAATAGTTCTAGTATTTTTCTTTAAATAATTTATACAATACATCATTAAGTGGGAAAATTCGTAAATAAATGTTAGTGACAATGATGATCACTTTATAAATAAGTAACTTGTAGTTGAAAGATTTAAGCTGATTATTAAATTAAACATATGAAAACTCCCAATTACGACGACACAAAAGGAAAGCACCCAATTCCACACGCAAAAGGAATTGCCAAAGATGATAACCTCAATCCAAAGTCGGTATCCACTGAGGATGATGAAAAAAAGAGCGAGAAAGAAAAGTAGGGTTCTTCAAGAATAATTAAAAAGCTTTCAAATGGTAGAATTAGATCTGCGATTTTGAAAGCTTTTTTTTTGATAAATGATCAACTTGATTTTAAGATATCTGAATGTTATAGGCTCTATAAAGGTTAACATGCTAGAGAGATCTTGTTAGACGGTACTTTATTAATTCTAAGAATTATAATTTCCTAAATTCTAGAATACAAATAATGAGTTGGATTTAAATCTCCATGCCAAGAAAACTGACTTAAAATACAAGAAATACTAAATCCGGATAAGGATAATAGGAACAGACATTTATCATTTAATTGAAACTAAAAAAACTGCGAGCCTAAAGATTTTGATCTTTAGGCTCGCAGTTTTAAACTCGGTTTGAGTTAAATAATTAGGTCATCATCGTGGTCAGTTTATAGAAGTTGCGGCATTTACGGCCATAGGTTCTAAACTGTGTTACAATGCTTTCAAAACGAGAGACGCTTACTTCTCTCTTCTCAACTTGCGTTCTATAGGTTCTCATAATTAAAAGTTTACATCACAAATATAGAAACTTATTACGTTTAAATCACGTTTAGTTAACTTTAAATTTACATTGAAATTATAATTTACTGTTTTACAGTATATTATGTTATTTATTTTTACTCTTATTCCATAACATGTACCCTGCAAAAGCAACTATACTGACTACAGAGCCCCATGATAAACCCGATTTAAGACCGTCGGTCGTTCTTCCCATTATTGCTATGAATATGGTCAACGGCAAGATACCAATCAATGTTGCTCCTATAAATTTCCAATATCCCATGCGCAGCATTCCTCCTACCAAGCTGATGGCATCATTAGAAAGAAAAGGATTTAGCCGTGTCACAATCACTGCCCAAAATCCATATTGTTCTATAAAGCCCTCAATTTTGTTACCCGCTTTGGGACCTAATATTTTAGAAATAAAAGCATGGCTTAAATATTTACCTATGGCATATCCTACAGTTGAAGCTGCAAAGACCGCTATTAAAATAATTATGCTTCCCCAGTAGGGGCCGTAAGCGAGAATTGAAACCACCATCAATAAGATCGTTGGAATTACAATTAGAAACATTTGTAAGATCATCGCTAGTATGAGTACAATAGGCCCATACCAACCAAAACCTCCTACCCAACGCTGTATTTCCTGCTCATCATCACTAGTCAATACCTGCCAGGCTTCCTTCAAAAATTCTTGGACACTGGGAATCGTGTAATAGGATAAAACGATAGCAATTATGAGCCCAACGGATAAATATAGTGGTAAATGACTTTTAGATGCAGTTTCCTTTCTGCTCACTTTAAAGGCTTAGATCCACTTGAACTATAGTGGCTTTTCCCTTACCAGCTTCATTTGAAATGTAAAGCGTTCCATCTGGACTAAACGTTATTCCTTCTGGTTGGGCAAAATCATCTTTATCTAACTTGATGACATTTTTTATGGCTCCGTCACGATTCAATATAACGAGTTTAGGATTTTTACCTTCAAGAACATAATATTCCTTAGTTACTGGATGAATTGCGACGTCAGAAGGGCTAAAGGTTTTATAAGCCTTCTTATTTTTGAATTCCTTTAGAGCAGCATCATTCATATTAATTTTAACCGCTGGTTTTGCTTCTCGTTTTTCTGAATCAATTTTAACTTGGTATAATCCTTTAAAATCATCACTGCTATCTCGGTCCTTAGGGGCAACAATTAAAAAGCTGGATGTAGTGTCCAGAGTTAGTGATTCCATGTTATTTTTTTCCGTAAAACCTGTGTCAAAACTGGTTGTGGTAACTTTTTCGCTTTCGCGAAAGCGAGCTACTTTGAAAATTTTACCATCACTGCGCAACACGTAAGCATCAATTTTGTAAACCGCAATCCCCTCATAATCACCAGAACCAGCAAATTTAATTTCTTCAACAACTTCCTTCTTCTCAAGATCATAGATAAAAATCACGCCATCCTCATCTTGGACACTAGCGATTTTATTATCTGAGAGCCAAGTAATACCACTTATCTCAGACAAGACTTTAGGTAGTTCCCATGTATTTTTAATGATGTAATCATCTGATTTTTTACTATTTACATCTGAAGTATTTAAGGTAAATGCCAGCACTATTGCGATTGCAGCAGCAATTATGACACCTACTATTATATATTTGAATGATTTCATGATTTTATTTTAATCAAATATCTGTCCCAAAACTGGAAACATTTGGGAACCCATTTATTTAAGGAGCATTTTTATGGAAAACCTATTTTAAAGGTATGTGTTCCCTCAAACTGATATTCTAGTTCTAGACTATAGCGATCTGCGATTGCCTTTGTAATTGCGAGCCCTAATCCTGTGGACTTTTTATGATTAGCAGACTTTTTAAAACGCGTAAATAAAGATCTTTGATCCAATTCCTGCATCTCGCCAAAATTCCTAATTTGCCAACTGTCCTGATTTATTTTAATTTGTATACTCTCTTTTTTCTTCCCATGAATCAGAGTGTTTTTAATAAGATTAGTTAATAAAATCGTAGCAAGGTCTTCATTCATTTGGTAGCGCAATAATCCATTAGAAATAACGACGATCTTCATTTTTTTATGATCTGCCATATCTTCAAAGTCCCTGACGATGTTATCAGTTAATGCAATTAGATCTACTTGTTCCTCATTTTCGTATTGGTGGTTTTCAATTTTAGAAAGCAGCAATAGAGACTTGTTCATCCTGGTGAGCTTTCCTAAATTGTCCAGCACTGTCGCAATATCTTTGAGCTGTTTTTTCTTAAGCTCATTATTTTCAAGAAACAACTCAAGTTTATTGATGCTTATGGCAAGTGGTGTTTGTAATTCATGAGAGGCATTCTCAATAAATTGTTTTTGAGCGACAAAACTGTCCGTTGATTTTTTAATGAGCTTCCCTACCGTTGTATTGAGCAATTCAAACTCCTCAATATTTGATTCCGGTATTTGAAACCCTTTGTTTTTCTCAATTCTGAAATTGCGCAGCTGCCCTATCAAACCGTAGAATGGTTTCCAGATCCTGCGCAACATCCAGTTATTTAATATTAAAATACTAATAACAAGAAATACATAAAGACCTATTAAATAAACAATCAAATGCTCAATTAAATCATCTTCTTCCACCATGGAAGTGATGATCTTGAGCTTATAGAAATCATCCTCATAACGTACAGCGCTCTCATAAACTCGCACTGGTTCATTGTCATCTTCATTCTGGCGATACATCAACGTATCGCGGTAGCTTTCTTGAAAAGAATTAAATGCAGTTATAGATATGGGCGTGAAGTTGTAAATGTGTTTCACAAAATCTTCATCATCTTGAGTCAAGATAGAAGGGTCTACCGCAGCTCGTTTAACCAGCACGATTTTCTGGTTTTCTAATCCATCATCAAGACTGTCATAAATCTCGTCCAGCATCGTATAGTAAAACAACACCGCCCAGATGGTTATAAGCGGCAGTAGTAATAATGCCTGGTATTGAGTGGTGTAATTGAGTAGTTTCATAAAATATTACTAGTCACAAAACTAACTTTTTCAGTTTTGATGTTATTCTTACGTAGTTAGCTGTGATATTCTAAGGCTGTTTAAACTTAATTGATTGTATTTTTTTATGAGTCCGCTTATTTAAATTCCATTTGAAAACCTAACTGAAATTTAAAACTCTTAAAAATAATTGTGCTTTTGAAATCAAACTGGTTTTAAAATATAAACGAAAATATCATCTATAATCTTCAAATAAGATCATATTTGCTAGATACTAATTCCTTCTGCACATTCCGTGTAAAACCGCTTTAAACCACTTCCAGCTTGTACCCTACTCCATAAACTGCCTCAACATTTATGGTAGCTGATTCCAGTTTCTTGCGCAAGTTTTTAATTTGTGAGTAAATGAAATCAAAACTGTCAGATTGATCAATGTGATCTCCCCAAACATGTTCAGCAAGGGCGGCTTTCGTCACAAGTCTCGTTTTATTAGTTATGAGGTACATCAATATGTCATATTCTTTCCGGTTTAAAATAATTTCAGCGTTATCGATTTTAACCGTTCTTGATTCTGGATCAATCGTAAGGTTTCCCAGCTCTACCAGTTTACTACCATCAAAATGTCGACGTCTCAAAACAGCTTTAACTCGGGCGTGCAGTTCTGCCATATGAAATGGTTTTGATAGGTAATCATCAGCTCCCAGATTCAGGCCCGTCAAGCGATCGTCTAAAGAATCTCTTGCAGATACTATGATCACTCCATCACCTTTACCGCTGTCTTTCAGTTGTTTTAGTAATTCCAGCCCATTACCGTCAGGCAATCCTATATCAAGCAATATGCAGTCATACTCATAAACGCCTACTTTACGCATCGCGGTTTTGTAATCAGTTGCAGCTTCAATATTATATTGTTCTCGCTCTAGGCTTTGACGCATATTGTCCAGCATTTCAGGTTCGTCTTCTATAATTAGTATCTTCATGATGGATTATTTTTAGCAACAATAAATTAGAATACTATAAAGAATTAGGAATTTTCTATCAAGATTCGACCCTTGCTCGCAAACCTAATATAAGGACGATCCTGATTTATTGTCACAAAGACTTTATGCCTTTTTTGTATAATTTAACGCTGTTGAAAATTTTATTAGGAATAAATCCAAAAATATTTTAGACTTTTGCAATGCCTTACGCAAGTACTTTTGAAATCATTTAGTAAAATCATTTGTTTATTCATTGCACTGGTTTTTACCAGCAGCATAAGTTATGCAAGTGTTTACGAACTAGTTCACGAGATTCAAAAACCGGTATCAAAAGAAAAATCTGGAAATACTGATCATGTAAAGCAGTTCAAATTAGGCACAGAACTATCCGTTTCAGAGGCCAGCCTTCACATTCTACCAGAATTATTACCGCTATCACCAAGTCAAAACCTGATAGGTTCTGGCAATTATGGATATTCAAGCTCACATTATTGTGACGCTAGAAATGGGAGATCTGCTTTCTGGCTTAATGCGGTTTATCACAAAAACTTCATTCGGGAAATACTTTTCCCCTTCCATTCTTTTTGGTAAATTATTGTAGTTATTACTTGCAAAACTCAGCATTGCTGTAACTAGCAGTGCGTCAACTACACATTTAATTTATCAAATTTATATATCATGGATACAGGAATGATCGCTATCACAGTGACACTTATCGCTATAGTTTCAACACCTTTTATTTTAATGCTTACTGGTTCAAGTAAACGCAAATCACAACTTATAAAAGGTTTGGAAACACTCGCTTCCCAGAAGAACGGGACACTTTCAAAAAAAGAGATTTTCTTAAATTTTGCTCTAGGACTCGATGAGAATGCCCAGCAAATTTATTTCTTTAGAAAAACAGATGCTTCTGAAGTTGCCAAAACAGTGGATTTACACACCGTTAAATCGTGCTCTATTTCTAAACAATCCACAATGGTTAAGATGGAAAAAGGAATGAATGAGAGCATAGAAAAAGTCTCTCTATTATTTGAGTTTAAAAACAATGAATCACCAGAACGATTCGTACTTTTTAATGAGGAAGAAAGTTTACAATTGAATGGTGAAATAGGCATCGCACAAGAATGGAAAACATTTGTCACTTCTCTTTTACTAGATGAAAAAAAAGAGGCGCCGGTGCTACGTGCACGTCCTAACAAAACGTTGGATCTCTCAAAGATAGCTGCCATGTAAACATCTTTGAACAGTCCGTTTGTTAATAGATGGTTGTGAGTTATGTTGAGTTGTTCCGCTTTCGCGAAAGCGGGACTCCCTTCATCATCTCACAACCATTATTATTTTAAACCATCGCTCCTTATTACCAATTTCTTCCAGAATTCCTTCTTTTATTTGTCTCATAATCAAAAATAAAGAAAGATGAAAAATTTAAAGATTGCTGTAATTGCTATGTTTGCAACGGCAGCTGTAACCGCACAAGATTTGAGAGCTGATCAAGTTCCTTCTGATTTGAACAATAGTTTTCAGAAAGAGTTTCCTCAAGCAACTGATATTGAATGGGAAATGAATGCTGAGACCTATAAAGTTGAATTTGACATGGGAAGGATGGATCATGAAATCTGGTATTCTAAAGACGGTAAAAAAATAAAAACCGAAATGGAAATCACCGAGGCTGAACTGCCAGCATCGATCGCCGCAACTCTTAAGAAAAACTACAACTCTTACAATATTGAAGAAGTTGAAGTCACAGAGGAGAATGGCACGAAAACATATGAAATCGAGCTAGAGAAATGGTTTAGTGATGATATTAAACTGATCATGTCAGAGAAAGGAATTGTAATTAGAGAGTGGAAATAATATTAATAATAAGGATTGAAGTAAAAACGCTTCAATTAACAGTTATAGAATAAAGGACTGGTATATGCCAGTCCTTTTTTTACATAAAAAGATTTTGAATGAAACAGATTGTCTCTTTTGTTATATGCTTGATTCTTACACAATATGTACAATCACAAGATAATTTTAGTTCTTTTTCTGAGTCAGAAATAGGAATAGAGTATGATGTTACCTCGCAGTATTCCCATAGTTTTGGGATTGAAAATAGGAATATTATATACGAAAATGGTGATTTAACCTATACTGTAAAACAGATCGATATTTCTCATATTTCAACCCTTGCAATTGCTGGAAATAAGAATATAGGACTGGGAGTAAAATACCGCTTTAAGGAAGTTTTTGATTCTGACAGTGAGGATGAATTACGATTTTTGCAACAATTACAATGGAAAAACCTATGGCAAGATTTACCCTTAAAAAGCCGACTGAGAATGGAAGAACGATTCTATTCCGATGTCACTAAATACAGAATCAGATACCGGTTAGCAGCAAGTTTTCCATTGAGTGCAGACAACTCAACGTCTTTTAATACAGAAACCGAGTCCCTCCTACAACTCTCGCTATCTAACAAACCGGAATATGAGCAACGTTTTACTACCACTTATAGCTGGCTATTAACTGCAACCTCACAAATCGAATTAGGAGTTCAATACCGCCTTGCTGACTTCACACAAAACATAGGCCATGAGCTATTCATTGTTGCTGGTCTTGATATTGCTTTATAGAATCCGTTTCCTGTCAAAATAAGGTTTATGAAATCTGCTATCCTATTCACGCTTCTAGCTCCTCGCAGCCTGCATAATGGTTATGCTATTCTTGATTATTGTATGGCATGTCTTGACATGGAACTTTAACGAAACCTTACGCCCATAAAGTTCACTAAGTTACGAACTGAATATACTTTTGTATTCCATTCCGATTGATTTCTACTTACAATTATGTATCGCATGAAATATTGACGAATAAACTCCTACAAAAGTGAAATCAAATAGTATTATCAAGCTTCTTTTCGTTTTGGGAGTTTTGTTATGTTTGTCGGGTTTAATCAGCAGTCCACTGGCTCTGTTGTTAGGGTTTATTTCTACGTTGATCTTCGGTCAGCCTTTTGAAAAATATACACATCTCGTCATCAAGTGGCTTTTAAAGATTTCTGTAGTAGGATTGGGTTTTGGGATGTTCATCAATGAGACGTTGAAGACTGGGATGGATGGACTAGCACTTACTATTTTCACCATAGTCATAACTCTTGTGGTAGGCTGGTTGCTCACAAAACTGCTAAAGCTGGACAAACACTTAGGGCATTTAATTTCTTCTGGTACGGCAATCTGCGGTGGTAGTGCAATCGCAGCGGTGGCTCCGGTAATAAGAGCAAATCCTAAAACAATTTCAGTTTCTTTAGGGGTTGTATTCCTACTAAATTCTGTAGCCCTATTTGTATTTCCGCCCTTGGGGCATGCATTGGGAATGAGTCAACATCAATTTGGTTTATGGGCTGCAGTTGCTATTCATGACACAAGCTCTGTGGTCGGTGCCGCTTTAAATTACGGTGACGAGGCCTTGCGAGTTGCAACTACCGTAAAGTTATCGAGAACGTTGTGGATTATCCCGCTATCGATTTTGTCCATGTTTATGTTCAAATCAACCGATGGGAAAATTAAAATTCCGTGGTTTATTTTACTCTTTATAGCCGCTATTTTGCTTAACAGTTATCTGGATCTGCCAGACGTACTTACTACAAGCATCACCACCATAGCTAAACGTTTTTTAATAGTAACCCTATTCCTGGTAGGAAGTACCCTTTCCATAAGCGATCTTAAAAAAACAGGTGTTAAACCTTTTATACTGGGAGTCTCCTTATGGCTCATCATTTCAGTAAGTTCCCTATGGTTCATTATGAATGAGTTTTAAACTTTAAATTATTAATATAACAAACAGATGAAAAACATACTATTATTAATGCTGATTGCTTGTACAACATCAATTGTAACAGCACAAACAGATGCTTATCAATTATCCACACACATTCTAGATATTTCAGAAGGTTTGCCTGCTGCGGGAGTCACTATCAAACTGGAAAAGAAGAATATGCCTAAAGACACTTGGGAATTTGTTTCTGAAAAGACAACTATGGAAAACGGCAGGGTAAATGATTTTCTTCCCAAAAAGAACCATAACAATGGAATTTACCGATTCACATTTTTTGTTAAGGACTATTACAACTCTTTAGAAAAAGAGACTTTTTACCCATTTATAGAAGTTGTTTTTGAAATAATCGACGACAAACACTATCATGTGCCTATCACTTTATCTGCCTATGGTTATTCTACATATCGAGGTAGTTAATCACTGATATTCATAAATAACTAAGGGTATTACCTAAGAATGACAAAACAATTATCAAATCCCATATTGTACCTGATGAGTGTGTCAGCGGGTCTGGTAGTAGCAAATGTTTACTACAGCCAGCCTTTACTGCATCAGATGTCTGTCTCATTTAATGTTTCAGAATCTGCTATTAGTAACGTTGCACTTTCAACACAGTTGGGCTATGCGGCAGGTTTATTATTTATCATCCCTTTAGGAGATAAGATGTCAAATAAGAAAATATTGCAGTTTGATTTTGCCTTGTTGATAGCCTCTTTAATAGCAGCTGCTGTTTCAAATACATTATTACTGTTGATTGTCAGTAGTTTTTTTATAGGTGTATCTGCTGTATTGCCTCAATTATTTGTTCCCATGGCCGCACAATTATCAGAGGATAAAAACAGGGGTCGCGCCATAGGAATCGTTATGAGTGGTCTGCTTATTGGGATACTGGGAAGCCGTGTCATTAGCGGGCTTGTTGGAGAGCAATTCGGCTGGCGTTCCATGTATTACGGTGCGGCAGCGTTAATGATCTTGCTATTTTTCTTGCTTCAATATAAATTGCCAAAACTCCTGCCTCAATATGACGGTTCCTACGGTAGTTTGCTCAAGTCAATAGGATACTATTTCAAAACAGAACCATCTGTTCGATTAGCGGCATTGCGCGGCGGACTCTTATTTGCTGGACTTAGTGCTTTTTGGACAACCTTGGTATTTTTGATGGAGGATAACTTCGGTTATGGAAGTGATGTAGCAGGTGCGTTTGGACTGTTTGGAATTGCTGGTGCGCTTGCCGCAGTTGTAGTTGGAAAATTGAGTGATAGGGTCAGCAAGCATAAAATCATGTTGTATTCTGCATTGGGATTGATTATTTCTTGGGTAATTATATTCTATTCAGGTCATTCTATTATTGGGTTGATTGTAGGTGTGATTTTGATAGATTTAGCAGCACAAGCCATTCATATAACAAACCAAAATATTATCTTTTCTAAAAATCCCGAAGCACGCAATCGCGTGAATACGATTTACATGGTTGGTTTTTTTGTAGGAGGAGCAACAGGTACCACCACTGCTGCACTTGCATGGCAACATTATGGCTGGACAGGTGTGTCCACATTAGGAATAATATTATCTTTTTTAATAGTAGTTGTAACCTTAGCTTTTAGGAAAAAAAATGTCTGATATGGAACAGAAGTATGACTTTGTTATTAAAAATGCCATAATTGATAGTGCAGAAAATTCTATGGACATAGGAATCACTGATGGGAAGATTAGTGCTTTGGGTAAGTTCGCTTTCGCGAAAGCGGTTCCAACCTACAATGCCATGGAACAATTTGTCTGTACTGGATTTTATGAAAGCCACATACACTTAGACAAAGCGTGCATTTTAGACCGATGCACCATCGAGGAAGGAACGCTGGATGAAGCAGTAAAAGAAACAGGAAAAGCCAAAAAAGATTTTACCGAGGAAGATGTATTTTCCCGTGCCAGCGCAGTGGTAGAGATGGCCGTCAAAAAAGGAACCATGGCACTGCGCACATTTGTAGAAACAGACCCTAAAACTGAATTGCGATCTTTCAATGCCATTAAGAAAGTGCGGGAACATTATGCGCATGTGATTGATATAGAGATCTGCGCATTTGCTCAAGAAGGATTAACACAAGAAAAAGAAACCCATAAATTATTAAAGACTGCGCTGAGTAACGGTGCAGACCTGGTAGGCGGCTGTCCTTATAAAGATGAAAATCCTGATGAGCATATTGAAATGATTTTTGATCTAGCCGTAGAGTTTGACGTGAATGTGGACTTCCATCTAGATTTTGACCTGGATCCAAACAATTCCAGTATTCCTAAAATTGTAGAGGAAACTAAAAAGCGCGACTATCAAGGAAGAGTTTCTATAGGTCACGTGACTAAGCTTGCTGCTATGGATGTCGAGCAACGTACCGCTATGGCGCACCTATTGAAGGAAGGAGATATTGCACTTACCGTGTTGCCTGCAACAGATATTTTTCTGAATGGTAGAGATCACGATCCACTTATTCCTAGAGGAATGGTGAATGCAAACGAGCTCGCCGGGCACGGAATCACCACCACTATTTCCAGCAATAATATTCTGAATGCCTTCACTCCTTATGGGGATGCATCACTGGTAAGAATGGCAAACATGTATGCTAATGTTGCCCAATTATCAAAGGATGATTCTATTCGTGAAGTTTATGAGATGATTACAAAAAATGCTGCTAAATTACTTTCTAAGCAAACCGAAATCAAAATAGGAGCGCCTGCAGATTTAGTGGTTCTCGAGGCAAAAAGTGCTGTCGATGCCATTAGAACCATAGCACAAGCTTTAGCAGGTTTTAAAAACGGAAAACCAACATTTCGCAACGATAAAGCAGAAATTATTTTGTGAATAAATGATATATGACTTAGGATTGTACCTACTCTAAAAGGAGTTAATTAAAAAAGAATAACAGCAATTTCTGTAATATAGAAAGCCATAGCGAGACTTAACTTTATAATCTCATAACAAGCTAAGCACACTTTAAAAAAGTAGTTTCTAGAAATAAAGATTTAGTAAAAACCCTTTTTAGAAGCTAAAAACATAGAATTTTAAAATTATGGTAACATCAAATGAAAATAAAGATAAAGATTTAGGCTATTTGAAACAATGCTTAGTTCTAGCTCAAGAATCTTTAGACGCTGGCGATGAACCATTTGGTTCCGTTTTAGTCAATAAGCAAGGAGATGTTATTGCTACTTCTCGCAATAGAACTAATGAAGTCAATATTTTATTTCATCCAGAAATCGAGTTGGCTCGTTGGGCTTCAGAGAATTTGACCAGTCAAGAATCTCAGCAATCCACTATGTACACAACTGGTGAGCATTGCCCCATGTGCGCTGCGGCTCACGGTTGGGCTGGAATAGGAACTTTAGTTTATCTCGCATCTGGAAAGCAGCTGAATAAGTGGTATGATGAATTTGGTAGACCGTTAGCACCTATTCATTTTCTCCCAGTTCAAGATATTTTAAAAGAAGTAGAAATAAGAGGTCCTTTTTCAGGAACTTTGTTGGATCAAATTAAAGAAATGCACCGTCTTTCCTATCTCAAAATAAAGGATTCATGAGATTGCCCTTTATTTTTTTAGCAAGTTGTTTCTTATTTTTAAATTTCCAGGTCATGAAATCCCAAGAATGGCAGACTCCTGCAATTGAAGGATACGGAAGGGTTGTGGATTTTCCAAATGCAGCTGCCCAGCCAGATCCCAATAAAGAATACAAAGTTCTTTTCCACATCACTTCAGATGCAGAAAAAGAAGGCGTAAATACTTCTTTATGGAAAATAGCCAGATTTATTAACTTGATGGAATTAAGAAAAGTTCCTAAAGAGCAAATTCATATAATTGCAGTAATTAGCGGTGCTGCGACTGCTATAACACTGAACGACCAGGCTTATCTTGAGAGATTAAAGAGAGACAATCCTAATCTCGATCTTTTAAAAAAATTAGTAACTTATGGAGTTACTATCGAGGTTTGCGGTCAGGCTCTAGCAGAAAGAGATTTTAAACCTTCAGAAGTTAACCATTTTACAACACTAACATTATCAGCAATGATCGATATTCCTACACATCAAATGGAAGGATATACTATCATGTATTAAACGTTACCCACTATGAGAAAAGCAATTTTATTTACAAACATAATTATTCTGATCGTTGCCATTATCGTATGCACTGCGATATGGCCTATCTACGGATTCTCAATATTAGGATTAGCCGTTTTTGGGCTAGGTATTTATGATATTACCCAAACAAAACATGCCATTACCAGAAACTTTCCGGTGATAGGACACATGCGCTATCTGTTAGAAATGATTGGACCAGAAATTCATCAATACTTTATAGAAGATGATACTGATGGAAAACCTATCGACCGTAATCGTAGAACTTATGTTTATCAAAGAGCAAAATTAGAGCGCAGTACGCACCCATTTGGAACAGAATTGAACGTTGAGGCAGATAATTATAAATGGATGAAACATAGTATTTATCCATCTAAGTTGCAACATGAACAGCCTAGAGTACTAGTGGGCGGTCCTGAATGCTCACAACCCTACTCTTCTTCTATTTTTAATATCTCTGCGATGAGTTACGGCTCTCTTAGTAAGAATGCAATCATGGCTCTCAATTTAGGTGCAAAGGCAGGAGATTTTTCCCATAACACGGGAGAAGGAGCTATTTCTGATTACCATAAACATGGCGGAGACCTAGTATGGGAGATAGGGACAGGATATTTTGGATGTCGTACAGAAGAAGGAGAATTCTCACCAGAGAATTTCAAAAAAAACGCAGTGCTACCTGAGGTTAAGATGATCGAGATTAAAATTTCTCAAGGAGCAAAACCAGGCCATGGTGGTGTATTACCTGCTTCTAAAAACACAGAGGAAATAGCAAAAATTAGAGGTGTAAAACCGCATACAGAAGTATTATCACCCCCAGGACACAGTGCGTTTAAAGATGCAGAAGGCTTGCTAAAATTCGTAAAGCAACTTCGGGAACTTTCTGGTGGGAAACCTGTAGGATTTAAATTGTGTGTGGGTAGAAAGGAAGAATTCAGAGATATTTGTGAGCAGATGCTTATCACAGGTATCCAGCCTGACTTTATTACCGTGGATGGTGCAGAAGGCGGTACAGGTGCTGCTCCTATTGACTTTTCTAATTATGTAGGAATGCCATGGGAAGAAGCATTGATATTTGTAGTTGATACACTTAATGGGTATCGTTTGAAAGATCACATCACTATCATTACCGCTACTAAGATTTTTACCGCTTTTGACATATTTAAGGCTTTATGCATAGGCGCTGATGTTTGCAATAGTGCTCGTGGTATGATGCTGGCATTAGGATGTATTCAAGCTTTAAAATGTGACACTAATAAATGCCCTACAGGTGTAGCTTCTAACGACCCTGCGTTTATGCGCGGACTGGTAGTAGCCGAAAAATGGGAGCGTGTTAAAAATTATCAAGCTGAAACACTGAAAGAATTTGCAGAGCTTTTTGCCGCTGCTGGATGTGTTAGTTTAAGAGAATTAGACCGCAACTTGATAAATAAACGTATTATTGATGATGTAAAAACATATGAGGAATGGTACCCTACCATAGACAGTGGTGTTTATTTTAAAGAAAAAATGCCTGCATAATTTTAATACTGTAAAACTAATCATACCTTTAGTTCGTATATAAGCGAACTAAAGGTATTTTAGTTTAACTACATTCAATTATGACAGAAAATAACGAAAAACTACAGCTTGTTGAGGAAATAGGTGTTGGGATTGAAGAACGCCTTAAACTTTCACCGCTGGCCTCGCGCATATATGCCTTGTTGATTTTATCTTCTTATGACGGAATCACATTTGATGAAATTAAAGAAGCAATACAAGCGAGTAAAAGTTCAACTTCTGTTAACATAAACGTTCTCCATCAATTGGATTATATAAGTTTTTATACAAAACCTGGTGATCGTAAAAGGTATTTCAGACTTGCAAAATATTCGCAAATACAGTCTTTGGAAATGTATGTTCAAGATATTGACAAAGAAATGAGCATGATTAAGCGAATCAATGCTTACAATAAAAAGTATCACAAAGAGAAATTCAATAACGAAGAATCAGTAGGTAAAATATTCCAGCAATACCTAATTGATAAACAGAAACTTGTAGAAGCTACTGTTTTAAAAATGAAACGCTTCCGCGAAAGCGAACTTCAATAGCCATCTTGCAAAAAGTATTATACAGTTCTTTCCTTCATGCGCACATTAAATTTAAAGTTTTAAAAAACCTTTGTTGGCTAAAGATACTCTACCTATTCCAGAAAAATTTAAACTTGGCTTAGCGGAATTCTAGCTAAACTGTTACTCCATTTTAATCTTATCTATACGTCAACTTGGAATTTATGATCAACCATTACGATATTTCAGTTTAAGGTGAAAATTATCAAAATTTCTTTCAACTGTTTATCGTTGTACGTAAATCGTAATTATTAGCACTCGAAAATGTGAAAAGCTTTTCATATCAGTTAAAATATAATGGGTTTAATAGTTAGTTAAATGTATTACCTAGGGATCCTATGTAATTTAACAGCAATTTACTTTTTTAAGGTTCGTTTTGTTACGAACTATATTTATCTTTGTCACTTCACAATAAAAAACAGAGAATGAAAACGAAAATAGGAACATTATTAATATTAGCTCTTGCCATAGTAAGTTGCAACAGCACTCAGAAAGTAACCGATACTATGGGAAGCTCTATAACTATAGACCAGGAATCAATTACCACTTGGGAATTAGTGACTTTAGAAGGAAGATCCATAGATCAATCTAAAATGGAAGGTAAACGGATCCAGTTTAGGCTCAATAATATTGATAAATCTGTGAGTGGATTTTCTGGATGTAATCTTATGAATGGAACTTATGAAACTATGGATGGAAATAGGGTGAAATTCAGCCCAATGGCTAGCACTATGATGGCATGTCCAGAAGGAGTAGTAAATGAAAGCGAATTTCTAAATGTTTTTGCCTTAGCAGATAATTATACTATTAATGGCGATATGTTGTCACTAAATGTAGGACGCAGAGCACCACTTGCCGTGTTTAAGAAAGTTAGTATGGAGAACCAAATCGTAGAGAAATATTGGAAATTAAAAACTCTAGAAGGTAAAGAGGTGACTATGAATGCTGATCAAGAACGTGAAGTCTTTTTTACATTGAAAGGCCAAGATAACCGGATTACTGGATTTTTAGGATGTAATAGTATCAGTGGAGAATACCAACTAGAAAAAGGAAACCGAATTAAATTTAGCAATCTCGCGACCTCTTTAAAGTCATGTGGTGACATAGATATAAAGGAATCTGAAATTCTAGAAGTATTTAACACTGCAGATAATTATACCATAAATGGCGATATTTTGAACCTAAATGTGGGTAGAAGAGCTCCTTTGGTTGTATTTGAAGCAATTTATATGCAATAGTAGATTCAAAATATTAAGGCTTCTAAAAAGCTAATTATTTATAGAACGATCAAAACTGCCGATTTTATAGAGTTCGAAAGAAAGTTTTAAACTTTAGTAAACTTTTGAACTCTAATAATTGTTGATACTCTGGCAGTTTATCGTTCTTATTTTGTTTTAATTACTAACTCATCCATCTCTATCGTTACTCTAATGACACCAAAACATATTTTACTTACTGGAGCATCTGGAACAGTAGGCTTTGAAGCCTTAAAGCAGTTGGTTAAAAAAGGATATGAAGTAACTGCGTTTGATAAGAAATCTAAAGCGTCTTCTAAAAAACTGCGCTCTTTTGAGAATCAGGCTCATGTGATTTTCGGTGATATCACTGTGCCTACAGATTTGAAACAAATAAAAGGTTCTATCGATGCTGTTATTCATTTAGCTGCTATAATACCTCCAGTAGCTGATGACTTCCCAGAACTTGCCCAAAAGGTTAATGTAGATGGTACCAAACACCTTTTAAACTTCTTAGAAACCCATTCACCGGAAGCCTTTTTGATCTATAGCTCCAGCATTTCTGTTTATGGAGACCGGATCATAGATCCCATGATTGAAGTGGGAGATCCTTTAATCCCTAGTCCTAGGGATGCTTATGCTATAACAAAAATAGCTGCAGAGGATTTGATCAAAAAAAGCAAATTAAACTGGACTATTTTCAGGTTAGCAGCAATTATGGGTGGTCATAAAATGTCCAAATTAATGTTTCATCAACCCTTAAATACCTCCTTAGAAATAGCAACACCTAGGGATACTGCTAGAGCTTTTGTAAATGCTATTGGTTTTCAAGAAGAGTTAAATTACAAAATCTACAATCTGGGCGGTGGTGAAAGTTGCAGGATGAGATATGATGACTTTCTACAAAAATCTTTCGATATTTTTGGTTTAGGCAAATTAGATTTTCCTAAATACTCTTTTGCCGACAAAAATTTTCATTGTGGCTATTATGTTGATGGAAATGATCTAGAAAATATTGTAGGATTTAGACAAGATTCTATAGAAGATTATTTTTTAATGGAATCTGGTAAGGTTTCTGCATTAAAGAAAGCAGGAGCATCCTTATTTAAAAAACCTATAAAGAAGTATTTGTTGCGACAGTCAGAACCGTTTATTGCTCACAAAACCAATGACAAAAAGGAAGTAGCTCACTATTTTAATTCTAACTCTTAACTATGAAACTATTATTTCTATTACTAACGATTACGGCTGGAATTGCTAGCACAACTCCACCTAAAATGACTATCTCAGTCAAAAATATAAAGGCCAAAAAAGGGAATTTAATTATCGCTGTTTTTAATGAGAATGGAGATTTTCTTAAAGAAGGTGCAGCTGTTAAGACATATACCGTGAAGGTTGATGATTTAACAGAAACTCTAATTATCAATGATTTGCCTAAGGGAAACTATGCTATTTCCATGTATCATGATGAAAACTCAGATGGAAAATGTAATCGTAATTTCTTGGGAATTCCTAAGGAAGGCTATGCATTCTCGAACAATTTTAAACCTAAACTTTCTGCTCCCGATTTTGAGGATTGCGAATTTTCCTTTACATCAGATGCTAAGATGGAGATCTCTTTAATTCATTAGATTTTTCTATTAATACTAGTTCTTTACAAATTGTAACTTTTCTAATCTAACTTATTAATCAACTTTGTATGATATCTTTAGAGAAGGCAACTTTAGCTGATTTAGATGCGATACTTTCCATCGAGCAAAAAATATTTGTTACCGATAGTTATCCGCCGTTTGTAGTTCGTCAATTATTTGATATTTCCAGCGATTATTTCATCGTCGCTAGAGAAGACGAGAAAGTTCTGGGTTATGCCATAGGCGGGATTAACGTATCTCAAAAGCATGGCTGGTTGCTATCAATAGGAGTTCAAAATGATGCACGTGGGAAAGGTTTAGGCAAACTTCTTACAGAAAGATTAGTACAGCTTTTACAAGCTCACGACTGCAGTGTCATCAGTTTAACCGTATATCCAGATAATCCTCACGCAATGAAGATTTACACTGATTTAGGCTTCAGAGGTGATCAGGTAATAGACAACTATTTTTTGGATCATGAAAAACGCATCATCATGAACTTAAAATTCTAAACAAAAAAAGCAAACCATGTTATTAGTAAAGCATATGAAACGTTACCTATTTATACTCCTTATAATAATGCTATCGATGCCAGTTAATGCTCAAAACAAAAAGGAATTCCTTTCTGCAAAAGAAAGTGAACCCAGCAATTTTAACTGGATGCAGGAATTTCCGCCAGCATCAGATAAAGTATTACATGCCTGGGACGGATCCTTTTTTGAATTTCCCGCTATCAGATACAGCGTGTTACACATGCGGGAATTTTTACCCACAAGGCGCGTTTCTAAAGGTTTGAAGGAAGCCAGCAAACTGGATTATCAATTGGATGGTAAAATTGATGGACTTACGTTCTCTCCATGGAAATCCAAGGAAAAAATGACATGGGAACAATCGCTCCAGGAAAATTATACCGATGGCATGATCATTCTACATCAAGGAAAAGTGGTTTACGAGCGTTATTTTGGCGAACTCACCGCTAGTGATGTTCATGCGGTCATGTCATTAACTAAATCTTTCAATGGAACTCTAGCCTCTATTCTAGTAGCTGAGGGAACTTTAAATCCTAGCGAACTTGCCTCCTATTATGTTCCAGAACTTAAAAATTCGGCTTACGGTGATGCTACCGTTCGGGAGGTTATGGATATGACTACCGCTTTAAAATACAGTGAAAATTACGCCGATCCTAACGCAGATGTTTGGCAATTTTCAAATGCAGGCAACCCGTTTCCAAAACCTGAAAACTACAAAGGGCCTGAAGGTTATTATGAATATTTGGAAACTGTAGAGAAAGAAGGGAATCATGGCGAGGCCTTTGGTTATAAAACCGTGAATGCAGATGCATTGGGATGGATCATTGCTAGAGCCAGCGGCAAGTCTGTGGATCAATTACTTTCTGAGCGCATCTGGAGTAAAATCGGTATGGAACAGGATGCTTATTATCAAGTCGACAGCAAGGGAATCGCTTTTACAGGTGGTGGTTTCAATGCAGGATTGCGGGATTTGGCGCGCTTCGGTGAATTATTGCGCAATCAGGGCAACTGGCAAGGCGAGCAACTATTCCCGGCTCAAGCGGTACAGGATATTGAACGTGGAGGTAGTGTTTCCGCTTTCGCGAAATCAGATCATCCAGACTTAAAAGGCTGGTCCTACCGAAATATGTGGTGGATCACTGAAAACCAAAACGGAGCCTATGCTGCCCGTGGTGTTCATGGACAAACAATCTACATTGACCCCACGGCGGAGATGGTTATCGTAAGACTTGCCTCCCACCCTGTGGCTGCTAATGCCGCAAATGATCCCACATCACTACCAGCCTATCAAGCGGTAGCAGATTACCTCATGAATAAATAATGATTCAAATGGAAACTCAAGACTTAAATCACAACGTACAGCAGCATTCCAAAAGTTCATTTTGGCTTAAAAATGTGCGCTTAGAAACAGGATTTGAGCGAGACGATAACGACCAGGTCATCCATACAACCACTGATGTTTTTGATCTTGAAATTGTCGATGGAATTATAAAACAACTAAAAAATCATCCAACAACGATATCTAAGGATGCAAAGGTGATAGATGCGAAGGGACTTCTTCTTCTCCCTCCTATGAAGGATATGCACGTTCACATTGATAAAACATTTTATGGAGGTAATTGGAGAGCAGCTCCTTGGGAAGGTGGGATAAAGGATATGATCAAGCTGGAAGAAAAATTAATTCCAGAATTGCTCCCCAGTTCACAGGAACGAGCAGAGAAATGTATCCAACTTCTACAGAGCTACGGTTCCACTTTTGCCAGATGTCATTGCAATATTGATCCTGTGAGTGGCTTGAAAAGCTTGGAACATTTACAACGGGCATTGGAAAATTTTAAAGAGGAATTCAGCTGGGAAATAGTCGCTTTTCCGCAACATGGTATTCTTCATTCCGATTCTGAAAATTTACTGAGAGAAGCAGCACAAATGAATGTTGATTTTATAGGTGGTTTAGACCCCACAGTTGTTGATGGTGATATGACAAAATCACTTGATATCATGTTTGACATAGCGCTAGAATATGATAAAGGCGTTGACATTCATTTGCATGAAGACCTCTCCACCGGTAAAGCCGTGATGGAATACATGCTGGAACGCGTGAAGGATAACAAACGACTACAAGGCAATACTTTTATAAGTCATGCTTATGCCCTATCCCAGATGGATGAAAAATCCTTAGAGGATATGTCAAACCAGTTTGCAGAATACGGGATCGGCATTGTGTCCCGCATTCCTATGGGTAAACAACTGTTGCCTATACCAACGCTGCAAAAACATGGAGTCATTATAAAAGCAGGGACTGATAATATCATGGATAATTTTTCACCCTTTGGATCTGGCGACATGCTAGAAAAAGCAAAATTATGTGCGCAATTGTACGGTTGGACAAATGAATATCATTTAAACAGAGCGCTGCAGTTCGCTACAGACAATGTAATGCCATTAGACAATGCTGGCAAACAAGTCTGGCCGCGAGAAGGTTCGCCAGCCAGCTTTACACTTGTAAACGCAAGTTGCTCAGCCGAAGCTGTCGCCCGATTGCCTAGAAGAGAATCTGTTTATTATAATGGCCGTCAGATTTTCAGCCAATAAACTCGCACCGCAACCTAATTATATACCCTAGAACTAATTCATGGCAGCTTATAAAAACAAAGAAATTGTATTGGCCCAGCATCCAGAAGGCATACCTACTTCAGATACTTTTCAGATCAATGATATAGAAAAACCTGATTTACTGGATGGGCAGGTGTTGCTTAAAAGTCTCTATGTTTCTGTAGATCCCGGGATGCGCGGATTTATGGACAAAGGAACTGATGATGCCAAAGGTAAAAAGTTTGAAATTGGCCAACCGGTAACCAGCAGAACGGTCGCACAAGTCTTGGAAACGAAATCGAAAAAATTCAAGAAGGGTGCTATTGTTCATGGACGACTGCCCTGGAAAATAGAAATGACAAGTGATGTCGATGATTTAGAAATTGTGGATGAATCTCTAGACCCAATATCTACCGCAGTTAGTTTATTGGGCGTCACCGGCCTGGCTGCTTATTTTGGGTTGGTTAAAATTGGTTTACCTAAAAAGGGAGAAACGATAGTTGTTTCTGGAGCAGCCGGATCTGTGGGAAGCACAGTTGTCCAGATTGCCAAAATCATGGGTTGTAAAGTAGTAGGAATTGCTGGTTCACAAGCCAAAATCAGTTATTTAAAAGATGATCTAGGCGCAGATGCTGGAATCAATTATAAAGAAACAGCCGATATGGAAGCGGCTATAAATAAGGCTTGTCCTGAGGGAGTCGATGTGTTTTTTGATAATGTGGGAGGTAATTTATTTGACGCAATATTTGCTAACATCAACCAGAAAGCTAGAATCATAATTTGCGGCCAGATCGCCGACTATAATTCTGGAAATCCGCCTTCCGGTCCCAGACCACAGCATGATCTTATTAAATACTCTGCGCGTATGGAGGGCTTTGTGGTTTTTGATTACAAAGATGAATTTGATGAGGCAAAAAAACAATTGGCTCAATGGTATCAAAATGACCAATTAAAATATAAAGAAAACCTCATCCACGGGTTTGAGAATATTCCCGATGCCTTTATAGGTTTATTTAAAGGGGAAAACATCGGCAAACAAATGATACAGGTTTCAGAACCCGAGTGATTAAATAAACCTAATGTGTCGTAAATTCAAAGCGGACTAAACTAAATTAATAGATTATGGATACTTCAAAATTATTTGATTTAAAGAACAAAACAGCTATCGTTACCGGTGGCGCAGCAGGAATTGGCAAAGCAAGTTGCGAAATTCTTGCCGCTTATGGGGCTAAAGTTGTGGTTTCAGATTACAATCTTGAGGCTGCAAAAGCAACAGCCAAAGAAATCAATGACAACGGCGGTACAGCCATCGCTATTGATTGCGACGTGACAAAAGATGAGGCACTGGTAAACCTCGTAGAAAAAACCGTAAAAGAATTCGGTAGCATTGAAATTCTTGTCAATAATGTAGGCGGTGGCGGTGCTGGGAAGGAAAGCCCGTACGATATTAAATTAGAGCAGTTTATTAAAGTGTTTGAAATGAACGTTTTTAGTATGTGGCGTTTATGTCAGCTGGTCGCACCGCACATGAAAAAAGCCGGTTATGGTAGTATTGTGAACATGTCTTCCATGGCATCGATCAATAAAAGTCCTGCCATCAGTGCTTATGCTTCTTCCAAAGCAGCTATCAATCACATGACGCGCAACCTTGCTTTTGATTACGGCCCTGATAATATCCGCATCAATGCCATCGGTCCTGGTGCTACTAAAACCCATGCTTTGAGTACTGTTTTAACGCCCGAGCTTGAGAAGGCAATGTTAAAACACACGCCTATTAAACGACTGGGTGAAGCTGAGGATATTGCGGGAGCCGTTCTCTATTTTGCCGCACCTATTTCAAGCTGGACCAGTGGTCAAGTAATCTTTGTGAATGGTGGCGGTGAGCAAACGCTCGATATGTAATATAACCAGAACCTAAAATTTGTTTTAAACGAGCAGTCTTTTTTGAAAGGCTGCTCATTTTTTTTGTGGATAGATAACCAAATAATAACCATTTGATATTTTATAAATTGTCCACCAAAAATTAAGCGCGATCGCAGTTAATTGGGATCTTAGAAAGTTGCCGTTTAGTTGTCGCTATTCCGCTTTCGCGAAAGCGGTATCAATTCAAGGCTGCTAATTTTTAGACAATCTGCAACACAGTTATTCTTTATAGGTAACTCCTAGGATAAAAAATAGACTTGGAATAATTTTGAAAGTTGTTGAAGCAGTCCTCCAATAATTTTTGACGCCTTATTTTATATTAATAATGGTTCTGCAGTAATATTTTAAGTTCTTTTTGTAGTCAAAAATGTAAATTAATCACATCCTACCGACTCAATCGCAAACGGGAAATATAGACCTCTAAATTTTTAACAATATTTTAGATTTATATGGTTCATTCTGTTCCGAACTGAATGTATTTTTGCAGTTCTTAAAAATCGTCATGAACAAATTATCTGAAGAGCACAGTTTACTGGTAGAGGATATAGGTATGGTCATTGAAGAACGTGCAGATCTTTCACCACTAGCGGCAAGAATTTATGCAAGTTTAATTCTCTGTCCTGTAGATGGGATGACATTTGAAGAAATTACAGAGGCCCATCACGCCAGCAAAAGTTCCGTTTCTAACAATTTGAATGTACTCGTTAAACTCAATTACATTGAATATTACACGAAGCCTGGAGAACGCAAAAGACATTTTAGAAGTTCAAGAGCTTACATAAAAACTGCCATGGAAAAGTATAATGAGCTGTTTGAAAAAGAGGCCAGAGTTGTAGAAAAAATCAATGCCTTCAACAAGCAATTCAATCCAGAAAAATTTAAAAATCAAGAATCCGTGGGAACCATCTATCAAGATTTCCTGGATGAAATGAGAGAAGGATTAAAAAAACGAATAGAAAAAGTAAAAGCATTACAAATTCAGTCTTAGAACAATACCTATATGAAAACCATTATTAAAAACACATTACCCCTGTTATTCCTAGCTGCTTTGGCTTCTTGTGGTGATAAAGATGCAGATCAAGCTGCTGCCGC
This sequence comes from Nonlabens antarcticus, assembly GCF_015356755.1. GTDB lineage: Bacteria > Bacteroidota > Bacteroidia > Flavobacteriales > Flavobacteriaceae > Nonlabens > Nonlabens antarcticus. The sequence goes on along the minus strand of NZ_JADFCO010000066.1, from coordinate 402,601 downwards.
TCAACAAGGCCAGCAAGCACCTAGTGTACCGGCCATTAAAGTAGAAACTAGAACTGTAACCTCTTACACTGACTATCCCGCTACCATAGAGGGAACAACAAATAGCGAAGTAAGAGCGAAAATATCTGGCTACATAACAGACGTGCTAGTGGATGAAGGGCAGAAAGTACGTAAAGGACAAAAGCTATTTAAGCTGGAAACTCAAACTCTAAATCAAGATGCGGCGGCCGCAAAAGCAAATGTGAATGCAGCGCAGGTAGAAGTAGATAAATTAAAACCACTGGTAGATAAAAATATTATCAGTAACGTGCAATTAGAAACCGCCAAAGCAAAATTACAACAGGCCAAAAGCGGTTACAGCGGTATTGCGGCAAACATAGGCTATGGTACTATAACTAGTCCAGTGGATGGTTATGTGGGAACCATACGCTTCCGTAAGGGTTCATTAGTTAGTCCTAGTGCAGAACCTTTGACAACGGTCTCTGCCGTTGAGAATGTGTATGCTTATTTCTCCATGAATGAGAGTGAGTATTTAACTTTCCTTCAAAATGCCGATGGTTCTTCCAAAGAAGAAAAAATCAAAAACTACCCAGAAGTTTCTCTTGTTCTAGCAAATGGAACCGAGTATTCAGAAAAGGGTAAAATAGAGACTATAAATTCACAAATCAATTCAAGAACAGGGACAGTAACCTTTCGCGCATTGTTTGCAAACCCAACTGGTTTACTGAGCGCTGGGAACAGTGGTACCATCAAGGTTCCTAAAGTATTTACAGATGCTGTAGTCGTACCTCAAGAATCCACCTTTGAACAACAGGGGAAACGTTATGTCTATAAAATATCCCAAGATACTACTGCAGTTTCTCAATCCATCCAGGTCATTAGTGAATCAAATAATGTCTATGTAATTAAAGAAGGTATTTCTGAAGGCGATGTAATCGTAGGTAAAGGAATGGGCAAATTGCGAAACGATATGAAGATCAAACCACAAATGACCGCGTTTGACAGCATCGCAAAACCGATTACAACCGAGTTCCAGTTAAAAAAATAAAATAGCAGACTAATGTTAAAGATGTTCATAACCAGACCCGTATTATCCACGGTGATTTCAATAATCATTGTGATTTTGGGAATCTTGGGATTGCAATCCTTATCCGTTACTCAATATCCAGATATTGCGCCACCTACCATCCAGGTATCGGCTTCCTATCCTGGGGCGACCGCGGCAACCATCCTTGAAAGTGTCATTATTCCCATTGAAGAACAGATCAATGGTGTGGAGGGAATGACCTACATCACCTCTACCGCGACGAACAATGGTACGGCAGAGATCACGGTCTTTTTTGACCAGGAAGTAGATCCAGACATCGCAGCGGTAAACGTTCAAAACCGTGTTGCAAGAGCAAACCCTTTACTGCCACAAGCAGTTAGACAGACGGGTGTACTTACCCAGAAGCAGCAGACTAGTGCATTGATGTTTTTGAGTTTCTACAGTACGAACGAAGAGTTTGACGATGTTTATCTGCAAAATTACCTTGCGATCAATGCAGTTCCCGCTTTCCAGCGTGTGAACGGTGTGGGTAACGTGAGCGTTTTTGGAGCTAAAGAATATGCAATGCGCGTATGGCTGCAACCTGATAAAATGGCAGCATATGGCTTGACGCCAGCAGATGTTACTGCCGCATTGAATGAGCAAAGTCAGGAAGCTGCAGCGGGAACATTAGGTCAGAATGACGGTGAAGCATTTTCTTATGTAATTACCTATGATGGCCGCTTTCGCGAAAAAGAGGAATATGAAAATATAGTACTTAAAGCTTTAGGTGAGGGAACTTACTTGAGACTGAAAGACGTTGCCAAAATAGAATTGGACGCACAAAACTATTCTTCCAGTTCAAATACACAGGGATATCCAAGTGTTGCCATCGGTATTTTCCAAACTAAAGGGTCTGATGCACAACAAATCATCGAGGAAATTAAAACCGAATTAGAATCTCTTAAAGGTAGTTTTCCTGAAGGTGTAGAGGTTGTTATTCCTTATGATACAAATGAATTTTTGAACGCATCAGTTGAGAAAGTGACAACTACATTAATTGAAGCGTTTATACTTGTCTTTATCGTGGTATTTATTTTCCTTCAGGACTTTAGATCCACACTTATTCCAGCGATAGCTGTTCCTGTATCTATTATTGGTACGTTCTTCTTCCTGAATCTCTTCGGTTACTCGATTAACTTATTGACGCTATTTGCGTTAATACTTGCGATCGGTATTGTAGTGGATGACGCAATAGTAGTGGTAGAAGCCGTGCACGCCAAAATTGACGAGGGAGCAACAGATGTGACAAAGGCTACCGTCGAGGCGATGAGCGAGATTTCTGGTGCGATTATATCTATCACACTAGTAATGGCAGCGGTATTTGTACCGGTAACTTTTATCACCGGACCTACAGGGGTTTTCTATGAACAGTTTGGGGTAACCCTAATTGTGGCGATTATAATTTCGGCCGTTAATGCATTGACCTTGAGTCCTGCATTATGTGCTTTATTGTTGAAGCCACATAGCGAGGAAGAAAAGAAACAGACTTTTTTACAGAGGTTCTATAATGGCTTTAACCGCGGGTTTGATGCCACGGTGAGAAAATATGGGCAATCATTAGGGTTTTTATATAAACACAAATGGATTAATGTTATAGTAATACTAGCTGCAGTGGGCGGTATATGGTGGGCATCTTCAACAACGGCTACTGGATTTGTTCCTGATGAGGATCGTGGGCTCGTATTTGTGAACGTAGAATTGCCTCCAGGAGCATCTGTTGACAGAACAGCCCAAGTAAACCGGGATCTATATGAAAAAGTAAAAGACCTTCCAGGTGTGGAAAGTGTCACTATGATTAATGGTCGTAGTTTAATTAGTGGAGCCGGTAGTAATTATGGTCTAGGATTTATCAAATTACAAAACTGGAGTGAGCGCGATACAGATGAAACCTCTTCAGAAGCGATTATCGGAAGTTTATTTGGAGTAGCTTCAACTATTCCCGATGCTAATATTATTTTCTTCTCCCCTCCTAGTATTCCAGGTTTTGGTAATTCGGCCGGTATTGAAGTTAACTTATTGGATCGTTCTGGTGGTAGTTTTGAAGAGTTGGATCAAGCAAATCAGGAATTTATCGGCAAACTTTCACAGCGACCAGAATTCCAGTATGCCCAGTCTTCTTTTAGTACTAAATACCCACAGTACAAACTGGACATCAATGTTCCACTTGCCAAAGAATATGGAGTTAGCATTGACAATATTTTTAACACGCTTCAAGGTTACATAGGAAGTATTTTTGCAGCTGACTTTTCCAAATTTGGTAAGCAATATCGCGTTTATGTTCAAGCGTTACCTTCTGACCGTGCGAGCGAGCAGGATTTGGGTAGTATGTATGTGAGAACAAAAAGTGGCGAAATGTCTCCTATAACTCAGTTTGTTAGTCTCGAGCGAGTTTATGGACCACAATCGGTTACTCGATTCAACCTGTTTAATTCTACTAAAGTAACTGGAGCATTGAACCCAGGATTTAGTACTGGAGATGGTATTGCAGCGGTAGAAGAAGTTAGTCAGGGATTGCCTTCAAATTTTGATACGGCTTATTCTGGATTAACAAGAGAGGAGCTTGCCGCAGGGAATCAAACAACGGTTATTTTAATACTTGTAATCGTATTTGTCTACTTCTTACTCGCAGCGCAGTATGAGAGTTACTTGCTGCCATTTGCAGTATTGCTATCCTTACCCTTGGGTATATTCGGAGCGTTTATTACAACGAAGCTCGCTGGATTGGAAAACAATATTTATTTCCAGATTGCCCTCATAATGCTGATAGGATTGCTAGCTAAAAATGCCATTCTTATCGTTGAATTTGCGATACAGCGACGTAAACAAGGGGAAAGCATATTTGACTCTGCCGTGGATGGAGCAAAGGCTCGTTTACGACCTATTTTAATGACATCCCTAGCATTTATATTCGGTTTATTGCCATTGGTATTTGCCAGTGGTGTAGGATCAGAAGGTAACCGTGCTATCGGTACTGGTGCAGTAGGTGGATTGTTAATAGGTACAGTTCTAGGTGTTTTCATCATCCCTATACTCTATATGTTATTTGAATGGTTGCAGGAAAAGGTTAGTTCTAAACCTAAACCAGATGCTGATCAACCTAATGAGGATATGGAAGCGATTGAAGCTTAATTGTCACAAACAAAATATAAAGAAATGAAGAAGTCATTAATTATAAAAGGATCCCTTATTGCATTTGCAATGATGACCCTACAATCATGCTTTGTGGCTAAGGATTATGAAAGGCCACAAACAGAGGAGTTGGTTGAAGCTAATTTCCGAACGGAAAATATAGTTCAAGATACCCTTAGCATGGCGCAAGTTTCCTGGAGAGAGCTTTTTACCGATCCGGTTTTGACCAACTATATCGATCAAGGACTTCAAAACAACAATGATATCCGGATCGCGTTGCAACAGATAGTTGCCTCAGAAGCTTATTTTAAGCAAGGAAAGGCTGGATACTATCCCACACTTTCTGGAAGAGCGCAATACACGCATCAAGAGCTTTCAAAAAACAGCCAGTTCGGCTCCTTTTTTAGTACAGCTCTAGATCAATATGAATTGAATGGTTCCCTTTCATGGGAAGCAGACATCTGGGGGAAAATAAGAAGTAATGAACGTGCGCAACAAGCTAATTATTTGCAAACCATCGCAGCCCATCAAGCAGTAAAAACCAGGTTAATTGCAGATATTGCATCGATTTATTATCAATTGTTGACCGTGGATGAACAGGTGGCAATCACAGAAAGAACAATCACCACGAGAACGAATAGTCTAGAAACTTCTCAAGCATTAAAAGAGGCTGGAAATATTACTGAAGTAGCCGTAAAGCAAACGGAAGCTCAAGTTTATACGGCAAAAGCTATTTTGGTAGATTTGAAAAACAGACGCTATGTTTTAGAAAATACCATGTCCATATTGCTGGGAAAAATGCCTATGGTGATCCAGCGATCTGCGTTAAGCGATCAGCAAATAACAACTTCTTTAATGGTAGGGGTTCCTTCACAGTTGTTGAGCAATAGACCAGATGTCGTTCAAGCAGAATATAACTTGCGCAATGCTTTTGAATTGACAAATGTTGCACGAGCTAGTTTCTATCCATCCTTAACCTTATCTGCTACCGGTGGTTTACAGAGTTTGCAGTTTGAGGATTTATTCAATACGAACTCTTTATTTGCAACTATCATAGGTGGATTGACACAGCCTATTTTTAATGGCCGTAAAATACGCACGCAGTATGAGGTTTCTCAGGCGCAGCAGGAACAAGCTAGATTAAACTTCAAGCAATCGCTATTAGTTGCCAGTAAAGAAGTTTCAGATGCCATGTATTCCTATCAAACAGCCACTGAAAAGATAGGTATCAAAGAAAAAGAATATGAAGCTTATAGTCTGGCTACTGACTATTCTCAAGAATTACTTAACAACGGTCTAGCAAATTACCTGGAAGTATTAAGAGCGCAGGAAAATGCACTTAATTCCAGCCTTGATTTAATAGGAGCAAAAAATAGCCAGCTACAATCCGTTGTCGATTTGTATGAAGCTTTAGGTGGCGGGTGGAGATAAAATCATGATCAGGTGATTTTCATCAATTACTATATTGGTAATCTTTTTAATTGTAAAACCGGCAAGCTTTCACGCCGGTTTTCTTTTTAGCTGTAATTTCAAAGAATAACCATTAGAAAATTTGTTTCCATTTAAACATTAGCGTACTAATAACATTTAAACTAATTGTATAATTTTAAATTTAGGCTGGATATTGAAAGAAATTCGCTTTCGCGAAAGCGGAATTATATACAGAATAATAACAACTCAAAACTAAATGCAAGACGACCAAGGATTGATTATCGACTGGGCCAGCATGCCCACGTACAATACGATTATGTGTGTGGCAGTAGGTGCCGCTTTGTGCTCCATCACAGTCATAGGTAGAGATTTATTGTCAGGTAAAAAAGCAGAACCTATTGGGTGGGCGCTTAATTTAGGAGTTTTAGGATTGATCCTTTTCCTGACGGGATTACATATGACTCTCACCTGGCCATTGGCAAAATACTTCCCGTTTGACAATATCGTTTTTGGTGAACCATCACTTGCGCTAGGAACGTTACTTCTCGCATTCTCTTTGTACTTCTGGAAACAATCGGACCTTTTAAAAACAACAGAAAACCCACTAATTGCCATAGGATCTGTAGCTCGTCATATGAAATATTTCTTCTACGGCATGGGTTTAGCATTGATAGGAATTGCAGTTGCAGGAGTTAAATATCAACTTTTTGCCGCTCCGCCTGAGGAACCTATCAGCGGTCAGTTTGCTGATTACCCTATGGTCGAGGCTATTTTTATATCAGGATTGTGGGCACTAACGGGAATTGCTGCCTTATTAATGCCTTCCGTTTTTAGTCGCTTTGCTGCTGGAAAGGTTTCCATTAATAACACGTTGAAGGTTTCATACGTACTACTTTACGGTTTAGGATTAGTGTTTCTAATTTTCGGCGCGTTCAATTATTTTACACATATCGGATTAATAGTTAATACCATGGCATAATATGAACTCTATGAATAAAATAACACCAGTAAGTTTTTCACATATAGGAATCACCGTTCCAGATCTTGAAAAAGCAATTTCATTTTATACGGAGGTTATGGGATGGTATCACATTTCTGGACCTATCGAGGTGAAGGAAAATCAAGAAAACAATTTAAACCGTATCAGTAAACTTATTTATGGAAATGGCTGGAGATCATTCCGTTTTGCCCATCTATCTAATGGTGCTGGAGTAGGTTTTGAATTTTTCCAATTTGGAGATAATAAAACATTAGAATCGGTTAACACCCCTTTCAAAACAGGAATTCATCATTTCTGTTTACAACATCCTGACCCGGCAGAGTTATTAGATCGCATTGTAGCTGGCGGAGGAAAAATAGTTATGGAACCACAGCTAGAATATCCTGATGAAAAACCATATCTAATGGCTTTCGGCGAGGATCCTTTTGGCAATACCATTGAGATTTACTCTCATTCTTATGAACTACATAATATAGGTCCAGAAGGGCCGATTATATAGACGTATTGTTTTCTTCTCAAGTCTAAAAATCAACGATTGCGTTTTATGATGCGAATAGATTTTACAGGATTTACAAACCGTTAAAACATATAAAATTCTAAATAAATTTACACTCCTCTTAACGCAAACACACTCCCTATCGAGTTAAATTGTAATGAATGATATCGAGGTTCTATTTTGATTTATCAAAGCTTTAATAAGAGCTAGAGGTTCGATACTCATTTTGAAATTAAAACTTAATAATCAAAAAAAAGACTATGAAAACTAATATCGGAATAACACAGGAAAATAGAAAAGCAGTAGCAGATATACTTGCAAAATTGCTAGCTGATGAATTTGTGCTATACACAAAAACCTTGAAAGCACACTGGAATCTTGAAGGCCATGATTTTCACACTAAGCATTTATTTTTTGAAGTACACTACAACGCAATCAAAAAATTCACAGATAGTGTGGCTGAGCGCATGAGAAAAATAGGCCATTATGCTCCTGCGACATTAAAAGAATATTTAGATCTAACCCACCTTACCGAGAAATATGATGGAGATAATACTGCTCTAGAATATACCGCAGCATTACTAGAGGATCACGACGTTATTATCAAGTATTTACGTGAAAACATCGCTAAAATAGAAGACGAATTTGAAGATGTAGGAACAGCAGATTTTTTAACGGGATTAATGCAAGAACATGAAGAGATGGCGTGGATGTTTAGAGCTACCGTCGCTAAAGTTTAGGTTCAATTCCTTTTGGAACTCTAATAGAGACAACCTTTTTAAGGATTTAAACCGGCTGTGTGCTTTTTATTAGTACACATGCCGGTTTTTATTTTTGAATAATTACGTTGGTTCTACCTTTAATGTACATCAAAACCTCTTTACTGAATATACTAGACCGGCTAAGCACCTCGATGACAGGTTTATTACAAATGGAGAAGCCTCACATTAAAATCACGTTCCTTACTAAAAATAATAATATAAAAAGTTAGCCATAAGTCTAAAAAAAACCAGCGGTATTCTTATTTTGTAGCGCTTACACCCAAACCCAATTATGATTAAAAACGTTTTCCTTACTCCATTCCAAAAATTCATTAAAATTGAGAGTTTCAGTGGTATTCTATTATTATTTGCCACTATAGTAGCTCTTGTGTGGGCGAACTCTTCTTTAGGTGATAGTTATAATGCGTTATGGCAATATGAGATAGGTATTGCCACTGATAGTTTTGAGTTTACAAAACCTTTGATTTTGTGGATCAATGATGGTTTAATGGCTATATTTTTCTTTCTAATAGGACTTGAAATTAAACGAGAGTTGATAATAGGAGAGCTTAACACGGCGAAAAAAATAGCATTCCCGCTTTTTGGTGCAGTAGGTGGAATGGTCATTCCAGTCTTGTTTTTTTTCCTTTTAAATCAAAACCCAGAAACGCTAGATGGCTGGGGAATTCCCATGGCAACGGATATTGCTTTTTCGCTTGCTATATTAAATAGTTTAGGGAAGCGAGTTCCTTTGAGCCTTAAGATTTTTCTCACGGCATTTGCTATTGTCGATGACATAGGTGCAGTGCTGGTTATCGCTCTGTTCTATAGTGGCGCTCTTAATCTTACCCTTTTATTGATCGCGCTAGCCTTACTTGCAGCCTTATATTTCATGAGCTGGAAGGGCTACTACTCAAAATTTGTTTTAATTTTTGTCGGATTTATAGTTTGGTTTTTGTTTCTAAAGGCAGGAATACACCCTACTGTGGCAGGAATTATGCTGGCTTTCTCTGTTCCTATTAGACAAAAAATCCATACCAAAACCTTCTTGATTGAACTAGAGGGAATCTATGATAGAATTAAAAAAGCAACCATCCTTCAAAAACCTATATTGTCTAACGAGCAAATAGAGCATGTGGATAACCTACAAAGCTGGACGACAAGGTTTCAATCGCCACTGCAACATCTAGAACATACTCTACATGGCTGGGTAGCTTATTTTATCATTCCTGTCTTTGCTCTAGCAAACGCGGGTGTGATGGTTAGTAGCGGAGTTGAACTAGATACAGCCTTAATAATCACAATTATCATCTGTCTTTTCTTAGGGAAAGGACTAGGAATCCCAATCGTTATTTTTATTGCAAAGAAGATAAAATTGATTGAGGTGCCAAGTGATATTAGCAATCAGCAAATCATAGGCGTTTCCTTTCTAGCAGGGATAGGCTTTACGATGGCCATATTTATTTCTAGTCTTGCATTCTTATCAAAACCAGAGTACATTGACTCGGCAAAAATCGGAATTTTGATAGCCTCGGTTATTTCAGGAACTGTAGGTTACTTGATTTTACGATTTGACAAGAGCACCTTAAAGAAAACTGCTAAATAATTTTTTCTCTAAATGGACAATTTTTTGACAGACTACAAAGACCATATTATATGGATAGCGGGTGTCATCGTTATGGTAATTGTGTTACGGATTGTTACAAATCTGGTTCAAAAATGGTTGATTAAAAAAGAGCAGGAAGAGTTTCCAGGAGAAAACACTCCTATAATTTATTTAATAAGAAGGATTCTCAACACATTATGGATTATACTCGGATTGATTGCAATAAGCTTTGTATTTGTCAATCGTGAAAAAGATGCTGTATTAATCCGTCATTTTCAATTAGTCTTTTATCTGGGAATACTTGGGGTTGTTACAATTGTTGCAGCTACTTCCACAAATCTGTGGTTTAAAAGACAGGTTCGTGAAAAATTGCAGAAGAATGATGACCCTACCAGCTACAAATTTCTTAGGTATGTAGCCGTTGCTATCATTTATTTCACAGGCATATTATTTGCTTTGCTCGCATTCCCTTCATTGCGTGGTGTTGCTCAGACGGCATTAGGTGGTGCTGGTATTCTAGCTTTGATTGCTGGTGTCGCTTCTCAAGAAGCTCTTGCAAATGTGGTAGGAGGAGTTTTTATAATCGCTTTCAAACCCTTTAAAATAGGAGATGTTGTTAGGGTTAACGATACCATGGTGGGAACGGTGACAGATATTACGTTGCGTCATTGCGTGATTCGTAATTTTGAAAATAAAATGATTGTTATCCCTAATTCCATTATCAACAAGGAAAAGCTCATCAACTATGATCTGGGAGAACTCAAATGTTGCGAGTTTGTAGAAATGGGGATATCCTATGACAGTGATGTTAAAATGGCCAAATTAATCATGCGGGAAGAGTGTGAAAAACACCCTTTGATTTATGACAACCGCACGGAGGTTCAGATTAAGGACGGTAATCCTATCGTAAGAACTGCTTTGACTAAAATTAACGATTCTACCTTAAACATACGCGCATGGGCGTGGTCTAGAAGTTTTGGGGATTCCTTCCAGTTGCAATGCGACGTTAATGAGTCTATTAAGGAACGTTTTGATGCCGTAGGCATAGACCTTGCCTATCCTTCTAGAAACATTTATATAAAGGGTGACGAGAACACCACAGCTTAACAAGTTCAAACATTCCGATCAATTTTAGAACGTTTGTAATTAACGCTTATCATTATTATTCGCACTTTTGCAAAAACTCTTAGTAAGACGGTAGCATGAAATTAAAGCGGAGGCGTAAACTGATTAATTATTTAAACATTCTGGATCAACCCATACGTTTTAATCCATTTGTATTTAGCCGGATGTTTTTATTGTGGGCATTACTGGGTTTGATGGGAGGAGCAATAGCAGGATTATACTGGATAGTTCTTGAATTGTTGACCCATCAACTCGCATTTTTTGACGGTTGGTTAGTGATTCCAGTAATGGCTATTAGTGGTTTACTTGCTGGACTCGTGATCCATTTTATAGGTGATCCAGGCGAGATTCACCTTATTGTCAACAATATAAGATTCAATAAGGGGAAACTAGATCCTAAGAATAACCCATCAATGATTATATCCTCCCTACTTTGTGTAGGATCTGGAGGGAGTTTAGGACCAGAAGCACCACTAGTTCAAGTAACAGGTTCCACAGGATCTTGGTTAGGAAAAATTTTCAGGCTCAAAGGAGAAGAATTAAGATCCTTAAGTATCGCGGGAATGGCATCTGGATTTACAGCACTATTTGGTGCGCCTTTAGGAGGTAGTTTGTTTTCCTTAGAAATACTTCATCACAAGCATGCCGTGGAATATTACAAAGCTATCATTCCAGCATTAGTAGCGAGTAGTTTTAGTTATATCGTCTTTGCCTTAATCATTCAATTGGGTCTGGGTGCGACTTGGGATTTATCTACTTATGAATATTCTGGAGTCTTCGATTTTGGATATGCCGTATTGTTTGCTATTATCGCAACTGCTGTAGGTTGGGGGTTTATCTATTGTACAAAATTCTTTAAGATTCTATTTGAGAAACGTCAAATGCCTATTTATGTAAAAACCCTTATTGGAGGAATTGTTCTAGGTACTATTGCTTATTATTTACCTCTAACGCGGTATTTTGGACATCATGAGATCAACGTATTGATTCAGGGAAGCTTCCCACTTTCGTTATTATTTGGAATATTGATCTTTAAAATTATCGCTATTGCAGTTACAGTAACTTCAGGCTGGCGTGGTGGTTTCATCATACCCTTATTTTTTGTGGGTGCAACTATGGGTTTAATTATCCATCATATTGCTCCAGGTACTAATTTGACATTAGCAATCATCAGCTGTATGGCAGCAATTAATGCTTGTGTAACTAGAACACCTATGAGTACAACGATTTTGCTAGCGACATTGACTGGTTTTTCCTATTTTATACCTATTCTCTTTGCAAGTCTGACCGGTTATTTTCTAGCCCCTCGCCTGCCTTTTATCGGTTCGCAGTTGGATAAGGAATAATTGGGTTTCTAATATGAGATTTTGAATTTTTCTAAATTGAATAAATGAAAATCTATACTGAATCGCTTTTAAGAGTACTATTTGAACTTGGCTATTCTAAAGAACTTCTTATCTTACAGAGAATGTATAGCGCTGCCTTAATATGAAAACCATTTCCTATTTTACTGAAAATGAGATTCAAGATAAGCTGTCGTAAATTAAACTAACATTTAAAATCAGCTTGACATGAAAGATATAATAATTCCAGTAGATTTTTCTCTCCATTCAGAATATGCACTTGAGACCGGTGCTATTCTTGCCAAAAGACATGATGCCACGTTGCATGTACTACATATGTTAGAAGTCTCTGACTCTTTATATTCCATTTCAAATACGCAAAATACAAACGAAATGCTTTTTCTACTTGCGCTTGCAAAGAAGAAGTTTGAACCTTTTCTCGATAAAGACTATCTAAAAGATGTGAAGGTCAAGTCAATGATTAAACATCACAAAGTCTATAAAGAAGTAGATCTTGTTGCGGCAGATGTCGATGCAGACCTTATCATAATGGGATCCAATGGCACCAATATAAGTGATGGAATATTTGCAGGATCAAATGCAGAAAAGATGGTGAGAAATAGCGCCACTCCAGTTTTAATTATCAAAACAGAACCGAGTAAATTCAGACTCGACAACGTGGTTCTAGCGACTAATTTGAGCTTAAAGAGCGTTCCAGCTTTCGCGAAAGCGAAAAAACTATGTAATTCTATAGGAAGTACGGTGCATCCCGTTTACATCAATACCCCAGGAAAAGGGTTTACGACATCGCGGGAATTCAACGAAAAACGCAAAGCATTTACAGCGGCTGGTGGAGATGAAAAAGTACATTTCGTCGCAGGAGTAAATGTGGAGGATGGACTCGTACAAATTGCGGAAGAAGAAAATGCAGACTGTATTGCAGTGATCACGCACGCTAGAAAAGGACTGAGTCTGTTTTTTAGAGGAAGCGTTTCAGAAGATCTTGCAAATCATTCTGAATTTCCCATACTTACTTTTAAAATGTAATGCGGTAAATTTATACGTTGAACTGCAGTTATCGCCCACCTTATTTGACCTGATCTAAAAGTATCTTATAATATCAACCATAGATCAATCTTTATTTATGAATACTACTGACGATGCATTAAAGGAACGAATTAAAGAGCTTACTTGCCTTTATGAGGTCTCCTCAATTATTGTGAATGCAGGCGTTTCACAAGTTCAAGAAACTTTTAATGCGATCGCCATAAGTTTAAAAAAGGCATTTCAGTTTCCGCAGCAGACTGAAATTTCTATTAAAACAGTTCATTATAATTTTGAAACTGGAAGCATAAACGATGTGATAAATCTCACGTCAGAAATTAAAGTTTTTAATAAAGAAAATGGCTTCATAACTGCGTCGCTTAAAGATGATAGAAGTTCATTCTTAATAGAAGAACGCCAGCTATTAGAAAGTGTGGCTCAAAAAATCGGTAACTTATTAGAACGTATAGAAATACAACAGAATGAAACATCCCTCAAACGACAGATGGAGCGTGCTGATCGTTTATCGATATTAGGAGAGTTGACGGCAGGCATCGCCCATGAGCTCAATACGCCTCTTGCAAATATTTTAGGCTTTGCGGAATTGATGCAAGATGATTTTAAAAAAGATCAAACAGTATCTGCTGATTTAGAAAAGATTGTTAGCAATGCTATCTTCTCTAGAGAAGTAGTAAAAAAATTGATGTTTTTTGCCTGTGAGATGCCACAGGAAATGATTAAAGCTAACATCGTTCCCAGTATTAAAAATGCTATTACCCTATTAGATGCGACATTTAGAAAAGAACAAGTAAAGTACATTGTAAAAATTGATGAAGAGGAAATGCTTTTGAAAGCAGATAACATACAGCTTACCCAGATCATTTTTAATTTAATTATTAACGCGATCTACTTTACTCCCAAAGACGGTCTAGTAACTATCGAGGCTAAACAAACTGATAAGGATATAATTTTAAAAATTAGCGATGAAGGGTCAGGTTTAAGCCCACAAGCGATGGATAAAATATTCCAGCCATTTTTCACTACTAAACCCACTGGAGAAGGCTCTGGATTAGGCTTGAGCGTGGTTCATGGTATTGTTGCCAGTCATAATGGTTCTATCAACGCCGTAAATAACAAGAAAAAAGGTGCGACTTTTACGGTTGAGTTGCCCAAATCCTAAACCATGCAATTACAAAAAGAGAATATTTTAATTGTCGATGATGATCTCAATATTCTTGAGCTATTGCAACGGCATTTACAATCCTGGAACTATCATACGTACAAAGCGATATCTGTAAAAGAAGCTGTCCAGATCTTGCGGGATTCTAATATAGATTTACTTATTACTGATTTAAAAATGCCTGAAATTGATGGTTCTGAGCTTATCAAATTTGTTTCAGAACATTACCCGCAGTTACCTAAACTCGTAGTAACTGGTTATCCATCGGTACAAGACTCTCTAGCAGCCATTAAATCTGGGGTAGTAGAATACTTGACAAAACCATTTACTAAAGCCGAGCTGGAGTCTGCTGTTTTTAAATCTTTAGGAGTTCAAAAAGAAAGCACTACATCTGTAGAAAAGTCTCAAGCCCAATCTGCAGAAACTAAGGCTTATGGAGAAATTATAGGGAATTCTGAAAAGATTCAGGATGTGATTCAGATCATTGAACGGGTTAAGAATAATAAGGCTACCATTTTTATTAAAGGAGAAAGCGGTACGGGTAAAGAACTGGTCGCTCGAGCGATTCATTATCAGGGAAAATTTGCGAGAGCACCTTTTATCGCAGTTAATTGTGGTGGGATTCCTGAAAATTTGTTAGAATCTGAACTTTTTGGTTATACCAAAGGTGCCTTCACAGGAGCTGACACAAATCGAGATGGTTTCTTTCAGGCTGCAAATGGGGGAACCATCTTTTTAGACGAAATAGGAAATGCATCTAAAGCCGTACAGTCACGATTATTGAGAGTTCTGCAAGAAAAAGAGGTAGTTAAGGTCGGAGCACAAAAACCGGATAAAATAGATGTTCGCATTATTGCGGCAACTAATAGTGACTTGAAAGAGATGATTAAAAAGGATCACTTCCGAGAAGATCTATTTTATCGATTGACTGTAGTGGAAATTGAAGTCGCACCTTTACGAGAGCGCAAGGAAGACATTCCATTATTGACTGAAAAATTCCTCTTTAAATATGGAGTCGAATACAAAGATAGATTCGTCAAAATAAGTAAAGATGCCAGCGCTGTTTTACAACGTTATGACTGGCCGGGAAATATACGCGAACTTGAAAACGTGATCCAGCGCAGCGTGATTATGTGTGATAAAATAATAGAAATCGAACACCTACCCAACTCCTTAAAATTTCAGATTAGTTTTCCCGAAGATGAGTTGGTTTCTCTTAAAAGTATGGAAAAAAGGTACATTCAAAAAGTGCTGAATTCTACCGATAATAACAAAACAAAAGCGGCAGAGATTTTAGGTATAGATCGTAAAACAATACGTTTGAAAATGGAAGACTAAGTGATGTTTAATCTAGAATATTCATCCTTTAAAATTACACTTTAAGAAATAAGGCTTTCAATTAAATCACCCACATAGTAAGAAACAAGTGCGGCCACTGCTCCTAAAGCAAGAGTTTCTATCACACCTCTTAAAAGACTGGTTTGATTAACTTTAGATTTTAAAACACCTATAGATAAAAAACCTATTCCTGTTAGAAAACTGGACCATATAAATACATTACCAGCCACTGGATTTACAAAGTCCCAGACGTAAGCTAATAGTGGAATAATACCCACAATCAAAAACGAGGCATAGGTTGTTCCTCCTATCAAAATGGGCGAGCGCTCGTCTTTTACCATCTCTAATTCCTCCTTCATCATCACGTCCACCCAGCGATCTTTGTCAGCTGTTATTCCATCTACAATTTGTTCTAACAACTCACCATTGAAACCCTTTGCAGCATAAATTTCTCTTATTTCTTCACGCTCCTTTTCTGGTAAATTATCAACTTCCCAATATTCTATTTGTTTATGTTTTTCATAATTATCCTTTTCCGACTTAGAAGAAAGATAGGCGCCTATGGACATGGCAAATCCGTCTGCGAGCAAGTTTGCAAAACCTAAAATGATAATGATGGAACTATCCAGACCTGCCCCTACTGCTCCAGCTACCACGGCAAATGTGGTTACACAGCCATCAATCCCTCCGTAAACCAGCTCTCCTAAATAAGCCTCAAACTTACCAGAAAACGTATTTTGACGATGAATTTTTGATTCGTTGTGCTTCATATGCCAAGTTAGTTGAAATAGGCGTGACTTGGATCAAGCTTAATTTCCTCAATAATTTGATTGTAACGACTAGGCTGGCTTATTTTGATAGTTAATTCCTTGTACATTAATAACTGGCGTGTCAAAGAGGCATTCAAATCCTCTTCTAGAAAATAATGAGATTTATCTTTTCTAAGAAATATGGTGTAAAATACGGACCTGCGGCATATCGTTTCTGCCATATCCCATTGACCTAGTTTAGTGTAAACTTCCGTAAGATTATTACAGGAAATGAGATAGATATGCATTATAGGAATATTGAAATTGATACAACTCTTGATATTTACCATTAATTTTTTCGCTTTCGCGAAAGCGGAACTGTATTCTTTCAAAGCTTGACGGCTTAGACAATCGACTAAGTCGTTTCCCATCATAGTAGTTTCTTTCCAATCGTTTTCTAAATGAAGAAGCTCTGACTTGCTCATAGGATTTTTATTTAATATTTTGAAAGTATTTTTAAGAATTGATCCCTATTTAGATATTGAAAGTAACGTGCCTCCGCAAGAAATTTTTCATCTAAAAAAATCATCGCAGGTAGCGAGAATGGTTTATTTTTCTGACGTGCCATCAATAAAGGAATCTGATGTACTGGATTTCTTCTTTTACTGCGCTCATTGATGAATTTTTGACCACCAAAGTGGATGGTATCTGTCGTTTCTACATTCATCTTTACCGCATAGTACTCCTTATTGAGTTTATCAATAACGGCTTTATCAGTGAACACCTCTTTCTGCATACGTAAGCAGGGTCCACACCAGTCTGCATAAAAGTCGATAAATACTTTTTTAGGGGCGATCTCTAACGAGTCTTCCAACTGTTCAAATGTAAGCCAGCGAACCGCTCTCTCTTTTTGGGAGAAAGCGGTCTGGCTTATTGCAAAAACAATCAAAAGAAAACAAAAACAATTTTTCAACATTTATAAGGAATTAATTTTTAATCCCACGTAAACGCTTCTAGGCGATCCAGGGCCATATACATAATTACTATCCCGATTTTTACCGGTATCAAAGTCATCCTGATAACTATTAGTGACGTTCTTTACCCCACCGTACAATTCCATTCCAGTGCTCACTCTCGGGATTTCAAATTTGTAGCCCAGTCGTAAACTCAATTCTGTAAAGGAAGGAGTAACATCATACTCATCCACTAACTGTCCAGTTCCCTCACCAGCAAAGTGAGAAATATCCATTTTACCCGTGTATACAAGATTTGCACTCGCACTAAGTTTTCTGTTAGGGTTCCAAGTCAATGTCGCATAGCCATAGTCATTAGGTGTTCTCAAAAATTCTCTTTTGGCAGGTAATCCTTCAATGTTTTCTACAGCTTCATCATACAAACTAGATTGTATGGTAAATCCAGCCTCTACTTCTACTACGTAATCGAAGTTAGCTCTGGTTTCCAATGTAAATCCCTTTACCGTTGCTCCATCACCGTTGCGTTTTTCAAATCGTTCCCCAAACGCATCTGCTCCTAACGGAAACTGATAAAAAGCATCATCCAAATGTGTATAAAACCCTTCTACTGTAAATCCCGCAATAAAGTGTTCTGTAGCTTTATCGTAGTTAACGGAAGCGGTATAACTGTTAGAACGTTCTTCTTTAAGGTCATCAGATAAGGAAATTCTTGAAACTCCGCCTCCTGCAAATGCTATGTGTAAATCGGTATCAAAGGATTGTGGTGCCCTAAAACCTGTTCCCCATCCTAAACGGAATTGGGTAGTTTCTGCCAATTTATAGAGTAAAGATGCTCTAGGACTCACAATAGCATGATCTACAAGGTTGTGTTTATCAACTCTAAAGCCAGTCAGGAAGTTGAAATTTTCATTGATATCCCAGTCGTTTTGAAGAAATGCGCCTATGTTTTTAGTTGTTTGATCAATCAAGTAATTATAAGGTTCAATCTCATCAAAGACATCATCATAAACATATTCTGCACCACCGGTTAGAACCGTATTGCCTCCAAGAAATTCATCAAATTTATGGTTGTATTGACCACCTCCTTGATGTGTTACTACGTCAGAAATTCCATAAGGAGGATCTGCAAAAAAGTCTTGTTGTCCCGCAGCATCATCAGGAATAATCCCGGTATAGTGATCTCGATCAGTGCGCTGACCGCCATAATAGAATATGAGTGAGCTTTTGTCTTCGTTAAAATTGATCTGATAATCCAGACTACCAAAAATTACGTTGTGGGTGCGTTCTTCAGACTGTTGCGCGAGATACGCCGGCTTATCAACAATTTCTCCTCCATAACGATATTCGTAGATACTGGTAAAGCTAGCCTCTAGTTTAGAATTATCTGTGGGGAGAAAAAATGCATTCATCCCAAATGTGTTATCCTTAAGCTGTGGTAATTCAGAATAATTATCATCATTTGCATCGTAAGCTGATCTTGTACGACGGCTCACGAAAAAATTTGCACCCGCATTGCGATCATCCGTTACTACTGTGGCATTACCGTTAATCAAAGTTTGATCTGAGGATCCATCAATACTTTCATACATATAGTTAGCGCTGTAGCCATTTTTCTTCGGGATTTTAGTAATGACATTTACGGTTCCACCTATGGCGCTGGATCCATATAATGCAGAAACTCCACCGCGTACAACCTCGATGCGCTCAATCATATTAGTAGGAATTTGCTGCAAACCGTAAAGACCGGTTAATGGACTAAAAATAGGACGACCATTAATGAGAATTTGAGAGTAACCACCCTGCAATCCATTCATCCTAAGCTGGGTGTAGTTACAAGTTTGACAATCTGTTTCTACTCGCAATCCCGGTTGAAATCGTAATCCTTCAGACAAATCTGTAGCAACGACTTGTTCTAGTGTTTTACTGCTTATCAAGTTTACTATCACTGGAGAGTCGGTTTTTCGCTTTGCAGTTCTTGTTCCTGTTATTACGATTTGATCCAGACTATTCCCGCCTTCATCCAGTTCAAAATTAACCGTAATTTCAGTTCCAGAAGTAAGGTCTAAATTCTTCCCTTGAGCGGAATAGCCTTGCGCTTGTGCTATCAAGGTTACTTTTCCAGAAGTCGCTTTCATTGAGAATTTCCCGTTTGCGTCAGCATTTGTTCCTTCTGTACCTCCTTTAATGTACAAGGTTGCAAAAGAAACTGGGTTGCCGTTGCTTGTTACGGTACCTTTTATAGTTGCCTTATTATCTTGAGCGATCGCTGTTGCCGCTATCAATAGAATAAGAAAAGTAATTGTATTTTTCATACTACCTAATTATGTTTTTTAGTTTAATGATATATTTATTAGGCAAACCTAATATTTTATTACCGTTTAATAAAAGTTATCTTTGAATTTATTTCATGATCATGTTCACAACCTCAGAGGAAAACTACCTCAAAGCCATATATAACCTACAACAAGAAGAAGATAGCGGCGTTTCTACGAGCAGTCTCGCAGAGATTCTGAATACAAAAGCGGCTTCAGTCACAGAAATGGTAAAGAAGTTAGCTGATAAAAAGCTTGTCCACTATAAGAAGTATTACGGTGCGGAATTAACGAATACCGGTATGAAGCAAGCACTTACTGTGGTAAGGAAACACCGCTTGTGGGAAACGTTCCTAGTTCAACATTTAGGCTTTCAATGGGATGAGGTCCATGAGGTCGCAGAGCAACTGGAACATATTAAAAGTGAACAGTTAATTGAGGCGATTGATAAGCTTTTGGGCTATCCTACTCAGGACCCGCATGGGGATCCCATCCCTGATAAAAATGGAAATCTCAAACATAAGAATCAGCAACTTCTTTCTGATATGGAGATAGGAAGCACTGGAATCATTGTAGGAGTGAAAGATAGTTCGCCTACTTTTTTACAGTATTTGGACAAGGAAAAAATTACTTTAGGTACAGCATATAAGCTTTATAGCAAGGAAGAGTTTGATCACGCTCTAGAGTTAGAAATTAATGGAAAGCCTCTCCGCGTTTCTCATAAGATCGCCTCTAATCTGTTCGTAGAGGAGAAATCCTAACATATTTAATCCTTATTATGTTGATTATTGTTGCTGTGAAGTCCTGCGTCTTAAACTAAAACAAGCTTTCAGGTTTAATTCTGCTAATAAAGGTGTAATACAGCCGGTAGAAATCACCTCAACTGGGTCATTTTGTACCGACTACTGAATTCTTTAAGCTTTCGCGAAAGCGTTTAAAATATTGATAATCAAACACTTATTGTTTACACCACATTTTTAAAATGTAATGGCACGTGCATTGCCTATAGACTATCAACGAACAATTAGTTTTTATGAAAAAACTTGATTTCAATATATGTCCTGCCTGCATGCACAAAGAAACTTGTGTGCTTACTCATGAAAAAAGCCAGGTCTGGTCATGTAGTGATTTTGACGAGAAGGTAGCAACAGCTAATCTTCAACCACAAAAAAACAATTTACAGAAGAAACGCCTGCAGCAAATGGCTACGGCGTAATATTAAAAGAATAAAGCTATGATTTTTAACGCATTACTAACAGCACTAACAGTCAGACGATCACAAGAACAAAAGTTGGTTTTTGAAACAGGACAACCCAGTCCTTATAAATTTTCCAATACCAGCAGATTACGTCACAGACAATCTAAAACAAACTTTTTTTAGGGAATTATGAATTGGAAAAAAATTAGACTCAGGCTCGCTTAAATCGTGACAATGGTTTAATTTGATAAACTCAATTCCTACATTTACAATATTTATGAGTCTGTGTTTTATTTATAGATAAGTTATAAAGTGAAGCCTTTAAAGTTTCTGCTTCAACTGGTTAACATTTATCTAATAATGAGACGAGAGTCAGAAAAAGATTATAAATTATAAAAGCGTAAAACAAAGCGCTTTTTAATAACCGTAAATACCCCTATCAAGGGTTTCTATTATGACAACAATGACAAAACCAAAGGAGAAGTCCAAAAAAGTGCCTTTAAGAGGAATGATGGAAAACGTTATGGAGCAGTTCAATAGTGCTGCTGACCACATTGACCTACATCCTAACATTCGCAAGATCCTGAGTATTACTAATAATGAAATTATTGTTCATTTTCCCGTGAAGATGGATAGTGGTGATGTAGAAATTTTTACAGGATATCGAGTTCAACATAATAATGCTCTAGGGCCATATAAAGGTGGTTTGCGTTATCATCCAACAGTTGACATTGATGCAGCTCGTGCTCTAGCAATGTGGATGACCTGGAAAACGTCCCTTGCAGGATTGCCTTATGGTGGTGGAAAAGGTGGAATCCAGCTAGATCCTAGTAAATATTCTCAAAGCGAATTAGAGCGTATTACCCGTAGATTCACATTTGCACTTGCAGATAACATAGGACCAGAGCATGATATTCCTGCACCTGATGTAAATACGAACAGCCAGACAATGGCATGGATCGCAGACACTTACATGAGTACTCGTCCACCAGCAGAACGTACTGCAAACCAGCATGTAGTTACAGGTAAACCAGATGGTAGTGGTGGTCTTGAGGGTCGTGATCGTGCAACAGGTTATGGTGTTTTCTTGAACATCAAATTCTGGGCAGCGCGCACTAACGTAGAATTGAAGGGTAAGAAGTTTATCGTTCAAGGTTTTGGTAACGTAGGATATTGGGCATCTCACTTTTTAGAAAAAGAAGGAGCTAAACTGGTTGCGGTTCAAGATGCTTTCGGTAGCATAGAGAATCAAAAAGGGATTACCGTTGAAGATCTTTTTGAATATACCAAATCTAATAAAGGAAGTATCGTCGATTTCCCAGATGCTGAAAATGCAGATAAGGATGCATTCTTTGCAACAGATTGTGATATCTGTATTCCAGCGGCACTTGGAAACCAGATCACAAAAGAAAATGCTCCAACTATCAAAGCGACATTAATTGCCGAAGGCGCTAATGGACCAACAAATGTTGAAGGAGAGCAGCTACTTCTAAAGCGTGGTGTAACTATTATACCCGATATTCTTTGTAACTCTGGTGGTGTTGTAGGTAGTTATTTTGAATGGTTACAGAATAGAAATGGAGAGTTGTGGCAGCTGGATGAGGTAATTGCTAAACTTGATAAGAAAATGAAAGAATCATTTGATAAGGTTTACGAATATTCTGAACGTGAAGGAATGGATCTACGTACATCTGCCTTTTGTATCGCTATCAAACGTATCGAGAAAGCATATATCCAACGCGGTATTTTCCCATAAATCTTGATAATTACTGTTTTTAACAGAGCAGTAGTTTTAAGATAAAAATGAGTAAAGTGATGCGGGATTTGAGATTGTGATGAGATACGTTTAATTACGTAAATCTAATTACAAATGTTCATTTCCCACATTCACTGCGTCCTAAAATGAAAGATGCGAATGTTTAATGAGGGTTTTATAAATGAAAAAAAGGCTCTGTTTATAGGTATAAATCTGTGATTGGAACAGAGAACTCAGGGAATAAAAAGTATAGAGGATTATTAGAGGGTGTGGGAACATTCATCATAATTCTAAATGTGGGACTGGAAGTCTGAGGTTGGTAATTGGTGCTTCCACCTGCATTGAGTTATGGGTTTGTGATTACATATTGATATTTCAATATTGATCTCTCACGCACCTTCTACCTCTTATTTGCAACTTAATAATTGTAAACTAATAACTAAAATCATGAAATACGGAAGTTTAATATTGGAAAAGAAGGAGTACGTTTATTTAAAACGCATACTCAATATATCGGGCTATTCAGAAGATATCGAAATTAAGAAATCGTTACAGAGACTGAGCGAGGAATTGAAAATCGCGCAGGTGGTGGATGAAGAAGACATGCCTAAGGACGTTATACGTTTTAATAGTTCAGTTCTTGTTTCCTCTGAAAAAGGCTGGAAGAAAGATTTACAAGTAGTAATTCCCACGGAGAAAGACTTTGAGAAAGGAAAGATATCTATTCTTACTCCTATGGGCGCCGCGCTTTTTGGATACTCAGAAACTGATGTCGTTGAGTGGGAGTTTCCAAATGGTAACCAGCAATTGAAAATTGAAACTGTTACTCAAGATGAGTCTGCAGGTAAAGTTGAAATGCCAATTTAAATTTAAAAAATCATGGAAGCATTAAATCAAGAAATCTACAGTCATGATAACGATGTAGATGTAACTCACAAAATAAACAGTATTGAGCTGGATAACTGGATCAATCACTTAAAATACATCAAGAAAGAATTACAAAACTTGATAGGTTTGTATGGTGACGATCTTATTGCTAAAATGCAAGATCAAAGCGTTCTAGAAAAGTTTCAAAAGAAAGATTCAGAGAATGAGAATTTGATCAGCGCGCTTCACAGATACATGGATTCCAGGAGGGACATTATTGAATGTGAAGACACGCATTGTGATATGGTTTTCATTACAGAGCATGAGAGCTATAGACGTAGTTATCTATATCATTTAGATAAATACAGAAGATTGAAGGATGAATTCTTCAATAAAGCTCAAGGAAAGTTTAGCCTTGTCAACAACAAACCATAATAAGACTACTTATTGGAAACTGAATCGCAGTATAAAATTGACGCTTATAGAAGGCTTTGCATTAAAAAAGACCTGATTGAACTGAGTCAGTGGATGGATAGCATTGAACATTTCAATATAGAAATGGATCATTTGAAACTTATCGAAAAACAACTTCTGAAAACTGTATCCATTGAAAATCAGCTGCAAGGAATGCGCAGAAAAAATACTCTGGTCATGGGTTCACTTTGTCAATACGAACAAGAGCTTAAAAAAGAAATTGAATTTGGTAAGCGAGATTATGATATTGCTAGAGCGAAAGAGCATGAAAAGAGAAGAGATCAGTATATGATGTTGATTACGGAATTTCGTCAACTTAAAAATAACGTATATCTGATTCTCTCTAATTATCAACGGAAATAAGCGTTTTTCAAATCCGTTTAGTGATTGCAAGCTCTCGTCGGTAAAGGTTGATTCTCAGTAAATCGGTTTCTCATTACTCATAAAATTTTAAGTATTATAATTCTAGAGTTTAGATATTACTTCTAGAAGCACGTATTTTATTTTGTTTAGTTCGATTCTTATTTTTCATTACGATTATGTTATTCCGTCACAATTTATAGGTGACCTAATTTATTAAATCACTGTCGAGGCCAAACAAGTCTTGACAATGATTTTAAGTTTCAATACCATTTATGAATCTAAGTATGGCAACTCGTAAAATGAGATATAATGCGGTTTCGATAGGGTTTCTGGATGTTGGTATTTCTTGAGTTTTTATTGATTGCTTAGATTTTATAAACTTGTTTCTAGCCAGCAATTACATCTCACAAGTGTTGAACATTTAATCGACGATTCTGATCAAGGGCATGATATTGATTTTAATTTAAAACCTTTATTTTAAAGGTTTGCTAAAATATTCAAACCAAACGGCTACTGTAAAGTTACCAACCAAGATAAATGATTCAAACTACTAGAGACAAGTCTTTTTTTCTTTTGAATTACATTTGCGTCATGGCAAAAGCTGGAAAACAAAAAAATACCAAGAACAAGAGTAAACACTCCAAACTAATGGATCGAAAGAAAAATAAATTGCGAGCAGAAAAGGAATTACGCACGCAACGTTTGAAGGAAATAATTAAAGCTTCCAAGGCGCATAAGGTTTCATAGTTTCCCTCAAAAGGGTTAATTTTCGATAGCGTCAAAATAAACCCAGTGTCCATTTTCTTTACAAAATCGTGAGTGTTCCTGAATGGTTTGTAGCTTCCCTGCTTCTTTAAAATGAGCAGTAAATTCAACGGTTCCAAGTACATCATTCTCTAATCCCATGCTCGTTTGCGTAATTTCTAACTTGATCCATGTAACGGACTTAGTCCATAATTCAATTTCTCGCATTTCCTCATTTGTCGGTTTCTGTGAACTATGATGACTGCGTGATAGATAGTTGGTATTGCCTAGAACAAAAGCACTATATCTAGAACGCATCAATTGCTCTGCTGTTCTTACCGCTTTGATATTCTTGTGTGCTATGGAGCAGCAGTTCTTGTATAGATAAGCTGAATGGCAAGGACAAGTCATTTTTAAGTCTTCCATAGGCCTTATTTACGAGGGGAAATTATGGGATTAGATTATCATAAATTTTCCACATTACACAAACTTAAATTAGATCGTTTTAAACCATTACGTTTTAAATGTGATTACAATATTCTAGCCCAAAAAACCATTTAGGTTAATAGATGAGAAAGATAACTATGAAGATTTAGCGCTGGCGGTATCCACAATTAAACTACAGTGTCTTAGAGATACCAATGTTGAGGAATTTTACGATTAAATCCATACTGTCATAGTCAAAATTGTACATCACGTCAAAAACATCACCGGCTACTGCGTTTATAATTACAGTTCCTGTAGCACCGAAAAAATCTCTTGTTTGTTTTGGTTCGTTCGGCTCTAATTTAACTTGAGCTCTATTGAGATAGCCTACCAAGTCATTATTTTTATTCACGATAAGAGAGAAGTTTCTATTTGTAAATGGAAAATTGGTTACTGATAATTCCGCATTTATGATGTAATTCCCAGTGCGTAAAACTTTAATTTTTCCATCACCTAATACTTCATAAAATTTATCATTCCCCACCAGTACATTTCCTGAACCTATAGGAAGGTTCAAAAATTCTTCTTTTAATGTGGGTAAATTACCGCCCACTTTATTTAAAATCAACGTATTTACCGTGGCATATTCAAACAGGCTCCATGCACCATTTGTTCTGATAAAATAAAGATCAACAGTGCTGTTGTATACCATGGTTCCATCTAATACGTCTGTAATTGCACGCATTTGACCTTCCGTCATTCGTGGTGGAACTAAGGACCCACTGATCCCTCCTATTTCCAGTGCAGATCCATCGTCGATATCATTTGCTTCTACAAGAATTCCAACAGCATTTTGACCGCTCATGGCGAAAGATGACAATCCTCCAATTGTTAGGAATATGATTGATATGCAGTTTAAATAGAGACGCATGCTATTGCAACTTTGTTATGGCGATATTCATAATTTTCGCGTCCAGTTTAACTAAATTATTATTTATAACATAACGGAGGGATATTTTTTGATCTTTCATTACAGGATAAGTAATTACTCCACTGGTTCCCCATTGATTATCTGCAGGAGTTGTTGAGTCAACGCCATCTGGTAGAGGAAAAGTAACATTACCGCGGGAGAGGTACCCTCTCAAATCTTTAGCCGCTACACCATCAATGAATAAACCAATAATGTATTTATGAGATCCTCCAGGGAAATTATCTATCGAAAAACTTGCAGTAATCAGATATATTCCATCCTGCTTAATAGTTATCTCACCCGGCTTAGTTACCTTAAAAAAGACTGGATCAACATCGGTAATAGCATCAGTAGCATCTAACGGAAAGTTATAATAGGTGTTTGTTTGAGTATTTATTAAATTGTTTCCCGTCTCATAGGTAGCATTCAAAACTATCGAGGGAATATCTATTTGAGCGAGATTTACCCACCTGGTTATCCGGTACGACCATAATGATCCCGTATCCGAGTTATAAATAAGTGAACCAGTTAGAGGTGTTGGAATATTCTCCATTTCCTCGGTATTCATTCTAGGGGGAACAAGACCTCCCGTTGTGCTGTCAATTTGCAAAGCAGAACCTGGTGACAACTTGAATGTATTAATGCCGACTTGTGCAGTAATTGTAAAAGAGAATAGGAAGATAAATAAAAAAGTGTAGTATGCCTTCAAAAGAGAACCATTTAACGGTAATCAAATGTATTTTAAAAGTATCTGATTGACAAGTATCAAAGATTTTATAAAATCCTATTATGCTGAAATATAGATACTTATACTTAATCGTATCAGAACTAGATTCTAATAAGAAATTTTTTATCGATAAACAGTTGTTTCTATAGAAATATTGTCTCTAAAATCAACTGATAATTCGATTTGTAAGAATTCAAACGCCGACTTAAACTTACATAGATCCAGGTTTTGTGTGAATTGAAATTAGATATTTTCCTTGGCTAATAGATTAGCTATGTAATTATGGATTGATATTATATCTCAACATCGTTATAAATACATCTACTTGTAAAACAAAAACCTCCATCGACTTTAATAATAATTCTTCTAGACTCAGGGATACTTTAGTATTTCAAAGCTCAAACTTAAAGTGTCAAACCATTAGACTACTATTCCATAAGGTTGATAAAACCGTGAGCCAAACTCTGCGTTTAAAGGAAGTATAGGAATTTTTACGCTTTAACCTTTCGCGAAAGCGGAAACGTATTTATCAATGTAATCGGACTTATATTTTGACTTGTATTGCTGTATATATCTGGGATGCTCTAGTGGAATAATTGATTTAAAAAAGGAATGCTTTTCATTAATTTGATGTAAAAATTTGAGATTTTTTCCAGACCCTAAACAAAAGCAAGTCTCGCTATCAATTCCCAAGTTTAACTGTTTTTGCAAAGTTGAGATTATGAAAGGAGTCACTAGCTTTTGTAGTTCTTTACTATCATAATAATTATAATTGAGCCATTTATCATTCTTTTTGTGGATAAAACCCAACGGTGAAACTGAGTTGATATAAAAGTTTTTGTAGAACTGGTCTACACCACCGTACTTCTCAATCATATCGTAAATAAACACGCTGGAAGGCTCGTGATTGTGATAGTCACTGTTTATGCCACAAACACTTCGTAATCTTTTAGGATCAGTGAAGGGCACACCTGTGATAGCGGCACCATGTCGTCCAGGGTTAATTCCTATAACCATCCTGCGCTTATCATCATCGTCATAGAATTTTTTATAAAAAGTACTGGATAATGATAATGCATCCTTATTTTCCTTAAACGGATTCATAACCTTGATGTCCTTGGGTAACTTCACTTGTAAATTTAATTGCTTGTTAAATGCAATCATTCTATCTGCGAAGGTGGTTTTGTTTTTCATAGGCATTTTGAACTGTTTCATTAAAATTTACGGCACTTTGATGATAACGTAGGTTAACGGGAAAGAAGTCTTATGAGTTAATCTGAATAAACAAGAGTTCGCCCAATTTGTGTTTTACTCTATCCGCAATATATCAAATGGCGAATTGCTATCATGTTTGATAAAAGGTCTTTCATTTTCATTTTTTACAATTTTGGCTTTAATTTTAAATAGCGTTCCTACCTCATAATCCCGACTTAATGCATCAGGGCATTCTACAGGCATGTCTTGGGTAAATGGTTCCTCACCTGCTATAGGTCTAATCAAAACCTCGCCATAAAGACCGTTCATGTTGTGAGGTCTATAACTTTCCACTACAATAAAATGATAGGTTTCATCTTTCATAATCGGATCTCCTTTTAATTCTATAAATTTTAATATATATATATTACCAGCAAAAAATAGTTCAAAAACTAGTCAAACTTTAAACCACTTATTTGTCTCAATTTAATGCTTTTGATTTGATATTCAAAAGCTAATCAAAAAACCTAAATTTCATATTAATAACATATCTGAATCTCACGTCAACTTTGACTTTCTGAAAAGTATCTTTAACTTATTGATCTATATCATTTCAATATCTTGAAATATATCATACTCTGAACTGAAAACCATTACTATTTGAGATTCCTTATTACTACCGAATATAGAACCTGTAACTAACCTAGAATTTTTTAACATCTCACATTGTTGATTAGATATTTTAGACTTCTTAAAATCTTACCGTCACTAGCGTCTCTTGTGAAGCAATGAAACTATGGATTTATGATTAGTTGTGTTGGAATACTTGAACTTTTCCATTGAAATTACCGCGCTCTTTGCTCACATAGCTTTTGCTATTTTCACATCTATGTGACGTAATCTGCAAATTCTTAAAATAGTGACTGTATCCACTTTTGTGCTACCCAATAATTTAACGGAGAGAAAGTTTTAATTCCCGCACACAAGATAGTCGCTACCATTTGCACATCTAATTCACTGATTTTTAGGCAAGAGATTTTCTTTAAAAAAGATGTATGCTGCATTTTCATTGAAGATATTTGAAACATAAATAGCTTCAGCAAAATAATCGTTGCAGATCATTTTTATACCATGCAATCTAGTGCAGAAATAATCTTTACTATTCTTAGATGCCCGACTGTCAACTACCAACCATGCACTCTACTCCTAGCTAAATTATCATGATTTCAATTAATAAATTTCTCAGGTTGATCAATTATTTTACCTTTTTCCTTATGTGAACTCAAAACCTAAAATCATGAGAGGTCGTACGTAGTTTTCAGAGTTGGTTTATTTTCATTTTTCATTCTATAAACCTTAACCGCAAATCTATTATCATCTTCTTAAAATTCAGTTTTATTAGGATGGTTGGGTTAGATGATTAAGCGACAAGTTGAGTAAGTAATCTGATAATTTAGGGAATACTGATAGATTTCATTCTACAATGCGAATACTTGAATTAATGGTTTTACAATCTTACTTACCCTACGTAAATTTGATTAATCTATACCGTATAATTTTCTATTTCTAAGAATATCTTATCACCAGTTTGAATTCTACATAAACGATTTAAATCATTATCTGCAATTTGTAAAATTCTAGGATAGCCTCCTGTAGATTGAGCATCTCGCATTAGAACATTTAGATTGCCAGTGGGAGTTAATTGAACTGTTCCTGGCAATACTGGCGCTGTTTTAATTTGAGGAATATCAACGGACACGTTGGTTGCAAAAGAATAAGCCATCCGGTTCCATGAAGCAGACAGTTCAAATTCTTCAAACTTTAGACGTTCTTTCCAGGAGTCTGGCAGGTCCGCATATTCAGGACCAGGAAATACCTTAATCGTACCACCTTCGTTTAATGCTTTGATTGGAAAAGATTTTGAAGTATTTAAAGTACTGTGATATTCTAATGTCTGATCTTTTTTTAAAAAACCATTAGAAGTAATACCACTATACATGGATCTACTACCCAAAACCATTTGAGTTTGCCATCCTCCTTGGATCGCGAGATAGATAAAATGACCGTGTGTCACGCGTCCTATATTCAAAATGTCAAGTGCATTAATTTTGATGAGTTGGTTTGCATTAATTTTTAGATTATTCAATAAAAGTGTATCAATTTTACCCATAACAATTATATGAGTAGGCTCTTGAAATTTTATGGTAGCGCCCTCAATAATCATTTCAAGTATAGCGGATTCCGCTGGGTTGCCTAAAAGAGCATTAGCGTTACCTGCCATATCTTGATCCATACAACCAGAATGAGGTATTCCCAAATGTCTATAGTGAAATCTACCTTCATCTTGTATGCTGGTATAAAATCCTGTTTCTAAAATAGTTGCTTTAGCCATTTAAGAATTTTTCAGGATTAAGATTTTCACTCTTTAGAAATTCAAATTCTGCTTTATCTATTTTATAGAAACTCACGTTATCTGCTATTTCTAAAAATCCAGGTTGCGCCCTGTTTACATCAAAAAGTGATACTGGGGTTCTCCCTAAAACATACCACCCACCTGGAGATTCTTGTGGATATATACCGCACTGCCCAGCCGCAACGGCTACACTTCCTGCGGGTATTGATCTGGAAGGTGTTTGTTTTCTTGGAATCTGCAACTCTTGTGACAAGCCTGATAAATAAGGAAATCCTGGTAGAAAGCCTATAAATTCTACCTGATACAATCCTAACAAATGCTTTTCAATAACAGATTCTCTAGAAAGATGACAGGAGGTGCTTAGTTCAATTAAATCTTGTCCGTCTACATCATAATAAACAGGTAGCTTCCAGGTTTGAGGTTTTGATATAAAATTGGTTTTCAAAACACTCAATAGGTCCTTCACTTCAAGTATAACAGTATTTGTATTCAATTTACTAGATAATAATAAAATGAGAATCGTTTGGTAACCTTCATTGACCGCTACTTTATGGCCATAATAATCTTGAATGCTTTGAGCGGCAGCGTGCCGCTCTGATAATAGATCTTGATTGGTTTCTTTCCAATAAATCTCAATTG
Source organism: Nonlabens antarcticus (assembly GCF_015356755.1). Classification (GTDB taxonomy): domain Bacteria; phylum Bacteroidota; class Bacteroidia; order Flavobacteriales; family Flavobacteriaceae; genus Nonlabens; species Nonlabens antarcticus. The sequence goes on along the minus strand of NZ_JADFCO010000066.1, from coordinate 371,252 downwards.
CTTTTGTACCTACTAACCTGTATTGCATTGAGGGTTTATGCAATGCTAATGTCATTTTGATCAAGTAGCTTAATAAGCTCTGGCAATTGTTTGATTATTTCAATATTATCTCCGTGAATGCAAAAGGAATCTGCTACCATCGGTATAATAGTACCATCACTAGCAACTATCCTTTTATTTTTGATGAGCTCTATTAACTGCTGTTTTACCTGATTTATAGTTGTAAAGACACCGCCCGCATCAGCTCTGGGAATTAAAAAACCATCTGCTTTATAAGCTCGATCTGCAAAAGCTTCTTTCATAAATGGTTGCCCATGCTGTTTACACTTTTGATGTAAAAAGGAATCTGGAAGACTATAAATGGGCGTACTAGGGTAAAATTCCTGCAATAATTCAACAGTCCAGTTAGCATATTCAGGTACATGGGCAGTGGCGTGATATAAAGCGCCATGCATTTTTATATGGTGCAGCTCAGAACCTATATCTACCGCTGCTGTCTGGAATTGCTGAAGTTGTTTTAGTACGCTTTCGCGAAAGCGGACTCGAGACCATTGCATCTGTACTCTTCCAAAATTTTTGGCATCCTCAAAAGAGGGATGAGCACCCGCCTTTACATTGAATTTTAATGCTAATTGTAAGGCTTGCTTTATGCTTTCTATCGTTCCAAAATGCCCACCGCAAGCAATGTTACAAGAGGATATGTAAGGCATGATTTGGGTATCATTGCCCATTCCCTCTCCTAAATCGCAGTTGAGATCAATGGTATAATTCATAGCATTCCAGTAACAATTGCCAGTGTTTTGGCACCTAAAAATAAGCTAATTAAAACGACTGCTACTGCAATCAGGTTGAGAATCCAATTGTTTTTGAACCTACCCAAAACATTTGTATTTACGAGCCAGAGAAGTATAATTGCCATGATGGGGAGTAGTAAACCATTTGCCACTTGAGCAAAGGTGATTACCTTCAACGGCTTAAATCCTATAGAAGAAAACAACACACCCACACAAAGTACCACCATCCATACGGCACGGAACTTCCAATTTTTTAGATCAGCTTCCCAGCCTAGACAGCCTTGAACAACGTATGCCGCAGCTAATGGCGCTGTAATAGCACTAGTGATTCCTGCAGCAATAATTCCAACAGCAAAAACGGAAGAGGAAAATCTACCATAAATAGGCTCCAACGACATCGCGAGATCTGCAGGCGATGATATTCCCTGGCCTTGCAAACCGGTTGCGGCAATGATTATCGCCATGGAAACAATACCACCTAAATTAACAGAAATAATAGTATCCCACCGTGCATATTTTAAGTCGGTGTTATGTTTCCATTTTTCTTTAACTAGAGATGCGTGTAGAAATAAATTATAAGGTACCACTGTGGTTCCAATCAATCCCAGAATTAATAATAATTGATCGTCCTCAAAACTGGGAGAAAGAAGTCCGTCAAGGATTAGATTAAAGTCGGGTTTAATGGCAACTGCAACAGCTACAAAAGATATTCCCATCAATAGTACCATGCCTATCAGTACTTTTTCGAGAATTTTATAGTTCCCAATGAATAAAAGGATAAACGCACACAATCCAATTATCAAAGGATGATACCAGGCAGCGCTGGTTAATACTTGTATTCCAATTACACCACCTGAAATGTTACCTGCTTCATAGGCCGCATTACCTATAAATATGGCACTGATCATCAATAAGATCATTGCAATACGGGCCGTTTTGTTCTCCAGTTTATTTCTAACAATTTTAGACAAGCCATTGCCAGTAATCAACCCCAGTCTTGCCGCCATTTCCTGCAATACGATCGTTGCTACCATAGAAAGTAACATGGCCCAGAGTAGGCTGTAACCATATGTGGCTCCGCCTTTAGTACAAATGGTAATGGTTCCAGGGCCTATAAAAGCAGCGGCGACTAATGTACCTGGCCCTATATTTTTAAAGATTTTTTTCAAGGGTTCCAGCTTGTTGTAAGGCATAGATACCAAAACTTCCCAGCCAGTGACCGCCTGCATAATCGTCTGCCACTAGATTAGGTAATGTATTTGTAATATGTGCATCTGCAATTTCAATGAGGGGTTGATACTGCTCATACTGTGCAGCAAGACCATAAAGAACCCAGGAACGGCTCAGGTTTAACCCATCAATATGAACTAATTTACCATCGCTGCGATCACTAACTTTTCCTATTTCTATAGCGAGCTTCCCTTTTTCTATTTCAGGTAAAAACTTTTGAAGCCAAGGATGAAATTCTGCCGCGGGAAGGATACGCCTCATAATATCTACTTCTTCCAGACAAGGCGATAGAAAATCATAGCCGCTGGGTTCCCAGGAAATCGGGCAGTCTACATCATTTTTATAAAATTCCAGTGCTTTGGTTTCTATTGCATTTTTTAAATTGTCGGCTTTTGCATGTAGCGCATAATCCCAGGCAAAGACCATCCCAAAAGCTGTATTTGAATGCTCCCCTACCCGTATGGCATAATTGAGTTTAGGTAAATACTCTACATAACGCTCCACCACTATATCTGTCAGCGGCTGTAAGTCTGCCGCCATATTCTGACCGTCTGGTGTTTGCCAGGTATCCAGTTCTTGCTGGAGCTTCAGAAGCCATGCCCAACCATAAGTGCGTTCAAATGTGGTATTATTTTCGGTGTTTAGATAAGCTACCTCAACTGCAACATTTGCCGAGGTAATATTTGCTTTGAGCTTTTCCATTAATGCTGCTGCATTATTTACTTCTGGAAACTTTTTAAGCAATGCTACAGCGCTCCAGTGTCCATGAACGGCACTGTGCCAGTCAAAACAGCCATAAAACACTGGATGTTGAACTGTAGGACGTTTTTGATCTTCTGGTGCAGCAGTCACATGCCCCATTTTGTTGGGGTATTCCTGATCGACACAATGAAGCGGCAGCAATGCAAGGTTATTAGCTTCTTCTAACGTGAGCTGCGGTGTATCTATTTGATCCACTAGGCTTGCCTCCTTTTTATTTTCAATATTAAACGTTGATGATTTTTCCTGACATCCTAATAGAGTAAATAATAAAGCAACGAGGAAATTTTTCACAAATAATGTTTTGGTGGTGAAGTAAATATATGAAAGTCTTTTTCTTTACTTCTATGATCTGCTGTTTAACAAAAAACGTCGTTCGGTTTCATTTAACGTGTAGAATTTATTTAATGTAACCGTGATATAAAATCTACGTTATAAAATTAAATAAGCACGCTTTCGCGAAAGCGGAATAGCATTCATTTACTAAACCATTTTAACGTTTCATTGCAAAATGTCCTTTGAAGTTATGGCCATCCGGAAGATCGACCGTAAACCAATAATCTGTGGAAGGAAGTTGCTCGCCATTAAATGTACCATTCCAACCAGCAGAATTCCCCTCAATCTGTGCTAGAAGTTTGCCATATCGATCAAAAATGAATATTCTGGAGTCCTGCAATAAATTTGTAGGACCATAAACATTCCAGTGATCGTTGAATCCATCACCATTAGGAGTGAAAAATTGAGGAACCCCTATTAAAATAATTTCAGCCTGGTCAGACCAGCAACCGCCAACGTCTCTAAAGTACACCTGATGTATCCCATTACCAGTTTCCACACTCTGGAACTTGTACTCTAAACCGTCACCGTTAGGAGCCATATCATACCATAATCCATTATCCAGTCTTACCTGATATTGAGTATTCTGTACGTTTAAATTATTTTTTAGAGTTGCGGTTATCGTGTGCGAGTTCCATACATCAGATACATCTGCAGTAGCGCCGTAACTTAAAGGCTCACTGCCTGACTTAACGCTGGTAGTCGCTGTAATGCTACATCCCGTGTTGCGATCGATAACGGTAACCGTGTAATCTCCAATTTCTGTCAGGGCAATAGATCCCTGACTTGCCTCTAGTTCTTGGGGCCCGTTCCCTTGATCAATAGTCCATGAAAATTGATAATTAGAGACGGTTAATCCGGTTGATATTGCTGTGGTTACGGGTTGATTTTTGTTTGCTGATTTACAAAGTACATATTCTGGTTCTAACAATATTTCTGGTAAACCATTGAGGTTGAATTTTATATATGTAGTTTCAAAACAGCCAGTGGATTCACTAGCTATTCTAACAAATATGATGCTCTCGCCCACTGAAAATTGATGAGAATCAGGTAAAGCATTGCTGCCTGAGTCTGCTTCTTCTTGTGTGGAGTGATATGAAACTTTGACATTAGCAGCGTTCATCGACACTCTTTGATTATAAGTGGAGAGGTCTATGAATTCTAAACCTACACCATCTTGAGGGTTGTCGCAAATTTCAATACTAAAAGGTGCTGTAACTACGGGAGCTTCATTTACTACGATATTCAACGTTGCCGTAGCGGTGTTAATTGGATTTCTTTCACCATCATCTATAACGGTAACTTCATAATTTGTAGAATTTTCTGGTAAGACTTCATAAGCTTTACTGCTCGCGAGCACAGTTGTACCGCCCACTTCTCGCCATTTATAACTAAATCTTCCTTTTGATTTTTCAGGGTTTGTAATAGCGGTCAAGACTATAGGAGTCAAATCATTATCACAAATTTCTGTTTGACTTGTTATAATCGTTATTTGCATCGGGCAAACAGTGAGATCGAGCTCAAAGGAAACGGCTTCTTTGCATCCAGCTTTTGCAGTGACATCGTATATGTAAATGGTAGCGGGATAATTTGAGAAGGCATCCCTAGATATTACATCACCTTCATTATAAGCAATTCCCTTACCATTAGGCTGGGTATAATAAGACTCAGCACCAGATAGATTTCTTCCTGAAATTGCGGGAAAGGTAAAGGTATCACAAGCTTCAATAGGAGACGGAACATCCAGCTGTGGCGCTTGATTGATTGTTAATTTAAATGAAGTTTGAGGTTTGCAATCTTCTAAAGATTTTGAATCGAATGCATATAAAGTAGTGGGATAAGATGAGAAATCTGAAAAATGCAGAACATCACCTTCTTCAAAAGTATCTCCTGCCCCATTAGGCTGTGTATAGTATTGCTGACTTCCAGAAAGATTTGAACCTGTAATTATAGGCAGCTCCAGAGACACACACACCGCTGTATCATCAATCGGGTCAATTCCTGAGTTAGTCTCGCTACCAGTTATGGCGACATTTACTGTTTCTTCAGTTATGTTACCGTTGACATCAGTTACCGTGAGTGTAATTGTATTCATACCAACATTAGAACACGTGAAAACATTTTTACTTAAAGTGAAAGATTCAATCCCACAATTATCGGTGGGAAGAGATTCTGTTATATCGGCAATTGTAATTTCTGCGAGTTGGCTTTCATCTAAAGCTATTGTGAAATTCTTTGTTATGACTATTGGGTTTTCAACATCTTTTACGATGACATTAAAAGTACAGCTGGTTACCACACCATTCTCATCAGTAGCCGTGTAAGTTACCGGCGTAATTCCAACTGGAAAGAAACAACTGGACTCTAGCCCTTCGGTTTGTTTTATTGATGAAGGAATAAATCTAAAAAGATCCATGCTGGTATCTGCCTCACCGCTGGTTTCCTCCCAGGTCATCGATGTGATATTTTTCCACTCTGGTGTATCTGGAAAGTTGACCTCTCCAGTTTCTGTAGGAATAAATTCTGTCCCGCAATCTCCAGTTGTAAAACGCATATTTGTAGAACATGCATAAAACCGTGTGGGTGTAAACGGCTGTCCGTCGTTGTAAGACCAGGTATTAGAGGTAGACTGGTGAATCAAAGCACCTTCCCGGTTTTCACAAACGCTGGAAGGTGCATCAATATGGCTGCGCCCTACACCATCTAATCGCATTCCCTTCTCCATATAGGGTGAGCTGTTGACGTTAGGCCCATCAAATAGCATAACGATTTCTTCTAGTACTGGAGTGCCAGGAAAAAATGCATCTTCAAACCGAACGACCGCTCCACATTCTCCCGCTGCCGCATCCACTATAATATCTTCAGGACAAACTAAATCTGCTGAATTAACATTTACATTTACGTCAATTCGTGGGTGTTTACTTTCAGTGTTCAACGAAATGGCTGTAACCTCTTTAGCTTTTGGGATCGTTTTCTCAATTGGAACCACCGCTAAACAGAATGACAGCATCCATAAAAAAAGATATGATTTTGTAAAGCGATTGAAGTTCATTGCGTTAGACTATGGGGGCAGTGTTTTTTATTATCTACACAAAACTATTCTAATAAGAATTTTAAATCGCTGATTACTGCTTTTAATCGTCGAAATACATGCTAAAAATCAGATTAACGGTGTTTATATTGAGTCGAACTAATCCTACGATTTCATATTTGAACTTCTCTTCCATCCCTCGTGACAATTAATCGTTTAGAATTTGATAATTTTATTTTTTCGCGAAAGCGGATATTATACTAAAGATTCTATTGTTAGCCACTGCTATAAATGCTGGACTGCTAAAGTGCTCAGTTCTCCATCTATTCATTAAAATAAACAATAAGGCTATGAGGAACGTGAATTAGGTCTCAAGAATAATTTACTTAAGTGTGTGAATTATCAGCACGCATAAATGCAAAGAGCCCAAAACAGCTGGGTTGAATCCCACCTGTTTCAGGCTCATTTACCATTTTGAAAACTGTAGATTAGATCATCTACAAAATTTATCTAGACTCTCAGGGGTTTATTTTTCTACAAGCAATGAGTGCCTCGCCAGCAGTCCAAAGTGCTGCCCCTATAGACAATATATCTTTTAAAATAAATTGTCCAGGCATAGGAGAGGCAAATGGAAAACCATAGCCTGCTTGCCATGCCGCAGGAGTAGTAATTAGAAAACTCAGGGTGCACACAAACATTAAAGCAGCTCCCAGACTACCAAAAGCAGATAATTTTGGGCTAAATTCCCTTAATGCAATAAGCAATCCTAAAACTATTTCAATGGCACCTATTAGAATAGAAAATCCTTGAACGCTCATTATATCATATCCCCAAGACATCAAAAAACTATTTTCTATAAGTGGTTTAATACCTTCCGCCTCGTAGGTGGTGAATTTTAATGCTCCTACATATAGCAATACCATTACTAAACCATATCTGATAATAAAGGCTCCAATTTCAGTTAATCGTTTTCCTGTTATCTTTTCCATATTTGAAATTTTTGTTTTTTTTCCAGGTTTATAAATCGAAACCTGTAAGACCTAAAAAGTTAAATGCTCCTGGTTGTCCTGACCCACTTTGAGTATTGTCTAAGAATATTTGTTGTCTAAATTCAAGTCCACCATTTGTGACATCAAAAATATTCATAGAGAAGGACTGGAACGCTCCTGTATTATATAAGAACCTATTGTCTGCAGTCACGTAAACATCTTTTGAGTCTCCCGGTGGCATAACTCCCTTTCTTGTTTCAAAAGGAAGTGTTCCCGTAATTGATCCACCAGAACCTATAGAAAAAGGAGTCACTATATTTCCTTTGAAACTTGAAACATACAATCTATCGCCAGTGGGACTTACAACCGTCCAACAAGCTTCGTCAAGATCGCTGCCATTTCCTGTATTAAAATTAGCCATTTTATTTACAGCAGAACCTGTATCAGTAAGAACTACCATACTGTTTTCTGCTTTTGCAGCAGTAACATTAAAGTTGGTAGAGTATAATGTAGTGTTGCTATTAGGAGCCCAACTAATACCTATGGTTCCCGCTATACCTTCTTCTTCAAAAAATCGTGGGTTAGATACCACTCCGTTTGAGAAATCATAAATGTAAACACGACTAGGATGTTGCTCTTCCAATGAAGGGCCATCGTTCAAAAAGTGAGCGATGCCCCATAAAGACACGGCTAGTTTTGACCCGTCCTCACTAAAAAGAACTTCCACTGGCCCGCCATTTTCACGGACAAAGTTGTCCATCACACCTTGAAAATTCAAACTTCCATCAGCCGTATTGAATCTAAATAAAGCAATATTTCTTTCGGCATCAGAGGCGTCGGGCTGTGTAAGATCCATCGCGTGAAATGCATCATTTGGATAACGTTCTACATTAGGAGCATTTTTCTGAACGTTTGGATTGTTCCATTGATTTCCCACCATAACCCAAAACTCTGTAGTGCTGCCACTGACTGGAGTACTTGTTATACTTACAGGACGCGTTCCACCCGAATCTGTATTACCTATTAATGATAAATCCCCATTACTTTTATCCAATGAAAAAACGGAAACCGTATTACCGCCAGCATTGACGTTCAAAAGGTAGTTATCGATGATCTTAATGGCGCCTTGTGCGTCAAAATCACCATGTGCATCACCACCGACCGACACATTAGATCCTCCTAAACTATTCGTAATATAAGCTGTTTCATTAGCTAACATTCCATTATCCATTCGGTCAAACCTAATAACCTGATTTGTGGACTGGCCGTTAGTAGTAGTGTAAAGATATCCAGCAACGGTATTGCTATTATTGTCATTGTAATCGTCATTGTTTGAACAACTGGTTGCTAAAACAATTGCTATCCCGCAGAATAGCGAAAGAATTGATTTTTTCATGGTAATTTTTTTTAAGATTTCTTAAACCATCAGATTATTTGATTTGATTTCTCCCGTTCAATTATGAACAATTGTTCCATTAAACGGCTCATCTCAATTCCGATAGCAATTTTTCCAAAAGTATAAAGTAGAACCTTTTGGACTTATGAAGATCTTTCCCTAACTATTGTAGATTTTACCAATCGCCCTCTAAGCGGGCGTTCTTTTTAAAATTCATGGGAGTACTGTTAACATTTTTTTTGAAAAATGTAGTAAAATGACCTGGATCAGTAAAGCCGATTTCAAATGCAATTTCCCCAGAACTCATATCAGAGAAGAGCAATAAACGACGTGCCTCAAGTACCAGCCGTTCATTAATTATTTGCAAAGGAGTTTGATTACCATGTTTTTTGAAAACGTTTGCTAGCGTTTTGGGTGATTTGTTCAATAGATCAGCGTATTCACTTACTTTGTGTTTCTGTTTAAAATTCTTTTCGACCAGCAAATGCATTTTGCGCATCAAGTCAAATTTTTCGGTAGATAAGTCTTCGTTATCATCTTTTATAATGGCCAAACGTGTTCCTTTTATTATGAGACGTTTAAGCATTGCGCGAATCATTTCACCTTGAGATTTATCTTTAACTCTAAATTCCTCCTGAAAGATTCCATAAAGCATTTCAAAGTCATTAATTTCTTTTTCATTTAAATCTACTATTACAGGATGTGACGAACCGTAAAACAGAAACCCGTTGCAAGAAACTTCTTCATCATTGTCTCTGATACAATAAAACTCTCTATTAAAAATAATAGCTATAATCCCGTCTTGCTTTTTTGGAATATAAATATGGTTAAGCGGCGTGCAGAATACGACTTGGTTTTTCTCAAGGTCAAAGGAACAACCATCAATTTCAATATCACTTATCTTATCTTTTGCCCATATGATCTTGTAAAATTCTCCAGCCTTTAAGAGCTTATAACTCTGTAAACAATTAAAATCAGTAAGATGAATATTACTTTCTTCTAGAGCATTCTGGTAAATGAGATCCATTTATATTAATGAGGTTTTTTAAAATAATTGAAATACGATATAAAAGCAAGTCACGTAAATATACTAGAGTTTGATAAAGGTAGTACTTACATTGTCTTAGAATAAAACCATGGTCGTTTAGATATATTGTTTTATTTCAAGAAATACGTGACCTTAATAAAATAAAGACCTAAAAGGTTTTCAAATTAAAACATTAAATAACCTCGTAAAACCTCGCAAATTATCTGAGAACCTAAAATCATTTAAAAACAATGAGACTTGTAATTACGACGATAGTTGTGTAATCAAGTGTTGAGGGTAGTTCAAAAAAAGACATTCCCGATGTATCGATTGTAAACATCGAGATGAGCGCTATCAACTCTAAATATGTATATTTTTAGATGAGAATCATACCATCGTGTCGTGTTATCCATTTTAAGACTCTGAATGAAAGCAATGGGAATGGTTAATCCATTTTACGCTACTCGTATAACAACAGACTTTTATTAAAAAATTCTTCCTGCTTTCCAACAGGGAGAATTTGAAGTATCTCTTTTGGAGGTATTACTACTATACCTCTTTAAGCAATTCCTCAATGGCGCGATCCAGTTGCTGATCGATACCTTTATCAATTTTTCCGGGTATATTTTTTACCTGAATCGTAGGCTCTGTCTGATTGTTTTCCATCCAGTTACCGTTGATATCTTTGGCACTTATAGGAACAACTCCCCATCTAGAACCATCTGGAAGACGTTCCCACCCGGCAAAGCTACATGTTCCGGGAGTAGGCATCCCCACTGTTTTTCCTATTTTTAGATCGGTGTAACCACATGCGAAACAGTGGCCGTCGCTGTACTGCGCTTCATTAATTATAGCAAGTGTAGGTTTTGTCCATCGTGACGTAGGTTCACCGCCTACAGCTTTCTGCTCCGTCTCATAACTAATAAAAGGGGTTCCAGTAAAAAATGCTGCAAGGTCTGCAACAAGATCTCCTCCACCGTTGAATCTAGTATCCACGATAACGCCTTTACGGTTGTAATATTTACCCATCATTTTCTCATATACATCACGATATGGCCCATCTCCCATACCGGGAATGTGAACATATCCCAGTTGACCATTACTTTTATCCTCGACCTCTTTTTCATTCTGTTTGACCCATCGTTTGTAAAGGAGTCCGCGTTCCTCCCCTAGCGAAATAGGCTTTACCGTAATCACTACGTTTTTCTTTGAATTAGCATCGATTAACTCGAGTAATGTGAACTTATCAGCTTTTCTATTGAAATACTGAGCGATATCTGTATCTGCTTTTATTTCTTGACCGTCAATTTTTTCAATGATCATTCCTGGTTTGATGTCAAACTTGGCTTTATCTAATGGTCCGCCATTCAAAACTTCTGTAATTTTGATACCGTTACCCTTATGATTATAATCCATAAAAATTCCCAAGGTTGCCGTAGCATCCTCGTTATCGATAGAATAATTTGATGCGGTGGCACCAGCGTGTGAAACGTTGAGTTCCCCTAACATTTCAGAAAGCATCTCTGCAAACTCATTACTATTTCCTATGTATGGCAGGTGTTTTTGATACTCTCTTTTCATCAGGTTCCAGTCAATACCGTGGAAATTTGAAGTGTAAAATACTTTATTAGTACGCAACCATACATGATCGAACATTGCCTGGCGCTCTGCTATTTCATCATATTCCATTTCGCCTGAAATCTCAACTGCTTCCTTTTTTTGCTTTTCTGGATCAATCTTAAAAATTTTCCCACCACTTAACAAATAGAGATTTTCACGGTCTTGGTCCCACTCCAGACTTCCTGAGGAGGTACCTAATTTCATGGTCATTTTTGTTTCCTTTGTGCGCAAATCTGTTTCCCACAAATCTACTTTGTCTTCAAAACTCGTGAGGTAGTAGAGTTTACTGGCATCCTTTGAAAGAACAGCATCACTGATATCAGAAGAGTGAATCGTGAATCGTTTGACACGCTCTTTCATTTCTTCCCAATCAAATGTTAGCTCTTTAATTTCTTCTTTTTTATTGTCTTTTTTGCCTTTCTTATCGTCGGCATTTTTATCTTTTTCCTCTTCTTCTTCCTTTTCAGATAGTTTTTTTATTTCCTTCACTAACGCATATTCCTCTTTGCTCAGATTGAACTCATCCCACGCATCCTGAGTAAAAAACATACTGTAAACATCACTTTGAGTAGAACCGCTTGTCGCATAGGATCTCAAGCCATCTCTATTAGAAAACCATAGCATTTGTTTACCCTCATTGACCCAGATAGGTTGAAAATCAGAATATCCACTTTCATTTAAATTCATCCTTTTAGATCCATCTGCAGCCATCAGTAAAACGTCGCTATTGCTCAACGTTATTCCCCAATCTACTAACAACCATTTACTGTCAGGACTCCATTTGAAATACTGGTCACCATCACTCATGTGAAATAATTCCTCGGGTGTCAATAAAGTCACTTCCTCTCCTGTTTTAAAATCCTTTACTTTCAAAGTACGACGATCTTCAATGAATCCCATTTTATTACCATCTGGAGAATAGAGAGCCAGATAATTATCTTTCTCATTTTCTATTACAGGAGTTTCATTAATTAATGTTGAAGCAAAAAAGAACGGCTCTTCAGCTCTGGTTATTTCACTTTTGTAAATACTCCATTTACCATTGCGTTCACTGCTATAAACTACAGACTTGCCTTCAGGTCCCCACGAAACAAATTTTTCTGCTTCTGGTGTGTTTGTTATGCGCTTTGTAAATGACTCTTCTGTAGAAGTTACGAAAACCTCTCCCCTGGCGATAAATGCAATTTCTTTTCCGTTAGGTGAAACGGCCATCTCTCCTACACCACCATTGACTGAGATAAATTGATCACTATTACTTATTTGTTGTGTTGTTATGTTCACCATCAGTTTTTCAGGTTGCTCACCTTCTTTCATAGTGTAGAGTTTACCATCATGTCCAAAACTTATAATACCATTCCCATAAGATAAAAACCGGACTGGATGTGTTTTGAAATAAGTAACTTGAGTGGACTTAGTCGGGTTGTTTAAGTCCATTTTATAAACATTAAAACTCCCGCTTTTCTCACTTAAATAATAAACTGTCTTATCATCTGCACCATAAACAGGCTGACGGTCTTCACCGTTAAAATTAGTTAGCATTTTGTGGGTTTTAGAAGCCACATCATAAGACCACAAATCTCTGGTAATACTAGAAGTATGATGCTTGCGCCATTCATTCTCACCTCCCTTTTTATCCTGGTACAAAATCGTTTTACCATCCTTACTAGTGGTCAACTCTTCAGCTGGAATGGCAAATACTTGATCGATACGTCCTCCACGAGCGGGAACACTATAGACTTCTGGCTGGGAAGCTGTAGGAAACTGACGGTGATTAGCAATATCCATGCGAACACCACCAAAAATTACCTCAGAATCATCATTATTAAAAGTGTATGGTTCTTCATCATTAGAATGAAAGGTCAATCTTTGTGCGCTGCCACCATTTGCGTCCATAACGTACACATCAAAGTTTCCATACCTATTAGACGCAAATGCAATTTGCTTGCCGTCATGGCTCCATACTGCTTTGTAGTCATGGGCTTCATGAAACGTCAATTGCTGAGCATTTCCTCCATTTGCGTTTACTTTATACAGGTCTCCCTTAAATGTAAATACGATCTGTGAACCATCTGGTGAAATAGCGTTGTGTCTCAACCATCCTGCATTCTGTTGCGCAAAAAGTGTTGAACTTAAACAGAATAACATTCCGGTAATAAAGAATTTCATAGCATCATTTTAAAGCAGTAAAAGATACATATTTAGCTATAAATGTGAGAGGTGACTCGTGACAAAAAGTTCCATCAAAGAAACTAGTTTAGCTCTATAGAAAAGCAAAAAAAGTCATTATGAGCTCTATTTTGAAGTCAAAGATGAGTGATGAGGAGAGCTCGCTTTCGCGAAAGCGGAATTATTTAAATGTTTTAACTAGTCATCTAAATAACTGACTAACATATTCAAAAGCTGCTCGTTGTGGTAGGGCTTTACGAGAATATCATTGATTCTCTGGCCATGAACCTCTTTCTTGAGATTGAGATCATGTGCAGCAGTCAGCGCAAGAATAGGCGTCTCAATCCCCATCTCTCTAATGATCATGCTCGCTTCTAAACCATTCATTACAGGCATGTTGATATCCATTAGAATAAAATCATAGGTTTTATGCTTCACAATATCTACTGCTTCTTGACCATTATTTACAGTGTCGTGAGTCATACCATATTGTTCAAGCACTTTCTGGGTGACAAGTTGATTGATTTTGTTATCATCTACAATGAGCAGTTTCTTATTGATAAGGCGATCGACATCAGCTTCCACATCTTTAGTCTGCAAATTTTTCTGAGAACCCAATTGCATGGGAAGTAAAAATGAAAAAGTAGTTCCCACGCCATAGGCACTCTCTAATAATAGCTGACAGCCCAGAATCTTGAGTAGTTTATTTACAATAGGTAGGCCTAAACCGGTACCGCCATCAGAAATGTTATTTGGAACCTGGATAAATTCCTCAAAAATCTCATTTTGATGTTCCTCCTTGATTCCGCTGCCCGTATCCTTTATGCAGAAAAACAACTCAACTAACTTACCATTATTATTATGTTGATTAATTGAAAAATCAATATTCCCATCTACTGTAAATTTGCTGGCATTGCTCAACAGGTTCATTAGCACCTGTGATAATTTAGTTTTATCACCGTGAAGCACCTTAGGAACATCAGGATCAATATGTAAGGCTACCTTATTGTTGTTTTTTTCATTGAGAAATTGAAAAGTTTGTAGGATGCTATTTACCAGACTCCTTAAATCAAAATGCTCTGGCTGTAGCTCGCGACCTTTTTTAGACTCATACTTATTAAGGTTCAAAACATCGTTTATTAACGCTAATAAATAATCAGCGGAAAATTTGAGCGAATTAAAATCATCACTAAAATCCTTAAGTTTTGGATTCTTTAAAAACACAGAAGACAATCCAATAATACCGTAAAGTGGTGTGCGCAACTCATGACTAATTGTGGAGAGAAACTTGGTGTTTTTACGTGAAAGTTTCTCTGAAGTTTCTTTTGCCCGTAAATATTGAGAGTTTTTTTGTCTCAGAATTCTCAATAATTTATTTCGCTTGTTTCTCGCAAATAATAAACTCCCCAACAACCCAATTAAAATGATTCCAACGATGGCAAAACCGATAATGATCATTCTATCTTGATCTGCTTTTTGTACTACTAGTAAATTTTCAAGCTGGGATTCCCGCAGTTCTTGTTGGTACTTTTCAACGTTAAATTTAAACCTAGCTATTTGCTCTTGTTTGATTTTTTCTTTTTCATAGCGTCTATCTCGCAATGAATCATAAGGCTTGCGAACTTGATTGAGCTTTTCATACTGATTGGTTTTATCATAGGCTTCTATCAAGGTTTTATAATTATTGATCAAGTAAGTTTCTTCGGTAATGTTCTTACCCAACTCTAAAGATTTTAAAGTGCTTTCTATAGATTTATAGTTCAATCCTTGAAGTAGGTAAATGCTTCCCTGAGATTGGTAAGAGTTGGATAGGTTTTCATCTCTTCTAGCATCCGTCGAGGTAATACCCAATTTACTCATAGCTAGGTCAACGTGCTTTTGGGCCATCTCTGGTTCTTCCTTTAGAACATAGATAGATGCGAGTATATTTTGCATAATTACAAAAGCCCGATCGCCTAGTTCATATTCACCTATGTATTCAAAACCTTCATTTAAATATTTGATCGCCCGATCTCCATCACTTAGAAAGTAAGTGTTTCCTAGGTTGATGTAAGAGCTTAATATTTCAAAAGTATCTTTTCGCTTTTTTGCTTCTTCTAGGGCTCCTAGATACAAGTCTTCCGCTCTATCCGTGTCGTTTAGTTGTGCAAAAGCAGCACCCAAGGTCCCTCGCAGTCTCGTTTCTGCAACGTCTGCACCTACCATATGTGCATATTCCATCAACGCTGGAAATTTTTCAATCACCTGCTCATAATTCCCATCATAGAAATATTTACGCGCTACCATGTATACTGAATCCATTTCCCCTTTTTTAAAATGATAAGGAGGGTCTGGAATTAATTCAGTTTTATCGAGGTCTTGTTTCTGTGCATATAGGGATACACAAGAACCAAACATAACCACAACTAATAAGATAAGCGAGCGCAAAAACACAAGGGTTTTGAATTTTTTAATTTCTAGTAAGGCGCAATTTAAGTGTATCAGAAGACGTTTGTTGGTCTGGCCACATTTAGGGGTTAAATCCTCCTTTTAAAGACTTTACAAATGCTGATCAAAAGAGGACGCGTCAAAAATAAACAACCTCAACGATATCATTTTAATGTTTTGACTCTGTTAATTTAAATACCAACAATTCAAAAGACTATACCTTAAACAGTTATAATTGAAATCTTATATATTGAGGTAAAACTGATTTTAAATCTTGTAGAGCAAAGCATCGACAAACTACACTCTAGACTGGTTTTTTTAAAAAAATATATTGATTAAAGTAGGAAAACCCTTGATTCATACAATTTTGAAGATTTCTTGAATATGGTTTTTGACGTCAATTTTCCTGAGAGTTTAGGAAGCCGCTTTCGCGAAAGCGGAATACAGCCGTAATGAACGATTAAATCAAGAATTGAACTGCAACATGAGTTGAAGTAATTGCTCTGTCTGATAAGGTTTTACCAAAATAGCATTGATGCCATGACCGTAGACATCTTTTTCTAGATTGAGATCATCTGCTGCTGTAAGGGCTAAAATGGGAGTTGCGATATTCATTTCGCGGATGATTCCACTCGCTTGTATTCCGTTCATGACAGGCATATTTATGTCCATCAGTATGAAATCATAACTATTGTCTTTCACCATATCGACTGCTTCTTGACCATTATTTGCAGTATTATGCGTCATTAAATAATGCTCCAGCACCTTTTGAGTAACGAGTTGATTGATTTTATTGTCATCTACCACAAGAATTTTTTTGCCTTTCAATTCTTTAATATCTGCCTGGTCTACAACTGTCTTTAGATCTTTTTGGGAACCTGTTTTTAACATGATAAGAAATGAAAATATGGTACCCGTACCGTAATCGCTTTCCATATTTAACTTACTTCCCAAAATTTTTAAAAGTTTATTTGATATGGGCAATCCAAGACCGGTTCCACCCTCATAAATGTCCGTAGGTACTTGATTAAACTCCTCGAAGATGGTGTTTTGATTTTCTGGTTGAATTCCCCTTCCCGTATCTTTTATTTCGAAAAATAACTCTGCAGATTTGCCGTTGTTGTTATGCTGTTTTATGGAAAATTCTATAGTTCCATCCTGGGTGAACTTGCTGGCATTGCTAAGCAAATTCATAATCACCTGAGATAATTTTGTTTTATCTCCGTAAAGAACTTGAGGTACAGACGAACCTATGTGTAATTTAACTTCATTATTATTCTTTTCATTTAGAAAAACAAAGGTTTGTAAAATACTAGTGCTCAACTGTTTAATATTAAAAAAGCTTTCTTGCAATTCTTGTCCTTGTTTTGATTCATATTTATTGATATTCAACACATCATTTACAAGTGCTAACAGATAATCTGCAGAAAATTTTAGTGATTTGAAATCCTCAGAAAATTCTAAAAGTTTAGGATTTTTCAGAAAAACAGATGACAAACCTATAATACCGTAAAGCGGAGTTCGAAGTTCATGACTTATGGTGGATAAGAACTTAGTGTTTTTCCTAGCTAATTTTTCTGAAGTCTCCTTAGCTTCTAGGTATTGCGTATTCTTGTCTCTTAGGTCTTTGAGCAACTTGTTTCTTTTTGCTCTGGTATATAGTAAAGTGACAAGTAAAGCGATTAAAAGGATCCCCAAGATTGCAAAAACAAGAAGTGTTGCGCCATCTCGTTTTACCTTTTCTTTGACACGTTCATTTTCTATTTTTGACTCCTGTAACTCTTGCTCGACACTTTCAATCTTGAACCGTATTCTTGAAATTTGTTGCTGCTTTATTTTTTCCTGTTCATAGCGAATGTCTCTGAGGGAGTCATAAGGTTTACGAACTTCATTCAACTTTTCATACTGGCCTGTTTTATCGTATGCGTCAATAAGGTTTTTATAATTGTCAGTAAGATAGTTTTGATCTAAGTTTCCCTTTCCCGTCTCTAGAGACAATAAACTATACTCTATAGACTTTTCATATTCCTTTCTTAAGAGATAAATTCCTGCTTGTACAAAGTTCAAAGTGGCTGCAAACTCTTCAGCTCGAGAAGAAAGGATAGATCCTTTTAGTCTCTTTTTTACAATATTAAGATAGTA
This sequence comes from Nonlabens antarcticus, assembly GCF_015356755.1. Lineage (GTDB taxonomy): Bacteria > Bacteroidota > Bacteroidia > Flavobacteriales > Flavobacteriaceae > Nonlabens > Nonlabens antarcticus. The sequence continues at coordinate 353,335 of NZ_JADFCO010000066.1, read as the reverse complement.
CTGTGCTCGATTCGGGTTTTTAGTATTTACGTGAAGTTCTGCTAGATTGTAATTAATGATTGTGACGATGATAAATGCTTTGTCAGAAATATTTTCTTCATTAAACTCTAATCCTTTTTCAAAATAATTAATGCTTTTATGTGGATCCGTATAGAAATAAACAATTCCTAAATTATTGTAAGACTTTAAAACTTCAGCCGTATCATTATTTTGTTTAGCCGTTTCCAGTTGAAGATTAAAAAGTGCTTCCGCGCTGACTAATTCATCAATTTGCATAAAAGCATTTCCCAAGAGTCCTCTTAAAGTACTTTGATATTTATCAGATTTTAAAGCAGTAGCGTTCTCTATAAGTGCAGGAACCTGATCTACTATTTTTTCATAATTCCCGTTGTAGAAATATTTGATAGCAATCCCTGTAATAGAATCCATTTCTTCCAACGCATAATCGTAGGGTGGGTCTGGAAGTATTACTTCTTGAGGTTTTTCCTGAGCAAATAAATTTGCGCACAGAAATAATGATAAACTAAAAAATAATAAAAGTTTACGCATCAAATTTTTTCTAAGAATATAAATTCAATTTAATCTACAAAAGAATACACGCAATTACTGTTCACTATGGGAGTATCAAAAATTGCTAGAAACTACTTAAACATAACTCAAATTAATATAATATTCAATAACTGGAAGATTTTAAATGCATGAATTTTTCAAATTCATAATTTATTATCAACTATATATCAATGTATTAGCTTTAATAAATAAGACGTTTAATGTATTTAAAATGGCAATAATAATCTTGTTTAAAGATCGACCAAATACCCAATAGAGAGGTTTCCAATTAGATAATTGATAATATTCAAGATAAATCTGATTAATAGAAGCGTGGAAATGTATTGATCCCATCCCTGCAAATGATTTTTTGAGTTAATTCTATTAAAGAGGTTTTAGATAAGTAGATAAAGTACGCAGGAACCAAAGCATGGTAAAACCCATGCCTAAAAAAATTTAAAACATAAGTCTCGCTTCAACTCCTCCTGATTCCATATTGCGCAATTGAATCTTACCTTGATGTAACGTCATGATCTGTTTACAAAGACTCAAACCTATGCCGCTACCGCGTTTTTTAGTACTAAAAAACGGGATGAATATCTTTTCTAAAACCTCGTCGGGAATTCCAGAGCCATTATCTGCAACAGTTATTTGAACTTTATCTTGTGAAAAGGCTTTTGCAGTGACTACCACTTCCGGATTAGTCATTTTTTCTGTAGCTTCAATGGCGTTCAAGATCAAATTGATCAACACTTGCTCGATGAGGTAGCTATCTATTTTAAGAATCAAATCCCGATCAGCCAGGTTAAAATTCAATGAAATATTCCGCTCTGTTAAAGAAGGCAATAGGAGGTTTTCAATACTAGAAAAAAGATCTACTGCACGTATTTCTGTCCTGTTAATGTGTGTAACCTTATTCAAACTGCGGTAGGTCTGAGCAAATTTCATTAGTCCCTCACTGCGACGCTTAATACTTTGGATTCCGGAGAGCAAATCATCATAGTCTGCGGTATTACATTGCTCGTCTCCTATTCCTGTTAGAAGACTCTGCTCTAAAGTTTCGGCAAGGGATGATATAGGTGCAATACTGTTCATGATCTCGTGAGTCATGACACTCAACAATTTTTTCCAAGCCTCGCTCTCATTATGATTGAGTGTATCATCAATATTTTGAACAACAATAAGCTTGAAAGAATTCTCGGAAACTTCAAACAATGTGTCTGAAATCAGGATTTTTATATCTTCCTGACGCAGGTGAAGTGTTGTGGAAGTTACGGTTGCGTGATATTGTTCAAAGAGCACTTCATAAGTTTCTGGTCTTCTACTTTCCACAAAACTAATATTCTTAAAAGCCGGGAAATCCAGTAATTTCAAAAAAGAATCATTTGCCCATAAAACAACGCCATCCTCCACGTTGTAGGCAATAATTCCAACGTCTACCATAGCAAGAATTTTTTGTAGGTAGACAAATTGCGCCTGTCGTTCGTTATTTATGGACTTTATAGTCGCATTTACCAGGTTAAATCCCTTATGAAGTTTTCTGATATCCTGTGAGCCTCGATCTTCCACAAACCATCTTGAAAAATCTCGATATTTAACCGATTCAAAAAAATCGTCCATTTCAATAAAACGACGCGTAACAAATTTATAGGTGTTGATGGAAACAATCACTAAAACTATAGAACCGCCGATGCTAAAATAAAGATGATCTTTAAGAAAGCCATAGGATAGCAGGAACGCTGCGCCTACAATAGCTAGAGTTCTTAAAAAAAGAGAAAATGAGTAGCCTTTATAAGTCATACTTATTTAATCTACGGTATAGTGCCGTTCTGGTGAGTCCTAACTCTTTAGCACTTTTAGAAATGTTCCCATTATTCTTATCAATCACCTTGAGAATGGTGACCTTTTCTAGTTCTTCCAGATTGCTGATTTTGTGAGTTTCACTCACATTGTGCTCAACTTCCATTGCAGAGAAAGTCAAATCATCTGCATCCATCGTGGCTCCATCGCACATAATAATTGCTCGTTCTAAAGCGTATTGAAGTTCGCGCACATTTCCGGGAAAAGAATGGGAATGCAATCGTTTCAAAAAACTAGGAGTCATTTCAGGAACATCTTTTCCATACTTTTCTGCATATTGATTTATAAAATGATCTGCTAATAAATCAATGTCCCGCTCTCTATCTCTTAATGGTGGTACCAGTATATCCACCGTATTAATTCTATACATCAAATCCTTGCGAAACCGCTCTTCATCAGAAAGATGTTGCATATTCAAGTTAGTAGCGCAAATCAAACGAATATCAATAGGAATAGACTCGTTAGATCCTAGCGGAGTAACTCTTCTATTTTGTAAAACAGATAGCAATCTTGCCTGTTGTTGCAAGGTTATATTACCTATTTCGTCCAGAAAAAGTGTTCCTCCCTGAGCAGATTCAAATCTTCCTTTACGGTCTTCGCGAGCGTCTGTAAAGGCTCCCTTTTTATAACCAAACAACTCACTTTCAAACAAGCTCGATGTCAATGCGCCTACATCGACCTTCACAAAAGGCATATGACTGCGATGAGACTGTTCGTGCAGTGCTTGCGCAATTAGTTCCTTGCCAGTTCCATTTTCTCCCAAAATTAAAATATTAGCATCTGTGGGAGCTACTTTCGTTACTTTCATAAAAACCTCCTGCATGGAGTTGCTTTCTCCTACAATTTGAGTTTCTGATTCCAGCTTGATCTTTTTGGGCTTGCCGCTGCTTTTTTTGTTGAGTAATTCCGTGATATTAGTCAGCAGTTTTTCGTTCTTCCAGGGCTTGATCATGAAATCAGAAGCGCCTTGTTTCAAGGAGCGAATAGCAAGGTCGATATCAGCATAAGCGGTAAATAGAATAACGTCAACTAGGGGGAAATCTTCCTTAATACGGTTAAGCCAGAAAATACCCTCATTACCCGTATTCACTAGTCCGTTAAAGTTCATATCCAGAATTACCAGATCAAAATTCTGGCCTTTCATGAGGTTTTGGATCGTGTTCGGATTCTTGTTCACGACGACTTCTTTAACCTTAGATTTAAGTAATAGACGCATGGCGATCAATACGTCTTCATCATCATCAATCACTAAAATAGAGGCGTTCTTAAGTTGCATACCTGCAATAATACAAATAGTTATTCCGCTTTCGCGAAAGCGGAAACCCATTTATTCCTAACACCTATCAGTGTATCAACAGCGCACAGTATGTGTATCAAAATCGTACACCTATAATTTTTTATACTTACATAATTAGCTGTCAATCAGTTATTTAATATTATGGCACTATTGTGCTATCTATTATTGAAAACCAATACCATTCCATGGACATCCCATTAGAAAAAAAACGCTTTAGTACAAAAATGATAATGACAATTGCTGGTGCCGTTGTTTTGATCGCCCTTATAATTTATGTGATTTTAGCTTCCTCTGGAGGCTCAAAATTGAATGTAGAAAAAGAACGTATTAGTATAAATACCGCTACTCAAGGGGTTTTTCAAGAAAATATTCCCGTGAATGGGATTATACTTCCTATTACCACCATTTATCTAGATGCACTGGAAGGCGGTCGTGTGGAGGAAAAATTTGTAGAGGATGGCGCTGTAATGAAAAAAGGTGATCCTATTCTCAGACTTTCTAACACAGATCTTGAATTGAGTCTTGTAAATCAAGAAACGCAGGTATATAACCTTTTGACCCAAATGCAAATCTCGCAAAATGCCGCTCGTACCAATACAATTAATCGCGTCAACCAGTTTACAGATGTGGAAAGTAATCTTATAGAAGCTAAACGTCTGTATGATCTCAACAAAGGGCTGGTAGAAAAAGGGGTCATTGCTAGACAAGAATTTATTCAAGCAGAGAATGATTACAACTATCAAAAAGAACGCATGCGACTTTCAAAAGAAATCCTTAAACAGGATACTTTATCTGTGCGGCAGGAAAGCGGTCAGGCTCAAAACTCGTATGCGCGAACTCGAAATGCCCTCGAGCTAATGCGTAGAAAAGTTGCAGACCTAATTGTACGCGCTCCAGTAGATGGACAATTGACGTCGCTGGATGCAGAAATAGGCCAATCAAAAAACAAAGGCGAACGTCTAGGACAAATTGATGTCCTGAGCGGCTTTAAGGTGCGGGCAGATATTGACGAGCACTACATTTCCCGTATTTACAATGGACAAACGGGATCTTTTGAATTTAATGGTAAAAGTTACACGCTAGAAATTAAAAAGGTTTTTACTCAAGTGACGAATGGTCGATTTCAAGTCGATATGCAATTTACACAAGAGATTCCTGAAGGTATAAGACGTGGTCAAACCCTACAAATACGTCTTGCTTTAAGCCAGGAAAAACAAGCAATGCTCATTCCTAAGGGAGGCTTCTTCCAACAAACTGGAGGGAACTGGATCTTTAAAGTAAGTGAAGATGGCACCACCGCCTACAAAGTGGACATCAGATTAGGCAGCCAAAACACAGAATATTATGAAGTCCTAAGTGGTTTACAACCTGGAGATAAAGTCATCACTAGCAGTTATGATAATTATGGTGACGTACAGGAGTTGGTTCTTAAAGAATGAGGGATGAGGGATGAGGTATGAGGTATGAGGTATGAGGTATGAGGTATGAGGTAAAATTTAAAAAAAACAATAATCAATCTATTACAAAACTTGAAATAATTACCAAGACTTTCCCCTCTGGGGAAATGTCCGCAGGACAAAGGGGCTCTCGGTAATTGAAAAATTAACAAGCTAAACGCTCACAGCTCACAGCTAACAGCTAACAGCTCACAGCTCGCAGTTAAAAAACAATATAAAACATTACTTATGATCACAATTACAGACTTAGAAAAATACTACGCAACAGAAGAAGTGCGTACCGTTGCTCTCAATAAACTATCATTTACTGTTAATGAGGGCGAATTCGTCGCTATTATGGGACCTTCTGGTTGTGGAAAATCCACCTTGCTAAATATATTAGGATTGCTGGACGATCCAGATGGCGGTAGCTTTTTATTCAATGGAATTGAAGTCGCCGGTTTTAATGAACGCAAACGGGCAGACCTAAGAAAACACAACATAGGATTTGTATTTCAGAGTTTTAATCTGATTGACGAATTGACCGTTTTTGAAAATGTCGAATTGCCTTTGATTTATACCGGTGTTAAAACAGCAGAGCGCAAACAGCGTGTGGAAGAAGTGCTGGAAAAAATGCAGATCATGCACCGTCGCAAGCACTTCCCACAACAACTTTCTGGTGGACAGCAACAACGAGTCGCAGTGGCAAGAGCGGTCGTTAATAAACCTAAACTTATTCTTGCAGATGAGCCTACAGGAAACCTGGACAGCAGCAATGGTAACGAGGTTATGGATTTATTGACAGAACTTAATGCTGCAGGCACCACGATCATCATGGTGACGCACAGTGAGCACGATGCCAAATACAGCCACAGAATCATCAGAATGCTGGACGGTCAGAAAGTGACAGAAAATATATTATCAGATTACAAATCTAAAGTAGAGGTGTAAGAAAGTCTGGTACAATTATGCTTTCGCGAAAGCGGAATAGAAGCAATCATTTAAACAATAAACCATGTTCAAGAATTATATCAAAATCGCATTTAGAAGCTTGAAGAAACAACCTTTCTTTTCCCTGATCAACACAATGGGACTAGCAATAGGTATGGCGGGTAGTTTATTGATCGCTCTATACATCCATGAAGAACTGAACTATGACAATATGTATGCCGACTCAGACCGGATTTACCGTATTGATATGGAAATCAAATTTGGCGGTGCAGAAGTAAAAAGTGCCGAAGCTGCTCCACCAATGGCCGAGGCTCTACAAAGAGATTTTGCTGAAGTTGAAAACACAGTGCGCTTTAGAACTCTAGGCAGCAATTTATTTAGAAGTACTGATAAAACGGCCAACATTAAAGAGCTTTCAACAACTTATGTAGATTCTACATTTTTTGAAATGTTCGGTCTTCAACTTATTGATGGTAATGAAAAAACAGCGCTAAAAGAAACCAACACATTAGTGATGACAAGAACGGCTGCTGAAAATCATTTTGGCAGTATTGAGGTGGTTGGAAAAAGTCTCTTATTGAATAATGAGGATACGTATATCGTTACCGGCGTCATGGAGGATTTACCTAAAAACTCCCTTTTGAAAGATTACAGCATATTCATGGCAATGGCAGGGAATGTAGCTTCCAGAGAAAACATCTGGGGCAGCAACAACTATTACACTTTTGTAAAGCTAATGCCAGAAACGCGCATGGATCAATTTCAGGTTCAATTGGATGGGCTCCTGGAAAAGTACGTACTGCCATGGGCTCAAAGAACATTTCCCGGTATGACCGCAGAATCTTTTGCTGCTTCTGGAAATTATATAAGATACCACACCATACCACTAACAGACATTCACCTTTATTCTGATAATCAGAATGAAATGGGCGAACGAGGAACGATCCAAAACGTCTATATTTTATCTTTTATAGGCTTTTTTCTGATTTTCCTAGCCTGTGTAAATTTCATGAACCTATCCACGGCACATTCTCTTAAAAGAGCCAAAGAAGTAGGAATACGTAAAACACTAGGATCAAATAGATTCCAACTGATCGTTCAATTTCTGACAGAATCTAGTTTGATATCCTTTGCATCCATGATTATAGCCGTAATCGTTGCAGTAATTGCACTTCCCTATTTCAACGATTTAGCCGGTAGAAGTATTACCATTCCTTTTACAGATCCATTATTCTATGTAGCAATTCTGCTATTTACCTTATTGCTGGGGCTTTTATCCGGCAGCTATCCAGCCTTTGTAATTTCTCGTTTCATTCCCGTGGACACTCTTAAGGGTAACGGGTTTAAAAATGGCAGCAAATGGAATGTCAGAAGCATGCTGGTTGTTTTTCAATTTGGGATTGCTGTTTTCCTGATTGTGGGAACGCTTGTAATTTTTGAGCAATTGAAATTCATACAGAATAAAGATCTGGGATATAATAAAGAGCAAATTCTAGTCATAAATGACACCTATGCGGCAGGCGATCAAATAAATACTTTTAAGGAAGAGGTTCTCAAGCTGAGTGCGGTAAAAAGCGCCACGATAAGCAGCTTTATGCCTATTTCATCTCTCAGGTCTAACAGTTCTTTTTTTAGAGAAGATGCCATGGACCAACAATATGCCATACAGATGCAAACCTGGGATGTGGATACGGATTACATGAAAACCTTTGGACTGGAACTCATCGCAGGACGAGGTTTTACTAGCGGATCTGTTGCAGATTCTGCTGCCGTTATTATCAATGAATCCACGCTCACAACCATGGGCTTAAGTGCAGAAGAAGCATTGGGTAAAAGAGTTACTGAAGAAGTAGAACGTGGAAGTCCAGTTTTCTATAACGTAATTGGTGTAATCAAAGATTTTCATTTTGAATCACTGAGAGAGAATATAGGTGCTCTGGGATTATTCCTAAAAGACTCCCCAGGTTCAATGGCAGTTAAATTGAATACCGATGACTATGCCAGTGCCATTGCAGGAATCCAAAGTATATGGAACAAGCAAGCTCCTGGACAGCCTTTCAATTATAGATTCATGGATGATGCTTTTGACACTTCCTATAAAGAGGAACTGCGACTGGGTAGCATTTTTATGGTATTTACCAGCTTATCCATTTTTATCGCGTGTTTAGGATTATTTGGTTTAGCCGCATTTAATGCACAGAAAAGAACTAAGGAAATAGGAGTTAGAAAGGTACTGGGAGCAAGCGTGCGTCAGATCACAGTTGACTTGACTACCGACTTCCTGAAACTAGTAGCCATTGCTACAGTAATCGCCCTACCATTGGGCTGGTATTTTATGAACTTGTGGTTGCAGGACTTTTCATACCGCATAGAAATCAGTTGGGAAATATTAGGTTTCTCAGCCGTGCTTGTGAGCGTTGTCGCCATACTCACAGTAAGCTACCAAAGTATAAAAGCTGCCATTGCTAATCCCGTTAAAAGTTTAAGGTCAGAATAATTTCGCTTTCGCGAAAGCGGAATAATTACCAGTATTATAACATAGAAGATGATAAGAAACGATATAAAAATGGCTTGGAGAGCTTTGAGAAAAAACAAACTTTTCTCGGTAATCAATATTTTAGGACTATCTGTGGGACTTTGCGCCTGTTTGAGCGTTGCAACTGTCGTTGTCGATGATTTATCATATGATAGCCACTGGAAAAATAAGGACAATATTTATCGTTTGCTTAGCATAAGACCCACAAATGGAGGCTCTGGCGATAAAATGGCGTCTTCTTTTGCTGGATTGGAATATGCACTTCCAGAAAATTTTCCAGAGATTAAAACAGTTGTTAATCTTCGTTCCGGCACGACCAATTTTAAAATCAGTAAAGAAAATGATGATACCACTTCTACAACCATTTTAGATACAAGCATCAAGATTTGGGATGTGCTTGATTTTAACATTCTACAAGGAAGTCCGCAAAATTTTGTCGAGGGAACGACGAATCTTGTCATTACCAAAACTTTTAAAGACACCTATTTTCCAAATAGTGATCCCGTTGGGATAATTATTAATGATGCGCCTACTTACGGTGCTACTCCTGATGAATATTTGATCACGGGAATAATTGAAGATATACCCGCTAACACTCATTTAAGAGCGCAGGCCATTGTCATAAAAAAATCCAGAGTAGAACAACTGGTCAAGGAACAATACGGTACAACCCGACAATATTATATGACTACCAAAGCTGGAACGGACATTACAGCTTTGACAAAAAAAGTAAATGCTTGGTACAAAGATTTTATAGCAACCGAAAGAGCGTGGGAATATGATTTTCAACCCATTGAAGATGTCTATCTGCATTCAGATTTTGAAACCGCACAAGAAGTTCAGGGAGATTATAACACGATATTTATCCTTTCAGGTATCTCTATCTTATTGTTAATCATTGCATGCATCAACTTTATCAACCTAAGCGCATCCCGCAGTATGCAACGCATTAAAGAAGTAGGTGTTCGCAAAATATTGGGAGCTGGAAACCGAGCTATTATCAGACAATTTTTAGTGGAAGCTATCCTATACTTTGCTATATCAACCATCATGGCAACCATCGTCTATTACCTCACGTTACCGCTATTGGAGTCTTTTATAGGTCATGAACTACAACAAACATTTGCGAGTGACCTGCAATTATTAGCAATGGGATATGGGGTCGTGTTATTAGTCAGCATTTTTGTAGGCTTATATCCTGCGTTGTTAATGTCTAAACTTAAGGCGGCAGCAAGTTTAAAGGGGTCTTTGAAAACATCTGGCGCAAACTTTCAGTCTATTGTTCAGAAAGGACTGGTCACGTTCCAATTTGCCATCTCCACGGTGGTTTTGATTGCCCTGATTGTGGTGGACAATCAGGTGAGCTTTATGAAGAATAAAGATCTGGGTTATAATACCGAAAACCTCTTGGCCGTTTCTAATATTTCTTGGGATAATAAGGCAGATACATTTAAAGACAGGTTGCTCAGGATTCCTGGAATTACAAATGCCAGCATCACCTCATTTTTACCTGGAACTAGCTCTACTTACATGACAAAAAAAGCAGAGGATCCATTTAACAAAGATCAGTTTTTGGAAGTAGATTTTATAAGAGGTGATGCAGATCTACCCGTTACATTAGGACTAAAATTGAAGACAGGCCGTCTTTTTAATAAAGAGATATCGACAGATACTCCAGCATCAGAAAGTGAAATCGTTTTTGATGATGATGAACAGGAGATCAACCTGCAATCATCTTTAATTTCGGAATATACCTCAAAGGCTTTAGATATTAAAAACCTGAACACTCCTATTCATAGTGTTGAAACTAATCCAATCGGTATTCTAAAAGATTTTCATAACGAATCTTTACGTCAATCCATGTCGCCCACTGTTATCATAGCAGAATCTAATCCGCAGTATGGCGGTATGTTGATTCGTTTGGATCCAGAAGCAATTCAGCAGGCACTACCACAATTACAGACACTTTGGAAGGAAATATATCCAGTTAAACTATTGGATTTGAATTGGGTTGATGAAACCGTGCAAAGGCAATATCTCAAGGAAACCAGATTGCAACAGTTTTTCAGCTTTTTTAGCGGACTGAGCATGTTACTGGCGGCTTTAGGGATTTTAGGATTAATCGCACAGGCCACCGCCTTGCGCATGAAGGAAATAGGAATACGCAAAGTTCTGGGTGCTTCAGTGAGCAATATCGTATTGCTATTCTCTAAAGATTTTATAAAACTGATAGGTATTGCAGCTCTTATAGGAGCTCCTATTTCGTACTATTTTGTAAATGAATGGCTTCTAGGTTTTGCTTATCGCACAAGCGTTTCCTGGTGGGTTTTTGTAGCTGCGGCAGCGATCACCTTAATAGTTGCTCTTTTAACCATTGCGGTTCAAACCATAAAAGCGGCCATTGCAAATCCGGTAGATAGTTTAAAAATTGATGCGTAAAACAGTTATGGGTTTCATTAAGCTTTCGCGAAAGCGGACTCTATTAAATATAAAGGCAACAATACCGCCAAAAAATTATAAATCATGATCAGAAATTATATTAAAATAGCCTGGAGAAACCTTTGGAAAAGCAAGGGATATAGCGCACTGAATATTTTCGGTCTTGCGATAGGGATAACTTGTGCGGCCTTGATCTTTCTATGGGTGGAAGACGAGCTGAACTACAACACCTATTTTGCCGACTCTGAATTAATTTATGAGGTTCCCAGCAATCAAGAATATGATGGGGAATGGAGAACTTTTAAACAGGCGACACCTGGACCACTTGCCGCAGATCTTAAAAGAAACGTTCCGGGAATCGATTTTACATCTCGTGTGCGAGAAAGCGGGTTCCTGCTTAATGCTAATGATAAATCAATTAATAAAACGGGTTCTTATGTGGATCCAGAGTATTTAAACATTTTCAAATTTGACTTTCTAGAAGGTGATGCCAGCACGGCATTAAAAGACATTAAATCTATTGTGATTACCAGAACCATGGCAGATCAGCTTTTTGGGGAGGATGTTCATGTACTAGGTGAAAGCATCAAACTCAACAATCAAGAAATCTTTAAAATCACTGGTGTTGTAGCAGATCTTCCTCCTAACGTCACCTATGATTTCGATTGTTTGCTGCCCTTTAGAAACTTTGAAGTGGATAATCCATGGACGAAGGAATATGGTGCCAACTTTGCCAACACCTTTGTAAAATTAGCTCCCAATTCAGATTTTGAAACAGTGGATCAGGGCGTGCGTGATTTTGTAATGAATAAATTTGGGGAGGACGACTCCGTTTTCTTCTTGCACGCCATGAAAGACTGGCACTTGCGCGGCACAGAGAGCTATGAAAATGGGGAGCCGGCCGGTGGCCGTATTCTTTACGTGAGGCTATTCACCGTTGTTGCGCTTTTCATATTATTGATTGCATGTATTAATTTCATGAATCTATCCACGGCTCGCAGTGAAAAAAGAGCCAATGAAGTAGGCGTTAGAAAAGCTTTGGGATCTGACAAAAGAAGCCTGATAAATCAATTCATTACAGAAGCGGTAATGACGACCGCGATCGCGTCATTATTTAGCATTGCATTTATCACCATTCTTTTACCTTTCTACAACACATTGATTGAAAAACAGTTGACTATAGGTTGGGACAACCCTATGCATATTATAGGCCTGGTCGTCATAACGCTAGGTTTAGGGATTCTTGCGGGACTGTATCCCGCCTTTTATTTATCTTCCTTCAAGCCCGTGGATGTATTAAAGGGGGTTCGAACGACATCTGGAAGTGCCAGTTTTATTAGAAAGGGACTGGTAATAGGTCAGTTTGCTATTTCCATCGTGTTTATTATTTGCACGTTTACGGTTTATGAGCAGATACAATATGTGAAAGGCCGCGACTTAGGTTATAACAAGGAAAACCTCTTACGAGTTCCCGTGAATGGCGATATTGTCAAAAATTTTGAACCTATCCAGCAGGAATTATTGGCTGGTAACCAGATAAAGAACATCGCCTTATGTGATTCCCAAATCCTGAATGGCGGGAATAATGGATCTGGGTTAACCTGGCAAGGTGGAAACGATACTGAAAATATTTTAGTCAGCTATCGCCATGTGAGTAATGATTTTTTTCAAACTGTAGGAATAAAACTTATAGATGGAAGGCCGTTCAGTACTGACATTGCTAAAGATAGCACCAGCGCCATCATTAGTGAGACCTTTGCAAGGCTTATGGGTGAAGGCAGCGCCGTAGGCAAAAAAATCAATCGTTGGGGAGACGACTTTACGGTAATAGCCGTTGCAGAAGATTACCTCTATGGTGATATGTACGGCACCAGCGATCCCGTATTGTTTCTAAATGCTCCAGATCAGGCACGGTTTCTTTACCTGCGATTTCCTCGAGAAGCAGATGTAACAGCTGCATTACACCAGATCGAACAGACCTTAACAAAATACAATCCAGCTTTCCCGTTAGAATACGAGTTTGTAGATGCTGGTTTTGACGCGCAATTCAAGAGCGAAAACTTGGTAGGTAAACTCTCCCAGATTTTTGCGCTTATTGCGGTAATTATTTCCTGTTTAGGGCTGTTCGGGTTATCAGCTTACACTGCAGAGCAGCGTCGCAAGGAAATAGGTGTGCGCAAAGTGCTGGGCTCCAGTGTGACAAACATCGTTAAACTTTTATCTCGAGATTTTCTAAAACTGGTATTGATTTCTGTAATTATTGCGATACCAGTAGGTTATTTCTTGATGGATAATTGGCTTCAGGATTATGCATATCGTATTGAGTTTAATTTCTGGATATTTTTATTTGCAGCGGTTATTGCCCTTGCGATTGCACTACTGACCGTGAGTTTCCAGGCGGTCAAGGCTGCAATTGCAAATCCTGTAAATAGTTTAAAAACCGAATAGTAGCATTGGTATTATAACATTTTCGCTTTCGCGAAAGCGGTATAAAACTAACACCTTAAAACAACCATCATGATCAGGAATTATTTAAAGCTAGCCTTCAGGAATTTATGGAAGGAGCGCACATTCACCGCTTTGAATGTGGTAGGATTAACCGCTGCGTTTAGTGTCGCATTCCTATTGTGCACCTATGCCCTGTTCGAATTATCCTACGATAAATTTCACGAGAACAATAGTTCGATCTATCAGGTATACACAAACTCTGAAACACCACAGGGCATGGAATCCAGCATCTCAAATCCAGTACCGTTTGCAGACGCTTTGCGCGCAGAAGTTCCTGGAATTGAAAACATCACACGAATTATGACGGGAGGATCATCCATCATCCTGGACGATAAGAGTTTTAGCATAAGTGCCACCTGGGCAGATCGGGATTTCTTTAAGATGTTCTCTTTTCCAGTGGTAAAGGGAAGCCGCGATAAAATTCTTCAGGATAAAAATGCTGCTGTTATTACTGAGCACGCTGCAAAACGCTTTTACGGAGAAGAAAATCCAGTCGGAAAAACCTTTGTATTGCTCCAGGATGGTGAGCAATCGCCCGTCACGATAACCGCTGTGGTAAAGGATTTTCCAGACAATAGCAGTATGGCGTTTGACGTAGTCTTCAATTTTAAGAATTTGCCCAATCGTGTTTATGGTGACAACCTGGACCGATGGGACCGCCACAACCACGAGGTGTATATCCAATTAGAAAATGGAATCAATCCAGAAGCCTTTGAGAAGTCCACAATCGCATTTACGTCGCTGCATTATGGAGGTGACATTAACGATGCAAAACGCGATGGTGCGCAGCCTAATGCAGACGGGCTGTACCAACAAATCAAATTATTACCCCTCACCGATATCAATTTTACCAGTATCTCCAACGGGATTCTAGAAGTTGACAAGACCATGCACTATCTGATTTTAGGGATTGCTTTACTCATCATCTTTATCGCCAGCGTGAATTTTATCAACATGAGCATCGGTAAGGGAACGAAGCGTTTGAAGGAAATAGGAATGCGTAAAACGTTAGGCGCCAGTAAGAAGCAGTTGTTCTTTCAGTTTTGGGGTGAGAGCATGCTCGTTTTTGTAGGATCATTGCTATTCGCTTACGGCATCGCGCTACTACTGCTCCCCTCTTTCCAGGAATTATTCCGCACTAAAGCTACCTTTAGTGCCTTTGCAAACCCTGCGATTATTGTTGCTGCCGTCGCTAGCTTTTTAATCATCACGCTTGTTGCCGGCGGCTACCCAGCGCTATTGATGAGCAGGCTGGAAACGCTACAGGCGTTAAAGGGAAAATTGCAGGTTACGGGAAAAAACTATGTACGGGATGTGTTGATGATCGTTCAGTTTTCTATTGCCATTGTTTTGATCAGTGGTACGCTTGTTTTATGGAATCAGTTAGATTATTTGAGGTCTAAGGATTTAGGATTTAATAAAGACCAAGTTATCGCTGTACCCTTAAAAAGCACCAAGGATCCTGAAAAATTGATGCAATTATTGAGGGATGAGTTGTCCAGTAAACCAAATATCCTGAGCATTACCGCTGCAAATAATATATTGGGGATGGGCAAGGACCGTTCCCGATCCACCAGTGTTTTGGGCTTTGAATATGAAGGCCGCGAGGTAAAAACAAATATGCTAAGTGTAGATTTTGATTACCCAGAAACGCTGGATATTCACTTAGTTGCCGGACGTACCCACAATCGGGCATATGCAGCAGACAGCCTGTCTGTAGTCATAAATGAAAGCATGGCCAAACAGTTTGATGTGGAGAATCCGCTGGATATTGTGGTAGATCTGGATGTGGCAAAATTCAATGTTATAGGGGTCGTTAAGGATTACAACTTTCAGGATTTAAATCAATCCATTGAACCTCTTACCTTGTTTATGAATAACGATGCCATTATGAGATATGCTTATATAAAAGTAGCTCCAGGGAATTTACAGGCATCTTATAATACCGTAAAATCTGCCTGGGAAACCATTGAGCCAGACCATGAGTTTATAGGTTCCTTTCTGGATGAAAATATTGATCGCACGCTTATGAAAGAACGGTATATGACCACGATGATTTCCAGTGGTTCTGTCCTCGCAATCGTTCTTAGTTGTATAGGTCTGTTTGCCATTTCATTATTAGTAGTGGCGCAGCGCAGGAAGGAAATAGGAATCCGCAAGGTGGTGGGTGCGAGTATTTCTACCATCACGGTTTTATTGACTAAGGACTTTTTAAAACTGGTGGCCATAGCCTTTGTTATCGCAGCACCACTCGCCTACTACTTTGCAAACCAATGGCTGCAAGGCTATACGTATCGCATTGATTTGAGTATTTGGATTTTTGGCGCTGCGGGTTTAATAGCTTTATTCATCGCCATTCTAACCATCAGCGTGCGAACTATTGCGGCGGCGGTTGCAAATCCTGTGGATAGTTTGAAAACGGAGTGATTTAAAAGACGAGTAGCACTCTGGAAATAGAATAGAAAGGAAAGAAGAAAGAGTTTAGCAAAAGAGACGAAAAGCTAGAAGGTAAATGAAAGATTTGAGATGTTTTCGCTTTCGCGAAAGCGATCTAAAGGAAGTTGATACCGCACTCAATGGGGTTCGAAAGCAACCTCAATAAAATTGATAACCTAACCAAAGAAACCATGTTCAAAAACAACTTTAAAATAGCGCTTCGTTACCTGATGAAGAATAAGTTGTATTCTATACTCAACATCATGGGATTAGCATTGGGAATCGCTGCCTTTGTGATTATCTCGCTATACGTGAGTTATGAGCGCAGTTATGACCATTTTGACGGTTCTTCTCAAGTATATCGCATTTTTATGGACTACAAAATAGGAGATACTTTTAGTCCTGGTGATGCCCAAACCTATAACCTCTCCGGCCCGACCTTTAAAAAAGAATTTCCAGAGATTATAGAACAGGTACGTTTGTTTCGTTTAGATAAAGTAACCTTTGTCCATGGCGAGAAGGTTATGGAGCAGCATAATGGCGCGCTGGCAGACGCCACTTATTTTGATATTTTCAATACCTCATTAATCGCTGGAAACCTAACCGATTTTGAAAAGCCCAATACCATAATCCTAACTCAAAGTCTGGCCGATAAAATTTTTGGTGACCAACAAGCCATAGGCAAGCGTATTTCCGTTTATGACGGTAGTGAGGCAACGCTAGAAGTGGTAGGTCTGGTCAATGATATTGCAGATAATACGCATTTTAAAACCACCTATTTTATTTCATTTTCTACTATGAATACCTGGGCGTCAAAGTTTGGCAATGAAGAGCCCAACTGGAGGGCAAATAATTTTTTTACCTACATAAAACTTGATCCCAATGTTGATGTCGCTGCGTTACGGGAGAAAATAAAAAATACCGATTTTGAGGATGATCCCGACGAGCGACACAATATTGAAGCGCTTACAGATATCCATCTATATTCAAACAAACCTTACGAAGCAGAGGCTAATGGTAGCATTAGCCGCATACGTTTTCTATCTGCCATAGCATTTATTATTTTAGTGCTTTCTTGGCTCAATTATGTCAATCTCGCCACAGCCAAATCCCTAGAACGTTCCCGTGAGGTTGGGATAAGAAAAGTCGCTGGAGCACACCGTTATCAGTTGATCTTTCAATCCTTTGGTGAATCTTTGTTGCTCAATGTATTTGCCATTTTGGTGGGATTAGGAATGGTTTTTTTATTACTGCCACTTTTCAACCAGTTTGTCGGTAAAGAACTAATTCTAGGTCTGTCCAACTTTTCCACCATCATACCCTTTTTATTATTCATTCTAGCGGGAACCTTACTCTCCGGCATTTATCCTGCTGTAGTGATAAGCGGGTTTTCTCCCTTGCGCGCACTCAAGGGAAAAATACGAGTAGCTAAAGGTGGTATAGGAATAAGAAAAGTCTTGATAACAGTCCAGTTTATGGCAACTGCAATTCTGATCATCGGTACCTTAGTAGTTAGTAAGCAAATCGATTATTTGCGAGAACAACCCATAGGTGCAGAACTTTCCAATGTTGTTGCATTGAAAAGCGAATTGCTGGGAAATGTTCGGGACTCGCTTATCATTCAAAAAGCGGATGTTCTTCAGGCGGAGCTGCTACAATTGCCATTTGTTAAAAATGTGAGTCGTACAAGAACCTATCCTGGTGACGGTTATGACAACCTATCCTCTACAGTTGGCATCATTTATCCCGATGGTATCGAGCGCCCACAACAACTATTTTACATCTATGGTGCACAACCAGAATATTTTGACCTGCTCGATATAAAAATTCTGGCAGGAAAGCCCTTTTTCAAAAATACAGAAGAACGTGAAGACATCGTGATCAATGAGACTTTTGCAAGAATTATGGGTTATCAAAATGCTCAGGAGATCATTGGTAAAAGTGTAAAATTCTGGGGGAGTACCTCCACGATTTCTGGCGTGATGGAAGATTACCACCATTTTGGACTCAAAGAGCAAATTGCGCCACTCATCATAAGCTCCTATAAGGGAATGAAAACTATTCTAGTGAAGTTTGATGATACAAATACCTCCATCACTGGTATGGAGCAACATCTGGATGAGCTAAGTTCAAAATGGAAGGAAATTTTTCCAAACAGCACGTTGAAATATACGTTCCTAGACCAAAAGTTTGAAGCGCAGTATCGGGAGGATAAGCAGTTTGGCCAGGCGTTTCAACTCTTTACGGGACTTGCTATTTTTATTGCTGGACTGGGATTATTTGGCCTGACTTCATATACCATTTTACAGCGCAAAAAGGAAATCGGAATCCGCAAGGTAAGTGGCGCTAGTGTTCTACAGATCTTGACGTTACTCAATAAAGATTTTTTAAAGTTGGTGATCATTGCATTTTTGGTCGCCGTGCCTATATCATGGTATATCATGACGCAATGGTTGCAGGAGTTTGCTTATAAGACCACATTGAGCTGGTGGGTTTTTGCGATTGCAGGTCTGGCCGCTTTATCGATAGCGCTGCTTTCGGTAAGCTTTCAAGCCATCAAAGCAGCAATGGCAAATCCTATAAATAGTTTGAAGACCGAATAAAGCAATAGAGCTTCTGTAAAGTCCGCTTTCGCGAAAGCGGACTTACTAGGAACCTAACAACAAGAATTATGTTTAGAAACTATATCAAAATAGCGTGGAGAAGTTTATGGAAAAGCAAAACGTTTTCCATGATCAACATCATTAGTCTTTCCATAGGGCTGAGCGCATCATTTGTGATTGGGATGATGGTGTATTATGATTTTACGTTTGATAAATTCCATGAAGACGGCGATAGAATATACAGGTTAGTAACTGATATTGAAGATGCGCAAGGCATAGATTACAATAGTGGCATTACCGCTACCTTGCGTCTTGCTACAAATACAAGTATCACTGGAATCGAGCAGTCTGCCTTCTTTTATAAGTGGTGGGTAGGTAAAGTAAAAGCAGACTCCTCTGATCAAATATTTATGGATCCAGAGAAAATTATTCTTACAGATCAGGCTTATTTTGAGCTTTTTGAGTATAAATGGATCGCTGGATCCAAGAATGACATATTGAACCGGCCCAACGAAGTCGTCCTCACAGCAAAACGCGCCAAAGAATATTTTCCAACCTTACTTCCTGAAGATATCATTGGTAAGAATATTATCTATAATGAAACTATCACAGCACAAGTAAAAGGTATCGTAGCAGATTTTGATGAGCGGACAGATATTGTTTTTAACGAATTTGTTTCCCTTGAAACCGCGAGACAGACTGAGGATGCCGATCAGATTTTTACCGACGACTGGGGCATGACGAGCTCTGCAAGTCAGCTGTTTATTAAACTTCAAGAAAACACAAGTGTTGGATCCATCCAGTCACAGTTGGATCAACTAGCCATAGCGCATAAAGATGAGTATTCAGAACAATTTGGGCAGACACGTCATTTCAAAATGCAGCCCTTATCAGATATTCACTTAAATGCCGATTATGGTGTTTATGACTATACAGAACTTCAATCCAGTAAGGAAGTTCTCATTGCACTCGCTGTGATCGCCCTTTTTCTATTACTACTGGGAAGTATCAATTTTATCAATCTGAACACGGCACAAGCAACGCAAAGAGCTAAAGAAATAGGAGTGCGTAAAACCTTGGGGAGTTCCAGAAAACAACTCTTCTTTCAATTTCTAACGGAAACGTTTTTAATTACAGGAGTTGCCGCAGTGGTCTCCATAGGGTTATCCATTTGGATGCTAGACGTTTTTGATGAATATATCCCTAGAGGTCTAAATGCATCCATTATGCTGCAACCTCAAATAATTTTGTTCATCGTCCTCACATTTATGGTAGTAGCATTTCTTTCTGGAATTTATCCCAGCCTTGTGCTATCTCAATTGAAGCCTGTAAAAGTTTTAAAGGGTGATACATTCTTATCTAATAAAAACAGTGAGACGCGCAAGGTTCTTACCGTATTTCAATTTACAATAGCGCAGGTATTTATCATCGCGACGCTGTTGGTAGGTAAGCAGATTCATTTCATGATGAATAAGGACTTGGGTTTTCAGACTGATGCAATTGCTTATGTTCAGACACCATGGACAGATGACCAATTTGCTAGCAGACAAGTATTGGAAACCAGTATCCAAAGTATTCCCAGCATATCTCAAATAAGTCTGGGCGGCATGCCACCAGCCTCCCAAAATATGGCTACACGCAGTGCCGTTTACAAAACCGGAAAAGAGGAGATCATTAAAGACATACAAGTTCTTAATGGAGATACAAATTACCTCGAGATATATAAAATACCGCTACTAGCAGGAAGAACCATTAGAAATGACACTATTGAGGAGTATGTCATCAATGAAACTGCTATGCATGCTTTCGGATTTAAAAACCCTGAGGATGCCATTGACAAATACATTGAATTTAGTGGTAAAGAAAAATTAGTCGTGGGCGTGATGGGGGATTTTAATCAGCGATCCCTTAAGTCAGAAATTGTTCCGCTTGCGTTTACCGGTGATACAAGTAGGAAGCGTAGAACAAAATTTACATATGCACATATAACCCTTGCTAGACATACAACCAGCTGGCAAGAAACTCTAGCCTTGGTAAAACAAAAATTTAATAAGGTTTATCCTGGTGAAACGTTTCAAGCAACTTTTGTAGATGAGTCCATCGCTCGCTTTTATGTGGAAGAACAACGTATCTCTACTTTACTCAACTGGGCAACGGGACTTGCGATATTGATAAGTTGCCTGGGGTTGCTGGGCCTTGTTATTCATAGCACAGAGCGCCGGACAAAGGAAATAGGAATCCGCAAGGTATTGGGTGCAACGGTGTTGCAAATCAATAATTTGTTATGTCGGGAATTCCTGGTTTTGGTGCTGGTTGCTTTTGTGATTGCCACTCCCATCGCTTATTACGCGCTGGATTTATGGCTGACAGACTTTGCTTATAAAACGGACGTCAGCTTGTGGATTTTTCTCGCAGCAGGCATTAGTATGATTATAATCGCGATGTTGATCATGAGTTTTAAAACCATTACCACAGCGATGAAAAATCCCGTGGATAGTCTGAAAACTGAGTAAGGGTTCGCTTTCGCGAAAGCGGAAAATCAAGAGCAAGCGTTGCGCCTCATCATTAGGCGCAAGCGTTGCGCCTCATCACTAGGCGCAAGCATTGCACCTCATCACTAGGCGCAAGCATTGCGCCGATAACTATACAGATCACATCTGTAAATAGTAGGAAAAGCATTGCATTAAAGCACAGATTCTGTCCCGATACCGTACGCTACTGTATCAAAACCGTACACTTAAACCACGGCAAATCATTGTCAAGTAATTGATTTACAGATAATTATTTTTATGGCATTATTGTGACATTAAACTTAACATGAAATTAATCCCGACAGCCATCGGGACAAATACTAAAAACAATGATCAGGAATTATATCAAAATGGCATTTAGAAACCTGTGGAAGGATAAAACGTTCACAATGCTCAATATTGCTGGACTTGCCATAGGTGTGGGCGTTTGCATCCTCCTTTTTGCCTTCATCAATAAGGAACTGGGTTTTGATAAAATGTACACTCATGCAGACCAGATATACCGGGTCAATATGGAAACGACCGAAGAATATGATTATGAGGTCTGGGCGACCATGCCCAACGCCGTGGGCCCTGCCATCCAGCAAGACCTTCCTCAGGTAGAGCGCATGGCACGGCTTATTAAAAATGATTTTGGCGCCACCGCTTCTCTCAAAGTAGGCGATAAAAATTTTACCGAAACCAACCATTATCTAGCAGATGCCGCGCTATTTGATATGTTTGATTTTGAATTCCTGCAAGGAACTGGGGAGTCTGCGTTTTCAAAACCGAACACCATCGTGCTATCTCAAACGGCAAAGCAGCGCTTATTCGGCGAGCAGGACGCCATGGACGAACTGATCACGGTCAATAACAGAGATACTCTTCAAGTAGCCGGTATTTATGCAGATATGCCTGAAAATAGCGTAATGGATTATGCGATGGTGTCTAATATTATGGATTCCTGGATGGGAACTGATGTTTCCTGGAGCAATGCCAGTTTTGAAACTTATGTACAGTTGCAGGAAGGAGCCGACGTGGCCAATTCAGAAAAAAACGCAACGGCCTTAATCGATAAAAATGTAGATAAAGAATACCAGTATTTTACAGAATTTATTTTTCAGCCGTTGACTGATATTCATTTATACTCTACAGATGTTAGAGAGGGTTACAGTACTAAACTGGGAAATGGCAATACTGTAAAAAGTCTACTTTTTCTTTCTCTACTCATTCTATTCATTGCCTGTATCAATTATATGAACCTCGCCACTGCAAAGTCCCGCAAACGTGCCAAAGGAATAGGAATGAACAAAGTGCTGGGCGCAAACCGTAGTCAGATGCTAACGTTATTCTACGTAGAAACGGCAGTTCTGGTATTCATTTCAATGGTCCTGGGCTATGCGGGTTCATTTATTGCACTGCCCTATTTTGAAAGCGTCACAGGTAATGAACTTGCTGTTTCCAGTTTAGTGGCCACGCCTTTACTACTCGGTTTAATGGTTATCTGGATAGTGGTTACCATTATTGCGGGAAGTTATCCGGCAATCTCGATGTCGGGAATCTCGCCGTTGGTTTTGGTCAACAAATCAAAGTCGGCTGGGGCTGCATCAGAATTTATACGTAAAGGACTTGTGGTATTTCAGTTTGCCGCCTCTATCGTGCTGATCATTTCAGTCACGATCATCTTGCAGCAAATGGATTTTATGAAAAATAAAAATCTAGGCTACGACCCCAATGGCATTGTCGCTATCTCGATCAAGTCTGCCCAGAGTGATCAGCAGGTTCAAAACCTGATTCAAAATTTGCAAGGTCAAACAAGCGTGGAAAGCTTATCAGCTGTGCAGTCCATACCAGGAGGCGTTGAAAGCGGCAGGGCAGTGCGCAAACTTGCTACAGATATTACCGGAATGCCTATTGCAAGCTGCCGTACTTACGGTAATGTCGTAGAGACATTAAAACTCAAAATTCTTGCAGGGAGCGAGCTTCCTGAAACCATCGCCGCAGGCGATTCTACGATCTACACGCTGATCAATGAAAATATTTTGAACTATCTGGGCTATAAAACACCAGATGATGCCATAGGTAAAATTATAAACACAGAGCTGGGAAACCGAGCCATCATCACAGGCGTGGTCGATGATTTTAATTTTAATTCGCTCAAGGAAGATGTGGGCGGTTATATGTATTACAAATCTACCAGAGCTCCAGAGGGAATCCGTACGTTGTTAGTGCGCTACAATTCCCAGAATCTGCCACAATTCATGGAGCAAATAGAAAAATCTTTTACTGATAACCTGCCCAGCACCGCCTTTGATTATCAGTTTCTAGACCGGCATGTCGCGCAGTTATACGCTTCTGAAGAAAAGACTGCCAAAACTATTACCGTTTTTTCCATCATCGCTATTTTCATCGCGTGCCTGGGTCTGTTTGGTTTGGCTGCTTTCACGGCAGAACAGCGCACCAAAGAAATAGGAATGCGTAAAGTGCTGGGCGCCACAGTTGCTGGAATAACACAGCTATTGTCTAAAGATTTTCTAAAACTCATCATTATTGCCTTTGTTATCGCAGCACCGGTCGCTTACTGGTTGATGCACGAGTGGCTGCTGGATTTTGCATACCGTACCGAAATCAATATTTGGGTATTTGCTTTTGCAGGTATTGCCGCTCTATTGATCGCTTTGCTTACCGTTAGTTTTCAAGCAATAAAAGCCGCTGTTGCAAACCCCATTGATAGTTTGAAAATGGAATAAAAGTGGTGGATAGAACCCAATATCGCTTTCGCGAAAGTGAAAGGCAGATCGCATCCGCCAGAAGAAGGCGCAAGCGTTGCGCCGAAAACGGTGAGGGCAGATCGCATCCGTCAGAGGAAGGCGCAAGCGTTGCGCCGAAAACGGTGAGGGCAGATTGCATCCGCCAGAGGAAGGCGCAAGCGTTGCGCTTAGAACCGTAAGGGCGGATCGCAGTCGCCAGAGGAAGGCGCAAGCGTTGCGCAGAAAACGGTGAGCGCGGATCGCATCCGTCAGAGGAAGGCGCAAGCGTTGCGCCTAGAACGGTGAGGGCAGATCGCATCCGCCAGAGGAAGGCGCAAGCGTTGCGCCGAGAACGGTGAGGGCAGATCGCATCCGTCAGAGGAAGGCGCAAGCGTTGCGCCTAGAAAGGTGAGGGCAGATCGCATCCGTCAGAGGAAGGCGCAAGCGTTGCGCCGAAAACGGTGAGGGCAGATCGCATCCGTCAGAGGAAGGCGCAAGCGTTGCGCCGAAAACGGTGAGGGCGGATCGCATCCGTCAGAGGAAGGCGCAAGCGTTGCGCCGAAAACAGAAAAACAAAAACAATGCTACTACAACTTAAAAACATCTACAAATGGGTCAATCAAGGAGGCAGACGGGTCTTCCTGCTTAATGACTTATCGCTCGACGTCGAGCAGGGCGAATTCATCTCCATCATGGGACCTTCAGGATCTGGAAAATCTACGTTGCTGAATATCATCGGGATGCTCGACGGATTCCAAGAAGGTGAGTACCTATTTCTGGATGAACCGGTTCACAATTTAAAAGAAAAACAAAAATCCAAACTCTATAAAGAAACCATAGGCTTCGTTTTTCAAGCTTATCACTTGATTGATGAGCTGACCGTTTATGAAAATATAGAAACACCGTTACTTTATAAAGGAGTCAAATCTTCAGAGCGTAAAGCACTGGTAGCAGACATGCTGGACCGTTTCAACATCGTCGGTAAAAAAGATCTATTTCCCAGCCAACTTTCAGGCGGTCAGCAGCAGCTTGTAGGCGTTGCTAGAGCTTTGATTGCAAAGCCCAAATTGATTCTGGCAGACGAACCCACCGGAAATCTAAACAGCGCACAAAGTGATGAGATTATGCAGCTTTTTCAGGATTTGAACAAGGAGGGAGTGACCATCATTCAAGCCACACATTCTGATAAAAATGCTTCTTATGGAACACGCACGATCCATTTGCTGGATGGATGCCGTGATTCAAAAAAGGAAAAATAGTCAAGAGATCCGAAGCTAGATAACGATTTTGGAAAATAACCACTACCGCACTTATGATAAACCTGTTTGAATTAAGAATCGTTTCTCTCCCATGGAATTATGTACTGTTTTCAAGGAATGTAGACGAAGTGGGTAATGAGGTAACTCTTGCCTCCTCAGAACCTTCTAGATCAAACTAAGAAACCAATGAATCTATAATTGGCTTGACAAAACATTAAATACTATAAACTCAAAGACTCACCGCTAAAACCTTAAGAACCATGATTGCTATTATTTTGTATTTACTAGAACTCCTTTTAAATTGTTTGTCATAGAACCCGGAATGAAATTTTAATCTTGGGAAGAAGATGTTTTTTCCTGCTCCTGTTCTTTTCTGCTCGCTTCTTGTTCTACAAACTTTTCATGCTCTAAATCTGCGAAGAAATCTTTTTTGCGGTTGTTGAGACTTACCATTCCTTCTGCCTTGCCGTACATCGTTATAATGTCAGCCGGTAGAAGCTTGAAATTACCCGATGGAGATCCAAAATAACCAGAACCCACACGATCTACTCCCAGTATGGTAATTCCTTCTTCGCGCAGGTTCAGTTCCTGCAGCGTACGGTGGCACATCCATCCATCGTCATCTACAGTTGATTCAATAATTTTAAAATTATCTTTAAGGTGTAAAACAGCGGCATAATCATTCACGTCCAGATCAGTATATTTTTTCAACATGCGATTGATCAACCTAGATAATCCACGATCAACCCAGTCACTTTTTACTGCCCACCACAGTGCGCTCAATCCCACTACAATGATCATTAATCCATATAATTTTGAGGTAACAGAGTCAGGAAGAACAAATGTCAAAATCAAAGATGACATAACTGTCACGATCCCAGCATTCCCTATGAGCATGAGATGGAATATAATTTTACGCCGTACCGGATGGCTCATTATTTTTTCCGTTTCCATAGTACTCAAACCCGCGCCAGTATATGCAGATCTGGATTGGAATTTTGCGCTATCCCTAGAAAGCCCAGTGTGCACCAAAGCAATTGTTGCAACTCTGGTAATTAAAGCAGATAGAGTAACTATTAAAAAAAGGGTGACTGCTGCTATCATATGGTGATTCTAATAAAATGTAAATTTAAACATCTCTTTGGGATTCATAGACTACATTAAGATCGATAGATGAGTTAGCACAAACTAAACACTTGGTCAAATCTTTACACAATTGATGTTAAAGTGTCTCAAGTTTTACGTTTGATATTGATTGAGACCACTATAAGATTTGATGATCGCCTTCACTTAATGAGGTCTACAGTCTTCAAGTTTGTAAAAAATACAAATGAGGTCTGTTTACGATGCATCATCATAACTCAAAATTAGTGTTCTTAAAAAGCGCCTAAACTATTTCACTTTTTCCACTTTACTTTTTACAGCTTTTCTGGAGTTAGATTTACTCTATGCTCGTAAGGTATGAGACGTCAACATGATTAAGAACAAATTTTCTCATTTACATGAACTCCATCAAACCACTAGTTGTGTAAAATGATAATTTTATTGATTATGCTCAAATCACTAGTTATCAAACTACTGATATTCCTTCATCAACTCATGCTGACATCTTTTTATGCAACAAGCCAGAGATGTAAAAATCAAACGAATCGAGCGCTTTAGAAAATTCAAAAAATATTCGTGAAAACCGTCAAATAATTAGGATAGGATTTCCTCATCTGCTAATTTTAAATGCATATTTGATCCCTTAAATTGAGCAATTAATATGTACATCGCTATCATCATAGTTTTCATTATAGGATACGCTTGTATCGCTTTTGAACATACTCTTAAGATCGATAAAGCTGCTATCGCGTTATTAACTGGAACTATTTGTTGGGTACTTTTTATGTACGGTAGCGATAGTTTGATTCCACAGATCGCTTCTGGTGAATCTGCGGGCTGGATTGATGAACGACTGAAGGAGCACCTAGGAGATATTGCAGAAATACTTTTCTTTTTAATGGGTGCGATGACCATTGTAGAAATCATAGATGCCCATGAGGGATTTTCCATCATTACAGATCGAATAAAAACCACTAACCGTGTCAAGCTCGTGTGGATTCTCGGAGTTTTGACTTTCTTCTTATCAGCTGCACTGGACAACCTCACTACCGCGATTGTAATGGCAGCACTGCTGCGCAAAATGATTAAGAACAAAGAAGACCTTTGGATGTTTGCTGGGATCCTAATCATCGCTGCTAATGCTGGTGGCGCCTGGTCACCTATAGGCGATGTTACAACAATTATGTTGTGGATAGGTGGTCAAATTACTGCTGGAAATATTATTACTCAAATATTTATTCCCAGTTTAGTGTGCCTACTCGTGCCGTTAATTATTATGACATTTAGGTTTAAAGGAAATATTGAAAGTATAAGCCCGCATTCAGAACATTCGATTCCAGTCACCCATTATGAAAAAAAACTCGTTTTTTCTGTCGGGATAGGCGCACTACTATTTGTACCTATTTTTAAAAGTATCACCGGTTTACCTCCATTCATGGGAATTCTTATGGGATTAGGAGTCGTATGGATTTTGACAGAACTCATCCATAAATCTAAGTCGCCAAAATTAAAAAAACCATTAACAATAGCTGGCGTTTTACAGCGAATTGATACACCCAGCATTTTGTTTTTCCTCGGGATCCTTATAGCGGTAGGCAGTTTGCAATCTGCCGGTCACCTGGTAGATCTTGCACAAATTTTAGATAACAACCTCAACAATATATATCTGGTGAACAGTGCGATAGGAGTACTATCATCCATTGTGGACAACGTTCCTTTAGTGGCTGGTGCAATGGGAATGTACTCTCTAGAAACGTATCCCGTCGATGACACTTTTTGGGAGCTTCTGGCATTTTGTGCGGGAACCGGTGGTAGTATTTTGATTATAGGTTCTGCCGCAGGAGTGGCGATAATGGGTATTTTAAACATAGACTTTATGTGGTATGTAAAAAATATCAGTTTGCTGGCGATCGCTGGTTATGTAGCTGGAATTCTAACCTTTATTGCATTGAATTGATGGAAGTATAATGTGGTGGATGGTTCGCTTTCGCGAAAGCGAACTTCTAATCATCATCACAACTTTAAAGCACATTTTTAATTTAGATTACATTTCTATAATCTCCTCCCGGTACTTGAGCGCTTTACTATTAGGCTCGATTCCATTAAAATAATGCTGCGCGTAAACCTTCACAAACTCTGCTCCATAAAAGAGGATAAGTGCGCTGTAAGAAACCCAAAGTAGCAGCAACACGACAATTCCAGCTGCACCGTAAGCACTTGCGGGAGAGGAGTTTGAAAAGTATAACTCTAATAAAAATTTACCAAGTTCAAACAGCAATGCGGTTAACACAGCACCGGGCCAGATAATTTTCCAGTGCATTTCAGCATCAGGTAGGTACCGAAACATCAATCCAAAAAGGACACTCACAATACCCACGGATATTAAAAAATTAAGACCCAGCGCGAGATAGATCAAGTACTCTGGAAGATTATCCTTAATTACTTCTTGCAACATATTTATGACGGTAGAGAGCACAAAACTTACAAGGATTAAAAAACCCACTACCAGAATAAAGCCAAAACTCTTAGCACGGTCGGTGAGAATTTTCCACCAAGGTGTATCTGGATTTATCTTCAAACGCCATATTTTGTTGAGAGAAACCTGGAGTTGATAAAACAATCCAGTAGCTCCAAATATGAGGGTTCCTATACCCACAAGTGCTGCTACTACTCCATTATCATAGCTTGCCGTTTGTAACATGTCATTAATACCTTCTGCTGCATCCCGACCTATAAACCCAGCAAGATCATTAGTCAATCGACCCGTTGCGATTTCTTGATCCCATATAATGCCAACAATATTTATGATTATGATCAATAATCCTGGTAACGATAAGATCGCATAGTAAGCAATGCTGGCACTTAATTGCCACACATCATCATTATTCCACTCTTTGGCACTTTCCCACAATAATTTAGGTAGATGCGCGAGTTTAAACTGTTCTTTAGGTTGAGGAGTAATTGTGGTGTTCATGGTTCGAAATAAATCAATTATCAGCAATTGAATGTGGTGCTTCCCATAAGATTAACGACCTCGAAGGGTATTATGCACATTTTACACTCGATTGTCACTGAGGTTTACCGTAAAGTAAGCCAATTAAGAACCCATGTTGTGTGGTTTTAAAATATTCTGTTTGAAAAACACATTGAATTTGTTGTTAGACTCAAAGTTTACAGTTCGCAATTCCTCTGGATAGACAATAGTAATTATGAAAACGACGTAATTGAACAGATTACTAATCCCTTAATTGTGGTTTTGCAAATCCTATTTGATCTTATCATTAATTCAATTTCCATTAAAAAAATGAACACACAGCATTGTTGTTATATAGGAAATCTTTAAATCGACGCACAGCAACCCTGGTAACCTATCCAACTTGAGGCCAGTAATAAAAAAGTGAGAAAATAAAAAATAATTATGCTACTGAAGTTTTATTGTCGTTGACAGAATTTAAAACACCCGCTGCCTCAATTGCCATTTTTAGGGAGCTGTATCTTGCAATAGTTTTTTTGAGGAACATGCGCTCAAAAACTAGAATCGTCATTCCTGCCTTTGTGTAAGTCACAACAGAATACGACTTAAATTTATCTAACCTATTTTTAATGTTTGTAAGTTCGGCGGGTTTGAGGGAATAATCGTAAACCCTATTTGAAATGTAGTGGACTCTGGAGATATCTCCTATTTCATCCTCAATAGCTTTCATAATTACCTGAGCTTCTTCAACGCCGATAATAACATGTTGATTAACTTCAGCTATAACGATGTCATCCGTAAAATATAAATCTGCACAAGGTAGGTTTGTTATACTTTGGATATTTAATAAAGACTCAAGGACTTTCATAGGGGAAATATTGAATGAGAAGGGATTACATTCATTGTGCCAAAATAGTTTTTATCTATTAAAAACCTAAAATCACTACAAACGAACTAAATATACAGATAAGTTTACTTAAAATTAACAGTCCCCAGTTAAAACGTAACTATACTTTACTGCTCTTCAAACATAACGTTCAATGGAAAAACTTAAAGCTTCTTTACTAACTACTGCATTAAAACCTGACCCTGTTCTTAACAATGTTCCCAGACAAGTTCCTGATGCTGCTTACAGTCTCGTCGAACCTATCATATTCAAAAATCGTGAAATTATTCACGTGACTCTAGAGGTTGCAAAATATCTAGGGTTTACAGAAGAATACCTTGAATTGGAAGAATTCAAAAAGATGGTGACAGGTGGATGGGTTGATTCTAAAAACCCATCTTTTGCCATGAATTATGGTGGTCATCAATTTGGTCAATGGGCAGGTCAATTGGGCGATGGCAGAGCGATTAATATAGGTCAAATTGAGATTGATGATGCTTCCCAACAATTACAACTTAAAGGTGCGGGACCCACTCCCTATTCCAGGCGAGGCGATGGTTATGCTGTATTGAGATCAAGTATTAGAGAACACTTGTGTAGCGAGGCAATGCATCATTTGGGAATTCCCACAACCAGATCTTTATCACTGGCGTTAACAGGGGAGCAAGTAATGCGCGATGCATTTTATGATGGAAATGCTGCCTATGAAAAAGGAGCTGTCGTCTGCCGGGTAGCCCCATCTTTTTTAAGATTTGGAAACTTTCAACTTCCTTCCGCAAATGGTAATGATTCCTTATTACGTCAAATAACCGATTTTACCATAAAACATCATTTTCCTCAAATTAAATCAGAAGGAAAAGAAAAGTACTTAGAATTCTTTAAAGAGGTTTCAGAAAGCACTTTAGAGTTGATGATTCACTGGCAGCGGGTAGGTTTTGTTCATGGAGTTATGAATACAGATAATATGTCTATTCTAGGACTTACGATCGATTATGGACCGTACGGCTGGATTGATGATTATGATCCAGACTGGACGCCTAACACTACAGACAATCAGCATAAAAGATATAGATATAGTGCGCAGCCTGAAATAGGGCTTTGGAATTTGTGGCAACTTGCTAATGCGTTGTTCTCGTTGATTGATGATTCTAAACCACTGGAAGCGATTCTGAATGATTACAAAACACAATTTGTTAAGAAACATCTGGAAATGATGCGGTGCAAATTAGGTCTAACGGTTCCGCACGATTCAGATGTTGACATTATTGCAGATTTAATGGAATTACTTCCTAAAGTAGAGGTTGATATGACACTATTTTTTAGGGAACTAGCGCGATTAAATTCTACAATCAACGATGCCGACGCGTTCGAAATTCTTTCCGTTGCATTTTATGATCTAGATAATTTATCAATAAATGAATCTAAAGAATGGCAGGACTGGATCAGTGTTTATATAATAAGGTTGAAACAGGAATCTGCCTATGCGATTAAAAGAGTTGAGTTAATGAACAGCACTAATCCCAAGTATGTGCTGCGCAATTATATGGCGCAACTGATTATTAATGATGCAGAAAAAGGAGATTATACCCTACTGGAACAGATTCATGAAATGCTAAAAGATCCTTATAAAGAGCAGCCCAATAATGATAAGTGGTACGCAAAACGTCCGGACTGGGCTAGAAATAAACCAGGTTCCTCGCAACTAAGTTGCAGCAGTTAATTTCATTTGAAACTAATCCCTAGGAATATTAAAATATATTACTGCATCATTAAAAAGCATGGGTTCTTTACTCGGCTCGAATGAAAACTGAACCATTGGCATAAAAAAACCGATCTTTTCAGATCGGTTTTGTGTTATTAGGTACTTCATGAAATTCAGAATATTAAATCAATCAAAGTTTTTCTCAAATTGAAATATATGATCCTGGACTCAACTCATATGATGTTTTTAACTAAGGTTGCTCATAAAATGAAGCAACAGAAATCAAGTTTAAAAATATTATAGGCTATCTAAACTTCCTGTTTGACCTACATCCGTTTTTTCTCCTGTTATAGCGCCATAGCCCATTTTAAATAAACTGACTAGAGCGTTAGATTTAGAATCCCAATACTGTCCTTCTTCTGGATGAAAGGTGATTACCGTAATATTAGGGTCATCTTTTCCTTCAAACCAGTTATCATCTGCGCTGCCATAAAGCTCATCAATAATTTTTCTATCCTTAGAAATTACCGCTTTACCGTAAGCACTCAAGAACTCCATGCTGTGCTTTTCAGAATATAGAAGCTGGCATCTAGAGTCGTTTTCAATATTAGCATTATGCTCGCTGTTTTGATTACTCAAAAAGTAAGTTGTCCCATTGTCGTCCACCTTTTTAGTGCTCATTGGGATTGCGTGCAACGGCGTTTGATCTAGGTGCGTTAGCATCATTGCAAAATTAATACTGGAAGCTAGTTCCTTATATTTTTTTTGGGCGTCTGCGTTATTTAGGTTGTTTGTGCTCATCTTTAATTTTTTATTTATTTAAAGATATTGTGCAAATCAATGCTATTAAGCTAATGAAATATCAATTTTAATTGAAAAGTGCCAATTTATGTTAACGGGCTAATAAGTATTTCGCTTTCGCGAAAGCGGAATAATTGCCACCTTTTTACTCATTAATAGATTCAAGAAGAATTATACCATTTTCCACCTGTATTTGAACCATTCCGTTTTTCATAGCAACCCGCTCGCCTGTGTAGTAATTGCGCAACTGCATCCTGTTTTTGAAAGTCTCAGAAACGTTAAGAGTCAATAAACCATTGGGCAGCCCTGCGCCTATGATGACTTTATCACTGTACCCATCTTTACTATAGGAGCGTGTTGTTACAGAACCTGAACCCTTATAATTACTTGGGAGAACCTCACCAGCACCCACCGCTGGGTGATCGCGGCGGAAACGTCCCAGTTTCTGCCAGTGCGCCAGCGTTCCCTGATCTACATTATCCCAATTCATGTTTGTACGGAGATTAGCATCGCCGTTAGCATTTTCTGCCTCTAACGATCTTGCCGTTTCATCACCATAATAAATTTGCGAGATCCCTGGAGTCAGCAATAATTTGGATCCAGATTCCATCATTTTTTCTCTTGCAGGATCAAATGGTTGACCATCGTCATGAGAGCTTATGTAGTTCACAAATACGGCAGTATCTTCTTTTTCTGATAACAAATTACTTCTTATCTGATCATATTTTTTAAACAGCGTTTTGTAGTCGCTTTGTGCATCGCTTTTAAAACTAAAATTAATCATCGCATCATAACCGAAATCAAAATAATCTACTACTGCATCGCCAAAATCATAGCCGCGACCACTAGCTGCGCTGTAGCCATATAGCTCACCCATAATAAAAAACTCGTCGTCATGGATTTTCTTCTCTGGATTATTTTCTTTCCATTCATTAAAAGCCAGTTTAGCCTGCTCATTAAAAGTCGCCCATACAGATTCTTCCACATGCTTCACCGTATCGACCCTAAACCCATCAACACCGGTTTCCCTAGCATAGTCAGTGACCCATTTTATAAGATAATTTGCGGGTGTTCGTGGTAGTTTAGAAGTTTCAAAAAATAAATTCAATTCCTTAACTTCTTGTTCATACCTACCTTCTGCCTTCCATTTGTTTACTAGAATTTCAGGCAAATCAACTTCTTCTTTACTATCCGTTCTAATATCTGGAAGATTATTTGTCAATGTACAGCTCACTGCAGATTCCTGATCCTGATAGGAGCAAGTAGGCCCTGTGCGAACCCAGCTCTCTGGCCATTGTGGATCCATTTGTGTTACTGGACCCGTGTGATTGATAACCACATCCAGCAATATTCTTATGCCTTTACTGTGCGCAAGCTGTACTAGGTTTTTAAATTCTCCTATGGTTCCATAGGCTGGCTCTACTGCCGTCCAGTCCTTTGCCCAGTAACCATGATAGGCATACGTGAAGCCAGTGCCTTCATCAACACCATCATGAATCTGTTCAAAAATGGGAGTTAGCCAGATGGCGTTCACACCTAGGTCTGTAAAATATCCATCCTCTATTCTTTGCTCAATTCCTGCAAAATCACCGCCTTCAAATCCACGTAAAGTCCCGGTTTCCTTATCTCGTTTTACCAAATTATCATTGCTGGTATCACCATTAGCAAAACGATCTGTAAGTAAGAAGTACACGTTTGCCGCTTGCCAGTCAAAATGTGGTTTTGTCTCCAATGAGGTTTTACTTGAAATAGGTTTTATGTTTTTACAGCTATTGAGTGAACAACAAATGAGGATGAGGACAAGAATATTTCTCATGAATCTTTATTATAAGGTATCATCAAAAATAGTGAAGCCATTAATACTTCCTATAACGTAAACAATAAAGCCATCGTAAACCTGCGTAGCTTTAACCGACTTAAAGAAACATGGAAACCTATAAAGATCTCTTTTTAAATTCCTTTACAGATTACGGGAATTACCTATGGCAGGAAATTACACAACCTGCATGGGACAACTACTTCTATTGGTTGGTGGGTTTGTCTTTGTTGGTTTTTGCACTAGAAATTTGGTTGCCTTGGCGAAAAGATCAGAAATTATTGAGAAAGGACTTTTGGTTAGATCTATTTTATCTGTTTTTTAATTTCTTTCTTTTTTCACTCGTAGGTTACAATGCCATTTCTAATATAGGCGTAAGGATTTTTACGGATGGACTTAATAGTATAGGTATAGATAATATTATTGCTTTAGAGGTACAAACATTGCCCGTGTGGTCTCAATTGCTAATCATGTTTGTTATTGCAGACTTTATACAATGGAATATCCACAGATTGTTACATAGAGTTCCCTGGTTATGGGAGTTTCATAAAGTTCATCACAGTGTCAAAGAAATGGGGTTTGCAGCGCAGTTTCGTTTTCACTTTATGGAAACAATTGTCTATAAAACACTCCAATATGCGCCATTAGCTATGATTGGATTTGGTATTCAACAATTCTTCATTGTTCACATGATAGGTGTGTTTATAGGACATTTGAACCACGCAAACCTAAACTGGGATTATGGACCTTTCAAATACATATTGAACAATCCCAAAATGCATTTGTGGCATCATGCAAGAGAATTACCGAAAGGATACAAATACGGGATGAATTATGGATTATCCTTGAGCATCTGGGATTACCTTTTTGGAACAGCTCATGTTCCTTATCACGACGCAAATCTAGAATTAGGTTTTCCAGGTGATGAAGACTTTCCTGAGGATTTAGGCAAACAAATGCTTGCTCCGTTTAAACCAACTAAAAAGTGGGATGCTTAACAACGTACCCTACGTTTGTTGTTTTGCAGTCCCACTTTCAAATAAACCCCTTAATTTTATTTGGTGATCAAATTTACATAGGTCCTGAGCAAAAGCGTATAAAAATACCGGGTAGTAAACGGGTAGTCTGAGACAAATCATGAGATAATAGTCGTTGTAATACTTGTTTATAGGCTGAATGACTATTGTCCTAAAATAATTACTTTCTAACCTAATTCTTGTTGGTGCATTAGTTTAGACGCCTCTTTTCGGTTCGAGACCTCGAGCTTTTCGTAGATTTTCTTAACGTGATATTTTACTGTATTTATGGAAATAAAGAGCTCATCTGCAATTTGCTTGTTCGATTTCCCATCAGCAATTAAGTCCAGTATTTCATTTTCCCGGTTGGTCAGGTTAAACTTGGTAAATATATTTTCCTGACCATGCTGGTTTTTTTCTAACTCGTCGCTTAGGAAGGCAATTTCTGAAAGGTATTGAGTCATCTCCTTTCTCATTTTACGTTGTTTCCGGTCTAAAGTTTTCATACGATAAACAATAGCAAACGTTATAATTATCATCTCAACAAAAGCACTTATTTTAAGATGTATCTGCTTCACCTCAAAAATCTGTAAGTTCAAAGTCGGGCCTAGATAAAATAAAATAGCCGTGATCATCATAAAGAAATAGGCTAAACAAAAGATATACGCAAAACGCTGCACTCTAATTAGAAGCAAAGAACACAGCCAGCTAGACACGAAAATGTATAAGCATACAAAATAAATGCCTACCACATAAGCATAATCATGTAACGCAAAATACAACGACAGGAACAATGCACTTATAACAGCTGCTCCCCAATATGTGAATGCAATAAATGGATAATGTGTATGCAACCGTAAGCTTTTAACCGTAAAAACAGCGCACATGAGACCTCCTATGGAAAGACAAAGAGGCTCTGTTATATCTTTAACTGCAGGTGTCATTCCCAAAATCTCTGCAAATCCGTCTCTGTGAGCAAAGACGGCAAGGATAAACACTAGAAAAACACTGTAATACAAAAACGCCTTGTCCCTGGAAGTAACAAACAATCCTAGGTTGAGCAAAAAGACCACAAGCGCAAAACCATAAAACATTCCTAAACCTACAGCTTTCTGAATTTTCAGCCGCTCATAGATATTTTGGGTAGCGATAGTAAAGGGGAAGTAAGCCTCTTTTTGAACGCCTAGCCTTACAA
Source organism: Nonlabens antarcticus (assembly GCF_015356755.1). GTDB lineage: Bacteria > Bacteroidota > Bacteroidia > Flavobacteriales > Flavobacteriaceae > Nonlabens > Nonlabens antarcticus. The sequence continues at coordinate 316,707 of NZ_JADFCO010000066.1, read as the reverse complement.
ATACAGGTGTACTGGGCTTTAAAACAAAACTTATAAAACCGTTATTATTAGAAGTTTTTACTTCTGTAAAACTTTGATAGACTTGAACATCATGAATATGATTGTTTTCTAATTGGAAATTAGAAACCTCAGCTACTGCATCTATTTGCAACCAATAAACTCCACGATTTAAACCGTTAGAATATCCGCTTTCTATCGTTTCAAAGGATTCAAACGGTATGTCAAGTAGGTTTAATTCTCCCGTTTCATCATATAAGATAGAAACATTCTGAGCCACGGAGAAAATACTGGAAGAAAAAAACAAAACAAGGCTTAGATAGCGAATACTTAGAGTAATGAAAGAATTCAAGCTATAGTTCGTTTTATAATCCGTAATGCTTCTTGAGCATCTTTTCGTAAGTTTTTTCAGGTAGGATTTTTTTCAAAACTATGGAAAACTTTTGCATGAAACTTCCAACCTTGTAATGTATACCAGGATTTTTTGCTTCAATTATCTGCTTAATTTTATGGGCAACCTCAATGGGATCGTGGCCTTCGTCCACATGATCATTTATTAATTTTAAGGTGTGAGAATAACCTTGAGCATAGTCACTACCATCGATGACCGGTGCATGGAACCTTCCTGAGGCGATATTTGTGGCAAAATCTCCTGGCGCAACATTGCTAAAATGTATATTTAAATGCGCACATTCCATTCGGTATGCTTCTGTTGCAATCTCAAGTGCGCCCTTACTAGCGCTATAAATCCCTCGATAAGGCAACCCCATGTATCCCGCAATACTGGTTATATTAATAATGCGTCCGGATCGTTGATTTCTCATCACAGGCAAAACCGCCTGAATCACTCTGAGAGGTCCATAGAAATTAGTATTCATTGCATGCTCTACAGCATCCATGGGAGTTTCCTCCATAGGACCTGTAATGCCTACACCTGCATTATTGATTAAGATATCTATCGTTGATTCTTTCGCGAGTAGCGTTTTAATTGCCAGAGCTATAGAAGAGTCGTCTTGAACATCCATTGCTATTAATGGAATAATACTTTCGTAATTTTCTGGATTTCTACTGGTTCCGTAAACCTGGTAGCCTGCTGTGTTGAGATATTCAGCAATTGATTTGCCGATTCCAGATGAACCGCCAGTAACCAAAATAACTTTTTTCATAAACCTTTAAATATCGAATACAAGCATTTAATTATAAGGAAAGAAAAAAAGGCAAGCTACCTACATCACACCGCTACGACCACTTACCTTTGCTGCGTTCCCGCCCTGGAGGAGTTCAGCAGGAGCTGGTTGTGTAGGACTTGCCCGGTGCAAATATAAGGTCTTGTTCTGATCTTGCAAGGTTTTCTACGCCGCTTTTTTCTTAGTATATTTCCACTTTATAATTCATTCTCATGAACTGGAAAAATTCCATTTTTTTACTGATTCTAGTAATCTCATTATCAAGTTGTAAAACCGATTTAGAAAAATTCCGTAGTAATTATTCTTTAGAAATTTCTAACGATAAAAAGCAATGGAACGATGATGACACGGTAAAAATTACCCTGATAGATGCACAATCCATAGGTGCAGATAGCATTATATGGAGACAGAATGCTCGTGTAATTGATAATGTAGAGGGAAACACGCTTTCGCGAAAGCTGACTGACCAACCGTATGGTGTCCTAACCTATAAAGCTACTATATATAAGGATGGAAAAGTTACCCATACGTCCACAGAAATTAAGAAATCGAATCCTACAGCGCCTAAAATTTATGGCTATGACCTGGTAAATGTTTATCCTCACTCAGATTCTTCTTACACCCAAGGACTTGAATTTCATGAGGGTAAATTATACGAAAGTGTAGGTCAATACGGTGAGTCAAAAGTTCTCATTACTCAGGTTGAAACTGGGGATATACTAAAGAAAAATACATTGCCTAAAACCGTATTTGCCGAAGGGTTAACCATTCTAAAAAATAAAGTTTATCAATTGACTTGGAAAGGACGTTTTGGTTACGTTTATGACCTAGATCTGAATGAAATTGATCGTTTCAAATATAACAGCAGTAAAGAAGGATGGGGATTATGCAATGATGGAGAGTTCTTGTACAAAAGTGATGGAACGGACAAGATCTGGAAGCTAGATCCAGAAACTTTTGAAGAACTTGAGTATATACAGATCGTTTCTAATAAAAAATCTTTTACTGAAATCAATGAGTTAGAATGGGTTGATGGTAAAATCTATGCTAATATCTATCAAGAAAATGCCGTAATGATAGTCAATCCTAAAACTGGTGCGCTGGAGTCAGTTATAAATCTGAGTGATTTAAAGGATCAAATACCTAACTGGTCTAAGGATGATAACGTACTTAACGGCATTGCTTATGACAAACAAAACAATAGACTTTTTGTAACAGGAAAGCGATGGAATAAAATGTTTGAAATTGAAATTAAGAAATAAGTGAATTCCAAGCTCCCCATTTTTGAAGTTGTCAGAAAGGTTTCTAAAGACGAAATTGATTATTTAGATCATGTTAATAATGTGGTTTACGTGCAGTGGGCAAATGATATCGCTATGCACCACTGGACGAGTGTAGCTTCTGAAGATATGCTACATACTTACGACTGGGTAATGATTAAGCACTGTATTGAATACAAACAATCTGCTATGCTGGGAGATAATATTCTTATAAAAACTCAGGTAGGTCGCGCTACAAACGTTCGCTACGAGCGCTTTATTGAGATTTACGACAAGGATACGAATAAGCTTTTAGCCAAAACTACTTCGGACTGGTGTGCCATTGATAAGAATGGAAAACCTGTGCGCATTTCTCAAGAGCTGCGGGATTTATTTGAAATAGCAACATGAAACAAATATTCATCGCATGCTTAACAAGTATTTTATTTATAGCCTTGTCTTCCTGTCGCAACGATTTTGAGTTTAGCGAGAGCACCGGTAATTTAGAGTTCTCTCAAGATACTATTTTCTTAGATACCGTTTTCAATACTATTGGTAGTAGCACGAGAACTTTCAAAGTATATAATCGCAGCAGCAAAGATATAGTGATCCAAAACGTAGCTCTTGCACAAGGCAGCAATTCGAGATACCGACTGGCCGTTGATGGTGTACCAGGACAAATTTTTGAAAACGTTGAAATATTAGCTCGCGATTCACTCTATATTTTTGTTGAAACCACTGTGGATATCAAAGATTTCTCTAGTGCAACCGAGTTTCTTTATGAGGATGTCATTGAATTTGATCGTGGTGGGAATCTGCAAGAAATTCAACTGGTAACTCTAGTTAAAGATGCCGTTTTCCTATTCCCTAAGCGCGACAGTCAAGGAATTGAAGAAACCCTATTGTTAGGAACTGATGATGAAAATAATGAAATTAGAGTTTCGGGATTCTTTTTAGACGATGATCAATTGCAATTTACCAGCGATAAACCTTACGTCATCTATGGCTTTGCTGGAATCCCTCCAGCCAAGATATTAAACATAGCGGCTGGTTCCCGCTTATTCTTTCATTCTCAAAGTGGCATTATTGCAGCTAACGAGGCCTCTCTAAAAATTAACGGCTCTTTGTCTAATACGAAAGATTTAGAAAACGAGGTCATCTTTGAAGGCGACCGATTAGAGCCTGGGTTTAATAATATCGCGGGACAGTGGTTTGGTATCTGGCTGACTGCTGGAAGTAAAAATCATGAAATAACTCATGCTACTATTAAAAATGCAAGTATTGGCATTCTTATGGATAGCCAGAACCCTGATTCTGGCGGTGCTACTTTAAAGATCAATAACAGTCAAATTTATAATTCTTCAAATGTGGGACTTTTGGCAACAAATGGAAATATAGAAGCTGAAAACCTAGTCATACACAATGCGGGTCAATCTGCTCTAGTTGCTAGATTAGGCGGTTCTTACCAATTTAATAATTGCACCATCACAAATTACTGGAACAGCGGGTTTAGAAACGAACCTACCCTATTTATCTCTAACACCATTCCAGATTCAGGGTTGAGCGAGCCTTTAAGTCAAGCGTTATTTACCAATTGCATTATTTACGGAGATCGTAATCTGGAGTTGGGTTTATTGAAGATAGAAGATAAACCCTTTAACTTAAAATTTGAAAATTCGATAATAAAATTTGACGATAAATTCGATAATTTTATTTCAAATCCACAATATGATTTTATGAATACAGCCCTTTATAAAAACGTGGTATTAAATGAAGATCCTTTATTTAAAAATCCAACTTTAAACATGCTGCAAATTGATAATGATGGAGGTGCAAATGGTATAGCAAATCCTACAACTAGCTCTACAAAAGATATCTTAGGCGTTTTGAGATCTAATATACCCGACATAGGTGCCTATGAAAGTGTGAAAATCGACTTTTAGGTAATCACAGACGTTCATAGTTATAATCTTTAGTCTAAAAAACGCACTATCATCAACACCAAAAACATTAATTTCAACATTTAAACGATCGATAATCTGTTTATCAGTGCCAATAATGGTTAAATTAGCCAGTTTTACGCTTAAAGTAATTGTATGTACTTATATTTACTATTATATTTAGAATAATAAAAGCCAAGCAGAGATTCCCTAAATCTCAAGCTTGGCTTTCTTTTTGTACCAGTAAGGGAATAGCACCACAAATATTGATGCGCGTAAGTACCATATTCAGTTATCCATATTCATTGAATCTTGCTCAGAGATTCGAATTTGAAGAAAGAGATACGCATCTCTTTCATAGATAAAAGGCTGCTATTCCCAGTCTGGCATAAAGGAGTTTTGAAATAAGTCCACTCTAGGATCGGTAATTCCAGAATCTAATATTTGGACCGTTCCACCCATATTGGCATCGTTAGGTCTGTTAGTTACAATTATTTGAGCATCTGTAGGAGAGAATCTAGGATCTAAATCATTAGTGCCTCCAGGTTTATTTATAGAAGACTCCACATTAGTATTATTTGAGAACGTGTAAACGAATACTTTAGAGTCAATCTGTCTGTAGGCTGGGTTTTCAAATCCAGATATATCCCTGCTGTAAAGCAATCGATTATTATCAATACTCAACTCTATACCACCAGCAGCACCATCCAGACCACTTAAAATCATTTGTTGGAACTGCCCAGATTCAGAGATTGTAAAAATATTCACATTGTAGCCATTAAAATCATTTGTTTTAAGAGCGATCACTCCATTGTTGTAATCCACTTCTGTAATTAGATTGCCATTGGTGGTTTGATAAATAAGTTTAAGCCCGCTGCCATCAGGATTGATGCGATACAACTTGTTGAGTGCTGGGTAATAAATAGCATTTCCATTATTGGACCAGGAGATATCTACCTCATCCAGATTGAAACCGCTTACTGGAACTGAATTACTAACTTGCTTGACATTTTCACCATCCATATCCATGGTAAATACTTGAACATTTGCGCCTACATTTCTTAAAAATGCAATTTTTGAAACGGTGCGATTTACTCTAGGTCGCCAGCTATTTTTGGATGGTGGTGTCAACGACACTAGATTACCAGCAGCGTCTCCACTAAAAATTAGGTTGTTGTCAACTTGTTTGCGAACGAAATGAAAACGATTTGAAGGAAATGAAGTGGTTGTAAAGCTATTGATAATACTATTAACAGGATCATTAATACCATCGTTAGCTGTAATTTGCCAAAAATACGTAGTCCCAAAATTCAATGTAGTTTTAAACTCGCTTGTTTCAAGTTCAGGAAAGTTTTGTATTTCATTTGTATTGGCATTTCTCAGCTGTAGATTATAAACCAATGAGTCTCCATCTACATCCATCGCTTCCCAATCAAAGGTGACATCAAAGGGAACATTAGTTGATTTATCTACAGGAAGTTTTAAAGTTGCTGCTGGCGGAGGCTTATTATTAGCCGTTGATATTTTTAATTCAAGAACTACTAAGGTTTCTTCGTCTGTCTCCACATCTGCCGATTCAAACTTTACTAGAAAACCGTCCTTTTCAGCTCGCACGGCATAAGTTCCTTTTTCAACGCTTAAGGTAAATTTCCCTTCTTCGTCTGTAAAAACAGTACTTGTGTTCGGATTTGTGGAAATTTTCACATTTGATAATGGTTGGAAATTTTCGTCTTGAACTACGGTTCCACTTATAGTTCCTTTGCCGTTTACGTCCAAGGTTTCTTCCGTACAACCTGAGAGTATAAGTGCAAATGCAACAATGATGAAGTATGTTATAATTCTCATGATTCTTATTGTTGAGTATTAATATTAGTTTGCTTTTGCAAAAGCGTATCAGCCACCTGCCTACTGCCTCTATTCTGTTTTTCTAATTTGTTGAATCGTTTGAGTTCCTTAGCTTCCCTTCTTCTTATGAAGTTGGGTGAGTTTTCTTTAGCTTGATTATTTCCAAAATAAACATTGATACCAGCGCCGAATTTATAGTACTGATCATCCCTTTTACCCGAAACAATGCCGTCCATCTCATCTGAAAATACTGCATTATAATCACCATAAACCTTGATCCCCACACTGGGAGAAACAAGGTATTCAAGTCCTATTCCGGCTTGCGCCTTGAAATCAATAGTATTAAAGCCATCGGCAAAATTAAGTCCTGGTCCAGCATATACATAAGGACTGAACTTTTCATAAGGTAATATGGTAAACTCGGCATTAAGATCCACACTGGTAAATTGACGGTTTAGAGTACCTGTATTTTTAATTCTATAGAAATTAGCTTGTCCCTTTATGCCTATGAACGGAGTGAAGTTATATTTTGCCCCTACTGTCGCAGAATATTCGTAGTATGGATTTGCAAGATCGTTGTTTGCGTATGTTCCTCCTACCCCAAAATCCAGTCGCAATCTACTGCGTCGGTCTAGTAGTTCCCGTTGGTAAACATCCGTTCGTTCTGCAACCTCCTTTTCAGTACGGTAGTCTAGCACCATTTTATTTGCAACTTCCTCCCCACCTTGTGGGTACCACAAACCAGTTTCTACACCTTCTACAATAAGAGCTTCTACAGCTTTTTCAATGGCCTCCTTAACGGCTAACTGTCCTGGTTCATTCCTAGTAAAACCAGTTTCTGCTTCCAGCAATCTTTTAAAATTGACATAGCGAAAAAGACTTGCATCAATCGCTTGAGAGAAAATAGATTTAGAAACATAAACTGTTTTGAGTATTTCTCCATTCTTTGTGGATACTACCCTTAAATAAACGGTAACTCGATCCTGACGGTATTTACTGGATCCACCAGCACCAAAGTATCTGGCTCCCACACCACCAGTTAATACATTTGTATCGTAAGAAACGATACCGCCTTCAATAAGTACACCAGCATATAGCAAGGATGGCAGTGGCTGCGGTTGTGTATTCGTTTGCACAGAATAATCTTTACGAGTAGCACTGATTATATTTCTTTCATTAAGAAGATTATCCAGGTTTTCACGTTCAATAGGTGTAAACCATTTTGAATCTTCCAGGGCTTTTACTAGAATGGTAGTTCCACCTTGAGTAACAGCATTACTAAAGGTTGATCCGGCATCCGTTTGTTTGAACTGGCCAGTTTGATCTTCAAACTTATAAACCCCAACGACAGCCCTTGTAGTTGGTGGTGGTAGGGTTCGCAAGAGATAAGTCGCATCTGTTGTTTCACCTATACGTGCATTCTGAGTATCAAGCGGCTGGCTAAAATAAGAGCCGCAGCCTGAAATGAGGCATAAGATCGAGAACAGTCCTAAGGACCGTAAAGTTTTTTTCGCAGATACCATGGGCTAGTTATTTGGTATAACTACTTGAGTTGTATCGCCAGTATTGGTGTCTAGAATATTAACTACCAAACCATTCAGAGTTTCCAACACTTCAACTTCCAGATTTCCAAAAGTAAATGTACCAGGCTGTAATCCATCATTAATATTGATTTGTGCATTCAATAAGGCTCTAGACAATTGACTTAATAATTGGCGATTCAATCCATCTGCAAAAGAATCTAGGTCTGATAAATCATCTAGGCTCGCAGCATTAGCCGGGTCCTCAAATCTATTTTGCGCTTCCGCGCTTTGTAAGAGCCATTGATAATTGAAAGTATCTCCTCCGAATGCTGGATTGATAGGTCTGTAAACAAGTTGTTGAGCACTAAGATCTGTCATAAAACAGAGAGCAAATAACAACGGGAGCAGTGTCGTGATTTTTTTAAACATTGTTGAATTATTAGTTATTAATGGAGGCTTCTATAGCCTTAAGCTTTTCAAATTGTTGATAGACAAGACGTACACAGTAATCACCCATTTCCTTTATAAAATCATCAGTGGGATTAAGGAAAAATTGATATACTATTTCGGTTCCTACAAGTACCTCTATTCTAGAGCTACGACCTTGACCAAATTTTTCATTGATCGAGACCACCCTATTGCCATTAATTTGATATCTTTTATATTCTTTAAAAAAGTAATCATAGAATTTTCTAGCTGGTGCGGTTCTTAAATTTCTCGTAACTAATCCTTTAATCTCGATACCGTCATATGTGTCTACTTGTTTAGTTTCTAGATGAAAAGTGTTAGGCTCAATTCGTTTCAAATCCTTACCTATTAAATTATCATCTTGATCATAAATAAGTAACATGATGGTTAAAATATCTGGGATATTTAAGTTTACACTTGTAGTTGAAAGGACTCCCTGCGATTTTGCTTTAAGTACTCCTCTTCCCGTTTGATTATTTTTAGAACTATTATTGCTTGCTGTATCCTTTTTAATTACCGCAAGTTCATATCGAATACTTTGCTCCGCATTTGTCAGGTTGGATGCCATTCCTGTGATATTTAAAAAACCTCCTTGATCTTCCATCAATATTTCTGCTTTTACAGATTGATTGTATAAGGATTCTTGAGCTTGTGAAAAACCCATTGTAATTAGAAATATGATAATAACATATTTCATTAATTATGAATAATGTAGGCTTGTTTGCCTATTCCACTTTGGGTAACCTTGATCTGTTCAGAAAGACTATTTCTGCCCACACTGATAATCTCATTGTAACTTCCATTTTGAATAATGTCTGCTGTATGAAGTTGTGCACCGTGCAGACTATAATCCCTAAATAAATTGTCATTTCCTATTTGGGCAACATTTTCTCTGATGATTCCAGCTCTTAAATTTATAAAAGCTTCGTTATTTGATCCTATTTGTAAAAGATTGACATCACTTTGATTTGATGTTATAGCTACTGATCCTGTATTATTAAAGCCAACTTGTTCAATAAAAACCGAATTTCCTGTAGGCGGTAGACGGCGTGTATCCGTTTTAAAAAACGTTTGATTTTGAACTATATTAATTTGTTCATTTGAACTAGTTGATGTATTCTGATTAATTAAATCCTTATCATCGTTATAAGTCTGACTTAATGAGATAGTTGACATCACTAATAATAAAAAAATAGAAAGCGCATATTTCATTTTAGTGGGGTTTTAGATTAATCTATTGATGAATAATAGGAATTCAGAGTTAGTTTGCCTTTTAATAAGTAATAGGTAGAATCGAGAAATATGTACTCGATTCTACCATAACTTACTTTATACAATTAACACTCGTTAATTATAGTCTGCTCAAAGTCTTAGCAGCTGGAGAAAGACCAGATCTAGATTTCAATAAAGTCTGTACAGCATTTGAAAGTCCGTTAGCATCTCTTTGAAGAACAGATGCAGTATTTGAACCATTGAATGAAGCATTCCCTAATTGAGTACCCAATTGGTTTTGATTAACAATACTCATGTGATTAGAACCAAATTGATCAACTTGTGCAAAGTTACCATTTGAATTTTGTCTGATCTGAGAGTCATTGTCATTTCCAGTTTGGATAGACTGCGCATAGTTACCAGCAGATTGACCGAATTTTTGAACGGTTAAAGCTGAGTTTCCTACTCCAAATTGCTCTTGGAAAGATTCGTTGTTGTTTCCGTTCTGATTTGCTTCAGCGTCGTTACCAGTACCATCTTGATATTGGGAAGAAAAATTATCTCCTCCACTAACAACTCCACCTAGGTTTTGATCAGCAACAGCAACGTTGTTTGCACCTAATTGCTCTTGATAAGCCTCGTCACCAGCTAACTTTTGATTGATATAAGCTTGTTGTCCAGATCCGGATTGAATTTGCTGAGCATAAGCACCAGTTGCCGTATCAGTTCCATTGATATCCCCTTGATTTGCTTCTGCATAGTTACCTACTGCAGAATTAGGACCCGTTTGAAATTGTCTTACTTCGTTATCCCCACCACGTTGTGTTGAGATTGCAGTATGACCATTACTTTGGTTTCCAGCAGATACTTGTTCCTGATAAGATCTGTTTCCAGTAGCAAATCCGGTATTATCTTGAGTGGAAGAAGCGATATTGTTATCAAAACGTTGTTGAACTTCAGCCTCATTGCCGTTTCCAGTTTGAGCAACCTCAGCATAGTTGTTCTGAGCTTGACGAGCGTTAACAGCTCCTTGCTCCATCAATGCAACGTTGTCATTACCTAATTGATTACCCCAAGCGGTATTCTTATCGCCTAATTGCAAAGCTCCCATTTGGTTTCCTTCACCATCTTGAGTTAAATCTGCATAATTTTTAAAACCACTTCTTGCGATTCCAGGATCTCCTACATTACCCGATTGAGCTACAATAGCAAGGTTTCTGTTAGAAGCACTTGTTCCAGTCTGGTTGATGTATGATGTATTCATAGTTCCTTCTTGAACTGCAAGTCCATCACTACCAATCCCTACTTGGTCAATGGTTGAAAGGTTACCTCCTACAGCTGCATTGGGTGCCAAAGCCTGTTTTGATTGTGGAGTTACGGTTTTTGGAGTCTGCGCAAACGCAAATCCTCCTGCTAGTAGTGCCGAAACACAAAGAATTACTCTCTTCATAATTAAAATATTTAGAATTAATAAATACATTTTCAGGAGCTAACACAACAGACCTTACGCTTCTGCTTTGCTATCGAACAATCAATATGTCAATTTATTCTAGGGGATCAATTATGACAGTTTAGGGGAGGGCTGTCGTTTTAAGAAACTGTAGGGAAGCGTGTTTCTTAAAGTTATCCAAATATAGGCATGTCTTTGTAGGAAAAACAAATTGTCGTTAGTCTACTAATCTAATAATCGAGATAAAACAATAACGTAACAAGTGTAATTACAACACTTTGCACTCTTTTGTTAATTTATTGTTAAAGCACATATCTCCGATATCTAACATTATTTTGTAGGAAGCTAATAACATTTGTTAATCACAAAATGTTAATTTTTAACATATCTCATAAGATTTTTCTCACATTATTATAAACGTAATCTCTAAATTTCATTTAAATAAAAAAAGCCCTCAATATTGAGGGCTTTCCTATACTAAAAATACAAATCGTTATTTGATCAGCTCATAACTTCTATTTACAAATTGTGTCAAGGCTTCACCTTTCAACAATCCCTGAGAAAGTTTAGCTAGATCAACTGATTGTTTGATCAATCGGTCTTTTTTCTTTCCTGCTTTAGCGTTGAAGATCTCTTGAACCAACTCGTGATTACCATTAACCACAAGGTTGTACATGTCTGGCATATTACCAAAGCCCATCATACCGCCACCGCCACCAGTCGCTTGCATCTCTTTCATGCGACGCATAAATTCTGGCTGGGTAATCATAAAGGGTGCGCTATCGCTGCTCATTGCTTCTACTTGCACGCTATAGCTAGAATCTCCTATAGTTTCAGTGATGCTTTTTTGAAGCGCTTCTTTCTCTTCATCAGAAAGTTTGGAAATTTGCTCTTCCTCTTTCTTAACCAGGTTATCTACGCTGTCTGCATCTACTCTAGCAAAAGTGACGTTCTCTTTAGATTGCTCTAATTTTTGCATCAAGTGCGAGATGATTGGGGAATCTAATAATAGGACTTCGTAACCCTTTGCCTTCGCACCAGCTAGATAACTGTGCTGTGCTTCTTTGTTTGATGTATATAAAACAACCGTCTTACCGTCCTTATCGGTTTGAGTTGGTTTGATTTTCTCCATCAACTCATCCCATGTATAATAGGAACCATCAACGGTAGGATACAAGGCAAACGCATCTGACTTCTCAAAGAATTTATCCTCACTCAACATTCCGTACTCAATAACGATCTTGATATCGTTCCACTTTTCTTCAAAAGCTTTGCGATCCTCATTAAATAGAGACTTTAATTTGTCTGCCACCTTTCTAGTGATATAGCTGGATATTTTCTTAACCGCACCGTCAGATTGTAGGTAAGATCGGGAAACGTTCAATGGAATGTCTGGACTATCGATCACACCGCGCAACATGGTCAAGAATTCTGGTACGATCCCTTCCACATTATCCGTTACGAAAACCTGGTTTTGATACAACTGGATGCGATCCTTCTGTACATTCAAGTCTTGGGTCATCTTAGGGAAATAAAGGATTCCCGTCAGGTTGAATGGATAATCTACATTCAAGTGAATGTGGAACAATGGATCCTCAAATTGCATGGGATACAACTCACGGTAGAAATTCTTATAATCTTGATCTTCTAATTCCGTTGGTTGTTTTGTCCAGGCTGGAGATGGGTTGTTAATGATATTATCAACCTCTTTAGTAGGAGCTTTGTCCTCTTCTTTGGCGCCTTCTGGCTTTTCCAAAGTTTCGGTTTTCATACCAAATTTAATCGGCACCGGCATGAACTTGTTGTACTTCGTCAACAATTCAGTGATCTTACTTTCTTCAAGAAATTCCTTCTCGTCATCAGAAATATGCAGAATAATTTCTGTTCCAAAGTTTTCCTTGGTTCCTGGCTCGATCGTATAATTAGGTGATCCATCACAGCTCCAGTGCACCGCTGGCTCGTCTTTGTAAGATTTTGTAAGGATCTCTACCTTGCTTGCCACCATAAAGGCCGAGTAGAATCCTAGACCGAAGTGTCCTATAATTCCACTGTCTTTTGCGCTGTCCTTGTATTTTTCCAGAAACTCCTCTGCTCCAGAAAATGCGATATCGTTGATGTATTTCTGCACCTCTTCCTCCGTCATTCCCAGACCTTGGTCAATAATATGTAACGTGCCCTCTTCCTTATTGATCTTCACCTCAATTTGTTGCTCGCCTACCTCAACACTCGCCTCACCTATCAGGGCAAGATGCTTCAGTTTAAGGGTGGCATCAGTTGCATTTGAAATGAGCTCACGTAAAAAGATCTCGTGATCGCTGTATAAAAACTTTTTGATGAGGGGGAAGATATTCTCCACCGCTACATTAATTTTTCCTTCTTGTGACATTTATAAATCGTGTTTTTAAGATTGATGTTTAGTTCGCTTTCGCGAAAGCGGAAACGTCCTCAGTCTCAATGGTCAAATCAAGTACCAAACCATTCCCAGTGACAAGCTGTCATTTAAATGTGAATTTTGACAGAAAGCTACACAGATAACCGGCCAGATTTCCGACATTTAGGAATACACTTTAATTCAACACCCATGAACACTCCAGATTTTTCCCAACTTAAAGCCATTTATATCAATTGCACGCTCAAAAAATCTCCCGAGAAAAGTCACACAAGAATGTTGATGGATGTCAGTGCAAATATTATGGAAAAAGAAGGTGTCGCCGTGGAACACCTGCGGTTTATAGACCACGATGTTGCCAGCGGTGTGCAACCAGACATGACAAAACATGGTTGGGACAAAGACGCATGGGTCGACATTTCTAAAAAAGTAATGGATGCCGATATACTTATTATAGGAACTCCCATCTGGTTGGGTGAAAAATCGTCTCAGACCCAGTTGCTCATTGAACGGCTCTATGCCTTGAGTGGCCTAACTAATGAAAAGGGACAGTATAAATTCTACGGCAAAGTCGGCGGGACGATCATCACGGGAAATGAGGACGGTATCAAACATTGTGCGATGGGTATTTTATATTCCCTGCAGCATGTAGGTTATTCCATCCCACCACAGGCAGATGCTGGCTGGATAGGAGAAGCGGGCCCGGGACCCAGTTATGGGGACGATGGGAAAGTGGGTTTGGACAACGATTTCACACAGCGCAATACTACTTTTATGACTTATAATATTATGCACCTCGCCCACCTGCTCAAAACGAATAACGGGTATTCTGCGTATGGTAATTCCACAGAGCAATGGAGCAAAGGCAACAAATGGGCTTTTGAGAATCCTGAGTATCGATAGAAATGCTTACGTTAAGCGACTATTGATTAAAATGTTAGTTCATCCTAATAACACTGTGGAAATCAACTTTGCCTTACAGTCCTGCGTATTTCTACTATTAGCGTTTGCTCACATATTTAGAAGTGTTCAGATAGAAACGCCACGGTAGGTTTTTGTCTTCCGCTGCATAGTCGATTCCTATTCTTTTGCAGGCAGTTATCTCGCTTTCGCGAAAGCGAAATTCTGCATCATCCTCAATCCATATTAAATCTCCCGTAAGATCTTCCCCATAATGCGATCTGTCTAAGGCAAACGCCTTACTGAAATTACCGGGTCCAGAAGTCAAAGACTTTTCTAGTGTTGACTTACCGCGACGCTCCAGCATTAGGTCGATGCCATCAACGGGCTCTACCGCTCGTATGAGAACCGCGTCTGCCTGCTGGTCTGTGTTTGTGATGATATTGAAAAGGTTGTGAATGCCATAGCATAAATACACATAGGCAACACCGCCAGGTTCATACATCACCTTAGTACGCTCTGTAAATTTTCCAAGGTGTGCATGGCATGCTTTATCATCCACGCCGCGGTATGCCTCAGTTTCTGTAATGATACCGCTGGTTAGTTGATCATCTACTCTGGAAATTATGGTTTTACCTATCAAGTCTTTGGCAAGAAAAACAACGTCGTTGTGCTGATAGTAACTGGCAGAAAGTTTCATGATAATTTTCTAAAAAAACAAATTTACGATACGCTGGTTTACAAACAAACGATCTATGGCGGCTTTGGTAATCATTGGTAATTTAACTCGCTACCTTTGCAGCTTCAATTTTTCATATGACCTTCAAAGAACTCAAACTTTCTAGCGCATTAGTTAGCCATCTAGAGAAAAACCAATTTCCTAAACCTACTCCTATTCAGGAACAGGCTATTCCTTCTATTCTCGCAGGAAAAGATGTAATGGGAATTGCAAAAACGGGTTCTGGAAAGACATTAGCCTATGTATTACCGTTACTTGATCGGCTTAAGAACCAGCCTTCTGAAAACCGGGAAATTCAAGCATTAGTTATGGTTCCTACACGGGAACTTGCGGTGCAGGTAAGTGAAGCAATCATCCTTTTTTCAAAAGCGCTCAAGAATCCGCTAATTACGATGGCGGTTTATGGTGGTGTGAGTATCAATCCCCAGATGATGAATATGAATTCTGTGGATGTTCTTGTAGCAACTCCAGGTCGCTTGATAGAATTGATAGAAAAGAATGCCGTTAAGATTGCAAATACAAAAATCCTTGTTCTTGATGAGGCCGACAAGATGTTGTCCATGGGTTTCCGTGAGGAAATGAATCAGGTATTTACACGATTGCCCAGTAAGATTCAAACACTACTATTTTCTGCGACCCTATCCCCTAAAGTTACAGAGATCATTCAACATTTGACACTGGATCCAGTAGTTATTAATCTTCCCGTGCCTGATGAAGATCTTTCTCTCATTAAGCAGATAGGTTACCGTGTTATCGATGAGAAAAAAGGGGTACTGTTGCGTCAATTGATTGAAGAGCACAACATGCAGCAGGTTTTGATCTTCTGTTCTTCCACTTACCAAGTGGAACATGTAAATGACAAACTAAACACAAACGGTATCACCTCTAAAGCCATCCACGGAAAAAAAGCTCAGGGAACACGACAGGATCACCTTAACCAATTCAAGGATCCAGAGAGTGACGTGAGATGTCTAGTCACAACCGACTTACTTTCTCGCGGTATTGATATTGAATTCTTACCATTTGTCATCAACTACGAGTTGCCACGATCGCCCAAAGATTACATCCACAGAATAGGAAGAACCGGTCGTGCAGAAAATCCTGGAACCGTTATCTCTCTGGTCACTCCAGAGGAATCCCATCATATGAGAACCATCCAGAAAAAGACGAATATGAAAGTCTGGATGGAGGATCTTGAGGAATGGAATTCCTAAAGACATTAAAGTCAAGTTTCAAAAGGAAATTTTACCCACTCAGTTGAAGTGGCAGTCGGAACTTTCAGTTTATGTTTAAAATTCTCAAATGGATTTGGATTCTGAATTACTTCAACCTTTTCGTTTCCCGAATGGTTGAGTCTTTCGAGATCGACCTATACTATTCTTAGGAAAGGAGCTTTTAAGAGGTTTACTTTGGTAGGATTGGTAGGAGCTGTCAATTAACGAGTTACACTTATAATGAGCTATACTTAAAATACAATTATGGTATCATGATTATACTGGCGAGTTCCCTTTCCCGACTCTCGTTTTTTATAAGAATCAAGAAAAAGTTTTAATTCGCCGACAAATAGTGTGAGCCTTCACTAAAAAATATTCGTCCTAGCTGTAGAAATATTTTCAATAAAACTTCAAATCAAATCAAATTTTACTTACTCCGCTGGAGAATTGTCGAAAGTAATGAGGTCTGCATTAAAACTGAAGCCAGTCTTGAACTGAGTTTTTTTTTGATACTGTATTGTCTCTATCTTCTCAATTAAAATAAGAATTTATTCAATGAAAGATGAGAACCATATATGGTGATTGGTTCACTAGCGACATAGTGTTAGACTTCATCGAAAGAAGTAATCCTAGCCGCTGGAAATATATATATTTTTGTAAATATGAGGCTATCTAAAACCTGTATCAGACTCACAAAATCAGTACTGAACAATCAGCTTCCAAAAAAATAAATCTAAAAATCAAAAATTGCTCCATCTCTCATCGTTAATCAATTCCCCACCTCACTAATAAATTTCAATCGATACAAGCGGATTTCTTCCTCCTCATAATCGCCATCAAATTCGTCCATTGCAGCACGTATATTATCATTTTCAGATTCCATGAAATATTCATGAAGCTCCTCTTGTTGATCATCATCAAGAACTTCATCCACCCAATAACCTACGTTTAGCTTTGTACCGCTGTAAACGATAGTTTCTAATTCCTTGATTAGATCCACCATCTCCATACCTTTAGCATCTGCTATATCTTCAAAAGAAAGCTTACGGTCGATGCTTGTTATGAAATAAAGTTTATTCCCACTTTTAGTTCCCGTAGATTTTATGATAAGATCGTCAGCTCTCATTACATCGTTATCTTCTACATATTGTGAGATCAATTCCACAAATTGCTTACCAAATTTCTTTGCTTTTCCCTCTCCTACTCCATTTATATTTGCCAACTCTTCGAGAGTAATAGGATATTTTGTTGCCATATCATCAATAGAAGGGTCTTGAAATACTACATATGGTGGTACTTTCTTCTGATCTGCAACTTTCTTGCGCAGCATCTTCAACATTTTGACAAGATTCTCGTCAAGTGCAGCTTCATTGCCTGCACTTACTATAGAATTAGAATCCACATTATAAGTATGGTCGTCGCTCATCATAAAGGAATTTCCTGTTTTTAGAAAATCCCGTCCTGCATCTGTCACTTTGAGTGTTCCGTAGGATTCAATGTCCTTGCGCAAATATCTCGCTACCAGAACCTGTCTGGTTAAAGCTGTCCAGAATGCCGGCTCATGATTATCACCACTACCAAAATATTCATGAGTATCCAACTTATGACTAGCAATCATGGCATTGCTTTTACCTACTAGAATTTTCACTATATCCTTAGATTTATAACGCTCTCCAGCAGCATCTACCACGCTTATGAGTTTTTTAACCTCATCAATAGCTTCTCGTTGTGGTTTAGGGTTGCGCATGTTATCATCCATATCACCACCCAGCCCAGTTGCTGGGTCAAATTCTTCACCAAAATAGTGCAGAATAAACTGACGCCTACTCATACTGGTTTCAGAATAACCTACCATTTCTTGAAGAAGTGCATGTCCTATCTCCTGCTCTGCAATAGGTTTACCTGACATGAATTTTTCTAATTTTTCAATGTCCTTATAGCTGTAGTAAGCCAGACAATGGCCTTCACCACCATCGCGACCTGCTCTACCGGTTTCTTGATAATAGGATTCTATACTTTTAGGAATATCATTATGGATCACAAACCTTACATCTGGCTTATCGATTCCCATCCCGAAAGCGATGGTTGCAACCACCACATCCACATCTTCCATCAAGAATTTATCCTGATGTAGAGCTCTGGTTTTTCCGTCGAGACCGGCGTGGTAGGGCACCGCTTTAATTCCGTTTACTTGTAAGATCTGCGACAACTCCTCTACACGCTTGCGAGAAAGGCAGTAGACAATCCCGGATTTACCTTCATTTTGTTTGATAAACCTAGTAATATCAGAGTTTACTTGATCTGTTTTGGGCCGCACTTCATAATAAAGATTGGGTCTATTAAAGGACGCTTTGAAAGTAGTCGCGTTGGGAATCTGTAGATTTTTGAGAATATCTTCCTGGACTTTAGGAGTTGCGGTTGCCGTCAACCCTATTATCGGAATATTATCACCTATGCGATCGATAATTCTGCGCAAGTTTCGATACTCTGGACGGAAATCATGTCCCCATTCGCTGATACAATGCGCTTCATC
This sequence comes from Nonlabens antarcticus, assembly GCF_015356755.1. Classification (GTDB taxonomy): domain Bacteria; phylum Bacteroidota; class Bacteroidia; order Flavobacteriales; family Flavobacteriaceae; genus Nonlabens; species Nonlabens antarcticus. Next base: position 298,051 of record NZ_JADFCO010000066.1, on the reverse strand, counting down.
CACTGCTAGAAAAGAAATCGTTTGCTCCTTGAGAAATTCGACATATTCTTCTTTTGTCAATGATTCAGGAGCAACGTATAATAATTTAGTCACACCACTCACAATATCTTCTTTGACCTGCTGGATCTCTCCTTTGGTAAGACTACTATTAAGTACGTGTGCAACGCCATCATGATCAGAAATACCACGTATCGCATCCACCTGATTCTTCATTAATGCGATTAATGGCGACACGATAATTGCGGTACCCTCCTGCATTAATGCAGGCAACTGGTAGCATAGCGATTTCCCACCACCGGTAGGCATAATCACAAATACGTCTTCCTTGTTTAATAATGAGGTTACTACACTTTCTTGAAGTCCTCTAAACTGGTCAAAACCGAAGTATTTCTTCAGGTTTTCCTGTAATCCAGAATGCTTAAATGCCATACGGCTGCTCTCTTTTTGTTTATCTTTGTATGCTACAATTTACGATTAAATTCGTTTTATACAAATACATAAAATTTGAAATGCCATTGAGTACCGCAGATAAGATTTTAGAAGTCGCAAAACGCACCATCCGTATTGAGGCAAATGCTGTTAAGGAGCTGGAAAATGTGGTGGATTCCGCTTTCGCGAAAGCGGTACTACACATCCACAATTCGCAAGGCAGAGTCATCGTTACTGGGATAGGGAAAAGTGCTATCATCGCACAGAAAATCGTAGCAACGATGAACTCAACCGGCACACCAGCTATATTTATGCACGCCGCAGATGCCATCCATGGAGATCTGGGAATCGTTCAAGAAAATGACGTAGTCGTTTGCATTTCTAAAAGCGGAAACACACCGGAAATCAAAGTACTGGTGCCGCTCATAAAAAATTTCAGTAATAAATTAATTGCCATCACCAGTAATCGGGATTCCTTTCTGGGAACGGAAGCTAATTTTGTGCTGCATGCTCCCATTCAAGAAGAAGCATGTCCCAATGGCCTTGCTCCTACTACCAGTACCACAGTGCAATTAGTCATAGGTGATGCACTTGCAATAAGCCTTCTCGAACTTAAAGGATTTACAGATGCAGATTTTGCTAGATATCATCCTGGCGGTGCTTTAGGTAAAAAATTATATTTAAGAGTAGGTGATTTAACGCAGCAACGTAGTAAACCGCAAGTGGGCCTGGAAACTTCTATGCGAGAAGTGATCGTGAATATCTCTGAAAATATGCTGGGAATGACAGTTGTTGTGGAAAGTGAGAAAGTCTTAGGCGTCATTACCGACGGAGATTTGAGACGCATGCTCACAAGTTACAAGGACATTGATAGCCTGGTCGCAAAAGACATCATGAGTAGCAATCCCAAAACCATAACTGCAGATTCTATGGCAATACAAGCCCGCGAACTCATGGAAGAACTACACGTTTCTCAATTGATTGCTGTTGATGAAAGTGGTACATATTATGGTGTCGTGCATATTCATGATGTTATTAGAGAAGGAATCGTTTAGATGGCACGTAAAAAAGTTGACCCAAATAAAATGTCTTTTTTAGACCACGTGGAAGAACTGCGCTGGTGTTTGATACGCTCCATCATAGGTATTCTTATGGGTGCCACGGCAGCCTTTTTTGCACGTAAGTTTATTTTTGATACGGTCATGTTTGGGCCTATTAAAAAAGATTTTGTTACCTACGAATTCTTCTGTAGAATAGGTAGGTTCTTTGGTATCGAGAGTGAGTTTTGTGATCCACAATTCAACTTTATTCTGCAGTCACGAGAAATGTCAGATTTGTTCAGTGTTCATATTTGGACTTCTATTACTGTAGGTTTTGTTGTTGCTTTTCCATACGTATTATGGCAGTTCTGGCGCTTTATTTCTCCAGGATTAAAAAACCAAGAACGCAAGTATAGCAGCGGTTTCATTATCGTGAGTAGCATTCTATTTTTTATAGGGGTCGTTTTTGGGTACTATGTCATCGCGCCATTGTCGGTCCACTTTATGTTGACTTATCAACTAAGTGATTTTGTCCAGACCCAACCCAGTATACAGAGTTATATTGCTTACATCAGGGCCAGTGCCCTTGCCAGCGGTATTCTCTTTGAGCTTCCTATTATTATTTACTTCCTAACAAAAATAGGACTGGCCACTCCAGAAGGAATGCGCAAGTACCGCAAGTTTGCATTAGTAATTGTACTGATAGTCGCTGCCATTATTACACCTCCAGACATTGCAAGCCAAGTTATAGTAGCAATTCCTGTCCTTATATTATATGAGATTAGTATTTATATCTCAAAATTTGTATTGCGCCGAGAAGCACGAGCAAAAAGAAAATTAGCAAAACAATCTCAATAATCAGCAATGAGTAACAACATAGTAGAAGAATTTAATTCCTACCGCGCCAAAATGAATGACGCCATCATGGAAGACAACAATAAAATTATCAAAAGAATTTTCAATCTGGACACAAACGCTTTCACGGCTGGTGCTTTAGATAAGAAAACAAAAGAATTATTGGGGCTGGTCGCCAGCACCGTTTTGCGATGTGATGACTGTGTGAAATACCACCTAGAAGAAAGTCACAAGGCTGGATTAAGTAAAGAAGAAGTGATAGAAGCGCTTTCTATAGCGACCTTAGTAGGTGGAACCATTGTAATTCCTCACTTAAGACGTGCCTATGAATACTGGGATGCTGTGGAGCAGGAAGCGGCTTCTGGTTTGTAGTTTAAGGTTTAAGTAAAACGAACTTTCTATCGGAAATGAATTGTTTATTTCAGCAAACTAGCAAACTCACATTCCCCACCTTCCACTGCGATTGACTCATCGTAACACTTCACAGGGAAGACGATAATTCTGATAGTTTCAACAACCTTAAAACAAACTAGATAAAGCTTGTTTCTCTACTTTCAAACGATGGTTTTTTTTAGAGGAAATCAAGCCAAAGAACAATGGGTCTTCCACAGGAGGGAAAAAACTCCTTTCCTAGAAATGGGAAAGGAGGATCTCGGCTTTGTGGGGGGACGGATATGTTGAGGTTGATAGTAGCTTTGTTATAGTCCTAAATTCAAATTTATTTTTAACTCCCCAGAACACCCATCTCTTATCTTCACTAGCAGGGAAGACGGTAAATACGGCAAGTTCAACAACCTTAAAATAAGTGAAATAAAACTTGTTTTCTTTCTTGCATCCGACGAGCTCTTGCAAGAGGAATGCATGCCGCAGGCAAAGTACGTTTACGCTCTGTTTGGGATTTGGGATTCGCGATTCGGAATCAGGGATCTGAGATTTGGTAAAGGCAATTAACAATCACGATTTGCGACAGCAAATCAATAATTGGCAATTAGATTTTTACGATTAACTTGATATCTCCACAAAACTTCTTTATACTTAATACTTAATACAACCCGATGAAAATTTATACAAAAACCGGCGACAGCGGCGAGACTTCACTTTTCGGTGGAACGCGAGTTTCTAAACATAATTTACGCATTGATAGCTATGGCACCGTGGATGAATTAAATTCCTGGATAGGTTTGATGCGGGATCAACCCGTTGATGACGCGATTAAATCCTTTCTTATCCAGATTCAAGACCGATTGTTCACGATAGGAGCCATACTGGCAACACCACCTGAGAAAGAAAAGCTCAAAAACGGAAAAGAGCGACTTAATATTTCTAAAATATTAGATACTGACATCACTAGTCTGGAAGACAATATGGATAACATGGAGAAAGACCTACCGCCTATGACCCATTTTGTATTGCCTGGAGGGAATCCCTCTGTGTCATTTTGTCACATCACAAGAACAGTCTGTCGTCGTGCAGAACGCTTAGCATCAGCACTTAATGAAAATTCACCTATTGATCCACAAGTGATCAAATACTTAAACCGTCTTTCTGACTTCCTATTTGTGCTGGCACGCAAATTGTCAAAAGATCTACAAGCAGAAGAGATCAAGTGGATTCCTAAAAAACATTAGACTGCGCCTTTTGAAATATGTACAACATTACTCAAAAATATGGCGGTCATAAGATGGAAATACGTACTTCACAATTTTGCAAAAACAATTGATTTCCAGAAGCTTAACCGCTCTTTTAAATCTTGAAACTTAAATTATCAAAAAAACTTGCAAGATTCAGCAATACGTCTATTTTTGCAAAATAATAAAACGAGTAAAATTATGTATTGGACACTAGAACTTGCCTCTTATTTGAGTGATGCACCCTGGCCAGCAGAAAAGGATGAGCTCATCGACTATGCGATCCGTACTGGAGCGCCATTGGAAGTTGTAGAAAATCTACAAGCCATTGAGGATGAAGGAGATATGTATGAGTCTATCCAGGAAATCTGGCCAGACTACCCAACTGACGATGATTACCTCTGGAATGAGGATGAATATTAGACATCATAACCCTATAAAAGTCTCGTGAGAGGCTTTTTTTTTGCTTTTAATTTAAGAACTTTACAAGAGCAGTTTAATTAACTTATTAGACTATTAATCAATTATTTACCATTCATGGGACTATTAGATTCCGTTTTAAAAGTATTTGTAGGCGACAAGTCAAAGAAAGACGTCGCAGAATTACAACCTACCGCAACCAAAACTCTGACGTTTGAGTCGGCAATGGAAGCGTTGACTTTAGATGAACTGAGGCATAAAACCATTGAGTTTAAGGAGAGGATCGCTAAGGCAAAAGCGAATACGCTAGGACAAATTGCACAATTGAAAGAAGATGCAATTGCAGAACAGAATATTGATAAGCGCGAAGAGGTTTATGAACAAATTGATAAATTAGGAGATCAGGCCTATGTAGAAGCGGAAGCTGTTCTTAATGATCTTATGCCAGAAGCTTTTGCCGTGATGAAGGAAACTGCAAAACGTTTTTTCCACAACACAGAACTAAAGGTTTCTGCGAGTTCTAGGGATCGAGAATTGAGTGCTAACAAGGATTATGTAAGCCTTGAAGGAGATCACGCCGTCTGGTCAAATTCCTGGGATGCTGCCGGAAAACCCATCACTTGGGATATGATCCATTATGACGTTCAACTCATAGGAGGAACGGCAATGCACATGGGTAAAATTGCAGAGATGCAAACAGGAGAAGGTAAAACCCTTGTTGCAACCCTACCTGTATATTTAAACGCTTTGACCGGTAATGGTGTTCACGTAGTAACTGTGAACGATTACCTGGCTAAACGTGATAGTGCGTGGATAGGACCATTGTTTGAATTTCATGGATTGAGCATCGATTGTATCGATTACCACAAGCCTAATTCTCCAGAGAGACGCAGTGCCTATCTAGCAGACATAACTTATGGTACAAATAACGAATTCGGTTTTGACTACCTGCGTGATAACATGGCACATGCCACGGCAGACTTAGTACAACGCAAACCTAATTATGCGATAATAGATGAGACGGATTCCGTTCTTATTGATGATGCACGTACTCCATTGATTATTTCTGGACCAGTTCCAGAAGGAGATCGTCAAGAATTTGATACTTTAAAACGTCCTGTCGATGATATCGTAAATGTGCAGCGTAAAGAATTGACGCAGACTTTGGCGAAAGCGAAAAAGCTTATTCAAGAAGGAGATACAAAAGAAGGAGGATTAGAACTATTGCGCGTATTCCGTGGATTACCTAAGAATAAAGCGTTGATCAAATTCTTGAGTGAGGAAGGAATTAGATCGCTACTGCAGAAAACCGAAAACCATTACATGGCAGACAACAACCGTGAAATGCCTACGGTGGATGCAGATTTGTATTTTGTGATCGATGAAAAAAACAACCAAGTAGAATTAACTGACAAAGGTCTTGATTTCTTATCGGGAGCCGACGATCCTGAATTTTTCATCATGCCAGAAGTAGGTGTGGAAATAGGTTTGATCGAAAAATCTGGACTTTCTAAAGAGGAAGAAGCAGAACGCAAAGAGGATCTTTTCCGTGAATTTGCGATAAAATCTGAGCGCATTCACACGTTGAATCAGCTGCTGAAAGCTTATACCTTATTTGAGCGTGATACGGAGTATGTGGTGATGTCTAAGGACAAAAAAACAAGAGACTCAGTAACCGGAGCGATAAAAACGGTTAGTGAGCAGCAAGTAATGATCGTTGACGAGCAAACTGGTCGTATTATGGATGGCCGTCGTTACAGCGATGGACTGCACCAGGCAATTGAAGCTAAAGAGAATGTTACCATTCAAGATGCTACACAGACTTTTGCTACCATTACATTGCAAAACTACTTCCGTATGTATAAAAAGTTGGCGGGTATGACTGGTACTGCGGTAACTGAAGCAGGAGAGTTTTGGGAGATCTATAAGCTCGATGTTGTGGAAATCCCAACCAATAGACCTATTGCTCGTGACGATCGTCAAGATCTAGTTTACAAAACCAAACGTGAGAAATACGGTGCTGTTATCGATGAAATTACAAAACTAAAAGAAGCTGGAAGACCAGTTTTGATAGGTACAACCTCTGTTGATATTTCAGAATTACTGAGTCGCACACTTCAACGTTCTGGAATTGACCATAATGTATTGAATGCTAAACAACACAAACGTGAAGCAGAAATCGTTGCGGAAGCTGGTAATCCTGGACAAATAACGATCGCTACAAACATGGCAGGTCGTGGAACAGACATTAAATTATCTAAAGAAGTTAAAGCTGCTGGTGGTCTTGCTATTATCGGTACAGAACGTCACGATTCCAGACGTGTCGACAGACAGCTGCGTGGTCGTGCCGGTCGTCAGGGAGATCCAGGAAGTTCGCAGTTTTATGTATCCTTAGAAGATAACTTGATGCGATTGTTCGGTTCTGAACGTATGGCAAAAACCATGGATAGACTGGGAATGAAGGAAGGCGAAGTGATCCAGCATTCCATGATTTCTAAATCTATCGAGCGTGCTCAGAAAAAAGTAGAGGAAAATGCTTTTGGAGTTCGTAAACGTTTGCTGGAATATGATGACGTAATGAACGCGCAACGTGAGGTAATCTATAAACGTAGATACCATGCACTCTTTGGCGAGCGTTTAGCGGTCGATATCGCCAATATGATTTATGATATTTCAGAAAACATTTCAGAATCTAATAAGATATCACAAGACTTCAAAAACTTTGATTTTGAGTTGATTCGCTACTTCTCGATGAGCAGTCCGATTACAGAAGAGGAGTTCAAGAGTAAGACAGAGAAACAAATTTCTGCCATTGTTTACAAAGCAGCCTACGACCATTATAAGGTAAAAATGGAACGTACAGCGACTGAGGTTTTTCCTGTGATTAAAAACGTTGTGGAAAATGATGAGCGCAACTATGAGCGCATCGCGGTTCCATTTACAGACGGAATGAAGACTTTGAATGTTTCTACAAATCTTAAGGAAGCTTATGATACAGAAGGACGCTCTCTAGTAACTGATTTTGAAAAAAATATCACTCTTGCTATAATAGATGAAGCCTGGAAAACGCACCTGCGTAAAATGGATGAGTTGAAGCAAAGTGTGCAGTTAGCCGTTCACGAGCAAAAAGATCCGTTACTGATCTACAAATTTGAAGCCTTTGAATTGTTTAAGGAAATGATTGATAAGGTGAATAAAGAGGTGGTAGGATTTATGTTTAAAGGTGAACTTCCTACTCAAGATTCTAGAGCCATTCAAGAGGCAAGAGAGAAAAAAGCAGAAAAGACAACTACCAGTAAAGACGAAATTCTAAACAGCGACGAGCAAGCAGCAAAATCTAGAGCTGTAGGTGCTGGAGCAAGTCAGCAACAGCAACGTCAACCTATCACGGAAACCATTACTCGTGACCAACCTAAAATAGGTCGCAACGATCAGGTAACGATCAAGAATGTAATGACAGGTGAGTCTAAGGAATGTAAATACAAAGCTGCTATTCCTTTGATCAATAAGGGAGAATGGGTTTTAGAGAAGCATTAGAATTAGTTCTTGTTCGCTTTCGCGAAAGCGTAATAATTATACAAAGCCTGTACGAGAGTTCAGGCTTTTTTTTGATCGTGAAAGGATTAACTCCATCTACTTTCGTGCCGATGTACGTCTGCATGTCTCTGTATTCTTGATATCGTTACTTATCAATTTCTACAGACATTACGACAGCGATAAGTAGACTATAAAGATCAAGTATGGTTAGATCTAAGAAAAGGTATTGATGTATAATTACACTAGATACAACAAATACTTAGATTCATTAATTCCTATCAAATTCAAGTGACAAGGTAATTAGTCTATCCAGCAACAGGAATTGATTGTTCTCTTTGAGTAATTCTTTATTAATTTTTTCAGTACAAAAATCCAAGAATGATGAAACTCTATCGTCCTTAATTATCAGTAGCTCATTTAGTTTCTTATTGTTCAAAAAAACAGCTTTTTCAAAAAGGGAACTCAACTCTGGGTAAGACGCGTAATTTTCTTCCTGTATCGGTTTTTTCTGTTTTTTATTCGACAATTTGTTAATCCGTTTTATGATCTTTACAACATCTACCAGTCCATTTGACGGTGTTTCATAGGCTTGCATATTTTTATCAATGTCATAAGCTAGTTGTTTAGCAAGAATCATATTATACTCTTCTTTGTCAAATTTTTGAGTATTTACGGTTATCTCAGCTAGGTTGTTTATACTTTCCGTCAAATTAATCAGTATTTTTTCTTCGAAATGGTATTCCTTGAGGACGATGGTTTTTGTTTTATAGAATATTGATGTGAATGAAACAGTATCAAATACTTGTGCTTTAATTTCAAAATAGCCTTCTTGATCTGAATATGTTACAGTTCCATTTGAAATGTTAGAAACAACAATATATTGGACTGGAATATTTTCTACACTCAAAGTTCCTTTCAAGCTTTGAGCATATAATGAATTGGCTGTAATGAAAAACAGTATTGACACTAAGGGTATTGTGAAACTATTGTTACTGATAAAACTCAATCTGCTAACTATTTTTTATTGACTGTATGATAATATGATATAAATTACCCAGGATCATATCTGATAATAAATGTAGGACGTCTAATTTTACTAAAAGTTTTAATATAATAGATTAAACGAGAACTATGAATAGCTCAAAACTGAACAAGATTATTTTTATTGTCAATGTGTTCGCTTTATTCTATTTCTGTTTGTTGGTAGTTGCTTCTTCTATGAATTGGGGCCCGCAAGCGCTTCAAGTCATCGGTGAGATTATCACCTTGCCGCTAATAGCTGTCACATTTCTCTCATTACCCTTCAGTATTTATTTCATGATTAGGAGAATAAAAAACAAATTTACCATGCCCCTTTTCATATGCTCCTTGATTTCGATAACAGTAATAATTATCGCAACCATCAACCAGATGTAAGCCAGCAATAGGCACAACCTTATTCGCAACTTACCATAAGATTTGCGATCTTTAGATCTTAATAAACCGCCATTGGATTCTCCCCACATTAATCCCTTTCTCAAACGCACGAAAAGCACTGTTCACATTTCAGCACTTTACAGTGATTTAAAGGATGGGAAAATTAGCGCGTTAAGTAAGGCCATTACATTAGTAGAAAGTACCGCTGTAAATGATTCCGCTTTCGCGAAAGGAATTTTGAGCAAGGCCCTTCCCCACTCTGGAAAATCCTTTCGTTTAGGAATCACAGGTGTTCCAGGCGTTGGAAAATCCACTTTTATTGAATCTTTAGGCAAGCAATTAATAGCTTCAGGTAAAAAGGTAGCAGTTTTGGCGATTGACCCATCGAGTAGCATCACCCGCGGTAGCATTCTGGGCGACAAAACGCGCATGGAAGAACTAGTGAAGAGTGATCAGGCCTTTATACGGCCCAGTCCTGCTGGAACAACATTGGGCGGTGTGGCTAGAAAAACGAGAGAAGCCATCATTTTATGCGAGGCTGCGGGATTTGACTTTATCATTATAGAGACCGTGGGTGTGGGTCAAAGCGAAACCGCAGTCCACAGCATGACGGACTTTTTCCTATTGCTCAAACTAGCCGGTGCCGGTGATGATCTGCAAGGTATCAAACGCGGGATTATGGAAATGGCAGACCTCATAGTCATCAACAAAGCAGATGGCGAAAATAGAACTGCAGCAAAACATGCAAAGCGAGAATTTCAAAACGCTCTACATCTCATGCCGCAAAAAAATCAATATTGGTCTACAAAAGTTCTCACCGCCAGCGGACTCAATAACGAAGGGATTGAAGAGGTGAGTGAAAAACTTAAAGAATTCATTGCAATAACCATAGAGAACGGGAATTTTAAAAAGCGTAGAGATAAGCAAGAATTATTCTGGCTGCATCAAACCATAGAAGATAGATTGAAGTCAGAGTTTTATAATCAAACTAATATTGAAGAGCGCATCAAAGATCTTGAAAGTCAAGTTCTACAGAAGAGAATTACTGCTTTTGAGGCTGCAGAATTATTATTGGGTCATTAATCGGGCAATTGCTCCCCACTTATGAATATCAGACTTTTATTTTTATTTCTACCTTTTCTATCCTTATCGCAATCAGTTCAAATTCAAGATTCTCAATCTAAGGAATCCATTCCCTTTGTGAATATCTGGATTAAGGGCTCACCATCTGGAACGACCTCTAATGAAAATGGGAGGTTTGAGTTGGTGATGAAGGTTGGGGATACTTTGGTTTTGAGCGCTATTGGTTATGAGCGGTCAGAAGTTCCATATAGATCCTTTGAATCTACTGTTACAATGAATCGTTCTGTGGAGCAGTTGGATGCGGTTGTGATTAAGAGACCCAAGGTTGAAAAGGAACAGACTTTTGGGAAAATACAGTTAAGTAGATATAACGTTGCGTTTGGATGCTACGATAACCCATGGATGATAGGCTCTAATCTACCATTTAAACCTGAATATGAAGAAACCCCATATTTAAAAACGGTAGTTATTGCTACTAGTAGTGACGTTGAGAACGCGAAATTTGGAGTAAGATTCTTTAAATCCTCAGACAGTCTTTTTAAAACTGCTTTGCAAAATGAACCCATTTACATCCTTGCAGAAAAAGGCAACCATAAAACCAAAATTGACCTTTCTGATTTGCGAATTCGATTTTTAGAGGAAGGGATGGTAATAGTCTTTGAATTTCTAATTATTCCATCAAATAAATATGAGTTCAGAACAAAGATGCGTGAGACAGGAAAGAAGATAACGATGATTTCTTACGAACCTTCATTTTATTTGCGAAATGATATTCAAACAAGCAACACCACTTTACAATATAGTAAAGGAAAATGGCAAAAAAATATTCGATTTTCAAAGGATAAGAAGGAAAGTGAGCTTGCATTACAACTGGTGATGACCAACTAACTTATATAGGTCGGTGCTGCTACTTCATATTTCACTTAGAAAAATTAAAAATTCTCTATAGAAATCAATTGGTGTAAACTCTTTATAAAGCGCTTGATTAAATCACTCTGGAGTAACATCCGATTTTAACCTTGTTATTAACTCAATAGCTTCATCTGCAAGATGTTCTGTTAAACCTACAGAGGCGCTGGTTTGTATCAATCTTTTCTTGTAAAATTCAGGTAGGGCATTGAGGGATTTGTCGTCATCGATGATGATGAAATTACTGGTGAGATCATAAGAATCAAACCAATTTAAGAGTTCCTCTTTTCGATTTGAATTGGTGGTATTTTCAGGAAGTCGGTGTATTGCTACCATGGGAATTCCTCTGACTTCAAAAATTCGTTTCCACTCTTCTAGGGTGTAATGATGTTTGTGCGAGGTGGTCAGAACAATGGTAGCATTTGTACTGGAGAGAATTTTATGGAGCGATTTAGTAGCGAGTCTGCTGAAGTCCGGAAAGCTATCTTCTAAAATCTCAAGTTTTCTCCACGAGTTTGCTGGCACCATTACTCCATCGATGTCTAAATATATCAACATGGAACTAAAGTACTAAAAGTTAACTTGTGATCTCAATCAACTTCTCAAGGCTGATGTTATTAAATTCCGCATCATCTTCATTAAGACTGTATATTTTTTCTGGAGTGTCCCATTCTTCTTTGACAAAATTCACCTCTGACCATTGCCACACTCTCGTTGCAGATGTTTTAGAAGATTTAACTCTGCCCAGTGTTTTCCCTGCTAGTATTGAGCTCACGTATCTATGATGACCATCGATTAGCAGGTTCTCACACACTTTTATGTCATCAAATCTGACACCTGCTTTCATTTTCCTAGACATTCGGTAAATGATAGGAATCGATAATTTTTTATGTGTGGAGAAGAGCTCTAGGTTGTTTGCTTCCAGTGCCTGCATGATGGAAGCTTTCGTTAAATCAATCATTGTGATTGAAGTTAGATTTTGATCCGTATTTCGCTTTCGCGAAAGCGAACAAACGATAGCACAAAAAACCTAATAAAATTCCCATCAGAGCACCCATCAAGATATCACCCAGATAGTGTAAACCTAGATAAACGCGGCTATAGGCAACGAGTACCGCCCAGGCAATCGTGATGCCGCACAACCATCGATTGCTTTTCCAAAACATTAGAATAACAAATGTTGCCAAGCCAATCGCGCTACTCGCGTGAGCACTATAAAAGCCAAATGTACCACCACTGCGACCCACTTTTGAAATGACTCCTTCCAGTGCTGGTTCTTTAAATGGTCTTAATCGTTCGATTCCCTGTTTAAATACATTAGCCATTTGGTCACTGGCAGCAATCAAGATCGCTATAGCAACGAGGCTTATGAGGGTATTTTTCCAGCCCAATTTCCTGTAGAAAAAGAACAGTAAAATTACATAGAACGGTATGGAGTACCATTTATGGGTAACAATGTTAAAGAACAGATCAACGGCATCATTTCCCCAATCATTCAAGGCAACGGTTGCTTCCCAATCTATCTCTTTCAGATCATTCATTCTCGTAAAAATTCATCTGCTCGTCGTAAAAGCGACTGGCTTCTTCTATGAGAACTTTAGTTTCTTCTTCCAGTTCTTCTTTATCCTTTTTCTCGATCTCTTCTAGAAATTCAAGTTCGTCATCTTTAAGGTTTATCACAAATCTGGGATAATCCAGGTGAATGATAAAAATATCATCGGGAAAATCAACGTTATCTCCCAACAGGAATCTAGGAAGTTGCATATGAGTAAGTATTATGTCGCAAGCTAAGAAATTCTGAATTCAGAACTCTATATTCAGAATTGGAAAAACTAAATTTGTTACCATGCAGCAAAAACTCACCGCAGACGATTTAAAGAAAGCTTATAAAGGTAGACCCGTAGTAAAAGGTGTTTCCCTTGAAGTCAATCAAGGCGAGATTGTCGGACTTTTAGGCCCCAATGGCGCTGGTAAAACCACGACATTTTACATGATGGTAGGACTTGTCAAGCCCACAGCCGGTAAGGTATGGCTCAATGAAACCGAAATTACCAAGTATCCCATGTACAAAAGGGCACAAAACGGAATAGGCTATCTAGCTCAAGAGGCCTCTGTTTTTAGGAAATTAAGTATTGAGGATAATATCATGGGTGTTTTACAATTGACAGACCTTTCTAAAAAGGAACAATTAGAACGTCGGGATATGTTGTTGGAAGAATTCGGCTTGACCGACAGGCGCAAGCGTCGCGGCGATTTATTGTCAGGTGGCGAGCGCCGTCGTACAGAGATTGCGCGTGCACTCGCTACAAACCCTAATTTTATTTTGCTGGATGAGCCTTTCGCAGGTGTAGATCCAGTTGCTGTAGAAGACATTCAACGTATCGTGGCGCAACTGACTAAAAAGAACATTGGCATCCTGATAACGGACCATAATGTTCAGGAAACACTTGCCATAACAGATCGCACCTACCTGATGTTTGAAGGTAAAATTCTAAAGCAAGGCAGCCCAGAAGAACTTGCAGAAGACGAAGTTGTACGCCGGGTTTATCTAGGTCAGAACTTTGAATTGAGGAAGAAAAAGATTTTTGAATAGGCGTGGTTTGGAATTGAAACCAAAAACCAAATCGTAGTGGAAATTGAACTCAAATCCAGAACTAAAGACAGAATACTCCACGTCAATCGTGGAGTGGCAAACCTCCATAACGGTTTGAGTTTTTGAGCGTGAGATCCATTGCCTGTGGCATTTCTCCAAATGGAAACAAATGGTTAAAGTTTGATTCAATAATTTAATTAGCAGGAATTATCGTCCTTCTTTCGAGCCTTTGCACTGAGCCTGTCAAAGTGGAAGTTAAGAGATGTGTATCACGGTAAATTGCATCTGAACCCCATCTCAAATCCTGAACTCTGTATTTAAGGATTTTAGGGATTGCTCAACCTGTACAAGACAATTATATTTTAGTACCTTTATTTAAATTATTCTATCATGGATCTGCAGACAAGAAAAATCGAACTCGTACAGCAATTCTTAAAAATTGAAAGTGAGGAAGTTATTTCAAGTATTGAACAGTTGCTTAAAAGCAGTCAAAAAATATTAGAAGATGATCGATTCAAACCCATGACCATGAAAGAATTCAATGCGAGGATTGATAAGTCAATGGAAGATTCAAAGATTGGGCACTGGATAAGCCAAGAAGATTTGCTTGAAGAGATGAAGTCTTGGTAAGAAATATTGTTTGGCTAAGCTTTTCTAAGACAATGTTGACTGAAATCTTTACCCATTATTCAGAAATTTCTAATAAAAGAGTCGCAAAGAAATTGATAGATGGAATTGTCGCAGAAGTTCAAATTTTAAAAGATCAGCCACTAATTGGTCAAATCGAACTGGCTTTAAATGATCGTACTAAACAGTTGAGATATTTAATTTTCAAAAGTTATAAGATTATCTACTGGATCAATGAAGATCTTAATCAAATTGAGATTATAGACATTTTTGACGCCCGTCAAAGCCCAACTAGAATGAATCGCACCACTTAAATAGCGTCGATTTTAGAAATATTTTTAAACAAATTTTCTGGTTAAGCTATTATTAACACGATCACCTGAGTACCAAAGATGGTGACTGGTACACTTTCTATTTTTTTAGTGGCTTTCATTCTAACACAGCAATTCTGTGAATAATCATTAAAATGAAATGGTTATCTAAGCTCTTTACTTAAATTGTTATCAACCAAACTCATAACCACATACAATACAATAATACAGGGCACAGAATACAGCTTCAGCGTGAATATCATCACCAGCGATAACGCTAGAAAGATCCAGCGTATTTCGTTCCCATTGAATCCAAAACTCTTGAACTTCAAAGCAAATAAGGGTAATTCTGCATTTAACAGAAAACAGCTTAAAGCTGTAATCGCTAGTAAAATATAAGGATTATCAAGAACTGAATACACCCAATCAATTTCAGTAGTTTGGGCAATAATCCCTAAGGATATGATCAGGATCGCATTTGCAGGCGTAGGAACTCCTATAAAAGAATCCGTTTGTCGGGTATCAAGGTTGAATCTAGCCAGACGCAACGCGCTTGCAGCGGTAATCAAAAAAGCTAACAATGACACAAATGGGTGTGCAATCACATAATCTGCAGCAGCAGTTCTAAACGCATATGCATCTTCCAGTAAATTAACGCCCAGCGCATCATTCAGCATTTGATACATCACAATTCCCGGAACAATACCACTGGTGATAAGATCTGCCATGGAATCCAACTCTCCACCCAGCGGACTTGATACTTTTAGTAGTCGGGCAAAAAGTCCGTCAAAAAAGTCGAAGAATATTCCAGCAGCGACAAAAATACCTGCCGTAATAAGGTCATCATTAAATGCAAAAACGGTGGCAATACAACCGCACAAAAGATTGAGAATTGTAATACCGTTGGGAATCCATTGTTTCATATCTACAAATATGCATAAATTTCCTGCTGTCTAGAGCCCTGTAGCTAGACAATATCCACAACATTATTAAGTTATTAAGGGATAAACCTAGATATTTGCGATTAGATCTACCATGCCTTTGAGGACTTCAATTTTTTATGTGATTCTTATGTGTTCCGCTTTCGCGAAAGCGCAAACCTCAAGAGCCTATTCTAACGAATTTCTTAATATAGGGGTCGATGCAGCAGCATTGGGTATGGGCAATGCCGTGGTAGCAGGAACTGGTAATGCTAATTCTGGTTATTGGAACCCTGCAGGTTTGATGAAATTAGAGCAGAAAGAACTTTCCCTAATGCACGCCAGCTATTTTGCAGATATTGCCCAGTACAATTATGGCTCGTTTGCAATGCCTATCGATGACCGCAGCGCATTTGGGTTTTCTATCATCCGGTTTTCTGTAGATGATATTCTGAATACCACGCAATTAATCGACGATCAGGGAAATATCAATTACGATCGCATTTCCACTTTTTCAACAGCAGACTGGGCTTTTACCGCCTCTTACGCGCGAGAATCCAAGCTTGACGGCTTTTCTTATGGCGCAAATGTAAAAGTGATACGTCGTGTGATAGGAGATTTTGCCAGCTCATTCGGTTTTGGGTTTGATGTAGGAATCCAGCTAAAACGCGGCGGCTGGCAACTGGGATTGATGGCAAGAGATATCACAACAACCTACAACACCTGGTCCATCGACGAGGAAGAATACGCTACCATCAGCGGTGCTGTGGCGAACCAAAACCAAGATCTTCCAGAAACCACAGAAATAACCTTACCTAAATTACAACTGGGCGTGGCGCGCGAGTTCATTTTCCACTATGACCATGTCCTAAAGGCAGAAGTTGATTTAAACATGAGGTTCATCCAGACAAACGATATCATTTCCAGCAGTGCCGTGAGTGCCACACCAGCAATCGGGCTTGAATATGGCTATACAAATCTAGTATTCGTGCGCGCTGGCGTTGGAAATTTTCAAAACGAACTACAGCTGGATGGCAACGACAATGTGACCTTCCAGCCCAATATCGGTATCGGATTTAAATACAAAGGCATCGCCATCGATTATGCGTTAACAGATATAGGTGATTCCAGCGCTGCACTTTATTCTAATATTTTCTCGTTGAATATTGATTTGTCTGTTTTTAGTAGGTAGGTTTACAAGTCACATTGGTAAAAGCATTGCTGCATAATTCTTATTTTTACAGGAATGTTGATCTAGAAAACTTAATTGCATAAATATTCCATTCATTAAATTATATCGCTTTATGAAAAAATCAAATACTTTTTTAATAGGCTTTATTTTAGAACGAATAGACAGAATCCAATTGTTCCTTCAAGGTAAAGAAATAGAAGAATTTTCGAAATCTGAAATATTGCAAGACGCGGTGATTCGGAATCTTGAGGTCATCGGTCAAGCTAGTAAGGATCTGTCAGAAAAATTTAGACTACATCATCCTCAAATAAAATGGAATCCAGTTATTAAAATGGGTCATAAACTGGAAAAAGAAACATCACAGATAAACGCAGATTTTTTATGGACTTCAATTGATCAAATCATTATGCCATTTAAAACAGATTTGTTAGAACTATCGAATATCACTGAATGAAAAACATGATCCTAGCCATTCTTTCCGGCCTTCTTTTATGGCTGGGCTGGCCCACTTACGGCATCCCACTATTACTTTTTGGAGCCTTTATACCGCTATTGATTGCCGAGCGTAGGATCAGAAATGGAATACCCAAAGCTCGTGGCTGGGAAGTATTGGGAACGGCCTATCTGACATTTTTTATCTGGAATATGGCCACGACTTCCTGGCTCTACTACTCCACTCCGTTCGGGATGTGGTTTGCCGTTTTAGTAAACTCCTTATTGATGGCGCTGGTTTTTTGGTGTTATCATTTATTTGCACGGCGTGCCACTACTGGCGCGGCATTGACTTTTTTAGTTTGCTTGTGGATCGGTTTTGAATATTTGCACTTGCACTGGGATTTCTCCTGGCCGTGGCTCAATCTGGGCAATGGATTTAGTGAATACACCAGCTGGATTCAATGGTACGAATACACGGGAACTTTCGGCGGCTCTCTGTGGATCTGGGTTTCCAATTGTGCGTTATTTTTATTGATAGCCCGCTTTCGCGAAAGCGGAATCAAATTCAATAAAGTCATCGCCATCAAATTTGTGCGTATTTCCTTAACCTGCATTGCACTTCCCATTATTGTTTCCCTTTTCCTGAAACCAGGTGATGAGATTCTTGAAAAAACAGCCGAAGTCATTGTCCTCCAGCCTAATATTGATCCTTATGAGGAAAAGTATGAATTGGATAACGATAGTCTGGTCGGTCTGATTGAAAAACTTGCCAACCAAAAAATTACGCCCAACACGGATTTTGTCATCGCTCCAGAAACCGTTTTAGCAAAATCCATTGAACTTAACTCCGTTCCTTACGATGCCAGCGTGAATAGATTAGCTTCCTATATTGCTTCCCATCCCAAGACTTCTTTCTTAGGTGGTATTTCCATGTTGGACAGTTTCAGGGATCAATCCAAATCAACAAGACAAACTAATTATTACCCCAAAGGAGATTTTTATTATAACGATTACAACAGCGCCTTATTCTTAAAAATAAATACTGCTCCCGAATTATACCATAAATCCAAGCTCGTGGTAGGTGTTGAGAATTTTCCATACAAAGGAGTATTACAACCCATTCTAGGCGATGCCATGATCGATTTAGGCGGTACCGTGGCGACTAAAACCACTCAAGAAACCAGAGCAGTTTTCACGTCGCAACAAGGCAGCAAAGTAGCTCCAGTGATATGCTATGAGTCCGTTTACGGTGATTATGTGAGCGGTTATGTCAAAAATGGCGCACAGTTTCTCGCTATTATTACGAACGATGCGTGGTGGGGCGATACGCAAGGTCACAAACAACATTTAAGCATCGCAAGATTACGCGCCATTGAATCCCGACGCTGGATCGCCCGTAGTGCCAATACCGGGATCAGCGCGATTATTAATCCATCCGGTAAGATCGTGGATCAGTTGGATTATGAAAAGCAAGGTTCCATTAAAGCAACCATAGGCCTATCTGATGAGATTACGTTCTATACCCAGCACGGCGATTACATAGCAAGAATTGCGTGCGGTATGGGAATATTCATTCTGTTGTTCGGGATTTTCAAGCGTGGAACGATGAAGCGTGGTTAGGTTTATTGCTGGCGATGGTTTTATTGGTTTTTACGGCATTTGCATTTCATTCTAGTTTTCAGAAAGCTTATGACACTAGTATTCTGAATTTGCACTGTCACCCTGAATTCATTTCAGGGTCTCTTGAAACGGAGGTCGGATATTGTCCATAATGGAAATTCCTATGATGCAATGGTTAGCTCTAAGGTTGCTGCTCCATTTCAAGATTCGTTGATAATTACAAGCCTTAACACTCTAGCATGTTCCAGGAGATGCTGAAATACTGAAATGAATTCAGCACAGGTAAATTCAGCATGACAAATAATTAAAATACTGAAATGAATTCAGCACAAATAAATTCAGCGGGACAAGTGCCGTTTTTATTGAACAATTAACTTCAGGCTTCTGCTAAACAACTATTCTCGACACTTCGAAATGCTCAGTGCAGCGCAGCGCTCGAAGACACATTTGTCTATTTACTTTAAGTTTAAAGTTCATAGCTTTTCCATCGGTATAAAATAAACATTTGGCACAGCGCATTATGAATTGGTGGTTCATTAGATTTAGAACATCTTCAACCTTTCCGACCAGCAAACGCTACCGCCTTAACTTCCCACCTTTCCTCTTCTGATGAAAGGAACTTTTGATCCCAGCATTGAATCAGCATAATTGTAATTTGATAAGTTTACAATTTTTCCAATCGGCAATAAAAAATCACGACTTGCAACAGCAAATCAAGATTGGACAATTTTGTGATTTGTGATTTGTGATTTGAAGCTTGATATTTTAACCTACTGTCCTTTTAAAAAAATCACCGTGCTCAACGTCTTTACTAGAATTCTAATGTCCAAGAAAACGCTTCTTTTCTTAATGTAGAATAGATCATACTGAAGTTTCTTCAAGTGATCTTCATAGCTATCACCATAATTGGCTTTCACTTGTGCCCAGCCGGTCAGGCCGGGTTTTACTATATGTCTAGTCTCGTAAAACGGAATTTTTTCAGTTAGGGTTTTTACGAAGACAGGTCGTTCAGGTCGTGGACCTATGACACTCATTTCGCCTTTAAGAATATTGTAAAACTGTGGGAATTCATCAAGTCTGGTGATGCGAAGAAATTTACCAAAACCAGTAACTCTTACATCTCGCTTAACCGTAAACTGTGCACCATCCACCTCAGCATCCAGTTTCATAGTACGGTATTTAATAATCTTAAATGGTTTACGGTTGCGTCCCACCCTGATCTGGGTATAAAACAAAGGTCCTCGATTAGCGATGGCATTACCGATCAGTACAAACGGTAAGAATAAAAGACCCAATACCAATCCTACTACTCCCGCAACGACATCAAATGTCCTGTGATAAACGCGGTACAGCTGATTCTGATTGCTGCGAGCAAAAGGGAAATATCGGTAAAAATCTTTACCGGTGAATGTCACGGGCACTCGGTCTGTCATTTCTTCATACACTTGAGTGTATTCCCTTACGGAAAAACCATTCTCCACCAATTCAATGAGCCATGAATAAATTTCAGGAGTAATTCCTTCTGAATTTGAACTGGCTATCACAATTTCTGAAACACTTTGCGTGCTTAGTTTTTCCATTGCTTCCTCCATACTTAAGACGGTAAGACGGTCGTCATAACCCATTTCAATAGAGGTGTCCGTGTTTATATAGCCATCAATCTGATAATTAGGATCGGCAGCCTGAAGGCTTTCTGCAATATCGAGAGCATCCGTGGCATCAGCAACTATGATGATCCGTTTATAAAACCTGGAGCTTGCAAATAATTTAATGTAAACCGCCCGCCATAACATTAACGAGCCTGTGATGGTCATCACAAAATAAAGAATCTGCAACCTGTTATCAGGAAGTATGGGTGTAATGAAAGGCGTTAAGAGATATGCCAGCGAGGTTAGAGCTGCCGTATAACAAACACTGCGCAGAGAGCTGTTGATGCGACTGGCCTTTTGAAGGTCATAGAGTTCAAAAACATTAGCAAAAAAGAAAAGATATACCGCTAAAACTATGGAATATAACCAGTGGTCTGTATTGATTTTAAAATAAGCCAAATCAAAAATAGAACCTATCAACTGCAGTGTGATCAGTACCACGCATAAATCAATGATACGCAAGAGAATCTTACGCTCAGAAATTTCAAAGTGAATGGAGCCAGTTTTGGTCATTTTAGGGGAATATCAAAACGGAATCAAAGATATCCTTTATCTACCTAATAGTTTATGCCATTGAATTTTGATGTAATTCCAGTCTAGTTTTTCCACGTAATCACGGCCATTGTTGGATAGCAAATGTGCAAATTCAGGATCTAATAACAGTTTTATTATAGCGGTATGCATTGCAACCGCGTCGCCATCCGGAACTAAGAGACCAGTTTCCTGATCTTGAATTAGGTGGGCAATACCGCCTACATTGGTTGATACTACAGGTAATCCTAATGCCATTGCCTCTAAAACACTCACCGGCATATTGTCAAATCGGGATGTGTTTATGAAAATATCGCAGCGTTTACTTTGTTCGATCCATGCATCTTTAGTAAGCAAACCGGTGAATTCGATACTAAGTTTTTTGGAGGTTGCAAATTCTTTGCAGCGTTGTAAACTGCCGTCCTTTTCTGGTCCTACCATTATTAAAGTGGCATCTGGAAACTCCTTTAGTAGCAATTCTAGCACTTCTATTGCCATTTGTGGATTGTAGATATCGGCAAAGGACCGCACCCATAAAAGTTTCGGTTTTAATTGCTCGCGTGGCAAGAACGTATAGTTTTCTAAGGCAATGGAATTAGGTATGACCGTGATGTTGTGATATCCCGCTTTCGCGAAAGCGGACTTTAAATAATTACTAGGACTTACCACTTGATAGCTAGCTTCAAGAAATTTACGAATCACCTTAGGATGCGATTCCAACCGCTGGGGAAGGTTGCCGCCGTGCAGGATAGGAATGTATTCCAACTTATAAATGCGACATAATCGAGCCGTCCATTCGGCATACCAGAAGTTGCGGGTACTGTAGGTGTCTATCAACACGCGATCTGCCCAATTCCTGTTTTTATGCACCGTCCACAGCATGTCCATCAATCTAAAAATAAGATTCTTTTTAGAGGAAGCCGTGCGCAGTACAGCACCATCTTTTTCTAATAAATATGCCAGCGTATCAATGGTAGTGGCAGTTTTACCATGAATCGCTAATTTATTGCCTATGTAAATAATGCGGGTTTTCATACCGACTGGGGTTGCAATCTGGGATTAGGATTTGTGGGAAGTTTTTTACGCTTTTTCCAACGTTTGACCGCAGCATTTGATATTTGACGTTTTTTATTTGGTATCACATTTAACAAAGCCAGTCCGTAGAAAAACGAAGGTGCCGCAATACGCATCGCGCTGTGATTGATCGTGGCAAACCAAAAGATCAAAAACGCATAGAAATACAAATTGCGACGGTGGGACAATCGATAGATGAGCGGAGTGAAAATCAATACGAGAAGCGATAATATCCCAATGGCACCATGCTCTGATAGCAGTCTGCTGATTTCATTATGTGACGCAGCAAGAATCCCTTCCTTTCTTGCCCGGTAATATCTTACTTGACCTGCTCCTATTCCCGTTATAGGATTTTCTGCAAACGCCTCTAGCTCGATGGATATGAGTTGTTCCCTTCCCGTACTTAAATCCTCCTTAACCCTTCCCGCTGCATCTTGATTTGCATAGCGCTTATCGATTAAACCATTAGTTACCAGTGATGTAAATCCCCAAACCATACCTAGACCTATCACTAAAACACCTAATTTAGGCAGCATGGCAATTCTAAAGGTGGATCTCTTCATTAGGAAAATGACAATCACCGTGGCTGCAATCATAAGACCAGCCGTAATAACGCCACCTCTTGAAAAGGTTACCCAAGCCCTAAAAGTCATGCCGAAGAGTAATACAATATCAATGATATTGATCCAGAAATTGCGCACCCTTAAAAACCGTACAAAACAGATAAACATTCCTATGCCTAGCGCCGTCGCCACCTGGTTAGGACCATAGCCGCCTGATGCAGCAAAATTTGAACCTGTTCCCGTAATGGTATCCCGAATGTCTGGTGTGACCAGAAACAAATAGAGCGTCATCATTGCGAGAGGACCCACCGATAATTTGAGGATTTCCTCCAGTCGTTTTTCCGTTATTTTACGCTGATAACAATATATCGCGACAACTCCCAAGGTTACTGGACCGCTTAAATTAAAAGCAACGGCATTCTTGAGGCTTTCGCCCAACGGGATGAGCTGGGAAGCGATTACAATACTGGGCACCAGCAATAATAAATAGATAATATAGGGCAAGGATTTAATAGAAAAACCTCTGTAAAAAATCCCCAGCACCATAAAAAGTAGCACGAGGTATTTTATAAATTCATAGAATAACAAACTATTCGTCATTCTGAGAAATACTTCCCAGCAGGTCAAATAACAGGCCGCCAGCAAAGCCTCGTGGGCACGATCTGCATTAGAAAATATGCGTAATAAAAAATAGACCGTAACTACATAAAATAAAACGGTAGCGGTAAAAGGAAACAGCACAACCAGCAACGCCATAATTAAATGGGCTGCAATAAGTATAGGATAGGGAAGTTTTTCAACCTTGATCATTTACACCTGATATATTTGGAGTAATTCGGTTAGGTAATTTTTTTCACTGTAGTGCAAATCTACTCTTTCCTTCAATCCATTACCGTATTGGGAGTGCAGTTCTGGATGATCCATTAATTCCATCAGGGCATTTTGCAATTCGGGATGGGAGTTGGGTTTCACAAGGATCCCTTTATCTTGAACCACTTCCCTACAAGCGCCCACATCAGTCACAACGACTGGCAATCCAGCCAGTCCATATTCCAGCAATGCCAGCGGCAATCCTTCTGAAATTGATGAGAGCACACCTATTGTCGATTTATTTAGAATGTCGTCTACATCAGTGCGCGATCCTAAAATGTGAATGCTTTGCGATAGCTGCTTAGTTTCAATAGAGGCCCTCACTTGCTGTTCGTAATCATCGCCAAAACATTTACCCACCAACAGCAAATCCCAGTCTGCATAGCGCTCCTGAATTTTTTCCCAAACATCTATCAACAGCAATTGGTTTTTTTGAGGCCTTAAGTTGGCTAAACACACAAGCCTTTTTCCCTCTATTCCAGGAATGAGTTGGCTTTGCTTTTTGTTTGAAACTTCCGCTTTCGCGAAATTTGCTAAAAAGAAAATTTTATTTCCTAACCGATTTTTTTGCGCCCATTGCAATAGCTTCCGATTTACAACAATCACTGAATCGGTTTTTTTGCACATCAACTTAAGAAATCTTTTAGGGCGGTTTTGAAGGAAATCGGCATTACCGTAATGGTCGTGCCAAATGAAAACCAAATGCGGTCGCAACAATTTCAGAATCCATCCCGTAAAAATGGAAGTGCTGTGTGCATGAATGTGAGTAATGGCATGCTTTTTAATAAACCTATGAACCCTTAAAAACCCTGAAATTCCGATTTTACCAGTACGGTTTGCAAACAAATATCCAACACCAGGTTTCAATCGATCCTTTAAAAGTCCCTCTTCTCTGGTCGTACACAAAGCAGAGAATTCCACTTTATCCTGCAATCCGTTCGCTATATTGACCGCCATTCGTTCTGCGCCGCCTGGATGTAAGCTATCAATGATTTGTAGGACGCGCATGGGATCGTTTAGGAAAATGCTAAGGTAATGGGTTGAAGTGGAACGTGGAAATTCAAATTGAAGTAGGTGGGCACCATTGTCCTTTGGACATTCTTCAGAATTAAAAATAAAAAGAAAATGAAAAACAACCACTCATGCGCTGGCCTCCTTTGTCTTCGACATTTCCTCCAGCAGAGGAAACAATATGTGAGAAGATTAAAGGTTTGACATAAGATGGGCTCGGTTGTCGCTACGCTCTAACCTTGCTGACTTAAGACATAAGACTTTTCTGATAGAGGAAACGAGATGGGTGTTTTGAATTTCAATGGGAATCGGAAACATCTACCTTCAACAAATAAGTCCTTTGTCTTATGTCACGAGAGTTACCGAAGGAAACAAGAGTCATCTTTTGTCAATTCAATGCAAACGGGGTACATTAAACTCCGAAACACCACTGAACCGTCTGTCCTCAACCGTCGGTCCGTCGGTCCATCAGAAAAACTCACTCGGGCGCTGGTCTTCTTTGCCTTCCGCATTTCCTCCTAATTAAAAAGAAAATCAAAAACAAAAAACAACCACTCATGCGCTGGCCTCCTTTGTCTTCGGTATTTCCTCCGGCAGAGGAAACAAGGTGTGATGGAGTTGGTACAGTTTTATTGAAAATCTCCAACCCATCTGCCCGTTGGGCATCTTCCCAAGGGGAAGAAAGTCTTGATTGAAATTATCGGCTACATTCATTTTCTGCATCTCAAATATCCTTGTCATGCTGAACTAATTTCAACGGTTTCGATATTCTTGTCATGCTGAATTTACCTGTGCTGAATTCATTTCAGTATTTCAGCATCTCTTGGAACTGGCTGTAATTTTCAGTTTAGCAATATTTCAACAGAATCCCGATTTTAACAGTTGACCTGATTTGAATCCTGATTCAAGAAACTCTGAACCAAGTTCAAGTTGACAAGTCGTGATAGAGTTAGGGAAATGTTATTTCAGTAATTCTTCAATGCACTTTTGAAAACCTTCCATGGTATATTGTTGGGACCACTTTTGGGCATCTTTTGACATTTGCTCAAATTGGTCAGGAGCTGCTATTAATCCCTTGATCTTCTCCACCGTTTCTTGCACGGAGTTAAAAAGAATTCCTCGTGGATTATCAGAAATGGAAGGTGCATTTATATTCAACATCCATGGGACGAAGCTTACGGGAGTTGCGATGGGAACACAACCGTGCCACATGCCTTCTGCTACAACTTTCGGCCAACCTTCACTTTGGGAAGCTAGAAAAACGAAGTGGGCTTTTTCATAAGCTTGTTTTAGGACCTCCGTTGGTTGGTTACCGTGGAAATGGAATGTATTTGAAATTGAACTGTCAAGCCGTTGCAGAACGGCTTCGCTTGACGGTGTAACGGAATCTTGTGTAAAAGTAGTTCCGGTCGTTGGTTCTAAATCCTTGATAGTTGAACTGTTCTCGACTGCGCTCGAACTGACATTGCAAGCGTCTTCGGCTGAACTCTGAACTCCAAACTCATAACTAGGTTCACCAGACTTCGAATGAAGTTGCTTAAATTCCTCCATCATAGGCCCATCGCCATAAAAGTGTGCTTCTGATGGGATGCCTTGTTGGTTTAACTCTTGAACTAGTTCTACCAACAATTGTGGGTTTTTATTTGGGGCAAGCGTTCCAGCGAACACGAATTGGAGTGGAAAACCGAGTGTTTTTTTATACTTCTGAATCTCTTTCTCGCTATAGGTAGCGGTAAAAAACGATTTGACGTTTTTACTTTGGTTGGGCCATTCTCCGTAGGCCATTACCGTGGTGTTCTTTGACCATTTCGGGCTAGCGAACAACCATTTTTGAAGCCTGTATGATAATGGCTGTTTGGAATTGGGATCCCAATTACCAGCGTATTTAACCGTTTTGCGTTGGCTTCTTTTTTTGTTGAAAAAAGAATAGCCAGCACCTATTATTCCTGCCAGCAACGCAAGATTCCCAGGTGCCCTCACATGAATGTGGTCTGCTTTTTTAAATGCTTTCCAAAGTAATACCGTTTGAGAAGGAGTTGCAATCAAAGATTTCAACGCTGATGACCATTTGTGAAATTCGAGACGGATTACTCTTTGATGTTGGAAGTTTTGGTTTGCGAATGGTTTCCATAGTAGCTTTTTAGAATATTTAGCGGGAGATAAAATCGTTACCTGCGAGACCTGTTTCATCCATAAATCCATCTCCTTGACATAAGGAGCATAGGCCAGCTTCAATCCATCTCTTTCAATTATGGGTGCATCAGAAATCACCAGCAATTTCATAAAATATATTCTTGACTGTCCAGATCACTCACTTTTATGGCAGGAACTCCCATAACTGTTGTTCCACCCTCTACGTTTCGAGTGACAAGTGAATTGGCTCCTATGACCGCGCCATCGCCTATGATTATATTTCCCGCAACCACAGCATTAACGCCTATATAAACACGATCCCCTATAGTTGGTACTCCGCGATGCTCTTTTCGGCCGCTAACGCCTATCGTTACTCCTTGTGAGATATTGCAGTTGGAACCTATAATGGCATTAGCATTGATAATAATCCCTGAATGATGCCCTATATAAAGACCTTCCCCTATTTGGGCACTGTAAGGCAAGGTGATTCCGGTAAAAATTTCAGCTTTTTTCTGAAATAGCACTCCGAAGAACAAAATAACTTTTTTGAAAATCGACGGAATGTTTGACACATAAACGGAATTAAAAAGCCTGTAGTAAAACAAGGCCCACAAACCCTGCTGAGTCAAAAGCATAACTAGCGCAGACTTCCCACTATAATCGGTGTATCGTTTTATGTCCTTTGCGTATTTCACTCTTTAGGTTTATTAAATAAAAGACTAAATAAACCCACCGTTCTTCCCAGAAATTCACGGAACGATCCAGCAGCGTCTTTTGTGGTAAATATATTGAGAAATCGAATGGCTGTCAACAGAATGGAAATCAGCCACCATTTAGTGGTTTCTTTGAAAGTTGGGGATGGATTAAACGTATGCCATACAAACCAACCGTTGCGCGTCACCATTATACCATAATGGTATAAATTAGGTCTGCCTTGTGGATTGTGGTGGTGTTCTAATTGAGCTGCCGTATTAACGTACAGCTTACCAATCTTTGATAATCCCAGCGTAAAATGAGCATCCTCATACAAACCATAACCCTCAAAGTATTCAGAGAATTTATGTTTATCCAAAATATACTTTGGAAAGCTGGAAACACCACCCATTAGATGGTTAACCTCATAAATTTTTCCCGATGGCGGAAAAAAGCTAATCGATCTACCGTGACCAAATGCCGGATAATTCCCTGGAGCCGTCTTTTGAATCAAACCCAACTTTCGCCTTAATTTATATCTGGAACTTTCCCTACGACGATAACCGTCAAAATAAAAATGATGGAGATCTGCTGGATTGTTTTTTTTGGATGGTTCCCAAGTTACCTCATTTGTAATATAGCCGCCCACTCCAATGGCCTCTGGATGTTTTTTGTAGGTCTCCAGCAGTTTTTGAAAATAATCAGGCTGCAAGATCACATCATCATCTAAAAAGCAAACGATATCTATATCTTCAGTTACCCTGTCAATTCCATAATTACGTTGTTTGGTCAGACCACGATGCTCTTTTAATACTTTATAGTACTGTAAGTTTGGGATTTTGCTTTCGGTTCGGCTACGCTCACCGCCCGCGCGAAAGAGAACTGATGTTTCATTATCAGTGCTGCCATCCACAATGATGATCTCATCCATATATCGTGATTGACAACCTACAGTTTCCATCAATTTCATGATCGCGTCTGGTCGCTGGTAAGTGCAGATGATGAGGGAGAATTTAAGATTCAAAGCATGGCTTTTAGACGATCATGAATGTGACAAAAATAATGATGTCTCACTAAGTTTTTCTCGTAAAGCTTTCTATTTGACTGTTGTAATTCTATAAATGAACTTTCATCGAAACTCCTATGGAAAGCTATTAATTTTTCGACTACGTTTTCTGATGGTTGGACCAGACAAATATGCTCCTCCCAATTGATTCTTTCTTCTAGAGGCAAGGAGCAATTCGTATCTACCAACACGGGTATACGTCCACAAGCCAAAGATTCATAAAAGCGTACAGAAAAATTCCCTGCACCACGTAGGCAAAATGTGTAGGGCGAGTTATTTAAGTTTTGAAAAAACTCTTGAGTGGTTTTCTCACGCTCCAATATGCTATGTGCTCCTGCCCTATATTTATTTCTAAAGATAAAATCTGTGTCGATAACTCGGGAAGCCTCTAATTGCTGAAGATAACGGAATCGTTTGCTGGCTGAATTATAAATAAATTGAGTATCCGAATCATCCTTGCCTAATTTGCGAAACAGATTATTTTTTAAGGTTGAGCCAACTATACGAAGTTGCTCTTTCCAACCAGCAGTTGCAAATCCCGTAAATGAAATATTAGGATGTTTAGAATATGGAAGATTTTTCAATTGTATCTGACCATGTTGCACTGGATCATCAATAAATGCTGGAAGAATAATCGTTTGTTTATCATTAGTATTTTTAAATCCACCAGTACGCCATACGATGATCTGTGAATCATAAAATGATTTTCCATAATCTCCAGCCGTATACACCATTAGCTTTTTATGATGGGATTCAGCTAACTTATAAAGTTTTTTGTAGGCTGATTGTTCCTCTTTAGTGGTAATCTGAAAGTAATCGAAAGGGAAAATTAATGCATCTGCGAGGTCAGGCCTGTCGACTAATTTGTAGTTTTCATTAACGCTGGGATGAGCCCGTTCAAAATAATATAGATCAAAAAGCAATGGATGAACCTTACTTCTATTCTGTGGCGTTAGCAAAGCCTCCAATGTATAAAGCCTGATCATAATTTAGCGGCATATTTTAAACTAAGAGCCCATGCTTTTTTAAAGTTGACGTAATGTTTCCAAGGGTTTTTACTACCTAGAGCTGGATATAATTTCATACCAAAACTTAGTTTATATCCCAACATCTGCTGTAGTGTGGTATGTTTTTGCCTAAAGTACATGATCTGCGGTGCTGGTTTAGGTGGCATTTTTTCCTTGTTCCATTCAAATACATGTGGAGTCCTAAATCCTCCAATTGGCGCCTTTAAATGCGCTATGTGAATTTGTGGAGCGTAAATTATATCATAACCAGCATTCCTGATTTGCATGCCATAATCTACATCCTCGCCATAACCATGTTCCAGCGCGCTATCAAATCTACATTTTGAGAAAACCTCCCTGTGCACCATAGAACATCCAGATCCAAAGGACTCCCACTGCTTGTACGTTTTCTGGTGTTCCCTGTCATCCTTTTGCAAGTAGGCTGTATTTAAAACCTTAGCACTAGTGATTTTTAATGTTTCAAAAATGCGTTCAAAAATATTCGAGTCAAAGCGTGCGTCATCGTCAAAGAACATCACCCAAAGTGCACTCGTGTGGGAGATCGCTATATTTCTAGCGTTACAAACTCCAGTTTTATGAATGAACTTGTGTTTGATTTCGAAAGGCCAGTCCTGTTCTTGTAAAAATCCTAAATCGCTTTTAGATTGTGGATCTGCATTTTGCTCAATGATCACAATCATCTCCGGACGGCAGGTTTGTTTTGCAAAATCTTTAAGAACATTCTTTAAATATTCTGGCCTTCCCATTGTAGGAATAATTACATCATAAGGATTATCAATGTAGGCTTTCTGTTTTGAATCCTTTTGTAAGCATTGTATAGTAAAACACCAATTACGTTTTTTAAAAAATTGCGCATTCACAAATGCGAATAGAGGCAAACGATGCTCATAAATGATGTGAGATAGTAATAAAACCAATGTCCATCGCCTTTTGTAGTGCTGCGCAACGAACCGGTAAACTTCACTGGTCGTTAGTTTTTCCAGAGTGTTATGTGTAGGGATTTGATAGCATAAAACACCTTGTGGCCTTAAAATTTTCGCAACAGAGTTGATCCAATACAAAAGATTTCCGGTTTCTGGAAATTTATCTGACAACTGATTAATAAGTGCCGCATGCATGTAAAAGAAGCTTGTACTCTTTTTCCAGGTAGGGTAGATCACATTAGGATTGATCTTGATAAAAGGCGAGTCCTCCACATATCCGAAATCTGAATTCAAATCTGTCGTGGTGGAAATCAACACATTTTTTCCTTTTTTTGCCTTAATCGTCTCTATGAATACTGTAGGATCAAGTCCTGTTCTATGAATGACAAATTCTGTATCTGGTTGTTTGCGAGCTAAGTCATACAACTGAGCCACCACGGTATTCTTAGTTCCATTATCGCTCGTGATCCTTCCGTTATGGTGTTCTAGAATTATCATTGATAAAATAATTCATGGTAATGAATTAAGGTTTTCTTCACTACTACATCTGTTGAGAATTTCTTTTCTACCTGTTGTCTTGCAGCCCTACCCATTTTCAAGCGCAATTGTGGATTTTTCAGTAATCCAGTTACTCTAGCAGCATAGGCTTGATGATCTGTGGGATCAATTGTATAGCCGGTAACTCCATCTACCATTATCTCATTCGCCCAACCTATATTACTGGTAACCATTGCCTTTTCCATTGCCATGGATTCAATCCAGGTCATGGGCAAAGCCTCTGCATAACTGGGCAAAGTTACCACAGTTGCCACTGCAATATGTTCCTTTATGTTTTCATATGGAACTTCTTCAATAAATTGAGTTCTAGCAGCAGCTCTCTGGCTTTGTTGCTTTTTAAGCAATTCAATAGTTGATTGTTGGCCCAAGATATCAATCGTATCCTTTCCTATCAATCTGAGCGTAGCCGTTGGCACTCGCTCTACGAGTAGATTGAACATTTGGATCAAGTCAAACACGCCCTTTTTACGGATGACTGTTCCAAAATATAGAATTATACCATCATTACTCTCGTCCACCTTAATAGGTATGAAAACCGATGTGTCTACCGAGTTAAAAATGGTGGTTATCTCTTTTTTTAGGTGGAAGAGTTTTCTAGTTTCTCGAGCCGTAAAGCTACTGGCAGAAATGAGGTACTTAGCATTTTTAAGGTTGAGCTTCTCGAACAGACGATTTTTAAATTTTTGATTGCGTCCCTCTAATTTGCAGAAATAGGCATCACTACCGTGAAAGCGAACCACTAAAGGAACGTTTATATTCATAAAAGCGGTAATTCCAGTCCAGTCTGGCACTTCTATGATATCAATATTTTTTTCTTGGGTTACTTTATTTACATAACGACTTAAATGTTTTTTATAAAAATACCAGTTCATTAAAGGAAATGCTTTTTCCTTGATCAAATGAATGGTCACTTTATTTTCAAAAACTATTTTATTAAGCTTCTGGTAAGCTACAAAAACGGTTACCTCAACATCGTTAGCGGCAAGCGCTTCTGCCAGATTTCTGATACTAGTTCCCAGACCACCGCTGCGAGTTGCATTTATAATAGGATATTCTGGGGTAATGAAGGCGATGTGCATTGATTACAAATTAAAATCCTTAACTATTTGTTTGGTAAAAACTTGAGCTCCATTGTTATTCATATGGCTGCAATTTGCAAAATAAGTAGGGTTGGAGTAATAAGATGCATAATTGATATAGCCTGGATAATAGCTTTTAAATCTATTATAGGTTCCCGTATTTTTCATTGATGGGCAATATGGAGATGTAAAAAAATGAATTTGGGCGTTATCACGAATCGCTTCTTTTTTAATAAACTCTATATATTTATTTTTGATAGGCGTTTTTTTTATTAATCCTGAAAAATGAGAACCTATACCGTATTGAGGTTTGTATCCAAATTGTTTGATTTCATCCTGGTTTTTCAGTATTTGAGCTGCGCATGAACGTATTCCATACAAATAATCATATTGAGCATAACGGTAAAAAGGAATGTTTTTTTGCGACCAACTCAAGCTTATGTTTATCCCTTCAATTTTCAATTCATAAGGAGCTATAAACGGTATCAAGGAGGCTTTAAAGTTTTTTGTCATCCCACCATCCTCTATACTATTATCTAATTGAATAAATAAATGTCCATATGTTAATCCTTTTTGTTTTAATAAATGAAGAAGGACTAATGAATCTTCATACGACCCGCCACTTATGCCATAATTCACGCATGATTTTCCTGTTAGGGATTGTATAAGATCGCAATCCACATGATTTTCTACTCTAGAACTACCTAAAAAAAGGTAATCTACGTAATCATGTTTTTGTTTTAATGCAAGTTGAACTTTATCTCTTGACGATGTATTTAAAAAAATATAATCATAGGAATAATCTAATACACTAGCGATTGTGACCAACACAACTCCTACTATTAAAATGTGGATTATGAATTTTTTCATTAAAATTGAAAATATATAAAATCGTTATGATTAGAATAAACTCCTAAAGTCAGCAACATAAATATAATACTCACAATTTTAAACCACTTCCAACGACCGTTAAATGGATGTTCAGTTTGCCGGTTGAACCATTCAAAAGCTACAAAGATTGCAATTATTAAAAGCATCTCAATGGCGTATCTTTCATTGCTCAAATATTGAACTGAAAAGGAACCGTTTGTGAACAGCTGTTTGAGGTAACTAATAGCAATAAAAACAGTATCTGCCCTAAAGAAAATCCAAGCCGTACAAACCAGCAAAAAAGTAACCATAATCTGGCTGAATTCCTTGAAGCTAGGCAGTAGTTTTTCACCTGCAACCGCGCCTAAATTACTCCTGTTTCTATTTAATAGCAATATAGGAATAAAGAATAGCGCATGCAATGCTCCCCAAAACACAAAAGTCCAATTGGCTCCATGCCATAATCCACTCACGATAAAAATTATAACTACGTTACGAACGGTATTCCATTTCGAACCTCTAGATCCTCCTAAAGGAATATATAAATAATCTCTGAACCAGGTCGAAAGAGAAATATGCCAGCGCCGCCAGAACTCTGCGATATCTCTAGAGAAATAAGGATAATTAAAATTACGCATCAAATCAAAACCCAACAAACGAGCTGTTCCTATTGCTATATTAGAATAACCGGCAAAATCACCGTAGATCTGAAAGGCAAAATATAATGTGCCCATCATAAGGCTCAAACTATTCATGTCTTCATAGTTATTAAATATGCTATTAACATAAGGCGCACAGCTATCAGCGATAACTACTTTCTGGAATAAGCCCCAAAGTATGAGATTAAGAC
This sequence comes from Nonlabens antarcticus, assembly GCF_015356755.1. Classification (GTDB taxonomy): domain Bacteria; phylum Bacteroidota; class Bacteroidia; order Flavobacteriales; family Flavobacteriaceae; genus Nonlabens; species Nonlabens antarcticus. Next base: position 264,138 of record NZ_JADFCO010000066.1, on the reverse strand, counting down.
CAGAAATACCTCTTTCTGCATCGAACTCCCTTTTTTTATCAAACTGAGGTAATAAATTGACCGCACGTTCAATAGGCCCTGCAACTAGTTGAGGAAAAAATGACACGTAGGTTGCAAATTTTACAATACTAGAAGATGCTGGTAATTTCCCACGGTACACGTCAATTGTATAACTTAACGTCTGAAATGTGTAGAATGAGATCCCTACTGGAAGTATGATTTTCAAAGAACTAATATTTGAATCAATGCCTAAGCTGTTAAAAGCGTCGATAAATCCTTCAATGAAAAAATTACAATACTTGAAGTATCCTAATAGACCTAGATTGACCACTATGGAAACGATGAGTAGGTTTTTTTTAGTTCTCGGCTTTGTAGATTTTTGAATAAATCTTGCGACATAGAAATCGACGATTGTGCTAAAGGCAATCAATCCCAGAAACCTCCAGTCCCACCAGCCATAGAACATATAACTTGCGATTAACAGGAATAAGTTCTGACCACGCAATGATTTTTTTAGGAAAAACCAGTACGCAATAAATACTATTGGTAGGAAAATCAGATATTCTATACTATTGAAAAGCATCTAAGCATGTAATATTTTCCCGACCCCTTCCCAAATACGCTCACTCGCTTTCTCTGGTTGTTCTGGTTTATTGACGATCCCGTACCATTTTTTTGTCACTGGAACTGGATTCAAATTGCCATCCAGAATTCCCTTGATACCATCGTAAATCTCACTCTTGCTACTGGCCCAAATAACACTTTTATCAACATCTGGCATGGAGCGGAAATGTACGTACTTATAATTTTGTCCTATGTCGCGAATGCCTTTTTCCAATTGTGGCTGTTCATAGTTGGGATAGATCGTGGGTTTCCCGTGTATCGCAAAATCAAACACCATGCTGGAGCAAATGTTCACGACCAGATCACAATGATGGCAGGTATTAACAAGCAGCGCAAAATCTTCCCTGGTCGGCATTACCTGGTTCCATTGCTCTCCCATAGGCTTCCATAAAGGAGCAATGGGCGTGATGACATCTTTATATTCTTCCAAAACAGCATCGTAGCGTCCCGTAAAATCAACAGGTACCTTTCTATAGATAATAGCCACATCCCTGCCCTGTTCCCTCAATTTCCTGACTGCAACTGCGGTATCTTCCAGATAGTATTGATCCAAGGGCGAGGTGGTGGCATCGTCACCAGAAAAACAGATATATCGAGTTTCTGGATTTAAGTGGTGTTCTTCACAATATCGCTTTCGCGAAAGCAAAAGCCCCTTATCATAATGAGGTTCAAATTGTGGAGTGCCAGTCACAAATACCTGTTCCGGATTGGTTTTAGGGTAATATTCCAGCAGCTGCTCCTTCATCAGGTTTGACCAGACAAAATAATAATCTGTTTCTATGGTGGTCATTCCCTTGGGTAAATTGTCCCAACTGTAGATCCAGCAAGCAGTTTTAATGCTTAAATCCTGTGCTGCCAGTATGGGCGCGATGGCTTGGGTTGCGCGCTGGGTCGTACAAAAAACCAGATCTGGCCTGTGAACTTCCAACTGCTTTTTGAGTTCTTTAAACCGTGTTGTGGATCGCTCGGCCGTTGCCATTTGATCCATCAGTCGTTGCCAACCTTGTGGTGTGGCACGAAATACTTCATGGTATTTGACAAAACCGCTTTTTACGGCTTTCTTAATGCCCGTCCATTGCAACGGAAATCGATAGGTGCTGTAAACTTTGTCGTTAGTCCGCTTTCGCGAAAGCGCTAGTTCTACCCTTTTTCTTGCATGACTGAGCATGGTGGTTTTAGGGTGAATTTTGGTACTGCTGATCTTTAATTCCGGATATCCCAGCTCTTCTTGCAAAGGGAAGATGGTATTGTTCCAATAGGTGATGTCAAAGCCTTGCTGCTCCCCTATTTCCTTAAAATTAGTGAACGCAAAATTGCGCAGGCCCACGCCGTCAGGGAAAAGGATAAATATTTTAGGATTTGAATCGGTGTTGTCCAATTTATGTTGGTTAGTTAATTTATTCTATCGAAGTCATTGTAAGAAAATCAAAGCTCCGAGTTTCTGAATGCAAAAATAAGGGAAAGCGTATTATTCAATATTCCGGTTACACCCAACCCGGCCTTCCCTCAAGGGAAGGAGCTTTATACCTAACTCCTTGTTTCATCTTTTTAGCAATTAATATAGCTTTTGAATTCTAGCTGGGTTTCTTCACCCCAGCCATTTCCGACGGAGAGGGAGCGAATTTATAGGATTTGAAATGGGGTTTTCCAATTTCTGCTTGTTTGATGTTTTTAATTTAAGTTCTGGTTAAAAAAAATCAAAGATTCCAACTTTCTTGGAGTGTCAAATTAAGTTTTGATTCTTGCATGGTGGCCTCACCCCAACCCTCTCCGGCGGAGAGGGAGCAAATTTATAGGATTGAAACGAGTTCAGCTTAAGTTTTGCTATCTCATTGTTTTTGCCAAGGTCTAAAAATTCTGAACTCCTAACTTGGCCGATATTTCAATTTATCGCGTTGCACTTGTTCGATAGGTAAAATATCTGTGGATTTATGGGTTAATGCTTGATGTACTGCGTGTAAATCTCGGGCCAATTTTCTCATTCCCGCTGGTTCCAGCGATGCGCTATGATCGGTTCCCTTCCAGGTTCTGTCCAGCGTATAATGACGCTCCACAATGTTAGCTCCCAGCGTGTATGCGGCGATATCGACGGCTATACCCAGATGATGCCCAGAAAAACCAATGTGTTTCACATGATCGCCGTAAGTCTCGATCAAGGTCTGGATATCCAGCAAACATAAATCACCAAAAGGCACCGGATAGCCTGATGTACAATTATATAATACAAGATCCTGAGCACGTTTATGTTTCATAAAAACCCCAACCAGCTTTCCTATTTCGTCTTTGGTAGTCATTCCTGTGGAACAGTGGATCTCGCCCGTGTAGTTCTCGCACAACCATTCCAACATCTCGTAATGGTTGTTGCAGGCGCTGGGAATCTTAATAAATTCAGGATTTAATCCTGCTATTTCCTGCGCACTCGTCAAGTCCCAAACGCTGGTGGCATAGGTGATTCCCAGTTCCTCACAGTAGGCTTTGAGTTCTGCATGTTGGTGGACATCAAATTCTAAAAATTCCCGGTGTGCTCCATAGGTATCACCGTAGGAATTGATGGGATTGGGGTGCGGTGCTTCATATTGCTCCTTGGTCAACAATTCTATGTTGTGACGCTTTTGAAACTTAACAGCATCGACTTTACAGAAAACGGCTGCCATCTGGACCATTTCTTTGGCAATTTCCATATCGCCTTTATGGTTGCCGCCTATTTCTGCGATGGTGTAGGGTGGTTTATAATTTTTCATAGCGGTTGTTGTACTTCATTATAAATTCGCAGGCTTCCCGTATGGCACCGTCTGCACTATTGTGGTTGAGGATGATATCTGCATGATTTTTTACGATCATGGTGGCATTGGCTGGCGTGAACGACCAACCTGCGGCGCAAATATTAGCCAGATCATTGACATCATCGCCTATGTAGGCCAGTTGTGAAAAGGAAAGTTGTTGATTTGTTACAATTCTAGATAATAGGCTGTATTTATCCTTAACGCCCATGTAGACCTTATCGATCTTTAATTTTTTCATTCGGCTAGCAACGATGGGGGAATCCTCGCTGGTCATGACCATGACTTCAACGCCGTTTTGTCGTAGGATTTCCAATCCCATACCGTCGCGCATGTCAAACTTTTTCATGAGTTCGCCATCTGTCCCATAATAAATACAACCATCCGTAAACACGCCATCCACGTCTAGAATCAAATGGGTGATTTTAGCTGTTTGTTTCTGAGACTTGAGTCTTGCAGCCAGTAGTTCTTCCACAATCTTCCAATCGGTAAGCGAGTCGATTTCGGTAAGGCTTTCCTCGGGCATAGTGACCGTGGCGATGTTGCCACTGATTCGGTTTTTGCTTTCGCGTAAAGCGGAATGGGTAGTGACATAACAGGCGCCGTTCTCTATCAATAAGCCTTCAAAATCCTGACGTCGAGGCCTTTTGAAGATATCGTAATTTTTAGGATTACCATCGGCAAGCCAGCTGAATCTGTGGGTATTCACCACGGTTAGCGCAGCATCATAGTTTTTACCTGTAAAAACAGCTTCCAAACACTGATTGATATCTTGCGCTCTCGTGAATGGTGAGGTGGCTTGCAATAGGCAAAAATGGTCAAATTCCAGCTTTTTGTTATCTAGAAATTCCAGCACGGCAAATTCTGTACTGGCGTCATCACTCGCACTTGTTGCACTGCGTTTTAGGGCAGTTACCTTATCTGTCCAGTGGTATTCCTGGTGTATAAAAGCGATAATTTCATCATCATCTGTATAAATAAATATTTCATCCAGATTTGAAGCAATCGCTTCCCCCAGCACCCAACAAAAAAGAGGTCTGCCCAGCAATTTCTTTTTGTTCTTGCCGGGTATGCCTTTGGAGCCTTTGCGTAATGGGATAAATCCTATGGATTTCATAATGGTTGGGTTGCAAGCAAATTTAGGGAAAGTTACGTGCTTGTTTATTTAACGCGATGACAAATGAATAACTTCTGATCTTTCCAATCTATAGTTTCTTCAATTTCAAATCCAGAATCAGTAATTATACTTACAACTTCAACCTGTTTAAAGTCGCTCAACCAACCATTCAGCAATCGATCTTCCCTACTTATATCTGAACAGGCATAAGAAAAAAATACATGTTTAATATTTTGATCAAAAAAATAATTTAGAACATATGAAATATCGTAAACATATTCAAAAACACCGCTCAGGATTACCGTATCGTACTCTGACAATTCAATATTGATAGGTTGCCAATTAAGGTCACAGACTAAAAATTCTATATCTCTAGCTACTATATCGACGCCTTGATATGTAGCTTTATTATCTAAAATTAATTTTAGCGCACCGTTAGCAGCACCGAACTCAATCACATTAGCGCCTTTAGCAACATAATCTGCGAGCAAAATTGTACGAGAGTTCCATTCCGTTTGCAGCTCCTCATTTTTAACCCAGCGTTCTATGTCTGATGATTTGTTGATTCTAAGTTTTGCTATTCTTCTTTTTTCAGCACGTTGATTTGCTGGAAGAATATTGAATAACTTTCCTAACTTATGTATTACCCTTTTCAATATCATTGTAAAGATTATGGATTAAAAGAGTCCAATTTGATGTATCATACTTTTCTTGAATTCTTTTTGATTCTTCGTGTATTTCATCTATTATTTCATATTTTTTTTGAATTGCATTAATAATAACTTCTTCCAATCTCCCTTGACATACGTTAGTAGGCAATAAATTTCCCGAGATATCTTCTACAATTAATTCATTAAGCGCATCTCCTGGATTTGATTGAATAGCGTAAAGCCCATTACCTAACGCTTCAATTAACATATTTGGCGTACCGTCAGACAAGCTTATTGCAACATAAAGAAAGCATTTAGAATATATCTCTTTTAATTCAGGCTGATCTAATAATTCTGATCTTTTAAATATCGATACCATAGGCCATTGTCCTAGTTGATCATACAGTTTGAGATTTGAAGCTCCTACAAAATAGATTGGGATATCAGTTAACTGCTCTTTTAAGTTAAAGATTGACTGAGCTATTAAGTCTCCACGACCAACTACATCTTGATTTGCTTTAATTAAGATACCAACTTTATTTTTTGACTCAATTATAGTGTCACTAAAGTCCGTACCTCCATTTCCAGGGAACACACCTAAAAACTTATTTCTAAATTCCATATCGTTTGCAATCCGAAAATCCCGGTAATTATCAACTAGTAAATAATCTACTCTCTCAAGAATTAATCTCAGTTTCTGGTTAGATACACCTATTAATTGAGGTTTGAAAAGATCTGTTCCCCAGGAACTGTACAACCAGTTTACTTCAGGGTATTCCTTTAAAATAGGATATATAGGTAGGCAACCTATTTGTAGCGCAAAACTATGAACTAAATCAGGTTGAGTATCTTGTAAGGCTTTCGCAAAAGCGACATCAACAGGGATATCAAATCTTGTTTCCAGACTTCTGTAAAGAATTGGAAAGAATCGCTTTAAAAACGACCTGCCTTTTCGTTTCAAAAAGCCCTTCTTCCATCCCGTTATCTGATTCATCCAGTCCATAGACGGTGCATAGCCTTGATCCAAGATATCAAACCAAAACACCTCATGACCACTATCCCGCAACTGGTCAGACCAGCGCCGGAAGTGAATATTATTCATTGAAACAAATAAAATTTTCACTTCTTACTAGTTTTAATAATTGGGTTAAAAATATTTAATCCCTCATTGAAAAAATTTGTATCATTTAGATCAAGTATCTTCAGAATATCCTTCCTAAATTCAATATTATGTTTATCAACATAATGAACTAATTCACCATCAATATAGTTTTCAAAAAAAAGACTTCCAGTTTTATCGATAATTACTGTCCGTCTATTTAAAAGGCATGCCTCTATAACGCTTCCCGAATAATTTGTAATATGGATTCTACAGTTTTGGAGGGAGCCTACCAACGAAAAGTTTTGAGGCAGTTCAATTTTATATATTGATTTAGGAATTAATTTTAATTTTAAAAAATCTTCAATGGCACCAAGCTGCGAGAGGTTTCTGGGATGTATTCGCAAAGTCCAGATAAAAGGCTCTATCCTCATAAAATTCAATATTTCTTTCGAAAAAAATTGAATCATATTACCTTTATTTACAATTTGTAACGTGTACAAAATATCACATTTATTGATATTTATCATGTTTTGCTTAAAGAATGCCAACCAAGGCTGGCCTGTAACTAATGTCCCACCAGATCTACCCCACCATTTTTGAATATTATCACTTGATAATTGATCCCAGTTCCAATATACTTTGGGCATTGTGTTGAAACCTTTGTCAGGTAACCTATTCCAACTAGAATAAGCCATATGAACATTAGTTTGTGGACCATGTTGAAAATCTATAGTTTCAACATTAAGGTTGTTAGATGCCAAAATAGCCGCCGCCATATCGTCATAACCATAATAACTTACAGCGATTATCCGTTTTATTGATCGCCTTTTAAGTAATTTGGAATATAATTCTGAATATGATATAATTTTGTTTGACCATTCAATCATATGATTCACATGAAAATTCAAATTTGGTGAAAACCAAGATTGGCACCTAAGCTGATTTAAAAACTCCTCATAATTATTAAGATAAAAACAGTCTGAATTTATTGTTTGGACACCAAAATATCTAAGGATTTTTTTATATGCTTTGTAGCCGTTTAACAATCTTGCACCGTCAATTAAATTTTCTGAATTAAACGAGTTCTTTATTATTCCTTGCATCTCTATAGTTGCGGTCTGATCCTGTAAATTATGAGCCTTGATCATACTATCAAAAAACCTGTTGAATGACCTACCCTGGTAATTAACTCTATGCATCTTAATACTTAGAAAAATTGTATTGATTCTTTTCTTTTCAGATATTTTCTTACGGTAATACAGGTAATCTTTGGCTAGATCAATTACTTGTTTGAAAGTTCTTCTAGTTGTGGTAGAACTACTAACAACTTTATTTGGTGACTCTCGTTCTATGAAATTAATTAAGTGATAGTAAAGTTTGATCCTCAAATAGGGCCATATATCAACACCATTAATGCTCCATGAGTCCACGGGATATTGGGATTCAATTTTTACAAAATAGTCATGGATATCATTGTGGGTTTTCATTCATTTTTTGTTAATGTTAACTACATCGAAATATTCCCCTCTAAGTTTCACGTAGGATTTATCAAATTAATTCTAAATATAATTTTGTCTTGACTTCTATCAAATTGATAGTGATAAGGCTTATTTCTATTTCTTAAAATAATATTTTCCAAGAGTAGCTCATTAGCTTTCTCCAAACTTATATAAGTTAGTTGTCTCTTACCTAAAAGTGATTTTATCTTAACCTTTACCTTTAATGTTGTACTTAAACTTGTAACAATTACTTCAACAATGGAAGAGCTGTCAAACTCATTCAACTGCGATATTAAGGCAACTATTTCCTCTTGACTAGAGTTAATGTTAATCTTAAAGTCAGGTGTTTTCAGCAAAGAATAATGTTTTAAATTAAACGGTATTCCCCAATTTAGCGATTCATTGGTCCTAATTCTTTTTAGCTTATTTGATAGCTCGAAATACTTATGATTAATTTTTTCCAGCTTATTGTGAAATGGGGCTTTACTTTGTTTTTGGCGGTATGTCTTTGAATGCCATTGATGCAATAAAAGTAATTTCTCATGATAGAGGTTCGTGTTAGTACCAGCTCTTTTCAATCTTGCGAAAGCATCTGCGTCCTCCGCTCCCCAATTGTGAAATACTTCGTCAAAACCATTAATCTCTAACAATTTTTTTGTTTCAAAAATAGCTGTACCCGTAATGTTATTTGGAAATCTTACTTCATAATCTTGGAATTTTTGATCTTTTAAGCTTTCCTTTTCTGACAAATAACCGTATGGAAAATTGACAACATCACCATTTTCAGCCAATCTTAATGCTATCTGAAAGAAATTTGGATGGCATATACAATCCATATCCAGAACCATGAAATATTTTGATAGAGTCTGCTTCAACACTAAATTAATAGCCCTGGTTTTATGAAACAATTGTCCTTGAGTAGGGCACTCAATTAATTCTATCGATCCATAAGTCATAACTAGATGTTTTAAATCACTCTGATAGTTCAATTCGCTCCCATAATCAACCACGTAAATTTTTAAATGTTCGCTTAACTGTGGCTTTATAGAGTCAAGCGTCCTGCTCACAGTTTTTAAGTTGCGATTGCGATTAGGTATAATTACGGTAATATTTGGTATCATATAATGATTAATTATTATTCAACTTCAAATTTTGAATAAAAACTTAAAACGTGTTTCACCTCTTTTTAGGATTTTTAAAACTCTAAAAAAAAATAATATCCTTATTAACTTTAACTTTAGAGTATTGGAATACCATAATTTTTGTTGGGTTGTAAATTTCAGACATCTACTCGCTGCGCTGAAATTACCCTCCACTAGGGCTTGTCTAAAAAAGCCTAATGTTTTTTTAAGAATACCAAGTCTTATTTCGTCATCGCTGCGTAATGAAAGAACTGTTTTCAATGCATTTAAAAAGGCCTCAAGACCATAATCAATATCCTTAAAAAAATTATTTGTGATAGAAATACAATCCCTTCTGTAGTAAATTAAAGTTCTATTTATAATCTTAAACTTGGGATTTGTATATAATATTCTTGCGTGAAGCTCTCGATCTTCCAAAACGTTTAAATCCTCTCTTATGGGTAAAAATTGCTTTAAAAAAGAACTACGCCATAATGGGAGTACCATACACATATGAAAACTTCCGATTGCAAATGACTTAAATGAATCCTTTGGGTAATCAACATCTTTTACGATATCTTTTTCAAAATAATCTTCGCAAAAATCATTTCGAAAACCTCGAATTTTACAAATTGTAAAGTCAAAATCTTCAATAACTGAAATCTTTAATTCTAAATGTTTTGGATGCATGATATCATCGCTATCGAAAAACTGAATAAAATTTCCTGATGATTTACTGATTCCGTAATTTCTACATGCACTTGCCCCCTTTTTTTTTCCAAGATAGATTTTAAATCTCTTATCAAGTTTTATAAAGTTAGTTATAACTTTCACAGTATCATCTGCACTCTGATCATCAATTATAATACACTCCCAATTAGTATAAGTTTGAGCAGATATAGATTTCAAGGTCTCTAAGATTAAAGTAGCCCTATCATAAACAGGAATGATAATAGAAATCATAATAATTTTTTGTTTATACTATCTTTTTAAGACTATCAATTATTTGCCTTGCTGCCGTTCCATTGCCATATGGATTTGTCGCGCCAGCCATGCGTTGATATAACTCATCATCATCCAGCAACCGTTGGGTTTCATTGACGATTCTCTCTTTCTTATTAGCCACAAGAATAACGGCACCGCAGTCGACAGCTTCCTGTCGTTCCGTTTCTTCCCTCATAACTAAAACTGGCTTATTTAAGGATGGTGCCTCTTCTTGTATCCCACCACTATCCGTAATTATTAAATAACTATGCTGCATTAACCATAAAAAACGCTCGTAATCCAATGGCTCAATAAGTAAAATATTCCGAATTCCTTTTAATTGATCCTTAACAGTATCTATTATTTTGGGATTAAGATGTACCGGGAACACGATTTGAATATCAGGATTTTGTAAAGCAATTGCTTTAAGTGCCTGACAAATCTCAATAATTCCCTGTCCCTGATTTTCCCGACGGTGGCTTGTTACCAGAATAACTCTACCGCTACTTATTTGCTTTTTGAATTGCAATAATTTCAAACTTCCCGAGTCTTCAATAATCTTTAAACCAAGATTAAGGGAATCTATGACCGTATTTCCAGTCACCCGTATCATTTCTGGTTTCACTCCTTCCTTAAGTAATGCAAGTTGCGCTAAACTCGTAGGCGTCATATGCCAACTAGCTAGTCTTGAAATAATTTGACGGTTTGCCTCTTCAGGAAATGGTGACTCTATAGTATGAGTTCGCAAGCCAGCTTCTATATGCATTATTTTTTTCTGTTCATAAAAAGCTGCCAATGATGCGACCATGGCAGTTGTTGTATCACCATGCACCATAACAATGTCTGGTGCAAACTCTTTTACAATGTTTGACAAACCTGTCATTAGCTTAGCCGTAAGCGATGCGAGAGACTGATTTGGTTCCATGAGATCTAAATCCGTATGTGGATTTATTTGAAAAAAAAACAGTACTTGGTCTAGCATGGAGCGATGTTGCCCAGTCACACAAATATGCAGCTCAAAATCCTTTGGATGTAATTCTATCTCTCTAATTACAGGTGCCATTTTAATTGCTTCTGGCCTAGTACCTATTACCATTAAGATCTTCTTCATAAAAACGGGATAATTAATCGTTGATTTGCTCTGATTTTATATGTTCGAAAACTTTACAAATGCTCCTGCTGCTAAAGTACTCCATTAAATCTGGTCGATTTAAAACAGCTGTTGTCCTATCCTTTTTCCAGTCATTATAAAGACATAAAATATAGTTTTTAATTTTTTCAACGTCATCAATTTCTGCCCAGTAAAGATAGTCATTGCCTAAAAGCCGGCGCGTCTCGCTGTAATAGGGCCCCAATAATAGTATAGGTTTATCTGCAGCGATACAATGCGACACTTTACCCGGTAAAAATGGGCTGGTCGGTCCTTTCGCTTCTAGTACGATATTGACCGCTGCCTGTTGCTGCATATTATAAGTACGTTGAAAATCTTCCTTTCCTGGACTTAGAGTCAATTGGGGTAATTCGTTAGCAATACCTTCCAGCTCTGTATGAAAAACCGACGCTCCACCTACAATAACAAGGTTTGCCTCCTGTAATGCGGTGGGGTTTTCCTTTAAAAACAAAGTGAAGGCTTCAACTACCCCCATTGGGTTTCTAGCGCTCATGAGTGATCCCGCATGAAGCAGGTTAAAATTATCTGGATGGTAGTACTGTGGATAATCACCCGTGTTTTTCAAACCATCAATCATCAAATGGGGCAATACCACTGACTTTCCCTTTCCCGTGGGGTAATAACTTTCCATCCATGCCGCCAGTAATTTACTGGGATAGAGTATGTGCGCAGACTTTTCAAATAGATCAATAAAAAAATCCCGCTTAAATTGATGTCCAGGCTCTACCCAGTCGTAGGGTCGTGGATAACTGTGCATAGGATAGGGGTCGTGGACATATGACAACAGTTTTTTATGCCAGTGAGGAATTTGTAGAATGGCCTTGTGTGCCCTAAAACTACTCGCATAACTAAGAGTCAATATGTAATCGTAATTTTCAGGCGACTCTTGATTAACCGCATATTTGATACTTTCTACATCATAATCATGAGTGTAAGAAAATCCTTTTCTACACTCTATCCATGAATTGATATTTTTTCCCGTCCATCGTTGAAAGAGTAATTGGCTTTTCGCTTTAATGTAAGATAGAGTACTTCTTTTTTCGCATATTGAAATTAATTGTATCCCCTCAATTTCGAGCTCTTTTCTAGAGTAGTGGTACACTTTAATTTTATAACCTTGTTCCACAAATCCTTTAACTAATGCCATACTAGCTTTACCACCACTACTGGCTTGTTCGTCTAGCGTGTCTGCTATAATGAGGATTTTTAATTGTGGCATTTATGAACCTGATTTATCACTAATTATAGCGCATATAGTTAATGTATGCTCTTTTAGCCTTGTACAGAGCCTTTCTTATCCTATCAAATTCATTTTTTGGCTTAGACGGCACTTCTTTTTGATGTGTTTGAATAACACGGTCTTCCCACGATTGATCCAGCCAAGAGTCAAAATATTCTCGTGAATACTCTAATGATATCCAATCTTTGGCATTTTTGAGTAGGTTTTTCTCAAAAATGTGAAATGCAGGAAAAAAAGTATCTACAAATATCGGGAAACCTAGCACCTCCGCCCGGGTACAAATATGTCGATCCTCACCGCCATATGATAAATTGTTTATTTTTTCAAAGTTAACGCCTGCATTGATTGCATTGCTAGACAATAAGGTACACGCACCACCAGCGCCTATTTGATAGGTGCCGGCTTCCTTGAGTCTCAGTATACTCTGTGCGTTATGGTAACTCCATGAATGAACATCCCAGCAGTTAGGCTTCGCAAACAGTTGATCGGTAAAAACAGTCCAAAATATCTCAAAGACAAAATCTTTTTTTAAGCTTTCTAAATGAAGCAGCGTTTTTGGATGAAGTACTAGATCTGCATCAATCAAAAAAACGGCATCATATTTATTTTCTTGTGCTAATTCTAAAACCCGATTTTTGATATGGATAATGCGGTCTACTTGGTCTAATGTCCAATTGTGATTCTTATACGTTGACTCTTCATTAAACCAGCCATCAACAACAGTTATGGAAGAATGCTTTTCAGGCAAAGAATCTACGTATGCAAAAGCATCTGCATCCCTATTGTCATTGTAAAGCAATATTTCTACATCAAGATTTCCTTTCTCCATTCCTATCCATGAAGGTATGGTAAGTTCCAGGATATCCTTGGATTTACAAAGTGATGAGAATATAAGGATCCTATTCATTTAAAATAATATTTCTCCCATTCCTTCCTCAAGCCAAATTTGCGCAGGGCCATATTGTAGATATAAGGATTACTCAATAATTTTTTAAAAAATCTGTTTTTAATAAAATATCCAAACTTGGATTTGTCAAGTCGCCTTTTCTGAGGCCATTGTACAATAACTTCATCTCTTTGCTTTACTTCATCAAACGCTTGTTTCATCCAAGGTTCCAGAACATTACCCAAATGGTAGGCATAATTTCCAGCTGTAGAAAGACGGTAACCATTTGCCCGTATAGTCGGTAGATCTAAATACTTTTTCTCACTATCACCACTTAAGGCAAATTGAGTCGGTTCCCCAGGTGCAAACTTAAACACTTCCCTGCGATAGGTCGTGCAAAAATGACTGCAACCTACTACGGCTATTGTTCCATTTTTAGCTTTAAGGCTTAACAGTTCCAGTTTTTAGTGGTCCTCAAGATAAGGCCAGCCTATACTTTGCACAAATTTTTCCAATGCGGCCGGGTTTTCCGCTTTCGCGAAAGCAAGTTTACCGGAAAACATATGATCAAACCAAATATTAGAAACATATTGATTGAATGTTTTATGAATAGGCACGGGCGCAACAGCGGTAGCATGAGGGAAAGCGGTAAAGACTCTAGCTACTTCACTATCCCAACCATTTAAAAAAAGAACGTCACCATCGCTTATCGTTAAATAGGTTTCCTCACTTGCCTTGATTGCCTTGCGCAGGCTATTGATCTTTCCCAGTTGCTTCGTTTCTATAAAAAGCTCATCGATGAGACCTTGTGGTATAAACTGTAAAAGCTTGTCATGAATTTCTTGGCTGCAACCATTTGCGACAACGGTTATGGGTGTTACCGAGACAGATTCTCTTTTTATACTTTGCAGACAAAGTTTAAAAATCTCAAAAGCATCTTTGTAATAATCTTTCTCGTGGGGAATGTAAACGGGAATAAGAACGCGATGCTGGCTCACATTTTTTTCCACCAGCACCTTGCGAGATTTATTGTCTCCTTTACGCATGCTTTTTATGATCTAAAAGTTTCTGGATTCCAGATTCTAGATTTATCAGGTCTCTATCGAGAACGGCTCGCATTTTAGAAATATCAGGCTGCCTTCTGGTCATATCCCCCTCTTTTAAAGCTGGCAAGTGAACAACGGTAGATAAACTGGCAGTTACTTTTATTATAACGTCGACCAGCTCTCTTACTGTAAAAACTACATCGCTCCCTATATTAAAAACATCGTTGCTCAACGCATCGTCTTGAAATATTTTATAACATGCTTCAATGTTGTCATCAATGTAACAAAATGTACGCGATTGTTCTCCATCACCATAAATTGTTATATCCTCGTTATTCAATGCTTGTTCCAATAGTTTTGGGATCACAAAATCTACACTTTGCTGCGGTCCATAGGTATTGAAGAATCTAAATATGTTGTACTCCAAACCATATTGCTGATAATAGGATCGAACATAGGCCTCGCCGACGTTTTTAACTACGGCATAGGGCAACTTAGAATTAAGCGGTGTCTCATTTTCTATTTGTGGAAGGCTTACCGGCTCACCATAAACCTCAGAGCTCGAGGAGAAAACAACTTTCTTAACACCCGTATTTTTGGAAAGTTCAAGAATATTTTTAATTCCGTCAATATCGTTAAGCACCATAATGGGGTGATCCAGCGTGCGTTGTACTCCCACCATAGCTGCATAATGAAATACATAATCGATAGTGCGAGAACACATAATATGGGATAACACGTGATAGTCATTTACATCTGCTTGGATAAAAGTAAAAAACGGATTTTTTTCAAAAGGAATTTTATCAAGTGAACCCGTACTTAAATTATCTACAGCAACTACATGATGACCATACTTTAAAAGATAGTGGCATAGAGAACTTCCTACATTTCCTGCGGCTCCAGTAATTAGGGTTGTGGGCATTGTTTTGATAGAAATTATTACTGACTGCAATATAAGCGTTTAACTAATTCTTTAAAAAAAGTTTCAATTTTCGATTAAAATATTTTATTGAAATGTATGATAAATCGACAATTTTCAGGAAGTGATACTGGAAAACATTCAAGGTCTTTTTTAAATAATAACTTTTGCTTTCTACGATAAGCTTTTGCAAATATTCACTTTTTTCTGTTGTGGATTCTCCTCCTAAATGTACGATAGTTGCTTTTGGAAGAATTATACTTTTATAACCGTATTTTTTATAACGCCAGCCTAATTCCATGTCCTCAAAATAAAGAAAAAATTTGGGGTCGAATAAACCAAGCTTTTCGATTACAGATCTTTTAATTATTATACCTGCAGCAGCTAAATATCCTACCTCCTTTGGCATCAAACTATCAGACACTTTATAAGTAGCATAATTGTCGATATTTTTATTCGAGATTGTAAATAGTCCGATGTCACTTAATACTTTTCTAATTTTTAATAAATTACCATAGGCATAAGCTTTTGAACCGTTTTCTTTTATGAAATTAGGTCCAACTATGCCAACATTTTGATGTTGTTCCAAGTATTGGATCATCTTAGGAATTGAAGAATTATCGATTAAATAAGCATCTGAATTTAAAAGAAAAACATATTCCCCTATTGAAGATTTGAATCCTAAATTATTAGCTCTACCAAAACCTAAGTTCTCCTTATTCTCAATAAGCACAACTACCTTAAAATCTTGTACAACTTTTTTAATATCTCCTTTTGTTGAAGCATTATCAATTACTATAATCTCAAATTGAATGCCTTTAACAAATTCATATATTGATTCAATAGCTTGCTTGACTAAATCGGGAGTGTTGTAATTGACAATTATGACAGATAGGCTTTTAATGTTTGAAATAATTTTTGAATTGTTTATAAGAAATTAAACCTAAAGATTCTTTTCTTTTTTCTGCAAAAATATGATATTCAAAAAAGGGGTTACTTACCGTAGATGTAGGAAATAGCTTTACTGATTTATTTATGACACCTATTCCCCAATCGGTATCGATACAACAGGAATTTATTGATTTGTCTTTTCTTATCTCTACAAATGCTTTCCAAGTAGTGCCATTCCATGCACCCATAGAAGGAGATAAAACAAACCCATAATTTTCAGAAGCATGAAACTCTGTAGGTGGATTGCAATCATGTAAAATAACAAACCCATCATCAGTAAGATAGTTCAATGAATTTTTAATATCCCGCATTACTTGGTCTGCTTGATGAAGCCCATCTATAAAAATAATGTCAAATTTTATGGAAGTATTTAATAAATCACCGTTAGATAATTTCTCAAAGAACATATCGCTGGTTATTCTAAACTCTACAGGGTTTGAACCAAATTCTAGACCTGGATCAACTCCATATTTTTGATCGCATCTAATTAGGTTGAAGTTGTCATTCGGATTTCTTACTCCTATTTCTAAATAGAGTGGATTTTGCCTTTTTTTAAGTAAAAAATTTATAATCTCGTGCCTTTTAACGATACTCGAATTTTGTATTAAATTAGCTTTTTGACCATCTTTATAATGGCTACTATCCTTGTATTTAGAACCTAGTAAGTAAGTAGAAGATATGTCTGACTTTTTAAGAGCCAATTTTATTCCTTTTAATCTATTTATAATGCTACTCAACATAATTATTCTTAATAAATTCATCTATACCATTTGAGCATAAGTCAAGAATCGATTCTTTCACTTTATTATCATTCCAGTTCCACCATTGTATTTTGGTAAGAGCTTTGATTTGATCATCGTGAAATCGCTTTTTTATAAACTTCGCAGGATTTCCAGCCCAAATTTCGTAATCTCCAATATTCTTAGTTAAAACGGAATGAGCGCCTAATATAGCTCCATTACCAACAGATACACCAGATAATATTGTAGCTCCATATCCGATCCAAACATCATTACCAATAGTTACATCACCCTTTGTACTGGGATGCCCTTCTATATTTTTATCATCAGGATAATATTTATGTAAGCTACCAAATGGATAGGTTGTTATCCAATCGGGTCGGTGATTACCACCTAAAAAAATAGTAACACCTTCAGAAATAGAGCAATAACTTCCTATAACAAGATTTGCAGATTTATTAGCAAACATCACTCTTGGAAATCCATAGGTTTTTTGACCTATTTGAAAAGGTTTATTTGAAAAAATTTCTTGAGTATAAAATTTTGGAATAGGCTTACTTGTTTTAATAAAACCTACTTTTTGAAAAATACGCTTCAACCTAGTATAACCTTTCATGAAGCTCGTTTTACATTCCACGTTAATCGAGGCCTAATGATTCCAGGCCAATTTATAGAGACATTATAATACCCCTTTTCCACAGATGGGTTATTTATTATTCTAAACGTCAAAGCGGCTTTTTCAATAAAATGGATTAAGTTTGGATTATAACTTCCTAAAGCAATTAAAACCGTGTAAGTTCCTTCCTTTAAAAAATAGCTTGGGATTTTGCAAACGCTATCAATTGTAGTATTATTCCTTTCTATTTTGTCCCAGTTTTTATCCTCATAATCATTTGATGCAAATATAGTTTCTCCACGCTCGTTAATTATATGGATTATCGATGTTACATTAGAACTAAACTTTCCTGTATCTAAATAGGTGACTTTTATAAAAATATCTTCACTGACCTCAAAATCTCCTTCAATAACTTTGTTACTATTTATAATCTTAACCTCTTTTATGCAGGCAAAGTCATTTCCAGTATTTTCTTTGTAGACTTTCGATGTTTGTCCTAGAATTGAGCCATCCAAGTACAGATTAATTATAGAAGATGTCTCGCCAACCGATTTAATAACCCCATTTTCCAGCAATACGCAACGTGAAGCTAATTTTTCTATAGTCTTCATGTCGTGACTAACTAAAAGCACCGTCCTACCCCTAGTATTTGAAATATCCTGCATCTTCCCAATCGCCTTCTTTTGAAACTCGGCATCACCTACAGCGAGCACCTCATCCACTACTAAAATATCGGGTTCTAAAAATGCCGCCACGGCAAACCCCAGTCGCACGCCCATACCGCTGGAATAACGTTTAACCGGCGTGTCAATGTACATCTGGCAACCGGAGAACTCTACGATTTCGTCAATTTTAGATGAAATTTCTGCTTTGGTCATGCCCATAATGGCGCCATTCAAATAAATATTTTCCCTGCCGGTCAACTCTGGGTGCATTCCCGTGCCTACCTCTAGCAGGCTGGCCATACGGCCACCTACTTTAATGCTTCCCGTTGTGGGACTCGTGACTCTCGACAGGATTTTTAATAAAGTAGATTTTCCCGCACCATTCTTACCTATGATTCCCAGGATCTCTCCTCGCTTGACTTCAAAGTTGATATCCTTTAATGCCCAAACGTAATCAGAGCTTGCCGTGGCACCGCGATCATTTACCGCACCTATCTTCAAGTATGGATCTTCCTTCCCGCGTACTTTTGCCCACGCCCTATTGAGATCATGGGATAGCGTGCCTGTCCCCACGTTACCCAGCCGGTACTGTTTGGAAAGGTTCTCTATCTTTAGAATAACGTCACTCATGATCTTTCAGCTTTAAATGGACAGGCATCCATTAATCCGTTTTGCAGTTTTTCCACGTTTGTTGCGTTGGGCAATTTATGGGGATGCTCTTCGATAAAATTAACCCAAAAATCCCTGTCGCAAAATTCTTCCACAAAGTAGGGATTGTAGGCGGCTAATCCAACCGATAGGAAATAATCGTGGTACTTCACACCATCACCATATATTCTATGCGAGAACTGAACCTGTACTGCTGGAATCCCATAGGCATGCGCGACAATCACGCCATGCAGTGAGGAAGAAATAATCTGCTCACAGGAACACAGTTCATCCGTCGTTTGCTCAATATCGTTGGTATTAAAATCAATGACCTTGATACCTTGCGATCCATTGTACATCTCGCTCACCTGTTTGTAATCACTTATGTGTGGTATAATGCCCAGTTTGAACTGCTTCTGCCCTTTTGGTTGGTAAAACCGTGGCAGCAATAAGGCAGGGTCGCCGTAAACCTCAGGACAATTGTAGCCCAGGTCGAGTAAACGCTTTCGCGAAAGCGGACCCCTTACCGCCATAAAGGTAGCATTGGCAATTTGGGAATCCCTATGGTTGATACCACTACCCCACACGATGCAATGGCGACCCACGTGTTCCAAAATACTGCCAATAGTAACGTAAACCGGTTGCCACACGTTTTTAATATAGAACTTACTGGCTCTTACCCAAGTTGCATTTTTACCAGAAATCTTCTCCGCCAGATATTTACCCAGCAAATCGCCGTAGTTCTCCCTACACTTTTTTTGGATAAAAATCTCACTCCACCAGTACAATCGAATATCACTTGCCATTATACCGTATCTATAAACGTCTTTTCCGTTTTATTAAAAATGATCAGACCTATGACAAAGGCAACTGAACCTACTGCTAGGGCAATGATAATGCCGGCCCAATACACGGGTTGTGTATCAAACCACAGGCTGCGATAACTCTCCACGATATGGGCAATGGGATTCCACTCTACCGCCCAGTAATATTCTTTCAACTTATCCCGAGCCTCATCCAAGCTATACATGACCGCACTTATGTACATCAATAAATTGAGACCAAAACCAATAAGAATGGTAAGATCGCGGTATTTCGTGGTAAAGGCGCTTAATATCATTCCCAATCCCATAGCCAGCATGATGACTCCCGCCAGTAGTAACAGGATTGCGGGCAACCAGATAGACGGCCTCACGTCCATGCCCTTTATCGCGTAGAATACATAGAAAATAATCAAGATCACAAACTGTATCCAAAACGTAAGCATTCCCGATACTGTCCTTGAAAACGGCACGATCACTCGTGGGAAATATACCTTGCCAAAAAGGCTGGCGTTTGATGTGAAGGTCTTGCTCGTACTATCTAGCGAATCCCTAAAATAATTCCATAGGGTTACCCCAGTAAGATTGAATAAAAAATTGGGGATTTCTCCATTATCAATACCCGCCACCTCATTAAAAATAAGCGTGAATATCACACTAGTAAATAGTGGCTGGATAATAAACCATAAAGGCCCCAGAATGGTCTGTTTGTAAACCGTTGTCACGTCTCTCTTGACGAACAAAACCATCAAATCCCGATAGCGCCAGATTTCGGCCAGATTCAGGTCGATAAACTTGGCCTTCGGTTTGATCTCATACAACCACTCTTCCTCACTCATAGTTACTTCCCGTGCAGACAGGAATCTTTTTAGTTCCGCTTTCGCGAAAGCGTTATTACTTGCGACGGAACAATTTCCTGATCTGATTCTTTAAACGATACGCAGCAGTCTTGGGAGCTTCATTCTCATGATAGCCATTCCCGTACGCGCCATAACCGTAGCCGTATCCATAACCATAACGGGCGCGGTCGTTAAAATAGTTGAACAGCAAACTCACGTTGCCCAATTCTCCCTTGATGTATTTATCGTTGATAATGTCCAGCATTCCTTTTTTAGTATAGCCCTGACGCACGACATATAGGGACGCATCTGCATGCTTAGAGATTTCCATAGCATCAGAAACTAGCCCCAGTGGCGGTGTATCCAGAATGATATAATCATAATTCTTGCGCAGTTCTTCCAGCATATCTCCCGCCCTGGTGGTCAGTATGAGTTCGCTGGGATTGGGAGGCACCGGGCCAGAAAGGATGATGTCGAGATTCTCGATCCCTGAAGATTTAATAATTTCGTTGAGCGTCGCATCCTTCACCAGATAATTAGAAACGCCCAGATCATTGTCCAGATTGAAGTCGTCAAAAATCTTGGGTTTCCTCAAATCCATCCCTACCAAAAGGGTGCGTTTCCCACTCAATGCAAAAATACAAGCGAGATTGATACTGGTAAATGTCTTCCCCTCGCCGCTCACACTACTGGTCACCATAATGGTCCTGGAATCCTGAACGGCCTCCTGATTATAAATAAAATGAAGGCTGGAGCGCAGGCCTCTAAAAGCTTCTGCCACTGATGATCTAGGTTGCTCATACACCACTAGATTGCTCACCTGACTGGTCTGGCCTATCACGCCTATCAAAGGCACGGGAGATAAATTCTCCAACTCTTTGGGCGTATGGATAAAGCTGTCCAGCAGCGTTAGAATAAAGGCAGCTGTCACGGGAATCGCAATTCCTACCAGCAGCGCCATTAAGTAATTAATATTACTATCGCGGCTGCTCCCGCCCTGACCGGTATCCTTGGCAGCATCAATGATATAAACGTCAGATACGTTTGCGGCTTTTACCAGCTCGGCTTCGGCACGTTTTGCCTGAAATACGTTGTAGGCTTGCTGGGTAATATCAAACTGCCGCTGAATCTTTAGAAATTCCTGTTGTTCCTTAGGCAAGCTCTTGATTTGTGAATCCAGTTTATTAATTTCCCGATTGATCCCGCCCAGCTCGCTGTTGAGCAATGCGGTAGAACTGGTGATATTTTCATAAATCACTGTTTTTACTGCATCAATTTGTCGGTCTAGATCTCTAAATACGGGAGCATCTGGTTTTAGAGTGGATTCTCTTCTTTTTCGCTCTTGCGAAAGCTGAACCAGTTGACCTACATACTGCCCGATACTTCCTTCTGAAATACCCACAACAGACGGCGCCTGGATGGCGGTATAATCTGATTTTCGCTGCAAATAGGTTTCCAGACTCTCGTAATAATTGATGCGATTGAGTAAATCTCTCTTTTGGATCTCAAAACCAGTGAGTTTGTCATTGAAATCGGTATTCTGACTTGCGGCATCGACCAACTGGCTGTTCCCACGAAACGCCTCTAACTCCGATTCCGATTCTTTCAGCAGCGCGCTTTGCTTTTGTAAACTGCTGTCGATGTATTCGATGGTACTGACGGCATACTTGTTTTTCTTGCGCAGTTCCTCGGTTACCAAAACCTCACAGCTGTTGTTGATATAATCAATCAACCGTTGTTTGTTACGTCCCTGCAGGCTCATAGCGAGAATAGAAGATCCTTCCGGCTGCTGGCTTACACTGATTCCTTTGTAACCCATGACGGTAGCCCAATAATCTTCAAACCGAATCAACCATTCGCCGGTTCCAATGGTTTCGGCTCGCCTGTCAATGGTTCCTTTGAAGAACGGCAGATCTATTTTTTCACCAAAATTGAATTCCTGTTTCCACTCGCCCTGTGGGACGCTAACGGTTACATTTTCTTTAGCATTATAGTCAAAACCGCTGGCGGTGTCCCCACCAAAACTGGCACTCATCTCAAACTTTTTTTGATCCAATACTTTGATTCGGATATCCTGCTGGTACAGTTGTGCCGCGCTGGTATCTGCATACACAAAAAACGGAGTCTGTTTGTAGGCGTCCTTATTGTAGTAATCGCCTTCCTTGATATAACTCACATAAAACTGCAGCCGGTCCACGACATGTTCTGCATGAGATCGCGATTTGAATTGGGTGATGGCGGTAGTCACCTTATCCGTCGTGCCACCCCAATTAAAAGTCAAACTCTGATTACTAGTAAACAAAGGGTTTGTATTGTCCTTGATACTGATCAGGGAATCTACCTGAAAATATGTTTGTATGAATTGGTTTTTATAATAGGCATACGCAAGTCCTATAATCATGCACAGCAAAAACAACCACCACAGCCCCAACAATTTTTGCAGAAACTGCTTGACATCAAAGATGCCTGATAATGCGCTAACTTCCTTTTCTTCTTCCATCTACAGTCGCGTAAATAATAAAATCGAGGTCACCAGTGCACTAAGCACGGTAACAATCGTACCAAAAGTGCTCAACCCAGTAGTTCCAGTTCCTATAACTTTTTGTGGCAGTGGATCCACCACGATCATATCATTAGGCTGGATATAATAATAAGGAGAATACACCACGTCCAGATCAGTCAGATCCAGTTTGTGAACCTTTACCCCATCGGGATAATTTCGTATAATTTTTACCGCTGTTAGATCTCCGGTAACCGGTACGCCACCGCTATCTGCAATTGCCTCAATAATATTGACCTGTTCCCGTTGGACAGTATTCAGACCAGAACCACTCACCTCGCCCACCATCGTGTAGGAAATTCCCGAAAGTTTTACGGTCAGAAACAATTCCGTTTCCTCCTTTACATATTTTTCAAGGATAATCTCCTTTAGTTTTTCCTGCAGTTCATCGGTAGTGAGCCCTATGGCTTTTACGTTTCCTATCTCTGGCAGTCGAATATCACCACGCAAATCCACCCCATAACCGGCAGTTCCCGCTCCAGCCTCTGCTTCTCCAGTAGTTCCAGAAAACAATTCTTCCAGTCTGGGATCAGGGCTGTTGGTCATCGTTATATTGAGCACATCATTGACCTGCAGTCGGTATGGCGGCTGCAGTCGTCTCGCGGTCATCAGCGTATCCGCTACATTAGACTTGGATTCTTGCAGATACGTAATTTTGGAAACCGGGATGCAGGAAGCGGTCATCAGCAACATTCCCACAATCATAACCAGCGTTGCTTTACGCATATTCTCGTTTGTATAAGCGGTAAATATAAAATTATCTTAATTGATAGCCTAGCCTAAACTTAAAACGGCGCTAAAATGAACACAGCTCTGAAAATTAGTGCTGGAAATAAAAGTTGGAATACGTGTTATTAAGTTATCAACTTGCGACAGGAGATTCCGCATTTAATGCGGAATGGCACCTTTTGCCATTTTATTTTTTGTTGCCTTATGGAGAAGGAGTTCGCTTTCGCGAAAGCTTAATTCACTTTCCTATAATATTGAGGCTTTTTGTAATAGTTTACCCATTGAGAATAGTCCGTGTTATCAAGTCGTTGTTTCACTATGTGTATTGAGTTCGCTTTCGCGAAAGCTTAATTCACTTGTTTCATTTTAAAAAAATGAGAAATCTCACAGTAACTGATTGATCGATTGCAAGTTGGTTTTTGTGGAAGTTACTTGTTATAGTGTTCTTCTTGTGAAATTCAATTGGGCAGAAAGATTGGTATTTACTCTTGCGCAGGCCTCCTTTGTCTTCGACATTTCCTCCGGCAGAGGAAACAAGATGTGATGGGGTTGCTGGGTCTTGAGGCATTCTCAAATATTACAAATCCCATAATCATATCGAGCGAAAGTCGAAATGTGGTTTGTTCAAAGTTTTCTTTGGCATCGAAATCTGCTCTGGATCAATCCGTCGTTGCCTTCGACATTTCCTCCTGAGTAAAAATAAA
Organism: Nonlabens antarcticus; assembly: GCF_015356755.1. GTDB lineage: Bacteria > Bacteroidota > Bacteroidia > Flavobacteriales > Flavobacteriaceae > Nonlabens > Nonlabens antarcticus. Next base: position 239,726 of record NZ_JADFCO010000066.1, on the reverse strand, counting down.
AAGAAAACGAAAAATAAAAATAAAAACTGGACGCAGGCCTCCTTTGCCTTCGGCATTTCCTCCGGCAGAGGAAACAAGATGTGATGGGGTTGCTGGGTCTTGAGACATTCTCAAATATTACAAATCTCATAATCATATCGAGCGAAAGTCGAAATGTGGTTTGTTCAGGGTTTTCTTTGTTAGGAAATTCGACCTGGATCAAACTCTCTTTTTCTTCGGTATTTCCTCCTGAATAAGAATAAAAACAAAATGAAAATCAAAAACAATTACTCATGCGCTGGCCTCCTTTGTCTTCGACATTTCCTCCGGCAGAGGAAACAAGATGTGATGGGATTGCTGGGTCTTGAGACATTCTCAAATATTACAAATCCCATAATCATATCGAGCGAAAGTCGAGATGTGGTTTGTTCAGGATCTTCTTTTGTATTGAAATTCAACCTGGATCAAATTCTCTTTTTCTTCGGTCTTTCCTCCTGAATAAAAATAAAAACAAAATGAAAATCAAAATCAATTACTCAGGTGCTGGCCTCCTTTGTCTTCGACATTTCCTCCGAATAAAAAATAAAACGAAAAATAAAAACAGGGCGCAGGCCTCCTTTGCCTTCGGCATTTCCTCCGGCAGAGGAAACAAGATGTGATGGGTTAGGTGGGTTTCTGGTTGAAAATCTTTAGCATGTTCCAACCCATCTGCCCGTTGGGCATCTTCCCAAAGGGAAGAAAGCAGAAGTGAAAATCGCACTTTAAAACTGAAATGGAGTAGAATGTATCCTCTTCGCTCCGAGGGTAGATAAGAGATGGATGTTCTTATAAACGGACTTTCCAGTGGTACTTTTACGCCATCTTAAATTCAAATTCGTTCATTTCCACGGTAAATTTAACATCCGCTTTTAATGCTCTGAACACTTTCAAAATCGTTTCAATAGTTACATTTTTTGTATTTCTTTCAAGTTTTGAGATTTGCGATTTTTGAACGCCTATCAGTTCGCCGAGTTGTTCTTGGGTTAGTTTTCTTTGTTTTCGTACAGACTTTATCATATCGCCGAGAACTTCCATTCGTAGGTCAAATTCATATTTGTCACGTTCAACTGTTCCTATCTTTCCAATATCTTGGTCCTTCATTTGGTCAAGGGTCATCATTTTCATTTTTTCGTTTTTTGTTTCCATGACTTTTATTTATTGTTCAAAATATTCTGCTCTGATTTTCATCGCTTTCTCAATTTCTGCTTTTGTTACCTTACTAACCTTCTTTATAATTCCGTGTGTCGATAACACAAGCGTTTCAGATTTGTCTGTTTTATCCCAAAACGCAAAAAGTCGATATTGAAATCCTTGGTAAAGCGTTCGGAATTCCCAAATATCATCCGTCAGTTTCTTAAACAGTTTTGGGTCATTTTGTAATTTCGCTTTATCCAAATTGTAATAAATTTTCTTTTTCGCCTTGGCGTCCAGTTTGGACATAAAGTCAATTGCCTGCTCAAGGAAAACAACTTCAAATTTCGGTTTCATTGCGTTTGATTATCTGATCCCTAAAAGACAAATATAATCTAAAAGTTGAGTTATATGGAAACTTATGAGTATTTAGTTGTATTAGCGGCTATTCCTAATTATTAAAAAATCGCCATCCGTCAACTGTCAATCCGTTGGTCGTTACGAGAGTTCTCGCGAGGGAACGCGAGTCATCAAATTCATAACCTATAAAGGATCGAAATGACGTACTTTTGCAAACTATTCCAGATTGAATTTCCATGAATTATTTGAGTGTTGAAAATGTATCGAGAGCCTTTGCCGACAAAGCGCTTTTTGAAAATGTGTCGCTGGGAATCAACCAAGGGCAAAAAATAGGTTTTGTGGCCAAAAATGGCTACGGAAAAACCTCGCTGCTCAATATTATTGCAGGTAAAGAAAAACCAGATTCGGGTAGTGTCAACCGTCGTAATGATTTGCGCATGGCTTTCCTTTCCCAAGATCCTGACCTAGACCCAAACCAAACGATTGAAGAGGTGATTTTAGCTTCTGATATTCCTACTATTGGCATTATTGCCCGTTATGAAAAGGCGATGCTAAACATGGACGATGGAGATGCCTACCAAAAAGCGTTTGACCAAATGGAGGTGGCACAAGCTTGGGATTTTGAAACCAAATACAAGCAGATTTTATCCAAACTAAAACTGGATGATCTTACCCAAAAGGTAGGGAAACTAAGTGGTGGACAAAAAAAGAGGATTGCCATGGCGGTTGCCCTGCTTTCTGATCCGCAGCTATTAATAATGGATGAGCCTACCAACCACCTGGATCTAGAAATGATCGAATGGCTGGAGGAATATTTCAAGCAAGAAAATTACACCATACTTATGGTAACGCACGATAGATATTTCCTAGACCGCGTTTGTAATGAGATTATCGAGCTGGATAACGGGAATCTCTATACCTATAAAGGAAACTACTCCTATTATGTGGAGAAAAAAGAAGAACGTTTAGAGATTGAGCAAACTACTCAGGAAAAAGCCCAACAACTCTATAAAAAGGAATTACAATGGATGCGTCGCCAGCCAAAAGCGCGAACTACTAAATCTAAATCTCGAATTGATGATTTCTACACGATTAAGGAAGCTGCGTTTAACAGACGTCAGGAACATCAAGTAGAGCTTGAAATAAGTATGCAGCGATTAGGTACTAAAATCGTGGAGCTGCATAAAATTTCCAAAGCCTTCGGTGATAAGAAGCTGATTGAAAATTTCAATTATAATTTCCAACACGGTGAACGTGTAGGAATCATCGGTAAAAATGGAACTGGAAAATCCACCTTCCTGAATATTATCAATGGTAACCTCGCTCCGGATTCTGGAAAAGTGAGTATTGGAGAGACGGTGAAAATCGGTTACTATACGCAAGACGGGATGAACATCAAACCTGGTCAAAAGGTAATTGATGTCGTTAAAGAATATGGCGAATACATACCGCTAAACAAAGGGAAAATCATCAGCGCAAGCCAGTTGCTGGAACGTTTTCTTTTTGACAACAAAAAGAAACACGATTTCGTTGAGAAACTAAGTGGTGGCGAACGCAAGCGACTGTATTTATGTACCATCCTGATTCAAAATCCGAATTTCCTGATTCTTGATGAGCCTACCAATGACCTGGACATTCCAACCTTAAATGTTCTTGAGAACTTCCTAATGGATTTCCCGGGATGTATCATCGTGGTAAGCCACGACAGGTATTTCATGGATAAAATTGTGGATCACCTACTTGTCTTCAATCAATCTGGAGAAATTACAGACTTTCCTGGTAACTACAGCGATTTCCGCGCCTACGTGGGAAGTACCGACATTGCCTTGTCTAAAGAAACGCCTAAAGCCATCGAAGAAAAGCCAGCAGCAAAAGCGGTGGTAAAAACGGAAAAGAAAATGGCTCCTCCTGGAACTTCCAGAGAAGACCAAAAGGAACTTTCCAGACTGGAAAACAAAATCAAACAACTGGAAACCGAACGCAAGAAATTGCAGGATAGTTTTTTAGATGATTCCATAGATCCAGATGTCATGACCCAGAACAGCATCAAACTGGCCACGATCAAGGAAGATTTAGAAGTGAAAGAAATGGAATGGCTGGAACTAACAGAGCGATTGGGAGTTTAGGGAGTTTTCAGTAACAGTTTTCAGTATCCACGATTTATGGTCGTACTAAACTTGCCTGTGCTAAAATTGGTTCCGTATTCATTGATTTGTCTGTCATGCTGAATTCGCCTGTGCTGAATTTAGTTCAGTATTCAGCATCTCCTGGAACTGGCTGGAATGTAAATATTATCAGGAATCAACAGGTCCTGAATTCTTACTCGCGACCAGATTTAACCTCCGCTTCGAGAGACCCTGAACTGAATTCAGGGTGACAGGTTGAGAACAAATATTTGTCATGCTGAATGTATTTCAGCATCTCCTGGAACTGGATGGAATAATCAGGCTACCAACAATCAACGATTTCGCAATCGGAACTGCCGATCAAATTAGACCTCCGTATCAAGAGACCCTGAAATAAATTCAGGGTGACAGGTTGCGAGGTGTTTGTCCCAAGAATTTTTATTTATCATGCATCTGAACCGACAATGGACATCAAATTTAAAATCCTTACATTCAAGCATATCCAAGAGATATTACCACAATTACAGTACCTATATTTTAACTAATGAAAAAAGTGGAGTGCTTTATATAGGAATGACTAGTGGAATCGACGATCGATTGAGACGTCATCGACTAGATGAAGGTTCAAAATTTACTAAGAAATATCAAGCTCATAAGTTGATTCACATTGAGGATTTCCAATATGTTAACGATGCGATCGCTGGTGAAAAACAGTTGAAAAATTGGCATCGCCAATGGAAAATTAATCTAATTGAAAAGGAAAATCCTGATTGGAATGAATTGTCAGAAGGGCGGAATCTCCGCTAGAAATTGGGCTGGTTTTCTAGAAGGAATCACTAACGATTGATGATATGACAATAAATCCAATAGGAATTTGTCATGTTGAATTTACCTATGCTAAATTTATGTCAGTAATTAGAATCTCTTGGAGCTTTTCTGAATCATGCAGTGGGTAAAACCTAGCAGATTCCTAATACTAACAATTGACCAGATTTGACCGCTGCTTCAAGAGACCCTGAAATAAATTTAGGGTGACAAAAATCAACAAATGGCAATGCGTATTTTTGTACCGTGCTACACCAACTCAAACATTACATCCACTACCGGCTTAAATCCATTCATTTACATGGGATTCACTCTCCATTTATCTTTGAATTCAATCGGGATTGCCTGCATGATAATGCTGTTTATGCTGCATATGGAAGGTTAGTTTGCTTTCGCGAAAGCGTGCTTGACCACAATCAACAACTACAGATTGAAGATCACGGTGCTGGCAGTAAACGTTTACAAAACGAGTTGAGGGAGACTACGCAAATTCTCAAACATAATTCCAGCTCTGCCAGACAAGCAGAGTTACTTTATAGGATCGCATATTACTTTAAAGTGGAACGTGCCTTAGAATTGGGAACTTCTCTGGGAATGGGCACCATCGGACTGGCCCTGGGGTCGCATCACGTGACCAGCGTTGAGGGTAGTCCTGAGGTTGCCACTTATGCGCAGGAACGATTGCGAGAAAATGGTGTGGGGAATGTCCAACTGATTCAGGGAACTTTCAGGGATTTCTTTATGGACAAATTAAAGGTAAAACCATCGGGAACCTATGGGCTTGTATTTATTGATGGCCATCACAACGGTGCGGCAACTATTGGCTATTTTGAGCAACTGCTGCCCTATTGTAATAATGACACGGTCATTATCATTGACGATATTTACTGGTCAAAAGATATGACCCACGCCTGGCAACAGTTAACTAAACATCCCAAAGTCACGGCTAGCCTCAATACCTATCAATGGGGCTTGTTATTTTTTAGAAAAGAGCAAGGCCAGCAATGTTTTTATATCAATCTGTAACGACTGGGTGCATCTTGCGTCCTATGAATAATAAGCAGCGGATCAATTATGAGTGAAAATGTCATCGAAATACGCAACATCGTACGTAATTTCAAACTAGGTCAAGAAGAAGTGAAAGTTCTTAAGGGGATCGATCTGGATATTAAACGTGGTGATTACATCGCTTTTATGGGACCTTCTGGTTCTGGAAAATCTACATTGATGAATCTATTAGGTTGTCTAGATACGGCAACGTCTGGAACATACCATCTTAACGGCACTGATGTCTCCAGCCTGAGTGATGACCAACTCGCGGAAATCCGCAACAAGGAAATTGGTTTTGTTTTTCAAACCTTTAATTTATTACCTAGAACTACAGCTCTTGATAACGTGGCGCTTCCCATGATTTATGCAGGGATGTCTAAAAAAGATCGCAATGCTAGAGCCACCAGCGTACTTACCAGTGTAGGTCTAGCTGATCGTATGGACCACCAGCCTAACCAGCTTTCTGGAGGTCAACGTCAACGCGTTGCCGTAGGTCGTGCACTGGTCAACAACCCCTCCATTATCCTAGCCGATGAGCCCACGGGAAACCTTGATTCTAAAACAGGTGTGGAAATCATGGCACTTTTCGACAAGATTCATGCCGATGGAAATACAGTAATCCTAGTTACTCACGAAGAGGAAATTGCAGAACATGCGCATAGAGTCATACGTCTGCGTGATGGTGTGGTAGAAACTGATGTGAGAAATCGTTGATTTATTCTACAATGCCAGTTTTTAGATATTGCCAATTATTGATTTGCTGACGCAAATCTTGATTCCCAATTGCCAATTAAGACGACTCGGTTTAGACTGTCATGCTGAACTCGTTTTAACATTCGGGACGCTTTTGTCATGCTGAACTCGTTTCAGCACCTTCTGGAACTGGCTGGAATATTAAGACTAACAACAATCAATTAATTCTGAAATACACCTCCTGACTTGATTTGACCTACTCTTCGGACCCTGAACTTAATTCAAGGTGACAAACGTAGAGAACTTATACTGCTGGGTAATCTCAAGGTGACAAGTATTTGAAAGGCTGTCAACCTAAACTCGTTAAACATTCCCGATGCTTTTGTCATGCTGAACTCGTTTCAGCATCTCCTGGAACTGGCTAGAATATTCAGGCCAGCAATTACCGACAGATTCTCAATCACAACTGCTGACAGCATTTGACTTCCGATTTAAGAGACCCTGAACCAAGTTCAGGGTGACAAATTGCGAGGGATTATATTGAATGATTTTGAACTTGCTTATGAGCAACCCAGAATGACAAGCGCCATTGTCCTTTGGACGTACATTCATCTCGCAAAAGCTCGTAGGATGCAAGAAAGGTAAAATAAGTGTAGTGTAAAAATTACATTTTACAAGGTCTTTGTCCTTCTGGACTTATTTCAGCATCTCCTGGAACTATATGTAATGTTCTGATTAACAAAAATCAAGGAAATCTAAATCACAAATCCAGACTAGATTTGACCTGCGTATCAAGAGATCTGAATACTGAAATGAATTAAGTACCGGATAAATGAAGAGTGTCCGGTAATGATATAAATTTTAATCTAAAACAGAAAATCGATCATATGATTTGCATGCGCAAATCAAGAATTGGCAATCGGATTTTTTCCTACCTTTAAATTTTCCAATCAAGTATCAATTCTATGTTTGCTGAATATCAAGATTATATCTACGTAGCTGCCGTAATTCTTGCCTTCTTTATATTTTTAGGATGGAATAAATCCCGGCAGCGTTCTGTGAAGGATCGCAAGCGGCGCAATTTTAAAAACAGTGTTCGTCAAAAACGAGCTCGTCGCGATAAGGATTCAAAATTTTAATCCTGCGCTACAGGAACAGCATACAAGTCAAAATCTTCCGCTTCGGTAATTTCTACCATTACAAATTCGCCCACACTACAATAATGTGCGCTGGCATCAATTAAGACTTCGTTATCCACATCTGGACTATCAAATTCGGTTCTTCCTACAAAATGATTCCCGCGTTTGCGGTCAATCATCACTCTAAATTGTTGACCGATTTTCTGCTGATTCAGTTCCCATGAAATCTGAGATTGGATCTCCATAATTTCGTTAGCGCGTTCCTGCTTGACTTCTGCGGGTACGTCATCTTCTAATTTGTAAGCATGCGTATTTTCTTCATGCGAATAGGTAAAACACCCCATGCGCTCAAAACGCTGGTCTGTTACCCATTGTTTAAGGATTTCAAAATCTTCCTCAGTTTCTCCGGGATAACCCACTATTAAGGTTGTACGGATAGCCATGTTAGGCACACTTTCGCGGAAGCGGTCCAACAAAGCATTTGTCTTTTCAAACGTAGTACCGCGTCGCATGGACTTTAAAACAGGCGTGGAAATGTGTTGTAAAGGGATATCTAGATAATTACAAACCTTAGGTTCCTCATTCATCACATCGAGAACATCTACCGGGAAACCAGTAGGAAACGCATAGTGCATACGGATCCATTCAATGCCGTCGACTTTGGCCAATTCGCGCAATAGATCTGCAAGGCGGCGTTTTTTATAGAGGTCTAGACCGTAATAGGTCAAGTCCTGCGCAATAAGTATAAGTTCTTTAACACCTTTGGCGGCCAGTTTTTCTGCTTCAATGATCAAATTTTCAATGGGTGTACTCTTATGCCCACCGCGCATCAATGGAATCGCGCAGAAGGAACAGGGACGATCACAACCTTCGGCAATCTTAAAATAGGCATAATTCTTAGGCGTCGTTGTAACGCGCTCGCCTATGAGCTCATGTTTATAATCAGCCCCTAGAGCTTTGAGCAAAGAAGGAAGTTCTGTAGTACCAAAATATTGATCCACATCTGGGATTTCCTTCATCAAGTCTGGCTTGTAGCGTTCAGACAAACAACCGGAAACAAAGACCTGATCTACCTCACCACGGCTCTTGCGATCTACAAAATCAAGGATGGTATTGACAGACTCCTCTTTGGCATTATCAATAAAACCGCAGGTATTGATGACCACGATATTACCTTCTTCTTCATGCACCACGTCCTTGCCACTGGCCTTCAATTGACCCATAAGCACCTCGCTGTCATAGACATTCTTGGAACATCCCAGCGTGATAACGTTAATGCGATTCTTCTTTCTTGATTTTGTTCTCATAGCGGCTGCAAATTTACGACAAGTAAGTAGGTTGTAGTGCGGTAGGTTGTTAATATCCTACCCTTCCAATGGTGTTAGGGTTTGTTGATAAAGTTCGCTTTCGCGAAAGCGGAAAACCATTAACCATTCTATGTCCAACTCCACACCCACAATGCAATATCCTCGTAATAAACTCTAGAAAGGATCATGATTGCGGCACTGATAGATGGCACAAACCAATTAAAATTTTTAGTCAATACAATAGCAAGATTAGCTCCCAACATCAATAAATGGACGCCAGCTAAAAAATAAAGTGGCGCATACCCGTTAGATGGCGCGAGCGGGTTTTCACTTAAAGGATCGCTAATCGTTTTTGCAATGACCGTGATTATGTAAAATCCTGCATAAATGGCAACGATTCTCGTAAATATGCGGAGGCTTTTAGCGGTAAATAATGGTGGTTTATTGTTTTCTATCATGAACTACTTTTGATAGTCTGTCGGCATTTTGCGCCTTTTACTTACGCGCTCATAAGCGGCTGCCCATCCAAAAAGTTCACGGTCCTTTCCTGTAGGAGCTATAAAAGTCAAACCAAATGGTTTTCCATCTTTATCGTAACCCATAGGTACTGTCATAGCAGGGAAAAACCCAGCTGCAGCAACACCTGCTGTATAATTATTGATAGACAATAAACCGTCCAGATTGTTTTTTTCAAAGTAACTGTTCAAGTGATCTTGAGCTTTTTGAGTCATGTCTTTTTTGAAAGCGTCAAATTCAGCATCTGTCATTTCTGGTTCAACTAGAATTCCCTGAAAAAGCTTTTGCCCGTAAGGCATTGCGTTTATAGAATCCTTTCTATTTTCCTGCATCACTTTAAAAACGTCCCAATTTTTGTATTTGGAATTTGCCGCAGTCTTAAAATACTTGGGTAAATCCTGTTTCATATCGGCATTTAAGAGTTTTAAAAAGCCGCTGAGTTGGATATTTTTTTGATCTAGTTCAACGATTATTGCCCGCTGATTTCTAATATCTTGAATAGCCGCCGCATATAACGGCTTTTCCATGAAATCCTTGAAAACACCAAATCGTTTTCCCGCTAAGCTGTAGCTGTTGAGTTTTGGGATCAACTCTGCTTCGATCACATCTTGTTCTGCACCTCGCATGGCATTTAAAAGGATCGCAGCATCCACAACATTTTTGGCCATAGGTCCAGCGGTGTCGAGGTAGCTGGAAATGGGTACAATTCCGTTTCCAGAAAGTGTTCCCACAGTAGGCTTCAATCCTACAATCGAATTCTGAGAGGCTGGAGAAAGAATAGAACCACTAGTTTCTGAACCGACTGCTGCCACGGCAAAATTAGCAGCTACAGAAACACCACTACCACTACTCGATCCGCCGGTATCAAAAACCTTTCGACCATAGGGACTCAAAGTCTGACCACCCACGGCACTCCACCCGCTAGGGCAATCTCCACAAAAAAAGTAGGCCCACTCACTCAGGTTTGCCTTACCTAGAATTAGAGCACCGGCATTTTTTAAATTTGTTACTATTACTGCATCTGATGTTTGATTATCCATCATGACCGCCGCTCCTGCTGTAGTAGGCATATCCGCAGTATTAATGTTGTCCTTTAATAAAATGGGCATTCCAGTAATGTTGTATGGGTCTAAAGTCTCGCCGTAATCTTTCATTTGAGCGAGTCTCACATCTGCTTGACGAGCTTGCTCTAGAACTTTCGGGTTTAATGCGATCACAGCATTTAAGGATTTCTCATTATTGCGATCATAAGTATAGATTCTGTACAAGTAATACAGCGACAAATCTTCGTAACTAAACTTCCCATCGTAAATACTTTGTTGGATTTCAGGTATGCTTTTCTTTTGAACCAGCTTGTTTAACAGCTCTATTTTACGGGTGCCGTTAGAAGAGCTTGTACTAAAATTCAATACGTCTGCCTCTAAACCTGCAAAAACACTATCGCGATTGATATATTTAGAATCCAGAACTTTGAGATCAAGTTCCTCTATAGAATCTGTCTGAACTTGAGCAGTTGGAATTCTATTAACTTTAGAGTCATTACCTGTTTTACAAGACGAAATCATCACGCTTAAAGCGAAAATAAATAGCAAGTGCTTCATTGGAAAAATGTTTATTTAAAAGTAAAGCTCTCGGGCGAACTATGTTCTGGCGAGAGCTTTTTATTTATTTATAATCGTGAATTAATTAAAGAAGCTGTCCACAAACTCTATTTTATTGAACACTTGTAGATCTTCCATTTTCTCTCCTACACCTATATAACGAACAGGAATTTGAAATTGGTCTGAAATTCCTATGACAACACCACCTTTTGCGGTACCATCTAATTTTGTAATCGCAAGAGAGGTTACTTCTGTAGCAGCAGTGAATTGTTTAGCTTGTTCGAAAGCATTTTGACCAGTAGAGCCATCGAGAACTAACATGACATCATGAGGTGCATTGGGGATCACTTTTTCCATGACCCGTTTGATTTTAGTCAACTCATTCATTAAGTTGACTTTATTGTGCAACCTTCCAGCGGTGTCGAGTAAAACAACATCTGCTTTATTTGCAACGGCACTTTGTAAGGTGTCAAAGGCAACACTGGCGGGATCACTACCCATTTTTTGTTTAACGATTTCCACGACCACACGATCTGCCCATATTTGTAATTGCTCTACGGCGGCAGCTCTAAAGGTATCTCCTGCTCCTACTACAACTTTTAAACCTGCTTTCTTGAACTGATGCGCCAGCTTTCCAATGGTCGTGGTTTTACCCACGCCGTTCACACCTACCACCATAATCACATATGGCCCATCCTGCTTAGGTATCACAAATTCTGTAGCATCACCGCTATTCACTTCACTCATCAATCCGGCAATCTCTTCCCGCATGATCTTGTTTAGTTCTTCAGTTCCCAGATATTTATCACGGGCGACACGTTCTTCAATCCGTTTGATAATTTTAATGGTGGTTGCCACTCCTATATCACTGGAAACCAAAACATCTTCCAGGTCGTCCAAAAGATCATCATCTACTTTTGACTTTCCAGCAACGGCTTTTCCCAGCTTGTCCATAAAGCTGGATTTAGTTTTTTCCAGCCCTTTATCCAGGCTTTCCTTCTTTTCTTTATTAAATATTTTCTTGAAAAAACTCATAATTGATAGTTGGTTTTGCAAAGTTACTACATCCTAACTTATAGAAGGTTATTCTGATGATGTTAGGCAGGTTGAAAGTCGAACTAAACCTGAAAAAAATCAAAAATAAAAAAAGAGGATTAGATCTGATAATTAGAGAAAATACACCTCGAATTGCGTTGGTTACAAATTTTGAGAAAACGAGCTTAATTCATCAGTACTTACCAATCGTAGAAAAGCTCCAATCCTTTTTCCATAATTAATAGGAAAATAGAATTGGAGCTTTAATTATGCTCTGAAGTCAAGTGTGATTCACAATTGGAATACTGCTTCTTAAGTCTTTATTATGATAAGATCCTATCTATCATTAAAATAGGTGCTAAAACTTAAAACGTCAATGGCGACAAAACTGATTTAGATTTAAGTTTAAGGCTTGAGTTTAAATTCAGTTTACGCTTCTTTCTCAAAATCAAGGCTCACACTATTCACACAATGTCTAATTCCTGTGTTCGTGGGACCGTCGTTGAAAACGTGACCTAGGTGACTCCCACAGTTGGCACACATAATTTCTGTGCGCATCATTCCATGAGTCGTGTCTCGTTTACGTTCAATCGCACCTTCAATCTCTTCATCAAAAGAAGGCCAACCGCAACCGCTTTCAAATTTAGATTTGGATTTATACAAGGCATTTCCACAGGCTGCACAACTGTAGACACCATCTTCATAATGGGTATTATATTCACCAGTATGAGGGCGCTCTGTTCCTTTTTCTCTTAAAACTCTATATTGTTCTGGAGTTAGCTTGTCTTTATATTCTTGTTCTGTCATGGCTTTTTGTTTAGGTAATCTTTATTATCGAAAATATCGATTTAAGTAAGGTAAACATATAATTTCAATTTTCGCGAAAGCGAAAAAGCTCCCAACCTAAGTCGAGAGCTTTTATGAATTATTACTGTTTTACTTTCTTAATGCTGGAAGCTCTTGTCCCTCAGGCACAAATTCTAACGCAACTCCATTAATGCAATGTCTTTTACCTGTAGTTTCTTCTGGACCATCATTGAAAATGTGACCTAAGTGACTGCCACAAGTAGCGCATTTTGCCTCATCTCTTTTGTAGCCTATTTTCATATCGCTATCCAAGACAATTTGACCTTCTATCGCGCGGTCGTAACTAGGCCATCCAGTTCCTGACATAAATTTATGGGCGTTATCGTAAACCGGTGCTTTACAAGCTGCACAAACTAAAGTTCCTGGACTTTTTTGATCATTTAACGGACTAGAAAAAGGTCGCTCTGTGCCGGCCTCACGCAAGATGCTGTACTCTTCCGCCGTTAAAACGGTCTTCCATTCTGCATCAGTTTTCAATACTTTATACTCTTGTGATGCAGCTGCCATAGGCTCTCCATCAGTAGAATTTTCTTGTGCATTTGACTTACAGGAGATTGCTGCAATGGCAAGCATTCCTAGAAATATATTCTTTATCATGATTATTATTTTATAGGTTAAAATTAATCCACAACCATTCCACAATGTGTTGCAGCTATGTTAACTCTATATACGTAAAGAAAAGGATATCAGTTTTAGCGCTGTATTGTCCCTCCGTATTCCACAGTTTCATAAATTTACCACATGAATAATAAAGTCGCCATCATTATGGGATCCACCAGCGACCTGCCGGTAATGCAGGACGCTATCGACATCCTAAAAGAATTAAAAATTGAAATAGAGGTGGATGTGGTAAGCGCCCATCGCACCCCTGAAAAAATGTTTGAATTTGGTCAGAATGCACATAAGCGTGGTATTGCCGTTATTATTGCGGGTGCCGGCGGTGCTGCTCACTTGCCAGGAATGGTTGCCAGTTTATCGCCATTGCCGGTCATAGGCGTACCAGTGAAATCCAGCAATTCTATCGATGGTTGGGATAGTGTTTTATCGATATTGCAAATGCCTGGTGGCGTTCCTGTTGCAACGGTTGCCCTCAATGGCGCTAAAAATGCAGGAATTCTCGCGGCACAAATTTTAGGAGCTACTCAAGATGACGTGCGCGAACGGATCATAGAATACAAAGATTCTCTAAAGAACAAAGTGATGGATGCAGCCCTACAAATGAAATCTGGTGAGTAGACCATTTTTGTTTTCCTCTTTAATAATTATCGGGCTTACGGTGTTCCTTTTAGGCTATGAATTGACACTACATCATTTTGTAAAATGGCATTTTCTGGTTACGGGAGCTGTGCATTTTATTATGGCGATCATCATCAACCGTCAGTATACTAAAAAGGATATTAACTATCTGGGGTGGATTCATGTGGTTGCCGCCGTGCTATTTTTCGCATATGGGCATTTTCAGTTCTAAAATGGCTTGCATTTAACAAATCCCTATAAATCCTAAGATTTCTGGCTCGTATTTTTACATTTATGAGCATAGAAAACAATCCATTATTACAGGAATTTGATACGCCATTTCAAACGGCTCCTTTTTCTGATATTACGACATCCCATTTTGAGCCCGCTTTCGCGAAAGCGATATCGCTAGCACAAGCAGACATTGATCTGATAACGAGCAACAACGATCCGGCAACCTTTGGAAACACTATTGAGCAATTGGACCGAAGTGGCGATAAACTAAGTAGAATTAGCTCTATATTTTTCAACTTAAACAGTGCAGAAACAAATGATGAGATCCAGCGTATTGCCCGTGTGGTAAGTCCGCAACTCTCAAAATTTGGTAATGATGTGACCTTAAATAAAGAACTTTTTGCCAGAGTTAAATCGGTTTACGATAGTCGGGAGGAACTTTCTCTTGATCCAGAGCAAACCACACTTTTAGAAAAGCAATACAAACAATTTTCCCGCAACGGTGCAAACCTAGCCGATGATAAGAAAGAACGACTGCGAGAAATTGATGCAGAGCTTTCGCAATTGTCTTTAGGATTTGGCGAGAACGTTCTCGCTGCGACTCAAGAATTTGAGCTTCACATTACTGACAAAAAAGATTTGTCTGGAATTCCAGATACAGCGCTTGAAGCGGCTCAAGAAGAAGCAAAAAGTCGTGATAAGCAAGGGTATGTTTTTACCCTAGATTACCCCAGTTACATCCCTTTTATGACCTATGCTGATGATCGCAGCCTGAGGGAAAGGATGTCCAGAGCCTTCGGCGCAAGAGCATATAAAGGAAAACTGAGCAATGAGGAAAATGTTTTAAAAATATCCCAGTTACGTTTTGAGCGCGCTAACTTATTGGGGTACAAAACGCATGCTCATTTTGTGCTGGAAGAACGCATGGCAATGACGCCGGAAAAAGTGACCACTTTTTCTGAAGAATTACTGGAAAAAGCGAAACCAGCGGCCGAGAAAGAATTCCGTGAGCTACAGGAATACGCTGATGAATATTTAGCAAAGAACAACCTTGATCCCATTGACCGATTACAAAAATGGGACGGCGGGTATTTTTCTGAAAAAATGAAAAAGGAGTATTTTGAGCTGGATGATGAATTGCTCAAGCCCTACTTCAAACTTGAAAATGTTATAAACGGTGCTTTTGAAGTAGCACAAAGACTTTATGGGTTGACTTTCCATAAAACGAATGACATACAGACCTATCATAAAGATGTGATGACTTATGAGGTAAAAAATGAAGATGAATCCTTAAACTCTATATTTTACGCCGACTTTTTCCCTAGAAAAGGAAAACGAAACGGTGCATGGATGACCAGCTTCAAAGATCAATATGTGGAAAATGGGAACAATAGCAGACCTCATATTTCTATCGTTTGTAATTTTACCAAGCCTACTGCTACTAAGCCATCGTTACTAACATTTAACGAGGTTACTACATTATTTCACGAATTCGGTCATGCGCTACACGGCATGTTAGCCGATACCAATTACCGCAGTTTGTCGGGAACTTCTGTTTTTTGGGATTTTGTGGAACTGCCCAGCCAGATTTTAGAAAACTGGTGTTATGAAAAAGAAGCTTTGGAATTGTTTGCCCGTCATTATGAAACAGACGAAGTTATTCCTGCAAAATTTATAGACAAGATCAAGAAAGCATCAAATTTTCATGAAGGATTACAAACCTTGAGACAGTTGTCTTTCGGAATGTTAGATATGGACTGGCATGGAATCGACCCTACAGGAATAGCAGATGTGAAAGAACATGAACGCAAGACATTTGATCAAACCGATTTGTATCCAGATGTAGAAAATAGCTGTATGAGTACTGCATTTGCACACATTTTTCAAGGCGGTTATAGTGCTGGATATTATTCCTACAAATGGGCAGAGGTATTAGATGCAGATGCTTTTGAGTTGTTTCAGGAACGAGGAATATTTCATAAAGAAACCGCTACAAGTTTTAAAAATAATGTTCTTTCCAGAGGAGGTACTGAAAACCCTATGGTATTATACAAAAGATTCCGTGGTAATGAACCTAAGATTGACGCTCTATTGAAACGAGCGGGTCTTGTTATTAATTAGTAATTATTAAAAAAGTCAGTTCGAGCGCAGTCGAGAACAGTTTAGGAGTTGAAATTTTGACAAAAGAAGCAGAAAAGATTAAACTAGAACGACTCGCGAGCTCTGGATTTTAAAATTCAGATTTTTCTAATGTCAGTTCGAGCGCAGTCGAGAAGAGTTTAAGTGTTGAGGTGGTTATAGAAAATAAAAGGAACAGAGAACAAAAACAAAAAAGAAGAGAGATAAGACGTATTCCTGTCGATACACAAATAACGAAGTTGTAATTTGCAAATGAAGATTTGATAATTTTTCAATTTACTTCCGAGTAAAGCCGAGAACGTTTTGAGATTAAAGGTTTTGATGTGAGCTCAAAGCAGGAAGTTAAAAAGTTGGCAATTTAGATTCACGATTTGCAAAGCAAGTCAAGATTTGCCAATTGTGATTTTATGATTTGAAATTAGTGATTTAAAATAAAGATGCCTGAAGTAAAATTAGTTCCAGAAAAGTGGGTAGATCGCTACGGTGACTACTTGTTTAATTATACCATTACAAGAATCAATGATTCTGATCTGGCACAAGATTTAGTGTCTGAAACTTTCTTAGCTGGATTGAAGAGTGCCCATAGATTTCAAGGAAATAGTACAGAAAGAACCTGGTTGATTTCAATTTTGAAACGCAAAATTATCGATCAATACCGAAAGCAAAACAGTAAAAAGGGAAAAGCGGAAGTTCGCGTCAGTTATATGGAAACGAGTGACCAGGAAGGTGACTGGCTAGAAGAAAGAGTGAGTGATTTGCGCAATCCCACGATTGAAGATGAGATTGAGCAGCGAGAATTAGGCGAGGCTCTAAATGCTTGTATTAGTTCATTACCAGAACGATACGCCACAATATTTATACAAAAATCAATAGATAATTTAGAAACAGAAACGATTTGTAAGGAACATAATATCACGGCGTCAAATTTATGGGTAATCTTGCACCGCGCCAGAGTGCAACTTATGGAATGCCTGAAAGACAAATGGTTCAATGAGAATGAGAAATGATAGCTAGAGTATTTTTAAATTGTAATGAAGCGCACGTGTTGAGCACACGCGATCAATATCGGGATCTCAACCCTAAGGAGAAATTTCGATTGAAACTGCACACCTCACATTGTCCCGGGTGCCGTCAGTTCGATAAGAAAAATCATACTTTTTCAAAAAGGATGAGCAATTTGCAATGGATCAAACTTTCTAATGATCAGAAGGAAACGATAAAATCCCGTTTGAAAGAACAGATGTCTCGCTAAAAATTCAAAAGCATATAAATCCCTAGCCATAAAATAGGAATAGACTCCACAAAGAAACTAGCATAATAGTCACTCTTAAACGCACCAGCTCTAGAAACAGCAAAGCCGGTAATGGTTAGAGCAATCAAGGTAGCAATGGCTTGCAATGGGCTGTCGTTATATTGCACAAACTCAATGAGCCCGCAAAGGATCAACAACACAAAGCCAACCCATTTAGAATATGTAGTCCCTATTAATTGAGGCAATGTGCGCAATTGTGGAGAATCATATTTTAGATCTCTTATTTCAAATGGGATGCATAATGCAATTACAAATAGCGAATATTCTAGAGCTTCCCAGAACATGAGCCCGATGCTCCATTTCTCATAAAACACAGGTCCATATGCACTTACATCCATTAAAATCCTAGGTAAAACCACTGCCATAACAGACCAAGAAATTCCAATGGTGACCAACTTGATGATTGGAATCTGCCGGAAGCTTCGGCCTAGAATTTCTGGCAAAGAATAGAGACTGGTCAGCACCGCACAAAAGCCGAACAACAGTACTGCATACATTCCTAGGTCAATCACTGTCACTAAAGCAACAACACCACAAATGACTGTAATAATCTTTATGGGATAATGAAAACGAAAGCGGTTTCCTATAAGATGAATATATTTTGCCACGTTATAACCCGCTAGAGTTGCTGTTCCCACCGCAATGAACTCAACGTATCCAGGTGTAAAACCTCCGTAAAAAGCAACTATGGTATAAAATGCAACGTAGCAAAAGCTCACGTGCAAACTGCTACTGATGTAAAACTCAAAACATCGCTTGATATGGGACATGATACAAAGGTAGTTCGCATCGTTAACAACTTACACATTTACGTTGAAAAAACACCCGCTAACTGGTCGTGATCTTGTTAGGTTTTAAACCCTAATCGACTACTTTTGTAACCTCTAAAATAGACCACATAAGCACTATGAATACAGACCGTTTTGCCCTCAGACATATAGGCCCACGCCGCGCAGATTTACAACCTATGCTTGACACTATAGGTGTGGACAGCATTGATCAACTCATCCATGAAACCATCCCTTCTGGAATTCGTTTGAAAAACGATCTAGAGTTAGATGCCGCCATGAGTGAATATGAATTTGCTTCCCACATCAATAAGCTGGGTGCAGAGAACAAACAGTACCGCAGTTTTATAGGCCTGGGTTACAATGCCGCAATAGTTCCAGCGGTGATACAACGTAATGTATTAGAAAATCCAGGCTGGTACACTGCCTATACTCCGTATCAAGCTGAAATTGCTCAAGGCCGTCTTGAGGCGCTGTTAAACTATCAAACGATGGTTACAGACCTGACAGGAATGGAGCTTGCAAACGCTTCTTTACTGGATGAATCCACTGCTGCTGCAGAGGCTATGACGCTTCTTTTTTCCGTGCGTGATCGAGATCAAAAGAAAAATGATCACATAAAATTCTTCGTTGATGAAGATGTAATGCCACAGACTAAGGAATTATTGAAAACCCGCGCGATCCCACTGGGAATCGAGTTGGTAGAAGGAAACCCGCAGGAGATTGATAAGGACGATTCTTTTTATGGGATTTTACTGCAATATCCTGGTGCGAGTGGAAAGGTTGTTGATTATTCCGCTTTCGCGAAAGCGTGTCAAGATAAAGGAATCCGTATAGCAGTAGCCGCAGATATTCTTTCATTAGTAGTGTTAGAAGCACCTGGACACTGGGGCGCAGATGTAGTGGTGGGAACTACCCAGCGTTTTGGAATTCCATTAGGCTACGGTGGACCACATGCTGCATTCTTTGCAACTCGAGAAGAATTCAAAAGACAGATTCCAGGGCGCATTATAGGCGTCACTAAAGATATGGATGGTAAACGTGCCTTGCGCATGGCCTTACAAACCAGAGAACAACACATCAAACGCGACAAGGCAACATCTAATATTTGTACCGCTCAAGTATTGCTAGCAGTTATGGCTGGAATGTATGCCGTTTATCACGGACCACGTGGTTTGAAATACATTGCCGGAAAGGTTCATAAACACACAGCTACTCTGGCAGACGCCATTGAGAAATTAGGTATTTATCAAACTAACGAACATTATTTTGATACTCTTAGTTTTAAAACACCAGCAGATGCCGTTCGTAAAATTGCTCTTGAAAAAGAACTGAATTTCTACTATCCTGATGCTGATACAGTTCAGGTTTCTATTAACGAAACCACGTCATTAGCAGATTTGAATGATATCGTTTCCGCTTTCGCGAAAGCGGTAAGTAAAGATGCCTCTAAAATAACAGAACTTCTTGAAGAATCCCACGTGGGAGCAGGACGTCAGACGGACTTTATGACTTATGAAGTATTCAATTCCTATCACAGTGAAACGGAATTGATGCGTTACATTAAGAAATTAGAGCGTAAAGATCTTGCCTTGAATCACTCGATGATCGCATTGGGATCTTGTACTATGAAACTCAACGCAGCATCAGAAATGTTGCCGTTATCTAACCCGCAATGGGGTAATATTCACCCTTTTGTACCGCTCGATCAAGCGGCTGGGTATCAGAAAATGTTGAAAAAGTTAGAGCTTCAACTCAATGAAGCTACAGGTTTTGCAGGTACCTCTTTACAACCAAATTCTGGTGCACAAGGAGAATTTGCAGGATTAATGGCGATACGTGCCTATCATCTATCTAGAGGTGATCATCACAGAAATATTTGTTTGATCCCTTCTAGCGCTCATGGAACAAACCCTGCAAGTGCTGTAATGGCCGGTATGAAAGTAGTCGTCACAAAAGCTTTAGAAAATGGAAACATCGATGTAGATGATTTACGGGAAAAAGCCGAAAAACATAAAGACAACTTGAGTGCTTTGATGGTAACATATCCATCAACTCATGGTGTTTATGAAAGTGCGATAAAAGAAATTACATCCATGATTCATGAGAATGGTGGACAGGTTTACATGGATGGAGCAAATATGAATGCTCAAGTAGGTTTGACTAATCCTGGGAATATAGGCGCAGACGTTTGTCACTTGAACCTTCATAAAACATTTGCCATTCCACATGGTGGTGGTGGTCCTGGAGTAGGCCCTATCTGTGTCGCTCCACAATTGGTTCCATTTTTACCTACAAATCCTATCATTCCTACGGGTGGTGATCAAGCGATCACTCCTATTAGTGCGGCTCCTTTTGGTAGCGCTTTAGCTTGCTTGATATCTTACGGATATATCTGTATGCTGGGAGCTGATGGCTTGAAAAAGTCGACCGAGTATGCCATTGTGAATGCAAATTACATCAAGGAGCGCTTGAAAGGGAGCTATGAATGTCTGTATTCTGGAGAAAAAGGCCGCGCGGCACATGAGATGATTATCGACTGTCGTCCTTTTAAAGAACATGGTATTGAAGTCGTGGACATTGCAAAACGATTAATGGATTATGGTTTCCACTCCCCTACAGTTTCCTTTCCAGTAAATGGAACGATGATGATAGAACCTACCGAATCTGAGAGCAAAGCAGAAATCGATCGGTTCTGCGAAGCGATGATTTCCATTAAAGAAGAAATTATACGTTGCAGTGCAGATGAACCTAACAACGTTTTGAAAAATGCACCACATACCATGATGATGTTGACTTCAAACGAATGGGAATTTCCTTACTCCAGAGAACAAGCCGCTTATCCTTTAGAATGGGTATCTGACAATAAATTCTGGCCTACCGTTCGTCGTGCAGATGATGCTTATGGAGACCGTAATTTGATGTGTACTTGTGCACCCATGGAGGAATATATGTAAAAAAGGGGTATCGTGAACGACGCTCGAGAAACATAAATTTACTATGCATGCATAGAAAAAACCGCTAGGAACTAGGAAGTTTGAGGAATTATCTCTTTTTTTACCTTTTATTATAAATTATGAAAGCCAAAATTACTGGAGTAGGAAGTTACATTCCTGATGTTGTAAGAACGAATGAAGAGTTCATGGGACATCATTTTCTCAACAATGACGGTACTTCCTTTGGGAGTGACAATGCGACCATTATTAAGAAATTCGTTGCTATCACAGGTATTGAAGAACGACGTTACATTAGTGATGATCTTTTTACCAGTGATATTGCTGCTAGCGCGGCACTAAAAGCTATCGAGGATGCTAAAACAGATCCAGAAACGATCGATTTCATTATTGTTGCTCATAATTATGGTGACGTCAAACCAGATGGCGGTAGCAGTGATATGGTTCCCAGTCTTGCCACTAGAGTAAAGAAAAAATTAGGCATTAGGAATCCTAAGTGCGTCGCTTATGATGTTTTGTTCGGTTGTCCGGGATGGATTTTAGGTCTTACTCAAGCTGATTCCTTTATCAAATCAGGACTCGCTAAAAAGGTTTTGGTGATAGGTGCGGAAGCTCTTTCTAGAGTTGTTGATCCTCACGATCGTGATAGCATGATATATTCTGATGGCGCCGGTGCCGTTATTGTAGAACCTAGCACAGACGAACGAGGAATTATAGGACAGTCTACAGCCACTTTTACGGAGGAGGAAGCTTTCTTTATTTTCAACCAAAAATCATACAATGTTAATGTAGAAAGTAAAACACAGTATATTAAAATGTACGGTAGACGGATCTATAATTTCGCACTTTCAAAAGTTCCAGAAGGAATGAAAGCAGCGTTAGATCAGTCTGGTGTTGATATTAAAGATTTGAAGAAAATTTTTATTCATCAAGCTAATGAAAAAATGGATGAGGCCATCGTGACTCGTTTCTACAAATTGTATGGTATGGAAATGCCTCAACACATTATGCCTATGATCATCCACAAACTAGGTAACAGTAGCGTTGCGACAGTTCCAACGGTTATGGATCTAGTGATGAAAGGTAAAATGAAAGACCACAAAGTGGAAAGAGGCGATGTCGTTATGTTTGCTAGTGTAGGCGCAGGAATGAATATTAATGCCATTGTTTATAAGAATTAGTCTTAGTCTAAAATTGTTAGATGCGATTGAATACTGCAAGAATAGATTGCCGATTATTGATTAATCGCTTTTCAAATGTCAGTTAGAGCGCAGCCGAGAACAGTTGTGTAGTACTATTTTGAATAAAGTTGAAGACTGTAATTTATAGATATTCACTCTTAAGCAAACCCCATGATCTTCGGTATTTTCCCAGTTGGGAAACAAGTTTTTTTAAAAAAATTCGCTGGTCAATTTTCCATATGTTTGGAATGTAATCCAATTCACTCAAAACGATTCGTAATCATATTCTCTACACTTTATACGAAATCTTAATTATCCTTCATAGACGAATCGCTCTTTAAATGTCAGTTAGAGCGCAGTCGAGAACAGTTGTGCCTTACTATTTGATTAAAGTTGAAGACTGTAAATTTTAAGATATTCACTATTGTGCAGGCCCCTTTGCCTCCGGCATTACCTTATTGAGGAAATAAGTTTGTTTCTAATGCTTCTATAGATTTTGAATTTCTTCCCTTTGGAAAGATGTCTGCAGGACAGGTGAAATGTTGTAAACTTGAACAGAAACCAAAACTTAAATTTAAACTTGATCACTGCTTACAATCTATAATTAAAACGACAAACTGCGATTTCTTCAAAACAAGACAGAAATCTGGGCCAACTCTAAAGGGACTTAGAACTCAATACTTTGAACTCTGGATAATGGCAAAATCTACTCAACAACACTCATTTTAATATAAACATCCACCAGCGGCCATTCGGCGCTATCGGTTTTTTCTTTGGATATTTTTTCGGCGACGTCCATTCCAGAAATGACCTGGCCAAAAATGGTATGCTCACCGTCCAAATGATCTGTAGCTCGTAAGGAAATGAAAAAATCAAACGGATTGTGCAAGTCTTCCGGGTTATCTTCCCATTGTTTGGCGCTGCTTAGCGTTCCGTAAGCGTGTTTTACATTGGGTAAAAAATGGGGCTCGAGTTTATAATCTCCCGCGCTACCACGTTTTTCTGCCGTAATGATGTTATCGCTGTCTCCCGCTTGCACAATAAATCCAGGAACTGTGCGATATACGACCGTTTCATCAAAATAGCCGTTTTTAATAAGGTAAATGAAACTGGCGCGGTAGATAGGCGTTTCCCTAAAAAGTTCCATATCAATATCTCCATATTTCGTTGACATGCGGATTTTCGTTTCCGGGTTTTTCTTTCCATAGCGGGTAAAAAATGCTTTGACGCTGTCCTGGGGAATGTAACTAAGCAGCGTGTCACCGTCCCGGTTCATTTTGGGTTTGTAAAATTCCGCTAACGATTGTTTCGTTTTTTCCTCCTTTGTGGGCTCTGCCACTTCTTCTTTTTGTTCCTGTTCCTTATTTTCTACTGCATTATCTTTACAGGATGCGGTAATTAGAATTAGCATCAGTAAACAGATCCACTTTGACTTCATTCAGCGACTTTTTAGATATTGTTCCAAAATTAACCAAAATGCCCTTGCCCGGCCAGAAAGCCCAGCTAGAAATGGCAGCGGTCGATCGGTTAGAAGAATTACAGCGTGCAACGATGGCTGCAAAAACTCCTAAAGAAGCAGCCACGATGATGTTATTGTACCCTAAAAACGATGCGCCGTATTTCGTTTTGATCGAGCGCATGCTTTCAAAAGGCAAACACAGCGGTCAGATCGCATTTCCAGGTGGTAAGGCAGAAAAGGAAGATGCAGATTTCTCCATCACGGCCTTGCGGGAAACCTGGGAGGAAGTAGGTATAGCTATGGAAGATCAACATTTGATACGCGCGGCAACCCCTATTTATATCCCTCCCAGTAATTATATGGTGCGACCTTATCTCGCTTTCGCGAAAGCGAAATTATCCTTCACGCCACAACCCAGCGAGGTGAAATCTATCATTGAAGTGCCCTTGGTGGAACTTTTAGACTCTAAAAATATAACCTCTCATAACCTATCAACCAGTTATATGGAAAATGTTGATGTTCCGTGCTTTTTATTACAGAATCAGATTGTCTGGGGTGCGACGGCGATGATGCTTTATGAGTTTAGAGAAATGTTTTTGCAGACGCGCAACTCTTAGTAAAACGTAGATTCTTTTACTTCCGGCTCTATAAAATATAGCGGGATAACCACTGTATTTATTACCTTAGCTTCTTGTTCAAATTTGAATTTATTTATGGGATTGTTCAAGCGAAATCCTTTTGGTCATATACTTTTTATCAAACTGTGGTTGATTCGTATCGCGGGAGGTCTCTCTCACAGACGGTATAGAGGTTTCAATGAATTACAGATTGAGGGTAGTGAGATCATTAAAAAACTACCTCCTACCGGCGTACTTTTTGTCTCTAACCATCAAACCTATTTTGCAGATGTCGTGAGCATGTTCCATGTATTTAACGCATCGTTATCTGGTAGGGAAGACACTATTAAAAATGTGGGTTATCTGTGGCATCCTAAACTCAACATGTATTATGTAGCGGCAAAAGAAACAATGGAAAGCGGCATTCTTCCAAAAATAATGGCCTATGCAGGCGCAGTAACAGTGGAACGCACTTGGAGGGCAGAAGGACAGGAAGTTTCTCGTAACGTAAATCCTGATGATACTAAAAATATAGGTGTTGCACTGGATGACGGGTGGGTCATTACCTTTCCTCAAGGAACGACTAAACCTTTTAAACCTATACGCAAGGGAACAGCACATATAATTAAGCACTACAAACCCATTGTGGTACCCGTGGTTATCGATGGTTTTCGCCGTAGTTTTGATAAGAAAGGGTTGCGTATAAAGAAGCGCAATATTCTCCAATCCATGGTCATTAAAGAACCCCTAGAGATTGATTATGAAAATGATAGCGTAGAAAAAATCGTCGAACAAATCGAATATGCGATCGAGCAGCATGTTTCCTTTCTAAAAGTCATTCCTGCAGAAACCCGCGAGGAAATGGAAGCCCTCAACAAATTGAGGAAGTGGGAATATTAAACGTCCGGACCTATAACTGAATGTTGATTTATGCACGAATTCACTCTCTACCAAAAAACTAGAGTTTGATTTGCAACACCTTCAACCACTCCTGATTGCATCGTTCTAAAGAACGAGGCCAATCTGTCCTCTCCTCTTCTGAGGCGAGGAGTTGTATTTGAATTTTAATTTTTAGATAGAACACGGTTTCAAAATTCTTTTCCTGAGAAGAGGAAAGGTGGATCTGTCGTGATAGCGGCAGAGACGGATAGGTTGAAGATCCTGTGAACTGATAAAGATTCTGAACTAGTCTTTAATTCTCAACACTTTCAAACACTCCTGATTGAATCGTTCTAAAAAACGAGGCCAATCTGTCCTCTCCTCTTCTGAGGCGAGGAGCTTTATTTGAATTTTAATTTTAAATAGAACAAAACACTGAACTGGAAATAAGTTGCAAATATTCTAATTTATGGTAATGCTGCAGTTCTTGGGCCTTTGTAAATTGAAGAAACTTATTCCCTACCAAGCTCGTGGAAAGCGTGATTACCACTATCTTTGCGGGCTTAAATCAACCTTTTATGAAGATTTCCTACAACTGGCTTAGACAGTTTCTTAACGTTGCCGAAGATCTAGAGAAACACACAGCCCTATTGACTTCGTTAGGTCTAGAAGTGGAAGGTGTAACTCCCTTTGAAAGTGTAAAAGGTGGTTTGAAAGGCATTGTTGTAGGTAAAGTTATAGAATGTTTCAAACATCCCAATGCCGATAAATTAAATCTTACCAAAGTTGATATAGGAACAGGAACGGTGCAGATTGTTTGCGGTGCTAAAAATGTAGCTACCGGTCAAAAGGTTCCGGTTGCCACTATAGGCACCATTCTTTATGATGACAAAGGCGAAGCCTGGACCATAAAAAAAGGAAAGATACGCGGTGAGGAAAGCCATGGAATGATTTGTGCCGAGGACGAGCTGGGACTGGGTGCTTCCCACGATGGCATCATGGTGCTGGATGACGCACTAGAAGTTGGAACGCCACTTGCTGATGTTTTTGAAATCGAGAACGATCACGTTATTGAAATAGGCTTAACACCTAACCGTGCTGACGCCATGTCGCATCTGGGTGTTGCAAGAGATTTGCGTGCTGGAATATCAGTTCATGAACAGGCTCCCGAGTTCATCACGCCATCACTCAGCAATTTCTATGTGAATTCTCGTGCTGATCGGTTTGACATTGAAGTTCTTAATCCAGAGCTAGCTCCCAGATATTGCGGCGTTAACATTAAGGGAATCACGATTACTACTTCCCCAGCCTGGTTGCAAAATCGCTTAAAGGCTATAGGAATTGCTCCTAAAAATAATGTCGTGGACATTACAAATTATGTAATGCATGAGCTGGGACAACCGCTTCACGCTTTTGATGCAACAAAAATTACAGGACAAAAAATTGTTGTGCAAACCATGCCAACTGGAACACCATTCACCACACTGGATGGTGCAGTTCATGAATTGCATGAAGAAGATCTGATGATCTGCGATGCTGAAAAACCTTTATGTATCGCCGGTGTTTATGGCGGTCAGAATAGTGGTGTTACTAAAAATACCACATCTATATTTTTAGAAAGTGCTTATTTCAATCCTGTTAGCATTCGGAAAACGGCAAAACGACACGGTTTTAATACAGATGCTTCTTTCCGCTTTGAGCGTGGTATTGATCCTAATATTACTGAGGATGCATTGAAGAGAGCAGCGATTTTAATCAAAGAAATTGCAGGTGGTGAGATCGCTAGTGATATCACAGATTTATACCCACATAAGATCGAAGATTGTGAAGTATTTCTTCCTTTTGCCAAGGTGGACTCTTTAATAGGTCAAGAAATCGACCGCATTGAGATTAAGGATATTTTGAGAACCCTCGATATCAACGTCAAAAATGTGACAGAAGCTGGTTTAGGATTAAGTATTCCCGCTTATAGAAACGACGTGTGCAGACCTGTGGATGTGATTGAAGAAATCCTGCGCGTTTACGGTTATGACCGTATTGAAACTTCTACAAAATTAAATGCGACGATTGCTACCAGTTCTAAACTGGACAATTATAAGCTAGAAAATATTATTGCCCAGCAATTGATAGGTCAAGGGTTTACTGAAATGATGGCAAACAGCCTTACTTCCAGCAAATACCACGAGTTGACAGATCAGATCTCGCCTAAGAATGAGGTAAAAATATTAAATCCTTTGAGCAATGATTTATCAGTATTGCGCCAGAGTTTGCTGTATGGTGGCCTGGAAGCAGTTGCTTTCAACCTCAATCGCAAGCAGAGTGATCTAAAATTCTTTGAATTTGGAAATTCCTATCACGAGTTTCAAAAAGGATCGTACACAGAGCAGAAACATTTATCCATCCTTACGGTAGGTAATGTGCAGGAAAGCTCGTGGAATTCTGCTTTCGCGAAAGCGGACTTTTTCTACCTTAAAGGTGCCGTCATCGCCATCTTGAACCGACTGGGAATTAAAACCGTGAGCGAAAAAGTAACCAAAATGGACTTCTTGAGCGAAGGACTTGCCTTAAGCAGCGGTAGCAAATTAGTAGACATAGGAATCGTGAAGAAAAAAGTGGCGCGAGAATTTGACATTGATGTGCCTGTTTATTATGCTAACTTTTACTGGAGTGACGTGGTTAAAATCATCCAACGAGAGCGCGAGCCTATAAGCGCGATTTCAAAATCTCCAGCGGTGCACCGCGATCTGGCATTACTAGTAGATGTTCAAACGGAGTTTAAGACATTAGAAAATATAGCGTTCCAAACCGAGAAAAGTTTGTTGAAATCTGTAAAGTTATTTGATGTATTTGAAGGCGATCAATTGCCAGAAGGAAAAAAATCCTATGCATTAAGTTTTGTACTACAAGATTCTGAAAAGACATTAACAGACAAACAAATTGATAAATCCATGGACAAATTGCGCCTACAGCTAGAGAAACAAGCAGGAGCGGTTTTGCGATAGTCGATTGCAACTAATATTTTAATGCCTGTAAAAAAATTATAACCCGCTTGATAGGTCAAGCCACATGACACGACAT
Organism: Nonlabens antarcticus; assembly: GCF_015356755.1. GTDB lineage: Bacteria > Bacteroidota > Bacteroidia > Flavobacteriales > Flavobacteriaceae > Nonlabens > Nonlabens antarcticus. The sequence continues at coordinate 211,181 of NZ_JADFCO010000066.1, read as the reverse complement.
AATAAAGGTGTAGGAATATATTTAAGAAATTTCTAACTTTCAATTGCTAAAAGGAACCCTTATGTTGAGTCGGACGAATATTGAACAGAAATTGCAACAAGTGCGCAATAAGTCGTACAAAGAGTCCCATATTCTGGAACAGGTTGCAGCGATCCTAGCGGAGGATGACCGCAAGGAGGACGAGATCATTGCTAGAATGAAGAGTCCTCAAAAACCTACACCGCGCAACGCCTTTAATTTTGATCTTCTAGAAACAGATCGCATTTTTCACGTCGATCAAATACGCGAGATTTGTATAGATTACAGACTGCGTTTTCTAGATACTAAATATTTCAAGAACGAGATCCCACAAGAAGCACTTACTATTATTAAGCAACTGGAGAAGGAACATGAAATGACCCTAAGAGGTTTTAAAATAGTAGCTCCTTCTAAAATGTTCAAGTTAGAAAACGCAGATGACCCCCTACTCTTTGCTCCTATAGGTAACGGCTATTTTTATTTAATCCATAAGTGGGGAAATGATCTTAACTTTTTTAGAAAAGCATGGGCGTGGCCTTTTAAAAGTCTTGAAAACCTCACCATTTTTACCATGTTAGTCAGCTTGTTAGTCGCTTACCTAGTTCCCAACGGTCTGTTTGCAGAAGATGCTACGGGTGTCCAATTCTTGCTTATTTTTATTTTTACGTTCAAATCCATTGCTAGCATGGTATTGTATTACACATTTGCAGCAGGCAAAAACTTTAATACCGTAATCTGGAACAGTAAGTACTTTAACGCATAATTTTTAAGAGTTATTGATGGTTTATTTAAGGATGTGGCGACGCCGTCAATAGTATTTTATGCACCATTACCCTTTCATAACCCGTCTAAGTACAGATCTAAATACATATCATAAATTTTAAACGTGATAAATGCTCCTTTTTATGAAATGTAAGTACTTTAAAGTATTCACGTCTAATGTCTTATAGTTTTTAAATTGTGAAGGTTTGCTTTCACGTTAATAGTTAGTTTTAAGTTGGAAAACGCCTCGATCTCGAGGCGTTTTTTTATCTTGTACTTTAAATATATAGATATGGCGGCACGCAAACGCAATCCATTAATAGGCGGCATTTTTGCAATGCTCATGATAGGTTTTGGTGGTTATAGATTCTACTTACACTATACAGGGCAGACCATTATGGAGTCGTGGCAAATGATCCTTTCAGGCGCGGTGGTGCTCTACGGGCTTTTTGTGGCTTACAGTGTTATTACTCAAGAGAACGATGTAGAAAATGAATGAAAATACAAAAGCCAACTATAATTTTATGTTAGCCATTGCCTTTATAGGTATAGGGTCCTGGAAGATGTATGATCATTTTTATGGTGTAGAACTAATGGAAACCTATCAAGTTGTACTTGCTGGACTGTTAATTGCCTTTGGCTTTTTTCAATTATATCGATGGTGGAAAGCACGTCAAGAAAGCGATACACCATAAACAAAATCAATACTGTTAATAAGCTTTGAGCGTTGGGTGATTATATTTTGAATACTAAAAATATTTCCATATACGCGAGGATTTTTGTTTAACAACGCTTTCGCGAAAGTGTGTCCTGCTCAAGTTTTTATTAGTCATCATTAAACCTTTACTTTTAAGCCATGGGTTAATGCACCGATACACGCCAATTGCCCGCGGCCGTAGCTCTCCGCTATGAAATTTATAATCTGAATAACGTATTTATAACCGATTTGGTTGGAAGCATTCTCAAGATCGTCGATTAAACATCGACAATAAAAATTCGAAGACTCCCAACTTACTCGTGTTTATTCCTCTCGCAAAAACCAAACTGTTTATAAGTAGAATAGTAACCTTAACTTTAAACTGAATTGATCGACGAGATATTAGATAATCCCATTTGATATCAGTTTAGATAACATAAATCGAAAGAAATCTTAAGGAGAATTAAACATTCGTCTTAAAATATTTTCAAGTACAACATCTCATGAATATAAAAGAGCGTAAAAAGAAGTCATCCACTACCATTTTCAAAGCAGTGTTTCCAAATACTACCAATCATTACGATACTCTTTTTGGAGGAACCGCAATGCAATTGATGGATGAAACTGCTTTTATAACAGCAACCCGATTCAGTCGTCAGCAAATGGTAACCGTCAGCAGTGATAAAATTGATTTCCAAAGACCCATCCCAGCAGGAACTATCATTGAATTAACTGGTAACGTGGTGCACGTTGGAAACACAAGTTTAAAAGTGAGCGTAGATATTTATGTTGAAGAAATGTATTCAAATTATCGAGAGAAAGCAGTTTCTGGTATGTTCACCTTTGTTGCGATGGATGAGAATAAGGTCCCAATAAAGATTCTTTAAAGACACAATCTCATTGCCCAAGACACTCATAGTCTTCTATCCTATTATCATCGATACTCATGATTTATGAATTCTAACTCAATAGAGGAAAACTATACATTCCATGAAACGAAACTCTAAAAACCCTTTATTTTAGAAATCGGTTTTAGCAGTGGTATTATTTGTCCATCAATAAATTTTAGCAACGATCTCAAGATGTAAAAGGTGTTTTAAAAAAGCTCTCAAGTAAAATGATAAAATAATTTTGACAATAAACTTTATATGCAAAGACTCATTTAATTTTTGATACCTACGGCGCTAAGGTTTTTAAAAAATAATGACTTTTTAAAAATTGAAACAATCATCATTCTATTTGAAAGCTCACTGATTTTCGAATATGTTATACGCTAAAAACAGATAACACTTTTCAATCTATTGGTAGATAGGATAGTCAAAACTATATTAAATCGAGGAAAATTGCGAGTCTTAAAAAGCAACCATAGCACAGATCAATAATGTACGAAGTACTTGAAAATTTTATAAAAAATAAATCTGAAATTAAACCTAAAACGCTTCAGGAAATCTGTTCCTTTTTTAGCCTGATTCATGCTGAAAGGGGTGAGATACTTCTCAATTATGATGAAGTGTCAAAACATTATTATTTTATAAATAAAGGATGTATTCGATTGTTCACCAATTCAAAAGAAGGCATTGAAAATTCAAGGTATTTTGCGTTTGAGGGGAATTTCGCTACTGCTCTACCTAGCTTTATAGATCAACAGCCAGCCAAAGAATACCTACAAACGATTGAGAAATCCGAACTGCTGTGCATTTCAAGAACTGGTTTTTATCACTTAGTTGATACTATTCCCCAATTCTCAAAAATATACACAGAAATATTAGAGCTTGGTTTTATTATGGCCCAAAAAAGAATTTACGGATTTCAAGGTTTTGATGCTTTAGATAAAGTCAGGTGGATTATTAAATATCAACCTAAGTTGTTACTCAACGTATCTAATAAAATGGTTGCATCCTATTTAGGTATTTCCCCTTCCACTTTGAGCAGGGTAAAATCAAAATTATAAAACGTTGACATAGGACAACTTTTATGCAATATTCAGGTCCTAACTTTGTAGAAACAAATCTTTGATGAAAAAGTGCCTATTAATTCTTGCCTTAGTTCCCGTACTGACTTTTGCTCAAATCAAACCAGATTCTAATAAGCCATTCTCGAAAGTGAATACGTACGTTAAATCGGTTGATCATTTAACACAAGAAGGCGCTTTTGCATTGTCGAGAGTTGCGATTGAAACAGCTTCTAAATTAGACAAACAAATTTCCCTAGCTGTACTCGATGCTAGTGGTGTTACGATACTACTTATAAAAGGTGATAATGTGGGTCCTCATAATACCGAAGCTTCCCGCAGAAAAGCATTTACCGCTCTTTCAACAAAAACACCAAGTTTTGAACTGATGAAAAAAGCTGCTAGCGATCTTACAGCAGAAAATCTAAATACATTACCAGAACTATTGCTTTTGGGCGGTGGCGTGCCTATTTGGAAAGATGGAGCATTAATCGGAAGTATAGGCGTCTCCGGAGCTGGTGGTGGTGAAACCGATCATAATGTGGCTAAAGATGCAGTTGAAACTCTTGGATTTTCAGTTAAAAAACAATGACAATTATGAAAAATACGTTTATAATTCTTTTGACACTTATGACATCTATGATTTACGCTCAAGAAAACATTACGCAAGAACCGGTGCTTACTGGAGAAATGGCTGGAAGAATAGTACAAGCTGCTTTTGCGCAAGCAACAAAAGAAAACTTATTTGTGACCATAACTGTAGTTGACAAATCTGGGCAAACATTGTCTGTATTGAGACATCAAGATGCAGGAGTACATACTATTAGAGCGAGTTATAAAAAAGCATATACCGCAAACTCCCAAAAAAGAGAAACCGCAGAAATTGCAAAAGGAGTTAAAGACGGTACAATCCCTCAAGATATCCGCTACTTAGATGAAAATATTTTGATTTTGGACGGCGGCGTTCCTATTTATATCAATGGAAAAGTAGTGGGTGGTATAGGTGTAGGAGGAGCTCATGGCAGTGAGGACGTACGCATCGCTATGGCCGGATTAAAAATAATGAAGCAATAAAGTCAACTTTTATACATATAAAAATAACCTCATGAAAAATACATTCTTACTATCGATGCTAATGGTTTTAGCAACAACATTTACCTATGCACAAGAAGCAAAATATCAGTTATCAAGTCATATTTTAGATGTTTCGCAAGGTTTACCAGCGACAAACGTTACCATCAGTCTTTCTAAACAAGACACTAATGGTCTATGGGTTGCCATTGATGAAAAAAATACAGATAAAAATGGACGTATCAATGATTTCTTAAAAGAAGAAAAGAACATTGATCACGAGGGTATTTACAAACTGACATATCATACCGCACCATATTTTAAGGAACTGGGACAGGAAAGTTTCTATCCATTCATAGAAGTAGTTTTTGAATTAAAGGGAGATAATCATTATCATGTACCTATTACCCTTTCTGCGTTCGGTTACTCCACTTATAGAGGGAACTAAATAAGTACAGTAAGTGAAATACTAGCACAGTTTATAGCCATAGTTAGGATTCACATCCCTTCTATGGCTTTTTTATTCTAAAGCTTTTTAATCGTAGGTGTCGATGAAAAGAAGCCATTGAGCACACTTAAGAATTCTTGAGTAATCTTAGTATACTGTTGTATTTAATTAACCATCCGAATTATCGCATTATCAATGCATTTGTATAAATAACCTAGACCCTCATCATAAAACTTAGTTGTATTACTCACTTTAACGACCGCTTTGAATTGCTTTTTTATACATCAGACAAATGACATCTCTGGACTATAAAAGCATAATGAATAATACTATAGCCTTCCAAAATTGAGATATTTGATCGCTATATCTAGTCTTAAAAGAATTTTATAATTTTTGATATTCAAATTGGAAGCTTTGCGGAGTCAGATCAATCTCAATTAAACTTAACACATTAAAACCCCAGTGTAGGACAACTCTACTATCTTGCAGAAATAAATATCCTCATGAAAATTAATTTATTATCCTGCGACGCTCAAAGACCTGATCGAAGAGCGATATCAAAATGTATTGCTGGAATTTCTACTGTAGGCGATTCCCTTGCTAACGAACTTACAAGTATTCTTCTGGAAGGAGATCCTGTAGATATTGAAATTGAAGATAAAAATCGTGGTTCGGCACTTCGTGATTTGCGGAAACTGGATATCGATTATGAAATTATAGAGTGAAGATATCGTTCCTTATTTTCAAATCATATTTGCACAATGAGCAAAATTTTCGATTCTTTCAACAACAGGTTTAAGCGTCAGTTTTGGAATTCTAAATTAATAGACAGAACTCAATAGTTGGAAAATATCAATAGAAGTTCAAAATAACAACACTTAAGAGCGATAGGATTTAAATCCTTATAATATTTGACAATTAAAATTATAGAACCAGTATTAGGATTTCAAGAATGTACTAGCTATTCTTCAACGCTGCCATCTTTATTGCCGCTATAGCAGCTTCAGAACCTTTATTCCCATGAATTCCACCACTGCGTGCGATAGATTGCTCACGAGTATCGTCTGTCAACACACAGAATATAACTGGAATACGAGTCTTATTGAGATTGAGATCTTTGATACCGCTAGTGACACCCTGACAAACAAAGTCAAAATGAGCCGTCTCACCACGTATGACACTTCCTATCGCGATAACAGCATCAAGTGCTTTAGTTGGTCTTGAAGCACCATAAGTAGATTCCTGCATCTTACGACAACCGTAAATCAACTCAAACGATCCAGGGACGTCACATCTAAAAATCGCTTCAGAATCCACACCACAATCCACAAGAGTAGAAAAAGCTCCTTTAAAAAGATTCTCCGTTATATCTTCATTCCATTCTGCTACAACAATTCCTATGCGCAATTTTGACGCATCAGGCAATGATTGTTTGTCGTATGCAGATAAATCCTTTCCAGCCGTTGCCATAGTCTAGTTAGAAGCAGCTTGAGCCTGACCTAAAAGCACTTGTGCAGTTTGAGCCTCTTGAGCTTCTGGAAACTCTTCTTCAATGCGCTCTAGATTCTTGATCGCAGTGCTATTATCTCCTGTATTTAAGGAAGCTTGTGCAGCTTTCAATAAATATTTAGGAGTCGTAAATTCATTAGGAACGATATCTGCAGCTTTGTTGTAATAAGAAACCGCATCTTTTTCTTGGCCTACTTGAACTAGTGCGTCACCTATTCCTGCATTTGCATAAGCTTCCATAATAGAACCATCGCCGTCATAAGACGTTAGAAAGTCGATCGCTTTTTGATAATTAACCCCACCTAGATTTAGATAAGCCATACCTATCTGGTAATTAGCAATATTTCCCGCATCCGTTCCTGAGTATTCATCAGCAATTTTTAAAAGCCCGTATTTCCCTTCACCACCATCCAGTGCGAGGTTAAAAAGAGAGTCTTGCTCCTCACCTGTAGCGTTTATCGCTTGGTCATAGAAAAAGTTTGCTTGTGTGGATTCTTCCAGAGCTTCGTCTGCTTTAGGAGCATGCACAAATTCTGTATAGACCCATGATAAAGCAGCGATAACCGCAATAGCAATTACTACATACAGAATGATTTTTTGGTTTTTTTCAACCCATGCCTCCGTTTTACCAGCACCTTCATCTAAAGTTGTAAAAACCTCAGCTGTAGCACTGTCGGTTTCTTCAACTGCTTCCTTTTCCTTACTAGTTTTAGGCTTGTAACCTCTTTTATTGTATGCGGCCATTATCAAATTTATTGAACGGGCAAAAATATCATTTTTATCTATATTAAAAAACGTGCAGACACTTAATCTTCTACCCGCCAAACCTTAAATTTGCATTACTTGCAGCAGGAGGAAAATTATATCGCTTTCGCGAAAGCGAACTTACCTCAACTTTCACATTCACAATTAGTTAAGCAGTAAACCTATGCACCTCAAATCACTCAGCTTAATCAATTACAAAAGCTTTGAAAGCGCTGATTTTGTGATGGATGAGAAAATCAATTGTTTTGTGGGCAACAATGGAGTCGGTAAAACGAACGTTCTAGACGCCATTTATCACCTGGCATTTGCAAAAAGCTATTTTAACCCCATCACACTTCAAAACATCCATCATGATGCAGAATTCTTTGTGATCAATGGAAAGTTTGAAAAGGATGAAAAGGAGGAAAATGTGGTTGTTAGTGCTAAACGTGGGAATAAAAGAGTGGCAAAACGTAATGGCAAAATTTATGACAAAATCAGTGATCATATAGGATTACTGCCGCTGGTAATTATTTCTCCCGCTGATAGGGATTTGATAATCGAGGGAAGTGACACGAGACGTAGGTTTCTGGACGGTGTGATTTCTCTGGAAAACAATCAGTATTTGACGCGCTTGATCAAATACAACAAGCTGTTGCAACAACGCAATGCATTGCTCAAATACTTTGCAGCAAATCGTAAATTTGATGGTGATGCCCTAGCAGTTTATGATGAACAAATGCTTCAATTAGGAAACTATATCCACAAAATACGCGTAGAATTCCTGACCACCTTCACTCCTATTTTCAAAGATTTTTATGCTCAAATCTCTAGAAAAACTGATGAAATTGTAGAAATCTATTATAAGTCAGACTTCAATGATGGAGACCCTGCTGCCGTATTCAAAGCTGCACAACAAAAAGATTTACAGGTTCAATATAGTACCGTGGGTATTCATAAGGACGATTTATTATTTTCTCTTGATAAACATGCTGTCAAAAAATTTGGCAGTCAGGGGCAACAAAAAAGTTTTCTTACGGCACTAAAGTTGGCCCAATTTGAGTTTATCAAGAGTAAAAGTGGTACCGTGCCCATTTTACTACTCGACGACATTTTTGATAAATTAGATGAAGACCGGGTTTCGCAATTGATCGCCATGGTGAATGATGAGCAATTCGGCCAGCTATTTATTAGTGACACAAATCGAGATCGTACTGAAGCGGTCATAAAAAATGTCAACCAATCGTATAAAATGTTTGAGTTATGAAATATCTATGGATCATCATTATAGCCTTGATTACCACAAGCTGCAGTGATCAAAGTACAGACGTAAAACTGGAGAACCTAAAAGGTTATTGGAACATAGAACGGGTTGAAAAACCAGACGGAGAAGAGAAGATATTCCCTTTTACAAATCACATGGATTTCTTTGAAGTCAATGAAAATGGTGGAACTAAGAGTCGTGTGAGCCCTACCTTTGATGGTAGATTTGTTTCTTATGGAGAAACCGTACGATTTGTGTGGGAAATGCGTGAGAATCAACTGATCCTAATTTTTGAAGAGGGAGATAAATCCTACACGCAAATATTAAAGGAAGCCACAAAAGAAGAATTAATTTTAGTTCACGAAAACGGAACTGTTTACTATTATCAACCATACGAGCCTAATGAGAAACAATAAGAAGGAGGATTTTTTGAGTATGAGCGACGCCTTAAAGGATTTCAAGTCGCAACATAAATTGAACTCGGGTTTTATTAAAGTCGATGTTAACGAGGCCTGGAAAGAAGTGATGGGTCCAGGTGTGATGAGTTATACAACTCAAATCAAGTTTACAGGAGAGAAATTATTTATTGACTTATCATCTTCAGTACTTAGACAAGAACTTTCCTATGGCCGCAGTAAAATCGTAGAAAACCTGAACAATCATTTAGGTAAGGAAGTCATCAAATCACTTGTTCTTAGATAAATCTAAATCCCGCCTTTTATATCCTCATCAGATTTGAACTGTTCATCTGATTCTCTTTTTTGAAGTGATGGGGACTTCGTAATATTCTTATAAAACAGCTTCTTATAAAGCTCCTTGATGCTGTTGAAATCAATACTGTATTCTAGACCTACTCCTTGATCATATCCTTCTTGCTGGCCTATCTGCTGCAGAGCATTTTCTCTATTGAATATTTTTAGTCTCAGATCCCCAGATTTACTCAGCAGGAACTCAATCTCCACATTCCCGATAATTGCGCGTTCTGAAGTAGTAGTACTTCCCACCGGAACTCCTAACTTGCCATTTATAAATACCCGATCACTTATTTGTGTTGTCAATGTAATTCCAAATCGGTCAGATCGTTGTATGTCTGAATTAGGATTGCGCTCTGAAGCTTCATAAGTCACCCCAAAATCCAGACGACTGTCCCCACTACTTACAATATCATTCACTATTCCTGATAAGCTTTCAACTAGGTTACCGGTCACTGCATTTTGCCCTATGCTATTAGGATTGTAAAAGGATCCAGCGGTAATAAGGGATAGTGCTTGCAATTGTCTTTGTGATTTATCCTCAAGACGGTACTGTAGCTCAGACTTCACAACGCTGTTGACATTAGGGAAGCTTATTTCAAACTCTGGGTCAAAGAAGCTTAAATCTCCTTGTAATTTTGTGATGACCTCTACAGGAATCTGTGCATTTAAGTTGGGGTTGTCCAGCAAGACAGATGGGTTCGCTCTCGTTAGGTAAGAAGCGCTAACGTTGATATTAGCATCCGTTGGATCGCCGTTCCAATCAATTGTTCCACCGGGTTCAATGACAAATTCTTTATTTACAATCCCGGCATACTTGAAGTTATAAATTCCTTCTGTAACGATAAAGTCACCGTTCATTACAAATTTCCCTGTGGTATTAATTTCTAGCAATAAATTCCCATAACCACTACCGCGCAGGTAACTTCCGTTTGTAGGATCAACAGTTACCTCGACCGTTGCTGTCGGAGTTACCTCCATATCAAACCGCAGTTCTAACCCTGAGATTTCCTTGATCTCAGTTTCCTTACCAGATAATCGTGCTTCTTTTTCTTCTGGACTTAAGAAATAAATCGCAGATGTATCGCCTAAGGATTCTCCGTCATTTATAGGTATTCTAAAGATAGTTCCATCACCTGTAGTCGCGACAACATCAATAAATAGTTCATTTGTGGGGCCTGTAATGGTTGCTTTACCATCAATAAATGCTGTACCATAATACAATGATTCCTCTGTGAGTTCTGTATCTAAAACTAAAAGACGGTCTGATTCTAAGGCCAAGTCCAGTTCCCAAAACCCGAAATTTTTATGATTGATTTTACCTGTTAGCTGTCCTGTAGTATTATACTTAGTATCTCGCAGCTGGATCTCTCCGAAATCAAAACTGGTGCTTTTAATATCGATTTCTGCAGCTTCTTCAAAATCAAAATCAGTATTAAGATAGGGAATGCGCAGTCCAGCTTTGTTCAAAATCAGCTTACCGTCTATTTCTGGTTCCGTTAACTTTCCTTTTACATTGGCTTTTCCCGTTGCAAACCCGCGAATTTGATCAATCACAACACCACCCAGCGGACTCAAGGCTAGTAAATTAAATTCATTGAAGTCTGCATTTACATCTATGGTAGAAAACTCTCCCTTGGTATTTATAGAACCTTCTGCGATGAAAGTCCTTTTAGAGTCATTCTTCAATTGTGCATTGACATTGTAGATACTTAGGTCTTCATTCCCTTTTACTTTCATGTCAAAATCACCCAGAGGCGTGCTGTTGACTTCAAATTCCCTTATAGTGAAGTCACTTGATGGAGCATAATTTCCAGCCACTTGCTCCAGCTTAAGCTCTCCGTCAATCCTACCGCGCATTTTTAAACTGTCAATAGGTTTAGTAAGACTGGAAATACGGACGCCGTCAAATTTTAAATTGACATTCTTATTTCCAGTTCCCTCTACTAAGCCCGCAACGGTGATTCGTTCATTTAAATGCTGTGCCTTGAGTGTGTCCAGTTCGAATTGCTTAAAATCATTATCAAAAACCAACTTCACATTCTCATTAGTAGGATTGATGACCCACTTTTTGCCCTGAAATTTCAAATCGCTCTTGCGGATTCCTACAACAGATTTATTTTCATCATTTATGGTGTGATAAAAACTCAGGTTGTATTTATCATCGTCTTGTTCCTTACTTGTAAACTCTGTTCTAAACAATAATGTATCCTGACGCGTCACATTTATCAACTGGAAATCTTTCACATCATAAAACCCATTGTCTACATCGTCGATCTTGATGTACGTATTGAATAATGGATTTTGGTTGTTTACTTGAATGTTGACCTGTTTTAAATCTACATCGTAAACTTTAATTTGAGGTGACCTGAAAGTGAGCCTAAACTGCGCCTCATTACTTGCAACTTGTCCCTTCAATATTGTGTTTTCGCCTAAAGCGATATCTGGAAAAAATAGATCTACAATCTTATCATAGATTTTAAATTCATAATCTAGATATTGGTTCTCTGTGATTTTATTTGATCGATAATTGGTATAAACATTACCGATAGAGTTCTTGAATAACTCTGGAATTTCTTCAATTTTAAACTTCCCTCGTACTTCACCTTCAATGATATCGGGACTGTTGATGGTAATTAAACGTTCCTCCTCTTCAAAGGTGCTTTCAATTACAAAATCTTCAAAGAAATAAGTGTCATTATCGTTCTGATAACTAGCATCTGAGAAGTTAATAGTACCGGCAGCATCATTAATATTCGTGCCGTTCATATCTATAACCATCTCTCCTTTCAAGATGGCTGTGCTATCCCTTGTGAAAATATTAGTTGCTTTTAAGTCTGCATAATCAACGAAAGCCTTGAAATCGTACGTATTGATTTCTTTAGATATATCAACCAAACCATCAAATTCCATTTGTAGATTAGGATCGTTGATGAGAACTTTACCATTAAATAATGGCTTTCTAAGGTCTCCATTTACCTTAATGTTCTTGTAATTATAACCATTGTAAGACAATCTAGAGATCGCACCATTCAAAGTTAAGCGAGCTGTTTCAGGATCAAAACCTCTGCCGTTGATTGTTAAATTTAAGCTCGCAGCTCCCAGGTCTTTTGCATTTACGATTCCGCCTAAATAGAAATTTGTTGCTTTGATATTTCCGGAATAACCTATGTAACCAGAACGGATTTCTGTCAGTTTAAGATCTGTATCTACAAACCCTTGTCTACTGGTAGCAGAAAGCTTTGAAATAACATTATCCCTGTCTACACTAGCATATCCATTAGCATTGATAGTTCCCAATTGATTGAGCGTTGCTGGCAATTGAGTGCCTAAAATATTAGGAAGCAATTTTTTGAGATCTATATAGCTCACTTGTAACTGGTCAAAAGTCCCGTCGATAAAGAAATTATCCGCTTCCTTAATCAAATTACGGAACTGCATATCACCCTCAATACTCAAATCGCTTAGAGCATTCATAGACAAGCCGGCGATTTTGAAATCATTTAAGGTTCCCGTCATTTTTCCAGCGATAGCCGCTGTCTCATTTGGGGCAAACTCATTATAAAATATATTGATTTCATTAGTAGCGATACTTGATTTCTTAATGTCAAACGTCCAAATTACCTTTTCTACAAAATCAGAAAACCCTCCCTCTTCATAGTCCATTTGTAAATCTCCAGTGATGCTAGATCCCAGAGTTTCCATATTTAAGTCACCTGCTCTTATCTGAACGGGCGAGTAGTAAAAATCAGCTTTTAATTGCTTGACAGTAAAACCTTCAGTGCCGTCCGGACCGCTAACGGCACCATTGAACATCTCAAAATTCCCGCTTTGAATATCAGCGAAAATCTCATTACCATCGATCCGGAAATTATCAGCATTTAGATTTAAGTTTTTAGCTACGAATAATTGCGGGTGGTTTGCGTTATCATCAATTATCCTAATCTGGGCATTTGTGAGGTTGATGGTTCCCGTATTTAAAGTAAAAGGCTGCTGGGAACTAGGCTCTGTGGCAAACTTGTTTAGGAATATATTTAAATTATCACTTTCTTCTCCCTTATAGCGACGCATGTTTAGGTACAGCTCATTTATGCTCACGTCTCCCAGAGCTGGTGATGATGAAACCAATTCAGAAAAGCTCATTACTGATGTGGACAAGTGTTCAAAAGAAATAACGGTATCTTGATGATGGTCCAGTGCTCTGGTCGCGCCCAGTTCCACACTACCAGAATAGGTAATAGCTACCGTTTCAATGTCAATATTTACATCATAGGTATCGTTGAGATAATCCGTTAAAAAATGGGCCGCTCTCGTTTGCACGGCCGGAAAAGAAAAAACGATTACAAGGATTACAAAAAGCGCTACCAGCACCAGTAGGATTCTCCCTAGTATTTTAAAAAGCTTTTTAATAACAGATCATTTACTTTTGCAAAGATTACCAAATTTTATGCCCGATCAACCTATGCCAGCGCAGATCTCTTACCTTCTTGCTATAGAATCCTCTTGTGATGACACCTCTTGTGCCATTCTCAAAAATGATAAGGTATTATCTAACGTTACAGCAAATCAAAAAGTACATCAGCAATACGGCGGTGTTGTTCCTGAACTGGCCTCCCGTGCACATCAATCTAATATTGTGCCCGTAGTTCATACCGCATTAGCTCAGGCAAATATCGACAAAAAGCAACTTACTGCAATAGCATTTACTCGTGGCCCGGGACTTATGGGCAGCTTGTTGGTGGGAAGTAGTTTTGCTAAGAGTTTATCGCTAGGTTTAGAAATTCCCTTGATTGAAGTACATCATATGCAAGCGCACATCTTAGCACATTTTATTGATCAGGGACAGAAAAAACCAGAGTTTCCATTTCTTGCGTTAACCATTAGCGGTGGACATACCCAGATTGTTAAGGTAACAGACCATCATAAAATGGAAGTCATAGGCAGTACGATGGATGATGCCGTGGGGGAAGCTTTTGATAAAACGGGTAAAATTCTAGGATTGGACTATCCAGCTGGACCTATGGTGGATTCGCTTTCGCGAAAGGGAAATCCCCACACCTTCAAATTTCCCATTCCCAAAGCTCCCAACCTAGACTACAGCTTTAGCGGTTTTAAAACCAGTGTTTTATATTTTATTCAAAAAAATGTCAAGGAAGATCCAGAGTTTATCAAGAAAAATCTAGAAGACATCTGCGCCAGCATCCAGTTTACCATTATCAATATTTTATTTCAAAAACTGGAAAAGGCCGTGGAACAAACAGGAATAAAATCTGTAGCGATAGGTGGTGGTGTCAGTGCAAATTCTGGAATCCGAGAAAAATTACTTTCTAAAGAAAAAGAAGGCTGGACAGTATTTATACCGCCCTTTGAATACACGACAGATAATGCCGCTATGATCGGTATTTCTGGATACTATAAATATCTGGATCAAGATTTTGCAGGTCTGGATATTACCGCCACCGCAAGAATTCCCATGTAATGCAATTATTTTATTTCCCACAAGCGACATTAACAACAGACCTTCTTTCGTTAGAAAAAGAGGATACGAGACATATTACTAAGGTGTTGAGGAAATCTGTAGGTGATACGGTTTCTATAACTAATGGACTGGGTGATTTATTTGACGGTACGATAACCCAATTAACCAGCAATCGTTGCGACCTGCAACTAGTGCATATCAAAAAAATTCCAGCTCCTAACCCACAGCTTCATATCGCGATCGCACCTACAAAAATGAACGATCGCATGGAATGGTTTTTGGAAAAATCAACCGAATTAGGAGTTTCCAGCATCACGCCTATATTATGTGCAAATAGCGAGCGACGTCATATTAAAATGGAACGCTTTGAAAAAATTATTGTGAGTGCCATGAAGCAATCACTACAACTTCACAAACCGATGTTGAATCCGCTGACTGGATTTGAGGACTTTATTACATCAAATGAAGCCGAATTGAAACTTATTGCCCATTGCGAAGAAACCGATAAAATCCATCTTTCAGAACTATTGAAGCCTAATCTAAATACCTGCATTCTTATAGGACCAGAAGGAGATTTCAATCCTACCGAAATAAAAAATGCACTGAACAATAATTTTCGTCCTGTTCATTTAGGCCATACCCGTTTGAGAACTGAAACTGCTGGCATGTACGCTGTCAGTCTTTTTAATTCTATTATCCAAGGCTAGAGCATCCTGCGGCTAGAATTTTTAGGTTTTTATCCTGCATTATGATAGCAACGCGATAGGTAGCGCCTGTTTCCGCATTTGCCGGAATCGTAAATTCGCCAGTGCCCTTAGCCATTTTTTTATTCAAGTCCACTTTCTGCAGGACGATATTTGTATTCTTTAATTTTCGATTAGAGTTTTCACCGTTGGTTACATTGGTAATATGCTCCTCTAAAACCAGTAAAGCATATGCAAAGTTAAACTCCTTATTCATATCAATTTCATAATCAAAGCTCATCTTATTCGCCGTCCTTTTAACCTTAGGATTTTTCAAAGCTGTCACGTTAGATTTAGCTTTTAGGCTTTTTTGTAAGCTAGACTTACGGGATCCCACAAATTCCGTTTGACCATTTACCACCATTTGAGGCGTGTAAACGCCAGAATTAAGCTGCTTTGCGTATGCTCTTTGATATTTTGAAAAATCTGCATCAGAATAAGGATCTTTCCAGCCCAATCGATTCCAGTAATCCACATGATAGGATAATGCGATCACATTTTGCTCATTTTTAATAGTAGCAAGAAGCTCATCTGCGGGCGGACAACTACTACAGCCTTGAGAAGTGAATAATTCAACCACAGTTACACCATTTTGCAGCTGTTTTTCGTTACTTTGTTTATGGTTTTCTTTATGTTGAAACGCAAGTACCGAAAAGGCGAGAATCAAACTTACTATAGGGAGAATAATTCTCGTTAGTGGATTAAATATCATTTTGAGGGAATTTCAGTGATTGTGAAACTAATGAAACTTAACTCAAAACTTAAGATAAGCAGAATAAAATTTAACTATTATACAAACTTGAATATATCTATTCGCAATCTTTCTTTGATATCATGGTTGATTTTAGCATGCTTCAAAGTGAACGCTCAACAGATTGCCCTATTAAAATACGATGGAGGTGGCGATTGGTATGCAAACCCGACAGCCTTACCTAATCTCGTAAATTATTGTAATGAGAATTTAGGAACAACACTTTCTAGAGATGTTGCTACTGTGGAACCACAAAGCATTGACATATTTCAGTATCCGTTTATACACATGACTGGACATGGTAATGTAGTATTCAATGATTCTCAAGTAGAGAACTTGAGAAATTACTTATTAAGCGGTGGTTTTTTACACATAGACGATAATTATGGAATGAAACCTTATCTGGAAAAGGAAATAGTACGATTATTTCCAGATAAACAATGGCGTGAACTTCCTGCGTCGCATCCCATATTTAGTTCCTATGTAGGTTTCCCAAATGGATTACCTAAAATCCATGAACATGATGGAAAACGCCCTCAAGCGATGGGTATCTTTCATGAAAATAGGTTGGTTCTTTTATTTACATTTGAAACCGATTTAGGAGACGGCTGGGAAAGCCCAGAAGTTCACAACGATCCACCAGAAATAAGAAAAAAAGCGCTTGATATGGGAGCTAATATTATCAAATACGTTTTTACCAACTAGTTAAACTATGGAACCTAAAGCTACATCGCGAGCAATCGCCTTTGGATTGTTAAGAGCCTTACTTATTATAGGTGGTGTGATGTTACTTGCTTGGTTTCTTTGGGAGATTCAGTCGGTTCTATTTTATATAGGTGTAGCCGCAGTTCTGTCGTTAGTTGGGAGGCCTATTGTACTCTTCTTGCGCGACCGCGTTAGAATTCCTAATACTCTTTCCGTTATTCTCACGCTCATTTTCCTGTTCACCATCATCGTCGGCGCTATTCTTATGGTTATTCCTGTAATTGCAGAGCAAGGGGAGAATATCTCTAAAATCGATATAGAAGAGGTCAAAAGCAATCTGGAAGTGCTCAATGAACAGATTAGTGATTATTTTGGAATCAGTAGAGTCAATGTTTTAGAACGGCTTCAAAATCTGGAATTCGTCAAGAAGAATCTTACTATGGATTTGGTTCCGCAATTTGTCAATGGATTCTTTGGAACATTGGGCAGTTTTATGATTGGAATGTTCTCCATACTTTTTATTGCATTTTTTTTGTTGAAAGACAGCCGCTTGCTATTAGAAGGAGTTCTTGTTTTCTCAAAAAAAGGGAATGAGGGACAATTCCTACGCGCTTTCACCAAAATCAAGCAACTACTTTCCAGATATTTTATCGGTTTGATTTTACAAATCGTGATTTTGTTTATACTCTATAGTGCCATCTTGTTATCATTAGGAGTTGAAAATGCGATGATTATCGCCTTTTTCTGTGCGTTGTTGAATCTAATACCTTATTTAGGACCCGCCATTGGTTATTTTTTAATGTGCGCGTTTGTTATTAGTGACAATCTAGGAGCAAATTTTACCGATTTCATTCTTCCTAAATTAATAGTGGTTTCTATAGGTTATGGGATCATTCAATTGATCGATAATTTCTTGAATCAGCCACTGATTTTTGGAAAATCCGTGCGATCACATCCATTGGAGATTTTTATCATTATTTTGATTGCGGGACTTGTTTTTGGCATTATCGGGCTCGTTCTGGCAATTCCTACCTACACCGCGATCAAAGTTATTTCTAAGGAATTCTTGAGCGAATATAAAATCGTTAAGAAACTGACCCAAAATTTATAGATCATGAACCCTGAAGTTTTGAAGCCACAAGTGCGCGAGTATTTGATGGCGCATCTTCACGAGTCTGCGGCAGGTTTTATCTTAAGATCGCATCCTTTTGACATCGATGCTAAGGATCTTGCACAGCAACTGGTAGGATTTCAAAAATCAAAAAGCAAATTTCCAGAGCTTTTTGAGAATTCTCAGATACTTTTCCCTCCCAATGTCAACCTAGAGCAGACAAGTTCTGAAACTACCGCAAACTACAAGGCCAGTTTGACTCAAGGAGCTGCTATGGCGGATCTCACTGGCGGACTGGGTGTTGATGTCATCGCTTTCGCGAAAGCGTATTCCCAGACCACTCACGTAGAAAAAAATGCGTCGCTACAACACATTGCATCCCACAATTTTCAGGCACTAAGACTGTCTACAAAAAGCTACTGTAATGACGGTATAGCATTTTTAGAATCTGTTGAAGAACGTTTTGACCTGCTCTACCTCGACCCCAGCCGTAAAACGGAAACTACCAACAAGGCCATCCTCTTAGTCGATTATGAGCCGAATGTCATAGAACACATGAATTTGTTTTTTGAGAAGGTAAACAAAATCATGATCAAGACCTCGCCCATGTTGGACCTTACCGCTGGGCTAAAACAACTGAATCATGTAACCGAAATTCATGTAGTTGCCGTTAAAAACGAAGTCAAGGAATTGCTATGGATTCTGTCAAAAGAAAAAAAAGAATTAAAAATCACAGCGGTAAATCTAGAAACAAACCAACCCATCTTCACTTACAGTAAAGACAAGAATATTTTTGACCTAGCTATAGAAGTTGGAACCTATCTATATGAACCCAATGCGGCGATTATGAAGACTCAGGCTTTTGCAGAAATTTCCAGTCAGTTTCAGGTTCAAAAAATTGATCAGGATGCTCATCTATTTACATCTGATGTACTCGTAGAATTTCCAGGCCGTATATTCCAGGTGAAAAAGGTACTGGATTATAAACCCAAGTCGATCAAGCGGGAGTATGGAAAAAGTGCACGAGCCGTAGTGACAAGAAACTTTCGCGAAAGCGTAAAACAGATCCGCACAAAATATAACTTAGCCGAAAGTGAATTTGAATATCTCTTCTTCACCAGCGTCAACGGTCGTGGTGCTGTGGTAATCGAGGCAGAAAAAATAAGTACATGAAGAAAATAGTCGTTTTATCAGGTGCTGGAGTCAGTGCAGAAAGTGGGATCTCAACCTTTAGAGATGCAGGTGGATTGTGGGAAGGTCACGATGTGATGGAAGTTGCCTCACCAGAAGGCTGGGAGACTAATCCAAAATTAGTGTTGGATTTTTATAACAAACGTCGCGCACAATTGAAGGAAGTCGTCCCTAACAAAGCGCACCATTGCATTGCAGCACTGGAGCGCAATTATGAAGTTCAGGTCATTACTCAAAACGTGGACGATCTCCATGAACGCGCGGGTTCCACAAACGTATTGCACTTGCACGGTGAGCTGCTCAAAGCCCGACCGTCTGATAATGTATCGGATATTGTGGAATGGATCGATGACATGACTATTGATCATAAATCTGTCACAGGTTCACAGATGCGACCGCATATCGTATGGTTCGGCGAGGATGTTCCTGCGATGGATGCGGCTATGGAAACCATTCAAACCGCAGACGCCGTGATTATAGTAGGTACTTCTTTACAAGTCTATCCAGCGGCTGGTTTGATGCATTATGCGCCAGAGGAATGTCCCATCTATTTAGTAGATCCTCAACCTAGTTTAGAAAGTAGCAACGGATTAACTGTAATCGCAGAAAATGCTGGTACTGGGGTGCAAAAGGCATGCGACATGATTCATGCTAATTTGCATAACTCTAAATAATTTGTGGATTCTGAATCGTTACATACAGATTTACAAAACCTTCTAGCTTACAAAGATTCCCGAGTTCGCATAGGAACCTATTGCGTTAAGGAGGATCTATTACCAGAATTGATTCAATTATGTCAGCCAGAATCTGGAGTTTCCCATCAGGCTTGCTGGTCTCTAGAACAATCCTACCTGCTCTTTGAAGCCGATTGCTATTTGCATTTAGGAGAAATCTGTGCGTTGTTTCCTATGAAAATTAATCACTCAGCAATGCGTTCGTTATTGAAAATAGGTACGTTACTCTGCAAATCCTATTATTCTAAACGAGAGCACCCTATCAAAGAAATACTGACGCTAGAAATGCGCAATCAGCTAGTGGAAGGAGCTTTTAATGAATTGCTGACAGCTTATGGAAAGACGGCAAACCTAGCTTTTGCCACTAATACCCTGTTCCTATTGGGAACTGAATTTGACTGGATTCATCCAGCGATGCCTGCAATTATAGAAGAACATATCGTTAATCCTGAAAGCAAAGGCTACAAAAGCGTTGGCGGGAAAACCCTAAAAAGATTAAACGATTAGCACTCTAGATTTGCTTGACACAACCGTCATTGCTAACCCCTAAAATCCTATTTTTGCGTGCTTTAAAGCTATACTATGTCTTTACAAGCAATATCGCCTATTGATGGCCGCTATCGATCTAAGGTTGAATCCCTTGCCTCCTTTTTTTCTGAAGCCTCACTGATCAAATATCGTGTGTTGATTGAGGTGGAATACTTTATCGCTTTAAGCGAAAGCGGAATTTCCCAGCTGCAACCTTTTAGCGACAAAATTCAAACTTCCTTGAGGACTCTTTACAAAGATTTCTCACTTGACGATGCGCAAGCCATTAAAGAGATTGAGAAAACCACCAATCACGATGTAAAGGCGGTAGAATATTTTCTCAAAAGCAAGTTTGACGACCTTGACCTAGCGGGTCACAAAGAGTTCATCCATTTCGGGTTGACTTCTCAAGATATCAACAATACGGCAATTCCATTAAGCATTAAGGAAGCTGTGGAAGAAGTTTATTATCCAGAAATTGAAGCGCTGATCCAGCAGCTGGATCAACTTGCCACAAACTGGGCTGATATCCCAATGCTAGCAAGAACGCACGGCCAGCCAGCCTCACCTACACGTTTAGGGAAAGAATTCAAGGTGTTTGTGGTACGTCTTCAAGAGCAGTTGAAAGGATTGAAAACCATTCCACATGCAGCAAAATTTGGTGGTGCAACAGGAAATTACAATGCTCATCATGTAGCCTTTCCAGCAATCGATTGGAAAGCATTTGGGAATGAGTTTGTAGAAAACAGATTGGGTTTAAAGCACAGCTTCCCAACTACTCAAATTGAACATTACGATTATATGGCGTCCTTGTTTGACGCGTTTAAGAGGATCAATACCATTCTCGTTGATCTGGATCGAGATATCTGGACGTACATCTCCATGGATTATTTTAAGCAAAAGATCAAAGCAGGAGAAATAGGCTCCAGTGCCATGCCTCACAAAGTGAACCCGATTGATTTTGAAAACAGTGAAGGAAATTTAGGTATCGCAAACGCCTTATTTGAACATCTAGCCGCAAAATTACCCATATCTAGATTACAACGAGATTTAACCGATTCTACAGTTCTTAGAAATGTGGGAGTTCCTCTGGCACATACCTTGATCGCTTTCAAATCAACCGCTAAGGGGTTGAGCAAACTCTTATTAAATGAACAAAAAATTGCTGCAGATCTAGAAGCAAATTGGGCGGTAGTTGCAGAAGCGATTCAGACCATTTTAAGAAGGGAGAAATATCCTAATCCTTATGAAGCGCTCAAAGAACTCACGCGGACTAACGATAAAATCACGGCTCAAAGTATGGCGACATTTATTGAACAACTTGATATTAATGAGTCAATCAAGGAAGAAATGAGAGTGATAACTCCAGCAACATTTACTGGAATTTAATAAGTTAATTCCTACCTAATTAGGTTTAGATTAACGGGATGCGGCGGCGGTTGCTTCTAGTTTAGTGCCAAATTAAAACTAACTAACATGAGCATTTTAACTATTATCCTCAACATATTTTTACCTCCCGTGAGCGTTGCTCTCAACAAGGGGTTGGGAAAAGATTTCATTATCAATGTCATTCTGACGATTTTAGGAGTCTTGCCTGGAGTAATTCACGCTTTCTATGTGACCTCTAAATAAGCATCTAAAATTGCAATGAAAAAGAAAGAAAACGGCGCCCGATGGGCGCCGTTTTAATTTAAGTATATTTTCGTTCTCTCATGTTTTGAACTTTTCAAATTGGCACGAGCGTCGCGCGCATATCCCACTACAGTTTCTTAGCCTCATTCCAATACACATCCATTTCCGCCAGAGTCATGTCGCTTAATGGCTTTCCTAATTCTTTAGCTTTAGATTCTAGGTATTGAAAACGTTTGATAAATTTTTTATTGGTTCGTTCTAGAGCGTCTTCTGCATTAACGCCTAGATGTTTACCATAATTCACGAGCGAGAAAAGCACATCGCCAAACTCTGCTTCTACCGCGTCTTGATCGCCTTTATCCACCTCAACCTTGAGTTCTACAAGTTCTTCATTTAGCTTTTCTAAAACCTGTTCCGGACGTTCCCAGTCAAATCCTACTCCGGCTACTTTTTCCTGTATTCTGGAACTTTTTACCAGCGCTGGTAAACTGTTAGGGACACCTTCCAATACACTTTTTCTTCCCTCTTTCAACTTGAGCGCTTCCCAGTTTTGTTTGACTTCCTCGGCATCTTTTACCTCAACATCTCCATATATATGTGGATGACGCGAAACTAATTTATCGCAAATTCCATGAGCCACGCTGGCAATATCAAAAGAACCCGTCTCTGAACCTATTTTTGAGTAGAAAATGATGTGGAGCAGCAAGTCTCCCAGTTCTTTTGGAATTTCATCCATATCACTATCTAGGATCGCATCGCCCAGTTCATAGGTTTCCTCAATCGTTAAATGACGCAAGGATTGCAATGTTTGCTTGCGGTCCCATGGACATTCTTCTCGCAGAGTATCCATGATCGTTAGCAGTCGATCCAGCGCTTCCAGTTGATCTTTTCTATTATTCATTGTTCTCATTTAAGTTGAGGCTTGAAGTTCGTATTTTCGTTGTTTAGAGGTGAGGTAGATAATCTTTCTATAATTCCGCTTTCGCGAAAGCGAAACATTAGAATTAAATGCAGTAACAAGATAAATTACGTCAAAATCTCCACACGATCTTAGTTGGTATAAAATTAGATAGCATCACAACAAACAGCATTAAAATGAAGTACATACTTATCAGTTTTTGTTCACTACTTGCAATTTCACAGATGAATGCGCAGCAATATATAATGGATGACGAGGTGTCCACTACTGCCGTAGCGGTTGACAACGAGATGAAAATACTATACTTCACAGCTACCTGGTGTGGACCTTGCCGTATGATGAAACCTGCAATTGAGGCGATAGATAAAGACCCTAAAAGTCCCGGCAAAATATATAAAATGGATATTGATCAAAACATAACCGACGATATTCTCAAGGTTCCGGGCGTTCCAACATTCATCTTCCTTAAAAATGGAACGGTCATTGACCAGCACACCGGTGCTATGAATGATACCGACCTGAAAGCCCTTATTGCTAGAAACGCAAAACGACCAGCGACAAAGGAATTATTAGCTTATCAACCCGTGCCTACTAAATACAAGGTGGTTACAGGAAAGCACCCCAAATTAACTAAGCGAAATCTGACCAAATTATGGTACCATGATGAACTGCTGGCTCAAACTGCCGCTTCAATCAGCGATAATTTAACTGATAAACAAGATTTACTATCCGGACTTTCCCTTATTAATCGTGCGATTGAAATTAATAAGTCCAGCAAAAATTTAGTAATAAAATCAAACTTACTTAGCAAATTAGGCTCTAAAAAAGAAGCCCTAGCTACCGAAAAGGAAGCTAAGGCTTTGAAGATCTCTCGAAAGTAAACCTCTTTAAAAATCCAGCATTAAATAATCCTGAAGTTAAATCCCCTTCACAAAATCACTGTATAAATCATTGAACTGATAACCCTCTGTAAATCTCTTTTTACTGAGCTTATCAAACTCGACCAGTGCCCAAAGGATAAACTCCTTTAGGAAATAGCGATCTTCTTTGGTTGTTTCTGGTTGGTATTTCTGGATGAGATCTTCTAATGGCCCAACTTGATCAATCAACTCTTTGTAATCAGAATCATTTAACTCATCCAATAATTCTAATGCATCGCTGTTAAAGAACCATTCTACCAACTTATCATATGGAGTTTCCTCGTCTGGCTTTTTGAGCTTTTTCAATTCAGGAAAGTATTCAGGGAATAAGGTCTTGATTGCCTCGCCTATCAGTTCGTTTGCTACAAATGCAGCTCCTTCTTGTTCGCCCTCATACACCAACTCAATCTTACCAGTAATGGATGGAATTACTCCAGCAAAATCAGATAGTCTCACCGTTGTTTTATCATCGCCATTCATCAGCGCTCGGCGCTCTGCAGTACTTAATAGATTTTCATAAGCGGTAATACTCATACGAGCACTTACACCACTTTTTTCATCTACATACTCACTCTCGCGAGCTGCAAAACTGATTTGTTCCAAGAGATCTTTTGCTAATTCAGGAACATAAACGCCATCTTTGGTACGCTCATCATTTTTAGCCTCTTGCTGTGTGATGGTTTTGGCAATCTGAATGTTCTCTGGGTAATGGGTCAAGATTTGAGAACCTATTCTATCCTTCAACGGAGTAACTATACTACCACGGTTGGTATAATCTTCTGGGTTTGCAGTGAACACAAACTGCATATCAAGAGCAAGTCTCAATTTAAAACCGCGAATTTGTATGTCGCCTTCCTGTAAAATATTGAAAAGAGCTACTTGTATTCTTGCCTGTAAATCTGGAAGTTCATTGATGACGAAAATACAGCGGTTTGCCCGCGGTATCATTCCATAATGGATCACGCGATCATCAGCATAACTCAGCTTAAGGTTTGCTGCTTTTATAGGGTCGATATCTCCTATCAAGTCAGCAACGGTAACATCTGGAGTGGCTAGTTTTTCATAGAATCGATCATCGCGGTGCAACCAAGAAATAGGGGTTTCATCACCATGTTCCTTGATCAATTCGATCGCTGTTCTAGACAGTGG
Organism: Nonlabens antarcticus; assembly: GCF_015356755.1. Classification (GTDB taxonomy): domain Bacteria; phylum Bacteroidota; class Bacteroidia; order Flavobacteriales; family Flavobacteriaceae; genus Nonlabens; species Nonlabens antarcticus. Next base: position 186,103 of record NZ_JADFCO010000066.1, on the reverse strand, counting down.
CTGGAATGGATCGTCATGAATCTCACTTTCTGTAACGTATGGGATGTATTCATCCAGCAAACCGGTCATCAACCGTGCTAATCTCGTTTTGGCCTGACCACGCAATCCCAATAGATTTATATTGTGCCTGGAAAGTATAGCTCGTTCTAATTCTGGAATCACGCTATTTTCATAACCATGAATTCCCTTGAAAGATTCTGTACCGCTTTTGATGTTTTCCTTAAGGTTATCTCTCAGTTCCTCTTTAATGGATTTTGATTCCCATCCCGATTTCTTGAGATCGCCTATCGTTTTTATATCTTTTGTATTCATATCCTATTTTGAAATTGAAGCTGAACTTGAATTCGAACTTCAATGAATTTTGTTTTTAGTTTATTTTTCTTGCCTGCCGTGAGTTATCGTTTCAATCTTGCTTAAGCCCCATTGTCCTGCGGACATTTCTCCAAAGGAGAAAAAAGTTAATTCAGATTTTGAACCGTTTTTATTTCATCATTTAATCTCCTGATCTTCTCATTTAAACTTCTCCCTGTTTTTCTTTTTGTTCCTGTGTTGGTCTCATTACCTTCAGCACCTCTTCAGCGGAGAAAGTAAGCCGAATCAAAATTTGAACTTTTTTTCTCATTTTCTCATCTTCACATTAACAAATCAACCAATCAATAAATCATTTCATCCTCTTTCTCCTATTTGCCTCGTAATCATGGAAGATCATTTCTCCTAAACCTTGTAATCCTGTGAAGAATGCTTTTCCTTGGTTTGCTTCTGTAAATTGATCAATGAATCGCTGGAGGTAAGGATCATTTGCAATCATAAATGTGGTAATGGGAATGTGCAACCTTCTGGCCTGTGCGGCCATTGTGTAACATTTCTCCACGATATATTCATCCAGCCCGTTGGAATTTTTATAATAGCGACCGTCCTTTAAACGCAGGCAGCTAGGCTTCCCATCGGTTATCATAAAAATTTGTTTGTTGGTATTTCTCTTACGGCGCAGGATATCCATTGCGAGTTGTAGTCCCGCAACAGTATTCGTATGATATGGACCTACCTTCAGATAGGGTAAATCTGCTATTTTGATGGGCCAGGCATCGTTCCCGAAAACTATAATATCCAGCGTATCCTTAGGATATCTAGTTGTAATTAACTCCGCCAGTGCCATGGCTACTTTTTTTGCGGGTGTAATTCGGTCTTCTCCGTAAAGTATCATAGAATGCGAAATGTCGATCATCAACACCGTACTCATTTGCGCTTTAAATTGAGAATCCTCAACAATCAAATCACTTTCTGCGAGATGAAAATCATCCATTCCATGATTAATTTGAGCGTTGCGCAAACTCTCTGTCATGGAAATTCTATCCAGTCCATCACCAAATCTATATTCTCTTAAGTCACCCGTATGCTCATCACCAGCGCCTAATTTATTGGTTTTATGATTCCCGGTCAATCCTTTACGCATATTACCAAAAATCTGATCTAAGGCATGCTTACGCAGGAGTTGTTCGGTTTTGGCAGTGATATTATATTTTCCAGGACCCTTGCCTTCCTCATCTCCTTCTCCATCGCCACCTTTTTCTGGGTCAAATTCCTCACGTATGTAACCGCGCTCCTTAAGGTCCTCAATAAAATCGTCAATGGTGTATTCTGGAGTCGTCAATTTATACTCTGTATCTAACTCTCGCAGCCAGTCAATGGCCTCATCAAAATCACCAGAAGTATGCGTGATCAGCTCCTTAAAAATATCGAAAAGCTTATCAAATGGGTCGAGATCCTTTGGGTTAAAGTGCTCAAACTTAAAACCACTTCTTTCTTGTCTCATCATATGTTAAAGATAGTCGGCAAAAGCTCAGGAAATTTACGCTCTTGGGCATTTAACATGGCTTTATGTAAGCATCAACGGTCTTTTCCAAAGGTGTTTCTAAAATTGTTGAGAGTTTTATGACGAGTTCGCTTTCGCGAAAGCGATATGACAAAGAAGTTCCTGCACTTGAATAGCGGTACAAAAGCGAAGAAGCCTTAAATTTGCAGGTTTTTACAAAATTATGACACATAATAAGATGAATCCATGGCACGACGTAAGCTATGGCGAGAATGCGCCGGAAAGCGTTGTAGGCATTATTGAGATTCCTAAAAATACAAGAGCAAAATACGAACTGGATAAGGAGAGTGGTATGTTGATACTGGATCGGGTAATTTACTCCTCCATGTACTATCCTACGAACTACGGATTTATACCGCAAACCTATTGTGATGATAACGACCCACTAGATATTTTGGTGCTTTCTCAAATAGAGATCGTTCCTATGTGCCTTGTAGAGGCTAAAGTAATAGGTGTCATGCAAATGATGGACGGCGGCGAGATGGATGATAAAATTATCGCGGTAGCAGCAAACGACATGAGCGTCGCTCATTTTAATGACGTTTCTGAACTTCCTGAATTTTGGAAAAAAGAGATGCGCAACTTTTTTGAAGATTATAAGAAGCTGGAAAACAAAACGGTAAATGTGGATGATTTCCAGGGTCGTGAAAAAGCGATGGAAATTGTTAATCAATCCATAGAAGACTACAAGAAGAAATTCAACAAATAGTTCTTTAAAGTACCCATTCATAAATCTGCTGAGAGATTCTTTCAGCAGATTTTTTTTTGCTTAAAAAGATATAGAGGTTGATGTGGTCAGTCATAAACACATCAAATGCTGCTCATTTATTTATGAACGCTGAAGTTGAAATCTAAACTGATCTTTAAATAAAATTCAGCATCACAATTATGATCAGTGCTATATCGCAATTCCTATACCTTTAGGAAGAGTTAAGGATGGAATGCTGGAGCGTTTCTAAACAAAACCTTACTTTCCTTCAAGTAATATAATCCCGCTACTTAAATTTGACATCAAAATATCTAGTATGAAGACTTTATTAAAATGGATCTTGCGTTTATTGCTAGGAATATTAGCTGTTCTAGGAATCATTTTTATTACTCTAAAACTAACCTTCAACGAAGAGATTCCAGTGGGCATTCCTGGAAAACCGGCAGATGAACTGGCGCTTAAAATGCTAGAGTCGATTAAATATAAAGAGTTCCAGGAGGCTAAATTAATCTCGTGGACCTTCAGAGGTAAAAATAAATATCGCTGGGAACCTCAACAAGGACGTGTAGAAGTAAACTGGAATGATAACAGGGTGATGCTAGATACTCAAAATCCAGACTCGAGCAGTGCTTTTGAAGATAACAAACCTCTTGCAGGAGATAAAAGATCAGATGCTATTAACTACGCTGTAGAAAACTTCAATAATGACAGCTTTTGGATTGTCGCACCTTACAAGGTTATGGACCCTGGAACAGAGCGAGAAATTATTAAAGAGGACGCGCAAGAAAAATTACTGGTGCGATATACAAATGGCGGCACTACTCCTGGCGACGTTTATGTATGGAAATTAGATCAAAACTACCGACCACAAAATTTCCAGATGTGGGTAGAGATTCTACCTTTTGATGGTATTGAGGCAAAATGGGATAATTGGGAAATGACAGATGCCGATTTTCCGCTTTCTATGAAAAAATCAATTTTTGGTATAGAGATTCCGATTACCGATATCTCTGTTGAATAGATTTAATTTCTCTAGAAACTTTCCATAAATTATAATAATCCAGAGAAAACTTATTATAATAAATTAAAAATATCAAAGAAATTTTTACGGTCACGCCGTAAGAATGTTCTAGTGCTGAGGCAAAATCACCTGTCAACTGAAAAAACAGCATAAAAAACACACCTATACCAACGGCCCATTTTAGAGCAATACGCGTGTAGAGTCCCATTAAAATCATGATTGCAAGAAATAACTCCATGAATGGAATTATAGGAGTTAGATAGGTTAAAAATGAAATGGGAGAATTGTCAGTGAAATAGGACAAGGCCGTTACCATGAATTGATCCATATCCATAATGCTAGTGATAGCATGAAATAACAAATAACTTCCCATGCCTATACGACCTACCGCATAACCTATACTTCTATAATCTGTTTTATTGTATAATTCTCTCATTCTTACTTTTCAGGGGTCAAAAGTGATGCAAACATATAATTAGGTACGCAAATAACCGAATCCTATATCTCTCAATGCCTGGGAAAACGATGTTTTACCGTATTACTCGTTTAAAAGTAACTGCTATTCCAAACTTCATCAAGAGTCGGTGTTGAGAACGATATGCTCATTTTTGAGAAAACATTATAGGCTCATCAAAGCGGTATGAGGTAACTTTGCAGGATTGTAAAAAAATATGTCTGAATTTGAAGAAATGATTGAGGTACAGGGCGCTCGCGTTCATAACCTTAAGAATATTGATGTTAATATACCAAGAGAAAAACTAGTCGTAATTACAGGTCTTTCAGGATCTGGAAAGAGTTCGCTAGCCTTTGATACTATTTATGCCGAAGGTCAACGTCGTTACATAGAAACGTTCTCTGCTTATGCCCGCCAGTTTTTAGGCGGTCTTGAGCGTCCCGATGTTGATAAGATAGATGGATTATCGCCTGTTATTGCCATTGAACAGAAAACTACTTCTAAGAGCCCGCGCAGTACGGTAGGAACGATTACAGAGATTTATGATTTTCTAAGGTTGTTATTTGCTAGGGCTAGTGATGCCTATTCTTATGAAACCGGTGAGAAAATGGTAAGTTATAGTGATGAGCAAATACGCGAGCTTATCATGGAGGAATATCAAGGTCAGCGCATTAATCTGCTTGCTCCCGTAATTCGTTCCAGAAAAGGACATTATCGGGAGTTGTTTGAGCAAATTGCTAAACAAGGATTTGTAAAGGTGCGCGTCGATGGTGTTATTGTAGATATTACTAAAGGAATGAAGCTGGATCGTTACAAGATCCACGACATTGAAATGGTTATTGATCGCATCCAAGTGGGAACCAGTGAGGATGATATAAAGCGTTTAGAGGAATCTATAAATACGGCGATGTATCATGGGAATGATATTGCCATGGTCGTGCCAGAAGGCTCAAAAGAAGGTCGTTATTTCTCTAGAAATCTCATGTGCCCCACCAGCGGGATTTCCTATCCAGAACCAGAACCGAATAACTTCTCCTTTAATTCACCTAAAGGTGCATGTCCCAATTGTAATGGAATAGGCAGTCTTTATCAGGTGAATGATCAAAAAATCATTCCGGATCCCAGTCTAAGCATTAAAAAGGGAGGTCTTGCCCCCTATCCTGATAATAAGAAAAATTGGATTTTTAAACAGCTAGAGCTCATTGCTCAAAAGTTTGATTTTAAACTTACAGATCCATTAAGCGCTGTTCCAGCGGAGGCAATTCAGATGATTCTCCATGGTGGAAAAGAGTCGCTTGCTGTCGATGCTAAACAACTGGGTGTCAAAAGGAATTATAAAATTGATTTTGAAGGAATAGCAAACTTCATCGATCAGACTTATCAAAATAATGACAGTGCAAGCCTGCAGCGATGGGCAAAAGAATTTATGGATCGGGTAGAATGTCCGGTCTGTGATGGATCTCGTTTGCGCAAGGAGTCACTATTCTTTAAAGTGAACGATAAAAATATCGCCCAGCTAGCAACGATGGATATTGTAGAACTCGTTGAATGGTTTGATACTTTAGAACCCTCGCTTTCGCGAAAGCAAAAACTTATTGCCACAGAGTTATTAAAGGAAATTAGGGAACGGCTTCAATTTTTACTGGATGTAGGCCTGGATTATTTATCCTTAAACCGCGGTGCAAAATCACTTTCTGGTGGAGAAGCACAGCGCATTAGACTGGCAACTCAAATAGGGTCTCAGTTGGTAGGCGTACTGTATATATTAGATGAACCTAGCATAGGTTTGCACCAGCGCGATAATGAAAAATTGATAAATTCTCTGGAATCACTTCGTGATGTTGGGAATTCAATCATTGTAGTGGAGCATGATAAGGACATGATTCTGCGTGCAGATCATGTGATCGATATAGGACCGCATGCAGGAAGGTATGGCGGTGAGATCATTAGTGAAGGAAGTCCCCAAGAGATTTTGAAACACAATACATTGACAGCTCAGTACCTCAACGGCAAACTGGAAATTGAAATCCCGAAAACGCGTAGAAAAGGAAATGGTAAGAAAATAAGCCTCAAGGGCTGCACTGGAAATAATCTGAAAAATGTAAGTGTAGATTTTCCATTAGGTAAAATGATCGTTGTCAGTGGGGTTTCTGGTAGTGGAAAGTCCACACTGATCAATGAAACGCTTTATCCCATAATGAACGCGCACTTTTTTAATGGTGTAAAAGTTCCAATGCCCTACAAGTCCATTAAAGGTATTGACGAGTGTGATAAGGTTATCGACATTAATCAGAGTCCCATAGGAAGAACGCCGCGTTCAAACCCGGCCACCTATACAGGTACTTTTAATGAAGTACGCAGTTTATTTGCTAAAACTCCAGAAGCGTTAATTCGTGGATACAAACCAGGAAGATTTAGCTTTAACGTTAAAGGCGGGCGCTGTGAAACCTGCAGGGGTGGTGGTTTGCGAGTTATTGAAATGAATTTTCTTCCAGACGTTTATGTGACTTGTGAGACCTGTCAAGGAAAACGTTTTAATAGAGAAACGCTAGAAATACGTTATAAGGGAAAATCAATTAGCGACGTTTTAAACATGACGATCAATGAAGCAACTGATTTTTTTGAACCCATTCCTAAAATCTACAGGAAACTTAAAACGATCAAAGATGTAGGTTTAGGTTACATTACGTTAGGTCAGCAATCCACGACTTTATCTGGAGGAGAAGCGCAACGTATAAAACTCGCTACGGAACTTTCAAAACGAGATACGGGAAACACCTTTTATATTCTAGATGAACCCACTACTGGTTTGCACTTTGAAGATATTAGAGTATTATTACAGGTCCTAAATGAACTAGTAGAAAAAGGAAATACGGTACTTGTGATTGAGCATAACATGGATGTCATAAAAATCGCAGATTATGTTATTGATATAGGATTAGAGGGCGGACGCGGCGGCGGCGAAGTGATCGCCACGGGAACTCCAGAACAGGTAGCTAAAAATAAAATAAGCCACACGGCTAGATTTTTAAAGAAAGAATTGAAGTAGAATTATGAGAAAGCAGATAAGAGAAAAAGGATGGAACGACTTGAAAACCAATGATAGTTGGGCAACTTTCAAAATACTTTCAGAATTTGTAATGGGATATGAACGCATGAGCCGCATAGGCCCTTGCGTTTCTATTTTTGGAAGCGCGCGTTTAAAGCCTGGAAGCAAATACTATGAACTTGCTGTGGAAGTTGCAGAGAAAATAGTTGAAAATGGTTATGGTGTCATCACCGGTGGTGGTCCTGGAATTATGGAAGCAGGAAATAAAGGGGCTCATACCGCTGGGGGAACCTCAGTAGGATTAAACATTGCATTGCCTTTTGAGCAACATGACAATCCTTATATCGACAGCGATAAAAGTCTTGACTTTGACTACTTTTTTGCCCGCAAGGTGATGTTCGTTAAATACTCTCAAGGATTTATTGTGATGCCAGGAGGTTTTGGAACCTTAGATGAATTGTTTGAGGCCATCACGTTAATCCAGACAAAAAAAATAGGGAAATTCCCGATTATTTTGATGGGTACCGAGTTTTGGGAAGGGTTACTTCAATGGGTAAGAAGTACTTTAGACGAGAAGTTTTTTACAGTCAGTCCAGAAGATATCGATCTTTTACACCTTGTTGACACTAGCGAAGAAGCGGTAGAAATTATTAATGAATTTTACAAAACATATTCCCTAAGTCCTAATTTCTAACATTGGGGAATAGTTTTTGAACTTAAGCGTACTTTGCAGCGCTATTGAAATTGCATACCCTAAACTCTCCAATCTTAAGCGTTACCTCTAATCCATTTTTGTTTTTGAAACATTTAAGATTTGTAATTTACCTTATTCCCTTACTTTCATTTTCCCAACAGGAAAGTAAGATAATCGCATACCTACATCCGGAAAAAGATCAATTAAAAATTGAACAGTCCATCACGATTATCAATAATTCCAATGATAATTGGGATCGTGTTGTCTTATTAGACTGGGCAAATTCATTTAGTAGTGTTGAAACAGCACTAGCAGATCGTTTTGCACAAGATTTTAAAAACAGATTCCAGTTTTCAAGTGATGAGGATAGAGGAAGAACTGTATTTAGTGATCCTATTCCCACGGCAGACTTCAAAATAAGCCGAGTTGAAGATCAAAAAGACATCGTAGAACTGTTACTGGACACACCGTTATTACCAGGAGCATCAAAAACATTTATACTCAAATATGATGTTGAGATTCCTAATAATGCCTTTACAGGTTATGGAAAAACAAGTAAAGGGGATTACAATCTACAATACTGGTATCTGCATCCGGCGGTATATCATGATGGTAAATGGGATTATTATTCCCATAAAGATTTGAATGATTTTTATGGCGCACTCATGGATTTCACCATTTCTTTACATGTGCCTAGTAATTTTCATGCCACCAGCAGCATACCTATACAGCTGGAAGCACCTGCTGCAGATTACAACAGCTATCTTTTTGAAGGTACGGATTACAACGGTGCTGACTTGTATATTAGGAAAAAGGCAAACCAATTCAAGCGCTTCTCTACTACCGAATTAACCATAGTTTCAGACCTAGAAGAGGAAAGTCTAGCGGATGAAATGAAAGTTGTAGTTCTCAAAAAGATTTCAAAATTTCTTACAGAGCATTTAGGTGCATATCCACATGATGAGATCTTAATATCAAATGAGTTTTATAAAGAAAGTCCTGTATACGGATTGAGTTCCCTACCTAGTTTTATTAATCCATTTCCAGATGGATTTGGTTATGAGATACGTATGTTAAAAGCGATGACTCGCAAATGGGTTCAAAACGGTTATTTGCTTAATTCTAGAAAGGAATTTTGGTTAGATAATGCCATTACCATTTATACCATGATGAAATATCAGGAAATGAACTATCCCGATTTAAACATTGTAGGTAAATTTAGTAAAGTCTGGGGGTTGCGCGGGTTTAACGTAGCAAAACTCAAATTTAATGATCAGTATTCCTTGCTATTCCTAAACACTGCTAGACTCAATCTTGATCAAGCGCTAACAACCCCAGCAGATAGTCTGGTCAAATACAATCAAGAATTAGGACTGGCTTATAAAGCGGGAGTTGGTTTTCTGTATCTAGATGACTATTTAAAAGACGGGTCCCTAGATCGAGCGATTAAGAAATTGTACAATCCGCAGGCGCTTAACCCTATAGAAACTAAAGATTTTAGAATCATCTTGAATGCAGAAACTACTAAGGATACAGATTGGTTTTTTGACGATTACATCACATCGCACGTACGCATGGACTGGAAGATTCGCTCGATTTCAAAATCTGCTGATTCCTTGACGGTTAAATTAAAGAACAAATCTGGGAGGATGCTGCCGGTTCCACTTTATACCTTGAACAATGATAGTATTGTTTCTAAAGAATGGATCCCTGCTTTTGCAAGAGATACTACCATTACGCTTTCGCGAAAGCGAGCAAATCGACTAGCTCTTAACTACGAACAGCTAATTCCAGAGTTTTCACAACGAGACAACTATAGAACGTTAAAGAATTTTCCCAGTATAAATAGACCGTTGCAACTCAGATTATTTAAGGATGTCGAAAATCCAGCGAAAACGGAAGTTTTTTTAATACCCGATTTAGGGTATAATCTTTATGATGGGGTAAGTCTGGGAGCTCGATTTTACAATGGTAACTTACTTCCTAAGCCCTTCAATTATAGTCTTAATCCTACCTATGGTTTTACCTCTAGAAAATTGATAGGATCTGTAGGGTTCTCATACAGTCATCCTATACAAGATCGATCAGAAAGGTTGTATGAAGTGAGGTATGGGTTGACGGCAAACACGTTTTCATACGAGCAGAATTTATTGTATCGTAAGTTTTCAAGTTATCTAAATCTATCCTACAGACCCGAAGATTTGCGCAGTAATAAACGACAACGTCTAACCTTTAGAAACGTTTTAGTGAGTAGGGAGCGCAGCGACATAAATCCAGTTTCAGAGCCAGACTACAACGTATTTAACATCAACTGGTCGCATTCAGATCCTAATTTTAGAAGATACTTCTCTTATGGTATCGGGACAGAAATCTCTACAAAATTTGGTAAAATTGACGGCCGTGTAGAATGGCGTAAACTTTTCAAAGACAACCGGCAGCTTAATATTAGAGTTTTTGCAGGAGCCTTTCTGTACAATGACACTGGAAACGATGACTTTTTTTCCTATGCTCTTGACCGTCCCACAGATTATCTCTTTGATTACAATTATTATGGTAGATCTGAGGACTCTGGACTTTTCTCACAACAATTAATTGTTGCAGAAGGTGGTTTTAAATCTCAGTTAGAACCCACTTTTGCAAATAAATGGATTACCACTGCAAATGCTTCTTATAGTATTTGGAAATATATTTATGCTTATGGCGACATAGGACTGGTGAAAAATTCAGATAGAAATGCTCAGTTTGTTTATGACAGCGGTGTACGAGTCAACCTGCTGCAAGATTATTTTGAACTTTATTTCCCTTTATACAGTAATAAAGGATGGGAAATAGCACAAAAGGATTACGATCAAAAAATCCGGTTTATTGTCACTCTTGACATAAATACTTTTATCAATCTTTTCAAGAGACGATGGTATTGATCCGGTTGGAACTCGATGGGCATTTTATTATCTTTGTAGATAACCCATTTTTTATCTATGCACCCACAAGAAACAACGGAACAGCCTCTATTACAAGAAGATTTCAAAAACGAAATTCTTAAAGATTATAAAATTGCAGTCACCAGTCGGGAATGTAGCTTATTAGGCCGTCGCGAGGTGTTGACGGGAAAGGCTAAATTCGGAATTTTTGGCGATGGTAAAGAATTGCCACAGCTTGCATGGGCACGTGCTTTTAAAAATGGCGATTTCCGTAGTGGTTATTATAGGGATCAAACTTTTATGATGGCGATTGAAGAGCTAACTATTCAGCAATTTTTTGCTGGTTTGTATGCTAACACAGATATCGCTCAAGAACCTATGAGTGCTGGCCGGCAAATGGGTGGCCATTTTGCTACTCACAGTTTAAAGGAAGACGGTTCGTGGAAACGATTGATCGATCAAAAAAATTCTAGTGCAGATATTTCTCCTACGGCAGCTCAGATGCCTAGACTTTTAGGACTGGCACAAGCTTCAAAAATATACAGACATAACGATAAGATCGCAGAGGACAACGGTTTTTCTAACAAGGGAGACGAGGTTGCTTGGGGAACGATAGGAAATGCGAGTACTAGTGAAGGTCATTTCTGGGAAACCTTTAATGCGGCTGGAGTTTTACAGGTTCCCATGGTAATTAGCGTGTGGGATGATGAGTATGGAATTAGTGTACATGCAAGACATCAAACTACCAAAGAAAACATTAGCAAGATTCAGGCTGGATTCCAGCGGGACGAAAATGATGAAGGGTACGAACTTCTAGAAGTTAAGGGTTGGAACTATACAGAGTTGATGGACGTGTATCAAAAGGCGGGTGAAATCGCTAGGGAAGAACATGTGCCCGTGATGATTCATGTACAGGAATTGACACAACCACAAGGTCACTCCACGAGTGGATCTCATGAGCGTTATAAAAATGAAGAGCGTCTTAACTGGGAACGCGAGCATGATTGTAACGTAAAGTTTCGCGAGTGGATTTTAGAAATGGAACTTGCTACAGAAGAGGAATTATCAGCTACTGAAAAAGATATAAAAAAGAGCGTTAGAGAAGGTAAAAAAGCAGCTTGGGAAGCATTCATAAATCCCATTAAGGCAGAAAAAGCTACCGTACTTCCACTTTTGAAAGCAGTGGCAAACTCCTCATCAAATAAAAACTTTATCCTCCCACTAGTCGATGACTTTGAGGGCTCTACGGATCCCATGCGCAAAGCACTTATGGAAACAGTGCGCAAAACATTACGCATGACCTTAAAGGAAAGTAGTCCTGCGATAACTGAGTTGAGAAACTGGTCCATTAAATACATAGAAAGCCAAAACAAAAATTACGGAGAATTTCTTCATAGCGAGTCACAATGGGCAGCGGCAAATATAGAAGCTGTAAAACCAGAATATAATGACGAAGCAGAAATGGTCGATGCTCGCGTTATTATGCGTGATAATTTTGATGCCTTATTTGATAAATACCCAGAAGTTTTAATTTTTGGTGAGGATGCAGGTGCGATAGGTGATGTAAATCAAGGCCTAGAGGGAATGCAGGAAAAATATGGAGCATTGCGAGTAGCAGATGCTGGAATCCGCGAAGCCACTATTCTAGGTCAGGGAATAGGAATGGCAATGCGAGGATTGCGTCCCATTGCAGAGATTCAATATCTAGATTATATCCTTTACTGCCTGCAGTTGATGAGTGATGATCTAGCCACTCTTCAATATAGAACTGCTGGTAAGCAAAAAGCACCATTGATCATAAGAACTCGTGGTCATAGATTAGAAGGAATATGGCACAGTGGATCCCCTATGGGAGGGATCATTAATTTAGTGAGAGGAATTCATGTTTTAGTACCACGTAATATGACGCAAGCCGCAGGATTCTATAATACATTATTAGAGTCTGACGAACCTGCTGTTATCGTAGAGTGTTTGAACGGGTATCGTCTAAAAGAGAAGATGCCTAGCAATCTAGCGGAATTTAAAACTCCTGTTGGTAAAGTAGAAGTTCTCAGAAATGGATCTGATATCACTATAGTTTCCTATGGATCAACATTGCGAATCGTTATGGAGGCTGCTGAAATTCTTGAAACAGTTGATATTGATGTTGAAGTTATAGATGTTCAATCTTTATTACCATTTGACCTGGAACACGATATTGTAAAAAGTGTAGCAAAAACAAACCGCTTGTTGATTGTAGATGAAGATGTGCCAGGCGGTGCCAGCGCATTTATCTTAAATGAGATCTTAAATACACAAAATGCGTGGAAGGTGTTAGACAGCAAACCAGAATGTCTAACCGCTAAAGCACATCGTCCAGCATATGGAACCGATGGAGATTACTTTTCTAAACCTAGTTCTGATGACATATTTGATAAAATTTATCAAATTATGAATGAGGCACAACCTAGTAAGTATATTAAAAACTTTTAATGTCTCAGTCTGAAGTTCCACTGACAAGCGCCTGGAGGCGTAAGCTGCATGAAATAATTTACGAAGCAGATACACCTGCAGGTAAACTATTTGATATCCTATTGTTGGTGGTAATTATCTTCAGTGTGATATTAGTTTTACTAGAAAGTGTCCCTAGATTAGGTAAACTTTATTCTGAGGAATTTATACAAGCAGAATGGGTAATTACAATTTTCTTTACTATAGAATATTTTTTGCGCATTATTGCGATTAATAAGCCTACTAAATATATTTTTAGCTTTTATGGAATAATTGATTTCCTTTCAACGATTCCACTTTATTTAACCTTCATATTGCCAGGTGGTTATAATGCCTTACTGGCCGTACGCTCCCTCAGGTTATTGCGTGTATTCAGAATATTAAAAATTACTAGATTCATAGGAGAGGCAGATAAGCTCACGAAAGCTATTAAGTCAAGTTTGCCTAAGATTCTGGTCTTTTTGTTTGCTGTAGTTGTGATATCAATCATCATGGGAACCTTAATGTACCTAGTAGAAGGAGCAGAAAGTGGTTTTGTGAGCATTCCAGTTTCCATCTACTGGTGTATTGTAACATTGACTACCGTAGGTTTTGGGGACATTGCGCCAGTAACGCCTTTAGGTCAACTTCTAGCCACAATAATAATGATTATGGGTTATGGAATCATTGCCGTTCCCACTGGAATTGTGAGTGCAGAATATACTAATGCTCCAAAAAATAATGATAATCAGGTTAAAAAGAATCCAGAGTACCGTCATGTAAACACTCAGGTTTGTCAGAATTGTTTAGCTAAAAAACATCAAGACGGAGCCGTGTATTGTCACAACTGTGGATATTCTCTATAGATGACTATGAAGAAGCTCATAACGATTATAGGTCCTACGGCTATAGGGAAAACCTCTCTAAGCATCGCTTTCGCGAAAGCGTATAATACCCATATAATTTCTTGCGATTCACGTCAATTCTATAAGGAAATGAGCATAGGAACAGCCGTTCCTACTACATTTGAACTTTCTCAAGCACCGCACCACTTCATTCAAAATATGAGTGTGGAGCAATCCTACAGCGTCGGCGATTTTGAAAAAGATGCTATAAGTTTACTTGATGAATTATTTAAAAATCATGATGTGATAATCATGGTAGGTGGCAGTGCATTATATGAGAAGGCAGTCACTCATGGGCTCGATGATTTTCCAGAAGTCTCAGAAAGCGTGAATTCAGAGTTAGAATTACAGCTAGAATCATTAGGATTACCGTTTCTAGTAGCAGAATTACAACAAGTAGATCCAGAGTATTTTAAAGAAGTGGATCAATCAAATCCACGACGTATCCTACGTGCACTAGGAATATATCGCTCTAGTGGGCGACCATTTTCCAGCTTTAGAAGCAGTCAAAGTAAGTCAAGAAAGTTTGAAGTTGTAAAAGTAGGACTTGAAGCATCGCGAGAGGAGTTGTACGATCGCATCAATAAAAGAGTTGATGATATGTTAGAGCGAGGTCTGGTCCAAGAAGCAGAAAAACTAAAGGACTTCAAAGAACTCCCATCGCTTAAAACCGTGGGCTATCAGGAATTATTCCCATACTTTGATGGAGCTTATGATCTCGAGGAGGCTATTAGATTGACCAAACGCAATTCAAGAAGATTTGCAAAACGACAGATGACCTGGTATAGAAAAGATTCCAGTGTTCATTGGTTTTCCTATAAGACCAGCCACACAAAAATTGTGCAGCAGGTCCAGGAATTATTTATGGAATCTTAGTGTCTATTTAATTAATAATCGACTTGATCCTTAATTAGTAAACGGAAACCTTCACCGTGAATATTTACAATTTCCACGTTATCATCTGGTTTCAAGTACTTACGTAATTTTGCTATGTAAACATCCATAGATCTAGATGTGAAATAATTATCATCTCTCCAGATTTTAGTTAACGCTAATTCTCTAGGCATTAAATCGTTCAAGTGTAACGCAAGCAAACGCAATAATTCATTTTCCTTAGGAGAAAGTTTGATAGGCTCTTGATCTGCATATGAAAGGAATCTCAACTTTGAATTCAAATGGAAACTTCCTATTTGAAATTCAAATTCTTTAGAATCAGCAATGCTGTCTTGTCCCTTGCGTTGTATGATCGCTTTTACTTTCATTAATAGCACTTCGCTATCAAATGGCTTATTCAAATAATCATCTGCTCCTACTTTGTAACCACGCAACACATCTTCCTTCATTGCTTTTGCGGTCAAGAAAACGATAGGTACGTCCTCGTTCTTCTCACGAATTTCTTTGGCAAGCGTGAAACCATCTTTGTAAGGCATCATTACATCAAGAATACAAAGATCATAATTGTCCTTCTTAAATTTTTCAAAGCCTTCCATTCCATTTTTTGCATGAACAACATCAAAATCGTTCATGATTAGATAATCTTTAAGAACAGTTCCAAAATTCGGGTCGTCTTCTACCAGCAGTATCTTTTTGTTTTCGGTTTCCATAAATATTAAATTTAATGATTGATTGATTTTAAACTATTAAAGGTAAGTGAATTGAGAATGTACTTCCTTTTCCTTTGACACTTTGTACGTATATTTCTCCTTCATGATCTTCTAAGATTCGTCTTGAGTAGGCGAGACCTAATCCATGACCTTTTACATTGTGGATATCTCCAGTGTGCTCTCTGAAGAATTTCTGGAAAGCCTTACGTTGTGCAGACTTACCCATCCCTATTCCTTGATCGCGTATCTTAATTACCAGTTTATTCTTTACATTCTCCGTAAAAACATCAATAATAGGCGATTCCTCCGTGTATTTGATGGCGTTTTCTAATATGTTGACTAATACATTAGTCATATGACTTTCATTACCTAACACCACAGTTCTAAGTGCTCCTAAATGTGTCTTTATAACGCCGTTCTTTTCTTCCAATAATAGTTGAACGTGAGACATACTATCTTCCAACAATTCATTTATATCAATTCTCGACTTCTCAAGATTGAGGTGGTTTTTTTCAAGCTTGGAAATTTGCAGTACGTTCTCCACTTGACCATGCATGCGTTTATTTTCCTCTCTAATCATTCGTAAATAATTAGTCACTTTCTCTGGATCAGAGGCAATTTTAGGATGTTTTAAAGAATCTAAAGCTAGATTAATGGTCGCAATCGGAGTTTTAAACTCGTGCGTCATATTATTAATAAAGTCTGTTTTGATTTGTGAGATTTGTCGTTGTTTGAAAATTTGACTAATCGCACTGGAATAAGCAACTACAATGACGGTTGTAAATACTAATGAAAGCAATGCCATTCCCATAATAGACGACAGTATCACCTTTTTGCGCTGCGGCATACTCACATAGAGATAATAAGGCTCAACGGTATCGTTTGTGGTTCTAAAGATGGGATATTCCCAAGTGGCATCTGGAAAATATTCAAAATTATCCGACTGAACTCTCGTAGCAAATCCATCCTGATAAATGGCATATTCAAAAGTGGCATCTATCTGGCGATCTTTCAACTCATTTGCAATGAGTCCAGATATCTCTTGAGCAGTTACACGTTGAGGAAGCGGGAGAATACTATAGTAATCACTGGCATAAGCACCATAAACCTTACGTGCAAAAATATCAACTTCAGAATAACTGATGTCACTACTGATTGCTCCTTTAAAATTTCCAAACTGTGAACCTAATCCATTTGATTCGTAGAACTTTTTAAAATTGATGCTATCTAAATCTAAATCTGCCAGATGTGGATCTAGTTTATATTCTTCAATAAGAGGATTGTTATTGAGAGCGCTATTATTTTCAGCCAGTCGTTTAGTTTGTTGTGCTAATAATTGCTGGCGCAATATTTTAGGCTCAACATCACCACCTAGAGTGTCATTTAATGATTTGAGCGCAACGAGATAACTACCAATTTCTCGGTTTTCCAACTCATTTGCAACGCTTACCATAGTTTGTTTGACAGCAAAAGAAAACTGCTCGTCATTATACTGTATGCTATTCGTAATCCAGTAGATTTGGACTACAATAATCCCTATCAGGGATAAACTCATCAATCCGATTAGTGTGTAGAGTATTTTTTTTTGCACATTGCAAATTTAACAGTTAGAGAAAGTGTTAAATAGCCTTTAACCCAATATTAACTTAGGATTAAAATTAACTATCCTTATTTATTTAACATAAATTCATGGAATTTATTTACTTTAATAGGGATTTCATTAAGATCATCATTTAAGATTATGAAATCTGATTTTTCCAACCTTTCATTTTCACTCCATTGATTTTTGAGTCTTACCCTAACTTCCTGCTCTGTAATTTTATCTCTTTCCATGACTCTAGTAATTCTTTCATTTTCTGGCGCCGAAACCAATAGTACTACATCACAGTTTTTATCACCACCGGTTTCTAATAATATCGCTGCTTCATAGATAACATACTTTGATTTTTGTTGTTCCATCCACCCCTCAAAGTGAAGCTTCACTTTGGGATGCAAGATTGCATTCAAGCCTTTTAATAGGTCTGGGTTCCCAAAAACTTTTAAAGCAATAAATTCCTTATCCGCTCTTTCCGTCCCATTTTCATTGGTGTAACTAGCACTTCCTAATAATTGTTTAATCTCATCAATAGCAAGAGAGTGAGTATTTAAAATCTTTTTAGACTCTTCATCTGCGATGTAGATAGGAACACCTAATTTCTGAAACTCTCTGGCTATCGTGCTTTTACCACTGCCTATACCTCCAGTTAAACCTACAACTTTCATTGTATGATAAGAATTTGAACAGATTGTGGTTGCACTCGTGCCTCATTGATATACTTGTTATCAAATATAATTGCAGGTGTCGCAGACGCTTCTCCTGATGTTAAACCAGTCATATCAACAGTAACTGCAAAATCACTTGCATCGATAGAATCATAATCCTTTAACCTGCTCGAGAATATCACATTAACACTCTCTGGGATCAGTTTCACCTTTGCATCTGCCGGTTTATTCAAAATTGTAATGGGGATTCTTAGGGAGCCTTCGGTCATTTGAGCAGCATGAATCGTGTAACTTACTTTTTGTGGCTTAATATTCAATTTAGGATACAACTTCTTTAAATCAATTTCATGGACAACAAGGCTATCACTCACTTCAATGTCTTCAATATCTATCTTTAGATTTTCAAACGATGCGACTGAGTCATCATTACCAGTTATTGTTACCTCTTCTACATCAAACTGATTTTCACCAACTTGCTGGTAATTTCCAGTAAACCGGAGTTTGAATTCCTTTTCTAAAGAAACTCTCTTGGAAGCAAACCTTTCAAAATCTAGTTGTATTGTTTTCTTATCAATTTCTAATATTTTTATATTATCACCTACCGCAATATTAATCGCAGACTGAGAGTTCGCAGGGGAATATAACATTTTACCGTTCGATGACTTTACGAATTGTTTAAAGTCCAACGTACTTTCTGCCTTTGCATAGTTGAGCCACAAAAGAGTAAAACCGCTTGCCTGGACCTTAATAGGTACGCTTATCTTCTTAGATTTCTCATTAAGTTTGATATCAACTGGAACATTTGACCACTCAATCTTTACCGTTGTATCTTCTACATAAGTATCATTGTATCTGAACAGAAACCACAAAATTGCAGCAGCTAGCGTAAAAGCAATAAATGAAAAGAATTTGCTGTAATCGGATTTTGTCATTTTTCAAAAAATAGATTTGGGAATGCTTCGCGTTCGTTCCTTTTTTTAATACCAATTTGAATATAGCTATTTAAAAAACCCCAACCATATCCTGTAAACTGGACCAGAGCAGCATAAACACTCATAATCCCAACAGTTATACCGTTTTTGATAGAGGAACTTATAGCTATCAACCCTAAATATAAAATAATAGGAACTAAAAAATACCAGTTTCCCAATAGGAAATTGATTATCGCAAAAACTCCGTAAATTAAAAACAGTGTTGGAAACCAGTAGGTTAATTTTGAAGTTGATGGATGCCATTTGTTTAAAATCACTCGTACCATACCGAACTTTTTAACTTGCTTTTGAAACAATTTCCATGAAATGCGGCGTTCATGATATACGTGAGCTTCTTTAAAAAGGGCGGTTTCAAACCCGGCATTCCACAATCTGATGCTCAAATCTGGATCTTCACCTGGATGAATTGTACTAAATCCTTGTGTAGCTTCAAATGCCTTCTTACTAAGCCCCATATTAAAGCTGCGAGGTTGAAACCTCCCTAATTGCTCACTGCCACCACGGATTCCTCCCGTCGTTAAAAAAGAGGTCATGGAATAATTAATTGCCTTTTGAAGGTCTGTAAAACTCTCGTGAGCAGCATCGGGACCACCATAGCAGTCCGTAAAGTTGGATTTCAACTCCCGTTCCACAATTTCTAAATATCCATCCGGCACAATACAATCGCTGTCTAGAATTATAAAATAATTTCCACTAGCGTGTTGCATTCCATAGTTTCTAGAATCCCCTGGTCCTGTGTTTTCCTTATATAAGTAGGAGATATTTACGCTTTCGCGAAAGCGATTACAAACAGCTTTACTGCTTATATCTGATCCATCTTCTACCACCACAACCTCAAAAGAATGCACACTGCGAACATTGCTCAGACTCCCGAGCAATTTTTCCATTTCCGATGGCCGGTTGTAGACGGGAATAATAAATGAAAATTGTAACTCTTCCATTAGAAACTGAAAAAGGCTGTATAAACAGCCTTTTAGATATTAATTATTAAGTAATATTTAAAACTTCTCGATCACTTCCTGACTTACTCCAGTGTTAGAGAAACCGCCATCGTGGAAGAGGTTTTGCATCGTTACTTTCTTTGTATAATCAGAGAATAAGGTCATAGTATATTCTGCACAATCTTGAGCTGTAGCATTACCTAGTGGGCTCATTTTTTCTGCATAGTTCATGAATCCCTCAAAGCCTTTTACCCCACTTCCAGCCGTGGTAGGTGTAGGTGATTGAGATATAGTATTCACTCTAACTTTCTTATCCTTTCCAAAGAAATAGCCGAAGCTGCGTGCAATACTTTCTAGATAAGCTTTATTATCTGCCATATCGTTGTAGTCTGGGAATGTACGTTGTGCTGCCATATAGGTCAAGGCAACAATACTTCCCCACTCGTTCATGGCATCCTGCTTATACAATGTTTGCATGGTTTTGTGGAATGAAACTGCACTTACGTCCCATCCCTTTTCTGTCCAGGCATAGTTTTGATCTGTATAGTGTTTCCCTTTACGCACGTTTACTGACATTCCTATAGAATGTAAGACAAAGTCCAGTTTCCCGCCTAGAATCTCTACCGATTTAGATACTAAATTTTCTAAATCTTCAACGCTAGTAGCATCTGCTGGGATAATCTCGCATCCACATTCTTCTGCAAGTCTGTTAATCTCGCCCATGCGCATAGCGACTGGTGCGTTTGTCAAAACAAAAGTTGCACCTTCTGCATGTGCTAGTTTTGCTGTTTTCCAAGCGATAGAATTCTCATCCAATGCGCCAAAAATGATTCCTCGTTTTCCTTTAAGTAAGTTGTAAGACATAAGTTAGTTATATAAGGCAAATATAAAATTATCTATTGAAGTAGAATGCGTGCATTTTCACGTGCTGCGTCTGATATGCTACCGCCGCTCAACATTTGTGCAATCTCTTCTATTCTAGAGTTTTGGTTTAATTTTTCAATGGTGGAAACCGTGCGGTCGCCGTCGTTTTTCTTTCTGACAATCACATGATCATCGCCCGCTGCAGCGATTTGTGGTAAGTGCGTGATCGTAATAACCTGCATAGTTTGAGACATGCTTTTCATAATTACTGCCATTTTTTCGGCTATAGAACCGCTGACGCCTGTATCAATCTCGTCAAAAATAATGGTAGGCAATTGCTTGCACCTGGATAGAAGTTCTTTAATAGCCAGCATTAATCGGGAAAGCTCACCGCCAGAAGCTGCTTTATCTAGAGCTAACAATTGAGAACCACGGTTTGCCGTAAATGTAAATAGCACCTCATCCTTCCCGTAATCGTTATAAGAACCTGAAGGTTGTAACTCGATTATAAACTGGGCGTCTGGCATCCCTAACAATGTTACCGTTTCCAGAATTTGGCTTTCCATCGCTTTCTTATAGTCCTGACGTAAACCATGTAATTCTTTAGCAAAAACATCTAATTCCTTCATGGAGACAGCAATCAAAGTTTCCATTTTTTTAATCTTACTGTCAATATTTTGTGCGCTCAAAACCTTGTCTGCGAGATTATCTCTTAAATGAATAAGATCCTGTACGTTATCCATTTGATGTTTGCGATAAAGATTGTCCAGCATCCCTAAGGTAGCATCTACCACTTCTAGTCTTTGCGGGTCTACCTCTACTTGATCCTTTTGACGTTCTGTTTCTACGGCCATATCTTCAAGCTCGACAATTACTGACGTCAAACGTACGTGAAGTGCTTGATAGGCTGGAGAAAAAGATTCTACTGCTTTCAATTTGGCTTTGATCTCTCGCAGTTCGTCAATCACGCCATCAGCATCTGCTGAGAGTTTGTGCTCTAGTGAACCTAGGGCTTCTGTAATTACCTCTACATTACTAAGCTGCTCATTTTCCCGCTCTAGTTCCTCCTGGTTTAACCCGTCTATCTGGGCTTCCTCCAGCTCGTTTAATAAAAAAGTATTGTAATCTAACTCTTTAGCTAGAGCCACTTGATTTTCTTTAAAATCCTTTAAAGATTTGACCTGAGTGCGGTATTCTTTTAGTTTACTTTGATATTCTTTAATAATAAAACTTCCTGGACGTTTTGCAGTGCTGGTTTGTTGGTTCACAAAAGCATTCAATGTGTCCATTTGAAATTGATCAGTAGCCAGCTGCAGTGTTTGATGCTGGGAATGTATATCTATCAAATTTCCACCTATCTCACCTACTGTTGCTAAAGTTACCGGAGTATCATTTATAAACGATCGGCTTTTTCCCGATGGGAGTATCTCACGTCTAATGATACTAATATCTTGATAGTCCAAATCTTCAGATTCAAAAAAGGGTTTTAATCCTAATTTTGTAATATCAAAATGAGCTTCTACCACACATTTTGTGGACGTATCTCGAATAGCTGACAAATCTGCACGCTTTCCCGTTACTAAACCCAACGCTCCTAAAAGAATAGATTTACCCGCTCCTGTTTCTCCAGTAATCATCGTTAGTCCTGAATCTAATGGAAGATCCAGCTGGTCGATAAGCGCATAATTTTGTATGTGAATTTCTTTAAGCAATACTAATTCTCGATATTAATTGATGAAAAGATGAGCGAAATATATTTAAATAACCGATTCAAAACACCTTTTAAATGAGTGCAAATCCTATTATTCGAACGTACTCAAAGCTAATGAAAAAAGACTTGTATGGCCTAGTCATTTATACCTTAATACTTCTCCATTTTGTGGACTGGTTAGGTGCAAGCCCTTGCAAACTTTCCTTAAATTTTGCGATGTTAACTGATGGACCCGCGCTGTAAATGCTCAAAATTTCATCAGCTTTTGCATCAAAAAATGTGCGTTGCAATAAACTATTAGGCCGTCTGGAATTCAAATCCTCAAACTTCATAATGTAACCTTGCAGGTCCTGCTTTACCTGTTTAGGATTGAGGGCAAATCTGTCCATCCCATGGATGTGATACTCATACATAATTTCCCGATACTCTTTAAAAGTTTCTGACAAAAGATCATTATTCAATCGATATCTAGAAATCAACCCATTTCCATCATTAGGATTCCAACCTATGTTTCTGGAGGATTGCGCTAGGTTTACGATCTGTTGTGCTTCTTCATGGTAACGCTGACCGCCTTTAAGTTCAAACGTATCAGCATCTAGTCCTAGAATGGTGTACATATAAAAAGTTACCAGTGACGTTATATTGCTTTCAAACTGATTGTCATTATAGAAAAATGGAGCGTTTTCTATATATTCAAAATTGATATCGTTGTCTTTATAGTTAAAGATGGTAGACGTGTAAGTAGAGTTATAAACTGGTCTTGAAACAGATAATTGGAAATTGCCTTGAAATCTATTATTGTCAAAATTAGTAACAACAAAAATTAGCGCTCCATTAATACGCTCCTCATCGCTAAAATCGGTTTCTGTCCATTTTGTATTATTGATAAATTCTTGAAGCGAGGTTTCTAATGTTTTGAAAATCGTTCTGTCCGGCTGGGAAATATTTTGAACATTGACTTGGACGGTCATGTTGAACTCCTGAGCCATGGAAGCAGCTCCCAACAGCAAGGCTAGAATTCCTAAAGCGCTATTGCGTACGTTTAATAACTTCATCAATTATATCTTTTGCAACCAGCTCCTTCGATTTTAGCGGAAATACTTCTGCATTTCCCAATCGATCGATCATGGTTATTTTATTTGTGTCGGTTCCAAATCCTGCTCCTTTATCTTTCATGGAGTTTAAGATGAGCAAGTCGGTGTTTTTCTTTTTCGCTTTCGCGAAAGCGTGCTCCAGCTCATTCTCGGTCTCTAATGCAAACCCTACCAAAAAAGGTCGGTTTTCCATCGCTCCCACACTTGCCAGAATATCAGGATTTTTAACCAGTTCTATAGTTAACGTGTCAGCACTCTTCTTTATTTTCTGATCTGCAGTAGTTGCGGGTCGGTAGTCTGCAACGGCAGCACTAAAAATAGCATAATCCTGATGAGCAATATGCTTATGAACCGTATCATACATTTCTTGCGCACTGGTAACATCAATTCTATGGATGAAATAATGCTCAGAATTAACCGAACTAGGTCCCATAATTAAAATTACCTGAGCTCCACGATTAGCAAGATTATGTGCCAGCGCCATTCCCATTTTACCAGTACTGTGATTTCCTATAAACCGCACTGGATCTAAGGATTCATGAGTAGGTCCAGCAGTGATCAAACATTTTTTACCAAATAATGGCAAGTCTTGTTCCAGTTGCTTCCCTACAAAAGACATGATTTCTTCTGGCTCTGCCATGCGCCCTTTACCAGAAAGCCCACTGGCTAACTCACCATCTCCAGCAGGAATCATGTAGTTTCCATAGCTGGCAAGCTTTTCAAAATTTGCCGTCGTTGATGGATGTTTGTACATATCAAGATCCATGGCTGGAGCAAAATAAACCGGACATTTAGCACTAGAATAAACGGCTAGTAACAAGTTATCAATGTTGCCCGTGACCATTTTACTCATGGTATTTGCTGTAGCTGGGGCAATAATCATAAGATCTGCCCACAGCCCTAGATCTACATGGTTGTTCCACAAATCATTGTCATCATCTTCATTTGTAAATGAAGATAAGACTGGGTTTTTAGAAAGTGTGGATAAGGTTAATGGCGTTACAAAATCACGTGCTGCGGGTGTCAATATCACTCTAACAGAAGCGCCTGCTTTTACAAGCAGGCGCGTCAAGAATGTAGATTTGTAAGCGGCAATACCACCAGTAACTCCTAGTAATATCTTTTTCCCGCTGAATATGTTCATGAAAATTTATTCAGTAACTCCTGTGTCTCTAAAGTAAATCTTGCCATCCATCCATTCCTGTACGGCAATGGAGTGTGGTTTAGGCAAACGCTCATAGAATTTAGAAACTTCAATTTGCTCCTTATTTTCAAAGACTTCTTCAAGAGAGTCATTGTAAGTTGCAAACTCTTCTAATTTCTCGATCAATTCTTCCTTAATGTCAGTATTGATCTGCTCTGCGCGTTTAGCTATAATGGAAATTGCCTCATACATGTTACCAGTTGGAGCCGTTAATAGGTCTCTATCGTAAGTAACAGAAGTATTGGGTGCTTTAAGGTTTTTAGTATCCATGAAAATAGTGTTCTTAGTTATTGTAATCGTTGATTAATGCCATCAACTCGTCTGCTTCAGCTTTGTACTCGCTATCCGGAAAACGGTCTGCAAAGGTATCATAATATTCTTTAGCAATCTTAAGTCTTTCGGGAATTAGGCTTGGAAAACTATTGATCGCATAACTATACTGAGAATCAATAAGGTAAAACTGAGCGTCATCCTGAAATTCTGATCCGGGATGGTCTGTAATGAAATTTTCAAATGTTGTGATCGCCGACACAAAACCACCGCGGGAAAATGGTGCCCGCTTATGGTAATTCTTTGCAATCTCATAAGCCTTCTTATCTAGTTTGAAGCGCATCTCATCTACAAAAGCATTAGCCTCTTCTAGATATTCACCATTTGGATATATGTTGATATAATCTTGAAATTTTGCCATTGCACGTTCAGTAGGCTCCTGATCCTTAGAATAAATAGGCGCCATTTCATACAAGCTTTTACCTATCATAAATGTTGCATATTCTCTATTAGGATCCCCTATATAACTATTGCGATAGGTTTCAAATTGATAACCACTTTCTGGAAAGCGTTCATCAAAATATAGCGCATTTGCATATTTTAAAGCTAGTGGCGCCGCACTATCTGTACCTCGATATTGAGGAACAATTTTTTCTAAAAGATTGATAGCCTTACCATACTTCTCTGCAGCATATAAAGAATCTGCCACTTGTATTTTGAGTTGGTTATCTTCAGATTTCATAGCTTTTTGATAGCTACTACAACTTGATATTGCTAGAACGATTAAAATTAGAATCGTGAATTGCTTCATTTTATTGTTTTAATGGGGCACAAATGTAACATTTTAAAGAGCATTTGAGCTTTGATAGTTAACGTGTTAATTCTAATTCTCGTATGTTTCTAAAAAGGATTTCAAACGATCCCGCAAGTCGTCGTCTATAGGTACCAATGGTAAACGTATGTGTTCCTCACAAATATCTAATTGAGACAACAGCGCTTTAATTCCTGCTGGGTTGCCTTGTTCAAAAATCATATCTATGCTAGGAGCTACTTTATAGTGTAATTCATAAGCTTCTTGCACATCACCGTTCAAAGCATAACGAATCATATCGCTAAAATCCTGAACTAGTGCTTGTCCTATTACTGATATAACTCCTGCTCCACCCGCAAGTGTCATAGGCAAGGCAATCATATCATCACCAGAAATTACCAAAAATTCTTGAGGAGAATATTGAATCATTTTCATCGCCTGAACGATATCACCAGCGGCTTCTTTGATAGCCACAATATTTTCAAAATCATGGGCGAGTCTTACAATAGTATTTACAGCTATGTTTGATCCCGTTCGTCCAGGAACGTTATAAACAATAATGGGTTTATCTGTAGCTTGTGCGACCGCCTTGAAATGTTCATAAATACCTTCTTGTGTAGGTCTGTTATAATAAGGAGAAACTGAAAGGATCGCGACAAACTCAGTTAAATCTGTGTTTTTGATCTGCTCTACTACTACTCTGGTATCATTGCCGCCTATACCTATCACTAGAGGCAATCTTTTATCGTTAGCTTTTATTATAGTGGCAACAACGGCTTCTTTTTCTTCGGTAGAAAGAGTCACATTTTCTGCTGTAGTACCTAAAACTACTAGATAATCTACACCATTATCTACTTGAAAATTTACCAACTTTGTCAGCGCTGCATGATCTACACATCCACTTTCTTCAAAAGGTGTAATTAAGGCGACTCCTGTTCCTATGATTTCCTGCATACTATTGAGTTATGATATTTAGATATTTTTTTAATTCTTTAATAAACGTTTCTTTTTGCTCGAGCCGCACCTCTATTGCAAGATCATATATCTCTTCCGACTGTCTGGGAATACCTACTTTAAAATTGGCATTTATAGCCATTGCCAGATAATGATGCAAATCATCTTTCTCATCAAAGTAATTCACCTGCAGATCAAACTGCATGGTCAAAACTTTGGACAGACTATCGTCGGCAATACCACCAGACCACTTGATCGTCTTAGAGTTGATCATAATACTATCAGCCGTTGAAACTGCTTTATCATCTCTTGTGAAGCCTAAAGTAACAAGTCTCTTAACTCCTAAATCCTGTGCCCATTTCTCAAGAAATAAAATAGATTTTTCTGCATCTGCATTATATAACACGACCATTGAAGAAGGGGTTGTGGGCTTTCGATCCCGAGTTCCTTTCTGCAATTTATCTTGCTGTTTGCGCAGCCACCGGCTCTTTAAAACGTTAAAAATCATTTATATTTACTATCCCAACAAAGGTATAACAATCACCTATGAAAATATCTATGACGGCTACTTGCAGGAAAGGTTTAATGGTTTTCGCTTTCGCGGAAGCGTTATTCATAACAACCTCTTGCAAGACAGAGTCCTACACCGCCGAAAAGCTGGTTGCAAGCCAGACCCGAGTCGATTCCACCATTGCCGAAGTGGAAAGCATCAGTGCCTATATCGCACCCTATAAAAAAAGCCTGGATTCCCAGCTGGATATGCCGCTAAGCTTTAATCCAGCAGACATGTACAAGAATGACACGCCGCTTAACACCCGCATAGGAAACATGATGGCAGCAATATCAAGGGCTCAAGGAGAACCAGTTTTCAAATCAAGAACTGGAAATAGCGTCGACGTTGTTCTTATTAATCATGGTGGTATACGCGCAGGAATTCCTGCTGGAAATGTGACTACAAGAACTGCCTATGAAGTGATGCCTTTTGATAACGAAATGGTCATAGCAGAGCTTGCTCCCGCTCAAATGAAGGAACTCGTGGAATATCTTGCTTTTCACAAACGTGCTCATCCTTTTGATGGACTGGAAATTCACCTGAAAGGAGATGAAATTAAATCAGTGACTCTAGATGGAAAACCAATTGCTTATGACCGCAACTATTTTGTAATGACCAGCGATTATTTAATGACGGGTGGTGATAATATGGACTTTTTTACCAAAGCCATATCAAGTACGAGAATAGATTACAAAATACGTAATGCCATGATCGATTACTTTAAAGAAAACGACACGCTGGGATTTGACGTCGATAATAGATTTACTAAAGAAGACTAAAAATGGAACGTAGAAAATTTATCAGAAATACCACAACGGCAAGTTTAATCGCTGGTACGGCTTTATGGAGCAATAGCGCACTGGCCGCTGGATTTTTCTCTGAGCGTGAAGAAAAAAAGGGTTTGACTAAAATCACGATCCTTCATACAAACGACACTCATTCACACATTGAACCCATAAGCGGCGGTCGTGATGATGGCAAGGGTGGCGTCGCCAGACGCGCAGCACTTATTAAAAAGGTGCGTGCAGAAAATCCTAATACACTATTGTTGGATTGCGGAGATATTTTTCAGGGAACTCCCTACTTTAATTTTTATGGTGGCGAGCTGGAGATTAAACTCATGACCATGATGGGCTATGACGCAGCAACTATAGGAAACCATGACTTTGATAATGGAATTGACGGACTTTATGCTCAAGTTCCAAATGCTAGTTTTGATTTCGTTATCTCTAATTACGATTTTAGCAACACCATAATGGATGGTCAAACCAAGCCTTATAAAATTATGGTAAAGGATGGCGTGCGTATAGGAATGTTCGGTCTGGGAATTAAAATGGAAGGATTAGTGGCTCCTGAAATGTTCAAGGAAACTAAATATCGGGATCCTCTCACGGTGACTCAGGATATGGTAAATGTGTTGCGCAATCAAGAAAACTGTGATATTGTAATTTGTATGTCGCATTTAGGATACAAATACGGCAATGATAAAATTAGCGATATCTCGCTCGCTCAGAAGACTAGTGGGATAGACCTGATTATAGGCGGTCACACCCATACTTTTCTAGATCAACCAGATCTAGTTACTAACGCTGCTGGAGAAACCGTTATGGTAAACCAGGTAGGCTGCTATGGTATCAATGTAGGTCGGATTGATTTCTACATGCATAAAGGAAAACTAGCGAGTGGTGAGAATGTGGTTTATGAAGTGTAGAGGTTAGAGGTTAGAGGTTAGAAGGTGACAAATTCTGATCGTGGATTGATGATTATAGACTTGTAGTTTTTAAAATCTTATAGAGACGCGAGCTAAAGGTGAATGAAGAGAAGATGGAGATACTCAAAGACGCTGTGATTTTAATTCAATTATCTAATGCCTTCATAGTAGGTTATCTTAACCAACTGTCCTTGTTATTCCAAAATTTAAAAATTCATGACTAAAAACACCATCACGAAAGGATTTATAGCTGCTGGTATCATCAACACCTTAGGCGTACTCATTTTTACTAAAGCTTTTACAAACGATGTAATTCCTGCTACTGATCCAGAAGTTATGTCCTATTTCGGACTCTTTATGATCACGGTTTGGGGAAGCGCGTACATCGCAGTTTCAAGAGTTTACGAAAAAGTAAAATGGCTAGTGGGAGTATTTATCCTTGAGAAATTAGCTTACGTACTTGCCTATGGGTATTGGTTTTCTAATAACAGTCTGCAAGAAGTTTATGATCAGGATTTGCTTGCAGGAATATTCTACTCCATTTACGGACTGAATGATTTTGTGTTTATGCTGTTCTTTGGCTATGTGTTTTTCAATATCAAACCATCACAAGAAACTCTGCTTCACTAATCATCTCGATTTCCAGCTTTTCTGCCTTTTCCAATTTCGACGGCCCCATATTTTCTCCACGAATCAGATAATCAGTTTTTGAAGAAAGAGAACTGCTAACTTTACCACCGTTGTCCTCGATCGCTTTTTTGAGGTCGTTTCTGGACATTTCAAATACTCCAGAGATCACAAAGCTTTTCCCTGCCAGTGCATCTGATCGTGTAGAAAGTTCCTCGTCACTTAACGAAAACTGTATTCCCGACGCCTTCAATCGCTCGATCAGTTGTATCTGTGCAGTATCCGTAATGAATTCCACGACAGATTCTGCAATACGTTCCCCTATTTCTGGAACAGTGCTTAATTCTTGTAGTTTTTCCGCTTCACTTCGACTCCGCTCAGTGACCATCGAACTAAACAAATCGGTATCTGGATTTTCAGCAACTTCTGGCAATGCCATCAGCGCATCCATAGATTTATAATGTCGGGCTAGTTTTTTAGCCACCGTTTCTCCCACATAGCGGATTCCCAGCCCAAACAAAACCCGCTCAAACGGTATCTGTTTGCTCGCCTCAATGCCTGCGAGCATATTTTTAGCACTTTTTTCTGCCATGCGATCCAGCGGAATGATTTGCTCGTACTGCAAATCATATAAATCTGCATAATTGTGGATCAAGCCGGCTTCCACCAGTTGATCCACGGTCTCTGACCCTATGCCGTCAATATCCATCGCCTTACGGGAAATGAAATGCTCAATCCTACCCTTTACCTGCGGTGGGCATTCCATATCGTTCGGACAAAAATGCTTTGCATCGCCTTCGTTTCTAACGAGTGCGGTCCCGCATTCTGGGCAATTTGTGGCGTAAACCGTCGGCTTTGAATCGGCTGGACGTTTGAGCATTTCGACAGCCACGATTTTAGGGATAATCTCGCCTCCTTTTTCTACATAGACTTCATCGCCCACGCGCACATCCAGTTTTTCAATCTGATCTGCATTGTGCAAACTGGCCCGTTTTACGGTGGTTCCTGAAATCTCTACCGGTTCTAGATTTGCTACCGGAGTAATCGCTCCAGTGCGGCCTACTTGATAGGTGATTTCTAGTAACCGAGTGGAAACCTGCTCTGCACTAAATTTATAGGCCATTGCCCAGCGTGGAGATTTTGCGGTGAAACCTAATTCGTCTTGATTTTGGAGCTTGTTAACTTTAACCACAACGCCATCGGTTTCATAGGGCAAGTCTTTTCTTGCGGCATCCCATTGATCAACGAATCCTAAAACGCCATCGATACCGCTGACCAGTGTTGATTGTGGTGGCACTTTAAAACCCCATCTTCTGGCAGCTTCCAGTCCTTCATATTGGGTTTTAAAAGGCAAGTTATCACCCACCAATTGATACAATAAACAATCCAACGGTCTACTCGCGACCACCGCACTATCCTGCAATTTCAAACTTCCACTAGCCGTATTACGCGGATTCCTATACAATTCCAATCCCTGCGCCTCGCGCTCTTCATTCATTTTGTGAAATCCATCCCAGGGCAACACAATCTCACCGCGTATTTCAAACTTTTCTGGAATGTCATCGCCTTTCAACTGCAACGGCACAGATTTGATGGTGCGCACATTTGCTGTCACGTCATCGCCCTGAGTTCCATCGCCGCGAGTTACTGCTTGAACAAATTTTCCATTCTCATAATGCAAACTAATGCTCGCACCGTCATATTTAAGTTCACAGACATATTCTAAATCATCCCCAACCGACTTATGCAATCGCTTTTCCCAGTCCTCTAGATCTTCCTTGCTATAGGAGTTGTCCAACGAGTACATGCGGTTGATATGCTTAACGGTTTTGAAGTTTTTAGTAATCTCACCACCTACCCGCACTGATGGGCTTGAAGCATCGTGAAATTCCGGATGTGCAGCTTCTAAAACTTTAAGCTGTTCCAGTTTTTTATCAAATTCAAAATCGGTTATGGTAGAGTCATCATTTACATAATAATTGTAATTGTGCTCGCGCAGCTCGTTGCGCAGGGATTCTATTTGATTTTTTGGATCCATTAATTTGCAAAGGGATTTATAATTTGTAGACCTTCTATTTTTTGCGAATGCTGCATGTCTTCACTATATAAAATATCGCAATTAGAGGCTAATGCCGAGGCAACGATAACACTATCGTAAAAGGATAATTGGTGTTTGAATTTAAGAGATATGGCTTTTTCAATTATTGTTTTCGGTGTATCTGCGATTAATATCTGATCAAAAACGGCAAGATTGCTTAAAACCTCAGCCTCTGAAAATTGAAACTTTTTTATCGCTGCTTGACAAAATTCTTTAACGACTTGAGTAGAAATATTTATTTCTGATTCAGCTATGGACTTAAAAAAGGCAACAGCCATTTTAGTTTTGAAACTATCTCTTCTATCTATGAGATAAATGAACACATTTGAGTCCACAAAAATTCTATCTTTCATGTAGCTCGTCTCGGTCAAACTTATAATCTATGTCGTATCTAGCGGTGGCTTCGGTTACTTCTAAAAGCTCATCTACCCAACTGTAAGATGACTCCTTTTGAACATTACGCTGCAAAAATTCCCGAATTATTTCATTCAATGATTTCCCCAAATTTTTTGCATATTCCTTATTTGCCTCGATCAATTTATCTGATAGTCTGATTGTTAAGTTTTTAGTTGCCATAATTTGAATTTTGCACATCCACTGTGCAAGTTACTAAAAATTGATCTTAAATCTAGATAACCACTCTTATTTTAAGAATGGGATTACATCGTCAAGTATGAGCAATCCTTAAATTCCATCTTTGTATCTTAATCCATTAATTTTGATTCTATGAAAGTAAAGTACGCGTTAATATTTCTGGTCGTCTCTGCAATGGCGGGTTGTTCAAAACCCGCCATGATAGCGGTAGTTCAAAATCCGCAAATACTTCCTGCGCCTGTTTTTCAGGAAATCTCAAGCGGTATTTTTGAGCTGAATCAAAATACGGTTTTGAACGCTTCCAGTGATTTTCAAATCTCCGCAGACTTTTTAAAAAGTTTTCTGGGGAACTCTGCTATCGAACTCCATGATGGTACTTCCACAATAAATGTAATTGTGTTTCAAAAGGATGAAACCATCACAAATCCAGAAGGTTATACCCTAAAGATTACGCCAGAAAAAATCTCAATAATTGCAGCTACAGATGCTGGCGCTTTTTATGCCGTGCAATCCCTGCGCCAACTCACTTCACCAGAAATGGAGCGCAGCAATGGCTCTCAAATCCTCCCGATTCCCACACTTATTATAAAGGACGAACCCAGGTTTTCATACCGCGGGATGCATCTGGATGTGAGTCGTCATATGTTTGATGTCGACTTCATCAAGAAATACATCGACGCGATGGCCATGCTCAAAATGAACAATTTTCACTGGCATCTCACTGATGATCAGGGCTGGCGCATCGAGATTAAAAAATACCCTAAACTTCAGGAAATTGCGGCCTATCGCGACAGCACGCTCATCGGTCATTATAACGATCAACCGCAGCAGTATGACACTAATAAATACGGTGGTTTCTATACACAAGAA
Organism: Nonlabens antarcticus; assembly: GCF_015356755.1. Classification (GTDB taxonomy): domain Bacteria; phylum Bacteroidota; class Bacteroidia; order Flavobacteriales; family Flavobacteriaceae; genus Nonlabens; species Nonlabens antarcticus. The sequence goes on along the minus strand of NZ_JADFCO010000066.1, from coordinate 152,848 downwards.
GAGGTTCTTGAAGTTATCGCTTTCGCGAAAGCGAGACATGTCAACATCATCCCAGAAATCGAGCTGCCGGGTCACGCACAAGCCGCTATCGCTGCCTACCCACAATTGGGCTGCACGGACAAACCGGTACAAGTTGCGGGAACATGGGGCGTTTTTGATAATATTTTCTGCCCCAGCGAATACACTTTCAACTTTCTAGAAAATGTGCTGGACGAAGTGATAGCGCTGTTTCCCGGAAAATACATCCACATAGGAGGCGATGAAGCACCTAAAACACAATGGAAAACAAGTCTAGTGGCACAGCAAGTCATGAAGGATAACGGCTTGAAAAACGAGGAGGAATTACAGTCGTATTTCATACATCGTATAGAGCGGTATATTAACAGCAAAGGCAAACAGATCATAGGCTGGGACGAGATTCTAGAAGGTGGCCTTGCTCCCAACGCGACCGTTATGAGCTGGAGAGGAACGGACGGTGCAGTTGCTGCGGCACAATCTGGACACGACGTGATTATGACGCCTACCTCTAACGCCTATTTTGATTACTATCAAAGCGAAAACGCAGACGAGCCCACTGCCATAGGCGGGTTCCTACCGCTGGAAAAAGTGTACAGCTTCAATCCTATTCCTAAAGAGCTATCAAAAGCAGAAGCCACTCACATCCTAGGCCCACAAGGAAATCTATGGACGGAATATGTAACATCAGAAAAGCAGGTGGAATATCAGGTTTTCCCACGAATGATTGCGATGAGCGAGGTCGCCTGGTCGCCCCAAGAAACTAGAAATTATGAAGATTTCATAGGACGCTTAGAAGGTTTCCACAACCGACTAGATATGCTAGATATCAATTATGCAAACCATCTATTTGAAGTAAAAGGAGCGTTCACAGATGCTGAGAACTATTCACTTACAACCCTAACGAAGGACAAGCAAATACGCTTTACAATAGATGGCACAGCGCTATCAGCCTCTTCTGAATTATACAGTGCTCCTATTCTATTTGATAAAAACTTAAAAATTAAAGCGGCTGTTTTTAAGGACAACAAACAACTAGGTAATGTTTTTGCGCAAGAGTTAACACTTCATAAAGCTGTGGGTGCGACGATCTCCATAAACAAAGAACCACACCCATCCTACACCGGTAGCGGTGCGCAAGGATTGATCAATGGAATTAAGGGAAGTGATACACGATTTGGTGATAGTGAATGGTTAGGATTTTGGGGAGAAGATATTGAGGTCAACATCGAGTTTGAAGAACCTAAAGATTTGAAGAGCTTAGAGCTGCGGTTTTTTGAAGCAAACGGTCAATGGGTGTATGTGTCTAAACACGTTGATATTTATATTGAATTACAGTATTCCGCGACAATTATTGATAGAATACCGATTACTATTGATCCTAAAAATAGCGCTCAAAAAATATTTATTTCGCTTGAAAAATACATTGAAGAGTATCTAAAATTCCATTTGGATAATAAAAAAGAAATACCGCCGACCCTAGTTAATTCTTTAAAACTGACAATTCCCAACTACGGCATCATTCCCGACGGACTTCAAGGCGCTGGAAATAAAGCATGGACCTTCATCGACGAAATCACGATTCAATAATGCTCCTAGAAATCTGCACCGCAAATTTTCAGAGTGCTGTAAATGCACAGCAAGCTGGCGCGCAGCGCATTGAATTGTGCAGCGAACTCGCCATGGGTGGCATCACTCCCTCGTATGGGTTTATGAAGCAGGTTGCAGAGCAAATAGAAATTCCAGTGATGGTACTAATCAGGCCGCGATCTGGTGATTTTTTATATTCTAAAGATGAGTTTGAGATCATGTTGAAAGACATTAAGATCTGTAAAGAATTAGGTTTTCACGGCGTGGTTTCGGGTGTTTTGAATTCGGACTTCACGATTGATGTGGAGCGTACAAAACTGTTGGTTGAAGCTGCAAAGCCTTTAGAGTTTACCTTTCATCGTGCTTTTGATCATGCTGTGAATCCGCTAGTGGCTGTGGAGCAATTGGCGGCGATGGGAGTCAGTAGGATTTTGACTTCTGGGCAATCTGAGAAAGCCATTGATGGACTAGATAACTTGAAAGCATATCAGAAAGTTGCGGGTAAAAAATTGATGATCCTTCCAAGTGGCGGAATCAATGCGGAGAATTGTTCTGCTTTCGCGAAAGCAGGTTTTTCAGAAATCCATGCATCAGCAACCCAGGTTTTGAAACAGACCGATCACCAAAAGATCCCCATGAACAGCCCTAAATTTATGGCAGAAAACAGCATCGCCGTTTCTAAAGAAACCAATATCAAAAACATTTTAAGTCTCCTTAATGATTAGAAAGCTGTTTTATCTTTTTAGTAGTTTGATGTTGCTTTACAACTGTTCTGAAAATAAAGAATACCCCACAAGGTTGGAACTTTCTGAAAATTGGTCTTTGATTCAGGAATCAAGTTTCAAATTGATTTCAGACGATATCAGCATTCCCACCACAGTGCAATCTGATTTGCTGGATGTAGGGATTATTCCAGATCCGTTTGTGGCAAATAATGAAGAAAAAGTGGGTTGGGTCGCACAAGAAGAGTGGACTTATTCCACAGAATTTGGTTTAAGTCGAGAGCAGCTAAGAAGCGATCATTTATATCTGAATTTTGACGGGTTGAATACCTATGCCGATGTTTTTTTAAACGATTCCCTGGTTCTAAAAAACACAAACGCCTTCATAAAATCGCGTATCAACGTTAAAAGAATTCTCAAAGAAAGCAACCAACTTAAAGTCACTTTCAAACCCACAACTCCGTTTGAAATTGCGGCAGACTCGGCGCATCCATATACGTTACCACTTACTAGTGCAGACAACAATCACCGCGTCTTTACACGGAAAGGACAATTTGAATACGGTTGGGATTGGGGACCTGAATTGAACACCATGGGTTTCTCCAGACCCGTTTATCTAGACATTTACAACGGTCTAAAGATTAAAGATGTCTATTTGAAACAAAACAATTTGACCGACTCCATCGCATCGCTCGAAGCTCAGATTGAATTGGTAGAGTCTGATGTTTATGAAGATTTGGAATTTGATGTGTACGTGAATGGGACGAAATCAGGCACTATAAACTTTAAAAAAACGACTAAGAAAACGCAAGCCTTTAATCTTCCGTTTACAATACCGAATCCTAAAAAATGGTGGCCGCACAATCTGGGCGACCCTTATTTATATGACATCAAGGTTGTTGCTCATCAGGATGGCGTTGAGCGAGATCACTGGAATTTCAAGAAAGGCTTGCGCACAATAGAACTCGTGAATGAGCAAGATTCCATAGGTGAGTCCTTCTATTTCAAAGTCAACAACGTTCCCGTGTATGCCAAAGGAGCCAATTACATTCCTCAAAACAGCATGCAAAACCTGGTGAAACCAGTAGATTATGAGCGATTGTTGTCAGATGCGGTTGCTGCAAACATGAATTTCCTGCGCGTTTGGGGCGGTGGGAATTACGAGGAAGATATTTTTTATGAAACCTGCGATGTAAAGGGAATCATGGTCTGGCAAGATTTTATGTTTGCTGGTGGCATGTATCCTGCAGATAAACGCTTTCGCGAAAGCGTAAAAACAGAAGCTTCACAGCAAGTAAAACGATTGAGAAATCATTCCAGTCTGGTTTTGTTCAACGGAAATAATGAGATTAGTGAAGGCTGGAACCGCTGGGGCTGGCAGGACGGACGATCATCGGAAGACAAGGAATACCTCTGGAATGATTACAAAACCATATTTCAGGAGGTCCTTCCCAACGCCGTAGAACAATACAGCGACATTCCCTACTGGGAGACTTCACCTATGTACGGTCGTGGCGACGCGCGGTATGAAACACATGGAAATTCCCACGACTGGTGGGTCTGGCACGACGGGTTGCCCTTTGAACATTATGAAGAGCACGTCCCTAGATTTAGTGCTGAATTTGGCTTTCAATCGCATCCTTCCTATGAGACGATCAGGTTTATAAATGAGGATGGCAGTACTAATATTAATTCGGTTGATTATTCTACACATCAAAAGCACTCGCGAGGCAAAGCATTGATTCAGGAATATATGCAGCGTGATTTTCCGGTTCCTGATAATGATGAAGATTATGTTTATGTGAGCCAGCTGCTACAGGCTTACGGCGTTTCAAAAGGGATAAATGCACAACGCAGAGCGAGACCGCGGTCCATGGGAACCCTATACTGGCAATTGAATGATTGCTGGCCGGCGGTGAGCTGGTCGAGCATCGATTATTTTGGTAACTGGAAAGCTTTGCATTATCAAGTCAAGCGGGATTTTGAAAATGTTTTATTAAGTACGCATCTAAAAGCAAACACGCTCTCCGGCTACATTGTAAACGACAATCTCAATGACATAACTGGAAACTATAGCATCACGATAAAAGACTTCAATGGAACAGAAATTCATAAAAAAACGATTACTGCAACTGCAAAAGCCGGCGCAAGTAAGGTGATTATGCAATTGGATCTAGACAAGTTGGACTTTGATCCACAGAAAGTTTACGTTGTGACCGAATTTGCTTCAAAAAAGGTTATCGATATACTCATAAAACCAAAAGATTTGAAGTTATCCAGTCCAAAAATTCAAATGAAAAGTAAAAAAACAAAAGACGGTTATAAAATCACATTGAAAACCGATGTTTTTGCTAAAGACGTTTTTGTTATCTACAGCGACAAAGGGCATTTTTCTGATAACTTTTTTGACTTGGAACCAAACAAGGAAAAAATTATTTACCTAAAACGCTTTTCAAATGAAAGTGGTGTTTTACAAGTCAAAACCTTGAATGAGCTGATTCATAAAGCGAAACTCGGGATTTAAATTGAGCTACTTCCAGCATTTCATCATGCGCCAGTTCCCATTCAAATCCTTGCGCTGCTCTGATTGATAGCCGAGTTCGCTCGCAAGTGTTTTCAATTGTTCCGGAATGTATTGGTTGATCTCAAAATAAATCAATGGTTTTTCCTGTGCGGAAGCGAGCTCCATAATTTTTCGGTAAAATACCAGCGGATCATTATCTTGTACAAACAGCGCGCCGTGTGGCTCATGGTCAATTACATTAGTATGCAGTTGCGATTTTTCCAACTCCCGCACGTATGGCGGATTGCTAACGATGATGTCATATTCTTCCAGCGATTCCGTTGCTAAAATATCCTGTTCCATGCAAACGATGGGAATTCCTGTGGCGATCTGCTCTGCATTGACTGCTGCGATTTGTAAAGCTTCCTCTGATATATCGATGAGCGTTATCTTAATTGAACTTGATGAAGGGTTTGAATTATTTAAAGCGCACCCTAAACTAATCCCAATACAACCCGTTCCCGTACCAATATCGAGCAAATTATTAACCGATTTATTCTTATGATCATCTAGAATCCACTGCACCAGCTCCTCCGTTTCCTGTCTCGGGATCAACGTATCTGGGCTTACCTTGAACTGATGACCATAAAAATGCGCGATTCCTGTAATATGTTGTAAGGGCTTACCTTCTGTCAAAGATTCCAGTGATTTAAGTAGAATACCTTCTTTTAGATGAGAGAGGTTTTCTTCACCACTGATCATAATCTCTGACTTTGTCATGTGTAATAAATCCTCACAGATAATCTTGAAAATCGAAATGGATTCCTGATCCACATATAGATTCTGGAGTCTATTTACATAAATATCCCTGATTTGTCGCAGTATCATAATTCTTGTAAATTTTTGATCATTTGGATTGGGCAACTGTAATGACCCGTATTTCCCAGCGGTTGTGTGAGCAATTCGAACCCCACGCGTTTGTATAAACCTTGTGCATCAAACATATTATCCATGGTTTCAAGATAGATCTTACTGTATTTAAAAGCGCTAGCTACTTCCAGACAGCGTTCCATGAGCTGTTTTCCATAACCTTTGCCACGAGCTTCCGGTAGAAAATACATTTTTTGCAGTTCGCAAATATTCCCATCAAAATTATCCAAGGCTGCAACTCCAGCGCCTCCATAAATAACTCCATCACTTTCCACTATAAAATAAGCCGCCCTAGGCTTTTGATAGGTGGCATACATGCTTTGAGTTGCTGCGTCGCTGTAAGCTGTTCCTTCTTTAGGTGCGTTGTGTTCCAAAATGGTACTTTGGATAATATCCTTAATAGCGGCGTTATCTTGCGGAGTAATTTTTCTAATCTTCATATTCCAAAGATAGCAATGCGGTAAAAATGCAGTTCTATTATTAAGCTAAACTTATTATTAGGACATCACTTTAAATTCACAAAACCTAAATTTGCAAACTCTTATGGATCACAATATTTACATGCAACGTTGCTTGCAGCTCGCGGCAAATGGATTAGGGACCAGTTATCCCAACCCGCTCGTGGGATCTGTGATTGTAGATGCTTCAGGCAAAATAATAGGAGAAGGTTTTCACCTTAAAGCAGGACAGCCACATGCGGAGGTCAATGCTATTGCCCATGCTGAAAGTTGCGGGCATTCTGACTTTTCAAAAGCCTTCATTTATGTCAATTTAGAACCTTGCTCTCATCACGGGAAAACTCCACCCTGTGCTTCCCTAATTATAGAGAAAGGTTTTAAAAAAGTCATCGTAGGTACACTTGACCCTCATGAAAAAGTTGCAGGTCAAGGTGTTCAACTATTAGAAGAAGCTGGAATCGCTGTCGAAGTAGGATTTCTAAGGACAGAATGCAACGAACTAAACAAACGGTTTTTTACTTATCATAGACACAAACGCCCATACATCATTCTAAAATGGGCAGAAAGTGCCGATTGCTTTATCGCTCCGCTCGAGAAGGAAGAACAAAAACCAGTTTGGATTACTAACGAATACTCCCGACAGCGCGTTCATCAACTGCGAGCTCAAGAGCAGAGCATCTTAGTAGGCGCTAAAACCGTTCTGGACGATAACCCCAGTTTAACTGTTAGAGACTGGTGTGGTGAAAACCCTATCAGAATCATACTGGATTCTAGAAATGACCTTCCCGAAAATTTGAATGTTTTTAATGATCAGTCGACAACTCAAATCTTACGCAGAAAAAGTAATGAGGTTTCGGTAATTCTTGAGGACCTCTTTCATTTGAATATACAGTCCGTTATTGTAGAAGGTGGTTTGACAACCTTACAGGAATTTATAAAAGCGGGTTCATGGGACGAGATTCACCAGTATATGGGTGCACAAGTTTATTTAAAAGAAGGAATTCCCGCGCCTCAATTGCCTTCTAATATCTCTATGAAAAGTAGAGAGCTGATTCAAAACGATGTATTGAAAATATTTACCAAAGTATGATTTGGTTGATCTTAAGCATTGTCACCTCAAGTTTACTGTATGTTATTTTCAAATATTTCAGCATTTTTAGGGTAAACACGCTACATGCAATCATTGTAAATTATCTTATTGCATCCATCACAGGATTTATTGCTTATCAAGGTACTGTTCAAACTTCTGAAATAGTAAGTAGCCCATGGATTTGGTATTCTATTATTTTAGGAGCTCTATTCATTTGCGTTTTTAATGTCGTTGCTTTAACCAGTCAAATCAATGGAGTTTCCGTTGCCGCCGTTGCTAGTAAAATGTCCCTTGTAATCCCAGTAACATTCGGTATCTGGTTGTATGAGGAATCTCTTGATTGGCTCAAAATTATAGGAATTATATTGGCGTTAATTTCTGTTTATTTAGTAACCATTAAATCCAAACAGGAACTACCACTTGTCAAAAGTTATTTCATACTCCCGGTACTGCTCTTTATAGGAAGTGGTACGATCGACACCGTGATCAAGTACGCAGAGAAACTGCATGTTCCCAGCGGTGATGAAGCGCTTTTCAGTGCGATTTGTTTCTCCATGGCTTTTGGGATAGGACTTCTAGTCTTGATATATGAAGCGATTCAAGGCAGGTTCTTACAGTGGAAGTCTGTGATTGCGGGAGTGGTGCTAGGCATTCCCAATTACTTCTCCATTTACTTTATAATTAAATCCTTAAAAACAGATATGGAGAGCAGCGTCGTTTTCCCTATAAATCACGTGGGTACCGTTTTATTTGCCGCACTTTTGGGAGTTCTTATATTTAAGGAGCGATTGCTTCCTCAAAATTACTGGGGTATATTGCTAGCAGTGATGGCGATTGTTTGTATCGCTTTCGCGAAAGCTTCATTCCCATGAAAGATTCTTACAAAACCATTCTATCTCCTACCGAAGAAATTCTTTTTAAAGAACGCAGCAGTAAATTCTATGCAACTGCATTCCCATTTACCGATGAATCACAACTCGCCGATTACATCCAGCCACTGCGTAATAAATATCAAAAAGCTAATCACCATTGTTATGCCTGGAAATTAGGTCCTGGCGATGACAATTACAGGTCAAATGATGATGGCGAACCGAGTCATAGCGCAGGAGATCCTATTCTATCACAAATCAATGCTTATGAAATGAGTGATGTATTAGTGGTAGTGACCCGCATCTTTGGCGGAACAAAACTGGGTGTAGGCGGACTGATCCAAGCCTATCGCGAGGCCGCAAAACAAGCCCTCGATCAAGCAGACGTTGTCATGAGAGTTATTACGGGAACCGTTCATATTTTCTTTGAATACCCTCAAATGAGCCAAGTCATGCGCTTTATTGATGAAAATAATTATACCATAAAAGAACAGCGTCTTACGATAAATTGTGAGATTGACATTTCTGTCCCGTTATCAAAAGTGGAAGAGATTGTTGTAGAATTGAACAAAATGTACCCTATAACTGCAAAATCTTAGGGAACCAACCATTGCCCTTGCCATTCCTCGTCTATTCTTGTGTAAAGTGCTCTTAAATGGTTTGGTCTTTTAAGCTGCAACAATTCTATGGAAACAGGAACTAACCGCAATGGCAAGAAATGATTCTCAGAAGTTTCCATGTATTCCACGTGATCCGGGTTTTTAATAATTGATCCCGGTGGTAATGATGTCGTATAATCCTTAATGGACTTATCGGTCACCTTAGAAAACAAGTGCTTGATTAGTTTTTCATCTGTGATGGGTTCTAAAACCCCATCAATTCTAATCTGGCGTAAGGATTTGCTGTTATAGAATAACAAGCTCGCTTTAGGGATGTTTTTGAGTTGATGAACTTTTGTGGTTCTGGAATCAGTAAACAAAGTACACTCTAAGTTCTCACTAATCTCCCTAACGACAATTGTTCTAGCCCGTGGCTGTAGGTTTTCATCCACCGTAGATAAGTAAGCGTATTTGAATGGATGATTGCGTTTACTAAGTGCGCCTCGCAAATCATGTTTAAGATCAGAAAAGTAATCGTCTAGCATAAGAATTATTAATTATAGAAATCAGTCGAATTAGTTTGTAAACAATTTCTCACACATCGCAGTAAATTCTGGAATTGGTTTTCTGGGTCTAAAAGTAGTGGCATCAGTAAATACCAGAGTTAATTCGGCAACAGCACAAATTATATCCTGATTTTTACAGATTTCATATTGAAAAACAACTCTGGTTGTAGGAATATTCTTAAGGGTGGTTTTGATTGAAATTTCATCCCCAAATTTGATCGGATTTTTATACTTTATATCTATCTGATAGACAGGTAAAAGGATACCATCGGCTTCCATTTTTTCGTATGAAAATCCTAAAGCGTTCAGCCACTCCAGTCTTGCTTGTTCCATGTATATCAAATAGTTAGCATGGTGTATAATTCCCATTTGATCTGTTTCTGAGTATCTAGGTTTGATTTTCAGGTAGGAAGTTTTCATTAAAATTGTGAATTTATATTAGGTAGATAAAAACCTTATTTGCATGCGACTATATTTGGAGAATATCAAACCCTTTTTTAATTTTTTTTAAGGTTTTTTATCCACATATTTGTACCGCTCTTGAGGGATCCATTTTATGTGATATTTTCCTACTCACAAGAGCCAAATCTAACTATTAAAAAAGAGTTTTATGACATCGACTGCAGAATCGGTATGGGAAAATTGTCTAGAGTTTATAAAGGATAATATTAATCCACAAGCTTACAAGACTTGGTTTCTACCTATAAAAGCAGTGAAGCTCACTGATACCGCTTTAAGCATTCAAGTACCCAGTCGTTTTTTCTACGAGTGGTTAGAAGAACACTATATTAAATTACTTAAAACCGCACTAACCAAAGAGTTAGGTGAAGGCGCTAAGTTAATTTATGCTATTAAAATGGAAAATGCCTTGAATGGTATGGAACCGTTTACAGAGAAGATTCCCAGTAGCAATAGATCTATTAGCAATTCACAAAGTGTAGATGCACCGGTGCGCAGTAAGAGTCCAGAGCTTAAAAATCCGTTTATTATTCCTGGAATACGACATGTAAAGATTGAATCTCAATTGAACCCGTCGTATAACTTTGATAGCTTCTTAGAAGGTGATTCTAACCGTCTTGCCCGTAGTGCGGGAATGGCAGTTGCTAACAAACCAGGTGGTACCTCTTTCAACCCTTTACTCATATTCGGCGGCGTGGGATTAGGTAAAACCCACCTTGCACATGCTATAGGTGTAGGCATCAAAGAAAATTATCCAGATAAGACGGTTCTTTATATAAGTGCTGAGAAGTTCACGCAGCAGTTTATTGAATCTGTTCGTAAGAATAATCGCAATGACTTTATTCATTTTTACCAGATTGTGGATGTATTGATTGTGGATGATATTCAATTCTTTGCTAGTAAAGCAGGAACTCAAGATGTATTCTTCCATATTTTTAATCACTTGCACCAGAATGGCAAACAGGTCATTCTTACCAGTGACAAGAAACCTGTAGATATGCAGGATATTGAACAAAGGTTACTTTCAAGATTCAAATGGGGATTGAGTGCTGAGCTTAACCATCCAGATTATGAGACCCGCGTTTCCATCATCAAGAACAAATTGTACCGCGATGGTGTAGAAATGGAGGAAGATATTATCAACTATCTAGCTGATAACATTAAAACCAACATTCGAGAATTAGAAGGTGCGATCATTTCATTAATAGCGCATTCCTCTTTTAATCACAAGGATATTACAATTGAACTAGCTAAAAAAATCGTAGAGAACTACGTAAAAAATACCAAACGTGAGATCAGTATCGATCAAATACAGAAAGTTGTCAGTGATTATTTCCAGATGGATGTAGAGACTCTTCAATCAAAAACTAGAAAACGTCACATTGTACAAGCGCGTCAATTAGCGATGTATTTCTCTAAAAAAATGACCAAAGCTTCTCTTGCAAGTATAGGTTCTAAAATCGGGAAACGGGATCACGCAACAGTATTACATGCTTGTAAAACAGTTGACAACCTCGCTTCTACCGATAAGCAATTCAATAAATACGTTGAAGATTTGAGAAAAAAATTAGCCAATTAGTATGAAGGATAAAACCTCCATACTCATGGTGTGTTTAGGAAATATTTGCCGCTCACCTCTTGCTGAAGGTTTGATGCGTTCTAAACTAAACTTTACTAAATTCAATGTAGATAGTGCTGGAACTAGTGGTGGACACAAAGGTGAAGCTCCAGATAAACGATCCATTGAAATTGCTGCAAAAAACAGTCTAGATATTTCACAACAACGCAGTCGCAAATTGACGGTTGAGGACTTAGAAGAATTTGATTACATCTATGTTATGGACTCTTCTAACCTAACAGATGTACTGGGAATGACAACAACAGATTCCCAACGTCAAAAAATTAGAAAGATTTTAGACGTTTCCTTTCCAGGCGAGGATCTAGATGTTCCAGACCCTTACTACGGCGGCGATCAAGGCTTTGTCAATATATATAAGATGCTTGATCAAGTCACCACTTCCATTGGTAAAGAACTGGAGTCAAAAGAGAATTAATTTTTTCGGTATTTTGCAATTATCACTTTCTTGTCAATTTTAGCGGTGTGTGTTTCCGCAAATTCTTTTACAAAAATGACTTTTCTGGGTTTTTCAAACCTATCTAATTTCGCTTTCGCGAAAGCGGAATTTAAATCGGTCTCTTCTCCTTCAACAAAAAGAATTACTTGCTGCCCCAGATCTTTTTCTGGCTCTGAAGCGATGAAAAAACGACTGTCTAGATGTTTTGACAGCTTGTTCTCCACACTTTCCGGATGGATTTTTACACCTCCCGTATTAATAACATTGTCCGTTCTCCCTAATATTTTAAAAGTTTTTTCTGTTTTAACAACGGCCAGGTCATTGCTAATTACAGGTTCCTTAGTCAATTCAGGAGCATCGATGATCAAACAGTCAGCGCGATTCAACCTCACTTTAATACCTGGAAGTGCCGTGAAGTATTCTTCATAGTTAGGGTACAACTCCCTTACACCTATATGCGTACTCGTTTCTGTCATTCCATAGGTATGATAAGCGCGGGTATGTCTGTTTTTTAAACTCTCCACCATTGCTTCATCTACTGGCCCACCACCTATGATGGTTTTTCTACTTTTATAAAGATGATCTAGAGAGTGTTTGACTTGATATGCCGTGAGTGCCGTAAAGTCGTATCGCTTAGTTACTTTCTCTAGCGGGTTCTTAGATGGCGCAACTAAATCAATATGCAAGCCTAATTCTATGGCCCGCACCATCATTAACTTACCGGCAACATAGCTCAAAGGCAAGCAGCCTAGAATATCATTTTCTGCGTGCAGGTTAAATCGCTCTCCCGTCAATCGGGCACTATTGATCATGTGTTGTTTTTCTAGTCTATATTCTTTAGGTGTGCCTGTTGAACCGCTAGAAAAAACCGTGTGGTATGAAAAATCGTCCATCCAGTTCAATAAAAATTCACCTACCTGACGCTCCCATAGTTCGCCCTCTTTCACGTAGCTATACGCCACCGTCATTAATCCATTATGGTCAAGTGAAACGCCATTAAGTTTAAAACTAGGGTGTACTTCAGGAATCATATCAGCTGTTTAATCGGTTTTCAAATGTTGAATCTTGGTGGTTGTTATCAAGAGGAAGCTCAATCTTACCGAATAAACGTTCCTTCCAGTTTGTCCAGTTATATTTCCATGCAAATAAAAGAACAAGCAGTGGATAATAAACGAATAAAGGGATAAATGTAGCAAAATTCACAGAGGGTTCAGATATATCGATCAGCAGCGATTCAGTTTGAAAAGCTGTCCAGTTGGCAGTGACCAGTATAGCTATAAATAGATTGTTTGCGGCATGAAAGCCTATGGCAAGCTCTGTTCCTTCATCCATTAATGTAAAAAGTCCCAGTAGAAATCCTGTGCCTACGTACCAAAACATAATTATATAACCCAGCTTTGCAATCTCAGGATTAAAAATGTGCATCATTCCAAAAACAACAGAGGTCACGATAAACGGTACCGCTCTATTTTTTGCCATGAGACCCAATCCTTGCATCATATAACTGCGGAAAAACAGCTCTTCCCAAGTTGTTTGAATGGGTACTAATAGAATAGCAATTACCACTAATATCCAGAAATTTGTAGGATTATAATTCCATATAAAATCCTCTGGCATCAAGTAGTAACCTGCGATAGTCGTAACAATGGAAACAACACCTACCACCATAAATGCAAATCCTGCACGACTCCAGTCAAACTTAGCTCGTGAGGTTGTAGCTTGAGTCCAGGTGAGATTATGAACATATTTGATCCAGATCCACCAGACTATGGTGCCTATAACAAAAGTGAGCATAAGTAAAAAGAAAGACAGATTTGAAGGTAAATACGACATCAAACCCGCTTCATCTTTTAAGACGTTCATATCACCCTCAGCAACAGATTTAAATAGAATGGCAATAACGAAGGGAATCCCACCTAAAACCTGACATCCAGCAAAAATCACTATAAACCCTAACAACCACCGCCACGCCTCATTATATTTGTTAGCCGCTCTCTCTATAAACATATTAAAAATTTAATGCATTAGTGTCCCATGCAGCTACATCGTTACAGTATAAATGCCCTTTCTTAACCTCTAGGGGCGACTCAATATTGTTAGTGTAAAGACCGCCAGTTCCTAGACCTTGGGGCATTCTGGAGCCTAGGGTGTATGTAAATTGAGCAATAGCATTGAGTCCCACATTGGATTCTAGAGCACTCGTAATCCACCATTTTATATTGCGATCACCCGCAAGGTTGATCCATTCTCTAGAATTTGCAAAACCACCCACTAGCGCAGGTTTCAAGATAATATATTGCGGTTTGATAACATCCAGACACTCTGCCCTGCGACTAGAATTATAAATACCTATAAGTTCTTCATCAAGTGCAATAGGCACTGGAGTGTCAGCACACAAATGTGCCATCTCCTCCCATTGCCCTTGTGCAATAGGCTGTTCAATACTGTGCACATCATATTTAGAAAGTTCCTCTAATTTACTTAATGCATTCTCAGCCGTAAATGCACCATTTGCATCGACTCTAATGGTGATTTCGCTTTCGCGAAAACGTGCTCGTATCGATTTCAACAACTTCATTTCTGCCTCAAAATTGATCGCGCCTATCTTCAATTTTATGCAATCAAAACCTGAAGCTAGTTTTTCTTCAAGCTGTTTCATCATAAAATCCTGATCTCCCATCCAGACCAATCCATTGATAGGAATGCTGTCCTGTTGCTCCGTAAATGGCGATGGAAATAAGGTAAATGGATCTGCTGATTGCATAGATTTCATTGCCATTTCATAACCAAATAAAATGGACGGCCACTCCTGAAGAGTTTCCATCATTTCGGCTGGTTTCATTTCTATATGGTCACAAACCCATTGCAGTTTTTCTTCATAGTCCGGTCGATCATCACTCGACAGACCTTTAAATAAATTGCACTCTCCTATCCCTTTCTCACTGCCGTTGTCGAGCTTTAAAAAATAGGTGTCCTTAGTTTTTAAAATGCCACGTGAGGTTCCTGCAGGTTGTTTGAACTCTAGATTATGTTTCTGATAGGTTGCTTTCATGTAAGCAAGATAGGATATGAAGTAATGCGGTTTTGTTAGAAAAATTGGAAAATATACTAAAATCCTTACCCTTTAAGTTTAACGGTCCATTCAAACCTGAACTTGCTCACTTGAATCCCGTCAGTATTGATTCCGGTGGATTCCATCCAGACCGTTTGGCCTTCACCAGTTTCTATCGCTTTCTGGATAGCTTCCTTAATTGCGAGCCCATCGTTACAGGTAAATATAATTCTACCGGTAGCTTTTTTTGTAAAGGTCGCTTCATTGTTAGCTACAAGCATACTCACTGTAGCATCAGATTCTTTAATAAAAGACATTACAAGTGCTCCTGTAGAAAGCTCTGCTGCCATGGCCTGCACCGCAAAATACATGCTGTTAAAAGGATTTTGATTGAACCATTTATGCTTAACGGTTACCACACATTTTTCTATATCTATTTCTTTGACCCGGACACCACTCCACCAGCAGCTGGGTAGTTTAAAAAATGTGAAAGTATTGATTTTAAAGGGCGTGATCATTTGAGAATTGTTGAGTCCGTGAGTTCGTGAGCTTTAAACAAAACTAACCGATTTGGTTTTTAGATAATAATAAAGACTTGTTTAAATGATGAATGAGATTCTAGAGATATCGATAGTATAAAAGCCAAAAAACTCCTTTCCTAAAAATAGGAAAGGTGGATCTGACGCGATGGCAACGCAGACGGAGAGGTTGAAGGTGATGTGAATATTGATAAAAACTTATAGTCCCACTTCTCAATAGATATTTCATAAGAGTAGACTGAAGTCTACCCCTATGAAAAAAGGTAGTTCGAAGTGGCGTTGTTCTAATGGTAATACTGAATATCAAAATACCACACCTTCAACCACTCATTATTACATCGTCATGAATGGCGAGGTCAATCTGTCCTCTCCTCTTCTGAGGCGAGGAGCCGTATTTATACTCCTAATGTAAATAGAACTCTCAAAAAAGAACTCCTCTCCTAGAAAAAGGAAAGGTAGATCTGAAGCGATAGCGGCAGAGACGGATAGGTTGAAGGTGTTGTGAATTTGGATAAAAACTTATAGTCCCACTTCTCAATAGATATTTCATAAGAGTAGACCGAAGTCTACCCCTATCAAAAAAGGTAGTCCGAAGTGGAGTTGTTCTAATTGTAAAGCTGAATATCAAAATACAACATCTTTAACCACTCCTGATTGCATCGCCATAAATGGCAAAGTCAATCTGTCCTCTCCTATTCTGAGGCGAGGAACCGTATTTGTACTCCTAACGTAAATAGAACTCTCAATAAAAAGCTCCTTTCCTAGAAAAAGGAAAGGTGGATCCAGGCGCGATAGCGACGGAGACGGATAGGTTTAAGGTGTAGTGAATTTGGATAAATACTTATAGTCCCACTTCTCAATAGACATTTCTTACGAGTAGAGTGAAGTCTACCCCTATGAAAAAAGGTAGTCCGAAGTGGCGTTGTTCTAATGGTAAAGCTAAATATCAAAATACAACACCTTCAACCACTCCTGATTGCATCGCCATGAATGGCAAAGTCAATCTGTCCTCTCCTCTTCTGAGGCGAGGAGCCGTATTTGTACTCCTAACGTAAACAGAGCTCTCAAAAAAAACTCCTTTCCTAGAAATAGGAAAGGTGGATCCAGGCGCGATAGCGACGGAGACGGATAGGGTGAAGGTGTTATAGATCTAATATCATACTAATCTGTCCAATTGAACAGGATTTTCATAAGATTTGACAGTTGTCTGCACCATAAAAAGCAACATAAAAAGCAACATAATTTGATCAATTTTCGATTTCAACCTCCAGAAATATTAAAAAAATTACGCTGCTCTAAACCTTCCTGAACAGTTGATTTCATTACACTTTCGCGAAAGCGGACTTGGCACATTTAAAGGCGTATTTAAAATATATGGTACTTTGTATTGCATAATACTATCTTTTAGATATATATTTGCATAAGAAATTAATAGGTCATGGAAAAAAATACACAATTCAACCATCGCAATATTGCTATGGCAATTCATTTAGCCACTTTCGGAAAATGGGTATTCCCGTTGGGAAACTTTATTCTACCCATCTTAATATGGATGATAAATTCCAAGAAGTCTAATTTTATTGACAAGCATGGGAAACAAGCAATCAACTTTCAATTGAGCATCACGCTTTGGACGGTGATTCTGGCACTTGTAGGTGGCGGTATTATTATAGGAAGTATGATTTCTGGTGGTCCTGCTTTATGGGATCAATTTGATCATGGTAATTTTCCGTTTTCTGAGAACATGGGAATCTTTTCCACCATTGTAACCAGTGGAATTATTTGTGGGACTTTGATTCTTGCTCTTGCTATTGTAGACTTAGTGTGCACCATTAAAGCGGCTATCAGTGCTCATGAGGGTAGACTTTATAATTACCCGCTGACGATCAATTTTATTCCGGATACTGCGATTCTCGAAGGCGAAACAACTAATACAAACTAAAATGAAGATAGAAAACACAAAAGCGCAAATGCGCAAGGGCGTACTGGAGTACTGCATTCTATCCATTCTCAAAGAAGAAGATGCCTATGTTGCAGAGATTCTTGAGACATTGAAAGATGCTAAACTTCTAGTGGTAGAAGGAACGATCTACCCGTTGTTAACACGACTTAAAAATGCTGGACTCCTTAATTACAGGTGGGAAGAAAGTACTGGTGGGCCGCCACGTAAATATTATGGCCTCACAGAAACCGGGAAAATTTTCCTAACCGAACTATCGGGAACCTGGGATGACCTAAGAAATGCAGTTAATCTAGTTACCAAACCTAAAAACCAAAAATCATGAACAAGACCATCAACATCAACCTCGCTGGACTGTTCTTCCATATAGATGAAGATGCTTTTAAACGTCTTCAGCGCTATTTAGCTGCTGTACGCAATAGCTTTGCTGGAACTAATGGCGCAGACGAAATCATGTCTGACATTGAATCCCGTATTGCAGAATTATTTCTGGAAAAAAGAGCCAACGATCAACAGGTTATTTCCATCATTCACGTTGAGTCTGTAATTGATATCATGGGTCAACCGGAGGATTATGAGGTAAACGAAGAAATTTTTGAGGAATCTTCAAAGTCTTCTAGAGGTAGTAGCACTAATTTCAAAGGAAAGAATAAACAACTTTTTAGGGATACACTCAACGGTTATATAGGCGGCGTGAGTTCTGGCTTAAGTTATTATCTAGGTATTGAAGCCGTATGGGTTCGTGTTTTATGGATTCTTGCGATATTGCTAACCGCTGGATGGGCTATTCCCGTTTACATAATCCTATGGATTTTTGTTCCAGACGCCATAACTACAAATCAGCGTTTGACGATGATGGGCAAAGAAGTGAATATCACAAACATTGAAGAGAATTTCAAGTCGGGTTTTGAGCCGGTAGTCGATGGGCAGACTGACGCCGACTACCGTATTGTAGGTCAAAAAGAAAAACGTAGCACCGTGAGATTTTTTAGTTTCATAGGTCGTTTCATTTTGGGAGTGTTGAAATTTATCATGAAAACCTTCGGTTTGCTCCTATTTTTAACTTCCACCATAACTCTTGTGGCGTTGATTGTTTCAACGATCACGGCAAGTGCCGTAAACATTGATGGGTACAGCTTACTTAATATTTTTGATCTGGTTGTTCCTTCTGATTATGCCACCTTCTGGCTTATTCTAGCCATGATTCTTGCTTTAGGGATACCGCTATTTCTTCTAGCCGTTCTGGGACTTAAATTATTAGTTAGTAATTTAAGAGCACTAGGTTCCATAGTTTACATCGCGCTAGGCGCTATATGGATTGTCGCTGTAATTGCCTTGAGTATTATGATAGGTAGAATTGTAGCGAGTCAGGCGATTGAAGCCACGGTACAGAAAACCGAGAAATTTGGCATTAACAAAGAAAAGATCTTCTCGTTAGAATTGATTGATTCTGGGGAATCTGGCCGTTTTAATAGTAATCGCAGAGCTTTTCAGTTTGACTTTGATGAAGTTGATGGTAAGGAATTGATTAAATACTACGAGACTAAATTTGCCATAAGCTCCACCACCGATTCTGTTGCGAGGGTTGAGATTACCTACAAGGGTAAAGGCGCCAGCTTTGAGGAGGCAAAAGAGCGAGCACGAGCGATCCGGTTCGATTATAAACTGACTGATTCCTCATTTGTTGCCTCTGACTTCTTTATGCTGCCTAAGGAAGATCGATTTATTGATCCAGATATCGAGATCATGATCTATCTACCAGAAGGTGCTAACGCAAAGTTCAATGAGCGTTTTGGAGAACGGTACAGATCGTACATAAGCAACGATGCCTTCAATCTGGGCAACAATATTGAATATACTTACCAGATTAAGGATGGCAAGGCCGTTTGTGTAGATTGCCCTATAATTGAAAAGACTCCAGAAAATCAAGAGCTATTGAACGACAGCATTCCCGACAACGACACCATCGTTCCAGAAAATGATGGCGAGTGGCAGTACGATGGTAACGATGGGGTTTCCTACAAGGAAAATGATAAGTCAAACAAGAATCAAAAGTGGTTGACATCAAAAACTGAAACAAAGACCTATCGATGGGCCTCTAAAAACATGTCATTATGATAGCAATTATCTTTTACCTCATCGATGCCTTGCTTCATTAATTAGGCATGACATTAAGAGCCGCTCCGCTATTGTGGAGCGGTTTTTGTTTATTCTTGTTCTTAAACCATACTACATGAAAAATATAGGAATTGCAATGATACTGTTGATGAGTTTCGCTTTCGCGAAAGCACAAAAAGTAAAAGGCAATCGGGATGTAACCACTCGGATAATAGACGTAGCTGATTTTCAAGAAGTCATAGTAGGTGAAGATTTTGAGGTTTCTCTTGCAGAAGGTTCAACCGCTAAAGTTGACATTGCAACAGACTCAAACCTACATCAGTACATTAATGTTGACGTTATCGGTGGAGTTTTAACCATCAAAACAACAGCAGACATCAGAAGAAGTAAACGTTTGAAAATTACCGTTGTTTACACACCTCAACTCAAAAAAATAACAGCTTTTGATGAGGCAGAATTGAGTTCACTAACTAATCTAAGAATGGAAGATCTAGAAGTTCTCGTAAAAGACGATGCTAAGGTTTTCTTGACGGGACGTGTAGGCAAACTTATTTTTAACGCTACCGCAGATTCTAAATCAAAGTGTAATTTAAGTGGTGATAATGCCCAACTTAATTTGACTGGTTCTTCTAATACAGAAGCTCTTCTTAAATTTAAGAATATTGATTTTATGATGACAGACCGCGCAGAAGCTAAAATTGAGGGTGATGCTGATGATTCTTCCATGGTTTTGGAAGGAAGAGCCAAGTTAGTTTCAGAAAAACTGGATATTAATGATCTTAAATTGAGAATCTCCAGAGATGCAGAGGCTTCCGTGAATGTTAGAAATAACCTAGAATACAAAGGATCTGGTGATTCTAAGCTAACGGTTTATGATAACCCAAAAATGAACATGGTAGAATTTGCTAATAAAGCAATGTTGATGAAGGGATAAATCAAGTTTAGGGTTAGGATTTGTAAATTGTAAGGTCAAATGCTTGAATTCACTGTTTTACACAACACTTAACTTAGACACTGTTTCAAAAAAAACCTCCCTTGCTGGCTGCGCCAGCAAGGGAGGTTTTTTTAAATTCCGTATATCCATCAATTATGGAAAACGACAAGTTTTTAATAGCAACTAATCAACTTTTAAACACTGTAATCTCCAGCTTTCACCTCGTCGACAACGCCTATATCTGCTAGGTAGCGTTCTGCATCAAGAGCTGCCATACAGCCTGTTCCAGCTGCAGTGACTGCTTGACGATAAACTTTATCCTGAACGTCTCCACTTGCAAATACTCCTGGCAGATTCGTTTTTGTAGTTCCTGGAGTGGTTACTAAATAACCATCAGACCCCATGTCCAGCTGTCCTTTAAAAATGTCTGTATTGGGCTTATGTCCTATAGCGATGAACAATCCCGTGATTTCAATCTCGTGCTTTTCGTTTGTTTGATTGTTAACGATGCGCAAACCTTCTACCACTTGCTCTCCTAGAACCTCATCTACCTCACAGTTGTAAAGAACTTCGATGTTTTCTAGTCGGTTCACACGATGTTGCATAGCTTTAGAAGCACGCATATGATCCTTGCGGATCAACATCGTTACTTTTTTACAGATGTTAGCGAGATATGAAGCTTCCTCTGCTGCTGTATCTCCTGCTCCTACGATCGCTACTTCTTGGTTCTTGTAGAAAAAGCCGTCACAAACTGCACAAGCACTTACACCACCACCGCGTAACTTTTGTTCACTGGGAATGTTCAAATATTTTGCAGAAGCTCCAGTAGATATAATTACCGTATTTGCCTCCAAATGGATTTTTCCATCCACAACAACTTTATGAATGCCTCCTTTTTCAGTAGCAAGATTCACTTCAGTCACCATCCCAAACCTTACTTGGGTTCCAAAACGCTCTGCTTGCTTTTGCAAATCAACCATCATGGCTGGACCGTCGATTCCATCTGGATATCCTGGGAAATTATCAACCTCTGTCGTGGTCGTTAATTGTCCACCAGGCTCCATTCCCGTATACATAACCGGATTCATGTCTGCACGAGCGGCATAGATTGCTGCCGTATATCCTGCTGGGCCTGATCCTATGATCAAACATTTTATTCTCTCAATTTGCTCTGCCATCATAAAAATTTTGGAGTACAAAAATAAGGTTTAAAGCGGCTTCTAGAAAGTTAGCCAATTGGTATTTATTATTACTTTATCAAACAAATGGATGCTGCAACACTTAGCTTTGGATATGCCAGTTATTTATAAAAATCCCATCACTAAGGAAAAAGCAACCTTGTTAGAAACCAGTCACGGCACAGGTGGCAAATACACCTATATTGAAGTTGAATTGCAACCAGAAGGCGGTAATCCTATTCATTACCATAATAAATTTACCGAGGAATTTGAACCGGTAACTGGCGTTTTAGGGGTTCATTATCTAGGTAAGGAATTGCAATTAGAACCGGGTCGCAAGTTTAAAGTTCCCGTTGGAGATAATCATAGATTTTACAATCCCGGACAGACAGCTATTATATTCCGTGCACGATTAGAACCGGGACAGCCTGGTTTTGAAAATTTTATGGCAGCACTTTTTGGACTGGTTTCAGCTGGTAAAACTTTTGGTGCAAATCAAATTCCGCTCAATCCTATTTATGCCGTTATCTTACTAAAATGGGGTGATACGCAGGTAGATACCTTGTTCTTTAAACTTTTTCTTCCAGTACTCAATGTCGTTTATTCGCTTTCGCGAAAGCTGGGATATGAAAAAAAACTGCTTCAAAAATACGTGCGACACACCTAGCGTTTGCAACTGCTACAACAATGTCGTAACATTACGGACATCTTTATCTGTACATGGAAAGCCAAAACATCAACCACGAGGACGAAAAAATAATAGAAAACAAAGAGTTAAACATCTGGGAAGCATTAATTCCAGTTGCTGCATTAATAGGTATGCTTGCCTTTAACGTGTTGCTGGTTTACGGTAATGATGCATTATCAGGGTCCAACCAATTCATACTTTTATTAGGTGCCGCGGTAGCAGCCATAGTAGGTTTTAGAAATAAAATCTCTTATGAAAGCATGGTGGAAGAAGTTGCCCAAAACTTAAAATCGACAACCGGAGCCATCCTTATATTACTAATGGTAGGTGCGTTAGCAGGGACATGGTTAATAAGTGGGATCATTCCCACCATGATTTTCTACGGATTAGACATTTTAAACCCCACAATATTTTTAGCCGCCTGTGTGGTAATTTGTGCAGTGATTTCTGTGGCTACAGGAAGCAGCTGGACAACGAGTGCAACGGTAGGTATTGCACTTATAGGAATAGCAGGAGCCTTAGACATCGATGCAGGGATGACGGCTGGCGCTGTGCTCAGTGGCGCTTATTTTGGCGATAAACTTTCTCCGCTTAGTGATACTACAAACCTTGCTCCTGCCATGGCTGGAACAGACCTGTTCACTCACATTAGATACATGCTTTTGACAACAGTCCCAACTATAATTGTGACCTTAATTGTATTTATAATTATCGGATTCTCAATCGATCATACTGGTAAAGCAGATATTTCTGCTTATCAAACAGCTATAGATGGCACATTTAATACCTCGCCATGGCTATTTGTAGTTCCCGTTCTTGTCATTGCGATGATTGTAAAAAAAGTTTCTCCATTGATAGCGCTACTAGTAGGAACATTACTGGCAGCAGCAGCGGCGTTGATTTTTCAACCAGAACTGGTTCACGCCGCTAGTGGACTGGAAAAATGGGATTTTGTTTCGGCTTACAAGGGCATTATGAATGCGATCACGGTAGATACCTCGATTGCTCCCGTCACAGATAATGCAGAGATAGGTGAAAAGCTTGCTGGTTTATTTGAAGCGAGTGGGATGGCAGGAATGATGGGAACCATCTGGTTGATCATCTGCGCCATGGTATTTGGTGGAGTAATGGATGCGATAGGGGCGCTAGCAACTATTAGTAAAGCACTATTGAATATGTTTGATTCCGTTTTCGGTCTGTTTGCGAGTACCGTAGTAAGTTGTCTTGCTATCAACATTACCGCAAGTGACCAGTATCTTGCGATTGTAGTTCCTGGAAAAATGTATGCCAAAGCTTATAAAGACAAAGGACTTGCACCAGAAAACCTTTCTAGAACATTAGAGGATTCTGGAACTGTCACCTCTGTATTGATACCATGGAATACGTGTGGGGCTTATCATAGCACGACTCTGGGGGTGGATGTTATTTCCTTTTTACCTTATGCCATATTCAACTATTTATCACCGTTTATGACACTTATTTTTGCCGCTTTCCGCATCAAGATTAAGGAGTTGAGTGGTAATGCTGCCAGTGATGAGCGGGTAAATCTGTAGGTACGCAACTACTTATTTCTTTTAAAATGTAGTTAACGATCCTTAATCTCAGTATTTTAGGTATTAGATTTAAACCCTAAACCAAATACGATGCACAAGTACCTATTTCTACTTTTTCCCATATTATTACTTTCCTGCAAACCAGCAGAGGATAGTGTTCCTAAAGAAAAGAAAGTAAAGCTAAGCGACAACGCTAATTCAACAGTAAAAACTGCGATAGGTGATTTAACCTTACCGCCTCCCTATGCATCAGAATCTGTTGCGTTGGTGAGTAATGTAGTTGGCTGGGAAAATGGTAATATGCCTAAAGCACCAGCAGGTTTTAAAGTAAATGCTTTCGCAAAAGATTTGCAGCACCCACGATGGACTTACGTTCATGATAATGGTGATGTGTTCGTTGTAGAATCTAATACACGCAATAGCGCAAATCGCGTTGTTTTATTGAGAGATACTGACAATGACGGTACAGCAGATTACAAGAACGCTTTCATTGAAGATTTGAATCAGCCCTTTGGAATGTTAATTATAGATGACACTTTCTATGTAGCCAACACAGACGGTCTTTACATGTTTCCCTATAAGGAAGGGATGGATCAAATCACTGGAAAAGGAACTAAAATTCTCGATTTGCCAGCAGGCGGTTACAACAACCACTGGACTAGAAACTTGATTACCAATGCTGACAAATCTAAAATCTACGTATCTGTAGGTTCTGGAAGTAATGTAGGTGAAAACGGTATGGAATATGAAAAACGCCGCGCGACCATTTTAGAAATTAATCCAGATGGTTCCGGAGAAATAGAATATGCTACTGGATTGAGAAACCCAGTAGGTATGGACTGGAATCCTGTTACTGGAGAACTCTGGACTGCCGTAAATGAAAGAGATAAGTTAGGAAATGAGCTTGTTCCAGATTATGCTACAAGCGTTAAGAAAGGCGGTTGGTACGGCTGGCCTTACTCCTATTATGGAGCTATTAATGATCCACGATGGAGCGATGACCCACATCAAGAATTGGTTGACAATGCTATTGTCCCAGATGTACCATTAGGAAATCACACAGCCTCTTTAGGATTCCAGTTTTATAAGGCAGATCAGTTTCCAACTAAATATAAAAATGGTGCGTTTATAGGTCAACACGGTTCCTGGAACCGTAAACCATTGAGTGGTTATAAAGTAGTATTCATACCGTTCGATAAGGCTGGTCAACCACAAAAACCACAAGATTTCCTGACTGGATTTACAGATCCAGATTCAGAGAAAGATGTGTATGGAAGACCCGTAGGTGTTACCGTTCATAAAGATGGAAGTTTATTAGTCAATGATGATGATAGTGGTGTACTCTGGAGAGTGAGTGCGATCTAGGAATAATACATCAATATCAAGAAATAATAAGGTACCTGAATCGGATTTAGATTCAGGTACCTTTGTTTTATAAAATCACTAAATTGCTGCTCATATGAAATCTATAATCACCTCCGCATCCTTATTGCTCTTCAGTTTCTACGCAGCGTTTGCTCAAGTAGATCCATCAACGGTAACCATTAAAACTACTGCAGTCGTTGAAAATGTCTATATGCTGGAAGGTAGCGGCGGGAACATCATGATTGCAATTTCTGATGATGAAACATTGATGGTGGATTCTCAATTTGCACCACTTAGCAACAAAATAAAAAAAGCGATCTCTGCATTAACATCAAATCCCATCACTTATTTAATCAACACACATCACCACGGAGACCATACTGGTGGAAATGAGAATTTCAACAGTGATGAAACAACGTTAATTGCACAGAAAAATGTTCTAAAAAGATTGACTAGTCAGGGTAAGTCGCCAGGTTATTTACCAGAAATTACCCTGGACGAGGAAATTAAATTGAGCTTGCCAGAAGATGAAAATATCATGGTCGTACATGTCCATAATGCACATACTGACGGCGATAGTTTTGTTTACTTTATGGATAAGAATGTTATTCATATGGGCGATGTATTCTTTAACGGTGCCTATCCATTCATCGACCTTAATTCTGGCGGGTCTATTGATGGTTATATTGCTGCGCAGCTTTTAATCTTGAATACCATAAATGAAGACACTAGAATTATTCCCGGTCATGGAAAACTGGCAACTATTGATGATTTAAAGTACAGCATCAATATGTTGAAGGATTTGAGAGCTGCCATACAACTGGCCATTAGTAGAAATAACAGTTTAGAGCAAGTTGCTTCAAATACAGAGCTCACAAAAAGATATGATGATCTAGGTTATGGCACAGGATTTATAAACTCTAAGAACATCCGTTCGACCATTTATGAAAGCCTCACAAACCCCAACACAGATAAATAAGATTTTTAAATGAGAGCACTCGTTATTTCTGGAGGTGGTAGCAAGGGCGCCTTTGCCGGCGGCGTGGCACAATATCTCATTCAAGAATTGAAATATGATTACGACTTATATCTAGGAACAAGCACTGGAAGTTTGTTAATATCGCATCTTGCCTTACAAAAAATTGACAAAATACGAGAGATCTATACCCATGTGAATCAGAAGTCGATCTTTAACGACTCTCCTTTTATCATCAAAAAAGATAAAATAGGAAACCAGCAAATCAGTATCAATCACTGGAATGTTGCAAAACGATTTATAAGAGGTAAAAAGACCTTTGGCGAAAGTAAAAACCTCAGAAAACTAATAGGTAGAGTACTGACGATTGAAGAGTTCAACCAACTCAAAACATCTCATAAAGATGTTGTGGTTACTGTTTCAAATTTGAGTTCGCATGAGACCCAGTATAAATCCATCAAGGATTTTTCTTATGAGGATTTTTGCGACTGGATCTGGATTTCCTGTAATTACGTTCCATTTATGAGCATCGTTTATAAAGAAGGTTGCGAGTATGCAGACGGCGGTTTCGGGAGTATGGTTCCCATAAAAGAAGCCATTGATCGCGGTGCTACAACGGTTGATGTAATTGTTTTAGAAACAGAATTGAATCATTTGAATAACCTGCCTTCTAAAAATGCATTTTCGCTTCTTACAAACCTACATGGCTTTATGATGGATCGCATTGAAAAGCAGAATATATCCATCGGTAAATTTGTGGCCACTAATAAAGAGGCGATTATTAATTTGTATTACACGCCTACTGTTTTGACGACCAACTCACTCGTTTTCAATCAAGAGAAGATGACACAATGGTGGGAAAGCGGCTACAACTATGCGGCGAGTAAGAATACAGAGCTCAATGAGATTAAACCTAACGAGGATTAATATAAGCAAAAGCTATTATTTTATTAAATAACCATAACTTTACTCTATCATGCAATGGAGTGTTTAGATTGACATGAGTTCGCTTTCGCGAAAGCGGAACCTATCTTTGCAGTACTAAAACAATCTAAAAAAGATATTATAATGGCCATAGTAGGTAAAAAATTTCCAGATTTAAATGTAAATGCAATGAACGAAATGGGCGACACGTTCCAAATCAACGTTCTGGAAGAAGCAAAAAATAATAACAAAAAAGTAATCTTATTCTGGTATCCAAAGGATTTCACCTTTGTATGCCCAACTGAATTACACGCTTTTCAAGACGCTCTAGGTGAATTTGAAAAAAGAAATACGATCGTTATCGGTGCATCTTGTGATACTGCAGAGGTTCACTTTGCATGGTTAAATACTTCAAAAGATAACGGTGGGATTGAAGGTGTAACCTATCCTATCCTTGCAGATTCCAATAGAAATCTTGCAAATATGCTCGATATTCTTGATGTAGAGGAAGTTTATAACGACGACTTAGAAGGTTATTTACTCAAAGGGGACATGGTATCTTACCGTGCGACCTACTTAATCGATGAGGAAGGAACTGTGTTTCATGAAGGTGTTAATCATATGCCAGTAGGACGTAACGTAAACGAATTCTTAAGAATGATCGATGCGTACACGCACGTTCAAAAGAATGGAGAGGTTTGTCCAGCAAACTGGGAAGAAGGAAAAGATGCGATGAAAGCAGATCGTCTAGCGACTGCAGCATACCTATCCCAGAACTAATTTTCAGTAGTTAGAATGTAATAATTAGGTTTTAAAGCTTAGCACAATGCTAATTTTCACCTTCTAAGTATTACATATTTAGCACTGAATATTTCAGAAATCATCAATATCTGTAGTAGTATTTAGTAGTTTTAACTTATAGAAATGTCTAGACATTTTCTTTGATCCAACTACTAAATATGGACTACTTAATACTAGAAAAATGCAAACATTAGAACAAGATAACTTACAGGAAATTGTAGCAAACAATCCAACAGTTGTAGTACAATATATGGCGAGCTGGTGTGGAAACTGTCGCGTGATGAAGCCTAAGTTTAAAAAACTAGCTTCAGAAAACGAGGACACCATATTTATCCTTGCAGACGCAGAGAAATTCCCTGAATCTAGAAAACTAGCTAGCGTGGATAATCTACCCACATTTGCTACTTTCAAGGGCGGAAGCTTTGTCAATCAAGTACAGACTAACAAATTTGAAAACCTTAAAGACCTAGTAAATGAAATTACCAGTAATTAGACACCTTCAAAAAGGAACTACACCAGAGCAATTAGAAACTACCCTGGAAGTTCTTGAATACTTTGTCGAACACAGATCTGTATCTGAAGAGGAAATGGACGTGGTAGGCGAGTTGATAACTAATATCTGTGGAGCGCTAGAGGTTCATAATAATGTGAATCAAGGAATGAGCGGCATTGAAGCAGCAAATGCTTTTGCACAAAAAGTAATGGGATCCATAGATAAGTAAGAATATCCCTAAGTTCAGAATTGAAAGTCCCGATATAAATTTTATCGGAACTTTTTTTTTATAATCTGGTGTATCGTGCACTTATTACCTCGCTATCACCGCCAGATAATGCAAACATGATGAGAAATTGGTTATTTTGACCTTGAACAAGAATGAGATTGCCCAGATCATCATTTCCTAGGATGGTCTTATTCTCTGCATAAAGGAAAAAAATAGGTAATGGAAATGTACTCACTCGCCTGTTGATCACAAAGTATCCGTTTCTTATTTTACCTTTCAATTCTATAGAATCTTCTAGTCTTCCCTTTCTGTAAAGGTTTGCTTTCAATCTTTTTTTTGACATTAAAATAAGTTCTACTTGCGTTCTTTCGGCATTGAATATAAGATCCTTATGCGATTTATTTTTATAGAGATCTTGCCACAAACTGTTTCTATCATCTCCTGGAATTAGGTTTTGGTATAGACCGTTGATCTTATCATTTGAAAATGAATTCACCGTATAATCTGATTTACGATCGAGACCTCGATGGCTAAAACAGGATGTAGTAAATATAGAAAGAGCGATTAATAAGAGTGAATTTCTCATTTGAAGTTGTTGGATGAATTGGTAATTTCTTATCAAGGTTTATTCCGTTTTATAAATGCCTTATAAAACAGGCTCCTCAAATAAACTATATTTGAAAAAACTTCCTGATGAAAAAAGTAATCCTTCTAGTCATAGCCATTGTCACATTACAAAGTTGTGCAGAGCTTCAAGCTATTGCCAGTCAGTTGCCACAAAGTGGTCCTTTATCTCAAGCCGACATAGGAAATGGTTTACGTCAAGCCCTTGATAAGGGAATCAATCAACAAGTGACTACCTTGATGGCTAAGGATGGTTTCTATCGCAATGAGGCCGTTAAAATATTACTACCACAAGAATTGCAAGATGTGGACAGCGGCTTGCGTAAAATAGGATTGGGCAGCGTGGCAGATGAAGGGTTGAAACTTCTAAACCGCGCTGCAGAAGAAGCGACAAAAGAAGCGCTACCCATATTTATAGACGCCGTTAAGAACATCACATTTACAGATGCTAAAAATATTCTATTAGGTGATCAACGTGCCGCGACTTCTTACCTACAATCAAAAACTAAAAAAGAACTATATGATAAATTCTCGCCGGTCATAGATAAAAATTTAGGACAAGTAGGTGCCACAAAGCTATGGTCTGATGCTATCACTAAATACAATACCATCCCTTTATTGAATGATGTAAATCCAGATTTGAGAGATTATGTAACTCAAAAAGCCTTAGAAGGTATTTTTGTAATGATTGCTAAAGAAGAAACTCAAATCAGAACCCAAGTCAATCAACGCACTACAGATTTACTAAAACGGGTCTTTGCTTTACAAGATTAAAGGAGATAGTTCGTATATTTTAATTAATCGTTAACAATTGTTAAGACGTTCTTGTGGATAGTTTTTGCTCAGCTCCATTAAATTTGTATTATTACTAATTACAGAAGCTCTTCAAAATGACTCAAATACAAATTGCCGAAAAGGAAAAGCAACTAAACATGATTGAACGCAAGTATACCGAACTAATGCGCAAATCATTTGAGGTCTCTTTAAACAATCGAGAAAAAGCTCGTGCGTTTCACAAAAAGGCAGAAGCTTTGTATGATGAAATTATGGATACAAGAAAAGTATTGAACTACGCTTAATAAAAAATCGCTATAATAATCCTCTAGCTTTAATTTCCAAATATTTATTAATCGTATTTACCGTAAGCTCTTGAGGCTTTGTCAAAATCGTTTGAATACCAAATTTATTAAGCTCATTTACAATGAGCTTTTTTTCATAGGCAAACTTTTCGGCGATCGTCTTTGTGAATATATCTTGAGTATCCTCCACTTTCTCTTCCAGCATTCCAGTCAATTCTGTATTCTCAAAAAAGATAACTACCAGCAAATGATTTTTAGCAATAGCTTGTAAATAGGGCAATTGTCTGTGAAGTGCATCCAGTGTCTCAAAATTTGTATAGAGCAACAATAAACTTCGCTGCGTAATTTTCCTTTTTACGTCAATATAAAGTCTGGAAAAATCACTTTCTCTAAAATCGGTATCCAGGTTGTACAAGGTTTCTAAAATCAAGTTCATTTGAGAGGCTCTTTTTTGAGCCATCACTTGATTATCTACTTTACTCGAAAAGCTAAACATCCCTGCCTTATCGCCCTTTTTTAAAGCGATGCTCGAAATGACTAATGTGGCATTAATCGCATAATCAACCAACTTCAATCCTTCAAAAGGCATTTTCATAACCCGACCTTTATCAATAACCGAATACACCGGTTGCGATTTTTCGTCCTGATATTGATTGATCATTAATTGGTTGCGTTTTGCAGTCGCTTTCCAGTTAATATTGCGCACATCATCACCTAGAGTGTAATCTTTAATCTGCTCAAATTCCATGGTGTGCCCGATCCTGCGGATTTTCTTCATCCCATAATCCTTGAGCTTATTTGTAAAAGCCATCAACTCATACTTTCTCATTTGAAGGAAAGATGGATAGTTGGGAACCATCGCATTGTGATCAAAAATATATTTACGCCATACCAGGCCTATTCCCGATTTCACAAATACGTTTAAAGATCCAAAATGAAACTCTCCACGCTCTACAGGTCTTGCCGTGTACATCATGGTTGTCGCCTCTGAAGCCGAGAGCTGCTTTTCTATTTTAAAATCCCGCATCTGGAATTGAATAGGCAATTCATCGATGATTTTATAATGAGCCTTAAAACCATAATTATTACGCAGCTTGATCTCTACTGTATTTTCATCTCCATTGGAAAACTTGTCGGGTAAAACGCGACTGGCTTCAACGCCATTTTTAGAGCGATACAGCAATAAGAAATCTACAAATAGTAAACCTAATAAGATGAAAAATCCCATGATCAGATATCCTTGCAAACGTTCAAAAAAGAACGCCAAGATAAATGACAGGACCAATACGATCAGAACCTGAAAAAATCGTTTACTTAAAAAGGTAGCTTTATAAATTTTCTTCACTATCGTGGAATCTCGATCGTTTCTAAAATCTGATTGACGGCGCGGTCAGCGGTAAAGCCCTCCATCTCGCGTTCCGGTGTGAGGATGATGCGGTGTCTCATTACAGCTTTAGCGATATACTTAACGTCGTCTGGAGTTACGAAATCCCTTCCCATGATCGCAGCATAAGCTTTAGAACCGTTCATTATTGCAATAGAAGCTCTAGGTGAAGCTCCTAAATACAGATTGGCATTATTACGTGTATTCAGTACGATCTCTGCGATGTACTTAATCAAATGGTCTTCTACCACAATCCCACGCACGGTTTCTTGATGCTTCACGATCTGCTCAGCGCTCATTACACCTTCTATCAGACTTTCTGGATCAGCATTTTTTCTGTGATGGTTTCCTTCTAAAATTTTAATCTCTTCCTCTAAATTAGGATAGTTTACATTAATCTTAAAAAGAAATCGGTCTAGTTGAGCTTCTGGCAATCTATAAGTTCCTTCTTGCTCAATAGGGTTCTGGGTTGCAAATACTAAGAATGGTTTGTCCATTGTATATTCCTTTCCATCAATAGTAACTTGACGTTCTGCCATAGCTTCAAACAGTGCCGCTTGAGTTTTTGCTGGAGCGCGGTTGATCTCGTCAATCAGAATGATATTAGAAAATATAGGTCCTTTCTTAAAGTCAAATTCATTATCCTTCATTGAAAAAACGGACGTTCCTAAAATATCGCTAGGCATCAAATCTGGGGTAAATTGGATTCTTGAGAAACCCACTTGCATTGTTTTTGCTAATAATTTAGCAGTAACTGTTTTTGCAACACCAGGAACTCCTTCAATAAGTGAATGTCCGTTGGCAAGAATGGAAACAATCAAGAGATCCATCATTTCTTCCTGCCCCACGATTACTTTACGTAATTCATTTTTAACTCGTTCTACAGCACTGGAAAGCTCCGTTAAATCTACCCGATTATTGAATTTCAAATCACCAGAATCATTTGAGATTGCCGCAGCATCAGAAACTACTTGATCAGCAACGTTTTCTTTAGGTTCAGCGGCATCTGTAGCTTTGTGAATATTTTGCTTCTGTGCTGGTTCTGGAAGATTGTCTTTGTGATCCTCCGGTGTGTTATTGTTATTTTCTTCCATCTATTTGTTTTCTTTAAAGAAAGCATCAATACGTTTATTGAGTCGCTTTAATTCATTTTCGTTATGTAAAGGTTTTGCCCTTAAATTAATAATGTAATTAATGAGATCCTGAGTCTGATCTAGAGATTTACCAGATTTAGTGGCCAGCCTTTTTATAAAAGCGCTGTCTAATTTTTCTGTGTTTAGGTAATAAGAGCTTCGCAATCGTTCTAAAAAGAAGGTGATTTTTTTCTCTACAATGCTCGTAAAATCACCACTTTGAAAATACAGATTTCCAATAGTCTTTGTAAACTCCACTGTAGAATTTTCTAAAGGTTTAACTACTGGAACTATCCTTTGTTCTCGTTTACTAACAAATATCATATACAAAAGCACTCCACCTATCGCAATATAGTAAGCCCATCGCAAGGATGGATCTGACAAAACAAATCGCATAGATGACGTCACGACCTTTTTACCCGACTTTCCATAGTCATCAAAATAAACGTCACCTTTATTTAAATAAGAAAGGGATTCTGCAACATATTGCTGTTTCCCATTAAGCATATAATAATTGCTATAAGCTACTGGATTGAGGTTGTAGTAAAAAGCACCTTTACCACGTTTTACCTCTACATAGTCCACTTGCGGCGTCTTTCTGGTTTTTAATTCTCTGGCTTTTGTATAGGCATAACTTTCTTCATCTACCTCTTCATCCACAACAGCATCGATCTCTTCTTTCTCTTCAAAAAGAGATTCTAGATATCCAGAACCTGGATTGAAGGCCAGCACCTCTCCTAGTACCTTTGTGTTTAAGGTGTCATAACTTTCAAAATACCGGTAAGCTCCAGCCCGATGGTAAACATAACTGCGGTCCTCAAAAGATTTATTAATCAATCGGGTTCTAATGGTATCCTCGCCGCCACCTGCATAAAAACTGTTAGAACTTACTTCTAACTTTAAGGTATCCGCCAGTGGTCCACCAGCATTGTTGGAAGAGATAAAGACCTTGTTACCTCGCTCCACAAATTTCAATAAATAATCTGTTTCTGTTTTGTCAAAGAACAGATAATCATTGATGAAAATGTAAGTAGCGTCAGTAATTGTATCGTTTTCTATCAGAAAATCGACAGGAACCTTGTCAATGTTTTTAATATTAGATCCCTGAAAAATCTTCCCTAGATTATCATAGAGAACATATGAACCCAGCGGTACTTTATCTCCGCTCGTGTAACTAGGACTCCAGTTCACTGGTTTAGGCCTGTTGCTTTCTAAAACAAATAATGCTATTAAAATTGCCCCCAGCGCATATAAGATGATTTTAGATCTTTTGTCCATTAGGCTGCCTGTTTATTCAAAATCTCAAACTCGGTTTGCGCTTTCGCGAAAGCCTGCTCGTCAATAGGAAACTCACCATACCAGATGTAGTCGTACAAATAAGAGACTTTTTTAAATTGCTCTTTTAGCGACTGGTCGGTGAGTTCACGGTAGTAATCACTATTGGTTTTTTGAAAGTCCCAGTCAATCTTACCACTAGCGCTTAGTTTCTTGAGCGAATTCAAATACAAGTAACGCACAGCATTTCTATAATTACTGTTTGCAATAGCATCTTTAATGAACTGGTTCAGGTCAATTTCTTCAATGTGGGTTTCCAGGACTTTAATTTGGTTTCTGGTAGTTTTACCTCGGGAACGTATTCCTGAAGCCTTTTCATTTGCTAATAATCGCACTAAAAAATAGATCGCTATTGCAGCAAACAATCCATAGATTATCCATTTGAGCACCATGGCCCAAAATGGACTGATATCAATTCCAAATAATGATCCCAACTTCCCTAAAAGCCAGTCAAAAAATTTAGAAAAAATATTATCCACCTCATTTGTAGTCTCCTCATAATCAAAATCAGCACCATTATAAGCTTCCTTCAAATCCTCCGGAAGCTCGTTTACGGTAAGACTTCGGTTATCATAGTCCCGATCTAGCGTGTCCGTTATCTGTCTGGGGCGCTGTTCTATTTCTGGAACGAGATCTTGAAGGGATTGCGCTTTCGCGAAAGCGAAACACAAAAAGAATAGCATGAAAATTTTCAACTTCATTCTGCAGTTCCTATTTGTGAAATTCGACTGCGCAAGTATTCATTGTGTTTGAACTCGTGCAGATTGAAGTACAAAAAGCCATTTATGATTTGAGAGATCATTTGTATAAACATGATCATGATACATAAAAGAGTCAGAATAAGGATAATTAAAATATGGCTCAAGGTGCTGTCTGTAAAGCTACCAGAATCTTGAACGGCATGAAATGCGATGACGCCAGCAATAATGGCAGGCACGATTTGAAGGGAAAACAAACAGATCTGAACTAAAAAACCCAAGACAAAATTGACACCTAAAGTTTTCCAGAACCCGCTAAACAACAATTGCCAAGCCTCACCAAAAGCATCAAAAACATTCTTCTCTTTATTATGAACGTAGCTGAAAATAGTCAAACTGATCCAGGCATTGAAAGCAAGTCCAAGAACCAGCGAAATTATGGTACCTAAAATGGGAATAAACGCCAGAACAATTTGAACAATAAAATAAATCACGTAGAGACCTATCGCACAAACACCCACCAGTAAAATCCCCCAAAACATCTTTTTTGCAAGCAACCAAACATCCCGCTTAGGCAGGTTATTTTCTTTTCTGCGTTCATAAATAGACAGATAACTGCTACTTATGGCGTAATTAAAAATGGTTGCTAAAGCTATCAAAAACACTAAAAAGATCGTCGCAAAACCCATGGTTAAAGCAGCCACATCAGTATCTCCACTGCCTAGTTTCTCTTGAATGAGATAATCCACCAATCCAGTGATTACAAAGTAAACGCTAATCAAGAATAAAATGAAAAACACTCCATTATAGCCTATAAAGACATTTATGAGTCCTCTAATATTTGCCTTCATAAAGTTGAAAAAAGCTGTAACTATCCCACCAAAATCGCGGCGCAGTCTAGGCTCTATGTAATTGCTCATACTTCTTTTTAAGGTATTGTGGATAGATGACGTAATATCCTATAATTATTGTGGCACTCACTAGTAGAATCGCATATTTTATAATGGCTGGCATAAAGGCATATCTAGTGACAAAACCTTCTATTAAACCGGCAATAATGAATAAAGGTACGGTGCTCATCAGGATTTTAAGGCCTGCTTTTGCACCCTTTACAAAAGAAACACGTCTAGAATAAGTCCCGGGAAACAAGATCGCATTTCCCATTACCATACCCGCGGCACCACAAATTACAATGACTGAAAGCTCTATCGTACCATGTAACATAATCACACTCCAGGATTCCAGTTGTACATTTTCAATTGCAAACATGCTGAAAAATGCACCCACCATCACACCATTAGAAAATAAAATATAACTAGTTCCTATGGAAGTTAACAGGCCCGCCGCAAAACAGAGCATTCCCACTTTTATGTTATTTATGGTAATTGCAAGAAACATCCCGAAAGCACCATCCTGCTGATAAACGCCTGTGGGGTTTCCTTCTCTTATATTCTGGAGGGTCATATTTACATAAGAATCTCCTAAAATCAACCTCACGAATGAATCATCATTTAGCGAACTAATCGTCCCGATGCCTACCGCAACCATAAAAATGGCAAACGCATAAAGGAAAGTTTTTTGATAGTCTGCAAAAAACAAAGGGAATTCCGTTTTAAAGAACCTGAAGATCTTGTTTCCCTTTTCTTTTTTGTTGACATAAATCTTCTGGTGCGCTTGACTTGCAAGCGAGTTTAGATAGAGTAAAGTCTTGCTATCCTGATAATAAGATTGGGCAAATGACAAGTCATTAGTCAGCTGTATGTACAAACCTGCTAACCTATCTGCATTTATATTTGAATTTGCATCGAGTGCTTTTTCAAATGCCATCCATTTTGCCTTATTTTGCTTGACAAAAGCCGCCTCGCGCATTTAGTAAATTTTGGCTAAAGATAAAAACTAATTACAGCATGTCAAACACTTCTATCAATACCGCTCAAAATGTCAACATTAATTACAATGTTGCGAGTTTAGGGTATCGCATGTTAGGTTTTGTAATAGACCTCATCATTATGTTTATCTACTTGATAATCATAGGATACCTGGTTGATGGGATGGACAATATTTTTGAGAAATTCACAACATTGGGCATCAGCCAGCTGCTCTTTCTACCGATTGCTTTTTACTCATTATTCTTTAATATAATATTTAACGGCAGGACTCCGGGCAAATTTATCGTCCAGACTAAAGTTGTAAAAATTGATGGTTCTCCCGCAACATGGAGCGATTATTTAGTGAGTTGGGTCTTGCGGTTGGTAGATTTATGGACATTTATGCCTGGTCCAGCTGTTTTATCGATCATTTTTACGGACAAGAATCAGCGATTAGGCGATATCGCATCAGACACGATCGTTATTGATAATCGCAAGAAAACTAAAATTAGCCATACAATATTGGAAGATGTAAAAGACGACTATGAGCCCATTTTCCTAACCGTTAATATGCTTACGGATAAAGATGTGAACGAGATCAAAGAAATTTATAGGCTCGCAGGTGAGAGCCGCGATTATGAAACCCTGCGCATGTTGCGCTTGCGGGTAGAAGAACTTTTATCCATCAAGAGCGATCTGCGCGATGGAATATTTGTACGCACGGTTCTCAAAGATTATTCATACCTAACACAAGGCAACTAGATGGAAATGGAAGTCATTGACATATTCGATTTATTGGGAACCATTGCTTTTGCGATATCAGGAGCACTAGCGGCATTTTCTAAAAAACTAGATCCTTTTGGAGTGATTATTCTGGCATTTGTTACCGCAGCAGGTGGCGGGACCTTGCGCGATATTCTAATAGGGATTCAGCCAGTTTCCTGGATGCTCAATATGAACCTAGTCTATACCATTATAATTTGTGTAATAATCACAACCATCTTTCGCAAATGGTTATTGAAATTGAGCAAAACCTTATTTTTATTTGACACGATTGGAATCGGTTTATATACGGTGGTAGGTCTTGAATTGGGTTTACAAGCGGGACTTCATCCTTTAATTTGTATCACATTAGGTTGTGTAACGGCCTGTTTTGGTGGTGTGATTCGGGATATACTTATCAATGAAATTCCCGTTATTTTTAGAAAGAATATCTATGCCACTGCATGTATTATCGGCGGGCTCGTGTACTTTCTAATGATAAAAATAGGAGTGCTTGAGAATTTCGTTTTTGCTATTGCAGCGAGTACGGTATTTCTGATCCGTTTACTTGCGGTGGTCTTCAAGTTGGAATTGCCCAACCTGTATGGCGACGTTCCCGAAAAACCAACAGAGTTTTAAAAAGAATGGGGAAGGAGTTCGCTTTCGCGAAAGCGAACTTTATCAACCGCATCCTAACATTAAAAAATAAGACAGTTGAAAAATCTACTATTAAAAGAGCTTATCTGGTTTTGCGGAATCACCGTTAGTATCCTTCTATTTACCCAGTTTTATTGCGGTATTGATCTTTTTGCCCAGAACGAAACCTTCGATATCAATATCCACGACACGTATTTTGTTTTAGAACAGCTGTACGCTTTTCTGATGGTGAGTATTCCCTTGTATTCCATCATCTATTTGATCAGAATGATTCTAAATCGTTTTGAAAATAATGTGCTTACAATGGTTTACTTATTTTTCAATAGTCTATTTATAATCCTGATGGGAATTATATATGCTCTCCACATAAACAGTCCAAACCTTTTCTCAAGTTCAAACCCCAACACTGCGGGTATTAGTGACGCTGCAATTGTTAGTATCGTACTTTTAGTAACGATATTAATTGCTCTAATTATTCTTATTTACGCAGCTTATCGACTGGTAAGAAATAGAAACACAGCATAAGGCAGTACAGGGACTAATCTTTACCAGCCTTGAATAAAAAGTCTTTCTCATCCCGACTCAGGCTTTCATAACCACTTGCAGATATCTTATCGAGGATACCATCAATGCGCTGTTGATGGGTGGAAGATGATTTTGTTTTTGTGGTCTTCGTCTGATTCTTGTAAACGGTCTTCATATTGCCTTTACGTGTCTTTTTCTCTCGAGGCTTGAACATGTTCACTATACCATCACCTGTGGCTGCAAATCCTTCTAAAATATCAGTTCCTGCCTTCATTTTAGTGGCAGAGTAGTATCCTAGAGCCGCACCAGCAAGATGTGAAATACTACCTCCTGCGTTTGTATTTGTAATAACCGCTATCAAATCTAAAACGACCAGTCCATAACCCAGATACTTAAGCTTGACGTTAAGAACAAAGAATAAACGGACTTGTGTATCTGGCATATAAGCACAAATAAAGAAAAGCGTTGCATAAACTCCAGCACTT
The DNA here is from genome assembly GCF_015356755.1 of Nonlabens antarcticus. Classification (GTDB taxonomy): domain Bacteria; phylum Bacteroidota; class Bacteroidia; order Flavobacteriales; family Flavobacteriaceae; genus Nonlabens; species Nonlabens antarcticus. The sequence goes on along the minus strand of NZ_JADFCO010000066.1, from coordinate 113,612 downwards.
GCACCTACTAAAAGCGTATTGTCAAAATAACCTGTAAATAAGCCACTCACAAGTGTAAAGGCCAGACCACCAGCAATGATTCCCGTAAAAAACAACGTTAGAAATTGCCGGCCGTTAAGCAAATTCAACATCATTTGTCCCGTAAAATACAGAACGAGCATATTGATAGCGAGGTGAAAAATGCCTCCATGTAAAAAACCATAAGTAAACCAGGACCATGGTTGTAAGACTGCAGGGATAAAGCCAGCAGGTAATGCAAACCAGTCTGTAACGGGTGGGTAAATATATCCTAATAACCAGAAAGCTATGGTGATTAAACTCACAAAAACTACTAGTTTACCAGCTACATTGAGTTGCGCGTATTTCAGTTTTAGGTTATCTATAAACTCCATCAGTCGATTCTATAATGATCCATATCGTTTCTTTTCCAGTACCAAACCATAATAAAGCCAACTATTGCACCTCCTAAATGAGCTGCGTGACCTACGTTATCCTGAATACTTATAATTCCAAATGTGCTGAGTGTTTCATAGAGCACATAAGCTCCTATCAACCATTTTGCGGCAATGGGATAAGGTATGAAAAGGATCTGTAATTTTACATTAGGAAACAAATAAGCAAATCCAGCCAGCACGCCGAAGATACAACCACTGGCCCCCACCATTCCCTGCCATAAATTTGTACCTCTGTTAGGTGTGAAGATTATCTCTTCCATTTCTTTAGCACTGTAACCGCTAGAAGACAACTCTGCAAGGACTCTTTGATACTCTATAAAATCAATTCCAGTAGTCAACAGGTAAGCACCTAGACCAGAGGCAAAATAGAAAAAGAGAAACTTATTAGTTCCCATCCAGCGTTCAATAGGCGGGCCGAAGATGATAAGAGCATACATATTAAAAACGATATGCATAACCCCACCATGCATAAACATGTGTGTCAGTACTTGCCAAAATTGGAACTTTGGGTTTGCATAGAACCACAAAGTCAAATCATCTGACAGTCCTGGCGCTATAAACCCGGCACCTATAAAAACGATCACATTTAGAATGATCAGGTTTTTTATGACTGGCGTAATATTATCTAACATTTTTAATTGAATTTTGAGTTCAGGTTCTCACCCGTGATATTAATAAAAACCTTTCTTCCCTGTGCCGTCAGTTCTGGCTCCTTGCAGGCGAAAAGTTCATCAATCAATTGTTGCATCTGCTGGCCGTTAAGTGCATCACCCGTTTTAATAGCCATACTTGCAGCCATTCTAGAAGCTAATCGATCCACATGAGAGAAATTAGTTTCCGGTAATTCCTCTTGCTGAAATCTTATTATAGAATCCAGCAATCCTTCTACATCTGCCGATTTCAAATCTAGAGGCAAGCCTTCAATCTCAATCAGGTTTTTTTCTAAAGTCTTAAAAAGAAAACCGACGCTTTCTAACTCGGCTTGCAATTGTGATAGGATCGTTACCTCTTCCAACGGTCGTTCTAAACTGATGGGAAATAACAACTGCTGACTGACCCCATTTTGCACCGTTAGTTGTCGCAATAGCTGCTCATACAAAACACGCTCGTGCGCCCGGTTTTGATTAATCACCAGTAAACCGCTTTGAAGTGTACTGATAATGAATTTACGCTGGAGTTGGAATATATTTTTATCGGTTGATTCCTCTTTAGAAAATAAGGTTTCCATATCTGGATGTAGAGAACTCTCATCATTCATGGTAGAAGAGTCTTCCAGTCCAGCATACAAAGTATCCCAGGATCCAGTGGCTTTGGATTGAAAATTAGCGTTTCCAGAAGCCTGCTTTAAACCCCCATCAGCCTTAAACGGATTAAAATCAGGATCGACATCTATTCGAGGTGCTTGAGTACCATTTTTAGCGATATTATACGGCAAATCCAACTCAGTGTCTTTTTGAAAATCGATGGCATCAATACTAAACTGACCCAGCGCGTGTTTTACAGTCGCTCGAACAATCGCGTACAGGCTATGTTCATCCTCAAACTTAACCTCAGTCTTTGTAGGGTGAATATTAATATCGAGACTGTCTGTTGGGACATCTAGATAAAGAAAGTAACTAGGATTAGCCTTATCCGCCAACAATCCTTCAAATGCACTCACAACGGCATGATGCAAATAGGAGTGTTTTATAAATCTATCGTTTGCAAAAAAGTACTGGAGCCCTTTAGTTTTACGTGTAAATTCAGGCTTACCTATGTAACCGTGAATGGTAAGCAGCTCTGTTTCTTCTTTTATGGGAACAAGTTTATCATCAACGCGAGACCCCATAATATTGACAATCCTGTGTCTGTAGGTTCCAGATGGAAGGTTGAACAACTCACTGTCATTGTTTAGAAACTTAAAAGCAATTTGTGGGTGGGCCATCGCGACCCTGTGAAATTCATTTGTAATGTTGCGCAATTCCACGCTATCAGATTTCAGGAATTTCCTGCGAGCGGGAACATTATAAAACAAATTGCGCACGCTTATCATGGTTCCCTGCGGTGTCACGACCGGTTCTTGAGATGTGACCTTACTTCCCTCGATATCGATTTGAGTTCCTAGGTCATCTTCTTCACGACGGGTTTTAACGCTCACATGAGAAATCGCCGCTACAGAAGCCAGTGCTTCCCCTCTAAATCCTTTTGTGGCGAGATTGAATAAATCCTGAGCCGTAGATATTTTTGAGGTTGCGTGCCTTTCGAACGCCATGCGAGCATCAGTGGTGCTCATTCCCTTTCCATCGTCAATGACTTGAACTAGGGTTTTGCCGGCATCTTTAATGATGAGTGTAATCGCTTTCGCGGAAGCATCAATGGCATTTTCCAATAATTCCTTTACCACACTTGCCGGTCTTTGAACGACCTCACCTGCTGCAATCTGGTTAGCTACATGATCTGGTAATAAACGAATGATATCTGACATAAAGTCAATTAAATGCTAAAAATGGATAAGTCAAATTCAATAAACCACAAAAATAAAAGAATCAAAACCGCGACGATAATGTAAATGCGCTTTCTGATTATGATATCAGTACCTTCCTTGTAATCGCGCATCGCGTTATTGAACTTGGTTTTCAACCCACGAGTATGTATGGTGGATCGCTGATCATCAAATCTATGCTTGATTTCAAAAGGATTTCCATCCTTGTCCTTGTTATTATAATAACGCGGTTCGTAGGAATATTTTTTATTTTTGCGACGTGATAGAACTCCCATAATCTGTGCTATTTTACAAAGTTAAAGACAATAAACATTAACCAGCGCAAAGATGATGCCTATCTACCAACAATAAAAATGGCCAGTTTAAGAGTTGTACATCTTCTGGCGCAGCTCTCTAATACTCTTATCGTCCATGTAATCTTCAAAGGTACTGTAGCGATCAATTGCTCCATTAGGAGTCAATTCTACTACTCTCGTACCGACTGTTTGAGCAAACTCGTGATCATGAGTGGTTAAGAGAACAGTTCCCTTAAAATTTTTCAAACTATTATTGAAGGCTTGGATGGATTCAAGATCTAGGTGATTGGTAGGTTCATCCACCATCAAGACGTTTGCTCTTTTCATCATCATTCTAGACAACATGCAACGTACTTTTTCACCTCCAGAAAGTACTCTTGCACTTTTCAGAGCTTCTTCACCAGAGAATATCATTTTTCCTAAGAAACCACGCAAGTGAACTTCTTCCCGTTCTTCTTCAGTTTGCGCATATTGACGTAACCAGTCCACAAGATTTGTATCTGTATCAAAAAATTCAGCATTATCTACTGGAAGGTAACTTTGAGTTGTAGTCACACCCCAGGCAAACGTTCCTGAATCTGCTTTTACTTTGTCATTAATAATGTCATAGAATAATGAAGTAGCGCGACTATCTTTTGAATAAATAATGATTTTATCACCTTTAGCAATGTTTAGGTCTACGTCTTTGAACAGCACTTCTCCATCCACAGAGGCCGTAAGTTTTTTTACATTTAAAATCTGGTCACCAGCTTCCCTATCACGATCAAAAATAATCGCTGGATATCTTCTGGAAGATGGTTTGATATCTGCAAAATCTAGCTTATCAATCATTTTCTTACGAGAAGTCGCCTGCTTTGACTTGGCCATGTTAGCACTAAAACGAGCGATAAATTCCTGAAGTTCTTTCTTCTTGTCCTCTGCTTTTTTGTTTGCTTGCTGGCGTTGTCTAGCCGCTAGCTGGGAAGATTCATACCAGAATGTATAATTACCGCTGTACTGATTTACTTTACCAAAATCAATATCGGCAATATTTGTACAAACAGCATCTAAAAAGTGACGGTCATGTGATACCACGATCACGGTATTCTCATAATTTGCTAGGAAATTCTCTAACCAGTTGATCGTTTCATAATCCAGGTCATTGGTAGGCTCATCCATAATGAGTACATCAGGATTTCCAAATAACGCTTGTGCTAGGAGGACGCGCACTTTAAGCTTGTTATCCATGTCTTGCATCAACGTGTAGTGGTACTCCTCGCCTATTCCCAAATTAGAAAGTAGGGATGCCGCGGCGCTATCTGCATTCCACCCATCCATTTCTTCAAACTGTACCTGTAGCTCACCTATTTTATCAGCGTTCTCATCAGAATAATCTGCATACAGAGCATCAATTTCAGACTTCAACTTATACAGGGGTTTGTTTCCCTTTAATACAGTCTCCAGAACGGTATCTTCATCATGAGCATTATGGTCTTGTTCCAAAACACTCATGCGCTTTCCAGCTTCTAAATGGACATGACCGCTAGTAGCCTCCATTTTACCGGTCATAATTTTCAATAAAGTTGATTTTCCAGCGCCATTTGCGCCTATGATTCCGTAACAATTACTGCCGCCAAATTTTGCGTTTACCTCATCAAAAAGGACGCGCTTACCGAATTGTACCGAAAGATTAGAAACCGTTAACATAGCTTGATTTTTAAGGCTGCAAAAGTACTGATAATTCAGCATTTATAGGCAACCAACTAGGCTCCTTTTTAACAGCCCATTAACTCATCTACTGCGTTAGAACAGCTTTTTTTGTATAGACAAGCTTTTAAGTTCAATAATGACTGAAATTTACACGCTTTCGCGAAAGCGGACTATATCATATTTACTCTTTGCCATAGGAATTTTGTTCACACTGATCTTCATTTCTTGTGAAGAGGAAAAACCATCGACTACCTACATCAACGGCAAAATAGTTAATCCTAAATCTGATTACATTATAATTTCAGATTATGCTAACCTCACAGACACTTTAAAATTAGATGAAAAAGGAAGGTTCAATATCTCCTACCAAACCATAGACTCTGGACTTTTCTCAATTTCTTATCCCGGCGAATATCAGTCTTTTTATCTGCAGCCTGGAGATAGTTTGAGCATGCGTGCTAACACCAAAGCATTTGATGAGACCTTATCTTTTACGGGTTCTCAAGCTAGAGAAAATAATTATCTTATCAATCTTTTTATAGATATTGAGGATTCAAACATGGGAATGCTCAAGTATAAAAACCTCGCGCCTCAGGTTTTTTACGATCACGTTCAAGAAGTTAAAAAAAATCGCTTAAAGAAATTCAAAAAAGCAGCTACCAAACATAAATTTGAACAACGCTTTCAGGACTTTGCAACTTTTATCATCAATTTAAACAGTTACTATGAACTTGAGCGTTACCCTGTTGTTCACAGTCAAAATATCTATCGAGACAAAAGCATTAAGTTCCCTAAGGAGTTCTTTGCACATCGCGAACGCGTAGAAATTGATAAGTCAAAATTATTAAACAACTATGCCTTTAGACCATATGCTAATGCGTTAGCTTCAAACATTGCTCTACGTAACATTTCTAAAACTCCTGATTTACAAATTGATTTAAAGGGTTATCGTTATAATAAAGAGAGGTTGCGGGTTATTGACAGCATTTTTGATAACGTTGATTTGCAAAATTATTTTGCCGCCGGTGAGATACGCAATTTTGTTCGAGGTGGTAAAGATTCCAAAGAAATCAATTTGTTAGTAACAGATTTTCTGACCATGTCAACAGATGCTACTGTTAATGAGCAAGTGGCTCAAATGGCAGCAACTTATATTAATTTAGGACCTGGAAACCAGTTGCCTAATTTTGATTTGCGAGATGCTAATAATAAAAAAACAAAATTATCAAATCGCGTAAAGCGATTGACGGTATTATATTACTGGTCTGTACAGGACAAAGATTATGCGCTGGGAATTCATGATCAGGTGAAAGATTTGCAAATGAAGTATCCCGAAATTGAATTTATAGGCATCAACATTGACAATCTGAGTTTTGAAGTATGGCAGGATGCCATATCAAATAACGACTTCAGGAATTCTAAAGAATATTTATTGTTTGACAAATCTGCCATCAATCGCCAACTTGCATTGCGCAACAGCAATCGCAGCATGGTCATCGATCGCAACTTAACCATTATTGATCCTAACATCAATTTGTTTTACTACAAGATTGAAACCACACTTTTAGGATACCTCAACCGTTAATCACTTCTTTTCTAAGCACTGCTGGCACATCAAGATTGCCCGCGTAAACCTTAATTGTCCTTTATAAAGTACTAATTTCTAATCAGTTTAGATAAATAGTTGAGCTGGGTATTTTTATCTCTCTATTTTTCACTGTCAGAGTTGTAAATTTTAATTGCATAATCTTTAAAAGAAGAGATAGTCAACGCTCTTGAGGCAGACATTCCTAGTTTCATCGAAGTTCTTCTCAAAAGTTATATCAATGAAAGCAGTTGAAGCTCTCCATAGTAATCTATACAATCGTTTTGCGCTTCAAATTAAATTGATCAAAAAAGCCGAAATCCATTGAGGATTTCGGCTTTTGAGTGTTTTAGAAATCTTAAAATTAAGAGTTTCCTTTTTTATAATCGGCTAGAAATTGTGCCAGTCCTATATCTGTTAATGGGTGTTTCAACAAACTCTCAATGGAAGATAAAGGTCCCGTCATTACATCTGCCCCTAATTTTGCACAATCTATAATGTGCATCGTATGGCGTACAGAAGCAGCTAGAATTTGAGTTTCAAAACCATAATTGTCATATATCATGCGTATTTCAGCAATCAGATTTAAACCATCTGTACTGATGTCATCCAGCCTTCCTATGAAAGGAGACACATAGGTGGCACCGGCTTTAGCAGCAAGTAACGCTTGTCCAGCGCTAAACACAAGCGTACAGTTTGTTCTAATTCCTTTATCTGAAAAGTATTTGATAGCCTTTATACCATCTTTAATCATCGGTACTTTTACCACAATTTGCTTATGAAGTTTGGCTAGCGCTTCACCTTCTTTGACCATTCCTTCAAAATCAGTTGCAATAACTTCCGCACTTACATCGCCGTCAACAATTTCACAGATTTTTTTATAATGGTTGATGATATTATCCTCGCCTGTGATACCTTCTTTTGCCATCAGGCTCGGGTTTGTAGTCACACCGTCCAGAACTCCTAGATCTTGGGCTTCGGTAATTTGTTGGAGATTTGCAGTATCGATAAAAAACTTCATAATATGGATCTTAAATTTCCAGTAAAAATACGAGTCTAAAGGAGTTTAACAGCTTAGGTTCAAGTTATTTTTGGATCAGACATTCACAAACCAAAACAATCTCATAAACAACTTCAACTATAATTACATCCCAATGGTTCTGTTTTAACTCGCATTATCGTCCTGCAATTCGATTGCTAAAGTATTGCCTCTAGAGGTTGTAGCAGTAAATGCTATGTATATTTCATTTAGGAAGTTAAAGGATTACAATTCCTTTTAAATAGTGTAAAAGACCTGCAACTAAAGGTATGTAGAATGAATTCTTGAACAATCTTGAGAATTACTGGAATTTTAAAAAGATTGATCGCATTCAAAATTACCCGCGCTAAGACTTTGCTAAACAAACCGTTTTTCAGTCCCAGACTGGAAACATAAGGTCATTTATGAAGGCAAGATTCCAATAACTCTAGAGGATGAATTTTCTGGCCAGGCTGGATTACACTTTAAAAAATTAAGGGAATATTGAAATGATAATAATAGAAATCAATGAGATAAGTGAAAATGGTATGTGTCTCTTTTTAATGAATGCATTGCTCAATTACTACGCAGACTCAAAATTAAAGACTGGTTTTGCATGTGTTAGTGAAGTAGAACAAGTTAATTTTACTCTTTTAAATGTTGAAAAGTAGCTGATATATCTCGCTTTCGCGAAAGCGAATAATCCTCTTCAATTTTATATATTACAAAGCTTATGGAAATCGACTGGAAACATTTTACCGATAAAATAGAGATCATGCCAGAGGTTATTGTGGGAACGATAATCCTGTATGTTTTGATCATTATTTATACCAGAATATTTGGGTTGAAGAGTTTCAGCAAAATGACTGGATTTGATTTTTTAAACACGCTGGCAATAGGTAATTTACTAGCCATGAGTGCGGCTACCAGTTCCCCTTCCCTATTTGTAGGCGCTTTATTAATAGGGTTGTTATACTTGCTTAACTATCTAGTCACTCTCGCAACTTTTAAAAGTAAAACAGCTAGAGAAATTATGGATAACAGTCCCATTCTTTTGATGCGGGATGGTAAGGTTCTTCAAGAGAATTTAGACAAAACCAAGGTGACAGCAGATGAATTGCGTGGTAAATTAAGAGAGGCAAATGTCATTAGACTGCATGAGGTTCGCGCTGTTGTGTTAGAAACGACGGGAGACATAAGTGTTTTACACACTAGTGGTGATGAACAGATGGAAGATTTTATTATGAAAGATGTACAAGGTTATTAAATGAGCATATTATATTTATTATCAGGATTTGTATTATTAGTCATAGGTGGCGAGTTTCTGGTTCGTTCCTCTGTAGGGTTGTCCCTAAAGCTTAATTTATCTAGAATGATCATAGGGCTTACGGTGGTGTCATTTGCTACCAGTGCCCCAGAATTGATTGTCAGTGTTCAGGGTGCTTTAAATGGATTATCTGGACTAGCCGTTGGAAACGTACTGGGTTCTAACATTGCAAACATTGGAATTGTTCTAGGTATTACAGCATTGATAGCACCACTGGTGATGGAAAAAGACTTCTTTACCTTTAGCTGGCCATGGATGGTATTTTTTAGCATTGTATGTTACGTGTTACTAAAAACAGGAAATAATCTCTTGAGATGGGAAGGTATTCTTTTATTGCTATTGCTCGTAATATTCCTTGTGGTGCTCATACACAAAGCGCGCAAAGAGCCCAACGCAACAATGATCGACGAAGATATTGCTGAAGATGAAAATAAAAATAGCTGGTGGAAAATCTTTTTCTTCCTCATATTAGGCGGTGGCGCTTTGTGGTTGGGTTCAGAATGGCTGGTTACAGGTGCAGTAGATATCGCTACAAGACTTGAAATTCCAGAAAGTGTTATTGCAGTATCTATGATTGCAATAGGCACGTCCATACCAGAACTAGCTGCGTCTGTAATTGCTGCGCTTAAAAAAGAAAAAGCGATCTCATTGGGGAATCTAGTCGGGAGTAATATTTTTAACATAGGTTCTGTTTTAGGAATCACAGCCTTAATTGAGCCTATTGCTCTAGAAGGTGATAATTTAAGATTGTTAACCAGTGACATCTGGTGGATGTTAGGATTTGCGCTGATTTTATTACCTCTTGCCTATATTCCTAAAAGGTATGTAATCTCTAGATTTAAGGGGGTATTCTTAACCTCATGTTATTGCTTATTTTTATACTTTGCTTTCCATACCCTATAAATCATAGGGGTCATTGTGTTTTATTCTGCTTTATCAGATATTTATCCTTATTTATTATGGGGTAAACCCATTTATAATTTATTTTTGTCCCTATAAATATAAAACACTTCCATGTCCACATTAAGATTTGAAGCAATTAAGGAAACGCTTAATCGTAAACCTATTCACGTTGAGGAGCCAGAAAGACGTAGCAGTATTTTTGGTAAAAATGTCTTTAATAAGGCTGCCATGCGTCAGCATTTGACTAAGCAAGCGTACAATAGTGTCATGGCTGCTATGGAATCAGGTGTTAAGATTGATCGTGAGATTGCTGACCATATTTCTACAGGGATGAAGGAATGGTCTATTCAAAACGGTGCCACTCATTACACGCACTGGTTTCAACCATTGACAGGTTCTACTGCCGAAAAGCACGATGCCTTTTTTGAAATGGAGCCAGATGGTGAGGTTATGGAAAAATTTGGTGGTGGACAATTGGTTCAACAAGAGCCAGATGCCTCTTCTTTCCCCAATGGTGGGATTAGAAATACCTTCGAAGCGCGTGGTTACACAGCCTGGGACCCAACGTCACCCGCCTTTCTAATGGGAACTACTTTATGTATTCCTACGGTATTTGTCGCCTATACTGGTGAGGCTCTAGATTATAAGACCCCATTATTGAGGTCGCTTCAAACTATAGATCAAGCAGCCACTGCAGTTTGCAAATATTTTGATAAGAATGTAAATAAAACGATTGCTACGCTAGGATGGGAGCAAGAGTATTTTTTAATTGATAGTTCGCTTGCAGCTTCCAGACCTGACCTTGATCTTTCTGGACGTACCTTATTAGGACACGCTTCTGCAAAAGGACAGCAGCTGGACGATCATTATTTTGGTGCGATACCATCCCGTGTATTGAATTTTATGCGAGATATGGAAACCGAATGTATGCTGCTGGGAATTCCTGTTAAAACTAGACATAACGAGGTTGCTCCTAATCAGTTTGAATTGGCTCCTATTTTTGAAGAAGCTAATTTAGCCGTAGATCACAATAGTCTATTGATGGATGTGATGCGCAAAACAGCAACCAGACATCATTTTAAAGTATTGTTCCATGAGAAACCATTTAAGGGAATTAATGGTAGTGGTAAACACAATAATTGGTCGCTTTCTACAAATACGGGAGTTAATCTCCTAAGCCCGGGAAGCACACCTATGAAAAACCTTCAGTTCCTGACTTTCTTTATTAACACAATTAAGGCAGTTCATGATTATGAAGAATTAATTAGAGCTTCTATAGCTAGCGCTTCAAACGACCACCGTCTGGGTGCAAATGAAGCACCACCGGCAATTATATCGGTATTTATAGGATCTCAATTAACAAAGGTTCTAGACGAACTAGAAAAAGTAACTGACGGGAAATTAAGTCCAGAAGAGAAGACCGACCTTAAACTCAATGTAGTAGGTAAGATTCCTGAAGTAATTCTAGATAATACAGACCGCAACCGTACTTCCCCATTTGCATTTACTGGAAATAAATTTGAAATGCGCGGTGTAGGCTCTACCGCAAATTGTGCAAATCCTATGACTGTTCTTAATGCAATTGTAGCAAAACAACTGATCGAGTTTAAGGAAGAGGTTGATGCGATGATTAAGGATCAAAAGCTCAAAAAAGATGAGGCTATCTTTAATGTTTTGAGAGAATACATTAAAAAATCCAAGAAAATCAGATTTGAAGGAGATGGTTATGGAGAAGCATGGGAGAAAGAAGCTAAAAAGCGCGGTCTTAGTAATAATAAAACAACACCAACAGCTCTAAAAGCTAAGGTATCTAAAAAAGCGATTGCTCTTTTTGAAGACCTAAAAATCATGAGTAAGGTGGAGTCAGAATCACGTTATGAAATCGAGATTGAAGATTATGCCATGCGTATTCAAATAGAGGGACGTTTACTAGGTGATATTGCTCGTAATCACGTGATTCCAACCGGTATTAAGTATCAGAATACCCTAATAGAAAACGTGAAAGGACTGAAAGAAATTTATGGCGATGATTTCAAAAAAATTGCACACGAGCAAATGGTTTTAATTGAAGAAATCTCTGATCATATGTCTCATATCAATAAAGGAATTACTGATATGACCGAAGCTAGAAAAAAAGCAAACAATGCAAAAAATGCTGTTGAAACAGCGCATTTATATTGTGACGAGGTGAAACCATTTTTTGAGGATATCAGATACCACTGTGATAAATTAGAGATTTTAGTAGATGATGAGCTATGGCCATTAACTAAATACCGTGAGCTTTTATTCACGAGATAGATTTTTTATGGCATTAATATAATCCCCACCGAAGTGAGGATTTTTTTGTCTCTTTAAGATAAGAATCAATTTATCTAAAATCAATAAGCATATAGAAATCCTAACTTTTTAACTGGATACTTCGAATGGAACCCGCTGTAATTGGTATTTTTGTGACATGAGCAAAGAAGTTTCAAAAAGATATGCCCAGCGAGGCGTGAGTGCAGGAAAAGAGGACGTCCACAATGCGATAAAAAATGTGGACAAAGGACTCTTTCCACAAGCTTTTTGCAAAATTGTTCCAGATCATTTGACAGGCTCTGAAGATCATTGTTTGATCATGCATGCAGACGGTGCGGGAACAAAATCCAGTCTTGCCTACATGTACTGGCAAGAAACAGGGGACTTATCTGTATGGAAAGGTATCGCTCAAGATGCGCTCATTATGAATATTGACGATCTTTTATGTGTAGGTGCAACCGATAATATTTTACTATCAAGCACCATAGGCCGTAACAAAAACCTGATCACAGGCGAGGTCATCAGTGCTATTATCAATGGCACGGAAGAACTCATTGCAGATCTTAAAAAACACGGCGTTGACATCATATCTACCGGCGGTGAAACGGCAGATGTAGGTGATCTGGTTCGCACGATTATTGTTGATTCTACCGTTACTGCACGTATGAAACGTAGCGATGTAATCGATAATGTAAACATAAAAGCCGGCGATGTCATCATAGGATTAGCAAGTTCTGGACAAGCTACTTATGAATCTGAATATAATGGCGGCATGGGCAGCAATGGCCTGACCAGTGCCAGACATGATGTTTTCAATAAAAACGTAGCAAAAAAGTATCCGGAAAGTTTTGACGCTATGGTTCCAGAAGATCTTGTTTACTCAGGATCTAAAGGTCTAACAGATAAAGTAGCGGACAGCCCCATTGATGCTGGAAAATTAGTACTCTCTCCTACCCGAACCTATGCTCCCATAATAAAAAAGATACTAGATACCGTAGATAAAAACAGCATTCACGGGATGGTGCATTGCAGTGGTGGTGCCCAGACTAAAATTCTGCATTTTATAGATAATCTTCACATTATAAAGGACCATCTATTTGAATTGCCTCCATTATTTAAAATGATTCAGAACGAATCTGGAACCGACTGGAAGGAAATGTATCAGGTATTTAATATGGGTCATCGCATGGAATTGTATGTAAATGAATCCATAGCTAATGAGATTATTGAAATCTCTGAATCTTTCAACGTTCCTGCTCAAATAATTGGTCGTGTTGAGGCGAGTGATCATAAGAAGTTGACTATAGAAAGTGAATTTGGGAAATTTGAGTATTGATCAAAGCGATATCAATACCTCAATGGATTGCTCATTATTTAATTCAAGTTTTCATACCCCTAACAATCTCTAGCTTAGGTTCAATATACCTTCTACAAAATGGCGCTTCCGGCCTGGTTTTATAATAATTACGAATGGATTCCCGTGATTCTTTAAATTCAGCGAATTCTAAAATTTGCGTGATGTAGGATTTTTTACGCTTTCGCGAAAGCGAACTCATTACAGCTTCAATAGGTTTTATCTGATCTGGGTGGAAGTTATAAATAGCGCTGCGATATTCCGTGCGCCGCTGATGACCTACGGTTGATGCATGTGTTTCTAGATGAATGTCTATGAGATACACAAGATCTACGGCTTCAGAATCATAATCTATAAGAATTGCTTCACTCCACGTATCGTTGGGCGCTACGCTTTTCACATATCCCTGCCTGACATTTTTTACACCATCTATTTGCTGGAACACAGCCTCTGTACACCAGTGACAACCGCCACCTAATCCTATTGTTTTTGCTTTTTCGATACTATTTAAAATTGTAGGAAACTCCTAATTGGGCTAGAAAGCTAATATCCTCTCCTGCAGTTTGCCAGTTCTTAGATCCTCTAAATGTGTTGATAGGATCTGTCCAAAATATAGCAGTCTCTAGATTCAATCGCAATTTTTCATGCAATCTTATGGAATAAAGACCACCAAAAGTCACGCTCATAAATTTTTCCTCCAGCGGCTGTATGTTTGAATTCTTTTGTCGTATAAACTCTTGCTGGGTCAAACCCATTCCCATTTGATAGCCTATATTAAATACTTTGTCAGACCTGAGTCGCTCATACATCAATAAAGTAGTAAAAGTCTCTACGTTTCCATCCAGCGCTACTCCAGTTTGATAATCTTGACCATCGATATTGACGCTCGTGCTCTGTACCCTCAACTTTATACCGTCAATCCGGTCTTTAAAATTATATTTAAGATCAAAATATAATGAGGCTGGTGATTCATAGGTCGTGTTGACGCTGTTATCTACCTCTTCTATGAAATAAAAGGCACCCGTTCCTAACCCTCCAGCTATTTCAAACGATTGGGCTGTGGTGATTACAGAGATAAATAGGATTAAAATTGCGGTAATTTTTCTCATAAGCATGTTCTAGATTCTTTGGTAAGTCAACTTTTGTACCAAATAAATGTGCTGCAATTTCCGTATTTTCGCAGGACTTGAGAAAAGAAGATGTTAGATAAATTAAATATAGTAAGAAATAGATTTGATGAGGTAAATGACCTGATCATCCAACCCGATATTATTTCAGATCAAAAGCGGTATGTCTCCTTAACGAAGGAGTATAAAGAGCTTAAAGATTTGATGGACAAACGCGATGAATATATCGTGCTGGACTCTAATTTACAAGAGGCACGAGAAATCCTTGCCGATGGTGGTGATCCCGACATGGTAGAAATGGCTCAAATGCAGATGGATGAAGCCAAAGAAGCGATTCCAAAACTGGAGGAGGAAATACGCATGATGATGATTCCTAAGGATCCTGAAGATGCTAAAAATGCCGTTATGGAAATACGTGCAGGAACTGGTGGTGATGAAGCCAGTATTTTTGCAGGTGATCTGTACCGCATGTATGAAAAATACTGTTCCACAAAAGGATGGAGTACTAATGTTGTCGATACCAGTCACGGTACCAGCGGCGGGTTTAAAGAAATTATTTTTGAAGTTAACGGTGACGACGTTTACGGGCTCTTAAAATTTGAGGCTGGTGTGCACCGCGTACAACGTGTTCCACAAACTGAAACTCAAGGTCGTGTTCACACCAGCGCCGCCACGGTCATGGTACTTCCAGAAGCAGAGGAATTTGACGTACAACTGGATATGAGTGAGGTTCGTATAGAACGTACCACTTCTACAGGCCCTGGAGGACAGTCTGTAAACACCACGTATTCAGCAATTAAATTGCACCACGAGCCTACAGGAATGATCGTGAGTTGTCAAGACGAAAAGTCCTCTCATAAAAACCTCGAGAAAGCATTGAAGGTATTGCGTTCCCGATTGTATGACATCGAACTTGCAAAGAAAATGGAAGCCGACAGTGCCAAGCGTAAAAGCATGGTGAGTTCTGGTGATCGTAGTGCAAAAATACGTACCTATAATTATTCTCAAGGCCGCGTCACAGATCATAGGATCAACCTCACGCTCTATGACCTAGATAATATTATCAACGGTGATATTCAAAAGATTATCGACGAGTTACAGTTGGTCAATAACACAGAAAAGATGCAAATGAATGACGATGATATTTAGTATTTAGTATTTAGTAAAATGTCAGTTCGGGCGCAGTCAAGAACAGTTAAAGAGTTAAAATCTTGAACAAAAGTCTGGGTCATTTACAGACATAGATTGGACGGAGTTGAGATTTGAGATTTGAGATTTTTAAAAATTTCAGTTCGAACGCCGTCGAGAACAATTGAGGCGTCAAAATCTTGAATTATTTTAGAAAAAAAGACTTAAGCTAATTTGAAAAACAAATAAGCAATTAAAGCACCCAGCATTATATTTAAATTATCGGCTGAATGAATCTTTCAAAGCTAACCCAACAAATAAAAGAAAAGAAGTCCTTCTTATGCGTGGGTCTTGATGTTGATCTGGAAAAGATACCACCGCATTTATTGCAGGAAGATGATCCTATGTTCGCTTTCGCGAAAGTAATCATCGATGCCACCCACGATCTATGCGTGGCCTACAAACCCAATACCGCGTTCTTTGAAGCTTATGGCGTGAAAGGCTGGCGATCATTAGAAAAGATTATCAGTTACCTTAACGAAAATTATCCAGATCATTTTACAATCGCAGATGCAAAACGCGGCGACATAGGAAACACCTCAGCACGATATGCCAAGGCATTTTTTGAAGATCTCAACTTTGACAGTGTAACCATCGCGCCCTACATGGGGAAAGACAGCGTGGAGCCTTTCCTGGAATTTGTGGACAAGTTTGCTATACTCCTCGCACTGACATCCAACGAAGGAGCATTTGATTTCCAAACGGAAATAATTGATGGAAAACCACTCTATCAAAAAGTGTTGCAAACAGCATCCCAATACAAAAACAGCAACCGATTGATGTATGTTGTGGGTGCTACCAAAGCAGAATACCTCAAAGAAATCAGACAAATAGTTCCTGATTCATTCTTACTCGTTCCCGGCGTGGGTGCTCAGGGCGGCAGCCTTGAAGAGGTCTATAAATATGGCTCAAATGAACAAATAGGATTGCTCGTGAATTCTTCCCGTGGTATTATTTATGCGTCGCAAAAAGAAGACTTTACAGTGGCTGCGAGAGCAAAAACCAAGGAACTACAACAGCAGATGGCTGCTCTTTTGAAGTAGATCACCTAGTCTTTTGAAAATATACTTTTGTCATGTAAGACTGAGAATATAATTCCTTCTTTTTTATAGGTTTGGGCACTCTCGAGTTGCTCGTCATATGTTTGTAACGTTACTCCTTTACATATTCCATAAGAATAATGGTATTGTAACAGCTCGAGATCTAACTGGCTCAATGAATCTTCCGCATTTGAGCACGTTGAAAAATAACTACCACAATCAAGACTATTGGTACCGTTGAAATATCCTAACGTTCTAAAAAAGTACCGCTTGAGGCTCTGGAGTCTTTGATCATCATTAAAATATCGTTCTTTATCTACTCTCAAAAAGCCTCGATCAATGAACGCTCCATTCCATGACAAATAATAATCTATATGAGCCGTTTTGCTCATTCTAGGCTCGAATTCATAGTGGTTGCTGTAATAAACTATAAAATTAGCGTCTTCTAATTTGCGAACTATTCGTATTTTGAGGCTGTCTACTTGTTTAAAAATTTCATCAGCAAAAGCAGTCAATCCTTTTTTATCCTTCCTATCGACTTCCTCTGCAAAATAAACCCGCATCTCATCTTTCCAATACCGCATTCTAGCTGGAATTGTGTCGTTTCTATTCGGGTCTACAAAAGCGACTTTTTTATATAAATCTGTAAATTCTTTAGAACGATAATCATAGGGAACACTTATCAAGCTATCGTTTGCCTTAGTTTCAAAACGCGCTCTAATAAGAGTATCTTGATCTTTAAATATTATCGCCTCTTTTGGAACCTCATTTTTTTTGAGCCCACTAATTTGCATAAAACTCTCTAGAGAAATTAATTCTGATCCCTCCGTGCCGTGCTGGGCTAAAGACAAAGAAGAACATAGAATTAGTACGGTTAAAGCGAGTATGACTTTATTCATAATTAGGATTAGTTAAACTTATAAAATCTTTATAGGTAGGACCCTTATTCCAAATTACATGATAGTGCATTTTTAAAAGGTCTCTGTCCATTTCTTCTATGACTTCTTGATTTTCATATCCGTATGTTGTGAAGCTTCCCACATTTCCGTAATTAGAAGGTCTAAAACCTGTCAATATGAGATAAAATAAATGCTTCATTTTCTTTAACGCAGCATCTTCAAAATTTATAATATCGTAATTTATTTGAACCAGCGCCGGATTTCTCATACCATCAAAATTACTGGACTGTTGTAATTTAATGTGATCAAAAGGCAAGCCGTCAGGGAACTGTTTTTGATAATATTTATATTTTCTGGATTCTGGATTTATTTGATAAACGGCCTTATCCGTATTTATGAATGCTATGGAAGCCTCATTTTTATGCCGAGTAAAGTCAATCAATAAATTGGGAATCTGCCTATAGGAATCATTAACGTGGGATTCAAAGCGTTTTCTCAATCCTTTAGGTAAATTTTTATCTAAGTAAATCTCAATGTCTTCCTTCCATTGAATAATGGGCACACGATATTTAGAATCTTTATCGTTATTTGCTTTTGAGAATGCAAACTGGAGGTACTTCTTGTAAATAAAATCATCTTGATAAATCTCCTTATCAGCAACCTTACCAAATGTTCTATCTGATCTAACTAAAGTATCGCTCTTAAGAATCATCAATTCTAAACCTTCAGAATCAACAACATTTTCAATCGAAACATATCTTTTAAAAAGATCGCTCCTATTTTGTTGAGCGAACGAGGCTGTTATTGAAATCAAAAATATTATGCCTACTAAAGGCAACTTGCAATTCATACGAAATCTTTATGATTTAAATATACAGTGAATTATTAAACCGAGCGAGAGTCTGTCCATCGTAAAAAATGAAGCGATTTACAGCTTAGGTCTTTTAAATAAAAAATAGCAACGAATAATTTAGAATAATTGTGCGTACTCAATCATTTCCATGTTTTACATGTCGGTTTTGAATACTCTGTACTTAAAAAAATGTTGCTCAATTCCATAGTCAGTGATAGCACGTTGAAAAAATATTTTGAGACTCCTAATTTTTCACTCGAGCCATAAATATTCTATTTTAATGTCTCTACCATACATTGTTTCATAAGCTCATAGGTACGTTCAATGTCCGCATCAAGGCCTATGGAAAACCTGATCAGTCCATCAGTCAGTCCCATTTCTTCTTGCTCATCCTCGGGTATCTCACTAGAGGTAGAAGAACCGGGTGCAGAGAACAAGGTTTTGTAGAACCCTAAACTTACCGCTAGGTATCCCAGGTTTCTTTCCTGCATCAGTTCCATCAATGCGTTTGCGCGATCCAGACTTCCAACATCTATAGTAAGCATACCACCATATCCATATTGTTTATTCATTTGCGACGTCATAAGTTCGTGACCTGGATGAGATTTCAATCCTGGATAAACAGTTCTGAACCCGTCAGCTTCAAATTTTTGGGCAAGAAACATAGCGTTTTTACTATGTTGTTGCATGCGTATATGCAGCGTTCTTAAGTTTTTAAGGATCGATGCCGCCCGTAAACTATCCATCGAGGCTCCTAATAACATGCTGGCGCCATCATTTACACTGCGCAGAGAGTCTATTAGTTCACGACTCCCACAAACGACACCACCCATGGTGTCGCTGCTTCCATTGATGAACTTTGTAAGACTGTGCATAACAACATCTGCTCCTAATGTTACTGGTGATATAGATAATGGAGAGAAAGTATTGTCCACAAGCAGTTGCAGGTTGTGTTTTTTGGCGAGGGCTGCTAAGTTTTTGATATCGGCTATTTCTAGCAAAGGATTACTAACACATTCACAGAAAAGGATTTTAGTTTCCGGACGAATCGCAGCTTCAACAACTTCCAGTTTTGTAATATCAACAAACGAAGTTTGAATGTCCATTCTAGGGATGAAGTTTTTCAGAAATGCATAGGTACCGCCATATATAGTACGACTAGAAACAATATGATCGCCCGCTTGACAAAGCTGTAATATTGTAGGAGTAATAGCGCCCATCCCACTCGCAGCTACATTAGCCGTTTCTGTGCCTTCCATGGCGGCAAGTGCTTCTCCTAAATATAAATTAGAAGGCGTGGTATGACGAGAATAAAGATAGCAACCATCTGCATTTCCTTCAAAGGTGTCAAACATGGTTTTTGCCGACAGAAAAGTGTAGGTTGAGGAATCAGATATTGATGGATTTACACCACCGAATTCTCCAAAATATTGAAGGTCTTGAATGTTGTTTGCTGGTTTGAAATCTTTGAAATCCATGAGTTCTATATTTTCATTAAATGTAAAATCATATAGATGAAGATTCAATAGATCATAATAATTATAGTTTAAAAATCTATTTATAAGTTTCCCATAGTTTATTTATCTAAGACAGATACAATTCTGTAATTTTGATAGATAAATTTTCATGATGAAACTAGACCATACCGACCTCAAACTGATCAACTTACTGCAAAATGATGCAAAACAAACCAATAAAAAACTATCACTGAACTTGAACTTATCGGTGACAGCAGTTTATGAGCGCATCAAGAAGCTTGAGCGCAATGGTATCATAAAACAATATGTAGCATTAGTGGATAAGAAGAAAGTCGGCCTTGGATTTCAAGTGTTTTGTCACATCAAACTAGCACAACATACTCAAAAGCACATTCAACTGTTTGAGAATCAAATTTCAAAACTTGATGAAGTTGTGGAATGTTTTCACGTGAGTGGTGAATATGACTATTTACTGAAGGTAATCGTTCGAAATATGGAACACTTTAGAGAATTTATGACTGCAAAACTGACCAGTATTGAACATGTAGGCAGTACACAGAGTTCCTTTACGATTACTGAGGTAAAGAATAATACGCAGGTTCCCGTTTGAGAAAATCGCATTTGATTTTGTCAGTTCATGGGTAAACTCTGTCAACCTTAGCCCGTTTCAAAAACCCATAAGGCGTAAATCTGAATGATCAATTCGCAAGTGAAAATGACGCTGGAAATTATCTGCTTCTAAACTGCTTTTTGGAAGAAGCCCAAGAAAATTCAATTTATAGGTAAAAAAAATCAGCAATCACGATTTGTGATTGCTGACTGATTGCAGTTCCAGTATTGGAATTTAAATTTATATGCTACCTTATTTATTATGTCTTTCTCGACAATCGCCCGAAACAATTTTATATTTTGTTTTTTGTTTTTTGAGATTTGAGATTTGGAATTTTGTGAACTAAGTCTGTATTACTCCCAGATTGAAATCCTTAGTAATAGGAGCATGATCTGCGGCTTCTATTCCCATAGAGATCCATTTTCTGGTATCTCTAGGATCTATAATACCATCGGTCCAGATTCTTGCAGCTGCATAATAGGGAGATACCTGATGATCGTACCTGTCCTTTGTTTTTGCAAACAATTCTTTTTCTTCTTCCTCACTCAGTTTATTGCCTGATTTTTCAAGGGATGCCTTTTCTATCTGCATCAATACTTTGGCGGCACTATTCCCACTCATAACGGCAAGCTCAGCACTAGGCCATGCAAATATCAACCGTGGATCATATGCTTTACCACACATCGCATAATTTCCAGCTCCATAACTATTTCCTATGATCACTGTAAACTTTGGCACCACACTATTAGATACGGCACTCACCATTTTTGCACCATCTTTTATGATACCACCATGTTCTGATTTTGATCCTACCATAAAACCGGTAACATCCTGTAAAAATACTAGCGGAATCTTCTTTTGGTTACAGTTGGCTATAAAGCGTGTTGATTTATCCGCACTATCGCTGTAGATCACACCACCAAATTGCATCTCGCCTTTAGCGGTCTTTACAATTTTACGTTGATTTGCAACGATGCCTACAGCCCATCCATCAATACGCGCGTAACCGGTAATAATGGTTTGGCCATAACCAGCTTTGTATTCTTCAAAAGTATCTGCATCAATCATACGCTCTATGATTTCCATCATGTTGTATTGTGCATTGCGCTCACGTGGCAGAATACCAAATAATTCTTCTGGATCCTTTGCTGGCTTTACAGCTTTGACTTTGCTAAAACCTGCTTTGTCATAATCACCTATTTTATCCATAATACGCTTGATCTTGTCCAGCGCATCTTTATCATCTTTTGCTTTATAGTCTGTAACTCCACTAATTTCACAGTGTGTAGTCGCACCACCTAAAGTCTCGTTATCAATGCTCTCGCCTATCGCAGCCTTTACCAGGTAGCTTCCCGCAAGAAAAATACTTCCGGTTTTATCAACGATTAAAGCTTCATCACTCATGATGGGTAAATAAGCGCCACCAGCAACACAGCTTCCCATGACGGCAGCGATCTGCGTGATTCCCATACTACTCATCACCGCATTATTTCTAAATATGCGACCAAAATGCTCTTTATCAGGGAAAATCTCGTCCTGCATAGGCAAATAAACACCCGCACTATCTACTAAATAGATAATGGGCAATCTATTTTCCATAGCTATTTCTTGAGCCCGTAGGTTCTTTTTTCCAGTTATAGGAAACCAGGCTCCAGCCTTTACAGTAGCATCGTTTGCCACTACAATTACCTGTCTGCCTTGAACGTGACCTATTTTAATTACTACACCACCACTGGGACAACCACCATGCTCCTCATACATTTGATCACCGGCAAAAGCTGCAATTTCTATAGCCTTTTTAGGATAATCAAGTAAGTAATCTATACGTTCATGAGCAGTCATTTTGCCCTTTGCATGCTGCTTTTCTATACGCTTTTCACCGCCTCCTTTATGCACCTCACCTAGCTTGCGGCGCATGTCTGACAGCAACAATTTATTATGATCTTCGTTTTTATTGAATTCTAGATCCATCAATTTTGGTTTTTACCAAAAATAGCGATTTTAGATGTGAAGATGTTGCTGTTTATTCCGCTTTCGCGAAAGCCAACTCAGAATTTTTCTATTGTAAATGGTACCATTTTTAATAAATGCGATATTCACACTAGAAGCCCACTGCAGTCTGTGACTCTAAAACATCCAGTTTAAGACAAGTCTGAATTTTATTTTGTAGCACCAAAGAAGAATTCTAGCTCAACAGCCGTGGAATATTATTGTTTCTTTATTACTGAATTGAGATAAATTTGAACTCATTCCATACTATCAAAGTTTGAAAAATAGTGGGCGTCATTAAGGTCTAATGATCTTCTAGTTATTCTAGAAAGGGCATCAAGTACCGCGCAAAATTTGGTACTTTTAAAGCATAAATTGGATAATTATGAAAAACTCAGTAAGTGCAATCATATTTGGGATTGCCATCGTGCTAGCCGCTGTTTTCTTAGGTAATGCATTTATGAATCGCAATAACAAACAAGGAACAATAGGCGTGACTGGTTCAGGAACACAAGATTTTGTATCAGATCTAATCGTGTGGGAAGGACGATTCACGGCAAACAGTTCTATCTTGAGCAATGCCTACAATGAGATTGCAGAAAATAAAGAGACGATTGAAGCTTACCTTAAAAACAAAGGTCTAGATGCATCAACACTTGTTTTCAGTGCCGTCAATACGTCAAAGAATACAACTCCTATTTATGGGGACAATGGAAATTATCAAGGTGAGAACTTCGTAGGTTTTGAACTATCTCAGACCATTAGCGTACAATCTAATGATGTGGAGAAGATAGAAAAGATCTCTCGTGAGGTGACGGAATTGCTCAATCAAGGCGTTCAGTTCTATTCCCAATCACCAAGGTATTACTATACAAAACTAGCCGATCTTAAAATAGAAATGATTTCCAAAGCCACGGAAGATGCCAGACTTAGAGCGGAAAAAATCGCAGAGAATTCTGGTGGAAAACTGGGCGATCTAAAGTCTGCAGACATGGGTGTTTTCCAGATTACTGGTCAAAACAGCTCAGAGGATTATAGCTGGGGCGGTACCTATAATACCAGCTCTAAAGACAAAACCGCGACCATCACCATGAAGTTAGTTTATGAAGCTGATTAAGTCGTTGAACACGCTTTCGCGAAAGCGAACTTTCGTGAAAACTCCTTTTAAATCATTTATAATTATAATGATTTGCCTCATTTTCACTGGCTGTGCTACTGCGTTGAAAGTTTTTGGAAAAGAAAGCGTTTCTGGAAATGAGCAAATTGTAACCATCCCTTTTGAATATAATGACTTGCCCATCGTGCAAGTGGAAATCAATTCTAAAACCTACCGATTTCTTGTGGACACGGGAGCACCTACCATAATTTCATCTGCGATTTTGGCAGATTTGAATATCAAGAAAAGTAAGGATTACCAGATGGGAGATTCTCAAGGAGTCAAGAAAAATCAACAATTTGTAGTAGTCCCAGAAATAAAATTGGGCAGCCTGACTTACCGCAACGTGGGCGCCGTTGTAAATGACCTTGATACTGCCTTTGAAATAGAGTGTATGGGATATGACGGGATTTTAGGAGCTAATCAAATGGCGGTGTCCGTCTGGAAATTTGACTATCAAAAAAAAGAAATTCAAATCGCAAATTCTCTGGAAGCTTTTGATGCCTCAGACTTTGAAACTATAGGATTTCATCCTAAAAAACCGCAGATGACGCCACTTTTTGATGTGACCATCAATGATCAAAAAACAGAATTTACCTATGATACGGGCTTCACTGGCGGCGTTACAATAAATGAATCAGAACATTTAGATAATTTCGAAAAGGTGACAATCTCAGGAGTTTTATCTGCAGGGATTTTTGGGGCTGGGAAAGCGCAGGAACGATCTATTTATAAAGTGAAACAAATCGACTTAGGAGGTATTCAACTAGAAGATATCGTTATTAGAAATGGGAATTCTAACTTGATAGGGAATGAATTGATTGACAATTATATCTCTATTATTGACTGGAAAACCAATAAAATCTATTGGAAAGAAGTGGCGCCTAATGATAATTCAGACTATAAAACTTTTGGGTTTGCCTATAGATTAAATACCCTGAAGGCTATCGTAGCCTATACAATTCCAGAAATCGATTTACCTATTAAGATAGGAGATACAATCCTTTCTATCAACAACACTAGTTTGCAGAATCTAAACAAGCTATCTGCTTGCCGTCTAACTAATAATAAGGTGGAAGAAAAATTGGACTCCATTACGGTTCAATATCTAAAGAATGGCCAGAAAATGGAATTCCAAGTAAATCGAAAAAGATTGCTCAGAAATTAAATCTCTATGCTTCTGCATCTAATAAGTCCGTAGCGATATGGTATCGTGGGTCTTCAATGCTACTTTCAATAATGGTGTCAAATTCAGGATTATTGCGCATCAATAATTGCTTACATTCTGGGCTCAAGTGTGTTAATTTTATTTCTTTACCTAAGTCTAGGTATTTATTAGCTACTCCTCTCAACGCCTCAATACCAGAATGATCTTGCACACGGGCTTCTATAAAATCTATTTCGATTTTATCGGGATCATTTTTAGGATCAAATTTATTGTTGAAGTCCGTTACAGAACCGAAGAATAAAGGTCCCCAAATCTCATAGACTTTAGTTCCATCAGTCTTAATACTTTTACGAGCTCTGATTCGTTTAGCACTTTCCCAGGCAAATACCAATGCAGAAATAATTACTCCCACAAAAACTGCAATAGCTAGGTCAAACACGACTGTTACTACAGAAACAGTCACTAAAACAAATGCATCTGACAATGGAATT
The DNA here is from genome assembly GCF_015356755.1 of Nonlabens antarcticus. Lineage (GTDB taxonomy): Bacteria > Bacteroidota > Bacteroidia > Flavobacteriales > Flavobacteriaceae > Nonlabens > Nonlabens antarcticus. The sequence goes on along the minus strand of NZ_JADFCO010000066.1, from coordinate 88,206 downwards.
TTACGCAAAATTCTAAAACTAGACCATGCGAAAGTCTCGATTACCATCATGAACATCACCCCTATTAAAGCAGCGATCGGTACCTGTTCAATGAGTTTATCCGTGAAAAGCAGAAAAACCAATAACGTAACGGACATCATCACACCAGACAGACGACCACGACCACCAGCATTAATATTAATAACAGTTTGCCCTATCATTCCACAACCACCAGTCCCACCGAAGAGGCCGCTGACAATATTTCCTGCTCCTTGAGCAACACATTCCCTATTACCGCTACCACGTGTTTCCGTCAATTCATCAACCAGATTCATGGTCATTAGGGATTCAATCAATCCTACCGCAGCAGCAAGAAACGCATAGGGCAAAATAAACATGAACGTATCGTAACCTATGGGTAAGTATTGCCACAATTCCATATTAGGTGTTGGCAGTTCTCCTTTGAGACCAGTTCCTCCGCCTTCAATAATGTAAGAACCTACCGTACTTACATCCATACCACTAAAAACTACGATTCCTGTAGTCACTAAAATGGCCGTTAGCGCTGCTGGAATTTTCTTAGTTAATTTAGGAAGCCCCCATATAATTGCCATGGTTAATGCCACAAGGCCCATCATGATCCACAATTCTGCTCCTTGCATGTAAGTGCTTATGTATTTCTTGACATCATCAGCTCCTATCACTAGACTTTTATGTGAAAACATTTCCACCTGCGCCAAAAAGATAACAATAGCCAAACCATTCACAAACCCCATCATCACAGGATGCGGAATCAATCGAACAAATTTCCCTATTTTGAAAACACCTGCTAAAATCTGAATCAATCCCATTAGAATCACAGCACCGAACAAGTAGTACAGCCCCATATTTTCTATGGGATTCTCCATCATCATTCCCTTCTCATGACCCTTTATAATCAAGTCAACAAAAATCACTGCAACGGCTCCGGCCGCACCAGAGATCAAACCCGGTCTACCACCAAAAAGTGCGGTTATCAAACCTAAAATAAAAGCTCCAGATAGTGCCACTAATGGGTCAATCCCTGCAACAAAAGCAAATGCAACCACTTCTGGAATCATCGCTAGAGACACGGTTATCCCAGCAAGGATATCGTTTTTAGGATTTCCTACAAAATTGTTAAACAGCTTCATTAAGGGGGGATTTATTTTAATTTTTTGAAGGGCGCAAAGATAGTCCATTGAAACGGTATTAAAATAATGTTAACCGATGGATCTAAGCCTTTACTAATCATTGGATATACGGACATTTGAATATGGAATCTTTCACCCATTCTCAGTGAAAATGTGAGGCCTCCATTATAACAAATAATTACTGTGACCTTATCTATTAACCATTCTGAATTGACCTATAAAACGCCTAAAATAGAAGGTATCGATGATGCTTTGGAGCTATTAAAAGAAGCTGCAAATAGGCTAAAATCGAAAGGCTTTACGCAATGGAGCTATTGGTTAGACCCACCAGCAGAGCGGATGCAATGGTTAAAGGAAGGTTTCGAGGATGCCGAATTTACATTTATATATCAGGACGATAACCTCATTGGGATGTACAGATTAATGGTGCAAGATTTGAAATATTGGGGCTTACAAACTACACCTGCATTCTACCTGCATTCCCTTGTGGTGAGCTCTGAATACAGCGGTTTACAGATAGGAAGCACTTTAATTTATACTATTGAGAAACAGGCTATCGATAGAGGTATCCATTTGTTGCGGCTGGATTGCGACGCTGGGAATCATGCGCTCTGTAGATACTATGAGAAGCTTAGTTTTAAAAAAGTTGGTCAAATCCAAATGCCGCTTTCTCTCAATAATCTCTATGAAAAAGAGTTATAGCATTCGATTCTCAAGGATTTCGCTTTCGCGAAATTTCAATTCTTAACGGGTTCCAAACACTTAATCCCACGCACTCCAAAAATATAGCAACTAAAAATGGCGGCAAATTGCCGCCATTTTTTTTTATCTCTGCTCCACCTCAATTGACGTAGATAATTTTTAGTTCAGAAATCTAATTGCTGTTACGGCTACGGCTCTTATTGCGATTACCACCACCAGAATTAGATTTTGGTTTCCCTCCAGAAGGTTTGGAGTTTCTACCGCCACCGCCGCCACGGCCTCGATTTCCACCTTGCTTTTTCAAACTAGGCTCTGCAGCATCTTCCATTTTAAATTCAAACGGATGATCATTCACCACAGGAATCTTAGTCTGGATCAATTTTTCAATATCCCTCAAAAACGGACGTTCTTCAAGCATGCAAAAACTTGCGGCAAGACCGCTTGACCCTGCTCTACCGGTACGACCTATACGGTGTACATAAGATTCTGCCACATTAGGCAAGTCATAATTGAGAACATAAGATAACTCGTCGATATCGATACCACGAGCTGCAATATCTGTCGCTACAAGTGCTTGTAATTTTCCATCCTTGAAATCTCCCAGTGCCTTTTGACGTGCTGTTTGGGATTTATTTCCATGAATAGCCGCACTATTGATTCCTGCCTTTTCAAGATCTTTTACAATCTTGTTAGCTCCATGTTTAGTTCTTGAAAAAACAAGGGTAGAATCATTCATGTCTGTCGTTAATAAATGAACCAACAATTCTGTTTTGTTCTTTTTGTTAACGTGGTAAATGCGTTGCTCTACTTTCTCCGCAGTAGTTTTCTCAGGCTCAATGGTAACACGCTCAAAGTCTCCCAAAATTTGTTTGGAAAGATCCACGATTGCTCTGGGCATAGTGGCACTAAAAAACAGTGATTGACGTTCTTTAGGTAATAATTTCAGTAGTTTTTTGATGTCATGGATGAATCCCATATCAAGCATTTGATCTGCTTCATCGAGTACGAAATACTGAATATCTTTAAGCGAAATGTATTTTTGACTGATCAAATCCAATAATCTTCCTGGAGTTGCAACCAGAACATCCACACCTTGGTGCAAGGCATAAACTTGTTTCGTTTGTTTTACACCACCGTAGATAACCGTATTCTTGATGTTGGTATATTTCGCGTAAGCGGAAAAGTTTTCATCAATCTGTATAGCAAGCTCCCGTGTAGGAGTTACCACTAAAGTTCTAATCTTGCGTTGCTTTCTGGGACCTTCACCTTCCAACAATTGTTGAAGGATGGGAATAGCAAATGCAGCGGTCTTTCCAGTACCCGTTTGAGCGACCCCTAGTAGATCTTTGCCTTTTAATAAGATGGGAATGGATTGTGCTTGTATAGGAGTTGGATTCTCGTAACCTTGGTCCTGTAAAGCTTTCAGGATGGACTCGTCGAGCCCCAATTCTTTAAATGTCATGTAATAAATTAAGCTGCAAAGGTACGGTTATTTGAACTGTGATTTATATACGATCAATAGCCGACTTTACAACGGTTTTGAAGGAGATATTTAGACTCATTAGCTGTAGAAACTTCACCACTTTTCTCTCCTAATTTTTATGTTCACGAGAACGAAATTTGAGTTACCATCTGTGACCCAAATCACAATACTCCTATTATCGAAATAACCTCAGCAAAACTTTTCAATCAAAAATCTACAATATTTTAGAATTTGAGATTTAAAATTCCAACAAAATTTCTATTCTAAATTAAAAAATCCCAAAACCAACAGAATCTGTTGCGTTTTGGGATTTTATTTTTTTGAGATTTGAAATTTAAATCACCTCAGCAATAAATTAATCTCTGATCAACTTCTTATATCTGATTCTCTTAGGGGTAACATCACCCAATCTCTTCTTCTTATTCTCCTCATATTCTGTAAAACTTCCATCAAAGGAATAGATTTGGGAATCACCTTCAAACGCTATGATATGCGTACAAACCCTGTCTAGGAACCACCTGTCGTGAGAAATAATAACTGCACAACCAGCAAAGTTTTCCAATCCTTCTTCAAGTGCTCTCAATGTATTTACATCAAGATCGTTGGTAGGCTCATCCAGTAACAATACGTTCCCTTCCTCCTTCAAAGTCATGGCAAGATGCAGTCTGTTGCGTTCTCCACCAGAAAGGGCACTTACTTTTTTATTCTGTTCTGAACCTGAGAAGTTGAAGCGGCTTAAGTAAGCTCTCGAGTTTACCATTTTACCGCCCATCATGATCATATCCTGAGCGTCAGCAAAATTCTCCCATATTGATTTTTCAGGATCGATATTGGAATGGTCCTGATCAACATAGGCAAGCTTTACGCTTTCTCCTACTTCAAAAGTTCCTTTGTCTGGCTCTACCTCTCCCATAATCATTTTGAAAATCGTCGTCTTACCAGCACCGTTGGGCCCGATAATTCCTACGATGCCATTTTGTGGAAGTACAAAGTTCAGATCTTCATACAATAATTTATCACCGAATGCCTTGCTCACGCCCTTAGCATCGATAACATTTGTTCCTAATCGCGGACCGTTAGGAATGTATATTTCCAGGTTTTCTTCTTTTCCTTTTTGATCCTCATTTAAGAGTTTATCATAGTTGTTCAAACGGGCTTTTTGCTTCGTTTGACGTCCTTTTGCTCCTTGACGTACCCAGTCCAGCTCGCGCTGTAAAGTCTTGCGACGTTTGGATTCTGTTTTTTCTTCTTTGGCAAGTCGGTCACTTTTTTGTTCCAACCAGCTGGAGTAATTCCCTTTGTAGGGAATTCCCTCGCCGCGATCTAGTTCAAGAATCCATCCAGCGACGTTATCTAGGAAATACCTATCGTGAGTCACCGCGATTACGGTTCCTTTATATTGAGCTAGGTGCTGCTCTAACCATAAAACCGATTCTGCATCCAGGTGGTTGGTAGGCTCATCTAGCAATAAAATCTCAGGCTCTTGTAGCAATAACCTACACAGCGCCACGCGGCGTTTCTCTCCACCAGAAAGATTTGCGATGCTCGCATCACCAGGTGGCGTGCGCAATGCATCCATCGCGATTTCTAGTTTTGTATCGAGTTCCCAAGCATTTACTGCATCAATTTTATCTTGCAATTCCGCTTGACGGTTCATCAACTTCTCCATCTTGTCGGCATCAGAATAAACTTCTTCCAACCCAAAATCGTCGTTGATTTTATTGTATTCGTCCAGAATCGCGACTGTTTCAGCAACACCTTCCCGTACAATTTCCATGACTGTTTTAGTAGGGTCTAATTCTGGTTCTTGTTCCAGATGACCTACTTTATATCCAGGCAGAAAATTGATATCTCCCTGATAGTTTTTTTCTGTTCCCGCGATGATCTTCATCAACGTGGATTTACCTGATCCATTGAGACCCAAAATCCCAATTTTCGCTCCGTAGAAGAAGCTTAGGTAAATATTTTTTAATACTTGTTTTCCAGTACTTTGATAGGTCTTTGAAAGACCCGACATGGAAAAAATTACTTGTTTATCGTCGCTCATTATTTGTCTTTTTTATCATTTAATAATTTCGTTAATTCCTCTAGAGACTCTTCTGTGTACCGCTTTCGCGAAAGCTTAACAGCCTCCATTCCTTCCACTCGTATCAGTAGTCCCGGTTCCTGCAGATTCACTTCCTGAATATCTTTAAATAGAAATCCGATGGTTTTATTGCCCAGTAATTTCATGGTCACGCTTTTCCCACCATAAGAAACGGAATTTGCTGCTGTAAAACCATCCATACTCAATACAGTAAATGCAGTCACCCCCAAAGCTGCAGCGGTATACGCCACATAATCTGGACCTTCTAACCACCAGCTTGCCAGCGCTATAAGAATGAGAATGCCTCCTGCACTTGTCAGAGCGCGGTATTTAGGCGAATTCAAATTTTTTATATCAATTTTTCTTTCCACTAGACCCTTCCTTTTAAAGCATTAAAAACCCAAGCAATCGCAAAAAAACCGATTCCTACAGAAGCAAATCCGTAGCCCGCAATATCTCTGTACCTAAATGCTCCCATGGCAATCAGTGCGATACCTATAATAATCATAATAAGGGTCGCCCAGCCTAAAACTCCGTTTTTATTCATTGCCATAATCCGCTGCTTTTAAACATTCAAATATATCATTGCTAACTGCAATTATCATCTACTCTTGGTCTTGTTTGCTGGCCTTTTTAGAACCTTTATACATCTCATATTTGACTAATCTCGCTTCTAATTTTCCATTAAAAAGTTTGATCCTACGTGATGCTTTTAAACCTACAAATTTCAAGGCCTCCAGATTACCAGTAATCATCCACGCGGTGCTACCAGAATATCTCGTTTTGAGAGTATCTCCTATTTCCTTATAAAAACTCTCCATGTCAATTTCCAGTCGCTCATCATAAGGCGGGTTGAACATTAGGAAAGCTTCAGCGCTTTGGGAATCTCTAAAGAAATCTCCTTTTTCTACACTGATGAAATCCTCAAGGTTTGCGTTTTTAACTGTTTCTATGGCTTTTTGAACCGTATCTCCATCAGCATCTCTGGCAATGATCTTCCCATCAAAACCACGTATTTTTTTCAAACAACTTGCCTGGATATCTTCAAAAAGCTGATTGTCATAATCGGGCCATTTCTCAAAACCAAATTCTTTTCTATTGATGTTAGGTGCAATATTAGCTCCTATCATTGCAGCCTCAATGGCGATGGTTCCACTACCACACATGGGATCTATAAATGTAGATCGTTGATCCCAGTTGCTCAATAAAATAATCCCAGCGGCTAGAACCTCATTAATAGGCGCAAGATTCGTTTGATCCCTGTAACCACGTTTGTACAAAGCATCACCACTAGTATCCAGAGATACATCTACAGATTGATCGTTAATGTGAATGGAAATACGCAAATCTGGATGTTTCGTATCCACATCTGGACGCCGACCATGTTTTTCGCGCAATTGATCAACTATCGCATCCTTGGTTTTCAAAGCGATATACTGACTGTGATTGAAATATTGCGAGGAAACCGTAGCATTTACAGCAAGCGTATCGTGAGGCGTCAAATATTTTGACCAGTCCATCTGGTAAATCCCATCATAAAGATCCACCTCATTACGAGCGCGGAAACTGTGAATAGGTTTCAAGATCCTGATCGCGGTGCGCAACATCATGTTAGCCTTATACATAAAGCCTTGATCTCCCTTAAAACTTACCATGCGAACGCCTTTTTCAACGTCAATGGCGCCTAGGTTTTTAAGCTCTTCTTCCAGCACTTCTTCTAGGCCAAAAAGTGTTTTGGCGATCATCTTAAAATTTTGGGGCATTCTATCGGGATTTGGACGGCAAAATTAAGGTATTTTTGTCGCCTATGAGCGATAGAAAAGACGAGATCACGTGGTATGCCAGCTGGTTTGACACACCCTATTATCACATACTTTACCGCGATCGCGACTATCTCGAGGCTGGACAGTTTATGAAAAGCCTTACTGCCAGATTAGAATTGGAGCCTAACGCGCAAATTTTAGATCTTGCCTGTGGCCGTGGCCGTCACAGTATTTTCCTCAATAGGTTGGGCTATGAGGTTACCGGTGTGGATTTGAGTGAGAGCAGTATCGCTTTCGCGAAAGCAAAATTAAAACACATTAAATCTGGAAATCTGGAGTTGGGTGAGCTAGGAACAGGTCCCGTAAACCTTGACCGAATCCAATTTGCAGTCCACAACATGACCGAAACATATCCTGCAAAATTTGATGCCGTTTTCAATTTGTTTACCAGCTTCGGTTATTTTGATGACTCAGAGGATAATTTGAGAACTATTAAGGCCATCAAACTCAGTTTGAAACCTGGTGCGTGTGGTGTGATTGACTTTTTTAACGTGAAAAAAGTGATTGAAAACCTTGTTCCTTATAACGAGAAAACCGAAAAAGGAATCACTTTTGAGCAAAACCGTCGATTGGAAGACGGTTATATTTTCAAGGATATCAATTTTAAAGACGACGGGAATCGCTATCATTTTACAGAACGCGTTCAAGCCCTAACTCTAGCCGATTTCCAAAAATATTTTAAAGCTGCAGGACTAGAATTAGAACAAGTTTATGGGAGTTATCAATTGGAAGATTTCGATGAAAAAACCTCTGATCGACTGATTATGATCTTTAAATCTGCAACAGAATAACCATGAACTATTTATTACCATTTCTTGCCGTTGTCATCGGTTCTTTGGCTGCCTTTTTATTTAAGGAGGTTTCCAACTTGCGCATGAAATTGTTGCTCGCATTTTCAGGAGCTTTTTTATTGAGTGCAGTCGCGGTAGAGTTTTTACCTGAAATATATGAATCTGGGAATGCTACCTATGGAATATATCTGATCGCAGGAGTATTTATTCAGATCATCCTTGAGTTCTTTTCTAAAGGTGCAGAACATGGACACATGCACGTACGTAAAGATGTCGCAAGTTTTCCCTATGCCTTGTTTGTCAGTTTGTGTATTCACGCATTTTTAGAGGGAATGCCATTACAGGACGCCAGTGGTATGACGTATGGAGTAGCTATTCATAAAATTCCTATTGCTTTTATATTTACCGGGTTTCTAATTGCTAACAAAGCTTCTATGAGCAAGATTCTTTTAGTTATTGGGATATTTGCGGTGATGTCTCCACTAGGATCACTAATTGCACAGAATGCAAATTTCAATGTAGACATCATGCTTCCCATAAAAGCACTGGTCGCTGGGATTGTATTACATGTTTCCACCACCTTGATTTTAGAATCCAGCGATGGACACCAATTCAACCTTGCTAAAATGCTAGTAATGCTTGCAGGAGCCGGACTTGCTTTTATGATTTGATGCAGTTTCTAAGCCTCTAAATAATATACTTCTCCAACTAGAAATTGGTTATACGATTTTGAATGCTTAGCGGAATATTTGAATATCATGTATTGTAAATTGATATAACGATCGTTGAAAAGTATATGTTTATGCCATCCATCTTTTCCGTCGAGGTTTTTATCTTTATCGGATTCCCTTCCAAAACCACTTCATGAAGATACTTCACACTGCAGACTGGCATATAGGCAAGAAACTTTACAAGAAGGATCTCTATCAAGATTTTGACCTATTCATTGAATGGCTATGTTCGCTCGTAAAAACGGAGCGTATAGAAGTGATATTAGTTTCTGGGGATATTTATGATATTTCCAATCCGTCTTCAGAAGCTCGATCTCAATACTACCGGACGCTCCTTGCTTTAAGAGATTTAAAATGTAAAATCATCATAACCGGTGGGAATCATGATTCCCCTTCCGTATTGAATGCGCCTAAAGAAATCCTGAAACAGCTTGATATTGATGTGATAGGCGGGCTTCCAGAACAAATAAACGACACGCTCATTCCTATTAAAAATGAATTAGGAAAAGTGGAAGCTGTAGTTGCTGCGATTCCGTTTATTCGTGATGCAGATTTGCGCAACATGGGTGATGCTCATGATTATGATTCTAGACTTATCGCTATTAGAGAAGGAATTACGGCTGTTTTTAAAGAAGCTTCAGATCTCTGTGCATTACATTATGAAGGTATTCCTGCCATCGCAATGGGACATTTGTATGCCGCTGGTGTTTCCACATCAGAGAGCGAACGGGAAATCCAAATAGGAAATCTGGCCAGTTTTGAAGCAGATAATTTTGGGGATTATTTTTCTTATGTTGCTTTAGGACACATTCACAAACCTCAACAACTTACCACCAGTATCCCCACCTATTATAGTGGATCACCGCTACCTTTATCTTTCAGTGAAAGTCAAGATCTAAAAAGAGTGCTGATTTTTGACTTAGAAGATCATGCGGTAACTAGCGTGGAAATTCCCGTCTTCAGAAAACTGATACGTATTAAAGGTGAATTGGAACATATCAAGCAAAAATTACAATCACTAGAGGTTCAAACAGGTCTAAACTCTTTTATAGAAATCGAATTACAATCCGTTCAGCACGATGCTAATCTAATATATGAGCTCGATCAGCTGGTTTCACAATTTGAGTGTTCTGGTTATGAGATCGTAAAACAAAAAATAAGTTTCAGTGAAAAAGCTCCTGCCATGACAGATTTCTATCAAGTAGAACAGGAGCTGGAAAACCTTTCACCACAAGATGTTTTTCTAAAACTTCTGGAAAAATCCACTTTTGAACCAGAAATGAAGAATGAAATCATCAGTTCTTTTCAAGAAATTTTAGAAGAAGTCAATCAGGGAAATTAAACAGAGCACATGAAGATTTTAAAAATTTCTCTTAAGAATATCAATTCGCTTCGTGGTGAGCACCATATTGATTTTGAGACTGCACCACTCAAGGATAATTCGCTATTTGCGATTACGGGTCCCACTGGAAGCGGAAAAAGCACCATTCTAGATGTAATTTCTTTAGCCCTGTTTACTATAGTTCCACGATTGGGGCGTATTACAAAAAATACTATTAATGATACGGGCGCTGTTCTGACTAAGAATCAGCAGGATGCTTATGCAAGTATCACTTATTCTTGTACCAAAGGGATTTTTCAATCCACCTGGAGTATCTCGACAGCTAGAACAGGAAGTTTGCGGGATTATGAAATGCAGTTGAAAAACGTAGTTTCCGGAAAAGAACTGCCGCTCAAAAAGTCGGAAGTTCCTGCAAAAAACGAAGCATTTATAGGTTTAAATTATGAGCAGTTTATAAAAAGTGTGGTGCTCGCTCAAGGCGAATTTGCTCAATTCCTCAAAGTTCCTAAAAAAGAACGCAGCGAGTTGCTGGAAAAAATAACGGGTACTGGAATCTACCGGCAGTTAGGTGCTCGTGCTTTCGAAAAAAACAAGCAGGCAAGTGAACTCATCAAAAGCGAGGAAACAAACATCAATTACGAAAAGAATAATCTAATTGAGGATGAGATTTTTGAACAGATCCAAAAAGATCTTAAAAAACTGAAAGTAGAAAAAGAGGCTACTTTAAAAGAACTGGAAAAACTTAAAGCTGATCAAACTGTTTTAAAAGAGATTACCGGGAAGAATGAAGAAATCGCTTTCGCGAAAGCGAAACAAACACTACAATTAAAAGAACAAGCAGACTTTTTTCAACAAAACGGGAGCAAACTTGATGCTCATGAAAAAACCCAAACTATATCTGAAAAGCTCAGAACATGGGAAGAATTGCGGAAAATCATTACGCAAAAGACAAAAGTACTCGCAGAATTAAAAACGGAGAAAGAGCAACTAGTTCAGGAAGAAAATAACCTATCAAGAACAACTGCAACGTTTTTAGGCGCCGAAATCAAAAAACAAGACGCTGCAGAATCCCTAGAAACTTTTAGAGATAAAGTATCTGACTTAATCCAAAAGCGTGAAGCCCTGCGTTCTAAGCATAATGAGCTTAAAGCACAATTAAATGGAGAACTCCGTCCTTTAGATCTAGATAAGAACCCATCAATTGACTTACTAGAAATAAAGTTGGCGGCACTCAAATTAGATTTGAAACGGAGGAAGGAAGAACTCATTCCAATTGTCCCAAGCTCTGATATAGACCAACTAAAAAAACATGAACCACGCCTAGAAAAAGAAATAGACCAGCTGCAAAAGGCTATACGCTTAAACGATCGCATCGAACCTCTTAAAACTGAGTCTTCCAGTTTACTTGAAAAAATCAAAATCGCTACCGATAAACAAAAATCATTTCCTGAGCATTTAAAAATTCTTAGTGACAAGCATCTACTAGAATCAAAAGATGAAAAAGTTCTTCAACTGCAACAAGAAAACCACCTGTTATCTGCTAGTCTGGAAGATTTAAGAAATAAATTAGTTGAGCAGCATCCATGCCCATTATGTGGATCTGTTCATCATCCTTATGCAAAAGATTTACAATCCAGCGATGATGAGATGGAAAGTAAAATAAATGATAATAAAAGAGCTTTACGCACATTAGAAACTGCGATTACCCAAACAAGTGCCGAATCCAAATCCGTCAATGAATCCTTAATTGAACTAAATGAGAAAAAATCAAAAATTGATAATGAGTTCGAGAAAATAAAGTTCCTTTTTACATCTGATTATGAAGGCTTGCCCATGGATTCTGAGGAGTTAGAAAAACAAGCTGTAATTTCTAAAGAAAAACTGGTTGCCTTGAAACTCTATATAGATATACAAGCCCGATTGAACGCTCTAGTGGCCGCAGAAAAGCTTGTTCCCCACATGCAAGCAACAATTATTGACGGAAATAAAATCACAACAGAGCTTGAGAAAATTTACAAAGGCGACAATCTTAATAGAGATGTCAATAGCATTAAAACCAACTGGAGTAAACTACAATCTCAAGAAAGTAGTATCAAAAGAGCAGAAAACACCCAGAATGTCGAACTAGACGATTCCCAGAAGCAGTTATCAAATCTTACAAATGATTTGAACGCAGCTCTTATTTCCTTAGAATTTAAATCTATTGAAGATGCCGCGCTAGCAAGGTTGCCTGATAACATCTATCTCAACCTAAATAAAGAGCGTGGAAGATTAAATACTGGCATTGAATCACAAAAATCTACACTGCAAACCCTAGCTGCCCAGTTGGAAAAACTACTAGAGAAAAATCCTGAAGAATCTTTAGAAAGTATTGAGGAAAAACTAGTCGTTATTTCAAGCAGGTTAGAGCAATTAGATCTGTTGGTTAATAATAGTGAAAGAAAGACAAAGAATCAGCTAGAGAGTTTAAAGCGAATTGAGGACTTAAAAGAAAAGATTGAAAAGCATTCTGCCCATGTAAAAAGATGGCGAGTACTCAACGAACTCATAGGCGACTCCACGGGAAATAAGTTTAATGATTTTGCGCAAGACCTGACCTTATCGAGGTTGCTGCTATTTGCCAACAAACGCATGGAGCAATTGAGCGATCGATACACCATTGATAAATCTATGCCAGATGAAGATGACAGTCTGATCGCCATTGATGATCATATGGGCGGTCAACGCAGGTCTGTTAAAACGCTTTCTGGAGGGGAAACTTTTGTCATGAGTCTAGCGCTGGCACTCGCCCTATCAGATTTAGCTTCAAAAAAAGTGCGGATTGAGAGCATGTTTATTGATGAAGGGTTTGGGACGCTGGATCCAGAAACTTTAGATCAAACGATGGATACGTTAGAAAAATTACAAACGGAATCGGGTAAAACTATCGGTGTTATTTCGCATGTAGAGTCTTTAAAAGAACGGATTCAAACTCAAGTCGTGTTAAGGCGCGACAGCCATGGTTATTCGACATTGGAAGTAAAATAAAAAGGTTTGATTCTTATTATTTAAGTGTTCGGCAACGTATCTCCTGAGACGGAGCTTTTTTGAAATCAAGTTTCAATTTGTTATTACTTTGATCTAAAAGACGTGAGAGTCAAAATGATAGTATCTAGAAAAAAGTATGAATGTTATTCCGCTTTCGCGAAAGCGGAATAGTATCTTAAATTATATTTAAAAAAGCACAATTTGAACTAAAGAACACGCTCTATCTTTATTCAGTCTAAATAAAACCCTTATTTTTGCAATCTCATTTAGGAACTAACTTATATCGCTCATTTATGAATTGCTAAAAAAGCAAAACTATGAATCGTATTTTCTATTCCCTATTAATTGCACTAATGTTTACAGGTAGTGCATTTGCCCAAGACAACGTTTTTCTGGACCGTGATTTCTGGAAGTCTAATCCAGACTTAACCATAGTAAAAGAAAAAAATACTGCCGGTAATGATGCTATCGCCATGAATTCAAACGGGTATGACGCCACAACTTATGCTATCCTTGGAAATGCCAGTGATGATGTAATCAAATATTTATTAACTCTTGACGGTAATGGTATCGACAAAAAAACGCACGACAGTCGTATTTATTTACACTGGGCAGCATACACTGGCAATCTGGAAATTGTCAAAACGTTGCTAAATAAAGGATCGTCATTAACAGCTTTGGAAAGTCACGGTAATACACCATTAACTTATGCCGCTAACGGCGGTAATATGGATCCAGAGCTTTACAATCTGTTTATGAAACAGGGAATTAAACTAGCTGACGAGAAAAATGATGAAGGTGCAAATACACTTCTTCTTGCCGCACCTTCCATGAGCTCTTTTAGAGAAACGGCGTTTTTCACGGACAACGGTATTGATATCAACAGTAATGACAAAGATGGTAACGGCATTTTTTCCTACGCTGCTAAGAAAGGAAATATTTCTTTCTTAAAGGAATTGATAGCTGCTGGCGTAGATTATAAATCTGCCAATATGAACGGTGGCAATGCGTTCATATTTGCAGCTCAAGGAGCTCGCGGCCATAGCAACACCATAGAAATATATCAATTTTTAAAGCAATCGGGTTTGAATCCTAATGTAATCACTAAAGACGGATATACTCCGTTACATGCACTTGCCTATTCAAATACAGATGTAGAAATCTTCAATTTCTTTTTGCGAGAAGGTGCAGATGTAAATCAAAAAGATGCTGAAGGAAATACTCCGTTTTTAAACGCGGCGTATCGTAACAATTTAGAGATTGTAGAGTTACTTTCTACAGATGTAAAGGATTTCAACCTGAGTAATAAAAATGGACAAACTGCTATGATGCTAGCAACAAAGCGCAACACTGCAAATGTTCTAAGCTTTGTAATAAGTGAAACCGGTAAAGACTTTAAACCATCAGACGCCGCTGGCAATACGCCGGCTTATTATCTAGCTCGATCGTACAATAAGAATAACACAGAAGATTTTAAGGCTAAACTGGACTTACTAGTCGCATTAGGTGTTGACATGAGTGCCACTCAAGCAAATGAGAATACCTTATATCATATAGCTGCTGCGGAAAGCGATTTGGAACTTTTAAAAGAGCTGTCCGGTTATAAAGTTCCCGTAAATGCGACTAATGAAGAAGGTTTGACTGCGTTACATATCGCAGCTATGCGATCTGACAATGTCGAAATGATGAAATACCTTATTTCTTTAGGTGCAGATACTTCTATCACCACTGATTTCGAAGAAACTGCTTATGATCTTGCCGGCGAAAACGAATTATTAAATAAACAGCAGACTGCTTTAGAATTTTTGAAATAATGAAAAACTTTTTGAAAACACTTCCATTCCTATTACTCATTTTTTTATTTACGAGTAGTTTTATAACGGCAGATAAAAAGAACGTAAAATGCCTGATCCAGTTGACTAACTATTCTGGAGAGGGAGCTTATGTTGTAGTTTCTCTACTAGATCCTAAGGGCAATTATGAAGAAACACTTTACGTACAGGGAAAAGACAGCGAGTGGTACAGCGAGATAGGCCAATGGTGGAGCTTTTATGGCCAGAAAAAATCAAACATCGATGGGATTTCTGGCGCTACCGTTAGTGGCGGCGGACGAACCGTAAGCCTTTTAAAAATCTCTGAAGATAAGATTGATAAGGGTTACAGCATCAGATTTGAAACTTCCGTGGAAGATCAAAAATATTATACTGCAGATCTAGAATTTGAACTGACCACTGCAAATCTTAAAAGTAAAAAAGAAGGCACAGGCTTTATACGCTACGTGCGCATGTTGCCACAATAAAAAATTTCATGACGATTTCCATCTGGCGATTCAGCCATCTGGCGCTGGCCTTAGTTTCTTCTATATTTCTAATCCTTGCTTGCGTTACGGGAATTATTCTTGCCGTAGAGCCTATACAGCATCAAAATAAAGGTTATGAAATAGAAAACCTTGAGGAAGTTTCTCTTGTTTCTACCATTGAAATCCTAGATGAAAATTATGATGAAATTTTCACGCTGGAAGTGGAACCGTCTGGCTTTGTAAAGGCTTCCGTTCTTACTGCAGATTTTGAAACGCGGGATGTTTATGTCAATCCTAGAACTGGAGAAGAATTAGGCGCTGTCGAAAAGCGATCTGAAATTTATAAGTTCTCTACAAACTTGCACCGGTCTTTATTCTTAAAAAGCATCGGGCGGATTTTTGTGGGATTAGTTTCTTTTCTTTTGGTGCTTATTGCAGTGACTGGATTCTTCCTATTATTCAAGCGTCAAGGTGGCTTGAAAGGACTTTTCGCCAAAGTTCAAAAGGATCGTTTTACCATGCGATACCATGTGATTTTAAGTCGCTGGTTTTTTATTCCAATAATTATTGTCGCGGCTACTGGTGTTTTTCTTTCGGTGGAGAAATTTGATTTATTGCCAGACAGCTCGCTTGTTCATGTTCAGAATAATCCGGCGTTGGAAAATACTGAAAGTGGGAAATCTAAAATGCTATCTCCATTTGAAGAGATATTTCTGGACGACGTTAGAATGGTCGAATTTCCGTTTTCTGATGACCCATCAGAGTATTATCAGGTGGCATTGCAGGATAAAGAAATACGCGTGAATGCGCAAAGTGGTATTGTTGAAAGCAGCGCAACTTATCCATTTGTGATGGTTTCCTTTAGACTCAGCATGATACTGCATACGGGACAAGGCAGCATTTTGTGGTCCATCGTCTTGCTATTGACCAGCCTTTCCCTCTTGTTTTTTATGTATTCTGGATTTGCAATGGCTTTACGTCGCAGGAAAAAAGTGATCCAGCAGGGAGTTTTGAGCGATCGCGATAAGGCAGAATTTGTCATTTTAGTGGGTTCTGAAACCGGAACAACTCGTGATTTTGCAGCAAGATTTTGCAATGCATTGATAGCTGCTGGAAAGACTGTTTTTATGACAGAAATGAATGACTATTCCGCTTTCGCGAAAGCGGAACACCTCATCATTTTCACGGCCACCTATGGTGATGGAGAAGCACCTACAAATGCCAGAAAGTTTGAAGCGGCCATTCTTGCCCAAAAATCAATGGAAGCTATTAAATATAGCGTGGTGGGATTTGGGTCACTAGAATATCCAGAGTACTGCCAGTATGCCATCGAGGTGGATCAATCACTGCAAAAGCAAGAGCGTTTTCAGCCTGTCCTAGAGCTTCATAAAATCAACAATGCTAGTCAAAGTGCTTTCCAAAACTGGACGCGAGAATGGTCTAGAACTACGGGAATTGATATTAAAGTCAAATTGCCCAAAGCCAAAAAGAAAAAACTCAAATATCAAGATTTTGAAGTCGTAGAGCGATCGCCATTAAATCTTGATGACACCTTTTTATTGAGGTTAAAATCAAAACGCAGGATAGCTTTTTCTTCAGGTGATCTGCTTGCCATCCAAGTTCCAGACAGTGATATAGTTCGGGAATATTCCGTTGCGCGATGGAATAATGAAATATTGCTAAGCATTAAAAAACACGATTTAGGAAAATGTTCTTCCTACTTATCAGAACTTCAACAAGGGTCTCAGGTCAAAGCTGCCCTTCAAAAAAACGCCGATTTCCATTTACCGAAAAAGGCAGCATCTGCCCTATTAATTGCGAACGGCACAGGTATCGCTCCGTTTCTAGGAATGCTATTAGAAAATAAGAAAACGGACATACATCTTTTCTGGGGTGGCCGTAGAGCTCAATCTGCAGGGATTTACGAAGATATTTTCAGTCAGATCTCCAAAGATTCCAAAAAAAACCAGGTTCAAAAATTCTATTCTCAGGAAGGAACTAAGCAGTATGTTCAAAATGGTCTTTTAGAGCAAAAAGATTTTGTTCTTCAAAAAATAAAGGATAATGCAGTAATCATGATTTGTGGTTCATTAGCGATGCAAAATGATGTTTTAGACACCTTAGAAATAATTCTTAAAGATGAACCTGATTTAAGTCTGGACGAACTAGTTCATAAAGACCAGTTGAAAATGGACTGTTATTAAAAGCTTTATTCTTGATAGTTTATCAATTATTATTTAACACCATCCAGACCATTACCAAATGGCTCAAACTACCACCCAAAACAAATAAATGCCAAATCACGTGGTTGAAATAAAGCCTGCTCCAAGAGTAAAAAATAATTCCTAGAGAAAAGAAAACACCACCTGCGATAAGCCACCCCAATTCTGCATTGTTAAAAGCAGCCAATAAAGAATCGAGATCCAGAACTACCATGTAACCCATTACCAAATATAAAACGCTGGAAAACGCCTCAAATTTTCCGGTAAAGAACAGTTTCCAAACCGTCCCGAATAATGCAATTCCCCATACAACAGCAAGTATGGTCCAGCCGCTGCTATCTTCCAGACTGATTAAACATACCGGAGTGTAAGTTGCCGCAATAGAGAAATAGATGGAAATGTGATCCATCTTGCGCAAGGCCCATTTGATCTTTTCTGGTTTTGCGTAATGATATGAGGTAGATGCAGCGTATAGAAATAATTGGGATATGCAGTAAATGATAATGGCAATCAATGCATATTGTGCCGTACTTTCGACAGCTTGTTTGAGCAAAAAATAACTTGCGATTAGAAACACTAAAAAACCAAAGCCGTGAGTAATTACATTCCAGCGTTCTTCTAGCGCGGTTTGAGCTCTAGCCATGTAGCGATTTATCGATCATCTCTTTTCTGGCTGCTTCATACTCGGCTACCATATCCGCCACCACTTGTGCTGCTGGAATAATGTCTTTTATCAGTCCAGAAACTTGTCCTATCTCGAGTTCGCCCTCGTCCATATCGCCTTCAAACATTCCTTTTTTTGCTCTGGCTCTGCCCAGCAACTTAGTAAGATCTTCCTTTGATGGGGACTGTTGATATAATTCCTGCACCTGATTCCAGAACTTATTGCGCATCATGCGCACTGGCGCGAGTTCCTTAAACGTCAAATGCGTGTCGCCTTCTCCAGCTTCTACAATCGCATTTTTAAAATTGATGTGGCTGCTCGCTTCTGGAGTACAGACAAATCTGCTTCCTACTTGCACGCCATCTGCTCCCAGCGTCATTGCAGCAAGCATAGCACGACCTGTGGCAATACCACCCGCTGCTATTAATGGAATGTCGATCGCTTGTGCCACTTGCGGGATCAAAGTTAAGGTCGTGGATTCCTCGCGGCCGTTGTGACCACCGGCTTCAAAACCTTCTGCTACCACAGCATCGACGCCGGCCTCCTGTGATTTCAAGGCAAACTTCACCGAGCTCACCACGTGAACGACGGTGATTCCAGCAGCTTTTAATTGTGGCGTGTAACTTTTAGGATTTCCTGCGCTGGTAAAAACGATAGGAACTTTTTCTTCTATAATAATATCCAGGATCTCATCCAGATCTGAATAAAGCAACGGGACATTGACTCCATAAGGTTTGTCTGTAGCCGACTTACATTTTTGAATATGCTCCCGCAAAACCTCAGGATACATGGAGCCTGCACCTATAAGGCCTAAGCCACCCGCATTACTAACAGCACTTGCCAGTTTCCAGCCGCTAGCCCATACCATCCCACCTTGAATGATGGGATATTTGATATTAAAAAGTTGGGTGATTCTGTTTTTCATTTAAAAAGCAATTTTATAACCTCTGGATTCATCTTCAAATCGAAAGATATAAATTCCGTTAGGGAATATAGATAGATCTATATTTTCAGTCTCAGATAATTTTAATTCGAGTAACACTTGTCCCTGTAAATTAAATAGCTGAAACTGAGTTTTATTTCGGCCCAGCGGAATGTTGAGATTCAATTTTTTATCCTTGACATAATATGTAAAATCATCAGGAATACTAACCTGAGAACTAGAAATCATCTGGAATGCCTTACCAAAATCGGGAATACCATAGCCCCTAAGATTATCAGGGTTTGAAGCTTGCGAGCTACTGTTTTGAATCGTGCTGATCAATTCTTCTACAGATAAATTAGGAAATGCCTGAATAAAACAAGCCATGGCACCGGCAATGATTGGACCGCTGTAACTTGTGCCGTTACCAGCTTCTAATTGGCCAAATTCGGAAATTAATTGTGTATCAGAGCCTTGGGCAACTACACTGGGTCGGATGCGATTATCCCAAGTAGGCCCGATGCTAGAAAAGCTAGACTTATCTCCATTAATCATTACGGCTCCTACGGCGAAAACTCCTTTTGCATCTGCGGGTGCTGCAATCCATGGATGCTCACTGCTTCTTCCTGAGTTTCCCGCACTAGTCACAATCAACATACCTTTTTCGGTTGCGATAGTAGCTCCTCTCGAAATGAAAGATGAACCGTCCATATCTTTATAAGACAAGCTTTCATCCTCATTATCAAAATCTAAATATCCTAACGAAACATTAATAACATCCACGCCTAGCGAATCTGCACGCTCTGCTGCGGCAACCCAATAACTCATTTCTACTGGAGTTTCTGACCTAACATCTTCCGTACGGAATAGATAATAACTGGCATCTGGAGCACTTCCGATATAAGTTCCTTGCGTCGATTCAACTTGTCCTGCAAGGATGCTCAACACTCGTGCACCGTGGAAATTATCCTCATATATACTATTGTCACCAGCCACAAAATCATAGCCTCCTAGTATCCTGTTCTCTGCTCTTGCCGTAATGAACGCAGTATTGGTATTTACATTAGGAAAGCCGCTATCAGTTAATGCGATATATATTCCTTTTCCCGTATTTCCCTGGTTGTGCAATTTATCCAGACTTATCATTTCGATCTGATTTCTGGCATTTCCATAATTTACAGGCAGCGAGATATCTTCACTAAATTTATTCTCTTGCTTTACATAAGAACTTTTGGAGGGATCTGCATAAACGACCTCTTTCACGTAACTGAGTGATTTTAGATTCTGAATATTCTGGTACGAACCTATCACATGCGCACAATTGAACCATTTAGACTGGGTTCTATAATCGATTCCAAATCTATTTTTTAAATCGTTTACATACTGCTGATTCACTGGCACATCCCGCTCATCGACAGCGATTTTATGTCTTCGTTTTCGCTCCAGCGCTCGTTGCGTGAGAATCGTGGATGGATTTGAAATTGAGAAGTCAATGTTGGGTTTATCCTTAAAATAAACAATGGCATTTAAATCCTGAGCGACAAGACTCGCAGAAAATAATAGAACAAACACGCTTATAATAAAGGTCTTCATTCCAGCAATTTAAGCAATTACACCAGATCCCAAACACTCTTCATTTTGATACCAAGCGGCAAATTGACCAGGCGATATAGCACTCTGCGGATCATCAAAAATCATGTAAAGCCCCTCTGTACGCTGCACAAGTGTTGCTTTCTCTAATTTCTGACGGTATCTGATACGACCCATAACCTCCATGGTTTCCCCATCTTCTAACCTTAAATCGGTGCGAATCCAGTGCGTTTCTTCGGGTTTTATATATAGTCCGCGACGGTATAAACCAGCGTGCATCTTTCCCTGCCCCACATAAATTGTATTTGATTCCACATCAGTTTCTATAACAAATAGAGGCTCTGGCGTTCCACCTACATGAAGCCCACGACGCTGCCCTCGCGTGAAAAAATGCGCTCCTTGATGCTGTCCTTTTAAAGTTCCCTCTGATTCTTGATAAGTTCGCTTTCGCGAAAGCGAAACCGCCTCATCATCATTACTCAATTCCTTCATTCTTGAAACACTCAATTCCGACGGAATCTCAATTATATTTCCAGTTTTGGGCTTGAGTTGCTGTTGTAAAAAATCTGGCAACCTTACCTTACCGATAAAGCACAAGCCTTGACTGTCCTTTTTTCCAGCGGTAATAAGGTCCTGGCTCGCCGCAATCTCCCGGACTTTAGATTTTTGCAGATGACCTATGGGAAAAAGAGTTTTGGCAAGTTGTTCTTGTGACACCTGGCATAAAAAATAGCTTTGATCTTTTCCAGAATCTGCTCCAGCAATCAGGTGATGGATCTCAACACCATTTTCTCTCGTTGTGGTTTTTTGGCAATAGTGACCCGTCGCGACAAAGTCAGCTCCCAGGTCAATTGCGATGTCCATAAACACATCAAACTTAATCTCGCGATTACACAGCACATCAGGATTAGGGGTACGACCACGAGCATATTCATCAAACATATAGTTAACGATACGCTCCTTATATTCTTCACTTAAATCTACCGACTGGAATGGAATTCCCAACTTATCTGCAACAAGCATCGCATCGTTAGAATCCTCTAACCACGGGCATTCATCACTAATGGTAACGGTATCATCATGCCAGTTTTTCATAAACAGACCGATGACCTCGTGGCCCTGCTCCTTCAATAAATGTGCGGCGACGCTGGAATCTACACCACCTGAAAGCCCTACTACTACTTTTGCCATGTTGCAAAAATACGGCAGATCCTATGGATGGCGAACTCGTCCATATTCTATTTGCCTATATCTAGTATATTATTGTCTATGCATACATTAAACCTCTTTTTAGGTCTTGCTTGTGCAATAGGCTATTTAATGATTCGTTATTTTGCGTACATAAACATAGGTTACCCATGAAGATATTTTTATATCGCTTTTTACTGATTTTTGTATGTGCCTCAACTGTTTTAGGTTGTGTGGACGATGACGACAACATGAATGTCATTAATGGCCCGACAGCCCTGGACTTTCTAGAGGACCGTACAAATCACGTCATTTTTATAGAGGCGCTGTCCATAACAAAGTTGGATCAAACGTTAGATAACTCTGGTAACCTGACCACTTTTGCTCCTACAGACCAAGCATTTAATACTTTTCTTGCCGCTAATAATTACGGGAGCGTCAGCGCCATTCCTGAAGAGTTATTACGTACCATAGTTCTATATCACATTCAATCTGATGTGCGAACTGCAGATCAATACAACTCCCAATATTACAAGACACAAGCTTCTATAAACTCTTCCCAAATGGACGTATTTGTTTCAAATATGGATGGAGTCTTCAAATTAAATAATGAGGCTATTGTAACCCTAGCTGATAATAAAGTAAGCAATGGTGTAGTTCATGTGGTCAACAATGTACTGGATTTACCTAGTGTGATCACATTGATTGCTGCAAATCCTAATTATTCAAACCTTTTAACGGCACTCAATCAAGAAGGTCTCACCATAACTTTAGAGAACAATACGGATGCCTCAGCTCCGTTTACGGTTTTTGCTCCTAGTAATGCTGCTTTTACAGCATTAATTGCTTCTGATCCTGATGACAATCTAGACAACCTTCAAGATATTTTAAATCAAAGTAATTTTGATGATAAGTTGCTCTATCACGTGATAGGCGAGCAGCGTTTGCGACTGGAAGATTTTGTGGATGGTGCTATTATCAACCCGCTGGGAACTGGGACTTTTGTTTTAAATACCAGTGCTGGATTTACGATTCTTGATGGAACTGGAACCCGTTCTAATATTACCGCGACAAACATTACCGCATTTAACGGCGTGATCCACTCGCTGGATTTCGTACTTCGGCAAAATTAAAATGAGCATCGACACCCTTCTTTCTTTGAAATCACAAATTCACCAGCATTGTATAGATCTAGTTCAAGCACAACTGGATACCATCCAGTCAAGTCTGGACCAATTGATGGAGGCAAAAAATAGTGAAACCAAAAGCAGCGCTGGTGACAAATATGAAACTGGAATGGCAATGATCCAGAACCAAGAAGAATTATACAGACGCCAGCAAGCAGAGGCTAAAGGACGTATGAACCACTTAAAGTCCATCGATCCGGAAAAGGTGATGATTGCTGCCGATAAGGGAGCACTTATCAAATCAGATTTGGGCTTTTTTTATCTTGCGGTAGGTATCGGGAAAGTCACAATGAACAAACAAGAGGTTTTTGTACTATCGCTAGAATCACCACTGGGCAAATCTCTAAAAGGGAAAAGAAAAGGGGACCCCATTATATTTAACGGTAAGAATTCTATAATAGAAAACATACTTTAGAAACAAAGATGTCTATGAAAAATCCATTACAAGAGGAATTTAACGAGCTTGAATCCTATTTAAAGTTGGGAAACATCACAAATCTAGAAGTTTCAAAAGAAGGAATTTACTGGCACGTTGATCACAGCTACAGAATACTGGAAGGAGTACCAGAAATGTTACGTCTTTCTAAAAAAGAGGACTACAAGCCTAAAACTTCTATCATAAAATGGGTGATTATGACCTTTAAATGGATTCCCAGAGGAAAAGGAGTATCACCTAAAAATGTGGTTCCAGATGAAAATCATCTTTCCATAGAAGAAATTAAAAGTCGAGGAGAAGAAGCTTACGCTCGGGTCAACTCCATTCATGAATTGCCAGAATGGGCGCATTTTAGGCATCCGCTTTTTGGATCATTGAAGCGTGATGAAACGGTGAAATTTTTAGGAATTCACACGAACCACCATTTGAAAATAATGCGGGATATTATAAAGGGTACCTAGTTTAGAATTCTGTGCTGTCCTGTACAGAAGGCTGAAATAATGCTTTTACGTGAGGTTTTGTCATTTCTACAAACGTAAAAACTCCCAATCCTATTCCCAGTATTCCAGTAAAACAGTTGATGACACCTACTACAAATATGAAGGTTTCATTGCGACGTTCCTTGATGCGTTTTGCCGCGATTAATGTAACAACGGCAAAAACCAGACAAATCAAAGCACCCAAAACGCCAATAATTACAAATATCCAGCTGAGCTGAGAAGGAAATTCTTCGGATCCATTTGCATTAGGTATTTCATCCATAAAATTGAACATCAAAGCACCGAAGCTCGCATAAGCGATAAAAAACAAAACCCCTAAGAAATTAAAACTGGCTTTAACGATATAGAGAATTCGCAGTAATTCTAGATTGTGGCTAGGCTGTTGTACGGTGTGCATGACTTATTATGTATTACTAGAGTTTCAAATATATGTTTTTCCCAGATTCTTAAATTTAAGTTGGCATTTAAAAATACAAAGTGCCTTGTTGCATATAATTGATTGCAAAATAACAAGATAAAGTTGCTTTCGCGAAAGCAAGGTTTACTAAAATCAATTCAAATTTGACTTCAATTTTCTTATGTGATAATTTATATTCTACTGGTTTCATATGAAAATCAAAAGGTCAAATCAACAAATCGAGAGAAGAGCTGGTGTTTAAACTTTTTAATATTTATTGGGTCAAACAAGAGTTGTGAAAAGCAATGATGTGCTTTTATCGTTATGTAAATTGAGTCTAAACTAGTTTACGGTATGTTTTTAGAAGAAGTACTTTTGTCCTAAAGTTAGAACTCTTGAGAATAGATATTATTACAGTATTGCCAGAATTGATCAAAAGCCCATTTGAGGCGTCCATATTAAAGCGTGCGGTAGATAAAGGGATTGTAGAAGTCCACATGCACGATTTAAGAAGATACGGTTTGAATAAATACAATCAAATTGATGATTATCAATATGGTGGCGGCGCAGGAATGGTGATGATGATTGAACCGATTGATAAAATGATAGCCGAGTTGAAAAGTGAGCGTGATTATGATGAGGTTATTTATATGACTCCAGATGGAGTAACATTAAATCAGAGAATGGCTAACCATCTATCTATTAAAGGAAATCTGATCATTCTTTGCGGTCATTATAAAGGTGTCGATCAGCGAGTTAGAGATTTATATGTTACAAAGGAAATTTCTATAGGTGATTATGTTTTGAGCGGTGGTGAGTTGGGAGCGGCTGTTTTATGTGATGCGATCATTAGATTGATTCCTGGTGTAATCAGTGATGAAACCAGTGCGTTGACTGATAGTTTTCAGGATGATTTACTGGCACCACCTGTATATACTAGACCGGCAGATTATAAAGGGACAACAGTGCCAGAAATACTATTAAGTGGCAATCTTCCAGCGATTGATAAATGGCGTGAAGAACAGGCCTATGAACGTACGAAGAGTAGAAGACCAGATCTTTTAACGGACTATTAATAACCAGAAATCATATTAATAATGTAATTTTGCAAACAAGGAATCACTTATGAAAATACTTATACTCTCTTTATTTTTAAGTGTTTACGCATTTACAGGAAATGCGATTTCTATGCTGGAAAAAAATCCTATGAAGGTTCAAGTGGTGCAAAAACCAGAGAAAATGACCTTGCTAGCAAATCCTATTAAGGACGGCATGCTTAAGCTTTCGTTTTCAAATCTACAAAGCGACTCCATGAATGTAGTGGTGATCAATTCTTTAGGAAAGCAAGTCTTTAAGGCAGAGCGCAGCCTAAATAAACAAGTACAGATATTTGATGTCTCTACCATTGCCTCAGGAATATATTATTTGCGTGTAAATACAAATCGATCCAATTTTGTAAAAAAGTTGATTATACAATAGGTATCTATCTTTTTCAAAACTTTGGTAGAATTAATTAATAATCCTATTTTTGCAGCTCGTAAAAAATCAACCTCTGACGATATACGTGAATGTTGTTTATTTACCTAACATATTAAATTATCAAGATGTCTGATTTAGTAAAGTTCGTTCAAGACGAATTTATTGAGAAAAAAGAATTTCCAAAATTTGGCGCAGGTGACACGATCACTGTGTTTTATGAAATTAAGGAAGGTGAAAAAAGCCGTACACAGTTTTTCCGTGGTGTTGTACTACAGATTAGAGGTACTGGCGCGACTAAGACCTTTACAATTCGCAAGATTAGTGGTAACGTAGGTGTAGAGCGTATCTTCCCTATGAACCTTCCAGCGATTCAGAAAATAGAATTGAACAAAGCAGGTAGTGTACGTAGAAAACGTATCTTCTACTTTAGACAACTTACTGGTAAGAAAGCTCGTATTAAAGAAGCTCGTAGAAAATAATCTACATTTATCAAGAAATAAATCAACCGTTTTGGAACTTCCAAAACGGTTTTTTTATGTTCGATTTTTGAGATATTTACGCTTTCGCGAAAGCGGAATCCCAACAAATTCTGTTTTTAGTAAAGTTTACCTAAAAACGCCGTGGCAAACTGCTAAGCCTAAGCAAAAATGCCCTTGAATGCCACATCTACCTATTATATTTGCAAGTCGCGTATTTTTTAAATGCGCTATGAGAGAATCCTAACAAAAACCTTTTTACATGTCAACCCAACAACCTAAGATCATATATACCAAAACCGATGAGGCACCAGCTCTAGCTACGGCTTCTTTTCTTCCCATTGTGAAGAAATTTATTGAGCCAGCTGGTATAGAAATTGAAACAAAGGATATTTCACTTGCTTCTAGAATACTTGCAGTCTTTAATGACCGCTTAGGAGATAAAAAAGTTTCAGATGCTCTAGCGGAATTAGGTGATGTTGTAACGCAACCAGATGCTAATGTCATTAAATTGCCTAATATAAGCGCGTCTGTACCACAACTTAATGAAGCCATAAAGGAATTACGTGAAAAAGGATACGAACTTCCACTCTATCCAGAAGATGCACAAACCGAGGAAGAAAAGGAAGTTAAAAAACGATACGATAGTGTAAAAGGCAGCGCGGTTAATCCCGTCTTGCGTGAGGGGAATTCTGACCGTCGCGCTCCTAAACCGGTAAAGCAATACGCAAAGAACAATCCGCATAGTATGGGAGCCTGGAGTAAGGACTCTAAAACTCATGTTTCTACTATGGAGCACGGAGATTTCATGCATAATGAGAAAAGTGTTACCGTAAAAAATGCAACTACGGTTAAGATTCAATTGGTAGAAAAAGGCGGTGAAACACACATTCTGAAAGATAATTTGGCTCTTAAGGCTGGAGAAATTATGGATGCTACTTACATGAGTAAGGATGCATTACTAGACTTTTTAGAAGATCAAATAGTAGATGCTCGTGAAAAAGATGTGTTGTTCTCTCTTCACATGAAAGCAACGATGATGAAAGTTTCTGA
Source organism: Nonlabens antarcticus (assembly GCF_015356755.1). GTDB lineage: Bacteria > Bacteroidota > Bacteroidia > Flavobacteriales > Flavobacteriaceae > Nonlabens > Nonlabens antarcticus. The sequence goes on along the minus strand of NZ_JADFCO010000066.1, from coordinate 60,657 downwards.
CCCCATCATTTTTGGACATGCCGTGCGTGTTTTCTTTAGATCAGTGTTCGATAAATACAGTGCAGACTTTGACAAGTTAGGTGTGGATGTGAATAATGGGTTTGGCGATTTATTGAGTAAGCTTCATGAACTGCCAGAAGATAAAAGAGAAGAAGTTCAAGATGCCCTGCGTCGCGTTATGGACTATCGTCCTGATCTAGCAATGGTGAATTCTGAAAATGGAATCACAAACTTGCATGTTCCCAGTGATATTATTATTGATGCTTCCATGCCAGCTATGATTAGAAATTCTGGTCAGATGTGGAATAAAGATGGGGAATCCCAGGATACTAAAGCCGTAATACCAGATAGTTCCTATGCTGGAATTTATGAAGCAACTATTGAATTTTGCAAAAAGAATGGTGCTTTTGACCCACGTACTATGGGAACGAGTCCTAACGTAGGATTAATGGCTCAAAAAGCTGAAGAATACGGATCTCACGATAAAACATTTGAAATTCCTAAATCAGGTCAAGTACAAGTGATTGACACAGATGGGAAAGTTCTTATGGAGCACAGCGTTGAAGCTGGCGACATCTGGAGAGCTTGTCAGACCAAAGATGCACCAGTACAAGACTGGGTAAAACTTGCCGTTTCCAGAGCAAAAGCTACAGGCGATCCAGCTATTTTTTGGTTGGATGAAAAACGTGCCCATGATGCAGAAATCATTAAGAAAGTGAACACCTACTTAAAAGATTATGATACTAATGGTCTTGACATAACAATTGCTTCACCTGTAGATGCAACGGAAAGAACCTTGCGTCGCATGAAAGACGGCAAGGACACTATTTCTGTAACTGGAAATGTCTTAAGAGATTACAATACAGACCTATTCCCTATTCTGGAAGTAGGAACTAGTGCCAAAATGCTTTCTATCGTACCTCTAATGAATGGTGGTGGATTGTTTGAAACAGGAGCTGGTGGATCTGCACCTAAACATGTTCAACAATTTGAAGAAGAAAATCATTTGAGATGGGATTCTTTAGGAGAGTTTCTAGCACTTGCCGTCTCACTAGAATTTACAGCCGAGAAATACGGCAATAAAAAAGCGCAAATTATCGCAGACGCTCTAGATAAGGCTACTGAAAAATTCCTAACCAATAAGAAGTCCCCATCACGTAAAGTGAATGAACTGGATAATCGTGGTTCACAGTATTACCTCGCTTTATACTGGGCGGAAGAACTGGCAAATCAATCAAAAGATGATGAGCTTGCAAAATATTTCAGCAAACTTTATAAAGATCTATCTGATAATGAAGAGAAAATCACTAAAGAATTGATTGAAGTTCAAGGGAAAAATATGGATATAGGTGGTTATTATCTACCAGATCCTGCTAAGCAAAAAGCAGCGATGCGCCCCAGCAAAACATTCAACGCCATTATAGACTAAGTTGAACGTTTTTTAAATACTGAATCCCGATTTCATAATTTGAAATCGGGATTTTGTGTTTGTTAAACTTTTAGATTACTATAAAACTGCCATTTAGAGAATCATTTTCTGTGGAGGCAAGCCTTATTATTTTACGAAAGCAATTGATGTGACCCATATAATTAAAACGCTATGGGTTATTCTCCAAAACATATTAAAACACGATCTAACGACGGAAAATACAGTCTCATAAGCACTAGTTAAATGCTCTAGGATTTTCTCTTTGAGTTAGCTCCCTTCCGTATATTCATGGACTTTACCACAGTTGGATGCCTAGAAATCGACTTATTCAATTCAAACAGAAACAAAAAAAGACCGCTACGTGTAGCGGTCTCTTTTGATAAAAAATATTAAAGAATACTTATTTATCCATATTGGGATACCATTCCATTAATGTCACTTTGATATCTGGATTCTTATCATTGACCAGCGTTTTAAATTGGTCCACATCAGAAAGTCCATTCGTTCCTCTGTAGTGGTAAGGAATTACTTCTTTAGGAGCAAATGCAAGAACAGCATCTGATGCTTGTTCCACGTCCATGGTATAGGGTAAATTCATACATACAAATGCCTTATCGATATCTTCAAGTTTTCTCATTTCAGGAATTCCCTCAGTATCACCAGATATGTAAACCCTGTAGCCATCTTTTTCTAGCACGTAGCCATTACCTCTACCTTTTGGGTGCTTATCAAGACGTCCCTCTGTGATGTTATACATAGGAATAGCCGTGATTTTCAGGCCGTTTCTTGTGGCTTCTTCTCCGTTATTTAAAATTACTGTAGGTTTTAGGTCTGCATCCAGTTGATCTGCCACAGCCTGCGGTGCAAATAAAAAGTTTGTGTCATTTTTGATTGATGCTATGGTCTCCTTATTAAAGTGATCACCGTGGATATCAGTAACCAGGATTATTTCAGCTTTAGGCATCGACTCCATTGCTACATTCCCGCCTACTGGATCAATGATTATGATTTGACCATCCCAATCCATTACAAAAGTAGCGTGGGAAATAGGTGTAATTTGAATATCAGGAGCAGCAACATTTTCATCAGCAGCAGTGTCCATGGTTTCATCCATTGAGGCATCTGTTTGAGCCATTTGACTTTCATTTTCCTTGCAAGAAAAAAGAAGTACGAATACCAACGGTAACCAAAGTAAATTTTTCATAATAAGATATTTAGCAACAAATATAAGTTCAGAGTACGATACCTGTTGTTAATCAAATCTGAAATATAAATGGTCGACATTGATGGGAAACTTTATCCGGTTATCGCGTTTATCGATCTATAACGTACCTAGGGATTCTCAGGTTTCCCACAAAATGCGCTAGATTTGCCATACATCCATTTTACATGAAAAAGAACAAAAATCAGAATTATACGTGTGTTCACGCAGGGGAATTGAAGGATCCTATTTATGGTGGTGCGACGGCTCCCATTTATACCTCAACGACTTACGATTATCGAGGTCCTGGTACAAATCTATACCCACGGTATTTCAATACTCCTAACCAGGTGGCGCTGGCACAGAAAATGGCTGCATTAGAGCATACAGAGTCTGCGTTGATTTTTGGAAGTGGAATGGCAGCGATCAGTGCTGTTTTTATGGCGTTCTTGAAGACAGGTGACCACATCATTTTACAACGCGCTATTTATGGTGGAACCTCACATTTTGCCGATGCAGAATTTGACCGCGTGGGAATTACGTACACAATGGTAGAACATGTGACTGCGGAATCCTTGCAAGATCATCTTCAGGAAAATACTAAGATGATTTACATAGAAACTCCCAGTAATCCTCTCTTAGAATTAGTTGATATTGAAATGGTTTCCGCTTTCGCGAAAGCGAACTCCCTTACAACCGCAATAGACAACACATTTGCCTCACCCATCAATCAAAACCCTGCAGATTTTGGGATCGATTTGATCTTACACAGCGCCACTAAATATTTAGGAGGTCACAGCGATATCTGTGCGGGAACGGTCAGCGGCTCTCAAAAACACATGGAATTATTGTGGAAAACGGCAAAGAATTATGGAGGCAGTTTGAGCGATGTAACGGTCCATTTGTTAGAGCGCAGTATCAAAACATTAGGGTTGAGGGTAAAACAGCAATCGAAAACAGCTCTCAAACTCGCTAAATTTTTAGAGCGTCATCCAGACCTAGAAAAGGTCAATTACCCAGGTCTAAAGTCCCATCCACAACATAAAATTGCCAAAAAACAGATGTCAGCATACGGCGGGATGATGTCGTTTGAATTGAAGAGTACTGTTGATCACAATGAGTTTTTAGAACAATTAAAAGTTGTCAAACCTGCTCTTAGTCTAGCCGGAGTAGAGTCTACTATTCTATCACCAGTACAGACATCACACAGCCTTTTGACACCGGAACAAAGAGCAGAACAAGGAATTACAGACCAGTTATTAAGGTTTTCTGTAGGAATTGAAGAGCTCAACATATTAATAGATGACATCGAACAAGCGCTAGAAAAAAGCCGCATTAGAAATTAAGTTATGAAGTTAGACATACTGGCCATTGCAGCACACCCTGATGATATTGAACTGAGTTGCGCTGGAATTTTGGCCAAAGAAAATGCTGCTGGAAAAAAAACCGGAATACTAGATTTAACACGTGGAGAGTTAGGAACACGTGGCACTCCTGAAATACGGGATCAAGAAGCAGAAAATGCGGCCAAAATACTAGGGGTTCAAGTGCGTGAAAACCTAGGGTTTGCCGATGGGTTTTTTATCAATGATCGGGAGCACCAGCTCAAGATTGTAGAGGTTATACGCAAATACAGACCAGAAATTGTAATCTGCAATGCCGTAAAGGACCGTCACCCAGATCATGGCCGTGGTTCTGAACTAGCTAGCATCAGCTGTTTTTTATCTGGTTTACGCAAGGTTGAAACTTCATTAGACGGCAATAGTCAAGAGGCCTGGCGTCCTAAATTTGTGTACCATTACATACAGTGGCAGGATATGAATCCAGACATAGTGGTAGACATCAGCGGTTTTATTGAAACAAAAATCGAGTCAGTTAAAGCTTATAAATCTCAGTTTTTTGATCCAGACAATAATGAGCCAGCCACGCCTATTAGCAGCAACAATTTCTATGAGTCTATACGCTATCGTGCTGCAAACTTAGGCAGATTGATAGGGACAGACCACGCAGAGGGCTTGATTACAGAGCGTTATCCTGCGGTAGATAGTATTTTTGATTTGATATAAATTTCACTAAAAAAGTATTAGCCGTTTTGGGAAATACATTAAATTTGCATCCGCTTAACGGCGGAGTGGTTGAATTCTTGAGATCCACTTAAATAAAACTCACATCGATATGGTGGTTGTAGCTCAGTCGGTTAGAGCGCTGGTTTGTGGTGCCGGAGGTCGCGGGTTCGAGCCCCGTCTTCCACCCGAAAAGTCCCTGAGAAATCAGGGACTTTTTTAATGCTCCATTTTCAAAACAACATCCCCCTTCCCTGCCGCAAAAATCTATAATCACAAAGATCATCTCGTAATTAAAAGAAATCTGATTGTATAATATTGACCAAACTTTTACCGGCCTTAATACATGACTCCTATCCGATTAGCATAACATACTCATGAGTGAATTTACAGCAGCGTTATTTCTTAATGATAAAAATAGTAGCTATCTATTCTATGAAATGCTATTTATTTAAGGGAATAAAAAACACCATCATAGATTGCTACTTTATAAAATTAACAACTGCTGGAAAAAGATGTGAAGGATTTACTCCTATCTAATACCCGTGCTTGAATTTTTTAAACAGCATGTTTTATAGACCTTTAAATTTAGTACTCGTCTAGGTTACTTAAATTCAAGCTGCTTGTTAAAATCAAATGTTTTGACAAGGTTTACCATTCCGCTACTCAATTATGAACAGGTCTTAATTTGAGATTGATGTATAAATCTTAAACGAGAATTTGTCAACGTTTAAATATTTATCTAATTAATTAAAGGTGAGGTTATATATTCAAAACTTTATGGATCAACGAATTATAGTATTTTAAAAAGTGCGATTATTTTATTGATTAAGACTGAATCTTTCATAATGAGCAACTCTAGGGTTCATTTTAAATTCAATCTTGTTGACTTAATTAATAAAATCCATCCTTGAAAAACAATGCATTTGTAAGAAGGAAATAAGTTCCCAAAGAACAATTTCACCTTTAATCGGATAAATTCTATCGGCTTTGTAGGCTATTGAAATTTTAACAATAAGTATGTAATTGAAGATATACTGTCAATTGAAGCATTGAAAACTTAAAAATCTGAATATACTCTCAGAGAAAACCTAATCCATTTATACCTGTTGGTTAAAAAACTGCTCTACATTTAAATTCTCGAGAAAACAATTAACCCTTTAATTTAACCCCAATTAATCATTACCCTAATGAAAACAACAATGTTTAAAAAAACCGTTCTAGGCTTATCTGCCTTTGCATTTCTTTTTACTTCCTGTCAACAAGAAGAGAATTTTGAAGAGGTAAATCAAAAAACCGATTTAGTTATTGCCAAAGAGTATGCAAAAAAGATAGGATATCATCCAGATGACATCACCATCGATCAATTCCTACTTCCCGATGGGAGCACGGAGGAACGTATTTTTATAGAAGATGACATCGCATTACTTTCGGCAGATTTTTTCGCTTTAGAAGACATGAATTCTATCGCAAAACAATTCCGCACTAACAATCTGGTAACGGGTGCAAATCGTACGATTGACATCATAGGATATACTGGCGGATCCAATGCGCTTACTTCTACACAACGTACTGCTTTGAGATGGGCTGTTGATAATTATAACCGTTTGAGTGGTGTGAGCCTCAATTTCAGACTGACATTCGGCACGAACTTTAATAATGAAGACATGGTCGTCTATCGCAACCCGAGTAATTCTGGTGCAGGTGGATCTGCTGGATTCCCTTCTAATGGAAGACCTAACAAATTTGTACAATTGTATGCTGGAATGGATAGTTATGACACTAATGTTAATGAGCACGTAATTACTCATGAGATAGGTCACTCTATCGGTTTCCGTCATTCAGATTATTTTTCACGTCAGTCCTGTGGACAAAATACAAATGAAGGTGATGGTGGTGTAGGCGCTATAAGAGTTCCTGGAACTCCTAATGGTTATGACCCACAATCCATCATGCTTTCTTGCTTTAGTCAGGGTGAGGACGGAGAATTTGGCAACAACGATATTATCGCCTTGCAGTCCATGTACTAAGAATTGATTTTAAAAAATATTAAACCTCGTTACATTTCAGTAACGAGGTTTTTTTTGTCTGGTTAGTAATGAAGAAGACTTTCAATTTTTAGATTTCCCAGTTTTTTCCTTCCTTCAAGGAAATCTATTTCAAGAATAAAATTAGCCCCTACTAGCTTACCTCCCACTTTATCTATCAATTGTATCGCCGCTGCTGCTGTTCCTCCCGTGGCAAGCACGTCATCATGTAACAAGACATTGCTCCCTTTTGAAAATGCATTTTTTTGCATCTCAATGGAATCTGATCCGTATTCCAAGTCATAGATAACTTTCTCCAATTTACCTGGAAGTTTTCCGGGTTTTCGACACATTACAAAGGAAGCATTTAAGGCATCTGCCAGTAACGTTCCAAAAAGAAATCCTCGGGCTTCAATACCAACTACTACATCAATTTTTTGATTTTTATATTTCAATGCTAGCAGTGATACCGCATGTTTCCTCGCTTTCGCGGAAGCGAGAATTGGAGAAATATCCTTAAATAAAATTCCTTTTTTAGGAAAATCAGGAATATCCTGCACGTAATTATTGAGATCAATATCATTCATGTTGGAAAGATATAAAGCTTAACCAACAATCAATGTTTCTAAACGTAGGAACGTTCAGATTATTTCCAATAAAATTAGAGAATGCGACTGCCATCCTCCATCATTTGCTATTAATTAGATGCGCTTTCTTGAATGGATTTCTGTTTTATAAATTCATAAAGAAGCCTTACGGGAACCGCTGTACCACCACTTTGACGGTATCCTTTAGCATCATCTAGGAATGCTGGACCTGCGATATCAAGATGGATCCACGGGTAATCTGTAAAATGTTCTAAAAATTTTGCAGCTGTCGTTGCGCCACCTACCTTTCCTCCTATGTTTTTGAGATCTGCGATGGAAGATTTAAGTAAATCCTCGTATTCTGACCAGAAAGGTAACTGGAAAAGTCGCTCATAAACGGTCTCACCACGCTCCATCAAGTCGGTCATGCTTTCCTGATTATTTCCAGCCATTGCAATCCCATAAGGACCCGTTATCGCCGCAGCAGCACCAGTCAAAGTTGCCATATCTATCACAAGCTCTGGGTTAAATCTTTTAGCATACGTCAATGCATCTGCTAATATAAGCCGGCCTTCAGCATCTGTATTGAGTACTTCTACCGTGGTGCCATCCATCATCGTTATAACATCATCAACAACTAGTGCGGTTGATGAAATCATGTTATCTGTCGCGGGAATCAACCCCACGACGTGATAAGGAAGTTTGTTACTTGCAATAGCGGCAAAAGTCCCGAGTACTGCGGCGCCTCCTGACATGTCTGACTTCATGCCTGCCATCGAGCCGCCTACTTTTAGAGAATAGCCGCCCGTATCAAACATGACTCCTTTTCCCACTAACACTAATGGGTCGCTATTTACAGCATTTTCTGGTTTGTATTCTAAAATGGTAAAAGTAGGAGGCGTTTCTGAACCCATATTTACTCCTAACAACCCGCCCATTTTCAATGACTCAATTTCTTCTTTGTGAAGAATTGTAGTTTTAAAACCATGGGTTTTACCTAAAGAAACAGCTGTTTCAGCAAATGCTAACGCGTTGAGCTTATTGAGTGGTTCATTGACGAGATTTTTAGTAAGAGCTGTGGCCTGTGATATTTGAACTAATTCGTTCAAGGTTTCAGGATCTAATAATTGATTGCTTATATGTATTGTAGTGATCGTCTTTTCAACGCCCTTTTTATACTTTGTAAAGCAATAGCTACTCAATATCAAACCCTCTGCAAACGCATATATTTCTTTTGAATCTAGAGAATCTGCTTCTGTTAACGTGACAGTTTCCAGCTTTTCACGATCCACTATTTTAAAAACATTAGCTCCCAACAATCGTAATTGCTCTGCCGATTTCTTTACAACGATCGCAAATACAACGAGTCTATCATCCTGCCAGTGCGTGACTACAGCATTGTTTTTATCATTTGAGGCTTGCTTAATTTTAGCCAACAATGAATTAGGATAAACACTATCGTCAAAAATCTGCTCAGTGGCAATAATTACAATTTTATTATTTGTTGTAGTACCTTGAGTTGTTTCACTAACAGTTTCTAGTTTGATTTTCAAATAGTTATTCATCATGATTATAAAACAAAAGATTAGTAATAAAAATTAAGGATTTTTGAAAATTGATCAATCCTTGAAATAACTTTAATCAATTTTACAGGATTGCAATAGGAGATTAACTCATAAGCACACACGCAGACTTCCCGTCTCTGATTGACTCTGTATAGTTAAACTTCGCAAACAAAATGTCTTTCAAAATTAAGTAATAATTCAGGCATTAATCAATTATTTTCTGCTGATTGAAGTGATTCCCGTCAACGTCGATTTTTCCATAAAACAACAAGGAGTTATAGAGTGAAATGAAAATATTATTCAGGAAATCCAGAGTGTTCCAATTCTTACATAAGCATCAACAGCACTATGTAATTTTAGATAATTTGAAGTTCTATTTTAGGAAGGAACCACTGATTCATAAGATTAGATAGAATTATGAATCAGAAGTAACATTTAGTTTGTCCATTTTTAAAATAGGTTTATATTTGCAGCCGCTTAAGACTTCTAGTTTTTGGCAAATTTAGGCCTCGTGGCGCAACTGAATAGCGCACTTGATTACGGCTCAAGAGGTTACTGGTTTGAATCCAGTCGAGGTCACTGACACTCAATAAACCACGCTCTTTTTAGAGCGTGGTTTTGTGTTTTATGCGAGTTTTGAAAGCAAAAGCTTTCATAATGGAGTATGAAGCACAAAACCAGCAGCACTTTTTTGTGCAGCGTGGTTTGTTATTTGCAACATGGACCACATTCTGGAAAACCGCAGGTACTCAAGCCAAGGTCAATGACACTCAATAAACCACGCTCTTTTTAGAGCGTGGTTTTGTGTTTTATGCGAGTTTTGAAAGCAAAAGCTTTCATAATGGAGTGTGAAGCATAAAACCAGCAGCACTTTCTTGTGCCGCGTGGTTTTTTATTTGCAACATGGACCACATTCTGGAAAACCGCAGGTACTCCAGTCGAGGTCACTGATACTCCATAAACCACGCTCTTTTTAGAGCGTGGTTTTGTGCTTTATGCGAGTTTTGAAAGCAAAAGCTTTCACAATGGAGTATGAAGCACAAAACCAGTAGCATTCTTTTGTGCATCGTGGTTTGTTATTTGCAAAATGGATCACACTCTGGAAAACCACAGGTACTCAAGCCGAAGTCCCTGACACTCCATAAACCATCATTTGAAATGAACTATTTGCTATTAAACGGTAGCTAATCGTCAATTGAAATTCAAAGCGTCAGTTCAACTGACACTAAGAAAATTGAAAACACTCTTGCTATAGGCTCCAGTCGGAACTTTGCAGTTACAGAAAATTACCTGTTTAAATTTCTTAAGAAATCGAAAAAGACCACCGACATCTATTTTAAAGAAATGGATTGTAAATTCTTGTGTGATTTTGAAAATTATCTCGCTAGGTATTGGCCGGATGGATATGTGAAATATATGGGTCAAAATACGATCATGAAACATGTTCAAACGAACCTCTACATCAACTATTCTCTTTTACTGAGACAAACTAAAATCTCTACCGTTCAATCCTACGCTCAGGTTTTAGGACATAAGTTAGATCATGATATGAGTAAGTTGAGGAAAAATATCTACTAGATCAAGAAACTATTTCAACATTCATCATACAACATCAATTTCTTCATCAGTTAAAATTTAAATAATTGATTGTAGGAATTTACGGTGAATCAATACTTTTATAGAGCTAAAACATAAAATAATCAGTAATCTAAAATTTCAATTATGTCTAAAGAAAATAAAAACCCGGAGTCCGATGGTAAATCCATGAATGAAAAGCCGGGTTACATGAAACAAAATGATGAATCTGTTGATGAATTGACGAAAGCCTACCAAAAAGAAAATGATCAACATTATAGTACCGACACCAGCAAAAAAGATAGTGAGTAGGTCTGGTCAAATGAAAGCAGCAGGACCAATTGAATAGTAGTGAAGTCATTTGTACTAAATCCATAGTCTTTTTTAGAAATATCATTGCAGTGGGTTGCTCAACGGGTATAGGACTATAACAAAGTGTTAGATTATTATAATCTACTGTAAAATAGTAGTTGTGAAAATCAATCAAACACTCTTAAGCTCCTAAAGACCTTCTTAAAAGTACCATAATCATATATTTACAAACAAAGGATACCATGACTAAGTACACAGAATCCAGAATACGACAGTTTATCCTAGACGATCACCCATGTGTTATGGCGCAAAGTTTAGTTGCAGATGAATCCCTGGAAATACAAGAATTTGAAAGTATTGATAATTATGAAAGCAATAAAATCCTCTTAGGTGAACTAAAAATTTACATTGAAAGACAGGAGGAAAATTCTAAGAACTTCGAAAGCTTTATTGCTGTATTTAGAAACGACTTGTTTGAGAATGAGATTTCATTTGAGAAAGCATTGTGGAAGCTCTTATCAAATTTGCACGAGCTGGATGACAGTCCCTGGGATTCACAAACATCATCTGATCCTACTGATGACAAATTTAGCTTTAGTCTTCATGGAACCTCTTTCTATATTGTAGGTATGCACCCCAGTTCGTCAAGGTTTGCACGTAAGTCACCCTACACTATGATCGTGTTTAATTTGCACAGCCAATTTGAAAAGCTGAGGGAAATTAATAGATATGACCGGGTAAGAGACTTGATTAGAAGAAGAGATAAAGCCTTGCAGGGAAGTGTCAACCCCATGCTGGCAGATTTCGGGACTAAAAGTGAAGCACGCCAGTACAGCGGTAGAAAAGTAGAGGCAGATTGGATTTGTCCTTTCTCAAATAAATAATACTATGAAAATTATTGAAAAACAATCTGGAGTGGCATTTGAGATTTCCGAAGGTGATTTTTTAAAAATAATAGATATATCTGGACAACAGGTAAGTGACTTGGTGTGTTTCAATGCAACAGATACAAGGGAAAAGTTTTCCGCCGGGAAAACGATGGATTTCGAAGAGAGTATTCTTATCTCTACCCATAATTATTTGTGGAGCAACAGAGGAAATAAGATGATGAAGATTATAGAAGATTTGAATGGGAGAAATGACGTACTATTAGCTCCTTGTAGTCAGCAAACCTTTGAAATTATGTACAACATCAACAAACCTCATCCCAGCTGCTACAATAATTTAGCTATAAATCTTAAGGAATTCAATATTGAACCTGATGAAATTCCAACAGCTTTTAATGCATTTATGAATGTTCAATTTGATACTAATGGTAAATTGAAGGTGCTGCCACCTCAAAGTCAAAAATCGGATTTCATTATTTTACAAGCAATGATGGATCTTGTAATAGGTATGACTGCGTGCAGTGCTCCCGATAGTAATGGAGGTTCATTTAAAGAAATAGGATACGAAATAATTAAAAAAACACCTCATGAAACTAACTGATGTATCAAAATGGTTGTTGCCTGATTTATCAACCTCAACCATAATTATTATAAGCGTCTTTGTAATATTTAGCATTTTAGTTCTGATCACTCGTATTGCTGGTTTGCGCACCTTTGCCAAAATGACAAGCTTTGACTTTGCTACTACAATCGCAATCGGTAGCATCCTTGCTTCTATCTCAATAAATCCTAAAACTTCTATTGGCAATGGAACCGTAGCATTAATAGCTATCGTACTGTTTCAAGTTCTTTTTGCAGTCTTTCAAAGAAAGTCTAATGTATTTCGGAAAACAGCTACCAACACCCCTGTTTTAATCATGTCCAATGGTAAAATACTTGAAGAAAATCTTGCAGCTACCAATCTTCATAGATCCGAATTAATTGCAAAACTTAGAGAAGCAAATGTGCTTCGATTTGAAGATGTAAGAGCCGTGGTACTGGAGAGCACAGGAGATGTAAGTGTTTTGCATTGTCAGGATGATACGCAACTGGAAAGCCGCTTGCTGGATTTCATGGATAAACCGAAACCATGATAGTCAACGTTCAGTCAGATTGCATAGAAATTATAACCCACTATGCGCATGGATTGCAAGCCGGTGAAATTGCCATGAATTTAAAAAAGGAATATCAATGCCCACACTGGGTCGAGACTATTACTGCTATTATAGAGCATGACGATAAGCAAATCAATTTTGAGAAAAACAATAATTTGACAGATTTAGGTCTTCCTGCAGACTATCGTGTGGTAGAATCTGATCCCAGGGATGTTCTGGAACGTTGTAAACGTGTCATGATTCATTGCAAGAGTAGATCTGGATGGATTGCCATTTTGGTAGCTATGCATCTGGAATTTATTTACGCAGATTTAAAAGATTCAAACCAAGAAGCACGCAAATTCTTTGATGATTTACACCAGCTTCAGATTGATTTAAGAAAGGTTTACAGTGTTAATGCAACACAGTGTGCAGACTACTATCAGATTCTAAGGTTCTGTGATAGATTGTCCTTAATAATATCACAGGACGATGTTCCATCTGGTGGCAGAAAGTTGGAAATCAATAAAAGTATTGCAGGAATTCCATATTTTGTCTCAAAAAAGGAAGATCGAATTATTGTTGAACCATGGCCGTTTGCCCATGATTTTACGTTAACCACTGAGGTCTACCTGATAAAAAAGATAAAGTTTGAATCCAGTGATCAACTTCAAGATTGCCTACTAAATGAAATGCCTGTCCTAAAAACATGGCAAATTGCTAAAAGATAATTGACATTCAAAGGAGTATTTCGCTCATTCACTTTACTTCAAAGCACTGGAAAGGAGTTCTATGCTACATAAATCAGGCATGACCATTGGATCAATATTTTATAAAAACTTACGCTATAATTGAAATGAATTGAATGTGGTCACTGACTTAGTATTTATTTTTTGAGTATTATGATTAAGAGGTATATTAAACCATTACCGTGTTAGACAATTGTATATAATTCCGCTTTCGCGAAAGCGGAATTAATCAAGCTTATTTTAATCTTTACGACTCTTTTAAATATACACCAGAGCAGATTAACCTACGGGCCATTTATTGAAACACCAGCCGAATTTTAAAATTTATCATTTTTTTTCTTACTGCTGGAAACAGCTACGCAGCCTTGAGTCTATTCAGTTATTACACTGGTATTCTATGAAAGTGGAAGAAGTAGAGGTATTAAAACAGCGAATTAAAAACTAAGAAACATGTTGTTTAGATATAGCCTTATTGCGTGTAAATACAACAAGACCTGTAAAGAGGTTTACGAGCGAATAGTAGCTGATGAGAAAAGGCAAAAAATTGGCTCGTCTATGATAACTTACACAGAAACACTGTCATAAAAGTCAATACAAATTTTATGTTTTTTATCAAAACACGTTGTTGCCACTAACTTTATATTTCAATTTTATATAGTAATAACTCCTCATCGTCATTCGGTATTTTAGTTGTTCCAATGAGTTTTAGTCCCAGTTTTTCTAAAAGTTTTTGAGAAGAAATATTATCCTTAACGGTAATAGCACTAATCGCTTTAATACAAAATTCACTAAAAGCAACTTCCTTTAATTTTTTTGATGATTCAAACGCGAATCCTTTTTTCTCAAATTCTGGAAGAAATGCAAATCCAATATCAATACCTTCTAAGCCTTGTCTGTCATATAATCCACAAGTACCAATTTTTTTGTTGTCTTGTTTAGTAATCAAAGTATAATTTGAATAGCCTAGTCTTTCAAGTTGCGGAATCATCTTTTCTTTAATATACTCTTTTGCATTTTCTACTGTTTTAATATTTCTGTCACCTATATATTTCAACCATTTAGGTGTATTTAGTAGTTTAAAAATAAATTCAGAATCATCTTCAGATGTTGGTCTTATAATTAACCTATCAGTTTCGAAAGATTTATAAATCATTTATTAATTGCTAGAAGGAGAAAGGTATAAAGTGCTTGAGTTGTATCCTCTACTTTAGTGTTTATAATACCCTTCTTAGTTTTGAAGGATGAAGATATACAATAGGGTTGAATAAGGGCCTCACAGGTAGCATCTTGCCACTGACGAGCTTTTGCGATAAAAAATATTAAAGTATCTAATGCATAGTGGTAAAGGAAGGAATAAATACTGGCATTGATAGCTGTGGGTAATAAGATGGTGAAAGATGCATTTGCCATTGCAAAATCAAGACTTATCTATGACGACCACTACTAGAAGCACTTTAATTAAGAACTAAGTAGATGTTACTTGTTTTTTACTACACTACTTAGTTGTAAGCAGGCTTTATTGTTCTTTCATTAGAACGGTTTTATTTTTTTTTAAGATTGCTCTGTTTTTGTGTTTAAGTCTTTCACTTGTTCTTTTGTACTTATTGTTAGAGTTATCTTTTCTAGCTCTAGGAATAGAAAAATATTTTAAATAAACACCGTCATTATAACTGTTCTTTTCCATCGATATATCAGCTTCTATTATTTTTTTAACAAAGCCAACATAGCTATCAAAAACTTCTTCTTTAGAGGTGTATTCTAAACCTTGGTGTCCTTCTATTCTATAAAAATTGGATTTAAATTTCCCTAATAAAGAAGCCGTCAATGTTTTTCCTGTCCCACTATGACCGTTAGGATAAGTCGATAAGAATTGTTTTTCAATTTCATTAACTCGGTCAATTCCTTCAAAATTATGAGGATTAGCAATAGGTTTTTCAAAATTATCTCTGTCTGTAATTACAGTAATCCATTTTGTGTCAAATTTTGTGTTTAAAGTAATTGAGTATTCCTTTTTTGACTTCTTAGAAGATACTTTAAAATCAAATACCTCGTAATCGTTACATTCTACACATCTAGTTTCCAAAAGTCCTTTTAATATCATTTGTTCCAGTCCTTTTTCCTTGGTTATTTTTTCAAGGATTGGTGTTAAGTATTTTGAAAGATAAATAGAACGCTCCTCATCTTTTAAATCACTTAATTCTTTTAATGATCGATGATCCACGGAAAATGTGGCTAAAGTTTCTTTAATTCCCGCTTCTTTTATAATAACATCAATTCCCGGAACTGGGTCATTTCCACCTTGTAAAACAGTAAATCCAAAAGCAGTAAAAATTCCTATAGTAAATAATAATAGTGTAATTTTTTTCATGATACTTGTATTTTAGATTAGTCTGTATTGTTGCTCAATTTTAATTTCAAATTCGATTGTAAGCTTTTACATAATAGCTCTGTATAAGAAAACTAGTGCCAAAAATAAGCTGTTCTCTTTCGCTTAAGCACAAGTCGAATTTTTAAATATTCTAATTGTTTTTCTTGTCTCAATTAGCCAAATATAAATTTGACAACCTAGAAAAAACACCCGAACCTTCTTGTTAGCAAAGACTCGCACTATGTTTTAAATGCGTGTTAAGTATAAGACATACCGCAATGTTATTCAATAATCTTATATCAAAACCTCAGTTGGAAAATGTAATTTGATGTTCAAATTTTAATCATTTCCAAAGCCAATTTACGCTTTTTGTTCATTATTTCACTCACTTTACTTTCAAGCACAATCATCTCGACCAAGTCTTTTTGTTTCGAGCCCATTTGTTCCATTCTAAAATTAAAGGCTCAAATTAGGTCTGCCATTCCAATTGAAAAATTATCGTTTTCGTAATTGTCAATAACGATTGCAAGGATTTCCAATTCTTCATCTGCATCAGTTCCTTTTTTGACATCAAAGAGACCTGAACGCTCAACCCCATTTTGGCGATCCGTTTCGTTTCCAATCGGTTTAATGTTCATCCTAAATGTGGCTTGCATTAATCCTACTGCTCTTCGACGTATTGCGCAAAACGATCAAGAACAGATTGCCATTCTATACGCTGTTCGGTTTCAGGAAGTGTTGAAATGGCATCAAAGGTTTGTCTGATAATAACCTTATTGTCATTCTCGATAAATTTCAAACATACCATTCGTTCTTCATGGTCTTGAAATTCAATCAATCTATGGAGTTTGATTTTAGTATAGGTTGCTGAAAAGTCAACACTCTCCCAATTTTCACTGTTTTCAATTCGTAATAATAATTTACCGCCAACTTTTAAATCGTTCGAAACCCATGTGGTTTTCCATTCGTCCGTATAGTCCCATTTAAGAATGTCATCAGGATTATTGAAAGCTTTCCAAACCTCATCAATTGTAGCAATAATATTTCTCTCAATAGTTATTTTCATATTTGAAATATTCCCAATTGGATTCGGTTCTTTTGCTTGTTACCGTCGGCAAAGTATATGAACGTATGGTAGAAAATAAGGAGTTTCCTTTCCGTTAAGCAAAAGCCGAATTTTTAATCTTCTTATTACCTTTTCTTTTCCATTAGCCAAATTAAAAAATTTGGCAACTTTGTAAAAGTGATTTGTCCATTGGGTTAAGCAACAATTGACCTATTGTTTTTGTACGTCTTAAGTTAGCATTTAGTTTATTCCGCGCTACTTTTCCGATATTGACTTATTCAGATACCTCAACCTTAATGAACCAAATATTCCTAATATTACAATCAGTATTGATGTAAAATTAAAATCCCATTGGAATTCGGTTGAGTTTATACTTAAATCATATTCTGAGCGAAAAACTACTCCGTATCTAAAGTTTTCGAATATCAACTCTGATTCCAACATTTGAACTCCGTAAAAAATAATTGTACCAATGTAACCGTAAAGTTTATTTTTTAAAATCAATATCAAAAGTAGAATTGAAATAATAGTTCCGCCAATAATATAGATTTGGTTATTGATTCCCATTTCATAAATGATGTAACAGTAAATCATATAAAGGACATTTACAACACTTAATATTGTGATGATAATTCCGTATATATTTCTTTTCATACGGTTTTTTAAATGAAGGACAACTAATGTAGAGCAGCAATTTAATTAATATCCCTTCATTGTCAATGACTTCAAAATATCAAAGTATAATTTTTTGTCTTAAATAAATTTGGTGGAAGTTGGTTATCAGCATATTTAAGACATGAACCGGTTAATGTCGGATACCTATTTTAGCTCTATCCTTGAGCGATACAACTAATCGAATACGTTTTTGTTTTCGCGAAAGCGAAATAATATCCCATATGAATCAACCACAAAAAAAATCCCCTCAAGCGAACTTGAAGAGATCTTTCATCAAACAATTATACGTTAATCTTTAATCGTTCACGATAAATGCATGAATCACTCCTGGTATCCATCCTATTATGGTAAGAATTAAACTTATTAAAAACGTTCCGCCCAGACCGTGTTTCATAAAAACAGCTAGTGGAGGTAAAAGTATATTGAGTATTATAGTTAATGGTGACATAGTTTATGTTTTAAAGTTTAGTATGTGTGCGTTCGTCATTAATAAGATCATCATCATGCTCTTCTGAAACAGTTAGGTATGGAGAACCTAAAGCACCTCCAGCAAATGAAGCTCCAGCGCCCAGTAACAATAAAAAGAATAGGTAAATAGAATAAGTACCTACACGATCACTGATTTTCTCTGCAGCGATCAAAGCTTCTTTTTTAGCTTTTTGATAGGTCGCTTTTGCTTTTTCAATGGCGGTATCAATTTTTTCATTCCATCGCTCTATAAGACCGTTTATTTCAGCATCGCTTAAACTGGTGTTATCTGTGAGGTAATCTTTAATCCCTTGTTCATTGATATAATCTTTATCGCCTTCTACAGTGACACTTAAGTTGCCATCAGTATCAAGGTCAACATTAATATCATTAATAAATTCTGAAACAACCGTATCTAGATCTAGATTATCTAAGGCCTTCTCGATTTCTTGAGAAGCATTATTAATGGTTTGGTTCGTTTCTTCTGAAGCATCATTGGGAAGAATATCCTTATTCTCTGCATTTTCAATTACAGCAATCAGCTCTTTTTTAAACTGTTCAATTCCAAAATTGGAATTTTCAGTAGCCACTTCCTTAGCTTTATCAATGTTTACCAAGACTTCCTGCTGGTCATCACCACCAAAGATTCCACTGGCGAGGCTTCCTATTCCTCCTAGCACGCTACCTACAACTGATGTAAGTATGAATATTCCGAGTATTAAGTGTACTCCCCAAGCCATAAAGCCATGCAAACCACCATCTGTGGCCGTAGGCAGACCAGACATTCTTCCTGCTACCATTCCACCTATAAATAAGGAGGCAAGACTTGTGGCTATCCAGTATATGACTGTCCAGGTTCCAACACCATCTAGGGGTTGTGCGTCTGTCATAGGATCTATGGAAGTCAAACCTATTCCCAGACCTAATAAATTAAGTACAATAAGTACGGTGATTGCGGTAAGAGCTCCAGCAAATATGGCGCCCCAGGAAACACGTGAGATTCTATCTCTTGTATTTCTGTAATGAGTAGTCAATTGATTCATAATGATAGTTATTAGGTTATTTGTACGAATTTACCTTCTAGAATATCTAACTTTCATAAAAAAGTCTCAAATAGGATATTATTAGCACCTTTTAACATTATGATCATACGTTATATTAACATAAAACATTCTTTTATTAATGTGTTTTAAAGACATTTAAAAATAATATTCCTGCTAATTAAGATAAATAGCGCTTCTCATATCTAGATCAAAGTAAAAATATTCTTGAACTTTTATCATTCTCATAAAGGTTTTAAATCTCTGATCACAAGAGACCTTTCACAAACCTCCTAACCGGAGCTAGAAACTGGCTGGTCATATTCTTTGGAAGATGTTATAGTTTTAAGATTATCATATAAACGCAACTTATATGATATTAAATGACCGCAGTTAGGTGATCAAGTTTTGATCAGGTCAACTTGTTATTCTTTTACCTAGAAGTATAAATTATAGTGGGTTTTAAATTCGTCGCATAAAGCTTAAGCCTAGAAAGACGTGCAATTATGATTTCTCAAAACACCTTTCCCTCCTATTCAAGATCAATTTTTAATTTCCATACAATTATGCAGTTGACCTTTGCCTAATAATCACTTATAATCTCAGTTGAAGTCACGACACATTAAGAACCATACACTTTAAGAGTTTGAAAGAATTTGGTTAAAGAATCACAGAGTCAAGGATTTTTGCCAGAGCAAGGAGGAATATATTGTGATATCATTTTAGATATCACTCTTGTAATTGCCGTTACAAAACCTGTACGATTCTAAAATATTAAAAAGCGTCCCTGATGTAGAATTTATTTCGCTTTCGCGAAAGCGGAACTTTTCACAGGCTTCTATGAATCGTCATGGGATGGACAAATGGCTTAATAATACAGTCTAAAATCTAGCAACGTACACAATTTACCATGCTTGTAAAACATGCGTTCTACAACTTCTTTTAGATCATCATTCTCATAAAAAAGACTAAAAAATATACGGTCTATGGTAAATGCGCTGGACATATTTTCTGAAGGAAAACCATAACCAGAAATGGCTCGAGCACCAGTAACGTCAAGAAAATACTGTGACTCCTCATCAGTAAGATCCAGGATCTTTTTGTTTGCAAAGTGGATGACCTTACCGTTCAATTTACCTTCAAAAAGCTCTGCTATTTCTTCCATGCTGTAATAATAGTTATTGATAAGTATATTGTTTGCTTCTCCCGGTAGCACGAGGTAAATGATCTCATAATCTTTAAAGTTATGATCATCATATAGTAAGTAGTTGAGGCTTTCCTCCAGCCCTTCCATAGTATCGCAGGCTTTGTAAATACTCGTTAAGTTTTGGTTCAAAGCAATATCTTCAAGAATCTTAACCACTTCCGTAGTTTCTGTAGTATCTGTATCAGGAACTACCTCGAGGCAATAAATAAAATTTTCAATATCTGTTAAGGGTACTTCTAATTCACTCATTTTCTTCACTATACTTTTTTTAGATGCTCTAATACTTTTTATTAAAAAAAACAAGCATCCATCGGTCGTTTGGATGGCACTATTAAAGTCAGTAATTGTAAACTTCATTACAATATCTGCGTTAAAGTTTTTTGATAACATATCCTTCCAAAAATGCCTTTATTAGCTACTTCCATAAGTTGGTAAAACCTTGCTTCATGATTACATAATGATGGAACTCGTACTGAATTTGATAATCGATAATTGAAATAAAGCCCAAGTCTAAAATCGATAATCATCAAGTGATGAAGAAACAATTAGAAATTTAGAAGATAAAGTTAGAGTATAGAGCGAATAATCATCGCACCTTAAAAGCGCTTAGTCATTCTGATATCTAAGTTCAAATTTCCATCAATAAAAAACCACTTTTCTGAATAATTTGTTTAGCGCCATTTTTTTTTGCAGTTATCACTACTAATTTTAATTGGACAAATACTCGTTATTTCTTTATCTCAAATTACGTTGTAATCGTTGTGCTGTATTGTTAAATCCGCATTCGTCCATACTTACAACACGTCTACAATTTTTGTGTAATCCTCAAAGGTAAATTGTCCCATGAAAAGCTCAATGGAGTTGTCAATTATTCTAGCCGCTCTATTCTTAGGCATTCCAAGCGCAATAGCATAATGATAGACCATTTCTCTTTCTTCCTCATCAATCTGATTATCTATAAAAATGATTTGAAACATCTCAAAAAGGCGGTGCAACTGCTTTGGAGCTGTAGCGCATTTTATGATGGGATATTGTTCTGGGTTGTTTAGGATAACATCAAACTCTGACATTTCTATTCCCATTTTACCAGCGATACGCTTTAGTATAGATATCTCTTTTTCACAAATGACTCCATCAAGTTTTGCAGCTGCAAGCAATGCTGAAAGGTGAGAGTATCGTTTATCAAGTTCAATGGAATTCATATCAATAATCTATAAATAACAAAGGATTAAATTACCTACTGCACTAAAGTTTTGACGACAATAATCGTTAAATTGTAGGTACTTAAAGCATATCCAGAAAGCTGCTATTAAAAATTCCAACAACTATAGTAAAGGCACAATTTGAGCAAGGATGCGGACTTGCGATCGCTACTTTACCTATAGTGTAAGATGATGAAAAAGTAAAACCGATTGAGCTGTATAAAGCAAGTAAAAACTCTTAAGTAATAGGACCTAAAAATCATTCTGTTTCTATTTTTCCAACACATAGTAATACCATAAAGAAAATAATCGGTATTAGATTTACCATGTAAAGTATTCTAAAGTTGACACCACGAATTTTGTTAAGTTGATCTCCCTGTAGAATTTTATACCGTAAAACTGTAGGATACATAAAGATTGAAGGTTTGATGTAAGATTGGGAATCCTACAAAAAATACATTCATTACTTATTTTCAACAACCATATCAAACATAAGCCGCACTAAAATTCTGTAATAAAATGCGAGGTTTGAGAACATTGCTTAATCGTATAATCTAACCAACATTTTCAGTCATATCAGAGTTTTTACTTGTAAGGCAAATCAGTGTTACAAACAACTGCTATTTATTTGACCAGCTTTACATAAGCTTTTCAGCATCCAGTAAAGAGCTAGCGGTCATAATGCTAAAAATTACTATTTTTAATTTACGTTAGGAATGATGAGGTAATTGGACTTTCGCGAAAGCGGACTTTTATCCCGTGAATAGGACTTACTACTGATAAAAAACAAATTTATTTTATGAGCACTTCCTAAAATTGACACTGTAAAACGTTAATTCTGTAGCCCAATTCAGTTTATTTTAGGAGTTTTGCTTGTTTATCAAATAACAAAATTACATGCCTTTAAAATACCCTGCACTGAAAAATTCATTTCGTAACCTCATCTCTTTCACGCTTTTAGTAACCTTAATGTTTGTAAGTGTAAAGTCTAACGCCCAAGAGAAAAAAGAGATTTCCAAAAGTGTTTACATCACTTCAAACATAGGAGAACGAAAAAATAGCAAGTCTGATGAAATTCTAAAAATCATTGTTGAGCAATCAAAAAAAGACAATAAAGCCGTATTCCTGTCGGTAGGAAATAATACCAGTCCCAATGGTTACCCTAAAAAGGATCAAAAACGCGCAGCAGAGGAAAGGCTGCTTACTTCTAGTTTACTGGATCCACTAAAAGATTTTAACGGTGAGGTTATTTTAGTTCCTGGAAAGAATGAATGGAACAGCGGTGGACAAAATAATCTTGATGATCTTGAATCATTTTTACAAGATAATAGTACTGCAAAATTTTGGCCAAATGACGGGTGTCCGCTGGAGCGGGAAACTTTAAGTGATGAAGTGGAACTCCTCATGGTTGACTCTCAATGGTATTTAGAAGATTGGGACAAGCATCCTTACATGAACAGTAAGTGCGAGATTAAAACTAGAGAACAGTTTTTCATTGAATTTGCAGATGAACTTAAAGATGAACAGAACAAAACTATCATAGTTGCCATTCATCACCCTATTTTAAGTGCAAACAGACGTGGTTTTTTTGAACGTTTGGGTGGTTTTTCCAACCAAGCTTATTTCAGCAATGAGATGCAGTATTTAACGGGTAGACTAGAAACAATTGCTAGTCGATTTGAAGATGTCATTTTTGTTTCTGGAAACCATAGAAACCTTCAGTTTATGATGGATGATGGGATACCGCAAATCATGAGTGGTGCCACTGCTGCTACTCAAAAAACGAGAGACAATTCTAACAAGGTAAAATATGCAAGTGATGAAAATGGTTTTTCTAAACTTAATGTATTTAAAGACGGTAGTTCTGAAGTAGAAATTTATACAGTTGAAAATGGAAAGGCAAACCTAATTTTCACAACGCCTATAAAGTTGAAAAAAGCGAGTCCAAATGATTTTGAATATTATAAGAACGACGATTTTGGACCAACTTATGAAGCCTCTGTCTATACTAAAGAGGAGACGGACAAATCTGGGATTTATAAGTGGTTTTGGGGTGAGCATTATAGAGATGCTTATGGAAAGCAGATAACTGCTCCCGTATTGTTTTTAGACAGTCTTCCATTTAATGTTAGAGCTATTACCGAAGGTGGTGGAAATCAATCCAGAAGCTTGCGTTTGATAGATGACAATGAAAATGAATTTACCGTTAGAGAGTTGCGTAAAAGTGCGGTGCGCTTTATCCAGTCTTCTATTGATGACCATTATGTCTTAGAATATGCTAGAAATACAGTTGCAGAAGATATTGTACAGGATTTCTATACAACTTCTCATCCGTACGCGCAGTTTGCAGTTAATGATTTAATGGACGCTGTTAATTTACTTCACGCTACTCCTAAAGTAGTTTACCTACCTAAGCAAGAGCGTTTAGGAAGATTTAATGGAAGTTATGGCGATAAGCTTTACATGATTGAAGAGCACGTAGGCGACGAGAATATAGATCTAAAAATATTCGGTGATCCGGACGATATTATTAGTACTTCAGATTTATTTATTGAACTTAGAAACGATCCGAATGCACGGGTTGATGAAGCAGAATATCTAAAGGCGCGTCTGTTTGATATGTTGATAGGTGACTGGGACCGTCATGCAGATCAATGGCGTTGGGCGATGAAAGAACAGAAAGATGGTACTAATTTGTACACTCCTATACCTAGAGATCGTGATCAAGCCTTTCCTAAGTACGATGGAGTATTTCCTGCTATCCTGAAGTTAGGAGCACCGCTTGCTAGGAATATGCAGTCCTATGCGCCCGAAATAAAAAACATAAAAACATTCAATAACGCTGGTTTTTATTTAGATAAGAGCTTTATCAATCGAGCCGACTGGAGTGACTGGAAAAACCAGGCAGAGTTTATTCAACAAAACTTAACGGATGATGTGATTGACAATGCTTTCGCAAACTTATTACCTGATACTACTGATGAGGATACTGATAAGATTAAAGAAGTTCTAAAGTTACGCCGGGAGAATCTCGTAGATATTGCGAAGAATTATTTTGAGTACTTTAAGAAGTATGAAATCATTGTAGCCACTACAAAGGACAATACCATTGATATTTTAAGAGAGAAAGACGGTGTTACGAATATTACCGTAAAGCAAAATGATACCATCCTATTTAAAAACACCTATTCAAAGGATTTGACTAAGGAAGTATGGGTATATGGACTTGATGGTGATGATTCTATCAACGTTACCGGTGATGGAAATAACTACATCAAGTTGAAAATCTTTGGTGGTGAGGAGAATGATATTTACGATATTCAAAATAGAAGAAACGTCAAAGTGTATGATTATGCTTCTAAAAAAAATACCTTTAAAACTCCCGTTAGCACGTTTTTATCAGATTCCTATGACATCAATAACTACGATCCACAGAAGCGCATTTATTCTAACAATGTCATTCTTCCTAGTGTAGGCTTTGATCCTGATGCTGGTTTTAAAGTAGGTGTTTCTGATACGTACACTACGTATCGTTTGAAACGCAATCCATTTACAACCCAACATAAATTTGCAGCCAAATACTATTCTGCCACGCAGGGTATTGAATTGGAATATTACGGAGAGTTTGCTCATGTCTTTTACAACTGGAATCTAGGTTTTGATGCGAGGTACACCACAGATAACTATGCAACTAACTTTTTTGGGATAGGAAACGAAACGGTTTACGATGACGATGCTGTTGACATGGATTTCAACCGTACTAAGATTCAACAATGGCATATCGAGCCTTCTCTGCAGTATAAGAAATACGATGATTTTACCGCTCATATTTCTGCACGATTAGAGTCTAATGAAGTGGATGATGAAAATAATGGATTTGCACAGCAGTTCTTTACGCCTGCATCTGGTGTATTTGAAAGACAATTATATGCTGGTGGTGAGGTAGGTTTGAATTATAATAATAAACAAGGTCTGATAAGCTATCCACGTCGTGGGATGGAGGCTGGACTTATTGCTGGATACAAACGCAATATTGAGGATGGTTTCAATAACGAGTTTTCCTATGTACAACCTACACTTTCTTTTATCTACCCGATACATGAAAGTGGAGCGGCAGCTATCGCTACAAAAGCTCAAGCCAACTTTATCATAGGCGATAGTTATGAGTTTTATCACGCTGCAACCGTAGGTGGAAATGAAAGCCTGAGAGGTTTTAGAAATGAAAGGTTCTTGGGTCAAACTTCGTTTTACCAGTCTACAGATCTGCGTGTAGGTATTACACAGTTCAGAACTGCGTTTGTTCCTATTCGTATAGGAGTTACCGCTGGATTTGATTATGGAAGAGTTTGGAATGATAATGATAATTCTGATAAGTGGCATAACAGTTATGGTGGTTCCATATTTATCAATGGATTCAAGGCCATCACTGCAAACGTAGGATACTATGTGAGTGATGAGGATAGCAGGATCCTGTTTACCGCTGGCTTTAGGTTCTAACCCAATTAAGATTATTTAAGAGCTTAGAAAGCCTGAAGGAATCTTCAGGCTTTTTTTTGTTTCTGTTTTGAATTTAGAGGTGTCCTAAATATAATAGGGTTCTTTTTTATTTTGAATCTTCAGAAATTTTAGGTTACTAGATTTCTTCTAGTGAACAGCTGTTTATTTCAAACCTTCCTAAAACCATTTACCGAATCAGTTTTTTTTGTGAAGCTTCATCATCTTAGATATTCAAGAAATAAAATAGGTTTGAGATTATAAAACTGATGTTTATGTATTCTCAACTTGATCGCCTGTATAGAAAATCATTTTTTGAAACTGGCAAAATTTGAATACCGTGCCTATTGGGTGAACTTACATATCTTAAATGATCCTTTGAGAATGTTTGCACATCGCTACAAAACTTTATAATTAATTACTTTGACTTCTCATTTGATCATATTTCGACATTTTATTCGGCTGGTATATAATTACTTAGACTTTTGATCTGTCAAATTTGGAATAAAGGTTCTAGTTAAATTATCGCTAATGAGAATTCGTTCTAATATCAAATCTGTCTACCTTTAGTATGCTAATCTTAAAGTCATATACCATGGCACAACAGCAAAAAAAGCAGGCTGCGCCTGCTAAGCCTCAGTCAAAGCCACAGCCTAAAGCTGCTGCTAAAACTGCAAAGCAAGCTCCTAAGAAATAAGGCGCTCGCATATCGTAACCCGTTACGATCAATCGTTAAATCAATAAATAAGAAACCACGCCTCCAGGCGTGGTTTTGCTTTTGAAATTGTACGGGTTTAAATATCGTCTTCCTCGTGTTTGATACTAGCATTATTAAGAACGGTGATTTGATCCTCTGACAATTCAGTTTGCACTGCTTCTTCAAATGCCTTGAGTTGGGACTTTTTAGTTGCACTTACAATAGGTGCGGTGATCCCAGGTTGCGCCATCGTCCATGCAATGGTTACACCTGCTTGCGAGATACCGGTTTGTTCACTTATGATTTTCAGGGAATGTAAAATACGCTCGCCACGTTCTGTAAAATATTGCTCTAGGTTATTTGCTCTTGAAGTTCCTTTTATATCTTCCTTTGACTCGTATTTTCCAGTTAAAAAACCATTTGCAAGTGCCCAGTAATTAGTGATAGAAATATCGTTTTTCATTACGTATTCCTGATACTCCTTTTCAAAATCGATGCGGTTTAAAAGGCTATATTCTGGCTGGTAGATTTGATAGGAAGGCAAACTATGTTCTTTCGAATACTCCACAGATTCTTTAAATTTTTCCATCGGGAAATTAGAAGCTGCGATATGGCGTAATTTCCCTTCTTTTTGTAATTGGGCGTATGTTTCTAGCGTTTCTGCAACCGGAGTGCTTTCATCATATTTATGAGAGAAATAAAAATCAACATAATCGGTTTGCAGATTTTTTAAACTGGCATCAATTTGTTTTTTAATGTGGCTTTTAGATAGGTCGATAGAACCCTGACCCACGTCCATTCCTACTTTAGTTGCTACAATGATCTTATCTCTCAAACCACGAGATTTCATCCACTTTCCTAGCACGCGCTCACTTTCACCACCTTCATGATCGTCAATCCATCTGGAATAAACATCGGCAGTATCCATGTAATTGAACCCCATTTCAAACAATTTATCGAGGACTTCAAACGATTCTTTCTCATCCATCGTCCATCCCAGCACATTACAGCCAAAAGCGATAGGTGGCATTCTCAAATCTGTAGTTCCTATTTGACGCGTCTTCATCTTTTCTATTTTTACACTAAATTAGGCTACAATGTAACGCCTGGACTGCTGTGAATTAATTTTGACATTATTTTAGGCTTCTTGATGATCTTAAGATTGATGGCAAGTTCGCTTTCGCGAAAGCGAAATACCCATTTTATATCTGAATAGAATTTTATCAATAGTGCTTTGTACTGCCACCAACTAAATTAAAACTGCTACAAAAAGGGGCTGTCACCGCTATCTGTCGTATAATTATTAATTTATATATTGACAAAGAATCCGTACCATTGCAGCTTGTAAAAATTTAAAAACTGGATCCTCACCCTATCTTTAAATCCATGTCTAAAAACCTCAAAGTGATGCTTGTGACGGAAGGAACCTACCCATTTAATGGTGGCGGTGTTTCTACATGGGCACAGATTTTATGCAGCGAGACCCGAGGGGTTGACTTCACATTATATTCTGTCAATGCCGCGTATGAAACGGTTCCTAAATATACATTACCAGAAAGCATAAAAGAGGTTATTCAAGTGCCTTTGTGGACGCCTGATGAGCCCTATGACTACATAAGTTATGGTGAACAGTATTACAAAACGGTAGGCAAAAAGGAGTGGACTACCACTCGCGCCATAAAACGCGGGTTCCTTCCTTCCTTTAAGAAATTGTTGCGTTTTATTTACAGCGATCAACAAGATCTAGATAAGCTTGACCAGATTTTTAAAAAGATGTGGTTGTTTTTTGAGGATTATGATTTTAAGGAAACCATGCGTAATGTCTTGGTATGGGAGATGTACCGTAAGATTATCGAGTCTGAAATTGTTCCAGAACGCAACCCAGCTGCCACTATGCTGGATATGACGATAGGGATGCGGTGGATGTATAGATTTTTGATCCCACTAGCGATTGTGGACGTTCCCAAAGTGGACATTTGCCACGTTACCATTAGCGGGTTTCCTATAATTCCTGCCTTGATAGCGCACTATAAATATGGTTCTAAAATTGTCTTGACAGAACACGGCGTTTTTATTAGGGAGCGATTGCTGGCATTGAATAATTCTGAATTTCCATTTTTCCTTAAAAACCTATTGATTAAATTTTCGGAAGCTATTGCCCGATTGAGCTATTATAAGGCAGATCGCATTATTTCAGTCAATAATTTCAACCGCAAATGGGAAGAGTGGTACGGTGCAGATCCTGCTAAGATTCAAGTGATCTACAATGGTATAGATCCGGACCAATTCACGCCACGACCCAAACCAGAACCTCTGAAAAAGATACCCACAGTAGTGGCTCTTGCCAGAATATTTGAACTCAAGGATATCCTTACGATGATCCAAAGTTGCGCTATCGCAAAAAAGGAAGTTCCCAACGTTCAATACCTCGTTTATGGTGATGATAAAGCGGTACCTGAATACACCACAGAATGCCTGAACCTAATTGCAGAGTTAGGTCTGAAGGAAAACTTTAAAATAATGGGCTCTAGGGAGAATGCACATTTATTGTTTGCCGAAGGTGATATATCCATCCTAACATCCATTTCTGAAGGTTTTCCGTATACTGTTATAGAATCTATGGCTAGCGGTGTTCCTGTCGTAGCGACAGATGTAGGTGGTGTAAAAGAAGCGCTCGATCCCGATTCTGGATTTTTATGTAAACCTAAAGATGCACAAGAGATCGGTGAAGCTGTCATTAGATTATTAACGGATGAGCCCTTGCGTAAAAAAATGAGTGATCATGGAAGAAAGCGTATTCTGGAAAACTTTACCGTTGATAAATTCATAGCGGAATATGAAACTGTTTACCAGGAAATACATGCATTGCCGCGGGAATCCATTAAGTCATCGATAGAATGATGGAAAACCACAAGATTGCGCTGGAACAATTAATTACTACGGTAAAAGCCCGCAACGGCAAGCCCGTGAATATGCGTGTGGTAGTAGCAACCATTGAATCCATGGGAATACGTGACATAGATATCGTCACAGACTATGGTTTTGAATCTATCACAGCCATTGCCGACTATATTTTTACAAAACTTAGCACCCCAGAATACTACCAACTCAAGAACAAGAATCAACAAATCGCCGATAAAAAAAGCTACGATCGCATTTCCATCAACAGCTACATCACAGGTAGGGCGGGTTTATTCGTAAAGGATTATAGCACCGGGATTTTTCACTTATTTCCTGTTGTTATTCAAATTGCTGCCATCATCTTTTTTGGCTTTTCGCTCTGGACATTTGTAGGCTTTAATGACCTACAGAGTACCGCTGTTGTTTTTGGTGTCATTTTAGGACTAGTAGGAACCGGTGGTCTGGTTCAAGTAGTAGGAAAGCAAGTTTCCTTTTATTGGTACAACCAGGATTATCCCATGACCTATTATGCCATAAAACAATTGTTACGCATTGGGGTAAGGTCCTTATTTGTAGTATTTCTGATAATCGCCGTGATCAATTCATTTATCAGATTATACCCATTTTTATTTATAGCTATAGTATTCGTTTATGCACTGCTCATCGGGTTTTTACTTCTCGCAATAGCACCTTTATATACCATCAAACAGCGCTGGATGATCTCTGTTTCCATACTCGCTGGAACCTTGCTCTCATTATCTTTGTTTTTTTACAGCAACCTGCATGTGTATATAATTCACTGGATAGGAATTATGGTAAGCGCACTTATAGCACTGCTTTACCTCTATCTTTTTTTTAAAAAATTGATACGTTCTGAAAAAGGGTTTGCAAACAAGACGCCTAAGTTCACACTGGCAATCTATCGCAATATCAATTACTTTTTCTACGGTACTTTAATCTACATATTTGTATTTATGGACCGGCTGGTCGCATGGTCTAGCCATACAGGTAGGGAGTTACCGTATGTCGTTTATTATGAATCTGATTATGAGATAGGGATGGATCTCGCCATCATTATCTTCTTTTTATTGGCAGGAGTATTAGAATATAATATATCTGCATTTTCCCGCTTTCTTGATTTCCACCAGAGAACAACATCATTCCTAAATGCACCACTATTTAATAAGAAGATGTCAAGGCATTATTTTAATCAGCTGGGCATCTTTTTTGCTAGTGGTATCGCAAGTGCCGTCTTGTTATATTTACTAATTACTCAATCGTGGGGCTATGAGGCAGCATTTGCAGACCAGCTTTCTGATTTAAGTCTTTGGGTATGTGCGGTAGGTGGTGTGGGATACTTTTTTCTGACCTTGGGCATGCTTAACGTACTTTACCTTTATACCCTCAATAGGAACAAACGGCCGGTGCTAGTCATTACGGTGGTCACAGCAGTGAACCTTGTGGTAGGTGCCGTATTAAGTCGATTGATTTCTTATGAATATGCAGTAGTAGGAATGCTTGTAGGCTCCTTATTGTTTGCTATTTTAACTACGATTATAACTCGGCGTTTTTTCAATAAACTTGATTATTACTATTATGCGGCCTATTAATATTATTCTAATGATTCTTTTAGCAGCGTTCACATCATGTCGCACAGCGCTTACTGCACAGCAGTCTGCCCTATTTTGTTATGGAGATTTTTACCCGCAAGAGATCAGCGGGCTAGATTATGTGGTGGTAGAACCTATTTTATTTACTGCGGCAGATGTAAGCGTTCTCAAATCACAAAATAAAAAAGTTCTTGCCTACATAAGCTTGGGAGAAGTTAGCGCGGTTGCCTCCCACTATGCTGCTATTAAAACCGAAACTCTAGCGAAAAATGATATTTGGAACAGTTACGTTTTGGACATCAGCGCACCTAAAACTAGGGAATCTTTAATGTCGTTAATTGAGGAACACCTAGCTGTTAAAGGTTTTGATGGAATATTCCTGGATAATATTGATAACTACACCATCTGGGGACCTACTCCCGAAAAAAAGGAGGCTCTTCTCAGTTTTTTACAAGATGTGAAATCCCGCTTTCGCGAAAGCGTACTTATGCAAAATGCTGGGTTGCTCATATTGAAGGAAACGAGTCCATACATTGATATTGTAGCGGTGGAAAGTGTTGCTAGTGATTATAATTTCACAAATGACACGTATCGTTTGCGCACCAAAAAAGGTTTTGAAGATCGTTTAACAGAAATCGACACCGCAAGAAAAGCTACCGATGTTCCTTTTCTACTGATCGAATATGCCAAAACGAAAAAAATGAAGGTTGCTATTGAAAAGCGCCTTTCTAAAACTGATTTTCCTGTATTCATAGGTCAGATTGACCTTCAAAAACCACCCGTATTTAAGTGAAAAATGTAGAGTTATTTTATACGCCTTCCATGATCTGGGGACCTATTAGGTTGTTCCTATTCCTGGCGCTTGCGTATTATATCAATATAATTTCTTCTAGAAAGGTTTCTAAACGGCGCGGGCTGGATTATTTCATTTTAAGATGTTCTTTACTGATAACTGCACTGGTGCTGGCTTCCTTGTTTTTAACACAGATAGACTCTTACGATCTTTTTATCATCATCATCATATTCATGGCGTTGTCTCTATTGCGTTTCATGAATCTCAACTTTAGCAAACCATTGCAACGGCAATTGGCTAAAATCAGGAGGCGCAGTATCCTCTATACCATTAAAAGTGTGGAATATGGCCAGCGCATTATCGGAGCTAAAAATTTCAACAAGCAGAATAAAAGAGCCATCAATTCGAATGTTTCTGTGGAAAATAGGTTCCAAAATAAAGGCTTACAGTATCAATCGCTGATTGCTGTGTTTCTTGCCTTGCTAGCCATGGGATCTCGATACTATTTTTTCCTGTTTGACACCTATTTGCTTAGCGATTTGTGGTATGCAGACCTGCAAAACATGAAGGATATTACCCTTCAACACTGGTTTTTCAATGACGGCGTCATGATGGGCCACGTAGCGGTCATTAATTTTTACAGTGATATTACCGGAATTACAGATGCTGTGGCGATCACATCATTCGGTTTGATTGAGACCGCATTATTGACCGTTTCCATTTTCTGGAGCGTCAACAAATTAATGCGCGATACGATCGCATCAGGAATTGTAGCTGCTTTGAGTTTTATGTTCCTTTACATATTATTACCGTTAGATATTAATTTAATGACGCAGCCTAAATCTGTTTTTTTGGCGATGTCTCTGGCACTTCCCTTCCTAGTTTATTTAGTCGATCCTGCAGAACTTCCTGCAAAATCGAAACATCATTTTATCACTCTCTTTGTACTCGCTCTAGCTGTACTGTTCACAAATCTATTTGTAGGTATCTTTTTTCTACCGGTAGTTATCCTGATCACATCTTTACATAACTGGAAATGTAACAAGGAAAGGGTCACGATGTCTATCTTCTCTTATTTGAGTGCGATTGCGATTGCTCTCGTAATTTTAGGAATCGCTGCTGTCGTCCAGCAATATTCATTAGTGTATTACCTAAAAACGAACCTTTATCAAATTAGCACCTATACTTATGCCCCTCAATTAATAGTGCCTGTGTCAGATCTGATTTTAATATATCAGATTGCCTCTGGTTTGCTCGTACTGGCAACAAGTTTTGCGTACTTAAAAAATCGAAGTTATAAGGGCTTGAATATACTCTCGCTATTGATGTTCATATTCTTTTTACTTCCATCCTTCGAGCTGTTTTTTATAGATCAGGACGTGCTCAACCAGCTGCTTTCCATTTTTGTACCCATGCTGATTGCTGGATGGGTTTACACTATTTATATATCCGGTGCATATTTTACCAAGACAGATCCGCTTAGTTTTAATGCAAAACTAGTTGTGGCAGCTGGAGCGACCATACTCGTTTTAGTACTAACTACTGGAAATACATTAACAGACTACCCTAAAAAGAATCCGGTGAATTCTGACATTGTAAAGGTTTATGACCAGATGAATTCTGATCTATCTCCGTTTTCATATGTGGTAGTTCACAATAGCAAAAATGCTAAATTGAGTAAGTTGAAGCATTTCTTTTTGGACTACGATACCTTTAATGAAGAATACTTAGATAAGGATAAGCAATATCAAACCTACAAAGATGATCACTTCTACTTAAAGTCAAACCCAGAAGTTGTATTACCACAAAGCACTTTTGTTTTTATGTATGATCGTGTTTCTTCTGCAAATAAACAGAATGATCTTAAAACCCAAGACCAAATTAAAGCTTCCCACATCATCAACGTTCTGAGAGAACGAGGCCGAGAAATAAACATTTATTATAAAACGCCTCGAATTACGGTTTACGAGATTGTGAACGAACCCAATGCTACTAAAGTTAAAGACTTACTGATATGATCCGTTCTATAAAAGCTTCATATCATAGTAAGGCTAGTGCGTTGATGTATTTGATGTTCATACTTTTCACATTAAGTTGTGCTTCAGATAAAGAGGTTCTAGATGTCACTAGAATTGAATACGACAGGGACAGCAAAAGACCTCTTGTAAGTTACCTGCTAGATTCAAACGACAGCGAAAGCAAAAATTACAATGATCAGATTAGGAAAACCATCAACTATACTAAAATACCTTACCAGCAATTGCGATTGGGGGAATTTAATAGAGCCCCAGAAATCCCTGAAACTACTAAAGTTCTGATTCTAAAAAACGGGAAGGGAATTAGTGAGATAGCGATGGATAGCATCATCACTTTTGTGGCTCGTGGGAATACTTTGGTTTTTATGAATATGTCTGAGGATGATAACTTTGGCTTCTTAAGCGGTGTAAAACGCAATTCTAGTTTTTCAGTAAATACAACCGCTCGCAGTTATATTTTTAAGGAGGAGTTGATTCCCGCAATAAAAAATACACCTTATGACAATTACATACAGCACTTTGGATTACAGGCAGAGAACTTTCTGCCTACCATAGATGTGCTGGCCACGGCTGTTAACGATCCCAAATTTCCGGTCATTATCAGGCATAAAATTCACAAGGGACAAGTGATCAGTTTCAATACCTATCAAGGTGCAGAGAAGCAAGATCGAGGTTTGTATTTCGCTTCCATTTTGAATGGGCTGGAATTCGTTCCTTACCCCATTGTTAATGTAGGAACGGTATTTCTAGATGATTTCCCAGCACCTCTTTATCCCAGCTTTTTAGAACCGATTAAGACGGAATTGGACCTATCACAATCAGCTTTCTATCAAGATGTCTGGTGGCCTGATATGATCAAACTAGCTACTAAATACCAACTCAAATATACAGCTGTACCAGCATTTGATTACCGTGGTAAAAAACAACCTCCGTTTCTTTTTCCAGAATGGGACGCTACCGTAATAAATAGAAACGGGAACAAAAGAAGCGCAACAGATCTTCTTATGGAATCTGTACTCAAGGAAAAACATGAGTTGGGTTTTCATGGGTACAACCATCAATCCCTACTAATAAAAGAATGGCCCGATCAAGAGGTCATGGAAATCGCCTTGCGCAGTGCAGAAAAGAAATGGATGGCTTCAAACTTTGGAGAGCTTCCAGTTACTTATGTACCGCCCTCAAATGACATCGACCATGCTGGAATCGATGCTTTGACCATAGGCATGCCTTCACTGCGTATCATGAGCAGTCTTTATATGGGTGAATTTGAAGATGGCGGCGCCCGGGAGTTTGACCCTGAACCCTATAATGATTATTTCTATGATTTCCCTAGGTTGACCAGTGGATTTACCTTAGACGATGTTGCTGTATTTGTCCATCAATCCACGTTCCTTTATACTGGAATCTGGAATCACTTTTTGCATCCTGACGATGTTTATCAAATTCCGCAAGGAGAGAATACGGCAAGTAGAGGTAGTTATGAATTCCGAAATAAAGAAGGATATGGCTGGAGAAATTCGGCAGATGGATCTTTAGGCTTGCTGGGTAGATTTGAAAAATATTTGATTAAAACCCGTGTCCAGTATCCATCACTCACTTATAAAACTACTCAAGATGCCGTTGAGATTACTAAAGCCTGGCGTAAATCTAGGGTTGATTTTGATTCCTCGAGAGAAGAAATTCAGGTGAAAAGTAATTGGTCTGATCAGGAGTTCTGGATGACTTATATTAAAAACAAAAACGTCCCATCTTTTGAGAAACAGTTGGAAGAACAAGAAATTAAATTCACCAGAACTTCCATCGTTGACGGGTTTTTATACACGTTGAAATCTCCTAAATCAAAGTTGGCTTTTCAATTATCTAAAAATTCTGTTTCAAAAAGCTTAGGCGGTATTAAAGAAAAGTTGCTAAAAGAATTTGCTGATTATAAAAGCGGGATATTGATTTTTGATAATATCAATGAAGAAATTGCCTATCATGTCGCAAATGGCGATTTAGATAAGGTAGTGGAACTTCTAAAAAATAAGATTTCTACCAGCAACAGCTATAAAGAAGAGGACTGGCTCGCATTGAAAACTTATTTGGGATGGCAAAATAAAGAATATGCAATATGGTCGTTTCTTGAAAAAAGGTATCAAATAACCAATGATGATCAATTGATTTCGCTTTCGCGAAAGCTGACTCAAAATAGTGATTATCCTTATCTCTACATTCGTAAAACATGGATGGAGCGGCAAATGAAACTTTATCCTGATGATGAGAAATTACAGGAGGATTATGCAAATTATTTTGCTGAAGAAATCATTAAAGGATTGACTCCAGATAAGGCGATTCTACAACTATTTACTGAAAACGATCCAAGTGTAAAACGGACGTTGCTCAATTATTTGATGGACAATGATGTTACCAAAGCACATAATTATCTAAGCAGCCAAGCAGCTTGTACCGATGCAGATCTAACTCCTATTGCTGATCGTATTGCCTGGTCCTATGCGGATAAAGATTTGTATCAAAAAGCCCTAAATTGGTCAAAATGCAGCACTATAGCAGCATCTAATATCGTGGAATGGCGTATTCAAACTGGCGAATTTGAATTTCTAAAAAGTAGCGATTATCCAGCTTATGTAAATTATTTACTTGCTAATAATCCACAAAGGGCATTGAGAGAACTTGCTTATAAAACTCCTTGTGAAGATGTTGATTTGACAGCATCCAGTGCTGATATTGCTTATGCATTTTCAAACATAGGCGCTTACAGGAAGGCATTAGAATGGTCAAAATGTTCTATTGAAATTCCTCAAACTGATGTTTTGCAGTGGTATTATGAATTAGGTGATTATAAAAAATTAGAACAAGAATTTCTAGCCTACAATGCGACACACCCAGAAGATACGGCCGCTATAAAACTCATGATTGAAACCTATCTAGCGCAATCCAATTATGAAAAGGCTTTTGCACTGACTCAGCAATTAAATGCAATCGATAAAGTAGACGTGTTGAAACGATTGAATCTGGCTGTTATTTATGCTACCCCAGAAGAAAAAGTTATTATTCTAGATAAATATGCTTCAGATCTGGACCCTAAAACCAGAGAATTGCTAGTGAAGGAAGTACGCTTGCAAAATGCGGATACTATTGAATCACAAAGTAACATGATTACCGACAGGCTCACTCCTACAGGTTTGAACAATCAAATTCTCTATGGAACGACAGACTCAAAAGGCAACAAACATTTTTATGGCATTACACAAACTGCTGCTTACTCTATTGCGGTAAACGAAAGCGATCCAGCCAATCTTGATTTCCAGCTGATAGGTGCCAGATACGGGTTTGCTACTAAGGAGCTTCCTAAGAAATTCAATTATACGGTTGCCGGAACAGTGGAATATGCCTTGAATGATGAGACCCTATTTTATGAACTGGATGCTGGTGCTTCCATATCGATCGACAGTTTATACAGTAGTGTTCAAGCCAGTTTTAAACCGGCGATTACAGGACCATCCTATGCGCTCAATATTTACCGTGGCCAGATATCAGTGTATGAAGAACTGCAGTTAAGAAATAACTTTAACCTTGTGGCGACATTAGAGGGAAACTACTATACAGATGGCGCTATTGATGGATTACTGCTCACAAAACTAGGTTACAATCTAAAAGCAAGTACCAGCTCTACATTTACACCCTTTGTAGAAACTGCGGGAATGTTAGGAAATACAGATCAACGCAGTGGATTCCCATACTGGACTATAAAGGAACGTTTTTACGGTGGTGGAGGTATTTCTTATAAATACAATAATCTCAAAACTAAAGTACAGGCGGACTTGAGTGCAGCAGCGTTTTTAGATACCTTCTCTGACAGTTTCCAAAGATATGGTGGCTCATTGTCCTATCCCGTGAGCGATTACTTTACGATCAAAGCAGGAGCAGAATTCTACACACTGAAAAACTTCTATAGCAACAGCTTTAGTTTAGGATTGAAATATTATTTGAAGGATTGATTTGAGTAAGATGATGAAGTCTTGGGTAAACGATTACGCTTATTCCCCCTTATTTCTACCTAGATCATTATGATTGGATTTACATCCAAAATCAGAATTAGTGATTTTATCTGATTTAATATTTTCGATCCAAAGAAAAAACAGAAGACCTGTAAAGTACAGTACTACATCAATCCAGTCTGCAGTGTAACGTGGGTTGATTTTGGGAAGAAGTAATTCAAAATAAATTGCATATAAAACGGTCAGCGAAAAGGCTATTTCAAATGGGATTTTTAAATTCCTATCATTCCGAATTAGACAAACGGTATATTGACAAATTTTTAAAACAACCGGCATACACAAAAGATCGTTCAGATAATTATTTATCAAGTTAGGCAAAGGGTATGAATAGTATTGAAATCCATAGACTACTGATGCTAGAACTAAGAAAACAGGGAAATAAAAACGCTTCACATAAATTAGGAACATAAATCGTTTGATAATATTAGGCAGCTATATAACTAAATACCAAGGCTAAAAATGAACCTACAATCACAACAATAATCCAGATGGAATAAAAAAAGCGAGCTACATATTTAATTATAAAATTGTCGTGGTTCTTTACTTTTTCAAAGAATAGGCTCACAGGATTTTCTTTGTTCGTAGTCTCTAATTTCTGTTTTCGTTCGCTGGCTGTTTTTATACGCTCCGACTCCCTTTTTAAATTTATGTTGATCATATGACCACAAGCAGGACAGTAATCCTGATTCAATGAAATCTCCCCACAGTTGGCGCATTTTCTGTAGGTAGTTTTTGACATATTTAAAAATTGAAGATGGATGCTGCTACAAAAATAATCGAAACTTGAGGTAAAGCATCATTTGGCACGCCGATAAAAATCTAATAAGCTTAAAGGAGTTTCAGTAATATAAGGCGTTGAAGAATCGTGGGTTGAAACTTTAACTCACGAATGATTTGCAGCTGTAGTTTTACCTTTTTTATTGATTATCTTATTCATGAATAACTTCATAGTATAACCAAATACAAGTCCGCCAATTGTCCATATCACGATTCCCGACAATAAAGTTTTCCATGTAATATCCTGTCCATCAAAATATGGAAAGCCTACCGACATTATTAAAAACATAAAAGCTCCCCAATTTAATCCTATTGTAATCCAACTTTTTTTGTTTAGGGGATTCGGGATATTTTTTATATCAATATTTTCGTGGCGTTCCGGTTGTCTCTCCAGCCATTTTACTTTCAAACTCTTTCTAAACCAACCCCAAAATGGATATGTCAAAACAAGAATTATATAGCTCCATACATTAATTAAACAAGGGATTGTATCTCCACAATTACAACAATACAACCCAAACCAATTTTTAAATGCGGTTCCATTTTTGGATGACCATGTTCTTCCATCATGAAGTGTCTGGCAATGAGGACAAGGAACAATCGATCTTTCAATCCTAGGTTTGTCAGATGTCTTGTCTTCTAAACTGACCTTAGGTACTCTCTGCCCAAAGATTAATTCATTAACCGCTAATCCTGGATTCAAAATCCAGATTTGAGAAGGAAAAAATAGTATGCCGAAGTGGTGGAATTGGTAGACACGATGGATTCAAAATCCATTGCTCACAAGGCTTGCGGGTTCGATTCCCGCCTTCGGTACTAAAAAAGCTGAGATGAAAATCTCGGCTTTTTTTATGACTTGGTACAACATAGGTACAACATTTTGCTATTTTGAAGGCAACATTTTTATTGATGTTAAGTTCTTCTATTTGTTTATAAACCTTATGAATTTACTATCAGAATAATAAATTTTATCTAATCACCACCCTACTTCTTCGTAAGGGAAGTTTATTATCATACAATATATACGCAAGGTAAACTCGTAAAATACTTCCATCAAAAGACTACGGCATAAAGCCAACGCTTCTTCCCCTACTCATTTATTCCGTTTCCTTTTGAGCCAAGATTTTATCTTCCGTTTGGTTTCTGCTCAAATATTGTTTAATCAAAAATTTGAGTATTATGACAACAAAAGCGAGTACCACAAAGAAGCGCAGTAGAGCGAAATCTACTGCCAAGAAAGAAGTAAACGGAAAGAAATCATCCCTACTTCAAATTCAGAACTTACCATTGGGTAAAATCAAGCCTGACCTTGAACAACCGAGAAAGACGTTTAACGAAGATGCATTGAAGCAGCTTTCTGAGAGTATCCAAAAGCACGGTGTGTTGCAACCAATCACGATAAGACAACTAAATGGTCAATATGTCATCGTGATGGGCGAACGTCGGTATCGTGCCAGTAAATTGGCAGGAAAGAAAACGATACCCTGTATCGTGAGGACTTATGAGAACAATGATGTTCTGGAAGTTCAGATTATCGAGAATCTGCAAAGACAGGATGTCGAACCGACCGAAGAAGCCGATGCGATTGCTTACCTAAGTGAGAAATATGCACCTACTGAAATTGCGAAGCGGCTGGGTAGAACGGATAACTTCATCAGACAGCGACTTAAACTGGCTGGATTGATTGACGGTTTCAAGCACTTTGTACGCAATGGCGAAATGACCATATCATTGGGTGTAGGTGTAGCGCTCTTTGAACCGGAAGAACAGCAGATGATGTTGGAAACGATGGGCGAGGATTTTAGTGCACATCAGATAAACAGGATGATTAAAGACCAGACTTACGATTTGGAAAAAGCATCTTTTGATGTAAATGACAAAAAATTGGTCCCGAAAGCTGGGTCTTGTGTTGAGTGTCCGTTCAATGCAGCTAATCAAGGCAATCTGTTCGGCGAAGGAAAAATGGTCTGTACAAAATCAGCCTGTTTTGAAACTAAGAAAAGTAAATCGTTCTTGAACCTGATTGAAAAGTCAAAGAAAGAGAATATTCTTTTAATCCCTGAAATACGACAGTATTGGGCAGATGACGAAAGCAATCAGCTCATTATATCACAATTGGAAAAGAACGGATTGAAAGTCTATCTACTGGATGATGTTGAAATTATAGAGAATCCGATAGAGCCAACAATCGAGGGTATTAAGATAGAATATCAACATTACGATTATTCTGAAGATGAATTAAAGGCAGAATTGGATGAAGCAATGCAGAATTATAAAGAAGCATTGGAAAAATTCAATTCAGCAAAAGAAGATGGATTTAAAATCGGCATCTTGTTCCATCCCGATTCATTCCAGCACAAGGAAATTTTTGTAAAGATTATTGAAAAATCAAAGAACGATTCTACGGAATATTCGGCACCATTGGCCAACAGAAAAATGGCAGATTGTACGCCTGAAGAACAAATCGTGAAAATCAACGAGAGGGAAATCCGGAAGAAACAAATAGAGAACAACAAGCAATTTGAAGTAGTGGTTGATATGATTCGTGAGACCAAGTACATTGATACAAAAAAGACACTTTCAACAGACGAAATGGTGGCATTCTCGATATCGCTCTTTGAAAATAATGTGGACTATATGAGCCAACAAAAGTATTTCTCAAAGTTCTTGGGCGACACTTCAAAGATGACCAAAGTTGAAATGGTCGAGAATTTTAAGAAGAAGTTCAAAAAGGAAATCTTCCATAAGTTGATACGCTATATGCTCACAAAGCAAGTGCATTTTGGCGAAAGCAATCACGTCAATAATCTGACAAACATTTCATTCTATAATGCGATGCAAGGATATTACAAATCCAAGATTGCCGGCATAGAAAAGGAATATGCCGAGAAGAGAGACAAGCGTGAAGCACGTTTGAAAGAGCGTATCACGGTTCTTGAAAAACAAATTCAGGAACTCAACGATTAGCTTTTGTTGTTTGAAGAAGGGTCGGCATTCGTGCTGGCCCTTCTTCTTTTTTATGATAGTGTTTTGAAAGACGGGTTCATAAGGAAAGGGTTATCAATCAATAGTTAGCGCAAAGGTAAACTCGTAAAATACACCCATCAAAAGACTACGGCATAAAGCCAACGCAACATCCTACGCTTATTTATTCCGTTTCCTTTTGAGCTGAGATTTTATCTTCCGTTTGGGTACTGCTCAAATATTGTTTAATCAAAATTCAAAAGCTATGTATTTACAAAATTTGCAACAGGATGAAATTTTCGTGCCATCCGAAATGAAATCCTTAAAAACTCTGACCCAGATGGAATCCCGAAGAGGGCTTGAAAATGCCATAATCTCAAATGGCAAAATCGTAAATGTGGTATCGAACAGCTATGGCCACATTCCGAATCAACTCTTCTTCAAGAAAGCTGAAGAGATGCTGACCGATGCACAACTTAACTTCCACAAACGCACCATCAACAAAAATGATAGGTCGTTCATTACTGACTTTATTATCGACGACAAAAGCCAGTTTACAGTCAAGAACCATAAGGACTTGATATTGCCGATGCTTCGGTTCAAAAACTCTTATGACGGTAGCGAAAAGACCTCTGGACACTTCGGATTTTATAGAGAAGTATGTTCAAACGGACTGCACGTTTCACAAGCAGAAATTGAGTTTTCCATCAAACATAGTAAGAACAATACGCACTTGATTATGCCGAGGCTGAACAATCTATTCGATAAGTTTCTGGACAATGAATTCTATGCCATTACCAAGAAATTCGACAAGATGAAGGAATTTAAAATTATCGATACACAGGAATTTGTTAAGGCGATTCTTGACAGAACGAAATTGTTCAGGTATGAATGTAGCGACAAGAACAGTGACCCGTCGAAAAAATCTCGTGAGGTCATCGAAATCTTAAACTATGAAGCCTTGTTGCTCAATGAAGAACCGAACCTATGGTTAGGTTACAATGCATTTAATTCAATACTTCATAATGTTTTGAAGAAAAGCTTTGGCCAACAAGAACGGTTGGATAAAAAGCTGTTCGATGAAGTCTATGCTATGGCATAAAATAAATAAAGGTTTGTCCAGTACCTCAAACTGGACTTTTTCAGCTTTATCATTTTGCAACACAGTTGCATCAAAATCTTTTTATCTTTACATCGTGAAACTCATAACAATCATATTATCTTTTTA
Source organism: Nonlabens antarcticus (assembly GCF_015356755.1). Lineage (GTDB taxonomy): Bacteria > Bacteroidota > Bacteroidia > Flavobacteriales > Flavobacteriaceae > Nonlabens > Nonlabens antarcticus. The sequence goes on along the minus strand of NZ_JADFCO010000066.1, from coordinate 17,545 downwards.
TTTCTTGGCACTCAATGCTGTGCCTTGTAGCGATATGAATGATAGCAAAGATGATTCCCAAGTTGTTGCGGTAATTGACTTTGATGGCGACCACGATCAAGACTGTGAGTTATGCTCGCCCTTTTGCCAATGTCATTGCTGCCACGTTCACACGATAAATTTTGGATTGGTTGCATTTCAACCGCTACAGCCTGCTATTCCTCACGAATTCTTTGCCCATTTCGATAATCTTGGCAAAGACATTCCACATTCCTTATTACAGCCCCCTCGGGTATAATTCAGTTTTTATAGGATAACTATATCCTGATTTTGACGTGTCCATCTATTGGATTCGTCAAAGTTGTTCATTGCATTTTATGCAATGTGCTCAACAAGAATTTTAACTGAATTAACATCCTTATCTATGATTAACAGAATCATTGATTTCTCAATCAATAACAAATTTATTATTGGTCTGCTCACATTAGCGCTAATTGGTGCTGGCATATACAGTATGACCCAAGTTCCTATCGATGCCGTACCCGATATTACCAATAATCAGGTACAGGTCATAACACAATCGCCCAATTTAGGAACGGAAGATATTGAGCAATTCGTAACCTATCCCGTCGAGGTGGCTATGAGCAATTTGCCCAACGTTAAGGAAATCCGCTCGGTTTCCCGTTTCGGGCTTTCCGTGGTAACTGTCGTTTTTGATGATGATATGGGCACCTATCTACCGCGTCAACTTGTTTCTGAAAAACTGACAGAAGTACGCGAACAAATTCCCGAAGGTTTTGGACAGCCAAGTATGGGACCAATTTCAACAGGCTTGGGGGAAGTGTATCAATATACCCTAAAAGTAAAACCTGAATTTCAAGATAAATATTCATTGTCTGATTTGCGAACAATGCAAGATTGGATTGTGCAACGGCAAATGGCAATGGTTCCCGGCGTTGTTGAAATTAACGCCATCGGCGGCAAAATAAAGCAGTATGAAGTCGCTGTTGACCCCAATGAATTAAGGGCAATCGGGTTGACGATTACTGACGTTTTTAAAGCTTTAGAAGCCAATAACAAAAACACAGGTGGTGCTTACATTGAGAAAAACCATCAGGCCAACTTCATTCGTGGCGAAGGTTTGATACGAAGCCTTGAAGATATTAGAAAAATAGTTATCAAAAATGAAAATGGCATACCAATTACTGTAAGCGACGTTGCCGTTGTAGGCTTTGGTTCTGCCGTGCGCTATGGGGCATTAACCCAGGATGGCGAAGGCGAGGTTGTTGGTGGTCTCGTTATGATGCTCAAAGGGGCAAACTCAAACGAGGTTATTGTCCGCGTGAAAGACCGGATGGACGAAATACAAAAATCGCTACCTGAAGGTGTCGTTATTCAGCCCTTATTGGACAGAAGTAAACTCATAAATGAAACTACAGGCACGGTGCGCAACAATCTGCTTGAAGGTGCACTCATCGTAATTTTTGTTCTTGTTTTCCTTTTAGGGAACTGGCGTGGTGGTCTTATTGTGGCCTCTACCATCCCCTTATCCCTATTGTTCGCATTTATTCTTATGAATGTTTTTGACGTATGGGCAAACCTTATGAGTTTGGGTGCCATCGATTTCGGCATTATCGTAGATGGCGCGGTCATTATTGTAGAAGCCAGCGTATTCTTAATGGGAAGCTACATCCTTAAAAAGAAGTCTTTAAACAAGGAAAAGCGCGATGACATAGCCGCAAACGCATCAAAAAAAATGATGAACGCCGCCTTCTTCGGGCAGTTGATAATCCTTATTGTATTCTTGCCCATACTGGCGTTAGAAGGAATCGAGGGCAAAATGTTTCACCCAATGGCGCTCACGTTCATATTTGCTATGACAGGTGCTATGTTTCTTTGCCTGACCTATGTACCAATGATGTCTGCCCTGTTCCTAAAACCACCCAAGACAGAAAAAAAATCTTGGGGCGACCGTTTTGTGCTATGGGTACAGCGGAAGTATGAGCCGCTATTAATCAAGACCTTGAACAAAGGGAAATGGATTGTTGGGATTGCCGTCGCCATATTTGCCCTTACCGTTTTTATGTTTACAAGAATGGGTGGCGAGTTCATTCCCCAACTTGATGAAGGCGATATTGCATTTCACGCTATACTTAAACCCGGAAGCTCACTAAGTGAGACCATTGAGACCACAACTAAAATAGAGCGTATTGTAAAAGCCGAATTTCCAGAGGTGGATAAGATAGTAAGTCGTATCGGTGTGGCCGAAGTGCCAACAGACCCGATGCCGATGGATTTTGCGGATGTCTTCGTCATTCTAAAACCTCAAGACGAATGGGTGTCCGCCGATAACAAGGATGAACTTATTGATAAAATGAAGGATGCCGTGAGTATAATTCCTGGTGTTAATTATGAGTTTACCCAACCCATCGAAATGCGCTTTAATGAACTGTTAGAGGGTATCCGTGAAGATGTTGCCATTAAAATTTACGGCGAGGATATTGACGTACTTGCTTCAAAAGCCGATGAGATTACAAAAATCATTGCAGGTACTGAAGGTATAGGCGATATGAGGGCAGAAGCCACTTCTGGACTGCCACAAATGACCATTAAATACAATCGCAACAAACTGGCTCAGTATGGGGTAAGTATTGACCAACTGAATACAATGGTGCAGTCCGCTTTTGCGGGCGGATATGCAGGTGTCATTTTTGAAGGCGAAAAGCGTTTTGATTTGGTCGTTCGGCTTGACGAGCAGAACCGTACTGATATAAGTGACATTCGGAATCTGTATATCAATTTACCGAATGGCTCACAGATTCCGCTTCAAGAATTGGCCACTATTGAATATACACCTGGTCCGATGCAGATTAGTCGGGACAATACCAATCGAAGAACCTATGTGGGTGTAAATGTTCGCGGACGCGATGTGGAATCCTTGGTTAACGAGATTAAGGATAAACTGGATGCAAACCTTGATTTACCACCAGGCTATTTTATCCGGTATGGTGGTGCATTTGAAAATCTCGAAAGAGCAAGCGAGCGATTACAGACTGTGGTTCCCATTGCTTTATTGCTGATTTTCATTTTGATATATTTCGCATTAAAATCATTCCCGCAAACCTTGATGATTTATTTGGCCATCCCAATGGCGACCATAGGCGGCGTGTTCGCTCTCTGGTTAAGGGATATGCCCTTCAGTATTTCCGCAGGGGTAGGTTTTATTGTGCTATTTGGTGTAGCAGTATTAAACGGATTGGTAATGATTAGCGGACTGAATGAATTGAAGGAAGAAGGCGTGACCAATTTGAAAGACCGTATCGTGGAAGGCACGAAACGTAGGATACGCCCAATAATGCTAACGGCCTTTACCGATATTTTAGGATTTCTTCCAATGGCGATATCAGCTTCGGCAGGTGCTGAAGTGCAGCGACCATTGGCAACTGTGGTTATAGGTGGATTGATAACTTCAACACTTTTGACGCTATTTATTCTTCCCATCTTTTACCAATGGGTCGAAAAACGGTCGGAACGGAAGAAGAAATTCAATCCAAAATTTGTTACCACAACGGCTGTTGTTTGTCTTCTGTTTACATCCGCCCTGCCTACCGAAGTGAATGCACAGGAAGGTTTCGTGCCTGCCCAGAGCGCAGTCGAAGGGAAAGCACAACAAATCCAACCTCAAGATTCTTTACCAATTATTTCATTGGAAAGAGCAGTAGAAATTTCCAAGGAAAACTATCCTTTATTGAAAACGAAACAGTTAGAAATTCAACGACAGAATGCACTCAAAGGAAATGCCTATGATTTTGGAAACACCCAAGTTTTTACGGGTGGCGAAGAAATTGCGGATGGTCAGGGCATTTATACTTTAGTTGGTGTAGGGCAACAAAATATAGACCTATTGGGTATTGGTGCAAAAAAGCGTCTGCAAAAACAACGTATTGCTTTGGCTGAAACCGCTCTCGACCTTTCTGGACTGCAAGTAGAACAGGAAGTGAAAAAGGCGTGGTCGCAGGCTTACCAACAAAGACAGAAATTTGAACTGTACCGCGAGCTGGATTCCATTTATTCAAAATTTGAAACGGCTATTCAACTCAACTTCGAAGTAGAAGCCATTTCCAGATTGGAATATTTATCGGCTAAAAATCAAGCGTTGCAAATCAGTAATAAACTGCAACAGGCCAAAAGCGACTATGCCATTGCCCTTCAAAAGTTAAATCTATGGTTGGTGTCAGATACGTACTATTCAGTTCCCAGAAATCTTGACGAAACTGAGGTAGTTATTTTGGGATTGGATTCGGATTTAGGAAAACATCCTGAGCTTAGACTTTCGCATAGGCGCATCGTCGAAGCCGAGGCAAAATATGATGCAGCTCGTGCTGACTTGTTACCCAAGTTCAACCTTCAGGGCGGGCTACAACAGGTAAATGGTAATAGCGGCTTTTACACCTATCAAGCAGGTATTTCCATCCCAATCTTTTCCGGAACACAGCGTAGTCAAGCCAAAGCCGCAAAAGTTGATAGTGAAATCGCAAAGACCAATGCAGACTTTACCCAGCGCCAATTACAATCCGAATATCGACAAGCCGTGCAAGTCTATCAAAAATGGAACGCATCTTGGCAATTTTATAGAGACAAAGCCTTGCCACTTGCCGAGGAACAGCGCAAGGGTGCGCTGCTTGCCTATAAGGAAGGTGCGGTGGACTATGCAGCATTCACGCAGATTATACGGGATGCTATAAACACCGAAATGGATGCGCTGGACGCGCTTGACAATTATCTAAAATCAGTATTCGAACTACAATATTTTAAGCAATAAAAAAATGAAAAACGTATCTAATTATATGGTTATCGGACTAACAATAATGCTTTTGGGGCTAACAGCCTGTGGGGATTCCAAATCCGAAACCGCCGAAAACAAAGGGGATAATCCCGAAACAGAAGAAGCACATTCAGAAAGCGAAGCTGAAGAAGTGATGCTTACAGCACAACAATATAATGCCTTGCAAATGAAAGTGGACACGCTCGCACAGCGCAATATGGGTGGTTATGTGCAAGCCAACGGCCAACTTGAAGTGCCACCACAGAATGAAGCCACTATAACTTCGGTTTTAGGTGCAAATGTGGTTTCCATCGAGGTTATCGAGGGCGATAAGGTCAACAAAGGTCAAACGGTCGCTTATTTATCACATCCCAATATTATCCAAAAGCAGACAGATTATCTCAATACTTATAGTAACAGCCAGTTTTTAAAGAAAGAATTTGAACGACAAAAAACCTTATATAACGCAGGTGTGGGCAGCGGTGCCAATTTTCAAAAAGCAGAAGCGGAATATCAGGCATCCAGAAGTATGGCGAACGGTTTGGAAGCACAATTACAACAATTAAATGTTAGTGCATCTGGCTTGAGAAACGGCACTATTTATCAACGTGTGGCCTTGCGAAGTCCCATTGAAGGCTTTGTGCAAAAAGTAGCCATCAAAACGGGACAGTATGTAGAACCTCAGACAGACCTAATGGAAATCGTGGACACCCATCACGTCCACGCCGATTTGATGGTTTTTGAAAAAGATGTTTATAAAGTAAAGGAAGGACAAAAAGTTACCTTCAATGTCCAATCTATTCCGGGAAAGGAACTTACAGCGGAAATTTATTCCGTGGGTAAAACTTTTGAGCAGAATCCAAAAGCAATACACGTACACGCAGAAATCGAAAATAAAGAAGGCAACCTGATACCGGGAATGTACATTCAAGGGCGTATTCAAACAGATAATTCGATGACCACGGCAATTCCTGAAAGTGCCATTGCAGCCGATGGCGAAAAGTCCTTTGTATTTACAGCAAAAAAGGAAGGCGAAGATTGGAAGTTTATGCCCGTGGAAATCATAAAAGGCACACACGATGGCGATTGGATTGCCATTGATTTTCTGACCGAACAAGAACCGAATACCAAATATGCCTTTAATAACGCCTACTATTTAATGGCGGAAATGAAAAAAGGGGAAAACGAGGAAGAAGGACATTAATGTGATGGATAAAAAGAGAAAACAAAATCTAAAACAAGCAAGAACGCTTCAAATCTGGAATGTCATCTATGACATTATCGAAGTGGTCGTATCGCTTATAGCGGGATTCACGGCAAATAGTTCGGCTTTGATAGGCTGGGGATTAGACAGCACTATCGAAGTCATAAGTGCGGGAACGCTGGGTTGGCGATTGCACGGTGAAATCAAGGGTCTGGACGAAAGGCGCGTAGAGCAAAGAAAAATGACAACCCTTTACGTTATTGCAATATCCTTTGCTCTCATATGTGTATTCATATCCTATGATTCCATATCAAAACTAATGAGTCAAGAAACTGCCACTTGGTCCACGTTAGGTATCGTGATACTGATAGTTTCATTAGTGGTGAACCCTATTCTGATTTACTACAAGCGAAAGTATGGGCACAAATTGGATAGCCCTGCTCTATTGGCAGATGCTAAAGACACTTTTATCTGTCTATATCAAACTGTGGTAGTTCTGATAGGCCTATTTCTCGTGAAATGGCTGGGCTGGTGGTGGGCTGACCCTGTTGCGGCCTTATTGATAGTGCCATACGCAGCAAAAGAAGGTTTGGAAGCCTATTCTAAAGCACAAAAAATCAAAAACAACATCGATAAGAAATGAAAGAAATAGAAAAAAGATTAAATGACAATGGGGTTCGTCCCACGGCAATGCGCATATTGATTTATAAGTATATGGCCGAAAAAGAAGTGGCCGTTGCGTTGACGGACATCGAGAACGCTTTCGCGAAAGCGGACAGGACTACGTTGTATCGTACTCTAAAAACTTTTGAGGAAAAAGGAATCGTGCACCAAATAGATGATGGCACCCACATTTCAAAATATGCATTATGTGAACCAGGTTGCAACTGCGAACTTGAACAAGATCTGCACTTGCATTTTCATTGCAACAACTGTGAAGAAACCGTTTGTCTGACTGAACAAAAAATTCCGCATATCAACTTGCCCGATGGATATATAGCTGAGGATGCGAATTTGATTGTTAAAGGCATTTGCGAAAAGTGTAGTGGATAATAAATGCACTTCCGTTGCATCAAAAATAAGAAGAAATTGCAAAAATTATGAAAAAGAAAAAAGTAAACTTACGTGACTTAGAACCCAAAGAACACCAGGGCGAACACAGTCACGATCATAGCAGCGCTAAAGAAGTTTCAAACTTTAGAACTTATCTACCAGCTATTTTCAGCTTTGTGATGTTGATAGCAGGAATTGCCATTGACTACTTTGATGCTTTTCCATTTTTCAAAGGATGGATTCGCTTATTGTGGTACACAGTAGCCTATATTCCAGTTGGATTTCCCGTGATTATTGAAGGATGGTACAGTATCAAAAATGGCGATTTTTTTACCGAGTTTTTATTGATGTCCATCGCTACCTTAGGGGCATTTGCCATTGGCGAATACCCTGAAGGGGTAGCCGTAATGTTGTTCTATGCCGTAGGCGAACTGTTCCAAAATGCGGCCGTTAACCGTGCGAAAGGTAACATAAAAGCCTTACTCGATGTACGTCCCAACGAGGCATTGGTTTATCGTGATGGTGATTATATTTCAGTTAGTCCCGAGTCTGTTGAGATTGGCGAAAAGATTCAGGTTCGTGTAGGCGAAAAGGTTCCGCTTGACGGTATTCTACTTTCAAAAAAAGGTTCTTTTAATACTGCTGCCTTGACAGGCGAAAGCAAACCTGATACTATTGCTAAAGGCGATACTGTTTTTGCCGGAAGCATTAATCTCGATGGTGTAATTGAGGTTCAAACCACCAAAGAATTCAAAGACAGTTCCATCGCACGTATTCTCGATATGGTACAGAATGCGACCGCCAGAAAATCAAAAACAGAATTATTCATTAGAAAATTTGCGCGCATTTATACACCAATCGTTGTATTCTTAGCAATTGGCTTAACATTCTTACCTTACTTCTTTGTAAATGATTACGTGTTTAGGGATTGGCTATATCGCGCATTGATATTCCTCGTGATTTCGTGCCCTTGCGCATTGGTTATTTCTATTCCTTTGGGCTATTTTGGCGGATTAGGTGCAGCATCACGCAACGGTATTCTGTTCAAAGGCGCATCCTTTCTGGATGCAATTACCAAAGTGAATACGGTCGTGATGGACAAAACAGGTACCGTTACCAAAGGGGTTTTTAAAATAAAGGAAATCAAACCCTTTACATTTGAGGAAACCGAGTTTGTGAAATACCTGATAGCAATGGAAGAACAGTCCACCCATCCTATCGCAAAGGCTATCCTCGAATATAAAGCAGACGGTTCGGATTATGAAGCGACTAATGTTTCAGAGGTTGCCGGAAAGGGATTGAAAGGAACAGTCAACGGAAAGACAGTTTTGGTAGGTAACAAAGCCTTGATGATTTCAAACAAGATAAAAGTTCCTTCAGAAACAGATGGTATTGTAGAATCAATCGTTATGGTATCCATTGATGGGAAATTTGCAGGTTATGTAACCATTGCAGATGAACTAAAGGATGATGCTCACCAAGCCATTAAACAAATTCGAGATTCAGGAATTTCCAAGATCATAATGCTATCAGGCGACAAGGACTCTATTACACAACAAGTTGCAAAAGAATTGAACATCGATTGGGCAAAAGGCGGATTGTTACCTGAAGACAAACTGAACGAAGTTGAAGAGCTCAAGCAACAACCTGATACAAGAGTAGCATTTATTGGTGATGGCATCAATGATGCACCCGTTTTGGCAGCAAGTGGTGTAGGTATTGCAATGGGTGGTTTAGGAAGCGATGTCGCAATCGAAACTGCCGATGTTATTATACAGACAGATCAACCGAGTAAGATTGCAAGAGCGATTCAAATTGGTCGTTCAACTCGAAAAATTGTATGGCAAAATATTGGTTTGGCCTTCGGTGTAAAAGTAATAGTTCTAATTCTTGGTGCTGGTGGATTAGCAACAATGTGGGAAGCTGTTTTTGCAGATGTAGGTGTTGCGTTGCTGGCTATTTTTAATGCGGTTAGATTACATAAGATGAAGTGGGATTAAAAATGGTATAATTATTTATGGGACACCATTTAAACAAAAACATTTAGTATTCGTAAACTACTCAGCACATTCCCCTTCATTTCGCGAATGGCTACATTACGGGAAAAAGCTTCAATACAAAAGTCTTGGACACAATCCCAATTCCAGCTTTCCATTCGGTTAACCCTTCCCGCTGCGCTGGGAAGAAACACTTCATTTCAGAGCCAAAATTGTGTAGTAAGTTCACCTTAAACCCATCAGCACATTCAAAAAGTCTATTTGTTTTTTAATTCAGTTATATTGTGTGAAATTTTAGCTTAAATGGAAAAACTAACGGAAAATAGAACCATTGAATTACTGATGCCTCATTTGGTTCAACAAGGCTATGAAATAGAAAGTTTCTGTCTTGGCCAAACGAGAGGGTATGATATTGTTGCGAACAGAAAAAGTGAAAAATTACTTATTGAAGTAAAAGGCGCAAAAGCACACAAGGATTCGCCAACAAAACGACGAGATTATTTCAACTCTGGACAGATTAAAACCCATTTAGGTAAAGCAATTATCAAATGCTTAGAAACCAAAGTTGCTTTTCCAAATGCAAAAATTGCCATTGCTCATCCCGAGGATGAACAAATAAGAAAAGCAACAGCCAGTATTATTCCTGAGTTGAATAAGATAGGCATACGGCATTATTGGGTTAATGCTAATGGAACAGTAACTCTTGAAAAATAATTTATTTTGAACACAGTAACAAATTCCAAACTATCCTCTTTATTTCATTTCTTGAAAGAAAATAGGGCTTATAATAAGAAGGTGCAATCCAATTCTTATAATCTGTTTTTAGCACCGTTCGATTCTCTTGAAGATAAATTATATTCAGCTCTTCATCACGTAGCGAATACCCAAAGCCAACCTAAAATTGATATTCTCGCACCTTTTTTTCAAAAAGTATATTCCAATAAAACCCAGCTTCATAGTTTTAAGACATTCATCGATTTTCTAACAGATAAAGAAAACGATGTTCATAATTATGAATCGCTTTACTATGGTATGTTGAGACAAAAAGGTTGGGGTAATAAAACGTCTGCATTGTTTGCCAAAACCATTTATCATTTACATAATGGTGCGTATGGATTTCAAAATCCAATATGGGACGATGCACCGAAAACCATTGACAAAGAAGAAAAAATCTTCTTGCCTGTAGATGCTGTAATTGAAGCAATTTTCCATAGTATTGACCCCTCTATTAAGTGGAATTTCCATAAAATTAATAAACTTCTACAGGATAATTATTCCTCTGAAGAAATGGAAGTTTGGGACGACCTTTGGTTCTGGGGATTTATAAACCAACGTGGTTCCGGTCTAACAAGAGAATTTATTTGGAACGAATCCAAATATTGGGCATTACTTGAGACTGAAAAGAATGGTGTTGTGATTGAAGAGATAAAATTGAAATCGTTGCAATTCCTTTCCATATTGAACCCAAAACAGTAACATATGTATTTGCTATTATCATATTCTAAGTTTGTCTGAATTTAGATAGGTTTAATTTCCAATTATTACCACTTAATCTATATAGTGGCAAAAATTTGTTTTCAAATATTCACCACTTTTTTGTATTTTTGGCAAAGTTTTGATTTTTAACTATGCCAAAGATTATTGAAAATAAATTGATAGAAGCTTTCAAAGACCGTAGTTCTTTTGATAGGGATGCGCTATATAACTTCTATCTGGATTTCGAACCAGATCTAAAAGAGAGTACATTTAGTTGGCGAATTTATGACCTGAAGAAAAAGGACATAATTAAAACCATTGGTCGTGGACTTTATGTTATTTCCTATAAACCTAAATATAAACCTCTTCTATCAGATAGTGTGTTCAAAATAGCCCGTAAAACCAATGAGCGTTTTGAAGATATAAAATATGCCATTTGGGAAACCCAATGGCTCAATGAGTTTTCTCAGCACCAGGCGTCAAATCAAATGATTGTCGTCGAAGTAGAAAAAGAGTTTGTAGACTCACTCTATTACTATCTAAATGATAATCTAAGAATGGATTTTTTCCTAAATCCAGATGAAAAGGAAATTCAATTCTATATTTCAGAAAGTAACGTGCCAGTTATCATTAAACGTTTGGTGACAAGGGCACCCATTCAAAAAATAAAGAATAAAAAAGCGGTAGTGCCCATTGCAACTCTTGAAAAGATTATGGTGGACCTGTTTGCAGATGAAAATCTGCTACATTTTTACCAAGGTTCTGAAATGGTAAACATCTACGAAAAAATAATTGATAGATATAGCATCAATTTTACAAAGTTGTTCAGCTATGCCAAAAGGCGCAAAAAGGAACAGGAAATAAAGCAATTTATAAGCAACCACATTTCAAATTTTTTAGAAGATATTCAATATGATTAACAACAAAAGTTTTGAAAAGGAATGGCTGAATGGCTTCCGTGCAAAAAAGGAACATAAGGGTATCGATGTAACTATATTGGAAAAAATGGTTCACGCACTATCATTACTCGAACATTTAAAAGTTTCAGGACTCGATTTTGTTTTCAAAGGGGGAACATCACTTGTGCTTTTGCTAAAAGAAGGGAACCGATTTTCTATTGATATCGATATTATTTCCAGCGTTGAGCGTGATAAATTAGAAGAAATTTTGAATGTAGTTGTAGCCAATTCACATTTCAAAAAGCATGTGCTTAATGAGCATAGAAGTTATAAGGAAGGTGTTCCAAAGGCACATTACACCTTTGAGTTCGAGTCGGTATATAATCCAAACGTTCCTGGAACCATTCTATTGGATATCCTTTTTGACAGTCCGCACTATCCAGAACTTATAGAATCGCCCATTGAAACACCTTGGCTGTCAATCGATGGAACTGCTACAACGATTACTACGCCTTCGGTAAACGCTATTTGTGGCGATAAGCTAACAGCTTTTGCACCAGATACCATAGGGATACCATACTACAAAGGCGACCAGTTATTTGCTATGGAAATCTGCAAGCAATTGTTCGACTTGGGAAAACTTTTTGAAAATATTACTGATGTAGCAATGGTAAAGAAAAGTTTTTCAGCTTTCGCGAAAGCAGAACTATCCTATCGAAGTTCAGACAAGGATTTTAGTAAAAGGAAACTCAATGAAAAGGATGTGCTATGGGATTCCATAAATACCTGTGCTATTATGGCAAGACGAGAACGTAACCCAACTGCTGAAAAGAAAAAGAAATTTGCAGATTTAAGCTCTGGCATACGAAGCTTTGGTAGCGCATTTTTAATGACAGGGAACTTTAGGATTGAAGAAGCATTGGCAGCTTCGGCCAAAGTAGCCTATTTGAATGCTATTATTCTACAAAAAGAGGATGTTGAAATAGAATATTATGAGAATCAGGATACAAAGGAATTGGTTATTAAAAATCCGGATTGGGCCTTTTTGAACAGATTAAAACGCCAACCCGATAAATCTATATTTTATTATTGGTACAAGGCGGTAGAACTATTGTAAATTAATGTGAATGGAATTAAAATATATTATAGAAATCTGTGTCGCTATCGACATCGCAATTTTGGGTATAGCATATCCTATTATCGTGGATAAAATATCCAATATAGGCCACAAGTTTTCATCAAACTATTTGGCCAATGCTTTTGAAAATGAATTTCCGCAGACAAAACTTTTTGGTGTTTTTCCGGGAAGGTCAAGAAGAATAACAGTATTTGAATGGGTTTTGTTCTTTACAATCGGCTCTTTTATATTCTTAATATTAGACCGTGAACCTCTTTTTTGGAAAGATAATTGGATAATGCAAAACTCAGCAAAACTTCTAACGCTATTCTTAACATTATCATTGGTTGTTATTTTTATTATTTGGTTAGATAAGGTTTCGCTGTACAATGGCAAGTCCACACGTTTGCTTACCTATATAATTTCCGAATACCGAAAGCTAAAAAAAGATCAAGATGATAAATACCATTTTAAGATTATCAATGAACTTGCAATATTTGCCATTAGGACACAGGATAAAGGTTTAGAAGAAACATTGGTTAATTTCTACACGGAAGAATTCAATAATTACCGTGCTAACTTCATTAGACCAAGAGAGGAAGAAAAACCAGATGGATTTGAAAACTTTAAAGTTGAGTTTAATCACGAGTTCCACTATGGTATCAGGGAAATCATTAGAGAAGTTGCCAAAGGTAGAAATGAAGACTTGCAAAGTCTCGAATATTTTGTTGTAAGTGGCGTATGGCTAATGGGACAAGGTATTTTTGAAACACCCATCTCAAACGAGACCTATAAAGAACTCTGGCGAAATGTTGTACTCATATCAAACAATGCCAAGTTTGTGGGTAATTACTGGGGTACGGCACATCAATATTTTAATTTTGGATTGCAACGAGTCTATGGAACAAATTACGATTTTGAGACTCAGAAATATGAGAACCAGTCGTTAATAGATAAAAGGGACATCGAGAGAAAACGTTTTTTTGAGTTTCACTTGGCATTAGGGGGCCTATTGATATACCAGAAAAACTATGAAGCCCTTAAAAAATTATTTACATACACACAAAACCAGCCACCTAAATATGTTCTGCTGCCAAATAATATGACTGAGATTTTTACGTGGTTCAGTAGTTTTAAAGATGAGTTTGGCAGAGGTTATTACCCTATTGATTTATCATACCCTTTTCCAGGATTGGATAATTTAGGAAACAGAAGGCGTGTTACATTCTACATCTGTCAGTATTTGACGTTGCTTTTTCTAAGACAGTTTAAACTGCCAGAACACAATACCTACGACAATTTTACAGGACAACCTACATTACCTCAAGCCGAAGTGTTAGAATTACTACGTTGGCAAGAGTCCATAAACTATTTCAGGTTTTGTTTAAAAAAGGTGTTGAAAGATAAAAATCTCTTAAATACTATATGATATGAAAAAGAAGGAGATAAAGAAGCTAAAAAAGAAGTCATCAAAATTTATTGATGTTCTCGAATCATCAATTGAAGAGGCTATTGAGGATGCAAGATTAAATGCGGATATTGACTACGAAAAAGAATGGGAATTTTATGAAAAATCTAAAGGTGCAATAGTTGGAGCATTAGAAAAGTTTGATAGTATTCAAAATTCAGAGAAGGATTTTGAAGGAGAGCCTACTATTTCCTTCGGTGTAAACGGTACAATGAATTTATTTCAAAAATCTGCATTTACAACTGGAGATATTCCACATCTAAATGCAGACACGATATTATCCCAGCAGATAGTTTACCAGAACATCAATTATTATATTCCCAACGCATTTTTATCAGCTCGGAAAAAGAGGTATCTTCTTCGTAAAGAAGATTTAGTAAAAGGGATAGAAAAATTGGGTTTTGATACGGACACAGATATTATGGTAGCAATGAATCTTAATGTTTATGGAATTGATGACTTCCAGAAGATTGAGGAATATATTACCAGAGTACCATCTACAGGGCTCAAAAATGTACTGTTTGTTTTGCCAAAAGCCGATTTGCCTATCTTAAAACATAAAGAACTTGAGGTTAGTGAACAGCAAGAACATCAATTGGGCATATTAGATGATGATAGAAAAATCTACGGTTCATTAATCGATCTAACACAAGATGCCAATGCGAATCAAAGAGAAAAATGGAAAAATTCAAACATTGATTTTGCGACCGATTTAAAAGTACAGTTAACTATAGCTTTTATTACTGAAGTTGTTTGGAAAGCCAATGCTAATGTAGTTCAAATTAATATTGAAACTTCATTAAAGGAACAGGGCATCGTAAATGAGCTGTCTGCTATAGAGAAGTTGGTGCCAAAAAAGGAAACCAATGATTGAGTTCAGAAACCCTCATCATATAGAACCACCAGGCGTTTTGAGACAAATTCTGTCTCATCCCGCAAATGACACAGAAGTTATTGAACTTGCAGTTTTTCAAGAACATCGTTACGCATTTTTCTATTGGAACAAATGGATGCAAGACAATAAACCTAAGAATCCACCTTGTTTGGTTTCATTGGATTGGCATCAGGATCTATGCTATCCGTGTGAAACAGAAAGAGAATGGTTAGATAAATTAGATTTAACGAGTGATGCAGAAGTGTCTTTATTTTCTTGGGCAAAACTTGCGGGCAATAATGATGGCCATATATTATGTGCGGCATATCTTAACTTGATTGGCGATATTTATGTGCATTGTAGACAAGAAATGGGTCGAAATACTTGGCAAGATGAAGAATTGACAGATACCTATGGCAACAAACACACCATCAAAAAATTCAAAACTTATGAAGGTCTTCAAGATGCGCTTCTGAAGGCGTCAAAGTCGTCCGTATTTTTTGATATTGATTTGGATTTCTTTTCAGTAAATAACGGCCTGAGTGATGGCTCGTTCGAATTCACGTATCTTCAAGAAGAAGAAATAAGAACGATGTTGGATAAAGACCATCCGCTAATAAGTTGGATTTTTGAGCGGATAAAAGGGTTTACTATTGCAACAGAACCTGAACATTGTGGTGGGCTTTTAAAAAGCAACAAATTTCTTGACCTAATTAGTGACATTTTTTTCAACCCAGAGTTATTTGCCCCAAAATGCAATTGGAAATGGAAACCAAAGTATTAATAATCCACTCAGCACATTCCCCTACATTCCACGCTCGCCTGCTGAAAAAGCAGGCAACCACTTCATTCCGTGAAAAGAGCTTCACTACAAAGGTCTTGGACACAATCCCCCAATTTCAGCTTTCCATTCCGCTAACCCTTCCTGCTATGCTGGGAAGGAACATTTATCCTGAACGATGTTGAAGGGCTCCATTCCCGCGCCAAAATTGTGAATTAAGTCCGCCAAAAAGTAAATAATATTCATACAATAAATCAGCAATTTAAACTCGTAAAATACACCCATCAAAAGACTACGGCATAAAGCCACCACCTAAGTCAATACTAATTTATTCCGTTTCCTTTTGAGCTGTGATTTTAGCTTCCGTTTGGGTGCTGCTCAAATATTGTATAACTAAAATTAGGATTATGAAACTAATATCTGAAAAACCTATTATTTCATTACGAGAAGCAAAAGAACATTATGAATCAAGTCGTGAAAATTACAAGAATGATAGTGCTGAAAGTCATTTACCGTACTATAGAGAAAAGTATCCACTTTACTACCAAGTACTATTAAATAATGTTTAACCTACCTGTCTGCAGACAGGTCTAAATTTAAAAGTTATGTGTTTACAAAATTTACAACAGGATAACATTTTTGTTCCATCAGAAATGAAATCCTTAAAAAGTCTGACCCCGGTGGAATCCCTTAGGGGGTTTGAAAATGCCATCATCTCAAATGGAAAAATTGTGAATGTAGTGTCTAACAGTTACTGCCACGTTCCTAATCAGTTGTTCTTTAAGAAAGCTGAAGCAATGCTGGTCGAAGCACAATTGGACTATTACACGCGCACCGTTAATAAAAATGATAGGTCCTTCATAGCCGAATTCATTATCATCAATAAATCGGTTTACAGTCAAGAATGAAAATGATTTGATGTTGCCGATGCTTCGGTTCAAAAACTTGTATGACGGAAGTGAAAAAACTTCTGGCCACTTTGGCTATTACAGAGAGGTATGCTCTAACGGTTTGCACGTTTCAGAAGTGCAAGTCGAATTTTCCATCAAGCACGATAGAAACTACAACTACAGCGAGGTGGTAATGCCAAGGCTGAACGACTTATTCAATAAGTTTCTGGAAAATGAATTTTACAGGATTTCTAATAAGTTCAAAAAGATGAAGGATTTTAAAATCATAGACACTAAGGAATTCGTAAAAGCTATTCTGGAAAAAACAAAGCTGTTCAGATATGAAAGTAGCAATAAGAATGATGACCCTTCCAAGTTATCCCGTGAAGTCATCGGAGTGTTAAACTATGAAACTCTGTTGCTTGATGAAGTGCCTAATTTGTGGTTGGGTTATAATGCATTTAATTCAACAATACACGAAACATTAAAGAAAGGTTTTGGACAACAAGAACGGTTGGACAAAATGCTGTTTGATGAAGTCTATGCGATGGCATAGCATTAATATTGGTTCATCCGGTACCTCAAACTGGATGGCTAAATATATAACAAACGATTCCATCTAATCCCACTCAGCACATTCCCCGTCATTCCACAAAAAGCTATATTCCGTGAAAAAAGCTTCACTACACAAGTCTTGGACACAATCCCCAATTTTAGCTTTCCATTCCGTTAACCCTTCCCGCTTCTCTGGGAAGGAACACTTCATTCCTTTGCCATAATTGTGAATTAAGTCCGCTTTTCATCGGAAAGTCATCACTTCGGTTTTCTTAACAGGATTTTCGGCGCGGTCTTCTTGAGCCCTCACTCGAAAATCCTTAAAAACCGAACCGCTGCCTTACACATTTTAAGGGGTTTATAATGGATAAAGCCTTTATTGTTTTTCGGTACAGCGAAAAACAGGCACGACATAACCAATTCTAAT
>NZ_JADFCO010000065.1 GCF_015356755.1 Nonlabens antarcticus | reverse complement strand
CGTTGAGCTTTAAGTAATAAATTTAATCCTTCAATAATCTGTATCGGTTATTTAGGACGAGACATATATAAGACGTATCAATAAACCTTCACCACCATTTTCCCTTTGTTCTTCCCTTCAAACAAATCGATAAATGCCTGCGGAATATTATCAAAACCTTCTACAACGGTTTCTTCATATTTCAACTTTCCGTCCTTTAACCATTCGCCCAGTTGTTTGATCCCCTCTGGGAATTTTTCTTGATAATTGCTGACGATAAAACCCTGCATTTTGACACTCTTCTTAACGAGCGTTGTTTCTAATCGAGGTCCCGTAGGCTGCTCTGTTTCATTATAGAGAGATATGGCGCCGCAGTTTACCACGCGCCCCATGCGATTGATATTCTCCATAGCGGCATCCAGCGTATAGCTTCCCACATTGTCATAATAAACATCGATCCCATCAGGCGCCGCTTCTTTAATTGCAGCAGAAAGATCGTCTGTCGTATCATAATTGATACCCGCATCAAAACTAAATTTCTCTTTCAACATTGTGATTTTCTCATCGGTTCCCGCGATTCCTATCACTTTGCAGCCTTTTAACTTTGCGATCTGTCCCACTATAGAACCTACAGCTCCCGCTGCTCCTGACACTAATACGGTTTCTCCCTTCTTGGGCTCCCCTATTTCTAGGAGTCCAAAATAAGCCGTCAGGCCGGTCAAACCTAAAATTCCCAGATTTGCACTTAATGGAACCTGCTCCTTATCTACCTTGCGCAATCCTTTACCATCACTGGTAGAGAATTCCTTCCACGGTAGCATTCCCGTCAAATAATCACCCTTAGCAAATTTTTCATGGGAGCTTTCTACAACCTCGGCAACGATGGCAGTTGTAATAGGTTCATTTAATTTAAAAGGTTCTACGTACGATTTCTCATCCCGCATGCGGCCGCGCATATAGGGATCAACGGATACATATTTGGTTTTTAAAAGAATTTCCCCATCCTTAGGTGATGGCTTTTCTGAATCTGTAAATTCAAAATCGCTGGTTTGTGGAGTTCCGGTGGGTCTGTTTTTTAAGAGAATCGTTTTCATGGTAGAAGTTTTTATAAAATTAAGGCTAACGCGCTCTAACTGCTCTTAGTACCGTCTTAAACTTGCAGCCCATTGCGTTAAAATCCTATTACTATTTCTTATGGCTGAGGTGTTGCGATTCCGCTTTCGCGAAAGCGAACTAACCTCAAATTACCGCATAAAAAAAGCCCATCGTATCGATGAGCTTCTTTATAAATTGTAGCGGAATCTATTTCATTAGATCGTCTAGCGCATCTGTGTACGCATTCTTGGGAGCAACGCCCACCTGACGACCTACTACCTCACCGTTTTGAAAAACCAAAACCGTAGGAATGTTACGAACGCCATATTTTGCGGCAAATTCTTGATTTGCATCCACATCCATCTTACCGACAACGGCCTTATCTGAATATTCCTCAGAAACCTCATCAATGATAGGTCCTACCATACGACATGGTCCACACCATGCTGCCCAAAAGTCAACCAAAACTGGTTTATCACTCTTAAGTACGATTTCTTCAAAATTTGCATCTGTTATTTCTAGTGCCATGATATCTTTATTAATTAGTGTATACAAAGTTAGGTAAAAGGACTGCTATAAATCTTAAACCTATATTAGAGTTGCCTATAAAGGTATGCGATTCACCAATTATTAGTTGATTCCATACCCTATTTCTGCATCGTCTAGCATCCGTAAAAGCTCTGCAGTCACATTTATCTTTTGCATTCTACTGGACAGATTTATAGAAATTTTCTCTTCGTGATCCTTTAAATTGAAAAACAATTGTTGATCGCCTTTGTGTTGTTCAATAATATCTTTTAAGATTTCTACCCGTTTTTCCATCACCTCATTTGCATGAAATTCAATTGTTAAGGAACGTGCCGCATTTGACATCACATCTTGTAATTGTTGCATGTGGGTAAATAAAATTCTGGGATCTCTAGGCTTTCCTGTATTCTTATCTATCCATCCTTGTTGAATCTTAATTTTTGCATGTAAAAATGTATTAGGAACTAAAAAATGGCGGAATTTCAAATAATCCTCTCCAAACAAACGGAATTCATAAGTGTCATTATAATCCTCAATCGCAAAGGTTCCCCATGGCTTATTTGCCTTGCTCACGAGATGACGGCATTCCGTCACAACACCGCAAAAACTGAGGTCGCGATTCACCATCGATTCCAGGTCTGTTAAATCTGAAAGATTTGAGTTACAGAAGAACTCGACTTCTTTTTTATAATCGTCCAGCGGGTGACCAGATATATAAATACCAACGACCTCTTTCTCACGCTTTAATTTTTCCATCGTTCCCCAGTCTTCACAAATAGGTAATTGTGGCTCTGGAATCTGCACATCACTTGCCTCACCGAATAAACTGACTTGAGCGCTGTTTTCGTTTTCCTGGAACTTCTGCGCGTACTTCACCACCAGTTCTAAAAACACCTGACCGTTCTCTGCTTCATGGAAAAACTGTGCTCGGTTCTCGCCGCCTAAGCCATCAAATCCACCGCTTAAAGCCAGTGCTTCAAACGATTTTTTATTTGCCGCCCGCAGATCGATCCGTTTTGCCATATCAAAGATGCTGTGGTATGGTTTTTCTTTTCGGTTCTCTATGATGGTCATCACAGCATTATGACCCAATCCTTTCACAGCACCCATCCCAAAGCGAATAGCACCCTTAGGATTTACCGTAAATTTATATACAGATTCATTCACGTCTGGCCCTAAAACATCAAGACCCATGCGACGGCATTCATCCATGAATTTAGTCACGTCCTTGATCTGGTTCATGTTGTTCGACAGGGTTGCCGCCATGAATTCTGCTGGATAATTTGCTTTTAAATAAGCCGTTTGATAGGCAATCCATGCATAACAAGTGGAATGCGACTTATTAAAAGCATAGGAAGCAAAGGCTTCCCAGTCCTTCCAGACTTTTTCTAATATCGTTCTATCGTGACCATTTGCTTCTCCCGCATCTAGAAACTGAGGTTTCATTTTTTGAAGGGTAGCCATCTGCTTTTTACCCATCGCCTTTCTCAAAACATCAGCTTCACCTCTGGTAAAATTGGCTAGCTTTTGAGATAGTAACATCACCTGCTCTTGATATACCGTAATTCCATAGGTTTCCTTGAGGTATTCTTCCATGGCTTCCAGGTCATAGCTTATCTCTTTACGACCGTGTTTGCGATCAATAAATTCTGGAATATATTCTAGCGGTCCCGGGCGGTACAAGGCATTCATGGCAATTAAATCTGCAAACTGTGTGGGTTTGAGCTCGCGCATGTATTTTTGCATTCCCATACTTTCATACTGGAAAATGGCCGTAGTTTCTCCACGCTGGAAGAGTTCATAGGTCTTCTCATCATCCGGCGGTATGGCTTCTATATCAAGCTCAATGTGATGTCTGTCTTTTATAATAGCAATAGTATCCTTGATCTGGCTCAGCGTTTTCAGACCCAAGAAATCCATCTTCAACAATCCTGCATCCTCCACTACATTGTTGTCAAACTGAGTGACGTACAGATCAGAGTTTTTAGCGGTAGCAACGGGAACAAAATTAGTCAGATCGTCTGGTGTGATGATCACACCGCAGGCGTGAACGCCTGTATTGCGTACAGATCCCTCAAGGATTCGAGCCTGTTTGAGCATTTGAGCCGTTGGGTCATTGCCTTCGGCAAGGCTACGCAGTTCCCGCACCATGTCTGCATCATCCCCACGGAAATTGGCACTGATCTCGTTATCTTCCAATGCAAATATTTTTTTCAGCTTGGCAAAATCCGGAATCAGTTTTGCGACGCGGTCTGCATCTTGAAGTGGTAGATCCAGCGCTCTCGCACAATCCCGAATAGAGGATTTTGCCGCCATCGTACCATAGGTAATTATCTGTGCTACCTGAGAAGCTCCATATTTTTCAATTACATAATCCATCACTTTATGCCGATTCTCATCATCAAAATCAATATCAATATCGGGCATGGATATACGATCCGGATTTAAGAACCGCTCAAAAAGCAGGTCATAATGGATGGGATCTACGTTTGTAATTTTCAAACAATACGCAACCGCACTACCGGCAGCAGACCCACGGCCCGGGCCTACCGCCACACCCATAGCCCGAGCAGCTTTTATGAAATCCCAGGTAATTAGAAAATACCCGGGATAACCCGTGTTTTTTATAACGTCCAGCTCAAAGTCAAGTCGCTCTTTGATATCATCTCCCAGGTCTTCACCGTAGCGCAGGGCCGCACCTTCATAAGTAAGGTGTCTTAGGTAGGCATTTTCCCCATTATTTGTTTTGTTGGTGGCGTCAGTAGCATCCACAAATTCCTGTGGAATGTCAAATACGGGCAGCAATACATCCCGTGCCAGCTCATAAGCCTCTACCTTATCCACCACTTCCTGAATGTTTGTAATGGCTTCAGGCAAATCCTTGAAAATCTGCTTCATTTCCATTCCAGACTTGAAGTAATATTCCTGGTTAGGCAACCCATAACGATAACCACGACCGCGGCCTATGGGCGTTGCCTGCTTTTCATTGTCCTTTACACAGAGTAAAATATCATGCGCATTTGCATCTTCCTTATGAACGTAATACGTATTGTTTGTGGCAACAATTTTTACATCATGCTTTTTAGCGAGATCCAGCAAAACGGCGTTGGCCCGTTGCTCATCTTCCTGTCCATGACGCATTATTTCTACATACAGATCATCGCCAAATCTCTCTTTCCACCATTCCAGAGCTTCCTCGGCCTGTTTTTCTCCTACATTTAGAATTTTTGAAGGCACCTCGCCGTATAAATTTCCCGTCAGGACAATCAGGCCTTCTTTATATTCCTCCACCAGTTTTTTATCGATACGCGGCAAGTAATAGAACCCTTCTGTATAGGCCTTACTGGCCATTTTGGCGAGATTGTGGTAGCCGTTTTTGTTTTTGGCTAGCATGACGATCTGATATCCGTTGTCCTTAACAGATTTATCGTTCATATCCTCACACACCTGAAACTCACAGCCTATGATGGGTTTTATGGGTTCGCGGTCCTTAGTATCCTCATTTCCCGCAAGACTTGCGTTATAGGCCTTGACGGCTTTTACAAAATGGAACGCGCCCATCATGTTGGCATGATCGGTCATGGCTACTGCCGGCATATCATTAGCCGCAGCGGCTTCTACCAGGTCCTGAATACTGATGGTGGATTGTAGGATGGAAAACTGGCTGTGATTATGTAAATGGGTGAATCGAGCAGAACTAAGCTCATCAAGGTTTTCTGCAATTTCCTGTTTGGTAATTTCTGGCTCGACGTGTTCAACCAGTTTTTCTGAAGCTTTTTTTAAATTGATGTGCTTGATTCCTGCAGGGGGAATTGTGGCAGGATTGCTTTCGCGAAAGCGAACTAAGTAACCCGCATCTTGCTTTAATTGTGCAATAGTATATTGTTGAAGTCTTACTAACTCAAAAAAGCAGCGGGTCGTGGCCTCAACATCTGCAGTGGCATTGTGAGCCTCGCCAAAGGGTGTTTTAAATAAAAACTCATGAAGCTCCGTCAATGTAGGGAGTTTGAACTTTCCACCACGGCCGCCGGGAATCTGGCACAGCTGCGCGGTATGTTCCGTACAGGTATCCAGCACTGGGATTTTCTGCAACTGGTTTGCAATACCGGTGCGTTCAAATTCTGCTCCCGTGACATTCAAGTCAAATTTAAGATTCTGACCTACGACAAATTTTGATTGCGCTAAAGCTTTATTAAATTTCTCGAGCACCTCCACCAGCGGTCTTCCTTCCTTTTCTGCCAGAGCGGTAGAAATGCCGTGAATACGTTCAGAATCATAGGGGATATCATATCCTTCTGGAGTGATCAAATAATCCTGATGATCCACCATATTTCCCATCTCATCATGTAATTGCCAGGCGATTTGTACCACGCGTGGCCAGTTGTCCACATCTGTAAATGGCGCATCCCAGCGTTTAGGAAGTCCAGTGGTTTCTGTGTCAAATATTAAGTACATGGCAGGCAAGGAATTAGATTTTTTGAACATCAAAAGCAAAACATTACCTTGATTATCAAACTATTATAAAAAAACGAATGGGAGGTTTCTGAAATTTAAAGATAGAATAAATCCTAGGTTTTGAAAAGCTGACTTATCAACAATGATGGAGTGAAAAAAGACCGCTGCACTAAAACTTCGCTCAATCACCACTCTAAAAGATAAAATACAAAAGAAGTGTTACTGGTAAATCATAGTTTTCATAGAAAATTGTCTAAAACCGGTACTTTACATTCATCAACAAGTATCTGGGCAACAATCGATAGGTGACTGTTGAGGAAGAAACATCGTTGATGGAACTGGTTCTAAACTGCTCTGTGTTGGTCAGATTTCTTGCCTCCAGCGAAAACGAAAACTTACTGTCCTTCAACTTGTACCGCGCATCCAGATCCATGAAGTAATAGGTGTTGTCGCCCTCGTTAATGTTACCAAAGAAATAACGCTCTGACTTCAGCTGAAAATCAAACTGGTCGTTAATCACAAAAGACAGGTCCAGAAAGCTGGTATTGTCTGTAAAGCTGTTCTTGATACCGCTTGCCTCGACCGTATTGAATGCCCATTTTGTACCGATATGATAATTAAATATACCGCTAAAAGCAGATCGCAGCTCAAATCCCAGACCATAATTGACCGTTTGAACTTCTCTTAGATCTGAACCGTTGATACTGTTCTTGAATTCTGTCTGGACATAACTTCCCTTGACCTTAAAGTTCGAACTCAACTTACTAATATAATAATCAAGATTTGTATTGAGCAGGTAGGTCGCACGATCCTGAATAAGAATCTTGTCTGTTTTTGAGAATTGCTGCTGTATGATGGAATTCGTACTGAAGAAATCGTAATTTTTTGAGTAGGTGGCAAAAACGTTTGCCAAAAACTGGTCTGACCAATTGCCCAGCGTATAATTAAAATTTATACTTCCAGATTCCAGCTGATTAAAATCTCCAGTCCCACGGGCAAACGATCTGTAACTGGTCAATATATAATTATCATAAACGTCCAGAATACCCGCATTAGTCGTATTGTGGGAAATTCCCAATCCCACATTATTTTTCCTGTTGATCTTATAATCTAGATTCAATCGCGGATTCACAAAAAACGGAGTTTCATTATCCTGTATGGTTTCAGTTTCCAGATTGTTGTTCAACTGGTGTGCGTCCAGACTTCCAGTGACCTTCAACTCGCCCAGTTTATAGAGGTATTTTGATTTGACGTACAGATCATTGACCCTATAATCCACATCATTGCCGTAGTCTGATGGCGGTTGGGAGATGTTATCGCTTTCGCGAAAGCGTATTTCATTCAATAACTGGTCCTGCCGGTATTCATTCCCTACTTCAAGTTCCAGCAAGTTTCCATTTTCCCTCCTGTCCAAATAGTGCAGATTAAGACCGGCATACAACATTTTATTATCCAGTGCCTGCTGCACATTGTCCGGTTGCGGGTTGGTGTTGAACAGATCATCAAAGAAATACTGGTTGACCTGATAATCCTGTGGCGATTGCTCCTTGATCACTCTTGCCGTTGCCAGCAGGACTTTTTGATTATCAATTCGTTGTGTGTAGGTCGTGATGTGGTTAAAACGTTCCTGTGCCGTGGTCAGGGATTCTATAGTGGAGATGTCATTGAATTGCAAATTACTTCCCGCATCGTTCCCACGATCGCTGTATGAGGTAACCGATTCAATCATTGCTTTTTTGCTAAGGTCATAATTGAGCTGGAACTTACCGTAGGTCGTCTGGTATTTGTTGCGTAATTTGTAATCTTCTGTATTGGTAAAGTTGGTCCCATTTGCAAAAAAGGATGCGGTACTGTTTCTAAAAAAGTCTGTTTCATCCCAGTCAAAGAAAGCTAGCGTCTTGATCTTCAATTTCTCGGTAGGATTAAAAATAGCGTTGAGTGATAGCAACTCTGCATTGTTAAAGTTGGATCGTCTTGCGGAGAAGTTGTACAATCCAGCCTCAAGGTTTAATAAATTATTGACTTGTTCACTATCACCTATACGACCAGGCTCGCCGTAGCGTGCAGGATTGATCAAGTTTGAGATGTCGCCAGTGGCATCCTCGCCGGTGGAGTTGGCATTGCCCAGAAAATAAAATTTGTTCTTTTTCCCAAAGCTCATCAAATTGAATCGTGCCCTATAAAAGGAATCCCCTTCCAGATCTTGCCCTACTTCTACATTCCCGAACCATTGCCGCTTGGCATCTTCATCCAAGGTTAGGTTGAGGGCAATCTTGTCACTTTCTTCAATGCCTTTTAAAAGTTTGTTGTTGGAATAATGCTGTAAAACCTCAATCTTGTTGAGCGGTTTTACCGGCATATTTTTTGTCAGGATCTTGTAACCCTTTTCAAAAAAGTCGTCGCCTTCTACCATGACTTTTTCTACTTCTCGATTATTAAACTTGATGGTTCCTTCCTCATCTACTTGAAGTCCTGGGATCTTACGCAGTAAATCTTCCACTACTTCCTCATTGCCCTGCATAAAGGCTTTGGCGTCAAAAATGATGGTGTCTTTTTTAACCCTTATGGGTAAGTCTGCATTAATGATAATCTCATCCAGTTGTTGTTGTTGCTCTGTCAGAATAACATCGATAGTCAATAATTTATTGATGTCAAGAACATCAATCTCAATAATTTTTGGGGCGTAGGATAGGGATGAAAGTTTTAAAAAGTGTTTGCCTGTTTGTTTTGCTTTTAAGGAATAAAAGCCTAGATCATCTGTTTGACTATAAGAGACAATACTACTGTCTTGCATTTTTTGCAGTAAAACGGTAGCATAAGAGACAGATTGAGAAAGAGAGTCGGTTACGGTGCCTGAGATTTGGGATAGACATATGGATGGCAGCAATAAAAAAATAAAAAGACCCAAAAAGGTCTTTTTTATTTCAATATGATTAGTGCACTGGTTATTTATCTCCTTCAAAATAATTAAAATGAAAAATTAATCTCTGATCTATATTCATTGGAAGGTTCTAACCATTGATCGGTTGAAAAGCCATATGTAATTGAATTAGTTCTAGAACCGGATCTTGCTTTACGGATTTTCAATCCTGCAATTTTAGCTTCAATTCTGTTCTGATCAAATTGCTTATAGCTCACATTTTTAAATTTTTTCTGTCTTTCTTTGAAATCTTCCACCTTATCATCCATAGACAAAACACGATTTATTTTTTTAAGTGTCCACCCATAAGTGTTTGTTTGGTCCCTTATTGAAACAATCAATCCTGGCAGACCGTTAAACTTCCATGGTCCTGCAGTAACTGGAATATCATATGTAAAATAAGCCTCATATTTTCTGCCTCTGAATTCCAAATGCGCTAAAAAGCATTTATAACCTGATAATTCTAAAGTCTCATCGGTAATTTCCCATTTCATTTCAGGTAAATCTTCGTTAATTGATAAAAACCTCTTTACGCCTCGGCGGTCAAATCTATTCTCAATTAAATGATTTTTATTCCTCTCTATTAAGATTTCAGAAAAGTATTCCTTTTTGTTTACCTGATGCAAAAGAATTATTGATGGATCGTCCTTTAAACTTCCTAAAGATTTGGGGGAGTAATCAACATTATAATAAAGATAATCATCACTAATCGTTACTGTAGTGTTTCGGATATTTACTATTTCAGGCACATAGGTAACTTTTAACTCATAGTCCAAATGCAAAAAATCAGTCTGAGCTTGGATGGAGCTCAGACTGAAATTTAATAATAATGAAACTGTTAATGCTTTAAACATTTTATTCATATTGCGTTGATGGATTTTTTAAACTGTGATCCTCCTTAGCCTTATCTACGTTAGCTTTGCTTCCACAGTTCGTATCGCTTGAAACGTTATAGTCAATTAAATCTATCGTTTCACCCTCTTCATTTACAAATCTGTAACGACAAATTTTTCGAAAATCAATCTCATTATCTATTGATTCAATGGTTGTGACAATCAAAGATGATTTTTTTTCTTTTTTCTCTAAATTGATGTCATCTGGAACAATAAATCCACTACTCAACATAAACACTCCAGCAAGCCCGGCAAATAATAATTTTCTCATAATTAAAAGTTTTAATTGTTAATATGAGTTAAAGAAAGTAAGAAGGTAAGAAGGTAAGAAGAAACCTAATTTATTTTTAATTATTTACTGATGACTGTGTTAATTAACTATAATTATTCACAATGGTTAATTGATTTACTTCTCCCATTCAAAAACCCGTTCTATACCTAAACGTGTGGTTACACTAGATGTTTGCGTTGTTCCCTGTGGCAATCTCGCAGCAGATGCTTTGTTTCTATTTTCCATAAATTCCTCCCTAAGTTCTTCAAATTCTTTGAGGGTTATTACTGGCACTTCATAATCTGCTATTGAAGGAAGCATTAAATCTTCTCGCTTATTTGATATCTTTTTTGCGATCCAGGTATGATAACTGTCTGAACTTTCTGTCGAAAGTTCCAGAATCAAGCCTGGCAACCCCATAAATTTGAATGGCCCGTAGCTTACAGGAATTTGATCTGTGAAAAAAGCAGTGAAATCCCTACCCCTAAAATTTAAAGTAGCCACTTGACATTTATAGTCTCCTATTTGTTTAAATTCGGTTCTAATCTTCCAGTCTAAATTCAAATTTTTATCCTCCACCAAAAATCGTTTCTGGTCATTTGAAATCGTGTAGGCGGTACTGGATTTATTTGTTGCGTTTAAGAAGTAAATAATATTCTTGGTTTTAATATCACCGCCGGTAATAACAAAGTGATTTCCTTCTTTTTCTTCGACATTCACTTCCTCTTTCTTATGAATGGGCGGTTTGATGTAAACCGCTTCATTATTCTTTACATAAAGGATCTCATGGTTTGAGTAAAAATTATTTTCATAATAATATTCGACTTTTAAAACCTGTTGAGCGCTCAATGAACTACAACAGAATAATGTAGCTGCATATAGTATGAGTGTTTTTCCTATCATCGCGTAAACTTAAGGAATTAAAACAATTGTTTAGCCATCACCTAAAACAAATGGGATCCTAGATTCAATAAATCAAAAAAAATCCCATCTAAGCCAAAGCTTAAATGGGATTCTCCATTTATAAAGATCTTGCGATCCTCATAAAATTATTTTACCAGGTTTTTTCCATTCCTTCAACTTTCGTCAAGGATGCCTGTATGTTGTCTCGGTGTTTAGTCAAGACGCTTTTTGTAGAAGGTGGCAAAGTGCTTTCGCTCAGTACATCGTTATATTCTTCCACCGCTGCTTTTTCACCTCGTACTGCTTCTTCCAGTACGCTTTCTGCCTCATCAGAGGAGAAGGTAGATTTAATTTTCATCCACCCGCGGTGTGCATCACCTGCTAGACTCGTTCCTTTATTAGGTTCTTGTCCGAAGCTTTTCATTTCGGCTTTTAATTCATGGCCGAAGTTGTAACGTTCCTGAGCTTGTTGGCCAAAGAATCCTTTTAATTCCGCATTATCTACTTGATCTTTTGCAGTTTTGTAACCTGCTTCTGCATCATAATTTTTTTCTAATAACGCATTTAATTTTTTTCCTACTTCGTCTGTATAACTCATGATAGTTGTTTTAGTTGTTAATTATATAGCTAATCTACAACCATAACCAGTGTTTCGTTGCGTAATTAATAATGCTTTGGCTAATAATTGTGGAGTTATTAACGAATGGCAGATTGAAATCAGAATACTATTAAATTGTTTAACTATTTAGTTGGTTATTCAATTCTATTTGTATCGACATAGTGTGTAGGATTTTAGCGGTGACTTTAAAGTGCTGACAGCTAGCAAACCCATCTGTACAATTTGGTTCTGTTGCTTGTTGATAACATGAAAAATTCACAATGCGATTACAAGGCACCTACTATCAATCGATTACCTTTTTTTGATTCTAAACCTAGATCCATTTGTTACAGAAAAGATATGATTAAAAAGTGATGCCTTTATAGCAGATCTATGGTGTGATATGACGCTTTCGCGAAAGCGAACTCCCGTTAGACCTGTTAACAACACACAGATTAATGCAGCGTTCAAGCGTACGAAACGGACTACTAACATCGATGTTTTCAGTCTCATTCTAGCCTCAAACGTATGTTGATAAAATCTGAAGAAAGGAATCACGAATAGGCGGCAAATGCACTCATCAATACCGAATTTTAAATTTCAATAGAAATACCCAGTTCAGATGGAAATTACATACATAAGGAAGAGAGATTTTAGCGTTAAGACTTTTACGCTTGACAAGATCACAAATGCAGTACTGAAGGCAATGAAGGCTGTCAATTCTGGCACACAGGAAGCTGCGCAAAATGTTGCTCTTGCCGTTTACAAAACCCTAATGGACCGTCAAAAAGTGGATCCCAATTATATTCCTACTATTGAACAGGTACAAGATATCGTAGAAAATAAACTGATGGAAACGGAATTTCACGAGGCCGCAAAAGCCTACATTCTATACCGTAACCAGCGCGCCGTTGAACGCAAGACAGATATATTTGAAAAGCGTGTCAACCTGAAACCGTACGAGTATCCGCAATTGTATGATTACGTTCCAGCAATTAGACATTCCTACTGGATCCATACGGAATATAATTTCACGAGTGATATTCAGGATTTTAAATCTGGATTGACTGATCTAGAGCGCAGTGCGATCAAGAATACCATGCTAGCCATTTCCCAAATCGAGATTGCAGTAAAATCATTCTGGGGCGATCTATACCACCGCATGCCTAAGCCAGAAATAGGTGCCGTAGGTTCTACGTTTGCAGAAAGTGAAGTGCGCCATGCAGATGCTTATTCGCATCTTATCGAAATTTTAGGATTGAACGAGGAGTTCAAAAATCTTAAGAAAAAACCGGTCATCATGAAACGGGTGCAGTATCTGGAAACAGCCTTGCGCAATTCTAAGGCAGACGATAACCAAAGCTATGCAGAGGCGGTACTATTGTTCTCGTTATTCATTGAACACGTATCCCTGTTTTCTCAGTTTCTTATCATCATGGGCTTTAACAAGCACAAGAATATGTTGAAGGGAATTTCCAATGTTGTAGAAGCAACCAGTAAGGAAGAGCAGATCCACGGCGACTTTGGTATTGATCTGATCAGAATATTGCGCGATGAGCAACCAGAATGGTTTACAGAAGAATACCATGAGCGCATCAAACAAATGTGTATCAAATCCTTTGAATCAGAAAGTGCCCTTGTGGACTGGATCTTTGAAGAAGGAGAACTGGATTTCCTACCTAAAGCGGTAGTCAACGAATTTATCAAAAACCGATTCAACAATTCTCTCGTGAGCATAGGCATCGAGAAAGTGTTTGAGATCGACGAGGAACTTATCGCACAAACAGAATGGTTTGACGATGAAATTATAGGAACAAAACATGGAGATTTCTTTGTAAAGAGATCCATCAACTATACCAAAAGAGCGCAAAGTGTAACTAAAGACGACCTATTTTAATTATGAGAGAAAACAACACGACAACACAGAAGGAACAACAGAAAGTTGATGCCCACCAGAAACTCGTTGACGCGAGAAAAGACACATTTAGTAACACAAAACCACAGGAAGAAGAAGGATTCCAGTGGCTTAACAAGAACAGCCGCGATTTTCTAACCGCTGGATATCTTACACCTGGTGCAACACCAGAAGGTCGTATACGTGAGATTGCAGAGCGTGCAGAAGAGATATTGCAGATTCCCGGGTATGCAGACAAATTTTTTGGATACATGAGTGACGGTTTCTATTCACTCGCCTCACCGGTATGGTCTAACTTTGGTCAGCGTCGTGGTCTTCCTATCAGTTGTTTTGGGTCTCATATAAACGATGACATAGGTAATATACTTTACTCCCAATCAGAGGTTGGCATGATGTCAAAACTAGGTGGCGGTACTTCGGGTTATTTTGGTAAAATACGCCCTAGAGGGGCACCCATTAAAAATAATGGTGAGGCTTCAGGCGCGGTTCATATTATGAGGTTGTTTGAATCCATGGTTGATGTTGTGAGTCAAGGATCTGTGCGTCGTGGCCGTTTCTCTCCATACCTTCCCATCGAACATAAAGACATCAAGGAGTTTTTAGAAATAGGAACAGAAGGAAACCCCATTCAAGAACTTACACATGGTGTAACAGTGACTAACGAGTGGATGGAACAAATGATCGCTGGCGATGAAGAAAAGCGTACCCTGTGGGCTCGCGTGCTTCAATCTCGAGGTGAGATGGGTTATCCCTACATTTTCTTTACTGATAATGCAAATGATAATGCAGCAGATGTTTATCAGGATAAAAACTTGAAAATACATGCCAGCAATCTATGTACAGAGATCATGTTGCCCTCAAGTGACGAATGGTCGTTCGTATGTGTATTGTCGAGCATCAACTTGCTTGAGTACGACAAATGGAAGGATACAGATGCGGTTGAAACCATGGTTTATTTTCTAGACGCTGTTATCACAGAGTTTTTAGAGAAACTAGAGGTTTATCGTGATTCTGACAAATTAGAAGATAGACAAACATTCCTATTTATGGAACGTGCCTACAAATTTGCTAAAGAAAACAGATCACTGGGACTAGGTGCACTAGGATGGCATTCTTTATTACAATCCAGAAATCTCGCATTCAACAGTCAGGAAGCATTTGACCTTAACAGTAAGATATTTAAAACACTTAAGGATAAGAGTTACAAAGCAAGTGAAGAACTTGCTCAAAAATTTGGCGAGCCAGAACTTCTTAAAGGCTATGGCCGTAGAAACGCAACGCTTAATGCAGTAGCTCCTACCACATCTAGTGCCTTTATATTAGGTCAGGTTTCTCAGGGAATTGAACCCATCTGGTCAAACATATATGTAAAAGATATTGCCAAAATTAAGACGACCATCAAAAACCCGTACCTCGTAGAGTTATTGGAAGAAAAGGGAATGAATACCCAGGAAGTCTGGCATGACATACGTAACTATGATGGTAGCGTGCAACATCTCGATTTCCTATCTGATGAGGAAAAGGCTGTATTCAGAACCTATAGTGAGATTGATCAGATGGATATTATCTATCAAGCAGCAAATCGTCAAAATCACATTGATCAGGGACAGTCTGTTAACATTATTGTTCATCCAGACATGTCCACTAAAGATGTTAATAAGATTCATATTGCTGCCTGGAAATTGGGGCTGAAATCTCTCTATTACCAACACAGTATGAACGCCGCTCAAAAATTCAAGCAGAAGAAAGACTGTGTGAGCTGCGAGGCATAAGAACCTTATAATTATTTTGAGAAGCCGTCTAATTTATGTGATTAGACGGCTTTTTTAGTGGGATAAAGTGAGCATCAGAGCTATAAAATTGAGAAGTTTTATTACTGTTAACGTACATTTCTGGGCGTGACCACCACGCTATGGCGTGACGGTCGGGCTTTGCGTTACAATCTTTTTACAACTACGTATTTCATACGCAGCTTTAAAAAGGATTTCCACTACAATCCCTCACGCAAAAAGATTTATTGAAAATCATCAGCATTGCTACTTTATGCCAATATGATCTAGGCCCAACATTCAGAAAATAGACAGAACGAAGAAATTGGATTATAGTGAACTATAACTTCTAACTGTTCCTTGATCTCCAGCAGCTAATCGCAAGGCAAAATAAATACTATAAGGAACTCTTCGTCTCCGCAATCTCCGTCAGTTCCCGGAACCACTTTTTGCCAAATTTTCTAATCAGCGCTTCTTCAAGAAATTTGTAAACAGGAACATTCAACTCTTCACCCAACGTACAGGCAGCATCGCATATTTGCCATTTGTGGTAATTCACAGCGGTAAAGTCTGTATATTCTTGCAGACGTACGGGATACAAATGACATGAGATGGGCTTATAAAAAGGCGTTGCCCCATCGCGATAGGCCGCCTCGATCCCGCAAAGTGCGGTACCATCATCTTTGAAGGTCGCATAAGCACATTCTGCATCATTTACCAGAGTAGTTTCTAATTCTCCGTTTTCACGCTCGATCCAGGTTCCCTGTGCTTCAATAGCAGCGATTCCTTCAGGTCTTAAATACGGTTTTATATTCTCATATTCCCGGTCTAATATATCAAGCTCTTTTTGTTCCAGTGGTGCTCCAGCCTCACCGGCAACACAGCAAACGCCTTTACAAGCTGTGAGATTACAGACAAAGTCTTTGTCTAACACATCATCAGAAATAATAGTCTTGCCCAGTTGGAACATAGTCGCTTTTTGAAGATGCAAAGATACGAGGAGTTTCACAGCTGTATGAAGTATGGGTTTTTCAAAGTTTGACATTTAGCATTCCAACTCTTATTCATTAAAAGTCAGATGGTCTTCAGTATTTGTAATATTTAAACTGGAAACTGATTTTGATAACAGACTAATTCGCCATCGTCATATTCTTCAAATAATCGATATCAGGGCTTAATTGGGTTCCTTGTTTGACATTCTAATTATATCCTAATAGAACGAACGATGCCAATGACAATTTGGTTCTAGCATCTATAGTCCGCATAGTTCATTCCTCATTCCATATATCTTGTATCTCATGCAATTTAAGAAGAGTTGTAAAACCGTAATATAGCCAGATTAATAACGCAAATTTAACCTCACGGTCTTACCATTAAAATACTAAACCGCAGTACTTTTGCACGCCGAAAAAAAGAGTGCCATGAATTTAAGTTTGATTTCAGAGATTTTTAATTCCGTGAATTTGAAGGAAATTTTCACCGCCACAATGGTGCTTTTTGCCGTCATAGACATTACTGGAAGCATACCTATTATTGTGGATTTGCGACGTAAGGTGGGTCACGTTCAAAGTGAGAAAGCAACTATAGTTGCCGCTGTATTAATGATAGGATTTATGTTTGTGGGAGAAAGCATGCTGCATCTTATAGGTATAGATGTGAATTCCTTTGCTGTGGCGGGTGCATTCATTATCTTTTTTATTGCACTAGAAATGATTCTGGGCATCCAGCTCTACCGGGATGAAGAACCAGAAACAGCTGCTATTATTCCTATCGCTTTTCCATTGATTGCTGGAGCAGGTACTTTAACCTCGGTATTATCGCTGCGATCAGAATACAGCGCCATTAATATTATAATTGCCATTCTCATCAACAGTATTTTTGTTTACGTGGTACTTAAAAATTCCGGTAGAATTGATAAAGTATTAGGAAAACAAGGTATAAATGTGCTTAGAAAAATCTTTGGAGTTATCTTGCTTGCGATAGCTGTAAAACTATTTGCGACTAACATTAAAGAATTATTTTAATTATGAAATACGTTACTTACGGAATCATGCTTTTGGCAGTTGCCAGTATTGTATTCAATACATTTAAACTTAACTTTTCTCATCTTTTTGCAGGCGAGAGCCAGGTGGCTGTAATCAGCATTGTTGCCGCCCTTTGCGTGGTAATTTTGATGAGTATTCTTCTAATTTCCTATAAAATCAAGGAGAAACAGGAGTCTTAGTATGCTTCCTTACTCAATTCTAAGAGCCGGTCAATTATAGAACTTTTAGAATTCAATAATTTGATCTTGAGTTCTGTTCCATACAATTGCTCTGCGAGGGAAGCCTTTATCAATAACGCTATGTAATCACGATTGCCAGTCAATCGCAATGAACTGCTGTACCTGCGTGCAAATTGATAAAAAGATAATAGCAAGGTTTCTGGAACTTTGTAGTCGTTCGTAAATTCCCTTTTAGACATGTTTCTTAAATACCTTCCCTCGTGTTGTAAATAATCATTTGCTACGCGGTCTGCATATCCTGTACGAGCAAAGAATTCTAGCGTTTGATTTTCATAGCTTTTAGGTCCTGCAACAAAAACATCGGGAATAATTCCTCCTCCTCCATAAACTACCTTCCCTCCTGGTGTGGTGTAGCGCAACGAATCGTTAACTTCAATATTATCCTTATCAGTTAATTCTCCATTTTCATAACGTTTCAAATACTCATTGAAATAATCTTCGTTTCCTTTATTATAGGGTCGCTGGATGCTGCGTCCAGTAGGTGTGTAATAACGCGCTACCGTTAATCTCACTGCACTACCATCACCCAGTTGCATTTCTTGTTGTACTAACCCTTTTCCAAAGCTGCGTCTGCCTATAATTGTCCCTTTGTCATTGTCTTGTAAAGCACCTGCAACAACTTCACTGGCACTCGCGCTATTCTCATTGATCAGAATAAAAACTTTTTTATCTTCAAAATCGCCTGCGCTAGTCGCATAACTATCTTTTCTATTATTTTTCCGGTCTTTTTGAAAAAGAATAAGCTGGCCTTTTTTTAGAAATTCGTCAGCCATTTCTATGGCAGCACTTAGAATACCGCCAGGATTGTCTTGCAAGTCCACGGCAAGTTGAGTAGCTCCTTTTTTCTCAAGCTTTAAAACCGCACGATGAAATTCTGCATTTGTTGTTTCTGCAAAGCGATTGACTTTTATATAGCCCAGCTTTTCATTGAGCATATAAGCTGCTTCCACACTTTCAATTGATACCTCGCCCCTCGTTACTGGAACATTAACGATAGAGGTATCTCCTGGTTTTAAGACGCCTAGAATTAGTTTGCTTCCTGACGCTCCCTTTAGCGCATCTGTAGATATTTTATTTTCACCATACAATGGTTTTCCATCCATAAATAGGATTTTATCGCCACTCTTGATCCCAGCTTTCTCACTAGGTCCTTTACTGATGGTGGAAAGCACAGAGATAGTATCTCTCGTCACAAAATAACGAATTCCTATCCCTACAAAATTCCCTCTCAAATCATCTGCTACAGCTTCTGCTTCATCCGTTGAGATGTAAACAGAATGCGGATCTAGATTTTGTAAAATGCCGTTAACCGCTACATCAACAATGCTATCTGTATTTACCTCATCCACATACCGTTGGTCAATAATATCTATCAACCTGTTCAGCTTACGCTTCTTTGCACTGCCCACGGATACAAAACTATTATCTGATCCGTTTGCTGACAATAAGTTACCTAGTAAAATACCTAAACTGAAGAATATTCCTAGAAATAACGGGTAAAGAAGGTATCGTTTTTTCATGAATCGAGATCGGTAATATGCTCTACTATAACGCCTGCCTTTTCTAGAAATTTCAATCCACTGTCGTCTTTATAATCTTGATGATAAACCACTCTGGTAATGCCACTCTGGTGGATTAATTTGCTGCATTGCTGGCATGGAGACATCGTGATATATAAAGTAGCACTGTGGCAGGATTGTGTAGATGATGCTACTTTTAAAATAGCATTTGCCTCTGCATGTAGCACATACCATTTAGTATACCCCTCTTCATCCTCGCAAAAGTTTTCAAAGCCGCTGGGTGTACCATTGTAGCCGTCACTAATAATCATGCGGTCGCGCACTATGAGTGCACCTACCTTCCTGCGTTTGCAATAGGAAAGCTGTGCCCACTCGCGCGCCATCCTTAAATAGGCGACATCGTATTTATGCTGTTTCTTTGGCTTCAATTCTACAAAAAGTTTTAAATCTGATAAAGTTTCCGTTTCCGCAATCCTGTAAATGTGATAAAGAAACGTGTTCAAGTACTATGGTAATGCACCGACTTCTAAAGTAGTCGCTTTCGCGAAAGCGAACTTAATAAAAGCTGAATAATACAATTTAAAGTTAGCCACTTACCAGATCCATCTGGCAATTAACATCGGGATCACAATCCCAAAAATAATAGCTGAAATTATTTGAGCCCATTCTTTTTTACTAAAGCGGAATAATCCCGTAAAGATAAAGTTTAAGATCAAGACAATGAGAACGATTACCAGTTGTGCGGCCTCTATTCCCAGCGCAAATTCGCCCAGTATCAATAATGTGTTATCATCGCTTCCAGATGCCAGCATGCGGAATGCTCCCGAGAAACCGAACCCATGAACTAACCCAAAAAACAATGCAATTATGGCCGCAAACCATGGTGTATTGTTCTGATGGCGCCTGCCCGCTGTGAATATATTGTAAAGTGCCGTAATCGCTATAGTCACTGGGATCAGGAATTCAATATAAGCCGTACTGAATGAGACTTTTCCAAATGCCACTAACAACAACGAGATGGTGTGACCTACAGTAAAAGCAGTCACTAGCAGTAACAGCTTGCGCCAGCCATTAAATAAATAAGGCACTGCAAGTAAAATTATAAAAAGTATATGATCGTATGCCAGTAAATCTAATACGTGCCAGAATCCCTCGAGAAAGTAAAAAATAAAGTTATCCATGAAAATAATAGGGGTTGATTGAAATGTCTCGAAATATAAAAAGAAGGTGTCAGGCCTGAAACTTTATACCTTACAATCACTCTTTAAATACGCACGCGCAATCCTGTATAAAAGTTGATTCCTGGCGCTGGCTCATAATAACGACCTCCAAATGCATTGATCCGCACATTATCAAAGTAACTGGAATTGAATAGGTTATTAACACCGCCTATGAGGGATACCTTGGTATTTTTAAATTTTATAGGGTAGCTGGCGCTCAAGTCTGTGATAAACGCATTATCTATTTCTGTAGTATTGAAATCATCGGCAAACAGCTTGCCTCGATAGGTAGAATTAAGCTGGATAAATAATCCCTGCGGTTGATCATAGGTAAACCCTAGAGTTGCTAGGTGTTTAGGGATTCCTGGCAATTGATTGTCTTCTAGATTTTCAGCACTCAGTTGATAGTCCTCATATTGAAAATTAGAATATGTGTAACTAGCATTAAGTGACAATCTATTTGTGATGGCTGTATTTGCAAATAATTCAAGCCCGTAGCGACTGCTGCTTCCCGCATTTCTGTAGAAGGTTCTATCAGGAAATTGAGCGAGTTCAAATGGCACAAGATCATCTTTAGTATCGATGTAAAATATTGCCGCATTCCACTCAAATTTCTCTCGCTGGCTCTTAAAGCCTATTTCATAATTTATGGACTTTTGCGCTTCTAGATCTGGATTAAATCCAGTGCTACCATCAGGATTTGCGGACAGCTCACTTAAAGCGGGAGTTTCAAAACTCGTGGCGACGTTTGCAAAAAGATGATCGCTAACAGATAATTCATAATTAAATCCTAGACTACCACTCCAGCTATTGAGATTTCGGGAATTACTATTACTTGCTAAAGTTCTGTCATCTGCTTCTAACGAATTGATATCATAGCGCAATCCTCCCAATAGATTCCATTTACCTATCTCTAATCGATCAACGAGATAAAAACCATAACTGTTATAGGATTCTAGCTGGTTAAAATCTGAATTTCCACGCTCGCCGTTGAGGTTATCAAAACGTTGTCGCTGGTCTGCTTGAAAAGCAAGTGCATATCCTAGCTGGATCTTATTTTGAAAACTGGAACCCATTGTGTCATAGGTCAAATAACTTCCCTGACCATAATAATTGCGATACAGTTCTACCTGACCGCCAGATTCAAAAGGTAATTTATTATCAAAATCTCGATAGGAATAAAATCCATAAGATTCTAAAGCCAGGTTATCCCAACGCTGTTGATAGGAGATTCCAGTTTTAAGCTGGCGTACCTGTTCTTGAGAATTGAATTGTACATTCCTAGACCTCGCTTGTCTTTTATTTTCATTCACCTCTTCTAGGGTGAGACCTCCAGCATCCAGTGCAACAGGACTGTCCGTATAGTTAAACTGGAAGGCAAGAGAGTTTTGGTTCTTAAAATTGAGGGTTGATTTAATGTTGAATTGGTTACTTTCAAAACTACTGTGTTCTCGATAACCGTCGCTAGTCGTGCGGGAAGCAGATATAATCGTTGCGCCATTATCATGTTTAATTCCAGCGGTGGCATCGTATTTATTCATTCCATAGTTACCCAGTACATAACCTACTTGAGCATAGGTGCTGTCAATTTCTGAAATTGTATTTATATTGATCACACCACCTGCAGCATTTCCATATAATAAAGAGGCTGGACCACGCAATATTTGCAGGTTATCAATAATTCCCAAAGTAAGATTGTCAATTTGTCCTTGTCCATCAGGGGTAGTTTCTGGAATACCATCAACCACTATTTTTATTCCACGAATCCCAAAAGCAGATCTCGCCCCAAAGCCTCTAAGGGAAATCCGGAGATCTTGAGAAAAATTATTGCGATTTAACACAAATAAACCCGGAATACCATTGAGATATTCATCAAAAGACAGCTGCTGTTTTGAATTTTGAGAATTTTTAAAAGTTTTAGACGCTACAGAAAATGGCGTTTCTTGAATTTGTTGTTCAATATCTATTGCTGGAAAAACTTTTACAGTTACAGTTTTTAAGGAATCTATTTGAGCGGTCGCTGGTACAGATAACAAACCGGCAAGAATAAATATAAAAAAGTAGATTTTCAAATTATAGATTTTGATAGATTAAGCAGGTGCAATTTTACAACATACCGCGCTGATTAACGACAAAGTCTATTGCTGTGGCAAATGGAATTAAATCCATACTTTGATGTGAAAATAGCTTGAATGATTGGGTATTGAACCATAATTGCTTTTCAATCAGGGTGTCAAAAAATAATACGTTTAAGAATTGGTCATTTTGATCATGATTGAATTCATCGAGATAGTCTATATTTAATTTTTTTAACATTTTATGTTATCATATTAAATGATCAGAAACTGCACTTTCTCTTTAATAGCTCTATTCACACTGAGCATTTGTTTAGGACAACAGAAAGAGGATACTAAGAATGTAAATGACTCTTCCACAGAGCAGCAAGAGCAGCAAGAGCAGCTTAGAGCAATGATCATTGATAGCTACAGGCTTTTTGATGAAGGAAAATTCAGAGAATCGCTACAAAACAACATCAACACCATTAAAAAAGCAGAAGAAGCTGGTGACTTTGTCATCGCACACGCTGCTTACAGCTATTTAGGTTATGATCGCTTGATACTTGAAGACACTGTAAGTGCTCTCAAGGCTTTTAAAAAATCCTATTATTACGCTACCAAAACTAGAAAAACTGACTTAATTGCAGATTCCTATGGAGATCTCGCGGCAGTTTATATTCAAAATCCCAAGACTTACAATAAAGGAATCCGATTTATCGAGAATGCTTTAGAAATGTATCAGACAGAAGGCAATTTAATAGGTCTTCAAAATTCCTACTATGAACTGGCTACAATTCTTTTTAAAAGAGACGATAAGGAACAGTTCAAACAAACATTAGATTCTCTAACTAAATATTCATTGAACTCTTCTCTCGATGAAAGGAATAAGACATTGTACCATAACCTTAAAGCGGAGAGTCATTTAAAAGATAACAAGATAGATGATGCAATTGCTGTCTTAATAGAAGCAATAGATCTAGGAGAGGCAGATAATAGAAACGATGAGTTAGAGAAATCCTATCGCCTCTATGCGCGAGCTCTCAGATCAAAAGAAAACTACATATTAGCTTATGAGATGCTTTCTAAATATGACAGTATTTACCAAATCAATCAGAAAGAGCGCAGCTTATCAGAAAGCAAGAGAATAGCTGCAAAATTTCAGGTGGATGAAGTCCAGAAAGATCTTGATCAAGCGCAACTTAAAACAGATTTACAAGCTCAAAAAGTTCAACAACGCACTCTCTTAAACTATATGCTTATAGGTGTCATCGTGATAGGTTGCGCATTTATAGTATCCCTTATTTACATTGCCCGCAAA
The DNA here is from genome assembly GCF_015356755.1 of Nonlabens antarcticus. Classification (GTDB taxonomy): domain Bacteria; phylum Bacteroidota; class Bacteroidia; order Flavobacteriales; family Flavobacteriaceae; genus Nonlabens; species Nonlabens antarcticus. The sequence continues at coordinate 647,871 of NZ_JADFCO010000065.1, read as the reverse complement.
CGCAAGGTTTTTATAGAATCCCTAGAATTTAAAAATATCCAAGTTGAAAAGGCAAAAAAAGAAGCAGAGCGACTGTCCCAAGTGAAAAGCAGTTTCTTTTCTACGGTTAGTCATGAGTTGCGCACTCCTCTCTACGGTGTTATAGGCCTGACAAGTATTTTACTTGAAAAAAATAAAGATGACGAAAACCTTCAAGACCTTGAATCACTTAAATTTTCCGCAGATTACTTATTAGCTTTAGTGAATGATGTACTGCAGCTCAACAAGATTGATTCCTCAAAAGAATTAGATAATAATAATGAGGTTTTCAGTATTGCGTCATTGATGGAAAATATCATCTCCTCTTTTGAATATATCCGAGTACAAAATAATAATGAAATTAAGGTCAAATATGATAGCAAGCTTCCGCAATTGATTAAAGGGAATAGCATACTATTATCTCAAGTATTGATGAATTTATTAGGCAATGCGTGTAAATTCACTGAAGACGGTACTATTTTTATTGAAATCAAAGTTATTAAGGTAGATGAAGCTATAACCCTGGAGTTTTTCATTACAGATACCGGTCAAGGAATCGCAGAAAATAAAATAAATCAAATTTTTGAGGAGTTCGCTCAAGGCGAAAGCAAAAACTTTTCCTATCAAGGAACAGGTTTAGGACTTGCCATAGTAAAAAGGTTACTGCACTCTACCGGATCAGAGATTAGGGTAGAAAGTGAAGTGGGCAAAGGTTCTACATTCTCTTTCCAGATGAATTTTGAAGTTGTGGAAAACAGTAAACCTTATGATGCGCAAAATGAACACACTTCACTAATTTATGATATACAGAAACTGGATGGGTGTAAAATCCTTGTTGTAGAGGACAACAAAATCAACCAAATGGTCACTCGTAAGATTCTTGAAAAAGACAATGTCCATTGCAAGGTAGCAGAAAATGGTTTGATTGCAGTAGAAATGATTCGCACGGGTCAATATGAACTAGTTCTTATGGATGTAAATATGCCGGTTATGGACGGTTTAGAGGCTACAAGAGAGATAAGAACATTCAGCAAGATTCCTATCATCGCTCTAACGGCAGTAGAGCTTGAAGAAATGAGAGAACAAATTTATTCCTGCGGTATGGACGATATTATCGTAAAGCCGTATGACATTCGCAGCTTCCAGCAAACCATCATGCGACATTTACCGGGCGTTGAGTCTAGCCTTTCCAGATCAACCGAATTTCAAAATAGAATCAAATAAAAAACCAGAACATCGCTGTTCTGGTTTTGTACCTCAGGCCGGAATCGAACCGGCACGCCTTGCAGCATTGGATTTTGAATCCAACGTGTCTACCAATTCCACCACTGAGGCATAATAATTGGGATTGCAAAAGTAACAAATATTCTCAATCTCCAATTTTTTTCCTTTCCTTTTTCTATCCTGCAATAGAAAATAGTTTTACATTTGCAGCCTTAAAATCAAGGCCCTAAACACTTAACAATGCCCTATTCTTATTCAGAAGCAAAACTTTTTGGCTGTAGACAAAGTATGGGTCTCGCTCAATCCATTGCAAAAGAATATGGTGCTTCACTGGGGCAGGTTAATTTTGCCACCTTTAGTGATGGTGAGTTTCAACCCTCCTTTGAAGAGTCTATACGCGGTAGACGTGTATTCTTAATAGGATCCACACATCCCAGCAGCGATAACCTGATGGAATTATTACTAATGATTGACGGTGCAAAGAGAGCAAGTGCCAGACATATCACCGCTGTAATCCCTTATTTTGGTTGGGCGCGTCAGGATCGCAAGGATAAACCACGCGTTCCCATAGGGGCAAAAATGATCGCAAAGATTCTAGAAACAGCTGGAGCTACTCGCATCATTACGATGGACTTGCATGCAGATCAGATTCAAGGATTTTTTGAAAAACCAGTAGATCATTTATATGCTTCTTCCCTTTTCATTCCCTACCTCAAGAAGTTAGGACTGGATAATCTTACCATAGCATCGCCAGATATGGGAGGTTCTAAAAGAGCTTATGCTTATTCAAAAACACTAGAATGTGATGTTGTTGTATGTTATAAACAACGATTAAAAGCAAACATCATTTCTCACATGGAGTTGATAGGTGATGTTACCGGTAAAAATGTAGTCCTTGTGGATGACATGGTTGATACCGCAGGTACGTTAACCAAAGCTGCCGAAGTTATGATGGAACGCGGTGCAAAAAGTGTGAGAGCTATTTGTACACATGCTATTTTATCAGGCAAAGCCTATGAGAGAGTAGAAAATTCCCAATTAGTTGAACTAATTGTTACAGATTCTATTCCCCTTAAACAACAAAGCGATAAGATAAGAGTCTTGTCCTGTGCAAAATTATTTGCTGGAGTAATGTCCAGTGTACAGAACAACGAGTCTATCAGCGATAATTTTATAATGTAATTTCAATTAATAATTAAATAACCCAAAATGAAATCAATCACGATCAACGGATCTAAAAGAGAAAGCGTGGGCAAAAAGGCAACTAAAGCCCTACGTAATGCTGGATTGGTACCTTGTGTAATCTACGGAGGAGACGAGCCCATACATTTTTCAGCAGAAGAAAAAGCGTTTAAGGACCTTATCTACACCCCAGATGCACATACTGTAGTCATCGACCTAGGTGAAGCTGGTAAATTCAATACCATCGCCCAGGATATGCAGTGGCACCCAGTTAGAGAATTGCTACTTCATGCAGATTTCTATCAGATTTTTGATGATAAAATGGTAACTATGGAAGTTCCTGTAAGAAGTACAGGTGTTTCTCGTGGTGTACTTAATGGTGGAGTTCTGAGAAGAAATCTACGTAAATTAAGAGTTAAAGCACTTCCTGCAAACCTTCCAGACTTTATCTCGATGGATATTGCTCCCATGAAAATTGGTGACAAGAAGTATGTGCGTGACTTGAGAGTTGATGAGTATGAAATCATGCATTCTGATTCTCTAGTAGTTTTAATGATCAAAAACTCTCGTACTGCAATCGCAGATGAGGAAACTGAGGAAGAAGTACCAGCAGATGAGGTTCCATCTTCAGAGACAGATGATGTCGCTGCAGTTAAAGAAGGAACGGACGACTAGGTCAAACCTTGAATATTTCACAAGCCGTTCCTGCACTAGCTGGAGCGGCTTTTTTATTTTTGAAGAATGAAATCCATTTGGAAACGATGGTTCGGGACCGTTGATAAACCCGTAACCCACAAAAATGAACCTATGAAAAAATTCCTAATTGTAGGACTGGGCAATCCTGGTGTTAAATACAGTGAAACCAGACACAACATAGGCTTCAAGATTCTCGATCAAATTGCTACAGATAAGTCCGTGAGTTTTGAAACCCTGAAATTGGGCGATGTTGCGACCACAACCCACAAGGGAAAAAAAGTAATTTTACTCAAACCTAATACGTTTATGAACCTATCTGGCAAGGCGATTAAATATTACCTTAAGCAGGAAAACATATCCATTGATGAATTGCTGGTAATTACAGATGATCTCAATCTAGAATTCGGTACGATACGTATGAAAGGAAAAGGTAGTGACGGCGGTCATAATGGCCTTAAAGACACGCAAGTGCAATTAAACACTCCTAATTATCCGCGGCTTAGATTTGGAATTTCTGATGCGTTTTCTCAAGGAAACCAGGTGGATTATGTACTGGGTGAATGGAACAGTGAGGAACTTAAATCCTTGCAGGAGCGCATGGATACGGCGGCAGCGGCGGCACTGGCTTTTATACACGGCGGCCTTGCAAATGCCATGAACGAGTACAATGGCAAGTAAAACCAAGTTGATTTAAATGTGAATGATGATGTTAAGTTCGCTTTCGCGAAAGCGGAATTGATCACACCTTATAACATCTTGTAAATGTCTTTATACCAAAAACATTCTATAAATTAAAGGACTTAGTTCCCTATAATTATCTTATAAATTCTCGATAGATTCAATTAATTTGCAAGAGGTAAAACCGGAAAACGTATTGAAAACCTACCAAAATATTAACCAGTACAAATCGCAAAAAAAATCTGTGGTAACCATCGGTACTTTTGATGGATTGCATCAAGGGCATCAGCAGATTCTTAAAAAAGTGATTGATCGTGCGACTGATTCTGAACTCACCACGGTTTTGCTGACTTTTTTCCCTCATCCTCGTATGATTTTGCAGCCAGATCACGATCTTAAATTGATTAATACTATTGATGAACGGGTCGATCTGGTTGCAGAAAGTGGCATCGAGCACATGATCATTCATCCATTTTCACTAGAGTTTTCAAGAACAACAGCACATGATTATGTAAAGAACATTCTGGTAGATCAATTAAACGCAGCGGTAGTCGTTATAGGATATGACCATCATTACGGTCGCAATAGGACCGCAAGTATCGAGGATTTACGCGAGGATGCTTTAGAATATGGTTTTGAAATCATAGAAATTTCTAAAGAAGAAATTGAAGAGGTTGCAGTAAGCAGCACTAAAGTGCGCATCGCTATCAATGAAGGTGATGTAGAAACAGCTAATCAATATTTAAATAGACCATTCAGTATTTCAGGAACGGTGGTGGAAGGGAAACAAATAGGTCGTACCATGAATTACCCCACCGCAAACCTAAAAATTAAGGAGGAATACAAACTCATTCCTAAGTCTGGAGTATATATTACCAGCAGTATAATAGATGGCCTAAAGGTATGGGGAATGACGAACATAGGCACAAATCCTACGGTTCCTGGGGCTGATCAAAGCCAGAAAATTGAGACTTATTATTTAGATTTTGATAGCGATCTCTACGGCAAGAAGCTGGAACTCAAATTTCATCAACGATTGCGGGACGAGGAAAAATTCAAATCCATGGATGAGTTAAAGTCCGTCATGGCACACGATGAAACAAAAACGAGGGCGTATGCACAGTAGCCTGGATCGATGGCTTTTTAAACAGGTCGACAATTCTGCACTGGTATTGTTTCGGGTCATTTTTGGGTTGTTGCTTGCTGTTGAAGCTTTTGGATCTATGGCAACAGGTATGGTGCGTCGTCAATTTATTGATCCTGAATTTACCTTTACATTCATAGGTTTTGAATTTCTAGAACCGTTGCCAGGCAACGGGATGTACGTTCTCTATAGCATCATGGGAATAGCCGGACTACTTGTGATGGTGGGCTTTAAGTATAGAATGGCAATTACATTCTACGCAATTACATGGACTTATATCTATCTACTGCAAAAATCCAGCTACAACAATCACTGTTATTTATTGATGTTGCTCAACTACATCATGATCTTCTTACCAGCTCATAAGTCTGCTTCTGTAGATGCAAGACTTTATCCTAAAATCCGCATGGAGCACATGTCGCGCTGGATTTACATATTTATCATCGCCTTAATCTGGATTGTTTATGCGTATGCGAGTGTGGCAAAATTTTATCCAGACTGGCTGGATGGTAGTTTTCCTAGGTATTTAATGAGCATACGTGCTAAGAATTGGAACATTCTACAAGAACCATGGACACATGAAGCAATCAAGTATTTTGGGTTGTTTTTTGATATATTGATCGTTCCATTTTTATTATGGAAACGAACCCGCTGGCTTGCTGTAATGGCTTCCGTTTTCTTCCACCTCTTTAATAGTATTGTATTCAAGATTGGGATTTTTCCCTACATGGCTTTATCATTTTTAATCTTCTTTTTCTCAGTTACAAAAATCCACCAATGGTTTTTATGGAAAAAACAGTTCTATGACAAAGGAGAAATAATCATTCCTAAATCGCGCAATCTCATCATAACATGTAGCAGCGTTTTCTTACTAGTAATGTTATTGTTACCATTGCGTCACTGGACAATCAAAGACGATGTTTTCTGGACGGAAGAAGGTCACAGGATGAGCTGGCGCATGATGTTGCGCAGCCGCACTGGCAAAGCTCAATTTTTTATTGAAGACAAAGCGACCGGAGTTCGATCAAGAGTCAAACTAAGTAATTATCTCTCACCGCGCCAGAAGAACTCTGTACAAAGCAAACCTGATTTTATGTGGCAGTTTGCGCAACGTCTCAAGAAAGATTACGCAGCACAAAATATGGATATCGCGGTTTATGTAGATGCTAAGGTAGGTATCAATGGCCGCCAGCCCTCCCAATTTACAGATCCAGATATAGACCTTGCCGCCACGGAATGGAGCCACTGGAATCATGCGGTGTGGATACTACCGTCGCCTGGGTACGATCGTGTAAAGAGTCGCTAAAACTTAAGCACTGCTTCCCTACGTTCTTAGCGTTAGAAATAGTAATTTTATAAGCTTAAATTAGAATTGCCTTATGTTACAAATTGCAGCCATACGCGAGCATAAAGAAAAATTTGCTGAAGCCTTAAAAAAACGAAATATCGATGCTAATCCTATGTTGGATAAAGCCCTATCGATTGATGAAAATAGAAGAAATCTTCAAGCAAAACTGGATGAAACATTGGCAGAAAGCAACAGGCTTTCTAAACAGATAGGAGATCTTTTCAAATCTGGAAAAACTCAAGAAGCAAACGAATTAAAAGAAAAAACAGGAAGCCTAAAAGAAGCTTCTAAAGTGCTTTCTGAGCTTCTAAACAATGCCGTGGAAGCATTGCAGCAAGTTCTGTACACCATACCAAATATCCCACAAGATTCCGTACCGGCAGGAAATAGCGATACCGATAATGAGGTCGTTTCTGAGCATGGCGATATGCCTAAACTAATGGATAATGCTTTACCTCACTGGGAACTAGCTAAGAAGTTTGACATTATTGATTTTGAGTTGGGCAATAAAATTACAGGTGCAGGATTCCCTGTTTATAAAAGTAAAGGTGCCCGTTTACAACGTGCTTTGATCAACTATTTCCTTGATAAAAACACAGAGGCCGGCTATACGGAAATGCAAGTGCCGCTTTTAGTAAATGAAGCCAGCGGCTTTGGAACAGGACAATTACCTGACAAGGAAGGACAAATGTATCATGTAGGAATTGATGATTTATATCTAATTCCAACGTCAGAGGTACCTATCACAAACATCTACCGCGGTGATTTGCTTGATCTTAAAGATCTGCCTATAACCATGACGGGTTATACACCCTGTTTCCGTCGTGAGGCTGGAAGTTATGGGTCTGATGTGCGTGGCTTGAACAGATTACACCAGTTTGATAAAGTCGAGATTTTACGCATAGAACACCCAAATAAAAGTGATGGTGCGCTGGATGCAATGGTTGTACATGTAAAGGGAATCCTAGAAGAGCTCGAGTTGCCTTATAGAATTCTACGCCTTTGTGGTGGAGATCTAGGCTTCACTTCTACCCTTACCTATGATTTTGAGGTTTACAGTGCTGCTCAGGAAAAATGGCTGGAAGTTAGTAGTGTTTCTAATTTTAAAGCTTTTCAGGCAAATCGCTTGAAACTGCGTTTTAGAAATGGAGAGAATGGTACAGAATTAGCGCATACTCTCAATGGGAGTGCGCTGGCATTGCCTCGTATTTTAGCTTCTATTCTGGAGAATTATCAGGTGGAAAACTACATCAACATCCCTAAGGCGCTGATTCCTTATTGTGGCTTTGAGCGTATCGATTAAATAATTATGAGTAAATTTTTGCTTTTATTAATTTTCTTATGTTGCTATTTGGCTCAAGGCCAAAGTTTGCAGCTAGCAGATAATTATGCAGAGCAAGGAGCGTATGAAAAAGCATATGCAATTTATGAAAAGGCTTATTTAACGAATAAGAGAAATTTTATCTACTTGTTTAAAATGGTTGAATTCCAGCAGCAACTGGAAAACTATCAGAAAGCAGACAGTCTGCTAGATCAAGGAGAAGAATTCTCTGCTAGCGAGATTCTTTTCCCAATTGAACGCGGTTACAATGCCAGTCTACAAGGAAAGGATAGTTTATCCGTATCATCCTATCGCAAGGCAATTGCACAAATCGATTCATTTCCAGAAAATGGCTATGTGATTGCCCAAGCCTTTGAACGCCGCAGTTTACTTGATCAGGCAATAACTAGCTATGAGAAAACAATGGCAGTTAATCCTAGATATGATTATAATTTTCAAACGGCTAGACTGTACGGTGAGCAAGGAAAGCTGGATTTAATGTTTGAAAAATACCTGAATCTCCTAGAAGCAAATGAGGATCTTGTCCCACGCTTGCAGGCTGTCTTTTCAGAATATATCACAGATGATCCCGCTAACTCTGGGAATCAGGCATTGCGAAAAGCACTTTTAATCAGGCTGCGTCAAAAACCAGCGCTTATCTATAATCAAATTCTGAGCTGGCTGTTTATACAACAGAAGGATTTCAACGCCGCATTTGTTCAAGAAAAAGCCATTTACAGCCGCACCAAAGAAAATATATTAAACCTTCAGGACCTCGCGCTCATCGCTCATGAAGAAAATGCAGATGAAGCAGCGCTTTATATTCTAGAATATATCATTCAAGAGACACAAGTGGAACGCTTAAAATATGCTGCTCAAACACTTGAATTAAAAATTAAGACAGATGCCGCAGTGACTAGCGAGTTTCCTGAGATAAAAATAGAATATCAAAAATTACTCACAGAATACGGTACCGATGTAAATTCGTTTTTTTTGCAACATAATTATGCCAATTTCCTGGCGTTCAAAACAGAGAATATAGAAGAAGCTGTTGCCTTGTTAACTAATTTAGAAAAACAGCAGTTAAGCAGGTATCAGCAAGCAGAGAATAAGATGCTACTGGCTGATATTCTGGTACTGCAGGAGCAATTTAATCGAGCCTTAATTTTATACAGCCAGATACAAACCGATTTACCAAATGCAGAGATCGCTCAGGAATCCCAATTTAAAGTAGCTCGCACCAGTTATTTTCAGGGAGATTTCCCATGGAGTTTGACCCAGCTAAAAGTACTGCGAGGTGCAACCAGTAAGTTAATTGCAAACGATGCCATGGAGCTGAGCCTGACGATAAGCGATCACTCCCTTTATGATACTACTTATGTGGCTTTAAAAGCTTTCGCGAAAGCGGAATTAAAACAATATCAAAACAAACGAACTGAAGCTATTGTATTGTATGACGCCTTATTGCGAGACCATAAAGGAGATCCCATTGAAGACGAGACATTATTAAACCAAGCGACACTTTTTGAGCTGGAAGCAGATTATTCTATGGCCGTAAAAAACTACCAGAACATTATCGATAATTACGGCACTGGAATACTGGAAGACGATGCCTTATACAGACTGGCGTTACTTTACGAAAACCAATTACAGCAGCCAGAAGAAGCAAAAAAACTTTATGAAAAAATCATTTATAACCATGCAGACAGCATCTTTTTTATTGATGCCAGGCGCAGGTTCCGCAAATTGCGAGGTGATTTTGAAACGACAGATTTATAGGATATGGTAATTTATAACGTGACCAGTAACATGGCACAATCATTAGAAAACAGTTGGCTGGAATGGACGCGTGAGCATATTGCTCAAGTACTGGGAACTGGTCTGTTTATGGATGCGAGATTGACTCGGGTTTTAGTAAATGAAGATGATGGCAGCAGTACATTCTCCGTTCAATACAAAGCCAGTAGCCGGGAAGCGCTAGAAATCTATCATGAAAAGTACTCAGAATCCTACATAAAGTTAGGGCACGAAAAATTTGGCGAGCAAGTATTATCTTTCAGAACAGAACTGGAGCTCATTGATGAATATCGAGTGACTGGAAATATGAATTAAATCCCACGAACGATGAAAACCAAATTGCTTCTTGTAATCACCATGTTTGTGCTGCTTTGCTCCTGCACTGACACGGTTGCAAACTTCAAGGTCGTTAATACAACTGATGAGAAGATTGAAAACTTTATAATCGAGCCTTCTGGTAGTACAAATGTAGATTTTGTGGATATAGATCCTAGGGAGTCTATAAAATATGAGGTGAACCTGGCTGATGTTCCTAAAACAGATGGTCATTACACGTTGTCTTATCAGAAAAACGGAAAGAACGTACAGGAGAAATTTGGCTATTACACAAACGGTCTTCCTCTCGATGGAACCGTCAGAATTGAAATCCTTCCTTTAATTGTAAGGATCACACCAGTTTCTAATTAGCAGAAACGCAACAAACGCACTTTGGCAAAAAAACAATTTAAAAGATACACCACTCAAGATAAGGGAGTCACAGCAAAAAAACACCTAGGACAGCACTTTTTAAAAGATGACGGTGTGGCCATGGACATTGCGGGAAGCCTAAGTTACAAAGGATACGACCAAGTACTGGAAGTAGGACCAGGAACAGGAATACTTACAAAACATATTTTGCGCAAGGGCATTAAAGTAACAGCCCTAGAATTCGATAGTGAGTCTGTGGAGTATTTAAAGCTTTCTTTTTCTATTGAGCATGCAAACCTAGTTTCTGCACAAACCTTTCAAGTTATTGAAACCGACTTTTTACAAAAGGACTTGAAGGAGATTTATGGTGATACACCTTTTGCTATTATTGGTAATTTTCCTTACAATATTAGCACGCAGATCGTTTTTAAAACGATAGAAAATAGAGATCAGATTCCAGAATTTGGTGGGATGTTTCAGAAAGAGGTTGCACAGCGCATTTGTGCGCTGCACGGTTCTAAAACCTACGGGATTTTATCTGTACTGACGCAAGCCTATTACCATGCAGAGTACCTGTTTACGGTAGGTCCAGAAGTTTTTGATCCACCACCGCGAGTTGAAAGTGGTGTATTGCGATTGCAGCGTAAAGAAGATTATGATCAGCTTTCCTGTTCTTACGATAAATTGCGTCAGGTGGTCAAACTAGCTTTCCAGCAGCGCCGCAAAACGTTGCGCAATTCTTTGAAATCTCTTGAGCTTCCAGATGAAATGCGCGATCGAGAACTATTCAGTTTAAGACCTGAACAAATCTCAGTAGCCGATTTTGTGACCTTAACAACAGAGATTGAATCCTTAGAAAGCAGCGAATCGTGAGTTGTGAGTTGTGAGTTGTGAGTTGTGAGTAAAATTCTGATTTTGAAGAACCGCCACCTTGAATTTGAAACTTTTTGACATCAATTTGTTGTTTGATGATTTTTGAAGATGAAAGGAGAATAAAAATAGTTTTTAGAAAATCAAATACTTTTAATTGCGACATCGTCAAGGATTGATTGCAGCAACACTCGAGAGTTCAAGTTTTAACTTTAAAATCATACCGAGTTCATTTCTATTTATAAATCCTTTTGTTTAATTGCTTTCAGGAGTTGATATTACTCGGTTGTTCCTCAATAATCAGTCGTTAATTTTAGGGCTAGGAACAGAATCCCTTTTACTAGATGGAATTTAATAATTGGATTCAATTTTAGGTTCCGTTCTAAATTCAATTCTAGGCTTGATTTTCTGTCAAGTTTCTAATCAGTTTTTAGAGCACTAGTTGTTATTCAAAGCACACTTGAAGTTTATTTTCTCTTCAATCCTATTATATTTGCCCATTACCAATCTTCATCTATGCAATTCCAGGCAACAGAACATTTTATTGACGATTTACAGGTCTTGATCCAGCAGCAGGAATCTGAAAGGGTTAAAGCGATCCTGGAAGATCTTCACTTTGCTGATATTGCAGAAATCATTGATGAACTTACCTTGAGTGAGGCCATTTTTGTTATTAAATTATTAGACAGTGTTACAACGTCTGAGGCTTTAATAGAGCTTGATGAAGATCAACGGGACCGCATTTTAAATGCACTATCACCACAGGAAATAGCTTACGAACTGGAAGAGATGGATACTGATGATGCCGCAGATATCCTGAATGATTTGCCAGATGCGCTTGCCAAAGAAATTATAAGCGCAATGGCAGATGAAGAGCACGTGGAAAACATCGTGGATTTATTGCGCTACGATGAAAACAGTGCTGGTGGTTTGATGGCCAAAGAGTTAGTAAAAGTTAATGAAAACTGGACAGTAACCGGTTGTGTGAGTGAGATGCGTGCACAAGCCGAAAACGTGACCAGAGTCCACTCTATTTATGTAGTGGATAACAATCAAAAATTAAAGGGAAGACTGTCTTTAAAAGATCTTTTAACCAGTCCAGAATCCACTCCTATCAAAGAGGTTTATATTCCTAAAGTGGATTATGTTTCCGTGAATGCTTCTGGGGAAGAAGTTGCTCGTATCATGCGTAAATATGATCTTGAAGCTCTTCCAGTAGTAGATGAGTTAGATCGTCTTGTAGGTCGAGTTACTATTGATGATATCGTTGATTTTATTACAGAAGAAGCAGAAAAGGATTACCAGCTAGCTTCTGGTATTTCTCAGGATGTTGAAGCAAACGCTAGCATCTGGCAATTGACCAGAGCCCGCTTTCCATGGTTGGTTTTAGGCTTGTTTGGTGGTATAGGAGCGTCTGCAATCATGGGAGTTTTTGAACCCTTGATGTCAGAGCATGCCATTCTATTTCTTTTCACACCACTTATTGCTGCGATGGCCGGTAATGTGGGAGTTCAATCCAGTGCGATTATCGTGCAGGGAATTGCAAATGATGATCTTAAAGGAAGCATAGGTAACCGGTTGATAAAAGAAGTTTTACTAGCAATGCTCAATGGACTGATGCTGGGTGTTCTACTTTTTGCCTACACCTATTTTTCAAAAGGTGACATGCTCATTTCCATTGCGATTTCATCAGCTTTATTTACCGTGATTATCGTGGCGGGACTCATAGGAACGTCCGTGCCTATTATATTGCACAAGCGCGGCATTGATCCCGCCATTGCTACTGGCCCATTTATTACAACAAGTAACGACATCTGCGGGATTTTGATCTACTTCTCACTGGCAAAACTGATCATAGGCATATAAATTGTTGAAGTGTTAGTATCTTATAGTTCAGTCCGCTTTCGCGAAAGCGGACCAAACAAAAAGTCTCTGCTACAAATGATGTAGCGTCAGAGCAGATTTCCCATTATCTTCACAGTATGAAAGCAGCAACAGCAAAGGAATTGCGAGACGAACTCAAGGATCGTACAGAAAGTGAGTTGCGTGAGATCGTATTGAGACTTTCCAGATTCAAAAAAGAAAATAAAGAATTATTATCCTACCTGCTTTTTGAATCGCATCATGAAGAAGATTATGTGGCTAATATTAAATCCACCATTGATCAAAAGTTACTAGAAATAAACTCGAGTAACGGTTATTATGCAAAGAAAGGAATCCGCCGGATATTGAAGGAAACTAAAAAGTTCGTGCGCTATTCTGGCAGCAAGGAAACAGAAGTGGCTTTACTGATTCATTTTTGTCGCAGTTTACAGGAAACGCATCCCAAATTATTGAATCTAAAAGCCGTCAAAGATATCGTTCAACGTCAGATTGTTCTTATCAAGGTGCGGGTTTCTACCTTACATGAAGATTTACAACATGATTTTGAGCAGGAATTAAACGATATCGATTACTAAAGAATCGATTTATTTGATGTAGTAATTTTTACCTTTGGAATCATGAAGATCCTACACCTAGATAGCAATCACAAAATATTAGAAGATAAACTGGCTGCCGCTGGTTTTGAAAATCACCACGACTATACATCTACAAAACAAGAAATCGCACACAAACTAGCTGAATACGATGGTCTGATTGTGCGCAGCCGGTTTCCCATTGATGCAGAATTTCTATCGTACGGGAAAAATCTTAAATGTATAGGTCGCATAGGTGCAGGATTAGAAAACATCGACCTTGATACTGCGCAGAAAATGCAGATTGAATGTTTCAACGCACCAGAAGGCAATCGCAATGCTGTTGCAGAGCATGCTTTGGGAATGCTTCTCTCCCTCTTCAATAAATTAAATAAAGCAGATCGTGAGGTACGGGAAGGCAACTGGGATCGAGAAGGTAACCGCGGTATCGAGCTTGATGGAAGAACTGTAGGAATTATAGGTTATGGCAATATGGGCAAAGCATTTGCAAAAAAACTAAAGGGTTTTGATTGCACAGTACTTTGTTACGACATTAAGGAAAATGTGGGAGATGAAAATGCAAGCCAGGTTTCTTTGTCAGAGTTGCAATCCAGATCAGAAATATTGAGTTTACACACGCCTCAAACACCGCAAACCACGCGAATGATAAACAGGGATTTCATTGCCAGTTTCAACAACCCATTCTATTTGATAAATACAGCTCGCGGCAGTGCTGTGGTTACAGAAGATCTCGTTGTTGCCATGGAGAATGGCACTATTCTAGGCGCCGGACTTGATGTTTTAGAATATGAAAAAACGTCATTTGAATCTATTTTCCGCGAAAGCGAGATTCCGCCAGCTTTCAAAAAACTTCTTACCATGGATAATGTAATCCTAAGTCCTCATGTGGCGGGCTGGACGGTAGAATCTAAATTGAAACTTGCAGAAACCATAGCTGATAAAATAATTGCTAAGTTAAAGTCTTAAATTCAAACGCTTTATTAAGTAGTACTTAATAGGAACATAATCCTATATTTTTGAGCACATAAATCAATCAGCATTATTCTTAATATAAATAGATATGAGAATACACATCTAAAAAATGGAGTCGTTAAATAAAAATAAGTCTATTTTTAAGCACCAATCTAAAATACAAACAACATGAGTACAGAAGGATACGACAGCACAGAAAAAAATGAAGGCTTTGATAACACAAAAAAAGAGGCTCAAAACAGTGCTAGAGATTTTAAACAAGGCTTTAATGACATGGTCAACGGGCAGGAAAACAAGAAATTGCTTGCTGGACTTTTAGGGATCTTTTTAGGCGGTTTTGGTATTCACAAATTCATTTTAGGATATAACAAAGAAGGGATTATTCTATTATCCATTTTTCTCGTTTCCATTCCTTTAATGTGTATCGTGGTAGGAATGATCACCATTTACATACCATTTATCATAGGTTTGATAGAAGGAATTATTTACCTCACTAAGTCTGATGAAGAATTTTACGAGATGTATCAAGTAGGTAAAAAACCTTGGTTTTAAACCTTTCTCTACCAAATAGAAAACCGCCTATCGGCGGTTTTTTTGTTCACTACTATCCTACTAGTTGTAATTGAGAGGCAACATCCCACCTATACCTAGTTGCGGAATGTAACCAGAAAGCATTATATCTCTAGGAGAAAGATTGTTGCCATATTTATCAATGTAAATAATGTGGCTCGTTAAATAGAGATCTGTTTGATTATCGTCGCGATCCTTTATAGAGTATTTCAGATTCCTAAAAGTTAACTTGAATACATCTGCCTCCGCGCGTACTCTTATATGATCTTCGGGATTGACACGGAAGCCGTTGAAATGTAAATCAAACTTATCGTCCGTCATCGTTTCATGGATTATAGATCTGTATAATTTAAGCTGAGCCAATTCATACGCCTTTTCACGTCGTCTATTTCTTCGCCGTTCACTTGGTCTTTTTGAATCGAGTTCTTGATAAAATGATGTTCCCGCTACAAAAGAGTTTTCAGCTACATACCGGTCTGGTCGATGTTCAATTAGAAAGGTCTTTTCTAATCCAGTATTATTTTTTAAAAATCTAAAATTAATTTCAAATTCTGATAGATCGTAAGAAATTGAATAGCCTAAATAATCATTCGTTAACAAGATCGGGTTATTTGATACAGCTGTTAATTGTTTGGTTTTGGTATTGAACCTCAAACGCACATCTTTTAGATTGAGAATTTTACAATCTTCCAGCGATCTAATGCCTACAAAATACTTGAGGAAAAGAGCCTCCTTTGTTGCTCTATCCCATGGATCAGGGTCAATAACGATCGCATCGAGATTATTAGTTTGTTCTGACATCTTGATGAGACTCAAATTGACATTTTTGGGGTCTAGAATCTCGATTTTCTCGTAGCCCAAATAAGCGAATACCAATGGCGCGTTGAATTCTGGGGAATAAGTAATACTATATTTACCATCTAGGTCAGAAACAACACCTGTAGAAGTTCCAGAAATATAAACGGCTACACCAGTTAAAGGTTCGCCAGATGAAGCATCTACAATTTTCCCTGAGATCTTAAAATCCTGAGATAGCGATGTAAGACTTAAAAAGAGACTTAAGAATACTAATATTGCTCTCATACTAATTATTATTCCTTTTCGGGTTCTTTTTCCTCACCGTTATTCTTGAAATACTTCTCTTCCATTTCGGCTTGAAATTCTTCCATTACCGGTTTGACGGTACTTTCAGGAAGGTCTGCAATTCTAATGTACATTAATCCATCGATCGCGTCGTTGAATAATGGGTCTACATTGAATGCAATAACCTTAGCATTTTGCTTTACATATTTTTTGATCAATACCGGCAATCTCAACTCGTTAGGCTCTAGTTCATCGATAAGCTTGTCAAATTTATTAAGATCTGCTTCTGATGCGTCAAAGATGAAGTCCTTGTCAGCATCTTCTAGTTTAACTTTAAATTCCTTTTTTGCCTTTATGAATTGTGCGAGATAGGGATCGTAGTAATTAGACTTCATGAACTCAATCATCAGTGATTTTGAGAAGTTGGAAAATTTATTACTGATACTCACACCACCTATTAGGTATTTGTAATTTGGAAATCTTAACGTGCAATGAACAATACCTTTCCATAGAAGGAATAGCGGCATTGGTTTTTGCTGATATTCTGGGATGATGAACGCGCGACCCATTTCTATAGATTCACTCATCATTTTATAAGCATCTACGTCAATGTTAAACAACTCATTCAAGTAAAAACCTTCAATCCCGTGCTCTTTAAAGATCTCTTCTCCCATTCCCATACGATAAGCACCGGCAATCCTATTTGCTTCATTATCCCACAAAAACATTTGATGGTAATATTCATCAAATTCATCTAGGTCAATAGACTTATTAGTTCCTTCTCCTATCTGTCTAAACGTAATTTCTCTAAGCCTTCCTAGTTCCCTAAGTATTTGAGGTATATTTTCAGATTTTGCCAAGAAAACTTCATAATTCTTAGATATGAGCAGTCGCTTTTCATTTTCCCGCAATTTCTTTACCTCAAGAATCATCGCCTTAGAATCACCGGTCTTGATTATTTTCTGGGGTGGAGCCTTAGGCAGTTTAATATTCTTAGGTATATCCATGAGCTTCACTGATTCTTTATCATAAGCCTTAGAAAGCATGTAAGTCTTTCTCCTCAAGAAATCAGTAAAATCCTCTAAAGTCGTATGCTCTTTTTGTTTAGCTACAGGAATGGCATTTCCTACACGTACGATGATAGTTCTGCGTTTCTGCGTCAGAGTTTCAGAAGGTAACTTTGCGGTACGGAAGGTGTCAGAAACCTTTGCAAGCCAGTAGAATAGCCTGCTGTTTTTTGCATGAAAATAAATAGGTATTACCGGTACTTCAGCCCGTTGTATCAATTTCATGGCAGATGGTTCCCATGGTTTATCCACCACAAGCTTCCCATCGCGGTAAGTAGAGACCTCTCCAGCAGGAAATATCCCCAATGGCAAATCATTCTTCAAATGGCGCATTGCCTGCATAAATCCTGATTTTGAAGATTGGGCATCCTTATGCTCCTCAAACGGATTTACAGGTAGAATATATGGCTTTAAAGGCTCAATGCGATGCAGTAGAAAATTTGCAATTATTTTAAAGTCTGGTCTTCTATCAACCAGTAGTTTCAATAATAAAATACCGTCCACACCACCTAGTGGATGATTTGAAATAGTAATAAAACCACCAGTTTTAGGTATGCGCCGCAAGTCATCCTCAGGAATTTTAAACTGTATTTGAAGATCCTCCAGCACACCATCTAAAAATAAGCCTCCCTGCTTATCCTTATTTCTATCGTAGATTTTATTGAGCGTGGATATGCGTAAAAGCTTCATAAGCGTCCAGCCTCCAAACTTTCCTAGTAAACCGTATTTCTCAATATTGATCGCTTTTGCTACCTCATCTGCACTTACAAGACTCATAAATTCTATCTACCTATTCTAACAAATATAACACTTCAATCAATGACTAATCCTGCACTACTAATTGCAATGTATCTTGAGCTCTCTGTTTCAACAATACATTTTTCCCATGCTCCATATCTTCAATAGTATCACCATCGTAATGGCGTACTGTAAAAAGAGAAACTCCCGTCACATGACTCACTTTGAATTTTTTTTCTAGTCCTTTCAGTAATGTAGAAATACGCCCATACTTATCCTCGATACATAATGAGAAACTAATAGCACTATTTTGCAATAGCCCTACCTGCATCTTGTTCTCACTTAGTTCATGAAAAATATCTGATATATTGCTTTCCCCTATAAAACTAAAGTCTCGAGAAGATATTCTCAAAAAAACCATGTTTTTGCGTACAATAAAACAAGGCGTGGTAGGTACTAAATGTTTACTGGAGGTAATTACAGAACCTACACTTTTAGGGTTCAAAAAAGACTTCACGTTAAGCGGTATGCCTTTGCGTTGCAGTGGTTGCAGTGTTTTTGGATGAATTACAGAGGCTCCATAAAATGCAAGCTCGATGGCCTCATCGTATGGGATTTTTTCTAGTAAAACTGTATTCTTAAACACTCGTGGATCTGCGTTTAAAACTCCGGGAACATCTTTCCAGATGGTGACTTCAGCAGCGTCCAAACAATACGCAAGAATAGCTGCCGTATAATCACTTCCTTCCCTTCCCAGTGTGGTTGTAAAACCATTCTCGTCCGACCCTATAAAACCTTGAGTGATAAAAAGCTCGTCGCTGCATTGCTCTAAAATTTGCTTTTCTGTTTGCTCCCAATCGACTGTTGCATCTCGATATTTATTATCTGTCCTGATCAACTGGCGTGCATCTTTCCACTTTACTGGAATGCCGCAAGCTTTGAGAAAAGCAGTGACAATCCTAGTGGACATTAATTCACCATGACTGACAACCTGATCGTAGAGAAAACTGTAGTTCCTACTTTTATTACGCAATAATTCGCCCTTGAGGGATTCAATAATGGCTTTGAGATCCTTGTCAATTCCGCTTTCGCGAAAGCGAACTAAACTTTCATCATCTATACCTTCTGACGGCTTTTTGAGATCTTCAATAATTGCAAGGTGTGCTTCATACAAAACGTCGATTTGCTTGAGGTAAACACTATCATTTGATTTATAACTTGCTATTATAATCTCTAATGCGTTAGTTGTTTTACCCATGGCAGATATCACAATTCCCAAACGGTCTGTCCCCATGGTTTTTAGAACTTTCCCCACGTTGCGTATACCAACGGCATCTTTTACAGACGCTCCTCCAAATTTATATATTCTCATTTTTCCAAATATTGAGCCAGTGATACTCCATCCATTTGTACTAAATGCCATCCCGGGATAATTGTCGCGCCACTACTTTTATAAAAATCAATGGCTCCTTTATTCCAGTCTAAAACAACCCATTCCACACGACGAACATTTTGAGCATGCGCAAATTCAAGTACGCGATTGTACAAGGCTTTGCCTAGACCTTTTCCTCGCATTTTATGGGTAACTATTAAATCCTCTAAATGGATAGATTTACCTTTCCAGGTAGAAAATCGAGGGTAACATAATGCAATGCCTTCAATCTTATCATCATATTCACCTATGAAACAGGTGAATAACGGCGGTTTTGAAAAGGCATGTTTTTGAAGTTCTTCAACCGTTACCTCAACGGCATCTGGCTCCTTTTCAAATGTGGCAAGCTCTTGAATCAATTCCAGAACTCGAGGGTAATCTTTTTCTGTAGCTGGGCGTATGTTAATCATGAGAACAAAGAAAAGTCAAAAAAGGAAGGATGTCATTATCTAATGGCAAAAAGTCAGTCACGATAACGATATAGTGGTTCCTTAAATATATCTTTGTTCCCTACAAAATCTTTCATGGCACGCATCAATCAATCTCTAGGCGAATTTATAATTGAGAATCAAACTGAATTTGCCTACAGCAGCGGCGAGCTTTCCAGACTTATCAATTCCATACGATTAGCTGCCAAAATGGTGAACCATGAGGTCAATAAAGCCGGACTGGTAGATATTACTGGTAGTGTAGGCGCTATTAATACTCAAGGAGAAGATCAACAAAAACTGGATGTTTTTGCTAATAATGTGTTTATTCAAACCCTAACCAACCGCGAAATTGTATGCGGCATTGCTAGTGAGGAAAATGAAGACTTTATTACAATCGCAGGAAGTCATGGCGATCATAAAAATAAATACGTGGTCCTAATTGATCCACTGGATGGAAGTTCTAATATAGATGTGAATGTATCTGTAGGTACCATTTTCTCTATTTACCGACGAGTAACTCCTACGGGAACCCCTGTTACTTCAGAAGATTTTCTGCAACCGGGAAATTTACAAGTTGCCGCAGGATATATTGTTTATGGAACCTCTACGATGCTGGTTTATACCACGGGTCACGGTGTTAATGGTTTTACACTCAATCCCGCACTGGGAACTTATTACCTATCACATCCTAACATGAAATTTCCTGAGGAAGGACGCATTTATAGCGTTAATGAAGGAAACTATGTGCACTTCCCTCAAGGAATTAAAGATTACATCAAATACTGTCAGGAAGAAGAAGGTGATCGTCCATACACCAGTCGTTATATAGGAAGTCTGGTAAGTGACCTGCACCGCAATATGATCAAGGGTGGTATTTATATGTACCCCAAAAGCTCCAAGGCAGCTACCGGAAAACTAAGATTACTTTATGAATGCAATCCCATGGCTTTTATCGTCGAGCAAGCTGGTGGTAAAGCAAGTGATGGTCATACTCGCATCATGGATCTCAAACCTACAGAACTTCATCAACGTGTGCCCTTTATTTGTGGGAGTATAAGAATGGTTGAAAAGGCTGAGGAGTTTATAACAGCCGCAAACAAAAATCATGAATAGAAACTTGAGACAAAGCGTGCAATAATTCAAAGCTTTCTCCCTCAGGAATAAATCATTAAAAAAACCGAAAATCCATTTGTAAATGGATTTTCGGTTTTTTACTTTAGAGCTTTTGCTCACATAAAATTAACTATCTGTTTTTATTGAGCAAATATCTGTAATCTTCTAGATTCAATGTTCCGTTAAATATCTCTATGGAACGTTTTACCAGGTATTCCGCATCTGCATCATTGTAACCTAGTGCAGTTGCATATTTTCTAAGCAACTTGTGCTCTGGCTCATCCATTTGATGATCTACAAAAACAATTTTAAACAAATCGTGCAACCACTGCATGCGCTCCTCACTAGTGTTAGGAGGCGTTACTGGATAAGAATGTGGATCCTTCATTATCTCAACATAATCAGAATCAGAAATATCTAGAACTTGCTTGAAACGTAACAATTGTACTGTTTCTTCTTCTTTAATTCCAGAAGATTGTGCTAACGCAACGATCGTGGCAAAATGACTTTTATTTTTGGAGCTTTCCCCAGATTCAAATAATGATGAAAATGACATAATTCTATTTTAATTGAGTTGCAAATATAATAATATGACTCTGTAGACGGCTTGTTCTATTTTAGATGTTCTAGCATTTCTACGACAACTTTCTCGAGATCATATCTCGCGGTCCATTTCCAGTCTTCTCGGGCAGCCGTATCCTCAATGGAACTAGGCCAGCTGTCGGCAATTTGCTGACGGGAGTCTGGCTCATAATTAATTGAAAAATCAGGCAGATGCTTTTTAATCTGGTTTGCAAGTTCTGCAGGAGTAAAACTCATCCCGCTCAAGTTATAGGAAGATCTTACTTTAACCTGGTCTGCTGGTGCATCCATAATTTCTAGAGTGGCCCGTAAAGCATCCTCCATATACATCATAGGCAGAGCGGTATTTTCAGAAAGAAAGCTGGTATAACTGTTATTTTCTAGTGCTTGATGGAAAATATCGATCGCATAATCTGTGGTTCCACCACCAGGCAACGTTTGCCATGAAATAAGACCGGGATAACGTATGCTGCGTACATCCACTCCATATTTCTCATGGTAATACTCACACCAGCGTTCGCCAGTTTGCTTGCTAATTCCATAAACGGTACTAGGTTCCATGATGGTATGCTGCGGTGTATTCGTTTTAGGCGTTGTAGGACCAAAAACGGCAATACTGGACGGCCAGAAAATCTTGTTTATTTTACCTTCCTTAGCGAGATCAAGGACATTAAAAAGCGAATTCATATTGAGTTTCCATGCCTTATCTGGAAATTTCTCTCCAGTGGCGCTCAACATCGCTGCCATCAAGTACACTTCTTCCACTTCATAATGAAGACAGATGTTTTCCACCTTATCAGCATCCATCGCATCCATAATCTCAAAAGGACCAGATTTCATCAACATTTCATTTCCCTCGCGTATATCGCCAGCAATGACATGATCATTTCCATGAATTTCACGCAGTCGCATAGTGAGTTCTGTTCCTATTTGGCCACAGGCACCTATGACGAGAATTTTAGTAGGCATAAAAAATATCGTTTGGTGACAAAGATACAAGAGGTTTTTAGCATAGACAGCAGCATTGTGATGCAGATAACTGTGGTTAAGTCCGCTTTCGCGAAAGCAGAAAAGTCAGGACAATCAATCACTTTCAAGAATTTAACTTAATTCATTACAGAAACGATAACAATTGTTAACTATCATTTATAATAAATTATAGATTTAACAAAGTTGGAAGTCTATAAATTTGACCATCCAATGAATCAAAAAAATAAAATCATGAAAAAGAATCTAATTATCGCAGCATTTGCTGCAACAGCACTTATCGCTTGTAAGAACGATGATAAAACAGATGACGACTTAACGGACGACAACGCAATGGTAACGGAAATGGATATGGACGAGCCTGCCGATAACACAGATATGGCCAAAACCGATTATACCCAACCGGAGGTTTCTAAAATGCAACAAGATTTTGCTGAAGCTGTAGAAGTTAAGGACGGTAAAGCAAACAATGTAAAAGGATGGATGATTTACAATAATGTAAATGATGACATTAAAATGTTGACCAGTGCTAAGCCAGATGCTAGAATGACATCTGCTCAAAAATTAAGAACAGATTTTAACGAGCTGAGAAATACGCTTCCTGAATACCTCAATGTGCGCAGGGTAAGACGAGCTATTGATAAAATAGATGCTAGAATTACCAATTATGAGGAAGATGTTCTAGACACTGACGTTGATGAAAAGAGAACCAAGAAAAACCTTGAAGACATCAATGATGCGTACATTAATTTATCAGAACAAATCGCAAAAGCTCGTGAGCAATACATAGATAATAAAGAAGATGCTATTGAAGAATATCTTGAGGAAATCAATGATATCGACAAGAACATGACCTATGAAGAACGTTTGAGAGATGCTCGTGAAGAGTATAATGAAGAAATGAAGCAGAAATAGAACTTCATGTTCTATTGATTAAAGCATCGCCGTTAATGGCGATGCTTTTTTTATGTAGTTTTGATATGGTTTAGATTTTATGAGAAATTTCATTTTTATAGTAATCGGTTTTATTTTGATTTCTTGCAATGAGCAGGAAAAACAAGACGATACTCGAGATCCTATTAAT
The DNA here is from genome assembly GCF_015356755.1 of Nonlabens antarcticus. GTDB lineage: Bacteria > Bacteroidota > Bacteroidia > Flavobacteriales > Flavobacteriaceae > Nonlabens > Nonlabens antarcticus. The sequence goes on along the minus strand of NZ_JADFCO010000065.1, from coordinate 624,370 downwards.
CTTGCCGAGATAAATTTCGCATCTACTAAAATGGTACTTGTAGGCGACGCAAAAGCTGCTGCAAGTGACTGGGTAGAATATACCAGGTTAGAAACAGCACTTGAAAACTATGACCATAGCGTGAGTGCCACAGAACAAATGGCGTCCATCACTAGTGATATGCGCACCAGTATTCCACTAGAACTAAACAATCAACCTATTCGTTCCCGACTTTTAGTACTTCAAACTAAAATTAAAGTATACCAATCCTTTTTACAACATAGTTCAAAAACAGCGGCTGAACACCAGCAGCTTTACAATGCAGTAACCTTAGCCCTTGACAACTTTATAGGACAGCTCAACGAGGTTTACATCAGGGATCTTCAAATGAAAGAATTGATTGATGAACTTAAAGGTGAATTGCCTGATTCAGACGTTGTAGAAACTGACTCCCTTTCCTAATAAACTTCTCTTAAATGGGTGGCTACTTCCCTACTTGCTTGGTAATTTTAAGCAATGACCACACCTCTATTAAAATTCACGGATAAAGGCATTTATTGCCCTCCAGCTAAAGTTTATCTCGATCCCTGGAAGCCCGTTGACAAAGCGCTTATCACGCATGGACACGCAGATCACAGCCGTTGGGGTCATAAAAATTACATCACCCACCACGACAATGTACCTATCATTTCCCATCGTTTGGGGGATATTAATGTTTCTGGTGTCGCTCATGGCGAAAGCCTACTCATCAACAATGTCAAGTTTTCCTTTCATCCAGCGGGACACATTCCGGGTTCCTGCCAGATAAGAGTAGAACATAAAGATGAAATCTGGGTATTCACCGGAGATTATAAAACCGAGGATGACGGTATCTCAACACCCTACGAGCCCATAAAATGTGACACTTTTATAACAGAATGCACCTTTGGATTGCCGGCATTTAAATGGAGGCCACAAAACGAAGTCATGCACGACGTCAACGAATGGTGCGCACAAAATCATGCCGAGGGCAAAACCTCGATATTGTTTGCTTATTCCTTAGGAAAAGCACAGCGACTGATCAAACACCTGGATACATCCCAGATGAAAATCTATTGTCATGGTGCGGTTTTTAAAATGACGGAAGTCCTGCGGGAATTGATTGACTTCCCGCCTACATATCTTGTCACTAAAGACACTCCCAAAGAAGAGCTCAAAGGGAATATAGTAATTGCACCGCCCAGCGCACACGGCAGTGCATGGATGCGCAAGTTTGTGCCATACGCAACGGCTAGCGCCAGCGGCTGGATGACCTTCAGAGGCGCACGCCGCAGACGGGCTATTGACAAGGGTTTTGTTCTTTCTGACCATTGCGATTGGGATGGATTGTTGGAAAGTATTGAGGCTACCGGTTGTGAGAATGTGATTACCACGCACGGTTACCAAGAAATATTTGCCAGATACCTGCGGGAAGAAAAAGGCCTGAATGCCATCAGCGAGCGTACCCAATACGAGGGTGAGAACTTGAATGAGAATGAATCGGAAGGTGAGACGGAAACCGAAACAAAGTCTGATAAAATTGAGAAATAGCTGTTAGAGGTTAGAGGTTAGAGAAAAAATAGTCAATAGCTGGTAATGGGTAGAAATAGTTGAATAAAAACAAATGTTTTATAAATCAACAATCTTGAATTAATGCAAAATAAACTCCCTCTCCGCCGGAAAGGGCTGGGGTGAGGTAAATAAGAAACTAATGGGAATTATAAAAGACAACGACGATAATCTAGAGGAAGAGAACTTAACTTTCTTCTTTGATGGATCAAAAAAACTGCATGAGTTTGTAGAGAATAAGGAAGTGAACAATCACAAAACATTAAGTTCTAGCGGCAATACTAATGCTTCCAGTAGAATAGAAAATCATTTTATTAGTGATAATCTAATCTTTAAGCATCTGGATGAACACCCTACTCTGAACGTTCCTGAAAATGATAACAAAACTCTTGAATTAAAAGGGGACGATAAGACTAATAGACGTTCCAGCGCAGTTGAGAACAATACAGATAATACTAAATCTGATTCAAGAACGAATTCATCTTCAACTTCAAATCCGAGTTCATCATGAGGCAATTTGCAGAACTCATACGAACCATTGACGGCACGAACAAAACCACATTAAAGGTAGCTGCGCTTACCGAATACTTTAACGCAGCGCCAGAAGATGATAAGCTATGGACGATTGCTATCCTTTCACACCGCAGACCCAAAAGACCTGTCAACACAACGTTGATGAGAGAATGGGCGACAGAAATCAGCGGTATTCCCATGTGGTTGTTTGAGGAGTCCTATCATATTGTAGGAGATCTTGCAGAAACAATTGCGTTGATTCTACCTACCACCAGCGAACCTTCAGAAAAATCCTTATCTCAAATAATTCACGAATTGATCCTACTCCGCAAAAAAACGGACGAAGAAAAGAAAGAATACCTGCAGGAAAACTGGCTGAAACTCAACTATTACGAAAGATTCGTTTTCAATAAAATAATGACCGGCGGTTTCCGTATTGGAGTTTCCCAAAAATTGATGACTAGAGCACTTGCCGCATCAACGGGAATAGATCAAGATGTGCTTGCCCATAAATTGATGGGAAGCTGGACGGGAGAGAATACGACATTTCAGGAGTTGGTTTTTGAAGATAACGAGGTCGCCATGCGCGGCAAACCTTATCCGTTCTATCTGGCCTATGCGGTGGAAGGTGAAGTCAAGGATTTGGGAGATGTAAACGAATGGAGTGCAGAACATAAATGGGATGGCATAAGATCCCAAACCATTATTAGGGCAGGCGAATTATTTGTCTGGTCACGCGGAGAAGAACTGGTAACCGATAAATATCCAGAGTTTCAAAAATTTCTCGAAGTGATTCCCAATGGAACTGTCATTGATGGAGAGATTCTTCCTTATAAAAATGGGGAGATATTAAACTTCAATGATCTGCAAACAAGAATCGGCAGAAAAACAGTGGGTAAAAAATTACTGTCAGACGTTCCTGTGGTAGTGGTTGCTTACGATTTATTAGAGTGGGAAGGAAAAGATTTGAGAGATACGCCATTCATCGAGAGAAGAAAATTGCTAGAGCAACTAGTGAGAGCTGTTCAGGATGGAACTCCGTTTGAAGAGTTAAAAGATCAAACCGGCATTGAGGATACTAGTAATAATGGTTCTATCCGGCATGTGGTAAGCGATAAAGATGATACAACTACAGATGCGACATCATCAGTTCCATTAATGCTGTCAGAAACCATGCATTTTGATTCTTGGGAAGAAGTTGCAAAAGAACGCTCAAAAAGTACCGAACGCAAGTCAGAGGGTTTGATGTTGAAACGCAAGGACAGCCCATATTTAGTAGGTCGGAAAAAAGGCGATTGGTGGAAATGGAAAGTAGATCCATTTTCTGTGGATGCGGTGTTGACTTATGCCATGCGTGGTCATGGTAGAAGGGCTAATTTATATACAGACTATACCTTTGGATTATGGCAGGATGGCGAATTGGTCACTTTCGCGAAAGCGTACTCCGGACTAACCGATGTGGAATTTAGAAAAGTGGATGCATGGATCAAACGAAATACATTGGAGCGCTTTGGGCCGGTACGATCTGTGACGCCGCATCACGTTTTTGAGATTGCTTTTGAAGGAATCGCACCCAGTAAAAGACATAAATCTGGCGTGGCAACAAGATTCCCGCGAATCGTACGCTGGCGAACCGACAAACCCATTGAAGAAGCAAATACGCTGGATGATCTAAAAGCATTAATCCCTACGGAAGGGGGTTTTCTTTAAATATATTATCTTGATATAATTGATAAATTTCAAATAATTAATCGTTTATGAAAAATCTATTTTTATTGATAGCGTTTTGCTGCATCTTGAGTTCCTGTGCATCAAAAAAGGAAATAAGCACTATCGACTATTCCAAAATCTCACAAGACTTTGATAAGGAGAAACTTCTAGGAAAGTGGCTTACAAATATGCCATCAGAGTCTGGAAGTTATATCATGTTCAATGACGATAATACATTCAATACGGATGACAATAAACAAGGAACATTTAAAATAGAGAAAGACAGCATCTTCAAGAGATTTCCTGTTTTTGTGGCCAAAGGAAGACTTCTTGAACAGAAAGATAAAATGATTAATATCCTTTGGGGAAATTCAGAAGCTATCAAATATTACAGAGCAGATTTTAAACGCAATTAAATCCTTGAACAAAAAAGAACTCTACCATATCGCAGAAGATTTTTTCCAGCAACAAGGCTGGACGGCTTTTCCGTTTCAACGGCAGACTTGGGATGCTTTTTTGGCAGGTAAACATGGTTTACTTAATGCGCCCACGGGAAGCGGGAAAACCTATGCGTTATGGGTTGCTATTGTTCTTAATTATATTAAGAATAATCCAGATTATAAAAAGAAGCCTAAGAAAGGGCTGAAAGCAATCTGGATTACGCCGCTGCGATCACTTTCTAACGAAATTGAACAGACCTCGCAGCGGTTTGTGGACGGCATCGGTTTACCATTTACGGTTGGAATAAGGTCCGGCGATACACCCACTAAAGAGCGGGCCGCACAGATGAAAAACATGCCAGATCTGTTAATTACAACTCCGGAAAGCCTGCATTTGCTGCTGGGTTCAAAAGACCATCAAAAATTCTTTAGCAACCTCAACGCTATCGTGATTGACGAGTGGCACGAGTTATTGGGAACAAAACGCGGCGTTCAAATGGAGTTGGGTATTTCTCGCTTACTAGGATTGAGTAAAGATCTTAGGGTATGGGGAATAAGCGCGACTATTGGTAATTTAGAGCAGGCTAGACAGGTTTTACTGGGTGTCAATGAACATCGCTTTCGCGAAAGCGTACTCATCAAAGCAAATTTGAAAAAAGACATTGAAGTCAAGTCGATAATTCCAAAATCCATGGACAAATTCCCGTGGCGCGGGCATTTGGGACTGCATTTGATGAAAGAAGTGGTGGAAATTATTAACAACAGTAGGTCTACGCTCATTTTTACCAATACACGAGCGCAATGTGAACTTTGGTTTCAGGGTTTGATGACTAATTTTCCTGAGCTTGCCGGTGAGGTTGCCATGCATCATGGTTCGATCAACAAAGAAACCCGCAATTGGGTGGAAAATGCGATTAGAAATGAAAGTCTCAGAGCTTGTGTTTGTACCTCATCCCTCGATTTAGGAGTTGACTTTGCTCCTGTGGAAACCATAATTCAGGTGGGTGGACCCAAAGGTGTTGCTCGATTTCTACAGCGCGCTGGACGATCTGGACATCGCCCTGGCGAGACAAGCGTGATTCATTTTTTACCGACACATGCCCTTGAATTAATTGAGGCAAGCGCTCTTCAAAAAGCAGTTTCCACTCAGGCGGTGGAAGATCGCCTGCCCTATATTCTGTGTTTTGATGTGTTGATTCAATACTTATGCACACTGGCAGTCTCTGGCGGTTTCTATCCTGCAGAAATCTATCCTGAAATCAAGAATACCTTTTGTTATTCCAGCATTACAGATGATGAATGGGACTGGTGCCTGCGATTGATTGTTCATGGTAGCTCGTCGCTTCAATCCTATGATGAATATAAGCGGGTAACCGTTGAGGAAGATGGGAAATATGTGATTACAGACCGGATGATTGCCATGCGTCACCGCCTTCAAATGGGAACTATTGTAACGGCAACAACTATTACCGTTAAGTTTGTTACAGGTGGGTATATAGGTTCTATTGAAGAATATTTTGTCAGTAAATTGACTCGAGGAGATGTTTTTGTTTTGGGGGGACGGACGTTGGAATTCGTCCGCTTAAAAGGCATGGAAGCACAGGTCAGACTTTCCTCTAAAAAAAGGGCTCGGGTTTCAAACTGGCAGGGAAGCAAGTTGCCGTTAAGTGCCCAACTGGGCGAATTGCTGCGAGAAGAAATGGAGAATTTTCAGACCGGTAAAAAACGCACTCCAGAAGTTAAAGCGTTGCGGGAGATAATCATCCGCCAGCAACGAGAAAGTATTGTGCCGCTGCAAAGTCAGTTTTTGATTGAGACCTTTAAAACCAGAGAAGGATATCATGCGGTTTTTTATCCGTTTGAAGGCCGCTTCGTCCATGAAGCCATGGCAGGCGTGATTGCCTACAGGATTAGTTTATTGAAACCGATTACCTTTTCGCTAGCGTTTAATGACTACGGATTTGAACTTTTGAGTGATCAGGAATTTGATATGCAGGAGATTCTGGATAATAACTTACTGACTCCAGAAATGCTATCACAGGATCTACTCTCCAGCATGAATGCTACAGAAATGGCGCGGAGGAAATTCCGTGATATTGCGGTCATTTCTGGCCTGGTCTTTACCGGCTACCCCAATAAATTGATCAAAACCAAACATCTTCAAAACAGCAGCCAATTGTTGTTCGAGGTCTTCCGCGATAATGAACCAGAGAATCTATTGTTCCGCCAGGCTTATACCGAAACCTTTGAACAAGCAATAGAAGAATATCGATTGTTTGATGCATTGGAGCGTATTCAAACCCAAAAGATCGTCTGGAAGGCTTGTGAAAAACCGACACCTTTTTCCTTTCCTATTATTACGGATCGGTTACGGGAAAAGTTAAGTAGTGAGAAGCTGGCGGATAGAATTAAGCGGATGCAGTTGCAGTGGGAATAGCGCAGCGGTTGAATTTTAAAAAGAAATTTCAAAACAACGACAGTAGTTTCAAAGCTTTCCTAAGGGTAGAATTAATTCTACCCTTAGGAAAGTGGCTATGACATTTCTTCCAGATCTATGTCGACAGTACCTTTTTGATGATGTGATTTCTGATTCTTGATATAGTTTGCGATCATATCCACATCCTTTTTACTGACCGTAAAAGCTCCGTAACCTCTAGACCATTTAAATTGATCACTCATATCTTTCATAAATATTGAGCTCGAGCCTTTAAGATCTTTTACAAGTTTGGCAATGTTATCCTTGGCATTCATTTTCAATAGTACATGGACGTGATCTGGCATTCCATTAATCGCTAGTGGTATTTGATTTAATGCCTCAACCTTGTTCCATAGAAAATTGTAGAGTCCATTCTCCATATGAGCAACAACAAATTTTTGTCTTTGTTTACAGACAAACACCAGATGATAGTAAAGTTGTAGGTTATTTCGTGACATAAAAGAAAGATATGCCTTTTCTTGTTCCAAAGGGTGGACTTAAGTCCACCTTTTGGAAAAGGTCATCGCAAAGTTTTACCTCCGATTATGGAAAAATATCATAGATGTCTTCCCTTTTTACAAATCTAGCCAGATCCACTACGCCATCTGTATGATAAAAGCCTAACCGATATTTACCAATTCTCGTTCGATATGCGGTATCATGGTTCTTCAACTTGATAATATTGGAAATTGCAGATAGATCGTAAGAATTTTCCAACTCTATGATCTTAGACTTGATTGTTTTCTTCAGCTTTTTATCTGAATGCTTTTTTACGTCTTTAAAAAACGATTTTCTAAAGGTTACTTTCATTAGCTATCCAAAAAGTCCATTACCTCTTCTCGGCTAACATACTCGTCGTTCTCTGTTTCCATCATAAGAGCGAGCAATCCTACATCTTCCTTTTCCTCTTGAGATAATCGATCAAACTTCTCTTTTTCTTTATGTTCTACATAAAAAGAAACCGCTTTTTCCATCAAAGCCTTGACGCTCATATCCTCAAAAGCTGATAGTATTTTGAGTTTAAACAAAACCCTTTCATCTATATCTATGTTCTTTTTCATCTTGCGAGTTTTATATACCAAATATACATTTTATACATAATATCTGGAGTTAGAGTTTTATAGATTCCCTATTCCAAAGGACAGACTTAAGTATGCTCTTTGGAATGAAAAGACTTCTCTTTTTTCCGTACTTTTGCCAGCCTTAAAACAGTAGCAGAATGAGTACTAAATTCAAGGAATACAAAGGGTTGAACCTACCAGAAGTTGATGAGCGCATCAGAACATTTTGGAAGGAAAACGACATTTTTAATAAGTCGATGACGACTCGTGAGGGAAATGATCCCTTTATTTTCTTTGAAGGTCCACCATCTGCTAACGGTCTTCCCGGAATCCATCACGTGATGGGGCGCACCATCAAAGATCTTTTTTGCCGATTCAAAACTCAACAAGGCTACCAGGTCAATCGCAAGGCGGGCTGGGACACCCATGGACTTCCCGTGGAACTGGGTGTGGAGAAAGCACTGGGGATTTCTAAAGAAGATATAGGAACTAAAATTAGCGTTGAAGAATACAACGAAGAATGTAAAAAGGCCGTCCTCAAATACACTGACATCTGGAGTCAGCTCACTGACGACATGGGCTACTGGGTAGATATGGAAGATCCATACATTACCTACAAGTCTAAATATATGGAGTCTGTATGGTGGTTGTTGAAAGAGATCTATTCTAAGAATTTGATCTACAAAGGCTACACAATCCAGCCTTATTCTCCTGCTGCGGGAACGGGTTTGAGTTCGCATGAGTTGAACCAGCCCGGAACTTATCAAGATGTTACGGATACCACGGTTACAGCTCAATTTAAGGTTGTCGACCCATCGAAATTACCGTTTGAAACCAACGGCGAAGTTTTTTTCCTTGCCTGGACGACGACACCTTGGACGTTGCCTTCAAACACCGCGTTGACGGTGGGAAACAAGATTGATTATGTTCTGGTTGATACCTTCAACCAATACACTGGTGAGCCCATGCAGGTAATTCTTGCAGAGAAATTAGTAGGCTCGCAATTCGGAAAGAAATATCAGAATATGGAGGAGGAATCCGCTTTCGCGGAAGCGAAACAATCCTACCAAATTTCTGACAAAAAAACCCCTTATTCAATATTAGGAAGCTGTAAGGGAAGCGAGCTTATAAACATGCGCTATGAGCAATTGCTCACATATGCTACACCGTTTGAAAACGCGCAAGATGCCTACCGCATTATCGCTGGTGATTTTGTAACTACTGAGGATGGAACAGGAATCGTGCATACTGCACCCACTTTTGGAGCAGATGATGCGCTGGTTTCTAAACAGGCAAACCCACCGATCCCGCCGATGCTTGTCCTCGATGAAAATCAGAACCCAGTACCGTTAGTCAACCTTCAAGGAAAATTCCGTGATGAGTTGCCAGAGATAGGTGGAAAGTATGTGAAGAATGAATATTTCGCAGAAGGTGAGGCGCCAGAACGTTCTGTGGATGTAGATATCGCGATCAAGCTTAAGGAAGATAATCGCGCCTTTAATGTTGAGAAATACGTGCACAGTTATCCGCATTGTTGGAGGACTGATAAGCCTATTTTATATTATCCGCTGGATAGTTGGTTCATTAAAGTGACCGAGTTTAAGGATCGCATGCATGAGTTGAACAAACAGATCAACTGGAAACCTAAATCTACTGGTGAGGGACGTTTTGGCAACTGGCTAGCAAATGCAAATGACTGGAACCTTTCACGTTCCAGATTCTGGGGAATTCCATTGCCCATCTGGAGAAATGAAACTGGAACCGAGGAAAAATTTATAGGTTCCATAGAAGAATTGATGACGGAAATTGAGAAATCTGTCGATGCTGGCTTTATGATGGAGAATCCGTTTGCCGGTTTCAAATCTGGCGACATGAGCGAGCAGAATTATGACCTGGTAGACTTGCATAAAAACGTAGTCGATGCTATTTATCTTGTAGGAGATAGTGGTGAAAAACTGACCAGAGAAGCAGACCTGATCGATGTGTGGTTTGATTCTGGTTCCATGCCATACTCTCAATGGCACTACCCGTTTGAGAATAAAGAAGTAGTAGAAAACCAGTTGCGCAAGGCTGATTTTATTGCAGAAGGTGTGGATCAGACCAGAGGTTGGTTTTACACACTGCACGCGATTGCTACCATGATCAGTGATGATATCGCCTACAAAAATGTGGTTTCAAACGGTCTGGTTTTAGACAAAAACGGACAGAAAATGTCTAAGAGATTGGGCAATGCTGCAGACCCATTCGAGACACTAGGCAAATATGGTGCAGATGCGACGCGCTGGTATATGGTCAGCAATGCAAACCCTTGGGATAACCTAAAATTTGACGTCGACGGCATTACAGAAGTCCAGCGCAAGTTTTTCGGCACACTTTATAATACCTACAGCTTCTTCGCTTTGTATGCGAATGTGGATGCATTCCGCTTTCGCGAAAGCGAAATACCATTAGAAGAACGGCCAGAAATCGATCGCTGGGTGCTATCAGAATTGAATACTTTAATCAAGGATACGACGTCTTTTTATGAAGATTATGAGCCTACCAAGGCTGCCAGAGCTATTACCACTTTTGTGACGGAGAACCTGAGCAATTGGTACGTACGTTTGTGTAGAAGACGTTTCTGGAAAGGTGATTATCAGCAAGATAAAATTGCTGCGTATCAGACATTATATACTTGTTTGAAGACTGTCGCTCAACTGGGCGCTCCTATCGCTCCGTTTTTCATGGATCAATTGTACCGTGATCTAACCACGGTTTGTGAGTCAACTGCCAGTGAAAGCGTGCACTTGTCACTATTCCCTAAGTGTGATGAAAGTGCTATCAATCCAGAGCTGGAGGAAAAAATGCACAAGGCGCAGACAATTTCCAGTCTGACATTATCACTGAGAAAAAAAGAATCTATAAAGGTGCGTCAGCCATTGCAGCGCATTATGATTCCTGTACTTGATGAACGTGACAGAAAGCAGATTGAAGCCATTGCAGACCTCATAAAAAGTGAGGTAAATGTAAAAGAAGTTGAGCTCATAGGCGATGCCAGTGGAATCCTCGTTAAAGAGATCAAACCTAACTTCAAGGCTTTGGGACCGCGATTTGGGAAGGATATGAAGCTGGTAGCGGGAATGATCAATAGTTTTCAACAAGAAGACATTGCATTGTTAGAAAAAACAGGTGAGAAATCAATCGAGATTGATGGAAAACAAATTACATTGGACCTTGCTGATGTAGAAATTAGCTCTAAGGATATTGAAGGCTGGCTTGTTGCAAATCAGTCTGGAATAACAGTGGCGCTGGACGTTTCCATCACCCCAGAATTGAAAAAAGAAGGAATAGCAAGAGAACTGGTCAATAGAATCCAGAACATTAGAAAGGATTCTGGACTTGAGGTTACAGATCGCATTATGGTAGAAATCAAATCCCATGAGCAGATTGATGAAGCCATTGCAAGCAATGAGCAATATGTGAAGGATGAAACCCTTGCAAATGCCATTGAAATTAAAAATGAATTAGTTAACGGTACGGAAATTGATTTTGACGAAATAAGAACGGTTATCCGTATTAAAAAAATCCAACTATGAGTACATCTGCAGATGAAAAAATAAGGTATAATGAAAAGGACCTTGCGCACTTTAAGCAAATCGTTAAAAGTAAGATTGAAGAGGCTACAGAGCAATATGAATTGATCAAAAGTGCCTTTACAAACGATGCTGACAATGGTACGGAAGATACTGCTCCACAATTTAAAGCTTTTGATGAAGGAAGTGCTGTTATGAGCAAAGAGGCAAATGCAGCTCTTGCCATACGTCAAGAGAAATTTATCCGTGATTTGAAAAATGCTCTAATACGCATTGAAAATAAGTCTTATGGGGTTTGTAGAGTTACTGGTAAACTTATTGCAAAAGAGCGTTTAGAACTCGTTCCTCATGCAACTTTGAGTATTGAGGCAAAGAATATGCAGGATTAGTGATGTCGTGGCATATCAAAAGATTATAAACATATATTTTCTGACATTCTTTTTATGCGGATCCTTATTCTGTCAAGCACAGAATAAGGATTCTGTATATACTCACACTGAATCACGCAACGAGAACTTTACAACTGTTTTTATAGAATTAGAACATTTTGTAGAATTAGAAATTTCTACTACTAAGGAGAAAGGCTTCTATGTTAGTGATGAGAAGCAATCAGGGGAATATAGTAAGGCATTATTGTTAAATACGAAAGTTGCTAACGATACTTTGTTTGTTACGGATCCCAAAAATCCCGTTTTTACATTTCCACAGGATAAATTAAGTGCTCATAAAATCACGGATACTAGAGCTATTCTAGTATTGCCTGAGAATAAAAATCTGTTTCTTAATCTAGTTAACAGCAATGTAAAAATAAGTGGTGACTATAAGCGTCTTATTCTTAACATTCACACAGGAGATGCGATTTTCAAGAAACTGTCTGGCGATGTCACCGTTATAAGTGTTAATGCTGATGTAGCTGCGACGGCACTTAAAAGTTATATGTTTGATGGCTCTTCCAGAAATGGAACTCTATCGATTAAACAAAATAAAAGTACTACAAAATATGTATTCAAGGTTGAAGCCATCAACGGAGACATTTACTTGAACTGATATTTTATATATTGTAAATAAGGTATTCCCACAATAATGAAATTATACAAAGCCATTCTTATTATCGCCCTTGTCCTAATTGTAGACCAGGCTAGTAAGGTTTACATCAAGCTAAACTACATGCTACGGGATTCCAGAAATCCCATTGTGGACTGGGATAAGTTCCAATTGCTTTTTTACGAAAACCCTGGAGCGGCTTGGGGCTTTGAATTACCGGGAGATTACGGTAAAATGGTTTTAACAATATTTCGTCTATTTGCTATTTGCGGGATCGGGTATTGGCTTTGGAAAAGTGTAAAAAATCACAGTCATAAAATATTAACCGTGTGTATCGCGCTTATTTTTGCTGGTGCTTTAGGGAATATTATCGATAGTGTTTTCTACGGTGTTATATTTTCTGGCAGCACCACTAGCGTTGCTACTTTATTCCCAGCAAATGGTGGTTATGGCACTTGGTTTCATGGAGAAGTTGTAGATATGTTGTACTTCCCACTCTTTAATGGAACCTGGCCACAATGGGTTCCAAGTGTAGGAGGACAAACTTTTACTTTTTTCAATGCTGTATTCAATATCGCGGATAGTGCTATATCTGTGGGTGTGATATTATTAATTTTGTTTAGTAAAAGAGCTTTTCCAGAGAAATAAGTGAATTGCTACTGATAACCTTATTTAGTAAAAGCTAGAGCAATGGCTTCTTTAGAAATAGGCTTGTTCATAAAGAGATTCACAATGCCATGATTCTCTGCTCGATCAACTTCCTCTGGATTGATGGTAGAGCTTACCACGTTTAATCGGACATCATTAGCAAGTAGCTTGTTTGCGTAAGGCTCAATATGCTCTAAAAACTCCCAACCGTTCATAATGGGCATATTAAGATCCAGCAGGATAATTTCTGGAAGCAACTCCTCATCGTTATCTATGTTATTCTTAAAGTATTCCAACGCCTCTTGACCGTTTGCAAATACGATTATCTCGCGTGCAAAATGGTTCTGGTTTATGAGCATGGTAATGAGACTAACGTAGAGCTTATCATCGTCGATAATACATACTTTAGAAATTAGAGGGTCTGTCATGTTTAAAACTTAACGGTAAAACTGCTCCCTATGGTGGATGCACTGTTAACTACAAGATCACCTCCTAACGCTTCAACTTGATTTTTGGCTAGGAATAAAGCGAGGCCATTGGAGTCTTTCAGTTTTTGCTGATCTGTAAATGCTTGAAAAACGCTTTCTTTTTGAGAAGTCAAATCTATACCGCGACCGTTGTCCTTAACCACAAGCAGCCTTTTCTTATTTTTTACTTTTGTTTTAATCTCTATGTACGAGGATTTAGAAGGGTCTCTATACTTAATTGCATTCTGAACCAGGGTATAAACAATATTCTCAAAAAATGCAGGTACGTATTCAAAAAATTGAAGCTTAACAAAATCTGTTTTCACAGTAATTTCTGCCTTCTCTAGTTCTTTTTGAAGACGAATTAGAACCTTATCTACAACGGTTTTGACATTGATAACCTCATAAACTTTTTTCTGAGAATTGATAGTAACTACCTGATTTAAGTGCTCTAATGTGCTGCTCAAATTATTAGATATTTCACCTAAGTAGGAGTAAAAAACTTTAGTCCTATCATCTTCTAAAACTTCCTTAAACAACTCTAACGTCAATTCAAGATTGCTGCTATGGGAGCGTAAATTATGAGAAACGATATGCGCAAAATGCAATAATCTTTCATTTTGAGCTTTGATAACCTGACTGTGTTTCTCTAATTCCTTCTTCTCTCTTACATATTTATCGATGCTGGTGAAAACACCACGTACTCCTATCATCTCCCCTTCTTCATCATGTTTAGGCTTTCCTGTAAACCGCATCCAGATTTCTTGATTACTACAGGTATTCATCAAAACATCTCTTTCAAAACGGTTTCCAGTTTGACAATCGCGGATCAAATCTTTTAAGTCTCTAGGAGAAGAAAGCAGATAAGCTGCTTCATTTATCGACGGCATATAATCTACAGGCATGTGAAGTATCTCACGGCCTATGGTGTCGATAAAAAAAGCGTTTTGTTTAAAGTTTGCACTATAAACTCCTGTCCGTGTAGCTTCTGCTACTTCTGACAGAAAATAGGCTTTATCCTCTTGTGAGGAATTAAAATAATCATTGCAGTCTAACATCTTATAGGGGGGAAGCGTGTCAGTTAAAATCAAGTTATGGTACTAGATTGTTCAAATTAAAGAAAACTATCGACCATAAGCGCATGGATTACCTTTAATCTCCTAAAAAAATCTTATTGTTATTTAAACCTCACGATGCCTTTAGGGGTAACTAGTTGGTTTAATGGTATATCAGTCGATTCAGTCGCTATTTCAAAATCTAACGGTTCAAAAAAGGAGAGGCCTATTTTAATAGTATTTGAACGACATTTAGACAAAAACCGATCGTAAAAACCCTTTCCATATCCTACTCTATTACCACTACTGTCCGCGGCGAGTAAGGGTATAAAGACTACATCCATATCTTTGGCGTCAATCTCAAATTCATTTTCTTGAGGTTCTGGAATACCGTATTCATTGATCTTTATAACTGTTTGATCGGTCAATAAGAAGTGTCGTAATTCGGAGGTCTTAAAATCACTTCTCGACAAAGCAACATTTTTATCCCTACCCTGTAAGATTTGAAGAATATATTCTGTTCTGATTTCATTTTTAATATCAATAGATAAAAACAAATGAAACAATTTTTGGTCCCAAATATCTAATTTGAGTGTATTGTTAGCTATGCATACACTGAGTTCATGAATATCTTCTTCAGACAAATCTGCTCTTTTGGCGAGGTATTCCTTTCGTAAGTTAACTTTACTCTTCATCCTTACTTATATGAAAAATCGCGTCACCTTGATATACTAATGGGCTGTGGTTTACATTAATTACAAAGCCGTCATGAGGAGCGTTAACTTTGTGACGCATTGTTCCATAAGGATCTGTAATGGAGGCAATCATTTCACCCTTTTCTACACGTTTACCGTTTACCACACGTGGATGTAACAAGCCACTGTATCTAGCACGCACCCACTTTGAACGTTTGATTATATGTACAGGCTTTTCGTTTTCATGAACTAATGATTTGTCCTGGAGCATTCCTAAATGATCTATGATCCTGATGGCACCGTTGACCGCGGTTAAGATCACATTTTTATCACTTTGCTGCGATTTCCCTCCTTCGAACAATAAATACTTCTTGCCCATTTTGCAACAAGTTTCTCTGAAGGTTTTGGGAATATTCTTAGAATGGATCAAAAATGGTGGCTGGAATACGTGAGCCAGAGCTAAGCTTTCAATCTCCATGGGGTCAACCCTCAATTGTGGTGCGTTAAATCGCTGTGCACCTCCAGTATGAAAATCCATTACTAAATCAACATGCGGTAAAATACCTTTAGTAACTTGGTAGGCAAAACGACTTGCCAAAGAACCATTTTTTGTTCCTGGAAATACTCTGTTTAAATCTCTACCGTCAGGAAATTCGCGCTGCATATTTAGGAAACCAAAAACATTAACTACGGGAATAGCGATGATCATTCCTTTTTTAGGACGCACCACTTTTTTAGAAATTAACTGCCGCACCACCTCAACGCCGTTAAATTCGTCACCATGAAGACCTCCAGTAAGTAAAACAATAGGACCAGCTCTTTTCGCACGGTGGATAATAACTGGAATATCTACCACGGTAGAGGTATACAACCGCGCCATGTTAAAGTTGAGCGTGTGGCTAGTACCCGGCTTTATAACAGTTCCTAAAATAGTAATGTCAGTTGCCATATTTATATATTGTTTTCTATGTATCTCACGATTTCGCGAGCGATATTATATTTTGTTGCAGCTTCAATACCTTCCAATCCCGGTGAGCTATTCACCTCCAGTACCAGCGGGCCACGACTACTTTGCAATAAATCAACACCGCATACTCCCAACCCCAGTGATTTTGCAGCTGCAATCGCCGTATTTTCTTCCTCTCTGGAAAGCTTAATCTTCATTGCCGTGCCGCCGCGATGCAGGTTAGAACGGAATTCTCCTTTCTGCGCCTGACGTTTCATAGCTCCTACTACTTTATCACCAACGACAAACACCCGTAAATCTGCACCGCCCGCTTCCTTTATAAATTCTTGCACAATCACACGAGACTCCAGCGTGTTATAAACTTCTAAAATAGTTTCTGCGCTTTCAAAGTTTTCGGCAAGATTGACTCCTATTCCTTGAGTTCCTTCCAGTACTTTAATAATACAAGGTGGTCCATCTACCATTTCTAGAATAGCGCTAGTATGCTTTCCAAAATTTGTAAAAGCCGTTTTAGGCATTCCTACACCAGAGCTGCTCAACCGTTGCAAGCTCTGCAACTTATCGCGACTGCGAACCAAGGCATGAGAACTTACCGTCGTAAAACATTTCATGGCCTCAAACTGGCGCACTATTGCCGTACCGTAAAAAGTAATACTTGCGCCTATTCTTGGGATAATAGCATCGGGTTTGTCTAGACGCACTCCTTTATAAAAAACAGTAGGCTTTTGTTTTTCAAGTTTTATATCGCATCTAAGGGGATCAATCACCTTTACCTCGTGACCGGCAGCTTTTATTTCTTCTACCATACGCGCAGTACTGTAAATGTTACTGCTTCTGGATAGGATGTTAATCTTCATGTTGGGATTGTAAATAGGATATATCCTGCAATTCAGGATCTACAATGAGTTTTTTAGAAAGGAATTTTCGCCCCAAAAGTACGGGGAAACGCATCTCTGACCTATCGTTCAATGTGAGCGATATCTTATAAAGCTTCCCAAAAAGTCTGATGTTTGATTTTACTTCAAACCGCTCCTCTTTTGCTCCGTTACTGCTGCGTACCGTTGTCACTTCATAATCATTAAACTGGATGTTCTGACCATGGAATTGCGGGTGACTCTCATCTAGAAAAATCGCATGTAAAACACCGTCTTTTTCAACAATATCCTGGCAATGAATGCTTGATGTGTACGCACCGGTATCAATTTTCACATCAATCTCCTCCAGATTTAATTTAGGGAAATCTGCTTTATCAGTGCGTCCTATGATAATTTTTTTGTTCTTAATCACTGTATCTTAAAATAGGGTTGCAAGTTACAAAGCTTTGAGAAGTTACGTTGCCTATGTATTATTAAAGGTCGTCTAGATAATTCATCGACTTGGAATGATTTCGCTTTCGCGAAAGCGAACTCGCATCAAATCTCTAACAACTTAAAAATGGCATATATTTAATTACTCCCATTAAATTTCTCAACTTTACAGGAAAGCTTTCTCCATGAAAAACCTTCTAGTTTATTTATTTGCAATCTGTCTATCTACCAGTGCCATTGCTCAAGGGGAGTTGGTGAATTCTGGACCGATGCTAGGCTATTCCGGGTTTCGGGAAGTTCTTTTATGGCTTCAAACTACAGAACCTGCAGAGGTAAAAGTTGGGTATTGGAAAGATGGCGAAAAAGAGCGCTTTACTGAAACGTTCTCAACGCTTAAGAAAGATGATTTAATAGCTAAGGTTTTTCCAGATCAGGTTGATTATGGGACTACCTACAATTATAAAGTTTACATAAATGACAAACCTGTCATCAGTAAATTTAAACTGGAGTTTCAAACGCAACCTTTATGGCAATACCGTACAAACCCGCCAGATTTTAGAGTAGCACTGGGTTCCTGTAGTTTTATTCATGAGGTGCAGGATGATAACCCACAACCTTATGGTGGCGGCTATGAGATTTTTAATTCCATCACCCAGAAAAATCCAGATCTGATGTTATGGATGGGCGATAATATGTATTTGCGAACTCCTGATTTCCTGACTGAAAACGGTATACGTCACAGATACCGTCACACCAGAAGAAATACAGAAATGCAAGAATTACTCGCCACAACCCACAATTATGCAACCTGGGACGATCACGATTATGGCCCGAATGATGGTAATCGCAGCTACGTTTTAAAAGAAACTACAGAAAAAGTATTCAATGATTACTGGGGAAACCTAAATACAAATGCCGCGGGAAATGGCGGTGTCGCACAGCAATTTGTATGGAACGATGTGGAGTTTTTCATGCTCGATAACAGAACACATCGAGCGCCCAACAATTCGTTAGCAACAAATAAAGATTATCTAGGCAAGGAACAAATAGACTGGCTGATTGATGCCTTAACCAGTAGCAAAGCAAGTTTCAAAATCGTGATTAGTGGCGGTCAGATTATAAGCGATGCAGCCGTATATGAGAACTATGTCACTTTTCCAGAAGAACGGCAGCGATTACTTGATCGACTAGAAGCAGAACGCATTGAAGGTGTGGTTTTCATGAGTGGAGATCGACATCATACAGAAATTTCCAGACTGGAACGTCAGGGGGCTTATCCATTAATTGACATTACGTGCTCACCTCTTACCGCGGGAACACATGCCGCCCGTGATGAGGGAAACACATTGCAGGTTTCAGGTAAAACGTTCTACGATCACAATTTTGGAACCTTGGATGTAAGTGGGCCTTGGGGAAATCGTGAATTATTATTGACCATTTATGATGCTCAGGGCGATTCTGTTTTTGATTACTCTATTTCTCAGCAAGAGCTCAACTATCCAGAATAGTTACTGGTGCATAAACTGGCTGATTTCTTCATAGCGATCATTCCAAGGCCAAAATAATTGGGTCACCATCGCTGCGTGTTTTTTATCAAGCCATTGAATTTTTACGTCAGGCTGGAATTTGTTTAATTCCTTAATGAAAGCCTTGTTGCTGGAGGTAATTGATTCATATGATTTTTCCCCAGTATAAATTTTCATCTTTGGCGTTTGAGCTGTTATGAAATTAATAGGTGACGCCTGCTTCCAGTTTTCTGGATCGTCTGTCCAGGTTGACAGATAGTCCTGGCTAGTCGTGGGAGGGTTCTTTTTTAAATAACTCTCCATATCCAGACCGGCAGAATCATTAAGTATAATTCCCTTAATATCTTTTTGATCAATACCATAGGAAGGATTCATAGTAGCCAGTGCCACTAAGTGTCCACCCGCAGAGTGACCTGTCAAATAAATTTGCGATGGATTACCACCATATGCTGATATGTTCTCTTTGACCCACTTAATGGAAGTGGCAATTTCTCTAGCCATCTCATCATAACTAACTTTCGGACTTTTTGTATAATCAGGTAAAACTGCAACCATATCATGATGGGCAAAATTTCTACCTATAGATCCATAAATCTCTTTTTTTCCACTGTTCCAGTTGCCACCATACACAAATATTAAAACGGGTTGTGGATTTTTTAAAGCTTTTTTAGGAGCATAAATATGAAGCGTTGGACTTTCTGAAATACCTTGAATTTGACTGCCATAATCAATATTCTTCGTTTTTTTTACAGCGCAAGAAGTGAAAAACGTTACCATAATAAAAATAGTGAGTAATGGTGCTAGTCTTTTTATTTTAAGGCTCATCGAGGTTATTTTAGGTCTATTTAAGCGACTGTAATAGAGTTAGTCCGCATCAATATTAATGCAAATCGGTTTGTGACTTTCTCAATAAAACCCATTTAACCTAAGTATAACGAGTACCACAGTACCTTTACATATGTCTTTTCTTACCTCTACCTGGAAATATCTTCCGTTTGCAAACTATAAAGTGGATCCCTCACTGTTGATACCACACCTTCCCAATGGGACAGAATTAGACCTGCGTGGTGATCTTGCTGATATCAGCCTTGTAGGATTGCGGTTTGAAAATACCCGAATTTTAAATTCACCCATCCCTTTTCACATCAATTTTAGCGAGATCAACCTTCGGTTTTATGTGAAACAAACAGGAACTGATAGACGTGGTGTCGTATTTATTAAAGAAATTGTTGATCGACCCATGATAACTTTGGTAGCAAATAACCTATATCATGAGCGCTATGAAACCATGCCGGTCACCTTTGATTTGAATGAAAACTCTAAAGGAAACTCTCATGTAAAGTATCGCTGGAAACCTAAGGACTGGCAACAATTCTCAATTTCCTATGAGCCAGAAATCCTTCAAATCGAGGATGGAAGCAACGAGCAATTTATTCTTGAACGCTATTATGGCTACTCAGAATACAATAAGAAAACAACCTATGAATATGAAGTTTGTCACGCCAGTTGGGAGCATTTCAAAGTAACCGACTTTAAGATAGACGTTGATTTTGAACAGACTTATGGTGCAGAATTTGCCATTCTTAATACCTTAAAACCGGAGACTGTTTTGATGGCCCAAGGTTCTAGGGTTTCTATTGAAAATAAACGAAAATTATAGTTCTGAAGCTTGAAAATAGTTCGCTTTCGCGAAAGCGAAACCCTCATAAAACAAAAAATGCAATGTCTATCGACATTGCATTTTTTTATATAAGTACTCGTATTCTAGATATCGTACTTGAACTGTAAGTAAACGTATCGAGGTAACACGTAGGTGTCGTTAGTACTCGTGGCGATCTGCCCAAAATTGTTGTTACTATTAAATCTAGTGTTTAAGAGATTTGTCGCCGCAAGCTTGTATTCCCATTTAGAATCAGGTTGATTGTAAAACAAAGAAGCTTCTAAAAAGTCCAAATTATTCTTAACACCACCAGTAGCTTTAAATATAGTTAGGTCATATTCTGCCACCAGTTGCAAGGATTCCCCTATCTGCCAGTCTGCATCGATTCCCAAAGTCTGTCTGGTAGAGTTGGTTTCTCTATTTCCATTATCGTTATTGTTATAGGTAATATTATAATTCACATCAAAATTCACCCCATCTTGATAATTACTGCGAACACTGGCTCCATAACCTTGAGAAAGGCTTTTTGACTCTAATATTTCTGTATTGATAATATTATTGAATGTATTTAGAGAAACATTTGCATTCAATCCTGCTCTAATTTTTCCAAATTCTCTAGTAAAGCTTCCAAAACCACTCACCGATTCATTTGCTAAAGCCTGGTTGATATTAGTACTCACCTGGTTGATACCATTCAATATTGTGCTGGATTGCAATGCATCCCGCTGCTTTGTGTAAGTTATGTTTCCAAAAATGGTGGTGTAGTTAAACATATTAAAGTTATTATACCTTAAAGAAAGACGATCGTTAATGGCACCTTCTAACTGATTATTCCCCTGGTTTAATCGGTTGTAATTGTTAAATACGATTCCCTGGGCATAACTATCAACATCACTAAAACTCATCGTCTGAGCATAATCAAGATTCAATGATTCTGAAGATTTAAACTGATATCTAACATTAAGATCCGGCAAAAATTTACTGGATGAAATTTCGTTAGTTGCAACGTTTTGAATATCTGTCGTTTTAAAATGATGTACGTTAAAACCAGGCGTTACTGTGAACTTGTCAAAAATCACCTTATAGTGAAGGCCAGCATACAAATCTGAAAACCTATAATTGACATTGTTTCTTAAAGTTGGATCTGACAGTTCATTAATAGAGTTATCATCTAAAATCTGAAAAATGCTAGAGTCAAAGTCTTGATCCACCTGTATCGTTCCCAAAGTAAGGTTGAGATTACTCGTTTTATTTAAGATGTAAAAATAATCACCCTTAGCATCGAGTCTTTTAGTATCCACTAGTTTACGCTGGTTGATGTTATAAGGGTCAGATTGTATGAGTCCCAGCCCACCGTTACCGTTCAGGTCGGTAAATGGTTCTGGATCTTGTTGATCTCTTATATTTCTAATAGCATTGTAAAAAGGATCCTCTTCCTGATCTACATATCGCCCTTCAAATGTGAAAATACTTCTATCAGATGCTGTGTAGTAGGCGTTCAATGATTGATCAATCACCATAGGTTTTTGTGCATTGAGTTGATCAATGTCTTCAACAACGTTTTCAAAACCACCAGATACCGCTGGCTGGTTGCGCGAGGAGGTAAGGTCTGAAATCTGGCTAACATCGCTTATATTGAGTTGTCCATCGTATTCCAATGAAAAATTTGAATTGGGTTTATAATCACCGCCCAGTTTAAATATGGCAAGTTCATTACGTTGAAAACTCTGATCTATCGTGTTCTCTGTCGTCCCGTTTTGTATAAAAGACACTCGGGAATCTGTACGTGCGTCTGTATCCGTACTGGAAAAAATTGCAAATCCGTTAAAATCTAAAGACTTACTTGCTTTTACAGAAGCATTGAGTGCTGCAAATTTACTCTCTACATTTAATGCCTGATTATTACCAAAAGCTCCTAGACCACCAGCGCCTATACCTGCATTAATATCTGTTCCTGCCTGTCTTGTATTACCACGTCGTCCTCCAGTAAATCTTCTGTAATCGCTAAAGGTAAATGCCGGTAATCCCAGATTATTAAAATCTGTTAGCACATTAATGGAAAGATTGGGACTGTAATAAAAGGCTTTAGGTTTAACCAAATAACGCTCATCGTCACCTCCAAAACCACCACCGGCAGTCAATTCTCCGAACCAAAACTTCTCTTTACCTTCTTTCAATCTAATATTGATAGCAACCCGATCATCGTCATTTCCTAATCCTTTTAACTGGCTCACGTTGTTGAAATTTTTTAAAACCTCAACCTTTGAAATCGCGTCTGCGGGAATATTTTTAGTGGCAAGTCTGGAATCTCCTTCAAAAAATTCTTTACCATTTATAAATACGCGTTCCACGGCTTTTCCCTCGACCTGGATATCGCCTTCAGCGTTCACTTCCATTCCCGGTAATTTTTTGAGGACATCGCCCAGCTTTTTCTCGGTACCGTTAGTAAAGCTATCGGCATTGTAAACGATGGTGTCGCCTTTAATAGTGACCGGCATTTCATAAACGATGCTGATGGCATCCAGTTGGTCTGCACCATCCATCATGATAAAATTCTTTACCATATCCTCCTGAATCTTAGTTACCGTTTCTTCGATAGGTTTTAGTCCTAAAAAGGATACTTTCAAAACGTAGGTACTGTCTTGCTTTAAGTTCGCTAGCTGGTAGCGACCTTCTGTATTAGAGATCCCAAAAGCACCCATGGAATTGTTAGATCCATAGGCGATAACATTTGCCATCGCAACGGGTGTTCCCAGACTATCGATGATAGTTCCTGTAATTTTAATATTTTGTGCCTGTGCTGTAAAAGCTGTGAGAAGCAGAGCGACTAGTGCAAGAATAATTTTATTCATTATCTGGTTGGGTATTAAAAAGCGAGGTGTTTTAAACCTCGCATATGTTAGTATGGTTTATGTAAATAATAATTAATTTCTACGACTGCCTCTCCCGCGAAAGCGTTGTGACATTTCCTCCATTTTCTTTGTGAACGTAGCGTTATACTCGGCTTGTTTTATTTCATCGCCCTTAGTAGCAGGTTCTATGTCGTCTCTATTCTCTGGATTAAGAGCGATTTTTGTACATAACATGGTTGTATTATTTGCATTGATTTCTAAGATCAACCCTGGAAGACCACCATATTCTGCTGGACCGTGTTGAACGGGAATTTCTGGTGTGAACCATGCGGTTACAGTAGTCGTGTCATCTTTTTCAAACATATCTGTGATTTTAGTGGCCTCATCATCATCTTTCTTTTTCTTATCATCATCACGTCGTCTTCTAAAAGCACTCATATCCAGGTCATCATTCTTCTTCACCGCTGTAGCTTTCACCACAGTATAATTCCCTATCTTTTTTGTTTCACCTGTAATTTGCCAGTCCAATACTGGAAGATCATCTTTAATCAGGAAGGTTTTACCCATCATATCACGCTGCTCTGTGAAGGTTTGTGTAGTCATGTCCTTATATTTTTCACCACCCATCGATGAACCCATGAAATTTCCCCAGCCGCCACCTTGTCCTGGAGCTGCTAGTGCTACTTCTTCCTTCCATACAGATTCTGATCTATTGAATCTTAAAACAAAAGTTTTTTCACTTGCTTTTTTGAGGTTCTCTTCAATGCGCTTGCGTTGCTCTGCACTCATTTCACGGTTACCTTCCATCCAGCTTTTATCAATGGAGGCTTTAGAGAAATAGGTCGCTTCACCATATATGTCCTGTGCGGTAGACCAGGAAACTGCTCCTAACAGAGCTATAATAAAAAATATATTTTTCATTTCTTTTTTTTGGATTAGTCCCTTTTGTATTACAATAGTTACAAGAACTGATCTATGACTAGAAAGAAATGATATGGTTTAAATCTAATTCCGAATTATTTCTGTGACGATTACACCACTACCGCCGCTTCTTTCCATACGTTCTTTATATTTCTTTTTGGAAAGTGCATCAAAATCCTTCTGATTTATTTCTTTTCCGCTTCTCGGTTTTTTGATGTTCAGATCATTTTCGGGATTGATCTCTATTTTTGTACACAGTATAATAGTTTCAGACTCTTTTACCTCCAGAATCAATCCTGGTAATCCTTGATATTCTCCTGGTCCATTGCTAACGGGAATTTCTGGAGCATACCATGCCGTGATTGTTCTGTCTTTATCCTCGATTTGTGCTAATAAACCACCAGCTTCTTTCTCTTCTTCTTTTTTAGCTTTAGCCTCTTTCTGGCTTTCTGTTAATTCTGGCAGATAAGTTGCTTTGTAACAGAGGTAATTCCCTATCATTTTAGTCTCTTGTGAAAGTTGCCAGTTATATTGTGGCAGTTGATCAACAATCAAGAATTCCTTACCCAAGATTTCGTCTTCTTTAAAAAATTGTTGTTTCTGCAAATCTTTGTAGATGGTATTTGAAGCATTTCCCATTCCAGAAAAAGTCATGGAAAAACCTCCATTTGTAGTCGGTTTAGCAAGCTGCTTCACCTCTTCATAATAAGATTCTTTACCAGTAAATTCCAGCGTGAACTCATTCTTTTGACCTTTGCTTAATGACTCCATCATTTTAGCTCGCCATTCTGCCTGTTGCGGATTTTTTGCTTTGGTGGTATCCGGTTTGATATCGACTTTAGTTTGCGATATGTAATTTGCGATCGCTTTAAATTCTTGCTGGGCTTGTAGGGTGTTCGCTTTCGCGAAAGCGATATAAACAACAGCAACGGCCATCCATTTAAAATCTTTCATGATGATCTGGTTTTTAGTTCTTTCCAAAGATGCACTATTTCTCAGGTTCATATAAGTTAACGACCGTTAACGAGTGTTAACCGTTTTTTGATACTGCATAAAAATTGATAGACTGGAAAAAATAACTCGTTTGAAATTAATGGCGAATTACTTCTGTTGTAATGAATGTGTTACTGCCACCATTCATCTTGACCCGCTCCTCATATTTCTTTTTGGCCAGTGCATCGAAATCCTTTTGATTTATTTCTTTCCCACTATTTGGTTTTTTAATATCTAAGTCTTTCTCTGGATTCATTTCGATTTTAGTGACTAGCAGAATTGTATTGAGCTCCTTTACTTCAAGAATTAACCCTGGCAATCCTTGATATTCTCCTGGACCATTGCTTACAGGAATTTCTGGTGTGTACCAAGCAGTTATAGTTTTATCTTTGTCTGCCATTTGTGCAAATAAGCCACCCGCCTCTTTTTCTTCTTCCTTTTTAGCTTTAGCTTCCTTTTGAGTTTCTGTAAGTTCAGGCAAGTATGTTGCTTTATAGCACAAGTAATTCCCTATCATTTTAGTCTCCTGAGAAAGTTGCCAGTTGTATTGTGGCAATTCATCGACGATTAGGAATTCTTTCCCCATAATCTCGTCCTCTTTTACAAATTGTTGTGCTTGCAAATCTTTGTAAACGGTATTTGACGCGTTCCCATTTCCAGAAACACTAATAGACATTCCACTACCGGCAGATGGTTTAGCCAATTGCAGAACCTCTTTGTAATTGGATTCCTTATTGGTAAATTCTAGCGTGAATTCATTTTTTTGCCCCTTACTCAACAACTCCATAAATTTGGCCTTCATGGCATCTTGTTCTGGATTTTTAGATTTGGTGGTATCTGGTTTAATATCAAACTTAGTTTGCGCTACATAATGTGCAATAGCTTTAAATTCTTGCTGTGCTTGTAAGGTGTTCGCTTTCGCGAAAGCGATACATAAAAGGATAACTGCTACTTTTTTCATTTGGAACCTATTTTAGTCATTGATTTTTTTATCACGGTATGATTTATCCCTTAATAATATTGACGGACATACCACTGCTTCTATTTCCTGCCTCTCCTAATTTTTCAATCTTGAGAGCCTCAAAATCTGCCACGTTGATCATTTTACCAGACTTAGGCTTACTCACCTCATCAAAGTTTTTTGGATTGATCTCAATTTTGGTACACAAGAGAATTGTATGTTTTTCCTTGACCTCTAGAATAAAACCAGGCAGCCCTTGATAAACACCAGGTCCATTACTTATGGGGATCTCTGGAGTGTACCACACCGTTATGGTATTATCTTCATCTGGAATCATGGATAAGATGCCGCCTTGTTGCTTTTCCGCCTCATCCGCTTCTATTTCTGCTTGAGATAATACGGGTTTAAAAGTAGCTTGATAGCAGGTGTACTTTCCTATAGTCTTGGTCTCACCCGTGAGTTGCCAGTCATAGGATTCCAATGGTCCGGTAACGAGGAAATCCTTTCCTAGTATGTCCTCAGACTTGATATATTGCTGCTTCAACAAATCCTTGTAAACCGCAGCGGTAGAACCATTGTGCGCATTGAAGGATAGGCTATAATCGCCATTTCCCATTGGTTTTGCCAGTTTTTTGATCTCTTTGTAAGAAGATTCACCGGCGGTAAATTCCATAATAAACTCCTGCTGGCTGCCTCTTTTGAGGGCATCTTGAACCTTTTCATTCAGTGCTATGTCGTCGGTTTTTTGGGTAAATTTATCCACCTCGTCGCCTTCGTTTACATCAAATTTTGTCTGGAATGCAAAATGTGCCACGGCTTTGAAGTCTTGTTGGGCTTGTAAAGCGCTCGCGTTCGCGAAAGCAATATAAGCAACGGCCACCACCATCCATTTAATATTCTTCATGATCCTAAGGGTTTTAGTTCCTTCCAAAGATGCACCATTTTTCATACCCACCTAAGTTAACGACCGTTAACGAGTGTTAACCGATTTTGTTTATTCCTTTATATATGCGTCTCTATCCTGACAGCTTTAATAAGGAACTTGAAGATTAGGGAAAATGAGATTAGATCTAGTTTTCTTGAGTTTAACTTATTGATTTTAGATCACTAAGTCAAATTTTAGATTTAGAGATCTTTTAAAGATATTTGGAATATTGAGTTAGGCAACAATTACCCAACCATTTTTATAAGTTTCCCGCTACAGCAAATTATTCAACTGCGTTTCATATTCAGACAAATCAAATTTTAATTCTTGCTTTTTGTTTACCGTCATTGTAGTGGACGGTATTGAGCCATTTATAATTTGAACATTACCCTTTTTATCCAGAATAATATTTCGTGGATAGGTGTTTATTCCTATTTCATCAACGAATTTCTGTGCGTCAACAATGTGTTCGTAAGTAAAATCTCTCTTTGCTAAAAACAATTTTACTTGTTCTTTTTTATTGAATGTAATTGCAACGAAATTAACTTTTGATCCATACTTTTTCTTCAAGGACTCCAACGCCGGCAATTCTTTGATACACGGTACACACCCGATAAACCAAAAACTTAATAATGTTGGTTTTCCCTCCAAATCGCTAAGCTTGATTTTGTTGGAATTTAAAAGCTGTAATTCGGTAAATGGAAGTTTCTTCTTTAAGTAGGAATCTATATGCTCTATCTCATTAGTAGTGACTGACACAAACCCTAAGTCAAAGTTTTTGTACAAGATTTTTTTAGTAATGCTATCAACTATTACTTCTTTGATCTCTCCAGCTTTGCCTTCTCTTTTCATTCTTTCTTCAAACCCGTCTCTCATACTTATATATTCAGATTCTGTCATTAGTTTTCCGTCACTTTGCTTATAGACTACTTTCATTTCTTGTGCTGGTGCTTTAAAAAAGGAAAAAAGAATTAAGATAAATACTGATTTTTTCATTTTAATGTGGTTTTATGTTTTAGTATAATTTTGATTAACCAAAGATGGAATGTTTTAATACCTACCTAAGTTAACGACCGTTAACGAGTGTTAACCGATTTTTTCATACCGCGGGAAAAGAGCACCTTTACCGTATGAATCATAATAGATATAGATTTTTATTGGTCCTCATGAGCGTCGTGATTGCCATAACGCTATCAATACAGCTATACTGGGTTTTCAAAAACTATGAAGAGAGTAAACGCCAGCTCGATCGTGATATCAAAACCTCATTTGACCTTACCGTTTCAGATTATTTTACAAATACTGCAAAAAAAAGTACAATGGGCTTCTTAAGCGCGGATGGAGAGTTACCGGAACGAAGAGTGGATTCCTTAATTAACAATATGATTTCTCTCTCAACAAAGAGTAATGAAACGAGGAGTAAGAATCTTAAATCCTCAGAATATTTGAGGATTGAGGATGACTCTATCAAATTCCCAGAGAAAAACGACAACGTTACCATTAAGAAATCAAAGTTTTTAGATACAAATATTAAAGATTCGAAAAAGGATAAAGAGGATGTAGGCGTAAAAATGAAGCGGTTTCTGGGAGTGAAAGATTCCTTGGAGTCCGGTGATAACGTATCAATATCGAAAATTGCTATTTCAGACGACACGTTTTCTGGAGAGCTAAGTAAAATCGACAAAAGATTCACCTTATCGTTTTCAACCAATAGTTTAGATCTTAAATCATTGGACAGTCTAATGGATCTAACTTTGAAAAAGAATGATATCCAGATCAGCAATGGTTTTAAATACAACGACGGAGAGGATGATTTTGAAATAGGTAACCTTAACGGTGATTATGAAGTAGAAAGTAATAATCCACAATTGTATAATAACACTAAGCTCAAAATGCTTTATTCCGGTCAAGAAACAACCCTTTTCAAACGGAACCTTGCAGGACTATCGCTTTCGTTTCTTTTGATCTGCGGCGTGATCTTTTGCCTTTTCTACATGTTATTTATCATCCGTAAACAAAAACAGCTGAGTCTTATCAAAAACGACCTGATTTCTAACATTACTCACGAGTTCAAAACTCCTATTGCCACGGCGAGCGCTGCATTGGAAGGCGTTCAGAATTTTACGACCGCAGGAGATTGGGAAAAATCAAACCGGTATTTAAATGTAGGACGGGAACAGTTGACTAAACTAAATCTAATGGTGGAAAAACTACTGGAAACGGCAACTGTAGATAGTGAACAACTAGCGCTACAGAAAACGAAGCTTAGTTTGAGTGCAATTATTGAAGAGTCAGTCAATCGCTATAGATCCATAACTGAAAAAACAATGGAGCTAGCTCTTCCAGATGTTCCCGTTGAGTTTTATGGTGATGAGTTTCATATCGAGAATGCCATCAATAACTTGTTAGATAATGCCATTAAGTATGGAGGCTCGATTATAAAATTGACGGTTGTCTTAAATAATAAAGAGATCTTATTATCTATAAGTGATAACGGTGACCGTCTCAAGCCAAAAGATGTAAAACACCTTTTTGAGAAGTTCTACCGAGTTCCTCAAGGTGACCAGCACAACATTAAAGGGTACGGTATAGGCTTGTTTTATACCAAAGCCATTATTGAAAAGCATGGAGGCAGCATAACGGTATCATTAAATCCTACCACTTTTAAAATCCATCTTCCACATGAATAATCTTCCTATAAAAGTGTTGCTGGCGGAAGATGAACCTTCCCTAGCGATGATCGTTAAAGAAAGTCTGGAAACGCGGGACTTGCAAGTCACCTTATGCGAAAATGGAAAAATTGCATTAGAAAGCTTCAAAAAATCCGAGTTTGACATTCTCGTGCTGGACGTGATGATGCCGCTGCTTGATGGGTTTGAATTGGCAAAGAAGATCAGACAACAAAACGAAACCATTCCCATCATCTTCCTAACCGCAAAATCACAAACGGAAGACGTTCTTCACGGTTTTCATATAGGTGGAAATGACTATATCAAAAAACCATTCTCCATGGAAGAGTTGATCGTGCGCATTCACAATCTTTTAGATCGTAAAAACACGCAACAATCTGCCGATAGCTTTATTATAGGAGCATTTGAATTCAATTTCCCACAACAAAAACTATCCTTTAAAAAGGAAGAACCCGTTAAGCTTACCCACAGAGAAGCGCATTTGCTGTTTCATTTATTTCAAAATAAAAATAAAGTACTCGACCGTGCTTATATCCTTGAAAAATTATGGGGTAGCAATGATTTTTTCACTGGTCGCAGCATGGATGTATTTATATCAAAGTTGCGCAAGAAACTCGCAGATGACCCACAGATTGAAATTGTAAATGTGAGAGGTTATGGGTATAAGTTGATCGTGGTGTAAAAGAGTTAGCAGTTAAAATAAAAGATGTTTTATAAGCTCAAGCTCTCGATGAACGGATATTGAATGGACTTAACTCAAAATTGAGAGTTTTGCAATCTTATAGAATACATGTTGCCTTCAGTATTTCCACTTCGACAAGCTCAGCAAGGAGCCTCAAGTAAAACAGGTTCATTTGCGGTTTTGCAAAAAAAATCTGAAATAAACTGAATTTACCGGTAATTAGGCATTAACAAAACTAGTATCTTAGAAATATAAAACTACTACCCTTAAGCCGCTGCGCTGAGCGTCGTTAGAGTGTAAGACTGGAATGGGTGTAGCACAGTCAAAAATTGAGAATCAACTGAATCTATTTCGATAACTCAATGTTTGGGAAAAACATCAAATAACCTGCTTCTTCCGTGATCTAAACCGACCTGTTATTGCAAATATTAATCCTGAACCTACTAAAATACCACTTACGAAATCTACTGCATCGTGTTCTAATGTGACTTGTAGCACGATTGCTGTGATCAATAACAGAACTCCAACGATTCTAATAAAATTCATAAGACTTTTTTTCAAAATATGTTTAAGGATTACAACTAAGAATTAGGCTCGAAGAACTTTTATGTTACCTCCACACCTTTCCAAAAAGCCACGTGATTCTTAATTTCCTTAGCTGCTGGTTTAGGCTCTGCATAGTACCAGGCAGCATCCTTATTTGTTTCTCCATCAACTTCTAGCGAGTAATAATTTGCTTTGCCTTTCCAAGGACAGCTGCTGGTTGTTTCCGTTTTTTCAAAAAATTCCTTCTTGATACTTGATTCCGGGAAGTAATGGTTATTCTCGATTACTACGGTGTCGTCACTTTCAGCGATGACCTTATTGTTCCATGTTGCTTTCATACTCCTAAAGATAATCGACACAGCATCGTTATTCTGTCAACAAAACCTCAAATTAATGATTTTTGGAATTTTAAGTTATGCTTTTACTTGCATCAAATAATCTTTAAAATATTTTGCATCATCCTCGTAATGCTTTTTCACTTGAAGCCCTGATTTATGGGCGAGCCATTCAACGATGTCGTCATCATATTTTTGGGAGATTTCTGTATGGATAGTTTCCCATTTTTTAAAACCAACGCTCAGATCTAATTTCCCTATGTGCACCTCACAAATTTCTGTGGCTAACAAGTAACTTTTAGCCGTTCCTGTTTCAGGATCGTAAGCTTCCCAATGTTCAAATTTGTCCACGGAAAAATCGGCATCCATTTCTTTATTGATGCGATGCAGTAAATTACGGTTGAATTCTTGGGTAACCCCTTGTGAGTCCGCATAAGCATTTTGAATCGTCAGTGGATCCTTCTTTTGATCAAACCCCATAAATAAGTAATCATTGGGAGCCATGACATCTTTCAATTTGGTTAAAAAGTCAATAGCTTCTGGATGTTGCAGGTTCCCAATATTAGAACCCAAGACAATAATTACTTTCGGTCGTTTATTGTAATGAGCAAGTTCGCCTAGAACCTTAAAATACATTCCCTGTTCTCCTTGAACATCCAGATCTGGAAACAGATCTAAAAGGTTAGCGCTCAACTCGTCAATAGAATTTTGGCTAATGTCAATAGGTTTATAGGTGAAGTTAATCTGGTTTTCACAAAGTTCCCGCAGCAGCAATTTTGTTTTTTTACCATCACCCGCACCTAACTCAATCAAGTCAAAACCTGTGGTACTGGTTTCAAATTCTTTGCGCAGCTCTGTTTTAAATTTGTCAATGATGTTATACTCTGAATTAGTAAGGTAATATTCAGGAAGAGCCATAATCTGTTGGAACAGCTTATCCCCTTTATCATCATAGATATATTTTGAACTTAGAAATTTGGGATAGGCACTTAATCCTTCTCTAACATGTTGTTCAAAGTCGTATTGGAATAATTCTTTTTTAGTCATAAAGATTTAGCCAGTCTTAGGCCGGTAAATTGCCATCTCAAATAAGGATGGAAAAAATTTCTGTAAGTCGATCGTTCATGGTTTGTTGCAGTTGCGATAGAAGCACCACGCAACACTTTTTGATTCACCATAAACTTTCCATTATATTCTCCTAATGCTCCGTCTGGTTTTTGATAATTAGGATAGGGTAAATAGGCACTCTCTGTCCATTCCCAGCGGCTGCCCCACGAGAATTTGTCTTGTGCGATTTCCCATTCAAACTCTGTAGGCAATCGCATTCCCTTCCATTGTGCAAAAGCGAAAGCTTCATAATAACAAATATGTGTTACTGCCGCATCAGGATTGATATTCTCTGAACCTGATAATAAATAATTGACCCATTTACCATCATCGTTGAACCAATACATAGGTGCGTTTACCTTATTCTTTTTCACCCAGTCCCATCCTTCTGTATGCCAGATCAAAGCGTTCTCATAGCCGCCGTATGCCATAAATTCCATCCACTCTGCATTAGTCACTAGTTTGTTAGAAATGGCATAGGGCTCCAGAAAAACGCGGTGCTTAGGTAATTCATTATCATAGCAGAAAGAATCACTGGCATGGCCTATTTCATAAATTCCCTCTTTTATAGAAATCAATTTTGATTCTATATCTTCTACTAAAACCTCATCCTTTCTAGAACCATAAATAGGTTGTAAAGGATTATTTCCTAAAATATACTTGATATCAGTTAGCAACAATTCTTGATGTTGCTTTTCATGATGAATTCCTATTTCTAAAACAGGCTTCATCTCCTCTGACAATCCTTGATTTAACAACGATTTCATCGCGTTAGTGACGTGCTGCCGGTACGCATAAACATCTTTAACACTAGGCCTGGAAAGATTGCCTCGATCTGTACGAACTACTCTTTTACCCATACTCTCGTAATAACTATTGAAAACGTAGGCATAACGCTTGTCAAAACGCTGATAATCTTTAAGATAAGGGACCAGCAAAAATTCTTCAAAGAACCAGGTAGTATGTGCAAGATGCCATTTAGGTGGTGATACATCTACAATAGGTTGCACAACATAATCCTCTGTTTCTAGGGGTTTGCATAAGATTTCGGAATCAGATCTGGTCTGAATAAATAAATCAAGAAGGTTCATCTATCAAATTTAATAGCTTTAGTCGAGAAGTATATTTCTATGCTCGTTAAGCTCACGTTAAACAGCCTATTAGAAATATGCTGTAGTTTGTTTAAAAGTTCGCTTTCGCGAAAGCGAAAACTCTATAATCAGCTGGATTTGAAGCCTATATCATATTGCAACAGCTCCTTTTATCGCAGCGTGTGGATCATAATTCTCTAACGTGAAATCCTCAAATTTGAAATCGAAAATATCTTTAATCTCCCGGTTCAATTTCATAGTAGGTAAGGATTTAGGTTCTCTGGACAACTGCAGATCAATTTGATCTCGATGATTTGAATAAATATGTACATCGCCAAAAGTGTGAATGAAATCACCATACTCAAAGCCACAGACCAGTGCCATCATCATCGTCAGTAACGCATAACTAGCGATATTAAATGGTACGCCCAAAAACACGTCAGCACTGCGCTGGTACAATTGACAGCTTAGTTTATTATCTGCCACATAAAATTGAAAAAATGCGTGGCAAGGTGGTAAAGCTGCCTTGCCGTTTGCTACATTCTCAGAAAAACTGACACTTGTATCTGGCATCACGCTGGGATTCCAGGCCGTTACCATCATGCGGCGGCTGTTAGGATTAGTTTTGAGCGTGTGAATCACTTCCTTTATCTGATCAATTCCTTCACTGTTCCAGTTGCGCCATTGATGACCGTAAACAGGACCTAAATCACCATTCTCATCTGCCCATTCGTTCCAGATGCGAACACCGTTTTCTTTTAGGTAAGCGATATTAGTATCGCCCTTGAGCAACCATAATAATTCGTGAATTATACTTTTTAGGTGAACCTTTTTAGTGGTTACCAGGGGAAATCCCTCATTCAAATCAAAACGCATCTGATGTCCAAATACGCTGCGGGTTCCCGTTCCAGTGCGATCACCTTTATCAGTTCCTGTTTCTAAAATATGCTTGAGAAGATCTTGATACTGTTTCATACGATATTTGTTATCCTATTTCATTTTGAAAAAAGACATCTAATTTCAAAGTATGAAAATAAGAAAAAGTAATACAACCCTAATCGTAATGAATTAGAGTAATACCCTAAATTTTAATTGAAAAACTTAATGATTATCGTCTTCGGTCACCTCTTCAATAATGAAGGATTCTGCCCAGGAAACAGCGCTATCCAGAGACTTAAATACACCGAATGATCCTTTGTAGGCCGCTTGTTCTTTACCTGCTGTAGGAATGATGGATTCCCGGTGTGCAGAAACGATCGCGATGGCAATCATTTTTTTAGGATCGATAAGCTTGTAAACGGATAGATCTACTTCACGACCAAATTCCCTGTTGGAAATATAAACCATAGGCCGCTTACCGAAATGTTGCTTCACCGCATCGATGATTATTTTTCCAGTGACATCATCAACTACGACATCAGCATTTACAGTACCTATCACATAATTACGATAGTACTGTAAAGTACCAAATTCAAGTGTTTGAATAAATTCTGGTTTCATCATTCTGTGCTAACAAAGGATTGGTAAATGTAACCCCAGTTCATAAATAAACGTTAACAGAATTGTATAAATTTAAAGACTTTAGCGAATTTTCTTACAAATACCCAACTTGATTGATTACTAACCAAATAGCATCCCAGCAATAGTTGCTGTAAGTAAAGCCGCACAAGTCCCTCCTATCAGCGCTCTAATACCGAATTTTGCAAGAACTTTCCTTTGAGAAGGAGCGAGAACTCCTATTCCACCTATTTGAATACCGATGGAAGCAAAGTTTGCAAATCCACAAAGTGCATAGGTGGATATAACGATGGATCTATAATTTACCAGCACTCCAGTATTCTTTAACGTACTTAAAGAAGCGTAGGCAAAGAATTCATTGAGAATTGTTTTTTCCCCTAGCAATTGTCCTACTGCTACAACATCTTCAAGAGGAACACCTATGAGCCATGCGACTGGGGCAAAAAGATTTCCTAAGATGTACTGCATGGAAAATGAAGTATATCTGCCGTCCGTCCATTGAACGATTTTATCATTCAAACCTGTAGGATCTCCTATTAAATCCCCCAGCATCCAGTTTAGAACAGCCATGATAGCCGTAAAAACAAGAAGCATGGCACCTACATTAACAGCAAGCTTTAATCCATCAGTAGTTCCTCTAGAAATAGCGTCTAGTACATTAGAACCTATTTTCTCCTTGGAAATATCAAGTTTACGGTCAATCTTGTCTTCTTCAGTTTCTGGAAAAAGAATTTTTGCAATAATGATCGCTGCTGGTGCACTCATTATAGAGGCAGTCAACAAGTGTTTTGTGAAAATAATTTTTTCAACATCGCTATCTCCTCCCAGAAATGCAATAAACGCAGCAAGGACACCACCAGCAATAGTTGCCATTCCACCGACCATAAGACATAATATCTCTGATTTAGTCATCTTATCTAGATATGGCTTGACCACTAAAGGCGCTTCCGTCTGGCCTATAAAAATATTAGCGGCAGCAGCAAGAGATTCAGATCCACTCAAACGCATGGTCTTACTCATTACCCAGGCAAATACGTAAACGATTTTCTGAAGAATACCTAAGTAATACAACAAAGAGGTAAAAGCTGAGAAAAACACGATAGTAGGCAATACCTTAAAAGCAAATATGTATCCCAAACTGGAATTGACGTCTATCAAACTACCGAAAACAAAGTCGGCACCAGCTTCAGAGACATTTAAAAAATCGACTACTTTATTAGAAACCCAATCAAAAACATAGGCAACTGCGGGAACCTTTAATACCAATACGGCAAATAGAATCTGCAAACCCAGACCGGTAGCGACAAGCTTCCAATCGATCTTACGTTTGTGAGCACTTAGTGCAAAACATAACCCTAGGATGAAAACAATCCCGATCATACCGCGATAGAAACTCTTAAACGTAAAACCAAAACCCATGGATGGATCTATGGCAAAGTCTGCTTTTGTGGTAGTAGCTGCCGCTACGTCTAAAGGTTCTACTGTTCTTGAAAAGTCAAAAGATTCTGAATCGTTTTTATAAACTAATAATTCGCCGGTTAGGTTTTCAACCGTGTAACGCTTAGGTTCTGATTGTGGTTCTACAAAATATAAGGTCAGTTCGTTTAGATCATAGAAGTAATTTCCAGTGGCGTTCTGCAATGAATCTTCACCTGCTAAATAATAAGTAAAATTACTTTTACCAAAAGCTACGGAATCAACCGCGACTCCTTTAAATGTAGCTTGTTTATCACCAGGGTTTGATACACTGCTGTTCCAAATGCCTTCTAATGAAACCTGACCGGTTTGCGCTGCACTAATTGCTGGAGCGAGCATTAAAATTGAAAACACAAAACTTATTAGAACGCGGTAGAACATCTTCATATGTAATTATTATCTTCTTGAGATCTCGTCTCTAATGCTTGCAGCAAGTTCATAATTTTCATTAACCACTGCCTCTTTCAACATTTTATTGAGTTCCTCCAGTGATAATGAGGCGTAATCATTTTCTTCTTCCGTACCAGAATTGATTAGCTCTTCAAACATATCATCGCTATCGAGATCGTCATCGTCAGTATCCAGTAATTCCTTATCGGCTTGCATGTGTTGCTGGATTCCAGCTTCATCCAGTATATTTTCATAGGTAAAAACTGGAGCCTTAAATCTAACAGCTAGAGCAATGGCATCACTGGTGCGCGCATCAATTATTTCTTCAATTTTGTCTTTCTCACAAATCAAACTGCTGTAAAAAACACCATCGACTAATTTATGTATAATCACTTGTTTTACCACTATGCCATAGCGCTCTGCAAAACTTTTAAAAAGATCATGGGTCAATGGGCGTGGTGGACTGATTTCTTTCTCAAGTGCTATGGCAATACTTTGTGCTTCAAAAGCACCTATGACAATAGGCAGTTGACGGTTACCTCCAGATTCTTTTAAAATAAGTGCGTACGCACCATTTTGAGTCTGGCTGTATGAAATTCCTCGGATGTTAAGTCGTTTTAGACTCATTTTATATGGATAGGCTTGTAAAGAAAAAGCTGTGCAAAAATGAGTGTTTTTCTCAGATTGCACAGCTTTAAATCTAATAATTCTAAAACTTATTAAGCATTTGCTGCTTTAAAAGCTTTTAATTTTTCAATTAGAGCGGGAACAACTTCAAAAGCATCGCCCACTACTCCATAGTCTGCAGCCTTAAAAAACGGTGCTTCTGCATCGTTATTTATGACCACTTTTACTTTAGAAGAACTTACTCCTGCAAGATGCTGGATAGCTCCTGATATACCTATGGCAATGTAAAGATTAGAAGCAACAGGTTTCCCTGTTTGTCCCACGTGCTCACCGTGTGGTCTCCATCCCATATCACTCACTGGTTTAGAACAGGCTGTTGCTGCTCCTAAAACATCTGCAAGCTCTTCAATCATGCCCCAGTTTTCTGGACCTTTCATTCCACGACCGGCACTCACCACAATTTCTGCATCTGCGATGGTTACTTTATCGGTTGCTTTATCTACGGATTGTACTTCAACCTTGAAGTCGTCATCGTTTAATGATGGAGCAAAATCTTCCACGGCACAATCTGTAGCGCTTTCTTTTAGACCAAAAGCATTTTTAGAAAGCCCGATCAATTTACGGTCGGTGGAAATTTGTGTGTTACTGAACGCTTTGTTTGTAAAAACAGATCGCTTTACGGTAAATGGGTCAGTGCTGGACGGTAATTCTACCACATTGCTCACATAACCAGCATCTAAATGAACGCTTAACAAGGATCCTAAATATTTTGCATTTGCGCTGCTGCTTATCACGATTACTTTGGCATCAACGGCTTTAGCGGCCTGCGCGATAGAATCTGCATAAGCACCTGCATTGAATTTTTCCAGCTTGGCATCTTTTACGTTGTGCAATTTGCTAACTCCATAAGTTCCCAGCTCTCCAGCGTCTGTTGCGTGGAATGCAATGGCGGCAACATCAGTTCCCATCTTGTCTGCGATTCCTTTGGCATAACTCGCCACTTCATAAGCCGTCTTTTTGAAGGCTCCATCTTCTGATTCTGTATATACTAATACTGACATAGTTTTTGATTTTTATGTGGAGTCTCAAACCTGAAAGTTCCACTGTGTTTGTGGGTATTGCGCTTTCGCGAAAGCGAACATCCCTTTAATTTCTTTATAAAACTGAGTTTATATCACTTTTGCCTCATTGTGCAATAGCTCTACCAGTTTATCCAGATTATCTGCATCTACAAGAGTCACCGCACCTTTAGGCTCTGGCTTTTCAAAGGAAACGCTGTTAGTTTCACTGCTGGCGTTTACAGATGCCTTAACATCTAATGGTTTTTTACGAGCCATCATGATCCCACGCATGTTAGGAATTCTCAAGTCGCTTTCTTCAACAAGACCTTTTTGTCCACCTATAACAAGTGGTAAAGATGCTGTAACCGTTTCTTTACCCCCATCAATCTCGCGGGTTACAGTAGCACTTGAACCTTCAATTTCTAGAGCGATACAGGTATTGACAAAGCTTGCACCTGTCATTGCTGCTACCATTCCTGGAACCATACCACCGTTGTAATCAATGGATTCACGACCTGCAATAACGAGGTCGTAACCACCGTTCTTCACAACGTCTGCAAGTTCTTTTGCAACGGCATAACCGTCCACAGCTGGCGTATCCACACGGATCGCTTGGTCTGCTCCTATAGCTAGGGCTTTTCTTAAAGTGGGTTCTACTTCTGCACCACCTACGGTAACTACATCCACACTGGCATTCTGCTTTTCCTTGAACCACATGGCTCTAGTCAAACCGAACTCGTCGTTAGGATTTATAACAAATTGAACACCGTTTGTATCAAACTGAGTGTTGTCGTCTGTAAAATTAATCTTTGATGTTGTATCTGGCACATGGCTGATGCATACGAGTATCTTCATGTTTTCTATGCTTTTAAGTCAATTTTCTATCTACTGCGAATTTAAAGAAAAACCTACAAAAGAACTATGCGTGCATAATAATATTTTGTTAGACTTTTCTTGAGCGTTGGGGTATATGGAGTATTTTTGTTTCTCGTTCCCCAAAAGGAAACATTTTATGAAGACGATACAATTCCGTGAGGCCATACAACAGGCCATGAGTGAAGAAATGCGACGCGACGAGACTGTCTATTTGATGGGTGAAGAGGTGGCAGAATATAATGGAGCTTACAAAGCTTCTAAAGGTATGCTGGATGAATTCGGCCCTAAGCGAGTTATCGACACCCCTATATCTGAATTAGGATTTGCTGGTGTTGCCATAGGTTCTACTATGACCGGTTGTCGACCGATCGTAGAATATATGACCTTCAATTTCTCATTGGTAGGAATAGATCAGATCATTAACAATGCTGCCAAAATACGCCAGATGAGTGGTGGACAATTAAACTGTCCCATCGTTTTCCGTGGTCCTACCGGTAGTGCTGGACAATTAGGAGCTACGCACTCGCAAGCTTTTGAGAACTGGTTTGCAAATACTCCAGGATTAAAAGTCATCATTCCTTCAAATCCCTATGATGCCAAAGGACTTCTAAAAGCAGCGATACGTGATGATGACCCCATCATTTTTATGGAATCAGAGCAGATGTATGGCGATAAGGGAGAAGTTCCTGAAGGAGATTACATTTTACCAATAGGAGTAGCTGAAATAAAACGCGAAGGAACAGATTGTACGATCGTTTCTTTTGGAAAAATTATAAAGGAAGCTTACAAGGCAGCAGAAATACTTGAGGAAGAAGGGATTTCTGTAGAGATCATCGATTTGAGAACGATACGTCCCTATGATAAAGAGGCAATCCTGATGTCCGTAAAGAAAACAAATCGTCTAGTTCTTCTTGAAGAATCATGGCCTTTTGGAAATATATCTACAGAGATTTCACACATGGTACAAGCAGAGGCTTTTGATTTTCTAGATGCTCCTATATATAAGATCAACACCGCAGATACTCCAGCGCCATATTCACCAGTTCTTTTTGAAGAATGGTTGCCTAATTCTGACGATGTTGTAGAAGGCGTTAAAAAAGTAATGTACAGAAAATAACTTCTAATAGTTTCAATCTATATAAATCCCATTCTGAGAAATCTGAATGGGATTTTTTCATTCTTAATAATTTACTTTTAAAAGAAAGTTGCTTAAAGCAAAAGAGTCGGAACGCTTTCAATTCAAAAATAATTATACGGTTAGGACGACGTCTGTTATTTGAATCTTATAAAATGTTTTCAAAAGAATCATCTCAACTTAAATTGCAAGAGCTTTTAAAACAGCATTTTATAAGAGCAGTTGACTAGAATAATTACATTTTTCAACATTTTAAAGACTATTAGCAAACCGCCCGAAAGATATTTTCGTAGGTATTATCCTAATTAAGCTGTGCCCTGTGCCCAGCATTTTTAAATCGGGTTGACTCGTAGGGAAGTCGGCTCGATTTTTTGTTTTAATAAACAGTAAGTTTTGAATAGTCGTTATATCTTCGGCCATTCGTATATATCCTATGACACACACACAACCTGCTCGTTACAAGCATCTTATTTCTATTCTAACTGTGCTTTTTATGGGAAGCATTGCCTTTGCACAGACAAAAGTAGGCGGCGTCGTCTATGATAAAGATGGAGTAACTGTACCTTTTGCAAACGTTGTTTTTCCCGGTTCTTATGAGGGAACAATAACTAATGATGATGGAAGGTTTTATTTGCAATCAGAAAAGACCTATGAACAAATTGAAGTATCATTTGTAGGCTATAAAACCCAAACGATAGAACTGGAAAGTAAAGTTAAATTAGACTTTAATATAACATTGCAAGATGATCAAGCAGAATTAGATGCGGTAGTTGTTTATGCAGGAAAGACATCTAAAAAGAACAATCCAGCACTAGACATACTTAGAAAAGTTTGGGAAAACCGTCGCAAAAACGGACTGGATCAATTCAAACAATACCAATACGAGAAATATGAAAAACTCGAGTTTGATTTGAATACCATTGATAGTGCCATGATCAATTCCAACCTCTTTAAAGGAATGGAATTCATTTTTGATTATGCAGATACGAGTGCTGTTACAGGTAAAACTTATCTCCCAATTTTTATAAACGAATCCCTTGCCACAGTTTATGGTGACAACGTATCTAATAAGGAGAAGACTAACGTCAAGGCTAATAAAAACTCAGGATTCTCTAACAATCAAACCATCATTGCTTTTGTAAAAGACCTTTATACAGATATCGATGTTTATGAACGTTACCTAAAGTTCTTTGATAAGAGTTTTACCAGTCCTGTTGGGAAAAGTGGGATTGACACCTATAATTATGTTTTAAGAGACACTGCTGTAGTTGATGGCGTGAGATCATTTAATATCGTTTATTACCCACGTCGTAAAGGTGAATTGACATTTAAAGGAGATTTCTGGGTGGCAGATTCCACCTACGCAATCAAGGAAATAAATATGCAGGCTACCAAAAGTGCCAATATTAACTGGGTCAAGGATATTTATATAGAACAGGAATACACCGTACTTGATGACAGTTTATTCCTCATTACTCGTGATTATTTTATGAGTGATTTTGCGCTCAATAAAGATGAAGATTCAAAGGGACTCTATGGAAAACGAACCACCCTTTTTGATCAGTATCAGTTTGACATCGAGAAACCAGATGATTTTTACCGCCGCCGTGTCAATGACTATGACCCGGAGATTTATGATCGATCAGAAGCTTATTGGGATGAAAACCGACTTGAAAAACTCAATAAGGATGAAAAGCAGGTTTACACCATGCTTGATACCTTGAAACAGAATAAAAAATTCAACAGGATTTACAATATCGGTAGCATTCTAGCGACTGGATATTATGAAGTGGACAACTTTGATTTAGGTCCTGTCTTTTCTGTATTTGGATTCAATGATGTGGAGGGCTGGCGTATTAGAGCTGGTGGCCGTACATATTTTGATTCTAACGATCCGTGGAGATTAGAAGGGTACGTGGCTTATGGATTGAGAGACGACCAGTTTAAATATGGTATCTCCGGAAAATATCTTTTAGATAAAAAGAGTCGACTCACCATTTCCGCTGGAAACCGTCGCGATATTGAACAACTTGCTGCTAGCTTAACTAGTACAAATGACGTTTTAGGAAGAAGTCTTGCTTCCAGTGCTTTGATTAGCACAGGGAATAATGGGAGATTGTCCTCCATAAATCTCTCTACTTTAGGACTAAGTTTTGAGCCTTTATATAATCTTGAGTTTAGAATAGGAGGAACCTATCGCACTATTAAAAGTGCAAACCCTGAATTTTTTAGTCTTGATTATTTAAATCGTGAGCCGTTAAGTATTGAAGGTGAGGTTCAACAAACAGATTTGAGTTTTTCAACCACTTTCACGCCAGGAAGAAAAACATCCAATTATGGAGTGGATAGGACTTTAATTAATGCAGGTGAATACCCTATACTTTTTGCAAATTATACCCGTGGTGTAAAAGGACTTATTGATAGCGACTTTGAGTATGATCGCGTTCAATTTTATTATTCCCAGCCACTGCAAGTTGGAGCTTTTGGTAGACTGACGGCTCGTGTTGAGGCTGGTAAAACATTTGGCACGGTACCACTTGCATTGCTAGATGTAATTCCTGGGAATCAAACTTATTTCAATATTTCGGGTGCATTCAACACCATGAATTTTTATGAATTTGTAACTGATGAATATGTAACTCTTCATTTAGACCATAATTTCAACGGTCGTATTTTCTCCCGCATTCCTGGATTGCAACAGTTAGACTTGAGAGAATTGATCGGTTTTAAAGCTGTTTATGGAACGATAAGCGATGATAATATCGCTATCAATCGCAGCAGTATTAATTATCGCGCTCCTGAAGAAGTATATTATGAATACAGCTTTGGAATAGGCAATATTTTTAGAATACTTAGACTGGACGTGAGTTTTAGGGGTAACTATAACAGCTTACCAGATGCGCGCAATGTTGCATTAACCGGTAGTTTCGGATTTAGTTTTTAAAACAGTTTACATTCTAATATGATATCAAGCCCAGCAAATTATGCTGGGTTTTTTCATTTATAAAGTTTTCTAGGCTTTTTCGGCATCAGGTATTTTTCCTGTGAGATTCAATTAAAGTTCGCTTTCGCGAAAGCGTTATTCATTTCAATCTATCCTTAAAGTGCTAATTTTCTAAAAATCCTTGTTTAATCTGCTTGAGATTCTCGTTAACATAAATTTATTACATTAGCGAGAATTAATAATCAATCGATTAAAATATGGAAGATTTAGTTATTTATGCGCCGCTCCTTTTAGCAGCGTTGGGATTTGCGTTTATGTTGACCAAGAAATCCTGGGTAATGAAACAAGATGCTGGCGACGGCAAGATGAAGGAGATTTCAGACCACATATATGAAGGTGCGCTCGCCTTCCTAAAAGCGGAATATAAACTGCTCGCCATATTTGTTGTGGTCGTGAGTATCCTGCTGGGAATTGTTTCTGTAGTTGTACCCACAACGCACTGGATGATTCTGGTGGCGTTTATTTTTGGAGCCTTATTTTCTGCTTATGCCGGGAATATAGGGATGAAGATTGCTACTAAAACCAATGTTAGAACCACGCAAGCCGCTAAAACCAGTTTACCTAATGCATTAAAAGTATCCTTCGGTGGTGGAACGGTGATGGGACTAGGAGTTGCTGTTCTTGCCGTTTTAGGTCTGACAGCGTTCTTTATATTATTCTTCCAAATATTTATGAATGGTGTATGGGCTCCAGCAGAATTTGGCGGTGTCATGAAAACACCTACAGAATTGATGACTATCGTTTTAGAAACGCTTGCTGGATTCTCTTTGGGAGCAGAAAGTATCGCATTATTTGCTAGAGTTGGTGGTGGTATTTATACTAAAGCAGCTGACGTAGGCGCTGACCTTGTCGGTAAAGTAGAAGCTGGAATTCCTGAAGATGACCCTAGAAACCCTGCAACCATTGCAGATAATGTAGGGGATAACGTTGGAGATGTTGCCGGTATGGGAGCAGACCTT
Organism: Nonlabens antarcticus; assembly: GCF_015356755.1. Lineage (GTDB taxonomy): Bacteria > Bacteroidota > Bacteroidia > Flavobacteriales > Flavobacteriaceae > Nonlabens > Nonlabens antarcticus. The sequence continues at coordinate 579,514 of NZ_JADFCO010000065.1, read as the reverse complement.
TTTGGTTCCTATGTCGCAACCGTTCTTGCCGCCATGGTGCTGGGTAATTATGTCATTCGAGATATGGGTGGTGATATTATCAATCAAGGTTTCGGCGGGATTGGTCCTATTTTATTACCCATGTCTATCGCAGGAGTTGGTATTGTGATTTCAGTAATTGGAACCATGCTGGTTAAAATTTCCAGCAATGATGCTAAAGAATCCCAAGTAATGGGAGCGCTCAACATCGGGAACTGGACTTCCATTATTTTAGTGGCGCTTTCCTGTTTTGGATTGTGTTATTATTTACTACCAGATACTATGACCATGAATTTCTATGGAGAGGGATTAATTACCATTTCTTGGCTTAACGTCTTCTATGCAACATTAGTTGGTCTTGTAGTAGGAGCTGTGATTTCTTCTGTAACCGAATATTACACAGGGTTGGGTAAAAAACCAATTCTTAAAATCGTACAACAATCCTCAACCGGAGCAGGAACAAATATTATTGCGGGTCTTGCGACCGGGATGATCTCGACTTTCCCATCGGTACTTTTATTTGCCGCTGCGATCTGGGCATCTTATGCTTTTGCGGGATTCTATGGTGTGGCACTTGCTGCCAGCGCCATGATGGCAACAACGGCCATGCAGCTTGCAATCGATGCCTTCGGCCCGATATCTGACAATGCCGGTGGTATTGCAGAGATGAGCGAGCAGGAACCTATAGTTCGAGAACGTACTGATATTCTAGATTCCGTAGGAAATACAACGGCAGCAACTGGTAAAGGGTTTGCCATCGCTTCTGCAGCATTGACTTCTCTTGCTTTATTTGCGGCTTACGTCACGTTCACAGGAATTGACGGTATCAATATTTTTAAAGCGCCAGTTCTAGCGATGCTGTTTGTAGGTGGGATGGTTCCCGTGGTGTTCAGCGCACTTGCGATGAATGCGGTAGGAAAGGCAGCCATGGAAATGGTAGAGGAAGTACGCCGACAATTCCGTGAGATTCCTGGAATCATGGAAGGCACCGGAAAACCTCAATATGATAAATGTGTGGATATTTCTACTAAAGCTTCCCTGCGCGAGATGGTATTGCCGGGAGTTTTAACGATCGGTTTCCCATTAGTTATTGCATTTGTTCCCATGATTTTTGGAATGAACCCGCTTGCGATTGCTGAAATGCTAGGCGGTTATATGGCGGGAGTTACAGTGAGCGGTGTGCTTTGGGCAATTTTCCAAAACAACGCTGGTGGCGCCTGGGATAATGCTAAAAAGTCTTTTGAAGCAGGAGTCTTGATCAATGGCGAGATGACTTACAAAGGATCTGATGCTCACAAGGCTGCGGTTACTGGAGATACCGTGGGAGATCCATTTAAGGATACTTCTGGACCATCAATGAATATCTTGATTAAACTTACTTGTTTGATAGGACTTGTGATCGCACCTATATTAGGAGGACATTCTGAGGGAGTTGCTGTAAATGATCAGGAAATTATCGAAGTCGCAGCTGGTCCACAAAAGGCGAGACTTATAGAAGTTGAAAAATCAATTGATCCTGAAACTGGAGTCGTGACAGCTGATGTAATGGTGGAAAACACAGTTGACGGCGATCTACAATCTAACAATTACACGTTTACCGGCACAGACGAGGAGGTAAACGCCCAAATAGCCAGTTTGAAACAAGAAAATTAAAGGGTTAGAAATTGAAATCCGCTCAAATAATTTTGAGCGGATTTTTTTGTGTTTTTTCCTAACTAGCGAAAACATTTGACCACATCGGATTAATTTTTAAAAATAAACTAACTTAGACCTCCATCTAACCTAATAACTTTCAACTATGAGAATCATGAAAATCGTTAAAATTGTTCTTTTAGGTAATCTAGTAATGAACACGCCATTCATTCTCAGTTTTATCTATATCAATAATTATAGTCATTCTAACTATATGGTTTCATTAGCTGCGATGTTTGTTATTGGTTATTTGTATTGGAGCATGATGGCTCCGTGGTACAGGAAATATTCTATTGTAAAATTAAAAAGTAAGAATGAATTCTTTCTTTGGAAAAAACTTAGTGTTTACAGTCTTTTGTTGTGGCCAGATAATTTTATCCTTAATAAAACAGAGTTATGGGATGATGAAAATTATGACACCTACCAAAAGAAATTAACTTCTTTAGATGAAAATTAGATCACATAAACTTTATAAAGAGGCATAAAATAAAACTGCCTGAATAATCAGGCAGTTTTATTATTTTCTTAGCGGTGATAGCTTTTTGAATCTTACAATTGCAGAAGTTTTCCGACTTATTTCAACACAATATTAGTTATGAAATCACAGGTAGTTTACAATAAATAAGTAGGGATTGTTCTAGCAGCTTTGCCTTTGACAATACTTTTGTTCGGAAATCTCTATGACATTAGTATCAGCCGCTTTTATCCGTTATTCCTATGATCGTTTTAATAGGGTATCACTTAATAACCCACTTTAAAGCTTTTAAGGCAAATGATGATAGGTTTACCAACAATCATTTGATATTATCAATCGTGATTGTATTGACTGGTGTCTTAGTTTTTGTTTTTAAAGATCGTCTGTTTTAATAAATAAGTCTTTTCTACTCCTTTACATTCCATTCCAGCATTCTCAGCGTCAACTTTTAGTATTTTAATACAACTTGTAACATAGTTAAAGGTTGTAAATACGAGAATATAATTACTTTGTCCGAGCCTTATCAAAACATCTGATCGCCAAAGGGGTGTCCGCAAAAAACTGTACGGAATAGAAGGAGGTTGACCAAGTATTGAAAGGAATAAAAGATATAAACAGTTTAGATGATTGTAATTAAAATATTCACTGGGTGATTAAGTATCAAATAGGATAATTAATCCTTTTTGTTTTATGTTGATTAGCTCCCGCGGACTGGATGGGTTGATAGTATTTTATTATTAGCCAATTGCACGTTTTTTACACTCGCAACTATTGTTTACTATAGAGCCAAAGATTCTAAAATGATGTTATTGCCCATCATGATATATATAATATTCATTGCTTATAAATGTTTTCAATAATAATAGAAATTGAAGCAATAAGCTCTTGAGTAGTTTCTCTATTCTGTCAAAGCGTTAATGTTTCTCCACTTAATTTATATTGACCTGTAAAAACCAAATAAAACTCATGGTACAACACTTAAAGATACTGACATTCGCCAAGTTTTGTTTGTGCGATTTTTGTTACTAAATTCAGACACTTAGAGATTTAATTTCGAAATTAATTATTAATAATTGGCATGAGAAATATCCAAAACATATTAAAAAAGACTGTTTTATCGTTATTTGTACTAAGTGTTATATCAATTATACTGTTTTTCTGGCTCAATGATAAACACCCAAAACAGGCTAGTTATATAAACATATTCGCATCTATAATCACCATTTCTTGCATTATAACTTCATACGTATGGTTATTAACTATAGATTATAACCAACATACAGTTTTTAGGTTTAAAATTATATTTTACTCTTCGGTCGCACTCTACATAGGATTTATAATATATGGGTTCATTGAGCCGGCCTATGGTAGTATCGGTAGTTATATTTTCTACACTTTATTTTTCCTAATTGTCCATACATTACTCATGTTTTTTTATAAAACAAAATATGCTCCAAACAAGAAAACTATTTATGAGAATATAATATTTGGACTTTGTATGATACCTTTAATTTTAACGGTAGCCATAAAAATTATTTAAAGAAATACAGCACCTGTATCTCTCACAATCAACCTACCATAGTAGCGCCATACCATCAATTTGACATAAAACCATTTTATTATTAGTTGCTGTGGGATAAATTTACTGGAATCAAACCTCCTTTTGGAATAGAGCTTATTCCTTTGATAAACTGACAGCCTAAGAGGAATATCTACTGTTGAAAAAATGGAGCATCAACACTTTATTGCTATGACCTGACCATTTTATTCTGATTAAACTTGAGCTTCAAATCGATAAAGACTTTAAATTCGACCAGAAACGGATAGAAAACTGGCGCTTATTTTTCCCAAATTCCATACTTCTACAAAACTGCTCAAAATATTTTGATCTGATTTTTTTGGCTTTTTTGTAAAGGTTGTTCCTATGAGGCTTTTGTACCTTTCAGTTTCAGAAATCTCTATGGCTTTATTTCAACGTGATCCCTGGATCATCGATGTATTCCGCACTTATAGCGGCGAGGATCATCTCTATGTACGCGGTCGAGCGCTGGAGGATCAACCCCTCAAACTGTATGAGCAACAGACTTTTTATCAAACGATAAGAAACACCTGGCGTGCATTTTCTACGGATGAAATACGCCATATTCCCGTACGATTGACGCTTCCCAATGGCGATCATTTTGAAAATGAAACAGATAGCGAAGGCTATTTCTTGTTTGACATCAACACAAAAGCCGACTTGCAAGACCTCGCAGATGAGAAAGGATATTTACAGTTGAGTGTTTCATTTGGTGAGGAGAATTCCGCTTTCGCGAAAGCGAAATCCCAACATAGAATATCGATCAATAAATTTACTGGAGAAACACTTGTACCTCCTAACACGTCTGGCTACGGTGTGATTAGTGATATTGATGATACTATTATGAAAACCGGTGTCACCAGTTTCCTCAAATTGCGGGTGGCGTTCAATACATTTTTCCGCAACTATGACCAGCGATCGCCCTTTAAAGATGCCGCCAGCTTTTACCAATTATTACATCGAGGTGCCAGCGGTAAGGATCAAAACCCGCTATTTTATTTGAGCAACAGCCCTTGGAATTTGTACCGCTATCTAGAAAAATTTGTAGACTTCCACGGTTTTCCCAAAGGACCTATTCTCTTGCGCGATTTTCCAACGCCATGGGATCGCACAGAAAGGCTGGAACGTCCCCATAAGGAGCACGAACTCATCAATATTCTGAGGCATTACCCAGACCGTAAATTTATTTTGATAGGAGATGCTGGCGAGCATGACACCGCCTATTACACCAGTGCCGCCAAAGAGTATCCAGAACGGATAAAAGCGATTTATATACGAGCTGTAAATCATTCAAAAAAAATGGCCGCCATAAAGGAGATGGCAGAAGCTTTTGAGGTTTGCCCAGTATTGATTGTAAAAGAATCCAGCGAGGCGATAAAGCATGCGCGGGAGATGGGATGGATTGTTTAGATTGCAACGGCACGAGCCAGAGGCTCGCACTAAATTTCGTAATAACTAAGTTGGATTTCTTGGAATCGATAAATAAGTTGGCGCAGGCCTCTGGGCTCGTGGCCAGAAGATTTAAGTACTTTCTAGCAACTCGACTTATCCAACTAATCCTCTCCATTACTTTTTACTATATAGTCGTAACATTCGAATTTAATATAGAATCTGTGATAACTTGTGGTTTCTACATTTGAGTTTACAGAGAACTCAGTGGTGGTGAAAGTGGCAATCACTCTGTCCTTATAAGTATCAGAAGATTTTATTACTAGGTTTAATGTGTCTGTGTCGTTAATAAAAACAAGAGAGCCAAGTTCATCCTCATAAAAATCATCAAGCTTTTCCTGATCCATTAAGTAACAATCATCATTACCGAATTGTGTACTAATATATTCAACCGCCTCTCCTGATAATTTTTTACTCTTGCCGCCTTTTGGCATAAGGACTATTTCGTTTATGCTGGCAAAGTCAAACTCTGGAAAGCGCTGAGAAGATTTTAAACCTAAATCAATACAAGAAATAAACAAACAGGCAACTAAAGTACATTTGAAGAATTTCATCAGTTTTTAAGTTTGATTTTTTTAGCACGAGCCAGAGGCTCGCATTTACGTTCGTAATAATTAGGAAAATTTACTTTGAATTTGACCGTTACAATCTAACACGCCCGTATCCGTACTTTTATTTACCAAAGAAAGAAATAGATTAATCCAACCCTAATTTACCACCAGCAAATTGCACCCGTTTACCCAACTCCTCCAGCCATTGTTCCCTACTATTAACCACAAAATCATATTCTATTTCATCAACAGTCCTAATGCGGATTCCATTATTTACGATAAAACCAGTTTTCCGTTCTTGAATTTCTTCAATATCAGTATAAAGAATATTAGTTTGACCCTTCTGGATATTCAATTTATGAGAGTTAAAAATCACCTTTTTATTCGTAAGAAATAATTTTCCTCCTACGCCTTCCATTCCTCTAAAAAGATTTGCCGGCCCTTCTATTTGTATTGCTTCATCTGGTTCCAGTTCTGGATTTGCAAAATCTTTTTTACCAAAACCCATCCATTTGCTCATGTGCTTATTGCTATAAACCATTGCTATTCCCATGAAAAAGCCGAAAAACACACCTTGAAATACATAACCATAGACACTTTGTAATTCATCTGAAAAGATCCAATCAAATGCAAGCATCAAGACAGCAAACATCACCCCAGAAAGTAGACCGTATAAAACCCTCACTTTCCAACTAAGTTTTGTCACCGTTCCTATTTCCATAATTTTTAATTCTAGGCAAAAAGTCCAGTCAACTCTGCATCAATTTTATTGATAACCTCTCCCATATCTTCTGGATTATTCACAAAGTCGATGTTGTCCACATCAATAATAAGAAGATTGCCTTTATCATAACCGTGCACCCAGGCTTCATAGCGCTCGTTTAGGCGGCTTAAATATTCAATGGATATTGTGTTCTCATAATCCCTACCACGTTTGTGGATCTGGTTGACAAGATTAGGAATAGAGCTGCGCAGGTAGATCAATAGGTCTGGTGCACCTACCAGTTTTTCCATAAGGTTGAAGAGTCTTGTGTAATTGTCAAAATCACGCTGGGACATCAATCCCATGGCATGAAGGTTAGGAGCAAAAATGCTGGCATCTTCATAGATTGTTCGATCCTGAATAATTTTTTTACCGCTCTCCCGTATTTCTAGAACCTGACTAAATCTGCTGTTCAAAAAAAACACCTGTAGGTTGAATGACCAGCGCTCCATATCCTGGTAGAAGTCTTCCAAGTAAGGATTCTCTAGAACATCCTCAAACTGTGGTGTCCATTTATAATGTTTGGCAAGCATCTGGGTTAATGTAGTTTTCCCTGCTCCTATATTTCCTGCTACGGCGATATGCATGTTAGTTCTTATTCTGGTTAATCTCTAAAACGCTCCCGCGAGCGCGGCGGTAAAGATAGAGTTTTCCGTTCTTTAGGTACATCGATTCTGGAGTCTCTTCTTCGTAAGCCCTCCACTTGATTTCCGCCTTTTCAAAACGGTATTCCTTATTAAATTTATAACCGTTCAACAATCCTCCCTGAAGCAAGACGAGCTCTTCAAAATCATAATCTGCTGCAGAGAAATCGGTAATTTTTAAAGTTGCGGTCTTACTTCCATAATTATTATAGCTTTCAATTCCCTCGTCTGTGATAAGATGGCAATAATTATAATCTGTAAGCATGCAATGGACATTATCCTGTATTGCCGGAGAACTAAAAATAAGCACTTCATTACTATAATCTAAAAGTTCTAATCTTTGCATATCCATATTATACAGCCATAACCTGCGTTCACCAGCGAGTGCGGCAAACTCAAAATAACGGTATGGTTTTATCTGGGACAGGACAATTCGCAAGCTTTCATTCAATCGATTATCCAGCAGGACAATGGTTTGAGTGTCGCGATAAAACAACAGGATCTTTAACGGGTTTATCAAGTCAACACTTGTCAGGTCTCCTAATTGAAGGTCGTAAAACTGTTGGTTTTGACGAGTCGTTTCATCTGCAGGCGTCGTTTTGTAGAACACATTGTTCTTAGCATGGTACAAATTATTAAAATCATCAACTCCGTAAAAGGTGTCTGCATTGATAATGGTTTGAGCTGTAGCAGGGGATTGAAGAGATTGCGCTTTCGCGAAAGCGGAAACGAAACAGCACCAAAACAAAAACAGAATCCATTTCATTATATGACTATATTTGCCGCGGATAAAGCAGCATGTTAAAAATACGACTTCCTTGAGGTCTATGCGATTCCTGGCAATGTAAATAAACTGTGTAAAAGTTTTTACTACTGCTTGTCAATCAAATTTTTAATATTACATTTGCAGCCCGATTTTAGTTAGTAAAATCGTACAAGAAATTAAAACTATTTCATAGTGAATACTTTAAGTTACAAAACCGTATCAGCGAATAGCGCTACAGTAAACAAGGAATGGGTACTGATAGATGCTGCTGGCCACCCGTTAGGCCGCATGGCTTCCATCGCTGCAAAATTCTTGAGAGGAAAATACAAGACAAACTACACGCCGCACGTCGACTGTGGTGATAACGTTGTTATCATCAATGCCTCAGGCATCGAATTGAGCGGTAATAAGTGGGATGATAAAAGTTACATACGCCACACAGGTTATCCTGGTGGTCAGCGCAGTCTTACTGCAAGAGAGTTGTATACTAAAGATCCTGCTCGTGTTGTAGAAAATGCCGTAAAGGGAATGTTGCCTAAGAATAAATTAGGTGCTGCTATTTACCGCAATCTAAAAGTATATGCTGGTGCTGAGCATGAGCATGGTGCTCAACAGCCTAAAACTATTAATCTTAACGAGGTAAAGTAACCTATGGAGACATTACACAAAATAGGTAGAAGAAAGACTGCCGTAGCCCGTATCTACATGACTGAAGGTAAAGGCGAAATCACGATCAACAACAAACCATTAGATAGCTATTTTACTACTGGTACGTTACAATATAAAGTAAAGCAACCTTTTATGCTTACTGACAACGTCGATGGATATGATGTTAAGGTAAACGTTTTCGGTGGTGGAATTACAGGACAGGCAGAAGCTATACGTCTTGCAATTTCAAGAGCTCTTGTTGAGATCGATGCAGAACACAGACTTGCTCTTAAACCAGAAGGTCTTATGACTCGTGATCCTAGAATGGTCGAGCGTAAGAAATTTGGTCAAAAGAAAGCGAGAAAGAAATTCCAATTCTCCAAGCGTTAATACACAATACACATTCCCGTTTGATATCTATCAAACGGGATTTGTTCTTTATTTATTTTTTAATTTGCTGTCAACTCGATTGCCCTCGAGTTCTAGTTTAGCATCTAAATGTTTAAGGCGACTTCCATCGTGGAACGACCACTTGATCATTGCTATCTGACAGAACGTAAACTATTTAACAATGGCAAATACAATTGAAGTCAAGGATTTACTTGACGCTGGTGTCCACTTTGGTCACCTTACCCGCAAATGGGATCCTAACATGGCACCGTATATCTATATGGAACGCAATGGAATCCACATTATCAACCTTTACAAGACTACTGCAAAGCTAGACGAAGCAAGAGACGCATTGCGTAGCATTGCTGCATCTGGACGTAAGATTCTTTTTGTTGCTACTAAGAAGCAAGCAAAAGATATCGTTGCACAACATGCTGGAGATGCAGACATGCCTTACATCACTGAAAGATGGCCTGGTGGAATGCTAACTAACTTTGTAACAATCCGTAAGGCAGTTAAAAAGATGGCTCTTGTAGACCGTATGAAAAAGGATGGTCGCTATGAAACTCTTTCTAAGAAAGAACGTCTTCAAGTAGATCGTATGCGTGCAAAATTAGAGAAGAATTTAGGTTCTATTTCTGAAATGACACGTATGCCAGCAGCTCTATTTATTGTTGATACTGTTCGTGAACACATCGCAGTTGCTGAAGCTTTGAAATTAGGTATTCCTATTTTTGCAATGGTAGATACAAATGCTAACCCACGTGATATCAATTATGTAATCCCATCTAACGATGATGCTTCTAAGTCCATTGAGATTATTGTGAAAGCTGCTACTGATGCAGTTAAAGAAGGCTTGGCAGACCGTAAGAGCGACGGTGGATCTGATAACGATCAACCTAAGGAGAAAAAAGAGAAGAAAGCTAAAAAAGCTGACGACTCTGCAGACAAAAAAGAGAAGAAAGAGAAAAAAGCTGTAGCCGCTTCATCTGAAGAGGAAGAATAACAACAACTCTTATAACCCTAAAATAAAACGTACAAAATGGCAAAAATAACCGCCGCTGAAGTAGGTAAACTAAGAAACACGACCGGTGCTGGTATGATGGACTGTAAAAACGCCCTTGTAGAAGCAGACGGAGATTTTGACAAAGCAATCGACATCCTTAGAAAAAAAGGACAAAAAGTTGCAGCAAAAAGAGCAGACCGCGATTCTTCTGAAGGTGTGGTAGTAGCAAAAATCAATGATGAAAATACCAGAGGTATACTTTTATCATTGAACTGTGAAACTGATTTTGTTGCAAAAAACGATTCTTATCTTGAGCTAGCTGAAAAGGTAGCAAATGCAGCTTTTAGCTGTAACACTGAAGAAGAAGTTCTTGCCGCTGATCTTGACGGGATGACCGTAGGAGAAAAGTTGATTGAGCAGACTGGTGTTATAGGTGAGAAACTAGAAATAGGAGGCTTTGAAGTATTTGAGGCCCCATTTGTAGGTGCTTATGTGCATGGTGGAAAAATCGGTGCTTTGACTGGTTTGACAACTGAAAGCGACAATAAAGAAGAGGTAGCAAAATCTGTAAGTATGCAGGTAGCTTCTATGGGAGCGACAACTTTATCTTACAAAGATTTTGATGCATCATTTGTTCAGTCTGAGACTGAAGCCCGTATCGCTGCGATTGAAAAGGATAACATCGAGAGAGGTCGTTTAGGCAAGCCGCTTAAAAACATTCCTCAATTTATCTCTAGATCACAAGTTACAGACGGTGCTCTTGCAGAAGCGAAAGCAAACTATGAAGCAGAATTGAAAGCAGAAGGAAAGCCGGAAGCGATCTGGGATAAGATTATTCCCGGAAAACTAGAACGTTTCATCTCTGACAACGTTTCTCTTGATAAAGAACTTGCTTTACTGGACCAGGATTTTATCATGGACGATAAGAAAACGGTAGCTCAATATGTGGATTCAAAAGGAGCTAATGTAGTAGGATTCAAAAGAGTTTCTATTGCATAAGTAAACCTTATCAAAAAGATTTTAAAAACCCTTTCTCTCACGAGAAAGGGTTTTTTGTTTAAGATAGGTTTTCCCTTTTATGAATCTGATTTATGGAATTGAATAGGAAATAACCACCTTATTTAAATGAAAACGGATTGTTGCTTTGAAGGTTTATTAACATGCATAAAACGTGTGTAAACTATCTTGCGGCATGACGTACCGTATTCTCCTTATAATATCTCTAGTCGCCAGTTGTGAGTCAAAGGATCCAGCGGAAATTGAGACAGACAGCGAGCCTGTTTTTGAAATTCAAAAGATTGCTGACTTGGACCCTCAATTAACAGAGTCCTCTGGAGCTTTATTTCTAAATGGAAAATTATATTCCCATAGCGATATGGGTGGCGTTGCAAATTTGTTACAACTCAATCTCGATGGCACCATCAATGAAACGATATCTTATCAAAACGCTCGTGTAAAAGACTGGGAGGATATCGCATCTGATGACAATTTTATTTACATCGCAGACATTGGAAATAATCTAGCTAACAGAAAGGATTTACAAATCTTCAAGATTGCAAAATCACAGATGAATAATCCTAAAGCGGCTATTGAAACGATCTCGTTTTCATTTAATGATCAAACTGATTTTGGGAATGGAGAATACAATAAAAACAGCTATGATGCAGAGGCCATTGCAGTGATAGAAGGTCAGATGTATGTTTTTACAAAAGACTGGGTTAAATTAGATACTAAGATCTACAGATTCAGCACTCAGGCTGGGAATTATCCATCAGATCCACTTACTACTCTAAACATAGGTGGTTTAGTCACAGGAGCTACAACTACTCCAGATGGCACCATTGTTATTTGTGGTTACAGCCCTACTCTTTCCCCATTTGTTGCTCAATTGAAAATTATAGATGGGTTGCCCACAATGCATCGCAAGGTTGACATTACTGGAATGTTGGGAACGGGATCTCAAATTGAGGGCATAACTTATGCTGGAAAAGTGGATGGCGCGTTCACCTATTATTTAACTAGTGAAAAATTTACGCGCATTATCGCTGGCCAGAACATTGAGTTTCCTGCTAACCTTTATGAATTGAAATGGAATGAATAAGGGGTGTGTTAATCCGCTTTCGCGAAAGCGAACTATTTAAAATAACCTGCTATGAAACCTAAAAGGCCATCTGTAACAACCTTTATTTGTGCATTAATCCTTGCACTTGCCATGACTAGTTGTGGCTCTACCCAGCAGGCGACTAAAGAAAAATCAGTTGAAATAGTTTCTTTTGAAGTGGTAACGGATCTAGCTTTTGAAATAACCGAAACTTCTGGTCTGGTGAAGTACAATGGTAAACTAATTGCTCATAATGATAGTGGTGCGTCTCCTACTATTTACTTTATTGACACCGCTGGAAATATAGAAGACAGCACTACTTTTTCAAATGCTGTAAACGTGGATTGGGAAGATATTACCTTAAGCTCTACGCATCTTTTTCTGGCCGATACAGGCAATAACGAAGGCAACAGAAAGGATCTTACCATTTATAAATTCCCATTAGAATCGATTAAAGACTCAGGAGTTGTTCCGGAAAAAATAAACATATCCTATAAGTGGCAACAAGATTTTACAAGCAAGTTGCAAAACAATTCCTATGATGGAGAAGCCTTAACCTATAAGGATGGAAAGCTATTGTTATTTTCTAAAAATTGGATAGATTTCACCACAGAGGTCTACAGCATTCCTGACGTTGTAGGTAGTTATGAATTGGATCATTCTCAGAGTATTATTATTAATGGTCTAGTAACAGGAGCAACAACTAATGGAAAAATCAACATAATATTATGCGGTTACAATAGTGGTCTGGAGCCATTTGTAGCGGTTTTGGGGAAAGTAATCAAAGGGTATCAATTGATTAAGCGTATAGAATTACCTATTGAAAATGGAGCACAAGTTGAGGGAATCACCTTCTTTGAAACGATAGGAGATAACGAAATCTATTACCTATCAAGTGAAGCCGTTAATCTCAAGCTAGGGGATGAAGAAGCCACTGCAAATAGTCAACTTTATAGATTAGTACTTAAAAATTGAGTGTTAAACGCCTTAAAGGAATCGCTGGCATTAAATTATATTTGCAACACACACGACTCAACACACTATGAAATACAACCGCATATTACTTAAACTTTCTGGAGAAGCCCTTATGGGAGATCGTCAATACGGTATTGATCCAGTCAGGCTTGCAGGTTATGCCAAAGAGATCAAAGATGTGGTCGATACGGGCGTTCAAGTAGCTATAGTAATAGGTGGCGGCAATATCTTTAGAGGTGTTGCAGGAGCTAGCAACGGTATGGATCGCGTTCAGGGTGATCACATGGGAATGCTTGCAACTGTCATTAATGGATTAGCATTGCAAAGCGCATGTGAGGATGCAGGAGTTCCCACTAGGTTGCAAAGTGCGATTCACATCAACGAGGTTGCAGAGCCTTTTATAAGAAGAAAGGCAATGCGACATTTAGAAAAAGGTCGTGTGGTCATATTCGGTGGTGGTACCGGGAATCCATATTTCACAACAGATAGTGCCGCAGTTTTGAGAGCTATCGAGATTGAAGCAGATGTTATTCTTAAAGGAACCCGTGTCGATGGAATTTATACAGCAGATCCTGAAAAGGATAAAAATGCGACCAAATTTGATTTTATCTCTTTTGAAGATGTATTGAGTAAAGGTCTTAAAGTTATGGACACTACCGCATTTACACTGAGTCAAGAAAATGAATTACCTATTATTGTTTTTGACATGAACACCTCTGGTAATCTATTGAAACTGATTAAAGGAGAAGCAATAGGAACTAAAGTACAATTATAAAACTGGCAAATTTTTGCCGTCTCTTAAAAAAGACAATACCATGAATGAAGAAGTAGATTTTGTTATAGACAGTGCTCAAGAAGATATGAGCAATGCCATCAAACACCTTGAGAAGTCCTTATTGAACATACGTGCTGGTAAGGCAAGTCCTGCAATGCTAGGTGGTGTAATGGTTGATTATTATGGAAGTCAGACACCCTTGACACGAGTGGCTAATGTAAATACCACAGATGCGCGCACGATTACTGTACAACCCTGGGAAAAAGGCCTGATTCCTGAAATTGAAAAAGGCATCATGATCGCTAATCTAGGCTTAAATCCCATGAATAATGGTGAAAGCGTTATTATAAACGTTCCTGTACTTACAGAAGAGCGACGTTTACAACTAGGAAAACAAGCACGTTCTGAAGGAGAAGATGCTAAAATAGGTATACGCAACGACCGTAAAAACGCCATGAATGAACTTAAGAAACTAGAGATTTCAGAAGATTTACTCAAAAATGCAGAAGGCGATGTTCAAACCCTAACCGATAAACATATTGTCAAAATTGATGAAATGATAGATGCTAAAGAAAGAGAGATCATGACAGTGTGATCTATTCTGTAGCCCATGATTATGAAGCCAGCTAACTGCTGGCTTTATTGTTTGACCCTCACAATATCTTCCTATCTATCAGGCTTGATTCCCAGTCTTTTATTAATTTTGAAAACCTTAATGTATCCTTTTTCTATGAAGCAATTCTTGACTCTGTTCTTTTTTTTGATCACTATAACTTCTTTAGCACAAAACAGGATTCCGTTTCCTGAAGATCTAATACTAATGAAAGAGATCCTGCTTAAATCTCCATCAAACGATATTGAGCAAGCACTGGATAAATTTCAATATAAGAGTTACGAGAATTTAAAAATTACGGGTGATCCAGAAGCCATCACTGGTCCTGGTTACAAAAAAACAGAGTTGCGCAAAACTCTAAAGCAGACTGATGTGTTTTTTGCAGAGAAAACCTCTACCTATTTATACACAGAAGAATACGGATTGAAGGAACAAATCACGGGTGCAGATATGCCTGGATTTGACGAACCTGTGTATCCTATTTACAACATCAATTTTCAGTCTGTTAATGCGTACCACTCCCCCTACATTATTTTTGATCGCGAGTTTATAAACCCCATCAGTGAAAAGGGAATTCGCAATTATTTTTATCAAAAGAAACAGGATTCCGTTATCGACGGAAGACCTGTAACCCGTATAGATTTTCAACCCATCAACGATCGCAATCCCTCCACATTGAATGGTAGTTTTTATGTAGATAAAGAAACTAAAGCGCTGGCAAGAGCCGTTTTTTCAAATACAGGAAAATTAGAAGTTCAAGCGATTCATAATTTTGTCTATGAGGAAGATCTGAAATTGTGGTTCCACACAGAACGTTTCCTATCCATTAAAAAAGAAAAGGATAAAAAAGAGTTAGAACTCTTCGGTGCTAGATTCCAAGTGGGAATTGAGAAAGGTAAAAAGAAAGAAAATGAGGATCTCTATGTGTTTTTGAAAGCTATCAATTACGATCTCGAGACTTCCTTAAAACAGGATTACGGCCGTCCAGGTTTGATAAAAGAGGTACTGGAAGAATCAATTACGAAGCCTGATAATTACTGGACAGAATTTAGAGTTCGTGCCGATAATACAAATGACGAATTTGCTTCCTATAAGACCATCGATAGCGTTGTAATCGCCACAAATGTTACCCAAAAACTAGAAACCTTAGACAAGTTCAAAGTGGGTTATTATCCCGTGGGCTTTTTTGATATCGACTTGAAATACCTAGTTAAATATAACAATTATGAAGCCTTCCGGTTAGGGATAGGTGGCACGACTAACGAGAAATTATTTGAAAACCTCAGGTTCGGAGGCTATGTAGCTTATGGTACCAAGGACAAAAAGCTCAAATTTAATGTCAATACAGGTTATCGTTTGAGCAAAGAGAATAATACATGGTTAAACGTTTTTTACACCGACGATATTAATGAGTTTGCAGCAGAAAGTTTCTTGACTGATGCTCGTGTTTATTCTCTATTTGAACCTAGGTTGGTAAATATTCCAACATTTTATAAGTATCGAGAAGTTGGAACCTCTTTACAACAGCGATTATTACCATCGGTTTTGAGTGAAGTTTCGCTTTCGCGAAAGCAAATTGATCAAACTACTACGTATGCATTTCAACCAGGATCAGATCCATTCGATCAGTACACTTTATCTGAGCTTAAAGTAGGTGCTCGCTGGAGTCCATATAGTGATTACATGCGCACACCGAAGGGTTATGAGGAGACCACGGCTGGATATCCTGTATTTAGCGCTCAATTAACTAAGGGATTCAAGGATGTACTCGATGCTGACTTTAATTATTTAAAAGTATCTGCTAAGGGAGCTTACACCATTGTACAGTCTGACAAATCACGGACAGAATTTTCTGTGGAAGGGCACTATGCAAGTGGCGAGGTTCCTTTAACCCATTTGTTTCATGCCTATCCTAATGCACCTAATAAAGAGACCATATTTAAACGTTTTTCAGTAGCTGGTCGTCGCAGTTTTGAGACGATGTTTTTTAATGAATTTTTCTCTGATAGAATTGCAATAGGTCAGATCAAACACGAGTTTGCACCCTTCAAAATAGCCTCGTTTTTACAGCCAGAATTAGTTTTAATTTCAAGATATGCGATTGGGAACCTAGATGACAAGCAACAGCATTTGAATGTTGATTTTCAAACTTTAGAACACGGTTATTTAGAAAGTGGTTTTGAGCTCAATAAGCTACTCTACGGTTTTGGAATTAGTGCTGCTTACCGCTATGGAGCTTACCATTTACCGACGTTTGAAGATAACATCTCCTTAAAATTTACATTTTATCTCGAGTTGTAATAGACTAATTCCAGTCCACTCATTTCAACCCGCATTTCTTTAAGCACTACATTTGTATTCTGGTCTAAAGTCAATGGGTAAATTATTCAGTTTTAATTTTTGGGATAGTGTAGCGGGATTGATACTGCGCAATAGAATCGTATTGTTGAGCGCTATTGTTTTGATCACTATTGGTTTTGCGACGCAATGGAAAAACCTCCAATTCACACATACAGAGGCAAACCTACTGCCAGATGACCATCCCGTAAATCTTGAATACAACGAGTTTCTATCAAGATTTGGTGAGGAAGGAAACTTGATTATTTTGGGTATTGAAGATAGTGAGTTACAATCTTATCAAAAATTTAATGCTTGGAACCAGCTAGCAGATAGCATCGCAACATTTGCGGAGGTTGATTTGGTGCTTTCTACCGCTAATCTTCCAGAGCTGATCAAATCAGAAGATGGAACTAAGTTTGAAACTAAAAAGCTGGTTCAAGAACCGCTCACTTCAAATCAGGAATTAAGAAACGTAAAAAAGGAGCTTTACAGCAATCTACCATTCTATAAAAATCTTATTTTTTCTGAAAAGGACAGTGTTCTACGTACAGCGATATATCTTAAAAAGGATATCGTAAATACGGAAGTCCGCCAGGTTTTTGTCCTTAATGATTTGCAGCCATTGATTGAGCGATTTAGTACCAATGCAGACATTGACATAAAGGTGTCCGGGATGCCATACATACGCACTCTTAATGCTAAAAATATCGTAGATGAAATAGGTCTGTTTTTACTTGCTGCCCTACTAATCACTTCTGGGATTTTCTTCTTTTTCTTCAGGTCATGGCGAGCCACTTTTATTTCAATCATTACCGTTGTGATAGGCGTCATGTGGGCTTTTGGAATTTTAGGATTACTGCGCTATGAGATCACTGTACTGACCGCCTTAATTCCCCCATTAATTATCGTTATAGGAATACCCAACTGTATCTTCTTAATTAATAAATACCAGCAGGAGATAAAAAAACACGGCAACCAGGCCAAATCTCTGCAACGCGTTATTACTAAAGTGGGAAATGCTACTTTAATGACTAACCTAACCACAGCAAGTGGTTTTGCGACTTTTATTTTTACAGAAAGTACGCTTTTAAAAGAATTTGGTGTCGTAGCGTCCATTTGTATCGTGTGTATTTTCTTGATCAGTTTGATGATCATTCCTATTACTTACAGCTATTTAAAGGTTCCTAAAAAACGCCATTTAGAACATCTCAGGAAACGATGGATAGGTGCGTTTGTAAGTTGGATGGAGCAAATGGTGCGAAATCGCAGAATCACCATTTATATTTCCAGTGTGATTATTTTGATCATAAGCATGATAGGAATAGCACAGATACGTGTTTCTGGAAGTCTTATTGAGGATATGCCTAAAGGCGAGCAATTTTATAAGGACATTAAATTCTTTGAAAATAGTTTTGATGGGATCATGCCGGTTGAAATTGTCATTGACACTAAGAAAAAGGAAGGCGTTACCTCTTCAAAAAACTTAAAGAAATTGGACCGACTGGAAGAACACATTCTTGAAACTCCAGAATTGTCCCGACCACTGTCTGTTGTCAGTCTCGTTAAATATTCAAAACAGGCCTTTTATGGCGGTGATGCCGAATTCTATGATTTACCTACAGGAAATGAGCGTCTTTTTATGGCGCCTTTAATGGAAGGTAGCGGCACAGACATAGGATTAATGTCCAGCTATGTAGATAGTACTGGTAGGTATGCGCGCATTACTACCTTTATGAAAGACATGGGAACAGATCGCATGGAACGTGTGGAGGAAAATCTCCTTACAGAAATCAACAACGTTTTTCCGCCAGAAAAATATAATACACTGCTAACAGGAAAGGCCTTAGTCTTTCAAAAAGGAACAAATTATTTGATCAATAATTTGATTATTTCCCTATCCCTTGCAATTCTATTGATCGCGTTATTTATGGCCTGGATGTTCAAATCATTTAAAATGATTTTAGTATCCTTAGTTCCCAATTTATTACCGCTAATCATTACCGCAGGACTCATGGGCTATCTAGGCGTGCCCATAAAGCCTTCCACCATTCTTGTCTTTTCTATTGCCTTTGGTATTTCTGTAGATGATACCATTCACTTTCTAGCCAAATACCGTCAAGAGCTTATTGCAAACAACTGGAAGATTAAGAAATCTGTTTTCGGTGCGCTGCGAGAGGCTGGCGTGAGTATGTTTTATACCTCCATTGTGTTATTTTTCGGTTTTAGTACGTTCACGATTTCTAGTTTTGGAGGAACCGTAGCTCTGGGAGCATTAGTTAGTGCCACGCTCCTATTTGCAATGCTTGCTAACTTATTACTACTTCCTAGTATGTTGCTTTCTTTAGAACGATTGATTGCAAACAAAGAAACCATCAAAAAACCTGCAATTCCGATTATCGCAAAAGATCTGGATGAAGATGAATAAAAGGAGGTAAATATCAAATATTGATCAGAGAATGTTGAAATAGGTCTTTCTCGTTGCTTGTTCGGCTTAAGTCGCTGGATGCTGGAGGCTGGAGGCTGGAGGCTGGAAAATAAATTTTTTAATCATAATTCTCCATTAAAATTCAGGTCACTATAAGTAGCAGTTTATGGAGTTTTTGAATCTCAAATCATTGTGAGACCGATAAGGGCTATTCATTTAAATATCAGATAAAACATCTTTCCTTGTATTTTGATTTCCTTTTTTGAAGGTTAATGATAGATTAATAGCTTGTGGTCGCTAATAGAAACTTTCAGTCCCTGATCAAAAAACGTTTATTTGACCATGTTAAATTGCATTTGCAGCCTGCTAGGTTGAATATACTAGTCATTAAAATTATATTTGCTCGATTAGAATATAACCACCATAATGAAAAGAATAGCAGCACTTCTTCAATCAGATCCATCACTCCATGAGATTACCGTAAAAGGATGGGTACGCAGTTTTAGAAACGACCGATTTATTGCCTTAAATGACGGCTCTTGTTTAGGAAACCTTCAATGCGTGATTGAACCAGAGAATTTTGACCGAGCTGTTCTGGATCAAATTAACATCGCTGCAGCAATATCTGTTACAGGAACACTGGTAGAGAGTTCTGGTAGCGGTCAGCGTGTAGAGTTGCAAGCTGTGAATGTAAAGTTACTAGCTACTGCAGACCCTGAAGATGTCAAGAAAACAGTACTGTCCCCTAAAAGACACAACCTGGAAACCTTGCGGGAGCAAGCGCACTTAAGAGTGCGTACGAATACCTTTGGTGCAGTGATGCGCGTTAGAGCAGCCTTATCGTTTGCGGTTCATAGGTACTTTCAAGAAAAAGGGTTCTATCAAGCACACACTCCTATTTTAACCGGTAGCGATGCGGAAGGCGCTGGAGAAATGTTTAGAGTTAGCACCCTTGACCCTAAAAACACGCCACTCACAGAAGATGGTGAGGTTGATTATAAAAAAGACTTTTTCGGCAAAGAATCTAACCTGACTGTTTCTGGACAGCTGGAAGCTGAAACTTATGCGATGGGACTGGGTCAAGTTTATACCTTCGGCCCTACATTCCGTGCAGAAAATTCAAACACTTCACGGCATCTAGCAGAGTTCTGGATGATTGAGCCAGAAGTTGCCTTCAACGATTTACAGGATAACATGGATCTTGCGGAAGATTTCATTAAAGATGTGATTGACTATGCCATGAAAAATTGTGCAGAAGATATCGACTTCCTTGAAAACCGATTGATCGAGGAAGAAAAATCAAAGCCAGAGGCAGATCGAAGCCCGATGCCTCTAAAGGAAAAGTTGGATTTCGTTTCTAAAAACAACTTCAAGCGTGTTTCCTATACAGAAGCGATTGATATTTTAAGATCTTCCAAGCCTAACAAAAAGAAAAAATTCAACTACATCATTGAAGAATGGGGTGCTGATTTACAGTCAGAGCACGAGCGTTTCCTAGTAGAAAAGCACTTTAAATGTCCTGTGATCCTATTTGATTATCCTGCAAAAATTAAGGCGTTCTATATGCGTTTGAATGAAAAGGATCAAGAAGGACGCGAGACCGTTCGCGCCATGGATATTCTATTCCCAGGAATTGGTGAGATTGTAGGTGGATCGCAGCGGGAAGAACGTTATGACGTATTGAAGCAAAAAATGGAAACCATGGGAATTCCAGAAGAAGAACTTTGGTGGTATTTAGAGATGCGCAAATTTGGCAGTGTTACTCATAGTGGATTCGGTCTTGGTTTTGAAAGATTAGTCCTGTTTGTTACTGGTATGACTAACATTAGAGATGTCATACCATTCCCACGAACGCCTGGAAATGCTGCTTTTTAAGATATATAATAACTAAAAAGTCCCGTTTTAAACGGGACTTTTTTATGATCCATTACTTTGATTGCTGTTGCATTTGCGTTAGGGATGGAAGTGTAAATCCTTTTACCACCAGAGGCTTTTTGCCTTTGGTGGTAAAAGATTGTAACAAACAGCCCGCCCGCAGGGAACGCCCGAAAAACTGATTTCATAATCCTTAATCCATACTTTGTAAATACAAATCAGGAAACTCTAAAGCCTTAATCAGCAAGTCGAACCTTAATTACGTTTTTTATAATTTCAATGGCATATAAACTACTGGCTTTTTCTATTTTTACTAGTCAAGTAAACCACCATGCTTAAACAGTCCTTAAATTTCAAGCTTTCGCAGAAGCTATCGCCGCAACAGATCCAGTTGATGAAACTGATCCAGTTGCCCACGCAAGCATTTGAACAACGCGTGAAATCAGAATTAGAGGAAAACCCTGCACTGGATAACGGTAAGGAAAAGAGTGATGATGAATACGATGAGTTTTCAAACGAGGATGAATATGACGATGCTCCAGAGCCAGATATTAATGTTGATGATTACTTAAGTGACGACGAGACTCCCGATTATCGTACAAGAGCCAACAATTACAGCGCAGATGATGAGGAAACGAGCATTCCATATGCCTCTGGTAAGTCCTTTACACAAACCCTAACAGATCAACTCAACACAAGACGATTGAGTGAGCAGGATCGCGGGATCGCAGAATTCCTCGTGGGAAGTATTGATAGTAGCGGTTATATACGCCGCAGTATGGAAGACATCACTGATGATCTTGCATTTACCATGAATATCTACACAGAAGTCTCTGAGGTTGAAAAAGTCTTAAAAATTGTACATCAATTAGATCCTGCTGGCGTGGGTGCTAGAGACTTGCGTGAATGTCTAGTGATTCAGCTTTCGCGAAAGCGGAACAACCCATCAACGATATTGGCACTTAATATTATACGTGATTCCTTTGATGCATTCAGCAAGAAGCATTATCAGAAACTCATAGGGAAATATGACATTACAGAGGATCAATTAAGAGAGGCAATCGATGAGATTAGTCATTTGAATCCTAAACCTGGAAGTTCTTATGCGGGTGGAAGTACTAGAATTGTGGAGCAAGTAGTTCCAGATTTTACGATTAGAATCAAAGACGGTGACCTAGAGCTGACCCTAAACGGCCGCAATACCCCAGAATTGCACGTGAGTCGAGATTACTCGAACATGCTAAAAGGTTATAAAGAAGCGAAAGAAAAAACCAAGTCCCAAAAAGATGCGGTCATGTTTATCAAACAAAAATTAGATGGTGCTAAATGGTTTATTGAAGCTATTAAACAACGTCAAGAAACTTTGTTTATGACCATGTCGAGCATCATGAACTATCAGAAAAAATATTTTCTAACTGGTGACGAGCGCAACCTGCGTCCCATGATTTTAAAAGATATTGCAGATGAGATTCAAATGGATGTTTCTACGGTATCAAGAGTTGCAAACTCTAAATATGTAGATACACCTTATGGAACGAAGCTCATAAAAGTATTCTTCTCTGAATCTATGACCAATACGGATGGTGAGGAAGTTTCTACCCGTGAGATCAAAAAGATTCTTGAAACCGTAATCAAGGAAGAAAGTAAAAAAAGACCCCTTACTGATCAAAAACTTGCTGAAATTCTAAAAGAAAAAGGATATCCCATAGCCAGACGGACCGTTGCTAAATACAGGGAACAGTTAGATATTCCCGTAGCGCGTTTACGCAAACAAATCTAATCGCGCATGAAGTGGTTCCTGCGGTTCTGGAGTTATATTTCAAGCCCATTATTGATACCGCTATTGGTTTCCGTGTGGTTTCTAAGCTATTCTGAAGGAATAGGAAATCCTAATGTTCCTTTGAAGCTCTACATCATAGGTATTACAACGACAGCGATCCCTCTTGTGATCTATACCGTATTGAAGATTTTGAAACTAGCTGATAGTGTTCATCTTTCAAGTACAAAAGAACGACTGATCCCGCTGGTTATTTATGCTATATTAATTATCATCCTATTGCGTGGTGTCTTCCAGGACAGCATTTACGGACCCCTATATTACTTTTTCATAGGTTTGTTGATGTCAACTATAGTGGCGCTAGTTTTGGCCATATTTCAGTTTAAAATCAGCCTTCATATGATGGGGATTGCTGGGGCATTAGGTTTTGTTATAGCAATAAGTCTATTAATAGGAATACCATTGCTTTATTCCATCATAGGATTGAGTGTTGCAACAGGATTGACCGCTTCCTCCCGCCTCTCTATGAAAGCACATACTGTGGCTGAGTTGGTTTGCGGCACAATTGCCGGACTGCTGATTCAAATAAGTCTGGCTGCTTATTATATTCTTTAAAACAGATAAAATTCTACCCCAAACTTTATAGGTTGTAGACCGACTTTACTTCCAGAAGAAGTTACGGCTTCGTTATCAAATAATGTGTTCAAATTGTAATGAACAAATGCATTAAAACTACCATTACCTATAGCTAAAGTTGCCACGTAACGCAGTTTGTTCAACTCTGGAACATCTGTTTGTCGTAATGTGATGTCGTTCTGTCTGAACGTTGATTTGAACGCAAAGATATATCCCAATTTCATTCCTGGATATATACGCCAGAAATTGGTTGCAGTAGCAGTAGAAGTACGCCATCTAAACTGGATGGGAACCTCAATAAGGTTTGTGTTAAAGCGGTTTGACCTAAAGTCAATTTCATTATCATCTAACACCTTAAATATGGACTGACCGTCTTCAGATTCACCTATAAAAAGATTTGAGTTGAAGGTATTGGTTGAAAAACCTAAACCTACTCCTATCGCAACGTTGCGTCGTTTATTTATAGGCATATCACGTATAAACCCTAAATGAATACCTCCTGAAAATCCGTTTTGAGAGAATTTCGGTGGTTCATTTATGAGTAAGTTAAATGATAGACCTAGATAAAACTGATCTTCTCTGTAGAGGCTATCCACGACCTCTGGAATTGCATTCTCTTCTCTAGTCACGCCTCGATCTTGAGCGACAGAGAGCAAACTATAGAACAAGCAGAGAGCGATGAGAAATTTTTTCATAAATTAAAGATACGTATTCAGTGTAATGTTTAGGAACAAAAAAACCACCTCAAATGAGATGGTTTTTAAAATAAATTAAACTGTCCTATTGTTTTACATTACGCATAGGATCGCCTTTCTTAGCCGTATAATTAATCTTTAAAGCCATAGCATCCCGCAACTCCTGCTTCACATCTGTAAGTGGACCTACCTTAGAATTACTATCAACCTTTAATGAAACCATCATCTCATCCTGTATATCCTCAGGCATGTCGTTACGTTTCGAATTTACATAGGTTTGGACTTCAGATACACTTGATATCTTATCCCCTAACTGGATCACATCAGTAACTCCGTAGATTTTCTGATACTGTGCGCTAGGTTTTCCTATATAAATATAGATCAACTTATTTTTACTCTCGAGTTTTTCTACCTGATTTGCATTAGGCAATCGATTCTCAATCATTAATTCATCTTCTCTCATCACGGTAGCAACCATGAAGAAGAAAAGAAGCATAAAAACGATGTCGGGAAGCGATGCTGTTGATATAGCGGGTAATTCACCACTCTTTTGTTTCTTAAACTTTGACATAATTATCCTTGTTGTGGTTCAGCTTCAGAAAGTTTCAATGGATACAAATCTCGTATCTCATCTACTTGCTTTCCTAGTTTTTCATACTCAGGAGTTTCCTTTTCAGTTTCAGGCCAGTCTTTATATCTTGAGTACATATTTTCATAAGTCTCATTATAACGACGTTCAGATTCACGATTACGTAAAATAGTGTATGCTCTAACTAACTCATTATAAACAGTAACGTACATTTTATAACTAGCTTGTCTGTCATTTACTAGAGAGATAACAGCTTTGTCTGGGTTATCAGAGCTTTCAGGATCACGTTCTCCCTCGCAATAATTACAAGCAGCAGGACCTTCTCCACCACCGTTATCTAAAAAAGCAACGGCCGCTTCTGTCAATTCTGAAATCTCCATACTCTCATCCTCCACTTGTAATTGATCATACTGATTTACAAGAACTTGGAATATATTCTTTTGCTTGATCGGTGGTGGCGGCGTATTATCTGGAATAGGCGGTGGTAACTTACTTTGTATACCACTATCTACTTCAATGGTTGTAGTCACCAAGAAAAATATCAAGAGAAGAAATGCGATATCTGCCATAGATCCAGCATTAACTTCAGGTGCAGATCTTTTAGCCATAATTATTTTTTAATAAGTTTAGTTACACCTGCCCAAAGAATGGAACAGATCGATAGGATTCCGATAATGTAGAATGTCCATAATCCAGCACCAATCCATTGGGAATCTCCCGCAGTTAATGGCTCTCCATCATCTAACATTACTTGTTTGCCAGTAGCAGGATCTAAAACGCCATTATCAGCAAACACAAAGTATGCTAGTAATATAATAACAAGCATTATGCCAACTGAAACTGCAGCGCTTTTCAAAGCTCCTGGTTTTGTAGCTAGGTTGATAACTACAAATACTGCTACTAACACTAATATAATGAGCATAGTTAAATAAGCTATGTACATCATAGGCACTACAGTCATAGACTGAACGCCATTTTCATCCATTTGTATAGGTTCATCACCCACGCTCAAAGCATAGATAAAGAAAATAGCTGCGATGAGGCAAAGCGCCATCGAAAAATATTTTAATACTTTATGTGCAATCATGATTAAGTATTTATTAAAGGTTAATTACAGCTTACCACTCTTGTAGTCTACAAGAATATCGATAAGAGTAATAGATGCATCTTCCATGTCGTTCACGATACTATCGATTTTGGCTACAATATAATTGTAGAAAACCTGAAGTATAATCGCAACGATCAAACCAAATACGGTAGTTAGAAGTGCTACTTTAATACCAGTTGCAACTAGAGCTGGTTCCATGGTACCTGCTTCTGCAATACTATCAAAAGATTTGATCATCCCGATTACAGTACCCATAAACCCAAGCATAGGAGCTAGAGCGATAAATAAAGAAACCCATGATACATTCTTTTCTAATTGTCCCATTTGAACACCACCGTAAGCGACAACCGCTTTCTCAGCAGCCTCAACACTTTCATCTGCTCTATCAAGACCTTGATAATAGATGGAAGCAACTGGACCTTTAGTATTACGACATACGTCTTTTGCAGCCTCAATACCACCACTCTTAAGAGCTTCTTCTACATCTGCAGCAAGCTTTTTAGAATTTGTAGTAGAAAGATTTAGATAGATAATTCTTTCTATCGCGATCGCAAGACCTAATATTAAACATACCAGAACGATGGACATAAAGAGTGGTCCACCCTCTATAAAACGTTTTTTAAGTTCTTGGTGAAAGCTTACAGTAGTTTCTACTTTAGGCTCGTCCTGATCTTGCGCAGTTACTATGGAAGCAACCGCCGCGTTAGTTGTAGTTGTTGTTGCTGTCGCAGTAGAAGACATACCTAATATCATTACAACTGCCATGAACAAAATTGAAAGTGATCGTTTCATTTTTAGATTTATTGATTTATTGATTTTTCTAATGAAGGGCTAAATATATAATTTATTGAGTTAAAAGCGAACTTATCACCACTTTCTATATGTTTTTAGTTAAGATAATTTATTGTATATCAACCTCAATTAAATCATTGCAGATTCATATCTGTTTAATTAAACAGAGCCCTATAGGTGATAACAACGGCGCCATGAGGAGCTTATTATTATTTGCAGTAATTTTTACTAAGTTAATTGCTTTTTAAGGAGTTACGCTTTCGCGAAAGCGCAATCCTACACATAAATCCTGCTAAAATTCAAATAAGTCACTGCTATTGCGACATATTTTATGTGCTGTTATTTTAAAATAGCAGTTTAACTATAGCGCTTTGATAAAAACAGCATCATTATTGGTATCAATCGCTTTATTCCTATAAAATCAGGATTAATCAGTAAAAAATTATTGACTAATCCTTCAGAACCGCTTTTTAAATCTTTTGATCTGCTACTAAACGCCTACTTTCCTAACCACACCGTTCCGGAATCTGACCATTACTGCTAGGATTTATTTGTTGTTCTGTTATTTAATGCCATCGTCGCCCTATTAAAAACTAATCAATCCACATCAACCTGAATTTACTTGCCATGTTTGACTAGGCTGCATTTTTTCCAGAATCCGGTTAATGGCTGTCAGTATTGGTTCCACTAATTGTAAAAGCTAGATTTTGTGAAGAGAATTTACTTACATCCATCAGATAACTTTAAATAGGAGTTCTTGTCTGTATTTGACAACTATGGATTACATGTTTTTATTAAAACCTTAATTCTCGGAAGATTTGGAGTTGCTTAGCTAGCAGGAACTCCTTAAGAAATTCTTTGAAAAAAATCTACCCTTCCTCAGCGATGCAGATACTATTCAAGATGAATTTGAATTTTTCCAGCATGAAGAGAAGATCCTGACGTTGTCTAAAAAAAAAGTGTGTGGTAGAAAGCCTAGATCAAAAACAATTCAAAGCGTTGATAGAAAACTACACCATTTACGAGCGGGAACCATTGCGTAATGGTTTTTTAAATCTTTAAACAGAAGACCGAGTATTTTATGTACTAGAGAAATAGGTGAACGTATTCTTGCCAACAGGAAAGAGTTTGTTCAAGTGTTTGTGCAAGGGATGACTGGTTAAAATAAAACTGTAAGAACGCAAGAATTTATAAAATACGCGCAACCCTTTGAATTACACCTTGAAAATAAAAAAAGCCCGATTTCCTACCGGAAATCAGGCTTTGCATTAGTGCAGAGAGGAAGGGATTCGAACCCTCGAAACGTTGCCGTTTACACGCTTTCCAGGCGTGCGCCTTCGACCGCTCGGCCACCTCTCTAAAATCGATTGCAAGATTACAACTTTAACTTGCTTTCTGCAAATCAGAAATCATTCCGTTACCTCTCCTCGGATTGATTTCTCAAAATAATGCTTAAAATCGGCTAAGGACGTGGTGTAATTTAAAAGGTACATCATTTTGGCAAGTGCAGACTCTGTAGTCATGTCCTTTCCAGACACCATTCCTATTTCCTTAAGCTGTACGCTAGTTTCGTATTTTCCCATATCTACGGCACCACCGCGACACTGGGTAACATTGACGATATAAACCCCTCGATTAAGCGTTTTTTTCATACAGTCTATAAACCATTTTTCAGTAGGTGCATTACCGCTACCATAGGTTTCTAAAACAATACCTTTTAATTGCGGGATATTACAAATCGCTGCAACTACAGGTTCTGTAATACCTGGAAAGAGTTTTAAAATCACCACATCATTGATAAATTCTGGCCTGTAAACCATCATCTGCTCTTCAGGTAAGCTTTCTTGAAGCTCAGGAGTTTCACCGATATTTGGGTTTGTGCGAACTTCCGCGTCAGGTTTTTTCTTAAATGCAAAAGCATCAAATGTACCCTGCCACAACAAACTCTGATCAATATTCAAATACACACCGCTAATGGCAAGCGGCGGATAATTAGGGGACGTAAACGCCTCAAAATGATCTGCACTAATTTTTGCGGTTCGGTTAGCCCGGTATAATTGATACTCAAAATAAATACAAACCTCCTTTACTATAGGTTGATCATTTTCTGTTTGAGATGCGAGCTGTATGGTCGTAATTAAATTTTCCTTGGCATCTGTTCTCAAATCCCCTATCGGCAGTTGGGAACCGGTAAGAATAATGGGTTTAGTTAAGTTTTCAAACATAAAACTAAGCGCACTTCCGGTATAAGCCATTGTATCACTACCATGCAGAACGACAAAACCATCATGATCATCATAACGATCATTGATAACGTCACCCAATTGCTGCCAGTGTTGCAGGTTCATGTCTGAAGAATCAATAGGATCCTTAAAGGAGACCGTGCTGATTTTACAATCCAGTTGCCGTAATTCTGGAATATGAAGCAGCAATTCCTCAAAATTGAAGGATTTTAAAGCCCATGTTTCTGGATCTTTCATCATTCCTATCGTACCACCTGTATATATAAGGAGTATACTAGGCTTCATAAGCAGGCTTCAATTGTTCTTTATTTATTACGGGACGTGCATACATGCACAAGAAACTTTTAACCGCCTCTTTATCTTTCATATCTACCCGCATGCGCAGTCTGCGTTCAAACTGCTGGTGGTCTTTTTCAGTATATTCTTCTATGTAATCCTGAGAATCATGCAGTAGATCAAAAGCGACATAATTTGTAGGCCATAATTTATAATTAAGCTGGATCGTTTGATCTAAAGTATTTACCACTTGTTGTAGCAATTGGTTTGTTGCCACCTCACTTGTGACATCTAACTCTATAGGGTCTGCAGCGTGAATGTGAATGTGTTTTTTCTGTCCTAGCGCTCCTTTGAGAATACTATTGAAATCCTCATTTTCAGACTTTATATATTCTGTTTGCGCTTTTTTAGCAAGCAGTTCTGGAACTTTTAAAATATCGGTGGGATCATATTCGTAAGAAATTGATATGGGAACAATTCGCAGCGAATTCAAATATTCTGAAACTGATCTTTTCCCGGCTGCCAAAGCAATCATCTTCAACACGCCTTGTTCTGTAACGTCATTACCATCTTTAGTACGTCCTTGACGTTGTGCAATCCAGACGCTACGTGTTTTATCCTTTAATAAATATTCAACGTATTCACTCAACTTTTTACTACTCAATAAGGTTTCCCGTGGTGTACCACCTCGCTTGACTGTGAAATTACGAGTCAGTTTGCTCAATGCGTTTACAAATGGTCTTTGAACCAGATTATCACCTATCGCATTTGCAGTGCGAATAAGCTGATATTTATAAAGTGTAAGATTGATTAAACAAGTGTCGAGCACAATATCACGATGATTTGATATGTACAAATAGGATAATGAGGGGTCAAGCTTGTCAAAACCTGTCGTGGTCAACCCGGCAGATGTCTCGTCAAGAATACGCTGCATGGTAACAGATATAATATCCCGCTGGAAATCATTGATACTTTTACACGCAAGCACCACCTCTTTAATCTCTTCATCTGTTTTACCAGGGAACGTGTATTCAAACAGCGTTTTAATCATGGGATGTCGCACGGCACTTTTCAGCGCGATGCTTACCTCTTCTTCATTAAAGAACCGTATGTCGTCGTATTGCTCCAAAAACTTAATTTTAAGGCTCAAAAATACGTATCTTATAGCCTAGACTTTGAATACTTCACGAGAATTTAATGTGGTTATGCGAGCAATCTCCTCTATATCCAGACCATAAATTTCAGCTATTTTCTGAGCAACCTTGCTTAGATATGCACTTTCATTGCGTTTACCGCGATAGGGAGCTGGCGCGAGGTAAGGAGAATCTGTCTCAAGAACAATGTGCGACAGATCGATCTCGTGAAGGAATTGGTCGATTTTTCCATTTTTAAAGGTGACGACTCCTCCTATTCCCAGCTTCATTCCATATTTGATAGCGAGTTGCGCTTGTTCTAGCGTTCCAGTAAAACAATGAAAAATCCCTTTTAGTCCTTTTTCTTGATGTGCTGCCAGCACTTCAAAAACCTCGTCAAAAGCATCCCGACAATGAATAGCAATAGGTAAATCATACTCTAACGCCCATTCAATTTGCTGATGGAAAGCGTTCATTTGTAGATCTCTGGTAGATTTATCCCAGTATAAATCTACCCCTATCTCACCTACCGCTATGTAATTTCCCGTGGCCAGTTGCTCCTTTACGTGCAGCAGTTCTTCCGCATGATTTTCCTTAACATGCGTGGGATGCAGACCTGTCATTAAAAATACACGGTCAGGATAGTTCCTCTTCAACTCCTGCATACCAGCGGTGTACGTAGAATCGATAGCAGGAATAAAAAACCGCTCTATCCCAGCATCAACGGCGCGCTGGATCATTACCTCCCGATCCTCATCAAATTGTTCACTGTATAAATGCGTGTGTGTATCTGTTAAAATCATAATACAAAGGTACTGATGCGATCTTGTTTACTAAAAATAAATCAACTTCCCTACTTCTTCAACTGGAGTAACATCTTGAAATTAAGTCCGCTTTCGCGAAAGCGGAATCATCACAATTTTAATAGACACCCAGTAATTTACGGTTATTATTAATGAGTGCAAAAGCCAACTTATCTTTGACCGCAGAACATTTCCCATGGCATCGATTAAAAAAGTAGTACTAGAACAAGGTTATACAGCCCACCGCATAAGAATTGCAAAAAAAAGCAGTCATATTGTTGCAAAAGCCAGTCTCAACGGGCATGAAGGTCGTTTTATAATTGATACCGGTGCCAGTGCAACTTGCGTGGATCAAGCGATGTATAAGGAATTCCAACTCACAACGGAATTCATGGAAAAACAGATAGGTACTGCTAGTGGCTCGTTGCGACCACGAGTATCCTATAAAAACACGCTAGAACTGGGCGACTGGAGCGATGAAGACGTTACCGTGCTTTGTATGGACATGAGTTTTGTCAACAACGCTCTTAAATCTGAAGGCATGCATTCCATTCAAGGGCTGCTAGGTGCTGATTTCTTGATTGCCAGCAGCGCGATTATTGATTATCGTGGGAAGTGGATTTTCTTGAAGTTATAAAGTAATATTAAATTCTCCTCCAGAAAGAATCACGTTGCCTGGTGGACCGGTTTTGAAATCGAAATAAGCCTCATACTGTCGAGAAACATCATTAAATTCTCTGATATTAAACCCTCCTTCGATTGCCCTAAATGTATTCCCATCACTTGTATAAGTTCCTATAACCCTAGTGGTATTGAAAGAGTCACTGTAATTAGCAGTGGGAATTGGAAAGCTGACTGTCACCACCTGACCGCCGATACTTGCGGTTACCAGAATTCTACCGGACTCCTCCACAGCAGTAATTGCGGTTGGCCTGAACCGTTCACCATTTATTACAGCCTTAAATGTGTTGATATTATCAGATCCTGTCTCTGTTCCAAAAGGCACTTGATAGATGACCCCTTTACGCATAACGAGTGTATCTGTTGCGTTAGTCGTATAGCTAACAAAACTAAAGTTTCCAGTAACTGTCCCTTCCGGTGAGCCAGGGTTTAAAGAAACTATTCCTTTACCTTCCCCAATGCTCGTGCTGAATAGCTGCTCATTATTAAAAGTATAAATAGCTTCGTTAAGAGAACCTTGACCCAGTTCATAAACACCAGGATCAGCAGAAGTCAACTTGAGCTGCAAGGTTTCTAGCGGGTTTTCTCCTCCTATAGTTATAGTTCCGTCAGGGTTGTTAGTAACGGTCGTTACAGTCGATCCGAAAAATTCACCATTACGGGAAGCCTGCAACGCAGGAACATTCAACTTGTCCAGGTTTTCTTCACAGCTTGTCAGTAGCACGAGGACTAATGAGAATAAAATTCCTAGTTTCTTCATAATAACCACTATACAAAGTGAAATTCAAAAATAAATAAAATACTGCGACCCGTTGCTGATTATCAAATTAATAGTATTTTTGCAACCTCAAATTAATAATCAGGGTCGGGAACCCACAAATTTAATGTTATGCCAGTAAAAATCAGATTACAAAGACACGGTAAAAAAGGAAAACCTTTCTACTGGATCGTTGCAGCAGATGCGCGTTCTAAAAGAGATGGTAAATATCTTGAAAAGATAGGAACTTATAACCCTAACACAAACCCTGCAACTATCAATTTAAATGTTGATGGTGCGGTACAGTGGTTAGAAAATGGTGCACAACCTACAGATACAGCGAGAGCCATCCTAGGATATAAAGGCGCGATGTTGAAAAAGCACCTTAAAGGTGGTGTAAGAAAAGGAGCCATTACTGAAGAGCAAATGGAAGAGAAATTCAACACATGGTTGGAAGAGAAAGAAGGTAAGATCTCTAATAAAGCATCTGGTCTTCAAGATCAAGATAGTAAAAAAGCTGCTGAAGCTCTAGCTGCTGAAAAAGCAGTAAATGAAGCTCGTATCGCTGCAAACACTCCAGAACCAGAAGTTACTGAAGAGCCTGCTGTTGAGGAAGCTCCAGTTGAAGAAGCTACTGACGCTCCTGCAGAGGAAGCTCCAGCTGCTGACGCTGAAACTCCTAAAGAAGAAAAATAAACAATTTGCCTTATGCGTAAAAATGAATGTTTCTACGTAGGTACGATTGTCAATAAATTTAGTTTTAAGGGCGAACTTCTAGTTAAACTAGACACAGACGAACCTGAACTTTTTCTAGAAATGGAATCAGTTTTTATCGAAATCGGTAAAAACTTGGTTCCATTTTTTATTGAACGCAGTCAACTACACAAATCGTTGTTATTGCGGGTTAAATTTGAAGATGTAGACGATGAGCCCATGGCAGATAGTTTGATGAAACGCGAGCTCTACATGCCACTTTCTGCTCTCCCAGAATTAGAGGGTAATAAATTCTATTACCACGAGATAAAAGGGTTTGAGATGATCGATACAGAATATGGTAGCGTGGGAACAATTACAGGCGTCAACGATACCACTTCACAGGCCTTATTTGAGGTAGATCACGATGGGGATGAGGTCTTGATTCCCATTCACGATGAATTTATTGTCAAAGTGGATCGTGAGAATAAAACGATTACCGTGAACACGCCAGAAGGTTTAATAGAACTTTATATTTCATAAAGGTAAAAGATAACGCTTCTATAGAAGTTGCGATTTAGAAGGATATCCTGCTTTCTGAATCTTTTATTTTACCAGCATTTAATCTAATCAGAATAAATATTAATCCTCTTTTCTATCAATGTGAAGAATTATATTTAATAATCTGCAATCTCTCTAATCACATTTTACTATGAGCACCTTTAAATTCAAACAGTTTGAAGTCGCTCAAGGTCAATGTGCCCAAAAAATCGGTACTGATGCTGTATTGTTAGGAGCCTGGGCAAATCCATTGGAGAAGCCATACACCATTCTTGATGTTGGTACTGGAACTGGAGTGATTGCTCTAATGATGGCGCAGCGATATTCTAGAGCTCAAATTGATGCTTTAGAAATCGATGATACCGCTTTTGAACAGGCGACTACTAATTTTGAGAACAGTCCCTATGGAGACAGACTTTCCTGCTTCCATGCCTCATTTCAGGAGTTTTATGAAGAAGTGGAAGAGCGTTTTGATCTTATCATTAGCAATCCCCCATTTTTTGATGGCAAACTAGAGCGCGATGATCAAATTATTGATGAAAAACGACAACAAGCTAGGTTTGACGATGCATTACCTTTTGAAGAATTAATCTACGGTGTCTATAAATTACTAGAAACTGAAGGTACTTTCGCCTGCATCATCCCATCAGACCGTGAAGCAGAATTTTTAAAGATCACCACTCATTTTCAATTGTTTGCCACTCGCAAAACATACGTTCGTGGTACAAAAGATGCCGCTGTTAAAAGGGTTTTGATGGAATTTCGCTTTCGCGAAAGCGAACTTATAACCACATATCTAACTATTGAGAATTCCCGCCATAACTACACTGACGATTACACAAATCTCACTCAGGATTTTTATCTGAAAATGTAATTAAGTTCGGCTAAGTATTTCGACTTAATAATAAAGAATTCATCTTTAGGATTCTTATTTTTACTGTATTGCAATTGTCGTTATAAGATGCGGCAACGATTGAAAATTTGATAGATCATTTGAACTTTACCTATGAAACCAGACTTATTTGAAGCACCAGATTATTACCAACTGGACGATTTATTGACAGAGGAGCATAAAATGATACGTGACGCAGCGCGCGCCTGGGTGAAAAGAGACGTCTCTCCTATAATCGAGCAGGCGGCCCAAGACGCCGTCTTCCCTAAAAGTATTATCCCTGGACTCGCATCAGTAGGAGCTTTCGGCCCCTATATCCCAGAAGAATATGGTGGCTCAGGAATGGATCAAATCTCCTATGGATTGATCATGCAAGAATTAGAACGTGGCGATAGTGGTGTGCGCTCCACCGCATCTGTGCAATCTTCTCTAGTTATGTACCCTATCTGGAAATACGGTAGCGAGGAGCAAAAAAAGAAGTTCCTGCCTAAGCTGGCCAGTGGTGAGTTTATGGGATCTTTTGGATTAACAGAGCCAGATTCTGGATCTGACCCAGGAAGTATGATTACCCGTTTCAAAGATGCTGGTGACCATGTGATTTTAAACGGAGCTAAATTGTGGATATCAAATAGTCCATTTTGTGATGTCGCAGTAGTTTGGGCAAAAGATGAGAATGATCGCATTCATGGAGTAATCGTAGAACGTGGGATGGAAGGTTTTACCACTCCAGAGACACATAACAAGTGGTCATTGCGCGCCAGCGCCACGGGTGAGTTGATTTTTCAGGATGTAAAAGTTCCTAAAGCAAATATTTTACCGGGCCGCACGGGACTGGGCGCTCCTTTGAGTTGTTTGGACAGCGCTCGTTTTGGTATCGCTTGGGGAGCAATAGGTGCAGCTATGGATTGTTATGATACTGCCTTAAGATATGCTAAGGAGAGAAAACAATTCGGTAAGCCCATTGCTGGCTTCCAACTCCAACAAAAGAAACTGGCTGAGATGATTACTGAAATCACCAAGGCACAATTACTCGCCTGGAGATTAGGGGTTTTGCGTGAGGAAGGAAAAGCAACCAGCGCACAGATCTCAATGGCTAAAAGAAACAATGTTGAAATTGCTATCAACATTGCTCGAGAAGCACGACAGATATTAGGTGGTATGGGGATTACAGGTGAATACAGCATTATGCGTCACAGCATGAATCTTGAGAGCGTTATCACTTATGAGGGAACTCATGACATCCATTTGTTGATTACGGGACTTGATATCACTGGAGAGAATGCGTTTGTTTAAACTATAAGAGCTAGCCTTAGTAGCATACTTATTTTCTAAATCAAATAATCGTGTATTTGTAATAAACGAAATCTCATGAAATTTATTCAGACTGTAATTTTGATAATTCTTTCGCTATTTATCACCTCTTGTACTGAGGAAGATGATGATGGTGGTACTACAGACCCTAATGTATTGACTAGCGAGAATCTTGTTGGAATTTACAATGTCACTGCATTTAATGCTTTCTCAACCGAGTCTGACACGTCTGGCAACAGTCAAGACATTAGCACATCCACTATTGTAGGTAGCGGTTTTAACAACGTAACTTTTACATTTACCGATACTGGAAGAGTCACAACTGCAGGAACTTTCAACTTTAACGCTACGATTTCTGAAGACGGAACTGTTTACACAGAGACTGAAACCACCGATATTGATCTAGGTGGAACGTACACACTGTCTAGAAATTCATTGATTCTTTCTAATAGCGATGGTGCTAATGTTACCGTTCAAAATTTTTCTGCTGATGGTTTACAATTATTTCTGGAACAAACTGTGGTTGAACCAGGGTATACATTTGAGGCTGAAGGGACTTATACGCTGGTAAGACAATAGTTAACATTAGGAAAACCGCCAAAAAAACCTAAAGCAGACACAGAATCCTTAATTTTTTATGTGTTATTTTGCTCGTATTACCTGAACTTACTGTCACAAATCTCCAACATGAAATTATTAATTACTCTAGCCTCAGCACTGTTGCTGTGTACAATTTGTTTTGCTCAAACTCAAGATCAACTTCGTTCTAAAAGCGATTTTTCTAACGAAACCATTTATAGATTGAATCTATTATATCCAAGTTTTGAAATTGAAAAAGACGTTTCTGAGAATATTTCGATTCTTGGAAATGCAGGTTTTGGAGTTGTTTATTATAATCAGAGTGGATTTTTTGGTGATGCTGAAGGGCTTATACTACCCTTACAATTTGAACTTTCAGGAAGGTATTATACTAATTTCAACCGTAGATTAGACAAGGGAAAAACAATTGCAAATAATAGTGGGAATTATATTGCGTTAAGCTTTGTCAACGTTTTAGAAGCAGAAAATGACGAAGTTATTGTTGAGAGCACTTCTGCACTGATGGCGGCTTATGGAATACAACGTACGTATTGGAAACACTTTAATCTTAATTTTCAAACGGGACTAGGTTATGACTTCCAACAGAGTGAAGCTGCTGGACAACTTATATTGAAATTGGGCTACACTTTTTAATCTTGCGGTAGTAGATCTTCTTAAATGAACGTTTGTTTCTTGTCACTCTGTTTAAAGTTACTTGCAAATTAGATAATTGAATTTGTAGATGATCGTCTATTTATCAAGCTTATTTTGATTTAGGCAAAATGCAGGAGCGGCACTCCATAGAGTAATGTGTAATGAGGTTGAAAGCATTTTTACAATTCCACTTTTATCCTTCCCAGAAAAAAGAGAATATGACTTGGAAATAAATTTACACTAATCCCCTACTTTTATCTTCTCAACTTAAAAGGGCTAATTAGGATCGCCCAATTGATGCAAAAATAGCATCTACTCTAGTTATATGTTAAACTCTACTGGATGAAAGAATACAAAAATGTTTTAGAATTTAAAGTATCCGATTCTGCCGTCCTAAACGATAAGCTGAATCTATATTTTGGGACGTATAATTTTAAGCAAGCAACCCGTAAAAATGATAGTCTGGTCTACGTTAAAAGAGGATCTTTTTTGGACGGTTGGAAGTTCAACCCATTGAAATGGGAATCCAAAATTGAGATCAATTTATCAGAAAGCGATAAGGTTTTGATCCATCATTATGTTTACAATAACGGCGCTTTAACTCCGATAGCATTTTCAGCATTATTTAATTCATTCTTAACTAACCTTGAACGCTTTGTAAATCACAACGCAGATTTTCAGAAGGAAAATACTAAGTATATCAACCCAGCACGGATAAAAGTTTTAAAATGTTATAGCTTGATTTTAATAGGGGTTTTGATAGGGCTATTTTTTGGAAATATTCTCTCTGAATTAATTGGGACGAGATTATTCGGTTATTTAGGTATTGTGATTGGAGCTGTTACTGCAAGAAAATTTGTAAACGAATATTGGATAAAAAAATATACGCCACAACTCCGGTAATAATTTATCCCTTTAAAAAATTCATTATTAAGATCTAAATCTGTTTATAACTCGGCATGTGGATGTAATTAACTGTAAAAGAATCGTTTATAAATTCATTCTCTATTTATTATGAGAATCTAAATGATCTCGATAGTTTTCTTTCTCAATAATTCCTGAGATATCTATCACAGTCTTGATTTGAGGAGCATGCTTTTTAACGGTAAGTTCCACTCCTGATTTGAGAGTCATCTGATTAACGTGGCAACCTACGCATGTTCCCAACAGACGAACCTTAACATCTGTACCGTTTTCAATGGAAACAAGTTCAATATCACCATTGTCACGTTGAAGGAATGGTCGTATTTCATCCAGCCCGGCTTGTACAGCTGCTTTTAGTTCTAAGTCGTTCATCATCTATTTCTTATTTACAGGACTGCATCCAGCCATTGTGGTAATTTTAACCGCCTGAGTCGGAGGTATTTGGTCGTTACGTCGCACTGTTTCTGTCACTACGTTACGAGTAATATCAATAAAGGCCTTCTCGATGTCAGTTCCCTCTTGCATTGCAGCTGGACGACCTACATCACCAGCTTCACGTATACTCTGAATCAATGGCAACTCTCCCAAAAACGGAATATCAAGATCTTCCGCTAGATTTCTAGCACCATGCTCACCGAAGATATGATATTTCTTCTCTGGGGATTCCGGAGGTGTGAAATAAGCCATGTTTTCTATAATTCCCAATACAGGAACATTAATGCTTTCTTGCTGGAACATCGCTACTCCCTTACGGGCATCTGCTAGAGCTACATTTTGTGGTGTACTTACCACCACAGCGCCAGTTAATGGTAATGCTTGCATGATGCTTAAATGGATGTCACCGGTTCCTGGTGGAAGATCTACTAAAAGAAAATCGAGTTTGCCCCAGTCTGCATCAAAAATCATTTGATTTAAAGCCTTAGAAGCCATTGGACCTCTCCATACTACAGCTTGATCTAGTTTTGTGAAGAATCCGATAGATAGGATCTTGACCCCATAACTTTCCACGGGTTTCATTTTTGACTTTCCATCAATGTTGACCGAAAGTGGTCTTTCATTAACTACATCAAACATAATCGTTGAAGATGGCCCGTAGATATCAGCATCTAAAAGCCCCACTTTGAATCCCATTTTTGAGAGTGTCACGGCAAGATTTGCGGTAACGGTAGACTTTCCAACTCCTCCTTTTCCAGAGGCGATTGCTACAATATTGTCAATTCCAGGAATAGGTTTCCCCTTAATTTCTGGAGCGTTATTTTCTTTTACAGGCGCTTCTACTTTCAAGTTCACCTTGATCTGAGCCTTTTCATAAACTTCTTTATGAATAGCCTGTAGAATAGAAACTTCTGTCTTCTTCTTAGCTTGTAATGCAGGATTTGTAATAGTGATGTCTACGATCACTTCATCTCCAAATACAAGAACGTTTTTTACCGCTCCACTTTCTACCATATTTTGCCCTTCTCCAGGAACTGATATGGTTTCTAACGCCTTAAGGACGTCTTTCTTTTCTATCTTCATGTCTCTTGCTATTACTACAAAGATAAGGTCTAGCCCTATGTATTAAAAATGATTCTAAACAATAAAGTACCCCAATCTAATATATTCTTAACCTAGCTGTTAACGTTAATATTTAATTGGATTATTATTTATAGCCGTAATTAAATAAGAAATTCTTAAATTCAAGGTTCATTTTTTATAAACTAGCTATGGGTATCAAAAGTTTTATGGGACGAAGGTCCGAGGCCAAAGAAGACAAGAGAGAAGCAATACGTGTAAAGGATTATATGAAACGCAAACTCATTACTTTCACGCCAGAACAGAACATCAACGAGGTGATGGAAACAATCCTTAAGCAACGCATTACAGGAGGCCCAGTCGTTGATAAACATCATAATTTGATAGGCATTATTAGTGACACAGATCTAATGCAAGTTATAGGCGATAGCAGGTACCATAATATGCCAGTGGGCGATCGCACGGTGGCAGATTACATGAGTTCTCAAGTTTCTACCATTGATGCAGAAGCTGATATTTTTGATGCTGCTTCTAGGTTTCTTAAAACAGGACACCGACGTTTTCCCGTAATCGAAAATGGAAAATTGATAGGTCAGATTTCACGTATGGATGTAATTATTGCAGCAACTAACCTCAAAAAGAATCACTGGAGATAATTAGTAGCTTATTGACAGGATCTTGAGTTCTCGAGTTTCGCTGCCTAATTTGAAAGTAACTACCTCATCTTTTTTTGAACCTGCGAGCGCTCTTGCTATAGGTGTAGTAAATGCAATTTTACGCTTTGCAACATCTGCCTCGTCTACTCCTACAATTGATAATTCTTGAACTGAGTTTACCGTGAGGTTTTTAAACTTCACCAAAGCTCCAAATCTAACTTCATCTTGTGCTTGATCTTCTGGATTCAACACTCTGGCAGATGCTAACCGCTCCTTGAGTAGTTTTATTTTACCATGGATTAAGGTTTGAGATCTGCGTAAATCGGTTTCGTTTTCATTCTTCAGATCAGACAATTCTTTCTCGAGGTCTGTTAATTCTTCCTGAAGCTCCAGTTTCCCAACGGGTGTTACATAATTAATCGCGGCATCAGGCAATATCGCTCTAGGCGGTATTACTACCGGCTCCTCCTGATCACCTTCCCTTACAAATCCACGACTCATAGCGCATAGGTTTTTAGAACGTTTATGTTTGTATATTCTAATGCTTTTTGATCAGTGGCTGCGAGATCAACGTACGGTGCAACACCAGCTTTTTCTGCTTCTATCCACCGATTAATGCATAAACACCATTTATCCCCAGGTTCTAATCCTGGAAAGTGAAATTCTGGAATAGGTGTGGAAAGATCATTGCCGCGTGATTTTGTATAATCCAAAAACTCTCTCGTCATGACAGCACATACGACATGTGTCCCTAGGTCTTCTGCAGATGTTCTACAATATCCATCCCGATAAAAACCGGTCATGGGATCACTGCAACAACCTATCAATCGTTCTCCTAAAATATTTTTCTTACCGTTCATAATGGGTCGTGTTTGAACAGATTTCGAACCGTATATTAATCTAGACAAAGTTTAGAATTAGAAATACAATCGGAATCTAAGGTTCATTTTACTCAAGTAAATAAAGATAAGAACCACACCTCTTAAAACCCTAGCTGTTCTTTAAACTTTAAGGTTTGCCTTCTTGAAACCTCAACAGCAACTTCATTCTTTAAAATGATCTAAATTAATAATCTGCTGCCGGTTTGCCCTGAAGTATTTCGATTCATCCAGCTTTTCTGCAATCTGGTTGAGTGATTTATAGATCATGGGTTTATTGTTCCCCCAAAAGACTTTAGTGTAATTACCGTCTACTTCAAAAATAGAGATCTCGCTTAGTTTTACGATCCAGCAGTTGTCGCCATCTTTAATAAACAGCTGACTTTCTGGTGTTAATTGATGGGAATTAGACTTGGCTTTCCCTTCTAAATGGGGAGTTACTTTTTCTATAGCTTTGGCAAATCGTTCCTTGCTAATTGGTTTCAACAAATAGTCGAAGGCGTTGTATTCAAAGGATTTAATGGCATACTCGTCATAAGCAGTTGTGAAAATAACAATTGGAACATCGTCGAGCATTTCTAACAATTCAAAGCCATTTTTTTCTGGCATATTGATATCTAGGAAAATAAGATCCGGTTTCATTTCTATAATCAATTGAAAAGCTTGTTCTACATTTTCTGATTCGCCCAGAAGCTGGATATGTTGGCGCGGTTTCAAAAGTTCTTTGAGCTCGTTGCGGGCGAGTCTTGAATCCCCTACAATTATTGCGGTAATTGTCTTCATCACACCGGTATTTGAACGGTCGCTATTACCCCAGTCTCATTTTGTGTCAGGGTAAAACTGGCCTCGTGATTGTACAAGAGCTTCAAGCGCTGTTGAATATTATGGATTCCTATTTTCGTACTCGCTTTGTTTCCAGTCAAACTTCCATCGTTAGTTATCTGGATGATTAATTGACCCTCCTTTTTTTCTATTTCCAGCGTGACTTTACCACCAGCCTTCATCGTGTTTATTCCATGTTTGATCGCGTTTTCAATCAGCATCTGGATCAACATGGGTGGCACTTCTATAGAGAGTGTTCCTGGAGCTATTATTTCCTCATACTGG
Organism: Nonlabens antarcticus; assembly: GCF_015356755.1. Lineage (GTDB taxonomy): Bacteria > Bacteroidota > Bacteroidia > Flavobacteriales > Flavobacteriaceae > Nonlabens > Nonlabens antarcticus. Next base: position 537,169 of record NZ_JADFCO010000065.1, on the reverse strand, counting down.
AGTCTCTCTTCCAGCTGTATTTTTGACAATGCAATGTAGTTGCGTACCACGGCAACCTCTTCTCTTAGTGGGACGTAATCATCATCCTTCCGCGAAAGCGAAAACCGCAACATCTCAGAAAGCTGTGTCAACATATCTCTCGCCTTATCCACATCTTCCAGCATGAGACCTCGTATGTTGTTGAGGCTGTTGAACATAAAATGCGGATTTATCTGCCCTTTTAATATGTTCAGCTGGCTTTCCTTAGCGATATTCTCCAGTTTTAATCGCTCCATTTTTATCTGTTGGCTACTTAAAATAAAGTTGATTAACAGATATAAAGTGAGCCAAAAAAGTAAGTAGATGAAGCTATTTGCATAAGAAATAAAGTAGTCCATTGACGATCTTTCCAAAGCTTCACCTTTCAATAATTGATACCAAAATGAGCAGAAGACTTCTACTAAAACGGACATGATTGTTGCGCAAAACAATAGAAGGATCGCAGTTAGGAAAAACTTGGTCCAGCTCCACTCTTTCCATTTTATGCAATATTTAAAAACATACCTAAAAAAGTGTGAGACTGCAATCCCAATAAACATGATACTAGCGGTCTCAAAAAATATATAGCTTGTGGAAAGCGCAAAATCGCCTACAAATAATTTGGCAAATGCGTTAAGTAGGAATGGTATACCCCAGCCTATAATTTGTAACAACCAGTAAAGATAGTTCTTGGATAATTTCATAAAAAGAGCCTCGATATTTTTAAATCGAGGCTTGAGTTTAAAATGAATTAAAACCTTTCATTGATCCAGCTGGAGATTAAGTTTAATGTCTGTGGGTCAAAAGTTTCCTCGATCTGCTGATATTCTCCACCGCCTCCCGTTATCGCGTTTTGAAACAAATGGTTTAATCCTGGTAATATTTTTATGGTAACATCTGTGTTTTTAGCTTTCTCGAAAGCGGACTTTATGCCAGGCAAGTTTAGCTCTGGAATCACCTGGTAATCTAATGATCCATTTAACGCCAATACAGGAATTTTAACTTTCTGCAGGTTTTCTGCCGGATCGTAAGTCATAAAATACCGAAACCACGCTCCACCAAATTGCTTTGCTAAATTAGTAGCATATTCCTGTGTGTAAGTGGTCTTCAGATTTTCTGGCGCGATTGCAGCATTTTTTTGAACAATGGCAATAATTTTGGTTTGGAGATCTTCTTCCGTAGCGTCAGTTGAGGCAACAATCTCATCAATGATTTCTTTTATCATCATCATTTCAAAATCAATATCACTTGGATCAGAACCTTGCAGTTCTGCATTTCTTCTCATCTGTGGTAATAGCACTTTATCACCCCTGATACCTGTACCTGCAAGAGATATAAAAAATGCAACATCCGCAGGGTTGTTTGAGATGACAATGGGAGCTATTAAACCGCCCTCGCTATGCCCTATCAAGCCTATTTCCTTTTTATTAATATCGTTGCGCGTTTTTAAATAAGCTATGGCAGCTTCTACGTCTGTAGCAAAATCTGCGCTTGTGGCATTATCTTGAGTACCTTCAGATTGCGCGACACCACGATCATCATATCTCAAAACGGCGATTCCATTCTTAGTCAAATGATCTGCTATCACCATAAATGGTTTGTGATCAAATAATTCTTCATTACGGTCCTGTGGTCCAGAGCCAGAAATCATGATAGCAACTGTCGGATTCTTTTCATTACCTGGCAGTGTCAATGTTCCCGCCAGTTTGATATTGTTTGCTTTAGGATTTTCAAAACTTACTTCTTCTACAAGATAAGGAAAAGGCGCCTTAGGCTCTTGAGGCCTATTAACTTGCTTCTCAACATAGGCTTTATTTTCTAAGTTCAATTCTCCAGACCCACCTCCCTGGGTAAAAGATCCCATGATCATCCCATCCTGCAACTTACCTGTATATGATATTTTGTAGGCATTTAGTGTTAGTGTTATACCATCCTCTTTTACTACGACGGTATCCATAGGTAGGAACGTTTTGGACTGCGTAGGACTTTGCATTTTTGCGGTATAGCCTGCATCCGTTTGAGTGATTTCAAATACGAGTGGCATGTTTTGAATGGATCCCGTCCATGAACCTTCATATTCTTGAGCATTTAAAAGAAACGAGAATAAAAGAATCACGATCCAAACCGCAATATTGAGTGTCGTTTTCATGATTGTTAGTGTTTTATGTTTACTCAAATCTACAAGAGTTCTCGCATTGAGAAAGGCAAATTATGATGAACGGTAATCAAACAGGACAAACGGTCTTCATCGGCTTTTAAATGAATTCTAGGCCCTCTCTATTCTAGATTTTAATTCACTTAAAGGCTGTACACCGCCGCCACGCCAAATCTGTTTTCCATCCTTAAAAATCAGAAATGCTGGGACACCGCGTACATTAAATTTTGTAGCTAATGGTTTATTCTTATCAACATCCACTTTGATGATTTTTACATTGTCACCCATTTCTTTTTTTAATTGTTCTAGGACGGGCATCATGGTTTGACATGGACCACACCAGGTTGCGTAAAAATCAACTAACACTGGGACCTCATCTGCAATAATCTCACTAAATTTTGACATGAATTCGGTTTTATGAACCAATTTACAAAATGTATTGCCATTCAAATAACCGATGGGAATTGTTTTTGAAAGCGAGTATATTCTGTCATCTACTTTTACGATAAATGGTAAAAATTGAGTGACAATTTGACGTCCAATTAAGATTTCTTTCTGCGGTCTAGCCTGTAAAATTGTTACCTTTACCCTGCTATGGAAGTACCACCACTAGAGGTTCAGATTCAAACACTGCCCTTATCTCCAGGAGTTTATTTATACTTTGACAAAAGTGAGAGACTTCTCTATGTAGGAAAAGCGAAACAGCTCAAAAAGAGAGTCTCCTCCTATTTCAACAAAAATCATGACAGCTATCGCATTTCTACGATGGTCAAAAAGATTGTGCGTATTGAACACATTGTGGTTCAAACAGAGACCGATGCGCTGCTACTGGAAAACAGTCTTATTAAATCCAGAAATCCTAAGTATAATATCATGCTCAGGGATGATAAAACGTATCCCTGGTTATGTATAAAAAACGAGCGTTTTCCTCGTGTTTTCCTAACCCGCAGGATGATCAAGGATGGCAGTGAATACTTTGGACCCTATACCAGTGTTAGGACGGTACGCACCTTACTGGAGCTTGTTAAAACCTTATATCCCATCAGAACTTGTAAATATGATTTGCAAGAAGAAAAAATCCAAGCTGGTAAATATAAATTGTGTCTGGAATATCATATTGGCAACTGTAAAGGTCCCTGTGTAGCACTTCAAACAGAAGTTGCTTATAACAGGAATATTGAGGCGATCCGGAATATTGTTAAAGGAGATTTTAAAGACGCAGTACAGCACTTTCATAACCTAATGAAAGAACTAGCGGTAAATATGGAGTTTGAAGAAGCGCAAATTATCAAGGATAAATTAGATATCCTTACCAGATACCAAGCAAAATCAACCATTGTAAACCCTAATATTTCTAATGTCGATATTTTCACAGTAGTAAGCGATGAGGCAGCTGGTTATGTCAATTATATCCAGATCAATCACGGCGCGATTACCAGAGCACACACCATGGAATTAAAAAAACAACTGGATGAAAGCGATGCTAGCTTGCTGCAACTAGCCATCATAGAATTGAGAAATAGATTTGATTCTCAAAGCACTGAAATTTATACTCAATTCCCGGTAGATCTAGGAGAACACATTAAAGTTACCGTTCCAAAGCTGGGCGATAAAAAACGTCTGGTAGAATTGTCAGAACGCAATGCTAAATTCTTTCGTCAGGAGCAATTCAAAACTATTAAAATCGTTGATCCAGACCGACACGTTAATCGTCTCATGATCCAGATGAAAGCAGATCTACGTCTGGATGAAGAACCGCGTCACATGGAATGTTTTGATAACTCAAACATTCAAGGCACTAATCCAGTGGCCGCTTGTGTTGTTTTCAAAAATGGAAAACCCAGCAAAAGCGATTACCGGCATTTCAATATTAAAACTGTCGAGGGGCCTGATGATTTTGCCAGTATGGAAGAAGTGGTTTATAGAAGATACCGCAGATTGCTGGAAGAGGACGAACCGCTGCCGCAACTTGTTATTGTTGATGGAGGAAAAGGTCAACTTTCCAGCGGTGTAACCGCTCTAGAAAGACTAGGTTTGAGAGGTAAAATCCCTATCATAGGAATTGCAAAAAGACTTGAAGAGTTATTTTACCCTAATGATCCCGTACCTTTATATTTAGATAAAAGGTCTGAAACATTGAAGGTTATCCAGCAAATGCGTAATGAAGCGCACCGTTTTGGTATCTCACATCACAGAAATAAGCGCAGCAAACAGTCGATCGAGACAGAATTAGATGAAATTCCAGGAATAGGTGAAAAAACAACCGTTGAACTGTTGCGCCATTTTAGATCTGTAAAAAGAATAAAGCAGGCCACAAAGCAGGAACTAATCCTTGTGGTAGGAAATAGTAGAGCACAAAAAATAGTAGACTTTTATAAAGAGCATAGTGAATAGAATCGGTGTTTTTCTTTTGATTGTTATGTTCGGACAGATGTGCACCGCGCAGGACGCTCGTTTGAAAGACTCCTTAATCACGTTTGATGGCAGCCAGAAAATCGGGCTGGTTCTTTCTGGCGGTGGTGCAAAAGGTCTCGCGCATATAGGAACCTTGAAAGTCATAGATTCCTTAGGAATTAAAATCGATTATATCGCTGGAACGAGTATGGGTGCCATTGTTGGATCTCTATATGCTTCTGGATATACTGGGAAGCAAATCGACTCCATATTTGTTAAAACGAATTTTAATAACATTATCTCAGACGAGATCCCGCGTAGTGCAAAGACGTCCTATGAACGTCGTGAGAATGAAAGATATGCGGTAACCTTACCTTTTGAAGATTTTAAGGTTAAGCTTCCTAACTCTTTAAGTAAAGGTCAGAACGTTTATAATTTGCTATCACAATTACTTTCTCACGTTAATGATATCTCAGAATTTGACAAATTACCCATCCCTTTTTTCTGTATCGCAACCGATATTGAGACCGGACAAGAAATTATTTTAGATTCTGGCTATTTACCTAGAGCTGTTAATGCTAGCGGAGCATTACCGTCGCTATTTGCGCCAGTTCAAATTGATAATCGCATGCTTATTGATGGCGGTGTTACAGATAACTATCCCATTGAAAAATTAAGAGCCAAAGGAATGGATATCATAGTAGGTGTAGATGTTCAAGACGATTTTAAATCACTTGATGAGCTTAATGATGCTTTTAGCATACTGACTCAAATCAATAATTTTAGGACGATTAACGATATGAAAATCAAAGGTCCTAAGACAGACATCTATATTGCTCCCAACATTAAGGACTTCAGCGTTATTTCTTTTGATCAGGGCGCAGCCATTATTGAAAAAGGAGAAATTGCTGCCCAACTCAAAATTTACCAACTTGCCAGAATCGCCACGCCTGGTTATTCAAAGCCCGAACTTAAAACATCCTCCAGCGACAGAATCTATTTAAGCAACATTGTGGTTAACGGCAACGAGCGCTATACTCGATCTTATGTCGTCGGGAAATTCAAGTTAAATACGCCCGACTTTACTACCTATGAGGATATAAAAAATGGAGTCAACAACCTGCAAGCGACAAATAATTTTTCCAAGATAAATTACGAACTCATCCCGCATGCGCAAGGAACAGAATTGCGAGTAACCGTTGAGGAATCCTCAGTACGCAACTATTTGCGATTGAGTCTTCATTATGATGAGCTGTTGCGCAGTGCTGCCCTTGTTAACCTAACGCGTAAGAACGTTTTATTTGATAATGATGTGGTTTCTGTTGATGCTATCCTAGGAGATAATGTACGCTACGTTGCAGACTATTATATTGATAAAGGGGATTACTGGTCAGTAGGATTGCACAGTGAATTTACACAGTTTGAGAAAGATATTCCAGCAGATTTTGCAGGTTCCATAACAGGAAGCTTACCCATTAGTGGCGTTAACAGTATTGATGTAGAATATCATGACTGGACGCAGCAGTTTTTTCTACAAACCAGGCTGGATCAAGGTTTCAACGTGATTCTAGGTGCAGAGCTCAAAACGCTTGATATATATACCAATACTTTACTCACGGGCAACGCCATGAACACTCGTACAGATTTTCAAAATAGCACAACAGCAAGTATTTATGGAAAAGCATTGTACGACACCTATGATAATAGTTTCTTTCCATCGTCTGGTTTTAAAGTAGATGCAGATTTCCATTTATATCTATTAAATGACATATTAAAAGAAGATTTTAGTGAGTATTCTATCGCCCAGCTGCAGATAGGATACGCCTATGCATTGGGAAAATTTAGCTTGAGAGGCACAGGTCATGTAGGTATAACTATAGGTAATCAGGAGGATTCCTCGCTGGACTTCTTTTTAGGAGGCTATGGAGCGCGTCGCATCAACAATATCATTCCGTTTTATGGGTATGATTTTTTAAGTTTAGGAGGCAACACGATGATCCGTACCTTGTTTGAGATTGATTATGAATTATTTAGGAAGAACCACCTTGTGGCCAGTGCAAATTTTGCCAGTGTGGACGACGATCTTTTTGAAATGAACGACTGGTACCGTAAAACGCAGTATTCAGGGTTTGCCCTTGGTTATGGTATTGAGACATTTTTGGGTCCCCTAGAGCTTAAATATAGTTTCAGCCCACAGCAGAGCGATGATGAGTTTTACGTGAGACTGGGGTTTAATTTCTAAAGATTTGAGAATTTCGCTTTCGCGAAAGCAAAATAATTCTCTTCTCAACTGCTACGTTTTAATTAAAAAAAGTATGCGAAAACGCTCTAAATAAAATTATTTAGCATCATTTACAAGTAATTAACAGCCATTGCCTATGGAATGGTCTGAAGAATTTACGAGATTTACACTAACTAGAAAAAAGAATATGCCTTTTTATCACAAACTGGGAAAAATACCGCACAAGCGCCACACGGTTTTCAGAAAACCAGATGGGTCGTTGTATTATGAACAGCTTTTTGGAACGATTGGTTTTGACGGGATGTACACAAACTCCTACCATGAACATCGACCTACAATGGTTAAGGAAATACGTGGCAGTTATAGTGTGAAGCCAGAAATTGCCCTGGAAAACCATTTGAAATCGTACCGATTAAAAGGATTTCAAGTGCCGCCACAACCTGATTATTTAGATAGCCGCACCACCGTTTTAGTCAACAGTGATGTCGCCATAGTTCTAGCCGCGCCACAAGAGTCACTGCGAGATTACTTCTATAAAAATGCCGATTCAGACGAGCTATTATTCATTCATCAAGGCTCTGGGACATTGCGAACGCATCTTGGAAATCTAGATTTTAAGTATGGTGATTATTTATTGATCCCGCGAGGCATTATTTATCAAATCGATTTTGATACGGAAGTAAACCGGCTATTTATAGTGGAAAGTCGCCGTCCTATCTATACACCTAAAAGATATCGCAACCATTTTGGTCAGCTTTTAGAGCAATCTCCATTTTGTGAGCGCGATTTGCGCCGCCCAGAGCAGCTGGAAACCCACGATGAAAAAGGCGAATTTCTGATCAAGATTAAAAAACAAGATGAGATATTTGAAATGGTTTATGCTTCTCACCCATTTGATGTAGTGGGATATGATGGATACAATTATCCGTACGCTTTTTCAATTCATGATTTTGAACCTATAACTGGAAGAATCCATCAACCACCACCCGTTCATCAGACTTTTGAAACAGATGCTTTTGTAGTCTGCAGTTTTGTGCCGCGTAAGTATGATTACCATCCAGACAGTATTCCTGCCCCATATAACCACAGTAATATTGACAGTGATGAGGTTCTCTATTATGTAGATGGCGATTTTATGAGTCGCAACGATATTGAAAAAGGACATATCTCGCTGCACCCAGGAGGGATTCCTCACGGGCCACACCCAGGAGCCGTGGAACGCAGTATAGGTCAAACAGAAACTGAAGAGCTCGCCGTGATGGTGGACACTTTCAAACCATTAAAAGTTACTAAAGCTGGACTCGCTATTGCAGATGACACTTACCATAAAAGCTGGCTAGACCATGACTAACTAACCTAAAAATGCGAAACTTTGAACGAAATTAAAAATAAATTACCAGCAGACCCTGGAGCCTTAGTCATCGGCATCATAGCAATTGTCATTATTTTGACAGGATGTTGTTGCGGAATTCTCTCTATTCCTACATTAATAGCTACGATTATAGGATGGGTTTGGGCTGCTAAAAGTAAAAAAGCTTATTTACAGAATCCAGAACAATATGTTGCTAAAAGTTATTCTAACGTGAATACTGGTTTGATTATGAATATGATTGCCACTATTTTAATAGCATTGTTATTAGCCGTAGGACTCGTTTTTCAAGGATTGAGCTTATTCAATCCAGAGAATTATTTTGACCAACTAGAAAATAGTGGTTTTGAATTGAACGATGATGTTGATACTAATGAAGATGTAGAAGAAATAGACACTTGGGAATACGAGGATTCTATAGACAGTACGGAAACGGAGGTACGTCCCGTAGAAGTAAAAGAGATGACAGATAGTATCGATAACAACTAAAACCTATGGTTGTCTGAAAAAATAGAGCCTTGCAAATAGGTTGTATTCAGTGATCAATCTCAATGAAAGACGCCTATTAGATGATGTGCAGTAAATCATTTAATGATAAGATTATCTCTCATACTGCGTTAGGAGTTGTAGTAGGAATACTTATTAAGGATTTTGGCTTAAAAAAGAATGTAGCGCAAGGCCAGACCACCAGAACCTAGCGATAGCTGAGTTGTTGGGAACGCCTCAAAAATAAGCGCAGGTTGCGCGTTAGGGAAAGAAGTGGAAATCCTTTTTATTTTAAGGTGCATGGAATGCCTCATAAAATGAAAAGATTGCAACGGATTGCCTGGCCGCAGGCAACGCCCAAAACATAAATATAATATTTACACCGATTTTAAATTAAGAAATAAAGCAAATTCATCATAACCATATAAAGTTAACGTCATGCCCGCAGAAATTAAAAAACTCAAAGATTTAAAGAATACAGAATACAGCCTCAAGAAATTATTCAAAGAGGCGGAGGACTTCCTACCATTACTAGGAACTGATTATGTGGAACTCTATGTAGGGAATGCAAAGCAAGCCGCGCATTTTTATAAAACGGCATTTGGTTTTCAATCGCTCGCCTATGCTGGACTAGAAACAGGCGTGAAAGATCGTGTCTCCTATGTATTGCAACAAGATAAGATCAGACTCGTTCTAACCACACCATTGCAAAAAGGTGGTGAGATTAACAGACACATTGATGAGCATGGTGACGGTGTTAAAGTAGTTGCTTTGTGGGTAGAAGATGCTACAAAAGCTTTTGAAGAAACCACTAAACGTGGTGCAAAACCCTATCAAAAACCCACTACAGAGACTGATGCACATGGAGAGGTAACCCGTTCTGGGATCTACACCTATGGCGAGACCGTTCACATGTTTGTAGAGCGTAACGATTATGACGGTGTATTTCTACCAGGGTTTAAAAAATGGGAATCACATTACAATCCAGAGCCAGTAGGTTTGAAGTTTATCGATCATATGGTGGGTAATGTAGGGTGGAATGAAATGAATACCTGGTGTAAATTCTACGGAGAAGTAATGGGATTTGCCCAGATTATTTCTTTTGCAGATAACGATATAGCGACAGATTACACTGCATTGATGAGCAAGGTTATGAGTAACGGTAACGGCCGCGTCAAGTTCCCGATCAACGAACCTGCTAAAGGAAAGAAAAAATCACAAATTGAAGAATATCTAGATTTCTATAACGGTCCAGGAGTACAGCATATCGCCGTTGCCACAGACGACATTGTAAAAACGGTAAGCGCGATGAGAGATCGTGGTGTTGAGTTTTTATATGTACCAGATGAATACTATGATGATTTGTTAGATCGCGTGGGCGAAATAGATGAAGATGTAGAGGTATTAAAAAAGCATGGTATTCTTATCGACCGCGATGAAGAAGGGTATTTACTACAGCTTTTTACTAAAACAATTGTAGATCGACCTACTATGTTTTTTGAGGTCATACAGCGTAAGGGCGCACAGTCATTTGGTGTTGGTAATTTCAAGGCTCTATTTGAAGCGATTGAAAGAGAACAAGCCTTGCGCGGTACACTTTAGAAAGTTTGGAATAGGTTTTGTATTCCTTATATTGTAGCAACTAAAAGGAGCTGCATTAAAACCATGAAAAAAAACATACTCTTATTACTTGCTTTATGTACCATAACCGTGGGTTTTTCACCTGCTTATGATACAGAGCCATCTCAAGCATTCAATAATGGTGAGTGGTTCAAATTCCGTATTCATTATGGGATTTTTAATGCGAGTTATGCAACCTTAGAAGTGAAGGACACTAAACTTAACGGTAAGAACGTCTTTCATCTTAAAGGGAAGGGGAAATCTACTGGTTTGATGCACCTCTTTTTTGAAGTCGATGACCGCTATGAAAGCTACATTGATCAAAAAACAGGTGCTCCTTATCGGTTTATTAGGGATATTGATGAGGGTGGACATACTAAAGATATTCAGATCGATTTTGACCATGATGCAAAAATTGCTACGGTAAATAATAAAAAACACAAGGAAATTACTAAAATGAGTATCAAACCTGGAACCCAGGATATGATCTCTGCCTTTTATCATTTGCGTAATGCAGTTGATGTAAAAACAGTCACACCTGGCGATGAATTTGTATTACCTATGTTTTTTGATAATGAAAATTATGACTTTAAGATGAAATTCTTAGAGCGGGATGTAGTGCGAACAAAATTTGGTAAGATCAATGCTTTGAAATTTAGACCTTATGTACAATCCGGTCGTGTTTTTCAAGAAGAAGAGAGTTTAACGGTATGGATCAGTGATGATGACAATAAAATCCCGTTGAAAATTCAGGCAAAACTAACAGTGGGTTCTCTTACTGCAGATCTGGATGCTTTTAAAGGATTGAGCCATTCGTTTAAAAAGATTGTGGATTAGGTTTTTTCATTATTCTATTGAGAATAGCGGTAAAATTCTATGTAATATGTAATAAGTAGCAGCTTTGGGAATTACCTTCCGCTTTATTTTAATCGATGCTTATTTTGAACTTAAATCGATCTGTAAATTACGGTCTTCTTGCGCTAGAATTCCTCTCACAAGCAAGCATTAACTTTCACACTTAGGGAGTATCGAACCAATATTTATCCAGTCTTTCAGACTGTTTTGTGCCACTTTTTTACTTAAGGTGGATAAGTGGTAACGATACCATTCAATAATATGTATTTTTGCGATCTATCAACATTATTCCATGGCAGACTCGATATCACCAGAAATTGCGGAACGCATCTTATTGCTTGAGGAAAAATTCAAGAATTCTGGTCAGGATATGTTGTCCTATCTAGATGGGCTTCTATACGATAGATACACCACTTACTGGGATTACATTAGGTTAGACACCTTGTTGAGCCTTCAGGTTCCTTCCACGTCATTCCCAGACGAGATGGTTTTCATATGTTACCATCAAATTACGGAGCTGCACTTTAAACTCGCCATTCATGAGCAGATGCAGATCATTCAAAATGACGAACTGACTGGAAGTTTTTTTGCAGAAAAAATACGCCGCATCAATCGCTATTTTAATGTAATGATCAACAGTTTTGAGATCATGATTAAAGGAATGGAGCGAGAGCAATTTTTAAAATTCCGCATGTCGTTGTTGCCAGCGAGTGGGTTTCAGAGTGCACAATTCCGCATGATAGAATTCTATGCTACCGACATTGTGAATCTTGTTTATCTGGCAGATAGAAATCGCTTTCGCGAAAGCGAACAAACCACAGACACTGCTACACTGTTTGACAATATCTACTGGAAACGTGGTGGCATTGATAAAGCTACCGGAGAAAAAACCCTCACACTAAAACAGTTTGAAAAGCGTTATACTCCTAGATTTTTAAGAATAGCCGAAGAGGTGAAACATACCAATATCTACCAGCGTTATCTAGCTTTACCAGCAGAAGAGCAGACTCCAGAACTACAGGAGGAACTGCGCCGCATGGATCAAAATGTCAACGTTAACTGGCTATTGATGCACATGGGTGCTGCACACAGATACCTGCGTAAAGATGGTGGAACTGTTAAAGCCACAGGTGGCACGAACTGGAAAGAATTTTTACCGCCCAGCTTTCAAAAGATTTCCTTTTTCCCCAGTCTATGGAACGACGAGGAGCATAAGGAATGGGGAAAGCAATGGGTGGAACATTTATTAAATACCCCATAACAGAATGAAGAAATTGATTGCGATAGCTTTTGCCGCAGGTCTAGTCTTAACTTCTTGTGAACAGAAGTCCCAGAATTTTGATCTTGCAGATGCAAAACAAATAAAAGTAGCACCCGTACTCATATATGGTTATGATCTCAATAATTATAATGTTGTAGAAGATACAGTTAGGTCTGGGGACATTTTTAATGATCTGATTGGCTCGCACCTAGTTCAAGGTCAGAGCTCTTATGATGCAGCCGTTACCATGGATTCCGTTTACTCATTACGTAAAATCCAGGCGGGAAAACCTTATAAAATCATTAAGCATAAAGATGTTGCAGGAACACCAGCAGCATTTGTTTACGAGTCCAGCCGCACTGATTATGTGCTTTTGAAACTTACCGGTAAAATGGAGGCGACAACCCATCAACACCCCATTACCATAAAGCGTAAAACCGCTACTGGCGTTATACGCAGCACTTTATCTGAGGCGATGGAAGAAGAAGGTCTGGGTTTGAGTGCCATTTATGAATTGAGCGATATCTACAAATGGACTATTGATTTCTTTAAGCTTCAAGAAGGTGATAAATTTAAAATGATCTATCAGGAACGCTATATAAACGACAGCATTTATGCTGGCGTTGAAGCGATCGACGTGGCCATTTTTGAAACTGGAGGAAAACCTTATTATGCTTTTGGCTACGTAACAGATAGCATCGCGGGAAAACGCGATTACTATGATGATCAAGGAAAAACATTGAGAAATTTCTTTCTAAAAGCTCCCGTGAATTATACGCGTATTTCTAGCCGTTACAGTGGCAATCGATTTCATCCCGTACAAAAAAGATGGAAGGCGCACAGAGGAACAGATTATGCCGCAGGTTATGGAACCCCTATAGTTTCTACTGCAAATGGTGTGATTACAAAGTCTGGGTTTACACGTGGGAACGGGAACTATGTCAAGGTGAGACACAGCGCCACTTATGAAACACAATATCTTCACATGACTAAAAGACTGGTAAAAGTCGGACAGCGTGTTAAGCAAGGTGAAACTATAGGGACTGTAGGAAGTACAGGTCTGGCAACTGGACCGCATGTCTGTTATAGATTCTGGGTAAACGGCGTTCAAGTGGATCCCTACAAACAAAACTTACCTAGCGCAGAGCCTTTACCTAAGGATCAACTAGTCGTATTCAAAAATTATATCGAACCTTTGAGAAAGGAGATCGACGACTTGCCCTATAAAGATTCCGACGCTATACTATGAAAAACATCGACCCAACCGAAACAAATTCTTGGCAGGTTCTAAAGGAACATTATAACAATCTCAAGAAATTTGATTTGAAAGAGGCTTTTGAAACTAATGATTCCAGAGCTTCGAATTTCACACTGGTTGAAGATGATTTTTACGTAGACCTGTCAAAGAACCTATTGACTACCGCGACAAGAGATGCCCTAGTAGATCTCGCGGAGGAATGTGATCTTAATGGTGCTATAGACTCCTATTTCAATGGAAGTCCCATCAATGTCACAGAAGGCAGGAAGGTGATGCATACAGCATTGCGTACACCACTGCATAAAGCAAACGACCACAATAGTACTTATATCAAGCAGGCTCTAGAGAGCAAGCGCAAAATGTTTGAATATGTGGATAAAATCCACGACGGTACCCTAACCACTTATGGTGGAAATAAATTTGATACCGTTGTCAACATTGGAATAGGCGGCAGCGATCTGGGACCTAACATGATTTATGACGCATTAGAAGCGTATCATAACAACATAAAAGTCCACTTTATCTCTAACGTTGAAGGGGATCATGTAGAAGAAATCTTAAGGAAGCTAAATCCAGAAACGACCCTTTTTGTGATTGTTTCAAAATCTTTTGGGACGCAAGAAACCCTTACCAATGCGACGACCGTTAGAAATTGGTTTACTGACAGAGTAAATCCAGCAGCGGTGGGTAAACACTTCATTGCGGTGAGTAGTAATGTGGATAGCGCAACTGCATTTGGCATTGATAAAGAAAATATATTCCAGATGTTTGATTGGGTAGGCGGCAGGTTTTCGCTATGGAGTACGGTGGGTATAAGTGTAGCCTTAGGCGTGGGAACGCAGAATTTCCAAGAGCTGTTAGAAGGTGGACACAGTATGGATATCCACTTTCAAGAGACCAGATTTAAAAACAACATCCCGGTACAACTTGCCTTATTGACCATCTGGTATAACAATTTTTTCAAGGCTCAAAGCGAGGCCATCCTCCCCTACACGCAATACCTTCAAAAACTACCTTCCTATTTGCAACAAGCGATCATGGAGAGTAATGGGAAAAGCGTGGATAGAAATGGGAATCCCGTGGATTATCAAACAGGTAATATCGTATGGGGAGAACCGGGAACCAATGCACAGCACGCCTTTTTCCAATTAATGCATCAGGGAACAAAATTGATTCCTGCTCATTTTATCGCTTTCGCGAAAGCGAAATACCACCATCCAGACCATCACAATAAGTTAATGGCAAACTTCTTTGCACAGACAGAGGCGTTAATGAATGGTAAAACCGAAGCGTCAGTAATAGCAGATCTTGAGAAGACCTCTTTATCGAGTGAGCAAAAAAACAAACTGCGACCGTTCAAGGTTTTTAAAGGTAATAAACCTACAACGACAATATTGATCGATGAATTAACTCCTAAGAGCCTAGGAAAACTCATAGCCATGTATGAGCACAAAATCTTTGTAGAGGGAGTGATATGGAATATTTATAGTTATGATCAATGGGGTGTGGAATTAGGTAAGAATCTAGCAGATACCGTTTTAAATGACATTGAAAGTCAAAAATCTGACGGTCATGATGCCTCAACAACGGCACTTCTTATGCAGTTTTATTCTAAATTATCTTAAATATCAGGTTATCAACAGCTTAAAGTTGAAAAGTTCCTAGTTAATTAATGTTAGCTTAATGTTGGAGTTTTGTTAAACGTCTTATTTTTGCACTAACCAAATTTAAATCGTTTCACAAATGAACAAAGCATTACAAATTTTCCTTTTTTTAGGATTAATTCTGAGCTCGATGGCTGTGATGGGACAGGGGGTAACTACCTCTTCCATTAACGGTCGCGTACTAGAGGGCGTTGATCAACCTCTTTTAGGCGCCACAATCATTGCTGTCCACACTCCTACTGGAACTACTTATGGATCTGTAACTGATATTGAAGGCTATTACCGCATCAACAATATGCGTGTAGGTGGACCTTACAACGTGACAATTACTTATGTAGGTAAACAAGACCTTGCGCTGACTAACATCAATCTTCAATTAGGTGAGTCAGAACAGATCAACGCAACTCTTGCTGAATCTACTAATGCATTAGACCAAATTGTCATCCAAGCGCGTCGCAACGGAATTTTTGACAGTGGAAAAACAGGACCAGAGACTAACATCTCTACACGCGAGATTGAAACTCTTCCAACGGTAACTCGTGATATTCAAGATTTACTTAGAAAAACACCTCAGGCATCTGTGTCAGAAGGTGGTGGTATTACTCTAGGTGGGGTAAACAATCGTTATAATTCATTTTATATTGATGGTGCGGTAAGTAATGACGTTTTCGGCCTTTCTTCTACTGGTACGAATGGTGGTCAAATAGGTGTTAACCCTATCTCCCTAGATGCTATTGAATCTTTTTCTGTAAACCTTGCTCCTTTTGACGTTCGTCAATCAGGATTTGCTGGTGGAGCGATCAATGCGATAACTCGTTCGGGTACTAACAAATGGTCTGGATCTGCTTACGGCTATTACAGAAATGAAGATCTTGCTGGAAAAACTCCAGGAGGATTTGACGCTGAAAACAGAGAAAAATTAGATGAATTTACAGCAACAAGAATCGGTGCAAGAATCGGTGGTCCAATCATAGAGAACAAATTGTTCTTCTTCCTCAATTATGAAAGACAGGATGAAGACACTCCACGTTTCTTTGATGCTGCTAGCTACAACGGTGACTCATCAGTTGCGCAAATTCAAACCTTACAAGACAATCTGACTAATGTTTTTGGGTATAATCCAGGTGGATTTGAAGATGGAGAAAACTCTTTAATCTCAGATTCTTTTACCATTCGTTTAGACTATAATTTAAACGACAAGAACACATTTACTTTAAAACATAATTACGTAAGTGGAGAGTCAAATTCTCCTAGTTTTAGTAACTCTAATAACATCAACTTTGCTAACGCTGGTGTTCTTTTCCTTTCTGAGACTAATAGTTCTACATTTGAATGGAGTACCACTAATGGTTCTAACCTGTCTAACAACTTAGTGATTGGGTATTCTACAGTCAATGATGATAGAGATCCTATAGGAAACAACTTCCCTAGAATTCAAATAAACGATGGTAACAATGGAAGAATCACTTTTGGTTCTGAAGCTTTTTCTACTGGAAATATCCTAGACCAGAAATTGTTTAATGTAACTAACAACTTTGAAATCCAGTCTGGAGCTCATAACATCACCTTGGGTGCAAACTTTGAGTACTTTGACGTAAGAAACGTTTTTGTAAGACAAAATTTTGGTCAATACCAGTTTTTGAACTTGGCTGATTTCAATACTTATTTTGATAATGATGCTACCAATGATGTAGCCGCTGATGGTTACGACTATAGCTACTCCTTACTAGATCCAGTAGGTACAGTAGGTGATGATATTCAAGCAGCAGCAGCCGCATTTAAATATAGCCAGTTAGGTTTCTATGCTCAAGATGCCTGGAATATGACTGATAACTTCCGTTTGACTTATGGTGTTCGTGTTGACGTACCTTTCTTTGAGGATGGAACAGTTAATGACGATTTCAATAATAGAACCGTTGGCTTGCTAGAAGCAGCAGGAAAAGATCTTGAAGGAGCTAGAGTTGGAAAACCTATTAAAAGTCAATTGCACGTTGCTCCTAGATTGGGAATCAACTGGGATGTATTTAATGACAACAGCACACAGGTGCGCGGTGGTATAGGAGTCTTTACTTCCCGTATTCCATTAGTATGGCCAGGTGGTGCATATAACAACAATGGTGTTTCTGTAGGATCTGTAGATGAAAGAGACTTTACTAACAGAGAAGTATTCTTCAATCCTGACCCTAACAATCAACCTATCGGTAATGGTGCTGCTCCTGGAAGTGGACAATTAGGAGGTCAGATAGATCTTTTCTCTCCAGATTTCAAATTACCTTCTGTGTTGAAATACAACATAGGTGTAGATCAAGAATTAGGAGTATGGGGATTGATTGCATCAGCTGATTTTCTTTACAATGATGTGTTGCAAAACGTTACTTATCAAAACTTAAATACTGTAGGTCCTGTAGGAACTTTAAATGGCGCTGACAATCGTTTTTACTACGGTAGAAATAGAGTTGACAATACGTACAGCAATATCTATCTAGGAACTAACACTAACGAAGGGTACTCTTACAACGCAACTTTCACTTTAACTAAGCCAGTTCAAAATGGATTTGGCGCACAAGTAGCTTATACCTACGGTGATGGTGAGTATGTATTTGAAGGTACTTCATCACAAAACAGTAGTCAGTGGAGAAATGTTCTTACCGTGAATGGTAAAAATACTGCAACATTACAGAGATCCCAATTTGCCACAGGACATCAGATTATTGCAAATGCAACTTATGACCTAGAGTGGAACGACAATATTTCAACAACGTTCGGAATATTCTACACAGGTCAAGAAGGGGGACGTATTTCATATGCCTACAATGAAGGAAGAGATTTATTAGGTGATGATTCTCGAGACAATGCATTGCTATACATTCCTGCAAATGCAAGCGAGATCAACTTAGTTCCTCTAGTTAAGCCAGGTCAAGTAATTTTACCTGCAGAACAATATGCGGCTCTTGATAGATTTATTGAGAACAACGATTATTTAAGATCTCGTCGTGGACAATATGCTGAAGCTAATGCTAGCCGTGCTTCATGGAATCACAGCATTGACTTTAAATTGCTGCAAAACTTCTCCATATATACAGGTGCAGATAAAGAGAATAAGAACACATTACAATTGTCTCTTGATATCTTTAACGTAGCAAATCTAATAAACAAGGATTGGGGAGAAAGAACATTCGTTCCTAACTTCGGTCAGGTAGGCTTGATCACCACAGAACAAGGCGGGCCAAATCCTGAATTTACTTTTGATCCTACTTTTACCAATGATGATCTAGAAGTAATTGATGATGGAGGAACAAGATCTTCCAGATACCAAATGCAAATAGGTGCTAGATATATTTTCAACTAGAACACTATTTTAAATTTAATCTCAGAACCCGACTCCACCGAGTCGGGTTCTTTGTTTTTACCCTATTTTTGTTCAAAATCATATTTCTCATGTATAACATCCTTCAATCTGCTCACTCTGGATGGGCATATCTATTAGTTCTAGTTCTATTCATAGCAACCGTTAATGCGGTAATAGGATTTTTTACAAAACGAGAATTTGGAAATCGGGATTTTAGCCTAGCTTTAATAGGATTAATCGTCACCCATATTCAGTTACTGATAGGTATCATTCTGTATCTGACTCCACAAAATCTAGCACGTTGGGAAGGATTTGAAATGAGTAATTCTGCTACACGACTGCTTATTATAGAACACCCATTGATGATGATCATTGCAGTGGCTTTACTAACTATAGGTTACTCAAAATCAAAGAAAAAAATAGTAAGCCGCGGTAAATTTAAGATGCTATCTATTTTTTACACCTTAGCTTTTTTGGTTATACTTAGTCGCTTGCCTTGGAGTCAATGGCTGTAGTTGGTTCATCCTTGAGCTGTGAGTCTTTGAGTTTAACTCGCTGACTAGAGACTTTTACTTTTTTAACTAGAACTCTAAAATCGTTGATCGTAATTAAATAATGAGACAATGGACACTAAGTTCTGGAGCTATCTTTGTGATCCTAGATTTTCATATTTTATCAATCAAAAAATGATAATCTCCCATTATTACTAGTTGGTGGATCCTTGAGCCATGAGTTTTTTTGAGTTTTCCTTGCCGACCGTAGATTCTTATTTTGAAATCAGAAATCGTTAATCCTTTTGGGTATGCAGATAAATAAAAAAATCTGAATCAACAGCCTGTGTTCTCAAATAAGAGGAAATCAAACACCCTCTCCGCCGGAGAGGGCTGGGGTGAGGCAACCGAAAATGAAGTGAAAACATAAGCTCCTTGATATCTTCTAATATTCGGTATTCGGTATTCGGTAAATTAAGAATAATCTGAATCAACAACCTGTGTTCTCAACTAAAAGAAAAATAAAACTCCATCTATTCCACAGAGGGCTGGGGTGAGACAACATATGGACGCAGCGAAATCGCGCCAGTCATTCGTCCAATTGACAGGTGGACTAAGGTTGCGACAGCAAATCAGAAATTAAAAATTAGGAATAAATATTTCGGAACGAAATCAAGAATCAGCCGTTGGTAATTCAACGGGCATCACCGCTTTCAATCGTTCCAGCGCTTTATCAACGGTTTTGATATTTTCCATCTTCAACAACAATCGCATCCCGGTGCGGGTTTGCTTTTGTTTCATTTGAACCTTAGCATTCGGTTTATTCATGGATTGCAATAAGAAACCAAAAGTCTCGCTTTTATAGAAGCGGTGTTCTTGATCTGCAATAAAGTACCCCACGAACTGGCTTTCCTTCATGATGATCTTTTCCAGTCCTAAACGGCTGGCAATCCACTTGACTTTAATACTGGTCAACAAATCCTCCGCAGGATCTGGAAGCTCGCCAAAACGGTCTACCAACTCCTTCTTGAACGTGTCCAGTCCGTCTTCATCTTCTACATCATTCAGCTTTGAATACAACGCCAGTCGTTCTGTAACGCTGTTGATATAATCATCAGGGAACAGCAATTCAAAATCGGTATCAATGGTGACATCACTCACGTGTTTCTTATTGGGGACATCTGTGGTTGGATATAAATCCTTGAATTCGTTTTCTTTCAGTTCCTCAATTGCTTCGCTCAATATTTTCTGATAAGTATCAAATCCTATTTCATTGATGAACCCACTTTGCTCTCCGCCCAAAATATCTCCCGCTCCACGTATTTCTAGATCCTTCATCGCAATATTGAAACCGCTACCTAGTTCTGAAAAACTCTCAATCGCCTGTATTCTCTTGCGTGCCTCGTCAGTCATCATGTCGTAGGGTGGTGTCATGAAATAACAAAAAGCTTTCTTGTTGCTACGCCCTACTCTACCACGCATCTGGTGCAAGTCTGACAGCCCAAAATTATTAGCGTTATTGATGAATATAGTATTCGCATTGGGAACATCCAGCCCGCTTTCTATAATCGTGGTACTGACCAAAACATCAAATTCACCATTCATAAAGGCCAGCATTACAGATTCTAGCTTCTTACCGTCCATTTGACCATGACCTATGCCCACTTTGGCATCTGGAACAGAACGCTGAATCATACCAGCGACTTCCTTGATATTTTCAATTCTATTATGTACAAAATAGACCTGACCACCGCGTGAAATCTCATAGCTTATCGCATCCCGAATGGTTTCTTCAGAAAATCTTACGATGTGAGATTCTATGGGATGTCTATTGGGGGGCGGTGTTTTTATAACACTTAAATCTCGTGCTGCCATTAAGGAGAACTGCAGAGTTCGCGGGATAGGTGTTGCCGTCAACGTGAGGGTATCAATATTTTCCTTGAGGGTTTTCAATTTGTCTTTTACGGCCACGCCAAATTTCTGTTCTTCATCAATAATCAATAATCCGATGTCCTTGAATTTAACGGCTTTGCTAACCAACTGATGCGTACCTATCACAATATCAATGGAACCATCCGCAAGTCCCTCTAGAACTCCCTTACGTTCCTTTGCGGTGCGGAATCTATTCAGGTAATCCACCTTAACCGGCATATCTCCTAGTCGCTCGCGGAATGTTTTGGCGTGCTGAAACGCCAAGATTGTTGTGGGAACGAGAACGGCAACCTGCTTTCCATTCACTGCTGCCTTAAAAGCGGCACGAATCGCCACTTCTGTTTTACCAAAACCTACATCGCCACACACCAGTCGGTCCATGGGACGCTCGCTTTCCATATCGTTTTTGACATCTTGGGTCGCTGTGCTTTGGTCTGGCGTGTCCTCATAGATAAAGCTGGCCTCCAGCTCATTTTGCATATAACCATCGGGTTCGTATTGGAACCCCTTATTGGCACGACGTTTTGCGTATAATTTGATCAAGTCAAAAGCAATCTCTTTGACTCGGGTTTTGGTTTTTGCCTTTAATTTTTTCCAGGCTGGGCTGCCCAGTTTATAGATCTTGGGCGCCTTCCCGTCTTTGGCAGCGTACTTTGTAATCTTGTGCAAGGAATGAATAGAAACGTATAAAATATCGCGTTCACCATAAAATAACTTGATCGCTTCCTGCATTTTACCCTTCACATCAATCTTCTGCAGTCCACCAAATTTCCCGATCCCGTGATCGATATGCGTGACGTAATCCCCTATTTCTAGCGTGTTCAATTCCTTGAGCGTGATGGCCTGCTTTTTAGCATAGCCATTCTTCAAGCTAAATTTATGATAGCGGTCAAAAATCTCGTGATCTGTATAGCAGGCAACGCGCAGGTCGTGATCTACAAATCCATGATATAACGTCATAATCACCGTTTCATAGGCGACGTTTGCACCCATGTCGTCAAAAATATCCTTGAACCTTTTGGCCTGTTGCGCCGTACTACAAAACAGGATCGTCTTGTAACCGTCGGCTTCATTTTGTTTGAGGTTTGCGATCAGTAAATCAAACTGCTTATTGAACGACGGTTGCGGTGCGGTGCGGTAAACCACGGCCGCATCGCTTCCTGAAAGCTCGATATGGTTCAGGCTTTTCACCTGTTCTTTTAAAAGGCTGGAGGTGCAAAAAATCTCTTCCGGCTCCAGTTGTTTGATCTCACCCTGCAGATTTTTGAAGACTTCCTCCGCTTTCGCGAAAAGCGAATCGATTCGAGCGTACAACAAATCCATATTTTGGGCAAATACGACTGTTTTACCGGACAGGTACTTCAAGAAACTCTCGCGATGTTCTGAAGACTGCTTGTTCTCCACATTAGGAATAATGGAAATCTTTTTGATCTTATCCTTTGACAACTGCGTTTCCACATCAAATACCCTGATGGAATCGATCTCGTTCCCAAAAAATTCAATCCGGTACGGCTCGTCATTTGAAAACGAAAACACATCTAGAATACCGCCACGCAATGAGAACTCGCCGGGTTCTGTAACAAAATCTACCCGTTTAAAAGCGTACTCAAATAGGACCTCGTTTGCAAATTCAATCGAAATCTGATCGCCTACCGCAATCTTCAGTGTGTTTCGCTCCAGTTCCTTCCGAGTTACGACTTTTTCAAAAAGCGCTTCTGGATACGTGACAATAATCGCTGGCTTTTTCCTGGAATTGATGCGGTTGAGCACCTCCGCACGCAACAGCACGTTTGCATTGTCGGTTTTTTCAATCTGGTATGGACGCCGGTAACTTCCGGGATAAAAAAGGACATCCTTCTCACCCACCATTTTTTCCAGATCATTTAGGTAATAAGCAGCCTCTTCCTTATCATTTAAAATGAGGAGAAAGGGTTTTTCTGCTTTCGCGAAAGCGTTATGAACGACAAAAGAAAGCGAGCTTCCCACAAGTCCCTGCACGCGCAAAGAACCTTGATCTAGCTCAATATGCTCCTGCAAACTAGCAGATGCGTTCATTGTATCGTAAGCGGCACTTATTTCTGGATATCCCAAATGTGGTAGAATTGGCTGCAAAGATAAGTTGCAACCACAGCTCTCGCCAAAAATTGAGAATTCTTTCACAGCCATAAACGGTTGAGGACGTACATTTAGGCATGAAGCATTATGACGTATTTATTTTAGGAACTGGAACCGCAGGTAAACTGGTAGCCCATCGCTGTATTGATGCAGGTCTCAAGGTAGGAATTATTGATACCAGAGCCTATGGCGGCACCTGTTCTCAGCGCGGCTGTGATCCCAAGAAATTAATGCTTGCCAGTAGTGAGGCGCTGGAATCAGCAAGAAATATGAAAGGTGACGGCCTCGCTGGTGAGGTATCCATCGACTGGCGCGAGGTTTATAACTATGCCCGCCGGTATACTCAAAATATTCCCAACAATACTGAGGCAGAGCTTAAGGGAATAGGCGTTGATTGCTATCTGGGTGATGGAAGTTTCAATGATGAAAAGACCTTTACCTTTAAAGAAACCACGATTACCGCAGATAAATTTGTGATTGCTACGGGAATGAAACCTTTAGAGCTTAGAATTCCTGGAGCAGAATATTTATTGACCAGTGAGCAGTTTTTTGAGCTGAAGGATCTGCCTGAAAAAATGATATTTATAGGTGGTGGCTATATAGGAATGGAATTTAGCCACATGATGGCGCGCGCTGGTGTTAAAGTGACAGTGATAGAAATGACCGGACAGATATTATCACCTTTTGAAAGCTTTACGGCAAATCATTTAGAACAATGTTCCAGGGATCTGGGCATTGATATTTTACTCAATGCACAAGCGGCGTCTGTAGAAAAAGAAAACGATCGATTCATCGTTAAATACAGCCTGGACGGCATCTTACACCAGATCACGACCGATCTTGTTTTTAATACCGCCGGAAGACAACCCGCCATCAAAAATCTAAAACTAGAAAATGCAGATGTTGTAACCGATAAAAAAGGGGTCGTCGTCAATGAATTTTTCCAAAGTACCAGCAATGAAAACTTCTATGCCTGCGGTGACGTTTCAAATAAAAATTTACCTCTAACGCCTCTAAGCGGACTTGAAGCAAACATTGCGGCAAAAAATATCCTGGGCGGCAAACATCCGTTCGTTTCCGTAATAATTCCCAGTGTTGCATTTACCATCCCACAAGTCGCCGGAATAGGATTGACGGAAGAACAAGCAACAAAAGCTGGAAAAAAATTCGATGTATTTTCTAAGGATGCTAGCGGTTGGTTCAATAACAAACGCATCAATGCAGGTTGTTATGCCTATAAAGTTTTAGTGGACCAGAAAACCGGAATGATCCTGGGAGCGCATATTATTTCTAATGAAGCGGGAGAAACCATCAATATTTTTGCGGTCGCGATGAATCATGACATCACATTTCAATATCTACAGCAAACGATCTTTACTTATCCCAGTTGGGCAAATGATATTAAGAGTTTTTAATTCACTGTTGTCCGAGTAGTGAAAAAAGATCGCTTCGCTCAAAGAAAAAAGACTTTTCAGAACTAATTTTCTAAATGCACCATATTCATAAATGTGTGTCTTAAATTTTCATAGTAGCAAGAATGGTGAGAAGCAGCATCTTATTTTATAATTCAAATGGCTGCGCTTACTATTTTTAAAAACAGCTGTGGATTGTTTACCGAACACCAATATTTTCAGATTATAAAATAAATACGGTTTTATGGGATACTTCCTAAATTAGGTAAGCTATTTTGTTTCGAAGATTTTGGTAGGGTTTTGGCGTGAATCAAAAACGTTTGCAATCTCTATTCTATTTGCAATTCTGTTCACCCAATAGACAATTTTATAATTATCGTACACGAGATACCGGTATTCCATATCACGATGGAAAAGACTTATTTCAACCTGTCCTATTTCAGATTGCATCCCCAATCCTATAGTTTTGTCTACAATTCCATTGACGATTCTTTTAGCTACTCTTTTACCAGCCTTAAATCTGTAATAAATGTAGATGTCATTCAGTTTATCCTCTGCCAGTTGCAACCAGAAGACCTTTAATTCCATTTTTCTATTTTGGCTTTCAAATCATTCACTTCAATCATACGACCATCTTCCGAGTCTTTAACCGCTTGATCCATTTCAAGATTATACTGCTCCATTGACATAGGTTGAAAACTACGTTCCAGTAAATCAACCTTTTTATTGCGCAATAACTCTTCAAGACCGCTGATGATTTCTTCATTTTGCAGTCTTAAAAACTCTTGAACGAACTCTATTTTTCTAGCTTCTAAATCCATCGTATTTAAGCATTTATCAAAGATACAGAATTAAGAATTTAAGCATCTATTGAAAATAAGACGAAGATTAACAACTCTCAGAATATCAGATTAACGAAAGCTTTCCATTCAATAATTCAAGTTACATACTTCAATTCTTGATTTTTTTAAAACATCAAGAGTTTTTAACCTTTAGAAGCTCTCCATTGCTGGAATTTCAGTCCTGGATTTGTGGCTCTGTTTTGATAGCCATGAATGCAGATATTGATAAAAATAACGACGGCAGCGCCTAGTGCCAGGTAAGCGATATCATCCATCGTTCCCGTATGACGTACATAAATTGCAACCAAAGCCCATATAGCGACACTCGCAAATTCCCGCATGTTGCGGTACCAGATCATCAAGAGGTTAATTATCGTCGCTATCACAATCATGGCCAGCGTTCCCAGAATTTGTTGGTTTTCAGGAATATCAAAAAGTACGTTCAAATAACTGGCAACATTTGCAATAATCGCAACACTTATCCATCCCGCATACAAACACAACGGCCACCACACAAAGGCAATAATAGGGAAAGGCGCATCCCAGATTTCCATATCCAGATTCTTGATACAGATCAAGAGGCACACCAGAATTCCTACCATACAGATTACCGAAACGGCAATCATTTCCTGCAACCAGAAACCTACCCAAACGGTACAGAAAATGTTAGCCAGTAAAAACCAGGGAAATGTGGAAGTAACAAAATTTGTCCTGTAGCCGCGAGGTTGGAGGGATTTCGCTTTCGCGAAAGCGGCATAAACACCATACACCCCAAAAACCAGAAGCATCAGAAAAACCAGACCCCAGATGGAAAAGGCATAGCTCGCCGGCGTGAATAAATTATTGTATTCTGCGCTAAGATCACCTACCGTTTTCCCATTGAAATTTCCGGTATTTGCGTAACCGTTCCAAGCTATAAGAACGATCACAATGACCAGATTCAAAATGCTGATGAGTTTTTTATACATAATGATGGATTAGTTGATTAAATATAGAACCTTTTATGCCAACTCAATGACTTCATTTTCCACACAGGCAAAGATACGGTTGCCCTTTTTGGGCTTTAAGGCATACGTGCCCGTAAAGTCACCAAAAGCGCGCAAAATCATTCCCGACTCCGTGCAAAAAAAACAGGGAATCTTCATGCGCTGGCGTCCCACACCGGTTAGCTTCACCGCTGGATGTATGTGGCCCGCAATGTTGAAATGGCCATCTACTTCAGCTGGATGGTGGGTTAAAAAAAAGGATCCCATCTGGATTTGATCTACCGTTTTTATCCCCAGCATTTGAAAATGTTCCTTTCCTATGACATCGTGATTCCCCATTACGAGCACAATTTCAATCGACTGCATGCGCACCCATTGTTCAAAAAAGTGCCATTCAGCATTTTGATAGGAATGAAATAAATCTCCTAAAAACCAAAGCCGCGCTGGCTTAAACTCTTCAATAACTGCATTAAGTTTATCGTATTCATTATCATCTGCCTGAGAAGGAACCGCCATTCCATGCTTTCTAAAATGGGCACTTTTTCCCAAATGGACGTCTGCTAACAAAATAACATCCTGCTCCACCCAATAACAGGCGCCAGAGGAATGCAGTTGAAAGGTTTGATCGTGTAATGTAATTTCCAGACTCAAGGTTTGATTTTTTTATCCTGGGAGTAATCGGCGTTTTAGATCCTTCCCGTGCAAGCGGACCATTTCATTTTCTATAAATTGTAGTACTTCTGGACAGTTGCGCTGGAAATCTTCTGACGCTACTGTTTTTATCTTCCCATTATAAGCAACACTAACTTCTAGCATGCTGTTATCGGTAGTTTTACTTTTATAGTTGTCCTTTAATTCAAAAAAGCCCATCTCCACGATCTGTTCAAAAAAGTCATTAGATTCTTCCTTAGAAATGTGGGTTTCTGATGGCATGGTGTATTGAGGAAACTCCTCAATCATACCGCTATCTTTAGGTATAAATTTTACGATCGTATCCTCTAACTCAAATGTATCGTAATGGAAAGCACCGCGCTTGACAATAATCATATTCACGAGATCTTCCTGTGGTGGAATACTGTCCGTATTCTTATCTGATTTGCAGGAAGCAAAAAATAAAAGCAAACAAATCGCACTACAAATTCCTGTATTTTTCATCAAACGATTTTTAAAAAGAATAGTTAAGCGCAAGAATCAAACTGCGTCCCGCGGCTGTAATTCCAGACGAGTAGGTTCTGTAACGCTGGTCTGTAATATTCTCAAGAGTTGCAATAGCACTCAAACTATTAGTGAATTGGTATTGAGTTCTTAAATTTAGAGTGTACCATGATGGCGAGAAAGGGTTTCCATCGCCATCAATAGCATATAAGTAATCCCGACTCTGCTGGCTGGGAGCCAGGTCCTCAAAATCAAACTGACCGTTGAAAATGGTAAATGCATCCAGTTTCAACTTACCTTGATTGTAAACGAGGTGCGCATCTCCAAAAGCCGGCGCGACGTGACGTACCGCAACCTCGCTGCCATCCTCTTCTTCCTGCTTACCATCTAACCACGTGTAATGACCATAAAATTTAAATCGGTTTGAGATTTTATAATCCATACCGACTTCAAAACCATAAACTTCAGAGCGTTCAGAATTCTGAATTGCTTGTACCTGACTCAGTTCTCCTTGATAGACTATCATATCTTCACCATTCAAATTGAAGTTGCGTGGGACAAGAGCATCTTCTAAAATGGTATAATATCCAGCAACATCTACCGTAAAACGATCTCCAAAACTCTTTTTCACGCCCACCTCAGCATTATAGGAGTACTCTGGTTTAATATCAGGATTTGGAACCACAACGGTTCCTGGACTGGGGTCAAAGATCTTTCCTATATCATCAATATTAGGAGCTCTAAACGCCGTACTTAAGTTGGCTCGCAATTCCCAGCTAGGCTCAGGTTGATACGTCACTCCCGCCGCACCTGTCAACGCACCTGTATTTACCGTTGCACTGTCAAAAGGAAAATTAAAGAAGGTGTTATCAAAATCGGCATCAATCCAGATCTGATTGTACCTCGCACCGGTTTGCAAGGTCAGGTTTTCCCGGATTTTCCACTGATAACTGGCATATGCCGCCAGCGATTGCCAGGTCGACCCATCAGGGTAACGGGTCGCGGCATCCTGCTGGTCACCGGTTTCAATATTGCGCACACTTCCATCAGAACTTACTTTATTATTCAGGTATTCCACACCATAAAACAAGGTGTTATTTGCCCCATTGCGGCGTTCAAAATCTATGGACGTACTCAAGGCATCGACCTGCTCATCATTTTCAAAAAGCTCTGGAGATTCATATTTACGCGTGTTGCGGCCTTCATTAAATTTTTGATAAGCCTGTGTAATAATCACTTTATCATACCATGTTCCATTCCCACGGTGCTGGGCTTTTGCATTGAGCATGAACCATTTTTGCGGGCCATAATACCACTCAGATTGTCTGGGATCACCGCTTCCGCGAAAGCGATTTAATGCATCATACCTGCTATAATCGGTAGTCGCTGTATAAATCAAGCCTAGGTCAAATTTCCAGTCAAGACTAGGTCGGTAGCTGAATTTTTGCAGCAAGTTTAACTGGTCATAGCCCGTGGGAACCTGTACTTCTGGATCGTCATTATCTACCACCATATCCTGACCGTTGCGACGCACGGCATAACGCGGGCGCAAATATTCGTCAGGACCGTGCGATCCCATTCTCAAATCCCCAAAGGAATTCAGGCTGATACTGGTCGCACTGGCAAATTTTTCAGTGCCGTAATTGAAATCTAAATGTGCCGTTTTCTCATCATTAGCCGTGGCATAACGAACAATCCCATTACCACTGAAGTTACTGTTTTTAGTATTAGAAAACTCAGGAGTCTGCGTATAGAAATTCATAACGCCACCTATAGCATCGCTACCATAAACCACACTTCCCGGACCTAGAATTACCTCAGTTCGTTCCACACTAAGCGGATCGATCGAAATCACATTTTGCAAATTCCCACCACGAAAGATCGCCGTATTCATGCGCACACCATCTACTGTAATTAATAATCTATTGGTAGAAAAACCACGTATTAAAGGACTACCACCACCTTGTTGGGATTTTTGAACATAAACCTGACCGGTCTGCTGCAATAGATCTGCACTGGTCTGTGGGTTTTGGAAAACTATTTCCTCTTTAGTAGTACTAATTATGGTCTGCGGAATATCTTTCTTGCGTTGTTCAAATTTAGAAACGGAAACCACCACGGGATTCATAGCTTCAGAAGTAGGAGTTAATTCTACTCTATTATTTGCACGAATGATGTTTTCTATAGTCGTTCTAAAAGTTTCAAAAGCAAAACTGCGGAAGTAAATCTGCTCTGTAGAATTAAATAATTTAAGGTCTGCTTTACCGTTGATGTCCGTAAAGGTAGATTTCTGTTTGTCCTGATTATATATTGCAACGCTGGCAATAGGCTCACCGGTTTCCCGGTCAAACACTTGAACTTGCTGTGCTGAAAGTGTAGCTGAAACACATAAAAAAGCGAGAAGTAAAGTAAAAATTTTCACGTATCGAATAACTGTTTTAAAATGGTTAGAGAGGTAGGTTTCTTGAAGGTATGCAAATGAATCTTAAAGTAATCGAGCACTAAATTTAGCAATACAGCGCGCTGGTTTCGGTTGATTTTAATATTCTGAATTGCATCAAAATGTGTACCAATGAAAATTTTGAATAAGGCGCTTTCTTCATCACTCAAATGGTGGGGCTGCATTCCGTTATTATCAAAACTGCCATCGAGCATATTGAAATAAGGAAACTCCATCGTGGATTTATCCATCCCAAATCCCATTAACTCGCTCATATCCAGCAATGTTTTGATGGTAAAATTAGCCACATGATCTGTTTGATCCAGAAATTCAAAAACGCCACTCAGGTAATTGAACAGTTGCTCGTCCGGTTGTTGCTCTGTCAGCAATTGTGACAACACCTCACCAAAAAATAGCGCCACACTGCTTTTTGCAATGTCCACTGGAATATTTACATAAGTGTAAGAAATGGAAGCTTCTTTAATATACTCCAGTGTTCCTTTCCCTTTATGCTGGGTTTCTATCTCAAGTTGAGTCAAGGGTTGGAAATAAGAAACCCGCAATTTGCCTTTTCGGGTTTTACGGATTCCTTTGAGCATGTAGCTTTGAGTCCCCAGTTCTTTTGTGTAAAGTCGCGCAATAAGATCTGACTCGCCATATTTTAAAGTGGACAGCACTATGGCTGGCGTCCGGACGATCATCTAGCGGATGATCATAATCTTAGAAACGGTAGTTTCTATATTATCATTTGTAGAGATCAATAACATGTAAACTCCAGAGGAAACCCGATTTCCATTAAAGCTTCTCGTGTCCCATTGAACACTCCCGCCCTGTGATACCACTTCAAAAACGAGGTTCCCTTCTATGTCGGTTATTTTTATTCTAGCGCGATCAGTAAGACCATCAATAGTAACATTACCATCAAATCCAGGTTTAACGGGATTGGGAAAAGCAAATACATTTTCTAGGTTCTCTGAAGGTTTGCTGCTGCGATCTCCCTGAAATGAAACGATACCGTTATCGGTTGCAAAATAAACTTTACCAGTAGCATCATCAATGGCGATATCATTCACACCATTTGAAGGTAACGGCGAATTGTCTTTTGTAAATTGAAAAATAGTTTCTTGTCCTGAAGGTGAGAATAAAAATGCTCCTGAACTCGCGGTTGCAACCCACTTTCTATTATTTCCATCCACTTCTATATCTAGGATTGCTTCATCTAATAGCAATTCTCTAGGGATTCCATTTTGATCTTCTATGATGATTGCTCTAGCATCTGAGGGATTTTCAGAAAGGATGCTATTAGCATTGAAGTAAACACGAAGGCCCAAATTACTACCTATCCACAATTGCTCATTTTGATCCAGTGTTAACGCTCCCACATAATTATTGATCAGGTTTCCCTGCTGGACTGCATCAGTTAATCTGCCATAACTATTATCATCCGGATTGTAGGCAAACACACCAAGGTCTGTAGTCCCAAAAATCACATTACCTGCTCTTGTTACCACCACTTTTGTGGCGCTTTCCTTATTGTCACCATCTAGTTCTGGATATTCCTTTGAGACATCAATACCTTCCCAAGAACCTTCAGAATTAAGCCGATTGATCACCGCGTCCACTTGAGAAGCAATCGCTATTAGGTTTCCTTCATTATCAAAAGTACTGGAGGGTACACGCACAAATTCTTGACTGGGCGGAAGGATACTCGTTAACGAGCTGTTATTGATACCATATTGTATGCCTGCCGCGCCGTCAATAAATTGAAGAATTCCATTATGCATAGAATTGAGATAGACCTCATCTGGGTTATCTGGATTGATGGTAATACTGGAAATACTACTGATGTTATTCACGTCTGCTGGTTCGTAGTTTGTCCAAACGTCTTCCACCAAATGACTGATTCCAAATTCCTCCAGCGGAAACGGATTATATATCACATCATAGTCACCATAACCCACCCACAATTCATTAGGCGATGTAGAAACTGAAAACGCTCTATTTCTCGTGGGCCCGTCTGCAATTATAAATTCTGCTGTATTTGTGGTATTGCTATTCAATCGTATCAATCCGCGATCAAAAGTTCCTATATAAAGATCAGATCCTTTTAGATCTGCGCTGGTAAACCTAAAGGTCTCTCCATTTATGGTGCTGACGTTTGTGATAACATTTCCGGTTTCATCTAGAACTTGAACATAATTCTCACCGCTTACCGTCAATCTATTATCTGTTGCAGTTGCATCAACGCTGGGGGAGGGGAAACTACCTGTAATCACAAGAGCTGCTCCATTGAGCTTGAGAAAAGTCCCGCCTGTATCAATTGCAAATAAATTATTTCCTACCGCGACAACCTCATTATATGCTCCAAAATTTGTTTGATTCCAGTTGTCAAAATCGATCAAGAAAGGGTCTGTAATATCCGCGCGACGTATTCCTGCATCTGTTGTGCCAGCATATAGAAATCCCTCGAACATTTCAATGGATTTCACGCGCAGTTGTGCTCCATTCTCTCCTATAAAATAAGTGTCATTAAATTCCAACCGTTCCAGATCATATATAGCTATTCCAAAATCTGTGGCCACATAAAGCAAATTCCCATTTTGCTTGAACTGATTGATTTGCTTGCGGTCTGGACTGATGATCTGTTTATCACGTATCGCAACTACATCTAGCACAACATCATCTTGAACAATCTGTATCAAACCATTTTGATATCCTATAACCAGTTGCTCATCACTTTCTCTATAAAATATTTGAGAAATGGAATCACCACTCAATCCATTAACGGTGGTGATGGTGGTAAAACTGCGACTTCCTATATCATATACAAACACCGCATTTTCACTGGCGGCATAAACTGCTGTGGTCGTTTGCTCCACATCGACTATTCTATTGAATGAAAAAAGTCCTTCCCATTCCTCTGTGAAATCCTGTGCGGTGACAGCGCTTGTAACCAACAATAAGATAAGGAATTTCAACTTCATAACGAGATAACGCTGTTTTGGGTTAAATCTGATAACCACACAAAAATAGGCTTATTTCTAGGCTCTGAAAAAACCCCTAAGAAGTTCAGGGGTTTGTGTGAATGTTCCGCTTTCGCAAAAGCGGACTTATTTTCTATATGGTGCAATTAAACGATTCCTTGAGCCAGCATCGCATCTGCCACTTTTACAAAACCTGCGATATTCGCACCTTTCACATAATCCGTATAACCAGTTTCATCTTTTCCGTATTTCACGCAAGCCTCATGAATATCATTCATAATACTGTGCAATCTGTTATCCACTTCCTGCGAGGTCCAGCTGTAACGCAACGAGTTCTGGGACATCTCTAATCCAGAAGTTGCCACACCACCCGCATTGCTGGCTTTTCCAGGAGCAAATAAAGTTTTGTTCTTCTGAAAACATTCAATCGCCTCTGGGGTACTGGGCATGTTAGCACCTTCTGCAACGCAAATGCAACCATTATCGATCAAAGTTTGAGCTTCTTCTCCATTAAGTTCATTTTGAGTGGCACATGGCAAGGCGATATCACACTTGATTCCCCACGGACGCTCTCCTTGATGGAAACTGGCGTCAGGATACTGGTCTACATATTCTTTAATGCGACCACGTTTTTCATTTTTAAGAAACATCACGTGCGCTAGTTTGTCTGCATCGATTCCTGCCTTATCATGGATAAAACCATCAGAATCAGAAAAGGTAACCACCTTACCACCCATCTCGATGATTTTTTCTGCTGCATATTGAGCCACATTACCGGATCCTGAAATTACCACTGTTTTACCTGCTATTTTCTCATTGCGAGTGTTCAGCATATTTTCAGCAAAATATACATTCCCATAACCGGTAGCTTCAGGACGTATTAATGAGCCCCCATACGATCTTCCTTTACCCGTTAGTATACCGGTGAATTCATTACGTATCTTTTTATACTGACCGAACATATAACCTATCTCTCTTCCTCCTACACCTATATCGCCAGCTGGCACATCTGTATCAGCTCCTATAAGTCTTTGTAATTCTGTCATAAAAGCCTGGCAGAATCGCATGACCTCGCGATCAGACTTTCCTCTAGGATTAAAATCAGAACCTCCTTTACCACCGCCCATAGGCAATGTGGTTAGGCTGTTTTTAAAAGTTTGCTCAAAAGCTAGGAACTTAAGAATGCTCAGGTTTACTGTGGGATGAAACCTTAAACCGCCCTTATACGGCCCTATCGCACTATTCATTTGAATGCGGTATCCTCTGTTTACTTGAACTTCATTATCATCATCTGTCCATGCAACGCGGAACATGGTAACGCGTTCTGGTTCTGACATACGTTCCAGTAACTTATCGACACCATATTGTTGGTTGTCTTCGATAAAAGGAATTACTACTTCTGCTACTTCTGTAACTGCTTGTATAAATTCTGGTTCATTCGGGTTTCTACTTTTGATCAGATCTACAAAATCCTGGATGTTCTTTTTCATTTTGCGGTAATTGGTTTTACTAAAGTTGGTTGGAGTCACAAATATAAAGGTCAGGCATTTAGATCAAATGAATTTTATAATATATTACTGGTGATCAATTTGTCGAGTTTAGAGCGCATAAGGAACGCACGCATTTAACCGACACTAAAAGATCGATTCGCTCGTTCTAATTTAAAGATGGAGGCTATTTGATTATATTTGGCACTACTTCTTAAGATTATTGAATGAAAACTAGACTTCAACTAGTTCTATTACTACTAATATCGATCTCTTGCGGACTCACATCTCAGGCGCAATTCGGTTTTTCTCATGAAATAGGTGTTATTGCTGGACCCGTTGCTTTTCAAAGTGACTATGGGGAACGTAACGACTTTGACACGAACAAAGGAAACGTGGGTAAAGGTATAGGAATCATCCATTACATAAACTTTGCCTACAGAGCAGACTGCAACTGCTACAGTCGTAATACCTACTGGAACGATCACTTTAAGATCCGGTCACAGCTTACATATCATGTCACAAACTTAGACCACTTAAGTCCCCTAGCAGATAAAAATAGTATAGGTGGATTGCAGCTGCGGTCCATGGAAGGAAAGGCAAAAGTCATAGAACTGGGAGCACATCTAGAATATTATCCATTAAGTATTCGTGATTTTCAAAACGGCGGTACGCCCTTTGCTCCTTATATAGCATTAGGCGCTCATTACGTCAATTATAAACCAGAAGCACAAAGCTCACTAGGACCACTGGGTGATAGCACCACGACATTTCCCACGTTTATAGATCGCATCGACACAGATAGAGGCAGTACCGTTGCTTATGTAGCAGACATTGGCGTTCGCTATAAATTAACGCAGTTGAGTGATGTATTGATTTCCTCAGCATGGCATTATTATGATGGAAATTATGTGGATGGACTGAGTCCCAACAATGTTAGTAATAGAAATAACGACTGGATATGGTGGCTCAACGTTGGTTTCATCTATTATCTCTAGAACGCTAGTTCTTAAGTAATCCCGTCCTATTCCTGTTTAATCGCTTTCGCGAAAGCGAAAAATTTCCAGCTTTCTTACTTCCTATTAAAAGCTCTGTTAGTAAAACGGAGGATTGCTTAATTTAAAGCCTGTTTCAAGTCATCAATCAAATCTTCTACATCTTCAATCCCGACAGAAAGACGGATGAGGGAATCTACAATTCCAGTCTTTTCTCGATCTTTTTTAGGTATGCTGGCGTGCGTCATGCTGGCTGGATGCCCTGCAAGGGATTCCACACCTCCCAGACTTTCTGCCAAGGTAAATACCTTTAAGTTTTCTACTATTTTGAAGGCACTTTCAAGCGTTCCTTTTTTAGTTGTAAAAGATACCATCCCTCCATAATCCTTCATTTGCTTTGTAGCTATGTCGTGGTTGGGGTGATCTTCAAATCCGGGCCAATATACTTGATCAACATTAGGGTTTGATTTTAGATAATGTGCAACCGCTTTTCCATTTTCACAATGTCTTTGTATTCTTACATGCAGGGTTTTGATTCCTCGTAAAACAAGAAAACAATCCTGCGGACCTGGAACAGCGCCGCTGGCATTTTGAATAAAAAATAGCTGGTCTGCTAGGTCTTTATTATTAACCACCAGAGAGCCCATAATCACATCACTATGACCGCCCAGGTATTTTGTTGCGCTGTGCATCACAATGTCAGCTCCCAAATCTAAAGGAGTTTGCAAATATGCCGTTGCAAAGGTATTATCGACAGCCAGCAACAGGTTGTGCTTTTTCGTTATTATAGCAGTTTCCTCTATATCGATGATATTCATCATCGGGTTTGTAGGAGTTTCAGTCCAGACTAGTTTTGTGTTCTCGTTGATATGCTTTTCAATGTGGGCAACATTATCCATTCCTACAAAATGAAATTTTATTCCAAACTTCTCAAAAATCGATGTAAACAATCTGTAAGAACCTCCATAAAGATCGCTGGTAGAAATCACCTCATCGCCAGGTTTCAATAACTTCAATACAGCATCTATGGCTGCCAGTCCTGAACCAAAAGCAATTCCGTAATTCCCATTTTCAATACTGGCGAGCGATTGCTCCAAGGCACTTCTTGTAGGATTACCACTACGGGCATAATCAAAACCTTTGTGCCCGTGCGGTGTGGATTGAGCGAAGGTAGTTGTCTGGTAAATAGGAGGCATGACACTATTATATGCTGGATCGATATTTTGCTGACCACCGTGGATGGTTTTAGTGTTGAATTTCATTTTATTGTTTTCCATATAACAAGATAATTGCTGACATTAAGTGGTTAATAATGGTTCACTTTATTTCTAGACTCAACTATACTTTTAAAGCCCTTTTCAACGCCATCGCATAGCCTAAGTGAATGCCTTCATGAATATTCACAAGGTTGATCGCATCATCTATATTTTTTAAAGCATATCCAGTGCTGGTAGTATATTCTTTGAATCCTTCAAACTTCTCTGCTCGATAATCCCGGATGGTATCTTCTAGCAATGGTTTGAGTTGTTTTTTGAAATTTTCTATCTCTTCACGATTAACATCTTGTTCTGGTTGAGTTCCATGCTTGAATTGAAGTACCGTTTCCTTAGGAATTAAAAGATCCAGGTCAGATAAACCATAAGTTAATCCTTGCTGGGTAACCATGCAATGAACGATATTCCAAATAATATTATTAGAAAACCCTACCGGAATCTGGTTCAGTTCTTCAACACTTAAATCGTTTATCAGCTCGATGAAGAATTCACGTGTTCTTAAATTATGTTCAAACCTGATGTCCATTGATTTCGTTTTTATAAAGGTATCATTAAAGGTTGTGCTGTCGTAGCTTTGCGATATGGAAAATCTATTCATTTATTTAGAGAGCTGCACTACTTGCCAGCGCATATTGAAGGAGCTTTCTCTTCCAGACAGCGTTCGTCTACAAAATACAAAAGAACACCCAGTAAGTCTTGAGCAAGTGGAGTTTTTGAAAGAACAAAGCGGTTCTTATGAATCTCTTTTCAACCGCCGTGCGCAACTTTATAGGAGTAGAAATCTACACGAAAAAGAACTCTCTGAAAATGACTATAAGGAGTTGTTATTAGAGCATTACACATTTCTTAAAAGGCCCGTTTTAATATTCAATGGAACAGCATATATAGGGAACTCTAAGAAAGTTGTAGCCGCAGCTCAAACTGCTGTAGCAAATGACTAAACGGCAAGTAGCACTCGTTTGTGCAACGCTAGTCGCATTGTTCTATGCGATTAATTTCTCATCAGCAAAAGAAGTGACGCCAGAACACGTGGGGCCATTTGGTCTGACCTGGTACCGGGTCATTTTTACGTGTGCTATATTTTGGATTATTTCCTTATTTGTAGGACCTAAAGAAAAAGTTCCACTTAAAGAAATGCCTTTAATTGCCCTGGCTGCATTTTGCGGTGTAGGCTTCAACATGATTACATTTATGTGGGGCTTGTCATTGACCACACCTATTAGCGCTTCCGTTTTAATGGTCACCACTCCCATCATTGTGGTAATTCTAAGTGCTATATTCTTGAAAGAACATTTGACCATCATTAAAGTTGCGGGTGTTGCATTAGGCTTTGTGGGTGCCGCACTTTTGATATTTTTATCTACAGCTCCTAATAAAATAGGAGCAGATCCCACTACTGGGAACGTGCTCGTATTTTTAAATTGTATTTCCTATGCGATTTACATTCTTCTGGCAAAAAAGCTCACTAAAAAGTATAACGTATTTACACTTATGAAATGGTTGTATTTATTTGGAGTCATTTACATCACGCCATTTGGGATTCAAGAAGGACTTGCATTTGAAGCAGGTGATGCTACTGCACATGTTTTGTGGAATATCGCTTACGTGGTTTTATTCGCCACATTTGGAACTTACATGCTTAATATTATTGCCATACGAACCTTAAGACCTAGTGTGGTAGCGGTATTTGTATATCTGCAACCCCTGCTTGCGGCTTTAATCGCGGTAGGTCTAGGAACAGATTACATGACCTGGACAAAAGCAGGTGCTGGACTTTTAATTTTTACGGGTGTTTACTTGACAGGATCAAAATCACAGAAACTCTTATTCGTATCTAAAAATTAGGTTTTGCTATGGCTTGTGTTTGAACCGCCCATTCAACCGCACTTGGTAAATCTTCAAAAAGATCAAAGTTACAAGGAACAAACCTTTTCTCTAATTCTGCACCCTTAAGAGCCATTGGCCGATCGTCAACAATCGCAAACCCTACCATAAACGAACTCATAAATTCAAACTCCAGCCACTCTATTAGCTTGACCGAAAAGGAATGGCAACGATTACAGATGTAAACAAAATGGTTTTGGCGCTTGATCCCATCGTAGAAATCCATCAGATAGGTAAACGTGTCTATGAATTCTGCACTACCGAAAATAATTCCTTCCTTGACCTCAGATACTACATAGGATTCAAAAAGATAAATATCCCCATAAGGACGTTCAATTTTTTGAATGACCTGGTTTGAAAAAACAGTTTCAGTTACAGTACATAATTGCATCAAGAAATATCTCCGATTATTACGATGCAAATATAATTAACATTTGTTAATCGTATAGCGAAAATGCAAGTAATTAGTTAGTTGTCAGACTAAAAACTTCGAGTATTTGTAACTATTTATAAATCAGAGTCTAATGTCCTAAATTATTATTTATTGCTAAAAACATCTTTAAAAAGAATCGATCAAATTGAATCATTGAAAAAAAATCGTCTCTGAATATTATGGCAGTAATCCACAAATTTGACACGTTTTCTTATGATCATCTAGGCGAATTACTATCACTTTTTGAAAATAATTAATTGATTCACCTTTGAATTAAACACCGTAAAATTTAAATGATCAAAACATTTTTCAATCAAAAAATTAAGTTTCACGTTTTCAAGGATGATTACCAATACTTCAATAACATATCTATTTTAAAAGATTTTATGAATACCGCCGCTACTTTTTTACTACATGAGATTATTAACCCTTTCGCTGTGTTTAGTCGAAAACAAAAGTAATATTGGGCCTTATCTTAAAAGAAATCTCAATATTTACCTTAAAGAAATATCACTGCTAATTTGTTAATGATGAAAACTTATCATTCGCTTTCTAAACTATCGTTTCTTAAGAAATACTCTTATAAATTTCTATTTATAGCTTTTCTCGGAATCCACATTCCTTTATTGGGTCTTGTTTTTTATGCCCTATTTGCAACTGAAATATCTACATCAACTTTTATTTTGATAACCTTAGGATTAACCCTAGGTGCTACAGCTTTAACTTTAAAAATTCTCGACTCTCTATTAAAACCCATTATTCTAGGTAAAATAGCATTGAAAAATTACGTGGAGCAAAACATCGTTCCTAATTTACCGCACGAGTATTCTGATGAAGTGGGTGAAATGCTTAAAAATATCCAATTCACGATACTACGTTTAGATGAAATAAATAAGGAGAAAGAAGAAGTAACTGAATTGATTTCTCACGATCTGAGAACACCGATAGCACAAACTCTTCAAATCATCGGATTTTTAAAAGAGAATGGTGAACGTCTTCAAGAGCGGCAGTCAAACCTAGACCTATTGGAAGAGATAGCTTCAAAACAACTTAAGTTTCTAGAAGACATGTTAAGAATATTGAAGACTAAACAGATTGAAATAGGCGTGAAAAGTTTCGAAGCCTTATCAGCTGCAGCTCTTATCAACGAAGTTATTGATAATAACAAAACGGCTTTGAACCAGAAAGGAGTTAAAGCTATAAATACGTTGTCTGAATCGACTATGATGTATGGTCATCAAATAGGTTTAAAACAGATTTTTGATATTCTATTAAGTAATGCCATCAAGTTTTCCCAAGAGAGTGGCGAGATTTACTTTAAAGAAAAAACCAGC
Organism: Nonlabens antarcticus; assembly: GCF_015356755.1. Taxonomy (GTDB): domain Bacteria; phylum Bacteroidota; class Bacteroidia; order Flavobacteriales; family Flavobacteriaceae; genus Nonlabens; species Nonlabens antarcticus. The sequence continues at coordinate 496,734 of NZ_JADFCO010000065.1, read as the reverse complement.
AATCAATTTTTAGAAATAACTGTAGAAGATAGCGGTGTTGGATTTGATGAATCCATTGAAAAGGTATTATTTAAGAAATTCGTTCCAGGTCATTTGGGAACTAATGGAGAACTTAGTACTGGACTTGGTCTGTATTTAGCAAAACGCATTGTTGAAAAACACAATGGCTTGCTAGAACCTTTTAGTGATGGAAAAGGCAAAGGGGCTAGTTTTAAAGTTTCGATACCTCTTGAAATTCAAATAGATACTTCCCAATAACGTGTGGTATTCCAAACAGAATCCCTCGCAATTATTTTGACTTTTAATCCAGATATAAGACCGCAGGTAATTTCTTTTCCCACTACATAATTTAAACAGCAGTCCTATCTAATGGTACCTCACCGTGCGCCCTCGTCTCCTTTAAATGTATTTCTTTAAATTCATCAGCTTTAGAAAAACTCTCGATCTTGCTCAATAAATCTGAATGTAAGGCCGTAATTTTTCGCTCCTTAAGATTCATCCAGGCTCCCATCATTAAACCACGGGCAACATTTTTACCCTTATGGTCATAAAAATTATGGCGGAAACTGAACAGGCTACCATCTGCACTCAATCCTGTCAATTCACAAGTGACAGTGATAGGTTTTCCTTGATGGATTTCTCTGAAATAGTAGATGTTTTCGGTAAAAATTACCGGTCCTGTTTGATAGGTTTCCATCTCTTTATGCCCAAAACCATTATCAATCAAATACGCCATTCTCGTGTGACTCATAAAATTCTGATACGCACTGTTTGCCATGTGTCTATTAGCATCTAAATCACTCCACCGCACATCAAAATCTTTCGAATACATAGTTCTTTTTTTGCAAATATAAAGAGGAATATCAGGCAATGTAAATACTTTATGACGGACTTAATAATGCGTTGCAAGCAGCTTTCTTGTTCGCTTTCGCGAAAGCGATACAATACCACTTACTGCAATAATAGAGAAGTTTATTTTTCAAGATAAAATTAATACAACTAACTGAAAAGAAAGTGCTACTCTGTAACCTGATTTGTTTTCTGTGCCATTTCCACCTCTGGAGCCTTATGCAATTTCTGCATAGCTTTCCACAGGAAAAAAGCGGTGATAATAGTACTTGCAACATCTGCAATAGGGAAACTCATCCAGACGCCATCAATCCCGTAAATATTTTTCATCACCAGAATCAACGGAATTAATATAATTCCTGTGCGCAACAAGGTTAGTATCAATGCAGGTAAAGCTCGACCAATGGCTTGATAATAAGCCGCACCTATCAACTGAATCGCAATAATAGGAACCGCAAAAAACACAATCCGTATCGCCACCGTGGTTTGCTCAATAACCACTTCATTATCAATAAACACTCCGGCGATATCTGCCGCAAAAACGTAAAGCAAGATAAAAATTACCACTCCTAAAATACAAGCGTATTTAATGGAAACGAAAATAACCTCTCGCACTCTTTTCCATTGTTGGGCTCCATAATTATAACCTGCAATAGGAAGAAATCCTTGCGTAATTCCCATCACCGGAAAAATGGCAAACATCATCAACCTACCAATTATCCCAAAAACCGAAACGCTTTCCTCACCACCCAATTCAAACAGAATATTATTTAAGATTAAGTATAAAATACTCACGGTCGCCTGTCTCCCCAAAGTAACAAAACCCAGCGCGCCTATTTCTTTCAAGATGAGCCAGTCGGGTAATAACTGACGCAATGACGGCATCAACTCGCTGCGACCGGACAGAAAAAACCAAGCCACATACATAAAACACAAACCATAACTTATGGTAGTGGCCCAGGCTGCGCCTGCCATTCCCATATCCATTTGATTTATTAAAATATAATCCAGAACCAGATTCCCCACGGACGGAATCAACATGGCGACCATTGCGTGTCTGGGAGACCCTTCTGCCCTGATCACATTATTCCCCATCATACACAAGGCGAGGACGGGAACACCGTAAAGAACGATGCGATAATAGATTTTAGCAGGTTCAAAAATATCGCCTTTTCCACCAAATGCGGGAACGAGACTATTGATGTAAACCAATCCTAATATGACCAGAACCACCGTTATTACAACGGTGAGCGATACCTGGTTCCCAAAAGTGCGCTTTGCCTTTGCGTGATCATTTGCTCCCAGTGCTCGAGAAATGATACTAGCACCTCCTATACCGATCGCCATTCCTAAAGCCGCGATAAAAAAAGAAATCGGCAACACTACATTGATCGCCGCAATCGCAATGGAACCTATCCAGTTTCCTACAAAAATAGTATCGACCAGAATATTGAGCGACATCACAAGAATCCCTATTGAGGCGGGAACGGCCTGTTCAATAAGTAAACTGGGAATAGACTTTGTACCTAAAGAAGCACTTTTATTAGAGGAAATAACTGGATCAGATTTATTTTCCAACGATTTGTTACGATCTGATGGAATAATGGATTTGGACAAAAAAGTAATTTTGCACAAAGCTAGTTAAGAAACAACCTTATTAGGATTAACTATTCTTTAAAATTTGGGATGATTAAAAATCAATATCTTCAAAACAAAAACATGAAAAACAAGACGCAACTTCAGGGTCTGGATATTAGTTATGAATATCAAGACAAGGAATATGTAGGCTATCTTTCCCTACCTAACGATAAAGTCGCTCCTAAACCTGGCGTAATGTTATGCCCAGAATTTTGGGGGATCACAGGCTATATAAAATGGCGCGCAGATGAATATGCGGCACTGGGTTATGCTGCCATGGTCGTTGATTTTTACGGCGCGGGAGAAGTAGCTACAACAGCGGAACATGCAACAGAGTTATCAACCGCAGTAAAAAATGATCCAGAAACGGCCAAAGGAATTTTCCTTGCTGCACTCGATGCTTTCCATAGGGAATCTATCGTCGATGCCTCAAGAACCGCGGCCGTGGGATACTGCTTTGGTGGTGCGATGACATTAAGCATGGCAAATGCTGGGATTCCGTTGAAAGCGGTTATGGCATTCCACTCTCAGGTGGCACTGCCCATTATGCCTAATGATAAACTGACGGCAAGAGTTGTTGTGGCAAACGGCGCTGACGATCCTTTTGTAAGCGATGAAAGCGTGGAAACCTGGACGAATGCCATGGATGAACTGGATGTCTATTATGAATACATAACTTATCCCGGCGTGACTCATGCCTACACTAATAAGAACGCTGACGCAAAAGCAAAAGAATTCGATCTCCCGTTAGACTATAATGAAGAAGCCGATAAAGATTCCTGGAACCGGGTACAAGATTTACTCGCCGAAGTTTTCTCTGCAGACGAAGAGGAATAGAAAAAGCTGTCAGAGCAAATAAATTGAAATCTCAAATACTGTGAAGAAATTTCAGAAACAAAAAAACATCCGCCAGTTGGCGGATGTTTTGCTTTATTATTTATCTATTTTGATGGCGATATCTTAAAATGCCAATTGTTTAAAAGAAATCAAACCTAGACTGCGGCCGGTTCACTCATTGCCCATTCATCAACCCAGCGACTTAAGACTTTTACCCAGTCCTCGCGTGTATTTAAACATGGGATAACATGAAGCTCCTTTCCTCCTACTTCATGAAAGATCTCCTCGCCTTCCATGGCAATTTCTTCTAGGGTTTCTAAACAGTCACTAACAAAAGCTGGTGTGGCAATCGCGAGTTTTTTAGTACCGCCCAGCCCCATGCGCTCTATCGTACGATCTGTGTAGGGCGTCAACCATGGATCAAACCCTAGTCTGGATTGAAACGAGGTTGAAAACGTACCATCTTCCAATTCCAGATACTCACCTACAAGACGAGTAACTTCTTTACACTGGTGACTGTAACAAAACTGGTGCGCCGGTGATGGAGTCTCGCAACATTTACCGTCCATTTTACAATGACCATTGGTAATATCACTTTTTCTTATGTGCCTTTTAGGAATACCGTGATAAGAGAATAACAAATGCTCATAATCTTTACCTTCCAGAGATTCTCTGATGGATTCAGATAGAACCCTGATATAATCTGGATGGTTATAAAAAGGAGGCATTTGGGTAAAGTTCATGTGCGGGAATTTCTCCTTCCGCAATTCATCGGCTTTTACCACAATAGTTTCAGTGGTCGCCATCGCAAACTGTGGATATAGCGGTACTAATAAAACCTCAGTAACTCCCTTATCATTCAATTCCTGCATTCCTTTTTCTATGGTCATAGAACCGTAACGCATCGCAAGTGCGATGGGAACACTTGTGAACTCATCAATCTTCTCCTGCAATCGTTCTGACAGTACAATCAACGGACTTCCTTCATCCCACCATATCTTTTGATACGCCTCCGCACTTTTTTTAGGTCGGGTGTTGAGTACGATTCCTTTTACCAGAATTGCCCGTAATATATAAGGAAGATCAATCACACGCTCGTCCATTAAAAATTCATCCAAATATGTTTTGACATCTTTGGGCTGTGGTGTTTCTGGCGAACCTAGATTTACAAGAAGAACTCCTTTTTTCATGGGCAAAATTTTAAACAAAAATAGTGGTTTTATAGTCGGCATAAAGGGAGGTTCATTACCTCTGCTAAGTTTAAACCTAGGCTGAATTATAAATTTAATAGGGTTTGTTGGTATTTCGCTTCCGCGAAAATGAGCGGATCATAATATTTTCACTTCTGCTGAACCCGTTGTCCTGAGGATGTTCCCGCAAAAAGGGAGAATTCTATTGGAACTATTTAAAAATATAGATATTAATTAGCTTGATAGTAATTGTTAGCTCATCGGCTGGAAACAGGCGAAGATTATATTGAATTCGCCGTGAACGACAACGCAATCAGGAGTGGTTGTTGTTGCAATGAACTTCCAGTTAAGTTCCTAAAATGGATCAATATCTATGGAACTTCAACCTATCCGTCTCCCTAAATGGCTGTGCCATTTAGGAATCCACCTTTCCTATTTCTAGGAAAGGAGCTTTTGGTATCCCGTTCATTTAAAAATTGGCAATCAGCAATCAAGTTTTGCAACTGCAAAAGAAAAATCGCCGATTTTTCAATTTAGGATTTCAAAACTTTGAAATTTGCAAGTCAGCGCTTTTCCGAGTGATTGAAGTTGCAATGAACTTCGAGTCAAATTCCTAAAACGGATCAATCTCTATGGAACTTCAACCTATCCGTCTTCCTATATGGCTGTGCCATTTTAGGAATCCACCTTTCCTATTTCTAGGAAAGGAGCTTTTAGTACTCCGTACTTTAAAAATAGTAGTAAGCAATTTAGATTTGCTGAACAAATCTGAGAGTGATATTGTTTTAATTTGAAAATTGAATGCTCCCACAAAAAGGTCATTTGTCTTAGGTCATGAGAGTTCCCGCAGGGAACGCGAGTTATCTTATGTCCGTTTTTTTTTGATTTTAATTTTGATTTTGATTTTTAAATATGCGTTTGTAAATAGTTAAGTACTTTTATAAAAATCTAAAAATCATGGCCGTAAGAAAATGTCCTGAGTGTGGCGACGAGGTTCGAGGTCGTGCAGACAAGCGTTTTTGTAGCGATGATTGCCGCAATGTGGCAAATAATAAATTGAACCGTGATAGCAGCGCGCTCATGCGCAACATCAATAATCGCCTGCGTAAAAACTGGCGTGTTCTCAATGAATTGAATCCATCGGGAAAGTTTACAACTACCAGAAACAGATTGCTTTCTAAAGGTTTTGATTTTACTCTTTTTACCAGCATCTACACCACAAAAAAAGGAGCGATCTACTACTTCATCTACGATCAAGGTTATTTGAGTATGGAAGACGACAAATTCCTGATTGTAAAGCGCGATACCTAAAACCAACTTATGAGACCTAAATCACATGTAACATCTGCGTTATCCTTTCTTATTTTGATGGGTTTGATTTGGTATGCATTTTCGAGTCAGACTCCTAGTAGCGCTGTTAAAAATGATGTACCTGCAAATGAATGGTCCACCGCTAGAGCATTACAACATGTGAAAGCATTGTCTACCGCTCCGCATTATCTGGGTAGCGCTGGACATGAAGACAACCGCAATTACATAAAGCGCACCCTAGATAAAATGGGGCTGAAAACAGAAACCCAAACCGGTTTTGATATCGATGCCAGCGGGAATCTTTCAAGACCCGTGAATATCATGGCGCGTATTGAAGGTACTGCAAATACAAACGACGCCATCGTTCTCATGAGTCATTACGACAGCGACCCGCACTCTGCCATGGGAGCTAGTGATGCCGCCTCAGGAATCGCCACTATTATAGAAGGAATTCGTGCATATTTGACAGATCATCAACCTAAAAATGATGTCATAATTCTTATTACTGACGGTGAAGAACTAGGCTTGAACGGCGCTAATCTATTTGTAACCCAGCACCGCTGGGCATCTGATGTAAAAATGGTGCTCAACTTTGAAGCACGCGGTAGTGGTGGACCCAGTTATATGCTGGTGGAAACAAACGGCGGGAATCGCAACATTATCAATGCTTTCAAAAAAGCAAATGTGGATTATCCGGTAGCCAATTCCCTAGCTTACAGCATTTACAAAAAACTGCCAAACGATACGGATTTGACCATTTTTCGGGAAAAAGCTTCTATTAACGGACTCAATTTTGCTTTTATCGGTGATCACATTGATTATCACACTCAGCTGGATACCTATGAAAATCTGGATCGCAATACCCTAGCCCACCAAGGCAGTTATTTAATGCCTCTACTCGCTTATCTGGCAGATGCGGATTTGAGCAATGGACTCAAAATTGAGCAGGGAATGGATGATATTTATTTCCCTTTGCCCATAATAAAAATGGTCAGCTATCCATTTTCATGGATGCCGTTGTTAATTATTCTCAGCGGTATTTTGCTCGTCGTTCTGATCATTTATGGCGTACGCAAAAACCGGATTTCAATCCCGCAATCATTTATAGGTTTCCTACCATTATTGGGGAGTTTAATTTTAGGATTTCTGGTGCCTAATTATACGTGGAAGGCGCTTCAAACCACCAACTTTTACATTGAGCAATCGGCTGTTTTTCCTGCTACGGGTTATTTGTGGGTAGGAGCTGCCGCGTTTTTTGGGATTGCGGTTTCATTCTTTTTATACCATCTGTTTTTCAGGAAAGATCGTGTGACCAGTCATCTTGTGGCGCCACTCATTCTGCTTTGGATCATTTGTCTTTTAGTAGCTTTTCCAGTAGGTGATTCGGGATTAATACCGGCAGCATATTTGCCGGGAGCAGGTTTTTTCATCGTTCCGCTTTTTGCAGGTCTGGTTATGTTGTGGCTGCATATATTTAGAAAACGTCCCAGTTACATCGTGATCTTGCTGTTTTCAGTGCCCGCCATATTTATTTTTGCGCCATTTGTCACGGCATTTCCAGTGGCGCTGGGCATGGGGATTTTGTTTGTCGCAGCTATTTTGAGTTCGCTATTGTTCAGTCTGTTGCTACCCATTTTGGGACATTACCGCAGAAAAGATGTGCTGGGGATAATCTCGTTGATTATTTGTTGGGTTTTTGTTTTTTCCGCTTTCGCGAAAGCGGAATTCTCTCCAACCCAACCACAAAAGACCAGCTTAGTCTACCTCTCAGATGCTGACTCACAAACGGCAAACTGGGCAACCTATGACCAAAATTTGAGCGACTGGACAAAAGAAAAAATAGGCCAAAATCCAACCCTAGCAAAAGAATTAAATTCTAATACCATCGATTCAAAATATGCCGGTGCCTTCACTTATGTAACGCCAGCAAAATATGTCGAGTTGCCAGAAATTAACCATGAAATTACCGTCGATACGATCATTGAAGGAAAACGCCGCATTAAAATGATTGTGAGTAGTGAGCGAAAAGTGGAACGCTGGGAAGTATTTTGCGATCTAAAATTTCAATTTACAAACGCCAAAATCAATGGCGCTACGGTTCCCGTGAACAATGACGGAATTCCGTTTGCAAAACGTCGCGGCAATCGCATGATTAGCTATTATGTTTCTAACAATGCGCCGCTCGTGATGGAGTTGACTTTTGATGCACAAATAGCCCTAGAATTCGAGGTTTATGCTGCTAGTTTCGACTTATTGAAGCAACCAGGATTTGATGTGAGTGCCCGTTCAGAAAACACAATGCCTATGCCGTTTGTGCTAAACGATGCGATCGTCATCAAGAAAAATATCACCACAGAATCAGAGGAAAATGAGTAAAACGATAGGAATTATGGGATGTGGCTGGCTGGGAAAACCGCTGGCAGTTTCTCTTATTGAAAAGGGAGCAAAAGTTAAAGGAACTACCACCAGAATAGAAAAACTAGATGATTTACGGGATGCAGGAATTGATCCTTATATGGTGGATTTACAGGAAACTTTCATCGATGGTGGAATTGATGATTTTCTGGAAGGGTTAGGTATAATCGTAATCAACATTCCGCCAGGGTTGCGGGCAAATCCGGAGAGTGATTATGCCGGGCGTATCCAATTACTCGTCAAAAATTGCAATGCTCACGATAGCATCAAACAATTAATTTACATCTCTACCACAGCTGTATTTGAAGAGACAGCAGACATTCCCAATTACAACGAATCCAGCCCGGCAAATGCCACCGATAAAAAAGGCAAAAAACTCATTGCTGGCGAGCAAATGCTAAATCACGCCATGGCTAGCACCACCGTCATCCGTCCTGGCGGACTCATAGGCGGTGATCGACATCCCGTAAAATATCTCGCAGGAAAAAAGAACATTGCAAATCCAGACGCACCCATAAATTTAACGGATCGCGAATATTTAATTGATGTCATTGAAAAAGTGATTCATGGCGATATCCAGCAACCATTGCTCCATGCCATTAGTGAGAAGCACGAAACCAGAAGGTCTTATTACGATCAAAAAGCAGCAGAATTTAATCTAGAAGCACCGGAGTTTGATGAACGTAAGAATATGGGAAAGAGGATTGTTTCAGAGATATTATAAAATGTTGCTAATCAATGAAATATATCTTAGGTAATACGTACCTATAAATCAAATTGCTCGCTTCTAGAACACGTTTATTTGGTAATATCATGATATTATCATATCTCAAAATTCTCAAATGAAATAGCACATTTAAATTTTATCCATTCACACGACAGCCCTGATTCACCAGTTCTTAAAGGGTTTATCTACCAGATAAGAATTATAATACCTTATATCTCCAGTCACCTCATCACCTAACCAATCTAGTTTTTGAAACGAGTCGTTTTCATCTTTCAGTTCAATCTCAGCAATAATGAGCCCTTTGTTTTCTCCTTCAAAAACGTCCACTTCAAAGGTGTGCTCGCCTGCGGCGACCTCATATCTGGTTTTGTCGATAATGCCAGGAAGGCATAGTTTGAGGAGCGCTTCAGCTTCATTTAGGTCGATTTCCTTTTCCCACTCAAAACGGCTGGTGCCTGAGGTGTTGGAGATTCCTTTTATTGTCAGGAATGCTAGATTGCCTTTAATGCGCACCCGTACATTGCGCTCTGGATCGCTGCTTAAGTAACCTTGTACAATCTTTTTTCCTTTAATATTTTTCAGGAAGTCGGTACTCTTGACTAGGAATTTGCGTTCGATTTCTTGCATTAGACTTTCAAAATTGATATCCCACGGACAAATTAAAAACGTATTGTTTTGCCTCAGTGGTTATGGTTCCACGTCCGGCACCTCCTGGAAAATTTCGTTGGTTTAATCCTGTAAATGCTTTCGTAAAAGAATTATCATATTGAAGTCTTGCAAACACGTGTTGTGTGAAAAAGGCTTCTACTCCTACAACCCCAGAAAAAATAGGGTTTTGAGTTGATTCTTCTTTCTCTGTCAAGAAACTAAGTTGAGGGCCTAAAAAGATTCCGATTTTCTTCTCGTAGGTATATTGAAAAATCAACGGAATTTGAATGACGTTCCAATCTCTATCACCTGAATATTTAAGGTTTATCACATCGCCCTCAATGGTTTCATCTAGATTTTTAACTCCTTGTTCCGAATAGTTCGCACCCGTTCGCACAGAAAAACCAGAGTCGCTAAAATTATATTTCCCATATAAACCTGCGCTTAATCCTATTCTAGCATCGCCACTGGAAAACTCTGTTACATTTGCGCTATTCACACCTACATGGATTCCATAATCAAATTTTTTAGCATCAATGGACTGGTCTTGTGCGATAAGTATGTTTGTATTAATTAATATTATAATTAAAAGCACTTTATTGAATAATGATTTCATTTTTAATCTTGATTTTTAGCAATTACTTCTTAAATAAATTCTTCTCCCCAGCCTCATAACCTTCGTCAACTAGGTGATTTTTTTTATGCGTGGCGGCATAAACTGCCAGTTGATCGCAGCGTTCGTTTTGCGGGTGATCGTTGTGGCCTTTGATCCAGGTAAATTTTGCTGGTGCTTGATTGTAGGCCTTTATAAAACGTTTCCACAGATCGACATTCTTAACGTTTTTCCATTTGCGTTTGATCCAGCCATCGATCCATTTTTTATTGACCGCATCGCTCACATATTTACTGTCGGTGAAAACCGTGATCGGGATTTCTGGTCTTTTTATTTTTTCTAGAGCAACAATAACGGCAAGCAATTCCATACGATTATTGGTCGTCTTGCGATAGCCCTGGGCAAACTCCTTTTTAAAATTGCGTCCTATTTGTTCCATGACGATCCCGTAACCTCCTGGGCCTGGATTCCCACGCGAGCTGCCGTCTGTATATATATGTACTTCTTCTTTCACTGCAACAGTTTTTCAATGGTTATGGGAAAATATTGCTGTTCCAGATCGTGGATTTTACGGGCAACGTCAGCTGGAGTGTCTGAAGGAAGAATGTTGCAAACGGCCTGTTTGATGATCGCGCCTTCATCATAATTCTCATTGACATAATGGATGGTAATCCCGCTTTCTACCTCTTGATTTGCGACCACAGCATTGTGAACGTGACTGCCATACATGCCTTTCCCTCCGTATTTGGGAAGAAGTGCTGGATGGATATTTATAATTTTTTCAGAAAATTCTGTCACCATGAAATTGGGTATTTTCCATAAAAAGCCCGCGAGAATGATCAGGTCTGGATTGATTTGTTGCAGTATTTTGTGGATGGAGCCCGCTTCCGCGAAAGCAAACTTATTAAATACTAAACACTCCACCTGGGCCTTTTTGGCCCGTTCTAAAACACCTGCTAGTGGGTTGTTAGACAATATCAGAGAGACTTGAATCTGGTCAGAATTAGTGAAATGATCTAGTATCGCCTGAACGTTTGAACCACTGCCACTTGCAAAAAGTACGAGTTTCTTCATGGGTTAAATATAGGGATGAGGTTGGGAAGTGGTCTAAAAAAATGACAGATGATTGTCCACTTAAATCAAAGAACTGCTATTTTGTCCCAAAGTTTGTTATTTTTGCCATTCATTAAAATTAAAACAAGATTATTATGTCTGACATTGCATCAAGAGTTAAAGCGATTATCGTTGATAAACTAGGAGTAGACGAAAACGAGGTAGTAACTGAAGCGAGCTTCACAAACGACCTAGGCGCTGACTCACTTGACACCGTCGAGCTGATCATGGAATTCGAAAAAGAATTTGATATCCAGATCCCAGACGATCAAGCAGAAAACATTGCTACTGTAGGTCAAGCTGTTTCCTATATAGAAGAAGCAAAAGCTTAATTAAGAGTACATGGAATTGAAGCGAGTTGTTATAACTGGAATGGGTGCCCTTACTCCTATAGGCAATAACCTAGAGGAATATTGGGAGGCATTAAAGGCAGGTAAGAGCGGTTGCGCTCCTATCACGTATTTTGATACCGAACATTTCAAGACAAAATTCGCTTGTGAGATCAAAAACTTTAATGTTGAAGATTTCATGGACCGCAAGGAAGCAAGGCGCATGGACCGGTTTGCACAGTACGCTGTGGTTGCTGGTGATGAGGCTATTGCTGACTCTGGATTAGACACCGACTCTATTGATAGAAATAGGGTCGGAGTTATCTGGGGTGCTGGAATAGGCGGTCTAGAAACATTCCAAGAAGAGGTCAAGGCGTTTGCTGCCGGTAACGGTGTGCCGCGTTTTAATCCATTCTTCATCCCTAAAATGATTGCAGATATCGCTCCAGCCCACATTTCCATCAAGTATGGTTTTATGGGACCTAACTACACGACGGTTTCTGCTTGTGCTTCCAGTGCTAACGCTATGCTGGATGCTGTTAATTATATAAGGTTAGGTCATTGTGATGTAATAATTACAGGTGGTTCTGAAGCTGCTATCACGCAAGCTGGTATGGGTGGTTTTAATGCCATGCATGCTTTATCTACCCGCAATGAAAGTCCAGAAACTGCCAGTAGGCCATTCGATGCGACTAGAGATGGATTTGTACTGGGTGAAGGTGCTGGAGCTCTAGTTTTGGAAAGTTACGAATACGCAAAAGCACGCGGAGCAAAAATCTATGCCGAAGTCATCGGTGGTGGTTTCTCTAGCGACGCTTACCATATTACTGCACCTGACCCTGAAGGAAAAGGCGTTATGGCGGTAATGAAAAATACCTTAGAAAATGCCGGTATTAAAGCGGAGGATGTAGATCACATCAACACGCACGGTACTTCTACTCCATTAGGTGATGTGGCAGAACTGAAGGCTATTAAAGCTGTTTTTGGTGATCACGCTCCTAAGATTAGCATCAATTCTACAAAGTCAATGACAGGGCATCTATTAGGTGCAGCTGGAGCTATTGAGTCGATTGCCAGTGTTATGGCGATTAATCATGGGATTATTCCTCCTACCATTAATCACGTTACTGCTGATGAGAACATAGATCCTTCTTTACATCTAATCCTTAACCAGGCAGAAAAACGAGAGGTAAATGTTGCGCTTAGCAATACTTTCGGTTTCGGCGGTCATAACTGTTGTATCGCTTTTAGAAAGATCTAGGATCTGCAAAAACAGATGAATCGTATCCAAAGCCTTTTCAAATCTCGAAAACTACCCAATAAAGAAACCGAGACTCTGCAAGAAGGAATTAAAAGAATTACTGGATTTTCTCCTAAAGATATGCTGCTGTACCAGACAGCCTTTACCCATAAATCTATGGGACTTAAAGGTGATGATGGAAACGTTTTAAGCTATGAACGTTTAGAATTTCTGGGAGACGCTATACTGGGAGCCGTGATTGCAGAATATATTTACAACGAGGTTCCTAGCGGCGATGAAGGTTATTTGACTAAAATGCGTTCTAAGATAGTGAGTCGGGAACATTTGAATGAGTTGGGTCAAGATTTTGGCCTTATTTCTTTTGCACAAACCCAGGTTCCTAAAAAGCATTTTGGCAATAATATTCATGGCAATTTATTTGAAGCATTAATTGGCGCAGTCTACCTCGATAAAGGTTATAAAACTTGTAAAAGGTTTATTTGCAAAAAGGTTGTAGCTCCTTATGTCGATATTGAGATTCTCAACGGGAAAGTTATTTCCTATAAAAGCTTGCTAATTGAATGGTGTCAGAAAAACAAAAATTCTTTTGATTTTCATGTGTATGAAGATACCGGTCATAATGAAGTAAGACACTTTGCCGTAAAGCTTTCTATAGATAAACGAGTCATTGCTAAGGCTCGAGCAACATCTAAGAAAAAGGCAGAAGAAAAAGCTAGTAAAAGAGCGTTTTTTGCTTTGCAGGATAAGATATCTAGCTCTTAGTTAAGGATTGTGACTATAAATTAAGATGGAAGCTATTATTTTGCTTCCGCTAAAATTTCTTTTTTCCTAACGCTTTTATCAGGCATGTAGTGGGTAAGGACAGCATGTAATTAATGCGACTTCAATTACTTAAACGTTTTCGCAGATAAACAGCTGATAATAACTAGCTACAAGCTGCAATGTTGTAGATTGTCTTTTACCTTTGTGGTTACTATGGGACTACATAAAATTGCAGGTTGGGAAATAGAGGAAGATCCATTTGTTCTCATAGGAATACACGCCAGTGTGGAGCCCTACCGCATGGCTTTTTTGATCAACAGGCATTTAAAAATTTCTTTTAAACGAGAAGCCAGAGATCAGGATGTCAATATGCAGGAATATGTAGCACAATTTCCAGTTTACCTCTATGAAGATGTAGAGCACAACGTTAATCTCATTTTAGTGGCAAATCATTGTAAGGCTCAACATAAAGAGGTGTCAAGCTCAGGAAGTTTGTTTGACAATGAGGAACCTACAGTAGTTAAAACAACACTAATAAAGGAATACCGAAAAGTAGATTACCTGATTAAAATTGAAAAGGATGCTGAGCATTATCCTTTAGAAAAACTGCTCAAAGACATCATCGAAATCCCCCAAGTCATTTCTGTTTATGAGATAGATTATTTGTCTATCAAACACAGTGACAATTTAATATTTGAATAATGAAGAGTATTCCTAAAAAGACTAAAATTGTTGCAACTCTAGGTCCTGCAACGGCGACTAAAGATGTATTACTGAAAATGATAATTGCGGGAGTGAACGTTTTCCGTATTAATTTTTCTCATGCAGATCATGCTGACGTACGAGAACGAGTACAAATGATAAGGGAACTGAATGAAGAACATGGGTTTGCGGTAGGCATTTTGGGAGATTTACAAGGACCTAAATTGCGTGTAGGTGTTATGGCTGAAGAAATTGTTGTGCATCCTGGTGATCACATTACATTTTCTACTGGAAAGCCATTCAAAGGAACAGCAGAGCGTGTTTACATGAACTATGATCATTTTCCTAAAGATGTTCAAGCAGGTGAAAGAATCTTGTTAGACGACGGTAAGCTCATGTTTGAAGTCGTTAAAACTGACCGCGAGAGCAACGTGTTAACAAAAGTTATACAAGGTGGTCCACTACGTTCTAAAAAAGGAGTTAACCTCCCACAAACTAATGTTTCCCTTCCTGCCTTAACAGAAAAAGACATTATTGATGCAAAATTTGCTTGTGAACTTCAGGTGGATTGGATGGCATTATCTTTTGTACGTCACAGTCGTGACTTAATCCAGCTTCAAGAATTGATAGGCGAACATTCTGAGCATAAAATTCCGATTATCGCCAAAATCGAAAAACCTGAAGCAGTTCAAAATATCGATAAAATCGTTGCTTATTGTGATGGTTTAATGGTAGCTCGTGGAGATTTAGGAGTTGAGATCCCTGCCCATGAAGTACCATTGATTCAAAAGCAACTGGTTTTAAAAGCAAAAAAAGCTCGTATTCCTGTAATTATCGCCACGCAAATGATGGAAACGATGATTACCAGTTTAACACCCACCAGAGCAGAAGTAAATGATGTGGCAAACTCTGTCATGGATGGTGCTGATGCTGTAATGTTATCTGGAGAGACTTCTGTAGGTCAATATCCAGTTCAGGTTATTGAAAAAATGGCAAGCATCTGCCGCAGTGTTGAAGATAGTGACTTGATAAAAGTTCCTCACGAGGCGCCGCACATAAAAACTAAACGTTACATCACGAAATCAGTATGTTATCACGCTGCTAAAATGGCTAACGAGATCAATGCAAAAGCCATAACTACTATGACAAACAGTGGTTACACGGCATTCCAAATAAGTGCATGGAGACCAGCAGCTCATATCTTAACCTTTACCAGTAATAGCAGAATCCTAACACAGCTTAGTTTACTGTGGGGAGTTCAAGCATTTAGTTACAATCGTTTTGTAAGTACTGATGAGACTATTGAGGACGTCAATCAATTTGCCGTGGAAAATAAGTTTGTTGAAAAAGGGGATTTCCTGATAAATCTCGCCGCGATGCCAGTAACCGATAAAGGAATGGTGAATACGTTACGAGTTAGTGAAATTGAGTAACTGGTGAAGATGAAGGCGAAAGAACTAGAAAACTGAATATTATGAACGCTGTTAAAACCTTTGAGTTTTACCAGCGTTTTTTTTGTGATTTTATTGCTTTGCTTTGACCTCTATCGATTATCAAGAAAGTTTCTTTCCGATTTGGAACTAAGTATAGACTTTATGCACCTTCGCCCTTTCTTGTCTAAGTTCGCTCTCGCTCTCTTTGCCCACCTTTCCGAAAAGAGTTCGCTTTCGCCTAATTTGTACACGTTTCTTATTTCCAGGAATAGAAGCTTTTTCATTTATTTTCTATCCGAAATTAGCAATCAAGTTGAGTTTAAGATTTTTCAAAACAAAAATTCTAATTGAACCTCTACAAGGTCTTCCTCTTCTTTATCTTCTGTATTGAGATTACTAAGAGACAATCCCAGTAACCGGACGCTTTCTCTAAAACTTTCTTGCCGTACCAGCTCCGTAGCGATTTCTAATATCTCCGCCTTTTTAGAAACGAAATAAGAAACAGTCTTACTGCGAGTCTGCATTTTGAAATCGCTGTATTTGATTTTTAAAGTGATGGTTTTTCCTGCGACTTCATTTTTAGCAAGTCGTTTTTCTATTTCTTCCGCAATATGGTCTAGACGTTCCATCATAAAGATTTCGCTAGAAATATTATCTGAAAAAGTACGCTCAGCTCCCAGCGACTTACGGATTCTATCTGGCTTTACGGCACTATTATGGATTCCACGAACGATGTTGAAATAATATACCCCACTTTTCCCAAAATGCTCTGCAAGATATTCAACTGGCTTAGTCTTGAGATCTGCGCCGGTGAAAATGCCGTGTTGGTACATTTTTTCAGCCGTCACTTTTCCTATGCCGTGAAACTTGCGAATTTCCAGTTCTTCTAAAAATTCTAAAACCTCATCAGGAACAATCGTTTTTTGTCCATTGGGTTTGTTGTAATCGCTAGCGACTTTGGCAATAAATTTATTTACCGAGATTCCAGCACTTGCCGTCAATCCTGTAGTTTCATATATCCGCCGTCGTATATCATAAGCGATAATAGTTGCGCTGGGATAATGGAGTTTATTTTCAGTAACATCTAGATAAGCTTCATCTAGAGATAGCGGCTCGACCAGGTCTGTATAATCTAAAAATATCTCTCTTATCTGTTGGGAAACTTCACGATATCGTTCAAACCTGGCTTTTACAAAAATCAAATCTGGACACAAACGCTTTGCTGTTACACTGGGCATGGCGCTGCGCACACCATATTTACGTGCTTCATAACTTGCCGCAGCGACCACGCCGCGCTGGCTACCTCCACCTACCGCAATAGGTTTACCTCTCAATTCTGGCGCATCAAGCTGTTCTACAGACGCATAAAAAGCATCCATATCCACATGTATAATTTTCCGATCCTCAAGTGACATATCGCAAAATTAGTCGTTTCATGAATGTCCAGCTGACTAAATCTTGGCTAAAAACTAAGACAATTAATGAGCTTCATGTGATACATTGTAGGTATGGAAAATAAAGGATTAAGCGCGGTTATCATCGGCGCAACAGGACTAGTAGGTTCTACATTATTACTACAACTGCTAGAAGATAGCAGGTATGAGAAAGTAATTACGCTTTCGCGAAAGCGTATTCCCAACAACCACCCAAAGCACGAGAATTATCTTGCAGATTTATTTGATCCCACAACGTATAAAGAGGAACTTCAAGGTGATCATCTTTTTATTTGCACGGGAACAACTAAAGCTAATACGCCAGATTCTGAGGAATATTATCGCATTGAGCACGATTTACCTGTAGATGTAGCAAAAACGGCGAGAGAAAACGGCATAAATAAGGTAATTGCTATATCTGCGCTAGGAGCAGACCCTAATAGCAGATTCAGTTATAATAAAGGGAAAGGCGAGATGGAGCGGGACATTGAAAAACTTGAATTTGAGCGTTGTTATTTTGTACAGCCTGCACTTATAAGTGGCGATCGACAAGAAAAAAGAACCTTTGAAGATCTATGGGGAAAATTCCAGAAATTGATCGATCCATTGTTAGTTGGAAGTTTTAAAAAGTACCGCACCATTCATCCTCAAACTATTGCAAGAGCTATGATAGACGTTGCTGTGAATGATTACAAGCAATCTAGGATTGAAAGCGATGCGTTGAAAGAGATTGCTTCTATAGAATCATAAATCCTTGTGATTCTAGCCAGCAGTTTTGCCATCTAAAAAGTTTATTTTTGCACAAAATTCTTCTTGATGAGTAAATTGGTAGTAGTAGGAACGGTAGCATTTGATGCGATTGAGACGCCATTCGGCAAAACAGATAAAATTCTAGGTGGTGCGGCAACCTTTATCGGGTTAGCAGCTTCACATTTCAATACTGAGGTAGGATTAGTGAGCGTTGTAGGTGGAGATTTTCCAGAAAACTACCTAACGATGCTGGAAGATCGAGGAATGAATATTGAAGGAATCGAGATCGTTGCAGACGGGAAAACTTTTTTCTGGAGTGGTAAATATCATAATGATATGAACACGCGCGACACACTTGCCACAGAACTCAATGTACTAGCCGATTTTAAACCAGTAGTTCCAGAACAATTTAAGGATGCGAATGTAGTAATGCTAGGGAATTTACATCCAGCAGTACAATTGGGAGTGATCGAGCAAACTAAGGATGCTGATCTTCACATTCTAGACACTATGAATTTCTGGATGGACAGCGCACTGGATTTATTGAAAGAGGTCATTGCCAAAGTTGACGTTATCACTATTAATGATGAAGAAGCAAGACAATTATCTGGTGAGTACAGCCTTGTAACTGCTGCGAAGAAGATTCATGAGATGGGTCCTAAGTTTGTAGTTATCAAAAAAGGAGAGCATGGTGCTTTGTTATTCCATAAAGGAGATATCTTTTTTGCACCCGCTTTACCATTAGAAGAAGTTTTTGACCCTACTGGAGCTGGAGATACATTTGCCGGTGGTTTTGCTGGGTTCCTTGCAGCAAGTAAAGATTACAGTTTTGAAAACATGAAACGTGCGATTATTTATGGATCAAACTTTGCCTCCTTTGCGGTAGAGAAGTTTGGAACCGAGAGAATGCAAACGGTTACGAATGACGAGATCAGCAGCAGACTTGAGCAATTCAAGTCGCTAACGAAATTTGAAATAACAAACTAATATAAACACCAGCCCGAAAGATTTTCGGGCTTTTTTTAACTCTATTTTCCCCTGAGTGCTATGAGCGATGAATTAAAACATGAATGTGGTATTGCTTTAATCCGGTTGTTAAAGCCGCTGGAATATTATAAGGAAAAATACGGCACGGCATTTTACGGCATCAACAAGATGTACTTAATGATGGAAAAGCAGCACAACCGCGGTCAGGATGGCGCTGGGTTTGCTAGTATCAAGTTAGATGTGAAACCTGGGGAACGCTACATTTCTCGAGTGCGCAGCAATGAATCACAACCTATTCAAGATATTTTTTCGCAGATTAATAATCGGATCAATGAAGAAATGGTGGCTCATCCAGAAATGAAGGATGATGTTGATTCTCAAAAAAAGAACATTCCCTATGTGGGAGAATTGTTGATGGGACACGTGCGTTATGGAACCTTTGGTAAAAATTCCATAGAAGCGGTTCATCCCTTTTTACGGCAGAATAACTGGATGCATCGCAACCTGATTATGGCTGGTAACTTCAATATGACAAACGTTGCTAAGCTTTTTAATAAGCTCGTAGAACTAGGTCAACACCCCAAAGATATGGCAGACACCGTAACGGTGATGGAAAAAGTGGGGCATTTCCAGGACAACGAGGTTCGGAAATTATACAAGAAATTTAAGAAGAAAGGATTTTCAAAAATTGAAGCTTCTCCTAAAATCGCCGAAGAAATCAATGTTGCTAAAATCCTACGTAAAAGTGCCCGCGATTGGGATGGTGGTTATGCGATGGGTGGTTTAATGGGACACGGTGATGCCTTTTTACTGCGCGATCCCGCTGGCATAAGGCCCGCTTATTATTATCAGGATGACGAGGTTGTGGTAGTAGCAAGTGAACGCCCAGTAATCCAGACCGCGTTTAATGCCAGATTTGAGGACGTTCACGAACTAGACCCTGGTAAAGCGATCATCATTAAGAAAGATGGTACTGTGACTTTAGATCAGATTAGCGAGCCACTAGAACGCAAGGCTTGTTCTTTTGAACGCATTTATTTCTCCCGCGGTAGCGATGCAGAAATCTATCAGGAACGCAAAATGCTTGGGAAATTATTATTTCCTAAAATCATGGAGAAAATAGGTGGTGACATTGATCACAGCGTTTTCTCTTACATTCCAAATACAGCAGAAACTTCCTTCTACGGGATGATCGAAGCTGGACACCAAGTTTTAAACGAGCAGAAAAGAGATGCCATTCTTGCTGGAGAAGGCAAACTAACTGCGGAGCAGGTTGAAAAGACGCTTTCGCGAAAGCTGCGCACTGAGAAAATTGCCATTAAAGACGCAAAACTGCGCACCTTTATTACAGAGGATTCCTCCCGCGATGATCTAGTGGCACACGTTTACGACGTTACTTATGGTGTGGTCAAACCTACTGATAACTTAGTGATCATTGATGATTCCATAGTTCGCGGTACTACCTTGAAAAAATCCATTCTCAAAATGATGGATCGATTGAACCCTAAAAGCATTGTGATTGTATCGAGTGCACCACAAATCAGATATCCTGATTGTTATGGGATTGATATGGCACGACTGGAAGGATTAGTTGCCTTTCAAGCAGCACTGCATTTGCACAAAGACCGCGGGACGGAATCAGTCATAAAAGAAGTTTACGAGAAGTGTAAATTACAATTAGAATACGAAGATCGCGATGTCATCAATTATGTCAAGGAATTCTACGATCCATTTACATATGAAGAAATCTCAGACAAAATAGCAGAGTTACTCTCTGATGAAACAATTAATGCAAAAGTTGATGTGATCTATCAAACGGTGGATAATCTTCATAAAGCTTGCCCTAAGAATTTAGGGGATTGGTATTTTACAGGAAACTATCCAACAGATGGTGGAAATCGTGTCGTAAATAAAGCCTTTATCAATTTCTATGAGAAGAATGATGAACGGGCTTATTGATAATTAAGATAGTAGTAATGAAATCATTTTTAGGAAGAAGATTTTTCGCAGGATTGATAGACTACGCATTAATTTATTTTTTATCAATTATTATGATTCTTTACCTAATCCCAAAAGATCAAAATGGGCTTAGCTCAATGAATGGTCTTTATTCTATTCTTATTTTCGGTTGTTGGTCTGTACTTACTGTAGGTGTAGAGATAAAACTCGGTGCAACTTTTGGAAACACTATTGTCGGTATCAAGCCCATACCCAAAAGTGGAATCAATCGAAAACTAACATTTCTTGAGTCTTTCAAAAGACATTTATTAGATCCAATTGATATGTTCTTTTTTGGTTTGGTAGGGTTTGTTGTTATACAAAGTACAGAATATCATCAAAGAGTTGGAGACTTATGGGCAGATACTATAGTCGTTTCTAAACATTATATTGGAAAATAAAAAAAGCCCTTTGAATCTACATTCAAAGGGCTTTCTTGATTTGAGTTGCTACAGACTATTTATTCTGAGCATAGATTTTTGAAACTTCTTCCCAGTTGATAACATCAAAAAATGCGCTCACGTAATCTGGGCGTTTGTTTTGATATTTCAAGTAGTATGCGTGTTCCCAAACGTCTAATCCTAGAACTGGTGTTCCACCACATCCTACACCAGGCATTAAGGAGTTGTCCTGATTAGGACATCCACAAATGGCTACTTTCCCACCTTCATGAACACATAAGAATGCCCAACCTGAACCGAACTGGCCTTTAGCCGTTTCTTCAAATTTAGTTTTGAATTCTTCATAGCTACCGAATTCTTTTTCGATCGCTGTTTTCAATTCGCCTGAAGGATGACCTCCACCATTTGGAGACATGATTTTCCAGAAAAGGCTGTGGTTATAAAATCCGCCGCCATTATTTCTAACTGCTTTGTTTTC
Organism: Nonlabens antarcticus; assembly: GCF_015356755.1. Lineage (GTDB taxonomy): Bacteria > Bacteroidota > Bacteroidia > Flavobacteriales > Flavobacteriaceae > Nonlabens > Nonlabens antarcticus. Next base: position 474,859 of record NZ_JADFCO010000065.1, on the reverse strand, counting down.
CATGTCAACATTCTTGAGAATGTTCTCAATTGTCTTCCCTTCGTATTCTGTGCCTTTAATTGCGGCATTTAATTTATCAGTATATCCTTGATGATGCTTTGTATGGTGAATCTCCATTGTTTTTGCATCTATACTTGGTTCTAACGCGTCATATGCGTAATCTAATTTTGGTAATTCGAAAGCCATTATTTTATATTTTTAGTTAGTTATTCAGTGCTTAGGTATAAAGTTACATCAACAATGGCTTTACATAAAATTGTAGGTGTTATAATATGCATAAACATTAACGGTGGGAAAAGACTTTTTGATGGGCTGGTTCTGAAATCAATTTAGCTAACAAGTACCGATAGGATCACCTTTACCCATCGGACATTTCCCTAGAGGAGAGCTTTTCTTAATCTAATTTTGACATTTCGGTAGGATGACTCAAAACTCAATCCGTTTTCCCACGCTACAACTACCCTCTAAAGTCTTTTATCTTTCTACCGCCTTCATACCTATAACAATGATCATTAATTGGTAAATTTGGGTATGCAGCATCAGCCCACTACATTCTATAGCGCCAGCGCAGGTTCAGGAAAAACATATACTCTTGCAAGAGATTATTTGACATTACTCTTCAAAAGCAATTTCCACAATGGCTATCGAGAAATCCTGGCGGTAACATTTACAAATAAAGCGGTGGCCGAAATGAAGCAGCGCATCCTAGAGAACTTGCATCATTTAACTCAGAAAAATTTACCTGAAGAATTACAGACCATCAAAGATCACATCCAGATAGAAACTGGAATGAACGATGACCAACTGCGGACTAAAGCAATCAATATCGAGCAGAAACTTCTGCACGACTATGCGGCGTTTGATATTGTCACCATTGACAGTTTTAATCACAGGATTCTAAGGACGTTTGCTCGCGAAGTGGAGTTGCCAGATGGTTTTGAAATTGAGTTGGATAGCGATAGCCTGATTTCTAAAGCTATTCATAACCTGCTCTCAAGAGCTGGGAAAGAAAAACAACTGACTAAATTACTCATCGAATTCTCCCTTTCTAAAATTGACGAAGGAAAAAGTTGGGATATTGAATTTGACCTACACAATGTGGCCCGTTTGATTTTGAGTGAATCTCATTATCATTATCTAGAACATCTCAAGACAAAAACCATTGCCGATTTTCTGCTATTACGCAAAAAATTATATGAATTAATCAACAGCGCCGAAACAAGCCTGGTGAAACAAGGTAAAGACCTCATTTCCTATTATGATTCTAATGGTCTAACATCAGATGATTTCTCGGGAAAATCTAGAGGTATTTATGGATGGATTAAAAAGATTGCTGAAAACAACATACCTCCCAATGGGCAGCAAAAATATTTAGACAAAGCCTTGACAGAATCGGTTGCGGGAACTAGTGCAGCTGGGAATAAGGATTTAATAGATAATAAACAGGCAGAACTTGCAAGTCTCATTCAGGAATTTCAAGAACAATCCGGTGTTATTTCAATGCATCGCAATGCATTATCCAGTATCACTGCGCTTTCTCTACTCAATGAACTGATCAAAGAAATAGATAAAATTACAGCAGATGAGCAGATCGTGCCTATACATGAATTTAATGGCATTCTATCGAGACAGATAAAAGATCAGCCCGCACCATTTGTTTATGAACGATTAGGCGAGCGCTACCGTCATTACTTTGTGGATGAATTTCAGGATACCAGTCGCATGCAATGGGAAAACCTCATGCCGCTTATTGAAAATCCTATTAGTCAGGAACGTCCTGATGGTACTCGCGGTAGCCTTATGCTGGTAGGTGATGCAAAGCAATCCATTTATCGATGGCGAGGTGGCGATGCAGATCAGTTTCTAAATATTCTCACTGGTGATCAACTGTTCATGCAAGAGAAAAGTAATGTAACGCTAGGTACAAACTGGCGCAGTTATGATGGCATTATTTCTTTCAACAATGCCTTTTTCAATCATTATGGTGGATACCTCAGCAGCGAGCTTTATAAAAACCTCTATCAAGAATACCTTCATCAAGAACCCACTCATAAAACCGGCGGATATGTTCAGATCGACTTTTTAGACGGCGATGAAAAGGAGGCGTTAGAAGAAGATGAAGAATTAAATACCATTTACCCGCTGCACGTCAAGCGGCAAATAGATCAGGCACTTGATGCTGGTTTTGCACCTAATGAGATCTGTGTTTTAGTACGTAAGAAGAAACAAGGCGATGAAATTGCGCAATATTTAGTGCGCAACGATATGAGCGTGGTTTCCAGCGATAGTTTATTAGTAGCGGCTTCACCACGCGTTCAATTGCTGGTTCAATACATGAGAATGTGTCTCTATCCAGAGCAGCAACAGCCACGTTATGAATTTTTATTGCAATATGCCCTCCTACAAAACTTGGGTGACATCCATGATTTTATCCAGGAACATTTGCATACCAGTCTTAAGGATATTTCTAAAAATATATTGAGTAGTGAGGGTGATGTCTATCTCGCTTTCGCGAAAGCGCCCTTATTTCAAGCAACCGAAAAAGCAGCAGTCGCACTGGATTTATTAAAGAATCATGACATGAGGTTGCAGGCATTTCTGGAATTTGTATTTGAATTTGCCGCAGGACTTCAAAAGACCGCATCAGCATTTTTAGAGCAGTGGGAACACAAGCAAAATGGCTTGAGCGTTCCTGCCGCAGATGATCCTACAGCAGTCCAGATAATGACAATTCACAAGTCTAAAGGTCTAGAATTTCCAGTAGTAATCGTTCCCTATTGTGATGTGATTCTAGATGATGCGAGAGATGTTACGGGATGGATGCCAGTAACAGCAGAGGAGTATCAAGGATTTGAACACCTGTATATTTCGCTTAAGAAAGAGTGTTTACAATATCCACAGCCAGCGTCAGAAATGTACTTAGAACAACTTTCAAAAGCAGAAATGGATCAGATCAATACCTTATATGTAGCCTTTACGCGTGCTAAGGAACAGCTGTATGTGAGTTGTCTTGAAAATAAAAAGGAAAAGAAAAACTACAGCAAATTACTGATGGAGTTCATCGATAAATCCAGTTGGGAACTTGAAGAAAAGAACGGCTATAAGACAGCACAAAATGGATCTTCTCTTAAAATCTCTAAAAAAACTGCGGTGGCTACAAGCGAATTGATGGACAGCTATTTTGTAAGTCACTTGACCAATAGGTCTACATTTTCTACGCGTAAAGGGTTGTTATGGGCAAGCGGTGCCATTGATGCAATTGAAGCTGGAACGCAATTGCATTATTACTTGTCGCTATTATCAGACGTTGCAGGCCTAGAAGATGTTGAGGACGCTGTGACACTGGATCGCAGCTTTACTGATGTTGAAGGCCAAGAATTGATTGATAAAATAAGAAAAATCATTTTTCATCCTGATCTAGCAATCTATTATGAAAAAGGAGTTGATGGAATCAATGAAAAAGGAATTTTAAAAACCGATGGTAGTAAGGCTATTCCAGATCGATTAGTTAGAAAAGGAAAATCCATAATCATTATAGATTACAAAACGGGTGGCGAGAATGAGAAACATAAATTACAGCTTGAAGGTTATGGCACATTATTGATCTCTATGGGATATACGATTGATCGCAAGATCTTAATCTATACAGACGATTTGAACATCGTGAGCTGGAGCTAGATGTTTTATAGTCGTTATCTTTGTGAGAAAAGAAGCATATTATGTACGGAGCAATTCAAGAATTTCTACAAAAAGAACTGGACGAGATAAAGGACGCCGGTCTTTATAAAAAGGAGCGCATTATCACATCGCCTCAAGATGCGGTAATCACTTTAGAAGACGGCAGCGAGGTTATTAACTTCTGTGCCAACAATTACTTAGGTCTTTCCTCACATCCAGAGGTGATACAAGCAGCTAAAGATACACTCGACAGTCATGGTTTTGGAATGAGTTCTGTACGATTCATTTGTGGAACTCAAGATATTCACAAGGAACTAGAACAAAAACTTGCCGATTTCTATGGTATGGAAGACACCATATTATATGCAGCGTGTTTTGATGCTAATGCCGGTGTATTTGAACCGTTATTAGGAAAAGAGGATGCTATCATTTCAGATTCTTTAAATCACGCTTCCATTATTGATGGCGTTCGTTTATGTAAAGCAGCGCGATACCGTTATGCAAATGCAGACATGACTGACCTGGAGAAGCAATTAAAGCAGGCTAATGAAGATGGAGCGCGTCATAAGGTGATTGTAACTGACGGTGTATTTTCCATGGATGGGATATTAGCTCCTCTAGATAAAATCTGTGATCTCGCAGATAAGTATGACGCACTTGTAATGGTAGATGAATGTCACGCCGCAGGTTTCTTAGGTGACACAGGTCGTGGATCTCTAGAAGCTAAAGGTGTACTAGGTCGCATCGATATAGTGACAGGGACATTAGGAAAAGCTTTGGGTGGTGCAATGGGTGGTTATACTTGTGCAAATAAAGAGGTGATTGAAATCTTACGCCAGCGTTCAAGACCTTACCTTTTCTCTAATTCTCTAGCACCTTCTATTGTAGGCGCTTCCATAAAAGCTTTAGAACTGATAGATTCCAGCACTGACCTAATTGAAAAAGTGCAATCGAATACCGCCTATTTCAAAAAAGGAATGCAAAAATTAGGCTTTGATTTTGTCGATGGAGAGAGCGCAATTGTTCCCGTAATGTTATACGATGCAAAACTGTCACAGAAGATGGCAGATATGTTGCTGGAGGAAGGAATTTATGTAATTGGCTTCTTTTTTCCCGTAGTACCTAAGGAAAAGGCTCGTATTAGAGTACAATTAAGTGCTGCCCATTCTCAAGCACACCTGGATAAAGCTATTAATGCCTTTGAAAAAGTAGGAAAAGCCCTAAATATTATCAAAAATTAACAGTTTATCCGTTTGGTAGTTATCTAATTACAATAATTTTAAACCATAATGCTTGCAATTGACTAAGAACAAATTATTTTTGCTCAGTTGTAAATCTAAATTAAACCAACATGAAAAATTATTTTAAATTGTTTATTGCTGGTGCAATCTTGCTTTCTGCAGGTATTGTTCAAGCACAAGACGAGACAAACCGCTTTGCAGTTTCTGTAGGTGTCACTGCTATTGATCTTTATCCCGTAGGTGAGGAAGATCAAGGATTAGGAGGATACTTTGATGAATTCTTTAATGTGGATCACTATAACATTTTAACCGCCCCTACTCGTGTTGAGGTGGGCTATTATATTGGTGATGGTATTGTTTCAACTCTTGCAGCTTCTTTGAGCAAAATTGATCGAGTAGGCGACACAAGAGTAAGTGACATGGCATATTACAGTTTTGATGGTGGACTTAGATATAATCTTCGTGAAATCTACAACGGTAGCGACTTATTCAATCCTTACCTTGGTATTGGTGGTTCTTATCAATTTATAGATGACATTTCTTTCGGTACCTTTAATGGTACAGTAGGATTTGACATTAGATTAGCTGAAAGCGTTTATTTTAATGTTCAAACTACTTACAAGCATGCATTTGAAGATGCAAGCCCTAAACACTTCCAGCATGTAGCCGGGATTAAGTTTGCATGGGGAGCTGTTGATACTGATGGTGACGGTATTCCAGACAATAAAGATGAATGTCCTGAGACTCCAGGTCTAGAACAATTCAATGGTTGTCCTGATTCTGATGGTGATGGTATAAAAGATAGTGAGGATGCATGTCCATTAGTTGCAGGTCCTGCTGCTACCAATGGTTGTCCTGACACAGATGGTGACACTGTACTTGATAAAGATGATGAATGTCCTGAGGTTGCAGGTTTAGTAGCGCTTAATGGATGTCCTGATACAGATGGTGATGGTATTGCTGACAAAGATGATGAATGTCCTACTGTTGCTGGTTTAGCTAAATTCAACGGTTGTCCTGATACAGATGGTGATGGAATAGCTGATAAAGATGACAAATGTCCTAATGAAGCAGGTGTTGCTGAACTTCAAGGATGTCCACGTCCTGCAGTACCAACTATGGAAGAGCAAAAACAATTGAATGCTTATGCTAGAACAATCTTGTTTGATACAGCTAAGTATTCTATCCAAAAGGAATCTGCTCAAACTCTTAAGGATATAATTACAATCTTAGAAAAGTATCCAGATGCTAAATTTTCTATCGACGGTCATACCGATAGTGTAGGATCTGAAGCTTCTAACCAAAAATTATCTGACGAAAGAGCTAATTCTGTACTTAGATATCTAGTTAATGGTGGTATTGAAAGCAATAGATTATCTGCTGAAGGTTTCGGTGAGAGTAAGCCTATCGCTGACAATAGTACTGCAGCTGGAAAACAACAAAACAGACGTACTGAAATTAACTTGAAAAAGTAATTCAGTAATTTAAAATCATTTTAGAAACGCCATCTTGACAGATGGCGTTTTTTTATGCCTTATTTTTAAGATCGATTCAACTTCATAATTACCATGCATACCTTTATAGAAACCGTATTAAATAAACTGACATCTCAAGGAATTGATCCCGTGAGTGTCCATTATGTGGTGCCTAGCAGACGAGTGGGTGTTTTTTTAAATAAAGCCATAGCCAAAAAGTTGAGTCAACCTGTTTTCGAGCCTCAAACGCAAAGTATTGAGGACTTTATTCAGGAAAAGTCAGGTTTGCATATTTTAGCAGATCTCGATATTCTACCCTATTTCTATCAGGCTTATTGCATGGTTGAGCCTGAAGGGAAGCGGGATAACTTTGATACTTTCATAGGTTGGGCACCCACAATTCTACAAGATTTTAATGAGATCGATCGCTATCTGGTGGATACAGAACAATTCTTTGATTATTTAGGGAATTTTAAAGCTTTAGATACGGACAGACACTGGTCCCTTGATGCAAATCCAACTCAGATGATCACTCAATATTTGAGTTTTTGGAAACAACTCTATAAATATTATACATCTTTAACAGAGGTTCTCTTCTCAAATAAAGTGGCGTATCAAGGTCTTGCCTATAGAACCGCTTTCGCGAAAGCGCAGTCGGTAGAGAACCCTGAAAAAACCCAAGAATTAACTGTTTTCATAGGACTTAACGCACTTAACACTGCAGAATCAAAAATAATTCAACTAATGTTGAATCGAGGAAACTCATTAATTTTCTGGGATGCTGATACTTATTTTATTGATAGGTCTTATCATGAAGCTGGAAAATTTATAAGAGAACATCGCGATCACTGGAGTTACTATAAAGGAAAAGAACTTGACTTTATATCTCAAAATTATTCAGAACCCAAAGAATTAAACTTCATTAGTACTACAGGTAATTTAGGAATGGTGCAGGCAGCCAGTTCTTATTTGTCCGTACTATCAGAAGCAGAGCTAAAAGAAACAGCGGTAATTCTAGCCGATGAGGCTCTACTCCTACCATTATTAAGCGCCATGCCCGATAATGTAAAGGCGTTTAACATCACAATGGGTTTGAGTCTAGATCAATTGCCCATCTCCTCCTTTTTTCTCGACATATTTAAGTTACATAAAGAGCATAGTGTTGATGGTTTTTACTATAAAAATATAATTCGGGTTCTAGAATCCTCCTTTGCCTCGATCTTATCACCGGTTCAGGTTTCTGAGGCAATTCAAAAGATACGCAGAGAAAATTTAATCTATGTGAATCTAGAGAAATTAAGGCCAGATACTGGTTCCTTTTTACACATTTTGATGACTCCTCTCAAGGACCCAAAAGAGATTTTGAAACTTGTCGATCAGTTATTAGAGCAATTAAAGAAACAATTAATGACCTTAAAAAATTCGAAACTCGAATTAGAACAATTGCTAGGCATGACGGAAGTTCAGGATGAATTGATCCAGCTTGTTAGAGAGAACAACAACATAAACGACCTTAGGACGCTCGCCTATTTACTTAGACAAATCTTACCGTTAAAAAAACTAGATTTTATAGGTGAACCCATAAAAGGCCTACAATTAATGGGATTACTGGAAACCAGAGCCCTCGATTTTAAAAATGTGATAATGCTGTCTGTTAACGAGGGCGTACTTCCAGCAGGAAAATCACATTCTTCATACATTCCCTATGAGATGAAACGCTCCTTTGGATTACCTACGTATACAGAGAAAGACAGCGTTTATGCCTATCACTTTTATAGATTATTACACCGCTGTGATCAAGCAACTTTTATATATAATTCAGAATCTGACACATTAGGTGGTGGTGAGAAAAGTAGATTCCTGTTACAACTAGAAACAGATACTTTACCTAATCATAAACTAACCCAAACTAATTATTATCACAAAGTAAATGCCGTAAAAAACGAACTTATACAAATTACTAAAAATGATCTTTATTTCGACCGTTTAAAAGAGATTGCAGCAAAAGGATTCTCGCCATCTTCATTGACCGGATATGTGCGTAATCCGATCGATTTTTTTGCAAATAAAATCCTATCGATTTCAGATCTTGAAGATGTAGAGGAAGACATTGCATTAAACACAATGGGATCCATTATTCATGAGGCACTGGACCGTTTATATCAAAAATATCAAAAAATAGTACTAACCGATGCGGATTTCAAACTCATAGAAAAACAAATCCCTTTAGAGTTAGATCTGGCCTATAAAAAATGCTATCTATCCCAATCTCAGCCGACGGGTAAGAATAAAATTATTTATGAAGTGTCACTGCACTACGTTAAAAAGATGATTAATAGCGATAGGGAGTTGGTCGCTGCGGGAAGGGAGTTGATTATTGAAAGCGTTGAACAGGAATTGAGTACCTCTATTGAAATTCCTAAAATAGGGATCATTAAGTTACACGGTAAAATAGATCGCGTTGATCGACTTGATGGAACATTACGTATTATCGATTATAAAAGCGGCAGCGTGAACCAGCGCAATGTTGCCGTAGATAATGATTATTCAGTATTAATATCAGATTATGAGCGTTCTAAAGCCTTTCAGGTTTTGATGTATGCTTACCTCTACATGAAAAGCCATTCTGTGAAAACTGCAGAAGCTGGAATCATTAGCTTTAAAAATTTCAACAGTGGATTTATATCTTTTGCTGTGAAGCCCAAAACTAGATTTGAGCTTAAAACTATAGATAACGAGGTTTTAGATGAATTTGAAATCCAACTCATAGACTTAATCAGAGAGTTATTCAATCCAGAAATTCCATTAATAGAAAAACCTGTATGATGAATCAAAAAAACAACATTCAAATTGCATCAGAAAACGGAAAATCCATTTTGCTGGATTACACTTTTACCCCTACGGAAAATAAACTGCCGGTTGTGGTGTTCTGTCACGGGTTGAAAGGTTATAAAGACTGGGGAGCGTGGAATTTAATGGGAGACGCTTTCGCGAAAGCGGGATTCCTATTCATCAAATTTAACTTCTCACACAATGGCGGCACACAAGAGCAACCGATTGACTTTCCAAACCTTGAGGCATTCGGCAACAATAATTACAGCCTGGAAGTTCGCGATTTAGTAAGAGTTCTAGACTGGTTAGAATTGTCAGACCTACCCATATTTAAGGATCAAATAAATATTATAGGTCACTCCAGAGCTGGCGGGATTACAACCATTGCCGCGGCGAGTGATCACCGCATAAAAAAAATAGTTACCATGGCGGGCGTGGCAGATTATGAAGAACGCTTTCCATCTGGAGCAGATTTAGAAAAATGGAAAAAAGACGGCGTTTACTATGTGAAAAATGGTCGTACGCATCAGGACATGCCTCTCTATTATCAGATGTATGAAGATTTTGAGATAAATAAGGAAAAACTCAACATTCTTAACGCCGCTTCAAATCTTAAAATCCCACATTTAATAGTTCATGGAACAGGTGATGAAACCGTACCCGTCAATGATGCTTATCGATTGAAAAAAGCCAGTAATTATGGTCAATTATCGCTGCTTAGGAATGCGGGACATACCTTCGGTGCCTCGCACCCGTGGGAATCCAAATTAATGCCAGCTGATTTGCGACAAGCTGTTCAGTGCACCATTAATTTTTTAAAATAATTCAATATTTTAAATACTTGATGAATAACCTAACCCAAATAGGAAAACAATGACAATTCTATATTTACATGGTTTAATGTCCAGAAATATATCTGATAAGATTGACTGGCTTAAAGAAGCTCATGCTGTTTTTCACCCGCTTCTTAATTATGAAAATAATTCGGAAAACATTTTTTCAGATCTGAAAAAAATCTGTGAAGAAACTAAAGTTGATCTTATCATAGGAAGTAGTATGGGTGGTCATCTGGGTTATCATCTAAGCAATTTATTTAAAATTCCCAGCTTACTATTTAATCCATCATTAGAAAGAAATAACATTCGCAAACCGCCTGTGGAAATGGTCAGTAACGAGAGCATTTTACACACTATTGTTTTAGGAGTTCACGATGATGTTGTAATACCATCACAAACAATAAATTATTTGAAAAGCAAAGAAGCCAATTTTATTCACACCTTCGAGGAAAATGGACATAGAACTCCCTTTATTATCTTTAAAAAACATTTTGAGATACTTCAAAGTAGGTGAACTTAAAAGTCAAATACGTATTACAAATCGAGTTGAACTTTCCCTTTTAGGAAAACAGAATACTTCCTGAAAGAGGTAAACTAGAAGCCTGAACAAAGATCCGTTAATCTCCAGTCCTGCAATTACAACTGCCAGTCAAAAAAAGGCTGGTGCCTAAAAACGACAAAGCCCATTCAAGTGAAATTACTTGATGGGCTTCTTAATAGGTATGATCCAGTTTTTCTACATTTCAAAAAGCGGATTGCAGATCCGTTGATCTCCAGTACTGCAATTACAACTGCCCGCCTAAAAAAAGGCTGGTGCATAAAAACAACAAAACCCATTCAAGTGAAATTACTTGATGGGCTTCTTATGTTTTCATTCACGACGCAGTCGTGAGTGATCGTGGAGAATACCGGATTCGAACCGGTCACCTCTTGCCTGCCAGGCAAGCGCTCTAGCCAAATGAGCTAATCCCCCAAAATTTGAGACGGCAAATATACACTTTCCGATGATTTTGCGAGGCGTAATTGAATTCATAAATCCTAAGTTTGCATCGTGAAACCAGCCATCAACATTTCAACAAATGATATTCTCAAACTCGCGTTTCCAGCCATTATCGCTGGGATTGCAGAGCCGGTAATCAGCATTACCGATATTGCGATCATAGGAAACATGGAAAATAATAGCGTGGATGCGCTGGCAGCTGTTGGACTGGCAGGAGCTTTTTTGAGTACGGTAATATGGACACTCGCCCAAACCAAAACCTCGATATCCAGCATTGTATCAAAAGCGCTGGGAAACAATTCGCTAGACAAAATCAATGATCTGATCCCACAAGTGATATGGATAAATATCTTAATGGGCATTATTATCTATGCTATAACAGCGCCACTGGCAACTTTTATATTCAGTTTGTACAGTGCTAAGGGAGACGTTCTCGAACTCACCGCTTCCTATTATCAAATACGTGCGTTAGGATTTCCATTAACCTTGAGTGCCTTTGCAATATTCGGGATTTTCCGTGGGCTGCAGAATACCCACTGGGCAATGATTGCCAGTATTTCTGGTGCGCTTGTTAATGTCATTTTGGATTATTTGTTGGTCTATGGAATTGAAGGAGTCCTAGATCCTTTGGGACTGAAAGGCGCCGCTATTGCCAGCTTGATAGCACAATCTACCATGCTTATTATTGCTCTGTTTTATTTCTTTAGAAGAACCCCATTCTCCCTGTGGATTCACAAATGGACACCTCACTTCCTACTGGGCCAACATATAAAACTCACGGCAAATTTCTTCTTGCGTACCGTGGCGATCAACGTTTGCATCTACCTCTCCTATAGATATGCAAATTCTTATGGAGTGGAAGAAGCCGCGACCCATGCCATTCTCATGAACATCTGGCTGTTTTTCTCCTTCTTTATCGATGGGTTTGCTAATGCGGGAAATGCCATAGGCGGCAGATTGCTGGGAGCTGGGGATCGGGCTTCCCTGAAATATCTTGCGGTCAAGACAAACACGTTTGGTGTAGGTGTTTCTATCGTTTTAGCGCTCCTTTGTGCGTTGTTTTACAATTATATAGGTAGTTGGTTTACAGATGATGCTCGCGTTGACGCGCTGTTTGTTGAAACCTTTTTCATCATTTTAATCATGCAACCCATTAATGCCGTTGCCTTTGTTTATGATGGTATTTTCAAGGGTTGGGGCGAGGCACCATACCTGCGCAATCTTCTGTTGATGGTTACCTTAGTAATTTTTGTGCCTGTTTTACTAGCATTTGATTATCTGGGTTTTGAGCTCAAGGCGATCTGGTTTGCATTTTTTGCATGGATGATTGGCAGGGCTGCTTTTCTACATTTCAAGTTCAAGAAAAGACTGGATAAGATGGTTTGATGTAGATGTGATTTCGCTTTCGCGAAAGCGAATTAGTCTGTTTTGATAATGATGTAAAATGTTCCCTGCTAGCGAGCTATCCGTTTTAATCTTTTTAAGAGCTGCAGCGCATTCCCTAAAAAGGATTTTCATTACAACGTGGTTGTCGTGTCTTTTAGCAGGCAGGTCCCTAACGCAAGCTCCAGCATCGATAATGAACCCCAAAATAGTATCTTTACAACAAAATTAAAATCCATGCTTGTGTTACTCCAGGAAAGTAATTGGTTTATTGAGCTCTCTCGATTTATGGGTGGCGTTGGGATCTTTCTGTTTATCGGAATTATTCTGATCGTAGTTGTGGTCTATAAAAAATTCTTTAAAAACCGATAATGGGAACTGTTAGAATTACTAAGGAATTTACGTTTGAAACAGGCCATGCGTTACATGGTTATGACGGGAAATGTCGCAATGTACATGGACATAGCTATAAACTTGCAGTGACAGTTTTAGGGCAACCCATCAACGATTCCAGCAATGTAAAATATGGAATGGTTATCGATTTTGGCGATTTGAAGAAAATTGTAAAAGAAGAAGTGGTAGATCCATTTGATCATGCTACGGTTTTTAATAAAAACTCCCCACACGTGGAACTTGCGGCAGAGCTCAAATCTCGCGGTCACGATGTAATCCTAGCCGATTACCAGCCTACTAGCGAAATGATGATTCAGGATTTTGCTGAGAAAATTTCTTCTAGATTACCGGAAAACATCCAGTTATTTTCTTTGCGCTTAAGAGAAACTGAAACCAGCTATGCTGAGTGGTTTGCGAGTGATAATTTGTAATTCTCAATTATATATATATTCATAAGGGTAGACTTAAGTCTACCCTTATGAATATAGGCATTCACTAATCAAGTTTTGCGACGCGGTGCAAAGCTTTTCGAAGTAAGCAAAACAAAATTTTACAAATTCTTGATCACTGTCTCTAACCTCTAGTTTCTTTTAAGATTTGGGGTATTAGGATACCCATTCTCTAGGATTTTCTAATACGGCAACAAGCTCTGCTTCTTTAGAACCAGCTTCTGGATGATGGTCATATTTCCATTGCACCGTAGGTGGCAAACTCATTAAGATACTTTCAATCCTTCCATTTGTCTTTAAACCGAAAAGAGTTCCCTTATCGTGAACCAGATTAAATTCTACATAGCGACCACGGCGTATTTCCTGCCATTTTCGGTTTTCTGGTGTATAATCTAGATCTTTTCTTTTTTCCGCTATGGGAATGTATGCTTCTAAGAAATGGCTTCCCATGTCCTTTTGGAATTCGAGCCAGTCCTTCATGGAGTGTTCGTCTGTTGCGCGACAATAGTCGTAAAACAGTCCACCTATTCCTCGTGCCTCATTGCGGTGTGGATTGTGGAAATATTCATCACATTTAGTTTTGAACAGCTCATAATCAGCAACGGCATGGCGATCACAAACGTCTTTACAAACTTGATGAAAATGCTGAGCATCTTCTTCAAACAGGTAATAAGGTGTCAAATCCAGTCCACCACCAAACCAGCAATCCACCATTTCACCCAGCTTATCATACATCTCAAAATATCTAAAATTTGCATGAACCGTGGGAACCATAGGATTCAAAGGATGAATCACCAGACTGATTCCGGTGGCATAAAAATCGGCATCAGGAACTTTGAAATAATTTTGCATCGCTGCAGGAAGCGCACCGTGAACAGCGCTTATGTTAACGCCTCCTTTTTCAAATACATCACCGTCTTGAATAACTCTTGAAAGACCGCCACCGCCTTCTTCCCGATGCCATTCATCCTGATGAAAAGTGGCTTTACCATCCAGCTGTTCCAGTCTGGCAGTAATGGTATCTTGAAGTTCTTGAATGAACGAATAAAAGGCGTCTTTCTGGGAATCCATATAATCTGTATAATCTACAAAGTTACTTTATACCGCAACGTCTGGCGAGGGAACTCTACCTAATTTTTGTTGATGCAACAGCTCTAGCGTTGTTTTACTGGCTGCGGTGACAGATATGGGCAACACTAGAATTATTCCAATAATAGGAATCAACAATACCGCATTAAAAACAATACCGTTACCTATGGCAAACCCTCTATGGCTCTTTACAAAACGAATGCTGTCCTTGTACTTAAAGTGGCGTTCCAGTGTATAATCCATATTTCCAAATCCTGCGTAATACGATTGTACAAGAAATCCAATAATCCAAAAAACAATCCCAAAAACCGGAATCAAACTAAGAAGTAAACATGGAATAGTTATTAGTAATTCAAAACCCAGATTCCTGATATTGATGTGGACCCCACGATAAAGTTGTGAAGCATTAGAAGTAACACGGTGCGTGGCATCCTGCTGCAAATCTGGATACAGGAATTTCTCTATCTTCTCAGAAACCGGCGACATGAATGGAGCGCTCAATGCCATTACAAAGTGCTTGTACACTAACAGTCCTATGATAACAATGAAGATCACACTTAAAACTTCCGCGAAAGCGGTAAACGTTTGTGATCCTGTTTCCCAGATCCAAATGCGTGCTAAAAAACCAGCAAGATTATCGGATAACCCATAAGCCGCAAATCCTATTAATACAGCAAACAAAAAACTGATGCACATAGGAACCAAAAAATATTTCCACAGCCCTAATGTGCTCATCAGTTTAAAACTGGAGCCGTAAGCTTTAAGTGCAGTCAGGATGTTCTTGATCATTATAGACTCAATCAGATTTTCAATTGTGTTGTAAACTTATAAAGACGGCATTATTAATCTTATCACTTTGTATGATCTACATTGGAAAATGAATTTTATCGTATTACCTAAACCGCAATATCTTCATCTCTAACATTCCCATGATCAATGTAGGCCCTACTTATAGCAAGCCCAAAGGTCAATACGCCCAATCTACCAACAAACATCAAAAAGATCACCACAATTTTACCAAACAATGTCAAATCTGCCGTTATTCCCATGGATAATCCTACCGTTCCCAAAGCTGACAATACCTCAAAAGCAATTTTTTCCAGCGGTTGGATTTCAGTAAAAGTCAATAACAGTATCCCAAGAAAACTGATCATGAAGTAAAATATAAAGGTAGAAACGGCAACACTTACCCGCTCATTAGGAATATGTCTGTTTAAAAATGTAACATCCACACTGTTTTTCAACTTACTGCGTAAATAAGCTATGGTTGCTACTAATGTGGTAATCTTCAACCCTCCAGAGGTACCGGATGGCGATGCTCCTATATACATCAACATGATGGTAATCATAACCACGGGAAGCCCATAAGCCCCAAAATCCATAGTATTGAAACCTACAGTTGTCATAGCGCTCATAGGCTGAAAAAAGGCGGCATAAAACCGAGTAGGCATGTCTAAGGCAACCACTTCTGGCTCCGCGAAAAAAGTAATAACCGTTCCTATGATTAATAGTATAGAGAATCCTGATACGATCAGTTTAGAAGTAAAACTCACGCGATGGGCTTTCTGAGTGAGTTTGAGCCATAGATCTGTAAATACAATGAACCCTAAAGAGCCAGCAATAGCGAGAAAAGATATGGTAAAGTTAATCCAGCCATCGCCTACATATTCTGTAAAACCAGAGTTAAACAGACTAAATCCTGCGGTACAGAACGCACTAATGCTGTGGAATAAACTGTTATAAAGCCGTTCCCAAAATCCCCAATCTTGATCTGCAAAACCTATGTAGAAAAATACAGTCCCCAGGGTTTCAAACAGGATCGTATAAATAATAACCGACTTTAAAAATGGTTGAAGCTTGAGTGTATTAGGTATAGAAAATGCTGCTCCTAATATGCGCGTGCGCCATTGAGAAGCTTTCCTACTTGTATTAATTAAAATGTAAGTGGTAAATGTCATGTACCCTATACCGCCTATTTGAAAGAGCAACATAATCACCATCTGACCGAACAACGTGAAATCATCAGCCATGCTTAAGGTCAACAATCCTGTGGTAGAAATGGCTGAGGTAGATGCAAAGAACATATCCACTATGGACAAGTCCGTTTTTCTGGAGAAAGGCATGCATAGTAAAAGCGCACCAATGAGATTATAGATAAAAAATCCTTAACTAGGTTTCTTTGTGGGGTAAGTGTTAATAGAAACCGATTGTACTTTCTAAATACCTTTTTCATTTTAGTATTCCTTCACCGCATCTACAAATGCCTGCGCATTTGCTACGGGAATATTAGGTAGAATACCGTGACCTAGATTTGCTACAAATTTGTCCTTGCCAAATTCATCAATCATCTGCTTTACCATCTTTTTAATCGTCGCTGGTGGCGAGAATAAACGAGAGGGATCAAAGTTACCTTGAAGGGTAATATTACCACCAGAAAGATAGCGTGCATTGCGGGCGCTACAGGTCCAGTCAACCCCTAATGCCGCTGCTCCACTTTTAGCCATATCATTCAAGGCAAACCAGCAGCCTTTACCGAAAACGATAACTTCTGTTACCGGCTTTAAGGAGTCAATAATCTGCTGAATGTATTTCCAGGAAAATTCCTGATAATCCACAGGCGATAACATACCACCCCAAGAGTCAAAAACCTGAACTGCATCTACTCCATGCTTCACTTTTTCATGTAAATAGGCAATAGTTGTATCTGTAATGCGCTGTAATAAATCATGTGCCGCCTCTGGTTGTGTAAAACAGAATTCCTTAGCCTTGTCAAAATTCTTGCTTCCCTGACCTTGAACGCAGTAACATAAAATCGTCCATGGTGATCCTGCAAAACCTATAAGCGGCACTCGATTAGCGAGCGCATCCTTAGTCATATCAATCGCTTCCATCACATAACTCAAGGAATCTGCAACATCTGGAACTACAACTCTATCAAGATCTGCGGCAGTTCTAATGGGATTAGGCAACCATGGTCCGATCCCTGGTTTCATTTCCACATGAATATTCATAGCTTGAGGAATGACTAGAATATCTGAAAAAAGAATCGCCGCATCAGGACCTATTTGATCAATGGGCATCACGGTAATTTCTGTAGCGAGCTCTGGAGTCTGGCAACGGGTAAAAAAGTCATATTTAGCCTTCAATTTCATGAAGTCCGGCAAATAACGTCCAGCCTGGCGCATCATCCACACGGGAGGTCGCTCAACGGTTTCTCCTTTTAAAGCACGTAGGAACAAATCATTTTTTATCATCTCGCAATAGTTTTATGGCGGTTGTCAATACATTTTCAACGGTTTGTTTGTTCGCAATCACCACGTTGGGAAACATTTCCCGCGCTGCTTCTGCGGTCGTTTCGCCTATGCAAACTGCGCACTGTGGTTGATGCTTGTTCGCTTTCGCGAAAGCGTAAACCCCTCGAGGACTGTAAAACAAAACCGCTGCAAAAATACGATCAAAGGCCTTCTCAACGACCTTAGATTCATAAACAATTACCTCATTTAACAGGATTTCATTTTCCTCAAATAACTGCGGAATTTCATCCCGCCGGTGATCACCGCACATATAGGTAAAAGTGTGGTCGGGATTACTTGAAATGATCTTATCGGCCAGAGTTTTAGAATCAGAAGCTACCATTTGAGGCAGAAATCCATTGAAAACCAACTTTTCAGCTGTCGTATCGCCCACGCAGTAAATATTCTTGATGTGATCTTTCCAGTGTACTGCCGCAGGAATGGCATTTTTACTGGTAATAATAACATTCATCAGGTTCTCTGGAACTTCATTAACTAACCGTGTTTTGATCTTAAGAATATCGTAATGAATGAGACCCACACCACTATGCTCCACAAGTTGCTGCTGCGGAAAACTCAGTTTCTTTGTGGATACAAGTGTGCCTACGGTTAATTTCATTAGTATCAAATTTACATATCAAATATCAAATCCCGATTAAAAGCATCATTTAATCGATTTGCAATTGAAATAAGTCGAGTGTTTATGTATTGTTTTCCAATACTTTAATCTCCAGTAAGTTAAAACTGTCGATTTATAAATGAATTTTATTTCCAACTATGGTGTAAGAGATTTCATAAAACATGACATAATAATTGTTTACGAAAGGCTATTGTGATTGATTCTTATCAAACCTCCTGTTCATTAATTTTTGAAAAACTAAAATTGATATTTTGGTATATGGTTTTAAGAATGGAAATATTAAGTTATTCCTGTATTCCTATAGCTTTAAATAAAAGTTTTAATATGTATCGTAATTTTTGTGTAAAAGGTTGATTTATACGATATTTACAATGAAAAGAGTAAAAATATAATGCAGTTACCAGAATTTCTTCTCGACCTAACGGGTGATGGCGATAAGCCATCCTTAAAATATGCTACTGAAATATTCAGCATGTTAGAAGTGGTTAAAATTAAAAAAAAGGAAATCATACTTCATCTAGGTGAAGTGAGTGACAATATTTATTTTGTCAAGTCTGGTATCGTTAAAGGATCTATCATAGATGAATACGGTGATCTTCATACGGTACGTTTTACGGCAGAGAATGATGTCATTACCTCTATGTATAGTTTTATAGATCAGACCCCTTCTAACATACAAATTACATGCATTGAGGCTGGTGAGGTTATGTGCTTCAAGCATCAGGATTTTGTGTATATCAACAAATTATATCCTGGACTTTCTCCTGCTTTTCAGAAAATAATGATGAGACGATACCATCAAATGCTGGATGAAAAATCCCGCATGATTACAAATGACGCAACGACGAGATATTTAAAATTCATGGATCGTTACAAGCATATGGAAGAGCGCCTGCCGCTTAAGGATATAGCTTCCTATCTGGGAATACGGCAGCAATCATTAAGTCGTTTGCGTGGTAAAATGGATCAAGAGGCTTACAATTTGAGCTAGGTTAATGATTCCTTTATCTTTGCCTGCTTAATTTAATAGCATGATTACATCCATGACTGGATATGGCAAGTCTGTAAGCCAGCTTCCACAACGTAAGATTACAGTAGAAATACGGACGTTGAATAGTAAAACCCTAGATCTAAACTTAAGACTGCCATCTGCCTACCGCGAGAAAGAGCTTGAATTACGCCAGATTATAGCCGCACAGCTCTCTAGGGGAAAAGTAGATGTATCCCTTTATATAGAGGAAACAGGAAGCACCTCTGGACAGCAATTAGATATCGCCAAAATTGAGGCCTACATCTCCCAGCTCTGTACAATCGATCAGATCAACGATAATGAAAAAATCAAACTGGTAGAAATTGCCGCTACGTTCCCAGATGTCTTTATCAGCACTCAAACTGAGGTTGATGAAACTGAGTTCACGGCTATTATAGACATTTTTAAAAATTGTTTGCAAGCAGTTAATGAGTTTCGCAATAAGGAAGGTAGTATTCTAAAAAGCGAATTTGAAAAACGTATTTCTAATATTTCTAATTTACTGGATGAAGTGATCAAAGAAGACAAATCTCGATTAGATGAGGTTCGTACCCGTCTTGAGAAAGCTGTTGAAGATCTAAAAGAGAAGGTAGATGAGAATAGGTTTGAACAAGAGCTTATCTATTATCTAGAAAAATACGATATCACAGAGGAAAAAGTAAGACTCAAAAATCATCTTAATTATTTCAAGGAAACCATGGAAACGCCAGATTCTCAAGGCAAGAAACTTGGTTTTATCTCTCAGGAAATAGGTCGGGAAATCAACACCATAGGCAGTAAGGCAAACCATGCTGCCATGCAGCAAATGGTGGTTCAAATGAAGGATGAGTTAGAAAAAATAAAAGAACAAATGCTTAACGTATTATAAATGGAAGTATTACCTAAACTAATCGTTTTTAGCGCGCCATCTGGGGCAGGAAAGACAACGTTAGTACGCCACTTATTAAAACAAAAAGAATTGAATCTTGCTTTTTCAATAAGCGCAGCTTCTAGAGAACCACGAGGCAATGAAAAAGATGGAAAAGATTACTATTTTTTAGGAATTAAGGAGTTTAAGAACCGCATACGTAACGAGGATTTCCTAGAGTTTGAAGAGGTTTATCAAGACCAATTCTACGGAACGCTCAAAACCGAAGTGGAGCGCCTGTGGGCAAAAGGCAAAAACGTAATTTTTGACATTGACGTTGTAGGTGGTTTGAGACTTAAAAAGAAGTTCCCTGAAAGGACGTTGGCTATTTTTATCAAACCACCCTCCATCAATGAATTGCAGATACGTTTGAAAAAAAGAAAGACAGAATCTCATGAGAAAATTGCAATGCGTGTGGCAAAAGCAAGCACTGAGATGGCAACAGCACCGCAATTTGATGTGATTATTAAAAACGATGACCTTACACAGGCAAAGGAGAAAGCCATAAGGGTTGTTCAGGAATTTATTTCAAAATCAGTGCCTAGCGATGAAGAAAAATAGAATTGGCCTATACTTTGGAACCTTCAACCCTGTTCACATAGGCCATCTGGCTATTGCTAACTACCTTATAGAAAATAGCGAGCTTTCTGAAATATGGATGGTTGTTACGCCTCATAATCCGCTAAAAAAAAAGAATTCTTTACTAGAGGATTATCAGCGATTACATATGGTTGAAATTGCTACACAGGAATATTTTAAAATTAAACCTAGTAACATAGAGTTCAATTTACCACAACCTAATTACACCGTGAATACCTTGATTCATCTTCAAGAAAAATATCCTGAAAAGGAATTTTTTCTAATTATGGGAGAGGACAACCTGAAAAGCTTACCTAAATGGAAAAATTACAAGGTGTTGTTGGAGGATTATCGCATCATTGTTTACCCTAGGATTTCTGCAGGGAAGGTGCCTGAAGAATTAATCAATCATCCTTCCATTATTAAAATTGATGCCCCTATTATGGAGATTTCATCCACCATGATTAGAAATGGCATTACCGCTGGACAAGATCTACCCTATTTTTTGCATCATAAAGTTTATCAATATATAGAAGAAATGAGTTTTTATAAATAAAAAACCGCCCGCAACCATTTGATAGGTAAACAGGCGGCTTCCAACCAACCAAATCTTCTGTCTTTTTAATAAAAGACTTAATTTTTCATTTAATATTTTTGAAACCACCCGGAAAAGTTGCAGAACAATTATTAGCCGAAATAGAAATTTTTAGATTGAAATAAGATCAATTTTTTTTGACTAAACCTAGACTCCCTTATTGTGATTCACATCATTGTAAAGATCGAAATAATCATTGCCTAAACAATCACAAACCACGGTTAAATGCTTGTTAATTCACAGCTTTACACTTTCAGCCCGTTTGAATTACGCAGATTGTTTACTGATACATAACTCAAACAATTTTTGAATGAAGATGTTGTTTTCGCTTTCGCGAAAGCGAAATATTTCAAGTAACATACAACTATGATCACCCTGGCAAACGTTAAGAGCCTTAGAGCTAAAAATGGTATCTTTACCTATTATCATTTTTTATGGAAAAAGATCTTAAAATAGCAGTTTTAGGTGGCGGTAGCTGGGCTACTGCTATAGTAAAAATGCTGTGTGAAAATCTCAATGAAGTGGGGTGGTACATGCGCAGTGCTTATGCAATTGAACACATAAAACGCAATGATCATAATCCCAACTATCTGAGCAGTGTAGAATTTGACATTGAAAAACTCAAGTTGTCAAATGATATTAATGAAATCGTTACGTATGCTGATGTCTGCATTTTTGCCATTCCCAGTGCGTTTCTGCATTCAGAGCTTGAGCCGCTAACGGTGACATTTGAGGGAAAGACGGTAGTCACTGCCATTAAAGGTATTGTGCCAGAGGCTGGTCTTATTGTGGGTGAATATTTCAGTAAAAATTACGGGTTAGACCTCAACGACATCGGCGTTATCACAGGCCCTTGTCATGCAGAAGAAGTGGCTTTAGAGCGCTTATCCTATCTCACTGTTGCCTGTGCTGATCAAGAAAAAGCACAACAACTCGCTGCTTATTTTGAGAGTGATTATATCAATTGCAAGATTAGTGATGATATAATAGGAACAGAGTATGCCGCGGTTCTTAAAAATATTTATGCCATTGCTGCTGGTATCGCTCATGGATTAGGTTATGGAGATAACTTTCAAAGTGTATTGATGTCTAATGCGATACGTGAAATGAAGCGCTACATCAAAAAGGTTCACAAGATGAAGCGTAATATTAACGACAGCGCCTATCTGGGCGACTTACTGGTTACTGGATACTCCATCTTTTCTAGGAACCGACTTTTTGGCAATATGCTCGGAAAAGGATATACAGTGCGCAGTGCGCAACTAGAGATGAGCATGGTTGCAGAGGGTTATTATGCCACTAAGAGTGCTTATGAAATCATCCAGAAGCACGAGGTAAAAACACCTATTTTAGATGCAGTTTATGAAATTCTCTACGAGAATAAGAACCCAAAGAAAACATTTAAAAAATTATCGGAAAAGCTGGATTAATAAGCGTTCAAACCTCGAGGAATAAAGCAATGAATAAGTTACACCTAGGAATTACATTTCTTTGTATCGCTCTATTAATAAGCTGTAACAAAGACAAAACGGATAAAAGCACTAAGACTGAAAGTAAGGATTCCATAAAAACGGAATCAGATACACTGACGAAACATTTGAGACCGTTTGATCCTAAGCTACCTACAATTGGACTTTTAATGTATAACGGTGTTCTTCAAAGTGAGGTCATTGCCACTTCTGATGTTTTTGCAAAAGCCAGTGAAAGCGGTGAGCGGCTTTTCAACGTTATTTCAATTGCGCAAACGAAAAACCCGATTACCACGGAAGAAGGAATGCACTTCGTTCCAGATTATACCTTTGAAAACTGTCCAAAATTGACTGCTCTCTTTGTGCCCAGCGCCTATGATATGTATGCGCAGGTTCATAATAAGGAAATTGTAGATTTTATAATAAAGAAAAATAAAGAAACCACTTATACCGTGAGCAATTGCGCTGGAGCTCAACTTATAGGTGAATCTGGTATTGCAGATGGAAAGAAGATTGTTACCTGGATAGGCGGTGGTGAACAGTTACAAAAAGATTATCCCAACTTAAAGGTACAGGATGATGGTGCGGTAACTTTTGTAGAGGATGGAAAATTCAGCTCTTCTAATGGTAATCTAGCTAGTTATATTTCTGCCTTGAATCTGGTAGAAAAAATGACAAATCCAGAACATAGGAAATTTGTGGAAAGCTATTTGTACCTTGAAAGACTTCAAGACTGGAAAGAATAAATATTCTTTTCCATATTAATTTAAAAATCATTAAAAAACAGATTACATGTCAGATATAGCGAAAGCTTTTGGTATTGATGAAGCCCTAAAACAATTGGGCGTTCAAAAAGTAAACAAAGGAACTTCTACGGGAAACGAAAATTTTGGAAACGGAGATGAAATTATTTCTTCCTCTCCAGTGGATGGAGCAGAAATTGCAAGAGTTACCACAACCACTGCCGCAGACTATGAGAAAGTCATTGATGCCGCACAAAAAGCATTTAAAGATTGGAGATTAAAGCCAGCGCCATTACGTGGGGAGATCGTACGCCAGTTTGGTGATGAGCTGCGTCGTTTAAAGGAGCCGCTAGGAAAACTCGTTTCTTACGAAATGGGAAAATCCTACCAAGAAGGTCTGGGTGAAGTTCAGGAGATGATTGACATCTGTGATTTTGCAGTAGGTCTTTCAAGACAGTTGCATGGATTGACCATGCATTCTGAACGTCCTGGCCATAGAATGTACGAGCAATACCATCCTTTAGGAGTTGTTGGAATTATTAGTGCCTTTAATTTTCCCGTTGCCGTTTGGGCGTGGAATACAGCTCTAGCGTGGGTCTCTGGTGACGTTTGTATCTGGAAACCAAGTGAGAAAACTCCCTTGACTGGAGTTGCTTGTCAAAATATCATTGCCAAAGTCCTCAAAAACAACAATCTCCCAGAGGGAATTTCTTGTTTAATAAACGGTGATTATAAAGTAGGCGAGATGATGACAACGGACAAACGTGTTCCTTTAATCAGCGCTACAGGTTCCACAAGAATGGGGAAAATCGTTGCGAGTAAAGTAGGGGAACGTTTAGGTAAATCATTGTTGGAATTAGGTGGTAACAATGCCATCATTGTAACTCCGGATGCTGATATTAAAATGACGGTCATAGGCGCTGTGTTTGGTGCTGTGGGAACCGCTGGACAACGTTGTACATCAACCAGACGCTTAATCATTCATGAATCCATGTATGATAAAGTAAAAACAGCCGTTGTAGATGCCTACAAACAATTGAAAATAGGTAACCCGCTGGATGAGAACAATCATGTAGGGCCAGTTATCGATAAAGATGCCGTTAAGGGATATCAAAACGCTCTCGAACAAGTCGTGAAGGAAGGTGGTAAGATCATCGTGGAAGGCGGCGTTTTAGAAGGTAAAGGTTTTGAAAGTGGTTGCTATGTTAAACCAGCGATTGCAGAAGCTAGCAACGATATGAAAATCGTCCAGCATGAAACATTTGCACCCGTATTATATCTATTGAAATATAGCGGTAATGTTGAGAATGCGATAGAATTGCAAAATGGTGTGAATCAGGGATTGTCCAGTGCGATCATGACAAATAACTTGAGAGAAGCAGAACACTTTTTGAGCGTTGCTGGATCTGACTGCGGTATTTCTAATGTCAATATAGGAACAAGCGGTGCAGAGATAGGCGGCGCCTTTGGTGGAGAGAAAGATACTGGCGGTGGACGTGAGTCTGGTAGTGATGCCTGGAAGGTATATATGAGAAGACAAACGAACACTATCAATTACACAACAGAATTACCTCTTTCACAAGGTATTAAATTTGAGTTGTAAAAATTTATAGTTATTGATTTGCTGAGGCTAATCAATATTACATTCTGTTCATTATCAAACCCTGAATCTATTTCAGGGTTTTTTTATAATTTAATTTGAATCATTCGGTAAATCTCAATCAAGGTGTAACGCGTTCTCATTTGGCTTCCCTGATTTTTTATACACTCACTTTTGTAAATATTCCGCTTTCGCGAAAGCGAACTTTCCCTACTTCTTATGAATTCATATTTACGAGAAAAACGATAGCTCCCACAACGATCAAGCAGGCTAAGATCGCCAGGAATATCTTCCAAAACGAATAAGGACGATAGCCATATATCGCACCGGTCTGGCCGTTGACATAAAAGCTATAGCGTTTGTTATTGAAATTATAGGAGCTTATATAAAGAGGTAGCAAGACATGTTTGAAGGTCTCGTCTGCAAGTTTCATATCCATATCGTCGATGCGCTGTTCGTCCCCACCTATGTCCTGACGTATCCAGTTTTTGGCAATATCTTCTGCTTTTTCGGTGGCATTTAAATGCCCGTCCCTCAATGGTATCGTGTACTTTTCTGTAACATAACCGGCGAGATAGCTGGTATCAAAAGTTTTGAGATCTTCCAACTTCCAACGCACCACGGCACCGGGAAGCTTTATGGACTGATTCATTGTCGCTTGAACTAAGGTATCATCTACAAAACCGGAGATGTTACCAGAGGCAGAGGACCACCTGGTGCGTCTTTCTTGAGTGGTGCGCTTATTCTTTCCTGAACCTCGAGTTACGGTTACATAATAATAATCACCTCGCTCACCAGAATAGCTAGAGGAAAGCTGTGCATCAAAGGTCCAGAAAGGCACATAAAGGCCTTTTGTATAATCTGGGCTCAAACTGGCGCGTTGCAAATTATTAGGCGCCCACCACAATCCGTCCACCCACTTTTTAAAAATCTGGTGCGCTTTATCTACCTTAAATGAAAAGGGCACTACTGCTCCTGGTAGGATCCAATTCTCCGTAACTTGATCTTCAATGATTAGCGGTGCCGTACAATACACGCAATGAAGTGATTTGTAATTATCCTCTACATGCTGGGTCGCGCCACAATTGGAACAATGTAACATCGTCATCTCCATAGAGTGGGATTGCGCTCCCATAGCATCCAAATAGGTGCGCAATTCGAGCTCCTTAAAAGGTTGGATCTCTTGATCAATATTTTCTACATACCCACAATAATCACAGGTAATCGTATCCGTTCCCGGCTCATAGGTCAACTCTGCGCCGCAATTGACACAGGATTTTTTTCTTTCGGAATTTGTTGTTTTTGAACTCACAAGGTCAGGGTTGGTTCATACGATTGCCAATTGTTGATTTGTGTTTTACTTCGTAAAACTTGATTTCCTATGACATATTCTGTTTTGGTTGCGGCAATCTATTTGCCGATTGTCAATATTCAAAATTACGATGTGGATTAAGTTATCAATATTCAGTTTAAAAATCGGCAACACGAGATTTG
This sequence comes from Nonlabens antarcticus, assembly GCF_015356755.1. Taxonomy (GTDB): domain Bacteria; phylum Bacteroidota; class Bacteroidia; order Flavobacteriales; family Flavobacteriaceae; genus Nonlabens; species Nonlabens antarcticus. The sequence continues at coordinate 448,133 of NZ_JADFCO010000065.1, read as the reverse complement.
AGTTCCTACTTGAGCGGTGCAGAAGGAGCAAATCGAGAATAGGCAATTTTCGCTAGCGAAATGTATTTACACAAATGTTCTCGACTGCACTCGAACTGACATCGGAATTGGATTTTTTTTGAGATTTGAGATTTATGGCAGAGGCGGTGGCGTATTCCCTCCTAAGAACGTCTTCAACTCTTCTACTTCATTCAATGGTTTCCAGGCTTCCATACCACTTTTCCATATTAGAGTATCACGATTCACGGTTCTTCCTGCAAATAATGCGCGTAATTGATCAAAGGGTACTGGTCCTGTTTGTACGCCATTTGCAGCATAGAAATACTGAACTGCTTGTGGCATAGGTGGCGGCATGGCTGCGGCTTGATTTTGAGGTGCAACTTGTTGGCCGCCCATTTGTGGTGACATCATGCCACCCATTTGCTGTGCTAGCACAAATCCCATTCCCATCCCCATTCCTGCACCTGCCGTTCCGCCTTCATTTAGGGCTGCTGCTTCAATCGCTTTAGCAGTTTTGAATTTGGTTAGCTTATCCAGGTCAATTTTATCGATGCGGCTGTATTCAAAGATCTCTTTCTTGAGATCTTCTGGCATGGAAACATTCTCGATGTAGAATTTCTCTAAGGAGATTCCAACGCTCAAAAACTCTGGTTTCATAACCTCGCGACAGGTATCAGAAAGCTCTGATGTGTTTGCTGCATAAAGTTCAATAGGGAGGTTTGCCTCGCCTACCGTGTCTGTAAACCTGGTAGCAATGAGACTTTTTAAATGTTCATTAATTTCAAAATTGGTAAAGTTATTGTCAGTCCCAACGATGTCCACAATGAATTTACCGGCATCAGCAATTTTGAAAGCATAGGTCCCGAAGGCTCTAATCTCCACAAGCCCAAAGCGCTCATCGCTAAGTGTAATGGGGTTTTTAGTTCCCCATTTCTCATCTGTAAACAAATGTGTGTTGACGAAATAGACCTCAGCTTTGAAAGGCGAGTTGAAACCGTATTTCCATCCTTTAATCGTGGAAAGAATGGGCATATTTTCTGTGGTAAGCTCATAAGTTCCAGGTTTGAAAACGTCAGCAAGCTTGCCTTCATTTACAAAAACGGCGGTTTGCCCCTCGCGCACGATCAGTTTTGCTCCGTTTTTAATCTCATTCTGATACCGTTCAAAACGATGAGCAATAGTATCGTCCGTATAATCTAGCCATTCGATAATATCGATGAATTCGTGGCTGAGTTTTTCTTTTATTTTATCAAATATTCCCATGGGTTAGGTTTTAGGTTGGCTGGTTTACATTCAAGGTTTGAAGTTAGTAAAAATGTGTAATACTGTGGACCGTCAATTTCGTCTGCATCAGTTATTCTATGAAAACTAAAATTTGAGAAATATTGATCGTTTCGTCTTATGAAAGATCAATTCCTACCTTTTTCATCTGGATATAAACCTGGTAGTGGATCGCTTTGCCAGAATTCTTTTGTTTCTACACACAATGCCGTCAATGGCCCAGTAAAAGCTGCTCCCGTATCTACATTCCAGATGTTAGCTGCATTTAAAGGTTCCATTGAATCCAGTCGCGTTGTAGGTGTGTGACCTATAAATATTTCTTTGTAAAGCTTTAATCTGTTTGGAAATCTGGGATGATCTACATCGAGATTTGGATCTATACACAATGCCATTTCCCAAAGAGATCGATCCCAGTAGGGCAGGTTTTTATAATATTCATAATGCGGACCGTTTAGGTTGTGAAATCCCGCGTGGAAATAGCCGTTATTTCTGTCTTCGTGAAAATTAATCAACCCATCTGTGAGAAATGCAACGTGTATTGCAATTTCAGCATCTGTTCTATCTGCATAGCTCTTTACAGTACTGGAGCCGCCGTGGTACAACCATTGTTCATTTTCTTCTCCTTTGACTAGAAAATCAAGTACCAACTCATCATGATTGCCACGTAGAAAAATAGGAGCTGTATGATTGTCGAGCTTCCGCTTTCGCGAAAGCGATATTAAGGTCTCAATAACCTCATAGCTTTCTGACCATCCATCCACATAGTCCCCCATAAAGATGAGCTGGTCATCTGGCTGCAAATCGAGTCGCTCCAGTAATTGTTTCAATGCGCGATAACCGCCATGAATGTCTCCTATAACAAGTGTTCTCAAGAATTATATTTTACCTTCCTCAAGATACGCAAGGACTCTTTATAAGCCTTATAGGTTTCAGAATATTTTTTCAAATGACGGTATTGTGCCTTCATTTTTTCCATAGGCTCCCCCACATTATTGAATTGACAAATGAGCATCGTCTCTGGCATGTTGCGCAAGTCAATAAGCTCTCTTGCTGTTAAATCAGAGCCTAAGGCTATTTTTGCCAACAAGGATAAATTTGCATTGTATATGTGGTGCAAAGTTTTTCTATCGTAATATGGCGGATTAAATAAAATCTTATTTTCTAACTTATAAGTGCCATTTGGAAAAAACCGGAAGGTTTGTCGTTCTAACGGGTAATAAGTCTGACGGTCTCCCAGGCCTAATTCCACAAACTCCAGAATACTAAAACTATGCTCGTCATAGCTTATCTGAACCTCGTCAAGGGTGCTGTAAAACAACCTAACGTGCTCGTTAACCATCTCAATATCCACCCGGTAATAATATTCCTGGTCGTTTTTGAGCCTTACTTTTCCTGACCAGCAAATCACAAATTGCTCCTTGAAAACTTTATAAAAAGCTTCTAAGCCATTTTCTCGCCGGTTCATAAAATCTTGCACTCTATCGAGGGTCAACTCAATGTTATTGCTGGCATTCTTCTCAATTTCTGCAACAATGGCAGAGTTTACATCTTCTACCCTGATGCCAAAATCCTTAGGCATTGAAATGCTTCCATCCCTAAAAAAAACGGCTCCACCATAATACTTCCAGATATTTTTACGCAATGCTGTAATGCCGTTTTGAGCTCGTATGGTTACTAACCCCACTACTTTATCTGCCGGTAAATGTGGGAATGGTACATTTTCATATTGTACCAATGGTGGGTTTTCTAAGTATGCATTGATCAAATTTTGAAGTTTTGAATCATCAAAAAAATCCACTCCTATAATTTCATTCTTGCGGTCATCCACACCTACCACTATAAAGCTATCATTCGCGGGATTTGAGTTTGAAAGCGCGCAAATATGTTTCAAAAACTTTGCTTTGCCTTCCTTATGGGACAGATCTACCCGCAATTTCTTATCATAAAAACTATTCTCATCGTTGTGAGCAAGCAGGTTTTTAACGAGAAGACGCTTGTTAATCATGGACTTAAATATAGTTCATGACATTGATTTAAATATGGCTTTGTGATGAAAACGCTTTCGCGAAAGCGAACACGGAAAAACTTTTAGCGCCATTATTGAGCTGCGAAAGCCTCATTCCAATAAAAAGTTGATCGGTAGAAAGTGTCTGGTTTGTATTCAACTCTACGATATTCCTATCTTTGAACCCATGCAAATTCCTGAAGGTAAAAAAATATATTTTTCCAGTGATAATCATTTGGGCGCTCCTACCCCAAAATTAAGCAAACCGCGGGAACGCAAGTTTTTGCAATGGCTGGATATGGTAAAGGAAGACGCAGCTGCGATTTTTTTATTAGGTGATTTGTTCGATTTCTGGTTTGAGTATAAAACCGTTGTTCCCAAAGGTCAAGTGCGCGTGCTGGGGAAACTCGCCGAAATACGTGATAGCGGTATTCCCATTTATTTTTTTGTAGGCAATCATGATTTGTGGATGTTCGGTTACTTTGAGGATGAGCTAGGTATTCCCGTTTATCATGAGCCCAAAGAATTTGAATTCAATGGTAAAAGATTCCTGATAGGTCATGGTGATGGCAAGGGGCCTGGCGACAAAGGCTACAAACGGATGAAGAAGGTATTTACAAATCCCTTTTTTCAATGGTGTTTTAAATGGATCCATCCTGATCTGGGAGTGCGACTTGCGAGACACTTATCAGTCAAGAATAAAATAATTTCAGGTGATGAGGATGCGGTGTTTTTAGGGGAGGAAAGAGAGTGGCTCGCTCAGTATTCCAAACGTAAATTAGATTCTAGGCATTATGACTATTTCATTTTTGGTCACCGTCATCTACCTATGAAAATTAACCTCAACGATTTATCGACATACTACAACCTGGGAGATTGGATAAACCACTACACTTATGGAGTTTATGACGGGAAAAGCTTTGATTTAATAAAATATGAAGCAAAATAAAATCGATTAAAAGCTATTTTAAGATGATTATCAATGGTTTTAATCGGATGTTAGTGTCTTTTATCTATTTTTAGAAAGCTTGATATTAATTCAACTAGATACTGTTTAAAACTATCTATTTTCATTTTTCCAATTCCCCTCATGGACAACTCTCCCCCTAATCCTTCATTACTACAAGCTCCCATAGCTATAGCTTACCTTGATAAGGATTTAAATTATATCATCCATTCTAAAAAATGGTGCGATGATCATAAATTAAATCTTGATAATATCGTAGGAATGAACCATTACGATCTGTTCCCGAATACTAGTAAAAACTGGCGTGAAGTACATTTGCGTGTCTTATCTGGTTGTTACGAATCAAATGCCGCTGAAAAATTTATCAGGAAAGATGGAAGCGAATTGTGGCTTAGATGGAGTGTTAATCCCACTTATGATAAAAGCCAGATCGTTAATGGAATGGTGATGACATCAGAAAACATTACCGAATCCATGAATGCTAGGTTGAAGATAGACAGGGAGCATCAACTTCTTTTAGATGCATCAGACAAAGCAAAAATAGGATCTTGGGAGATTAGTTATTTGACGGGAGAGTTATACTGGTCAGATGTCACTAAAAAAATCCATGAGCTAGATTTAGACTATGTACCAGATGTAATGTCTGCACTAAATTTTTACAAGCCCGGTATTAATCAGGAAATTATCACGCAAATGTTTACCACATCCCGTCTTACTGGCGAGCAGTTTGACGTCGACCTTCAAATCATTACCGCAAAAGGAAATGAAAGATGGGTGCGCAGTGTGATGAAGGCAGAAATGTTCAAAGGTAATTGCATACGACAGTTTGGAACTTTTGAAGATATTACAGATAAGGTCACCTCTGATATAAGATTTAAACATGCGTCAAAAAAATTCCATGATGTTTTTGAAGCCTCAGGAGTTGGCATGTTAGTGATTGATCCCATAGATTTAAAAATTACTCAAGCAAATCCATCTATTTGCGAATTACTTAATTTTGACCAAGAACATATAAAAACAGCCTCACTGGGCGAGTTTATTTCTAAAACTGAATTTCCCGTTCTTTTCAATTCTGTTACGGACCTACTCAATAAGAAAATTGATCACTTAACCATTGATATAAACCTTAAAAAATCTACAGGTAGATTTGTTATATGTTCCATAGTAGGGACTTTAATAGAAGATGAAAACGGCGATCCAGTTGATCTCGTCATTCAGATTGTGGATATTTCTGAAATCAAAAAGAAAGAACAGGAGCTTAAAACGTTTACCTCCTATGTGGAACGACAAAACCAACGCCTACTTAATTTTGCACACATAGTATCTCATAATTTGAGATCTCACTCCAGTAATTTTGAGGTTTTGTTGCAGTTATATCAACAAGAAACTAAAGAAGCAGATAAGAATAGCATCATTCATCTATTGAATTCATCCAGCACACAACTATCAGAAACTATTGACCATTTAAACCAAGTTGTCGCCTTAAATACTGATAAAATTGAGCTTAGTACTATTTATCTTAAAGAAAACATTTTTAAAGTAATGGAGAACATTTCTACGAACATTAAAACAAATAATGTGAATGTGGATGTGGATGTGGATGATGATTTTACCATAGATGCATCGCCCGCATACTTAGAAAGTATTTTACTCAACCTTTTGACAAATAGTATCAAGTACCGCAAAAAAAACGTGCAAACGAGAATTGTTATCAAGGCATTCAAATATAATGGCAAGTGTCGTATTATCTTTCAGGACAATGGGAAAGGCATTGATATGAAGCTTAATGGACATAAAGTATTTGGGATGTATAAAACATTCCATGGCAATGCAGATGCTCGCGGCTTAGGACTTTACATGACTAAAAATCAAGTAGAAGCTATGGGCGGTAGCATAAGAGTACAGAGCCAGATAGATGTAGGAACCACCTTTAAAATAACATTGTAATATGATGGCCAAAACACACGCCTGGATCATCGATGACGATGCGATTTATACTTTCACAATAAAGAGGTTGTTAGAAAAAAACGATCTCGCTCATAAAATTGATGTGTTTAATAATGGAAGGGATGCTTTAGAAAAACTGCAATTGATCAACTGTGTTAAAGATTATCCAGACATTATATTGTTAGACATAAATATGCCTGTTTTAGATGGATGGCAGTTTCTAGATGAATTTGTTCATGTAGCAGATAGAACATCAATTACTCTTTATATGGTAAGTTCATCCATCGATCCCAGAGACAAAGAAAAGTCTAAACTTTATAAGGATATCAATGATTTCATCATAAAACCTGTTTCAGTAAAGAGCTTACAAAATATCATGATGGTGAATAGCTCTGAAAACACCGATTAGATTTACTGAATATCCCGCAGTCGCAACTGTAAGCTGGAAACACCCTGCCATGTATTGAGATCAATGGAATATGCGGCACTGAAAGTTTTTTGAGTTTTAATCAAATCACATTTATCTCCCAGATTAAAACCGATAGCGTTAAATTTCAAATCGTTCTTCTTTTGCGTTGTAATGCATAATTTCAAATGATTATCGTCAGCTCCTACTGTTTTTGCGTAACCGGTATCTATCACTTTTTCTGTTAGGAAAACGGGTGTCATATTCTCTGGACCGAATGGTTCCATTTGCTGAAGTATGCGGTAGAATTTATTCGTGATAGAACTAAATGGAAGCTGACAATCAATCAATATTTCCTCCGTACGTTGTTGCATTTTAATTGTTCCACAAACAACCTCTTCAAATCGGTTTTTGAAAGCTTCAAAGTTTTCCTCTTTTAGAGTAAGACCTGCAGCATACATATGTCCACCAAATTGCTCGATAAACTCTGAGCATTGTTCCAGCGCGTTATAAACATCAAATCCTCTCACACTACGAGCACTTGCGGCGAGGTAATCTCCACTTTTAGTAAACACTAGTGTAGGTCTGTAATATTTTTCCATTAATCGGGACGCTACAATTCCTATGACCCCTTTGTGCCATTCTGGATTATAAACTACCGTAGAGTACCGCTCTGTCTCGCAAGAATCCAATATTTGATCTAGCGCCTCAATGGTAATAGAGCGATCTGTTTCCTTACGATCTGTATTGAATTGTTCAATCTCTTTAGCAAATTTCACAGCTTTCTCTAGGTTCGTTTCCGTTAGTAACTGTACCGCATGAAGTCCATGTTTCATACGACCAGCGGCATTGATACGTGGAGCGATCGTAAAAACCACATCAGTTGCTGTAAGCTTATCTTTATTTAATTGCGAAATTATAGCTTGAAAACCCGCCCGTGGGCTCGTATTAATCACATGCAAACCGTGAAAAGCAAGAATCCTATTTTCTCCATTTATAGGGACAATATCTGCACCTATTGCTGTTGCTACTAAATCCAAATAGGGAATTAGTATATCAAAATTCCAATTATTAGAACTCGTTATCGCCTGACATAATTTGAAACCAACACCACAGCCGCAAAGCTCATCAAAGGGATAATCGCAATCTGCTCGTTTGGGATCTAGGACAGCCACTGCATCAGGCAACGTCTTTCCAGGTCTGTGGTGGTCGCAAATGATGAAATCAACTCCCTTTTCCTTTGCATAAGCGACCTTATCAATGGCTTTAACACCGCAATCTAAAGCGATGATAAGAGTGAAATCATTGTCATGAGCAAACTCGATACCTTGATAACTTACACCATAACCTTCCTCATAACGATCTGGAATATAAGTAGCTACCTTGGGATAATACGATTGTAGAAATGAGGAAACCAGTGCAACACTAGTCGTACCGTCCACATCATAATCACCATAAACTAGAATATTCTCTTGATTTTCAACCGCTTTCTGAATGCGTGTAACCGCAAGATCCATATCTTTCATTAGAAATGGGTCGTGCAACTCGTTTAATGAGGGGCGGAAAAATGATTTCGCTTTCGCGAAAGTGTCTACGCCTCGTTGTACCAGCAAGCCAGCAAGAACTGGATCTATATTCAGATCGTTAGAAAGCTTGTTTTGTAATTTAGGATCTGGTAGTGGTTTAAGAGTCCAGCGCATATTGAAATTTCAATTGCAAATTAGAAATTAAAAGACAGACTCCCGTGTTTCAAAAAAGTATTTACTACTCATTAATAACACACATGGATAGAATGAAAACAATTCAACAAAGCTTTTTTTATACTGGAGATAATAAAGCGGTGAGATTCTCTCGGTTTGGAATTTCCGGAGAGTTAAGTAAAGAAATCTCAACTCATTTTTACTTCTTAATTTAATAAAATTACCAACTCAAACATTACTTAAATTGTTTGTTGACAGTCAAGTTTATGGCTGGAAGATTAAGATTAAAATGTCATGCAAACTTAACACCTGGATGTTTCGTCAGTTTCTAATATTCTTTAGAAAGAGCACTTCTCTAAATACTAAAATGATCAGAGCTATTTTTCTAGAATAATTCTCATTAGATCTCCGTTTGCGTCGTATTCAATGACAAATTTCTCATTTTCCATGAAACCTACTCCCGTGAAAGATGAGGTAGTAATTAAGTAAACTCCAGCAGCCGTTTTACGTCCTGAACCTACTGCAACGCCATACTGATATAGCTTCAAGGAATCATTAGACTCATTAAATTTCAAAGCATATTCGGTATTTGAGATATCTTCAAAATCATATGCTATGGACTTATCACTATTTATAGGCAGCTCCTCCGTTTTTGTTTGCTTATTGTTTGAAAGCGCAGTGTCTGTTGCTTTAATAGTAATAGTCTCAGACTTTACTTCTTTACCAATGGCGACAGCGATTGAAGTCGATTGCTCTAAATTTTCACCTCCGTTATATTTATATTTTAACCTTTCAAAAGACTCAAAAGATTCGCGTACAGCACTGAAGTATGCCTTTTGATAATCTTTTTCTGTACCTCTAGCCGCCTTCGTTTTAAACAATACATTTCCAGAACAATCTTCTAACCTTGCATCGATGTCTGCCCAAAGTATTCCAGATTTTTCAACTTTTAATTGCATACTGTTACAAAGACCACGATTAAGATCTGTGGGAAGAATTTCATTATTACGGTAAGTTTCAAATCCGTATTTCTGTAATAAAAATTCCATGAGCTCATTCAACCGATATTCATTAGCAGAATTCTGAAACTCATATTGATTCTCTACAATAACATACTTGTAATCATTAATAGATTGAGCTGTCGCGCAAGTGCATCCTAGAGTAAGAAATAGGAAAAAAAGATTTTTCATGAGATAGATAATGGGTAAATATAAAACATTTGGAATCTAGGTTTTTGATCTGGAGTCTTATCCATAAGTTTTCTGATCACCTAAGTACAACTTTTAAAAACTCAATACTTGTGCCGTTTTTGTAACTTTATAGCTTCAACTTTTATACGCCATACAAACTTATATAATCTCATGAAAAAATTAGAATTGCTTAAAAAGCATTTTGGTTATGATAGTTTCCGACCGTTGCAAGAGGAAATTATAGATGATGTCCTGAACAAAAAAGACCTGATGGTCGTGATGCCTACAGGCGGTGGAAAATCAATGTGTTTTCAACTTCCCGCTTTGATGCTGGAAGGAGTCACCCTAGTTATATCGCCACTTATCGCTCTTATGAAAGATCAAGTGGATGCCCTTAATGCTAACGGTATTGCCGCTGGGTTTTTTAATAGTTCACAGGAGTCCACGCAACAACAAGATGTAATCTTGCAATTGCAGGACGGCAGTTTGAAACTACTTTACGTAGCGCCAGAGAGTATTTCCCTGCTTCAAAATTACCTGGCATCCATAACCGTTTCTTTGATCGCGGTGGATGAGGCGCACTGTATTTCGACTTGGGGTCACGATTTTAGACCGGCATACACCCAACTCGCCTATCTTAAAAAATCCTTCCCAGACGCCAACTTGATTGCCCTAACGGCAACGGCAGATCGAGCGACCAGATCTGACATTAAAAAACAGCTTACCATCAGTGATGGTAAAGAATATATTGCATCCTTTGACCGTCCTAATATTATGCTGGAAGTGCGTCCCGGCAATAATAGAATTTCACAAATACGTAGATTCCTCAAAAAATACGAAGGTGAATCCGGCATTATTTATTGTTTGAGCCGCAAGAGCTGTGAGAGCCTTTCCAGCAAATTGAAGAGCTACGGCTACTCTGCGGCAGCTTACCATGCTGGTCTGGAAAACCGCTTTCGCGAAAGCGTGCAAGAGCGATTTATAAAGGATGAGATCAAGATCGTGGTAGCGACCATTGCTTTTGGGATGGGAATTGACAAGTCAAATGTGCGATTTGTGATCCATTACAATATGCCTAAAAATATTGAGGGGTATTATCAGGAAATAGGTCGTGCTGGTCGGGATGGCATTGAATCGAGAGCACTGCTTTTCCACAGCTATGCAGATGTGATGCAACTGCGCCGGTTTGCAGAGACGAGCGGCAATAGTGAAGTACAGCTGGCCAAACTGGAGCGCATGAAACAATTTGGTGAAGCGCTTACCTGCCGCAGGCGCATGTTACTCTCCTATTTTAATGAATATTTACCGGAAGATTGTGGCAACTGTGATGTCTGTCTCAATAAACCTGACTTTTTTGACGCTACCGTTCAAGCTCAAATGGCTCTTAGCGCCGTTTACAGGATGAAGGAACAATGCTCCCTGACCCTGTTGATCGATGTGTTGCGCGGTGCAAATAATGCCGGCGTGATGGAAAGCGGTTTTCACGTCATCAAAACGTACGGTACCGGTAGGGAAATTTCCTGGAGCAACTGGCAACAATATATCATCCAAATGATCAATCAAGGCTTGCTGGAAATTGCATTTCATGAGCAAAATCACATGAAATTAACGGAGCAGTCCAAAGAAGTGCTGTTTGATAACCGTGCCGTTCAACTCGCTGTTATTCCTAAGCCAGAGGACATCGCTGCGAAAACTTCACAACCGACTACAGAATTACCCACAGACGTCAACCGTAAACTTTACGATGCCCTTAAAGAATTGCGAACAGATCTTGCCCGCAAGGAAAGTATCGCACCCTACATGGTTTTCAGTGACGCGACCTTAAAAGATATTGCTAGTAGAATACCGCTGGACGATAATCAGTTTGCCGATATTACTGGTGTAGGAACCCACAAACATGACAAATATGCTTTTGGGTTTTTGAAAGTAATTCAAGATTACAAAGAATCTAGAACGGAAGATTTTGTGTATCGCGATGAAGCTCCCAAAAAAAAATCCCGTAAAAAAGCAAAATCTGGCGGTCTTACAGATACCGTAATGGACAGCGTGGAATTATTCTGGAATGGAAAAAGTATAGATGAAATTGCAGTAGAAAGAGGCTTGAAAGCTGACACTATTCTAGCACATATAGGCAAGCGGTATGCTTCCCATAGAGATGTGGATGTTGAGAAATTGCTAGAGGGAGTTGATTTAGAAATGCTGGAAAAGATGCTGCCTAATTATCAAAAAGAAAATTCGCTTAAACCTATTTTCGATCATTTTGATGGAAAAATCGGCTACGGACAGCTGCGGCTCGGAATGGCTGTTGTTGAAGCGCGCATTACCACCGCCGTATGATTATTGATAATTTAGAAGCCGGATATTTCGGCATTGGGATAGAAAATGGGAAAACTCCGGAGAATCTGGGTGTTCTATGGCGCAGTGCACAAAATCTAGGCGCCAGTTTTATTTTTACTATAGGCAATCGATATGCAAAACAGGCCAGCGACACTCATAATGCTGTGACTTCCCTACCCTATTTTCACTACAAGACTTTTGATGATTTCTATGCACACCTGCCTAAAGGCGCCATGCTCATAGGTGTAGAATTAAACTCCAAAGCTAAACTTCTAGCTGATTTTCAACACCCTCGTAATTGTGTCTATTTATTAGGAGCAGAGGATAATGGATTGACAAAAAAAGCGATTGAAAAATCACACCAACTCATTAGATTTGATACGCCGAAAAGTTTAAATGTATCTGTTGCTGGAAGTATTGTGATGTACGATCGCAGTGTGAAAGGAGCAGCGATTTACTTAGACGGCGCTCCTAAATAGTCTAACGCATAGCACATTAACAATAGTGAAAAGAAAGAAAATAATTCGCTTATAATATGGATTAAAAATTTTCCTGCTACATTTGTTGTCTAATTATTATAATTTATTACCATGAAACAAGGCACCGTAAAATTTTTCAATGAATCAAAAGGTTTTGGATTCGTCGTTGAGGATGGAACAAATCAAGACTGCTTCGTGCACGTCACCGGACTAATCGATGAGGTTAGAGAAGGAGACAAAGTTGAGTATGAAGAACAAGAAGGTAAAAAAGGAATGAACGCTGTAAACGTTAGAGTTATACAGTAATTGAAGTTATATTTCTAGACTTAGAAAGCCCATTCGCAAGAACGGGCTTTTTTATGTTTAATGACACCCACAATCCCCATCTCCACAGTTACCAGAGTCGTATTTTTTAGGAAAAAAACTCTTGCGAAATAACCATAATACAGCACCTACTGCTGCAATGGCTAATAGAATATATTGTAGATAAATCATGATCGTTTCTTTAATTTTAATGAAGAACTTAGACCTTAAAACTGTGCCTTAGTTTCTTTGTTTACTTATACAAAAATCACGCCGACTGCCTTATGCCATTTTACCTATTTCAGAATCTGAAAGGCTCCCAAAGCAGCAAAATAAGCTATGATAGTCATTGCCGTAAATTGTATGGCAGGCCATTTCCAGCTGTTTGTTTCTCGTTTTACAATCGCGAGCGTACTCATACATTGCATTGCAAATGCATAGAAAAGTATCAATGATATACCGCTGGCAAAAGTAAATAGTGGACCACCTAGTATGGGGTTAACCTCAGCCCGCATTCGGTTTTTGATGGTTTCATTCATTTTGTCCTCATCTTTTATATTTTCCACACTGTAAATGGTTGCTAGAGTTCCAACAAACACCTCTCGAGCCGCAAAAGAACTCACGATCGCAATCCCTATTTTCCAATCATAACCTAGCGGTCGCACCGCTGGCTCAATAGCTTTTCCTATATATCCTATAAAGCTGTGTTCAAGCTTATGTGAAGCTATTTTTTGTTCAATTATTTTATCCTCTACGTCCTGACCTGCATACTGTTCCTTAACGATACTCTCTGCATTATTAAACTTATCCCCCACTCCATAACTGGCGAGAATCCACAAAACAATACTAATCGCCATGATGATCTTTCCAGCACCTAAAACGAAACTCTTAGTTTTCTCAATTACCGTAATGAGAACGTTTTTAAACATAGGTAATTTGTAAGCTGGCATTTCCATCACAAAGAAAGACTTACGTTTGATGGGTAGGATTTTATTGAGAACCCAAGCTGAGACAATGGCAGCAGCAAAGCCTAACAAATACAATAACATTAAGGTAAGCGCCTTTAAATCAAAGAACCACCAGATATCCTGATCTGGAATTACTAAAGCGATGATAATCAAATACACCGGCAATCTAGCAGAACAGGTGGTAAATGGAACTACTAGAATTGTGATCAATCGTTCCTTCCAGTCCTCGATATTACGTGTTGCCATAACAGCAGGAATCGCGCAAGCTGTTCCTGAAATCAACGGTACTACACTCTTCCCGCTCAAACCAAATTTTTTCATGATGTGGTCCATTAAAAAAACTACCCTGCTCATATAACCACTTTCCTCCAATAATGCGATAAAGAGGAACAAAAACGCAATCTGCGGTATAAAGATCACGATACCGCCTAATCCTGGAATAATACCTTCTGCAATAAGGCTGGTGAACGGCCCGTCAGGAAGACTTTCTGCTGTGATTTGGCTTAAAGAAGCAAATGCCTGATCGATCCAATCCATAGGATATTCTGACCAATCATAAATCGCCTGAAAAATCAATAATAGAACAAAGAAGAAAATAAGATAACCCCAAACCTTGTGCAATAAGATTCTATCTAGTTTGCTGCGCAAGTCTTTGGCATGCACCGTATCAACGTGCAATACTTTTTTAAGCAATCCATTTATAAATTGATACCGGACTACCGTTTCTTTATGTTGTAATTTTTTAAGATCTTCTTCTGACTTGACACTAAAATTACTGCTTTTGAGCTTTTCATAATCCCTGCCACGATCCACTTTTCCAAAGTTTACATCTTGTGTAATCACCAACCATAATTTATATAATTGCTGGTTAGGATACACTTTACTTAAGCGGCTAAAATACTCAGGATCAATGACACTAGAATTGACGCAAGGCTCTGTTTTTAAAGTTTTGTACTGGGAAATAGCTTCTTTAAGCGCGTTGATCCCTTGGTTTTTACGAGCGCTGACAAGAACTACTCTAGTATTGAGTTCTTTCTCCATCAACTCAATGTCTAGGGTGATCGCCTTTCTTTGCATGCGATCTGCCATATTTATAACCAGAATTGCCGGTATTTCTAGATCTTTGATTTGGGTAAAAAGCAACAGGTTACGTTTCAGGTTTTCTATATCGCTTATCACTACCGCAACATCTGGAAAGTCCTTAGAGTTTTTATTTAGTAATGTTTCTACTACTACACTTTCGTCAAGAGAAGAGGTATTTAAACTGTACGTTCCTGGAAGGTCTAAAATATGCGCTTTTAAACCGCGGTCCAGCTTGCAAAGCCCTTCTTTCTTTTCTACCGTGATTCCCGGATAATTTCCCACCTTTTGATTCAAACCGGTCAATCGGTTAAAAAGTGACGTTTTTCCAGTGTTGGGATTGCCTATAAGGGCAACGTTGATCGATCTAGACATATGGATCCACGTTTATTTTACGAGCCGTTTCTCTACGTATAGCGAGATGCGTCCCATTAATGTTTAAATATATTGGATCTTGGAAAGGAGCACTTTGCATCATAGTCACAAGATTTCCAGGCAAGCAACCCATTTCCAGCAACTTTAACGGCACATCAGTTTCACTGAAGCTTTTGATAATTGCTATTTCTCCACGTTTGAGATGTGCGATGGTCTTCTCCAATTCTTATTTAGAATTAATTTGAATAGGCAAAAGTACGCTCCCCTTAGGGAATAGGAAAATATTGTCAGTTAAATCTGTAGATGTATTTAAATTGAATCTTATTTACACTATATAGTTCTATGAATTTCCAGAAGTTCTTCTAGATATTCTCGATTATTAGACAATCGCGGGATTTTATGTTGGCCACCCAATTTATCTTTTGACTTCAACCAGTGATAAAAAACACGACCATTAGCAAAATGTATTAATGGTTGCCTTAAAGTCAGGTCGTTCTCTCTCTTTGCTGCATAATCACTATTAACCGCTTGTAGATGTAAGTCAAGTAATGTCTTGAACTCATCTGCGTGTTCAGGTGGTTGTTCAAATTCAATGATCCACTCATGAGCTCCTTTCTCCTTGCCTTCCATGAAAATGGGAGCCACCGTATAATCCTTAATTATGCAGGGAACTTTTTGAATAGTTGCTTTTAAGGCAGCTTCGGCATTTTCAATAATTAATTCTTCACCAAAGACATTTATATGGTGTTTTGTCCTACCCGTAACTTTGATGCGGTACGGTGAGGTATTTGTGAAGCGCACCGTATCTCCTATTTTATAGCGCCATAAGCCAGCGTTTGTAGTAATAATAATTGCATAATTCTCCCCAATTTCAACTTGTTCTAATGGAATAATTTTTTGATCAGTGCCTCCATAGGTTGACATTGGAATGAATTCATAAAAAATCCCGTAATCTAGCATTAGCAGTAGGTCTTTACTGTCATTTGTGTCTTGTATAGCAAAAAAACCTTCGCTTGCATTATAAGTCTCGTAGTATTTAATATCAGATTTTGGCAACAATCTCTTGAAAGGTTCTTGATAAGGATCAAAACTGACGCCGCCGTGAAAAAACACTTCCATATCTGGCCACACCTCGAGAATATTACTTTTCCCTGTAGTTTCCAGAACATTATTGAGTAAAACCATCATCCAGGAAGGAACACCAGCAAGGCTAGTGACCTTTTCATCAATTGTCTCCCTTACGATAGCTGGCATTTTCTTCTCCCAGTCTGCCATTAAGGCCACGTCATTTCCTGGAGTGGAACTATAGTCTGCCCAGAATGGCATGTTATCAATTAATATGGAACTCAAATCTCCCGCAGATGTTCCAGAAGTCTTATTTAGTTTTTTACTGCCTCCCAACCTCAGACCTTTACCTGTAAATAAGCGAGAATCTGGATTGTTGTTTAAATACATGCACAACAAATCCTTTGCAGCGGCATAGTGACAATCTTGAAGGGACTGTTGACTTACAGGAATGAATTTACTTCTAGCACTGGTAGTACCACTAGACATCGCAAAATATTTGATTTCTTCAGGCCAGAAAATATTTCCCTCGCCATTGCGCGATCGCTCAATATCCTGTTTTACGTCTTCGTATTCAGAAATGGGAACTTGATCCTTGAATCTAGCATAACTACAAATAGCTTTAAAACCATATTTCCTGCCTACCTCCGTATTTTTTGCCTGATCAACCAGATCAAGTAATAAGTTGTTTTGTAACTCCTGCGGATGCTTCATAAACAACTCCATATCGTGAATGCGTTTCTTGAGAAACCACGACACTACAGAATTGATAAGGGGAATTGCCACGCTCTAGTTGGTTTAAGGTATTTTTGGGGCAATATACCTACATTTTCCCAAAAAAATATCTTTAGAATGGTACTAAGCGGCACGATACGCAAGATGCAAACAGAATTAAAGGATACTGTCCAGTATTACTTGGTATTCAAGGACGAATTCCTGCATGTCAACCAGCTTCTGGGTCAACATATAAGCATAAAACACGTTGCGAATGAATGTCTCAATTGCGGCCTGGATAAAAAAATATGGCGACAAGGTTATTGTTACGACTGCTTTTCCAGCAGCCCGCAAGCCGGTGAGTGGATTATAAAGCCAGAATTGAGCAGGGCACATCTTGATGAAGAAGACCGCGATCTAGAATATGAAAAACGAGTGCAGCTTAAACCACACATGGTGTACCTCGCCAACTCCAGCAACATAAAAGTAGGCGTGACACGCAAAACGCAAGTCCCCACGCGCTGGATCGATCAAGGCGCCCATGAAGCACTGGCAATTGTAGAAGCGCCCAACCGCTACCTGGCTGGAATTACAGAGGTCGCTTTGAAAGAAAAGGTTGCAGACAAGACGAACTGGAGAAAAATGTTAACTAATAGTATTGAGGATGTGGACTTGTTACGCTTTCGCGAAAGCTTAATCGACCTCATCCCACAGGAAGCTCGAGAATTTATATTACCCGCAACGACAGAAACACACATTCACTTTCCCGTGCTGGAATATCCTAAAAAAGTCACTTCAGTAAACCTGACCAAAACTCCGGAACACAGCGGAAAACTCATGGGTATCAAAGGTCAATATTTCATTTTTGAAGGAGGTAAAGTCATGAATATACGCAGTCATGAGGGCTTTGTAGTAGACTTGAATGTGGACTGATGACTCTACAATAAGCTTGAAATGACCGTCCTTCTATTGATTACTGTATTTCAGTAAAAATTGTTACGAACTATCTTTTTGGGACCTTGCGATAAACCAGCAAGATCTGTCAATTAATTATTTCCAGTCGTATCCTTCTTTTTCTTCAGCAATCCCTGCAACAAATTTCTTGCAGTTTCTTTAACGGGATCTTTAGTTGCTGGTTTTTTAATGGTATCTGTTATATTTTTTATGGCCGTGGAATCTTTGACAGCTGGTTTTTTTCCGCTTAAAATATCTTTGATTCCTCCAAGAGGGTTTTTACCTGAAGTTAGGTCTTCAATAGCATTGCCTAAAGCGTCTTCTCCTTTTTCCTTTAAGCGTTGTTTTTGAATTTCTATAATCTGGCTGGTAAGATTTGTAACTGCAGACTCTAAATTTACTTGAACATTAGGTTTTGAAAACGATCCAGTAAAACGAATGGGTAAGGGTACGGTCATTTTATCAATATCGGTAGCCTGTAATTTTGACAAGAGTGAAGCTCCATCCTTTCCTAGATATTTTGCGGGCAGTTTGAGATCCATTGTGTAGTCCATCTCGTTAGTAAGACTGTGTTTACCACTGGCGGTGACAACAATATCCTTGATCTTAAAATCAAACGGACTTACCTGAACGGCACCGTCCTGAAATTTTAACTTGGTTTTCAAATCACTTAAATCAATATCTTTTAAACTGATAAAAGATAACTGTTGATCAAGCTTATCCAACAATGGTGCTGCACCCGTTTGAATATCTCGAGTCAATAACTCTGCCAGAGCGCCACCATTTATGCTGGTCAATATAGGAGAAAGGTCGCTCGCAAGATCTCCCTTAATTTCAATATCGGTATTTATCCTTCCCTGCAACGCCTTCAATAAAGGGACGTATTGTTGGAACATTTCAAATCCTGCAAAGGCTTGAGAAATGTCTAGATTGTCCATGTTTAAATTCATATTGAATTTAGGACTTGAGCCTTTTGTCGTTACCATTCCCGCAAGGCCGATTGCTCCGCCAAATATATCACTGCGCACATCGCTCATCGTGAGTGTTTCATCTCTAATTGCTGCTATTCCCTGAACATTTTTAAGGATTAATCCGTCGTATCTTACTTCTTTTAAATTGAAGTCCAGATTAGCATCTAAAAACGCTGGGATCTTCACAGCTTCTTCAGTTTTGGAAGTGGTCGTCTGATTTGCCGAAGCCACTTCTGTGGATTCCTCCATAAAATCACCCACGTCAAAACTGTTGGAATTAACTTTAAAGTTCCCTTTCAAGCCTTGATCCTGCAACAAAAAGCCTATTAGGTTATTGATCGTACCGCTCGCCTTGATGTCCGTATTTCCCGTGATAGCATCAAAACTATTTAACTTAATCGTGGAAGTATTAAGATCAATATCGGTTCGTCTGATCAAAAACGGACTCTTAAACGCAGATCCTATGTATTTAAAGTCAGTTAATGTTGCGGTTCCTTTTGTATTGACACGCTCATAACGTTCTTTCTCGATACTTTCCATGTCAAATTGCGCTGCAATATCTAATGCTAGTCGTCCATCAAGATCCATATCTTCTGGAAGCGGAAAAGATTGGGAAAGATTTCCTAGGTCTAGATTTCCGTTAGCATTCAGATCCACCTTCATATTGCTGGTTAAATCTGTAATCATCGCTCGACCTTCTAAACGATCTTTCCCTATGTTGAAGGCGGTGTTTGCAATATTCAGATAAGTATCTTCCACTTTTCCAGTAGTATTAAGCAACTGTGCATCAATGAAAATGTTAGTCACTTTTTGTGGCAGGTCTGGATATTGAAAGGAAGCATTGTTTGATTTCGCAGTGATGTCCAGCGTTGGTATCAATTCATCTGTAACCTGACCTTTAATAATCCCATTTACCACAAAGTCTCCGGTCGTAGTGATGCCTTCTAAGTTAGATCGATATGTTTCTGGAATGATCGCAAAAAAGTTTTTAAAGTCCGATGATGGTGCTTTAAATGTCAGATCTACCATCGTGTAATCTTCTTCCAAATCAATGTATCCAGCAAGTTCTAGCTCCAGGTCATTAATCAAGGCTTTATTATCCTCAAGCGTGTATTTCTGGTTTTCAAGATCCATTAGGATATCTGCATCCAGATTTACACTTTGGCCCGACAAATATTCAACACCGTCAAGGCTGTAGATCACTCTGGCAGTGGTTTTTGTGTCCAGCGTACTGGATTTTAGGGAAAAATCACCGTTACCACTATGTTGTAAACCGGATAGAACGAGACGGTTTTTTGAAATTGCATCTTCATAGGAAAGCTCTGAATTCTTGATCTCGTAGTATTTTAGATCGAGATTGAATCCTGATGACGTGTCTTGAGGTTGATTTTTTTCCGCTTTCGCGGAAGCGATATCCCAGTTGGACGCATTATTTTCATCCACTTTAAGTCTCGCCACGGCACCATCAACAATCAATTCATTAATGCGGATGGGCTCACTCGCATTATTGAAAACGTCGAAAAGTGGCATGTCCAGATAGGTTTCATTTGCATAAAATAAGGTGTCGCCGGCAAATGGCGCCTTGTTGACAATGGACAATTTCTTGATTTTCAAACGCGCATCAGGAAACGCCCTAATGAAGCTCAAATCTACGTCTCCAAATTCAACCTGAGCATCCAGTGACTCGTTCAGTTTGTCCTTTACGACCTGTGCGATTTGATCTTGAAAAACGAACGGCGCGGCAATAACTACCACGACCAGTAACAAAACCACGATTCCCAATACTTTAAAAAACTTCTTCATTTGTATATTTTGAAACTTTTAGTCTAATTTTATTTCATGTGCCATTCTGGTAGGAACGGGTTTTTAAATGCGGATATACTGTGGTAAAAAAACATCTCACACATTTCTTAATCTACTTAAAACAACAATCATGCTGCAAATAGCGATAACTATCAATTAAAAAGACTGTTCAAATCGTAAACCATTGCCTGTGAACCGTTTCATATTGCCACAAAAGTACCAAAGGAGTTGGTCATAATTCCTTAATTTGCTGCAAAAGTAAATGGCATCGCAACACAACACAACCATCAGATATTCATTGCATTAGGAAGTAACCTGGGCGACAGGTTTGAAAACCTATGCGCTGCTGTAGATCATATAGAGCAGCAACTGGGTCCGGTAATTAATGTTGCGCCAGTGTATGAAGTACCAGCAGTGGGGTTTTCTGGGAATGATTTTTTGAACAGTTGCATGCTGGTGCATTCTATAAAAGAGCCACTAGAAACTCTCGCTATTTTACAGCAAATTGAACGGATTATGGGCCGCCAGCCTAAAGCTGGGACCACTTATGAAAACAGAGTCATTGATCTTGACATTCTCTTGTTTGACGATATTGTAATGGATGAATTAGAACTGCAAATACCGCATCCACGCATGGTGGATCGAGATTTTGTCATGAAGCCTTTAAATGCTATTGCCAGTGATGTATTGCATCCAGTTTTTAAGAAATCAATAGCGTCACTATGGTTCAATATTGAGCTTTCTGAAGTAGTAGAACGCACTGGAATATCGCTGTTAAAAAGCAAGCGATTTCTAAAATATACCGGCAATGATATCGCCTCGTACCAAGGTCAGAATATAAAAACCCAAATGAATAAATTTCCCGTCGACAAGCTTAATTTTATTGCCATTGAAGGAAACATAGGGTCTGGGAAAACCAGTCTCGCCATGAGGATCAGTGAAGACTACAATGGAAAATGCGTATTGGAACGTTTTGCTGACAATCCGTTTTTACCCTTGTTTTATGAGGATAAGGAGCGTTATAGTTTCCCGTTAGAAATGTCTTTTCTTGCAGATCGGTACCAGCAATTGAGTGATGATGTTGCACAGCATGACCTATTTACAAACTTTACAGTTGCAGATTATTATGTGATCAAATCACTGATATTTAGCAACATAACATTAGAAGAGCAAGAATATGCGCTTTACCAGCGTTTGTTTAACATGATGTATAAGGAATTGGTAAAACCAGATTTATACGTTTACCTCTATCAAACCGAAGAACGTTTGCTGGAAAATATCAAAAAACGCGGTCGTGATTATGAACAAAATATTGAAGCAAGTTATCTCGCACAAATACAACAAGGCTATGCAAATTTTATCAGGTCTCAAAAAGATTTAAAAATTAAAGTAATCGATGTTACAAATCTCGATTTTGTCAACAATCAAGAAGATTACCTAGAAGTACTTAGACAAATTTCAGAAGCTATCGCAGCGGGCTGATTTTATTGAAAATATCATAGATTACGATACCAGCACAAACCGCGATGTTTAAACTGTGTTTTGTTCCATATTGATCCAGTTCTATGACCGTGTCGCAAGCATCAACAACTTCTTGCAATACGCCGTTCACTTCATTCCCTAGAACTATAGCGACTTTGGAGTTTAGTTTTGGTGAAAAGTGAAATAGATTTTCAGAACGCTCTGCTTGTTCTATCGCACAAGTTTGATAACCACTGGAGTTTAATTTTTGAATTACCTCGATAGTATTTTCAACATATTCCCAAGATATAGATTCCGTCGCTCCCAAGGCTGTTTTTCGGATTTCTCGATGTGGTGGTTGTGCTGTGATCCCACACAGGTAGATTTTTTCTACTCTGTATGCATCTGCACTACGAAAAATGCTGCCTACATTATTAAGACTGCGCACGTTGTCAAGCACGATTACTAAAGGTGTTTTTTCGCTTTCGCGAAAGCGATCTGTTGAAAGCCGCTCCAGCTCGTCGTTAAGAAGTTTTCTTGTTTCTGACAATAGGAAAATGTTAGAGATTTACCGCAGGACAATTGCAGCTCCACCGGTCTTTAGTACATGAAAAGTCAAATCCTAATGTGATCTGGTGGAAACCACCGCTGGCAAATTGGACGTCTCCAAATTGCTGGCTATACGTATAACCCACAGTGAAATTATTGATCTTTGCTCCTAGAAAAGGTGAAAGCAACGTCAAGTTTTGTTCTTGAATATCGACACCGTTTTGGAATTCTGCTCCTTCAAAACTTTGTCTGTAAGAGGCTCCCATATAAAGCACCGTGTTTTCATTTAGGTCATAGAAAGCTTTAGCATTCAAATCCATGAACTGTTCTTTTGTCCTATTTGTTCGCTGGTACAAAATCGATGGCTCAAATTGCCAGTCAGAATCATTAGGCGCGATAAGGTAGCCTATATTAGCAATAAGGCGCAATTGATCTGTACTTTCAAAGCCCTCAGAATAAATTTCTCTATTTTGAAAAATAGCATTCTTGACAGTCGCATGCAGGAAAAAATCTTTGTATAAATAAGACGCTCCTATATCAATATTGAAATAGGAATCACTGACTAAAACACCCGTGATGATAGGATCAAAATTAGTACGATCAAAGCTGGTCTCATCCAGACGACTCTGTACCATACCTACATTCATCCCAAAGGAAACCCTGTTCAAATCATCATAACCACCGCCTACCTGTAAGTGATAGGCATAAGATAAATAGGCTCCCGTTTGAGAATGGTAACCATTTTTGTCATTAAACACTATAGCACCTATCCCACTATTTTGACCTACTCCAGTATTGAAACTTAACGTCTGTAGATTAGGGGCGTCTTGCTGGTCAAACCATTGCTGGCGTCCCGTCGCTCTAATTTTACCACAATTTGCAGCGCCTGCCATGGATGGATGTAACAAGTATAAATTGTCCATTAAATAATCCTGATACACTGGAATTCCTTCTTGTGCCGCGGTATATTGTGAAACGGATAATAGAATTAGAAAGAGTAAAAAATGTCTCATTAAGATATAATCTATCGCTATTGCGCTTCTTTTAAAACCATCTAGTCTAAAGATTTCTGCACCGCAATGAAAGCCTCAAATATATCATATTATGACTAGATAATTATGAAGCCCATCATTGTTAGCGTGCTGGATTTAAATTAAATATATAGTTATAAGGTATAACATTCATCAGTCCTTAATTGTTCCATCCATCCTATCTATCTTTGTTACCTGAATTAAAAGCCATGAGTACACATACTATAAAAGTAGTTCCTACTACTAATGATTCTATCGTAAAGTTTGAAAGTACCGAGTTTCTGGTTAAAAACCACAGCTATGAGTTCAAAAATATTGATGATGCAAAGCCATCACCGCTAGCGCAACAATTGTTTTATCTTCCTTTCGTAAAAACGGTTTATATCGCTCAAAATTTTATTGCAATAGAACGTTACGATATTATAGAATGGAATGATATTCAAGATGAAGTTTCCGCGCAAATAGAAGAATACTTAAATAGTGGAAAACCGTTGTTACCTGACGAAAAAGAGGTCAAGAAAACACCTGTGACCGTTTATGCAGAGGCCACTCCTAACCCAGCCGTGATGAAATACGTGGCTAATAAAAAATTAGTTCTTGCCAGTCAAGAGTTTAAAACGATTGAGGATACCGAAGCTGGTTCGCTTTCGCGAAAGCTATATCAATTTCCATTTGTAAAAGAATTGTACGTAGATGAAAACTACATCTCTGTTCACAAACATGATATTGTAGAATGGCAGGAAGTTACAAATCAAATCAGGTCTTTTATTAAAGAAGGAATTGAAACAGGGGATGAAATAGGCGTTTCTAAATACACGTCTGGAACAGTGAAGCAGACTGGGGAAAGCATGGATTTGCCTAAGTTTGAGAACTTGAGTGATGTTTCTAAAAAAATTGTTGAGATTCTAGACGAGTACGTACGCCCAGCCGTAGCGAGCGATGGTGGGAATATAGTTTTTGACAGTTATAATGAGGAGACACAAGAAGTAAACGTAATTCTACAAGGTGCTTGCAGTGGCTGTCCTAGTTCTACTATGACGCTGCGCAATGGAATTGAAACGATGATGAAGGACATGATACCTGGCAAAATACAGCGCGTTGTGGCTATTAACGGCTAATTTTATTGATATCGTTGTCGATAATTAATGACAGTTGTATCTTAGACTGATATGAAAGGTTTTAAACTTTTAGTCTTAGTCACGTTACTTTTAATAAGTGAGATTGTTTACGCACAAAACTTTCATCAAGGCGCATCCTTTTCAGGGCAGTCTATTGATTTGCAAACGTTTCAAGACTCTGACCTTACCACGCGCAAATACATTGCGACCAATGATGTGGATGGTGATCCATTTCTTTTTGCTACTTATGTTCCCGCCAAAGTTTATTCTAAAAGTAACCCTAAGCAACCTACTCTACTAGAATTAAACTACAACATCTATGCTGGCTCAATGAATATGAAATCCAGCAAAATAGATGAAGTGTTGCTTTTACCGAAGAGACCAGACCTTTTGATAGTTATGGAAGGGAGAACTTTTTTGTTTCTAGAGTTTGAAATGAGAGGCAAGAAGTCATCTTATGTAGAAATTATTGCGTCTTATGAAAATGGTGACATGTTAGCTTTATTGCGCACACAAGAGGTTAAACAATCGCTATCGATTAGTGAATCTAGTTATTCATCTCCCAGAAATCCTAGGATAAAAACAGAAGAGACTTTTATTTTTATTACCAATAAGGGTATCGCTATTGAGGTAAAAAACAATAATAAAAGAGTTAGTAAAGAGTTTTCAACTTCATTAAATAATAGATTGCAGGAGTATATAAAAATCAATAGCATTGAGTTTGAAAACGATCTGACAGGCCTAATAGCAACGACAAAATATTATTCTTCCATTCGTACAGATTAAGTTTAGATAGGCATACTCTTGCTATCAAAAGGTGAACTTATTGGTATGATTTATGAAGCTATTTTAGAAATTAAAAGAAATGAACGTACGTATTATTTTAGCAGTTGTTGTCAGCATCATTACATTTTCAATGAACGCACAGGATGGATTTGGATCTCGAATTGATGGAGCATCATTTGATATCAATAAGTTTCAAAATGTTCAAACTACTTTAAGGAATTCTAGTGAGCCTGAAAATATTGATGGAAGTCCATTCCTTTTTGAAAATTTAGTTCTTGCCAAAGTTTACTTTAGAAACACTGAGCAAAAGCCTACGTCAATATATATCAACTATAACATTTATGCAGATATGATGAAAATGTCTGAAGTCAAAGAAGAACAGGTAGGAAGCGATATAAAAATACTTCCTAGAACTTCTAATTTGGATATAGTTATTCAGGATAAAACGTTTAGATACATGGAGTTCAAAAACAATGGAAATATGATCCGAACTTATGTAGAGATTTTAAAAGAATTGGAAAATGAAGCCGTTTTGGTTCTAAATCGTACCATGGAGATCAAGCAACCACCAGGAGGTAATCGTTCCTCATATGGTGTAACGCGTAACCCTAAATTTGACGCTTCGCGTGAATTTTTTATTATCGACGATAACGGAATTGCAATATCTGTAGCAAATCATAAAAGAAAGGTTTACAAAAATATGATTGATTCAAAAGCAGATATGATTAAAGAATATATCAAGTCAAATAATATTGATTTTGATGATGACTATATTGGTCTTCAAAAAGTTGCGGTATATTATTCTAGTGTTAAATAAGCTCCTTATTCTATTTAATTTATTATATTAAAGCTTAATAAATTTAAAACTATAATTATTATGGCAATTTTAAAAGTAATAGAGATCTTAGCAAATAGTGAAAAAAGTTGGGAAGACGCAACTAGGAAAGCTGTAGAACACGCTGCCAAAAGTGTTAAGAACATTCGTTCCGTCTATATAAATGAGCAAAGTGCTCAAGTGAAGGACAACAACATAACTGAATTTAGAGTAAATGCTAAAATCACTTTTGAAGTTCACTAGACTTTAAGCAAACTTATTGAGCTTCTTTTAAATAAGAAGATTTATAAAAAGCGATATCTTAACGATATCGCTTTTTATGCAATAGCATGATCTCATCCAGTTGATATTGCTGTAAATAAGTATAAATCTATAGGTTGGGAAGTTTAGCAAAGTCAAAGGGAAGATACCGATAACAATTGTAGGGCTCCCTAAGCAAAATTCTCAAACCAAATAATTGTTAGGAGTAACAGCAGCCACTCGATCTAACTTCAAGATTGCTGAATATACCGCATCCCATATCTCCATCCATATTTAACCAAGTGATCAACATTATGAAGCGCAGCAATGAAAAGCCTCTCCATTTATCTTTGATATTTAATTCATTACTAGATTTGTAAAAAATTCTTATTTGCTTGCGAAACGCAATTTTAGTTGGAGAATCAGAATTTTTTCTTACCAGCAAAAGTTGTTTAAGTCTGTAGGCAAACCTATAACCTTGCTTTAATTCCATAATAGAGGGGAACCACCCTACCAGAATAATTTAAACCATATTATAGATGGATAATTATTTTGTAACTTTAAGAATGATTTTGTTTTTTTGGAATGTCTAAAAGGACTTGGCAAATATCTCCAAAATTGACCTAGCAGTTTATTCTAATATTTGGAAATACATCAAGTCGGTTTACGAAACATTCTAAAATTAATGAAAACATTATCAGGCATTCTGTGAATGCTAAAATCAATTTTCAACACCATTAGAATTTTAGCGCAAAAAATATCTTAACCAAAAAAGTCATGAAGAAATTACTTCTTGCCGTACTACTTTTAATTGTTCAATTTAGTTTTGCCCAAGAAGATGGTGGTGAAAAACTCCCTGATGTAGGTGGCTATTATGTCAATTTAAAGAGTGGAGATAAATTAGAAGGCAATCCATATCTTAATGATACACTGACCTACGGGATTGTATATCGCAATGGTGATCCTTTTGCAAATTATTATATGCGTTACAATGTGCTCAATGATCAAATTGAGTTTAGTTCCACCAGTGATGGTGTGGAGCTAGAGGCCATGCCTAATGATTTATCAATGGCTTATGAATTTAATGGTAGTAGGTTTCAATATTTTGACTTTTCAAATAAGATTAATGGCATTTTTGAGGTTTTAAATATATTTACCGACTCTGATTTTCTCATAAAAAAGCACATGAAGAGTATTTATAAACCTGACAAACAAGACGTTAATAGTTATTATTCAGGCCGAGATCCTAAGATTTCAACAAAAGCCAAATTCTATTATGTGGAAGATGGAAAAGCCATTGAAGTGGAAAATAATAAAAATAAGGTGACTAAAAATCTAGACAATTCTAATAAAAATGAATTAAAAAAGTTTATTAAAGAAAATGACCTTAATTTTGATGAAGATGGAATGGGTCTCGCTAAATTGCTAAAGTATTACAGCAGCATTAAATGATTAACCAGCCTTAAACTCTTTCAAGTAGAAAGGTTCATAATAAGCGATATCCTCTACAATATCGCTTTTTTTATAGGCTTCCATTGCTAGATCACACATGGTAAGCGCACTGGAAAGTGTATTAATATAAGTGTTGTTTTGATCTTTAAGCAAACCTTGAAATTTTGCTGCTCCACTACCTATGATAATTGAATTACCATCATCGAGATATTCTTGCATGGAGTTCGCGTTAAGCACTATAGCCTTTACACTTTCAATTTCTTCACCCTTTCTATACACAGCACTGTAAACTTCCATTCTTCTGGCATCAACCATTGGGATTACAATACCTTCTTGTGACGCTTGCAAGGATAATGATTGAAGGGTATCAATAGAAATGAGCGGAATTTCCAGTGCATAGCAAAGCCCTTTTGCACTCGCTACACCTATGCGCAATCCTGTATAAGAACCAGGCCCTTTACTAATAGCAATTGCATCTAAGTCAGCAGTAGTAAAGTTATTGCGTTCCAAGAGCATCTGAATATAAATATGGAGTAATTCACCATGACTATAAGAGTCATTCATATCTTCCAAGATATCCTGACAGTGTTGGATGCCAATTGAATTACTATAGCCCCCTTTTTCAGAGGCTAAAGCCACAGAGCAATTTGTCGAGGTGGTTTCAATGCAAAGAATGTAGCCCATATAATTGGATTATTCCTCTGTCTCTACTTTCACTTTTTTGGAGTTCACGGCTTTTCCTGATTTTAAAACATCCGTAACTGTTCTGTAAGGACCAGTGATGACCATTTCACCTGGCTCTAATCCTGAAGTAATGACAATGTTCTTATCATCTTGAATTCCAGTTTTTACTACTTTCAATTTAGCTTTACCATTTTTTTCAACAAAAACACACTCAAACTTCTCTGCAGTTGGAGAGCTGGTTTTTTTAGTTGTAGAACTAGTGGTGTCGTTTTTGACAACTATGGCGCTAATAGGCACTGCGATAGCTCCTTTACTTTGTTTAGTAATGATATCAACTGTCGCTGTCATTCCTGGCTTAAAAGGACTGTAGTTATTGGGTTTTCCTTCTGTTAAATCTTTGTAAGACTCTGGAAGAATTCTGATTTTTACTTTGAAGTTGGTTACTTGATCTGCCGTTAGTGTTCCTGTTGCTGTATTTGCGATTTCGGTTACCTGGCCTTCAAATTCTTTTTTCAAATAAGCATCTACTTCAACGATAGCTTTGTCACCTACATTGATCTTAACAATGTCATTCTCATTAACATCTACCTCTACTTCCATGGAAGAAAGATCTGCTACTCTCAATAGCTCTGTTCCTGCCATTTGCTGAGTTCCAACTACTCGCTCTCCTAATTCTACGGCGAGGAGCGAAACAGTACCCGTCATAGGGGCAAAAATACTTGTACGTCCCAAATTATCTGTAGCTTCATTCACACTTGCAGCAGCACTACGAACCCCAAAGTAGGCGGAACGCTCTGATGCTTTAGCGCGGTCATAATTAGCTGTAGCAGTATCAAAATCTGACTGTGAAATAACCCCTTGTTTAAATAGTTTAGAGCTTCTATCATAGTTAGCTTTTGCTTCCGCTAGAGTTGCTTGGGATTGCGCATAATTTGAGCGAGAATTTGACAATCCCGCCTGAGTTCTGCTCACACTAGATTCTAGTAAATCAGGATTTATCATTACTAATAGATCTCCCTTTTCAACGGGATCACCTTCCTTAATATCCAGCTTAATTATTTCTCCTGGAACCTCCGGAGAAATACTAACCTCTATTTCTGGTTTAATTTTACCAGTCGCAGAAACAGTTTCTGTAACATCAATTTTTTCAACTTGCATGGTTTCAACGACAACACCATCATCTCCAGAACCGAAAACACCAGCAATATTTAAAATCACATATCCGGCTATCAGTACTCCTATAACGATAAGAGCTATCAGTAATTTTCTGTTCATAATCTATAATTTGAGTTCATTAGGCTGGGCACCCTTAAACAATTCCAACACTTTGATTTTGAAAATATAATCGTACTTATTTCTTAACATCGTACTTTGAGCGTTTGTTAGCTGTGCCTGCGCTTGATTAAAATCAAAAGCATTAAGCAATCCCACGTCATATCGTGCTTGTGCATATTCAAAAGCTTGTTGACGGGCTTCCAGCGCCTTGGAAGAGCTCTCAAATGTAGCCTTTGCTCCTACAGCATCATTATAGGCTTGATAGATATTGCGTTCTAAATCTAGCTTTGCTTGACTCTCCAGCAATCTGCTATTTTCAACATTAATTTTACTCTTAGCAATATTATTACTAACGTTAAAACCGTTGAAAATGGGCACACGCAATTGTAGTCCATAAGAGATACCATCATTACGGTACAACTGCTCAAAAAATGGTCGCGGACTACCGATGCTTCCAGTAAAATTAGGAGCAACGACTGATTCTCCTGAACCCTCCACAACACCTATCTGTCTGGTAGGTTGATCTGGGTCTAAAAAAGAAGAGGTTCTTCCCTGATCTGATTCTCTTGTATTATAATTCAAAAATGCATCTAGAGTAGGAAGGATCGCTGCTCTAGCTATCTTCAAATCCTTTTCTGCAATGGCGGTATTCTGCTCAGCAATTTTGACTTCGTATCTTTCTTCTTGTGCCGCTTGATAAATCGCATTCACTCCCTCATCAATAATAAATCCATTAGGATCCGTTAGATCTGGATCAACTACATCAAAGTTTTCATATTCTTTTAGGTTCAAAATTTGAGCTAAGGTGATGCGTGAAATAAGAATCGAGTTTTTAGCAGCAATAATTCTTTGCTCCTCATCGGCAAAAGTAGCTTGGATTTCAAGTAAATCTCCGCGCGGTAAACTTCCTGCCTCCACTAATTGCTCCGTACGTTCAATTTGCTCCGTAGAAATTTGATGCTGAATCTCTAATTGTTTTAAATTTTCCTTATTAAAAAGTACGTTCAAATAAGAGTTTGATACATTTAAAAGGATGTTATCTTCCAGTTGCTCTGCATCGTATTGGCTTGCTAGAATATTCATTTTAGCACGCTGCAAACGGTACAAGTTAGCGAGTCCATCAAATAACGTCACTCCCGCCGTCACGTTGTAACTAGAGTTCCTAGTCACTTGCGTCTGTAAAACACCGGTAGTAATATTTTGTGTAAGACCGGTATTCCATGAGTTATTTACAGATCCATTCAACGTCGGAAGAAAATTTCCTATGGCGCCTCGTTTATCAATTTTAACAGTCTCGATGTTCAAGTCTGCTTGTTTGATGCTGATGTTATTTTCAATTGCGTATTGAATACACTCTTGTAGTGTCCATACTCTTTGTGTTTGCGCTTTCGCGAAAGCGAAACATCCTAGAACCGCAATGCATGTAATTAAATTCTTCATATCGTGATAATGTCTATAGGTAGATGTGTTGAACGAATTGTTACAGTTTTTTTTCTAACCTCCGTAATTTCCAGCAACGATAGGCGCTTTAAGAGCATTCCAAACCTTGATTTTGTCTGTTTTGGAGACTCCCTTCTTAATCTCTACAAAAATCCCGTTACTTAAACCCAGCTCTACATCCCGTCGCTGGAATTCTTGATCACCCGTTTCAACTTCTACAAATGGTTTTTTTGTGTCTTTATCGTATTGTACTAACGCTTCTTTAATGGCAAGTACATCTGTCGCTTTATCAAGAATGATACTTGCATTTGCACTAAGTCCAGCGCGTACAAATGAATTATTATCTGTTACAGCAAGTGTTCCCTTAATCTCAAACTGAATAGCTCCATTTTCTGCAACACCTTTAGGCGCTATATAATCTAGAATTGCATTGAATTTTTTATTATCGTAAGCACCTACGGTAATCTCTAAGGGTAGACCTTCTTTTATCTTACCAACCTCACTCTCATCAACTTTCCCTTCAAAAATCATTTTATTGACATCAGCAAGCAGCACTATTGAAGTTCCCTCGTTAAAGTTATTTGATTCAATAACCTGATTACCTTCCTTTACGGGAACATCTAGAATCATTCCAGCAACTGTAGCGCGAACGCTTGTGTTTGCATACTGGCCCAGGCCTGCGGTAGTTCCAGTACGTATAATATCATAGTTTTGACTGGCTCCACTTAAAGAAACCTTTTCCTGACGGTAGCGTTGTTGAGCGTTGTTATAGTTATTTTGAGCTAGGTCAAAATCGTTTGCTGCAATAACGCCTTTATCAAAAAGTTCTTTCTGTCTATTGTAAATTCCTGTTTGATTATCCAGAGCAAGCTTTGCTGTCTGGACGGCAGTTTGCTGCGAAGCGATGCTATTTTTAGCACTGGTCAATGAACTAACATTAGGCACTACTTTAATGTCTGCAATCAGATCTCCAGCTTCCACATAATCACCAGCCTGAACATGAATCTTCTCTATAACTCCAGATATGTTAGGCTTGATATTCACTTCTTCCTTAGGAACGATGCTTCCAGTAGCCACCGTTTCTTTAACGATAGTCTGCATTTCAGCCATCTCAGTAGCATAGGTTTCTGGATCTTCTAAATCCTTTACCACGATGTACCAGATTCCCGCGACGGAAAGGATCACAATTACTGCAAGCAAGATGATAGTGCCTCTTCTTTTCATTTTCTATAGTTCTTTAATTCGTTTTTTTTACTCTGTTCGCAATGCGTCAACCGGTTTCATGGTGGTGGCTCTGGAAGCGGGAATAAATCCAGCTAACAATCCAGCAACAATCAGTACCAGCAGCGCGATGATTACTACCTTAATATCTACAGTGGGATTTGCAAAATTTGATACGGGCCCAATGGATTCCAGTATTACATTCATTACATAAATCATTCCTGCAGAAAACGCGATTCCCGCAAGCCCTGCCAGTAAGGTCAATACAATACTTTCTTGTAAGATTTGTGCTTTAATGTCCCATGGGGTTGCACCTAGGGCACGTCGTACCCCTATCTCGTTAGTTCTTTCTTTTACAACAATAAGCATGATATTGCTAATTCCTATACCGCCCGAAAGCAAGATCAATCCTCCCACAAAATATCCTACAAATGCCATGATGTCAAAAAGACCGGTAATTTTTGCAAATTGTTCTGCAATATCTCGGTTTCCCAGGGCTCGCTCATCATTAGGATGCACAGATCTCAATTCTTTTAATAAGCCTAATATCTGGGGTTTAAGTTCTGTTATACTGACATCATCATTTGCTGTTATGGCCATATACCCTATACTGTCTCCCTGATTGAATGCTTTTGAAAATGTTGTGAATGGGATGTAGATCGTATTAGCTTCTTCCTCACTATCGCCAGAGCTATTTGGGTTCTGAAAAACACCTACGACTTTAAAATTGACACCATTAATAGTGATGTATGATCCTATAGGTTCTTCTACAACGTCATAAAGGGTTTTTACAACATCAACGCCTATAACGGCAGTTTTCAAATCGTTATCAATATCTGAATAGCTTAGAAAACGACCTTCTAAAATATCCATGGGCTGCTGGTTGATAAACTCAGGATAATCTCCATTGACCTGAAAGGCACCGGTTCTTTCGTTTCTTGTAACATTATTACCACCTCGATAACCACCTAAACGAGAACGAGGAGAAACGTACTTCAAATCTGGAAACTTTCTCTTCAATGCCTCAACGTCTGTAATCTTTAAATCAAAACGTCTCCCTTTAGCAAATCCTTTATAAGCAATTGAAGTAGATTGTGACCATAAAAACATGGAGTTGGTTGCAAAGTCTCCAAAATCTTTACTCACTCCTGCACGCAATCCATTAGTTAATGCCAGCAGTAAAACCAAAATGAAAATCCCCCAAAAAACACCAAAAGCCGTCAAAAACGTTCTGAATCGGTTAGCATTCAGCGCTTCTAATATTTCATTCCATCTGTCCTTACTAAACATATTATTCGTCTCTTAAAGCTTCAATTGGTTTTATGTGTGCGGCACGCCTTGCGGGAATAAACCCAGCAAATGCACCTGCAACTATCAGAATAAGTAATGTTGTTAAAGAGGTTGCAAGATCTGCTTTAGGATATCTCAAAAAATCAGTCTCCACTAATGGACTCAAGGCCTCCAGCACAAAAACACCAGCTAGCAGTCCTATCAGTCCAGAAATTGCTGTAATAAAAATAGCCTCTTGAAGAATCATTCCCGTAATCTGGGAAGGTAGAGCTCCCAACGCTTTACGAATCCCTATTTCCTTAGTTCTCTCCTTAACAATAATCAACATAATGTTGCTTACTCCTACTATTCCAGCAATGATGGTACCGATACCTATGAACCAAAATACGTAACGTATAGTGTCAATCAAACCATAGATCTTCTTTGCTTCTTCTAGGGTGTTATCTACATTCACAGCCGATCTGTCATCTGGAGCGACGGTAAATCTATTGCGCAGATCTTGATTGATCGCTTCTGACATAGCAGTACTGGTAGCAACAGCCTCATCAAAATCTTCACTCATTTTTACCGTATAGGAAATACTACGAATATCCTGTCCTGCGTTAAAAACTTGTTGCGCAGTCGTCAATGGAATAAACAATCTGCTTTCTTCACGGCTCCCACCGGGATCTGTATAGACACCTACCACCTGAAAATTGACGTTATTATTAAGCATGATCATCTTACCGATAGGATCCTCATCCTTGAACAAATCCATTTTCATTTGCTGTCCAATAATGGCAACTTTATTCTTTTGAAGTAAATCTGCCTGATTTAAAAACCTACCAGAAACCATGCTTTGGTTCTCGATAAATTGCTGGTCTGCGTTTGCACCTTCTATGCGGTAACTTCCTTGTTGCGTTTTATAATTCACCTGACCTCCCCATGTAGAATAAGTAGCCGTTTTATATTCTATGTTCTCCTCAAATTTTTGATTGAGGTTATCATAATCACCATTGCGCAATTGTAGTCTGCGACCAGGATTTAATCCTTGATAACCTTTAGTAGTAATTCCAGTACGAATGGAGATTTTGTTTGTTGCATCACTTTCAAATTGTGAACTAACGCCATTTTCAATACCGTTAGAAAAACCCATAAGAATTACTAGGATGAAAATCCCTAAGAATACAGAAAAAGCAGTCAAGAACGTGCGCAGCTTGTTCTTACGCATAGTTTCAAAAATCTCCTGCCAACTCTCAACGTTAAACATTACTGAGCGCTTTTACCTGATTAACTAGAGTATCGTCAATAATTCGACCGTCTTTAAGATTTACAATACGCTTGGTCATTTGAGCGATATCAGGCTCGTGAGTTACGACTAGAATTGTTCTTCCTTCGTCATTAATTCCTTGGATCAAGTCCATAACCTCATAAGAGGTTTTAGTATCTAATGCTCCTGTAGGCTCATCTGCAAGAAGTACCTTCGGGTCGCTGGCAAGTGCTCTAGCTATGGCTACCCGCTGTTTTTGTCCACCAGAAAGCTGGTTGGGTAAATGCTCTGCCCAGTCGGCAAGACCTACCTTTTCTAGATAATGCATGGCACGTTCTTCTCGCTCTTTTCTTGGAAGTTTTTGATAATATAGAGGCAACGCCACGTTATCCATGGCATTTTTATAATTGATCAGGTTAAAGGATTGGAAAATGAAACCTAGAAATTTATTGCGGTATTGCGCCGCAATCTTTTCATTTAAGTTTTTTATGGGAGTTCCATCCAGCGTGTAACTACCTTCATCTGCCTCGTCTAGCATCCCTAGGATATTGAGCAATGTAGATTTTCCAGAACCAGAAGATCCCATAATAGAAACCAGTTCTCCTTCTTTCACATTAAAGTTGATTCCCTTTAAAACGTGAAGAGAATTGTTTCC
This sequence comes from Nonlabens antarcticus, assembly GCF_015356755.1. Taxonomy (GTDB): domain Bacteria; phylum Bacteroidota; class Bacteroidia; order Flavobacteriales; family Flavobacteriaceae; genus Nonlabens; species Nonlabens antarcticus. Next base: position 412,302 of record NZ_JADFCO010000065.1, on the reverse strand, counting down.
TGTTTTATAGGATTTGTGAAGATCTTTAATTTCAATCATTTGCAAAATATTCTAAGCATTTAAAAGCCTGCTGACTAGACCTTAAAAAAAGAGAATAGTTACATTTCCTTTGTTAATAAAGAGTTAATTCGAACTCTTCTTTTGAGTACCTCGGTAGATCATATAAATAATACCTCCTACCAGTAGGTATGGAAATATCATTAAGTAGGTGATTCCGCTGTTTAAACCTTCAGCTTCGGCAGTACTTCCACCACTCTCAATGACGGCTCGACACATGGCGCATTGCGCTTTCGCGAAAGCGGAAAACAACACAAATACAATAAAAATTAATCCTTTTTTCATAAGATATTAGTAGTAAGGATACATGAAAACATACACCGCAACCCCAGTAAATGCTACGTATAACCAAATAGGGAATGTCCAGCGAGCAATTTTTTTATGGCGGTCAAACCTCTTGTTCCATGCGAAATACATAGTATATAAAACAAGTGGCAAAATAATTCCTGACAATATGATGTGTGTAATTAAAATGAATAAATACAACCATCGCAAGGGCGCATCTGCCGGATAAGAAATAGGTTCATTGCTGATCTTTGATATCACATAGCTTACCAAAAAAATAGCGCTCAATACAAACGCTGTAGTCATGACCGCTCGATGAGCATTGCGGTTTCCAGATTTAATTAAAGAAAAACCGGTGATTAATAAAAGAGCTGTGCTGCCGTTCAATATGGCATGGAACAAAGGAAATAATCCGGACTCTACTCCCAGGAAATTGTAGCGCTCTGGCATCAGCATTAAAAACACCACAACTAATGGGACAATGATAGAAATAGCAATAATGATGGCTGGACCTCTTTTTTCTAACATTTTATTTGTTCAATAGGGTTTCAGCATCTTCTGTGATTTCCTTCAACATAGCTGGAAAACCATTTTCATCGATACCGGCATAAAATAAAATCCAGTTACCATAAGCATCTTTACGAGAACGTATATACCCTTCCCTATCAATTAATGCAAAATTACCGCTATGCTCAAATCGCACTGCCGGATTATCACTCTCTCCTACATAGGATTTGAAACCTTCAAGAGCAAGTTTATAAGTATCTACTTTATTGCCGGTAAGAAATTGCCAATCGCTGGCCGGCTTATCAAATTTAGCCGCATAATCTTTTAGTACAGCTGGTGTATCATTATCTGGATCAATACTAATTGAAACAGATACGTAATCATCATATTTAGAGAGGCTTTCTGTAACCTTATCAAGGTTGCGGCTCATAGGAGTGCAAATAGTAGGGCAAGTGGTAAAGAAGAAATCCACTATATATACTTTACCTAGCAAGTCTGTGTTTGTAATAGTATCTCCATTTTGGTTTACAAATTGAAAATCAGGTACTTTATTAAACTTCTTTAAAAACTTATCAGCCACTGGAGCGCGATCGTCACTGCGATTGCTATCAACTACAGCATCATTCTGCACATAGCTAATTACATTAGTCACGGCAAAGTAACCGAATAACAAAATGATGATACCAAGTCCTATGTAATACGGCGTGTCGCTTTTTTTACTCATCGTTTTTAATTTGTTCGTCCCGGTTTTTTTTGAAAGCAAATCGATATTCTGCAAGAAGTACTCGCATGTCATCAATCATCTTTTTTTGTAATGTAGCTATGGAGCTTGTGTCATAACCATAAACCGCCACATCTTCATCATCTTCTGGTCTACCACGCAACGCTTTATTTTTATCTGTTATAAAGGCATAATCTGATGAGAGATCTGCATTTATAGGCAAGCCGGAGTTAAGTGACTGGAAAAAACTATTAATTTCTTCATCGCTGGCTGTTATGAAATGCCAGTCTTCAATATCTGTGGTTTCCTGCATCTGAAACAAGATTTCAGAAATATCCTTAACCCCAGATTTGGGGATAATACTGATCATTTGGAAGGTCTCAAATTCATGGAACTCCTTATAGATCTTTTCATTGATGTTTGAAACGTAACCCAGTCGGGAATAAGGCTGGTTGCCTAAGAAAGTTATAACACTAACACTATCTTTAAGCTGCACGGAAGAGCCGTCTAAAGCCACAAATCCATCTAAGGTTCCTATCTGCTCCCGCATAACAGGCAGTGTATCAAAATGATGTTTTCCCTGAAGAAAGAAGAGGTAAGCAACTAATGGCAAAGCAAAGAGAACTACTAAAACCAAGTATTTCGCAATCGGATTTACCTTTTTTATCTCGTATGTTTCCTTAGCTTTTGACATGATATGGTATAAAAAAGGACGGCATAACCGTCCTTAATATGTTTATAATTAGTGTCCTTTAAAAGTCAGAACTTACAGCGGCGTTTTTGTAAATCTCATAAATATAGTCTCCCTCTACTAAAAGAAGTGCGATCAGATAAATGATTAAGAAAACTGCTGTCCACACTACGGCTCTGCGCAAGCCGCTTACTTCATCTCTCATGTGCATAAAGTCCCATGTAATGTAATAAGCCTTAACGAGTGTAAGGATAATAAAGATCCAGTTTAAATACTTTAAAGCCAAGAAGTGACCGTTCAAAAAATCAGGTTTAATATATCCTAGAGCGACCTCAACACAAGTCACTAATGAAAGAAATATTAAAACTCCCCAAATCTTCTGTACGTTATTTTTGAACTTCAATCTGCCTCTGAAAATCGCAAGATTGTGTTCTTTATGTTCTGCCTGTGCGTGATCTGCCATTTTAATGTCTTAAATAATTATACGAGGTAAAAGAAAGTAAATACAAATACCCAAACGAGGTCTACAAAGTGCCAGTACAACCCGACCTTTTCTACCATTTCATAACTGCCTCGTCTTTCATAGGTTCCCAGCAATACGTTGAAAAACACTATTAAGTTAAAGATGATACCAGAAAATACGTGGAATCCGTGGAAACCTGTAATGAAGAAAAAGAAGTCAGCAAATAAAGGAACTCCATATTCATTTTCTGTCAAGTTAGCTCCTTCAACAACCTTAACTGCTTGATTTTCTAATTTGAAAGCAGACTCTTCTCTAGAAAGAATCGTTTTTTCAGACGCACCAGTTTCCTCATTAACAATAAGATGTTGTGTGCGAATTAATAAATCTGGACGAGTTGCAAAACCTGCGCGCACTTCTTCTATGGTATAGGTAGTTCCTAAGTCGCCTGAGGACTCGTACCATATTCCTTGATTATCGCCGTATGCCTGCACATCCCTAGGACCTACATTCACAAATTCCTCTAATGCTACACGATCTCCATTTGTATCAACAAATTGAAGAATATTTCCTCCTGTCGTTTGAACGGCACCATACTCTCCAGCGATAAAGTTTTTCCACTCCCAGGCCTGAGATCCTACAAAGATTAAACCTCCTATAATGGTTAATAAAAGATAGAAAGAAACTTTTTTTCTATTCATATGATGTCCAGCATCCACGGCGAGAACCATGGTTACTGAAGAACCTATCAAGACAAAAGTCATTAACGCCACATAGAACATGGGAGCATCAACACCGTGCATGAATGGGAAGTGATTAAACACCTCATCAGCAAGAGGCCATTCCTCAATGAATTTAAATCTAGAAAAACCATAGGCAGCTAGAAAACCAGTAAATGTTAGTGCATCAGAAAGGATGAAAAACCACATCATCAATTTCCCGTAACTTGCACCGAGTGGGCTTTTACCACCACCCCACATTTGGCCTTCTGTACCAGTAGCAGCTACTGTCGTCTCCATAACTTGATATTAGTTGTAATAAGTGGCAAAAATAGGCTAAAAAATATCTTTGGCAAAAACTAAAAACAATAGTAAATAAATCCAAAGCACATCCACAAAGTGCCAGAATATAGATCCTAGTTCAAAACCTAGTAGATTTTCTTTAGAATACTTACCTCTTAAAGTTTGTATCGTCATAACTAAGAGTGCAATTAGCCCAGCAACAATGTGTGCAAGGTGCGCAGCCACAATTACATAGATAAATGAAGCGTTAACATTACTCGCCGCACCTGTAAATCGATAGCCCATGTTTATGATGCTATCAAAACCCATAAATTGCATAACAACAAATGTAGTCCCGAGAACAAAAGTTACCACGGTAAAAATCATTGCAGCTTTTTTATCACCTTTTTTTATGAGGTTTTTTGCCATCCACAACGTTAAACTGCTTAATAGGATGACACCTGTACTATAGAAAAACTCTGAAGGCAACTCTATATCTACCCAGTCTCTTCTACTACTACTTACTACATAAGCACTTGTTAATCCCGCAAACATCATTACAAGACTCGCGATCGCAAACCACATCATCTGTTTTTTAGCTTTCGCAATCTTTTCAGGGATCGGTAATTCAGTCATGTCTGTCATTATCTTAAAAATTTATCTACTACGTAGATGATCTGTATCAAGGTTATATAGCTCACACTTACCAGCATGAGCTTTCTCGCGACCGCATTAGTTCTTTCCCTAAATAATTTAACGGAATAGTAAAGGAACCAAAGGCCCAGTAATAATACTAGCGCGGCACTCCATAAAGTCATGTATAAAGAACCCGTAACCCCAAATGCAGGAATCAGCGAGATCGCAATCGTCCATATCGTGTAAAGAACAATTTGAATTGCCGTTCCACGATCTGCAGATCCCGTAGGCAACATTTTAAAACCACCTGCTTTGTAGTCGCTTTCCAGCATCCATCCTATCGCCCAAAAGTGAGGAAATTGCCAAAAGAACTGTAACATAAATAATGTTCCCGGCTCAATCCCAAAACTACCGCTCGCAGCAACCCAGCCTAACATATAAGGAATAGCACCGGGAAAAGCTCCCACAAACACGCACAATGGCGTTTTGGTCTTTAACGGCGTATAAACCGCCGCGTATAATACGATACTAAGAGCTCCAAAAAGCGCCGTGGGAATATTGATTAGATACAACAAATAGACACCGGTCAAAGCCATGGCAAATCCATAGATCCACGCATAATTAACAGCAATACGACCCATAGGAATCGCACGGTTCATCGTACGTTTCATAAGCGCATCACGATCACGTTCAATTATTTGATTGAAAACGTTAGAGGAACCTACCAGAAAATAGCCGCCAACACAAAGAAGAAGCACCGTAAACCAATCGTAGGTTTCCGCTCCTAAAAAGTAACCAGCAATGGATGAAAAAACAACCACAATCGATAGACGTGGCTTTGTGATCTCCACATAATTTGCCAGCATTCCAGGTGTTTTTTCTATAGCTTGAGCGTCACTCAAAAGGATCGTTTTTAAGGGTTTGCAAAGATACCCCACAACAGCTTTGTAGCAAAGCAAAAGCACTCCTTTCAAGTAATACTCATAAAAGTGATTGCACTTCAGTAAAATCAAAATATTACTTGAATCAATCGCTTATTTAAAACATAACTAGAAATACGCTTTCTACATAGGACAATCGCTCATTAATTCTATTTGGTGATGCTCAATTTCAAGAAGAAAAACCCTCTTGCCAACTCTAAATTACTTGCATTCATAGGCTGATTCGGTATTCATGTACCATCTTGAAATTAATTCATCAAAACGATGAAAGAAGACTCTGTAAAGTTTACGAACCCTTCATATAGATATCTCGGGAATGCAATGAGAAAAAAAAGATAGCGAGTACGTATAACGTTTATATAGGACCATAATAAACTTGATAGCGACTATTCTTCGAGAAAGTAATCAACGCTTTCTCATCTAATAAAAAAAGCATCCAGTTTCCTGAATGCTTCTTAATAAATTAACGCAATTGCTTTCTAGCAATTCTCGTTATACGCTTCTTTTAAATTTTCTGCGATCATCTCTGCAGGGCGTCCTTCAATGTGGTGACGCTCTAACATGTGAACGAGTTCACCGTTTTTGAACAATGCCATACTTGGAGAACTAGGAGGAAAAGGAACCATTGCCTGTCTTGCCGCATTTACCGCATCGCGATCAACACCTGCAAACACAGTCACTAAATGATCTGGTTTCTTGTCATTTGTTAGGGACATTTTTGCTCCTGGACGTGCATTTGCCGCCGCACAACCACAAACTGAATTTACAACAACAAGTGTTGTTCCTTCCTTGCTTAATGCATTTTTTACGGCGTCTTCTGTATATAGTTGTTCAAAACCTGCGGTTCCTAAATCGTCACGCATGGGTTGAACCATTTCTGCTGGGTACATAGTTTTAAATTTTTACAAAGGTAATGGGTGTAATTTGTTTATCACCTCCATATACCATCATTTGTTCCTATCGATAGTTTTAACAAACTGATCTCGTTATTCTTCCTCGTCTTCTTCAAGCAATTCATCCAACTCTTTTTTGTAAAGAGTTTCTGAAAGATCTTCTGCGGTGCGTTCATAAAGATTCTCAATCTCTGGGTCTGCGCCGTGTTCCATTAGCAATCGCACGAGTTTGAAATTTCCTTTAGAATTCATGAGTGCTACCCATAATGGACCATTCTCATGCTCATCCAGCAAGTTAGGATCTGCGTGATTGTTCAGCAAGATCTGTGCACAGGCTACTCTCATTTCTAGACTGCAGTGATGCAATGCGCTATAACCTATCTTATCTTGATGATTTGTATTTGCGCCACGCTTGATCAAATCTGCGAGCAGCTCATCTTTACCAAAAAAGGAAGCGTGTATCAATGCTGTCCTTCCATCAGAATCCTTTGCATCGACACCGTGGTCGTCTAGTAATTGTTGTAATTCATCGTTCGCCTCGCGATCTACTAGACTGCGTAAACGTCTCAACGCATCGAAGGGGACCAATGGTTGTTTAGGTGTTGCCATTTTAATTATACCTGTTATTAAATTGTTTATGTACTCGATCTGCAATGTCTTGCATCTCGTCTTTATCAAGAGTCACTTTATTACTAAATCTCATGTCTTCCATATCTCGCAACGGGATCAAATGAACATGCACATGCGGCACTTCTAGTCCTATAACTGATAATCCTATACGCTTGCAAGAAACTTCTTCTCGTAAACACAACGCCACTTGACGAGAAAATTGCATCAGCCCTGCATAAGATTTCTCATCCAGATCAAACAGCTTGTTCACTTCTTGTTTAGGAATGCACAAAGTATGTCCTGGCGCATTAGGGTTGATATCTAAAAAAGCAAAGAAATCTTTTGTCTCTGCAACTTTATATGATGGAATTTCTCCTGAAATTATTTTAGTGAATAAGCTCATCTCTAATCTCTGAATATTTCTAAAATCTCTAATTTGATAGTTCCCACTGGTACAGTAACCTCTGCCACATCACCCACTTCCTTACCTAGTAAACCCTGACCTATTGGGGATTCTATACTTATGTAGCCCTTTGAAAGATCTGATTCACTTTGAGCAACCAGCTTGTAATTCATAACCATATTATTGTTATGGTTTTTGATCTTCACAGTGCTATGGATCAAAGCTTTAGACAAATCTAAAGTATTTTCATCAATTATTCTAGCGTTAGAAACAACAGCGTCCAGTTTTGAAATACGCATTTCCAGCATTCCCTGGGCTTCTTTGGCGGCATCATATTCTGCATTTTCACTCAAGTCACCCTTATCGCGTGCTTCTCCTATCGCCTGTGATGCTGCGGGACGATCTACATCCTTTAATTGTTTTAATTCGTCCTTCAATTTCTTGAGACCTTCCTCCGTATAGTATGATATTTTACTCATGACACACCTTAATTAAATGATAGTTGGGTTGTTACGCTTCCGCGAAAGCGAACGGCACTTTAAATTCTGCTTTAAAATTTGATTACAAAACGCACTTGTTCCCGCTCCCACTTTTTATTATGGATAGCTACAAAACATAAAATCCCTTCATTGCTGCGGGATTTATACTGCAAATATACGAAATCCCAATAGGATCGTTATATTTTAGCACCTTAGAAAACGTTCATGAAAAAGCTATTATTCATTCTCGCCATTGCCTTACTTTTTTCCTGTGAAAAAGATGAGGGTCTGGGCAGAAACCCATTCCTGATCGACCTTTCCTTTCAAATAACTTTGAATACAGATCTTCCACAATATTCCAGCCTCAACTTTGCAGGTAACAGTGTTGTTGTCCGCAATCAGGGAATTCGCGGCTTTGTCATTTATAATTTTGGCAATGGTCAATATAGTGCCTTTGAATTAAGCGACCCTAACCATGCGCCTAATTCCTGCTCTGCAATGACGGTGAATGGCGTTACGGCCACTTGTCCCTGTCCAGACGACAACAATTCTTACGACATTTTCTCTGGACAGCCCAGCACTGGAAATAGTCAATATTCTATGAAACGCTATCGTGTTAACCGCAGTGGCAATATGATTGTTGTAACTAATTGATAATGGAAGGAATCTCATTTTGAGAAAACACAAAGCATCTATTCTATCCTTTGATCATGGGATTTAAAAGGTATCAAGCCATTAGGTTCCTTTAAGTATATTGAATTTCAATTGTGGTATTTCAAAAACCCTGTATTTGAGTCATTTCCTAATCTTAGAAAACAAAGTGCAATACAAGTAGTTCAATAAAATTATCAAAATTTTAATTCCTACGGCTTCCCGCATATCTTACCCACTTTTTTTGATGTTTTTTTCAGCAGTAATACTCCGATAGTATTCTCCCTAATTGCGATTATTTCAGCACACTCTTCTGTGGGTAATTAATTTTACCCAAAGTATTCAATATATTTTACAGAATCCTAAGGTGTCCAACACAGAACCTTTACTCGTAGCTTAACTCCATACTTGAAAAGTTAAGATTTTACTATCGGTTATATTCAAAAAAATATTAACGGCACTCAAAAAATATTTGATACCTATTAAGGATAAAAACACCCCCCCATTTTCCGAGACCTTCATTGAAAAATAAGTTCCTTCTTCTGATGAGTATCTGTAAAGAAAACAGCTCTACTTACAACCAAAACAAATATGCCGTTACCTTTATTTTCCTACGTTTTTATTTGACAATTAGAGGTTTACAACAATGTTATAAATTGAATCTATTCTAAAACAACCTACCTTGATTCCCAAATCAACTTAAATAAAGATCATTATGGCAGAAATTAAAATTGAAAAAAAGAAGCCTATCTGGCCGTGGATACTCCTTGCGGCTATAGTTCTGGCAATTATCCTCTACTTTGTTTTTTTAAACAACGATGATGATGCAACTGACGATGACATTACTACAGAACAGGTGATGGAAGATGATGCAATGGATGTCGATAATGGAGACATGAATACAGATGCAATGGCTTCTTATGATGCCGCCCTAACTAAATATTCAAATTTTATAGGAACTACAGGAGAAATGGGGATTGATCACGAATACAGTCATACTGCACTTGCCCTACTTGCAAGCGCCGTAGAAGCTAAGGCAGATGTACTCAATGTAGATGTTTCTGCAGATCTGGATCAAGTAAGAAAAAATGCAGATGCAATTACCAAACAGCCCTATGAACTGAACCACGCTGATCTAATTAAAGAAGCGGGTGAATCAATCACACGAGCGCTGGAAACAATTCAAACAGATAAGTATCCAAATCTTTCCGATGAGCTAGCTCAAGTGGAAAAAGATGTAGCTAATATTGAGAAAGAAAAGCGCACATTGAAACAAAAAGGTACTGTCAATGGCTTCTATCAGGCTGCTGAGGACTTGTTGAACAAAATGAACTAAAAAACCAAACAAATGAGCACAGATAAAAAAGATAAAAGTCTATACTACCTTGAAGAACTGAGCGACTATAAAGTGGCAAATGACGATAAGGACGTACGTGGCTGGGATGTGAAAGACACTGACAATAGAGTTATAGGTAAGGTAGCAAACCTTCTAGTAAACAAGAATACAGAACGCGTCGTTTACCTTGATGTTGAGATGGACAAATCAATTATCGAGGCCGGCTATAAACCTTACAATGCTAAGGCTAAGGATGGAGTTCACGATTTTATCAATGAAGATGGTGAAAACCACGTCATCATCCCCATAGGAATGGCAGACCTGAATTTAGATAACGAGATTGTTTCTACAAACAAGATCAATCACGACACTTTTGCACGTACCAAAAGGATGAAAAAGGGTACGCCGATTCGCAGAGAATATGAGACCATTATCCTAGATACTTACACACGTCCGGAAGAAGTAATCGTCTACCCAGAAGATGAAGCCTTTTATGACAGACAGGAATTCAAGAGATAGTCGATACATTAAATTATAAACCCGAAAATTAATTTTCGGGTTTATTTTTGTCCATTATTTTTTGGTTTCAAATAAATTATATCAAATTTTCTAGATATTAAGCCCTAACTACTTTCTAAAAAGTAACGGTAACTCCAGTCAAAAAATTAATCCGAGCCTGCGGAAACACAAAAACAGATCCTGGAAATGCGTAACCGTTCGAGGAATATTCTTCATCAAGAATATTGTTTACCAAAACACTAAACGCCACTTCTTTTACTAAATTTTTAGGCGTCCAAATGTATTGCGCATTGAAATCGCTCACAAAATAGCCTTCTAATTGTGAAATAGCATTTTCTGTATTATCCAGTTGCTGTGAACCCACATACTTAGAAAGTAAGGAGACCTCAAAACCTTCATTAAACTTATAAGTCAGTGCATTTCCTGCCACTATGGATGGTGAATAGGCAATTTCTGTGTCGCCTATGTTGGTAGGGGTTCCGTTTTCATCGTTGATAAAATCCTGATTCTGATTGCGCGACACGGCAAAATTAGGTTGTAGGAATATCTTGTCCGTAACCCTGAACTGGGCATCTATTTCCAGACCTAGCCGGTAACTATCCCCAGAGTTAGTTCGCAATGGCGTACCATTATCATCAATCGCTCCCGTGAGCACCAGCTGGTTTTTATAGTCCATAAAATACCCGTTGATATTGATATTGAAATCTGGTTTTGAAATGCGATAACCCAGTTCGTAATCTAGTAAATCTTCCGGTTCTGGCGTGCCGTCCTTAAAATCAGAACGGCTGGGCTCGCGTTGCGCTCTTGCGATACTAGCATAAATTCTATTACTGGCGTTGACATTATAAACCGCTCCCGCTTTAGGATTAAAAAACGCATAATCCTCGTCAGTTACAAAATTGGCTATTTTAGAATCTGGACCTAGAGTTTCATAGCTTATCAATCTCATTTGTAAGTCTGCAAAAAGGGATAGTTTCTCTGTAATTGTAAAGTTCGCTTTCGCGAAAGCGTTATATTCCTGCTTATCAGAAACATTACTATAATACCGGAAAGATCGTTCTGGCAGCTGGATAAATTCACCGGCTAAAACTTCTCCATAGTGAAGGCCATCATACTGGTTAGCAGCAAGTCCAAAACTGGCATCCACAACGCTGTTTTTGTAATTTAAATTTGAGACAATCCCATAGAATTCATTGTCTAACCAGCGTCTGGTTTCCAGATCACTGCGTTCCACAAGTTGTCCGTTATTTGTAAAAGTGGGCAAGTTGTATCTTGTCAGTCGGGCGTCGTCTTGAAGTTCCTGGAAATATCCTCTTCCCTTTGTATAATGAACGGTGGCACTGGCGCTCCAGTTATTATTAAACCTATGACTTAATAAAAGCTGATAATGATCTTGATTGTAGTTATCTACTTGATCATTATAAAATTTCTCGTTGCCGGCGGCATCAATATAAAACCCAGCGAAATTTGCCGTACGATTCGTTTTTAATGTTTCTAGATCAACTCCATAATAGGCTTGATAGGTGCGTTCCTGACCACCAAAAATAGTCGCTTTTATAAGCGTTTTATCACCCACATAAGCTCCAGAAATATAGTAGGATTTCAGGTTGCTATCAGCGCGATCGATAAACCCATCACTATAAACTTGTGACGCACGTCCATTAAATTCCCAACGATCATCGAGGAGTCCGGTAGTGAACTGAATACTATGTTTTCTAGAATTGAAGGATCCTATGGAGTTTGAAACAGCAACCTGAGCCTCTTCACTGTAGTCTGTGGTTTTGATATTCAAACTCGCACCGAATGCGCCGCTACCGTTTGTACTTGTACCTACACCACGTTGCAATTGCAAGCTCTCTACACTGCTAGCAAAATCTGGAAGGTTTACCCAGAATGTTCCTTGTGATTCTGAGTCATTATAAGGAACCCCATTGAGTGTCACATTAACCCTAGTGGCATCGCTGCCTCGCACCCGTATTCCCGTATAGCCTATTCCCGCACCAGCGTCGCTGGTGGTGACTACGTTAGGCAAGTAACTTAGTAAAATGGGAAGGTCCTGACCCAGGTTTCTAGATTTAAGATCTTCCTTAGTCACGTTTGAGAATGTGACCGGGTTATCCTTAGTAACCCTGGTGGCTTTAAGAACGATCTCGTTGAGTTTTTCCGCTTTGGTCGTGTCCTGCGGCTGTTTGTTTTGTGCTGTTACCGTGCTGGTTAGTGTTAACGCAACGGCAATTACAGCGACTGAAAAATGTTTCATGTGAACTTGATTAAGTTCAAATAAAAGGGGCATTTATTCGGTCTGGTTAAAATAAAATGTTTGAGAGGATTCTCTTTATTTGATGACTGAAGATTAACTGCTTACGAAATTATCTCGAGCACTTTTACAGGCTCAGTGTGACAATATACTGCAAACGATCAACGCTTAGTTTTCAAAATCCCTTGGCAGCATTACCTGCCCAGGTTCCTCGGGTATAATCTCAGCCTTTATTTCTAAAAGCACCCCTTGAGATGGTTCAAAGGTAGAAACAAAATAAAAAATAAAGAGACAATCAGACAAATGCTTTTGGGGAATATTTTTACCGGTAAGATCCTCAATGATAAACTCCCTTCTAATAAAAGCAAATTGATTTATGGTAAAATCTTATTACCTTAGAAAATCTAAATCAGAATAAATTTTATTATGCTACCAATGTTTTCCACTTCTCTATTTGTTTTTATCGCACTAGCTATAGTGGGTTTATGGATCTATTCAATTGTTGATATTGCCAGAAGCCGTTTTCAGAACGAGAACAATAGGATCATTTATTTACTTGTAGTGATTTTTGCGCCGTTGATAGGAGTGCTTTTATATCTAGCGCTATGGCAAAAGGAGAAGGTGAGGGAGTTCCCTCGAGATGAATTCAGGAACCACTTGCGCAGATAAATAGATTCTTATCGCACTTTAAACGAGCTTCTCAATATTTTTTCAGCGGTAATCAAAGGGTTTGATGGGTTCTTTCAAGCTTCCGTTTTCCAATCTGTATTCTCGTGACAGTTTTACCGTACGGTATTCATTTTTTGACTCATCGATAGACTCACTTTGCTCTCCTATAAACACTATGGAATTAGGCACTCCATTCTCATGATTAGGCAATATGAATTCCTCATTAAGACTAAAAATCCCAGCATCACTCACGGAATGTGCATTTCCTATCAGTTTTATTTTCTTATCCTTGAGATTAAAAGAGTGAAGAGAGTAACCGCCTTCCACGCCACAAGCTTCGGCTGTATAATCTACCCTAACTAAATGATCAATTCCAGATAACCCCTGACTGTTCATAAGCTTGACTTGGATTTCTGATGTGAGTAATTCTTGAAAACCTAAATCAGTATAACCGCCTTGCTTGTGAGCTTTTCTATAAGACAATCCCGTTTTTTCTCCTTCCATTCGGTAGGTGTATAGCAAGCTGCTTCCATCCTTCAAATTATCGCTATTTAAAGCAAGCAGTCCTGAAGCTATGTACCCAATAATCATATCTTTGGTACCTATCTTGAACCATGGTAACTCTAGACCACCGCTAACGTCAATCTTATTAGTCGCAACCTCTAATACTGTAACACGAGTATTGATAGGTAGATTCCCAACTATCTCACTTCCTGAATCTGGAGCTTTACGCAAATTCACATTGTCACCGAAAGTATAATACACATCTCCCTTAGATGGCTCATTATTTAAGGAATGATAAGGTTGTGCTATTATTAGAATAGGCAGAATAAATATAAAAAAGAGTATACTTTTCATTTGATGAATTTGTGGTAACAAATATCGATATTCAGAGCGGTAAATAATAGCTTAGGTAATTAGGCATTTTCAAAAGGGTGGACTTAAGCCCATTCTTTTGAAAAGTAAAGCAAACTAAAACTGGAGTTTAGCTTGGGCAATCCACAGTTTAATATTAAAATCTGAATCTAGTTAAAGTTTCGGTTGAAGAGTTCGTTAACGAGGTTCCACGTATTTGAATTTTTCCCATTTTTCAGGCAGCTCATTCGTGACTTCTAATTTGTTTGAAGTAATATTTGGTTTGATTTTAATGACTTTAGTTTGCTCGTCAATTGTGACCTCATGGTTGCTTCTCATGTTTACGACATCTAGATGCAGCACATCAAACTTATAATTTCCTTCTTTAAGATTCACAATAACATATTCTGAACCGCGCAACTGACCTAAAGCTTTGTCATTAATCCAGATATTAAGACGTTCTGTATTGTCTGCTTTATGAAATACGTTAGAACCGTTATAGATCAGAATCGTTCCATTCCCTAGATCTTCTAATTTCACGTTTTCCCGCTCCACCTTTTTATTATTAAACTCTGACGGAATGGGCTTCAATGCACAAGAAGTCAAGAGTGCAAAGGCTGCGAGTAGGAATAAATTTTTAAATTTCATAAGACTAATGTAAACAAGAAATATAGATACTTTTTTCTGAACAGCAGACTCAAAAAAAGTTTTACAAAAGGTGGACTTAAGTCCACCCTTTGGAAACTATGCTATCGTAGCCCCATTCACAACCGCATCATCTGGATTCACAAAAACCAATTTCCCTTCTGGGTCTTCCGCAAGTAAAATCATTCCTTGGGATTCTACGCCCATTAATTTTCTGGGTGCGAGATTTGCGAGAACGGTTACTTTTTTTCCAACCAATTCCTCTGCAGTGAAAAATTTAGCGATTCCTGAAACGATGGTCCTTTTATCTATTCCAGTGTCTACGGTCATGACCATCAACTTATTGGATTTTGGCAATTTTTCTGCTGTTAGGATCTCTCCTACGCGCAGGTCCATTTTCATAAAATCATCGTAGTTGGTTTCTTCTTTCTGTGGCATAAGATTAGGTGTTGTGGATTTATTGGATGCTTTTGTAGCTTCCAATTTTGCAAGCTGAGCTTCTATTTGTTCATCCTCAATTTTTGAGAATAGCAATTCGGCTGGATTGATTTTGTAGCCGTGGTGTAGTAATTCCTGCTTTTCAGAAACATCGTTCCACTCGATTTTAACCAAATCGGCACGCAATCGGGCTGCAGGATTTGATGCGATGTTCAGCATGTCTTGAAGTTTTTTTGCGGTGTGAGGCAGGAAAGGCTCAGCAAGAATAGCTAGTGCTGCCGCAATTTGTAGGCCTACAAACATTACTGTTTTCACACGTTCTGGATCAGTTTTGATGACTTTCCAGGGTTCTTCATCGGCTAGGTATTTGTTTCCTAGTCTGGCTAGGTTCATAAATTCGCTTGCGCTTTCACGGAAGCGGTAACGTTCTAAACTGCTTTCTATGCTTGCTGGAAATGCTTGAACCGCTGCTAGCGTCTCTTTGTCCACTTGAGTGAACTCCCCAGCTTCTGGCACAACCCCATCGTAATATTTGTGTGTCAATACGAGCGCGCGGTTTATGAAATTACCTAAAATTGCGACCAGCTCATTATTATTTCGCGCCTGAAAATCTTTCCAGGTAAAGTTATTGTCTTTGGTTTCTGGTGCGTTTGTGGTCAACACATATCGCAGTACATCCTGTTGTCCCGGGAAATCCTCGAGGTATTCATGCAACCACACCGCCCAATTGCGTGATGTGGAAATTTTATCGTCTTCAAGATTCAAGAACTCGTTTGCAGGAACATTATCTGGCAGGATGAACTCGCCGTGGGCCTTTAACATCGCAGGAAAGATGATACAGTGAAAAACAATGTTGTCCTTACCTATAAAATGTAGCAGTTTAGTATCCTCGTTTTTCCAGTAATCCTCCCAATTCTTACCTTCCCGTTCTGCCCATTCCTTAGTAGAAGAAATATAACCTATGGGTGCGTCAAACCAAACGTAAAGAACCTTTCCGTCAGCACCTTCCACGGGAACTGGGATTCCCCAGTCCAGATCGCGGGTTACCGCGCGTGGCTTTAAACCATCTGTGATCCAGCCTTTTACCTGACCTAGAACATTTGTTTTCCAGTCATTGGCATGACCTTCCACAATCCACTCATTCAACCAGTCGCTGTATTGATCCAGTGGTAAAAACCAGTGTTTAGTTTCCTTTAGTTCAGGAACATTTCCTGTAATGGCGCTTTTAGGTTCGATCAAATCTGTTGCATTATGGCTGGTGCCGCAACGCTCACATTGATCGCCATAGGATTCTGGATTTCCACATTTGGGACAAGTTCCTACTACAAATCTATCAGCTAGAAACTGGTTTGCTTCTGGGTCATACAATTGTTCTGTGACCTGCTCTATAAATTTGCCGTTGTCGTATAATTTGGTAAAGAAATCACTGGCGGTATCATGATGAACCTGCGCTGTGGTACGGCTGTAATTGTCAAATGAAATACCAAATTCGGCAAAGGAATCTCCTATTATTTTATGATAACGATCTACGATTTCCTGAGGGGAAACACCTTCTTTTTTAGCCTTCAAGGTGATAGGCACGCCATGTTCATCACTTCCACAAATAAAAGCGACATCATTACCTTTCAATCGCTGGTAACGTGCATAAATATCTGCTGGAACGTAAACGCCGGCAAGATGTCCTATATGAACGGGTCCATTTGTATATGGCAGCGCCGCAGTAATCGTAAATCGTTGTTGTTTGCTCATGAAATCATGTAAAAGAGGGCAAATTTACAATATAAGTGGCAGCTTTAAAGTTCTAATAGAAGCTGTAAAAAGTGTAAATTGTTAGCTTTCGCGAAAGCGTAATATTCACAACCTCAATGAAAAATTTTATATTTTTAATATTACTAGTATTGGTTGCAAGCTGTAGCGACGTATCCCAAGATACTCCCATAAATGCGAGTCAAGGAGATGTAGGTCCTTTAGATCCCTCTTTATTTGCAAATGAAACCGAGGAAGAAGCATCCTACTGGTCTATTGAAAACCTAGTAGAATCACTTGAAAATGATACGATGGATCAGGATTATCCAGAATTGTCAATGAAGGATGACACCATGATTTCAGGAGAAGGAACCGTGAGACGTGTGGTGAAGATTATCGCCGGTGACACGCCTAATGAGTTGGTTGTATCTTATGACGGGAATAAACCATTCCAATTAATGTACGGCAGTCGTGGAAAATGGCGCACAAAACATTCTATCTATATAGGTTCTCCTGTGGAGGCTTTAAATAAAGTCAATGGCAAACCCATAAAATTCGGTGGGTTTGGATGGGAATATAGCGGTCTTGTGCGTTTTGAAGGAGGCGCCATTGATGCAAGCTCCTACGACATGTTTATAGCGCCTGATAAAAAAAATGTTTCCGAAGATGCTGCTTTTGAGTTTCTGGGAAGTGATTTTTACAGATCTGATGCGCCTGATGTTGAAAAACTTCATCTTTACGTCTCCAGCATTACCTATAAGTTTTAAAAGCACCGTTATCTTTGCCGCCCATTAATATGGATTTCATGAAAAAATTATTGATACTATTAGTTGCTATCGTCCTCATATCTTGTAAAGACGATGAAGAACCGGTAAATCCTTGGAACGCAGAACATTTAGCAACTCTTATTTCTAATGGTTCTGATTGGGAAAAAGAATATAGCGATGCAAATATCTTGACAGAGACTAAATTCATGAATGAGTTTAATGCTGACAAAACTGTAAAAACGCTCTACCCAGAAACGGAAGATGAGCTGGTAGTGATTTTTAACGGAAACAAGCCAGAGCAGCTATACTGGTTTAAATCAGGCAGCTGGACAACACCATACGGGACTGTAGGTGATCCCATTACTGTATTAGAAAAAGCAAACGGAGCCGGTGTTCAATTCTATGGACTGGGATATGATTTACCCGGAAAAGTAAAAATCGACTCAGGAAAGCTCGCAGGAAAGGATATTACTTTTGCCGTGCGACCTACTTCAGATATTATTCCCACAGAATATTACAGCTATAATAGTTTTGATGCTTCTAATCCTAAATCTAAAGATCTCAAACTTTACATTACTAGGGTTCAAATGGGCCTTCCTATAAAAATGACCTCTCAATCTGGTGAGTAGTTAACCTTTCTCCGTTAGCTTTTTAAGTGTTCATTTTATGCAGTACCTAAGATTTCGTATTTTTCGGTAACCTTCTAAATGAATACATGCCAGAATTACTAGCATTTCCAACTCTCGAATTAAACTCCCATATTAGAATCCTTTGTACCGCAAGAATTGCCAGTATTGAAAAACTGGCACCAGCAATTGGCTGGTTGAAATCACAAGGTTATAAAGTAAGTCTGGGAAAAACAATAGGTAAAAAGCACCATCAATACGGTGGTACAGATCAAGAACGTCTTGAAGATTTTCAAGAAGCGCTTGAAGATCCTAACGTTAACGCGATATGGATTGCACGTGGCGGCTACGGCAGTATAAAAATTGTGGATTCTATCGATCTGAGTGTTTTAAACGGCAACAACAAGTTATTACTGGGATATTCAGACGTTACTAACCTGCATGGATTATGGCAGAGAAATGGTTTACAAAGTGTTCATTGTTTCATGCCACAAGAATATTATGAAAAGCCTGAAGAAGTCTTGCGCGGCTGGAACCGTGTTGTTTCTGGTGGTAAACAATCTTTAACACTAGAAAATAATCAGGATCTACCAGCGCAATCTATAATAGCTCCTATTGTAGGTGGTAATCTATCGGTTTTATTAAGTATGCTGGGGTCATCCACCTTTCCAGATGTTGAGGATCACATTCTTTTTATTGAAGATCTGGATGAATATCTTTATCACATAGATCGATTGATGACTACCTTGAAGCGTGCTGGTAAATTAGATAATCTCAAAGCATTACTAGTAGGTGGCATGACAGACATGAGAGATCACGAGATTCCATTTGGGCAGACCGTAAAAGAAATTATCAGCGCTCATACCGGTAGCTGCGATTATCCCGTTATTTTTGATTTTCCAGCTGGGCATGGGATTGATAACTTCAGTTTTGTACTGGGCAAATCGACTGCGATTGACATCCGCGAGAATAATATTACTATTTCTCAATAACACATGGCTGACCATAACGATCTAGGTGATATAGGCGAGCAAATGGCAGCAGACCACTTGTTGAAGAAAGGCTATCAAATCCTAGCGCGCAATTATGTGTATTTAAAAGGAGAGGTTGATATCATCGCAAGAATTGAAAATACGATCGTTATTGTGGAGGTAAAAACGCGGTCAACACCAGATTTTGGTGATCCGCAAGATTTTCTCAAACCAGCACAAATAAAAAGACTAGTAGAAACGGCTCATCATTTTGTAGAAGAGCTAGAAGAAGAAGATCTAGAAGTGCGCTTTGATATTGTTGGGATTATAAAAAACAGAGCCGGAGTTAAGGTGGAACATTTGGAAGATGCTTTTTACCATTTTTGAAAACAGTGCTTTTCCTAAGCCCTATTTTGAGCATCAAGTTTAAGTCGATTCTTATCACGGAAATCCTAGCTTAAAACAGCATCATTTTTTTCATGCTTTACCACTTCCTGAGCACGCACAACAACACCGACTTACTTTTTTCCTGTTTTAATTTCCCTTACCAGATAAACAAAAACCGGGAAGTGATCGCTGTAACCATCGGCAAAAACATTCCCTATAAAACTGCGGTGCGGGTATCCTTTATATCGTCCTGTTTTATTAGTCAAAAACCCAGGATTGTAGATATGTGCCTGCCAGTATTTATAACCCGTTTGTTGTGCTTCCTGCAGTAAAGGATAGGTAAACGTAATTTGATCAAACAAATTTCCAGAATCTCTGTAAGCTAGAGTGTTGTAACCATCTTTATGCATCTGACTATATGGATTATAGATCATTTGCGGTCTTATTTTCTCGCGGTCTCTTTCTGCCTTTAGAATATCCTTGAGACTCTCATTTGTAGGATCATCATTGAAATCTCCCATGATAAATATTTTAGACATGGCATCGATACTGTGCAAGCTATCAACGATCGCTTTGTTCAATGCAGCAGCGGCATTACGCTTACTGCGACTTTTCTGTTCACCACCGCTACGGGACGGCCAGTGATTGACAATAAAGGTCATTTTATCACCGTTGAGTTCGCCAGTTACTATAATTGGGCTGCGGGTATAGATGCGATGCCCATCTTCTGTATCATAAATAAACAGCTCTTTTGAGGCAGCGTTTAAAATCCTGAACTCGCTCTTCCTATATACAAACCCAGTGTCAATACCGCGACGGTCTGGAGATTCAAAATGCTCGATCCCATAATCAAATTCTTTAAGTAATGGATGATTGACAAGATCCACAAGGACCTTACGATTTTCTACCTCACAGACCCCAACAATGGCTGGTGCCGACTCAGATTTCTCAGCGCCTAATTTGCGGATAACGCGCGCCATGTTAGTCAATTTCTTGTCGTAAACTTCCTCTCTAATACCTGGATCGAGCTCCATCATTGGGCTGGCCTCGTCATTCAATGTTACATCATCAACAGTGTCAAAAAGATTCTCAAGATTATAAAACGCTACCGTTTGCACTCGATACTCTTTAGTTGCTTCGGTTTGAGCAAGCATCGCTTTCGCGAAAGCGAAATAAATTAAAATACTACAAATCAAATATTTAAGCATTACATCGGTTTTTTTGCGTTTATGTCTGTGCTTTGACAAACTCTTAAGGTAAAATCTAACTCAAAGGTACGATCTTGATTATTAATACATTACATTGCCCAACACTTCAGAAATTATCAAAATATTAACATTGCATGAAACCGTTATACTCAAGGTGTGTACTGGCTATTGCCGTGCTTTTTTGCTCTCTAGGTGTCTCACAAAACCTACTCAAAGGAAGGGTTCTTGATGAAATTACAGAAGAACCTATTCCAGGCGCTCTCGTTTTAATAAGAGGTTCACAAATTGAAATGACTACGGATGCGCAAGGTTATTTTGTGTTCTCAAAGCAGATTGAGCAAGGTGATCAAATGCTTATTATTGAATCTAACAACTACCTAACGCGTAACATTCCTATAATTATAGTTAAGGGTGAGACTGTAAACATCAATCCGCTTTACTTGCAAATCGATGATGTCCAGCGTGAGCAAGCTCTAGGTATAATTTCCCTAACAGAAAATGATCTGGCGGAAGATGAGAATGCCGCAAACAATATTTCTGGCATGTTGCAATCTATTAAAGATCAGTTTTTAAGAGCAGCGGCGTATGATTTTAGCGCTACTTTTTTTAGGCCTCGAGGTCTTAATAGCGAGGATGGCAAAATTCTCATCAATGGTCTGGAGATGAATAAGCAGTTTTCTGGCCGGCCTCAATGGTCTAATTGGGGTGGAATCAATGATCTGCAGCGCAATCAAACTTACACCATGGGATTGACGCCGGCTGATGTCACATTTGGCGGATATGGCGGTGTACAAAGTTTTAATATGAGAGCGTCCCAACAACGTTCTGGATCGCAAGTTTCCTATGCATCTGCAAATAGAAGTTACCGTCACCGTGTTATGGCTACCTATAAAAGTGGGCTACTCAGCAGTGGCTGGGCTTATGCTATTACTGCTTCACGTCGTGCCGGAAAAGAGGGATCTGTGGAAGGAACACTTTATGATGCTAATTCTCTAAGTATAAACGTAGAGCGAAAATTGAATGAAAATCACTTCCTCAATTTTACGGGAATCTATTCTAAAAATCGAACCGGACGTAGAACTGCCATTACAGAAGAGATTAAAGATCTCAAAGACATAGATTACAATCCATTCTGGGGAATACAGGATGGAAAGCAACGGAATTCTAGAATTCGCGAGATTAATGAGCCTATCTTAATGCTCAATCACTACTGGGACGTTGAACCTAAGATACAGTTGAACACGAATATTTCGTACCAATTCGGCCATATAGGGAATACCAGAATCGACAACGGCGGGACCAGGCTTATTACATTTCAAGGTCAAAACGCTTATCTAGGTGGTGCAAACAATCCTAATCCAGATTATTATCAAAACCTTCCCAGCTATTTTTTAAGAAACGGAACGAATTCTGCAAACTTAGCTTCAGCATTTCTGGCAGAACAGGATTTTATAAATAATGGTCAACTGGACTGGTTAGAGCTTTACAATGCAAATGAACTTGTTCGAACCACAGGCGGCAATTCTATTTATATCATTCAAGAAGATCGCATTGACGATAAACAAATCCAGGCGAGTAGCATTTTAACCGCAGATCTAGCCGATCATATTCTTCTAACTGCTGGAATCAATTATCGCGATTTAAGCAGTGATAATTATGCACAAGTTCAAGATCTGCTTGGAGGAATCGGCTATCTAGATGTTGATTTTTTTGCTGAGGAAACCACCCAGATAACTCAAGATCAAGCCGCTCAATCTGATCTAAAAAATCCCAACAGGATTGCAACGGTAGGCGATCGCTACAAATTCAATTACATAATTGATGCAAATGTGCTTTCATCATTTGCACAAACACAATTTAGAACGAAAAAAGTGGACTTTTTTATGGCTGGGACTGCTACGAAAACCAGTTACCAGCGTGATGGAATATTTGAGAATGGGAATTTTGTAGGTAACGAGTCCTTTGGTAAAAGTGAAAAAGTCAGTTTTACAGATTTCGGCTTTAAGGGTGGAGCTACTTATAAAATTAACGGTATCAATCTCATAAATGTCAATGCTGCCTACATTACCAAAGCTCCCTACATCAGGAATACTTTTGTCAATGCTCGTCAGAATAACTTAATCGTGGATGGCGTAGAATCTAGTCAAAGTTATAGTCTAGATGCAAGCTATATTTATAGGTCACCACTTGTAAAAATACGTTTGACGGGTTACTATCTGGCGTTTGAAAATGAAAATGACTTAGGTTTTTATTTTACAGAAGACTTGACTGGACTCCCCAGTGATGATGGAGCTGCATTTGTGCAAGAGGTTCTGACAGGTGTCGGAAGACAAAACATGGGTTTAGAATTAGGTGCGGAGTATCAAATTACACCCACGATCAAAGTAAAAGGAGCTTTAGCTCTAGGCCAAAACACATATACTAATAATCCCAACCTTTACTTAACTAGTGATGATTTTGAAGGACAGCTCACGTTTGGTGACGGAAAGACAAAACTTAAGAATCTACATGTGGCAGGCGGTCCAGAAACGGCGGCGCAATTAGGTTTTGAATATCGTGATGCTGAGTATTGGAATATAGGCGCTACCGTCAATTACTTTGCAAATGCATATTCAGACATCAGCAATCTGCGACGGTCTGATAATTTTTCGCTTGATTTTGACCGACAGCCGTTTTCTGATTATGATGCAGATCTTGCAAAGCAACTATTAAAACAGGAACAGTTTGATGATTACATGCTGGTTAATATAATAGGGGGGAAATCTTGGAGAATCGGCGGGAAGTATGTGGGGTTCTTTTGTGTTGTAAATAATATTATGGCCCAAGAATATAAGACAGGAGGCTTTGAGCAATCTCGCAATTCAAACTTTCGATCTGTCAGAGATGATAAAAATAATCCCAGAGAAGTATTTGCGCCGCGCTATTTCTTTGGGAATGGAACCAGTTATTATTTAAGCGTATATCTAAGATTTTAAATACTTAATAAATAGTTTAAAGAACAGAAAATGAAAAAATTATATCCTCTTTTAATCTTACTATTTATTGTCTTCATAACCTCATCCTGTATTGAGGATGATGATTTTACCGTTCCAGTTACTAGCGAGGTTGTGCTTGATGCTCCAGTAGGTACGGTTGATATTCAAAAGATTATTAATCAATACGAAAACACTTTTGCCGGTCGCCAGCCTATACCTATAACCTTTTTAGAGAATGCTGGCTATATAGAAGGTTACGTAATCTCCAGCGATGAAGCCGGGAATTTTTTCAAAGAACTGGTCATTCAAAACCAAGCCGAAAACCCGACTGTAGGCGTCAACGTCAAGATTGATGTGGCTCCTTTATTCACCCGTTTAGAATTTGGTCGTCGGGTATATATTAAGTTGGATGGATTGACCTTAAGTGAGGCCAACGGTGTTTATGCGCTAGGTTTTGGAACTGAACTTAATGGGATACAAGCTGCTAGATTTGATGATTATATTATTAGAGATGAAGAAACAGTGACTATTGTCCCTAAAGAATTATCGCTTTCTGATGTTTCTAGTTTGCATGAAAATCAATGGGTGCGTTTGTCAAATGTGCAATTTGCTGACGATGAGCTGGGCAATTCATTTGCTTCAGAACTAGGTGACACCTTCGATGGAGATAGAAAATTAAAAACCTGTGAAGAATTCTTTATCGATCCCATCATCTATCAAACCTCCACCTTTGCAGACTTTAAGGCTGTGAAGATTCCCAATGGAAGCGGTTCTGTAAATGCAATTGTATCCCGTGATTTTAAAGATGAGTTCTTTGTTCTCAACTCAAACAGTCCAGAAGATTTTGATTTTGATCCAGCCATTAGATGTGAATTTCAGGTTATTCAATGTGGAATAGCAGACGGGCCGGGTGAAATCGTACTTCTTGAGGAAACATTTGACTCTGAAATTAAAAACAGACCTACTACACCTGCTGGTTGGACTAATTTTATAGAATCAGGAACAACGAGCTGGAAAAATTACCTTAACGAGGAGACGAACAATCCTGGAACGAGAGTTACAAACTTCGGTTCAAAAGATGAGAGTTCTATAGCGTGGTTGATAACGCCACAACTCAATTTTGACTCGCAAACTGGCGAAGTTCTTAACTTTATTTCCTCAAATAGCTTCCCAGACGGATCTGTACTTGCGGTATTGTTTTCTGACAATTGGGACGGTACATCTGCAGGCGTAGGAGCTGCGACGTGGAATCCGTTAGCAGATACTACCGTAATTCCTAACACTGCTAGTTCTAACGTTTTTATTTCTTCAGGAAATATCTCGTTAGAATGTCTTGCTGGAACAGGAGCTATCGCTTTTAAATACATAGCCAGCGAGTCTGATGCTAGCGGCAGAGACGGCGCCTTTAATGGCACTTATGAATTAGACGACGTGAAGATTACCAGTGATTAAGTTGGAAATTGCTTATGATTTATGGGCCAATTTGCTAGCAGGATTGCTAAGGATGATTCCGCTTTCGCGAAAGCGAAATCCTCCCCAATTTATTCAGGTCTTCTAATTGCGTCGCAACACGGCGTATACGGGAAAATGATCACTGTAGCCTCCTGCATAGCGGCTTCCTATAAATGTACGTGCTGGTTGACCGCGATATTTTCCCTTCCATTGCCGCAACATGATATCGTCAAAAATATCTGCTTTATGTAAGAAAAGACTGCCAGGAATATCATTATGAAGATTATTACTTACCATTATTTGATCGAAAAGATTCCATTTAAACTTATGGCTGAGCGATCCACGATGTCCTTTTTTTAATGGAGCCGTAACATTATCAAATCCATAGGGAAGGATTCCGTTTTTTATGCTGTCATTATCTGGGTCATCGTTAAAGTCACCCATGATCATGATAAAAGTATTGTCAGTATCTTGCTTTTTTTCTCTGTTATGATCTGGGTCAATGCTGTCAATGTGCTGCATGAGCTGGCGAGCAGCAATCTCTCTCTTGTAGTTTGTAGACCCTGAACCATCACGCCTGGATGGCCAGTGATTTACATATATATGAAGAACTGTTTCTGCCATTGTCCCCTTGACGTACAAAATATCCCTAGTTGTATCGCGGTGTCCATTTTCATTCTGAATGAATAATGTAATGGGCTTTGCCTCTAGAACTTGAAAAACATCCTTGCGGTATAATAAAGCAACATCAATCCCGCGCTCGTCAGGACTGTTGAAGTGTATATAATCATATTTAAAGTGCTTTAATTTAGGTTGATCGATCAGATCATTGAGCACTTTCTTGTTCTCCACTTCGGCTAGGCCTATGACTGCTGGTGGTTTACCTGTATATTCAGTTCCTATTTTACTTATGGCGTCGCTTAGCTTTTGAAGCTTTTTAGAATACCTGTTCTCCGTCCATTCATTGCGACCCACTTTTGTGAAATCATCATCTAGAATATGTTGATCGTTCTGGAAATCAAATAAATTTTCAACATTATAGAAACCTACGGTATATTGCTCAAATGCATCTGTGGGAATGGCCAAATTTCAGTTTTGATCAAAACTAATCATTAACAAGCACTAATTGTATTCATCCTCTTCTTCCATAAAGCACACCATCCTCTTATAAACTGCATCAGACGCTAGATCATGTCCTAAACCTTGAGTAAAGAATGTTTCAATATTAGATTTTCCATGAGTAGATTCTTTGATAGGTACGATATCGCAGACTTTGTCATCTTCATCATGAATAACTAAAACGGGCTTTTTCACGTTTTCAAAAAAAGAATCGAGTTTGATTTCTCTAGCTGGAATACGGGTAATATTAGCGGAAACATAACGATCCAAATTCTCCATAACTTGAGGATTTACACCTACAATACGCTGGAAGAAAAAATAGATTTGCTCCATCCCCATAGGCGCACCAGTGATGATGAATTTGTTAACAGCAACTTTTGGATTGTCTAAATAAAGATAATTGATAACAAGAGCCCCTAAAGAATGTCCTACAATAGCGTGGATATCCCCAGCAGATTCTATCGTTTGTACCACAAATTTTCTGTAGATCTCAAGATGTATGGAATCTCCAGCACTGCGTCCATGGGCAGGAGCATCAATGGCATAACAGGTATATTTCTCAAGATCGAGCAGTTCTACTATAGGAGCCCATCGCGCAGAGTGACTTTTCCAGCCGTGCAAAAAAAGTAAATTTTTAGGTCCGGTTCCTATTTTATAAATGGTGGCCTCATAACCGTCAGTGTACAACTTTGTTTGCTTTGCCGCGTCTAGAAAAGCATTGGGTTCTTTTTCTTTATGGACTTGCTTCACTTTGCAGAGCAAATGAAAAGCATAGCGTCCATTCCAATTTTTAAAAATTCCAGCAGTATTGTTCAGCAAAAAGCTGAAAAACTTAATCATGAGTTGTGATTTTTAATCGATTTTAAGCATTCAAAGATACTGGTAGCGATCTAAAAACAGAGCGCTTTATGATTATTGAAACTACCTTTGTCACACACAACTCCTTTTTATGTTACAGCTTTCCCATCAATTGATATCCGGTTCTGGTTCTACCATTTTATTTTTACATGGGTTTTTAGGCAGTTCGAAACAATGGAAAATGATCGCTGATCATTTTAAGGGAACTCATCAGATTCTGATGGTAGATCTTCCAGGTCACGGCGACAGTAATGAGACTTGTGATTACACCATCATGGATGTTGCAGACAGCATCAACACTATATTGCAGCAATATAAAATTACGGCCATTCATTTTATAGGTCATAGTATGGGAGGTTATGTGGGTTGCGCTTTCGCGAAAGCGAACTCTGAAAAATTATTATCTCTCCACTTAATTAACAGTTGCGCGGCAGATGATTCAGACGATAGAAAATCACAACGCAACCGGTCTATAAAACTTATTGAGAAATACCCTGACGCTTTTCTGAGCATGGCTATCGGTAATCTATTTTCCAAAACGGAAAGACAAACTTATCAACACGCCATCGATCAAATGAAGACAGAGGCGCAGAAGATGTCAACCGGTAGTATTAAACAAGCCATAGGAGCCATGCGAGATAGAAATTCCCAAGTCGATGCCTTAACATATTCAAGGTTTGCTGTTGCCTATTTTTACGGGTCGCACGATACGGTTATTCTAAAAAAAACGATAAAAGAGGAGATTAATATCCTAAGTGCATCATGCGTGGAATTAGATTCTGGTCACATGAGTCTAATCACGCATCCACAGGAAATTATGGAAAAACTGTCTTTCATCGATTAATTCATGCGTTAATCTTGTTTTGTGAATAACTTTTATTAGTTTTAACATATCATTAATTACGCAATTAGAATTACTGCCAAATGCCTATCAAACCTACTTTCCTAAATTTCCTAACTTGTTTTATCAAAGGACACCAGATGGAAATATCACATGTCGTTAATGATCGTATTAATGAAATGTGTTGCAAAAAATGTGGTAAGGAAATGACAAACAATATTTACGGCGATACCGTTCCTATGAACGATTATTACCTGCGAATAAATGAATCTTTAAGTCAGCTCGCCCGCAGAAAAAGACTACGTCAAAAGGCTGCCTAATTTTCAAAACTATTCCATCCCATTGCCTTTATAGCAATTTGCTCACCACTGCGAGTAACTAGATGTATCCCATCACTTTGTGGCAACACATGTCCTATAATACTTAGACTAGGGTTTGCTTTTATCTTAGGAAAATCTTCCTGTTTAATGGTAAATAATAATTCATAATCCTCGCCGCCACTCAACGCAACAGTGGTGCTATCCAGATTAAACTCTTCACAAGCGCTAATTACTGTGGGATCCAGCGGGATTTTCTCCTCATACAATTTCATTCCTACACTGGATTGTTTGCACAGATGAATAATTTCAGAACTAAGACCGTCAGAGACATCAATCATGCTTGTGGGCTTCACGTCTAATTCTTCTAGCAACTTAGCAATGTCTTTACGTGCTTCTGGTTTGAGCTGGCGCTCAATTAAATAACTGTATGCCTCGATGTCTGGCTGGCTGCTAGGATTAGCTTTAAAAACTGCCTTTTCACGTTCTAGAATTTGTAAGCCCATATAGGCAGCACCCACATCTCCAGTAACCACTAACAAATCGCCATCGCCGGCACCAGATCTATATATAATTTTGTCTTTATCCTGCTCGCCCAGTGCTGTTACTGAAATAACAAGACCTGTATTACTCGCCGTCGTATCACCACCTATCAAATCCACATTGTAATTCATGCAGGCCAGAGCAATCCCTTCATATAATTCTTCCACTGCTTCTACTGGAAATCGGTTTGAAATTGCAATGGAAACGGTCACTTGAGTAGCTACAGCATTCATAGCATAAACATCTGACAAGTTGACCATTATAGATTTATAACCTAAATGCTTTAATGGAACATAACTCAAATCAAAGTGAATACCTTCAACAAGCATGTCTGTGGTGATCACCGTATGTTTTTCAAACTTGACAACAGCAGCGTCGTCTCCTATTGCTTTGACAGTTCCAGAATTCTGGATATTAAAAGACTTTGTGATGTGGTCAATCAGGCCAAATTCGCCCAGTTGCTCGATCGGTGTTCTTAGTGGATTTTTATCTTCAATCATAGCACAAAATTACGACTATGAAACGTCATCCACTAACGATCTGTCACAAGCCTTTATGGGCATAGTATTTGCAAATATCACTATATAAGATTCTCATTACATCCTAGCGCTTACCGCTGTTTGTATTGTACCTTTGTGTGCATTTATTTAATCGATCAACACTATGATTAACGTTTCTGAAACAGCAAAAAGTAAACTAACCACGCTCATGAGCGAGGAAGGTTATTCTATAGATCAAGACTTTGTGCGTGTAGGCGTAAAAAGTGGTGGTTGTAGCGGTCTTTCTTACGATTTGACATTTGACAAGGCCACAGTTGATACAGACAAGGTTTTTGAGGATAATCAAGTGCGCATTGTTGTAGACAAACGCAGTTTTCTTTACTTAGTTGGAACTACCCTTGAATTTAGCGGCGGCTTAAACGGTAAAGGTTTCGTGTTTAACAATCCTAACGCGCAAAGAACTTGTGGTTGCGGTGAGAGTTTCTCATTGTAGCAACTGTTTGATAAGAATCTCGCTTTCGCGAAAGCGGTACCAGCCTCAAGTTATCGGGCTTAACAATTGAATAACAAATACGTTCAGAATCATTGATTTTGAACCTTAAATTGAACTACCATGGCAAAATATACCGAAGAAGAATTAGAGAAGGAGCTCGCAACTAAGGAATATGAATACGGATTTTACACAGATATTGAATCTGACACGATCCCCATAGGACTGAGTGAAGATGTGGTGCGCATGATAAGCGCAAAGAAAAACGAACCAGAATGGATGACAGAATGGAGGCTTGAAGCCTACCGTCATTTTGTTTCCATGCATGAGCCGGACTGGGCAAACGTAACTTACGACAAACCAGACCTACAGGCAATATCCTACTATTCTGCACCCAGTAAAAAGCCAAAATTAGATAGCCTTGACGAGGTGGATCCTGAGTTACTGGAGACTTTTAAGAAATTAGGGATCTCTATTGATGAACAAAAAATGCTTACCGGTGTTGCTGTAGATATTGTGGTAGATTCCGTTTCAGTAGCGACTACTTTTAAAAAGACACTCGCCGAAAAAGGCATCATCTTCTGCCCTATTTCCGAAGCGATTCAGGAACACCCAGAATTAGTTAAAAAATATTTAGGGACTGTAATACCGCAGCGCGATAATTACTATGCTTCTTTGAATGCGGCCGTATTCTCTGATGGATCTTTTTGCTATATCCCTAAAGGCGTTCGTTGCCCTATGGAGTTAAGTACATATTTCCGTATTAATCAGGCAGGAACTGGACAGTTTGAGAGAACACTAGTAGTTGCAGATGAAGGAAGTTATGTCAGTTACCTTGAAGGTTGTACAGCACCATCACGTGACGAGAATCAGTTACACGCCGCATGTGTGGAATTAGTCGCACTTGACGGAGCAGAAATTAAATATTCTACCGTTCAAAACTGGTATCCTGGAAACAAAGAAGGAAAAGGAGGAGTCTTCAATTTTGTGACTAAACGTGGGATTTGCGAGAAAAACGCAAAAATCTCTTGGACGCAAGTTGAAACTGGATCTGCAATTACCTGGAAATACCCTAGCTGTATTTTGAAAGGCGATAATAGTGTGGGTGAATTTTACTCCATTGCAGTAACTAATAATTTCCAGCAGGCCGACACGGGAACCAAGATGGTTCACATAGGAAAGAATACAAAATCAACCATTATTTCTAAGGGGATCAGTGCTGGGAAATCTCAGAACTCTTACAGAGGATTGGTGCAAATCAACCCACGAGCTTCAAATGCCCGTAATTTTTCACAATGTGATAGTTTATTGATGGGTAATGAATGTGGAGCACACACGTTCCCGTACATAGAGACAAAAAACAGCACCGCCAAAGTTGAACACGAGGCAACCACTAGTAAAATAGGTGAAGATCAGATTTTCTATTGCAACCAGCGTGGTATTAATACAGAGAAAGCAATTGCATTGATTGTAAATGGTTTCTCTAAAGAAGTCTTGAATAAACTACCGATGGAGTTTGCTGTGGAAGCACAAAAATTATTGGAAATAAGTCTGGAAGGTTCGGTAGGATAAAGCCGATATTGATCTCAGATCTGATAGTGGAATAACTAAACAAAGGAAATTAATACATTTATGAGAAAGCTGATATACGTTTTTGCAACTGTCCTTATACTAACCTCCTGCGAGGAGTTTAAAAAAGGCTATGCAGATGGAATGGCAAAGGCAGAAGCTGAGGCGATGAAGCAGGATAGCCTGGATGCTAAGCCAGAAGTAGAACTTCATGTTTTTGATGGTGGTAGCATTCTAGCTAAACAAAAGCAGATGTTTTCTGAAGGAGACCTTTATGCTGGAGAATCACAGCAATTAGCAAGTCCTTTTTATGTCATTAAGCACCCAGAAGGTATTTTGTTATGGGATACCGGTCTTCCAGAAGGATTAGTCGGACAAGGTGATGTTACACCAGAAGGTGATGCTTTTACACTTTCCCGCAAGGAAAAGATCGTTGATCAACTGGCTAGCATTGGTTTAAAACCGGAAGATGTAGATATGATTGCCTTCTCTCACGTGCACTTTGATCACACAGGAGCAGCAAACAATTTTCCAAATGCAAAATGGATGGTTCAACAAACTGAAGTTGATTTTATAAACAGCGACGAGATTAAAGACAATGCTTTTTACGCACCAGATTCTTTTAATAAGTTGACTGATAAAATGATTTTGACTGGAGATAAGGATGTGTTTGATGATGGAAGTGTGGTTATTAAATCTTTTCCAGGACATACTGCTGGACATCAAGCGTTATACCTTGACTTAAAAGTAAGCGGGCCAACTTTATTATCAGGCGATACCTATCATTTTAAGCAAAATCGTGAAGACGCAGTCGTCCCACAATTCAACTACGATATTCCTGAAAGTAAGGAAAGCATCAAAGGATTTGAAGCTTTTGCTGCAGAGAAGAATGCAAAAGTGATTATCCAGCATGATCCAGAAGATTTTAAAGCTTCCATGGCTAAAAACCCTATGAAGTAATGAAATATGCACTGATATCGCTACTTCTATTACTGCTTATAACGGGCTGTAAGGAAGAGAAGTCTTCTGAGAATAACTATGGACTAGCAGATAACGAGGTTAGTTATAAAGGAGAATATATCCATGTGGGCAATGCAGCCGTTCTTACTACGGCAGATGAGATTTATGCAGTTCAGATTGATGATATGGCTGGCGAGCTGGATCAACAAGCCAAAGAATTTATGAGAACACCATATGATATGGTGCAAGTAATAGTGACAGGAAAATTAATTCCTAATCCACGCAAAGTGGGAACTGGAGAAGGTTGGGAGCAGATGCTCGTGATCGATAAAATTATAGAAGTGCGCAAGGCAAAAACATCATCAGTGATGAAAGCACCGGCGCAGGAACAAGAAGATAACTAACAACTATGTTAAAAGTAAAAAACCTACACGCCAGTATTGATGGCAAGGAAATTTTAAAAGGAATCAACTTAGAGGTAAACGCCGGCGAGGTTCACGCCATCATGGGCCCTAACGGCTCTGGGAAATCCACTCTTGCAAATGTAATTGCGGGCCGTGAGGAATATGAAATGACTCAAGGGGAAATTTCTCTAGATAGCGCAGATCTTACAGAACTCGATCCTGAAGAACGTGCACATCGTGGTGTTTTTCTATCCTTTCAATATCCCATCGAGATTCCCGGTGTAAGTGTAACAAACTTCATAAAGACGGCTATCAATGAGACTCGCAAGGCTCAAGGGAAAGATGAAATGCCTGCTAAAGACATGCTCAAAATGTTACGAGATAAGTCTGAGCTTTTAGAAATTGACCGTAAATTCTTATCCAGATCTTTAAACGAAGGTTTCTCTGGAGGAGAGAAAAAGCGAAATGAGATTTTTCAAATGGCAATGCTGGAACCTAAACTAGCGATTCTTGACGAGACAGATTCTGGCCTTGATATTGACGCTCTTCGCATTGTTGCAAACGGTGTGAACAAGTTGCGCAGCAAGGATAATGCTACTATCGTTATCACACACTATCAACGTTTATTGGATCACATTATTCCTGATTTCGTTCATGTTCTTTACAATGGACGTATTGTAAAAACAGGAGGTAAGGAGCTGGCTCATCAATTAGAAGAGCGTGGTTATGACTGGATTAAAGAAGAAGTAGAAGCTTAAAAACAGCCTTTATAAGTGTGGCGTTAACTCGCTTTCGCGAAAGCGAAAACACAACAGGTGAATTGCAATTCCATTGATTTAGAATTATAATTCAAAATATCTACCACTTCAAAAAATATTGAAAATGAGTTTTAAAGAAAATATATTATCATCTTTTCTAGCTTTGGAAAACGAGGTCAATACAGATAGCTATGTGCATGAGTTGCGCAGTAAAGCATTGTCTGATTTTGAAAGTAAAGGTTTGCCGCTACGTAAGGATGAAGCCTATAAATACACATCTCTAAAATCCCTTTTTAATAAGGATTACAGCTTTTTTCCCAAAGAGGAAGCTGCGATTTCTTATGGAGATATCAAGCAATATCTCATGCATCAAATTGATGCATACCGGGTCATTTTTATTGATGGGATTTATAGCTCGCATCTTTCACAAACGACTCATGATAAGTTTGACGTTTGTTTAATGTCCAGCACATTAAATAACCCCAAGTATGCATCAGTCATTGAAAATTACTACAACAAACTGGCAGGAGACGATAGCTTGACATCGTTGAATACCGCGTTTGCCCGGGAAGGTGCTTACATCCATATTCCTAAGAATGTTCACGTTGAAAAGCCTATTGAGATCGTCAACTTCTCAACTGGGAATGAGGCATCACTCATGTTACAACCTAGAAATCTGGTGGTAGTCGGTGAAAATTCACAAGTGCAAATCATCGAGCGCCAGCAGAGTCTGACAGAAAATGCTACACTCACTAATAGTGTGACAGAGATTTTTGCAGACAAGCGTTCTATGGTGGATTATTATAAAATCCAGAATGACCTCACTACTGCGTCATTAATTGACCACACCACGGTAGAACAGAAAGATAATTCTGAGGTTCGTTTGCACACCTTTTCTTTTGGCGGAGCGCTTACAAGGAATAACTTGACATTTTATCAGCGTGGTGAGCATTGTAATTCTGTTCTTAACGGTGTAACCATTATTGGAGGGAAACAACACGTGGATCACTCCACACTGGTTCACCACACCGCTCCTAATTGCGAAAGCTTCCAAGAGTACAAACAGATCTTTGACGATAGGTCGGTTGGTGTTTTCAACGGTAAAGTTCTCGTAGATAAGGTGGCTCAGAAAATAAACGCGTTCCAGCAGAACAATAACATACTGATTAGCGATAAGGCAACAATCAACGCTAAACCACAATTAGAGATTTTTGCAGATGATGTTAGATGTTCTCACGGTTGTACCATCGGTCAACTGGATGAAGATGCATTATTTTATATGCAGTCCCGCGGAATTGGTAAAAAGGAAGCACGCGCTTTATTGATGTTTGCCTTTGCAAACTCCGTTTTGGAAAGTGTGAAAATCCCTGAAATTAAAACTAGAATCACAAAGTTAATTGCAAATAAATTGGGTGTTGAAATCGGATTTGATTTGTAAATTTTTTTAATACATATGTTTTGAAAGCCCGATCTGTTGATCGGGCTTTTTTTTGATCCTAATACTTTCAAAAAAAGTAAATAATCAGAATTAACGTGCACTATTTAGATCTCCTGAGAATCAATTTTTTCTTTGAAAAACGTCCTGCGGTTTATATTTCAATAACGACACTAAAATTCTACATCCTAAGGCCTTCTATATCTAAATTTAAGTAAACCTATAATCTTGTTGCCCCCCCACGCCGTACCTTTGTAACTATGCTAGACATCAAAAAAATACGAGCCGATTTCCCCATTCTCAACCGTGAAGTGAATGGCCATCCTTTGGTCTATTTTGACAATGCGGCGACCTCGCAAAAGCCCCAGCAAGTCATTGATAAAATTGTGGAATATTACACGATGTACAATGCTAATATCCACCGTGGTGTTCATGCATTGAGTCAAGAAGCCACCGATCTTTATGAGGCTTCAAGAGAAAAATGCCGGGCCTTTTTTAATATACCCACAGCAAAACAGTGCTTATTTACTTTTGGAAATACGCACAGCATTAATGCGGTAGCCAGTGGCGCGCATGTTTTTGTAAAAAAAGGTGATGAAGTTATTGTAAGTGCGGTGGAGCATCATTCTAATATCGTTCCTTGGCAAATGCTGTGTGAACGAGTGGGTGCTTATTTAAAAGTGCTTCCCGTAATGGATAATGGGCAACTAGACATGAATGCCTACCATGAAATGCTCAATCCCAAAACGGCATTTGTAGTGGTGAACCACATTTCAAATGCACTAGGAGTTACAAATCCAGTAAAAGAAATTATTGCAGGAGCTCATAAATATGGAGCTAAAGTTCTCATCGATGGCGCACAATCTTGTGGTCATATGAAGGTTGATGTTCAAGATCTAAACGCCGATTTTTACACTATGGCAGGTCATAAGATGTGTGGCCCGACAGGAATAGGATTACTATATGGAAAGGAAGAAGCGCTCAATGAGCTGCCTCCTTATCAAGGTGGTGGTGAAATGATTGATCAGGTAAGTTTTGAAAAAACCACCTATGCAGGATTGCCTCACAAATTTGAAGCTGGAACGCCTAATATTGCTGGCGGAATCGCTTTAGGAGCCGCTGTCGATTATTTGAATGAAGTAGGTATGGAAAACATAGCTGCTTATGAAAATGAGCTGCTCATTTATGGAACAGAACAAATTAAAACCATTCCAGGGGCTGTAATATATGGCGATGTGGCTGCTAAAGCGGCTGTGATATCATTTAATGTTGAGGGATTACACCCTTATGATATTGGAACTATCGTGGATAAGCTGGGAATAGCAGTACGCACTGGTCATCATTGCGCTCAACCCGTTATGGAACGTTTTCAAATTGTAGGAACTATTAGAGCTAGTTTTGCATTTTACAATACTCAAGAAGAGATAGATGTTATGGTACAAGCTTTGCAACGTGCTGTAAAGATGTTATCTTAAAGAAAGTTATTATCAAAATACATTATTATGAAAGCACAAATATTGATATTTAGTTTAATGGTGTTAACCATTACGAGCTGTAAAGAGCTAGAAGATATTCAAGGTTCTTACAATGTAACAACCGTTGATGGAGAAGACTTAAGCGATAATGGAATCACCATAAAAATCGAAATGTCCAAAACAGAGAATCGGATCTCTGGTAACAACGGTTGCAACCAGTACAGCGGTACATTTACAAACCCAGAAGGAAGTATGGTAGATTTAGGACCTATGATGGGAACTAAAATGTATTGTGAGGAAACAGCTAAAATCGAAACAAAATATATGTCTCAACTCTCCCTAGTAAAAAGAGTAGAGTTGAAAAATGACGTATTGAGATTAATGGATGAAGATGGAAATGTCTTGATCAAGGCAAAAAAGACTAATGAGTAACATTAAGGAAATACAGAACGAGATCGTTGATGAATTTTCCATGTTTGACGACTGGATGCAACGGTATGAATATATGATTGATCTGGGCAAAAGCTTGCCTATAATTGATGAGCAGTATAAAGACGACGAGCATAGTATTAAGGGATGCCAGTCAAAAGTATGGGTGCATGCAGGTCTTACAAATGAGAACGTGGTTTTCACAGCAGATAGCGATGCCATTATTACAAAGGGCATTATAGCAATCCTAATACGCGCGTGGTCTAATCAGAAACCACAAGATATTCTGGATGCTAATACTGACTTTATTGATGAGATAGGCCTCAAGGAGCATTTGTCCCCTACACGTGCAAATGGGCTCGTTTCTATGATTAAACAACTTAAAATGTACGCTGTTGCGTATCAATCACAAATCAAATAAGTTATGGAAGAAATAAACGGACAAGAAATAGGCGAAAAAGTCCTTCGCGTTATTAAAACCATATACGATCCTGAAATCCCAGTAGATATCTACGAGCTGGGATTGATATATGATATTATGGTAAGTGATGAGGCAGAAGTAAAAGTCTTGATGACATTAACATCTCCCAACTGTCCAGTGGCAGAGTCGCTACCTATGGAAGTAGAAGAAAAGATAAAATCGCTTAAAGAAGTTAAAGACGCTGAAGTTGAAATCACTTTTGATCCACCATGGAATAAGGATCTTATGAGTGAAGAAGCAAAGCTTGAGCTAGGAATGCTGTAATATGAGAGAAGAAATCATCAATAGAGTGGCTAATTCTAAACTCAAGAACTTTGATCTCGAGGATTATTATGCGCCAGGCACGCGCATTGAGATTGATGTTTCCCAGTGGTTAATGGAAGGTTTAGTGCTGGTTGAATCCCGCTTTCGCGAAAGCGTAAAAACCACAGACTTCTCCGTTTATCAAAATCATCATGTCGCCCTTAACTGTAGTACGAACGCGATAATACCACCGTGGGCATGGATGCTCCTTCAAGCGGAAGTTTCAAGTTATGCAGCAACTATAGTTTACGGTACTCTTGAAGATTTAGAGACAGAGATCTATCGTGATATTATCAAAGATTTAGATTTATCTCATTTTGAAAACTTGCCGGTTATTGTTAAAGGTTGCTCTAAAAAACCGGTTCCAGTTGCTGCCTATATGATGATTACTAACAAGCTGAAAAGCGTAGCAAGTAGCGTTATGTATGGTGAGGCGTGTTCTTCTGTTCCTGTATTTAAAAAGCCTAAATAATTTCAATCCTTTAAATTAAGGCCTTTATTAATCTACAGTATTTGTATAATTATCAAAAAGTGCCTTAATTTTGGTTCTTATAAATAATTTGAACATGCAAAAGGTATTATTTACCATCCTATTTTTCTTTATTATTTCAGGTGTTACAGCACAAGATGATGATTCTGAGAAACAAAAAGAAGGATGGACTAAGGAAGGAGCTTTTCAACTATTGATAAATCAATCTGCTTTTAACGCAGAGTGGACAGGTGGCGGGACCTCAAGTATAGCTGGAAATGCGGGTGTGAATTATAACTTTAACTACCTCAAAGACCGTACTAGTTGGGACAATAAAATTATAGCAGAATACGGTATTACTAAACAGGACGGCGATGATTTCATAAAAAAAACAAACGATCGACTAGAACTCAATTCTGTTTACGGGTATAAGTTATCTGAAGAAAATAAATGGTCCTATTCTTTCTTTGTTAACGCGTTGACGCAATTTACTAAAGGATACGACTTTGGAGAGGATCCCATAACTGGTGAACCTATTAGAACTGAACGTACTCACATATTATCACCTGGATATTTTCAGGCCGGTCCAGGTTTACTATATAAAGAGGATGAGAATTTTACCGTAAACATTGCCCCTGCAACCTCACGAATAATTCTAGTAGATAATCAATTTACAACTACTGCTGATTATGTCGATGGTGATTATTTTGGGGTGGATGCTGGAGACAGTTCTCGATTTGAATTTGGTGCTTCTATAAATGCACTTTACAAATTTACCATCGCAGA
This sequence comes from Nonlabens antarcticus, assembly GCF_015356755.1. Taxonomy (GTDB): domain Bacteria; phylum Bacteroidota; class Bacteroidia; order Flavobacteriales; family Flavobacteriaceae; genus Nonlabens; species Nonlabens antarcticus. The sequence continues at coordinate 373,380 of NZ_JADFCO010000065.1, read as the reverse complement.
AAATATAACAATGGACAATGTCTTGTTGCTGTATTCTAATTATCTGGACAAGCCTGGAAATGTTGACATCAATTATTCTGCTGCGGTAAACATGAAGGTAAACGAATGGTTAAGTGCTAACTTAGTGTTTCAGGCAATTTATGATGACAATGCAGTAGGTGCATTCCAGATTAGAGAAGTCTTCGGGCTGGGTCTTAATTATAAATTATAAAATTGCCGACTTGTGATTTTATGAAAGGTATGCTCATGATACAGATGGAATATCTTAGCTGATATCATATTATGTATCAAATAATTACCGGGCATTTAGCAAATTTATAGCCTTATAACAGCTGTTAACTTTTTATCTTTGCGCTAGATAGTAAAATATATACCTATGAAGTTCTGGATGTGCTTTATTTTAATGCTTATGGTTGTTAGTCCTGCCCTTTCTCAGGACGCAGGGGACGATGAGAACCAACCAGTTAACGGTTGGAATAATACTGGAACTTTTCAATTTTTATTCAATCAATCTGCTTTCAATAATAACTGGACAGGTGGTGGGACGTCAAGTGTCGCAGGAAACCTCAATGCAAATATTGAATTGAACTATACAGAGAATCGCGCCCGATGGGAAAATTCATTGATTGTTGAATACGGATTGACTAAACAAGATGAAGATCGTTTTACCCGTAAAACAAATGATCGTATTGAATTTAATAGTGTTTATGGATATGAAGTAAATGAAGGAGATGATTCTGCTTATTACTCCTTCTTTGTTAATGCTATGAGTCAGGCTACTAAAGGTTATACCTATAAAAAGGACAGTCTAGGCATTGTGCAGCGCAAGGAACGTACAAACTTTTTTTCCCCTGGATACATTCAGGCCGGTCCTGGATATTTATATAAAAAAGGCGATTTTTTCACTCTGAATCTAGCACCTTCTACCGCTCGTTTAATCATGGTTGATGATCAGTTTACCTCTGCGCCAGACTATGTGGATGAGAGCTATTTTGGCGTTGCAGCTGGGCAGGAACGACGTTATGAACTAGGGGCTTCCCTTAACGCAACTTATAACTTTACCATTGTAGAAAATATCACCATAGGTAATAAACTATCCTTGTATTCAAATTATTTAAAGAGTCCGGGAAACGTGGATATTAATTATCTCGCTCATATTAAAATGAAAGTGAACGATTTTGTGAGTGCTAAATTTATTTTTCAAGCCATCTATGATGATAATGCCGTGGGAGCTTTCCAGATCCGTGAGGTTTCAGGACTGGGATTGAGCTATACGTTATAGAATCAAGCGTGTAATTAGGTGCTGAAATGCCGATAAGTTCGCTTTCGCGAAAGCGAAAATTGTTCTTTTTACAATATTAATTAATCTGCTGAACTACGAGATCATATGGTTTTAAGTTATTACAGAACATATTTATAAAGGATCTTACTGAACCATTACCTTACTGTCTAACTAAGTCATGGTTTTCAATAATGCTGATAAAATACTGATCCATACAAAATTGAAAACTGATTGATCTTTGTTGCGTTCTGCGTTGCCGTTTCCATCACGGTATTTCTCCCCATCATCTTTGCTGTCTTTAGCAACAAATAGATTTGCGATTCCAGATAAAAATTTATTAACACCAGAATTATTTTTACGCATCAGATTGACCTTGAAGTCGTCATAGGCCATTTTCATTGCTGTTTGTGAGGTATTGTTATTTCCAGAAATGTCAAAATAGATTTCCTCTAACGTTCCCTCAAATTCTACGTTTAGATTGGGACGCACGAAAGAGTTAATATTCGATGCTGGAAGCTTTCCTATGTTACCACTAAATCGAAACGCATCGTTTACATTATGCACGTCAAAACTCCAGTCTACGTGGATATTACTTTCTTGAAATAAACCGTCGGCAGTTATGGATGTTAATCGCCCCTTTTCTTGAACGTTACCCACTGCAGCCATATCAAGATTTAAATCAGTAAACTCAATGCTTCCCGCTGATTTGTCTGATTTTACCTTTTCTTCATATACAATATGACTTTTTGAAATCAAAATGCTATCCACCATCAATTGCATTTTCAGATCCCGCAGCATTTTACTATATAAAGGCTTTACTGATAAATCATCTGCAACTAATTTATCCCTATAAATAGATAAGTCTGGTTTATCGACTTCCACCTTTTGCACATTAAAAAATAGGTTCTCTTGATTAAACCCAAATTCGTAGCCCATAATATTGATGCTTGGAATTTTTAATACGGTATAATCCCGTTCCTTAGGTAAAATTCTTGAATATTCTTGCTTAGAATATTTGGGAAGTATTGATAAATCCTTAATGGTAACAGCATCATCTGCTATATTTAGGCTCTTAATGTTCAAATCTTCATAAGGACTGATCTTTAAGAATAAGGAGTCGCTAGCTAGACTTATCTGATCATAAGTAATAGGAATGCGTTGCTTAATGATAGATGCATCTGTACGAATATCCTTCATGGATAGCGCTGCTTTTGAAATATGAAGCACCACAGAATCTTTACTTGCGTCGTACATGGTAAAACTAGTATTGCCTATAGAGAGGGAGCTTACTAAAACACTTTTGTCAATTTTTGCTAATGGATCTTGCTTGTCACTATTTGATTTTTGGGCTTTTATAAACTTGTCCTTGAAATAAACGATATTATTTTCATTAATCTCAATATGATCAAACTGGATCTGGTCATTCACAAAGTAATTCCAATAGGCAAAACCGGATAATTCAAGCTTATCAACCGTTGCTCTCGTGTGTATTACAGTATCATTTTTATTGCTAAATCTGGCGTCAATTCCTTCAATAGAAATTAACCCTGAAAAAGTGCTCATGTAAATACCGCCGTATGTGAAATTTATTTGTGGTGACAGTTGGTCTGCAAGAAATGTCTCTACTTTTTGCTTTACTAAATGATTGACGTAGAAATAACCTCCTACCGTAACCACTGTGAGCCCTAAAAAAACATAGAGAATAATTTTCTTCATAGGTAATGGATTACCATAAATGACCTAGTTTAAAATGGTCTATTTTAATTTATTCTTCCTCGTCACCCATGATGTCTGGATACAAAAACGCATTGTATGGGAATCTGGAAACATGAATCTCTCTTACTTTATCGTAAACTTTTCTTCTGAATTCCTCCATATTCTCTTTCTCGATGGCACTGATAAAAATAACCTCATCACCAGTTCTAGACATCCAGGTTTTCTTCCATTCTTCTAGGGAATAATGAACTGAGGATCGATCTATCATTAGGTCGGTTTCATCATATTCCTCCGCCTTATATTGATCAATTTTATTGAAAACCATTATGGTAGGTTTATCAATGGCGTCAATTTCATCTAATATCTTATTTACAGATGCTATATGGTCTTCAAAAGATTCGTGAGAAATATCTACCACATGCAACAACAGATCTGATTCCCGAACTTCATCCAGTGTCGATTTAAAAGATTCTACCAATTGTGTGGGAAGTTTACGTATAAATCCTACGGTATCTGTCAACAAAAAAGGCAAGTTTCCTACTACTACTTTTCTTACCGTAGTATCTAATGTTGCAAAAAGCTTATTCTCTGCAAATACGTCACTTTTAGCCACGACATTCATGAGGGTACTTTTTCCCACATTTGTATAACCTACTAATGCCACCCTGACTAATTGCCCGCGATTACCACGCTGGGTAGCCATTTGCTTGTCAATTTTAATCAACTTTGCTTTCAGTAATGTGATTCTGTCCCGTACAATACGCCTGTCTGTTTCAATCTCTGTTTCCCCAGGCCCGCGCATTCCTATTCCCCCTTTTTGACGTTCAAGGTGCGTCCATAATCCTACCAATCGAGGTAGTAAGTATTCATATTGAGCCAGCTCTACTTGAGTACGGGCGTAGCTCGTTTGTGCACGTTGTGCAAAAATATCTAAGATTAAATATGTTCTATCCAGGATTTTAGCTTCGAGAACTTTCTCAATATTGCGCTGTTGTGCTGGGGAAAGTTCATCATCAAAGATGATGGTGTCGATATTATGAGCTTTGACATACGCCTCTATTTCTTCCATTTTCCCTTTACCGATAAAAGTTTTGGGATTTGGTTTTGCCATTTTCTGGCTGAATCGTTTCAAAACTGTAGCTCCCGCCGTCAAGGCTAGGAATTCCAGTTCGTCCATGTATTCATTTAGCTTTTCCTCATCTTGTGTCTGTGTGATGACACCTACAAGGATTGCTTTTTCGTATTCGTGATTATCAGCTTCTAGCATATATATAAAACAACTTATCTCAAAGATACCTTTTATGACTGTTCAAAAGGTCTCTTTGAGATAAGGTTAAGAAATAGAGTACGATTTCTCTTAAGACCCGCTCAGTGCTAGCTCTGCAATTGCAATCGCATCATTAATTTGTTCTTTAACAGCTTCCATTTCATTGTAATATTCTTGAAGAACTGGCATTTTTTTATCTAACTCGTCTTTTGTGGAAGGTTCCTCTGCTTCATAGGGAAATGCTGTCGAATAATCTTTCATCCAGTCCATCATTGCTGTATGAGCAGCGTCTAAATCAGATTTTATAAATAATAATTCTTGTCTCTTTTCATCAGAGATATCTTCCACCTTGGACCGCTCATCAATTTGAGTGCTTAGCTCCATTAAATCGCCCATTTTGGGCATAACCTCATCGTGAACTTCAATAGTTTGTTCAGTCAACTGATCAAAATCAGCTGATAGGTTATCAATTTGATTGCTTTCTTCATTCTTGCAGGAGCTCACAAGGAACAAAACTGCCAATAAACACAATGTATATTTCATAGGTTTCATTTTTATGTCTTTAGTAAAACGTATTAGATTTATATCTATTTTATATCACACTCAATAAGAATGAAAACCTACAGCAATGACACCGTTTCAATTCTAAATTTCATGCGATTAACTATCTTATTCATAACAGTTATCATCATTATTTAAAGTTGACAATTAAATAACGTCTGCGACAGTAACTCCTCGTTATCACTTCTAACAAAGATACACATCATAAATTATCTGTACTTTATCTCCTGAATTTTGAAGATCTTTATAGCCTTTTACGTCCTTCAATTATGAAACTGCAATAACTTGCGACTATAGATTTCTAAACTAAGAGGTTCACATGTTCCCCATTGCTTTCCACCCTATCTACAAACACCCCTTGCCAGAAGGTCACCGGTTTCCCATGATTAAATATGAGTTGTTGCCACAGCAGCTGCTACATGAAGGAATTGCTCAACCTACTGACTTTTTTGAACCCAGCAGATTGTGTGAGGATAAAGATGTGTTGCGGGTGCATACTTCAGAATACCTAGAGCAACTCAAGACCTTAAATCTGGAAAAGCGTGCTGCCAGAAAGCTAGGCTTTCCTCTGAGTGCCGAGTTGATTAGTCGCGAATTACGCATTGCCCAGGGAACTATAGAGGGTTGTCTAAAAGCCATGGAACATAAAATAGCCATGAATATCGCTGGTGGCACTCATCATTCCTATACCGATCATGGCGAGGCATTTTGCCTATTGCACGATCAGGCGATTGCTTCCAGATATCTACAACAGCACGGCCACGCAGAGAAAATTTTGATTGTTGATCTGGATGTTCATCAAGGAAACGGCACTGCTCAAATATTCCAAAACGACGATAGCGTTTTCACCTTCTCCATGCACGGTGCAGGAAATTATCCATTTAAAAAGGAGCAATCAGATCTGGATATTGCTCTTCCAGATGGGACTGATGACGGCACTTATTTAAAGGAACTCCAGCATCATTTACCCGATTTGATTGCTCAAGAAAAGCCAGATTTTATATTTTATTTAGCGGGTGTTGATGTGCTAGCCACCGACAAATTAGGCCGTTTAGGAATGACATTAGAAGGTTGTAAAAAGCGGGATTCTTATAGCTTTTCCGCTTTCGCGAAAGCGGAACACGCCTCAAAACCCTTCATACCAGTACAATGCAGCATGGGTGGCGGCTACTCTCCAGAAATAAAGCACATCGTGGATGCTCATACCAATACGTTTAGAGTAGCGCGGGATATATTTAGATAAAGAAGAACCCAGCTTTTACATAACATGACCAAATAATAGTTTAATTAAAGCGTTAGATTTTGGCATCCTTATTGGTTTTAACACCATAATCATCATTAAATAACTTTGAATTTGAAAACCCTTTTATTCGTTCTTTTTTGCAGCGTCGCCAGTACTTCTTTTGCACAAAATAATGTGTCTATGAAAGTTTCTGAGTCCGTTTCTTGCGAGAAATTATCTGCACAAAAAATGACCTTTTTATCTGACGGTTCGCTACAAAGCGATCAGGTTGTAGCGATTGAAATGGAGAAACTAAAAGTTTGCGGGCTTGATGCTTACGATGTAAAATTTTTCGGGCGTATTGATGCGTTATCCACCTTGTTAAAGAAAATGACTAAAGATAAAGGACTAGAATTTTTGACATATGGCGATCTCATCAATAACATAAATCATATGAAAGAAACGGAAAACTTTCAAAAGATTAAAAGCCTAACATTACTCAGCCAGGAACTTGGAATACGTAAGGCTAGCCTTAAAAACTGGCAAAATGACATTAGGCTTTTTGATGAATTAGGCGCTTCTGAAGTTGTTAAGGATAAGGTGTATAAATACCTGCGTAACAATCCTGAGACAAGTTTAACCTACGAACAGTTATTGCAGCAACTTAAGAAATAGTTCCCTATTTTTAAATCGTGAAATACGCACGTTTAAAATTTTGGTTTGCATTTAGAGTGGCTTTATTCTCTGCTATCATTTCCTTTCCCACGTTGGCGCGAGGACTTTTAGATATAACGATCATCACATTTGCGACTTTAGGAATTCCTTTTGGAATTTTAGCCTATCACTACTTCTATAAACAGGAGCGCTTTGTATTTCAAAATTTAGGAATCAGAAAACGTGAATTGTATGTATTTGCAGTCGTTTTTATTTGGGCTTTAACGATCCCATTATTCTTTTTATCCTGGATGTTCTATGGATAGTCAACACTTACACATCTCAGATTTATCCCTTTCCTATGGTGGGAATAGAATTCTCAATAATATAGACCTCGATCTAGAGACAGGCAAGATATATGGCTTGCTAGGTTTGAATGGTGCTGGAAAATCCTCGTTGATGCAAAGTCTTTTTGGCAGTATTCGTAAAGCGACTTTTAACGCGTACCTTAACGATAAGCAGACGCAAATTTCCAACCAGCAGAATTTGATTGTTAGCTATCTACCTCAGGATCCGTTTGTGATGAAAGGTGTTTCTGTGACAGACGTGGTTCAATTCTGGTATCCAGAACCTGAAGATCAAGACAAGATTCTATACGAACCCATGGTACACCCCATGCATTCTAAAAAAGTAGGCGTGCTTTCCATGGGCGAACGTAGATTTCTGGAGTTTTTGTTGGTTTTCTATTTACCACATCCTTTCTTAATGCTGGATGAACCATTTTCAGGACTTGCTCCCTTACAGATACAGCGGGTTCAGGAACTCCTAAAAGAAAAAGGATCCCAAAAAGGAATCCTCATTTCCGACCATTATTTTGATAATGTTATACAAATCAGTGATCAAAACTGGATGCTGCGCCATGGTAAATTAGAATCTATAGATGCAGGCCAGGTTTATGAAGCGTATCGAAAGCAGTAATTAATCTGCCGTAACATACTTTTTCGGCGTCGTCCCATACTTTTTCTTAAAAGCGCTGATAAAATGACTTCCTGTGCTGTAGCCCACTTTTAAGCCTACCTCATTCACATTATGCTGACCACTATCAAGCAATTGACGGGCATATTCCAGTTTGTGTTCCAGCAAGAAACCGTAAACCGTATCGCCATAAACCTCTTTGAAACCTTCTTTTAATTTCTTGAGTGGCAAGGCAATTTCCAAAGCAAGATCAGCTAGCGATGGTGGGTCTATCATGCGCTCGATGATGATGTCTTTGGCCATCTTAATTTTAGCCATGTTTTTTTCATCCACTAAAAACGGACAGGCCTCTGTATCTGGATCGTCTTTAGTATTAAAATATAACGATAGAAGTTCATAGGACTTCCCCTTAAAATACAGACGCTTGATGGCATCATTCAGATTATAATTCATTAATTGATGCAGTGCGACCGCCATGGATGGTGATACCTTCCCATCAACATAATATTTTTTGTCCCGATTTTCAGAACTCAAAAAACTGACGTGATTTGCATCTGGTGAAAACAAAGAATGAAATTTTGTTATGGAAACGAGAACAATAATTATCCAACTGTGCGCTGCCACATTGAGGTTTACCGGGAGATCGCGAGTGGGATTGTACAACAAATATGAGTTTTGCTCCTGCAACGGTAATTCATAACTTCCTTCGTTAAAAGCGAGTTGAACGCTCCCTTTGAGGCAAAAATGAAACTGTATAAAAGTGTGGTCTACAGCATGCTCAAAATGTTCATTATCAGATGTTTCGTTCTTAATTCTAACAACTTGGAATCCCTCTTCTATATGGGTCACTTCCACAGCACTTGCAGCGGTATTTATCATGTTGAATCTTATTTTTAATCATTATAAATAGTTCGCTTTCGCGAAAGCGGACTTCTTCTAAAGCCCTGATTTTATTGATACTTAGGTATTACAATAGTAAAAGTAGCACATTGCGACGAAAATGAAACCTATAGCGTTACTTTTAACGGAATGTAGGGACTAATTTTACGACCTATTGGAAAACCAGTACATGCCCAAAGCGCCACATAATCACTTATCATTTTACAGTGTCGGGATCAGCTATAAAAAAGCAGATGCTGGGATGCGTGGAATGTTTGCATTGAGTTCAACGGCAATTGAAAACCTAGTAGACGACGCAAAAAAAGGAAGAAGCCCATCTTTAGCGGTAATTTCTACTTGCAACCGTACAGAGCTTTACGGTTTTGCTTCTTGTGCAGATGATCTTATCTCTTTGCTTTGTGAACATTCTCATGGCAGTGCAGAAGATTTTCAGAAAATAGGAAATATCTATGAAGGTGACGCAGCAAACCGACATTTATTCCTTGTTGGAACTGGTCTGGACAGTCAGATTCTGGGAGATTTTGAAATTATAGGCCAGCTTAAAATGGCTTTTAGAAGATCAAAAAAAATAGGCATGCTCAATGCGTATATGGAACGATTGATTAATGCTGTTATTCAGGCTAGCAAACGCATTAAAACCGAAACAAGATTAAGTAGCGGTGCAACTTCTGTTTCTTTTGCCAGTGTTCAATACATTCTTAATGAAGTAGAGCATGGAAATGAGAAACGGATTCTGCTTTTTGGAACTGGAAAAATAGGTCGTAATACCTGTGAAAATCTAATCAAGCATACCCATAATAAAAAAATCACTCTGATCAACCGTACTAAAGATCGGGCAGAGCGTGTGGCTGGGAAATTTGATCTTATCGTAAAAGATTATGCCGAATTAGAGGAAGAGATAGCCGGTACAGACATCATGATTGTTGCTACCGGAGCTCAAAACCCAACAGTTGCGAAAAATTTAATTGTTACCAATAGACCTTTACTGATTCTCGATCTATCCATACCTCGCAATGTGGATATGGATGTAAGTGAATTAGAAAATGTGAAATTGATCCATCTGGATGAGCTGTCGGTAATGACAGATCAGGCACTTCAAAATCGCAACCGATTCATTCCCGAAGCAAAGGAAATTATAGAAACTATTATCACAGAATTTGATACGTGGCAGGAATCGCGCAAATTTGCGCCTACCATGCTCGCTCTTAAATCGAAATTTTCTGCCTTTAAAGAAGCTGAAATCAAGAGCAACCGCACTAAAATAAATAACTTCAATCAAGAACAGGCCGATGTTATCGCAGATCGCATTATTCAGAAAATAGCTGGACATTTTGCAAACCATCTGCGTGATGAAGACGTGAACACCCAGGAAGCCATTGAGCTCCTTAATAAAGTCTTCAAACTGGACGCCCAGCATCTAGTACTCCATGAGTAAACAAATACGCATAGGAACCCGAGACAGTGAACTAGCCATGTGGCAAGCACGAACGGTTCAAAACGAACTTCAATCTCTAGGTCACGATACCATACTTCTTCCCGTAAAATCACAAGGCGATCTTAACCTAGACGAACCTTTATACGAGATGGGAATTACTGGGATTTTTACGAAAACCCTAGATGTATCTATGGTGAAAGGAGAGATTGACATCGCCGTTCATAGCATGAAAGATGTTCCCACGCAAATGCCAAAAGGCATGATGCAAGCAGCAGTTTTAGAGCGCGGTGATCATCGGGATATTTTAGTTTATAAACCCTCTTTCAACCCTGACGAACCCATGACTATCGCGACTGGTAGTTTGCGTCGCAAATCACAGTGGTTAAATATGTACCCGCAGCATAAAGTGGTTGATTTGCGCGGAAATGTGAATACTAGACTTGCAAAGCTTCATGATAATAAGGAATGGAACGCAGCTATTTTTGCCAAAGCTGGACTAGAACGCATTAACATACTTAAAAACCTGAAAGGATCCTACGGTTTTGAATTCTCTCACTTAGACAGTTTTTTACCAGCTCCTGCGCAAGGTGCCATGATGGTTGCAGCAATGGAAAGCAATACTGAAGTCGTAGAGGCGGTAGGTAAATTAAACCATCTCAACACTCAAAAATGTGTTGATGTTGAACGTATGTTCTTACGTCGTCTGGAAGGTGGTTGTACAGCTCCCATAGGAGCGCTAGCTACAATCGATCAAGGACGTTTACATGTCAATGGCTGTCTCCTGTCACTTGACGGCAAACAGCGCATTGAAACAAGCGGAGTTTGTGATAGCCTGGACTGGAAGGATCTAGAAAAATTTGCATTTGATCAGGCAGAAATCATTGTGAACAATGGTGGATTAGAATTGATGGCGCAGATCAAGAAGAGTTTGGAGAAGTAGATGACTTCAAGTCTCAAGGATTTTCAGAGACGTCTCTGATCAGTAAAGTGTTCTAATAGTTATTTCATAAGGGTAGGCTTAAGCCTACCCTTATGAAATAAAAACGCTACTAAGTTTATCATAGTAGAATTGTACGATTATAACTCCTGATGAATGTTTTCCAAGGGGTGGACTAAAGTCCGCACCTTGAAAATGAAAGTGATAAAGATTTAGGTTGAATCAAATCTTATAAAAATGACAATTGATAACCATTTCCATTTCAACACTTTTTTATAAAAACTCCCTTGATATTTATACCTCTACCTTGATCAAAAAGCAAGTTTTAAAAAACTTTTTTCTTATCCCTACTTCTACTCCTCAAATTCTAAATCATCATTAAAAAAATCTATCAGCCCCATTCTTCATAACGCATCCCAAATAAATCAGGTTTAGTTACCTTAGCCCCATGAATTGGTTAGACATTGCTTTATTACTACTATTACTTCTGGGTTTTTGGAAAGGGTTTCTCAATGGCTTTTTCGTGGAATTGACTTCTTTAATAGCATTAGTAGCCGCAATTTACGGTACCATTCATTTCTCTAATTATGCAGCAGACTGGCTTCTAACCAATACAGAATGGGAAGATTCAACGATTACTATTGTCAGTTTTATCATCACATTTGGCATTATTATTCTAATGGTTACCTATGTAGGCAAACTTGTTACTAAATTAGTTAAAACGATCCAGCTGGGCTTTTTGAACAAAATTGCTGGAGGCGCTTTTGGGTTAGTGAAATTAGCATTTATTGGTAGCGTGATTTTAATGTTTATCAACAGTGCCGCAGGTGAAGTCGATGTAGTTAAAACCGAAACTAAAGATAATAGTATTCTATACCCGCTTGTGGAGCCAGTAGCGCCTTACCTATTACCTAAAATAATGGAAGAAGCTGATAACCTTGATAAACAATTGCGAGGTTATGAAAATCAACTTGATAAGGAGCAAGATTCTGTGGTAGTAGATACGCTTTCTGCCATTTAGCTTGATAAAGGATCAATTACGTCTATTAATTCACATCGAGTAAATGGCAATGTCCATTCCTTCTATATTTTAGACGTTTTCAGGTTAGACTCTAGCCGGAATTCAAAGGCTAATTAGGATTAAATCATTCTAGTTATCTAGAATATGTAAAATTCTTAATTACAGATCGGGAAAAAACGGTAAAGATGATTTGTACATGAAAAAGTATGCCTGACATTAATCATAAGTCCATCAACGATCTCAAAAGATTTGACTTCCTAATGTGCAAATTTCAGTCTCTCCTGCAGTATTAATTATATAAACTTCTATCGACTAAGTTGGATTTATGGTAGTTTTTTAAGTTACGTAGAACTCATCTCAAATTCCGAATTTGTTGTTTATCGCAAACCCAAGAGACAAGCAGAACCTATCTAGCACCTAAAATAAACCGAAGCATCTCGCGGTTTGCTTTCTTGAATATTATAAAATATGTGCAAACTGTTATTTTCCTGCTACAGCAGTTCCATCAGGTTTGACTTTGTTCTCAACATTGTCTATCATCCACTCTAGACAAGCTTCATAATTTTCAAAAATTTGTTCTTCAGATACAAGGTCTGGGATGATATCAATAGCTTCTAACCTGTATTTAGGTTGTTTTTGAACACCCACTAGCAATGGTTTTATTTTTCGAGCTATAAGGGATAAAATCACATCTTCCATAGCAAATAATCCCGATTGATCCATAAATGGAACCTTATCTAATCGTATGACGGCATGAGTTGCCGTGTCAGGAATATCAGTAGACATGCTTTGAAAATCACTAGTGTACCCGAAGAATAATGGACCATTCAACTCTTTCACATAAACCTCTTCTCTCAGACTTACCGGAATTCTATTATAATCCTCTTGCTCATTATGATCGTGATTCACGTCATTTAATTTTTTAATGCCTGATTTTTCGGCGTTGACATCCCCCATTTTTTTCATGAAAATCAAACTAGCAATGACAAGTCCTATTCCCACGGCATAAACCAGATCCCAAGTAACTGTCAGTATTAATACTGTAAACATAATCAACACGTCACTTTTAGGAATAGAAAGTAATGCTTTCAATCCCTTATAATCCATGACGCCTATTCCCACGGTTATCAAGATTCCCGCAAGAACAGCGCTCGGGATTTCACTAGCATAGCTTCCTAAGGCTAAAACGATCACTAGCAACAACACTGCAGCTACCATACCCGAAAGCCTGGTCTTTCCTCCAGAATTAATATTTACAACAGTTCTTATTGTCGCACCAGCACCAGGAATACCTCCAAAGATAGAGGCTACACTATTTCCTATTCCTTGACCAATGAGTTCTTTATTAGGATTATGTCTGGTTTTTGTCATGTTATCTGCTACTACACTGGTCAATAAGGAATCAATTGCTCCCAACAGCGCCAGCGTCAATGCCATAAAAATATAGGGTGATATCTCAGCAAAACTAAAACCCGTTATAATCTCAAAATTTGGGAGAGGTAATCCAGACGGTATTTCTCCCAATTTACGAGCGTCTATACCTATAAAATAAACCCCAAGAGTAACCCCTAGCAAAGCAATTAAAGTAGAGGGAATGGTAGATGTGATGCGTTTGAAACCAAAAATGATCAATACGGTAATTAAAGCAATACCTAATTCAGTCAAATCAATATTACTAAAGGCTCGAGGCATTGTTTTAATAGCGCCTATGACACCGCTACTATCACTTTTTGCAAGTGTTTCTGCCTCGGTTTGTATTTGTTCTTGCGTTATCGTTTTTGCCTGGCGGACGGTTTGTTCAAAATCCTCCAATACTAAAATATTCTCATCAGTTTCCTTATCTAGGATATCGATAAGAATTACCTCTTCTGCCTTGGGTTTAAAGGTTTCAACAAATTCTTCGTCTTGATTGGGGTAATAACCAACTGCAGGCAGTATTTGGGTAACTAAAATGATAACGCCTATTCCCGTCATAAAACCTGAAACTACTGGATAAGGTATGTATTTTATGTATTTCCCTAATCGCAAGGCTCCTAAACTGACTTGCATCAATCCAGCCATCAAGAAAACGGCTAAGATTGCTGGTAATGCATTTTCCAATACACCCTCGTTTGCCTGAACAATTCCAGCAATTATGACCATACTAACAGCAGTCATAGGTGCGGTAGGCCCAGAAATTTGTGTGTTTGTTCCACCAAAGAGAGATGCAAAAAATCCTATGAAAATAGCGCCATATAATCCGGCGATAGCGCCCATACCTGATTGAACTCCAAATGCTAATGCTAGCGGCAAAGCCACAACACCAGCTGTCAATCCACCAAATAAATCTCCTTTAAAATGCTTGAACATATCCTATCTTTATAAATCTAATAGTAATACTATTAGCATGTAAAAATAGTGTTACTAATTTTATAAACACTTAATAATACGGAAACGCTTGAAGTTTTTTTGTTTGGACATGCTTACCTAAGAAATAAGAGCAATAACATTTTATATTATTGCGCCTTTCCAATGAAACCCCAATTACAAAATGATGAACTCGAATATATTTTTGAATTAAAATTCTTACGAGATTAACAAACTAAAATTTCCAAATAATATAAAATTTAGAGTTTGAATCAATGTTGAGCATTGCCTATACATCAAGATCAAATTGAAAGCCTTTGCTATCAAATTAGCAGCGATGGGGTCAAGAAATAATCTATTGGTATGTTCTAGGGAGTGTCTTAATAAGGTGTTTGAATAAGCCTCACTTATGGGGCTTTGAGTATTTAAACGGCGGTAGGAACAAACCCGTGAGAATCCCTATAAACGGGTTATTCCAGCGTATAAGGATTTTGATGCCTCCATAAAAACACTATTGACTCAACTAAACGTATTACAGTTTCTTCAAATCAGCGAGCGGCATCCAGGATTTTGAACCGTTTGCCAGCTCCACGTGGGCCCATTCTTGATATTCTTCTAGAATGGTCACCTTTGTCCCCTCATGAATTGCAAAGCTAGGATCTGCGTCTGGTTTAGGCTCTGCTCTTGTCACTGTTTCTGTGCTGTAAACTATGGCCTGTGTGTCTTCCTCCATCAAATTACGTGAATAAGTAGCGGCTACCACTGAGAGGATCATCGCTATTAAAAAACCCATTGAAAGTAATAAGAACAGCCTCTTTTTTCCAGTAGTCGTTGCATAATGGTACAAAAGGAATGTCAGTACACAAACTAATGCCATCATAATGCTAACGTATGCCCACATGTCAATGGATAACCACGTAGCCATCTCTTTCAAGAATTTTTTGACTGGATTTTCTGCCAGTGGCTGTACATCATCAACGCGCATTTGCTGGGCAAATTTCAAGTTATTTTTGATCTCTTTATCACTTGGATTCAGCTGTAACGCGCGCTCATAATTGTAGACTGCTGGGCCTACCTGGTTGAGTTTATAGTGCGCATTACCCAAGTTGAAAAACAACTCGGCACTCTGTTTACCAGACTGCAAAATAGTTTCATAGGAGTTGATAGCCTCTTGATAATTACCGTCCGTGTAGGAGGTGTTCGCTTTCGCGAAAGCGTTTTCATCACTAACATTCTGCGCGGTTGCTAGAGCAGCCATCGTAAATAAGAATATAAAAATCCGAAATTTCATTCTCTTCAATTTAGTTGTTTATCCAGCTGATTGATCACACGACTCGCCTTATCATAGTCCTGCTGCATATCTGTCGCGGTGGAAGGAGCATATCGAGCCATTTCTGCACTAGAAAGTAGCGACATGAATTCCAGCCGCACCTCTTGCTGCACATAACGCTTTTGTAATAATTCATCCACACGGTTCTTTGTCATTTCGGCAGTAGGAATGCGCAGTTTTGACTTTAAGAAATTATGTAGCGCACGTTCTAAACTCTCATAGAAAGCTTCTGAATTTCCAATATTCTTACTCGCTTCACTCAAGTACTTTTTACTCAACTTATTGGCCGTTTTCACCTTTCTACCCTGAACATCTGAAGCCACAACTTCCCGTCGTTTTTTAGCCAGCAACACCAGCGGAATCAACAAAAACAAACCGCACACAATCGACCAATAAATAGTTGTATCAAAAAATGGCTCAGAATCCACGGATTCTAAATCGGTTTTTGTTTTTATGAAGGCAAACGTGTCTTCTGCTTCCAGCGTGTTTGTACCTCCAGAAGCCGCAGTTACAGCTGGCCCGGTAACCTCAATCTTATTCTCACCACTATTGATGGTTTTATAGGAACGCGTACTAGGGTCAAAATAGCTGAATTCTACGGGAGGAATCGTGTAAGTCCCGCCGTATTGAGGTACAATTGTATAATTGTCCTGAATGCTACCTCGCACGCCATCAAAGGCCGTTTTTGTATTATCTACCCGCTCTGGCTCATACGTTTCCAGCTTATCAGGCACTTCCAGTTTAGGTAAGGACATCAATTGCAGGTTTCCGGTTCCCTTTGCAACGACGCTAGCGACAAGGCTTTCTCCCGCTTCCAGCTGCGCTTTGCTCAAGTTAACTGCAAATTCAAACTGACCTACAGCTCCATTAAAACTAGCCGGCCTTCCCGCTTGTGGGAAATCTTTTACATTTATAGTTCGACCGCCAGCAGTTACCTTCAATTTATCCGAAGTCATAAATGGTCTACCAAAAAAATCTGTTTTTCCAGATGGAATTTGAACATTCACGTCCAGCACTAGTGGCTCAATCGTTAAATTACCAGTCTTCTGCGGGTATAAAATCGCCTCGCGCAATACTAGGTATCGATATTGTTGTCCCTTGTAGGTTCCCACTCGTACCTGCTGATCGCGATTATCAATATTCTGTGACCAGAAATCGGCATATTTAGGGCTGTCTGTTTCTGTCCAGCCGTTGATGCCAGAGTTGTTAGAAACATAAAGTTTGTAAACTACGCGAATCGCCTCGTTTAAATACGGCGAGGCATTAGAAACCTCAGCAACTAAATGGATGTTTTGACCTGCCAGCTCGCGTACGGGATCATCGCCTGCGGTTTCCCTAGGGTCTTCAATGGATTTAGAAATCTGAATATTAAAAGGCGCGGTTTCATAATCTTCACCTTTATAAGTCATCGCAGCGCCTCCTATAGTTTTTTGACCTGTGCTGGTAGGCGCTAGAATATAGGTATAGGATTTATTGAAACTACCCACACCATTAACGTACCGCTGTTGAACTCCCGTAATGGGCCCACTCACAACCTTAAAACCGGCAAAATTAGGAGGGGAGAAATTATCCCCATCGACATTCATCTTAAACTCAACGCGCAGTCGCTCATTGAGAGCAATTCCATCGCGGGTTGCACTTGCGGTAAAACTCACTTGTGCACTGGCCACGGTGGCTGTAAACCATAAAAATAATGCTAGAAAATTCTTCATCTACCAGTCTTTTTCGGTTTTTTTCTTGCTGCCTTTCACTTTTTTGGCGTTGATTTTATCCTGGATTTTTTGTTCCTCGTTATTCATCGCTTCCAGGATCTGACGTATTTGTTGCGGTGTCATTTGGCCTTCCACACGTTGCGGTTGCTTCCCTTCTTGCTCTTTAGGTTTACCATCGCCATCTTTTCCTTCTTGATTCTCGCCCTTCTTATCGTCTTTTCCTTCACCTTTATCGCCGTCTTTATCCTTTCCTTCTTTTTCTTTATCACCTTTATTATCGCCACCAGACTTATCGTCCTGATCGCCTTCTTTATTCTTGTTTTCGTCCTTATTATCACCCTTGTCCGGTTTGTCATCGCCGCCACCGCCACCGCCGCCTTGCTTTTCTTTTTCTTGTTTAGCAAGTGCTAGATTATAACGCGTTTCATCGTCGGTAGGATCGTTGCGTAATGCACTTTTATAGGCTTCGACCGCTTCTGAATACTGCTTATTGTCCATAAAAGTGTTGCCCATATTATGAAACGCCTTATGTTTTTCTGCTTTAGAAGTTGTATTTGTTGCTGCAGCTCTGTAATTTTCAGAAGCATTGTATTTTTTATCATTCTCATAATAGAGGTTACCCAAATTATAGGAAGCCTCTGCCGCCTGCGGGTTTAATGCCTTTGCCTTGCGGTAGGAGGCCTCTGCTTTAGGGAATTCTTTGTTACTGGCATACTCCAGCCCTTCACCCATGGCTGCCTCATAAGCTTTGGTATTGGGTTGTGGTGATTGCGCTTTCGCGAAAGCGGACACACCACAAACTAAAATTAAAACGAGACTATATTGCACTAATTTATTCATTGAACAAGTTTAGTTTTTTGATCCACCAGGTTTTTCTATTGCTATAAAACATTTCCAAAATCAGGAAAAATAGCCCTATCCCTAAAAACCACTGGAACTGTGATACAAAATCGGCATACTGTTGGGACTCAAAAGCGACCTTATCTATCCCAGAAAGCTCCTCTTGTAAAGCCTCTACAGCATCTGCAGTAATCGTACCATTGATATAAATCCCGTTGCCTGCGTCTGCGATTTCCTTTAAAGTTTTAGAATCCAGTTTTGTGATAACTGTATTGCCTTCATTATCCTTTTTGAAGGATTGCGTGATACCATTCCTTTTCTCTGGAATCGTACCACCCTTTTCTGTTCCTACACCTATAGTAATGATGCGCACACCTTCGTCTGCAGCATTTTCTGCCATAGAGATTGCCTCGCCCTCGTGGTCTTCCCCATCACTAATGATAACGAGAACTTTAGACGCCTTACTATCCTCACTGTAATAACTTTCGGCCAGTTGTATGGCCTCTGAAATTGCGGTTCCCTGACTGGAAATCAAGTCTGTGTTAAGCGCTTGAAGGAACATTTTAGCGCTACCATAATCGGTGGTGATCGGTAATTGTGGCACCGCACTTCCCGCATAAGCGATCAACCCGATGCGGTCACTCCCCAGATTATTGATGATTTGGGTCACTAGTTGCTGTGATTTTTGCAGACGACTGGGCGCAATATCCTCAGCAAGCATCGACTTTGAAACATCCACCGCAAAAACAATATCTACTCCCTCACGATCCACGGTTTCTAGCTTTGTTCCCGCCTTAGGATTGACTAATGCAATCACAATAAAAACTACCGCTACGCAAATGGTCACCAACTTCAAAATGGGCTTAAACCACGAACGATCAGGAATCAAATGCTTCAACATTTCTACCGTCGCAAACTTGCGCTGCGCCCTAAACCTCCAGAACGAAAGCCCCAAGAACAGCACCACGATCACGGGAATCGCAAGCAGCAGCCAGAAATATATTTTTTCTTCTAGTATCATTAAATATCTGTAATTACTGTTTGCTATTTAATACTGATTTTATTGCACCTAATAATATTCCATACTTCACATCCACAACTCCATAAGGATTAAACGAATCAATCTTACTTCCTCTAAAATTATTCTCCAAAACCACGTTTGATTTCACATAAACCAAACTATCATTCTTGATAAAGGAAAAATCATTCAACCGTGTCGTTTTGTTGTATGATGAAAAAGCCAACTTACTTTTTGCATTAACCGTATTTTTCAGATCCAACGAATATTTATACCCATCAAAAACCGAGTTGAAGTTTTGAGTTGGTTTGTTGGTGGTTTGCAATGAATCAGACGTTTGTGCATTCATTGAAAGCGCAACTCCTAGAATCAATAGTGTAATTATATTTTTCATTTCTTCCTTAGTACTAACTGAACTGTTCTCGACTGCGCTCGAACTGACATTGTTTTCTCTTTTTTAGTATCTTGATTCTTCAATAAAACTCAGACTGACATCTGATAACAGACAATCAGTAACTGTTAACCAAACCTACGCCGCAGTTCTAAACAACGTATACCTCAATAACATCTCAATCCCTAATAACCCCAAAGCGATCAATACCAGCGGTCTAAACATTTCTTGAATATTATAGAATTTGAATTCCTCTACTTCCGTTTTTTCTAGCTGGTCGATCTCGTCATAAATCTCTTGTAGCTTGCTATTGCTGCTAGCACGATAGTATTTTCCGCCAGTATCTGCTGCAATCTGTTTCATCAATCCTTCATCAATTTCTACGGGTGCCATCGCAAAGCGAAAACTGCCATTCGGATTTTGAGCAACTGGTGATGGAGCGTTTCCATTCGTGCCTATTCCTATGGTGTACACTTTAATACCAAATTCCACAGCCAATTCCGACGCAATTTTAGGGTCGATAAATCCCGCATTGTTCACACCGTCTGTCATTAAAATAATCACTTTACTGTCAGACAAGCTTTCTTTCAATCGGTTCACTGATGTCGCAAGCCCCATTCCTATTGCAGTTCCATTCTCTAGAACATTGTTATATTCAATGCCTTCCACCGCGCGTCTGGTAATTCCCTGATCTGTGGTAATGGGCGTCTTTGTATAGCTTTCTCCTGCATACACTACGACGCCAATTCTATCACTGGGACGTCCTTCTATAAAGTCTAGCGCAACACGTTTCGTGGCTTCTAGTCGGTCCGGCTTCAGGTCTTGAGCAAGCATGCTCGCACTAACATCCACCGCTAGAACAATGTCAATTCCTTCAGTCGTACTGGTTTTTGTATTCACATCTGTAGATTGTGGTCTTGCAAGTCCTGCAATAATAAATGCAAGTGCCAGCAATCGCAATACCAGCAGCATGGGACGCAACTTGGCCAGTAATGAATCCGACCCCTCAAAACCCTTAAGTGATGAGATGTGCACATCTGCATTCTGCTTTTTGCCTTGCCAGACGTAATAGCCTATGATCAATGGCAGCAACAACAGCAACCAAAACATCTGTGGGTCCACGAACTCCATTTTATTCCACCATTGCATCATTCCGCTTTCTCTTTTACCTCTGGTTGTGGTTGTTTCAATTGCATGGAAGCGATAATTTGCTCTTGCAGCAATCGTCCGTACTGTTTATCGGTTTCCGCAGTTTCATCTTTAACATGTCCAATAATAACTTGCTGGATCGAGGCTCCGTTTGCAAACAGATAACCTTCATATTCATATTGTTTTCCGTCGTAGTCAAAAGTTCCTTCCAGTTTCAATCCTTTGATTCCGTTGCGCTCTGCAGGCTCGTCCAGCATTAGAATATTCGTCGCCCCTTGATCCTCAAAACTTTTATAGATAGGTTCTGTAATTACTTCTTTAGGCAATTGCTCGCCTTCCTTAAGGCCCTCGCCTTTGATCTGGAAAGTAATTAACGTCATAAACAGATCATCATCCATACTGTTCAATGCAAAACCATCCAGACTGGTGGTCGCCTGTTTAAACTGGGCGCTCATCGGAAGGTTTTCCCTGCGCTCTAAAATCTCCGGTGTCGTTAATGTTACCTCAGGAACCCCATAACTACTGATGTAACGTGTTCCCTCATAATATTCCCGCAGTTGATTGCCTAATATCTGGTCCTTTACATTCTCATAGCCTACAAAGACGATCCACGCAGCCACGGCAATCGCTAATCCTAGAATTACACCAGCGATATACATCAGCACTTTTCTAACCTTGCGCTTTCTATCCTGTGACTTTCGGTATTTCACGTCCTGCAGCAATTCCTCCTCAGACGGTGGCGGCAGCACCTGATGGATGTTGTAAATGATATCGTTAGCGGTCTGACGATCTTCCTTGGCAGAAATCCCATCCCCAGTCATCCCGGCAAATTTGATCAGATCTGCCTTTTTAAGAAGGACTTGCAAACGATCTTTGGTCTTATCAGTGATGGAAACCCCTTTGGCCGCCGTCTCACTCTCTATATTTTCAATCAGCTGATCCGTAGTGCTTTCCAGTGCCTGTCCATACACTTTAGTATCGATGTAGCGCCGCACCACATAAGTCAGTTCCGTATAATATTCTTTCCATTCCCGGTCTTCGGCGAGTCCACTTTCGGCCAGATTTTCCAGACGGTACTTCGTCCATTCATAAGCCGGTAAGGTTTGCTCATACGTCTTACGAGTTCGCTTTCGCGAAAGCCACCAAAACAAAATCCCCAGTGGAATCCACAACAGTAGAATTAATAACGCATAATAATTGAACGGTCGCTCATAATCGTTATCAATATCTGCCTTAATAGGGAACATTTTCTGGACGGTCGTGTCGGTTTGCACCTCGCGCACCTTTACAAGCAAGCTATCCGTAAATAATTCTTTGCTATTGAAAATTATCTTCAATCGCGGTATGTAATAGTTCCCGCTGTCAAATTGTGTGATACCGTACTGCTTGAATAATTGCAACTTATCATTCTTGCGGATGGTATCCACCGGATAATCCTCGATCACCTCGAGAGCACCCATCGCTTGCTGGATGGGAAAAACAACCAGGTCCTGTGGTGTCGCCTCAACGGTCACCTGAACCTTGATTTCCTCGCCCATCATGATGCTGTCGCGGTCAATTTTAGTCGTAACAATCTTAGTCGATTGAGCTATAGCTGGCATTGCAGCGAGTAGCAGTAGGTATAAGGATAGCAGTCTTCTCATCGTCTTTTAAAGTATCCTAAAAGTTTTGTAGTATAATTATCTCTCGTTTCTAAGTCGATCGCGCCGGCATCAGCTTTTGTAAACGCAGTTTTGAAGTAGGCGGCATTTTCTTTAAAATGCGCCGCATATTTAGTGCGCACCGATCGCGAACCCGTATTAATAATGCGTTGCTGGCCAGTTTCCTGATCTACAAAAGGAACCAATCCCATCGCTGGCAACTCTTCTTCCCGACTGTCAAACACCCTGATTCCAGTAACATCGTGCTTGCGTCCCACGATCTGTAGCGATTTCTGATAATCGGCGCTCATAAAGTCAGACATCACAAAAACGATGGCTTTTTTCTTGAGCACACCGCCCAGGTATTCCATCGCAGCGGCCATATTGGTCGTTTTATGTTTCGGCTGGAATTCTAGCAATTCCCTAATAATTCTCAAAATGTAGAATTTCCCTTTTTTGGGAGGGAGAAACAATTCTACCTGGTCAGAAAATAACAACAATCCTACTTTATCATTGTTCTGCAAGGCACTAAAAGCAAGTGTTGCGCTGATTTCTGTAATAATTTCCCGCTTCATCTGTTCCTGAGTTCCGAACATTGTCGAACCGCTCACATCTGCAACTAACATTAACGTTAGCTCCCGCTCCTCTTCAAAAACTTTAATATAAGGTTCCGAATATCTCGCTGTAACATTCCAATCGATATTACGTACATCATCGCCATACTGGTATTGACGCACCTCGCTAAAAGTCATACCACGACCTTTGAAGGCGCTGTGGTATTCGCCTCCAAAAACGGCATCGCTCAACCGCCGAGTCTTGATCTCGATCTTGCGTACTTTTTTAAGGAGTTCTTTAGTGTCCATTTGCTGGCTGCGCTCGCAGTATTTAGTATGTAGTAGTTAGTAATTAGATTTTTATGCTCGCTGCGCTCGCAGTATTGAGTATTATGTACAAAGTATTAAGATCTTTCACTGTAATGTTTTTACTCGGGCGCTGTCCCCATTATCCCTTGGACATTTCCCAAAAGGGAAAACAAGTTAATTTCAATATTGTATTCCTTTTTTAAAACCTCTTCCCTTTGGGAAGATGTCCGCCTGCGGCGAACAGATGAGTTTTTGTTTGTTTGTTTTTGGAATTTGGAATTTTAAAAATCCTCATAACTCTGCAGTCATAAGTCATAACAGAAAACTCTGAACTCATAACTTCGAACTCATAACTCGCTACGGTACCTCAATCGTATTAACTATCTTGTTCACGATATCCTCTGTGGTGTAATTCTCTGCTTCTGCTTCATAGGTGATTCCTATTCTGTGACGCAGGACGTCTAGTACAACGGCGCGTACATCTTCTGGAATAACATAACCGCGGCGTTTGATAAATGCGTAGCATTTTGCAGCTTTGGCAAGATTGATCGATCCACGTGGCGATGCTCCAAAACTGATCAATGGTTTCAGATCAGGTAAGTTATATTTTTCCGGGTATCGAGTCGCAAAAATGATGTCTAGAATATATTTTTCAATCTTTTCATCCATATAAACCAATTCCACCGCATCCTGAGCGCGTAGAATCTGTTCTGGGGAAACAACTGGATTAGGGGTTGGAAAATCTTTCTTAAGGTTAGCCCGCATGATATGTTGTTCATCAGCTATCGACGGATAATCGATCACGGTTTTAAGCATAAAACGGTCCATCTGCGCTTCTGGTAATGGGTAGGTTCCTTCCTGATCTACTGGATTTTGTGTCGCCATTACTAAGAATGGACGCTCCAGTTTAAAGGTGGTATCGCCTATCGTCACCTGCTTTTCCTGCATCGCCTCTAAAAGCGCAGACTGCACTTTAGCAGGTGCCCGGTTGATCTCGTCTGCAAGAACGAAGTTGGCAAAAATCGGCCCTTTACGTATGGAGAAATCGGCATCCTTCATGTTATAGATCAGTGTACCCACGACGTCTGCCGGTAGCAGGTCTGGTGTAAACTGAATCCTTGAGAAACTGGCACTCACACACTGTGAAAGTGTTGTAATCGCTAGGGTTTTTGCAAGACCTGGAACTCCTTCCAGAAGAATATGTCCGCGGCCCAGAAGCCCTATTAATAATCGGTCGATCATGTATTGTTGACCCACAATAACCTTATTCATTTCGGCCACGAGTGGCGTGATAAAGGCACTTTCTGCCTGGACTCTGTCATTGATACTGGCAATATCCACCGGCGGTTGCTCCTGATTCATATATTCCTATTTTGGTACTCGTTTCTAACGTCTAAAAATACTTGTTCTTGTGTGGCTAACGCCTTAAAATCAGGATAAAATTATAAATCAATGACTGAATAACCAACCCTATTTAATGTCTTTTTTGAGATTTATGGAAGTAAGCTCAACGCTTTTGAACTTTTATCAAGTTACCAGCAAAATTATTATTGGTGTAACGCTTTCGCGAAAGCGCAATTTCAACAATCATCAAACTCCCATGAAATACGCTGGTAAGACTTAAAACCCAGTGGAAAGTTTAATCCTGAACCTTATATAAATCCGGGAAAATGGCTGAGGATTTCTCGTTACTTTTGTGGAAAACCACAACATGAAAACTGTTTTAATTACAGGAGCCACCAGCGGGATAGGCCTTGCCACAGCGCACTTGCTGGCTGAAAATAACTTCAAACTAATCCTCTGCGGTCGTAATACCGAGAAACTAGCCGATCTTCAATCAGAACTGGGAAAGCTAACCGAAGTGACCACGCTGGAATTTGATGTGCGTGATAAAAAGGTCATTCAGGAGAAAATTGGAAGCCTTTCCAAAGCCTTTCAACAAATCGATGTTTTGATCAATAATGCAGGAAATGCGCACGGTCTGGATCCCATCGATACGGGAAGTATAGACGATTGGGATGCCATGATAGATATTAATGTGAAAGGATTGCTTTATGTGAGTCATGCCGTAATACCGCAAATGCGAGAGCGCAAATCAGGACATATTATTAATATAGGTTCAACGGCCGGAAAAGAAGTGTACCCTAAAGGCAACGTTTATTGTGGGAGTAAACACGCGGTGGATGCGATTACCATAGGGATGCGACTGGACCTAAATCCTTACTCCATCAGAGTAGGCGCTGTAAATCCAGGATTAGTGCACACCAATTTCAGCGAAGTGCGTTTCAAGGGTGACAGCGATCGCGCCGAAAAAGTTTATCAAGGCTTTGAACCGCTTGTACCAGAGGATATTGCAGATGTCATCCATTTTGCCATCACAAGACCTCCACACGTTAACATTGCAGATTTGACCGTGATGTGTACCGCGCAGGCGAGCAGTACGATTTTGAAAAAGAATTAGATGTTTTATGAGATGTCGCGATGCCGACGGAAAGTTCCAAGTCGAACGCGGAATAGTAAATTTGCAAATCTTACCGTGTTAGAACCTTGAGGTTAAGATTCGAGCGCAGAATGATAATTATTATATCATTATTGTTTTACCGAAATTGAAAAACAAAAAGCTCCTTCCCTAAAAAGAGGGAAGGTGGATCACAAATCAGCGATAGCTGATTGTGAGACGGATGGGTTGAAGGTGCCGTGAGCTTGGACGTAACCTCTGAGCTAGGTTCAATGGTGCTGCACCTTCAACCACTCCTGATTGCATCGGTCTAAAGACCGAGGAACAATCTATCCTTGTGCATTCCTCTCGTAAAAGCTAGCCGGGATGCGAATCTTACGTCAGGGAGCTGGCATTCTATATCAGCGGGAAGATTCTACGAACCATTAAGAACTACGTTTAATCTATGAAAAACCTCTTCCTACTACTACCTCTGCTCCTAATCATTTCTTGTCAAAAAGAATTAGAACCTAGCATACCTAATATCAATTCCATATTTGATACGCAAGATTTCAATATCAGATTCATGATGAAAAATGGCACAGAGTACCGAATGGGATTTTTGAACAACGAAATCGCGTTTTTTAGCCCTCAAGAGACGTTAAGACGAGAGCTTTCTTATGATGATGTTGTTTTGATCAATACCTTTGTGGGAGACCGCTTTCGTACTTCGGCTGCGCTCAGCATGAACTCCAGCGAAAAAGCTCACAATAACGCTGGTCAAATTGAAATTTATAACGATAGTAAAAAAGTAGTATTCAGTTCGCCAGATTATTCGGCGGGATTTGAACAGCTGCTTATAAAACTGAAATTGCCTTATGTATCCACTAAGAAGAAATAGAAGATTACGTACCAGCGCTGCCATAAGATCACTGGTTCAAGAAACGAAGGTAACGGCCAACGATTTTATCGTACCGCTATTTGTGGTGGAAGGCAAAAGCGTTAAGGAAGAAATCGCCAGTATGCCTAACTATTACCGGTACAGTCTGGATCTTTTGGAAAAAGAGGTTCAAGAATTGTGGAATCTAGGCCTAAAAAGCGTTTTGCTTTTTGTAAAAGTTCCTGACAATTTAAAGGACAACAAAGGAACAGAAGCCCTAAATGCCGATGGATTGATGCAACGCGCCATCAAAACAGTTAAAAATGCCGTTCCAGAAATGTATGTAATGACAGATGTAGCACTGGATCCTTATTCCAGTTATGGTCATGACGGTATCGTGGAAGATGGAAAAATAGTAAATGACCCGACTTGTGATGTGCTAGCACAAATGAGCGTTTCCCACGCACAGGCAGGAGCAAATATGGTCGCACCCAGCGATATGATGGACGGTCGTATTCTTTACATACGCGAGGCACTAGAGGAAAACAATTTTATCGATTGTGGGATCATGAGCTACAGTGCAAAATATGCGAGTGCTTTTTATGGCCCGTTTAGGGATGCGCTGGATAGTGCGCCTGGTTTTGGCGATAAGAAATCATACCAAATGGATCCTTCCAACAGATCTGAGGCTATTCGGGAATCACTGATGGACATCGATGAGGGTGCTGATATTTTAATGGTGAAACCAGGATTGTGTTATCTGGATATCGTACGCGACCTGTCCAATGAAATGGAACTTCCCATTGCCGTCTACCAAGTTAGTGGTGAATATGCCATGCTCAAAGCTGCAGCAGAACGCGGTTGGCTGGATCATGACGCTGTAATGATGGAGCAAGTGATGGCCATTAAACGTGCTGGCGCTAGTTTAATCGCTAGTTATTTTGCCAAGGATGTGGCACAATTGCTACAGTCATAATCTAGGAACCTCCACAGAAAAAGAATTTAGCCCTGAATTTCAGCTTATGTAAGCCATTAATTGCGAACTTTGCGGTTGATTAATCGTTATAACAAACATCAATAAGTACCAGTGAGCGATTAACCTACTACAGAATTATAAGAATCTGTAGCTTGTTTTATATGCGACTTAACGAGTCAATTTTTAAAAAAAGTTTTTCTTACCTCTTCCGGTTTGCATTCCTAATTAGCGTCCTAGGTATTGTTTTGTTTGTTGTGGATTTTGGTTTTGATCAAAGTTCTGAAGTCCAGACGTATCTCAATGCCTTCTACTTCTTTATCGTTGTCGTAGGTATTTTCACTACCATAGTTCGATATCTAACACAACGTAAAACCTATAAACCTAAGGTTCTTGTTTTTGATGCCTTTAGTATTGCATTTACCGTATTTGTTCTAGTCGCTCATTTTTTTGGGGAAGAGGCATCACGTCATATCTCTTTTTTATATAATGATACCTGGGTCAAGGTTGCGATTATTCTGACATTTATCAGGGAGTTTTTTGAATTGAATATCAATTTCAAACGCACCTATCTCAATCCAGCACAGCTGTTTATTTTGAGCTTTTTTGGAATTATTCTATTGGGATCCTTCCTACTAATGTTACCTAAAGCTACCTATGACGGGCTTTCCTTTGTAGATGCATTATTCACAGCGACTAGTGCCGTTTGTGTGACAGGCTTGATTGTGGTGGATACAGCCACCTATTTTACAATTTTTGGACAGACCATCATCATAGTGCTGATTCAAATAGGAGGTCTGGGAATCTTGACCTTTGCGAGTTATTTCAGTTACTTTTTTAAAGGAGGGACAACCTATGAAACTCAGCTAACGTTGACGGACATGACGGGTTCCAATAAAATAGGCGAGGTTTTTTCTACGCTCAAGCGAGTGATTTTTATCACCTTCATGATTGAGTTCTTTGCCGCAATTCTGATTTATTTCAGTCTGGATCCTAAATTATTTGAATCGTTTTACGAGCGTATTTATTTTTCTATATTCCATTCAGTTTCTGCGTTTTGTAATGCCGGATTTTCTACACTTTCTAACAATCTTTATGAAAGCGGATATAGCACGAATTATTTTTTACACTTGATCTTGATAGGCTGTTTTGTCTTGGGTGGCCTTGGTTTCCCAATCGTGGTGAATCTGTTCAATTACGTCAAATATTTTATTGCAAAAAAAATGTTTTTCTTAACCCGTAAGGAACAATCCAGTCGTCCCTGGGTTTTGAACCTCAACAGCCGCATCACTCTTATTACTACTAGTATATTGTTCGTGGGAGGCGCGCTTTTATTCTACATCAATGAATATGATAATACGCTGGCTGGGCTGAGTGGTTTTGGAAAAGTGGTTACGGCACTATTTGGCGGAGCAACGCCACGTACAGCGGGATTCAATACGGTGGATATGAGTGCTCTTCATTTTTCCACGATTATGATGATTTTCCTCCTCATGTGGATTGGAGCCTCACCAGCTTCTACTGGTGGAGGGATTAAAACGAACACTTTTGCAATTGCCACTCTAAACTTCTTGAGCCTTGCCAAAGGAAAATCAAGAATCGAGGTTTACCGTAGGGAAGTTGCAGATATCTCTGTGCGGCGCGCCTTTGCCGTGATTTCACTATCCTTAATGGTGATAGGTTTTGCAATCATAGGCATCTCTTACTTTGATAGCGAGATGAGTTTGTTGAGCATTGCTTTTGAGTGTTTTTCGGCATACAGTACCGTGGGATTGAGCATAGGTTTGACCGCACAACTTACCTCCATGAGTAAATTGATTCTCGTGGCCGTCATGTTTGTAGGAAGGGTAAGCATGTTAACCGTCATGATTGCATTTGTCAAAAAAATGAAGCAGAAAAATTATAGGTATCCGGTGGAAGAAATCACCATCAATTAAAGAATCGCATTATGAAATGTATCATTGTAGGGTTGGGAAGTTTTGGCGCGTCACTGGGAGAAAAACTGACCGCCGAAGGTCACGAAATCATAGGCATCGACATCAATATGAATCGGGTAGATCATTATAAGGAGCGCATTTCCCATACGATTTGCATGGATGCTACAGACGAGTTTACCGTTAGTGGTCTTCCTCTAAAAGATACAGATCTGGTCATCGTGGCAATAGGAGAAAACCAAGGTGCCAACGTAATGTCCACCGCACTTTTCAAAAATTTCAAAGTCAAAAAATTGATCAGCCGGTCCATCAGCCCCATACACGAGAAAGTGCTTATGGCCATAGGTGTGGATCGCATTGTCCATCCAGAAGAGGAATCTGCAGAGCGCTGGGCAAAGAAGCTGATTTTTAAAGGCGTCGTGGATTCCTTTGAATTGAGCTCAGAATATAGCGTTGTGGAAGTTGACCTTCCTAAAAGTTATGAGAACAAAACCATACGGGAGATTAAAATTAGAGAAGAATATCACCTTCTAATTTTAACCACAATCAAGCAAATCGATGTAAAACCGCTGATAGGAAGCAGCCGTAAGGAAGATCGCGTGCGTGGCGTTGCAAATCCAAATGATATGCTCAATCCTGGCGATATTCTTGTGGTCTGTGGATCGCACAAGGACATTAAAAACTTTTTACAGAAAGAGAAGTAGGAATATTTTCTCGCTTTCGCGAAAGCGGAATAAGAAAAAGTAGTGGAATTTTTAAAATACACAGATTAGGTCAAAATCATGCAACAGTTAACCATCATCAAAATCGTTGGTGCCAGTTTGATTGCTAGTTATTTTGCTAAGGTTGTCGTGTGACATTAAATACAAAACCGTCCTAGTTTCTCGCAGTTTCAAAATCATTAGCCTTCAAATTCTAGTTAATTAAATTCTCTAGCTGCTAACAGTCATCTCAATTAAGGAATGATGTATAGTGTTCCAGACTAATCACCGACTGACTCAAAGCAACTTGAAATCGTAAAAAGGAAACTATAATTCATCTTTTAAAGATCCTATTAGTTAATGCTGATGAAAACAGTCCGAATTCAGTTATTTTATAAAACTTAACTAGAACCACAAATCCCTTTCCTTATTTTTACCTAAAACAACCACCATGGGATTATTAATCCTTTACGCTGTCATATCGATTTTCTTTTCTTTTTTATGTTCTATACTGGAAGCCGTCTTGCTATCCATTACCCCCAACTTTATAAAAATGAAAAGTCAGGACGGTGCCTCTTACACAGATGCACTCAACGAACTTAAAAACGATGTGGACAAACCGCTTATTGCAATACTGACACTCAACACACTTGCTCACACTGTAGGTGCCATACTTGTAGGAGTACAGGCAGAAAGTATGGTTTCTGAAGGCTTTCAGGCTGCTGTTTTAGGCATACCACTAGTAGGTGTAGTCTCTGGAATAATGACATTATTGATTTTAGTAGTTTCTGAGATCATTCCTAAAACCATAGGTGCCACGTACTGGCAAAATCTGGCTGGTTTTTCTACACGCGTACTTGTAGTAATGGTTGCAGCTTTGAAATACACAGGAATTTTATGGGTGCTGCAATTGACAACTAAGGCCATAGGGAAGAGCGCTCATATGAATACGATGACCCGGGAAGAATTTATTTCCATAACAGAAACCGCCGAGGAAGAAGGCGTTTTCCATCCATCTGAAGGTCAGTTTATTAAAAGCCTGATGAATTTTAATCAGATAAAGGTTAAAGATGTGATGACACCTCGATCTGTAATGTTTATGGCACCTCAATCCATGTTGATCAAGGACTTTTTTCAGGCTGACAAAGAATTGCGTTTTTCGCGTATTCCTATTTATGGAAAGAATAGGGATGACGTCACTGGCTATGTGTTGAAAGATGCCATTTTAGAAGATATCATCCACAATAAACCTGCGGAAACCCTAGAGGATTTACGTCGGGAGATCACGCTGGTTCGATCTGATCTAGCTATTCCAAAACTCTTTGACCAGATGATCGCCAGCAAAGAACATGTTGCATTAGTACTGGATGATTATGGCAGCGTCCAGGGACTTGTCACGATGGAAGACATTATCGAGACCATGTTAGGTCTGGAAATTATGGATGAAAGCGACAACGTGGAGGATATGCAAATGCTCGCACGCAAAAATTGGGAAAAGCGCAGTAAAAAATTAGGCAGTTTTGATAAGAAGCGCGAGGACGAGGAATAGTTAGACTTTAAATAGCTGTTTCT
Source organism: Nonlabens antarcticus (assembly GCF_015356755.1). Classification (GTDB taxonomy): domain Bacteria; phylum Bacteroidota; class Bacteroidia; order Flavobacteriales; family Flavobacteriaceae; genus Nonlabens; species Nonlabens antarcticus. The sequence continues at coordinate 341,624 of NZ_JADFCO010000065.1, read as the reverse complement.
AAAGCAATGGTAATTCCGCTTTCGCGAAAGCGAACTCCCTCAAACTTGTTTACAAAGTAAATTTTATAGGTTAATCAATGATCTCTGCATCGAGCATGTAGTTGACAATTGCTTCCTTCATAAGCAATGACTGTTCACCGGCCTTGAGGGATGGCAGGTTTTGAAGCACGCTATAATGTGGCCATTTGTCCTCGTCAAAGTGTGAAAACTCATAATAACCATATGGTTCTAACACCCGGCAAATTGCAATGTGCATGAGCTGGTATTTCTCATCCTTCTGGAACTTGCGGTGCAACTGACCCAGTTCCTGAACACCTATCATAAACAGGATCGCGTCCAGATCCATCGCCTCACCATCACTAAAACTCTTTTGAAAAAAAGCCGTAGTGCGTTCCCATCGTTCCTTAAGTTGCTCGTCTCTCGCCATAGATACAAAGGTACGCCACGGGATTTGATAGCGACAAACGACCCTCTTTTCATTTTGGGCTAGCGTTAAGAGTTTATGATCAGAACTTTAGATAGATTTGGTTAAAATAGATCCCATGAAACAGTTTATACTTTTAGCTTTATTTGCAGTTCTTACCGGTCTATCAAGCTGCAAGGATCAGGATTCTTCAGAAACCATGGAAGAAAGTGAACTCTCTGTAGTACCAAACACAGACAGTAGATCAAATGACGTAACTACCTATGAAATAGAGGAAAAGTCGAAAACTACTTCTTCTAGCGCAGTTGATTCTGAAGAACAAACGAAGTCAAATCCAACTACTAATGTAGAGGCGGGAAAAGTTATAACCTCACCTGACGAAACTGAAAAAATAAATACCGCGAAGCCCATAGTTTCAAAGAATTATAAGGCCAGCGTATTAAGTTCTGACGGTATTATTTTATTTGACTCTAGTGGTAGGCAGGATAAACTGAGTTTTGGTCAATCTGCAAGTGGGATTATTGAAAAAATGACTACTTATTTAGGAAAACCTAGTAGCGACGCTATTGAAAACAATTGTAATGGAGCCCAAGTGCACATTGTTAAATGGAATGAATATATCTCGCTCAATTTTAAAGGTACTGGAACCAGTTCAAAACTTTCAGGCTGGAATCTTCAATCCAGAGATAAATATGCTACCCAATTTAAAACAACGAGTGGCCTGACAGTAGGCAAAAAACGCAGTGAGATACCTGCTGTTTCAGATGTAAAACCTATTAAAACCTCTCTGGGTTATTTAGAGAAAACAGAGTCATTGAACGCCATATTTTCCACGTCTGAAAAGGATGCTGTATTGACTTATTTATTTGCAGGAGTGAATTGTTATGCTATTGAAGAAGGTGTTACTCCCGAGAGTGACAAGAATTAAATTTTCTGACAAACGACTGGCTTGTCTGTAGCTGTGCTTCTGCTCCGCTCAGCAAACAGCTCCAGGCTCACTGACGTATGACAAATGACTTAGTAAGGGTGGAATGAATTCCGCCCCAGAGAATAAGATGTTGCTCTGAAACTGAGTTCCAATTTTTTTGACGAACGACAGGATTGTTCGGAGCTGTACTTTGGTTCCACTCAGCAACCAGGTCCAGGCTCTGACGTATGACCTAAGACTAATAAATATGCTTCCGTTTTTTCTGGTAGAGCGGATTGAATCACGCCCCTGAGAATAAAGTTTTGATCTTGGGCTGCAATCCAGCGGTCTTGATGTATGATACAAGAATATCAGAGCTGATGCAAAGGCGTCTTTTCATAGGGGTAGATTTAAATCTACCCCTATGAAAAGAAAAAACGGCTGTTCAAAAAGAACAGCCGTTTTTGCATTTGTAAGTCGTAAAATAAATATCCTCTGTTCTAGGTTACAAGAGGTCCCCCAAGAAACGTAAGTCGCCTTAGGTCAAACGGCGGTTGTCAAAATCCTCACGACAAGACTGTCTTAAATCTTACATCACAAGAATTCCCACAGGGAACGCAAGTCGTGTTACGTCAAACATCGGTCTTCAACCCGTCAACCGTCAGGATTTATGAATTCATCAACTCCTCAATCTCGTCTGCTTCAATGGGAATATCGCCCATCAAATTCACCGGATCCCCTTTTTCCTGAATGACGAGGTCATCTTCCAATCGGATGCCAAATCCTTCTTCTGGAATGTAGATTCCCGGCTCTACCGTGAACACATTTCCCGCTTGCATAGGTTCCCATAGCAATCCATAATCATGCGTGTCCAGACCTATATGATGCGACGTTCCATGCATGAAGTACTTCTTATAGGCTGGCCAGTCCTTATCCTCATTTTTGACATCTGCCTTATCAAGTAAGCCTAATCCTAACAATTCACTCGTCATCAAATTGCCCACTTCAACGTGATATTCTTTCCATAGATTTCCTGGAACCAGCATTTTTTGTGCGGCTTCTTTAACTCTATTTACGGCATTGTAAACTTCTTTTTGACGTTTAGTAAATTTCCCATTTACAGGAATTGTACGCGACATATCTGCAGAATAATTTGCATAAGTGGCACCTACATCCATTAATATCAAATCGCCATCCTTACATTCATTTTTGTTCTCAATGTAGTGCAGCACATTTGCGCTGTTACCACTGGCAATAATAGGTGTGTAAGCAAAACCATCGCTACGGCTCTTGATAAACTCATGCAGAAACTCTGCCTCAATCTCATATTCCATAACTCCTGGCTTCACAAAGTTCAAGACTCTGCGTAAACCAGAATTCGTAATATCACAGGCGTTTTGCATCAATTCAATCTCTAGCGGGTGCTTCACCGCACGCAAACGTTGCATGATCGGTGCACTTTTAGCATAGTTGTGAGCTGGAAATTGCGCTTTGGTTTTGAGGATAAAACGATCCTCGCGCGTCTGCATTTCTACTGACTGACGATAATGCTCGTTTGTGTTGAAATAGATGGTTTCTGCCTGAACCATCATTTCAAAAAACTTCTTGTCAAAATCTTTAAGCCAGTAAATCGTATCGATTCCCGTGACCTCTGTTGCAGTTTCTTTAGTCAGCTTCTCGCCTTCCCATACGGCAATATGTTCGTTCGTTTCCGTTACAAAAAGAACCTCGCGATGGGCTGGATCTGGGCAATCTGGAAACAAAACTAGAATTGTATCTTCTTGATCTGCACCGCTTAAATAAAATATGTCGCGATGCTGTTTGAAGGGCATGGTACTGTCTGCTCCCGTTTTAAAAACATCGTTAGAATTGAACGCTGCAAGACTTTTAGGCTTCATTTGGGCCATAAAATTCTTACGATTCGTCTTGAAAAGTGTGTTGTCTATTTGTTTGTATTTCATGAAATATTATTTATTGTTAATAGGCTTTGGTTTGAGTTCGCTTTCGCGAAAGCGAATTGATTCAACATTCTAACTATTGCCAACTCAAAAGAAAGCAGAGTAGTTTATGATTTAAGCACTGTCACGAGGAACTATTCATTCACAAAAACACCAGCGCTGGGTTTTTCATACATGGAATTATCCATGGCAGCGGCGTCAATGTCCACCTTGGTAAATTTTCTTGCTGGTCCACTAGGCTCCGTAGGTTTTCCATTCTCCACGTTGTACCAAGTCAATTCTTCAGGCAATAAAAGCCCGTTGATTTCCTGCCACTTATTATAGTTGATGTAGCTCAATTTATCAGATTTGCCCTCTTTACCATAGGTCACCGTATAACTCAACCACGCCATTTGTTTTGTGGAAGGATCGTAATAAAGGATGTATTCATCATCTGGAGAGTTGCCGATTCCTGCGTCATAACTCACTTTAATACCGGGATAACTAACGCCATTCATTTCTAGAGCAGGCACGTCTGTATAGGTAATTCCATCGTCTGCGAGGACAAAAGGCATTGCATAGAAATAGAACATAAGATTATAATAGAACTCTGCACGCTCCGGTTTAAAATAGGTGCTGTCTTGTTGCAGCCATATCTTTTCACCATCAAAACCTAAATCATACTTCTCGGTTTTAATAAAGGTTTTACGGGTCTTGAGATCAATGGTTTGAACTTCATCTTTATTCTCTCCAGGCATGGTAAAAGTCAAACTATGCATATTATTCCACTTTTCTAGACCACCGTGAGCGGCAAAAACGTCTTGCAAATTTTGGGAATATTTGCCCATATTGACTGGTTGTACTTCCATTTCTACAGGATTTGAGTCCTTTAAATCTTTGTCAGTCTGCTCTCTACAGCTTACCAGCAATAGAATAGCAAGTAATGGGAGGACTAGTTTACTCATAGAAAAGAAGTTATCTTTCAAAATTAAGCAGACCATCAAGCATTACTGTTATAATAATTGTAAATGACCTAGTTTCCAAAACAATAATAGCTTGCTTATCTTCACGCTACCTAAAGTTTACCAAATGAAATACCCATTACTCGCCGTCTCACTTATTTTAAGTTCCGCGCTTTTTGCGCAACAACCCACGCCTGCAGCGCAGGTTTTAGAAGGTGTTGAAAGCCTGCAAACCGATGCGGAAAACTCTTTTTACAAAAATCTAAAATTTGATAATATAGGTCCGACAGTAATGTCTGGACGTGTAGTTGATGTAGATGTAAATCCAGTGGATCCCACTGAAATAATGGTTGCTTATGCCAGTGGTGGTCTATGGCATACTAAAAATAACGGTACAAGCTTTACTCCTATTATGGATAACGCCGGTACTATCAATCTAGGAGATATTGCGGTAGACTGGCAGTCTAAAACCATCTGGGCAGGTACTGGAGAAAATAATTCTAGCCGCAGTAGTTATGCCGGAATTGGTGTTTTAAAATCAACAGATTGGGGCAAGACGTGGAGCAAACCTATGTTACCTGCTTCTCAACACATCGGACGCATTTTGATCGATCCAAAAAATGCAGATCACGTTGTGGTAGCGGTAACCGGACCTTTATATTCCTTAAGTGATGATCGTGGGATTTATATTACTATGGATGGAGGGTCTACATGGAACAGAACCTTAGAGGGAACAAATATGGCAGGTTTCATAGATCTAGCAACGGTTCCTAATAATTTCAACATTATGTATGCTACAAGTTGGGAAAAGGATCGAAAAGCCTGGAATTTTGATGGAGATGGGGACGCGAGTGCAATTTACAAAAGCACCGATGCTGGTCAGACTTGGAATAAAATATCTACAGAAGCAAGCGGTTTCCCAACCGGCAGCGGCGTGGGAAGAATAGGCCTAGCTGTTTATGATGAGAACACTATTTATGCACTTCATGATTCCCAGTTTAGAAGAGACAAAGTGGAGGATGACGCTTCCGCGAAAGCGAGCTCTTCTCAATCCTTAAACAAGTCAGATTTTCAGGGAATGACCATGGATGCATTTTTATCCTTAGAAGATAAAACGCTGAACGAATACCTAAAGGAAAATGGTTTTCATGAAAAATACCGCGCTCAGAACGTAAAGAACATGATACGTGGTGGTATGGCTAAACCAGCGGACCTCTCCTTATATCTGGAAGATGCAAACACCCAACTTTTTGACACACCCGTTAAAGGTGCAGAGCTATATAGATCTGATAATGGCGGGAAAACCTGGGTAAAAACACATGAGGGTCAATTAGATGATGTGTTTTATAGCTACGGGTATTATTTTGGAGAAGTAAGAGTGGATCCTAGTGATGTTCAAAAGTTATATGTTATGGGTGTTCCCATTATAAAGTCTGCAGATGGTGGAAAAAATTGGGTCAATATTTCTCGAGAAAATGTTCATGCAGACCATCATGCATTATGGGTGAACCCTAATAAAGGTGGTCATTTGATCAATGGAAATGACGGTGGATTAAATATTTCTTATGACGATGGGGAAACCTGGATTAAAAATAACTCCCCTAGCGTGGGTCAGTTTTACTACATCAATTATGATATGGAAGAACCCTATAACGTTTATGGTGGTTTGCAAGATAACGGCGTCTGGGTAGGTGCAAATAATGCTCGTGAGGATCGCTCCTGGCAACAACAGGGTCAGTATCCATGGGAATCCATTATGGGTGGCGATGGAATGCAGGTACAGATCGATTCCAGAAATAAAGATATTGTTTATACCGGGTTCCAATTCGGTAATTATTATCGCCTCAATAGAAAAACTGGAGAGCGTGCTTATATCCAACCCAAACACGAACTGGGTGAATCGCCGTATCGTTTCAACTGGCAGACTCCTATCTTGCTGAGCTCCCATAATCAGGATGTTTTATATTTAGGTGGTAATAAGTTACACCGTAGCATGAACCAGGGAACTGACTTTACAACTATTTCTCCTGATTTGACACAAGGTGGAAAGGAAGGTAATGTGGCTTATGGTACGCTAACAGCTATCAGTGAATCTCCTTTCCAATTTGGAATGATTTATACCGGTTCCGATGATGGATTAGTGCAATTAACGAAAGATGGAGGTGCAAATTGGACCAAACTAAATGGCGACTGGCCATCGGATTTGTGGGTAAGCAGGGTCGTTGCTTCCCAGCATAAAAAAGATCGCGTTTATGTAACCTTAAATAATTACCGTGCAGATGATTTTACTCCTTATGTATATATGAGTGAAAATGCAGGACAGACCTGGACAAACATAAGTACTGGATTACCTGTTTCTCCCGTAAATGTAATTATCGAGCATCCATCTGATGAAAATATGATTTTTGTGGGAACTGATAATGCTGTTTGGGTGGCAGAGCAAGCAGGAGCATGGTCCCTCTTAAATGCAGATATGCCGCCAGTTGCTGTGCATGACTTAAAAATCCAACCCAAATCCAACGATCTTTTAGTTGGAACTCACGGTCGATCTATATACAAAGCAAATCTGGATGCCTTGTCTTTAATAAAAGCTGGGTCTGAGGAAAAAGTAACGGGATATACCAGTAAGAAGCTTAAGATAGCAGCTGTAAATGGCTTTAGAGCTTCCAGTCGTTACGGTAGTACTCGATTTCTGAGCGATGAAAGTCCAGAACCTTCTGTTGAAATTTCCTATTACAGCCCAGAAGCAGGTAAAACAAAACTGGAAGTGATGAATGCTGAAGGCAAAACCATACAAGAATTCACAATCGATAGCGATGCGGGATTGAATTTCTATGAATACGATGGATCGGTTTCTGAATCTGGAGTGAAGCGTTTTGATAAAAAAGATTCTCCCAAAAAAGGAGATAATGGAAGGTATTACTTGCCGGCTGGAAAGTATACTGTGAAATTGAGCGGGAAGGGCGGGAGCGCTGTGGAGAGTCTGGAGGTGAAATAGGATTTACTATACCCATTTTTTATAGAAATAGGAAAGGTGAATTCGTGGCGATAGCCACAATGACGAATAGGTTGAAGTTAAGTGAGCTTAATCTGGAGTTCAGGTTTTTCATCTTAAGGATTCGCCGTAAACCGTTCGTGATTGTTTTGTCGTACACGACAACAATCTATTTTATGCTTTAGACACGCAAAAGAACGTAGGATGCAGTCCCAATAGTTATGGGAATAGGCAAGGAACCTTTGGCATACATTATTTCATAAGGGTGGACTTAAGTCCATCCTTATGAAATAAATATTAAAACTCCTTTCATAGAAATAGGAAAGGTGGATTCGTGCCTTTCGCCACAAAGACGCATAGGTTGAAGTTCCACAGAGCTTGAATGGATTTTAAGAACTAGGTTCAAAACTTAGAACAACTTCAACCACTCTTGGTTGTTTTGCATAGACGACAACAACCTGTCCACGCCTATTTTTTGCAAATGATCCATTATTTTTCCATCATTGGTTTTCATAAGGGCAGGCTTGAGCCTGCCCTTATGAAATAAAAGCGTCACACCTCTTCAATCACAAAAAAGCCATCATTTCCCTGTCCTTGATACAGTGGCATAAAAATGAAAGCATCCCAGGTGCTTTTGAGTTCGATGCCATTGCTAGTCGCGAGGATTTCCCCTTTGGAGATTTTTTGGAAATTGTCAAAACCTAATTTCATTTTGAAATCGTCCCCTTCCCTAATCTCGTGTCTGTGGATAATTTCAAAAGTCTTTTGATCTGGCGCATCATTTTTCAAGCTTTCCACACATTGAGGATACGTTGCAATTCTTGACAAAGCGAGTCCGCAGGCTTCTTTAAGCATTAACCAGATCATGCTTTGGTGGTGTTTTTCAGATGCTGGATCATCGTGTTGTCCGGCCTCAAAAGTAAATCCAGTCAGTCCACGATCCGTAAAATAATGATCGATGCTGCCATTGACAATATCGCTGAAACCACGAACGATATAGGTCGGGAATTTATGCGCCCACTCGTCATTATCATTCTTTACTTGAACTGACATGTAGGGCGCACTCCGGGATGATGTCGTGTGACAATCCAGGAAATAAGCTTTATGCCCTCGATGATGAGCAAGTTCCATGTCAAGAATCTCGATGATTTCTTCCATCTCCAGTTCTTCGTTGGTGTCTTTGATGAGTTTGACGATTTTCTTGGGTTTCCAGGTTCTGTTTAAATCCTCGTCTATATATCTGACCGCCTTTTGTAGGGCGACTTTATTTCCTCGCAGCCCTATTAAAGTCCCATTTATAGAGGCATTGCTGGCTCTCAATTGTTTGAAAACTTCTTCTAGTGCTCGTACGCCGCTGGGTTCATTGCCGTGCACTGCCGCAGTTACAAAAACCAGCGGCCCGTCGCCTTTGCTGCTATATCTATCTATTATTCGCTTCATTATTTATTGTTTTGGAGGTCATATTTTCACTAAATGAAATTCTCAATGTTTTCGATTTCATACTGCAATTCGTAGGGTAAAGTCTCTTATATGAGTCCGCTTTCGCGAAAGCGAACTCAACACAAAGCGAGCAAAATCTCAGAGTTTTACCCTACCATTTTTAATCCATTGCCGCCAAAACTTTGTTGCTCAATTCACCCTGGTATTTTTCTCTATAGTGCACCTTGTGCTCAATCGCCTCGATAATACTCTTAGAAAAATCTGGTAAACCGATGTCTTTGAAACGTTCCAAACCGCCCGGACTGAGAAGGTTGATCTCGATCAATTTATCATCTACAATATCCAGGCCGACGAAAAACAGGCCGTCCTTGATCAATTTAGGCGCGACAATGTCCACAATTTCTTGCATGGCGGGCGTCAATTCACTGCTGTCTGCCGTTGCTCCCAAAGAAAAATTACTACGGAACTCTCCTTCACTAGCCACTCTGCGGATAATTCCTTTCTTGCCATCTTCTTCCACAACTCTTCCATTGAGCAACAAAACGCGCACGTCGCCATGCTTTACTTCTGGAAGGAATTCCTGTGCAATCACATAACCCTCCCGCGCAATAGTCTCAATAATCTGGGTAATATTCTTCTCGTGCTTGTCGATCATATATACATTCTGGCCACCAGAACCTTCCAGCGGCTTGAGCACCATTTTATTGCCCATTTCCTCATAAAATTTCATCAAACGATCCTTATCGCGAGTAATAATGCTCTTAGGTTTGATATATTCTGGCAGCGTTTCAAAATAGAGTTTGTCTATAAAAGCGTTAGCCAACGTATGTGCATCGTTTAATACTAAAACGCCACTATCCTGAATCATCTGACCAAATCCAATTCCCGAAAACTCTGCCCACTGTCGTTCTCCTGATTCTTCTGTAGGGTTGTTTCTTAGGAATAATACATCCAGATCTGTGGAGTTGAAAAACTCTGGTTTTTTGCCTTGAAGGTATTCTAGGGTTTCATCTGGCGAGCGTTTTTTAGCAGATTTCGGAATCTTAACCGCTTCTATTTCGATAGGTCCGTTACTATTAAAGGTAAAGCCGCCCACACCGCAGACGTAAACCTCATGCTTACGGTCATGAGCCTGAGTAATTAGGCGGATGCTGGAGCCGCTTTTTTCAGTAGCTATCGCACTTAATACAAAACATATTTTCATTTTTTTATCATTTGGGCAAGATAGGTTCCTGCAGTTGTTTCTTTCATCTGGTCTTTATAGCAATCCATTTGCAGGTATCGTGGTTTTATCACCGGTGCTATCAACACTTGTCGTTCTATTAATTCCTGAATAATATTTACATGATGGAGCGCAAATTTCCCAGATAACAATAGTTCCAGATCACCACCAGAATTTAGGTAATGGCGCAATTGCACAAATCCTTTTAGGTAAATAATATCTTTCAAAAACCCGCCACCCTGAAACATTCTAGAGACGATATTGAACGCGCGATCCTTGCTGAATCCATAGGTGTTTTTAAGCAAGTCAAACATATCCTTAAAATTGCAGCCTTGCATTAAAGCATCGCCAGCAACAACACGGCCAGCAAGCGTTCGCAATCTGTTAGGGGTGATGGAGCCACTTAAAAACTCAGACATCACCGCAAGACCTTCCTGCAATGTGTCATAGTCTGCCAGACCTGCTTTTAGCTGAGATAAAGGTTGTTTTGAACCATTATAGTATGTCAAAACGTGAGTTCCTATCTCGTGTTGTAGCAATGCATTTGCCTCCTTATGCGTTAACTTATAGTTCTTAGGTAAGTAGAATTCACCCTGTGAGACCATCATCACGTTGAGATCCTCTTTAATATGAACTTTACTTTGAAATCCAGAGTCCTGTTTTTTAAAGAAATTAAATTCTTGTTGCACCAGTTCTTTAAATTGAAAGGCATTTATCAACTCTGATGGATCGGGCTCTTGTTCTTCTGGAAGAATGGAAAGAATATTTTCGGCTTCTTTTTTAAGGTCTTTTTCCACCCCATGAAATAATCTTATGCTGCTGTAGAAAAAGTTTCTGCTACCTCGCTCTTTAAGCATTGATAGTTGTTTGTCAAGTTCTTCCCGTTTTTCACTGTATAAGAAGGCCAGCGCCGGGTCGTCAATTTCATCAATACGTAAATTAAAAAGTTTGCGCTTAAGCCGGTCAGGATCTACAGGCAACAATCTATAATGGTAGTCTGGAACTTCTTTAAAACCACTCTCAAAAAATGTTTCCCTTATGTTGTTAATATTAACCGGAGCAACTAACATTAATAGACTAAATGAGGATTCAATATCTGTGAGCTGTTTGTCCAGCTTATATAATTCTTCATGAATATTCCTTTTCCCAATAGCCGAAAAACTGGGAATTCCAGAAGTCGTCTGCACCCGTATGAATTCAAAAATTGCCTTCTGCAATGCTCTAGAAAAATGATCGCGGAATCTTCTAAAAAATACGGGAAACAAAACACCCTGAGAACTGCGATAAACCGGCGGAACTTCTATATGAATTAATGTAGCACCACAATCAAGAACCTCGTCACTAGAACATGGCAAAACCGAAACACCTTCTACAGCAACCACTTCATTATCCACGGTTACCCCTAAATATGGGGCCTCATCGCTTACTCTAATCTTATGTAATTCATGTTTCAATGCTTCCATCGAGGCAGGCAAACGGGACTCTGGTGCATGAATCTTAAAATCTGTTGAGCCATAGCTGCCACTATAAATATCGACGATCAGGAACGCATTGTGTTTGCTGGTCATTGCTTCACTAACTTGAGTAATTAGCTTGCCATATTCAAAAGCAGAAACGTCTCCTATAATAAGGTATGACGCACCACTTTTTGCCAGTCTCTTTGTCCCGGCATCATTAGGTTTTATTCTGTGAAGGAATAAAAACGGTAGCTCTGGTTCTAGATGTATAAACCCTTGCCCTGGAATTTCAAACATGCTGCGCAGCCCGTTAGAAATATTTTCCATCACGCTATTAAAGGTGTCATCTTCTGAAGTAGAAATCGCTGTATTACTAGTCAAACTGATAATTCTTTGTGATTTACTGACACAAATTACTAGATTTCCCAATTGCGGTAGCCGCGTTTATAGTTTCTTTAATACATTAAACAGGTTTTCCAAAGTCTCCTATTAGAACGGAATGTCGTTTTCTGAAATCTGTTTTTTTCAGGAGTTCGCTTTCGCGAAAGCGGAAGGATTTAGAAAGAACAGACGACATTCAACAATGTAATTTGAGCACAAAATGTTCGACTGAAACCTTGTAAAGGAATAATCTAAGGCTCAGGAATTATTAAGATTGAATCCAAATAATGCTAGCAAAACCGATATTACAAAGGCCTTAATTGAATATGGCAGCATTCGCCACTATCTTTGCACTAAATTAAAAACCAATACATGAGCGCATTAGTAAAATCTTCTCTTGCACGTAAATGGGTTATGGCACTTTCAGGTTTATTCCTGGTTGTTTTTCTAACTCAGCACTTTACCATCAACATTACTTCAGTCATTGCCCCAGATACTTTTAATGAGTGGTCACACTTTATGGGCTACAACCCGCTGGTGCAATTTATATTGCAACCCATCCTTATTGCAGGTGTAATTGTTCACTTTATAATGGGAATTGTTCTTGAAATTAGAAATAATAAAGCACGCCCTATAAAATACAAGAGATTTGATGGAAACTCTAACTCCACCTGGGTGTCTAGAAATATGATCTACACAGGAGCCGTGGTTTTGGCTTTTCTAGGATTGCATTTTTATGACTTTTGGATTCATGAAATAGATTATAAATACATTACTGTAGGTGTAGAGGATCCTACAAGATATATTGAGGAATTAAGAGAGAAATTTGTAGATCCAGTGAGAACATGGATTTACGTAGGATCATTTGTTTTATTAGCACTTCACTTGTGGCACGGGTTCAACAGCTCTTTCCAATCAATGGGTGTGAAAAGCGTAAAACAGGGTGATGGGTTTAGAAAATTCACTTATGCATGGGCTATTTTGATCCCGGCAGGATTTGTTTTTATCGCTCTTTACCATCATTTTAATCATATAGCAGCATAATTATGGCAGTTTTAGATTCAAAAGTACCCGAAGGACCTTTAGATGAAAAGTGGGTCAATCATAAAAATAATATCAACCTTGTAAACCCGGCAAACAAACGTAACATTGATGTTATCGTTGTGGGAACCGGACTTGCGGGCAGCTCTGCTGCTGCAACATTAGGTGAATTAGGATATAACGTAAAAACATTTTGCTACAATGACTCGCCACGTCGTGCGCACTCGATTGCAGCACAAGGGGGAATTAATGCCGCAAAAAATTATCAAGGTGATGGTGATTCAAACTATCGCTTATTTTACGACACTATAAAGGGTGGTGATTACCGCTCTAGAGAAGCAAACACCTACCGACTGGCAGAGGTTTCTTCTAATATTATTGACCAGTGTGTGGCTCAAGGAGTTCCTTTTGCCCGTGAATATGGTGGATTGCTAGACAATCGCTCTTTTGGTGGGGTTCTAGTTTCCAGAACCTTTTATGCCGCTGGACAGACAGGACAACAGCTATTACTAGGAGCTTATTCCTCGTTAAATAGACAGATCAACCGCGGTAAAGTGGTTCCTTTTAACCGTCACGAGATGTTAGATCTTGTGATCGTGGATGGTAAAGCTCGTGGGATTATCGCCCGTAATCTAGTCACAGGCGAGATCGAACGTCATGGTGCTCATGCAGTGGTAATCGCTTCTGGTGGTTATGGAAATGTATTTTTCCTATCCACTAATGCTATGGGAAGTAATGTTATGGCAGCATGGAGAACGCACCGTCGTGGTGCTTACTTTGCAAATCCTTGCTACACACAGATTCACCCTACTTGTATTCCAGTAAGTGGCGAGCATCAATCAAAATTAACCCTTATGTCAGAATCGTTGAGAAATGATGGGCGTATTTGGGTTCCCAAAAAAGAAGAAGACGCACAGGCAATACGCGATGGTAAGAAACGTGGCGTTGACCTTAAGGAAGAGGATAGAGATTATTATCTGGAACGTCGTTATCCAGCATTTGGTAACCTCGTACCTAGAGATGTAGCTTCTAGAGCGGCCAAAGAGCGTTGTGATGCAGGATTTGGTGTAAATAAAACGGGTAATGCTGTTTATCTTGATTTTGAAGCAGCGTTCAAACGTTACGGGAAAGTGGAAGCATTAACTCATGGTCATAAGAATCCTTCTGAGGAGGAAATGATCAAATTGGGTAAAGAAGTGATCAAGAAAAAGTATGGTAATTTATTTGATATGTATCAAAACATAGCAGATGAGAATCCTTATGAAGTGCCTATGAAGATTTTCCCAGCTGTTCACTATACTATGGGCGGACTTTGGGTAGATTATAACTTACAAACGACTATTCCGGGATGTTTTGCTGCTGGAGAAGCTAACTTCTCTGATCACGGTGCAAACCGTCTGGGAGCAAGTGCATTAATGCAAGGTCTTGCTGATGGATATTTTGTATTACCTTATACTATAGGTGATTACCTGTCACATGAAATACGTACTGGAGAGATTTCTACCGATACGCCAGAATTTGAGCAAGCGGAAAAAGATACCAGAGGACGTATCGAGAAACTGATGAATGCTACTGGCACGCATTCTGTAGATTATTATCATAAGAAACTAGGTCTTATCATGTGGAACAAATGTGGGATGTCCCGTAATGCTCCAGACTTGAGATCTGCCATGGATGAAATAAGCGAATTAAGAGCTGATTTCTGGAAAAACGTAAAAGTTTCTGGAAGTGCAGATACTAAAAACCAAGAGCTAGAGAAAGCCGGCCGTGTAGCTGACTTTCTAGAACTGGGTGAGCTGTTTGCAAAAGACGCATTGGATCGTAACGAAAGTTGTGGTGGTCACTTCCGGGAGGAATATCAGACTGAGGATGGTGAGGCGTTGCGTGATGATGAAAACTACGCTTACGTTGCTGCATGGGGTTACAACGAGAATCCTCGTGACTCAGAATTGCACAAAGAAGAGCTCATATTTGACAATGTGGAGCTTAAAACTAGATCGTACAAATAAGACTTTAATGAGTTCGCTTTCGCGAAAGCGGAATACATTTTAATACATTATAACATGAAACTGAATCTAAAAATCTGGAGACAAGAAGGGCCTAAAGTAAAAGGTAAATTAGTGGATTATCCACTGGATGGCGTTGATGGCGACATGTCTTTTCTTGAAATGATGGATATCTTGAACGAGAAATTGATCAATGAAGGGGATATTCCCGTTGAATTTGACCATGACTGTCGTGAGGGAATCTGTGGTTCCTGTAACATGATGATCAATGGAGAACCTCATGGACCTCAAAAGCTGACTACTACTTGTCAATTGCACATGCGTAAATTTAGTGATGGAGATACGATAACTATTGAACCCTGGAGAGCTAAAGCGTTTCCAGTCATAAAGGACTTGATTGTTGATCGCTCTGCTTTTGATAGAATTCAGCAAGCTGGTGGGTATATTTCTGTAAATACATCAGGAAATACTCAGGATGCCAACTCTATTCCTATAGAAAAATCAAAAGCTGATGAAGCATTTTGGTCTGCGACTTGTATAGGTTGTGGCGCATGTGTTGCTGCTTGTAAAAATGCAAGTGCTATGCTGTTTACCAGTGCAAAAATCTCTCAGTTTGCTTTATTGCCACAAGGAGAACTTGAAGCTACAGAACGTGTGGAAGCGATGGTTCGTCAGATGGATGAAGAAGGATTTGGTAACTGTTCAAACACTGGAGCTTGTATGGTTGAGTGTCCTAAAGGAATTAAACTTGAGAATATCGCTCGTATGAACCGCGAGTACCTGAAAGCGGAAGTTGTAGGGTAATAGCTTCCAATTAAACTTTTTAATAAATTCCTGTTATCTTTAGATAACAGGAATTTTTTTTGATGGAAACATAAATTAAGAAGCTTATGAATCATCAATCTTATATATTCGTTTGATAAATTAAATTGAAATATGAAAAGAGCCTACTATTCAAATTCAATTAATGCATTTTTAGAAGATCCAGAATCCAGCATTTTAGGAGAACTAACATCGAACCATAGCAACAGAACCCTTGAAGAGCTTCAAATTAATGCTTGGAAAAAACAGATCCTTATTCTAAAGGATCAATTAAAAGGCATCAAAGGCGAGGTGTACTTTGAATTTGCCATTCCCAGAATGGGAAAACGGGTGGATAACATCATTATTATTCACAATATTGCTTTTATTATAGAATTCAAAGTGGGTGACTCCAATTATTCAAAGAATGCTGTCGAGCAAACTATTGATTATACTATTGATTTAAAAAACTTTCATGAAGGTAGCCACCATATAAAATTAATACCTGTTTTAGTCTCCACCAATGCCAGTCCGATAAATGTGTTAAAAACAGATGTCATAAACTATCTCGATGTTTTGAAAACCAATCCAACCAACTTATCTAAGCTGGTTTTGAACTATATCAATTACGATCAAAACCCGATAGATATCGATCGTTGGGAAAATTCTATTTACAAACCTACTCCTACTATAGTAGAAGCTGCCAAAGCACTTTATAAAGGCCATGATGTATCAGAAATCACGCGTTCAGATTCAGGTGCGATAAACTTATCCAAAACCACTCAATGTATTAATTCGATAATCAGAGATTCTAAAGAGCAAGCGAAAAAGTCTATATGCTTTATCACCGGTGTACCTGGCGCTGGAAAAACATTAGCAGGACTTAATATTGCAGTAGAAAGAATGAAAGTTGATGAAGATGAGCATGCAGTTTTTTTGTCCGGTAATGGTCCATTGGTTGCAGTTCTTAGGGAAGCATTAACTAGAGATAAGGTAGTCACAGCAAGAGAAAAAAATGAAAAGGTAACTAAAAAACAAGCTGCAATAAAAGCTAATACTTTCATACAAAACATTCATCATTTCAGAGATGATAACTTGCAATCCAATCATGCGCCTATAGAAAAAGTAGTCGTTTTTGATGAAGCTCAACGGGCCTGGGATAACAAACAGGTAAGTTCCTTCATGAAAAGAAAAAAAGGAATTGAGGATTTTGACATGTCAGAACCAGAGTTTTTGATAGACGTTATGAATAGACATTCCGACTGGTGTACTATCGTTTGTTTGATAGGTGGAGGCCAAGAGATTAATACAGGGGAAGCTGGTCTCAAGGAATGGATCAACTCCCTGAAAAATCATTTTCTAGATTGGAATGTCCATTACTCTGAGTCCATTCTAAATAGCACTAATTATTTAAAAAAAGCCCTCACCAGAGATTGGCTCAAGAATAACGGTAATAGCGAGTTAGAATTACACCTAGCCATTTCAATTAGATCGTTTAGAACTGAAAATCTATCTAGCTTTATTCATGAATTACTGGAATTAAATAAGGAAAAAGCTAACTGTATTTTTCAAGAAATTAAAAGTGTCTATCCGATTGTGATCACTCGCGATCTGGAAAAAGCTAAAACCTGGTTGAGAAATAAGGTTAAAGGAAGTGAGAGAATTGGAATCATTGCATCATCAGGAGCCAGAAGGTTAAGACCGTTAGGCATCGATGTCAAAAACGAAATTTCTGCCTCTAACTGGTTTTTGAATGACAAAAAAGATATAAGATCTTCCTATTTTTTAGAGGACGTTGCAACAGAGTTTGATATCCAAGGATTAGAAATTGATTGGGCTCTAGTTGCGTGGGGTGCGAATTTTCACATAGATCACGAAGCATGGAAGTATCAAAGTTTCAAGGGCACTAAATGGCAAAATATCAACAAAGAAATCGATAAAGAATATTTGAAGAACACATACAGAGTACTCTTAACTAGAGCGAGACAAGGAGTTGTAATATACTTGCCGGAAGGTGACCCAATTGATCATACCAGACCGAAAGTTTTTTATGATGGAACTTTCAATTTTTTAGTAGATTTAGGAATACCGGTTCTATAATATAGATTTTAAATATTAGTTATGACAGCTGATTAGCTCCTATAAGAAAGCATTTTTTGATCGGGTGAATGGGTAAGAATCTTGTATTTTTAGAACTATGCTCCAATCAAAACTCCCAAACACCTCAATCTCCATCTTTTCTGAGATGTCCCAGCTTGCCGCACAGCATGGCGCACTTAATCTCTCGCAGGGATTTCCCAGCTTTACTGCGAGTGAAGAACTGAAACAGCTAGCATCCCAAGCCATTCTGGAAGACCATAATCAATACGCACCCATGGCTGGTTTGCCGGCCTTGCGGATTGCAATCAGCAAGATGTTTGAATCGCAGCACAATGCATTTTACGATCCTGATACAGAAGTTTATGTTGTCGCTGGCGCGACCCAAGGAATTTTTACGGCGATCCAAGCCACTATCTTTAAAGGTGATGAAGTAATTCTTTTCACGCCTGCTTACGATTGTTACGAGCCTGCGATAAAGGTTGCTGGCGGTATTCCTGTGCGTATTGCGATGCGACTTCCAGATTTTACGATTGATTGGGATCAGGTAAGGTCTAGCGTGAACTCAAATACCAAAATGATCCTCATCAACTCTCCGCACAATCCCAGCGGCAAATTACTGACCCATGAGGACATGCTGCAATTAGAAAAGATTGCGGTTGAAAACAATCTGATCGTCTTGAGCGACGAGGTTTACGAGCACATGGTCTTTGACCGTCGTGAACATTTGAGCGCGAGTCGCTATCCAGCATTGAAAGAGCGCAGTTTTGTGATGGGAAGTTTTGGTAAGACTTTTCATGTGACAGGCTGGAAAACGGGCTTTTGCCTAGCGCCACCTAGGCTGATAAAGGAGTTTCTGAAAGTCCACCAAAACGTGGTTTTCTGTGTGAATCATCCCATTCAAAAAGCCATTGCAACCTATTTGCAAACGCCAGAGCATTATACAGATCTCGGCAAATTCTATCAGCGCAAGCGGGATCTTTTTCTCAACCTCATCAAGGACAGTATGTTCAAATTCACACCATCAGAAAGTACCTATTTCCAGCTGCTCGACTATTCTAACATTACAGATGAGGGTGATTACGCTTTCGCGAAAGCGTTAACCGTCAATCACAAAATTGCTTCCATTCCCATAAGTGTCTTTATGGAAGGCCGCGATCCCAAAATGCTGCGGTTCTGCTTTGCCAAAACTGATGAAGAAATCGTCGCTGCTGCTAACATTTTAAACGAAATATAAAACCCCATGTCACAAAAACTCAAAGTTTCCCTTATCCAGACCGAGCTCATTTGGGAAGAACCACTTAAAAACATGCATGCTTTTGACAAAAAATTAGAAGCGCTGTATGGCAAGACTAATCTTGTTGTTTTACCTGAAATGTTTACCACCGGTTTTTCTATGAATCCGCAAGATATTGCGTCCTCTTATTCTATTTATGACTGGATGAAGGATCATGCCATGGCCGGTGATTTTGCGATCTATGGCAGCGTGATGTTTTTAAAGGATTCTGGCAGTCACTGCAATCGTGGCATTTTTATGAAACCTGACGGCAACTTTACCATCTATGACAAGCGTCATACTTTCACGCTGGCAGGAGAACATAAGGTCTATGATGCGGGCGAGAAACCTGTAATAGCTACTTATAAGGATTGGAATTTCAATCTGCAGATTTGTTATGACCTTAGGTTTCCCGTGTACTCAAGAAATACACAGGATTATGATGTGGTGCTTTATGTAGCAAACTGGCCAGTGACACGTGTCAATGCTTGGGATGCGCTATTGAAAGCTCGGGCGATAGAAAATATGGCTTATTCCATAGGTGTTAATCGTGTGGGAACAGACGGTACTGGAATGGATTACAATGGACATTCACAGATTTACAATGTGTTGGGTCATGAATTAATGGAACATCCATGGGAAAAAGAAGGTGTTCAAACCATAGAACTCGATAAAGAGCATATTCACTCCACGCGCAACAAACTAAGGTTCCTAGAGGATCGCGATGCGTTTACTCTAGAATGATATTTGTGACGTAATCCCAGTTGGCTTGTAACGCGATCAAATCTGGGAAATACACCACTTTTTCAGGCTGTCTGTTTTCAAGGAAGTTTCCAGGGTCAAACCTACCATTATCATTTGCGTCATAAATCACGCGTATGTAATACTTATTGGGTGGTAAATAATCAAAGGTTACAGACTTGTTATCTCTTACTATAATTTCGCCGGTTACTTCTAGGTTCTCGGTTACAATTTGTACGATAATAGGAAACGCTGTCCCTCCACTCAAATTGATGGGAATATTTCCTAAGTCTGAAGAGGCTTTGGTGGTAAAAACACTAGTAATGGTGTCGTTAGTAGCCCCATAGAAATCAGTTACAGCGCCGGGAAGCGACTGTAGGCTATACTTGTTTTCTGGCTGTACATTAAATTCATAACTCCATATATTGTTGAGGGAATCCAGCTTCACAGCAAAATCTTGAGAAACAGAATCCTTGTCTATCAGTCGCATTTGTAGCGGACTCAATTTTACAATAGGCGTTGTAGCTGTAAACTGAATAGGATTTCTTAAGCTAAACTGACCGTATTTAGAAACTATCAGACTGTCTTTTTCTTGTTCCTTGAGCCTCGCTGTAACTGTCCTTTTAAATTCTTTAAGAGCTACTACAAGTTCTAAACTATCTTGCTCTAAAACTGGCTTGTACCAGTAGTTTAAAGTGTCTTTTTTATCCGCTTTGGTAATACGGCTAGCAGCTATCAAAGATTTATTCACGGGCGATATCATTGCAGAATCTAACAATCCCTCGTAACCTATCTGGATGCGCGATTGTGCTACCTGACTGGCTCTGCGCAATTCTAGATTTTGTTCTGGTTCGTATAAATTAACCTCAAAAACCTCATCAGTTGGAACGGTAATAACCTCGCTGACGAAACCTAATTTATCACTTTTAGGATCAAATTTAAGGTTACTGGATTTTTCTTTGAGCGCTACCATTCGGTACTGGCCAGCTTTCAAGTTTTCCATGGTAAAGGTGGTCAGGCTATCCAGCGTATTCACAACGTATCTGGGAACCTCATTATAAATAATGGAATCTGTATAAGAGTCGTTCACCTCATACAGCATCACGTTTATAAAATCATCTGTTTTAAATTTGAGCGCATCTGTCACGCGACCTTGAATTTTCAAAGAATCGATGTAGGAGCCTGTGCTAAAAACATACTTAAAAAAAGGATATGGATTTTCTTCCGTATTATCAATAATACTCTGTCCAAAGTTGAGTACATAAGTCGTGTTGTCCAGCAATGTATCTGTTATCTCTATCGTCAACTTTTTAGAAGCACCACCTTGAGGCTTGATTATAGGGCGATATTTAAGTGGTGGTGAGATCACCAGTTGTTTTTGCAGGTCCTTGAGTTTGACATACTCATCAAACGTAATTTCAATTTCTTGATTCTTAAAATTAACGCTGTAATTATCAGGAAATGCACGCAGAATCTCTGGTGGTGTTTCATCCACTGGACCACCCGTAGGTGAGCCTCGTTTAGCACATTGAGTCAGAGCCAGAGCAATTACAACGGCTATAATAATTAGAGAATATTTCTTTTTTACATTTTTCAAAACGCTCGCAAGTTACTAGATATTTTAAACGGATATACCCATTGTTGCAATGGAAATGCGCGTATGAGGAATTTTGAGCAATTCCCGCGCGCATAGAGTCAGCGTTGTGCCGGTTGTAACAACATCATCCACCAGCAATATATGTTGTCCAGGTTCTATTTCTTCTGTGATCTGGTACGTTTGCTGTGTTTCATTACTGCGCTGTCGTTGATTCAACTGAGCTTGTTTTTTTGTATTTTGGTTTTTAACGAGCACGCTTTCGTGAAAGCGAACTTTTAACCCATCTGCAATACATTGACTAAATTTTGTAACCTGATTGTACCCTCTTTCACGCAATCTTTTAGGATGAACAGGAACAGGAATGACCAGATCTACATCATCAAAACGAGTGTCTGCTGCCATGTAGGCCGCCATCCAGACGCCTAAAAATGTTCCTATTTCTTCTTGCTTCTGGTATTTTAATTGATGGATCATATGTTGAACAGTTCCTATTTTTTCATAATAGAGTAGGCTCGTGACATTTTCTAGCGGCACACGCGCATAAAACAATTCCATCATTTTGTCATTATCCCTCAAATCTTGATAAGCAACTGGCAATTGCGATCTACAAGAAACACAGAGCATTTTCTCTCCGTTTTGTAAAGAGTGTTCACAACCTATACAAGTCTCTGGATAAAACAAATTCACAAAGTCACTGATCCAGAAATGCATAAAATTGTATAGTTTAGTGAGTTAAATATAACTAAGCTTATGACAACGCGTCAAGACAATCGTTTTCTCAAGATCATTTTCGGAGTATTAATTCTTTTATTTATCCTGCTGGCCTACTGGTCGTATACTACTTATCAGGAAAATGAAAATATAAAAGATAGTCTTACAACAGAAAAACAGCGCATTCAAGAAGAGCTCAAGAATATATCGCTAGAATATACCGTCGAGATTGAAAAAGGCAATATGTTAAGCAATGATCTAATTACGGCTAGAGATCGCATTACAAAATTGCGAGATAGCGTGATTAATCTGGAAGGAAGTGTTGCTGTAATGTCGACGCTACGTAAGGAACTTTCTAAAATCAAGGACGATCGTCTAAAGCTCTCTGAAAAAATCGCTAAACTAGAAGCCAGCAATAAATATCTTGTCCGCATTAACGACAGCACTCTTGCAGCGTTGAATGAAGAAATTATCAAAAGCGAACTTAAGGAAGAAACGGTGGTAAAACTTACTGAAAATGTGAGCCGTGCCGCTACACTCATGCCTACTAATTTCAAAATGGAGGGAGTCATCGTGCGTCGTTCTGGAAGACAAATTGTAAATGACCGCGCCAGCCGTGTGGATGATATCAAGGTTTGTTTTACGCTCCCAGAAAACGCACTAGCAAAAACGGGTGTCAATTCGTTTTATTTGCAAGTCATCAATCCTGACAACAACGTTATGGGAGTTGCCAAAACGGTGAATTTTGAAAGTCAGACACTTACCTATTCTAAAATCGTACAATTTAATTATGAAGGTAAAGAATTGGACATTTGCGAACTTCTAGATGCAGATGTTGAAAAAATAATTAAAGGAGGTTATCGCGTTAACCTTTTCAACAACTCTATACGTGTTGCTAATAGCGAGGTTGTTTTTAGATAAATTCTTGATTGAAGTTGAAATTTCCTCCAGATTCAATTGCTAAGCATTCTGACAACATCTAATAATTAAAGTGATGATAACCGGTGTTATTGCCGTGAAACTTTAATAATTGCTCCTTCCATCTTTGAAATTCTTTGATCAATTTCGGTGAATAGTGACCTATACTTAAAAATATCCTGATAGAGAATTTTTAAATCGTGCGGAGATTCTTGATCGCTAACTCATACTTTCTCAAGACTCAGAATAGTGTTTTTCAACCTTCCTTGTCGCGGTTTTTGGTTGAGGCATATTCCGCGTTCAATTTGCTTTCACGAGTGCCGTTCAAAAAGAAAGCGAAATAACCACAAAACTGCCGTTCCATGGCTGCCTTTTTTTATTTTTGCAGTTATGGCAAATAACGATCAAGATCAGTTCAAGAAAGTGCTCTCTCATGCGAAAGAGTACGGTTATGTATTTCAATCCAGTGAAATTTATGACGGCTTGCAGGCCGTTTATGACTATGGTCAAAACGGTGTAGAACTCAAGAAAAACTTACGCGAGTACTGGTGGCAGGCGATGACGCAACTTAATCAAGATATCGTCGGGCTTGATGCTGCGATATTTATGCACCCATCTACTTGGAAAGCATCTGGTCACGTTGATGCCTTTAATGATCCCTTGATTGATAATAAAGATTCAAAAAAGCGCTACCGGGCTGACGTTCTTGTAGAAGATTACTGTGAGAAATACCTGCAGAAAGCCAATAAAGAAGTTGAAAAAGCCGCTAAACGTTTCGGTGAAGATTTTGACGCTGCCATGTATCGGGAGACGAATCCGCGAGTGATGGGTTATTTGAAACAATCTAAAGAACCCGTGGAACTTCTAGCAAAACTGTTAGAGGCAGAAGATCTTGCCGGTGTAAAAGCCCTGATTGAAGAACTAGAAATTGCAGATCCCGATACAGGGTCAAAAAACTGGACAGACGTGCGTCAATTCAACCTGATGTTCGGCACTAAAATAGGTGCAAGTGCAGATACTGCTACAGATTTATACCTGCGCCCAGAAACGGCACAAGGGATATTTGTTAACTTCTCAAACGTTCAAAAATCTGGTCGTATGAAGATCCCTTTTGGGATTGCGCAGACTGGAAAAGCTTTTAG
Source organism: Nonlabens antarcticus (assembly GCF_015356755.1). GTDB lineage: Bacteria > Bacteroidota > Bacteroidia > Flavobacteriales > Flavobacteriaceae > Nonlabens > Nonlabens antarcticus. Next base: position 317,569 of record NZ_JADFCO010000065.1, on the reverse strand, counting down.
AAATGAAATCGTTGCGCGTCAGTTTATATTCCGCCAGCGTGAGTTTGAACAGATGGAGATGCAATATTTTGTCAAACCAGGCACGGAGCTGGAGTGGTTTGAGGTCTGGAAAGAACGTCGTATGGCGTGGCATAGTTCGCTAGGATTGGGCTCAGAAAATTACCGTTTCCACGATCATGAGAAGCTGGCTCATTATGCAAACGCTGCAACTGATATTGAGTTTGACTTCCCTTTTGGTTTTAAAGAATTGGAAGGAATTCACTCAAGAACAGACTTTGACCTAAAAGCTCACGAGGAGCACAGTGGTAAAAAGCTACAGTTCTTTGATCACGAGGAAAATAAAAATTACGTCCCTTATGTGATCGAGACTTCCATAGGATTAGACCGAATGTTCCTCGCCATTTTCTCTACATCGCTTGTAGATGAAACGCTTGAAGATGGTTCTGAACGTACCGTGCTAAAAATTCCAGCTGTACTTGCACCAGTAAAAGCAGCAATTTTACCATTGCTTAAGAAAGACGGTTTGCCAGAGATCGCACAGGACATTATAGATGATCTTAAGTGGTCTTTAAAAGTTCAGTACGATGAGAAGGATGCGATAGGACGCCGCTACAGACGTCAGGATGCTAATGGTACTCCATATTGTGTAACTATCGATCATGACACTAAAGAAGACAACGCAGTTACTGTAAGAGACCGCGACACGATGACTCAAGAACGTATTGCTATCAAGGATTTGAAAGTATATCTGGAGAAGCGAGTTGCGATGAGCGAGTGGTTACGGAAGATTTAGTTTTACAAGGGTGGACTTAAGCCCACCCTTTTGATAACCACAGTGATTAATAGTAACCAGAACTCTCGCTGAGTTTCTTTACCGCTGTCCTGCTGACACCAGCCAAAAAATAGAAAGCTTTGATTTTGAAGCCGTTTACGGCGATGCAATCAGGAGTGGTTGAAGTTTGGCCAACTTTATTCCTTTTTCTGAATTAAAACTGTTTTCTGGACACCTGCAACCTTTCCGTTTCAGAATCGGTTATTGCCACTTCTTGATTCTCCCCTTTCCTGTTTTTAGGAAGGGCGCTTTTTTCAATAATTCAGATTTGAAAGTGTTAATGGCTCCTCGCCTAAAAACAGGCGAGGGCAGATTAGCTTCGCCATGTACGGCGATGCAATCAGGAATGGTTGAATTTTCACTGTAACTGATTCTAGTTTAGAACTGCAAACGGAGGTCAGTGAACCTTCAACCTATCCGACCAAAGCTCGCGTTAGCTCACTTTGCCCACCTTTCCTGTTTTTAGGAAAGGAGCTTTTAAAGTTTTGAAGTTCTATGAAAATCTGAGAACTGTGACTGCTCTTGTAACCTAAAAATATGCCTTCAACTGCACACTTCCCGTGTGCACGGTACTCGCAGTTTCTGAATTTCTCCCGCTGTAACTCAAGTTCAAATCAATAAAGTTGGTGACCTTTTTTTGTAATAAAAGATTCCAAGTTAGATTCTTGCCAGCTTGTAATCCTTCCAGCATTTGAAAACCAACCGGTGAAAATGACTGTCCTTTAAAATCATTATTCACATAACGCAGCTCGCCATTGACCGCATATTTCTGGCCATCGTTGAAGCTCCATCCTAGTCCTAGATTTTGCTGATCTAGTGTGGCCACATCATTTATCTGGTTGTCCTTTTGCTGATATTCATAAAACAAATCTACCCGATTGCTCTCTCCGAAAAGATAAGAAACCTGAGGTTTCAGTAAATTCTCGTCGATCTTAAAATTCCTATTGGCAAAATTCTCGCTGCGGCTGGCGTTAAAACCTGTTTGACCATTAAAGGTAAATAACCAGCTTTCAGCTATTTTGTGGAGGAAGTTGATCTGGTGACTTTCCAGTTCTGATTCGATGCTTCCTATACTTTGAAGGTTTTCTGTGGTGGTACTTAAATAAGTATAATTGGTCGTGTAGCGCTGCTTTCCACGGTTGAAAAACAGACTGTTCCTAAAACTCAAATTCAAGCCCAGCTGGTCGCCTCTATCATCAAACGGATTCAGATCAAACTTCTCGCCTTCTCGTATGACCTTTCGGTCGATCAGATAACTTGTCTGGTTATAAAACTTTGATGCTAATTTTTTAAAGCCTTCTTCTCCAGACCATGAAACAGGATTGAGTGTAATCGTCTGGCTGAACTTATTTTGATGTATGGGAATAAAAACCTGATTGGGCAACAAAATCCGCACGTAGCGAGCCTGATCTTGAAATTGCGCCACCTCAAACTCGTTCAGGTCCTGGATACCATCGCCGTTATAATCGATCCATGTAAATGTTCCCTGTCCGGGATTGACTTCCAGATAGGTAAAATCCTGTCTGGGAATCGTCCCGCTATTGGTATCATATGTTGTATTCCACAGCACCTTATTGTTAAAAAACTTACGCGTATAAATCAGGCGGCTGTTGAGCGATATTTCATTTTCAACATTAGGATCCTCGCTGGAAAGCACCCGATAATTTGCAAAAACCTGTAAGCTTTGAAGCTGGTCCTTAATCGGTTGGGAGCGTACAAAATAAGTGTTGGAATTGTTGACGCGCTGTAAATCTCCAGCTCTTAAACTATCATTAACCCGGTAACGGTATCCTATTTCAACAAAGGTTGCCGTAGAATCACCACGACCGGCATAAATCTCATATTCCGTGAAACGCTGCGACAATGGCGTGAGCGTTCCCGTCGCCTTATCTTGCTGCTCATTGCTCTCTAGATTCAATCGCGCACCAAGCCAATTTTTATTAAATCTCTTAATTACAGATGCACTAGCCCTGTTGAACGTAGATTGTTGCGTGGTAGAATTTGTGGAGAGCACGCTTCCGCGAAAGCGGGACAACCACCCGTCACCCTGCAATTTACCAGCAATATTGTGGCGATTGCCATTGTAGCGATCTGCAAACTCCAGATGCTGAAAGGAATAACTTGCCGCAATAGTGGAATCGCGAGCATATTCTGTCGCAACAGTAGTAAATAACTGGTCACCTAAAGTACTATCAATATTCCAATCACGGTTAAATTCGATATTATAAACCCGCTCCACATTGCGAAAATTAGACTGGATATAGTCCGTATTCAATGCGATTTTAAGCTGCTGATTTACATCCTTTTTTAATAACTGCTGCTCTAGACCCAGCTTTGCCGCAACTCCAGAATTATTTCCATCATCCAGGTCTGAAAACCGATTCAAGTCGTTGTTACTTGCAGCAAGTTCTGTAAAAACAGTAGTGGAATTCGTGGGCTGATAATTTGCTTTGATACCGGCAATGGTCAATATTTCTGGGGCAAAAAGACGTACGACAGGCTCATAATCACCCTGCAGGATTCCGTTGACGGGATCTCGATATTCATAGATATTTGCGATCGCTTGATTATTGACGAGCATGTAGTTTCCCTGGTTAGCACCCACAAAACTAAACCGCACATTAAATAAGTCCGCCTGCGGGTTTTGAGAAAACACAAATCTGGGAATCCCATTGATTACCTGACGTATATATTGGATTCGGTTTTCAGAGAAATCGGCACGCACGGCACTTGGCGCTATGGATTGGTCAGCATTATCACCGGCATTTGCGAGAATAGCTACTTGATCCTCGTTTAAGTCTTGTTGTAACGGTTGGTTTTTGGCATCGCTTTCCGTGTAAATATAGGAATCGATTTTGAAATTGCTATTTTCAAAACCGCCGTTAGTATACCCTATGAATCTTGTAAAGTTGCGATCGCTATATTGATATTCTATAGTGATACGCATCTCACTGGTAATGGGAAATGTAGGATTGAACCTGACATCTCCCGCATTGTAATCAATGATGTAATCTGCATTCTCTCCACGAGTACGCAATACACCATTCACATAAACGCGTTCACTTCCAGAAATCACCAAAATAAACAACTCGCCCTGCTGACCTATCAATTTATAAGGACCTTGATTTCCTTCTTGACCTGTAAATCGGCTGGTATTAAAAGTTCCACGAACTAAGGCACCAGCTGCACCGGCATATCCTTGTGATTCATCGCCGTTGAACCTAATGTTGCCAGTGATTCCTTGAACGCGCTTGGTAAAATTATTGAATTGATATCCTTCTTGTAATAAGTCCACATCACCAGCTCTAATGCTCCAATCCTCACTAAAAAGTTCAATAAATATCTGATCGAATTCATCGAGCCGTTGCGAATATCCATTTTGGGTTTGCGGGACATTGGCATCTTGAATAGAAGCACGTAAGGATACTTTATCTGATAGTTTTCCGGTGATTCTCAAATCAAGTTCAGAATCAACTACACTATTTTGATTATTGCCCACGCGTATCCCACGAGTAATACTACCAGAAACCTGCAAGCCATCAAAAGGAATGAAATTAGTTTTGTTGCTTGATTTCTTTAAGGCTACCAGTTGTTCCTGCCGGCTGTTGTCTCCTAAAATAATCGCTGGATCGTAGAGTTGGTAGGATTTCGTTAAGAAATCGTCTAACGGCAGATATTTCACATCTATACTATCCGTTACTATGATGGCGTTTTCTTTGAAAATGAGCCATGAATTGGTGAAATCGACTTTGTAACTGGTAGTGTCAATAATCCTACCCATTTTATCCTTGATCTGGAAAAAACCGGGATTAGTACTTATGTTGTGATAGGTAATAGTATCACGCACTGCCAATCTCTTTTTCACCACGCCATCAAAATCTTGAGCACCAATGATCCCGCTACAAAAAAAAGAAAATACAAGTAGCTTCCACCTCATCTATTGATACAACAGTCTAGTTTCAAAAATATTTTAAATCTTTGGGTTTATGGCAGATGTACCATTGTATTACAAGCAATAGAGCTTTAAATTTGAACAGCATCTATATTTTGATCATGTATAAACTATTTCAGCTTTTATTAATCCTCACGTTGATTTTTCAAACTTATTCATGCATCAACGCTGACCAAAGCGCAGCTATCCTTTTAGACGGTATGGAATTGAATCAATTTAGGGATATCGATTACAAAAATCTGCAGAAAACAATCGATGCTCGAGAAGATGTTAAAACGGGAATAGATGCTTTGAGAGCTTACTATCCTATAAATTCTGAGAGTAACAGTGAGAACGCGTTCAAGACTAAAGCCATTACAAATGAGTTGGGCAGCAACTATTTTTTTTTCCAGCAAGACAATCTTAAAGATGATTCACTAGATGCCATCGCTATCTGGATAGAATATGATCTTTCAAGTAATGGAAGAATAACTATTTTGGGTTTGAAAGAATCTTATCAATGTAAGGAAGGCCGTGGCCATCAAGAATGGTCTGACGAATTGTGTCAGTAAGCCCCTTCTAAAATTACCCGCAATCGCTCCACTACCGCATTACATTCAATAGCTTCCAAAACTTTCTCATATCCCTCTGGACATTTATTCCCGTAAATAGAAGTTGGAATTAACGGGAACTGCTCACGGCTGGCGATTATTTGATTTTCGTCGGGCTGTAAAAAAGGAACAAACCCAGCAAAAGGGTGTGTATTGCCCCAGATCGTAATTACAGGAACTCCATACATTGCAGCTAAATGACCGTTGCCGCTATCCATGGAAATCATCGCATCAAGGTTTGATATCATCGCAAGTTCTTCTTCAAAACTCATAAATCCAGCAAGATTGAACACATTAGAACTAGTACCCGCAACTATTTCCAGCTGCTTAGCTTCCTTTGATCCTCCGCCTAAGAGAACAATCTTTACATTCTCCACCTCAAGAATAGCTTGAACTAGTGCTTTAGCTTTTTTAGGAGTCAGAGATTTATATTTATGCGCTGCAAAAGGAGCAATTCCTATCCACCGGTGTTGATGGTCACCTACTAGGCTGTGGACTTTTTTAGGAATGGGGAGACGTGGCAATATATCTACGGGAGTGAGCTCGATAGGCAATCCTAATTGCTCAAAAACGTCAGCATAACGTTGTGTGGTAAGTTTAAGTTGCTGAAAATAATCAGAGTCGTTGATGAGTTTTTTTTTCTCTCTTCTCCCTTTATCTATCACAGCTTTACGAGTGCCCGGCAAGAATGCTCTCAATACTTTTGTACGCAATACATTGTGCACATCTGCTACGGCATCAATTTTCTTATTGCTGATTTCAATTGCTAAGCGACGCAGTCCCAATATTCCCTTATGTTGTTTGTCAACTTTTGCCTCGATGATAGAGATTCCAGGAACTTGCTGGATGATGGGAAAAAACCGCTTTCGCGAAAGCGAACTTATTTCCAGATCCGAATAAACTCTACGCAATGCAAGCAACACCGGTATGGTCATCGCCACATCACCCATCGCACTCAAACGCATTACTAAAACTCGCTGTGGCTGTTGCATTTTATTTCCTGGAACGCAAGACTGGATTGAGCTCGTCATCGTTATACATTTTCATCTGCTTGTAGACTTTCATGTATTTTTCACCTGTAGAAATATCTTCTAACAATTGATCAAGTGCTGTTGATAGATCAATGCGCTGTTCCAGCAGGATATCTAGCTTTTTCTGACAGGCAACTTTGTGAGATTCACTAGCATCTTGACGACTTGCCTCCTCTTCCATGTGGAATACCTTAAGTGCGAGAATAGACAGTCGATCGACTACCCAGGCTGGACTTTCTGTATTAATTGTCGCGTTGTCCTTAACGTTCACATCCTTATATTTTTCTAGAAAGTAACTATCGATATATTCCACCATATCAGTTCTATCCTGATTGCTGGCATCAATCTGCCGCTTCAATGTAAGTGCCGCTACTGGATCAATATTGGGATCACGTATGATATCTTCATAATGCCATTGTACGGTATCTATCCAGCTCTTGCGATACAATAAATACTCGATTAAATGCGTATTGCGATCGTACTTATTATCAAATTCCTGATCTACCGTGTTTATAATGTGGTAATCATTGATGACTTTCTGGAAAACTTCATTGGCTTTTTTAGAGAACATATCTGGAAATTAAGACGCAAATATAAAGTTTCTATAAGTAGCGATTACCTTGTAAATACAGCAATAACTAACAGAAAGACCGGTACCAAAAAAATAAACTCGCGAAATCCCTTGTGGTGAATATGTTCCATCGCGCGTGCTTGAAAAATAGCAAGAACAGGAATTAATACTATTACAAATTGTTCATTCACAAACAACGCGAGCAGTGTGGCACAAATTCCTGAAATAGTTAACACAGAGAATCGAGGCCTGACCCGCTGTTGAATGTCCACTAATTTTATAACGTAAATTACAAAACCGATGACTGCAAAGACACAAAGGATCCATCCTATTAAATCACTGGTTTTCCATTGTTCTAACATTCCAGAGGCCGGGTAAGCCTCTCTATAGAATAAAGCACTCAAAATTTCATAGTTCATAAAAACCTCTACAAGGAATGATAGAACTGCAACGCAAATTAATGCGACAAATGGTATCACCCAGTGCCGCCATTTTGTACGGTCAAATAGGAAAACAGCCGAAAAAACCACCAAAATAAAAACAATCATGGGTGGCTGGATCAAACTTGCAATGGCAATCCATAAGGTTCCATCAAAAATTTTGCGAATGGTGGAGGTGCCTGTTTTGAGACTGAGTAGCCTGCGTAACGCAAATAATAATAAAAGCAAACACACCGCAAACTCCCACTGTATTCCTAATATAACAGCACAAAGTGTCAAGGTTGCATAAGAAAAGAGCCCGTATGAATTCTGTCCTGTAAGTTCGTTTTTTAGAATGATGAATTGAACTAACAATAAAGCGAGCGGCAGTAAGCATCCTATTATCAGAAATTTCCATTCCCAACTGCCGTTTAATAAAACTAACAAACCTATACTGACTGGACCTAACAATAAGATGCCCACTAAATAATGAAAGGGTTGGGAAGTGCTAAAAAATCTAGAGAGCATATGAATTTTTCACTATTTTTGCAGTCTTAAAGCAAGTTAGAGCAATGAAAGATTTATTTGAGGGAATCGCATATTTATTTGAAGAAATACTAATGGTACCATTTAACTGGATACGCGAGCTGGAATTGGAAAACTGGTGGTTAGCAAACTTATTTTCTTGGGTCGCGATCATTTTTTTGATCCTTGCATTAGGTTACTGGATGAAACAACTGCGCATTTTTGATAAAACTGGTGAAGAAGATCGCTCACAAACAGCGCATTCCTTTTTGAAATAATTTTATAGGTCGAAGCCTATATCTTTTCTATAATACATCCTGTCAAAATGTAGCTTTTCTATATTTTCATAGGATTTTTTTGTGGCTTCTTGGAACGTTTTACCTAAACTAGTCACGGCAATTACACGACCGCCTGCTGTCAGGATTTTACCGTCTTTTTCTGTAGTTCCAGCGTGGAAGATGATACTTCCATGGACATCATTCAATCCTTCTATTTCCATTCCTTTATCATAAACTTCTGGATAGCCCCCAGATACAAGCATTACCGTCGCGGCACTTCTCTCGTCAATAGTTAGGGTTTCCTTGTGCAATTCCGCTTTCGCGAAAGCGTGGAAGTGAGAAAGTAAATCACTAGAAACAAGCGGCAAAACTACCTCAGTTTCTGGGTCGCCCATTCTTACGTTGTATTCTATAACGAGGGGCTCGCCATCCACTATCATTAAGCCGATGAAAATGAATCCCTTATAGGTTATATTCTCTTTTTTTAGACCTTCAACGGTAGGGATTATAATTCGATCTTCTACCTTTTTCATCAAGACCTCATCTGCAAAAGGCACAGGGGAAATGGCGCCCATCCCGCCGGTATTTAGGCCCATATCTCCTTCTCCTATGCGCTTGTAATCCTTAGCACTAGGCAATATCTTATAACTATTACCATCTGTGAGGACAAAAACGCTCATCTCAATCCCGTTGAGAAATTCTTCAATAACCACTTTATTAGATGCTGCACCAAATTTTCCTCCAACCAACATGTCTTCAAGAGACTCCTTAGCCTCGTCAGCATCTGTAAGAATGAGTACTCCTTTCCCACCTGCAAGTCCATCAGCTTTTAGAACATAAGGTGGTTTTAAACTGTCTATGAACTGCATTCCAGCCTTTAGATTTATTTTAGTGAAGCTCTCGTATGCTGCGGTAGGAACTTTATTGCGCATCATGAACTCCTTAGCAAATTCTTTAGAGCCTTCTAATACGGCACCCTGCTTTGATGGACCTATGACGTTAACGTGTTTGAGCTGTTCATCCTGCTGGAAGTAATCAAAGATTCCTTCTACTAGTGGAGCTTCTGGCCCAACAACAACAATCGTTATATCTTTCTCAAGAACGGTTGCCTTTATCATTTCAAAATTAGTTATTGCTAGGTCTAGGTTTGTAGCGATTTGTGAGGTTCCCGCGTTACCGGGAGCCACAAATAATTTAGTGAGTAATGGACTGGCAACAATGGATCTGGCAAAAGCATGCTCACGGCCGCCGCTTCCTAATATCAAAACGTTCATAGGTGGTTATTGAGAAAGCAAAAATAAAAGTTTTACTTTGCTATCCACCGTGAATCCTCGTTTAAATGGCACTTCCTTTTTTTAGAAAATCCCTACAATTTCAAGGTTATGATTTGAAGAAAGCTTCCCGGCTATTAGAAGAGATTTCGTGCTGGAATGAAGAACAAGTTTTACATCAGCGGCAAGAGATCTTAGACCATCATTTAAGATCCAATTCTTTTTATAAAAGTCACGTAATTGATGAAACCTTAGACTGGAAAAACCTTCCTATTCTCAACAAAGCAGATCTTCAACTGCCACTGCGCCAAAGATTGAGTACTGGTTTTACCTTAAAAAATATCTATAAAGGAAAAACCAGTGGGTCTAGCGGTCATCCTTTTTCGTTTGCTAAAGATAAATTTTGCCATGCGATGACTTGGGCTGCTTTTGATAGGGCTTATCAACAACACGGTATAGATTTAGATAAGTCTCTCGAGGCTCGGTTTTATGGGATTCCTTCAAAAGGTGTGGATCATTTTAAGGAACGCTTGAAGGATACTGTGGGCAACCGGCGTCGCTTTCCCATATTTGATATGAGTGATGTCGTTCTTGAAGGTTACTTAAAGAAATTTCTCAAGAATTCCTATAATTATATCAATGGTTATACCAGTAGTATCGTGCTTTTTGCAAAGTATTGTCAGCGTCAAGGAATTGTTCTAAACGAGATCTGCCCCACTTTAAAAGCCTGTATCACAACCAGCGAAATGCTTTTTGATGATGACCGGGAATTGCTAGAACAAGTTTTAGGTGTTGTGATAATCAACGAATATGGAAGTAGCGAAACTGGTCTGATAGCCATTCAAAATCCCGCAGGTGATATGGTTTTAAATACCAGTACGCTTTTTATAGAAGTGGTTGATGAAGAAAACTATCTGGTTCCTGATGAGACGGTCGGGAAATTAATCATTACAGATCTATTTAATAAGGCTCATCCCTTTATCAGGTATGAGATAGGTGATTTGGGCAGCATTTCCTCAAAAAATGGACAACGAATTCTGAATAAATTGGAAGGAAGAACCAGTGATGTGGCTCGATTACCTAATGGCAAGGTCATTCCTGGACTGACTTTCTACTACGTTACAAAAAGTGTGATCAATGAAAAAAGTACGGTCACTGAATTTGTGATTGTACAAAAAGAGCCTTTATTATTTGAAGTGCGATATGTAGCCACCATAGAACTTACATCAAAGGAACAACAGCAAATTCAAACCGCTATGGCAAATTATGCTGATGCTTCAATAGATGTCCAGTTTCAAAAACTATTGCAGCTGGATCGCAGTAGTCGAGGGAAGTTGAAGCAGTTTGTGACAGAGGTTTGATTTGATATTTAATGTTAAGAAGTGAGAAGTGTGTTTTTCCACTTTTTTACTCTTGTAAAGGCAATATGAATAATGATTACCCCTTTTTAAAAAACCTATGTGAGATTAACTGGGGTAACTTATAGACTTTGTCCAACGCTTAATGATTTTAGTGAAGGAGCGTTTACTCAACGAACTCTAATTTTCATGGTACTCTTCACAAAAAATTGCTCATAAAAAAAAAGCAACAGACACCAACAGCTTTTCAAATAGCCATATCCTAAATGTTCCCGATATACCGCAAAATTATATTTGATCAAATCTACTTTAGAAGCAGATAGCCCGGCCCCTAATCTATAACTGGCCATGGGTTCTTGAATTCCTATCGCTGGTCCACCTTTTTTTAAAACGTCCAGCCACATCGCCCAGTCTTGTCTCTTGCGCATGTCAGAAATCGGGACTTTACCAATCGCTTTGACGTCATAAATTCCTGTGAGGTTTCCTAAATAATTGGTTTTATGAAGCTTTTCATAGGTCAATTCTGTAAAAACCTTGTGGATGGCGATCGATTTTAGCGGATTTTCTTCAAATATCTCGTAAGCGGCATAACAAATAGATCTTCCACTGGATTGCAGCGCATTTATTTGGGTGCTTAATTTTTGCGGCTTCCACAGGTCGTCTGCATCAAGAAAAGCGATATAACGTCCCGTGGCGACCTCTAAAGCTCTGTTACGGGTTGCTCCTGCACCTTTGTTTACTTGGTTTTGCTCAACTATAAATTTAATCTCTAGTTGTGTATTTTGTTGAGCAACCGCTTTCGCGAAAGCAAAACTTCCATCACTACTTTGATCATCAACGATGATAATTTCAAGCGGACGATAATCTTGATTTGTAATACTCTCCAGCGTTTCAGGAAGGGTTTCACGATTATTAAAAACGGGCACAATGACAGAAACAACTTTCATCAGTACGCTTTTTCGTCACCAGAAAACAGGTTCAAAATGGTCTTGAAAATAATCCGGATATCCATTGTCGTGCTCCAGTTCTCAATGTAATAAATGTCATTACGCACCCGACCCACTATATCGTCGTCAGTTTCTACCTCGCCGCGATAGCCGCTGGTTTGCGCCAGTCCCGTAATGCCTGGTTTTACAAAATGACGCACCATGAATTTATCAATACGCTCTGCATACATATGTGTGTGGCTTACCATATGTGGTCGCGGTCCTACCACACTCATGTCGCCTTTCAAAACATTGAAAAATTGTGGCAATTCATCAATGCTGGTCTTGCGTAAAAACTTCCCAACTGTTGTAACGCGCTGATCATTTTTAGAAACCTGATCAATATCTGCGGTTTTATTGAGCACCATCGAACGGAATTTATAGCATCTAAATTCTTTATAATCAATACCGTTACGTCCTTGTTTGAAAAATACAGGGCCTTTAGACTCCAGTTTTATCAATAATGCTATGATGGGCGTGAGCCATGATAGAATTCCTACAATAACTAACAATGAAAAAAGAATATCAAAGGAACGTTTTGCTAATTGATTGACAGGATCATCCAGTGGAATTTCTCGCAACGATAGAATGGGTGTCTTGCCGTAATAGTCGTATTTCAAATGCTTTGAAAGTAGGGTGTCTGGATCAGGTAGGAATTTTAAAGTACGCAAATTATTATCGGCATAATCTGTTATTTCCAGTAGCTCTTCATTGTTCAACTCTTTTACGGAACAAAAGATTTCGTCAATTTTATTTTCGAGAATAAAATCTTTAATTGTCTGAATATTGAAACCAGTTGATTTAACATCAAACATGTTTTGTAAACGGTAACCATAGTCGGGATGGCTTTCAAAAAACTGCTGGAGTTCCAGTGTTTCCTTATTCTCGCCTATCAATACTACATTGCGAAAATTCCCACCCAGATAGCTGCGGTAATTTTTAAAAATATAGTAGACTGTTATTTTTACAAGCGCTATCGTTGTAAACACGACTGCTATGTATTTAAAAATATAACCGCTGGTACTGTCGATCTGGTAATAATATCCAAAGAAAGCAAACACCACAAGGGTAAAAAATAATAACTGTTTGAGCAGCAAACTCAATAATGTAAACAGATTTGTATTGCGGTGTATCTGGTAGAAACCCAACTGCATGGAAACAATAATCCAGCAAACCCCTATAAAAATGGAAAACGATAGGGTGTCAAAGCTTAATTTGAAAAAGAAATTAGTGCTATAGATAATAATAGCCAGATCAAATAAGTATGAAATGGGTCTTATCAAGCTGGAATACCGGCCGTCGCGATAACTGATGCTATCTTCTGCTGTGTTCGCTAAAATCTTTGTGTTCACTTTTTTTGAGTTCTTCTGGAGACAGCTTTTTAAAATAATCGTAGGTCAATTTCATGCCATCTTTACGGTCAACCTGCGGTTCCCATCCCAGGATCTCTCGAGCTCTGGAAATATCTGGCTGGCGTTGCATGGGGTCATCTTGAGGTAGCGATTGATAAACTACTTTCTGGTCAGTTCCCGTCAGGTCTATAATTTCTTGTGCAAATTCCTTAATGGAGATCTCATGCGGATTACCAATATTTACGGGATCTGCATAATCGCTATGTAGCAATCGGTAAATTCCCTCTACCTGGTCATCCACATAGCAAAAAGAACGTGTTTGCGTTCCATCACCAAATATTGTAATGTCCTCACCTCGCAACGCCTGTCCCATAAATGCAGGAATTACTCGTCCATCATTCAGCCTCATTCTAGGACCATATGTATTAAATATACGTACAATTCTAGTTTCCAGCCCGTGATATCTATGATATGCCATAGTCATGGATTCCTGAAATCGCTTAGCCTCGTCATAAACACCTCGTGGTCCTATTGTGTTTACATTCCCATAATAATCCTCCGTTTGTGGGTGGACGAGTGGGTCTCCATAGATCTCTGATGTTGATGCGATGAGAAGCCGGGCGTTTTTGGCCATTGCAAGACCTAGTAAATTATGGGTTCCCAGGGATCCTACTTTTAAAGTTTGAATTGGAATTTTCAAATAATCAATTGGGCTTGCTGGTGAGGCAAAATGTAAGATATAATCCAGATCGCCTGCCACATGCACATATTTTGAAACATCATGATGATAAAATTCAAAATTCTCCAGCGGGAAAAGATGCTCAATATTCTTGAGGTCACCGGTAATCAGGTTATCCATTCCTATGACATGAAAATTCTCCTTTATGAACCTGTCACAAAGGTGCGACCCTAGAAATCCTGCGGCTCCCGTGATGAGTACTCGTTTTTTCATAGAATATTGAAACTTCAAAAACGTAAAGATAGAGAAATGCTAGTCTATCAGAGCGGCGAGCTTTTTAATCCAGCTGTCAAGGATTTGGGTTTTTGAAAATTTTTCCACAACATAGGATCTCGCCCGCCCTCCTATCAAGACTCTTAATTGTGGATCTGCTTTCCATTTTAAAATTAAATCTGTTGCAATTTTTACATCATAATCTGACAGATACACGCCGCCATTTGATGACTCTAAAACGGATCGGACTTCTGACGCGCTGTTTCCTAAAACTAGCGAGGGCTTCCCGCTGGCCATCATTCCCAATAATTTTGACGGCATCACGGTATCGATCACATCGTTTTTCTGGAAGAGGAAGTGAGCGTCTGCACTTGATAATAAATAGAATAAATCACCATAAGGTACTGGGTCGTAATAGTGAATATTTTTCTGTTCTAGTTGCTTCTTAAGCCATTGCATTTTAGCCCCAGCACCTACAATGATGATGTCGATTTCTTGTGGTGGTATCGCTTTCGCGAAAGCGATAAAAAATTCCCAATCCTGCTTATCTCCCACATTGCCGCTATACAGCAACTTGAATTTATCACTGCGTAAATAAGGATGGTAATGCGATGCAGTTGGTTTGATTTCTTCTGGATCAATCCAGTTGGGTAAATAAAAGGTAGCGGTTTTAGTCTTTGATTGTAGTTTTTTAATCATCAAATGGCTGATGGTACTGACGCTAGCTGCCTTTTTCAGTATTCCAGATTCAACTTTAAACAGCTGGTTGAATATCTGCTTTTTTCCAGTTCCAGAAATACCCGACTGCAGCGCTGCATCAAACTCAAAATCCTGAATGTGAATCCAGTGTGGGGCTTTATGTTTAATCGCATGCCTATTGCCTAAATATGCAGAAGTCGTGAACGGAATGACCGAGATTACCAGGTCTGTCTTATCAATTTTTTTGAGGTTGCGCCAGCTGCCCCAGGTGAAGCTTAAAATATGCAGTACACGCTTGAGAAATGTGGGCGTTGCCGGTACATATTGTTTATATCTGTACACTGTGATATTTTCGTGTTGTTCCAGCACATAACTTCCAGCCTGATCATATGGTGCCTGGATTTTCCATTGTGGATAATAGGGCATTGCGGTAACTACATCCACATGCGCTCCCGCACATTCAAGAGCTTTCACCATCTGTGTAGAATACAAACCTATGGCCGTATCCTCTGGAGCATAGTTGAGACCTATGAAGGTGATGTGTTTCCCTTGAAGCTGCATGAATCTAGCGGTCTTTGATGACTGTAGCAGGTTGTCCTATGCAAATCTTACCCGCTGGTAAATCCTTAAAAACACTGCTGCGAGCACCGACCACGGTTCCTCTTCCAATGATAATACCTGGGGCCACAAATACATCTGTAGCCAGCCAGCATTGGTCTTCAATAACGACTTTATGACTACTGATGTCAAAGGTTGTTTTGAAAGGATCATGAGTTCCTGTGCAAATGTAGCAACGCTGGGAAATCACAACATCATTTCCTATTTCAATAGGACCCAAACTGTAAAGAATCACCTCATCGCCTATCCAACTATCATTACCTATTTGAACTTTCCAAGGGAACTGAACTTTTACTGAAGGCCTAATAATTACATTACGACCGACTTTTGCTCCGAAAAGCCTGAGCAAAAACCTACGCCACCCGTACATAAATTGAGGGGAGCAAGCGAATAAGCTGCTTTGAACTAACCACCATAATTGAACAGTCACAGCATTTTTACCACGAAAATTAGGCGGTAGTTTGAACTTGTTGAGTTGTTGGTAATTTTTCACATGGCATTCTTATCGTGCTGGCAAAGGTAGCTTCTAGATATTTTATAAAGCCACAGGCCTTTACAGCTATTCAAAGTCCTACCTCTGGAAAGGTTTCTTACGACAACTTAATCATTGCAAGAACTCTCTTGCGGAGTATGAACCATCATTTGAGTTTGTTGTAGGGAACCTTCTATGGGAATTAGTTTTAAGACATGTTCTGTGTTTCTGGATGATTGAAATAATGTCACTTCCTGATCATCCTTAAGGTGAATAGGGTTTTTGAATTGGTTTTTAACTTCAAATTCAATAGTTACTTCCTTGAACTCTTCTGCTCTTTCTCTTATTAAAAATAGGGTAACGTCTTTTTGTTTAAACGAGATCAATCCGTTTTTTGAGGTAAAATCTTGTCCGTTTACCCCATTGCCTTGTGGGCCTGAATTATCTCCAACAACGTCAAATTTATACGTCATTTTAATCCAGTCAATATCGCTAAAGTTGACTTTCCATTTTTCTGGAAACTGTGTCATTTCTCGATTTAAATATATCCTGTTTATCGCTGGCCACCACTGACCAGGAACAGAAGAAGGTCTGGTGACCGTATAAGCTTCTGCTAATTGATGAGGCTCTTTTCCATCTATGAGTACTTTGAATGTACTGCCTACAGCACCTTTATTAGGCTTTAATACCACCTTATTCCCTGTAAATAAGATTTCCTTGTTATTTTTAATTTTAAGTAGAGAATTATGGACAACTGTGCTTTTATTTCGCCCATTTCTCTTTACAGCTTTCTGTAAGCTTTCGAACAAGATATACTCAAGTAGCGCATTTCCTTCTTCATTTGGGTGAACGTCATCTCTTAGAAGACTTTTAATGGTGTAGTCAGGATTTAAGGTTAGGAAATCCTTCCAGTATTGTCGAACATTTATAAAACCGAAACCATATTTGTCTGCCAGATTTTTAATTGTGGATGATTCCTCGTCTTGGTACTTAATATGATCTTGTTGTTTGAGACTGCCTTCTACGTAAGATATATGATGATCAAAAATCAGAACGTCACTTGTCAATCTTGAAGTAATTTCACAAAATAATTCCTCCAGCTCTCCCGTTTTTGTGCCGCCATATACATGAAATATCAGTAAATCTGGATGCGCTGGATATAGATCGTGATACGCTGTTTCTTTGATCAAGTTTGCCTGATAGCCACCTATTGCATTGTTAAGCAATTGAAACTTAACGTCAGGGAAGTCATTTTTTAAACGTTTCTCGACGCTCTGCATATCCATTCCAGCCACAATGGATTGCCCATAAAATTGAATTTTAAAAGGTCTTGTGCTTTGGGTTTTATTGTTCAGATAGTTTGCGGTCTGT
Organism: Nonlabens antarcticus; assembly: GCF_015356755.1. GTDB lineage: Bacteria > Bacteroidota > Bacteroidia > Flavobacteriales > Flavobacteriaceae > Nonlabens > Nonlabens antarcticus. The sequence continues at coordinate 300,292 of NZ_JADFCO010000065.1, read as the reverse complement.
TGAAGCTGAGCGGTTAACTGTGTAGAAACTTCTATAGGGGGAAGTTTTGCTTTATTTAAATTGTGATTAAAACCATAACAGCACTGGATCAAGAAGAGTAAAATGATGGTAACCCTCATATTACCATAGATTTATAAAGAGAAGTCCATTGTGGTAAAATGGTTTCCCAAGAGTAGTTTCTCTTTACAAATTCCCTTAATTGTAAGCCTCTTTCATCTCGTTCAGGCTGCTCCCATTGAGCTGCCTGAATGATGGCATCTTTCAGATTCTCAAAATCAGGATGTACCAAAATACCTCCATTCAGGTTCCAATCTTTCAGTAAGCCGGTTTCAAAAGTCGTGATGACTGGCGTTGCCATCATTGCGGCTTCTAAGTTTACCATTCCCACAACTTCTGAAAAACTGGGAGCCACAAATGCATGTGCATTTCTATATAGCTGTTGTTTTTGCGCTCCATGTACCTCGCCTATAAATTGGATTCTAGAATCATTTAGCCCATTTACTTTACGTTTTAGTTCTCGCGAATACTCGTTAGGTGAGCCTGCTATTTTTAGATCAAAGTCGAGCTCTTTGAGCATGGAAAATACTTCTATCAAAAGCTGTACTCCTTTTTTAGGGTGTATCCTTCCCAGGAACAAGAAATAGGGTTTTTCCACCAGTTTTCTGACGGGTAACGGTTGCATTTCAATGGCGTTTGGGATGCAGACTATCTTGCTTTTAGGGAAAAGCTTTTGCAAGTTGCTTTTTTCTTCAGGTGTAATGGCGTGGATGTAGTTCGCTTTCGCGAAAGCGGAACTTGTCAAAAGCTTAAAATACAATTTCTTCTTTACCACCCCATCCTTCCATAACCACGGTTCATACATACCATGTGGGCTGACGATAAACGGGATCTTTTTTTGAGAGGCAATTTTGGCTGCGGCATACTGCGCATGCATCCATACCCCATGCAGGTGAAACATCGCATTTGCAGGGAGTTGTTCCAGGTGATTTTTCAATGCAGGCGAATATAACCAGGGTCCCTTTTTCTCAAATGCAGTGATGTTTTGATCCTGCTTATCCTTATTAGTGGTCAAAATAGTCGACTTGGGGAAGTGCTTATGAATATCATTTACAACGGTACGAATACCGCCGCTTGCTCTGGAAACATCTTCTGTAATGTGAAACAGGGATTTCATTTTTTTAGAACAGATTGAAGTGAGTCTCTATCCTCACTCGTTTTTACAGGAAAATTATAATTTATCATTATAAAGAAATTGACGAAAAATGAAAAATAGAGAATCCCATTTTCTCTCTCCATGATATTTTCTGAAAACATAACGATACAATAAAATAAAGTTACTGCAATCAAAAGATAGTTACGCTTATCGAAAGCACGAGCCATATGGTATATCAAGAATAAAGAAAATACGAGGAGTCCCAAAAAGCCTACTTTTATGATGATCCCTAGAAACTGGTTGTGAGAATTATAACGGTTTTCAGCAAGAAAGGCGCTGGTTTCCTGATAACAATTTAGGAGCTTGTTTTTACCATCCCCCACACCATAACCGAAAATCCCAGCTTCTGGTAAAATTTCTACCGCACATTTATAGATAGAAAATCTAATGTCTGTAGAGGTTGCCTCTTGGGTTTCAGCGTCCTGAATTTGCAGGAGCTCTGAAAATTTATCGTTCGCTTTAGGATTTAGAATTACTGTTCCAATAATTAAAAAAGCACAAGCGCCGAATATTATGTATAGATTCCGGCTTTTGAGCATCAATAATAAATATCCCAAAACTAATATAAGAGCGATTATAGGTCCTTTTTTAATGACCATCATGAGAAAACCTATCAAAATCAAATTCATCACAACTAAGGCTATTTTTGGCCAAAGAGTCACTCCTTTCTTAATAATGAATACTGAGAAAATTATGGAGATCCCTATGTGCATGCTCAAATAAATAGGATGAATATTCCACCCACTTACATCGGTTCTTATGATATTGACATAGTGCACTAAGATTTCTTCAAAATTGAAAACCTGCAAAAATTTTAGAAAAGACCCCAGGCATAACAGTACTGTGGCCATAATGAATAACCACATAAACTTGAAACGATTTTTTAATAACAGTTTCAGATAAGATTCATTCATAATGGCAAACAGGAACGGAAACACAATAATAGACGCTCCAGTCTCCAGCTTTTTGAGCCCATAGGCAACATCGTCCGTATATAATAGGCTTATGACATAGCAAATAAAAAGTCCCGAGTTTAATAAAAAATAGAACCATTTAAACTTTTGCTCTTGTTGTAAACTTGTTACAATGCTTAAAATCACAAGTAACGCTATTGCGGTAGGTCGCACACCCCTTGGAATGATGGGCATCAAGAACATCAATCCTGTGCATACGATCAGAGCTTTCGACAACCAGTGACTTAGCTCTTTTTTACCGTCCATATTTTTTGATCTAATAGCAGGTGCGATATTTTTAAAATCAATTTAGGTATCACGTATAAACCTATAAAAGTTCCTACAAAGTAACTATAACCATTTGTAAAATCGCCTCTAAGTAAAAATAGTAAGTGAACGGCAAAATAAAATGCGACGGCTTTTTTTAAATGATCATGGCTATTGAGCCAGGTCAAAAAGTAGACGATCGTTAGTGCCAGTGCCACTGCCATAATCACAACACCTAAAAAGCCAAAATTCATATAACCTTCTGACACTAATGGGTTTGATAGATTAGCAAAGTAATAATCGTAATTATTGATTAAATGATCCCCCACGACTTGTCCAGAAGCATCAGGTTTTCCTGACCATATGCTTCTAGGGATGAAAAAAAGCAAAGCGCTCAACAATTGATATCCCCATGAAAAACCATTCTTTTCCACAACTTCAATCACGACACCTATATTACAAAAAGCGTCATAGTTTAAGGACATAAACCCTTTACTAAGAGAGCCTTTATCGATGACATTTGTAAAAAGACTTGGGTTATTTACCATTTCCTGAAACCCATAATCAGAATGGGTAAGAATTTGAAGCAACGGGAAAAATAGGATCATGATCACAAAAAAAGTTAAACTCATTTTCACATTACTGTTCAATATTTTAGGAAAAAATAGAAAGATCAACAAAAAATAAATTGGACCTAATGCGTTGCGTTTCTCTACAAATGGATTTTTAAGTAGAAATAATACAATGATCAATAAAGCGGATAGAATAAAACCTAAGAGCCATGTTTGTGTAGAGATGCCCTTCTTGTTCATCAATTTTTTTGAAAGCACAATACCAGCTAATGGAATAATAAACAATACCTTTTTTTGAATCAATTGTGACCCTGGGGAATAGGAGGATTGAATATATTCTGGTCTGGCGAGCTCCTCCATTAAAAACGGATAACCTACCGCTATTACAATAATAGAAATGAATAAAATAATAACGATGCCCCTAAGTTGCCGCGTTACTTTGATAGGTTTAACGACCAGTTTATCCACTGTTTTTCTTCTGATATAATCTTTAACACCCACATAGAACAGAAAGAAAACAACGTGAAACAAAGCAATGAGTCCATTTGTTTTTATAAAAAGATCTTCTTTGAAGGGGAAGTTGTGATCAAAAGTCCCGTCAACTTGCGGCGCTAGAACTCCTGCTTGAATTATAGGGGCCACCAGAAAAAACAGGAAACTAAAAACAATATAGGTACTTAGAAAAGGACTGTAGCTCTTCTCAATGAATATATGGTAGTAAGTAATCAAAGTCAGTAATAACGCATTCCCGAGAAACGATAACCACAATCCCAGCGTCGCGTCAAAGGTGGAGAACAACACCACCATGGAAAACAAGTAAATAAAGATGAACAAATTGCGTAAAAGCATAGGATAGCTAAATTCTTTTATTCAACAATTACTTGTTTATCTTTTGAGTTGTCATCACCCAAATAAAAATAAGCTGATACAATCAACATTAAAAATTCTGTTGAAATCGTAGTGATTACTGTTCCCGTTAAGCCTAGATAGGGAACCAATGCAAAACCCAATATAAGATTAAAGATAGTTGCAGACACCATTACCCATAGCCTTTGATGGAATAACTTTCGAGAAGGCGCGTATAGATTTGTAAATAAAAGACTTAGACCAACAAACAGAACAATTAAACCCATCCATTCTAACAAGTGAATATTTGCTGCGATAGCAGGATCTGCATATAAAAACTCTACAATCCACTGACCTAAAAAAACGACAAACAGTAATCCTATAACACCTATTGCCGTTGCTCCGGCAATCAATTTCCTCATCAATATTCTCTTTTCAATAAATGGTTTTCTGGACATGTAGGGATATACTGCTTGACAAATAGGTAGATACATTTTTCTCGCAGCTAGCATTAACTTGTCAAACGCACTAAAAATACCTACAACGCTGTCACCTGCAAATAACCCTAACACAACGCCATTTGCAGCATAGGTGAATTGGGATGATATATCTGAAAGGAATATATGAAAGCTATCCTTATAGAATTCCTGTGAATTTCTAAAGTTAGGCCATTGCCATTTCACATATTTGAGGCTCAAAAAAAGCATGACCAGGCCAGCAGATAAATAGCCTATGGAATTGAAAATAGGTACATAAATATAGTCAGACGGCGAGCTTATAAAAACAAATAGCAGCACGGTAAATAAAATTTTAGAAATCGCATTTACCGCTGTAAGTAAACGCATGCGCTCGATTCCCTGAAAGAACCAATCACCTAAAATCGTTTGACCTATAACCATTCCATAACTCAACAGATACACCTCCCATTCCACCGCAAATCTGGGAATAGCAAATACAAATGCGCAAAGCAACAAGAACACAACAACCAGTAAAACTGCTCTTGCCCAAAATACTTTAAAATAAATTGTGGAATAATCACTGCCTTTTTCTTTCAGTAGGGAAATTTCTCTTACGGCAGTTGTACTAAATCCAAAATCTGTAGCAGCAACACATAGAGCCATCACATACTGAGCAAGCATAACCAGACCAAAACGTTCCAGCTCCAAAGTCCGCTCTAAAAACGGAATAATTAAAAATGGAAGCACATAATTTAGACCCTGTAAAACCATCAAAGCACTGTAGTTTTTCGCTACCGTTTTTTCCTCTGATTTTAATTTTTTTAAAGGTTTAAACATCTCTGTTGTAACTTCTTAAAACATGATCTAATGCTGTCCTCGTTGAGTTGATGGTATACTGGAAAGTTACTGCTGTTGATGTTGTGTCCATCACACTATAATTAGGACGGACAGCTGCAGTCTTAAAATGATTGGTTGGAGATAACTTTTTTGATGAAGATGTCTTGTCTAATATCGCTTTCGCGAAAGCGAACCAGCTCATGCTCCCTACATTAGTAAAATGATAGCTTCCGTAATTCTTTGGATCATGATGAACAACATGATTAATGAACTGAGCCACATCTAACGCGCTTGTAGGGGAACCTATTTGATTATCAACCACCTTCATTTCATCCTGATCATTCTCCATCACCCAACGGAAGAAATTTTTACCATGTGGTGCATACAACCACGACAATCTAAAGATATAATAGTTAGTCCCAGAACGTTCTATGGCACGTTCTCCCAGCAGTTTGCTTTTCCCATACACATTAATAGGATTAGTACTGTCTTGCGGCAAATAAGGCGTCTTTGCGGTTCCATCAAACACATAGTCCGTAGAGAAATGGATCAAGGTGGCATTATGCTGTGCTGCTAATTCAGCTAATTTTTCAACCGCATGGTGATTAATTCTGTGGGCAATTTCAGGATTTGATTCTGCTAGATCTACTGCGGTATAGGCAGCACAATTGATGATATAATCAGGCTTTAACCGGGCAATAGTTTTAGATAATTGCTGGACACAGATAATATCTAGTTCTCTGCTTTTAAAAGCATGCATTTCAACGTCCTTCAACTCGTTGCAAATAGTAGTTCCCAGCATTCCTCCAGCGCCGGTAATCATCACTTTTTTCACTGTAATAGTTTTATCGAGTTGCCTTAGGATAAGCCTTTAGAAATCTCCAGACCAGTGGAATAACAGCTATCAACAATGCGATCCCAAAAAACACAAGCAACATCTTGAGTTTAATGTATTGTTTTGCAATTGCTCCTTGTACAATATACTGTGATTCTATGTTGACCGTATTTTCTGACCCGTACTGATCATCTCGCAACACGTCTAGATCGTATAGTAAGGCTTGTTTTTGTTTAAAAAGATTCATCAATTTATCGGAAGATTCTCGATCACCCAGATACAAATTTGTAGAGTTACCACTAGGCCTATTGCTTTTGAGCATATCCTGATAAGCAACAATCAAGGAGTCTAATTCTATCAACTGCGCCTGCTTTATATCAACGTTGAACCGCACGCCTTCCACCATGACTAGCCGGGCAGCTTTGATTCCACCTGTTTCTTTTACATTTACAATTCTATCACTAATCTTTTCTAAAACCCCCCTGCTACTGGCTTCAGCATTTATTTCATAAAACTCATAATCTATTTCTCGTTTGGCGTCTTTAAAACCATCAAAAGTGAAATTATCTAGTGCCATCGTATCTGTCCTTCTAGCAAGGCGATCGTATTCTATCAGTAATTCTGTGTCGCTAAAGCTAGGCTCTATGTCAAAGGATTTCAATCCTGAGGCTTCCTCTTTAGAAATACCTAATTCCTGGGATAGAAGCTCATAATCTTTCTCTTCCGTAAGTGAGTTGTAGTAATTAATATTTGAGATGAGCTGTGCCGCACTTTGGAAATTAGGCGATACCCGTAATTGAGCGGAGTAATTTGTCTTATTCTCGGTATCTAAGTAATAACCTAAAGCAAGTCCTAGAATCAAAAATATCCCGATCAGAATAATATTTTTCTGTAGAAAGATCAAAAATAAAATAATACCGTGTCCTATCGCTTTAAAAAAAGCTCCTATGGCATTAAAAAAACCTTTAACTCCATTACCTATCCATACAAAAACCGGTACCAGATCTACCTCTTGCTCATCGCGGTGGTTATCATTGTGTGGTTGCTCCATAAATTGACGCTTCTATGCTGTTCAAATATAATGTAATAGAAAAGCACTGTCTACTCTTGCTCGTCGTGCTTAATTTTACTCACACTATCCTTAAGTATCTGTTCCAGAATTTTCTCAGTAATCACATAAACTGGTTTTACTCCAGTAAGGCCTAAACCACCACTGGCAAGTGTATGACCAGTTTTAAGAGGGTTATCACTCGCATAATATGCGTAACGCACCCTTACATTCTTACTGATACTGCGACGAACTTTTGAGGCTGCCTGAATTGCTTTTTGATAATGTGCACCTTCCATTTCTAGACCGATAACCCGCCAGCTAGAGCTGTAAAAATATTCCAAAACATCCCGATTTTGAAGCGAAGTTCCTAAAACCGTAACCATAGATCCTGAAACGACATTGAGACCGTCCGTGTTTAGATCTTTTTTACTAAGACGGTTTTTAATAGGATAATTATCTGCCGTTCCTTCAAATACGTGCGCATCTGGCACCATAATATCGCCCTTGTCGCCTTCTAAAATTCCAGCCTTCCCCATAATGCTGACAGATTTTATATTCATCAACAGGATTTCCTCGCTATTATTATAGGGTTTGAGCAGTTCGTCTAGAGTTTCATAGGCCTGTTCACCAAACGCATAATCCATAACAATCAGCACCGGTTTTTGTGCAATGTCGCTTTCGCGAAAGCGATCTTCACAGAAACCTACATTATCAAATAATGTTTTTGCGGTATCAAACACTTGAACGTCAATGTTAGTACCACTGGCATCAGGAAGTTCATACATACCGTTTTGAAGCGCAAATTTTCTAATGGCATCCCTATTTTTCTTTCCATCATGCGTGCTCAAGGAAGCAAATGTTTCCATACGTCCCTTTTTTGCGATTTGAGCCCCTAGAACTTTAGGACCGTAAATGGAGTTCATTACGGAGTGCAAGTTAGCACTGATAATGTGCAACGGTCGATCAAAAAGATCGTTTTCAATCAGGTGTTTTTTGATACGCGTTGCCCAGCGATCACCGTGAATGTGATGTCCCAAACGCTCTCTCAACACTGGCGAAAACGTCACGACCCGCTTCTGCTCATCCATGATCTCCCGTTTGCCCAACAATCCTAAATAATATATCGTGGTCAAAAATTGATGCGGATTTGCAGGTGTTGCAAAATCGTCATATACATTCATTACCTCTTCAAAAGTGCGGCCTAAAATATTTGCAGTATGAATGACTGCTACCTCTTTTTCATCCTGATTCAGCTCTTCTTTTTCAATGGCATTCTCAAGGCATTTCCAATCACGGGTGGTATTTCCATTGTCACCTATAATGACGCGTTTCATTATTTTATGCGACTCCACCATCAAGAAGGTAAGGTGTGTGAGAATATCATAAATCTCAGATCTACCGCGGGTAATTTCAATATTCATCTGATGTTGATCAATACGATAGCAGTTGCGGCGTCGTTTTTTAGGAATGATAGGTTTAAAATGTGATCTACTGTATCCTTCATCACTAGTTAGATTGATATAGGTGCATTCCTCGATTCCCATAGGCAATCGATCCATTACATAAAGCAAACCGCTCAACTCGATCTTATCCTCTGCAATGGAACCATATATCTCTGGACGTATGGTTAACAGTGCTTCTCTCAAAGATTCACCACTCACGCCCATAGGCTTGTAAAAGCCGCGATTAAATAGATGACGCATAGTAATGTACATGCGTTCAATCGCATTTGTGCTTTCTTGAGCTCTCGTTCTGGGTTCTACGGTAATTATAGGCATAAAATGTATTTCTATGTAAAGATAGTATTATCAGCTTAGTGACGATTAGTTATGGGTTGAGAGTTTATGGTTCTGGTTTTTAATACCGCAATCCGACTTTGCTCTCCTATTCATTGAAAATCCTAAGCGAGATCCCATGAATTCATAATTTCTTATATTCTATGTTTAAAAACCTGTCCATTAAGAATTAGTGCTCTTTAATTAAATTTTTTGTTGTTTTAAGTTTTGAGTAACATAAGCGTGGGGTACAGTAAAAAATCGATATGCTCACAAGATTTTATGCATTAAGAACTTCTGCTATGGTGATTTATGCAATTGAGCATCAAGCTGATATCAAAAAACAACTCAAAAGTTTATTTCATCACAAAATATGATACAGCGTGAATAGCATACGCTAACTGTAGTATACCTTGAGCAAACTTTTAAATAGATTCTTTTTAGATTTCATATCGAGAAACCCTCGGCAACATTAAATAATCGATAATTGAGAATTAAATAATAGCAATACCTAACCGAATAATTACAGGAAGTATCATTCTATAGCATAGATTATTTTTCTTCCAGCAATGTATTAAAAAATTAAACTTAGCATACGATTGCAAAATGATGCGTTTCCTAAGATCTATGAATGATCCTCATTCTAGGACTCATAATCCTCTAGGAACCCGGCAATTTTCCTGTCATTAGACAATCGTGGCAATTTATTTTGCCCGCCCAACTTTCCTATACTTTTCATGTAATGTTGAAAAGCGCCCGTCTTCAAAATTTTAATTTTGAGCGGTTGCAGAATTTTACCCTTAATTAAGTCGTCATAATAACTGTTCTGCTGGCGCATTTCTAGGTCTAGGGTTGCTTTAAAAACCGTTAGGGACTCTTGAATTGGAATTTCATCCATTTCTACGAACCACTCGTGATACGGTAGTTCGCCATCTGGAGTTTCCAGTTGTGGTGCGACGGTAAACTCGTTGATGATCCATCCATGTTGCGCAACTGCAGCTTTCATAGCTTCTTCCACTTCTTTACCTATCACATGCTCACCGCTCGCGCTTATGTAATGTTTAATGCGGCCAGTAACGACAACCCTGAAGGGCTGTAAACTTGTAAAAGCAATGGTGTCGCCTATGTTGTACGCCCACAATCCCGCCGTGGTGGAAATAATAAGCACATAATTCACGCCTATTTCAACATCTGCAATCGTTAGTCTAGGCGGGTTCTCTTGATGAAATTGATCTGCTGGAATGAATTCGTAGAATATTCCTGCGTCTAACAGTAGCAACATTCCTTTTTCAGACTGCTTATCCTGATAGGCAAAAAAACCTTCGCTAGCTGGAAAAAGTTCGATGCTGTCAATGTCTCTACCTATAAGCGATTTGAATTTAGCTTTATAGGGCTCAAAATTTACACCGCCATAAATGAGTAAACTCAAATCTGGAAATACCTCGCCCACTTTTTTTCCCGTGCGTTGTACAATGCGCTCAAAATACATTTGTAACCAGCTGGGGATTCCAGAAATGACACTCATGTTCTCTGGTAAAGTCTCATCAATGACGGCTTCAACTTTAGTTTCCCAGTCATCAATGCAATTGGTTTCCCAGCTAGGCATGCGATTGCGTTGCAGGTAATCTGGGACATAATGGGCAACGATACCACTCAAACGGCCCAGCTGGATTCCATTTTGGGTTTCCATTTCTGGACTGCCTTGCAGGAAGATCATCTTGCCATCCACAAACCTAGAATTTCCCGTCTCGTGGATATAACTAAGGATTGCATTGCGCGCTGCCTTGATATGTTCCGGCATGGATTCCTTAGTTAGTGGGACGTATTTTGCACCGCTGGTGGTTCCAGATGTTTTGGCAAAATAGAGCGGTTTTCCCGGCCACAATACATCACTTTCACCAGCTACTACTCTATCTACAAAAGGTTTTAGATCCTCATAATCCCTTACTGGGACTTGACTAACAAAGTCTTGATGGCTTTTTATATTTTGGAATGAGTGCGCTTTCGCGAAAGCGGTATTTTCTGCAACGCTCAACAAATTGTCAAAAACACGTTGTTGAGAACGAACAGGATGATTAGACCACTGCGCCGTTTTCCTATGAATGTGAGCGGCAAATAAGCGCGCGGCGATTGACTTAAAGGACATTACTCAAAATTTATAAAATTGGTAGGATCCAGCGGGTAGCCATTGCTCCACAACTCAAAATGAAGATGTGGGCCATTTGTCAATTCACCAGTGTTTCCCACGCTGGCGATTACCTCACCGGCCAGGACTTGATCGTTTTGTTGCTTCAAAAGGGTACCACAATGTTTGTAAACCGTAATGAGTCCGTAAGTATGTTCTAATAAAATGGTGTAACCCGTCTCTGCACTCCATCCAGAAAAAACGACTGTTCCTGCGGCGGCGGCCTTGATAGGCGTATTTGTGGCGGTGGTAACATCTACCGCATAATGCTTATCGCGAACGCTGAAACCATTTGAGATACTGCCACGTAAAGGTTTGAAGAAGACAAAATTTGTTCGCGCTTTTGCCCCTTCCAGTACATTATACTTATCCTCGCGAGCCACTTCTTCCCGCAACAAACTATCTTCCTTGCTGGGAGCAAAATCTTGCAAGGAAATTTGCGTTTCTACCTGGGCGATGCTATCTATTCTAGCATATTCCTCAGTAGTTATATCTCCTTTCAGAACCATTTTTATGCGATCATACTGTTGCTCATTGAGCGCAAGTCGTATTTTGAGGGAGTCCGTTTCCTGCATCAATGCGGTAGTCTCATTGCGCAATTCACTGCTAGAATAGCCCGGTATGAATTCACGTACCGGTGTAAATGCAATAAATATTGTAGTTAGTGTAATCAAAATTACAGCGCTCACCATGGTGACTACAAAAACGTTAAGCCTGTTTAATTTGAGGCTGAAACGTTCTTCAAATGTGTCATCATTGAGCACCACCATACGGTAGTGACTGCGCCATTTGCTTCTATATTTCTTCTTGGGTTCTTCCATGTCCTTCTACAAATATAAATTAAACGCAGGGGAAGCTCATGGATTGTATCACACATGTACTTAAACATTATGATGTTGAGTTATCGAGGTTGTATGTCTTATTGTATCTTTGAAGCCATTAAAATAATGTAATTATGACAGCAAATTTTTTCTTAGGAGCTCCTGGTATTTGGAGTGTCGTACTGATTGTTGTAGTAGTACTACTTCTTTTCGGTGGTAAAAAGATTCCAGAATTGATGCGCGGCCTAGGCGGCGGTATCAAGGAGTTTAAAGACGCTTCTAAAGATGATACTGAGGACAGACCAAAAAGTAATATCGATTCAACTAAATAACCGGTTGAAGTATTTTATTGAAAAACCCCCTAGAAACTACGTTTCTAGGGGGTTTTTTGTATTCTAGCTTTACTGTGAGTTAAGAACTAGTCTTCTTAAATTCAATACTTTTCAAGATAGCTTCCAGCTCAAAGAGATAGTTGCGCTGACTAGCATTAGGAGCAGAAACGAAGCCCTCAATAATCAACCAGTTATTTTTTTGTTTATTGTAAACAGCATAGTTTACAAACGGACCGGCCATAAACTTATTTTTAGCCTCCCAAGTTCCTTTAGTCTCAAAAGCAAAAGCACCATCTATTTGCGTTTCATTCACAAATGGAGAAAATGCATTCTCTGTTTGAAAAATACCGTTATCCACCGGTATTTTCATCCCTCCTACAGAATCACGTACCCTTACAATGTCTTTTACGACAGCACTATCACGAGTAATTTCCTTTAAAGGCACCTCATATATCATGATATCCATGGTTCCCTCAACAATATCTCGTCGCAACCAGGTAAAGTCTGGATCTTCCATACTTGCATACCTATAGGCCTGAGGAACGTTAATAATAATCCCAAATCGATCTGTAATCTGGTCTGTGTTCAATTTTACCTTACGAATCAGTCGCTGCTTTTCTGCGATTTCACTGTCATTAAAAATCCGGATGATCTCGTCAGCATTCTCCCCTAAAACGCGAGATATCTCAGCAGCATTTGAACCTCTCACAATTATTCCTAACTGCGGTCTTGCATATTTATCATTTCTAATCGCGACGCCAGCACTATCTGATTTTTGAATAAAAAGGTAGTTTCTAGATTTCTTGAGCATCCCTTGAAAAGATTGGGGCTTCACCTGATTTAATGAAAACATAGGCTCCTCTCTTACAATTCCATCGATAGGACGCGCTAAAACTGCCCTGACGCTATCGCCTATCTGACCATCCCAGTTATCATTATCAATTACGACAAGAATATCATTCAAGCGGCCAGCACTATCATTTATAATGACAGATTTCTCGTTACAAGAGATAAATACGAACGATAAGGTTAAAATATAATAGAGATGTTTCATAGAATTATTTTAACACAAGAGTCATGCCCGGTTGAAGATCTTTTGACTTTATAGGGTTCAATTTCTTGATTTGATTGATGCTCAATCCATATTTTTTGGAAATTTCCCATAAACTATCGCCATTACGCACCCTGTACGTCTTTGACTTTGCAGTAGTCGCGACAGCGGTACCACGTGATACAATTTTAATGCGTTGCCCTATTTTGAGCCTGTTGCCACGCATACCATTCCAGCGTTTGATCTGGCTTATGGTGACCCCATATTTTTGAGCGATTCTTCCTAAAAAATCACCGCTTCGTACGGTATAGTAAGTATTAGTTTGAGGTTTTAATAATTCTGGACTGGGCTGTTCTACGTCATCTAATTCCGCTTTCGCGAAAGCGTAAATTTTTTTCTCATTACTAACAAAGTCCATCATCTCTTTATACGGCAACCTTAAAAATTGAGGTTTCCCATCAATAACCGGGATCACATCTAATTTATAACTGGGATTGTGAAATTTTATAGTTTCGGCATCCAGATCCAAAGCTTTTGAAATATGGGCAAAACTAATCTTGTTCTTAACTTGAACTGTATCTGTTCCTATACGTAATCTAGGCGTACGCTGCGGTTTAAAACCATGCTCTTTTGCATACGTATACAAATACAATATGGACTGGAATTGTGGTACATAATCTGCCGTCTCCCGTGGAAGATAAGGTCGTAAATTCCAGTAGTTTTTCTTTCCACCACTGCGTCGGATCGCTTTATTCACATTACCTGCTCCAGAATTGTAAGCTGCCAGTGCCAGATCCCAATCGTTGTACATATCATATAGATAATTGAGATATTTAGTTGCGGCAATAGTTGATTTTACAGGATCCATACGTTCATCAACGTAAGAATCAATCTCGAGTCCCATCGCACGACCGGTAGGTAACATAAACTGCCATAAACCAGTAGCGCCCGCTCTGCTGCGTATTCTAGGATCCAGTGCGCTTTCTACCACGGCTAGATATTTCATCTCTAGCGGGATGTCAAAGCGATCCAATTGTTCTTCAAACATGGGAAAATAGTAATCGCTCAAGGTCATAAGACGTTCCATGTAAACCCTCTTGTAGCTAAGCTTTTTCTTGATCAATTGCTCTAGTACGGGATTATAATCGATTTGAAATGGAGTACTCTCGTTAATCCTCTTTAATCGAGCCTTGAGTGTATCTGTAGGTAATGTATTGTCTAATAACTGATCGTTATTAATGGCACCCACATCATCAAACATATAGTCAAAACCATCATGAGTGTAGAGCAAGTCTAAAAACTCCTGATCGTATATATCTACTTGAGGATATGTAATCAAGCCTAGTGTATCACCTGCTGTCAGGGGCGCAACTACTAATTGACCTTCTAGGACTTTAACATGCAACGTATCCTTTTTAACAGCCTCAAATGACGCCTGTTCTTGGGCAAACGTCAGTGTGCAAAAAAGAAGTGCTATCGCTGTACTTATTTTTATTTTTCTCATCGCTTGCTATTCATCAAGGTTCTTGCCACTATCATCCTTTTATAGCCTTAATTCCCGGCAATGTTTTCCCTTCTAGCATTTCCAGCATCGCGCCGCCACCAGTAGAAACATAACTTACTTTATCTTCAAAACCAAATTGTTTCACCGCACTGACAGAATCACCGCCGCCTACTAAAGAAAAGGCGCCATTTGAAGTAGCCTCTGCCACTGCGTTCCCTAGAGCAATGGTTCCTTGAGCAAAGGGTTCCATTTCAAAAACACCTGCTGGTCCATTCCATAGAATAGTTTTGCATTTTTTAATTACTTCTGAAAAGATTACTCTGGACTCCTCTCCTATATCTAAACCCATCCAGCCGTCTGGAATGTCATCTATTGGAGAAATATCACGGGTTGCATTTTCAGAAAACGCGTCTGCTGTAATGGCGTCTACCGGTAAGTGAATTTGAGTGTTTAGGGCTTTGGCTTTTTTGAGAATATCCAAAGCCATTTTCTGCTTATCTATTTCAACAAGAGATTCTCCTATATGCCCCCCTTGAGCCTTGATAAATGTATAAGCCATACCACCTGCAAGAATGAGGTGATCTACTTTTTCTAGGATATTTTCTATCACGGTAATTTTTGAAGACACCTTAGCTCCGCCTAGAATTGCTACCACTGGTTTTTCTGGAGTTTCAAGAACTTTTTTCAAGCTTTCGATCTCGCGTAACATCAGTTTTCCAAAACACTTTTCTTTGAAGTACTTAGCGACCACTGTTGTAGAAGCATGTGCACGGTGCGCGGTACCAAATGCGTCATTGATATAGACATCTCCTAATTCTGATAATTCCTTAGCAAAACGATCGCTACCCGCAGTTTCTTCTTTATGAAACCTAAGGTTTTCTAGCAGTAACATCTCTCCAGGCTGTAAGGCCGCTGTTTTTTTCTTAACCGCATCACCTACACAATCATCAATAAATTGGACTTGTACGCCTAGAATATCAGATGCTGTATCAATCACGTGTTTTAAAGAATATTTTTCTTCTCTTTTTCCTTCAGGCCTGCCTAAGTGTGACATTAAAACAACAGAGCCGCCGTGTTCCAGAACATGAATAATCGTGTCCTTTGCAGCTCGTATGCGGGTATCATCTGTAACTTCCTCGTTATCATTCAACGGTACATTAAAGTCAACACGTATGAGCGCTTTTTTATTTTCAAATGATATATTATCGATATTCATATTCTTCTTTTTTTTGAGAAAGACAAATATAACAGATATGGCTCAACCTCTTGATCAGACCTATATCTTTGCACCATGCAAGAGGACAAGATTGTAGGTTTGGAACATTTGAAGAAACACCTTCAGACAACGGTGGTAAACAACCGTATTGCGCATGCTCAGCTTTTTGTGGCGCCTTCTGGCAGCGGTGCACTCCCGCTCGCGATGTATTATGCGAGTCTGATCCTATGTAAGGATCAAGAATCAAGCTGTCTTAAAAGAGTTCAACAAGTTTCCCATCCAGATTTGCACTTTGCCTATCCCGTTGCTTCTACTCCGCAATCTTCTACTAAGCCTGTCGCTGATGACTTTATAGAACAGTGGAGAACTTTTATTTCTGAGAATCCATACGGTGCTATGGAAGACTGGTATCAAACGGCCGACATAGAAAAAAAATCTTGTGAGATACGGGTGCATGAAGCAGCAGAGATTAGCAGGAAACTGAGCTTAAAGTCCTATGAAGGCGGTGCAAAAATATGCATCATTTGGGGTGCAGAAATGATGAATAATGCTGCTTCAAATAAACTGCTAAAGCTAATTGAAGAACCACCATCTGGTACTGTTTTGATACTAATTACGGAAGATGAGAACCAAATTATAAATACGATCCGCTCCAGGTGTCAGGTGCTGCATATTCCTAAATTATCCACTGCGGCCATTGCTGCATCACTGCGCAATTCAGCACAAGCTTCTGAACATGAATCAAACATGGTGGCTAGACAAGCAAATGGAAGTTATGGTCGTGCTTTAAAACTTCTTCAAAATACCACAGAAGATCTGCAGTTTGAAGAATGGTTTGTCACATGGGTACGGACAGCTTTCAGCGCTAAGGGCAAACCCAGCGCTATAATGGGCTTGATTGAATGGGCAGAAACCATTGCGGGCACTAATCGAGAAATTCAAAAAAGGTTTCTGCTATTCTCCTTAGAATTTTTCCGACAGGCCATGTTAACCAATTATAAAGCTACCAGCGCTGTTTATTTTCAAACTAAGACAAATTTTGACCTTAGTAAATTTGCAGCTTTCATTGATGGACACCGTATTACGGAAATCGCTGAGTCCTTAGAAACTGCGCTTATGCACATTGACAGGAATGCAAATGCAAAAATAGTTTTTACTGATCTGAGCATAGGAATGACTAAAATTCTACACAAAGCAGTTTAAATACCGATTAAAAGAGTCTGTAATCTAGTTAAGTACAGAAAATAACCCATTCCTTCCTATACTTGTTCAAAATTTCAATTTAACATGAATATTCCTGATATAGGACCCATTATAATTCTTTGCTTCATTTTAATTACCTATTTATTTTCAGCTTATGAGAAGATTAATGATTGGAAAGCTCAATTAGAATTTTATAGCAAAATGTTTCAATCTACATTTATAGCTAAAGCAATTACACCCGTGATTGTATTTATATTAGGCTTGGAAGTAATTATTAGCACATTGACTGGTTTAGGTATTTGGGATATAATAGTAAATGAGAGCTATGTATTTTCGGTTTATGCATTAATTGCCTCTAGCATTTTATTTACAATGCTACTTTTTGGATTGCGCATGGTAAAAGATTACGTGGGATCTGCTAGAATTGCGATTTACTTTTTGCTGTCGGTTTTTGGACTGTACTGGACACAATCAATGGTATCTATAGCATAACTGTGCATTATCAGATAATTCTATAAATAACTACTTAAAATTAACGCCTTCTGCGGTCGGTTCATAATTTTTTTAATATAAGATAATGCCGATCGCTAAATAGTCTCTTAAAACGGCTTTAATTTCGTTTTTGGAAGATATAGATGCGTGAAGAGGGCTGGGAAGTGAACATTGCAACAAGATTTGATATCAAACCCACAAAACCTCCAGAAATCATAGGTATTGGTAATTTCTTATATCGAGCCGAAAGAATTGAAACGTAAAAACTATCCCACCACATCGGCTTTGTGTTTTGAAGTTCAAAATGATCTTTGATTAAGTTTTCTATTCCCTTTTGATCAAAGTGAAATAAATGTCTAGGCACATCGTACCCTGCCCAATAAGTCTTAAAGAAAGAAGCATCCCAAGATTTATAATTTGGCAACGCGATTATTAGAATCCCATTTTCTTGCAGCATGGAATATAAATCGGTTATCATTTTCTCCGGATCTGGAATATGTTCTAGGACATGGAACATCTGAATCACTTTATAATGAGATTTTTTACTCACTGGTAAATAATCCCATAAATCTACCCCTTTTCTGTAAGCTACCTTTCTTGCAGCTGCACTAGGCTCGTAACCTTGTGCGTCTAAATGTTTTTCCTTTAGGTACCGAACCAGCTCTCCATTCCCTGCTCCTATATCCAGAATAGCTCCGTCATCGCTATAGCTGGAAATTAGTTTAAATTTTGAGTGGATGTTTCTTTTTCGCGCAAAGCGATACAATCTTGCAAACAAGGATCCATCGGAATCATCATGGGATAAATAGTCGTCAGTGTCGTAGTATTTTTCTAGATCTACTGGCTGAGGGTCTGTTTTTAAAACTCCAGGAATTTTAGTTCTGAAAATTTCGAACGCTTCTTTAGTAAGGAAGTAATCCTGTGTAGAAAGCTGTTTTGTGGTTTTATCAATCATTGTTTCACGTGAAACTATCTGCCCATATGTACTAACAACACCGAAATATCGCTAGGATTCACCCCTGAAATTCTGGAAGCTTGTGAAATGGTAACGGGCTGTACCGCTTTCAGCTTCTGTCGAGCCTCTATAGAAATCGATTGAATATTGCTAAAATCAAACCCAGACGGAATTTTAATATCCTCTAATCGATTCAACTTATCTGCATTATTCTTCTCCTTTTCTATGTATCCAGAATACTTTACTTGTACCTCAACCTGCTCTAAAATATCTTCATCCAGATCGTGTTCCTGTATATAATTCTCCACGTCGTCAAATCTTCTGATATCACTCAAGCCTATTTGAGGTCTTGAAAAAACTTTAAAGTATTTATCGTTTTGGGTAACCTCGGCGGTGTTCTTTTCATTCAAAAGCTCATTCATCTCCGGGAAATCATAACTCGTGTTTCTCAAGAATTGGAGCATGTTTTCTGTTTCTTCCTCTTTACGCTCGACTAGCTTTAAGCGTTCCGCATTTACAATTCCTAAATCGTAAGCACGAGGCGTCAAACGCATATCGGCATTATCCTGACGCAAAAGGGTTCTGTATTCTGCTCTGGAAGTAAACATTCTGTAAGGTTCTTCAGTTCCTTTAGTAATTAAATCATCAATTAGAACTCCTATGTAAGCATCATCCCTGCGCAGAATAAAAGATTCTTCCTCTCGTATTTTACGAACTGCGTTAATCCCAGCCATTAATCCCTGCGATGCAGCCTCTTCATAACCAGTAGTTCCATTAATCTGGCCGGCAAAATATAAATTCTCTACGATCTTAGTTTCCAGTGTATGCTTCAGTTGCGTAGGAGGAAAATAATCGTACTCGATTGCATAACCAGGACGGAAGAACTTGACCTTCTCAAAACCAACTACAGAACGGAGTGCTTTGAACTGGACATCTTCAGGCAACGAAGTGCTAAAACCGTTCACATAAACCTCAACAGTATCCCATCCTTCCGGTTCAATAAACATTTGATGACGGTCCTTGTCTGCAAAGCGATCGATCTTATCCTCAATAGAAGGACAATATCGCGGCCCAACTGATTGAATCCTACCATTGAACATAGGGCTGCGATCGAAACCTTCCCGCAACAAATCATGAACCAGCGGACTCGTATAAGTCATATGGCAATCGCGCTGTTGCGTAAGTTTGCTCGATTTATTGGTATAGCTAAATTTAGAAACGTCAATATCTCCAGGTTGCACAGACATCTTGGAATAGTCTAAAGATCTACCATCAACTCGCGGTGGCGTACCCGTTTTCATCCTTCCAGATTCAAAACCTAGATCGATAAGTTGCTCTGTAATTCCGGTACTATTTCGTTCCCCTGCTCTACCGCCGCCAAACTGTTTTTCACCAATGTGAATCAATCCATTTAGGAAAGTTCCATTGGTAAGTACTACAGATTTTCCTCGAATAGGCAAACCAAGTGACGATTTGACACCTGCTATTTTCCCGTTTTCAATTAACAACCCAGAAACCATTTCCTGATAAAAATCTAGAGTGGGTATAGCTTCTAATTGCAATCGCCATTCTTCAGCAAAACGCATCCGGTCGTTTTGTGTACGCGGTGACCACATTGCTGGGCCTTTAGATTTATTCAACATCTTAAACTGAATCGCACTCTTATCGCTAACGATTCCGCTCAATCCACCTAAGGCATCAATCTCACGAACAATCTGTCCTTTTGCAATACCGCCCATAGCAGGATTACAAGACATTTGACCGATCGTTTGTAAATTCATTGTAACAAGCAATGTGGACGCACCCATATTGGCTGCGGCTGCCGCGGCCTCGCTTCCAGCGTGTCCTGCTCCTACTACAATTACATCATATTCTTCTTGGAACATATTCTATTGTTTCACGTGAAACAACTTGATGTTTTCATCTTCAAGCAATCTCATTTTGTGTTTGTCTTCCTTAGTATGATCTCCAAAACCCAGCATATGCAAGATTCCGTGAACCATGACCCGGCGCAATTCTTCTTCAAATTCTTGACCGAATTCTACCGCATTTTCCCTGACGCGATCAATACTGATATATAGCTCTCCCTCTAAAACATCTTCCGTGCCGTAATCGAAAGTGATTATGTCTGTTAACGTATCGTGGTCTAAGTGCTGTACATTTAAAGAATGCAGGTATTCATCATCACAAAAAACATACCCCAAAGATTCAATCATGGCATCATAAGAATCGGCTACAGAGGTGAGCCAGTCGCCATGCTTTCTAACTTCGGTTAAATCGAAATCGGTTTGTGAAGAAAAATCAATCATTTGTCTTAAAGTATTCCTTGACCTTGCTGCGGTATTGCGGCTGCAAAGGTAATACTTGTCGATTGAGTATCTCTTTATTGTTGAAATAACGTTCTATAACGGCGGGATCTGATTTGAGCGGATTTACAAACTCATTTTGATTAAAAATAGACTTCCTCTGTTGCTCCTCCCCCTGTTCTAGGTTAGCGTCCTTCAGCTTCATCAAATCATGAATAATTTTAGTCATTCTGTTTTGGACCTCTCGATCAAAACCCTGATCCAGTAACTTGCGCTCTACACCTTTCATTTCGCCGGTGATGTCATCTACTTTCTTCTGCAGACCTTCATTGATAATCATGTTTTCCAGTTGATCTCTCAATTGTTGTTGCTGCTTGTAAATCTGATAAATCCGTTCACTTTCTTCTTCACTTTCCCTGTAGGATTGCTGACCTTCTTTCCGATCTGTTCCAGTACCAGCACCGGAGCCATTCTTTCCATCTGAACCTTCAGACCCTTGCCCAGATTGCCCATCAGTTCCATTCTTACCGCCTTTTCCGTTGCTGCCATTCTCACCAGATTTACCTCCAGACCCTGTTTGTCCTGATGATCCTTGCGAACCTTGACCTTGAGCGCCTGCACTTCCTTCTATCCCCTTCTGACCTGACTTGCCCGATTCCCCTTTTTTCCCTTCAGACCCTTCTTTACGGGATAGCCCAGGACTTCCTTGACTGGGTTGACTTCCTTTATTCCCTTGTTTGCCTTCTTTTCCCTCACCATCCTTTTTCAGGCTTTCTTGTTGTTCTATTATATTAGGCAATTGAAATCCAGCTCCTTGACCCGATTTATTCGGCTTGCCAGAAATACTTGCGTCATTTTCGGCATCTAGCAGCTGACTTAAAATAACGGCTAGTTCGTTGGATCCCTGAAGGGAAGACTGTTGCGAAATTTGCCCACGGTTCAAGTCAAGATCTGCTAATTGATCCAATGACTTTTCCATATAGTAATATACTTCTAAAACTTGCTTGTTCACCTCTTTCCCAATCTTAGCATTGCGGGAAGACAGCGCAAACAAACTATCGTCAACATGTTTAAAAGAAGACTCTAGTTCCTTCTGTGCTTTTAGACTTTTACTCAGATTCGGACTATTTCTTTTCATTGCTTTCACTGCCATTAACACGTCTTCCTGTCGTTCAGAAAACACAACAAGATTATCTAGAACCTGTCGCAACATTTCAAGATCCTCCTCAATTTGCTCCCCTTCCATTTGAGCCATGTCCTGATTCATAGCTGCAGCCTGTTGGCGCATTTTCTGTGCGGCACTTTTCTGTTTTGGTTGTGCCTTTTTCGCGTCTTGTTGGCCCAACTTATCACTAGCGTCTTTTTGGTCAGACTTGATCGCATCTGATTCCTGTGGATCAAACTCTAGATCCATGGATTTTTTTAATGAATTATTCTCCTTTTCAAGCTCCCGCAATTCGGCTTCCCATGCCTTGTATTCTGCATTTAAGGCATCTTGCTCGGCCTTCTTATTGTTGGCATCTGTTTTCTTTGATTGGTCATCTTGCCGCTCAGCAATTTCTTGCAGCTTCTTTCCTAACTGATCATATTTTTGGGATACATAATACCTCTTAGTAAGCTCCAGCAATTGCTGCAAACTGCGTTGCTGTTGCTTTGTATTTTGTTGGGTTTGTTCTAATTGTTCCTGTAATTCTTCCTTAGATATCTTGTCTTGATACTCTTCTAATTTCTTAAGAAGTTCCTCATTCTTCTTAGAATCGGCTGCAGTTTCCTTTAGTCGGTCTTGAAGTTGTTGCTTCTTTTCATTCTCCTGCGCACCTGACTTTTCCAGCTGATTGTCCAGTTTATTAATCTGCTTGCGGATTTGCTGCTCCTGATTTTGTTGATTTTTCAATGCCTGATCCAGCTTTTTCTTATCACTAAAACTGCGGGAATCCTTCTCAATCTGTTCCTGTGATAATTCCTTAATGTCCTCCTGATTTTTTTCTTGTTCCTTTAATGCCTTTTCAAGATTTGATAAGGATTCCTTTTGTTGCTGCAACCGTAATTCCTGTTCTTTATCTGCAGTAGGTTTGTTATACGAGTACACTTCCGATTTAACCGACTTATAATTATGTACCGCATCGTTATCTACAACTTCAAAATAGAGACTATACGCATTTCCGGGCTCTAATGGCAAATTTGCCGGGAATTCTTGAAGAAATTGCTGAAAAGTTCCGCCAGAATTGGTAAGTGATAACGTTTTCTTGTTGGACGGATCATCATTTTTATAATATACCATTTGCAAACGACGAATGCCATAATCGTCCGCAGCTTGACCTTTAAAATAAAGCGTACGCTCATCAATGGAATCACGCTTCATTTCCATTGCTAATTCTGGATATTCATCTGCAATAACCTCTATGTTGAAGTCTAGCTTTTCATAATCTCGAACGTATTCATTAGAGGTTGCGATGGTGTATGAAGTTTGTTGTGAGATCGCTTTCGCGAAAGCGAACTTCCCATCAATCACATCAAAATTGTAATTTTTCTGCTCCGTTCTGAATTGAACCAGGTCTGCCGCAATCGCATCAACCCGCCATGTAATTTGCGTTCCTGCAGGCACGAGCGCATTTCCCGTACTCTTGACAACTTCATCCTTTTTCCCGGTGTAGGCAGGGTAATCCAGCATAAGCTCAAAACTGCGGATCGTGGGAACAGCGTTGACAAGGAGCTGATAATCGACACTGCGTACATCATTTGCAGTGAAATAAAACGCAGTGTCGTCAGCGGGACGGTCAAAGGTGAAGCTGTAAGATTCCGGACTGTTTTGGATTAGAAAATAGTTTTGGCCATTGTAATTAATGGAAGCGTTTTCTGGTAACTTTGTTCCTGAAACCTTTATATCCAGTACAAAAGGCTTGTTTTGGAGTGCTTTAAGATCCTTATTTAAAATCTCAAAACTAAAAGGAGCTGGCGGGACGTAATCGTTCTGATAATCTGCCACACGAGAGGCGCTGGAAGTGATCACATTGTTGTTACCGGTAAAAATAAGTGCGGCAATTATAACCACAGGAATCGCCAGATACTTTAAATAATGGCTGTTCTTTTTGAAATCAATCGCCAGACTAAATGGGATGGGCTTGAGCGACTCGCTCTTCTGGTTGATGCTCGCCCAGGTCAACTCGTCATCACCACCCGTGCTGTGCAACTGCAACACATTAATCAACTTATCAGAAACTTCAGGGAAATACGTCCCGATCATGGTACTTGCATCCCTGAAATCGATCCCAGAAAATAACTTTACCAATCGCGCTATAGGAAACGCCACAAACTTGATCAACAACCCAATTTCTACCGCCACAAAACTCCAGAAAAGAATAGTTCTTCCCGTCTTGTTGAGCCAAAAGAAATATTCAATTCCCGAAACCAAAATAAAGTACAACAGCCCGATTGCAAAAAACAAAATCACACCACGAATCAACTCATTCACGTAATATTTACGTATAAATTTGTTGAGTTTAGACTCTATGATTTCAAAGTTGGTCATGGACGTTGTTATAATGTTTTATGGTGCGATCAATTTAAAAATGTTGAGTCCATTGATTTAACGGTTAGCAAAAATTATTTAATCTTCTAAATTAACCATTATTTGGGCATGAGCGCAACCTTTCGTCTCCGCTTCAGATAGGTGGTTCCTCTATTGTTTCAAGTTCTCGCCTTACCCATGAAAAATCAACAACGCTGTGGGCCGTCCACTTCTATATCTCACGCAGTTTACTTTCGAATTAATGCTTTACGAGAATAAAAGTAATTTACCAAAATCCCTCTCGACCTAATCTGAAAGACAGCTATTTGTATAAATAACAATATTCTGTTGCTATTATTTTAGTCGGCATATTCTTCGTCATTTTACACCTCAAATATCTTACCGCTTAGCCCATGTCCTATTATTTTATAAGTCATTAAACAGTACAATCCTCAATTGAGATATGGTCATCCTCCCATGCGGATTGTTACAATGCTCCCGCCGCTTAGGTTTTCGCTAATAAACAAGCATATTCCACACTAAGTGGTGGGGCTACAAACTACAGTTTAATCCATAGATCCATTCGTTTTTCATAGGGGTAGGCTGAAACCTAACCCTATGAAAACGTAGAGTAAAAGTGTAAAAGCTCCTTTCCGAGAAACCGGAAAGGTGGGCAAAGTAAGCGATAGAGAGCTTTGGTCGGATAGGTTGAAGTTCCACAAAACCTAAGTTAACCTTTGGGTTTAGAACAAGCCTCTTGCAACATCATCCACTCCCGATTGCTTAGCCATACAATGCGAAATCAATCTGTCCTATACATTCCTATCGTAAAAAAGCTTCTCCAGATGCGGGTTTCTTGGCAATGAGCCATAACCATTTTCTATCAGGTTCACACGCAACGACTCTGAACTCATAAATCTGAACTCATAACTTCTCTTCACAACTAGCGGATTCCTATCTTTGCACCCACTAAAAAATGCCAAGATATGAGTGCTGATGTACGTGTAAGATTTGCTCCTAGCCCAACCGGGCCATTACATATAGGTGGTGTGCGCACCGCTTTATTCAATTACCTTTTTGCCAAAAAACACAACGGGACATTCATCCTACGTATTGAAGATACAGATCAGAATCGGTTTGTAGAAGGGGCTGAAGATTACATTATTGAATCTTTAAACTGGTGTAACATTCCCTTTGATGAAGGCCCAGGAAAAGATGGTGGCCACGGTCCTTACCGACAGAGTGATCGCAAGGATCGTTATAAGAAGTATGCGTTGCAACTGATTGATAGCGGTGCGGCTTACTATGCTTTTGACACTGCTGAAGAACTTGCGGAAGCCCGAACAAAAACGGAGGCTCAGAAACTAACCTTCATTTACAACCACCACAACCGTTTAGATTTCACAAATTCCTTGACGCTTACTGAAAGCGAAGTCAAAGAACGTCTAGATCGTGGTGATGAATACACGATCAGGTTCAAACCGCAGCCTAAGACGTTGTTTATGTTTGATGAGATACGCAAGGGAATCGAGATCGACACGACCTTGATAGATGATAAAGTGCTGTTCAAAAGTGACGAAATGCCTACCTATCATCTCGCAAATATCGTAGATGATCACGAGATGGAAATCTCCCATGTCATACGCGGTGAAGAGTGGTTGCCTAGTATGGCACTGCACGTTTTGCTGTACGAAAGCTTCGGGTGGGAAGCTCCTAAATTTGCGCATTTACCATTGATTTTGAAGCCTGGTGGAAAAGGAAAATTGAGCAAACGCGATGGTGACAAATTAGGCTTTCCCGTTTTTCCGCTGGAATGGAACCCTGAAAACGGAGAGAAAAGCAGCGGTTATCGCGAGGATGGTTATTTGCCAGAAGCAGTCATCAATATGCTAGCTTTTCTAGGCTGGAATCCAGGAACGGAACAGGAGATTTTCTCGCTTGACGAGTTGGTTCAAGCATTTTCTTTGGAGCATGTCAATAGTTCTGGAGCAAAGTTTGATTTTGATAAGACAAAATGGTTCCAGCAACAATGGTTTGTGGAGCAGGACGATGCTGTGGTGGGAGACGCTTTCGCGAAAGCGTTACAACGTGAAAATATAGAGTATAAATCCCAAGATTATGTCAACATCGTGGTGGGTCTCGTAAAAGAGCGCGCCGTATTTGTGGAAGATCTGTTTGAACTCGCAGGATTTTTCTTTACCGCCCCCACCGAATTTGACGATAAAGCAGCCGGGAAATCTTGGAAAGCTGACACCAGCGAGATCATGAATAACGTGATCACCGTGCTGAAAAACACCACAGATGATAGCGCTGTAGCTTTGAGCGATGCCGTTAAAGGATGGGTTAAAGAACAAGAAATAGGTTTTGGGAAAGTGATGATGCCATTGCGTTTATCCCTTGTGGGAAGCTTGATGGGACCAGACGTTTTTGAAATTGCAAGTCTAATAGGAAAGCAGGAAACTATCGCTCGTATTGAAACTGCGATGGAGAAATTGGGTTAGAAAAGATGACAACCCGCAACTGCAGCAACACAAGTTTTACATTTTCATAATGGTAGGCTTAAGCTTAACCTTATGAAACAAGGTGTTTTTCCTTGTTAAAAAATCTCCGTTAACTAACGTGCCTCGCTGAAGTGAGTAAATATGGTGTCAGAAAATGAGTAAAAAACTCCTTTCCTAGAAAAAGGAAAGGTGGGCAAAGTGAGTGAAAGCGAGCTTTGGTCGGATAGGTTGAAGATTCATTGATATTAGTCTGAGTTCTGGATTACAATCAATCTTAGTGAAACTTCAACCACTCTCTATTGCATCGCCATTAATGGCGAGACCAATCTGTCCTTTGCATTCCTCTCATAAAACTCGTCGGATGCAGGACTCTAGACGAGGAACCACTAGCACTTTCCAGCAAAACAATTTAAAGCTCCTTTCATACGATAGTTGTATTAATTTCCCTTTTAGAAACCCTTCACTGCATGCATAGCGGTGCCGCAACAATGACAATAGAACCAGCAAAGAAATAAGGTTTGCGTGAGGGATAGTAGTGGAAAGCCCACAGGGCCATTGATTTTTTATCGATTGCTCGAGGACTTGTAACGTAAAGCCCGACCGGTTGTCTTGAGCCTAAAGCGAAAGATTGCTGGTCACGCCCATATCATTCTAGTCATACAAAACATTAGGCTAAAAGTAAAATCGCAATCCGGCGCTCAGGTAACTTAATTTTCCTTCCAACTCTTTCCCAGTCGTATCCACACTATCGAGTGCGTCAAAAAATGCATAGTGATAATGTGCGGTAACCCTGATAGTGTTTGTACCAGCAGACAAGCCTATTACTCCGTTGAGGTTTATCGGGTTCGTCTTCTGAAATTCTTCTAAGGACACCGAGACTTCTGATCCTATAAACCTAGATTTATCCACATCATCCAGTTTAAACTCTCCGTTGAGCATTAACGCCGGGCCAGCTTCAATCGTGATGTATTCATTTTTGAAAGGTCGGTATGCAAAAAGCAACTTCACTTCTGCACCCAGCATGCTGGCTTCTATAAGATCAGGAGTTGCAAACTCTTCCAATAATAGGTTATGATTAAAAATACCGATCGCATAAATGATGTCGAAATTGCGGCTCAATTCACCACGGGTTTCTAAAGAGCCCGCGTATCCTAATTTAGCCTCACTGTTTATGGCATTACTTTCCAGCTGCAAAAATGTCGCATCTGCCCCTACTCCTAATCGGTTAATTTTACTGGAAAAGCGCTGGGCATCAACTTGATTTAGAGCGTAGATCATAAGAAAGCAGATCACAATGCGTTTCATGAATTGTTATTTAGAAGCTAAACTTAAGACTAATGATTTGTATCTTGACATCTTCAAACAAATCAATATGGAATTATTTATTATACCGGTACTAATTGTAATCGGTCTCATTATGTTGTTCAGTGTATTCTTTACTGTAAAACAACAAACCGCGGCAATCATAGAACGATTCGGGAAATTTACAAGCATTCGCAATTCTGGGCTTCAATTGAAGATTCCATTAATCGACAAAGTCGCTGGTCGAATCAATCTAAAAATTCAACAACTCGATGTTATTGTTGAAACTAAAACAAAGGATGACGTATTTGTGCGTTTAAAAATATCGGTTCAATTTCAAGTGCGTCGTGAAAAATTATATGACGCTTTCTACCGACTTCAGAATTCCTCAGATCAAATTACCGCTTATGTATTTGATGTAGTACGTGCGGAAGTTCCTAAAATGAAACTGGATTTCGTTTTTGAGAAAAAGGATGATATTGCTATTGCAGTAAAACGTGAACTCAACGAAGCGATGATGGATTACGGTTATGACATTATTAAAACCCTTGTTACAGACATTGATCCTGATGTACAGGTAAAAGCTGCAATGAATCGTATCAATGCTTCAGAACGAGAGAAAACTGCTGCAGAATATGAGGCAGAAGCGGAACGTATAAAAATCGTTGCTAAGGCACGCGCTGAAGCAGAATCTAAACGTCTTCAAGGTCAAGGTATCGCAGACCAGCGAAGAGAGATCGCACGTGGTTTAGAAGAGTCTGTGGATGTCTTGAATAATGTAGGGATCAACTCACAGGAAGCAAGTGCGCTAATTGTTGTGACTCAACACTACGATACACTACAATCCATAGGTGAACACACGAACTCTAACCTTATCCTATTGCCTAACTCGCCACAAGCCGGAAGTGATATGTTAAACAACATGATCGCCAGCTTTACTGCTAGTGCCCGTATAGGTGAAGAAATGAAAAAAGAAAATAAAGACAAGGGAATCGTAAAGAAACCTAGAAAAGAAACCCCACCGATGCCTGATCAGA
This sequence comes from Nonlabens antarcticus, assembly GCF_015356755.1. GTDB lineage: Bacteria > Bacteroidota > Bacteroidia > Flavobacteriales > Flavobacteriaceae > Nonlabens > Nonlabens antarcticus. The sequence continues at coordinate 271,072 of NZ_JADFCO010000065.1, read as the reverse complement.
GCAGGTACGACGATGTGGATGACCAGTTTGATTCTTAGATAGTTTTATATTTATACTGAAGCGCTAATCGAGAGGTTAGCGTTTTTTTTGTGCCATCGTTTAATTAATATACTGAATGTGTACATGAGGTTTTATCAATATATTTAAACTTTAAGGTCTTAAAATCAGCTCATCATGAAATACTCCATTTTACTTCTTTTAGTTTTTTCGTTTTACAGCAATGCACAAACTAAATATGATATCCATGATGAGCTACTCTTTGATGCTTATGATCAAAAAGAAAGCGGCAACTGTGAACTTGCCCTCCAAACTTATAGAAGTGCGATAGAATTGATAAAGCCCAGTTCTGGAAGGTCCTATTTTCTCGCTGCAGAATGTGCCATAAAAATAGGGAAAATGGAAGTTGCAGATGAATGGATCAGAATGGGAGTTACACAGGCTGGAGCACCTTTGTCATATCTGCGGGAATTTGATGGCTTTCAAAACGTTCAGAATGAAACTTTTTACAAAACAATTATAGCAGATTACAATATTTTGCGACGGCAATATTTCAGTTCGATTGAAAATATTGATTTATACAATGAGGTGGAGCAATTGACATTTAGAGATCAATTTGTTCGTAAGACAGGAATGTATTTAGATGGTATTAGTGAACAAGATTATCAAGAGGCGGGAGATGGTTTCAGCAAAGCTCGAGAAGAAAAAGATACGATAAAAGGAAAAGAATTTAAAAAGATTCTATTCCATCAAACCGCAGCAAAATATAATGAAACCACAACTGATCTCATGCAAAAAGTAGATTCTTTGAATATAGCTAGACTAATGGAAATTACAGCAGAGCATGGATGGCAATCAAGGGCCTGGATTATTCTATGGCATCAAAGAGGAACTTATGGCGAGGATAATTACGTTTGGAATTACTTCAAACCTGTAATCGATGAGGAAATAGCAGTTGGAACCATGAGCAGATCCTTCTGGGATACTTTTGACCAATTTAAAGAGATAATGGAAACTGGTACTTTCGGAACTATTCAACTAGGAGAAAGGCCTAAGATTAGAGGAAAAACAGAAGAGAAAAATTAGAATAGATTCTACTATAATAAAATTACCCAGAGAGAGTTTCTAGTTTTATTTGTGTCTAACTATAAATCTAATATTTGCAATCTCTCAGCATAGAATTCAATAATGTTCGGTTAGAAAATAAAAGATACCTACAATAAAAAAAGCGCTGATCTTACGATCAGCGCTTTCTATATTATAGAGTAAATAATACTTCTAATTCCCTAATAATTTATGAGTAAAACTCAAAACATTATGACTCAAGTTATCCCATGCATTACTTGCTATATGAGAAGGGGAAAGACTTTCCTTAACATCAGTCAAATCAAGTTTCATTTTCTCGTAGTCGATTTTTTTCTCCAATTGAAGAATTTCTAAATCTCTATCGATTTGCTCGAAACTACTGTAAACTTTTAGATTCATCTAAGCCTTTCTTTTTTTTATCATTGAAATAGGAAATACTAGCTCTCTTTAAGATAATCTTCCTTAAGATAGGTTTTAAAGTATAGGCAGATATTATCATAATGAAAATATAGAATAGTCCTATAATTAAATAACCTAATGGTAAACTATCAAGTAAACCACCTATATAAATTCCAGCAGCTATACTTAAAAAAAGTAGAGCAATTAATAAAAAGAATGCAAGAATCAACTTGTGTGAGCCATCAACAGCCACGGTTATTGCTTTCTTAAAAAAATCTAATTTATAAAATGCAATCGACGATTCAATATAACGTTGACCTGTCGTTGATAGATCTTCAAAATTCTCTTTAATAGTTTTGCTCAACCCTTATTGATTTATACGTTTACCTTAGCACTTGTAGTTTTAGCAGCCTCACTTACAGATTCTGGCTTTTGATGTTTTGCATTTTTTGAACGCAATTGATCAAGTTTTTCCTCTAAAGCAACGATTGCATCATCTGCTTTATAAGAAGCACTTGAAAGAGCTTTTTCAATACGCTCACTCAAGCTACCTTTTAATTCAGAAGCTTTTCCAGCTAAATTGTTATAAGTATCACGTGTGGATTTCTCAATATCAGCTTGCGTTTTCTTTGCTTGCTTACCTATTTTTTTTCTTGTTTCTTCACCAGATTCTGGGGCATATAATAATGCAGCTGCTGCACCTACTGCTGCTCCTGCTAATAATGCTACTAGTGCGTTTCCTGACTTTGCCATTTTATAATAATTAATTGATTAATTGTCTAACAAAGATAATATAGGGATATAACGGCTATCGTTAATGAGCCGTTAACCTTACACCGTTATTGTATTAAATCATTCCCAATTTTTGTAATAAGACTAATATCATGTTAATTCATCGATGAATTTGCAACAAGTTATGAAGTATTTTTCGCTTTCGCGAAAGCGAACTGTCTTTAACTAATCATCAGGGTTCTCCACCTTAGCCCAAGTATCGCGCAAGGTAACGGTACGATTGAAAACCATGAGATCTTGAGTCGTGTCTGGGTCTACACAAAAATATCCCAAACGTTGAAATTGAACAGTATCACCCACTTTCAAATGTTGCATCGCAGGTTCTGACATTGCTGTAATTGTGGTCAAAGAATCTGGATTTACAAATTCCATAAACTCCTTTTCCTTATCAGTATCTGGTGATGGAACCGTGAATAAGCGATCGTACATGCGCACCTCAACAGGTACAGCGTGTTCTTTACTCACCCAGTGTAACGTTCCTTTTACACGACGCATACTCGCTTCTGTACCACTGCCGCTTTTAGAATCAGGATCATAGGTAGCGTGGATTTCTGTGATGTTCCCATCTGCATCCTTTACACAGGATTCTCCTTTTATGATGTAAGCATTTTTAAGACGTACTTCTTTACCTATGGTCAGTCTAAAATATTTCTTGTTAGCAGACTCCATAAAGTCCTCACGCTCTATATAAAGTTCTTTAGAAAATGGCACTTCACGATAACCGCGAGTTTCATCTTCCTGGCTATTTTCTGCATCCATGATTTCTGACTTACCGTCTGGATAATTTGTGATAACTAGTTTTACCGGATCTAAAACACACATCACGCGATCAGCCTTTTTATTGAGGTCTTCCCTCAAGTGGTATTCCAGGTGGTTCATATCCACAAGGTTTTCACGTCTTGCAATACCTATTGATTCGGCAAAGTTCTTTATGGAATCTGCGGTATAACCACGCCTGCGCAATCCTGATATGGTTGTCATTCTAGGGTCGTCCCAGCCGTTTACGACACCCGATTCTACTAATTGCTGCAATTTTCGCTTGCTTGTTACCGTATGTGATACATTACGTCTGGCAAATTCTCGTTGCTTAGGACGCACTTTTTCTGTGTCTACAACTTGGTCCAAAAACCAGTTATACAATTCCCTATGTGGTAAAAATTCCAGTGTACAAAAGGAATGTGAGATCTGCTCTATGTAATCACTCTCTCCATGGGTCCAGTCATACATGGGATAGATTTTCCAATCCGTTCCTGTACGGTGGTGCGCACGGTCGACAACCCTATATAAAATAGGGTCTCTCATCAACATATTAGTTGATTGCATGTTGATTTTGGCACGCAATACATGTTCCGATTCGCCGTATTCACCATTTTTCATTCCTTCAAAAAGTGCAAGGTTCTCTTCTACACTTCTATTCCTGAATGGACCATCAATGCCAGGTTCTGTGGGTGTTCCTTTTTGTTCTGCAATGAGAACACTGGATTGAGAATCTATGTAAGCTTTTCCATCCCTAATTAGTTGCACTGCCCAATCATATAATTGCTGAAAATAATCTGAGGCATAGCACAATGTATCCCACTCATAACCCAACCACTCTACATCATTCTTGATAGCGTCCACAAATTTTGCTTCCTCCTTTGCAGGGTTTGTGTCATCAAATCTCAAATTAACAGGTTGCCCATATTTTTGACCAAGGCCAAAGTTTAAACAAATAGCACTTGCATGACCTATATGTAAAAATCCATTAGGTTCTGGTGGGAATCTAAATCTAAGTTTCTTTTGATCAAGACCTTTTTCAAGATCCTCATCTATAATATCTTCTATAAAATTATTACGCTTAACAGCATCATTCATGGTCGCTTATTTTAAAGTACCAAATTTAAACATAACGCAGGTCTTTTTTAGTGCGTTGATTATATAGTTGAGAATGCGGTAATTTAAAGCAAATTAGATTTTGACGAGAGTAAAAACTGATTTGACATTAAATATCAATTCATTAAAAAATAGTTTTCGCTTAATGGGAAATATACTTAGGACTAAGAGAAGTTTTAGTTTTCATACAGTATCCCATATTCAATTATGAACATTCCCATAAGAAGAAATGTCTAAGGAATAAAGATCTTTCTTCTCATAGGCGAGTATATAGATGTTACGATCCTCTCAGTAACTCTATCAGCCTTGGCTTTGATTTTCGCTTTGAATATGATGTATCCAGAGAACATGTTTTGTGAACTACGAGGATTGTGTGTTAAATTATAATTAGTGTAAGTATTCCTGTACTGTTCATATTCATACTTAATACATTATGCTTGGTACTAATTTGGAGATCCTAACTACCTTTACTCCATGCATAAAATTCTACTTGAAAACGTACGCGTTTATACAAACCACGGTTGCTTGAATGAAGAAGAACTCATAGGAAGCGAGTATCGTGTTGATCTAGAAGTAACCACAGATCTTACCAAAAGCTCCCAAACGGATGACTTGAACGATACCGTAGATTATGTGTCTCTCAACAGGATTATCAAAGAAGAAATGGCCATTCGTTCTAAATTACTTGAACAAGTGGCACAACGCATTCTTAACCGAGTATTTAAAGAAGAGGAAATGGTAAAGGAGGCAACGGTAAAAGTCTCTAAGATCAATCCTCCATTAGGTGGAGATGTGGAAAAGGTTACCATTCAAATGACTCAAAAGCGATAATACCTTTTCAATTTAGAATATTCGATGACAAGCTATAGAAGCAAAGTTATAATTTACTACTTTTGCATTCCTTAATAATTAAGGCGTCATGGCCGAGTGGCTAGGCAAAGGTCTGCAAAACCTTGTACAGCGGTTCGAATCCGCTTGACGCCTCTTCAAAAATCCCTTGCCTATTTATTTAGGCAAGGGATTTTGCTTTACAGAATCTATTAGTTTGAGGATACTATCTTTTTCTTCAAGGTCTATTTCTGCTTTATGGCCTTCCCTTGATGGGTCAAATGGGATTAGATCCTTATTAACGGAATCTATTTCTGTAATGGCAGGAACTTTATCAATAGTATCCTTAACCACCTTATAGATAACCTGTTTCTCTAAGGTATCGATTTCTTCCGGCTCAGAAAGATCGGGCATAATGTGAATCTGATTTTCAAATTTCTCGGTTGCTTTAGGGAAGAGTCCTTTGAAGATTAAAACGCCACCACAAATCATCATGATAATTGCAATCAACCGTTTGAGCCAGAAGATACGTAATGGGGTGAGGTGTCTGTTAAGACTCTTAGCTAACAAGATCTTAATGATATCAACAATAAAATAAGTGACTAATACGGCAGAAAAGAAAATGAATATACGGTTACCATCGCCTTCCATTTGAGGACTGAATACGACTATCAATCCCAACCAAAAGCCCAGTACGCCAACATTAATAAAATTGAGTAGAAAACCTTTAAAAAGTAATTTAAAGTAATTATTGTGCTGGACAATAAGTACATTGGGATCTACCTCTTTAAGATAAGATTTTCTAGTTTGTGCAAAAGAGATTACACCATAGGCAGCGAGAATACCGCCTCCAAAAATAAACAGACCGGGATCATCCTTCAACTTGACTAAAATAGCCGATGTCATGAAATAAGCTACAAGTAAAAATACCACGTCGGCTAAAATTACTCCTATATCAAATGCTAAAGCCGCCCGAAACCCTTTAATAGCGCTCGTTTCTAATAATGCAAAAAATACGGGACCTATGAGAAATGCGATGACAAATCCTAAAGGTATGGCGCTAATAATGTCTTCTACCATGCAAATTTAATTGGCTAGTAAATCAAAGGTATGCAATAGCGCTTATAAAACATTAAAGGGATAGACAGTTCGCAGCAATATCCCTTTTAAAAATCTATTATTTGATTACGATTCTACCACCAAATGTGGTTTTCTTATTTACGTTTTCAGGATTTCCATAAACGGTGACATAACCTCCAGCACGAACGATGGCATCAACAGATTTACTTGCATATAATTCGACCTCGCCACCGGCCTGAACTTTTACATCGGCATTTTCTGACTTTAGATTTTTACCTTCTACAATTCCTCCGGTATTCACAGTGACTTCTTGCTTGATTACTTTACCAGAAATTTCAACTATACCTCCTGTAACCGCTCTTACTTCTACTCTATTAATATTTATTCCCGCAATCACTTTAGCACCTTCTTGCACTCTAATTTCCACCTGATCCTGTCCAGAAATATCATCTGCATAAATGACAGAACCTTCATTAGCATCAATTGTTTTTACATCTGTATAATAAACGGTCACAAACGTTTGTGCTCCATCAAATATCTTATCTGTTTCCATACGCAGCTTGAGAAGTCCGTTTTTAAAAACATATTCTACCTCGCTACCATCCTTACCTTTGATCTCAAGTTTATTAACGTCTGACTTTACCATTTTTACTTTGATCAAATCAAAAGTTTTGATGGTATTAAACTGGTCGATGTTAACTTCTTGATCTGTTTGTGCCGTTGCTATTAGAGTAACGAACAATGCGAAAGCAGTTCCAAATAATTTCATGATAAGGTTTTTTTAAATGATGCAGGGAAGCATCTATTGTTACAGTTATACTGCATCAATTATTCCTAACTCTTTAAAGAATAGAATTATTGTTTGTAATCCTCAATGTCTATAGCCCTTCCAGATACCACCATATTTATAATCTGGTAGCGCCTGGTTGAGTTCCGTGCAGTTTTTGCAGCAAAAAATCCATTCAGATCCCTTTATAATTTGGATTCTGTACAGCGTCGTGTGCTCTTGATGGCACGTATGACAGGTTTTAGTTTTCAAAGGAAAAGTGACTTACTTCTTTTGGTTGCCTTCCACTTTATCCTTGGCTCCTACCATCCAGAAATCGAGATGTTTTTTGACAAGATCTGCATTTTTAACCTTGACGTAAACCTCATCTCCTAGACGATAAGCATTTTTAGTCTTACGACCCACAACCGCAAATTCCTCTTCTACATATTCATAGGAATCATCGTCTAGGTCTCCCAGACGAATCATTCCTTCACATTTATTGGCGATAATTTCAATGTAGATTCCCCAGTCGGTTGCTCCTGAAATAACTCCTAAAAATTCCTCGTCAGCATGGTCTTTCATGAATTTGACTTGCATGTATTTGATGGAATCTCGTTCTGCTTTTGTAGCAAGGATTTCCATATCTGTAGAATGCACACATTTTTCCATCGTTTCTACCTCATTAACAGACTTTCCTCCATCTAGATAATGTTGTAATAATCGATGTACCATGACATCGGGATAACGTCGTATGGGACTTGTAAAGTGGGTGTAATAGTCAAATGCTAGACCGTAATGGCCTATGTTTTCCGTAGAATATTCTGCCTTAGACATCGTTCGTATCGCAAGCGTGTCGATCATGTTTTGCTCCTTGGATCCTTTTACATCTTCCAGTAATTTGTTCAGGGATTGCGTGATCGTTTTGCGATCTCTCAGGTCTAACGTACGACCAAATTTCGTTACAAATTGTGCGAGGGCAGATAACTTTTCATCGTTAGGCTCTGCGTGAATTCGATAAACAAATGTCTGTTTAGGAGATCTTTTTCCTATAAATGCCGCCACTTTTTTATTGGCCAGCAACATGAATTCCTCGATTAGTTTATTTGCATCTTTCGATGTTTTAAAGAAAACACCTACCGGCTCACTGTTTTCGTTGAGGTCAAATTTCACCTCAGTTTTATCAAAGCTTAATGCTCCTGCTTTCATTCGGGCAGCTCGCATTTTCTTTGCAATGCTGTCCAAAGTTAGAGTTGCCTCAACTATTTCAGGGCTGATTTGAGTTCGCTTTCGCGAAAGCGAAATATCCTCAGGCATATCCCCTTTTCCAGTCTCAATAATATGCTGGGCTTCTTCATAGGCAAATCGCTGGTCTGAATGTATAATCGTGCGACCGAACCATTCTTTAGTAACTTTACCGTTACCATCCATTTCAAAAACCGCAGAAAAAGTCAATTTATCCTCGTTGGGATTCAAGGAACAAACGCCATTTGAAAGTACTTCTGGCAACATAGGAACCACGCGATCCACCAGATAAACCGATGTGGCGCGCTCATAAGCTTCCGTTTCCAGAATCGTATTAGGTCTTACATAATGTGAGACGTCTGCAATATGAATACCGATTTCAAAGCTACCGTTTTCCATCTTTTTGAAGGAAAGTGCATCATCAAAATCCTTAGCATCTGCAGGATCAATCGTATAGGTTAGCGTGTCCCGCATATCACGTCTGACAGAAATATCGTTGTCTGATATGGTGAAATCAAGTTTTTTTGCTTCTTTCTCTACGGCTTCAGGAAACTCATATGGTAAACCATATTGTGCCAAAATCGCGTGGATTTCTGTATCATGCTCACCAGGTTCTCCCAGAACTGCCTTAATAGATCCTGTAGGGGAATCTTGCTTATCGTTCCAGTCGATGAATTCTACCAAAACGACCTGACCATCTTTTGCGCCATTGATCATTTTACCTGGTATGAAGAAATCAGTTTGTACTTTATGATCTGTAACGTTGACAAAAGCAAATTTCTCATGAACCTGAATGGTTCCTACAAATTCCGTTTTGTTGCGCTTGATGATTTTGGTGATCTCACCTTCTGGTTGCTGACCACGACGTCTATGATAAACGTGAACTTCGACATCATCACCGTTAAGTGCTTGTCCTAGCGATTTGCGAGGTACCATGATATCTTCCTGAAGTTCTGTTGTGATAACATACCCAGTACCTCTAGAGCTTATATCTATTCTCCCGGTATAGTAATCAATGGCTTTTATTAGCTTGAATTTGCCTCTATCTACTTCTTCAATTTGACCTTTGGCCTTGAGTTGGTGTAGCTTTTTAATGACTTGATTTCTTCCGCTGGTATCAGTGATACTTAACTTTGAACAAATCTGTTTGTAATTTAGGATACTATCCTTGTCTGTGTTAAAGACATTAGTAATTGCCTGAGTTAAGTTTTGAAACTTAGACTTACTTGGTTTTTTATTATTTGTACTCATATGGGCGTAAAGTTAACATATTCAGAGTACCACAGTTAAAAGATGATCTTAAAGGAATAACTTAATACTCTGTTTACCTGCAATTAACACTTAATTAGGTAAATAATGTATCTTTGTTAAACTTTTCCCTATAAGCAAAGTCATATAGTTATTATGAGATTAAAAAATCCTTTTACTATTTCAAATGTGACCATCTTGTTATTCGTCACCATTTTAATTTTAGGTGTTCTAGCCTTCTATTTTGTAGCCGTTAAATCCATTCTATAAATTCCTTTATTTTTTAAATAATTGAAGTGATTCCGTTATGGGAATTCCTATTCTATAGATTCATTTTTCTCTTATCAACAACTATATATATCATATTTCTTTTTTCTAATAATTTAAAATAAAAATGATGATGATGATGTACTGTGTATAGCGGTATATTTTTAAGAAGAATATTTAGCTATGTTGACATGTATCTAGTTATAACAGGTTGTTCACATATTATATGATAGGTATTGATTTTAAAAACAGCTATTTATATGATTCTAACCACAGTTGTCAATAAGTCAAATTAACCATCATTTGTTCAAAAGTGTATACATTTTTCATTGTTAACTTCTATTGAAAATGGTCTGAAAACTCGCTAGAAAATAGCCTACTTATATTTAGGTTTCCCAGCTCAAAATTTCCATAGCATTTTTTAAATGACTTATCCTAGAACTTTCTTTTAGATTTTATTAACAGGTTGTATGTTGTTTATGATACCTGTGAAAACTAGTATTGTTCATAAGTCCATAATGTGCTGACTAACCGTATTTTTGTATGATAAAAATCCATCAAATGAAAATTTCCATAGGTAACGATCACGCAGGACCGGACTACAAGAAGGCAATCGTTGATTTTTTAAAGAATGCAAACCATGAAATTACAAACCATGGCACTAATGATGAAAAAAGTGTGGATTACCCAGATTTTGCTCACCCTGTTGCCCAAGATATAGTTAATGGAAATGCAGAACTTGCTGTAGTTATATGTGGAAGTGCTCAAGGTGTTTCCATGACAGTCAATAAATATGCTGAGGTACGTGGTGCAGTTTGCTGGACCAAAGAAATTGCTTTTCTTGCTCGCCAGCACAACAATGCAAATATCATATGTATTCCTGCACGGTTTACTTCCATTACACAAGCAGTTGAAATGGTGGAGACTTTTATCAATACTAAGTTTGAAGGTGGACGTCACGATCGCCGCGTTCAAAAGATCAGTTGCTAGTCTATGTCTATAAAAAATTTAGAAAAGCGTTATTTTGAGTTGGCAAACGAACTGCCTACTATTCATAAAGATCTAAATTTTAAAAACCATTGCTACTGGCGTATAGTGCTTGATAAAGTTACTGCCGATAAGTGGAGCAACAGACTAGACACACCAGCGTACAAAAACCTAAATGCAATCCAATTAAAGCAAGTCATTGAGAGGTTGGAACTATATAAGATAGATAAGGAACAGCTTCTAATAGATAATCTGCAGTCTTTAGCATATCGAAAGTTTTAATAGAGTAGGATGTTTAATGGTGGAAATAAGAATGGTGCCATTTTAGGTTGTTATAGTAAATTATGAGTGTCAGTAACGACTTTTATAGCGTCAAGAAATGTTCTTAGCTCAACAAATGGTTGCTAGTCATGACGTAACAAACTGATAATTTAAAAAGATACCCGTAATGGGCAATAAGAGATGAAAAAAGAAGCTTCTATTATAATACACCAACTGCGAACTGCAATTCATCCAGAAAAAAAACTCATGGAAATCTGGCGGGAGTTGGAACTTTATGAGGAAGACGAAAAGGAAGAAACTCTAGAAGATCTAGATCGAGTGCGTCAGGATTTGATGGCACAAGGTGATGAAGAATTCGGTAATATGCTTGAGAAAATTATTACTGATATAAGAATAGGTATCAAACCACCCCAGCAAAATAATGTTCCCAAACGATTCTAGATGATTCAATTTAAGATTAAGACATTTGAAGAACTTACCTCTAATGAACTTTACGATCTCTTGCAGTTGAGATCAGAAGTTTTTGTGGTAGAGCAGGATTGTGTTTATCAGGACATCGACGGTAACGATCAAAAAGCTATGCATATTTTAGGTTATGATGGCGATTTGCTTGCAGCCTATACGCGGGTGTTTAAAGCTGGGGATTACCTTGATCAAAGCAGCATAGGTCGAGTGGTAGTGAGTCCTAAATCCCGCAGATTAGATTATGGTAAACAAATAATGAAAGTGAGTATGAAGTATGCTTTTGATGAGCAAAATGATCAGAAAGTGATCACTTTCAAGGAGCAAAGCGACGAAGAAATTCATATTGAGCGCAGTCGAAGTGCGGAGGCGGAACCACGCATCAAAATATCAGCACAGGTTTATCTTAGGAAATTTTACAATGATCTTGGATTTTTAGAGAGTGGTGATGAATATCTAGAGGATGGAATACCACATATGGAAATGACGGCTACAAAAATGGTTTGATTTGACCATTGCGGCAAATTTCAATTCTATCTGTAATAACTTACTGCTGTGAATTAATCTCCAATATGCTGATGCAGCAAATTTATAGTTGCATGAGTTCACATTGTTAAGGTTTGTATTAAGGTTTCTTATCCCTAAAGAGACTTACATAACAGGATCAGTTGGGTAGTAGCGCTTCTTCAACCAAAAAGAAACCCGAACTAATAAAATAAGCGCTGGAACTTCTACCAGTGGTCCTATAACTCCTGTAAAAGCTTGTCCAGAATTGAGACCAAAAACGGCAATCGCAACAGCAATCGCAAGCTCAAAATTATTTCCAGCTGCAGTAAAAGCAATCGCGGCATTCTCACTATAACTGGCTCCGCGAGCCTTACTGATGAAAAATCCTATCAAGAACATTACTAAAAAGTAAATCAACAACGGCACTGCAATCAAAAGCACATCTTGCGGTAGCTCCACAATCATCTCACCTTTCAAAGAAAACATCAGTACAATAGTTAGTAAAAGGGCAATCAGGGTGACAGGTGAGATAGCGGGTATAAACGTATGCTCATACCAGGTTTTTCCATATAACCTCACTAAAAAGTACCTGCTTAAAACTCCCATGATAAAAGGAATTCCCAAGTAAATCGCCACGCTTTCTGCAATAGTGGTAATAGAAATATCGACGATGGATCCTTCAAAACCAAAATAAGGTGGCAACACCGTAATAAATAGCCAGGCATAAAAAGAATAAGCAAAAACCTGAAAAATACTGTTGAGCGCGACCAGGCCAGCGCCGTATTCTGGAGAACCTTCTGCAAGATCATTCCATACCAGAACCATGGCAATACAACGCGCAAGGCCTATTAAGATCAATCCTACCATATATTCTGGATAATCATGCAGGAAAATAATAGCAAGAACAAACATCAAAACTGGACCAATTATCCAGTTGAGGAGTAATGAAATACTAAGAACCTTTGTGTTTTTAAAGACTTTTGGAAGCAGTTTATAATCGGCTTTTGCGAGTGGTGGATACATCATAAGTATCAATCCTATCGCAATGGGAATGTTTGTAGAACCACTACTCATGCTATTGATGAGTTTGTCCATATTAGGATCGAAATATCCCAGCCCAACACCTATTGCCATGGCAATAAATATCCATAACGTCAGGTATCGATTAAGAAACCCTAGTCTTTTAGAAGCCACTAAGCTTGCATTTCTGAGAAGACATACTTCATTTCGATAGCGATTTGGATGCTACACTGCATATAGGTTTCATGTTGAGAATCTGTACCGTCAGAAGTTTTAGGATCTTCATACGGAATTGAAAAACGCTTTTCGGCTCCAGAAATCACAGGACAATCCTCATCTGCTTGCGAGCAAGTCATGATAGCTGCAAAACCCTCTTCTGGATTGCTGGAATCTTCCACTTTTTTAGAGAACAAATAGGATGCATCGTCTTCAGAATAAGCTACAGAATATACCGGATTATCAGTTTCATCAACCAGTTCAACCTGGAAATGTTGCTTTTTAAGAGTGTCAATAATTGCAACAAATACGGCGGTTGCTTCAGTCCCTCCTGAGTACGTCATGACATTAGGAACCTGAAAATAGGCTGCCATAACTTGCGACCATACCTGGCCTAATTGACTGCGACGGGAATTATGGGTACAAATAAAGCTGAGGTGGATCTCTTGAGAGCTAGAAATCTTAGAAGAAATATAATCCTTCAATGGATTCAACACTTCTTTTCTTGATTCTGAAACGCTGGAGACATTCAGTTCTTCAATGTAAGTTTTTATTGGTGTAAACATAAGAGAGTTTTAGCAGCAACCAGAATCTGGTGTGCAAGAGTTAGCGGTGAGTGTAGAAATACGTATACGTGGCTTTTTCTCCGGAATGCCGCAAGCATCTTCTGCTAGACAAGCCGTTTGTTTATTAGTTAATACAAAGGATGTCCCATCGTACTCTAATCCATATTTACCAATGGTTTCGGCTTGATATTCTACCTCAATTTCTGCATTGGGTAAATTTAATTTTTGTTTTGAAAGTGCTATAATACTTCTCAATTTTTCAGGGTGTAAACGGTGGTCATAATCGTTTGCATTCCACAGTTGAAAATTGATCACTGTTTCTTCTCGTTCTTTACCGCCACAATCTATAAAATGCCGGTGCACTTTTCCTACTTCCGTTACGTGGAAATGTCCAGGAACTGCTGTTCCATCTTCTAGCAAGAATGCGATGCGATCCAGGTCTTCTAGTTCTTTTGAAAATTCAGATAATTTCATAATATATTATTTAGCAGCAATCACTTTTCAAGTTTGGAATTATGATCAAATGTTTGCGCAATTCTTGATTCATCATGTTCCATTTATCAGTATTAATGCAATAACAGATGCTCGCTCCCTCCACGGTGCCGCGTATAATACCGGCTTCCTTAAGTGCTTTTAAATGCTGGGAAATCGTTGGTTGGGCAAGTCCTATTTCTTTAACTAAGTCTCCACAAACACAGGTTTCCCGTTCTAACAGATATTTGATGATGACCAGCCGGGCTGGATGTCCCACCGCTTTCGCGAAAGCGGCAACCGCATTAATCTCCTTAGTAAAATGCTCTGTTTTAGTCAACCCCATAGTCATCGCAATATTACGATCATTAATTTCAAATAAAGGATTTTAATCGACTTTAGTAATATATAATTCCACCCGGCGGTCCTCTTTATCAGTGCCGCCGAGGGGTTTTTTACGACCGAAACCTTGAAATTTCATACGTTTCATGTCAATTTGATATTCTAAAAAGACCCTGTAAATCAATCGTGCACGCGCTTCAGATAGGTCAGATTTCATCGTATTCCTGTCGAGGGCATCTTCAAACCTTGAGTCGATACAACACACGTGCCCATTAATTTCAAAATGAATGTTAGGCCTGGCCCGCAAGATCTCAATCACACGCTTCACTAGCGGAATGGATTCTGGATTGAGTGTCGACCGTCCTCTTAAAAAGTGAATGTCCTTTAAAAGAATAGTCTCGCCTTCTGAAATGTCTTTACGCAACAAGGATTTAAAAGGTTCTTCCTTACTATTTACTGGAGGACTAATGACGGTGGGAACATAAAAATATTCATCCAGATCCATTACAGTTATGGCCTGCTTACTATCTGACTTTTTACGTACTTGATAGATTACTTTCTCTTCGTAATCGTTAATAATTTTAAGTTGATCTGACGTTAAATTCTTTTTCTGCAAGGATTTAATAGCGATCCGGTTTGCAGCAGATTCTTCTAAAATAAAACGTACGTCCACCCTCCTATTTTGTGCACGGGCTTTGATAATAGCCACTCTATTAGAATCTCCATTTAATGCGATTTCCCCTTTCCCGGCAATCTCTTTATAAATATTCATAAGGTTGATATCGTTGTCGAGCAACCACATAGCGACAGTTTCTACCCTATCTTCTGAAAGCTTTTGATTATATTCTAAGGTTCCACGATCATCTGTATATCCTAAAATGACGACATCGAGAATGGGGAGGTATAGTAAATCTTTAAAGAAACTTTCAAAAGACCGTAATTCGCTTCTTTTGAAGGTATGTTTATCTAAATCAAAAAATACACTGTGCTCCACAGTAATTTGCGCGCTAGCGCTAGCCATTAAACAAAACAAAAAAAAGCAAGTCGCTGTTAGCTTCATCAATTTAAAATCTTATGATATTCTGTGGGGCTATTGAGAACTTTAATAGCCGCTTGAATCTCTGCATTATATTTGAGTTGATGATTATAAAGACCCTCTCTATAGAAGTATCTCTTTACAATTTCATCAGTCAGCAAACTCATGATTTCGGCTTTTTTATCGCGTAAGTCTTTTTTCTTAGCATTTTGAATGGATTGCATCATGCCTTTATAACTGGTCGTTATATCATCATCCAGCTCTTCAAGGATCGCTGTTTTGTAAGCTTTCGCAAAAGCGGACTCCGTTTCTGTATCAAAATTAAAGCCGCGAGATTCGATCCACGCCACAAATGCATTGAAGTCTGCATCTGTAAGCTGGATCTTATCAAGGTCTGAATACTGGTGTGAATAATAGAAATCTGTAGCGTAGTCAAAAATCGCATTTTCCCGCAATAATGAGGTTGTGATGGGAGAATAAGCAGCGCTAGGGAGCTTTATGTCTGGATCCACGCCGCCACCATCATAAACGGTACGACCGCTGTTTACCGTTTTATAGGCTTTATAATCTTCCTTTTTTGTGCGTACAGCGTTACCATCTGTATCGCGATTCCAGTAATCCAGCGCCTGTATACTGCGACCGCTGGGTGTGTAATATCTAGAAATTGTAATTTTTACCTGCGTTCCATAACTCAACTCTTGTGGGCGCTGTACCAGTCCTTTACCAAAGCTTCTGGCTCCTATCACCACGCCACGATCGTAATCCTGGACACTACCACTGACTATCTCGCTAGCACTGGCACTGCGGCCATTGATCAAAACCACTAAAGGGATATCTGCATCATAAGCATTGCGTTTAGTCAGGTAGGTTTTATTATACTTATCCACGCTAGATTTTGTACTGGTAATCAATTTATCTTTTTCAATAAAGAGA
This sequence comes from Nonlabens antarcticus, assembly GCF_015356755.1. Classification (GTDB taxonomy): domain Bacteria; phylum Bacteroidota; class Bacteroidia; order Flavobacteriales; family Flavobacteriaceae; genus Nonlabens; species Nonlabens antarcticus. Next base: position 254,670 of record NZ_JADFCO010000065.1, on the reverse strand, counting down.
TTAGAAACGTTCACTGCCTCGCTTAACAACCCTCCTGGATTTCCTCGCAAGTCCAGAATAATTTTTTTAGCTCCTTTTTCCTTGAGCTGCTTGATGGCTTCCTTAGTTTCTCTAGAAGCTTTCTCGTTGAATTTTGATAGGATGACATACCCTATTTCTGGTGTAGCCATCTCAAAAAAGGGAACTGCTTGTATTTCTACGGCAGCTCGTTTTAACGTGGCAGTATTTTTTTTCCCTTGCCTCATGTAGGTCACATTCACCTCAGTTCCTGCTGATCCTTGTAGCAGTTCGCCAGCATTATCTTTATAATCTGAAATACTTGTACCATCAATTTTTATAATCTCATCGCCTGCTTTTAGTCCGGCTTTATCTGCGGGATAATCTTTCCAAGGTTCCATGATAATCAATTTATCTGCCTGAGTGCTCACATTTGCACCTATTCCAGTAAACTCACCGCGGGAATTAATCTTGGCTCTTTCGACTTCTTGTTCTGTCCAGTATATCGTGTAGGGATCTAGATCTGATAGCATTCCGTTTATCGCACTATCCATGAGCTCTGCAGGATTAGTTTCATCCACATAGTTCATGTTGAGCTGCTTGTACATTTCTGTAAATATTTCAATCTGTTTTGCGATTTCAAAAAAATCATCTTTAAAGCTCGCTAATGACAAGAAGAATCCAGCACCTAAAATAGGTAATAGAATATGGCGTTTGATACTGATGGTGCTCGATCTCATAAAGTATTGCTTTCTAATAAGTTAATTAAATATAGCTTAAACTGTAGTAAAGAAGCTTTTTAAGACGACTTGTTGACTTCTTCAGGTATGGTGCTTTTTGCCAATTGATGCAATACTGGTTTCATCAACCGTTCCAGGTGTTCATAGTCTGGGAGCTTATTAGACTGGTAGATCCACATGAAATTATAGAACTGGTTTTCTGGGGTTTTTATTTCATGCTGGTGCAATCGATATACCTCGCGCATCAATCGCTTTACCCTATTGCGATCAACGGCAAGTTTAAAAAAACGTTTCGGCACGCTGAAGGCTACTTTGTGATCTTCACCTCCTGGAACACTTAAATACTTTAGGCGTAATGCTCCTTTTCTAATGGACAACCCGCTAACAAAAAGTTGTTCTATCGCCTTTTTACTTTTCAGTTTTTTGTCTTTGCCCAAAGTGAATTTCATACGGTAAAGATACTGGAGTTAACTAATTCTGATAGTTTTTGAAAAAAAGAAAGCCAGCTCATTTGAGCTGGCTTGTCTATATAAAATCAGAACTCCTTATTTAGTATATAAGTTATTTTCCTTATTCACATCTGCCATTTTATTTTTTGGATCGATAGTGATGCTATCAATACTTGCTGCATCGACACCATCTATAGCAAACTCGTAGGTAGGATAAGCCCAGGCCCAGTCATTTTCTACAGTCCAGTTAGTAGGAACTGTTTTTTCATTGTACATCATTTCTAGTGGAACGTAATACATTTTGCTGCTGCCATCTGTCATGGTAACTTGAACATCAAGTGGCATAGGCATAAGACCCTTTCGCGAAAGCGATACCATAGCAGCTCCATTTTCTGTACGCACACCATCAATGGCATAATCGATAGTATTTGTTGTCATGGTCCAGTCTGTAAGGTACCAGTCTAATTCAAAACCACTCACGCGCTCTGCTACTCGTTTAAAATCGTTAGGTGTAGGGTGCTTGAATTTCCAAGTGTTGTAATATTCTTTAATGATCTGGTCGCGCACGTTTTCACCTACAATGTAACCTAACTGTGCAAGGAAAACGGCTCCTTTTGAATAAGCACTGGTCCCATAAGCACCGTTAAGTGCATAGCGGTCTGCATGGGTAGTTTGTGGTTGCTCAATGCCAGAGGTCGCAAGTCTGATGTACCCGCTGTAAGATCCCGCTGATGGGTTTTCCTTGTTCTCGTTGAATACCTCGTTCATGGCCTCATCAGAAATGTAGGAAGTAAAGCCTTCATCCATCCACTCATGTTTAAGCTCATTAGTTGCTAATACATGGTTGAACCAGGAATGTGCAAATTCATGTGCAGTAACGCCAGCAAGACTTCCAAAACTGCGCTCGCCAGTAATTAATGTGCTCATGGCATATTCCATACCGCCATCACCGCCTTGAATCACAGAGTATTGTTTGTAAGGATATTGACCTATATGCTTGTTAAAAAACTCCAACATCTGGTTTGTTGCTGGTTGTAATTTTTTCCAGTTATCCTTGATTGCTGCGTTGTCTTTATAAAAGAAGTGAAGGTCAACATCATTTGCTCCCTTGTAGATATCGTGTATATAATTAGGATCTGCGCCCCAAGCAAAATCGTGCACCATTGGAGCTTTAAAATGCCAGGTTAACATACCGTTTTCTCCTTTTCCTGGACCAGAATTAGGGGTATCATAGCCATGTCCTATTTCTTTAGGATTCTGTAAGTAACCAGTTCCTCCTATCGTATACTCTTTATCTATGGTGATTTTAACATCAAAATCACCCCAAACACCATGAAATTCACGGCCTATGTATGGACTGGCATTCCATCCATCTTTATCAAACTCGACCATTTTAGGATACCACTGTGTCATAGAAAGTGCCACACCTTCTGCATTATTACGACCACTACGTCTAATTTGTACAGGAAGTTGACCATTGAAATCCAATTCAAAAGTTGTGGATTGTCCAGGTTTTAAAGCTTGGGCAAGTGGAACGATAAGAAGAGTTCCTTCTTCCATAGGAGAAAGAGTTTTTCCATCTTGAGTCATATTACTCACATGCAGGAATCCTTGCTCATTAGGCTTTAACGCTTCAATACGAGACCCTACTCGACGATCTGGATCATTAATAGTGCGTGATCGTACATCCATTTCACTTCCTGGCTGGAACGCATTATAATACATGTGATAATAAACGCGATCCAGTGTTTCTGGAGAATTGTTTGTATAAACTAGAGTCTGCTTACCATCATATTGATAGCGATTTACATCCATTTTTATATCCATATCATAATTGACATGTTGCTGCCAGTAGTACGGGTTGTCAGAAGAGGCTTGCGTCTTTTTAGAAACTTGATTAGAACCACAACTGGCTAGAAAAACCCCAGCGGTAATCATTAATAACATTTTTTTCATGAGAAATTTTTAGATCTGGATAAAGATAAGGATTTGAAAAGATTGAGATTATGACTGGGATACATTTTATAATGAGCATGTTCTTTTGGGCGTTGCCTCGGCTATGGCCTCGGCCAGGCTTTTCGTTTCAATCTTTTTAAGCAAGCATAACATCCCGAAAGGCTTAAAAAGGATTTTCACTACAATCCTTAACGCAATATTTACTGTAAATCATTAGGGCAAACGAGAACGCCAAGAGGTCTAGTAACAGTTTGACTAGAATCAAAATTTATAGCAAATAGCACGTGTTTTATTTTTGGTTCATTTCAGATTACTGCATCAAGTGCGGCACAAGCTTGTCGTCCAGATGGGCATTAAGATTGTAATCGTAATGAGAATTTAGAAAATAAAAAAAGACCTTAGAATTAACTAAGGTCTTTAAGTGGGCTCACACTTCGACTGCGCTCAGTGCGGCGCTTGGGTTTAACGCATCAAGTGCGGCACAAGCTTCTAGTCCAGATGAGTATTGAGATTGCGATCGTAATTAGAATTCAGGAAATAAAAAAGACCTTAGAATTAACTAAGGTCTTTGAGTGGGCCCACACTTCGACTGCGCTCAGTGCGGCGCCTGGGCTTACCGCATCAAGTGTGGCACAAGTTTCTCGCCCAGAAGGGCATTGAGGTTGCGACTGTAATGAGAATTCACGAAATAAAAAAGACCTTAGATTACCTAAGGTCTTTAAGTGGGCCCACACTTCGACTGCACTCAGTGCGGCGCCAGGGCTTACCGCATCAATTGCGGCACAAGCTTCTAGTCCAGATGAGTATTGAGATTGCGATCGTAATTAGAATTCAGGAAATAAAAAAGACCTTAGAATTAACTAAGGTCTTTGAGTGGGCCCACCTGGGCTCGAACCAGGGACTTTCTGATTATGAGTCAGATACTCTAACCAGCTGAGTTATAGGCCCCAAAACTATCAAAGCTTGATAGTACTGATTAAAAAGTCTGCAAATTTAAACTATATGCGGGTTTAACCAAACTATTATTTGATTTCCTGACATAACTCTACCAATACGCCATTTGTTCCCTTGGGATGTACAAACGCAACAAGCTTATTATCAGCACCACGTTTGGGTTCTTTATTTAATATAGTAAATCCTTCTTGTTCCAGTCGTTTCATTTCTGCCACGATGTTCTCTACGGCAAATGCGACATGATGAATGCCTTCACCTCGCTTCTCAATAAATTTTGCGATCGCACTTCCTGGATCTGTAGCGGCAAGCAACTCGATTTTATTGTCGCCCGCTTTAAAAAAACTGGTAGTAACGCTTTCGCTTTCTACCGCTTCCTGTTTATAGGCTGCAGTTCCCAGTAATTTTTCATAAACGGCGTTTGCTGCTTCTAAATCTTTTACAGCAATTCCCAGATGCTCTATTTTTCCCAGCATGATTCTGATTTTGTGTAAAAATACTGTTTTACAACATTAGGAACTCACTAATGATGCATTGCCTAGGGTAACTCTTAGACGGCTGAAGACTAAAAAATTGATGAAATGAAAAAATGTATTTGATCTCTTTGCGTTAGGGATAGTAGCGTAAATCCTTTTCTAGTTGCCGCTTTTAGGCGGTAGAAAGAAAAAGATTGCAGCAGATAGCCCGACCGAGGCTTAAGCCGAGGTAACGCCCATATTATCATCATAATATCATTTCTTGAGTTACCTTTGTAAGATGGAAGAAAGTCAACGTCAGAAAAAAATTGCTGGGATCCTTCAAGGGGATATTTCTCAGGTTTTACAAGATAAAATGCGTGAAAACGCCGTGAAAAATTTGATTGTTTCTGTCACTAGAGTTACTGTGACACCAGATTTAGGGTATGCTAAAGTTTATGTGTCGGTTTTTCCACCAGACAAAGCGACTACTGTAGTTGAAGAGATTGTAGAAATGACCAGTGAGTTGCGATACGATGTGGCTGCCAAAGTCCGTCACCAGTTCCGTCGCATGCCAGAGCTTCAGTTTTTTAATGATGACAGTCTGGAATACATGGATCAGATTGACAAAGAGTTGAAAGGGCATAACAATCCTATCGAGAACCCAGACATTTTACCTAGACGCAAGAAGTCCTAGAGTGAACTTTTCGTTTTACATAGCGCGACGGTATCTGGTCTCAAAAAATGGCAAGAACGCCATTAACATCATCAATATCCTCAGTTTTATCATCACCATCGTGGGAACCGCGGCACTATTTATCGTGCTTTCCGGATTCAGTGGTTTGAAAGAATTCAGCACCGGATTTACCGGTTATTTTGATCCCGATTTGCAAGTAACTGCCGTGCAGGGTAAAACGCTGGAAATTCCGCTTTCGCGAAAGCGGGCTCTCGAGAACATTACTGGAATTGCCGTAGTTTCTGAGGTTATAGAAGAAAAGGCATTCTTGAGCTATTCTGAAAAAAATGATATCGCTTACATTAAAGGAGTTCCAGAAAATTATGATCAGATCATTGAGCCGGACTCGATCCTGATTTACGGCAGCTGGTTGACAGATAATGATCCACAAGTAATTATAGGCGCAGGAATAGCTGATGATTTATCTATATCTGTAAATGATTACAGTGCCTTCATGCAAATAATGGTTCCCAGACCTGGAACTAATGCGATCAATGTTATGAACTTGAGCCGCTCGTTTAGTACGTTAGATGCTATTGCTACCGGAATGTTCTCAGTCAATGAAGAGTTAGATAACAAATATATATTCATGCGATTGAGCGCTGCCAGAACCTTGCTCAATTATAGTGACACTACGGCGTCTGCACTAGAAATAAAGCTTACAGATCCCAATATGGAAGATGACGTACGCAAAGAAATCGAGGCTTTGTTTGACGTGGATATTGAGATCAAGAACAAATTGCAATTGAATGGTGCACTCTATAAAATGCTCAATTCTGAAAATCTAGCGGTGTACTTGATATTCACTTTGGTACTGATTATTGCATTATTCAATGTCGTGGGATCCATTATTATGATGATTCTTGACAAGAAGAAAAATCTCAAAACTTTACTCGATCTAGGTGCCGAAGTCGGCCAACTGCGCAGGATATTCTTCCTTCAAGGATCTTTAATGACCATTTCAGGCGGCATCTTAGGATTGTTGATAGGAATGGCTTTTGTCTATGGACAGATGACTTTTAATTGGGTTTATATCGCGCCGGGAATTCCTTATCCGTTTGCGATGGACTGGCTCAATGTGCTGATTGCACTTTCTACCATTGTGGTATTGGGAATTATTGCTAGTTATATAGGAAGTCGCAGGATCAACGACAGATTGCTTTCTCAGGCAAAGCTGTAATCAGCAAAATTTTCTAAGACTTCTTCAAAAGCAGCAAATACAGCGGCGCTATCGTCGCTAGTTACCATTTTCATGCGATGCTCCTTAAAGTCTGGAATTCCTTTGAAATAATTGGTATAATGTCTACGGGTTTCAAAAACGCCCAATTTTTCTCCTTTCCAGGCAATTGCCATTTCAAGATGGCGTCTGGCAACTTCCACACGTTCTTGCATTGTGGGTGGTGCTAAATGTTCACCTGTTTTAAAAAAGTGTTTCACTTCTCTAAAAAACCACGGATAACCGATGCTTGCACGGCCTATCATTGCGCCGTCGAGTCCATATTTGTCGCGCATTTCTACCGCTTTCTCTGGAGTATTCACGTCACCGTTACCAAAAACAGGAATATGCATACGTGGGTTATTTTTCACATCTGCGATAGGTTTCCAGTCGGCATCACCTTTATACATCTGTGCTCGCGTGCGACCGTGGATGCTAATAGCTTTAATGCCTACATCTTGCAACCGCTCTGCCACTTCTACAATCTTAATGGAATCATGATCCCAACCTAATCTAGTTTTTACAGTAATCGGTAGATGGGTATGCTTGACCATGGCTGCAGAAAGCTGAACCATGAGGTCAATGTCTTTTAAAATCCCAGCGCCAGCTCCTTTAGAAACCACTTTCTTCACTGGACAACCGAAGTTGATATCGATAATATCTGGTTTAGTGCGTTCAACAATCTCTACAGATTGTAACATGGATTCCATATTGGCCCCAAAAATCTGGATCCCGACAGGACGCTCGGTTTCATAAATGTCAAGTTTCATCCTGCTTTTTGCCGCATCACGAATCAAGCCCTCACTGGAAATAAACTCCGTAAAAACGACGTCAGCGCCATTTTCCTTACACAGCGTACGGAAAGGTGGATCGCTTACATCTTCCATAGGTGCAAGCAACAACGGGAAATCGGGTAGTTCTATGTCGGCAATTTTAACCATGGGACAAAGATATGGTTAAATCAGGTTTGACCAAAAAACGCGTGGCGCTAAGAAATAACCGAGTTTAACAGGAACTGAGGTTGGGTATTAACGTACTTCAAACTGGTAACAAACGATTGACAAATGATGTGCTTAGATTTTTGGAGTCTATTTATCTACCTCTACATACTTTTTAAAATTCTCCAAAATCGCCTGCCAACCCGCGCGTTGTTGTTCGTCGGTATTGGTTCCTTCGGCATCAAAGGTTTCTCGAATGGTTACTTCATCTTCGTTTTCCTCAAAGTCAATGGACACTAACCTGCCGTCGGGCAATCGATACGTAATCAATTCTTTTGGTACTACTTTCTCATAGACTCCTGCAAAATCAAACCCCATGCTGCCGTCTTTGGCTTCCATTCTCCAAGAGAATTTTCCGTTGGGAATCATGTCATTTTCAGCTTTTGGACAGCGCCATTCATCGGTGGCAAAATTCCAATTGACAATATGTTCCGGTTTTATCCAGAAATTCCACACCTTTTCAATTCCTGATTTAATGGTGGTTTGAACGGTTATCGGTTTTAGGTTTTTTGTATTCATTCACACTGGCTTTTACTATTTCAATCTACTCAATCTTAAAATCCAACACCTTTAGATTCTGTACGTTTTTGATCTTCTGGAGCAGCTACCTCATTGTTACGCAACCTAAAGTTTCCGAACTTGTAGGTAAAACCTAATTCAATAGTGTTTGTTTCTGGTAATGCTAAATATTCGTTATCCTGATTGAGATAACGTGATTTTAAAGGCTGATTCTGGCTCAAGAATATATCGTTATAATTGAGTGTAATGATGGCCCGATTGTTCCAAATGCTTTTGTAAAACCCTATGCTTGATTCAAACTGGTTTTTAAATTCATAGGAGCCAAATAGAATATTGGTGAGATAACTCATTTGCACATCAAGACTAAATGTTTGATCCTTTGACAAGGGAATTCGGTTGAACGTAGTTAGCAAAAATCCGGTTACATCATTTTTTTGTTTCACACCACCAGATTGTATCGCGGTGAATTCGTTCTCCATGTAAAAAAGGCTGGATTGAATCTGCGTAAAAATGGTACCGCCTAGATTTTGTATTGTCATAAAATCCAGACTGTATTGAAGCTCATAATCCATGTTGAAATTTTGAGAATTCACGAAGTTAGTCTGGTTATTTTGAAATGGTAAAACCGCCAGCGCATTATCCGTTCTCGTGTAATAAGCGTCAAAGAAATACTGGTTCTTTATGTTCCAGTTGAGGTTGATTTTGTTAGTGAAAGCAGGCTGTAAATTTGGATTTCCCGTGTTTACATTATTATCATTAATAAAATAAGAAAACGGATTCAAGCTCTCGTAACGTGGCCTATCAATAGATCTTCTGTAGCTTAATGTTAGTGAGTTGTTGTCATTGACTTGGTTTGTGACTGCAATGTTTGGGAATAACTCAAAATAATTTTGGGTGTTGACCTGGCCTAAAGAACGGCTGTCGCCTTCTACATCAGTTTGTTCTGCGCGCAGGCCTGCGGCGATGGCCCATTTATCCCAATCGCGATCCAGCTGAAGGTAAGCGGCATAGATGTTTTCATCGTATAAAAATTCATCAGAAAGTGCGGTGTTGAAATCTCTGGTTCCAGAATCGGTGTCAAAAAAGTCCAGCGAGCTGGTGGAGGAAACATCAGAGAATTTGGCACCTGTTTTTACAATATAATTTCCCAGTGTGTTTTCATAATCCAGTTTGCCCACGTAGATATCAATATTCTGAATGGCATCTGTAAAAAAACTATTAGTTCCTGTAGTAATGCCAGCGGTGTCAAAAAAGATACTTGATAAATCCTGGGTCTTGTCGCGATCTGTAAAGATGTAGTTTCCTTCCAGTGATAATTTACCAGATCCTTCATTGAACGTATGTTGATACTGACCATTTACAAATCCTGTGGTCCGGTCAATTCCCAGGTCTGAATTTGTATTGAATCCATTAGAGTTGGTAGCACCATTGGGTAAAATTAACGTTTGGACATCAGTACGCACATCCTGATTATTGTTAGCAGAATAATTTCCAGAAACACTTATAGAATTGCTGTCATTTAACGTAAAATCAATCACTGTATTCAAATTATGGGCGGCGCTTTTGGTTGTTTTTTCAAAATCTGTAAACCAACGGGATTTGCGCGTGCCATCTGGGTTGAAAAAACCCACTTGAGCCTCGTCCAGCTTCAAATCCCTGCGCGGGTTGTAATTATAGTTTGCATAAATATTGATCCAGTCGTTCTTGTAAAACTGGGAAGTTCCTATCTGGTACTTCGCCAGTTCATCGATGGAATAACTGCCATTGATGGATCCTTTGTAACCCAGCGATATACCCTTGCTGGTGTTGATGTTGATAACTGCAGCGCCCTCTGCATCATAGTTTGCAGACGGGTTTGTAATTACCTCAACACTTTTGATGTTGTCTGCGCTATAACCGGTCAACAGCGCATTTAGTTCATCTGCTGTGATGTAGACCCGTTTATCGTTGATATAGATCACGGCGGGAGAATTCTGCACCATATAACTGCCGTTCATTTCAAAAACGCCAGGAGTCTTCTTGAGAATATCTGCCGTGTTTCCAGTACTTAGCGAACTATTTTCCACATTAAAGATCAAACGGTCGGGACGCTTTTCAATGGTGGGACGCCGTGCTGTTACGGTAATTCCTTCCAGCGATTCAGTGGCGGTTGATAATTGTAGTTCGTTTAGTGTTATGGAATTGTCGAGAGTCAGCTTTCGCGAAAGCGTAACATATCCCACAGAACTTATAGCAAGAGTATAGATTCCAGCGTCTACGCCGGTCATTTTGAAACTGCCTTTTTCATCTGTGGTGGTGCCTTTGTAAAATGTACTGTCTGGCATTTTAAAAAGTAGGGCTGTGGCATAGGCCAAAGGTTGCTTGCCGTCGTCAGTAACTGTTCCTTGAATCGTTTTTTGCGAATACATACTAAAGGAAAAAAGCAGGAACAGTAATGTAAAAATTCTCATACGACAAATTAAGTTGAGGCTAAAAATAACGAAAGCTTGCTACTTAATCACCCGCGCGGATTTAGATTATATTTGTAACCGATTAAATTTCTATGAAAAACATACGTAACTTTTGTATTATCGCTCACATTGACCACGGGAAAAGCACGCTGGCAGATCGTTTGCTGGACGCTACCCAAACGGTGACTAAACGCGAGTCTAAGGCGCAGTTGCTGGATACCATGGACCTGGAACGCGAGCGCGGGATCACCATCAAATCACACGCTATACAAATGGATTATACGGCGCCTGATGGCGAGAAATATATCCTGAACCTGATTGATACTCCCGGACACGTTGATTTCTCTTACGAGGTTTCTCGTTCCATTGCGGCCTGTGAGGGTGCCCTACTTATAGTTGATGCGGCTCAAAGCATTCAGGCACAGACGATTTCAAACCTTTATCTAGCGTTAGAAAATGATCTAGAAATCATTCCAGTTTTGAATAAAGTGGATTTACCATCTGCTAATATTGAAGAGGTTACGGACGATATCGTGGATCTTTTAGGTTGTGATCCTAGTGAGGTAATTCCTGCCAGTGCAAAAACCGGTCAGGGAATCCAGGAAATTCTGGATGCCATCATTGCACGCGTTCCACCACCTAAAGGAAATGTGGATGAACCGTTGCAGGCTTTGGTATTTGACTCTCAGTACAACCAGTTCCGCGGAGTGGAGACTATTTTTAGAGTTATTAACGGCTCTATCAAGAAAGGTCAGCGTATTAAATTTGTTGCAACTGGTGAAAGCTATTATGCAGACGAAATAGGAACCTTGAAGTTAAACCAGGTTCCCAAACAAGAAATTAAAGCGGGCGATGTAGGTTATCTAATAACAGGTATTAAAGAAGCCAAAGAAGTTAAGGTAGGAGACACGATCACTGATCATGAAAACCCAACTACAAACCCCATAGGAGGATTTGAGGACGTGAAACCGATGGTTTTTGCGGGAATTTATCCCGTGGATACAGAAGATTATGAAGACTTGAGATCGAGTATGGAAAAACTCCAGCTGAATGATGCATCACTGGTCTTCCAGGCAGAAAGTAGTGCGGCGTTAGGCTTCGGTTTTAGATGCGGATTCTTAGGAATGTTGCACCTAGAAATTATCCAAGAGCGATTGGAACGTGAATTTGACATGACTGTTATCACTACAGTTCCCAATGTTTCCTACCACGCGTTTACTAACAAGAATCCTAATGACGTGATCATCGTCAACAATCCAACAGATCTTCCAGAGCCATCAACGCTCAATAGAGTAGAGGAGCCATATATCAAAGCTACGATTATTACAAAATCTGATTTCGTTGGAAACGTGATGTCTTTATGTATTGAAAAACGCGGAATCGTAACTAATCAAACTTACCTAACCACAGAACGGGTTGAATTGACTTTTGACATGCCACTGGCAGAGATTGTTTTTGATTTCTACGACCGACTCAAAACCGTTTCTAAAGGATATGCCTCTTTTGATTATGCGCCTATTGGTTTGCGGGTGTCTAAATTGGTTCGAGTGGATATTCTTTTAAATGCACAAACGGTGGATGCCTTGAGTGCGCTTATTCATGCAGACAATGCCTACAATATAGGTAAGAAAATGGTGGAGAAGTTGAGAGAGTTGATCCCGCGCCAGCAGTTTGATATTCCCGTGCAGGCAGCGATCGGTGCTAAGATTATTTCTAGGGAAACGATCAAGGCTTTACGTAAAGATGTTACCGCAAAATGTTATGGTGGAGATATTTCCCGTAAACGTAAACTTCTGGAAAAGCAGAAAAAAGGAAAGAAACGCATGCGTCAGGTAGGAAATGTAGAAATCCCACAAGAGGCGTTTATGGCAGTTTTAAAGTTGAATGACTAAGCGGAGAAGTCGCAAACTTTTAAACTTCAATAAAACAAATCTCAATCGGCAATTAGTTTCTGATACCATTCAGCAATTAATTGCCGATTGTTGTTTTTCATGGATAAGAATCTGTAAATAGCAAATCCCGAAACGAAAGGTGGTGTGTTTTTGACATTATCGGGAATTCTTTTTGGACTTGATTTTTTGCTCACAGCGCACAGCTCACAACATTAAAGCTACTTGATCGCTGAATTTTTCACTGTTAATTAGGTGCCGTTTTCAGAAAAATTAATTTTGCCTCATGCCTCATGCCTCATGCCTCATGCCTCATGCCTCATGCCTCATGCCTAGAATATTATAAATCTTTAAAATTAAGATTCACTTATAACTTCTAAATCAGATTTCTAATTTTTGATTCCCTCATTCATCGATGGGGTGGAATAAGCTACCACTTACCCGGCTTCTTCCATCGTCACTTCACCGCTAGCTTGTTCCACAATCCTTTTTCCCATGTAGACAAGAAATACTTCTTCATCTTCTAAAATATCTACTTCCACATCTTGCGACATGGAAGGAATTAAGTCTACTATTTTTCCATGGCGGGTGAATAATGGAACAATGTCAGAGTCAGTTTTAGTGATTTCTATCAATCCTTTAAAATGCTCTATAGAGCTAAGTTGTATTTCATGAATTTCTCCATAATGACGAGCGACTTCCATCAGGTTTACATAATCATCTGTCGACGAGAAAAGGCCAGAACCTGGATTTTCATTTGGATTGCTTACTTCTGTAGAATGAACAATTCTGAAAGCTCCATTTTCACCATATAATTTACCAAAACGTTCGATCGCAAAATCATTAATTTGAGAGTTGCCAGTCATCGCGAGCAAATAGCCTACGTTATTATATTCTATATCGTCGGTAAGAGAATCGCTATAGATATCAGCCACTTTTGCGTCTAGGCCTTGCTCTTTTGCGATCCTTATGTTGTTGTTGTTAGTGTCAATCAATACAACACTGCGACCGTGTTCCTTAAGGTATTGCGCAATAAGTCTTGAGAATTTAGAAGCTCCCACGATCATAATTCCTTCAGACTGTTTAAGGAATACACCCACGAGTTTAGCAAACAACCGAGCGGTAGTTGCATTAAGAAGTACGGTTCCCAGTACGATCATAAATACTAGGGGTGTTATATATTCTGCTCCAGGAACACCTTGATTTGCTAGTTTAGTCCCAAAGAGCGACGCAATACCTGCAGCCACAATCCCTCGTGGCCCTACCCATGAAATAAATAATTTCTCATTGAGCTTTAAGCCACTTCCCTTTGTACTTGCAAACACTCCTAATGGTCGTAATATCAGAACAACGATCGCAAATAATGCTGCAGTTTTCCAGGAATAGATCAAATAAAGATCTTCCATGTTGATGTTTGCAGATAATAATATAAAGAGGATAGAAATTAGGAGTACACTTAACGATTCTTTGAAGTAAAGTAATTCTTTAAGATTAGGTAAGCTCATATTACCCATAACCATTCCCATCACAACGACTGCGAGAAGTCCAGATTCATGAGCAAATGCTTCACTTAATACAAAAACGCCTAAAACGGCAGCCAGCGTAAATACATTGAGGAGGTAATGAGGAATGATTTTTCTCTTGATCAAAAATGCCAAAGCATGAGCAAAGGAGAAACCAAAGGAAAACCCGAACAACACGATTTTACCGAACTCTTCTAGGGCAACAATCGTAAATTCACCACCAGCATTTGCGCTTATAAATTCAAACACTAAAACCGCAAAAAGAGCACCTATAGGATCAATTAAAATTCCTTCCCATTTAAGAATGGAGCTAACATCTTTTTTAAGCGGTATATTTCTTAAAATAGGAGTGATAACCGTAGGTCCAGTCACAATAATCATGGCTGAAAAAAGCAGTGATATTTCCCAGGAAAAGTCAAAAATATAATGTGCTGCTATGCCGCCACCTACAAATGTGATAATTACTGCAACAGAAATTAGCTTACCAATTACGGGACCCGTATTTAAAATTTCTTCTCTTTTAAGAGTTAATCCTCCCTCAAAAAGAATGATGCTTATGGCTAGCGAGACAAAGTAAAACAGACTCTCTCCAGGAAAAAGACCTTTTTCCCCATCATATATAGGTTGGATTAATTTAGTGGCATCTTCCGTGTAAAGAGTCGCTAGCGGTCCTACTAATAAGCCTATTATTATAAGTGGTAAAATAGCGGGAAGCTTAAAGCGCCATGCCACCCATTGCGCAAGTATTCCTAAGATTATAATTCCAGCTAATTCTACCATAAATTTTTTATAAGCTGTGAAAATACAACCTTTTTTATAAGAAATTTAAAGAGTTCGCTTTCGCGAAAGCGTGTAAACTCGCACCCTATCAACACTATTGGATAAACGGTTGTAATCTCAGAAGAGCTGGAAGTTTGAAAATATAAATAAATTATACAGATTGTTAATAATTGACATCTTAAAATTTGTTTTTAAGGAGTAGCAGTCTTGGCACGTCTCGACATAACTGAAATAGGTTGTTCACCCGTTTACCTTCTAGATAATCTTTTAGGAATGTGTCGTTAGATAATGAAATAAAGAACAGAACTTATGTTTGATGTAAATTAAAAAATTACCCAATTCAGAGTATTTCAATTTATCGACGCACTTCATGATTTTGTATTCTCAAAAACATTTTTATGACAGTTTTCTTGCTCTTAATGTTTCATCATAATGTTAGGTACTATTGTAAACACCCAAAAAATCAGAGGAACAAATTATTAATTTTTTGAAAAGAGTATTATAGACTATTAGTTGAAAGTTTCGCCAGGCATATTTGATGCGAGTATTGTGGAAACCATAAAATTCATCGATCTTAGGCTGTAATGATTTGCCATACCTATTAATGATAGGCGTAAATGAGTATATCAAGACGTAATATAAAAGCTCGCTATAACCTAGGATTACGTTTTTTCTTAAGGAACTACCAGTCTGGATAAATTTGACGTAAACCATCAAGTTTTTAAAAATAGAGAAAGATCAACCTTATGGCCTGGAAGAATGCAGTGTAAAGATGAACCTGTGCTTTCTGGACTAGATATTTATGGTACAAGTATGCTTTATAACCTTTAGAATATTAAACAACTCATAATATTACAAGAACAGCAAACGACAATCTAGCCGATTTTGTATTTTGCGAGACCTATGAAAATTCACCCTGTAGAAGCTGGAAATTTTAAGTTGGATGGTGGCGCCATGTTTGGCGTTGTACCTAAAAGTTTGTGGCAACGTACAAATCCCGCAGATTCTAATAATATGATTGATATGGCAGCACGCTGCCTTTTAGTGGAAAACGGCGATCGATTGACCCTAATCGATTCTGGAATGGGGAAGAAGCAGTCAGAGAAATTCTTCGGTTATTATTATATGGATCATAAATACGATCTGGACAGCTCTCTCAAAAAGCTAGGATTTTCACGTGATGATATTACAGATGTTTTTTTGACGCATTTACATTTTGATCATTGTGGGGGTGTAATCCAGAAAAGTAGTAGGGGAGATTATTTTGAGCCCGCTTTCGCGAAAGCGAAATTCTTTTCAAATTCAAACCATTGGAACTGGGCAACAGATCCTAACGATAGAGAGAAAGCAAGTTTTTTATCAGAAAATATCCAGCCCATTAAGGAAAGTGGTCAGCTTAATTTTATCGATCAAAAAGCTGATTATCATAAGGCAAATGAAATGGATTTTGATATTCTCTTCGTCAATGGTCACACCGAAAAAATGATGATACCACATTTCAGCATGAATGGAAAGACTTTCGTTTACATGGCAGACTTGCTTCCTACTGCCGGTCACGTGCCATTGCCTTATGTTATGGGCTATGACACTAGACCATTATTAACGCTGGATGAAAAGGAGAAGTTCCTTGATAAAGCAGCAACGAATGGATATTACTTGATCCTAGAGCATGATCCCAACCATGAAATAATTACTGTAAAACATACAGACAAAGGTGTAAGGCATGATAAGACTTTCACTTTCAATCAGATTTTTAATTAGAAACTTAAATCCTTTAATTATATGAATACCTTTTTTAAATATAGCTTTTTAAGCGTAGCAGCGGCAGGACTCCTCGCCAGTTGTGGAGGCAGCCAACTAAATATTGTTTCTCCACCCATTGAGAATATTGATCAACAACCATTAAAAGTTTCTGCGCTTACAGATGTTCAGGCAAAGAACTGGAAGGATTATGACCTTGTAAACGATACGATTCCGGGAATGTCAGTAGACAGAGCCTATTCAGAATTATTGACTACAACGGTTAATGGAAAGAAAACAATCCGCAAAGGTTCGCCAGTGATTGTTGCCATTATAGATTCAGGTGTAGATATAGATCATGAAGATCTTGACGGTGTCATCTGGACAAATCCAGGTGAAATTGCAGGAAATGGAATTGATGACGACAAAAATGGATATATAGATGATATTCATGGATGGAACTTTTTAGGAGATATCGTAGATGAGAACCTAGAGTATGAGAGAATTGTACGCGATAAGGACAAACTTCCTGCTGATATCGTGGCAAAGGCTCAAAAGGAATATGATGAGAAAGTAGAAGAGGCCTCTCAAACAAAAATGCAATACGAGCAAATATTACAGCAAGTGAATCAAGCAGATGCTGTTCTTGTAAAAGCAACTGGTAAGAAAGACTATTCTAAAGAAGATTTAGAAGGTGCTAAAAAATCAGAATCTGAAGAAGTGCAGCAAGCTGCTGGTGTGATGGTATTCTTCATGAATCAAGGACTTGAATCTGCAGACCAGGCAAGAGAAGAGTTGACGAAGTTGATAGATGATGCTATCAGCCTTATGAATGGTGCCAAACTGAAAACCAACTACAGAAAAGACTTGCTAGGCGATGACCCGTATGTTTTTGATACTCCAGTATATGGAAATAATGAATATACTGGTCCAGATCCAGAAAAAGCTGATGCATTCCATGGTACGCACGTTGCTGGTATCGTAGCTGCAGAGCGTGATAACGGTCTAGGAGTTAACGGTGTTGCAAACAATGCACAAATTATGGTATTGCGAGCGGTTTCTCAAGCTGATGAATATGATAAGGACATCGCAAAAGCAATTCGCTACGCTGCTGACAACGGAGCTAAAGTAATTAACGCGAGCTTTGGTAAGTATCACTCCCCAAATCCGGAATGGGTATGGGATGCGATCAAATATGCAGCTAGTAAAGATGTATTAATTGTGAACGCCGCAGGAAATGAATCTATTGATACAGATTTTACTCAGGTTTATCCACAAGATCAATTAGGAAGCAATGCTGATATCTCAGATAACTTCATAACTGTAGGAGCGCTTGCACCTGCTTATGGTCCTAATATGGTTGCGGGATTCTCCAACTATGGAAAATCATCTGTAGATGTATTTGCTCCAGGAGTTGCAGTGTATTCAACAGCGCCGCTAAATACGTATAGAAACGCGGGTGGTACGAGTATGGCTTCTCCAGCAGTTGCGGGTGTTGCAGCCGTAATTAGATCTCAATTTCCAAATTTAACAGCTGCCCAAACTAAAACTATTATCATGAATAGTGGACTGACTACAAGTATTGATGTAGTTCTAGGAGATCAATCTAAAAAGCCATTCATGGATATTACTACCTCTGGAAAAATGGTTAATTTGTACAACGCATTGATTTTAGCATCTAAGATGTAAGTCTAGTTGAATTTAAAAAAATAAGCCCTGAAATCGTAAGATTTCAGGGCTTTTTGCGTTTTAATATATTTAAGGATTGTAAAACTGTGGTTTTAGTATCTCATTGTTTATAAAGTTATGATAACAATCGTTAAAAATATCGACAAGCAACGCAAACCATCGATTTTATAAACCAATACGTTCAAATATTCGTATAAACAATAAGAACAGCTTATTTTTGAACATCGACATCCCCTAATGTTACATCAAATCTCTTATTTTGTCATAATGCTTCTGGTATCGGATGGGTCTAAAAATCCTCCGCCACCGGTTCCTAAAGCATTAACTCCAGGACCAGGGCTGTCAGTTCCGATTGATGATGTAATATGGGTTTTAATTATTGCAGCAGTAATAATAGCGGGGTATCACTTTTATAAGATTTGGAAATCATCAAGGATCGCTAACTAAAGATTCAACAAGCGCTTTACGTATTTACCAATTACATCAAATTCTAAGTTCACTATTGTCCCTTTCTGATATTTGTTAAAATTTGTATGCTTATAGGTATATGGAATAATAGCAACAGAAAATGAGCTTTTCTTAGAATCCACAACTGTAAGACTTACACCATTTATGCAGATGCTGCCCTTCTCAATAGTAACATTTTGTGGGGTTCTATCATATTCGAATGTAAATACCCAAGAACCATTTTTTTCTAAAACATCTGTGCAGGTAGCAATTTGGTCTACATGACCTTGAACAATGTGGCCATCCAGCCGGGCATCCAACTTCATCGCACGTTCTAGATTTACCAAATCCCCTACTTGCCATTCACTCAAACTCGTCTTATCCAGTGTTTCTTGTATGGCCGTCACTTTGTATTCCATACCATTGATTGCTACCACGGTAAGACAGACTCCGTTATGGCTCACACTTTGATCGATTTTGAACTCGGTTGCAAGTTTGTTTTCAAAAGTGATTTGAAGATTTGATTTATCTTTTTGAAGATTTACGATTGTCGCGGTAGACTCTATGATTCCTGTAAACATAAGTGTGGGAAAACTGTTATTTTTAGACTTTCAAAAATACTGCGAAAAAGCGCGCATCTTATGGCAAAGCAAAAGAACATTAGAGTAGGAATAAGTATAGGTGACCCCAATGGTATAGGTGGAGAAGTGATTTTGAAAGCTTTTGAAGACCCTGCTATGCTCGAGATGTATACTCCAGTGATATTTGGTAGCGCTCGATTATTCTCATTTTATTTAAAGGAACTCAATCTAACTGCAAAGATTCACGGCATCAAATCATTAGAAGATGTAATCCCTGGAAAGATTAACGTCATGCGTTTACTCAAAGAAGATTATGTTGTGGAGTGGGGAAAAGTTAGTAAGTCAGCGGGTGATGTTGCTATTACAAGTTTAAAAGCGGCAGTAACTGCTTTAAAAGAAGGATTGGTAGATGTTTTAGTGACTGCTCCTATAAATAAGGAGTCCATCCAGTCAGAGGGATTTAAATTTCCAGGACACACTGATTATTTAAATCAAGAACTAGAAGGGGAGAGTCTTATGTTTATGATTTCTGAAACCCTTAGAGTTGGTTTGTTAACGGATCATCTTCCCATCAGTGAGGTTTCAATGAATATTACAGATAAGCTAATTAAGACTAAGATAGGAACCATAAAGGAATCGCTCAAAAAAGATTTTGGAATTACAAGACCTAAAATTGCAGTATTGGGAATCAATCCTCACGTGGGAGATAATGGGGTTATTGGAACAGATGATCAGGACAAATTAATACCGGCATTGGAAGAATTGCGCGAAGATGGAAACATGATTTTTGGTCCTTATGCGGCAGATGCTTTTTTTGGAAGCGCTAATTATAAAAATTTTGATGCCATTTTAGCTAGCTATCACGACCAGGGACTCATTCCTTTTAAAACCATTAGCTTTGGTTCTGGAGTGAATTTTACGGCTGGTCTTAGTCATATTAGAACCAGCCCAGACCACGGGACAGGCTTTGATATTGCTGGAAAGAACGAGGCAAATGCTAGCTCAATGATTGCTGCAATTCATACAGCTGCTGCAATCCATCGCAACCGTAAATTGTATGATAAGTTGACCGTAAACCAGTTGAAATCTCAATCTAGAAAACGTAGAGAGTATTAACAATAGGTTTTTAATAACTTTTATTATCTTTGCCGACTCTTTGAAAAGAGAAGATTATGAAACTCAAGGCCTTCAACATAGCCTTTGCTGGATTAAAAGACGGCAAACATGATTTCGAATTTGAGCTTGATAATGAGTTTTTTGAAAGTTTTGGATACGAAGATTTTAATTCGGCAGCAGTAGTTGTCGATGTGGAACTGGACAAAAGATCTACTTTGATGGATCTAGTGTTTAAAGGTTCGGGTTCAGTAAATGTCAATTGTGATGTTACTGATGAGACCTTTGACATGTCTGTTGATGCAGCAATGGATATTGTAGTTAAATTTGGTGATGAATTTAATGATGAGAATGAAGATCTGTTGATCTTACCTCATGGAGATTACCAGGTTAATGTCGCGCAATACCTTTATGAATTAATCGTTCTATCCATACCTTATAAAAAAGTTCATCCTGGAATAGAAGACGGTACATTAAAGTCTGACGTTCTAGATAAATTAGAAGAATTGAAACCTTCAGATTCCTCTGAAGCTGAAGATGACATAGAAATGGATCCCAGATGGGAAGCATTAAAGAATTTAAAAACGGATAATAATAAATAGCCATGGCGCATCCTAAGAGAAAAATCTCGAAAACAAGAAGAGATAAAAGAAGAACACATTATAAAGCAACTGTTCCTCAAATTGCTACAGACTCCACTACAGGTGAAGCTCACTTGTATCACAGAGCACACTGGCATGAAGGTAAATTATACTATCGCGGTAATGTCTTGATTGACAAGACCGAAGTAGCAGAGGCATAACTCAATAGTCTCTTTTTAACTATCTAATTGGCTAGTTTTCTATAATAATTGATAAAAAATGACACGTTTTCAAACAAAACGTGTCATTTTTTGTTGTTTTTTGTTAGCTTTCAAGGCTGTAGTAATTTATCTAGATTTAAAAAAGGTATGACTGACATGAAAGCGGCGATAACTGCCGTAGGTGCATACGTTCCCGAATATAAGCTCACTAATTCCATCCTGGAAACCATGGTGGATACAAACGATGAGTGGATTCTCTCGCGCACTGGTATTCAAGAACGTCGTATATTAAAGGATCCAGATAAAGGTACCTCCTTTCTTGCTATTAAAGCAGCTGAAGACTTGATAGCAAAATCTGGAGTTGATCCTCTAGAAATTGATCTCGTTATAGTAGCCACCATAACTCCAGATCAACCAGTTGCATCCACATCAGCTTATGTAGCTACTCAAATAGGTGCTACTAACGCCTTTTCTTACGATATGATGGCCGCATGCTCTGGTTTTCTTTATGGGATGAGTACCGCTGCAGCATATATTGAATCCGGCCGCTATAAAAAGATTCTACTGATAGGAGCAGATAAAATGTCCAGCATAATAGATTATACAGACCGCGCTACTTGCATAATCTTTGGAGATGGTGCTGGGGCGGTTCTTTTTGAACCTAATTTTGAGGGATATGGATTGCAAGATGAAATCATGCGATCAGATGGAGGTGGCCGTGCTTTTCTGAGAATTGAAGCAGGAGGTTCTCTATTGCCTACCTCTCATGAAACAGTAGAAAATGGTCAGCATTATGTCTCTCAAGATGGAAAGAGTGTTTTTAAACATGCTGTAAATAATATGGCAGATGTTGCGGAACAAATTGTCAAGCGCAATCACATGTCAAATGAAGATATTGACTGGCTTGTGCCACATCAGGCAAATAAAAGAATCATAGATGCTACTGCAAAGCGAGTAGAATTACCTAGTGAAAAAGTAATGGTCAACATCCACAAGTATGGAAACACGACCAGCGCAACATTACCGTTGTGCATTAATGATTATGAAAGCCAATTAAAACAAGGAGACAATCTCGTGTTTGCTGCATTCGGTGGCGGGTTTACGTGGGGATCCATCTTGTTGAAATGGGCTTATAACAGTTAACACATTTAATAACTTACCTTATGGAAATCAAGGAAATACAGAATCTGATCAAATTTGTAGCAAAATCTGGCGCGAGCGAGGTGAAGCTAGAAATGGATGATTTCAAGATCACAATCAAAACAGGCTCAGACGAACCTAATGTTACCTATTTGCAACAACCCATGCAGGCCGCACCTCAAATGCAGCAGCAAGCAGCAGCGCCTCAAGCAGCCCAAGACACATCTTTACAAGCCACTGCAGCGCCTGCAGCTAGCGCAAGTGAAGACAAGTATATTACTGTAAAGTCCCCCATTATTGGAACATTTTACAGAAAACCATCACCTGACAAGCCTAATTTTGCAGAGGTGGGCGATAGCATTAAAGTAGGCGATACGCTTTGTATCATTGAGGCGATGAAACTCTTCAACGAGATTGAGAGTGAGGTTTCTGGAACTGTAGTTAAAATCTTGATCGACGATTCTTCGCCTGTTGAGTTTGACCAGCCGCTATTTTTAGTAGACCCTTCTTAATAAAAGGATTGAAGTAGTTAAAGTTGAGGTTAGTTCGCTTTCGCGAAAGCGAATTTAAAAGAAGTTTTTTGCGCCATTCATTGCAGCATGAAACTGAATTTACCCAACAAAACATCCACTAAAAGAAACATCATGTTTAAAAAGATATTAATCGCAAACCGTGGCGAGATTGCTCTTAGAGTAATTCGTACCTGTAAGGAAATGGGTATCAAAACCGTTGCCGTATATTCTACTGCAGACGCAGATAGCCTCCACGTTAAGTTTGCAGACGAGGCAGTTTGCATAGGCCCACCGCCCAGCAACCTGTCCTACTTAAAGATGTCAAACATCATAAGTGCCGCAGAAATTACCAATGCAGATGCGATCCATCCGGGTTATGGATTTCTCTCAGAAAACGCCGACTTTTCTAGAATCTGTGACGAGCATAAGATTAAATTCATAGGTGCAAGTGCAGAGATGATCTCCAAAATGGGAGATAAGGCAACTGCAAAAGCTACTATGAGAGAAGCTGGAGTTCCTTGCGTTCCAGGATCAGAAGGAATTATTGAAGATTTTGAAGACTGTAAGAAAGTTGCTTTAGAAACAGGTTATCCAGTAATGCTCAAAGCTACTGCCGGTGGTGGTGGTAAGGGAATGCGTGCTGTTTGGTCTGCAGATAAATTGAAGGACGCTTGGGATAGTGCACGTCAAGAGAGTAAAGCCGCATTTGGCAATGACGATATGTACATGGAAAAACTCATTGAAGAGCCACGTCACATTGAAATTCAAGTGGTAGGCGATAGCTATGGAACAGCCTGTCATTTAAGTGAGCGCGATTGTAGTATTCAACGCCGTCACCAGAAATTGACGGAGGAAGTGCCATCACCTTTCATGACAAAAAAGTTACGCAAAGAAATGGGTGAAGCTGCCGTTCGTGCAGCAGAATACATTGCCTATGAAGGAGCAGGAACTGTTGAGTTTCTTGTGGATAAACACCGCAAATTCTACTTTATGGAAATGAATACCCGTATCCAAGTAGAACACCCGATAACGGAGCAAGTCATTGATTTTGACTTGATACGTGAGCAAATTTTAGTTGCCAGTGGCATTAAAATTTCTGGTAAGAACTATGAGCCATCACTGCATTCTATTGAATGCCGTATCAATGCGGAGGATCCTTACCATAACTTTAGACCTTCACCGGGTAAAATAACGACATTACATGCACCGGGAGGTCATGGTGTGCGTCTAGATACTCATGTTTATGCAGGATATTCTATTCCTCCTAATTATGACAGCATGATTGCTAAGTTGATCACGACTGCACGCACGCGTCAGGAAGCGATTGATAAGATGAAGCGCGCGCTGGATGAGTTTGTGATTGAAGGAGTGAAAACGACCATTCCATTCCACAGACAGTTGATGGATGAGCCAGCTTATGTTGCTGGAGAATACACCACTGCCTTTATGGACACATTTAAAATGAAACCTTTGGAAGAGGATTAATAAGCTTTTGAAATTATATAAGAAAACACCCACTGCTTTGCAGTGGGCGTTTTGTTTTGGGGCTATCTAGTTGCTAAATCTTATAGTTTAAGAACGGCGCTTTATTATTAGAATGAAAAAGACTATTTTCAAGAACTCTATTCTAGTAATTACTGTTTATCGTGAAGTGATTTTGACGCGTGTTGGCTTCAATACAGTGACGCTGGAAATCTGTTAGCAATGTTTTGTGACCGTTCATAAATCTTTCACTGGCATGACATGTCTATGCGTTACTAGAGTTGCTGAAAGGTCAGTTTAAAAGGCGAGAGGTTGTTTCTGTAAAAGTAATAGGGATGAGGATTCAAATATTATAGCAAAATTGATCTAAATAAAAGTCCAAATACTCAAAATATGTCGACACTACCAACAATGACTTAAACTAAATTAACATAAATACGCTTTCCAGCTTTTACATCCGTTGCTGATTTGATCAAAATGTTTTTCTTTTTACAACCACAGGAAATCAAGAAATGATCACCCTTGAAATAAGAATTAATAACTACAGCTTCCAACCCAGAATTTAAAATTCCCATCTGATAGGGGTATAACAACAAGTCTTTTTTAGTATCAAACCAGCTCGCCGGAATTTCATTGACATCATCAAAAAGCGACGCTATATATGGAGTCTGTGGATCTTGAAAAAGTGTTTTAGTTTCTCTGTGATCGATGATTTTACCAGCTTGCACCACGATAGTCTCATCGGTAAAGGAAAGTACGTCGCCACTATCGTGGGTGGCCATAAGACAGCTTATATTTTGCATTTTGAGATAATGGAATAAGCGCCTGCGTAAACTGTTTTTACGGAAATTATCCACGTGTGAGAATGGCTCGTCCAGCAGTAAAAGTTGAGGTTCTTGAGCTAATGCTTTGGCAATGGCGACACGTTGTTTCTGACCGCCCGACAATGTTTTTACTTTGCGATCTGCAAAATCCTGCATTTCCACGATTTCTAATAATTCCATAATTCGGTCCAGTCGGTGCTCGATTTGTATGGAAAGATGCTCGCCCACATTTTCTGTTACTGTTGTAAACGGCATCAAATTAAATTCCTGTGGCACATATTTCATCATGGGATGACCTGGAATTAGGTGATGATCTGCGCCCAGCAACTCGTCACCATTCCATGCAACGGTTCCTTTTTGCGCTTGTAGAAGGCCATAAATCACGTTAAGCAAGGTGCTTTTTCCACAGCCGCTCTCGCCCATGATGGCTGCGTGAGACCCTTGATCTAGTTGAAAGGAAATGTTTGTGAGAGTTTCCGCTTTCGCGAAAGCGAAATTAATACCATCTAGCTGTAACATTTTACAAAGGTACTGCGCAAAAGGATTTTTAGGACTTGTTTAGAGAAAGGCCTGACCGAATTGATGCCAGTCTTTACTGGTCTTAATCCCTAACTTTTTAACGATGGATTTTCTATGAGTCGCCACGGTAGATTCTGAGAGAAACAATTGATCTGCAATAACGCGATTCACCGCACCAGAACAGATTGCTTTAAAAATCTCCAATTCTCGCAAGGTGAGCTGCGCAAAATCGTCCGTATTTTTCATGCGGAAATGAAACTGAGACTTCAATCGGTCTAAGTGCCTAATAGCATGTGGCAAGTGCCTGTGATCTACCTGCAACGTGATCTGAGTCATATCTAAAGATCTAGAAATCTCATAATAAACCTCCTTACTTTCAGGACGGGTAGCGCTTTCTGTCAAGAAATTTAGCGCCTTTTCCTTACTGATGAAATATCTGGGATGCATCACAGAGCTCACACCATTAAATGAATCGATCATGGATCTATGGGCGTTTTGGTCTGCGGGAATTGTGAATGCCAGTTTACGTAACCCACACTTGTATTGTGGTTCTAAAATATTTTTCTCGATCCATTGATGGAGATCTACGGGAATAGACAGGGAAAAATTCTCTTGTAACCATAAAACCCCGGCAGGCTTTATTTTTTTAAAATGACATAAAAAAGCACTCAATTCTTTTTTAAAATGATCGACGCTTATTGTTTTTGAACTCCATTCTTGGATTAGAATGTTATCAAAATCATGAATCGTGAGGTAATCAGACTTGTAGATTTGTTTCATTTTAATTCTATTGGAAGAGCTGGAACTATTTTCCCGCACTATCAAATATTAAAACTATCTGCTTTGAAACCTTAGTAGAACGACGCTATGTCGTGAAATGTATAAGAAGCAACATGAATGACACTTTAAAGAGGTGGCCTTGTAGGAATTATAAATCGATAAAGAGATGAACCTATTGGTTTCAAAACCAATTAAGCAAAGAGCGGGTGCCGTTCCTCACGCAATCTTTGCTTATAAGTACGCGATAGCGGTATTTGACTTCCTGTTTCCATGACTACTAATCCCGACTGAATTGACTTTACCTTATCGATATTGATAACAAAAGATCGATGGACTTGTAGGAACCCACTAGTTTCTAATTCGGTTAAACGATCCTTTAAAGCGCTTCTTTCTGTTATAGGAAGCTGTTCGTCGATGACAAAATAGTCCAGATAATGACCTTCACTTTTTACATATTCCAGCTGGTCAAGTCTGATTACTTGCTTTGAATTAATCAAAATACTCAAGGGCACTTCTGGTTTTTTATTCTGTGCCACTTGATCTTTTAGTTTTTGGAAAGAAGCAGTAATTTCTGCATTTTGCTGCTCTAAGCCATCAGCATGTGATTTACTCTTGCGGTACCTGCGATAAACAATAAAAAGTGTCACGATGATGCCTAACCCCACTAATATTAAAATAATAATGGTCTTTTGGGAAGATTCATTTTTTTCTAAAGCTTCTACTACTGCCTTTTCTTTATTTTCTAGATCAAACTGGTCTGCGGAGCGCTGGATAAGCGCGAGATCGTTATTTTCAATTAGGCTATCCTTTATTGTAGTGTATTCCGTAAAGGCGAGATAAGCCTCTTTGAATTTTTCTTGTTCTTTATATAATTCTGCTTTTTCTAATAATCCGGGATAATTCATCACCCTAGACTCTCTATCGATTTCATTAGAGGTGATGCTATCTAAGATCTTTTCGGCCTTGCCATAATCGCCTTTCATTCTTAAGATCTTCTGCTCATGTAATAGCAGCCCTAATTTAATGCCACGCAACCCGTCTGGTAAGGGTAATGACTTTGCCATTTCAAGATACTTTTCGGACTCTGCAAGATTCCCATCTGCTATGGCTATCCTCAACATCAGCATATAACCAGCTACTTTTCTAGCTGGATCTTGATGAGGAAGCTCTAGTAACTGTTTTGCATAAAATTTACTGCTATCCAGTTGTTTTTCCTTTTCATGTTGTGAAGACAAATTGTGCAAGGCACTGTGCATAAAAACGGGATTAGGATTTTCCCGAGCCGCTTTTAATGCTTTATGAAACCAGCGCGTGACCATTTCAGGCCTATTCATGTGTCGGTATGCAGAGCCTATCATGTAATAGGTGGTAGGCAATTGATTAGGCATCAAATCTTGTTCTAATCTTGCAGTTTCAACTAACGATTTAATACCTGCTTCATAATCACCCACATCAATTAAGGATTTACCCTTAGTAAATAATGCTGAGGTTAATAAACGCTTATCACTGTTTTTCCTGGCAATTTCTTCCTGAAGCGTAGAATATCTGATAGCATTATTAGGTTTTCCCGTAGCCGAATATGATTTTGACAAACCTAGATAAATACGCCCATTTAAACCTGAATCATTCATAGGCATAGTTTGCTCTGCCTTCTGATAGTAATACAATGCGCTGTCTGGTAATCTTAGTTGTCTATAGGCATTTGCTTTCATGAAACTGCCTTCTGTTGCGCTCGTGGCGTCATCTAGCCTCATTAACTTATTCCCATAATGCAATAGAGAGTCAGTGTTTCTGCTGTTAACTCTTGCTTTTTGTCGGTATGTTTCTACTAGCTCTTGCTGTGCCTGAACTAAAAAAGGAATAATTAATAAGAACAAAAAGCAGCCAGTTGCATAGTTCCTGAGGTAAAATTTGTTCATATAACCGCTGGTTTAGGTCTATACAAATTATATAAAACTAAATTAATTTGCCACTTTATGGAAAGAAAATATTTTACAGCCTATTGTTATTCAAATAGTTATTGATTCTATCTTATTAAATCTACCACCTAATTAGTATGAATTGGCTTTTGCGAAAGCTAAATAGCCGGTCGTAAAACGGGATATCAACTTTGATTTGAACACATAAAAAAACCGCCATCTGTAAGGATGACGGTTCAGTGACTATTTGATAAAACCAATTACATTCTTGTATTTTGATCTGAAAGAGGGAGAGATTTATATCCCATATTATAAAGAGTAAATCCATAAATATCTGTCAATTCCTCAATGGTTTTGCTGGTGGGTTTTCCAGCGCCATGGCCAGCATCTGTCTCAATGCGGATAAGCGTTGGGTTATTACCGGACTGCTTAGATTGCAACTCTGCAGCAAACTTAAAAGAATGTGCAGGAACCACACGATCGTCGTGATCTCCAGTTGTCACAAGCGTCGCAGGATATTTTGTTCCCTTTTTGATATTATGGAGCGGTGAATAACCTTTTAGGTATTCAAACATTTCTACGTTATCCTCAGCAGTTCCATAATCATAGGCCCATCCAGCACCGGCAGTAAATTTATTGTATCTCAACATATCAAGAACGCCTACTTGAGGGATCGCAACGGCGGCAAGGTCTGGACGTTGCGTCATGGTAGCGCCTACTAAAAGACCACCATTGGAACCACCTTGAATGGCCAGTTTTTCTGTAGAGGTATATTTTTCCTTTTTCAAGAATTCTGCGGCTGCGATGAAGTCGTCAAATACATTTTGCTTCTCCATTTTAGTTCCCGCATTATGCCATTTAGTTCCATATTCTCCACCACCTCGCAAGTTGGCAACGGCATAAATACCACCCATTTCCATCCATGCAGCACGTGAAACCGAGAATCCTGGATATAACGATATATTGAAACCACCATACCCATAAAGGATCGTTGGGTTTGTTCCATCTTGTTTCATTCCTTTTTTATAAGAAATAATCATTGGGATTTTAGTACCGTCTTTTGATTTATAGAAAACTTGTTTGCTTTCATACATTGCTGGATCAAACTTCACGTCTGGTTTATTGTACACTTCTGAAGTTCCTTTTTCTATATCGTATTTATAGGTGCTTCCCGGCGTCACATAGTTTGTAAACGAGTAATACAAGGTTTCGTCTTCATCTTTAGCGCCAAAACCACCAACGTTCCCAACACCCGGTAATTTCACATCACGTACTAACGTGCCATCATAATTGTATTGCTTGATCTGGGAAACGGCATCCACCATATATTCTGTAAAAATATAACCACCACCAGTAGAAGGGGAGAGCACGCTTGCGGTTTCTGGAATCAAATCTTTCCAGTTCTCTGGCGTGGGGTTTGAAAAGTCCGTCGTAACAACTTTTTTATTAGGTGCGTTGTAGTCAGTTACAATCCACAGTTTATCGCATTCATTGTGAATGATATTGCTGTTCGTATCAAAGTTATCGAGGACGGTAACTAGGGGCGCATCCGGTTGATTCAGGCGTTTCATAAACAATTTACCGCCATTCGTACTAGTACTGGCAGATATGATTAAAAAGTTCTGGTCCTGTGTCACTCCGCCGCCTATGTATCGATATTTCTGGTCTGCTGTGGCGCCAAAAATCACTTTGTCAGAGTTTTGTGGCGTTCCCAGTTTATGATAATATAATTTATGCTGGTCTGTCATAGCGCTCAGTTCGCTCCCCTTAGGCTTATCATAACTAGAATAATAAATCCCTTCATTTTTATACCAGGACATTCCTGAGAATTTCACGTCGATGATCGTGTCGCCTATTTTTTGTTTAGTTTCTGAATCGAGCACAATGATCTTGCGCCAGTCGCTACCACCTTCTGAAACTGCATAAGCAAGTTTTGACCCATCTTCTGTAAAGCTCATTCCGCCTAGTGATATCGTACCGTCTGCCGCAAACGAATTAGGATCTAGGAAAACCGTTGCCGTCGAGGGATCAGCCTCTTTTTGATACCTATAGATAACGGACTGATTTTGCAAACCATCATTTTTATAGTAATAGGCATAATCACCCTCAATAAAGGGAGCGCTTACTTTTTCATAGTTCCACAACTCTGTCAGGCGGTCTTCTATTTGCTTGCGGTATGGGATTTTTGCTAGGTAATCGCGAGTCACCTTGTTTTGGGCTTTTACCCAGGCGCCAGTTTCTGCGCTGCGGTCATCTTCCAGCCAGCGGTACGGGTCTGCAACCACATTGCCAAAATACGTATCTTGAGTATCAACTTTCTTAGTTTCCGGGTAGGTTACGGCCATGTTTACTTGTTGTTCTGGTTCTTTCACCTTGCAGGAATTGAGCGCAAGAATGCTTAAAGCAGCTATATAAATAGGTTTCACTTTCATAATTACTCTTTTATGATGGGGAGCGTTTCCGTTCCTTGATTTGTTGTTATTTTCAAAAGATACATGCCACTTTGCACACCTTCTAGGGAAACTTTTTCCATAGGTTCGAGAACTTTTACCGTTTGACCGCTTAAATTAATCAATTCCAGATTCATTATAGAATCGTACCCAGAGATATTAATTAGATTTTTAGTAGGATTAGGGTAGAATGATATCGCTTTCGCGAAAGCGATATCATTCTCAGTAAGAATATTAGACGAGTATTTGAAAACACCACTGTCATCAGATGTCACTGTAAAACCACCGCTAAAGCCGGTCGTTAGATTAAAAAACGCAACATCAACATGTTGTTCAGAGTCTATGTTAGTCCAGGAAACACCATCATCTAGAGAGTAGGAACTTCCTGCAGCTGCAGGATCAGAACCCACACTTACTATGGAACTGGTCCCTGGAATGTAGGCTATATTATCGCCGTAAGGGCTGCCAGAACCGCTGGTGGTAATTTGATTCCAGGTGACACCTGCGTTAACTGTTGAGTAAACCACGCCTGCATTAGTCTGTAAAACCCCCTTGTTTGTATCTGAAAAACTAAGATCGCCAAAGGTATCTGCACCTCCAAAATCACTGATAGGTGAGGGGTAAACGTTCCAATTTACTCCACGGTCAATAGAATGAAAGATTCTTCCTTTACTAGTTGTAAACCAAATGGAATTGTCCACAACATGTTTTTTTGCCAGGTAACCTGTTTCATTATCTAACGGAGCTCGAATATTTGCTGGATTTAATTCTGTGAAGGTGCTTCCAAAATCTGCGGATCGATAAATTTCCCATTTCCCATTTACAGGGTCACCTATGACAACTCCATCGCCATTATCGTAAAATTGAATGACATTAGGGAAACTCGCTGCTGCCGTAAATTCAGTTTGAGTCACCTTTGTCCAGATGGAACCACCATCTTCCGTTTTCCAGACGCCTCCTGTTTGACTCTCGCTTCTCGCATGTACAGCTATAAATGCTATTTGATCATCTATTGCAGTAATATCACCTATTCCTAGACCTACATCACCTAATGTAAAATTGCCATTAGTCCATGTTAACCCACCGTCAGAAGATTTAGAGAATTGCTGAATGTTATTACTGGGATTGATACCGTTATATCCTATACCCCAAACCACATTTTCATCCACGATATCAAATCTTGAAATACCGGTGGAAGGTGTAGGAAAACCAGTAGAATACTCATTCCAGAATTGTGCTTGAGCTGATAGACAGAAAGCAATTAAAAAAAAAGAAAGTAAAAGTGAACGCATAGGATTGTTTTTTGATAATGATTAAAGTTAGCTCTTTTCCTCGCGCATCACCCATTATTGAGCATTTACCAGCTTATTTTCGATTAAATACTCAGCTATCTGTACCGCGTTAGTTGCAGCACCTTTTCTCAGGTTGTCTGCAACGATCCACATATTCAATGCGTTTTCTGCAGAATGATCTCTACGTATGCGGCCTACAAATACATCATCCTTTCCTTGGGCTATAAGCGGCATAGGATAAAGATTGACATCTGGGTTGTCTTGTACTGTAACACCTGGCGTGTTTGCTAGTAACAAACGTACTTCTGTCTCTGTAAAATCTTTGTGGAACTCGATGTTTACAGACTCAGAATGACCTCCTACAACTGGAATACGTACTGCTGTTGCGGTAACGGCAATTGTTTTATCATCAAGAATCTTTTGAGTCTCTCTAATTAATTTCAGTTCTTCTTTAGTGTAACCGTTTTCTTCAAAGACGTCGCAGTGAGGAATGGCATTTCTATGAATCTGGTATGGATAGGCCATTTCTCCTTTAGAATCAGAGTATTCATTTTCTAACTGTTGCACGGCTTTAACGCCAGTTCCTGTAATGGATTGATATGTGGAGATTACCAAACGTTTGATTCCGTATTTCTTATGCAATGGTGCAAGAGCCATAACGAGCTGGATCGTGGAGCAATTAGGGTTTGCAATGATTTTATCGCTGGAAGTCAATTGGTCTGCATTTATTTCTGGCACGGTAAGCGGTTTGTCCGCATCCATTCTCCATGCGCTGGAATTATCGATAACGGTAGTTCCTGCTGCCGCAAATTTTGGGGCATTTGCTAGACTAACATTACCACCAGCAGAAAATAAAGCGATAGCGGGCTTTATTGCAATAGCTTGTTCCATGCTCACTACTTTATAGGGTTTACCCTTAAAAATAATTTCAGTTCCTACTGATTTCTCAGATGCTACGGGAATCAATTCTGTAATTTTTAGGTTGCGTTCTTCCAGAACTTTAAGTATAACCTGGCCTACCATTCCGGTAACGCCTACAACAGCTATTTTCATGAGGTAAAGTTTATCTGGCAAATTTAAGTGCCAGTGATTGATCTATATATGGAATGTGTATTTAAAATAAAAAAACCGTTTCTGAAAAGAAACGGTTTGTGATTTGTAAACTTGGCTAGAATTAATTCTTAGCTTTTATCGCATCCCGTATTTCCATGAGTAATGCTTCTTCCTTAGTAGGTCCTGCTGGAGCAGCTGGTGCAGCTTCTTCTTTTTTCTTGGCTTTGTTATAGGCTCTTACAATCATAAAGAGTACAAAACCTACAATAATAAGATTGATAATCGTATTGATCCATTCTCCATAGAGTATCGCATTTTCTGCAACTTCAATCGTTCCGTCTGCTGCTAGAACAGCTTGATCCAGTACTATCTTTAAATCTGAAAAATCAACTCCTCCAGTGAAATGACCTACGATAGGCATCATGATCAATTTTACAAATCCATTTACAACGAGAGCAGTTGCTCCTGCAAGTAAAACCGCAACGGCAAGATCAATGACATTCCCAGTCAAAATAAACTTCTTAAATTCTTTAAGCATAATTTATGTGTTAGTTAGTTAGGTTGGCGAAATTTAAAGTATTGTAGTTGTAATAAGAAGTATAGGTCTCATAACTTTAATGAATACCAATTAAGTACTTAAAATCCAATTATTTATCGATTCAAGTAGATTCTTGGAACCCGTCTTTGAATTCCAGTGAGAAGTTCATAAGATATGGTTCCCGCATGTTCTGCTATATTACTAGCGGGATACTGCAGATTGAAAACGATCACTTCATCGCCTACTTTGCTAGGTATGTCAGTGACATCGACCATAAACATATCCATACAAATGATTCCTAAAGTGGGCGCTGCTTTTCCATGTATATGAACGCTTGCTTTTCCATAACCGTAAATCCTATTGATTCCATCGCCGTGTCCCAGTGCAATCACGGCATAGGTTGTGTCTTTTTCTGCTTTGTAACTTCGGTTGTAGCTAATGCTTTCCCCTTTTTTCACGTGGCTTATTTGTGAGATATTTGAAATTAGGGAAGCTATAGGTTTCAGGTTAACGTCATGGTTTTTATCATTGCCATAGCCGTAAAGACCTATTCCAGAGCGTACCATATTATAATGGCCGCTGTCATAATTTAAGATCCCGCTGGTGTTGTCAGTGTGGCGCAGGCATTTGTACCCCAACTCTTTCTCTATGCGATTGCAGATATCGTTGAATTTTTTAATTTGGCTTAGAGTGAACTCTTTTTCATCTAGATCTTCACTAGCCGCAAGGTGTGACTGAAGTCCTATGACCTTTATGGCAGGATTTTTATGGACGAGTTCTAGTGCTTTCGGTATTTCTAAAGGGTCAATTCCCAAACGGTTCATTCCCGTGTTGAATTCTAGATGGATGGGGTAGGACTGTTGGGATTTCGCTTTCGCGAAAGCGGAAAATTTTTCCAGCATCTCCATACTATAAATCACTGGTTCTATGCAACGGTCGATGCATATCTCCAACGTATGAATTTGAGGGTGCAGGGTTAAAATAGGCTTGACAATTCCGGCATTCCTCAATTCTACAGCCTCTTCAACATAAGCAACCGCAAAATAATCCGTTTCTAATTTCTGAAGTTTTTGAGCTACTGTAACGGCACCGTGTCCATAGGCATTTGCCTTTACAACGCTCATAAATAGCGTGTCATCTGGGATTCTGGACTTGAGAAATTGAAAATTATGAGCGAGTGCATCTAGATCTACTTCTAGTCTGGTGCCTTGAAATGCCATAATGTTATCCTGTTTTATCGTTCAATTCCTGTGCGTCTGTGACTGGAATTTCTTTTACTTTACCCGCTAGCATCGCTTTATAATAGGCGCCACGACTTAAAGGTTCATATTCCTGTTGCTCTCCCAGCATAACCACATTTTCATTGCTGGTCTTGCGATAGCTGTATTGCGCAAGATTTCCTGTGCGGGTGCACACCGCGTGAACTTTAGTAACATATTCTGCTGTTGCCATTAATGCTGGCATGGGGCCGAATGGGTTGCCCTTAAAATCCATATCGAGTCCAGCGACAATAACGCGTATACCACGATTTGCAAGATTGTTACAAACGGTAACGATTTCATCATCAAAAAACTGGGCCTCATCAATTCCTACCACCTGACAACCAGTGGCTAGCAAGGGGATATTTGCAGCTGCAGGAACTGGTGTGGAGTGAATTTCATTAGAATCGTGGGAAACAACTTTCTCCTCGTCGTACCTGTTATCGATGGAAGGTTTGAAGATCTCGACTTTTTGATTTGCAAACTGCGCACGTTTAAGCCTGCGTATCAACTCTTCTGTCTTGCCTGAAAACATGGAACCACAAATCACCTCGATCCAGCCGAATTGCTCTTCATGATTCACCGTATTTTCTAGAAACATTTTGTATTTTACAACCTCTTGCGGGATGCCGCTTTGCTCCTGCAATTATTCCAAAAATACAAAGAAACGCGCGGCATATAGAACCATTATGAAAAAGAAAATTGTTGAAGACCTCACAAGTCTCGCCCATCGCATACTACGAATTAAGGAAGAGGAAAACATCCTTGAACTGCAAGCAATTGCTAAAGAACTTTATGAAAAGCTAACTGTCCTAGTTTATACAGAGAATTATTTTTCTGATGTAAAACCTACTACTGAAAAACAGGAGATAGAATCAAAACTTGATCAAGCGTTTACAGATGCTCAGAAAGATGTTCAATCTGTTTCTAAAGATGTAGGAAAGGTTATGGAAGATGCTCAAGAAGAAGTTCGTGAGGCATTTTCTAGTAATGATCTGAGTGAGCTTTTTGTTCCTGAAGAGAAGGACAATAGGGAAGAAATGGAATTACCAGGAATTTCTACTATCCATAAAATGGTCATTGAAATGCCTGATGAAGCTTTAGAAGCACTGGAGAACAGTAGGGAAGAATCTGAAAACACACGTAAAAAACTACCCAATAGATACCGCGATTCATTTACCACTAATAGCTTGAATGATCTTGTTGTTCCTGAAGAAGATGATCGGGAAGAAATAGACCTTCCAGGAATATCTACGATTAATAAAATGGTTTTTGAAATGCCAGATGAGCCTGCGGAAGTGCCCGATGCGACTGCGCATACAAAATCAGAAATGGATTCAGAACCTGAAACAAAGTCAAAGCCAGAAGCTAATTCAGAGCCTCAAGCGATGAAAACACATCAAAAAACGGATTTGCAACAGCTTACGGCAGATTTTCAGCAGATGCCTATTTTTGAACGCAAATCCACCAGTCAGGAATCAGACCGTCCTAAATCTTTAAACTCTAGATTGAACGATGGAATGAAAATAGGAATGAACGACCGCATGGGGTTTGTAAAACATTTATTCAATGGTAGCAATCAAGATTTCAATCGTGTGATGTCACAATTGAATACTATCAGTTCCTATCAAGAAGCTCAGAATTTAATCCAATCCATGGTTAAACCAGATTATAACAACTGGGAAGGGAAGGAAAGTTATGAAAACCGATTCCTAGAATTGATCGAGCGTAAATATCAATAAGCACATATGCTTTAATTTTAGTGTAGACCCAGCCCTAACTTTATACGGAACATACACTGCACTTTAGACTAATATTCATGAAATACACCTATTGGATTGTCACCGTACTTTTTTGTGCGATGATGGTTGTTACTGCTGCGATGTACTTTGTAAATTATGATGAGTTTTCTTCTGAATTTATCAAACTAGGTTTTCCTACCTGGTTGATGTATCCGCTTGCGGCGTTAAAAATTTTAGGTGCGGCAGTTATTTTAATTAGGAATAATAGATCGCTTGTGGAATGGGCCTACGCAGGTTTTGTGTTTAACATTTTACTTGCGTTCACCGCACATTTAACAATAGCAGATGGTGATCAATGGACTGCTTTGACGGCTTTACTTTTAGCGTTAGGTTCTTATTTTTTAGGAAATAAAGTGCGTCCCTTGTTTTAAAAATCAATAAAGCTCTGTTCGCTTTTGCGAAAGCGGACTTTATCTAAATTAGGAAACACTTGCGTCATAATTATTTAGTATTAATCTAGTCTTATCGAGGTTTTGCATCTATTAGAGATTTCTCAAATACTAACTCCTTACGTATCTGATTGATAATGATCACGGCAATAACGGTTAGTGATACACTCGCACTAATGATTAAGTAGGTGTAAAAACCATCAGAAAATTCTGCTTTGAAATATGGGAACAGTTCCCACAGGCCATATAGATAACCACTAAAACAAACCGGTGTGATTACAAAATGGATGCGTTTCCTCCATCGATAATAGGATTTGAGGTATGCTAAATACTGTTTGCCGTCCATTTTTAACAAACCGGATATTTTGCGCAGCTTCGAATAATATTCAATCGCAATCCTGATGGTTAACGACGCTATCATTATAAAAATTCCCACTATGAACATATTGATTTCATCAGGAAACTGCCAGATGGCATATAGAATCAAAATTCCTACTGTAATACACATCACCGCCATTCCTATTTTTTGATTAAGCCGCTGTGCAATTGCTTTTTTAATAATCTCCTGAGACCCAAACGGCGGGATCGCCGCTGACTGCTCTTGCCATATCGCATCTAAAAATTTATTTTCCATGTGTCATACATTTAAAAAGGGCTTCTCGTATTCGGGACAATCGGGTTCTTATTGAGCCATGTGAGTAGCCTAAAGTTGAGGCAATTTCTTCTTGTGGAATCTGTTCCAGTTCTAGCAGGATTACGATTTTGTTCAATGGTTTGAGCTGGTCGATACAGCGATACAATTGCTGGATGTTTTTGCTGTTACGTGGTTCGTCATCGTTAGGGGCATCTGTAGTTTTTGGATCAATTTCAAATTTT
Organism: Nonlabens antarcticus; assembly: GCF_015356755.1. Classification (GTDB taxonomy): domain Bacteria; phylum Bacteroidota; class Bacteroidia; order Flavobacteriales; family Flavobacteriaceae; genus Nonlabens; species Nonlabens antarcticus. Next base: position 216,804 of record NZ_JADFCO010000065.1, on the reverse strand, counting down.
ATTGGATGTTTTTTTTTCAAATGACCCAGACAACAGTTTACCGCTATTCTATAAATCCACGTACTGATTTGAGAATCTCCTTTAAAAGAATGGCGATGGTTCCATACTTTAATGAAAGTCTGTTGAGACAAATCTCTAGCGGTGGGTTCATCGCCAGTCACGTATCCTAAACAAAGCCGGTACACCTTGGGATAAAGCTGATTGTAGAGACCTGTAAATTCTTTTTCGTTCACAGCCGTCTATTTGAGAAACAGGTTGAGTTGTTCCATAAACCATTTGGGTTGATCCATCATGATAAAATGGGCGCTGTCTGCGTTCATCACAAGATTGTAATCTGATAGATTTTGATATTGTTTGGTATAGTTTGCTTTGGCCATTTCTTCACCGTATGGTTTTCCAGCCCCTAAAATCGTTACCGGAATGTTGATTTGTTTCAAACCCTCACGCATATCAAACTTAAGGTAATCTGTATAGGCATATACAAAGGTCTTACGATCTGTAGTTTTCATCCATTTGATGATTTGTTCCTGCCCAATGGTATTGCTTGTCATTCCTGCAGCCATTCCCATTGCCATCTGGGCAAAGGCGGCTTCATCCATACCTAGCATTTGCTGATTATAGGGGCTTTCATATTGCAAGGTTTCAGGTTTGAAATCTGGAAAGAGTAAAGCACCAGTGGCTGGAAGGGCATCGACAATAAGCAATCTAGAAATGTTGAGGTCTGGATTTGAAGCGAGTTTTATCCCCAAAGTACCGCCTAGACTATGACCAATAATCACCGGTTTCTTTAATTGTTTTTCTTTGATATAATCTTCTATATTGGTCAATACTTTCGGTAACCATGGGAATTCAATGGGCTTCATTCCGGCAAATCCGGCGTAATTAATCACGTGACATTTGTGAGTTTTTGATAGCTCGTCAACGGTGGTTTGCCAGACTTCGTTACCATTGGTGGCAAAGCCAGAAAGTAGAATGATGGGAGCACCGTCGCCAGTAACGGTTACTTCAATAGGGTTGTTCTGAGCATTTGAAATCGCAGTACAAGCGATAAAGATTGTAAATAGAATTTTAGATATTGTTTTCATGAGTTGGATAATTATCGTTTATCCTTTAGATAACCAACTCGTAAATTGTTACGGTTTATTCAGTGAAATCCTCATGGTGTTTTACCGGCTCAGTTCTTTTCAACATAATTTTTAAACAATAAAGGACGTCGTATGCATCGATTAAGAGGCTTATTCTTTGCAAATAAAGCAATGAATAGTTTTGTTTTCTACCCAGTCTCCTCAATCAAATTCGAACTTTAAATGCATCGCACAAATAAACCTCCTAGTTTCCTAAGAGGTTAATATTAAAATGTTTGTAAATGAACTGCAGTTTTGAAGTATCAAAGAGATACGTACAGCGCAGGAATTTAATTATTCAGAGCCTCTGCACCACCAACGATTTCTAAAATTTCGTTCGTGATAGAAGCTTGACGTGCTTTGTTATAGGTCAATTTTAATTGATCTCTAAGTTCAGTTGCATTGTCTGTTGCCTTGTGCATAGCTGTCATACGTGCGCCGTGTTCACTGGCCCATGAATCGCGAACTCCCTTGTAGAGTTGCATTTTTAAAGACTTAGGAATCAACTCCGCTATGATCTCTTCTTTTGAAGGCTCATAAATGTATTCTGTAGCGTTTGCTGGTGCTTCTCCTTCTAATTGAGCCAGAGGCTTCAATGGAAGGAATTCCTCGCTCATCACTTGCTGTGTAGCAGCATTTTTGAAACTATTGTATACAATTACAATTTTATCAAATTCGCCAGCAACGAATAATGCCATCAACTCTTCTGCAATGACAGATACTTTCTCAAAGGAAATATCGTCAAACAAATCACTGTGGTTTGCCTTAACGTTATCGCTCTTTTTAGCAAAATCATTTCCTTTTTTACCGATCGTCATGTAGGAAACCGCAGCTCCTTTCAAATCTTCTTGGTTCAAACGAATCAACTCTTTAATAATATTTGAGTTGAATGCACCAGCAAGACCACGGTTTGAAGTAATAGCAACCACTAGAGCTCTTTCAACCTCTCGCTGCTCTGCATACTTGCTTGTTGCATCTTCCGCCATGGAAGCACTTAAAGTTTGCAGCAGCTCAGTCAGCTTATCAGAATAGGGACGCATTGCAGTAATGGCATCTTGTGCCTTCTTCAACTTTGCCGCACTCACCATTTTCATAGCAGATGTGATCTGCATCGTTGAAGATACTGATGTAATCCTATTTCGTATTTCCTTAAGATTTGCCATTTTCTCTAGTTCAGAGTTATGAGTTTGAAGCTGTTATTTAATATTGAATTAATAACGGGAAGATAAATCTTTCGCTACTGAAGTCAACGTATCAATAACTTCATCAGTCAATTTACCAGCTTTCAATAAATCTAAAGTTTCTCTATGCTTAGCATTAAGGAGTTCTAGATAGTCTCTTTCAAATTCTTTTACTTTATCTACCGGCACGTTTCTAAGAAGGTTTTTAGAACCTGCATAGATAATTGCAATTTGGTTTTCTACAGGATAAGGGCTGTTTTGAGCTTGCTTTAAGATCTCTACGTTTCTTTTTCCTTTTTCAATAACGCTTAGTGTAGCAGCATCTAGATCTGAACCAAATTTCGCGAAAGCTTCCAATTCACGGAAAGCCGCTTGATCCAGCTTTAAAGTACCCGCAACTTTTTTCATCGATTTGATCTGTGCGTTACCACCCACACGAGAAACTGAAATTCCCACATTTATCGCTGGACGAACACCTGCGTTGAACAAGTCACCATCTAGGAAAATCTGACCGTCTGTAATAGAAATTACGTTCGTTGGGATATAAGCAGATACATCACCAGCCTGAGTTTCAATAATAGGAAGTGCCGTTAGCGATCCACCACCTTTAACGATGGGTTTCAAACTTTCTGGCAGGTCATTCATCGTTGCCGCGATCGCGTCATCATTGATAACTTTAGCCGCGCGTTCTAACAACCTTGAGTGAAGGAAGAAAACGTCACCTGGATATGCTTCACGCCCTGGAGGACGACGTAGCAACAGGGAAACCTCACGATATGCAACTGCTTGTTTTGACAAATCATCAAAAACAATCAGTGCAGGACGACCTGTATCACGGAAGTACTCGCCAATAGCTGCTCCAGCAAATGGTGCATATACCTGCATAGGTGCAGGATCTGATGCATTTGCAGCAACGATAGTAGTATAAGCAAGCGCGCCTGCTTCTTCAAGTACGTTAGCAATCAATGCAACAGTAGAAGCCTTTTGACCTATCGCAACATAAATACAATAAACTGGCTCGCCAGCATCGTAAAATTCTTTCTGGTTGATGATTGTATCGATACAAACTGTTGACTTTCCAGTCTGACGGTCACCGATAACCAATTCACGCTGGCCACGACCTACGGGAATCATTGCGTCAATCGCTTTGATACCAGTCTGCATAGGCTCAGTTACAGGCTCACGATAGATAACTCCAGGTGCCTTACGCTCTAGAGGCATTTCATAAAGATCGCCCTCTATAGGTCCTTTACCATCGATAGGTAAACCCAGTGTGTTTACTACACGACCTACAATTCCTTCACCTACTTTAAGGGAAGCAATACGCTCTGTACGCTTTACCGTGTCACCTTCTTTGATTTCAACAGAGGGGCCTAAAAGTACCACACCTACATTGTCTTCTTCAAGGTTCAAAACGATGCCTTCCATCCCGCTTGCAAAAGAAACTAGTTCTCCATACTGTGCGTTTGAAAGACCATAAACACGTGCGATACCATCACCTACGGTAAGCACTGTTCCTACTTCATCAAGGGATGCTGTAGCGTCAAAACCTGATAATTGTTGCTTAAGTATTGCAGATACTTCTGCTGGATTTACTTCTGCCATGTTGTTCTATTTATACTTTTTAATCGTCTATGCTCGGACAAACTAAGCAGGACAAAACTTTTATTTATTTTCTTAATTTTAATATTGCAATTTCCAAAATACCGCTTTCGCGAAAGCGAAAAGAACTCAAATTTCTTACTATCTATTTACTGGCAAACTCTCTTTTGAGTTCACCTAATGTATTGTGGACACTTGCATTAATTTCTTTATCGCCTACTCTTAGAATAAACCCACCCACAATACTAGGATCGATTTTCTTTTCTAAAGTTACTTCAGTTCCAGCAAGTTCTTTTGCTTTGGCCAAAACCTTAGCTTCTAGCTCAGGAGTAATTTCAACCGCTGTAGTTACCGTGGCAACCTCACGCTTGTTCATTTCTTCAAAAAGCAGGATATATTTAGTTGCTATATCTCCTAATATATCTGCACGCTGGTTATCAACGATCAAGTCAAAGGCACCCATGGTAATTCCACCAGCATCTTTGAATATCTGACGCAATGCACCACGTTTTTGTTCTGTCTTTACTACGGGACTTTTTAGAAAATCCTGAAGCTCTGTATTTTTATGAACCGTCGTTAGGACAGATTTCATTTCTTCATTCACGGCAGCCGCTTCCTTCTTATCTATTGCTAGATCGAGAATGGCTTTGGCGTATCGGGATGCTGCTCTTGAAAGTTTCATAAATATCTTCTAGATGTTGGCTTCTGCCAGCATTTTATCAATTAGTGCAAGCTGTGCATCCTTTTCAGAAAGCTGCTGGCGCGTCACCTTTTCTGCAATTTCTACAGAAAGATTAGCCACTTGTGATTTAATATCGGCAAGAGCTGCTTTTTTCTCTGCTAGTATAGCTTCTTGAGCGTTAGCTATAATAGTATCGGCTTTTTCTTGAGCTTGAATAGTGGCATCAGAAATCATTTTCTCTTTGATCTCACGTGCGTCTTTCATCATCACATCGCGTTGTGCACGTGCTTCTTGAGCAGCAGCTTCATTTGATGCTTCCAGTCTAGCCATTTCAAGCTTTGCATCTTCTGCAGCAGCAAGTGCGTCTGCAATACCCTGTTCACGATCGTCAAGAGCGCTTAATATAGGTTTCCATGCAAATTTACCTAACAAGATAATCAAGATGATTAATACAATTGCCTGCATGGCAAATAAGCCTGGCGAAAAGTCGTTGATTAATTCCTCCATAATAAGGTGTTCTAAATGTTTTAATCTTTAATTAAAATCAAGCTTGTAACCAACCGTTACAAGCTTGACTTAGTTTTAATGGATTTACTACTTTCCTAGTAGTAACGCTCCAAATGCAAGTCCTTCAAGAAGTGCACCGATGATAATCATCGCAGTTTGGATTTTTCCAGCTGCTTCAGGTTGACGAGCGATAGCTTCCATCGCTTTTCCACCTATTTGACCAAGACCGAGACCACCTCCTATTACAATAAGACCAGCTCCAATTAAATTGTACATAACAATCGATTTAAAAATTAAACAAAACGTTCTCTAACTATATCTACATCTTCTTCTCCCGTACCCGTATGTTCTGGGTGATCATGCTCTGCAACCGCCATTCCTATGAAAAGGGAAGAAAGCAATGTGAAAATAAAGGCTTGTAGAAAAGCTACTAATAATTCTATGACCATCAAGAATAGCGTGAGGAATAGGGACAAACCAGTGGAACCTACAACACCAAACTGTTCTTTAAGTGTAATTGTCAAAGCAACCAGACCCATAACTATCACGTGACCTGCCGTAATGTTTGCAAAAAGTCGCACTAATAATGAAAATGGTTTTGTGAAGATTCCCAATAGTTCAATAGGGATTAGGAAGATCTTCATAAGGATAGGAACATCGGGCATCCAGAAAATGTGTTTCCAGTAATCCTTGTTTCCGTTAAACTGTACTATAACGAATGTAAATAAAGCAAGACAAACGGTTATTGAAATTTGTCCAGTGATATTAAATCCTAACGGAGTTAAACCTAAAAGGTTTGCGATCCAGATCATGAAGAATACCGTTAACAGGTAAGGCATGAACTTTTTAGACTTCTCCACTCCTATGTTAGGGCGAGCCATCTCGTCTCTTACATATAAAACCAAAGGTTCCAACGCACGGCCGAATCCTTTAGGAATAGATCGTTTCTTATATTGTTTAGCTAGTGTTCCAAACATAAAGACCATCAACAATCCTATAAGCAACAATCCGAAAACGGATTTTGTAATGGAAAAGTCTAGTACTTTATAGGCATTGTTGGGATGAAGCTCTTCATCAAAACTGAGAACATTTGCACCATTGTCAATCTCATAGATCTTGCTATGGTACTTCGCAAGTGTCACGTCGCCTTTTTGAACCAGGACTTCACCGCTATCATCATGGTGAAACTCAGAAGACATAAAAGTTTTCAATCCTTCTGTAGTCCAGACAATGACTGGCAACGGGAATCCTACATGAATGCGTTCGTTTGCATCATTTGTAAAAGAAAATAAATGGAAGTCGTGAACATCTTTTAAGTGATGCTCGATATAGGAATCTATCTCGTCCTTAGTATTAACTCTGCCGTCATTTTCGGCATCAGTAACGTGGACATCATGATCTAATAGATGATCATCCTGTGCCTGCATCCCAGAAGAAGCAGCGAGTAACAAAGCAAAAAAAGCTGTTTTTAAGTAAGCTCTAAACATGAAAATCACCTTAAAAAGTTAGGTCCTTTAATTCGGGTGCAAATGTATGACAAAAAACAATCTTAAAACAGTTCTTTATTTCGATTATTTGATCTCTATAAACCTACAAGTACTGGTTATAAAAAAAGGTTCAATCAATTATCATTGAGCCATTTAATAACAATAGTGACTTCTATAAATAGGAAGATGAAATATGGAGTGAGAAACCCTAACATTTCTGCCTGTGTTAAAGCAGGATCTTCATTCAATAGGTCAGGAAATATGAGAAGAGCAGCTCCACATTTTACAAATACCAATGCCAGAAAACCGAACCCCAATTTATCTGGAACATAATTGTGTGTAAATTTCAAACCGCTAACCGTTATAAAAGTGGCAACTCCCAGAAAAATATAGGTTTTTTCCAGAGAAAGTGCTGGGTCCACAATGAGCCAGGAATGAACACCATAGGCAACAAGTGAAAGCAGTAGAACTAGAAGAAAGGTTTTAAGGTAAAAATTCACGAGATAAAATTAAGCTGCAAATATACGAGGCTTAAAAAGTTGTTTAAGGAATTACATTCTATTCTCTTTTAACGTTTGAAGAATGGTATCGCGTTCTTATTTTTAGGATCGTCTCAATGTTAAAATGGTAGCAAAGATTATTGTTCCACACTGATAATTCCACACTACTGATATTAGAATATTTTGCAAATAAATTCAATAGAGTAGAACAAAGGTGAGCTTCTTTAAGCAGATTGCTCTTTACTTCCACTATTCATTGATTTCACATTACTACTCATATTGCAGGACGCGTTGAAAGTCGCTCCAGGCTCTACAGATAGTTTATGAGTAGAAACTTCACCTTCTATAATCGCTGTTGATTTTAGGGATAACAAACCGTCTACTTTCAATGTGCCAGAGAAAGAACCTTCTATATCTGCATTAGAGCATTCTAGAGTTCCATCAATTTTCCCGTCTTTTCCTATAACAACTTTAGCTTTTGTTTTTAACGTGCCTTTGATTTCCCCATCTATTCTAAAACCAGCCTCGCTTTCTATGTCACCAGTAATTATTGTTCCTTGTGCAATACGGTTTTGTGAATTCCCGATTACTTCTGTATTCTTATTTGATTTCATGCTTGGATTTTTATTGAGACTGTTTCTTATAATCGTCTAGGCTTTTATAAACCTGGACGATTTTGTAATTATCTGTGGCGATAGAAACAGAGATTTTTGGTAAGCCAATTTTATTTTTAGACTTTTCAAGATAGTTTGCTACTTCTTTAGAACGCTCCTTGCTATTGAAACCATGAATAACTATCAATGAAAATTTAGGTGAATAAACGTCTATGGAATAGGTGAGCTGTTCGCCAGCAGCAGTCAGGCCTTGCTTTAACTGTGCAGCAAGTTTCTCTTGTGTTGTGGTGTCTGATGCTGCGACTTGATATAAAATTTTGAAACTGTCTAGGCCCTCTTCTGGAACAAAGGTTTCTGGAATCCTCAATTTTTCAGCTTCGGCAGCTAGAATTGCGGCTTCTTGACCGGTTGCACTACTGGGATAATTAAATGCTACAAAATCAAGACCTTCTTTATAGGCCTTGAAACCATACAACCTTCCAGTGGCATAGGTTTTTAAGAGCTCTAGTTTTGGAACAATGGGATCACCGTTGAATCTGATGATCTGCTCTTCGGTTTGTGTGATGACTGTTGCATAATTTCCTTGCTCATATTCCTTAAAAATGCCATTGTAAATTCCTTCTGGGCTGCCGGTATTGTCTAGTGCACTTTCGGGATTCTGCAAGATTTGCGCATATCTCGTGTTAGGATATTTTGATATGATGGTGGATTTGTATTGTTCCGCTTTCGCGAAAGCGGTATTGTTATCACTCCCATCGCGACCCATTAAATACAGGTTATATAAAGTAGGTAACAATAACTTTTCCTCAGGCTCATAGGTCAACAAGGTCTCAAAGCGATCGATAGCAAGATCCTTGCGCTTGAATTTCTCCTTGTAAAGAACGCCCAGTTGATAATATGCAAAATCCCGGGAGTCTGCAATGCTGTCTAGGGCTATATCTCCTTGTGGCAGTTGATCAATGTAATAGGATGCCAGATATTCTGGCGCCGTTCCATTGTTTTCAATAGCAGTGACCTGGTTTTCTGTAGCCTGATCAATTAGCCCAGAGCTAGTGCTGGATAACCTCCAGTTATCCTCGAGTGGGCGACCACCCCAAACCGATCTGAATTGTAATTTCCCACGAGCTACAGTAGCGGGAACGTAGAAATAAAACACCGCGCCATTGTCATCTCCAGAGAAACCAGCATTATCAACAGGCGCTCCTGGTGGTCCTAATCTATTGTTATTAAGGTTATTGTTAGTTTTAATGGTCGAAAGAGCTGTTTTTTGCTGGGCAAGATTTGCTTCTGTAATTTCAGCTTGTTCTGCTAGTTGTGCTTCACGTTCTTTAAGCTTATTGATGTAAACGTTGTAATAATTAGCCCGTTGATCGTCACTCATAGCAATCACAGATAAAATACTGTCAGCGCTGCGGCGGTTGTTTTCATACAGAATAATGTCAGCTAGGTTTTCTCGTTTTTTCAAAACAGATCGCTGCTCTCTAGACTTGTTCAAATATTTTGTGGAAGCACTGTCAAAATACTTTCCAGCTGTTTCAAACCGAGCATCATCAAAACTAATGCGACCTAGTGCATCATAAGTATTTCCTTGTAGGAATAAATCCTGATCACCTGCTTTTAAGGATTTATTGTAATAGGCAATCGCTCCATCCACGCTATCCACGGACTCCAGATATATAGCTTTTCTATAATTAATCAGATCCAGCCAAGGTCTGTTTTCACGATCCTCTTCCAGTTTATCAAGGATGACAAGTAACTCATCGTCGCCTTCTTGAATGGTGTCTCGCAACTTGATCTTTTCAATAAAAGCATTGATATAATAATTGCGCGGTATTTTACGATGGAGTTCAATAACCTGGTCAAAGTGGACAATAGCGCTAACTTTTTGTCCTTCCCGGGCAAAAAGCTGGCCCGCGATAAATTTATAGCGCCCCTCTGTGGAGCGGTCTTTTGTTTTTTGGGCAGCGCGACTCATGTAGATCAAGGCGCTATCGGTCTTTTGAATGTTTAAATAAGCTTGTGCCAGCGTGGCGTTAGCAAGAATCAATTCTTCGCGATTGATATCAAGACTGTCTTTTGTAATCAGGTCTAGAAGATTTTCAATGGCGATCTCATTGCTTTCTAAACGCATGTTGGTTTTCTCACGCCAGATTTTTGCCACCCGAATGTTATCCGATTCTGGCATGAATTGTAGGATGTAATTGAAAGCTTCTAGAGCGGGAATAAACCGCTGATCATAATACCTTGCTTTTCCCAGGAGCATATAAGCTTCATCAATCTGTGGGTTCACCTCCTCGCCATCAATTTGCATGCTGTGTTTCTGCACCGCTTTTACGGCCTTTTCCTCTGCGCGTTTGAAGTTGGGATCTGTTTGATCATCAGTGCTAATGCGTATTTCGTCCTTTACAGCCAGACGTTCTACAGGAAGAATGTCCCAATAGTTATCGCCATAATTTGCTTCAATGTTTTCAAGGCCTGCTTCTAGAGCTAGATTTCCATTATATAGGACATTATATTCTGTGCCTATTGCATGAAGGTTGCGCGATATAAAGGAATCACTTTTACGACTGCAGCTAGCAAAAACTAGCAATATGCAGGTAATCAGAATCGTATAGGAAGAAATGTATTTCAAGCGAGCTCTGGTTTCTAGCTATCATAACTGTTAGGTGGTCATGATATTGTAACTATGGTCAAAAATAAGGAATTAACTACAACCCTTAACCTGTCGGATTTTCCAGATTATTTTAAGCGTATGATTTTCTTAGAAAAGATACTTTTTACTCCATACTGATTTCCTGATTGTGCCTCTACAACATGCGGTTTAGGCGACAGGACGTAGGCGACCATCACTGGAATAAAGGTGGACCATACGGAATATTCACCCGTAAATAGTGCGGACGTAATAGTCCAGCAAATCAAAAACATACCCAAATAGCTCAGGCTAGTAATGAGATACATTTTTAGTTTAAGAGACATTAGGTGATTATGAGATGTAAATTATCTTTTTGAAAAATATACTTTTAAGACCATAAACCCGACCTTCCTCAGATTCCTCAATATGTGGCTTAGGCGCCAGGATCATTCCGAAAGCCAAGGGAATAAATGTCAACCAAAGCGTGGGTTCTGGATAAAATTGAACCATAATCAATCTGGCGATCGAGAAAAGAATCAAAAAACTCAAACCGTAGATAAGAAATACTTTAATTTTTGGGGACATATTTATTCTTCTTCAATTATTACAGGTGCAGCGTTCTCTTCAACCGGTACCGCATGTAACTCACTAATTCCCATGAAATATTGTTCCAGTTGTGCAAAGGTACCCGCATCTTTCACCTTATCCATGACAACTTTACCTTTTTCTAAAAGAACTACCCGCTGTGCTACTTCAGTAACATGCGCTAGATCGTGACTGGAAATAAGCATGGTAACATTAGGATTAAGAGAAAGCTCTTTGATAATCGCTTTCAATCGTATTTGTGTTGATGGATCTAGGTTTGCAAAAGGCTCATCTAGGATAATTACTTCAGGATCACCTATTAATGTGGCTATGATCCCTACTTTCTTCTGGTTCCCTTTTGAAAGGTCGCGCAGGTATTTTTTCTGACCTATTGCCTCGCCGTTAAAAAAATCGGCATGCTTGACCATGAGCGCATCAATATCTTCTTTTGTCTGTCCTCGCAACTCACCTATGAAATAGAGATATTCCTCTGGAGTCAGGTAACCTATTAGAAAACTCTCATCCACAAAAGCACTGGTAAATGGTTTCCAGTCCTCACTTTCATCGACCCGTATGTCGCTAGAAATAATATGCCCAGTAGTAGGCTGGATCAAATCTAAAAATAGCGAAAACAGAGTTGTTTTCCCAGCACCATTATTCCCGACCAGCCCAACGGATTGACCCTTTGGAATTTGCAGGCTCTCGATATCAAGAACGGTGGTGTCGTTATATTTTTTAGAGAGATTTTGTATGTCGATCATTTCTTAAAATTTAATGGGTTGTAGTGATTTTGATGATAGCTCGCTTTCGCGAAAGCGAACTAACGTGAGTAATAGGGACATCAATCTTTTTGTGCATAAGCAGCAATCGTGTCGTATTTCTCGTTTTTATAAATGTTTTCAATAAGCGTAAACATCCTATCGCGGAAGAGTAACCCCAGCAATCCAGTAACCGCAATGGCGATAAACCCTGCGGCATCGCTTATGGTAAGTGCAAAAGCGTAATAGATCAGTACAGGCAGCACCATTTTAGGAATGGTGAGCAATAGCGTCTTTATATTAAATGCCTTACTATCACCGAAAGCTTTTTTATTGCTGGTCAAATCAATAGGGGTTTTTACAAAAGCACCTCCCAGTAGAGTTACCGTTCCATTGAGGCCTATGTTATAAACACCACCGGCAAGTATCGCCCACAGCCATTCAATTCCAAAATAAACGTAGAAGCAACTAAGTAATGTGCTGATCGCAGTCACAACGGCCATCAACCACCACTTGCTCAACAAAAACTCCCGGTAGGGAATGTTTTGAGACATCATTAATTTATAATAACTGCTGTCCCAAGATGGTACCAGTCCTCCAAAACTGAATAGAAAACCACCAGTACAAAACAAAGCGGCAAACACTTTCCCAAAATCGGACCCGCCATATATTCCAGCGGTAAAAAACAGCCCGTAAAAAATGAAAAAGAAACCCATTATGAAGGTAGTTCTCGCACGCTTGTTGCGCTTGATAAGTTTTATGTCATTCTTTAAATATGTAGAAATTTTACCAAAACGATCCAGGAATTCTAGGTTTTCTGTTTTGGCTACCTCATGTTTAGCTTGTAAACCTGCATCTAGATAGAGTTCCTTTATAAAGTAAGTATAGGAATATTTGTACGTCACATAAGCAAGTGCTAAGGGGATGATAAAACTCCACGGCTGGTTATAGAAAAATTCAAAAGCAGGACCCGTGTAGGCAGTAACATCAAAATAACCATAGTATTGAGAAACCCCTAGAGCTACTAGAATAGCCAGTACTGGATAAAATACCTTATTGAGATTATTGAGAAATACGTTTAAGAAGTTGAGAAGTAAGGTGATTGATAGCATGGCAATGTGCCAGCTTATTACACCTATGGGGTCATAACCTTCAATAAGTAAAACGACGGTAAACGGAATAAAAAAGAAGGCCGGCAGGATATTGAAAAAAGAGACGACCGTTTTTCCTAAAGCATATTTTACAATTTTACCCTTAGTAAAAGGAAGGTAGAGCAAAGGTTTTATGTTAGATACAGGCATTTTTTGCATGAAGTATCTAAAAATTAAGTCGATAACAAACCAGTAAATGAGAAATTTGTTTACTACTTCAAATGGATTTGTAGCGGTAATCTTTCCATCCTCAATCAATCCTTCAATAATGTAAAAACTTACTGCTCCGGCACCAGCAAATTCTAATAAAAAGACGATCGCAAAAAAGCCAATAATAATCTTTAAAAATAGATTTTGCTTAAAGGCTGCAGACCTGACAAAGCTTTTCCATTCGAGATTTGCAAAAAGTTTGAACATAATGATTTGGTTAGATGACCAATTAGTGAAGATAAAATTAAAAATGTTACAACTATAGGTCTGTTTCTTACTTTTGCAACCCAATTAAATGACGCATGATCTTTCATTCCCTTTCCATAAAACAAGTCACTAAAGTTACACCACGAGCTGTGGAAATTGTCTTTGAGATCCCAGAAGATCTTAATGAAGCTTTTTCATTCACTGCAGGACAATATTTAACGTTAAAGGCCACTGTGGATGGCACTGACCTGCGCAGGGCTTATTCCATAAGCAGCGCTCCATCAGACGATGCTTTGAAAGTAGTGGTAAAGGCTGTAGATAAAGGCGTGTTTTCAAACTATGCCATGAAATTGCGAGTGGGTGATGTGCTAGAAGTAGCACCACCAGACGGACTTTTTGTCCATGAGAAAACTGAAACAGGGAATTTCCTATTGATAGCTGCGGGTAGTGGAATAACTCCCATGATGTCTATTTTGAAAACCGCGTTGAACAGCAATTCTGAAAATAGAGTGGCATTGCTTTATGGCAATCAAACAGAAAGCCAGACTATTTATCTAGAGCAACTCAATGATTTGAAAGATCAATATGAAGATCGATTGATCCTAAAATATTGTTTCAGCAGGGAAGAGCGTCAGGATGCGTTATTTGGAAGGATTACAAAATCAAATCTGAATTTTTTCTTGAAACAAGACTGTGATGAGTTCGCTCTGCCTGCCAAGGAACGACAGTCAGGTTTCGCAAAAGCATATCTCTGCGGTCCTGAAGAAATGATCCACATGGTCAAGGATAACTTGATCGAAAAGAAATTACTTACTGCAGAAAATATCAAATTCGAGCTTTTTACCACCGCAGATAGCGAGGTAGAAATCACAGAAGACAGTCATTTATCAGAGATAACTGTAATTCTAGATGACGAGCAACATAGCTTTACCATGCGTCGGGATGAAACCATGCTAGACGTCATGCTCAAAAATGACATCGATGCGCCCTATTCTTGTCAAGGTGGTATTTGCAGTTCTTGTGTAGGATTTATTGAGGAAGGCGATGTCAAAATGCGCAAAAATGCCATTCTCACAGATGATGAGGTTTCTGATGGTTTGACCTTAACCTGTCAGGCTAGCCCAACAAGTGCAAAAGTGAAGGTTAATTTTGATGAGGTATAGATTAGCTCTCATTTTCAATTATCATTGAATATTTTTCAACTCAACCCTTTCAACTAGAAAGTGAAATACAACACCGCGCATTCATTTTGATGACGGATTGTTTGGAGGTTAGTTAATTTTAAAATACACTAATAATCTATAATTGATTGTGAAATGCATTTCCATAAAGGCCGGTCTAAGCCCGCCCCTACAAATTTAGGTGTGATTTTTTATCTTAAGACATAGTCTAAACTGATATCATTCGGATAAGTTCTCAAGCTTCTGATGTAGTTGAAAATGAGTAAGATTAGAAATCAAGAATCAAGAATCAAGATCAAAGACATCTCGCTCCAGCCTGCTCCATTGGCGAGGGAGCAGGATCGTGGATAAGAATTCTTTATTAAATCAATTTACTATGTAACGTTCCTGACTTTACTACATACCTCATTCACATTCTCAATTATTACCGAATATTCTACGTCTAAATTCCGTATTTTCATAGCAAATAATTTATTGCATGATTAATAGAACAGTGGCAAGCGTAAAGGAAGCACTAACCGGTCTTGAAGATGGGATGACATTGATGGTTGGAGGTTTTGGCCTTTCTGGAATTCCTGAGAATAGTATAGCACAATTGGTCAAACTAGGAGTGACTGATTTGACTTGCATTTCCAACAATGCGGGAGTTGATGATTTTGGTTTGGGACTTTTACTTCAGGGCAAACAAATCAAGAAAATGATTTCCTCTTACGTAGGGGAAAATGACGAGTTTGAAAGACAGATGTTGAGCGGTGAACTAGATGTAGAATTAGTTCCACAAGGAACTCTGGCAGAACGTTGTCGTGCGGCTCAAGCAGGAATCCCAGCGTTCTACACACCAGCTGGATACGGTACAGAAGTGGCCGAAGGTAAAGAAGAACGAGATTTCAATGGCAAACCACACATTTTAGAACAAGCATTTAAAGCCGACTTTGCTTTTATTAAAGCATGGAAAGGAGATACTGCTGGAAATTTAATTTTCAAAGGAACCGCCAGAAATTTTAATCCAGTAATGTGCGGTGCAGCAACGATTACAGTGGCTGAGGTTGAAGAACTTGTTCCCGCCGGTGAATTGGACCCTAATCAAATCCATATTTCGGGAATTTTTGTCAAACGTATATTTCAGGGAGAAAAATATGAAAAGCGCATAGAGCAACGTACGACACGAGTGCGCAGCTAAATTCAGCTGTTTTCTTTGAGGAAAAATTCTAGAATTACTTCATCAATTTCTAATGTCCTCTAGAAATCTTAGAAATTATCTATTAATGAATTTGATAATTAGGAATTAGAAAGTCTTTTGTCAAATTAGCAAATCAACAAATTATAATGAGTCTTAGTAAAGAACAAATTGCAAAAAGAATCGCTCAGGAAGTCAAGGATGGCTACTATGTCAACCTAGGAATAGGAATCCCTACATTAGTAGTAAACTATGTTCCAGATGGAATTGATGTTGAATTCCAGTCGGAAAACGGCGTTTTGGGAATGGGACCATTTCCCTATGAAGGTGAAGAAGATGCAGATATCATTAACGCCGGTAAACAAACCATTACTACATTGCCTGGTGCGAGCTTCTTTGATAGCGCCACAAGTTTTGGGATGATACGCGGTCAGCATGTGGACTTGACGATTCTAGGAGCGATGGAAGTTGCAGAAAATGGTGATATCGCTAACTGGAAAATACCTGGTAAAATGGTCAAAGGAATGGGCGGTGCCATGGACCTGGTAGCCAGTGCAGAAAACATTATTGTAGCCATGATGCACACAAACCGTGCGGGCGAGTCTAAACTTTTGAAGCGATGTACATTGCCACTTACAGGAGTTAATTGCATTACTAAGGTGGTTTCAAATCTAGCTGTTATAGAAATCACAGATAAAGGTTTTAAACTCCTCGAACGAGCACCAGGAGTAAGCGTTGAAGAGATTCAAAAAGCAACCGAAGGAACATTAATTGTAGAAGGTGAGATACCTGAAATGAATGTATAAAAAGCTTCTATCTATTGAATTTATCTAAATACCGTCATCATACTGACGCAATATAGATAATGCAGTGATTCTTGATAACACTTTTTCGTATTTAGAAAACCCAAATGACTTTTAAAGCCTTATTAAATCCGCAGTATAAAGCGGCTGATTATTTTTCTATAGATTTATCGGTTAGCAATTCATTTTGGGAGGAAAACGACGTGAGTAATATTCCGACTTTTGAAAAGTATTTAGAAGAGAAGCGCTCAAAGAATGGTAAATTCATAGCTCACGGTGGATTTAAGGAACAGCGCGCTTTGTACCGCAGATCGACTCGATTTCAAGATGGTGAGGTTAGAGATGTACACATGGGGACTGATTTGTGGGCGCCAGCGGGAACAAGTATTCATGCTTTAATGGATGGAAAAATCCACTCATTTGCAGACAATGGTGATGCGGGAAATTACGGTCCTACTTTAATTTTAGAGCATGACTTTGAAGGTAAGAAGCTATACAGTCTTTATGGACACCTTTCAAAATGTGATATGCAGGGATGGGAAATGGGAGTTCGCTTTCGCGAAAGCGAAAAAATTGCAACCTTGGGAACACCCCTAGAAAACGGTGGTTACTCACCACACCTGCACTTTCAAATCATGACAACCATGCAAAATTACCAAGGAGATTTCCCAGGGGTTCTTGCTGAAAATCAATTAAATAACTACTCTGAAATCATACTTGATCCTAATCCGTTTATCTTCGGTTGATGGACCAACAGGAATTGTTATCGCTGCTAGCGTTGAAAAAAGCGCCTCTAATAGGCGATATCATGGCTAAAAAGCTGGTCAGAACCTTCGGTAGTGCTGCCGCTGTTTTTGAGCAACCCTATCGTGAGATTGCAGCGATTGAAGGAATAGGCGACAAAAAAGGCCAGTTCATTAAAGCAAAAGATCTGTTTCTAAAAGCAGAAAATGAGCTTAAATTCATTGAGGAAAACAAACTTAAATACAGGGTATATTACAACGACGATTATCCAGAGCGCCTGCAATATTGCGTCGATGGGCCTACCATATTTTTCGAAAACGGAAAGATCGACTGGAGTAATCCATACACATTAAGCATTGTAGGAACAAGGCAGATCACCAGCCAGGGAGCCGCGTTCCTAGAAAAATTTATTGCAGAAATTGCACCACTCAAACCTACTATTATTAGCGGTTATGCATATGGTGTCGATATTCTTGCTCATAAACTTGCCGTAGAACACGGTTTGCAAACCATTGCGGTAATGGCGCATGGACTGAACCAAACCTATCCGCGCAATCATGCTGCCCACAACAATGATGTAAAAGAAAATGGCGGTTTTGTGACGGATTTCTGGAGTACGGATCCCTTTGACCGCAAGAATTTTCTAGGACGTAATAGGATTATTGCTGGGTTGAGCGAGGCCACAGTAGTTATAGAAAGTGCTGGTAAAGGCGGGTCTCTGGTCACTGCGGGCCTTGCCTGTGATTATAATCGAGAGGTATTTGCGGTTCCCGGTAGAGTTAATGATAAATATTCTGTAGGTTGTAATGATTTGATTCAACAGTCCAAAGCACACATGCTCACAAAAACAGCTGATATTCCCTATATTTTAGGATGGCAAGAAAGTAAGGTGGCTATCCAAAAACAACTCTTTGTTGAGTTAAATGATGATGAAAAAGAGATTTATCAACTTTTAAAAGAAACTGAAAAGGAAATGCTCGACATCATTGCTCTTAACCTTAAAATGCCAGTCCATAAAGTAGCCTCCATTCTCATGTCGATGGAATTGAAAGGCGTCGTAAAGCCATTGCCAGGAAAACTATTTATGCTTGCGTGAGCAACAAGAGCTATTTTTCATAGGGGTGGACTTAAGTCCACTCCTATGAAAACGGAGTCTTTAATACCCTAACTTCTCGCGAACTCTTTTCAACACTCCATTAGCAATAACCCTAGCTTTGACAGCGCCCTCTTGCAGTGCTTCATCTATCTCATTTTTATGGGCCATGTAATGGTCAAATTTTTCACGGTGAATTTCAAACTTGGTAAGAATCAATTCTAGTAAAGCTTTTTTTGCATGTCCGTAACCGTAGTTACCGCCTTCATAGCGGGCTCTCATTTCTTTTACTTCCTTAGGGCTGCCTAATAATTGATAAATGGCAAATACGTTGCAGCTATCTGGATTTTTAGGTTCCTCAAGAGCAGTACTATCCGTTTCAATGGACATTACCTGCTTTTTTAGTTCGTTTTTGGGAAGAAAAATATTGATGAGGTTTCCTTTTGATTTACTCATTTTCTGACCGTCTGTTCCTGGTACGTACATAGTACCTTCTTGGATTTCAGCTTGAGGTTCGATAAGTGTTTCTCCCATTTGATTATTGAAACGACCTGCTACATCACGTGCCATTTCTAGGTGTTGTAACTGGTCTTTCCCTACAGGGACCACAAGAGCGTCATAGATTAAAATATCTGCAGCCATCAACATAGGATATGTAAATAACCCAGCATTTACATCGTCTAAGCGATCTGCTTTGTCCTTAAAACCATGCGCAAGCGTTAATCTTTGATAAGGAAAGAAGCAATTTAGATACCAGTTCAATTCGGTTACTTGTGGAACATCACTTTGACGGTAAAAAGTAGTACGTGACGTATCTAGACCACAAGCGAGCCATACAGCGGCTGTAGCATACGTATTTTCTCGCATGGTTGCTCCATTCTTAATCTGGGTTAAGGAGTGGAAGTCTGCAATAAACAAAAAAGAATCATTTTCAAGTTTTGCAGACATTTCTATGGCGGGTAAAATCGCGCCTAATACATTTCCTAAATGCGGGATTCCAGTAGATTGTATTCCTGTAAGTACTCTAGCCATCGTTCTGTATTGAGCTGCAAAGGTAATTCCTAAGCAGTGTAAACCACAAGTGGGGAAGATAGAGGTTGCCACGTATTTTAATTCTGCTATTTTTGACACTCATGAAATGGACTCGATTTATTCTCATGCCACTCTATAGATTGTGGTTTTACCTACTGATAGGCATTCCTATAATTGTTTTGGCACCTTTCTTAACGGTCTTTACCATTTCTAAAAAAACCTATCCTCAGTTTTTTAAAGTAGCTCAAATCTGGGCATATATCATTGTATATGGTATGTGCTGGAAACCTATTATTTATAGAGACGCTGGAATGATAAAAGGGCAGAGTTATATGCTCGTTGCAAACCACACGAGTATGTTAGACATCATGTTGATGTTGATCGTCGCAAAGAATCCGTTTGTGTTTGTCGGTAAGGCTTCCCTTGCAAAGATCCCCATTTTTGGTTTTTTCTATAAGCGCAGTTGTATTCTCGTGGATCGCAGCGACGCTCACAGTCGCCAGGCTGTTTTCAAGCGAGCTAGCGATCGTCTGGATGCTGGAGTGGGCATCTGTATTTTTCCAGAAGGAGGTGTCCCTGACGACAGATCAATTGTACTTGATAACTTTAAGGACGGTGCATTTAGACTTGCCATTGAGCATCAGATACCGGTCGTTCCCATCAGTTTTTATGATAATAAAAAAAGGTTGCCATTTGCTTTTTTTCATGGATCCTTGGGAAGAATGCGCGCTAGAACACATGAAATTCAGGAAACTGCCGGGTTGCAATTGCCTGGAGATAAAGTCCGCTTTCGCGAAAGCGTGCGTACCATCATTCTTAACGATCTATTGAAATATCAGTAACAGGAGAAGTGTAAAGTGCTGATTAAAAATAAAAACCGCTCTGCATAGCAACAGAGCGGCTTCATTGATCATCGCATGAATTGAGTTTAATGATTAACCAACCTCAATCTTCTTTTTCATATCCCCACAGATGCCTGCAATGACAACATTCTGTGGTTAAAATCTATACATCAAACCCGTATAAACACCTATGGTGTAAGGTTTGAAGTCTGCGGTGTCATTGCGTAAGGTGTTCAATTGATATTTGAAGGTAGGTTCTACAGATATCCCTAACCTTTCTGTAAATCGATAATCAACCCCAAAACCAAAATTTGCACTCTGATTAAAGTTTTGAAAATTAGCATCTTCTCCTAACTCTAATTTGCGACCGTCGTTGCTTATACTCACTTCATTATCTGTCAAAAAAAGTGCGCTCATACCACCCAATATACTAATACCGAACTTGCTGTCCATCAACCTATACTTCACCTCCAGAGGCACTTCTATATACCCCAATTGCTGCGATAACTCACCACTTAAACTAGCAAAGGTTGAGGCGCTCATGAGCTCCTGCGCAAAGGAATCGTTTAGAGAAGACGTTCCGATTTTATTAACAGCACGAGGATCAAAGGCAATCCCGGCACTGCTCCTGTTGACATCAAATGTGCTTGCTTTTAATCCGTAATTTATATCCTCTGTATTGTAATTCATACGTATTTGACTCACTCCACTGCGAACGCTCCATCGCGGTGAAAGATTATAAGCTATTGCTACACCATAACTTAAATTAACTTCAGCGGTATTTGCATTATTCACTACCTGAGAATTTACAGATGATCCACCTAGTGTGTTTGCATACACCGGAGCTACAACCGTGGCGGCACTCCATTTTTTCAGAGAAAGATCTTGTTCTAATGATTTGAATTCTGATAATTTCTCTTTTTCCGCTGCTGCAATTTCTTGAAGTGTTGGAGCGCTATTAGCATCGCTATTTCTTTCATCATCAATAGATGCTATTGCGTCTAAACTTATCTTAGAATCCTTACTGACTTTCTCTTCAACATCAGGAATTTCCTGAGACGCAATTCCTTTTCTTTTTGAAATACTTTCAGTGACGCCGCCACCGTTCAATTTCTCAGAATTCTTAGGATTTGAATTAGCCTTATTTGCTAAGGCATTTTGACCATGCTCTGGAGAAGTGTTTTGAAAAGAACCTCCTTGTTTTTCATTCGAACTTTTTTGATCCTTTGAAAAATTAGATTTATTCTTGAGCTCGCCAGTTCTGTTTTGCAGATTCTCATCACTTTGAGAATTTTCAGTTTCATCTACTGCAATTGCATCGCGAGCAATGTTTTTAGAATTACTTTGATCACTATTAGTATCTACATTACTATCAGCGTTTTCTGAATCTGCTGGGGTTTCTATAACGATGCTTTCACGGCTTATAGGTTCTTCTGAATTCCACAATACAGCAGAAAAAATGAGCACGAGCGCCGCTGCAATACCAGCGATTTTCCACCATAGAGGAAAAACGTCAGGCTTGTCCTTTTTATTCAGATTGCTGGAAATATTTTCCCACGCATCAGCTGGAGCTGGTGTTTCAATATTTTTGAAACGCTCCTGGAATAAACGGTCTATGTTTTTTTTATCTTCCATTATTAGCTGGCATTGCAGGTATTATCCTCGCGCCATTTGATAATCATGTGTTGCAATTTTTGTCTGGCTCTAGAAAGGTTAGATTTAGATGTTCCTTCTGTAATTTGCATCATGTCTGCAATTTCTTTATGCCCATAACCATCTAATGTGTATAGCGAAAAGACAAGTCTATACCTATCTGGTAGCTGCTGGATCATAAGCAACATTTCCTGCATTCCCAGGTTATCTGGCTCTTCTATCTCTAGCACCTCATCAATAACACAATCTCCATCTTCAAGTCGATATACTTTTGTGCCGCGATAGCGTTGTAAAGCAACATTGATTGTAATTCTTTTACACCAGCCCTCAAAAGAGCCAGCATCTTCAAACTGTCCTATTTTTTTAAATATGGTTAGAAAACTATCTTGAAGAATATCTTGGGCCTCTTGATAGTTGGGTGCATACTTCAAACAACACCCGAATAAGGTATTAGAATAACGATCGTAAAGCTCTTTTTGTGCTTTGCGATCGCCATTCTTACAATTATAGATAAGTTGTTTCTGAACCACATTTAATAAATAATCTATTCGACTACCTCAACTGTAAACTCCAGGTATTCTGGTTCACCATCTGCATCTCTTCCTGAAAGAAACCTAAAAGTGTAAGTGCCGTTACTCACTGCAACAAATTTCAAAGTTTTTTCTGTTGGAATATTAAGTTCGTCACAATCACCTGTTTCTCGAACAGTAGTTACAACCGTAACATCACGTTCATTGAGTCTTGATTGCACATCAAATCCTGCAAAAATGTTACAATTTGTGGGGTTGTCATACCGTACAACGATTTCATTTACTTTTCCGAACTTCAAATTCTCAGGCATTTCTACAGAAGTCACTTCGGCAAGTTGATATTGTATTTGCGCGTAATCATTATCATCACCGATGTCGCAAGAAGTGATGCCTACACTTACTAATGCCAACATCAAAATCATTTTTAATCTCATAGCTGTTTTCTTACTAGATGCATAAAAACTTAAAAGGTTGCGTACTAAAAACAAAAAAACCGTTTTAAAATTTAAAACGGTTTCAATAGATTTACAAAAGGCTGGCTTTAAGCGCTTGCCATTTTGATAGATTCCATAATTTTTATTTCCAGCTCATCCATTAAATCTGGATTGTCTTGTAAAATTGCTTTTACAGAATCACGTCCTTGACCTAATTTAGTATCTCCATAAGAGAACCAGGAACCAGCTTTATTGATGATTTCATATTCTACACCTAGGTCAATTACTTCACCTATTTTAGAAATCCCCTCACCGTAAAGAATGTCAAATTCTGCCGTTCGGAATGGCGGAGCTACTTTGTTTTTCACCACCTTAACACGAGTCTTATTTCCTTGAACATCTCCAGCCGCACCTTTAATTTGCGTAGAACGTCTTATATCTAAACGTACAGATGCGTAAAACTTCAATGCATTACCACCAGTAGTAGTTTCTGGATTACCGAACATCACACCTATTTTCTCTCTCAACTGGTTGATGAAAATTACCGTACAGTTAGTTTTAGAAATCGTACCCGTTAATTTTCTCAAAGCTTGAGACATCAATCGTGCGTGAAGCCCCATTTTACTATCACCCATTTCTCCTTCAATCTCTGCTTTAGGAGTCAATGCTGCAACAGAGTCAATAACGATTATATCAATTGCTCCAGAACGTATTAGATTCTCTGTAATCTCTAACGCCTGTTCTCCATGATCTGGTTGGGAAATGATAAGGTTTTCTAGATCAACCCCTAATTTTTCTGCATAAAAACGGTCAAAAGCATGTTCTGCATCAATAAAAGCTGCAATGCCGCCCGCTTTTTGAGCTTCGGCTATTGCGTGTAACGTGAGTGTCGTCTTACCAGAAGATTCTGGTCCATAGATTTCTACCACACGACCACGTGGGTAACCACCTACTCCTAACGCAGCATTAAGAGCTAACGATCCTGTAGAGATTGCCTCGATATCGACCACCTGGCGATCCCCCATTTTCATTACCGTACCCTTTCCGTATGCTTTATCCAGCTTGTCCAGCGTCAATTTGAGTGCCTTCTCTTTTGCTGCTTTTTCTTTATCGTCTGCCATTTTATTTATTTTACGTAAAAATAGGCGTTAGGATATCAGTTTCCAATAGGATGAAGCAATGGTTATTAACGGTTGGAACTGTAGGTTTTTACTTTTGCGAAAGCGGTAAAATAAAAGTTCGAGTTTCATTTGGGCGTTCCCACCAGCATTTCACTAACGTTCAATACTGTTGGTCGGGCTTTACGCTGCAATCTTTTTAAGCGTAAAATGCTTAAAAAGGATTTTCACTTCAATCCCTAACGCAAAACTGCTCCATAAGAAAAGATTTATTTTACTTCTTGTTTCTTGCAACGCAGCGGTCTTTCGTCTTTTTGATACCTTTGCCGCTTCAACACTAGACGTTTATAGCATGCAACTGTACAACAAATTAAGTGCTGAAGAAAGACGTGAGTTAATACGTGAGGCCGGTAAGGAACGGCTCACGATTTCTTTCTATCAGTATGCCCAGATCGGGAATCCAGCCTTATTTAGAAATTATTTATTCATAGCCTTTGATGCGCAAGAAGTCCTGGGACGTATTTATGTTGCCCATGAAGGCATCAACGCCCAGCTTTCCATTCCCGCAGACCGGTTTGCCGACTTCAAGGACTTCCTCGACGGAATCAATTTTCTTGAAAACGTTCGATTGAATGTTGCCCGTGAACATGATAACGAGAGTTTTCTAAAGCTTAAGGTAAAAGTTCGTTCTAAAATTGTTGCTGACGGATTAGAAGATAAGACCTTTGATGTGACTGCGATAGG
The DNA here is from genome assembly GCF_015356755.1 of Nonlabens antarcticus. Classification (GTDB taxonomy): domain Bacteria; phylum Bacteroidota; class Bacteroidia; order Flavobacteriales; family Flavobacteriaceae; genus Nonlabens; species Nonlabens antarcticus. The sequence continues at coordinate 192,213 of NZ_JADFCO010000065.1, read as the reverse complement.
AACCCACGTTGATGCCATTAAGTTCAATGAATTGATTGCAGACCCAGACACGATCCTAGTCGATATGCGCAACCATTATGAAAGCGAGATAGGTCATTTTGAAAATGCCTGGACACCAGATGTGGATACGTTCAGAGACAGTCTATCCATTATTGAGGAGGAAATCAAGGAGCATAAAAAAGGCAAGAAACTAGTCATGTATTGCACCGGTGGTATACGTTGTGAAAAGGCGAGTGCTTATTACAAACACCGTGGTTTTGAAGATGTATATCAGCTAGAAGGCGGGATCATAGAATACCATCGTCAGGTAACAGAACAAGGATTAGAGAATAAATTTCGCGGGAAGAATTTTGTTTTTGATGCGCGATTGTCTGAAGCGATTAGCGATGAGGTAATCGCCCATTGTCATCAATGTGGGAAGTCCTGTGATTCCCATACCAACTGTGCTAACGAGGCCTGTCATTTGCTTTTCATTCAATGCGAGGAATGTAAAGTGCAATATTTAAACACTTGCAGCACAGAATGCCACGAGATAATTCAGCTACCTATAGAAGAGCAGAAAAAACTGCGTGCTGGACATTATAACAGCAATCATATTTTTAAGAAGGGAAGGTCAGAGAAATTGGAGTTTAAAAAGTACGACAATGATTAAGTCAATTTCTTATTTCATGGTGGACTCATTTACCAGCGAACCGTTTAAAGGAAATCCTGCGGGAGTTTGTTTGCTGGAAGAACCCCTTTCAGATCAGGTCATGCAATCCATTGCAATAGAGGTCAATCTATCTGAGACTGCATTTGTACAAAATCAAGGTGATTACTTTTCCATCCGATACTTTTCGCAATAATGGAAATTCCGCTCTGTGGTCACGCAACGCTAGCCAGTGCTAAGATTCTATTTCAGCAAGATTCTAACTTGAATAAATTAAATTTTAAAACAGGTTCAGGATTAGAATTGCAAGCGGTAAGGTGTGGAGAAAAAGTCTCTCTAAAATTTCCCAACTATGGGATCGTAGGTCGCGATGTTCCAGCAGCATTATTAACTGCCATGGGAATCAAAGAAATCAAAAACAGCGGCTACAATCATGAAAATCTAGAGTTGATGATTGAACTGGAAGACGTTAATGAACTCAGAAACCTAAATCCAGATTTTGCGGCTATGAAGAAATCAATTAGCGACATAAGCGGTGTTGTGGTCACGGCAAAATCAAATCAATCCGATTTTGACTTTGAATCCAGATATTTCTGGCCTTGGAGCGGTGGCGATGAAGATCCTGTGACCGGAGCCACGCATACTTTTTTGACTGGGTATTGGGCCAGGAAACTAGGTAAAACAAAGTTGCGAGCTTTTCAATGTTCACAGCGCACGGGAATTCTGGAAGTTGCTGTTCTGAGTGATGAACATATTTCTATAACCGGTGATGCATGTATTGTACTGGAAGGAAAGCTGATGTTGAATTAATTAAATTTTGCGGATCTAATCATATTTCTGAACCAAAACTTCCGTGGGTATTTGTAAGGTTTCACTCAATTTTCTGATCATATTTAGAGTCAATTTACGCTTTCGATTCAGAATTTCGCTTACGCGGCTTGTAAAGCCTACCGCTTCTGCGAGGTCTTTTTGCTTCATTCCCAATTGTTCCATACGGAATTTTATCGCCTCGATGGGATCTGGCATTTCTATTGGGTAATGTTCGTCTTCATATTTTTCAATAAGAATAGAGAGAACTTCTGCAGCATCGCCATCAGGAGTATCTGGCAATGCATGAAAAATAGATTTTAATCTTGCCAATGCATCCTCATAATCCTGCTCTGTTTTAATCGCCTTAATTTCCATATCAAATTGTGTTAGCATCAATTTTATCATACTCATTATGAGTACCAATGAACAGAATAAAAACTTGTTTTCTCAAATAAGTAATGTCGACAATCAATCGATATTTATTACCGCAAATATTGAAAACGACCCTATTATTTTTTAAGATACTTGCCGAGGAGTACTTCAGTTTAACTTCATTTGGGTTTTCCCAATTAGCTTTTGAAGCTTCTTGATACCACGATTTCAATTGTTGCTCGCTGTCTGGATTAATTTCCCAGAATTTCCGTAAAGTACTTTTGGCAATAACTCTCAAAGTAATTATTTACCGCAAAGATACTATTAATTACCAAATTGGTAATAATTATTAAGCGCCAGCAAGCACCAGCACAAACTCTCCCTTAGGCTTCTTTTCTGTGAAATACTCCAAAGCTTCAGTAACAGTGCCTCGATAATGTTCTTCAAACATTTTTGTGATCTCACGCGATATGGAAATCTGGCGGTCTGCGCCGTAATGGGTTTGGAAGTCGGCTAGGGTTTTGAGGAGTTTGTGGGGTGATTCGTAGAAGATGATGGTTCTGGATTCTTCGGCAAGTTCTTTGAGTCTGGTTTGGCGGCCTTTTTTTACCGACAGGAAACCCTCAAAAACAAATTTATCACAGGGCAAACCGGAGCACACCAGTGCAGGAACAAAAGCAGTAGCACCAGGTAAACTTTCTATTGGAAGTCCTGCGGCAATCAGCTTTCGCGAAAGCAAAAACCCAGGATCACTGATACCAGGAGTTCCAGCATCTGTAATTAAGGCCATGGTTTCACCACCCTTTATCCTAGTCACGATATGGTCAGAAATTTTGTGCTCGTTGTGCATGTGGTAGGAAAGCATGGGCGTTTTGATCTCATAATGATGGAGGAGTTTGCCACTGGTGCGCGTGTCCTCTGCAAGTATCAAATCAACCGAATTTAAGATCTCTACGGCGCGGTAGGTCATATCTGCAAGATTGCCGATGGGCGTTGGGACGAGATAAAGTTTCATGGGTGTGGTTTAGTGCAAATTTAAGTTAGAATTATTAGGTCTATAAGTCTACAAATTTTTACTTATCTTTGGCGTTAGTAACGTAAAAGATATGATTATTTCATTTGGGACAAAAGAAACGGAAAAAATCTGGAGTGGAACAAGAGTGAAGAAATTACCAATCGATATTCAACAAAGCGGAAGACGTAAGTTAAGGATGCTGAACAACTCCCAAGATATAAATGACTTGAGAGTACCGCCATCCAACCGCCTTGAAAAGCTATCCGGCAAACGGAAAGATTTCTATAGTGTTAGAATTAATAATCAATGGCGAATCATTTTCAAATGGGAAATGGGTCAAGCAAGTCAAGTGGAAATAATAGATTATCATTAAAATCATGGAAAAATTAAACAATATACATCCAGGCGAAATTTTATTAACTGAGTTTTTGGAACCTCTTGAAATAACGGCCTACCGACTTTCAAAAGACTTAAAAATACCGCAAACCCGTATTTCAGAAATCGTGAAAGGCAATCGCAGGATCACAGCGGATACAGCTCTTAGGTTAAGCAAGTATTTTGGAAATTCAGCTAAGTTCTGGTTGGGTTTGCAGGATGATTATGATATTGAGAAAGAACAAATTGAAAAGGAAAATGAGTTTGATCAAATCAAGCAACTGGAAGATAGAAATGTTGCCTAATTATGGTTGCGTTACTTTTAAGGAACGGCACAGTCGTTGAAGATTAAATGAAAATCCAATTATGAAATTTCTGTGTCTATTTGCTTTTACCGTAATTATCTCCAGTTGTTCTTCACAGAAAATCACGAATACCATTGGGCCATTTACCGGTGATTATCAGCCGTTCGCTCAATCCTGGACTGGCGGAATTCCAGGTTCTGGCAGTGGGATTAACCTATTTTTACCCTTGTTTGATGCAGATAAAGAAAGTGTGGAAATCGTCTATTATAAGGGAATGACTACAACGGTTGTAGAAATAAGTACAGGAACTCCTCGATATACCATTGCTAGGTTTTCAACTAATTTCAATACTAAACCAGACATGAACATGAATCTAGATCCCAAAAAGGAATACGGTAACGCGTCAACTAAGAATGAAGAGAAGTTTCCATTTGATTTAGAAGATGATGAGGCGATCGTAAAATTTGTCAAAGACGGGAAGTTCACCTTTACCAAAATTAAGGGAGTTCAAAAAAAGTCTGCGATGGATTTGCCGTCAAAACCTCAATAATCTGCCTAAAAAGCAAGTTTTAACGCAAAAATTCCCATCATAGAAATGCAGGCTTAATTGTACCTTTGACGTTCAATAACAACTGTCTTTGAGTTCCATACAACGTCTTTTTAAACACACTTTTGTTTACGGTCTGGCAACGGTTTTGCCCAGATTGCTGACGGTTTTACTCACCTTGTTATTGACGGAATATCTGCCTAGCAAAACTGCTTTTGGCGAGGTTTCTATCATATTTTCCTGGATTATTCTAGCCAACGTTTTCTTAACCTACGGGATTGAGACTTCGTTTTTTCGCTTTTACAGCGAAAACGAAGATAAAAACAAAGTTATCAGTACCGGATTGTTGTCCTTGTTAGGAACAACTCTGGTATTTGTAGTTTTCGCTTTCCTAGGCTTAGATCAAATTGCCGACTGGTCGGGCAAGTCGGCTGATTACTGGAAATGGGTGATCGGGATTCTAGCTTTTGATACGTTGATGGTCATTCCTTTCGCCTACATGCGCGCTCGCGGAAAGGCTTTGAAATATGCGGTGATCAAAATGATCAATGTCATTATATCTGTTGGGATGACGGCTGTTTTCTTGATTTGGTTGCAAGATATTCCCGGGCTGTCACAATTTCTACCAGAAGATAAAGTCGAGTTGTATTTCATTGCACTGATGAGTGCCAGTTTTGTGACGCTTGTTGTGGTGTCCAGCATCTACTTCCGCAGGTGGGAATTTGATTCGGTGTTGTGGAGAAAGATGTTGAGGTACGGTTTTCCTATTCTGATTGCAGGAATTGCCTTTGCCATCAATGAGACTTTTGATAAAATATTACTAGAATGGTTGCTGCCAGAAGATTCCACCGCTCAAGTAGGTGTTTATACCGCATGCTACCGCGTTGCCGTAGGAATGACGCTGTTTGCCACTGCGTTTAAACTAGGCATAGAACCCTTCTTTTTTAGCGAATCTAAAAGTGAGAACGCCACCGCAACTTATGCCATGATTACTAAAATGTTCGTTGTGCTGGGTTCCATTGCATTGTTGTCGTACACTGTTTTTATCGACTTGATCAAACGCGCTATCATTGCCGAGGAATATTGGGAAGCGCTGGATATTGTTCCTATAGTATTGGTTGCTTATCTATTTTTTGGTATTTACCAGACGCTTTCGGTATGGTACAAAGTGACAGATCGGACGAGCTATGGCGCATACATTTCGATTTTAGGAGCTGCGATAACCATAGGATTCAATATTCTGCTAATTCCGCAAATAGGATATATGGCAAGTGCACTGACCACTTGTGCTGCTTATGGGCTGATGATGGTCGTTTCCTATTTATTGGGTAGAAAGCATTATTACATTCCGTATGACGTGAAGAATATGCTGTTGTATCTGGGGATTTCTATAAGTTCCACAGCCTTTTTCTTTTATGGAATCCGCGATTACTTTGGGCCCAACACCTGGCAGATGTACGCTACTGGAATCGCGCTTGCGACAATAGTATCGTTATTCATTCTAAGTCGAGAAAAATCATTTATCAAATCCTTATTGAAAAAATAATGACTGTAAAAATCATCAACAAATCTGCTCATAAATTGCCCGCCTATGAAACTATAGGTAGTGCTGGAATGGACATAAGAGCATCTATTGAAAATTCAATTACTTTAAAACCACTGGAACGCGCCATCGTAAAAACAGGCTTATTCATAGAATTACCTGTAGGAACGGAAGCTCAAGTACGTCCACGCAGCGGTCTTGCCGCAAAAAAGGGAATTACAGTTCTCAACGCTCCAGGAACCATTGATGCCGATTACCGTGGTGAGATAGGCGTGATTCTAGTCAATTTATCAAATGAGGATTTTATCATAGAAAACGGCGAGCGCATTGCGCAGCTGGTCATCGCAAAACACGAACAACCGACTTGGGAAGAGGTGGAAGTTTTGAGTGATACAGATCGTGGTGCTGGTGGTTTTGGGAGTACGGGTGCGAAATGATTTGGGGACTTCTCAATTTATTGATTGGCAATAAAATAGCGTTATAGGTTTACTTTGTAAAACGCATTGTCATTATCTTTAAAGAAAAAACGCCTTATATATGTCTAAACAAGAAAAAGTCCAAGTAGAATTAACTTTCACATTAGATCAGGAACTATTCGAACGTTTCAGAAAGAAGGCCAAGGATCAGAATTTAAGTCAGAACGATTATCTCGAAATTTTGATACGTAGGGATATATGGAACATTCCCAATGACGAAACAATAGCGGCGATTGAGGAAGCGCATAGTGGTAAAGAATTAGAAGAAATAACTGATTTAGATGAGTTTTTAGCATCTTTATAGCTGGAGTATAGATTCTTATGTTCAATAAATTTTAAAGGATGCAATTGATATTAAACCTACCTCAGCAACCCTAAGACTAATAAAAGCGAATTGTTTGTCTCAAATACCCAAAAAATAGTTCCGCACAAATTGAAATGAAAAAAAGGCAATTGGGAATATTACACTTAGCCAATCCTACTCAATATCTGGTTTCAAATTGAAGAAGATCACACAATTAAATTAATTAGGATAGGCTCACATTCTGATTTGTTTTGAAAAATTGAAAAGCTTCGGATGAAGGCATGAATTTTAAAAATCTAAAACAAATTTATTATCGAGGGCAAATCTCGGAAAATTCAAGTCCTCTTATTTAACTGATCTCTAAGATTTAAAGTTTTTACCTTCGTGCTTTACAAAACCATTAAACAGATTCCCATTTTCATGGGAAGTTGCCTATGAAAATAATCGTTCCCATGGCCGGTCGCGGCTCCAGACTTAGACCACATTCCCTTACCGTTCCTAAACCTTTAATTCCGATTGCTAATAAACCTATTGTTCACCGATTGGTACGCGATATTGCGCGGATTTTAAGCGAGCCGGTAGAGGAAATCGCATTTATTCTGGGCGATCCAGCTTTTTTTGGTGATGGTGTAGTCGCGAGTTTGAAGGAACTGGCAGAAAGTCTAGGTGCTAAAGCCAGTATTTACCGCCAGCTAGAACCGTTGGGAACCGGCCACGCCATTATGTGTGCAGAACCATCCCTTTCTGGACCCGCAGTTGTGGCTTATGCAGATACGTTGATTCGTGCCAGTTTTGAACTCGACCCAGAAGCAGATGCAGTTATCTGGACTAAGGAAGTGGAAAAGCCAGAAGCTTATGGTGTTGTTAAGCTTAACGATAAGGAAGAAATCACAGAGTTGGTTGAAAAGCCTACGGAGTTTATAAGCAATCAGGCGGTTATCGGGATCTATTATTTCAAGGAAACTGCAGATCTTAAGAAAGAACTGGAATACGTTATTGAGAATGAGATCATCAATGGGGGCGAGTACCAGATTAACGATGGTATCAAGCGATTGATGGCCGCTGGCAATATTTTCAAAACGGGAACCGTTGATGAATGGATGGATTGTGGGAATAAAGAAGTTGCGATTGACACGAACACACGCATCATGAAGTTTATGGTCAGCGACGGTAGCGATGAGCTCCAGACAAAGGCAACATTAGAGAACTCTGAGATCATTCAACCCTGTGTAATTGCAGATGATGTAGTGATCAAGAACTCCACTGTTGGGCCACATGTGAGCATAGGTTCTGGGAGTGTGATCATTAATTCTAAGATAAGCAATAGTTTGATACAGAACAATTCAACTATAAAGAATGCCACGCTGGACGAGGCTATGGTAGGTAACCATGTTAAGTTCGACGGTAATTTCAAATATATCAGTATCGGTGATTATTCGGTATTGGAATAATTGTTGAAGATCAACATTTTCATGAAAAAGCTCTTGTTTTCTCTTGTGTTGCTATCTTTTTTCGGTGCTATGGCACAGGAAGGAGTGGCGGCTGTGGATGTAAATGAGGACGATCTGGGTGTGGTTTCTGATGCATTTAAGGAAAATTTCTTTGATGCGCTTTCAGAAAAAGCTCGGGAGAATCACGATCGCGCGATTGAAAAACTACTCATTTGCGAGCGCTTGCAGCCAGAAAATGGTGCGGTTCAGTTTGAGCTTGCAAAGAATTATATGGCGAGTAAGGCTTTTGCGAAAGCGGAATCCCATCTACTTTCTGCTATCAAAATCTCTGGAGAGCGCGAGTGGTTGATGGACAATTTGCTCGAAGTTTACAATCAGGAACAGGAATATGACAAAGCCGTCACTGTTTTAGAAAAACTGGCTCGTGACAATACAAATTATGAGGAGCTCTTGCCCGTTGCGTATCTGCGTATTAATAATCGAGAAAAAGCACTCGCCACCATAACCGATTTAGATCAGAAACTAGGAAATAATGAACGGCGCGATGCATTACGGCGATCCTTGCAAAACAACCAGCAACAAGACGAACGAATAACTGATAACCTGGAAGAGCTGGAGCAAAAATTGGCAGTAGATCCAGATAACGAGCAGTTGTACATTCAGCTTATTTATGGCTATAGCCGTATGAATAATATGGAAAAAACACAGGAGATTGCAGAGAAACTCAACGACGCTATTCCAGACAGTGATGCTGCACAAGTCGCGCTGTACAAGATTTACCTGGATTCTGGCGAGTTGAAAAAAGGAATGCAAAGCATGAAGCGCATCTTTGAATCTGATGATCTGGAGGATTCTGTAAAAATGGAGGTACTCAAGGATTTTCTAACCACTGCCGTTAACATTGGTGTCACGCAAACTGAGATAGAATCTACTGTTATAGAATTCACGGATAACGTGGAAAATGTGGAGGCGTATCGTGGACTGGGAGATTATTATAAAAATGAAAAGCAGCTGCAGGCAGCATTAAAATTTTACGAGATAGGCATGAATTTAAACGATCAGGATTTTGAACTAATAAGGAACACAGCATTACTATATTTAGATACGGGTGCTTTCGCGAAAGCGGAAACGCTATCAACTAACGCTCTAGAAATTTATCCGTCGCAGCCCTTACTGTATCTTATCAATGGCGCAGCTTTAAATCAATTGGGGAATAATAAAAAGGCAGTGAAACAGTTAGAGACAGGGCTTTCCTTTTTACTGGATGAGCCACAACTAGAAAACGACATTTACGGACAGCTGGTGATTGCCTATGAAAAACTGGGCGATGCGGAAAACGTGAAGAAGACAAAATTAAAAATGAAAGCAATTTCAAATTAAAATATATGACGACTCAAAGAATTTGTGGAATAGTACTCGCATTGTTTCTAATTTCCTGTGGTGGCACAAAAAAGGTGACTGGAAACGCTGTGGCATCTGCAGCAAAAATGAAGATTATAAAATCTCACAATACTGCGGCGATTGAGTTTAAAACATTACAATCACGAATGAATGTTAAATATCAAGATCCCAATCAATCGCAATCGGTAACCGTAGATTTGCGTATGGACAAAGGAAAGCAAATCTGGATGAGTGCACGAGTTCTGGGCTTTACGGTAGCTAAAGTTAGTATCACTCCAGATCGAGTTCAATTCTATGAAAAGATAGATAAGCGCTCCTTTGATGGAGATTTTGAAATTATTTCTAATTTTTTAGGTGAGGAATTAACTTATGAGCAGCTAGAGAATTTGATGTTGGGTCAGGTAATTGAGCCATTAAATAGTATGGAATATACTGTTGTCAATAATCGATATGAATTCCGTCAGGCGGGTGTTATTGAGAAATTATTTGCTTTGCGACCGTCAGATTTTAAAGTAGGCCAACAATCTATTGCTAAAAAATCTGAAAACACAACTCTGGACGTTCGATATTTGACCTATCAAAATGTAACTGGAAAAACAGTGCCCCAAGACGTTTCTATTAATGCTAACAGTAACGGAAAATTAGTACAAGTAGAACTCCAACTTAATAACGTTGAGTTTGATCAGGAATTGAGTTTCCCATTTGATATGCCCAGCAACTATAAAAACATGACCTTTTAATGAAGTCATTTCTATTACTTATGCTATTCTTCATTGCGGGAATTTCAACAATAACGGCTCAGTCGGAAAAAGCCAAGCTTGAGCAACGTCGCGCTGCCGTGCAGGCTGAAATTAATCAATACGATAAATTGCTGTCTAGTGCAAAGAAGGATAAACGTTCTGTTTTGTCCCAAGTACAGACGATTGATTCTAAAATTTCCAAAACTCAGGAAATCATCAACATCACAAATAAACAAGCAAACCTGATTACTAGAAGCATCAATACAAATGCGACTGAAATTAAAAAGCTGAATACCGAAATCAAGGGGTTGAAAAAAGAATATGGCGAGATGATCGTCAAGGCCTATAAATCAAAAAACGATCAATCCCGTTTGATGTTTCTGTTATCCTCAGAGGATTTTCTACAGGCATATAAAAGAGTGCAGTACTTACAAGCTTATGCAGATTATCGTAAAAAGCAAGCTGATGAAATCACTGTAAAAAGTAATTTGCTAGAGGATAAAAATATACAGTTAGAAAAAGAAAAAATTCAGAAGAGAGAAGTGCTTGCAGCAAACGAAAAGCAACGTATTGCGCTTAGAAAAGACAAAGAGGAGCAGACTGTGTTACTGGTGGAAGTTCGGAAAAATGAAAAGCAATACGCATCAGAAATCCAACAAAAATCACGGGAAAGAGCGCAAATTGATCGTGAGATACGCAAAATCATTGAAGCCGATATTGCTGCATCTAACAAAGGAAAAGTAGGTGCGACTAAAGGAAAATTCTTCCTAACTCCAGAAGCCAAGGCTCTCGCCAGAAACTTCACAAACAATCGAGGGAAACTGCCATGGCCAGTGGCTGAAGGTGTGATCACTCGACGTTATGGAAACCAGCCACACCCAGTGTTGCCTGGCATACAGATCCCTTCTAATGGATTGCGTATTCAATCACCTAAGGGAACAAGAGCCAGAGCGGTATTTGATGGAGAGGTGGCTCAGGTAGTTAAGTCTAGAGATGGAATATTGACGGTTCACGTGCGACATGGTAATTTCACAACCATTTATGGGAACCTAAGAAACGTCAGTGTACACAAGGGAGAGAAGGTAAACACACTAACTTCATTAGGAGAAATCTTTACAGATTATGCTGGAGTGACTGAAATGCAATTTGTTGTTTTAGAAGAGGCATCTACTCAAGACCCTGCACGATGGATTTTACGTAATTAAATAAGGGGTTTTTCTATGTTATTAGTTTTTTGGGCGTTCCCCACGCTATTGGCGTGGCTGTACACTTTAAATTTTTCAAGCCAATAACCACACTCTTATGACGCTTTAAAAGGATTTCGTCACCTGTTTGTCGTGCTTCTGGCAGGCCGGCCCTTTACGCATTAAACCAAGCAATATTTGGAACCTACAAGCAGGTTTATAAAGTGCGTTTGAAAATAATTAGTACTGAGACAGGAGTAAACTTGAGCTACTCAAAAAGCGCTTTCAATTCAGTAGCATCTTTTGCCTTCATTTTCCCTGCAAGGACCAGACTTAACTGTTTGCGGCGCAATGCGGCATCATAGCGTTGCTTTTCCTCTTCTGACTCTGGGTGTATAGAAGGTATTTGCACTGGTCTTCCTGTATCATCCACCGCTACGAAAGAATAAATAGCTTCATTTGCTTTGGTACGCTCGCCACTTTCTCGATCTTCAATAAAAACATCCATATAAACCTCCATGGAAGAACTAAAAGCTCTAGAAACTTGAGCTTCAATAGTTACCACACTTCCTAAAGGAATCATACGACTAAATGCGACATGATTAACAGATGCCGTCACAACTACACGACGACAATGACGTCTGGCCGCAATACTAGCGGCACGATCCATACGAGCCAGCAATTCTCCACCGAATAAATTATTTAGCGGGTTCGTTTCACTAGGTAAAACAAGGTCAGTTACTGTGGTAAAGGAGTGTCTGGGCGTGCGATTGTCCATTGTTTATTTTTTTTGCAAAGGTACGTTGCAATGCGGATAAGACTGTCATTAACAAGTTTTCTAGTTTTTATTTAACGAGTAAGTTTTCATGCACAATATAAAAAGCTCCTTTCCTAGAAAAGGAAAGGTGCGCAAAGCAAACGCGAGCGGGTTTTGGTCAGAGGGGTTGTAATTCCACTAAACTTTGACCCTGATTTATAACTTTAAAAAAGTCTATTGGACCTTCAACCATTCCTGATTGCATCGCTGTGCACGGCGAGATCAATCTGTGTTTTTGCATTCCTCTCGCAAAAAGCACGTTGGACGTAAGTTTCTAGGCGAGGAGTCTTATTCTTATGTTGGTTATTTTGAGGTTCCGCAATTTTGATATCTAGGACAGGTCTTTTTTATAAATTCCCGTAATAACTTTCTACTCATATTTCCCCATCAACCCAAAATCAAATGGTGTCCAGAGTGCTGCTTTAAGTCCGCTTTCGCGAAAGCCGTTATTGATCCAACTGTTGCACGTATTGTGAAACGAATACCGACCAACCGCTTTGTAGAAATCGTCTCTTGAGCCGTATCCTTCATCAGGGAGAATTCTTTTAGTTCCCGCATCATCTAAGCGGAAGGAGTTCTGGATGTATTGGTTCAAATCGCTCAATTCGGTTTTAGATAATTTGACTTCTATCCAGTTATCGCCTGTGGATGAGTATCTGGTAATATGCATTAAGGTCGTATTATCCAGAAAAGCGGCATTAAATGCAGTGCTAAATGTCAGATCGCTCCATTCTGGCATATTGATATAAAAGTTTTCCTCACCCCAACCTACACTAAAATATCGATCATTCGGAGTTCTGTTCAGTCCTTCTAACAATTCATCTTCCATCAACTCAATAGGCAACACCACATCCAGATGCACCCCATTGCTGGATAGGTAAATGGTTTCATTATCGCTGTCACGTTGGGAATCGGTATTTACAGGGATGATGGATAAGATTAAGGAAACAAGAACATACAGCAGCGGTATGGCGATGATTCCTAGAAGAAGCTTTAAAGTAAATTTCAGGATTTTCATAGTGTTCTTTTTTTCCTATCTGTTCTCGACTGCAAACGAACGTAAAACGATTCAGTATTTTTTACTGTGAATGTTTATTCTAGTTGCATTTGATTGTGAAGAACCACCGTTATAGAACTAGCGTTGTCCACCTGAATTATGGATACAGTCATGTTATCAAACGGGTTGTCATAAGCTTTGGATATCGCCTTCGCGAGAGTCCTATGGCAATTTATGACATACTTGACACAGATTGCCCGATGAATTTTCCGGTACATATTTCATTGTTTAAACATAAGGAATGCTGCTATATTAATCTAGGTTTGAAGAAAACACATAATTTTAAAGGGTCTATTTTCATAAACGCGCCATCAGTTCGTTTTAGCGCAACTGGTTATCGATTATTTATTTTAAGTATCTTTACATTTCAAATTTGGCAATGAGGTCTGCCCTTAACCGTTCCATCTGGAGCTAATGACTTCTACCGTTAATGGTTCATACCACTGTAGAATCACGCATTAAAGGTACTATGACAAAATTGAGACTTCAAAAATTCCTGTTCTCCTTCGAACAGATTCCTTCTTTACTATATCTTTTAAAATGGATTTTAATCTGTGTAATCCTCGGCGGTATCGTGGGAAGTGTTTCTGCATTTTTCCTGTTAAGTTTAGAATGGGCAACCTCCTGGAGGGAATCTCATTTATGGATTATAGCGCTGTTACCTATAGGAGGTTTTATAATAGGTTTATCCTATCATTTATATGGAAATAGCGTTGTAAAAGGAAATAACCTATTGTTAGAAGAACTCCATTCCCCTAAAAAGATAATTCCTTTTAGAATGGCGCCTCTAGTTCTTTTTGGTACTGTATTGACCCATTTTTTTGGAGGCTCTGCTGGTCGGGAGGGAACTGCGGTTCAAATAGGTGGAGCTATTGCTGACCGATTTACCAAAATTTTAAATCTCTCAAAACGAGACCGGCAGATTGTATTAATAGCGGGAATAAGCGCTGGTTTTGCTTCTGTATTTGGAACGCCTATCGCCGGAGCAATTTTTGCGCTGGAGGTACTGATTCTTGGTAGAATTAGATTAGATGCTATTGTTCCGAGTTTTATGGCAGCAGTGCTGGCAGATTATTTTTGTAGGCTTTGGGGTATTTCCCATACTCAATATACGATAAGTAATGTGGCAGATATGACAGCTATAAACCTTTTATGGTGCCTGCTTGCAGGTATTATTTTTGGTCTTGTAGCCATGCTCTTTTCAAAATCCACCCATTTTTGGACGCATCTTTTTGGAAAAATTATAAAATATTCTCCTTTGCGACCGGCTATCGGCGGCGTGGTTTTAGCGCTTGCCATATATTTTATGGGAACCACTAAATACATAGGACTTGGAATTCCAACGATTGTAGATGCGTTTCAGGTAAATCTTAATTCTTATGATTTTATTTTCAAATTACTGTTCACCTCCTTTACATTAGGAGCTGGATTTAAAGGAGGAGAAGTAACTCCGTTATTTTTTATAGGGGCAGCCTTAGGAAATGTTCTAATTTGGTTTATACCGTTACCTATGGGGTTATTAGCCGGGATGGGTTTCGTAGCTGTTTTTGCAGGTGCAACAAATACTCCCATAGCTTGTACAATTATGGGAATAGAGCTTTTTGGAATTGAGTCAGGTGTTTTTATTGGGTTAGCCTGTTGCACGGCATACTTATTTTCTGGTCATTCAGGAGTCTATTCTTCTCAAATCATAGGTAGTCCCAAGCACAATTTATTTCTACGGGAAAAAGGATTGCCGCTATCCTCCGTCAAAAATAAAAGATCTAAAAAATGAAAAACTTAATTACGATACGTATTTATTTTGAGTACGGTCAGAAGGTAAATGGCCTATCCTTTTGGAAAAAAATTTATTCCTCAGATTTCACAACGGAGCTGATCAAAAGAGCCAAGGTTTCAAACTTGCATCAAGTACTGCATCTAAATGTAAACAAGGGATATTTAGCTAATCAAACCATCCATTGGGGAACTAGTGAAATCAAACATTTCAAACATCCACACCTTATCGAAATCACTGATTCAGAACTCAAAATCAATAAATTTATTGACGAGCAAAAGGATTTGTTACAGAACACTCAGATCTTGATCGTAAAGAATGAGATTATAATCAGGGAAGTATAGCTTACTAAAAACCCTTTCCTAAGATAGGATCCGTTCAAAATAAAATAAAAAGATAAAAGAAACCTACTTCAAATTCCCACTCAACAACCAGGCGTTTTCATTGCCTAATTTACGCAAGCGGTATAATTCATTGATGGCATCATTGCGCTCCACAAAACTGCCGAAGGCTACATTGTGCAAACCGTACTTGTTAACGCCTATGCGTTCTGCCGCATAACCTTGTTCCTTGAGTTGGGCAACTTTCTTATCGGCATTTATAGGATCGCGGAAGGCTCCTGCGACAACATGGAAATTCTTTATAATAGGGGCAACTTCCATAGTGACGCTAGGCAGCGGTGTGGAAATCAAAAAGCTTGCTTCTTGTACTTTTGTTTTGAATTGCTCGTCAGCCATTTGTTCGATGGCAATACCATCTTTAAAGGCCTGCGTTTGATAGCTGTCCAGTCCTGCGTAAGATCCAGCAACTAAAATAGCAACTGCGGCTGCGACACGAACCCATGCAGCACTTTTAGTTTTAGGAGTTTCCAGCTGGATAACTGGCGTTTCTTCTACCTCTTTTTCTACTATTGGTTGCGCTACTGGTGTACGGTTGATCGCATAAGATTCCTGCTTTGTAAGACCGAATGCTTCTGGCAAATAATTTACCAGATACATAGGTGTAAATGTGAGGGTGTTTTCTGACGACCTTGTAAAACGTCCCACTTTGTGGATGGTAATATCGCCATTTTCATCAATTTCTTGATCTAGAAAGCGTACGTAATCACGTATTCCTTGCATAGCATCTTCATATGGAATTTGCTCTACGGTAGAAATATAATTAACCAGCAACCCGTCGTTCTGTTGTATTTGCTCATTAAAGCTGAGTCCTTTTTTAGGAGGATATAACGTATGTGTGGTCGCAAAATGCTGTGCTGGAACACGACGCGTTATAAACGCACCAAAACCAGGAATTACAACGCACTCATGGCGATATAACAATTCTGAGATGTAGCTGGATAGTTGCATAATACAAACATAAATATTTTGGTAAAACGACAGGCCGCACTTGTGTAATAGTTATTAAGAATCGCGATGTTTTTAGGTTTGTTGCTGGTTTTCAATGCCACAGGCTTCATATGTTTTTCGCTTTCGCGAAAGCGAAACCCGCACAATAACACGGGCATATTATGAAAAGATCGTAACTGCGATGGCAATATCCGCATTTTTCCTATTCTACAGAAAACCAAATAAGCGCTGTTTATTGATGGATAAAAAGTTTGATATCGAGCAGCAGCAACGCACACAGAAGTAGAGAATAACGTAAATTTGCACTCTTATTTTAAGTTGAAAACAATGCTGGAGAAGGTTAAGGAATATATAGGAAAAGTGAAGTCATTTGAGGCAACTACTGCTGATGCTGTGGAGCAATTCCGTATTGATTATTTAGGAACAAAAGGATTGTTGAAGGAACTTTTCTCTGCGTTTAAGGAAGTGCCTAATGACCAGAAAAAAGAATTTGGTCAGGCAATTAACGAGTTGAAACAACTTGCTACAGATAAAGTACAGCAGTTGAAGGAGCAACTAGAATCAAAGCACGAGGAGGCTGGCGTTTTAGGAGACTTGACCAGAACAGGCTATCCTATGAATGTGGGATCAAGACACCCCATATCTTTAGTAAAAAAC
Source organism: Nonlabens antarcticus (assembly GCF_015356755.1). Lineage (GTDB taxonomy): Bacteria > Bacteroidota > Bacteroidia > Flavobacteriales > Flavobacteriaceae > Nonlabens > Nonlabens antarcticus. The sequence goes on along the minus strand of NZ_JADFCO010000065.1, from coordinate 175,387 downwards.
CAAATTATAGAAGTTTTCTCCCGCATAGGATTTAACGTGAGTGAGGGTCCAGAAATTGAAGATGACTGGCATAATTTTACAGCACTCAACCTGCCAGAACATCACCCGGCTCGTGACATGCAGGATACATTTTTTATCCAGACTGATCCAGACGTTTTGTTACGTACTCATACTTCTAGCGTACAGGTGCGCTACATGGAAGACAACAAACCACCCATTAGAACCATATCACCCGGCCGCGTTTTCCGTAATGAGGCAATAAGTTCCAGAGCGCACTGTATCTTCCATCAGGTAGAAGGTTTATACATTGATAAGGATGTGAGCTTTGCAGATTTGAAGCAGACGTTGCTTTATTTCACACAGGAAATGTTCGGTAAATCAAAGATCCGTTTGCGACCTTCTTATTTTCCGTTTACAGAACCTAGTGCTGAGGTTGATATTTACTGGGGTCTAGAAACTGAAACCGATTATCGCATTACTAAAGGTACCGGCTGGCTAGAGATTATGGGTTGTGGAATGGTGGACCCAGCAGTTCTAAAAAATTGTGGAATTGATCCAGAGGAGTACAGCGGTTTTGCTTTTGGTATGGGAATCGAGCGCATAGCTATGTTGCTATATCAAATTGGGGACATTCGTATGTTTTTTGAAAACGATGTACGATTCTTGAAACAATTTTCCAGCGCCCTTTAATGATCATAGAGAAACTCATATTTGTCTACAATGCAAAGGCTGGAAAGATAAATGCAGCGCTGGATAGCGCGCACAAAATCTTGAGTCCATCCACTTATGAGTGCAAGCTTTGCGATTTGACATTTGATGTATTTAAAGAGAATGAAGAATGGGGACGCTTTCGCGAAAGCGTAACAACCACAACCTCTGTGCAACAATTAGAGTTCTTGCACCGGGATGAATTTGAAAAACAATACAAATCAAAATGGCTTCCTAAATACGATTACCCAGTAATTTTAACCGCAACAGAAAACGGTCTCGAAATTTTTATGAATTCCGTTGCAATGAAGCAGATAAACACCACAACAGACTTAATAAACAATATCAATTCTAAAATTAAACTATTATGAAATACGTTTGGGCATTTGTCATATTTATCATCCTGATCATAGGCGGGATTATTTCTCTTATTGGAGACTTGTTAGAATTTGCTTTTGGGGTAGCATTGACTGGTATCGGCTTAATAGCTTTGATAGGTCTTTGGATTTACATAAAGGTCAAGAACTAGATTGAAAAAGGATATTGTTATACCTGTTGTTAAAGGGGTTCATCTAGCCGTTGTAAAAGAATGGAATGCAGATTTTTCATCTCATGACTGGATGATCTATTTAATCAATGATTTAGAGCAACCTATTGAATCTGTTATGATCATGAGTCGTGGAAAGCATGAGGATGGTCGTAAAACGTCAACATTCAGACATGCATTTAAGGTGGTCCTACCTAAAAGCTCCATGAAAGTAGAACTCATTATGGAAAATGTTTTCCCTTTCATGAACGAATTTGTGCTTACCTATTTTTTAGGATCAACGTTATATGATAAAACTTTTATGTCACCGCCACATTCTATAACCGATTCAAATCTGATAGATTTACCGGTTATGGAATCTCAAGGCATTCTATTAAGCTGATCTGTTTTTCCTAAAACTTCCCAATTGTATTTCTTTCTCGTTAATTCCTGGTTAAAACCTGTCAGTTAGATCCTGTAACTTATACTAAAATGATCTAACAGACGTACTGTACGTCATAACCCTAAAAACCCTAATTATGAATTACAAAAGAATTTTGAGCATTGCGCTCGTAGGATCAGCTTTATTAGTAGGTCAATCAACATTTGCCCAAGATGGAAAAATGAAGAAAGACAAAATGACTAAAACTGAAAAGCCTATGCAGGAAAAAACAGTGATGGTAGGCGGAGCAGAAATGTACCCTTCAAAAAATATCATTGAAAATGCTGTCAATTCAAAAGCTCATACAACATTAGTAGCAGCAGTTAAAGCTGCTGGATTAGTTGAAACACTTTCTGGAACAGGACCATTTACGGTTTTTGCGCCTACAAATGCAGCCTTTGAGAAGCTACCTGAAGGAACGGTAGAAACATTGTTGATGACAGAGAACAAGCCTATGCTTGCTGGTATTTTGACATATCACGTAATTGCTGGAAAAGTAAATGCAGCTGATGTTTTAGCCTTAATTGAGCAAAACGATGGTAGAGCTAGCGTTGCAACAGTCGCTGGCGGTATGTTGACTTTCTTTACAGAAGACGGTGATGTTTACGTAGAAGATGAAAATGGAAACACTGCAATGGTAACTATTGCAGATGTTAACCAGTCAAACGGTGTAATCCATGTTATTGACTCGGTATTGCTACCTAAGAAGTAATCAGATTCCCCTAATCTGAAAAATCCCCAAACTCGGAAAGTTCGAGTTTGGGGATTTTATTTTTTGATTGCTCTTATCTATACAGTAAACCTGGCGTCTGTTTCCATAACAGTACCGCACACATTGCAAGTACGTAAATCTTCGCTAGCATAGAATTCCTTAAATCTTGGAAGGAAGTCCGTTTCAATATCATTTAATTTAAAATAGGTCTCGTGCAACTTATTGTTGCAGTTATCGCAGTACCAGAGCAAACCATCAACCGCATCCTCACTCAAACGCTTGCGCTCTACTACTAATCCTATAGAATTTTCATGCCTCACGGGAGAATGGGGAACTTTACCAGGGTGCAGATACATATCACCCGGTCCTAATTCCATTTTACGTTTCTCTCCATTATCCTGAACATAGATTTCAATGTTTCCTTCCAGTTGGTAAAACAACTCTTCCGTTTCATTATAGTGGTAGTCTTTACGGGCGTTAGGCCCAGCAACGATCATTACAATATAATCGCCGGCATCCTTATACAGGTTTTTATTTCCTACCGGTGGCTTTAGACTTTCACGATTTTCTTCAACCCATTTGTTAAGATTGAACGGTGCTTTTATGGACATGGTTTTTTTTCTTTGAGCGTTCTTTTCAAAGGTCGCAAATAATATTTATCTAAAACTCATTTTTAACCTATTGTCGGTCGCTAGTAGCACATAGGTCTGTCCACCCGTTATCTTTCTTCCTTTAGCGCAATGTTCTTTCTACTTTTCCCGTAAATTGGGGTCAAATTCAACCACCATGAAAAAATTTCTATTCCTAGCTGCTTTATTAGTAATGATTTCCTGTCAGGATAAAAAGACAGAAATGACCGAGACTCCCATTACAAATGAACCAATCCAAACTAGCGAATTTGCCATCGTTATTCACGGCGGCGCAGGAACTATATTAAAGGAAAATATGACTCCAGAGCTGGAGAAGGAATACAATGATAAACTGGCCGAGGCTATAAAAAAAGGTCATGAGATTCTCAAGAATGGTGGTAGCAGCATGGATGCGGTAGAAGCAACCATACGCGTTATGGAAGACTCTCCATTATTCAACAGTGGTAAAGGCGCGGTTTTTACCCACGACGGTGTGAATTCGTTAGATGCCAGTTTCATGGATGGTGAGACCTTGAACGCTGGTGCGGTTGCTGGTGTGACGACTGTAAAAAATCCTATTTCTTTAGCTCGTAAAGTAATGACCGACTCAGAGCACGTGCTATTGAGTGGTGATGGGGCAGACGCTTTCGCGAAAGCGTTACAAGATCCCAACATCGAGATCGTATCAAACAGCTATTTCTACACAGAAAATAGGTTTAAAGGATTGCAGCGAGTGCTGGAAAAAGAAGCTGAAATGGAGGCTGAAAAGCAAGCTAGCGAACCGCAAAAAACTGCGTTACGCAAATTAGAACTTAAAGATCCTTATTTCAACGATTCTAAATACGGTACAGTAGGCTGCGTCGCACTCGATAAAAATGGAAATATCGCCGCAGGAACTAGTACCGGAGGCATGACTAATAAAAAGTACGGGCGTATAGGTGATGCACCTATTATAGGTAGCGGGACGTATGCAAATAACATTACTTGCGGTGTGAGTAGTACAGGCCACGGTGAGTACTTTATAAGAGCGCAAGTTGCCTATGATATAAGCGCACTCATGGAATACAGTGGGATGACTTTAAAGGAAGCTACAAATAAAGTAATCCAAGATAAGTTAGTAAAATTAGGCGGTACGGGAGGCGTGGTTGCCCTAGATCACTACGGTAATGTGTCAATGGACTTCAACACTCCAGGAATGTACCGCGCCATGATGAATGATAAGGATGAGCTGGTAGTTGGGATGTATAAGGAGTAGGTATCTAAGTAAGTTTTATTCAATTTACACGATTAAATTTCTAACACGATTAATATGAGTGCGTATAAAATGCACCAGCTGTATTGAACGCAGCGCCTAAATTGACCAAAATATTATATAGAAAAATCTTATTAGTTTATGAAAATTATTTCCTACAACGTTAACGGTATACGCGCCGCAATGAAAAAGGACTTTATAGAATGGCTTACCGCTGCAGATCCAGATGTTTTGTGCTTGCAGGAAATCAAGGCGATGGAAGATCAAATTGATACCGAAGCCTTTAAAGAAGCAGGATACGAATATCAATATTACTTTAGCGCCCAGAAAAAAGGTTACTCAGGAACCGCTATAATTTCTAAAACCAAACCAAATCATGTAGAATATGGTACGGGAATAGAAACTATGGACAATGAGGGCCGCAACCTGCGCGCCGACTTTGACGGTTTGTCCGTGATGAGTATGTATTTACCGAGTGGAACAAATGATGCGAGACTGGATTTTAAGTTTCAATACATGGATGAATTCCTAGACTACATCACAGATCTAAGAAAAGAAATACCGAATCTCATTGTTTGTGGGGATTATAACATTTGTCATAAAGCTATTGATATTCATGATCCTATTCGCCTGAAAAATACTTCAGGTTTTCTACCGGAAGAGCGCGCCTGGTTTGATCGATTGGTAGAAAGTGGTTTTGTGGATACGTTCAGGATGTTCAGTGATGCACCAGATCAATACTCTTGGTGGAGCTATCGTGGTGGTTCTAGAGCCCGCAATAAAGGATGGAGATTAGATTATCATATGGTGACGCCTCAATTGGTTGATCGTGTTAAACGATCTGTAATTTTAAGCAACGCTGTTCATAGTGATCACTGTCCGGTGTTGATTGAGATGGAATAAATTTCAATCCTTAATCAATTGAACAACTGATTCATGCGCAAAACCCGCCACATCATCAGCTATTCTCAGATGATACCAATCGCCGACATTTCCTAAAATAGTCAAGGTATCATTTTGAATATTCTTAATCAGAGTTGCAGATGCATTGGGCTGTATCCTAAGGTTTGAACCGGATCCAGATCCTATTACAAATCTCGCTAAGGGTAACTTAGCACTGTTTTCAGGAATGGAAATTTGCCAGATATACGGTTTGGGATCAACGGCGCCGCCAGCTCTATAAATTCCAAAATGTAAATGTGGCGGTGTAGTTCTTGCATTTCCTGTGTTCCCTACCAAGCCTATGGTGTCTCCGCGAGAAACTCGCTGACCAGAAGTAACGAGCTGAGAGTCTAGATGCGCATAATAGTGACTGGAAGCTGTCAATTGATCTTGCAGCCAGATTTGCTTTCCGCCTAAGCCTTTATTGCGCACAGAGCTAATTATGCCATCTGCAGCGGCAACAACTGGATGACCACGATCTGCAAATATATCGTTGCCTTCATGATTCCTGCGACCTCCATCCCGGGCAACGCCCCAGAATGATTTGATAGCGCTATTGTTTTTTCCTGCAAGAGGAAACCCTAAAATGGGTTGCTTGTAGATCTTAAAAGAGGTGCTATCTGTTTGCTCGAGAAATGATTGAGCAATGAGTCTGATGCGACGCTGCTTATTGTTGGAAACCTCTAGGATTAGGGAACTGTCTGTTGCTGTTGCGGTTTGAAGTAGTTTGCCGGATAGATCATAGGCCTCTAAAATCCAAGAAGGTTTAATGGTGTCTGTGGTAATGTATGCGAGTAGGCTTTCGCCTTGAGCGATATCAACAACATAACCGGCTGTAAAGGGTCTTGAAGTTGAGGTAATGATATGCTCACTATATGAGTCGCTACTTTCAACGCTATCAATTAGAGCAATCGCTGTCAACTCATTCCAGCGAACCAGCTGTGCAGGGGATTTTTTAAGCGCGCGTTCATACTGTACTCGCACGGACGGTTGGGTGATAAAATCAAAATATTCTGGTTTGTAAAAATAGGTAAGGATGACTCCTGCAACCGCTAGGATGACAAGAATGGACACTATATTTTTACGTAAGATCTGCACGTGTTATTGTTGATTAATAAGCGCTTCAAGTATAGGTTGCAGTCTTTCATCATCAGTTCCCAGGGCATAATCATCAATTAATTTACCGCTACGATCATAGATCATATAGCGAGGTATTGCTTGAATTTTATGCGTTTGATAAAAGGTAGCTTCAGGAAAATTACGCGTTATATAATTATGCTTTAACGTCGTAATTTTTAAATGATTCTGAAAAGGATCCATCGCGGCCTCGGTGCTTATGTTGAGAATTATAAATTCTGTAGAATCCATTGATTTTTCTAAGGCCTCTGTGGCACGCATGATCTCTTTAGGAACGAAGCTGTGAAAAAAATTAAGGTAGATGATTTTGCCTTTATTTTCATCAATCAATTCAGTTAGAGTATAATAGGTGTCGTCACCATCTGTTAAATGAACAACTTCGTTTGAAGATGTATCAACATCTGCATATTTCAGAGGTTTTTGTGGTTCCTGTTTACAAGAAACGAATAGGATTATGGCACTTAAAAAAATTAGATTTTTCATGGCTTAAGAGAATAAAAATTTAACAAGTTCCTCAATTTTGGAAACGGTATGGACGTTAATCCCTTTATTTTTTGGAGCTGACTTTGATGGGGCGATAAACACTTTTTCAAAGCCCAGTTTTTCTGCCTCGTTCACACGCTGTTCCATACGGCTCACTGGCCTTATCTCACCGCCCAAACCTACTTCTGCACTAAAACAATGCTGGGAGGAGATCTCAATATCAAAATTAGACGATAAAATAGCAACCACTACCGCAAGATCTATCGCTGGATCGTCGACGTTGATACCGCCGGTAATATTAAGGAATACATCTTTTTGACCTAGTTTGAAACCGGCACGTTTTTCTAAAATGGCTAGAATCATGTTGAGCCGTTTTAAATTGTAACCCGTGGCACTGCGTTGCGGTGTACCATAAACCGCGGTGCTTACCAGTGCTTGTACTTCAATAATCAGCGGTCTCATTCCCTCCATTGTGGCAGCGATCGCGGTACCGCTCAAATTTGTACCTCGCTGGGAAATTAGTAGCTCACTAGGATTTGTAACTTCTCTCAGCCCATAACCCAACATCTCATAAATCCCAATCTCTTGTGTAGAACCAAAGCGGTTTTTGAGGGCGCGCAGGATTCTGTAGGTGTGGTTTCTATCGCCCTCAAACTGGAGAACGGTATCTACCATATGTTCCAGAACCTTAGGTCCTGCTATGTTGCCATCCTTAGTGATGTGACCTATTAAAACGACTGGTGTATTCGTCTCCTTGGCAAACTTTATAAGCTCGCTGGTGCATTCCCTGATCTGGGAAACGCTGCCTGCGGTGCTTTCTATGTGATCAGTTTGAAGGGTTTGAATGGAGTCGATGATCAATGCTTGAGGTTGGTTTTCTCCTATCTGGCGAAATATATTTTGGGTTTTGGTTTCTGTCAGAATGTAGCAGTTTTCTGCTCCTTTTTTAATTCTTTCTGCCCGCATTTTGATTTGCTGGGCACTTTCTTCCCCAGAGACATAGAGCGTTTTAAAGGGTAGATTCAAACACAATTGCAATAGCAAAGTTGATTTCCCAATTCCTGGCTCACCGCCTAAAAGCGTCACAGATCCAGGTACTAACCCGCCACCTAGTACTCGGTTGAATTCGGCATTTGTGGTGTCCATTCTGGGACTTTCGGTAGCATCGATTTGAGAGATTCGTTGTGGTGTTTGAATTCGCTTTCGCGAAAGCGAACTCGGCTCATCAGCCGCTTGTTCCCAACTGGGTGCCGCTTTTTTCTCCACCACTTCTTCCACGAGCGTGTTCCATTCCTTGCAGGTGGTGCATTGTCCTTGCCAGCGAGAATGCTGTGCGCCGCAATTTTGACAGAAGAAAGTGGTTTTTACTTTGGCCATGGTTACTTTTTTGGAAAGATAAAAATTAAGAGGGGTAACTCGTACAAATATAATAGACGTTTGAAAGCATTTACATATTTAAAAAGTGCACTTCCCTTATCCTAAATTCTTTTCTTGGGAAAATAGTTTCCTTCCTTTGGAAAGGGTTAATTGTGAATTTATTTTCTTAACGAAAACAACAGGAAACAAATCAGTCCAAAAACGAGGACAAGTGCCGTTTGAGACAACCAGACAATCCACCCAAAAGCAGTTCCCACCACCGCTCCATAACCGAATAGCAGCAATACCTGACTGATCAAATAGGGATATGCTCCAAAACCACCGTTTGTAAAAGCCACCGCAAAACTTCCTGCCACAAAAGCGCTGAGAACAGCGCTGAGCGGCATAGAATCGGTATCAGGGATCGCAAAAATGCACACGTAAAACATGGCAAGATACATTCCCCAGATAAAAAGGGTATGTGCCAAGTAAAGCCATTTTTGCTTCATAGTCCAGATGGTGGTAAAGCCATCCTTGATGCCCAGAAGGAAATTGCGAACTTTTTGTATCAGGTTCATTTTTTTGAGAAGAAAAATCCCCAAAACAGCGATGATTAGAAAAACGCCTGTATACATTGCAATTTTGATAGGGTTCGCTTTCGCGAAAGCGGAATCTAAACCAGTCTTGAAGAAGTCAAGAATCTCAGTACTCGCCGTCAATAGTGCGGTGGTGGTAATCGCAAGTAGAATAATAAAGTCCAGAACGCGCTCTGCAATAATGGTTCCCAGGCCTTGATCCACTGGGATATCGTCCGTACGATTCACGATCACGGCGCGGGTAACTTCTCCACTGCGCGGGATGATCAGATTCATCGCATAACCAGAACCGATGGCGATGATATTATTAAGAAAAGTGGGCTTTTTACCCAGTGCAGCCAGCATGTAATTCCACCGCCAGGCGCGGGAAAGATGGCTGAGCATCGCAAAAAACAATCCCAGCAAAATCCATGAGTAGTCAGCATCCCGAAGGTAGGATTTGATTTCCTCAAGTTGCGCGGGCGTGAACTGGTTATAAGAAATAAGAATCAAAAAACCACCCAACAGTAAAGGCAGGAGGACTTTAAGTATTTTAAGCAATGCTTTTTTCAAGCCTTAGGTAAGTGTGTTGTCCTTCTCGTTGGGAAAAAGAAGGCTGGGCTTGAAACTGCGTGCTTCCTCAAGGGTCATTTGTGCATAGCAGATCAAAATGAGCACATCACCCACGGCAACTAAACGTGCTGCGGCGCCATTGAGTGTAATCTCACCGCTACCTCGCGGACCGGGAATAGCATAGGTTTCCAGGCGGTTGCCATTATTGTTATTGACAATTTGAACTTTTTCACCTTCTACAATATTTGCACCATCCATAAGATCTTCATCTATGGTGATACTACCTATATAGTTAAGGTCTGCTCCAGTTACCTTAACGCGGTGAATCTTGGATTTTACAACGGTGATTAACATGCGGCAAAGATACAATTTGTGGTTGTTAAAGAAAACCTCTAATCCAGCAGAATATTGTCTATCAATCGCACGCCTTCCAGATGCACTACGATGAAGCCTCTGTAGGTATATGAGGGATTTTTTTCTGTTGCAGTTTGGAGGGAATTCTCGTCTGCTATGGTAAAATATTCCAACGTAAATTCTGAAACACTTTTGATCTGATCAGTTACAAAGTTCAAAGTTTCGGGAACAGTATGGGTTTTGAAAGAGGTTTTGGCTTTTTGAAGTATCTGATAAATTTGTGCCGCTTTCTCTAGACCATCACGGCTAAGTCGCGCGTTGCGAGAACTCATGGCAAGACCGCTTTTTTCACGGTGAATGGGACAACCTATAATTTTGATATCTAGATTTAATGAAGTGACCAGTTTTTTAATGATTTGTAATTGTTGGAAATCCTTCTCACCAAAGTAGGCGTTATCGGGTTGAACAACTTTAAATAAAAATTGGAGAACGGTTCCCACGCCGTTGAAATGGCCAGGACGTTTTTCTCCTTCCATGACATTTTCAAGTCCGTCAAAGTTATAAGTTTTTGAAGCGGTGTTGTGGCCATAAACATCCTCTACGGTTGGGGCGTAAACTAAAAACCGATCAGAATCCAAACGAGATTTCATCAACTCTAGATCTTGCTCAAGAATGCGCGGGTATTTATCTAAATCTTCCGGATTATTGAATTGGGTAGGATTTACAAAAATGGAAACTATCAGAAAATCGTTGTCTGATAGAGCGCGATCCATGAGTGCAATGTGTCCATCATGCAACGCTCCCATTGTGGGGACAAAACCTATAGATTTAGATGCATCCAACTGATTTTCAATGTGGTTCCTTAAATATTTGTGAGATTCAAACAGCATGATGAAGTTGGGTAAAGGCCTACAAACATAAGGTTTACAAGTGAATGTGCAAGAAAATGTGTATTTTTGCAGGCTGCTAGAAGAAAGGCGAGAAAAAACAGTCTATGAAGGAAAAAAGAGTATTATACGTATCCTCAGAAGTTATTCCCTATTTACCAGAAACCGAAGCATCATCCATGTCTTATTTCGCTCCAAAAATGGTTAACGACCGTGGTGGACAGATAAGAATATTTATGCCACGTTTTGGAAACATAAACGAACGTCGCCATCAATTGCATGAGGTGATACGATTAAGTGGTATGAATATGGTCATCAATGATCTTGACATGCCTTTAATAATAAAAGTTGCCTCCATACCTAAAGAGCGTATGCAGGTTTATTTTATTGACAATGAAGATTATTTCAAACGAAAGGCTACTCTTACAGATGAGAATGGTGATATGTTTGAGGACAATGACGAGCGGGCTATATTTTTTGCAAAGGGCGTTATTGAAACCGTAAAGAAATTGAACTGGGCTCCAGATATCATACACGTTCACGGATGGATGGCAAGCTTATTGCCTTTATACTTGCGTAATTATTATGGGAATGACCCATTATTTGAAGATAGTAAGATTGTTACATCTGTATACAATCAATCCTTTCCAGGAACGTTAGATGAGGAAATGTATGAAAAACTGCAGTTCGATGCATTAGACGATAGTGTGATTAGTTCATTTAAAGAACCATCCTATTTAAACCTTATGAAGAGTGCGGTAGTCTACAGTGATGGAATCATAAAAGGTAGTGAGTCTTTAGATTCAGAACTAGAAAGTTTTATCGATGAACAAGACAAGCCAGTTCTAGAATATCAATCACCAGAAGATTTTGCTGATGCCTACGAGGGGTTTTATCTTTCTGATATCCTTAACGAAAAAGAAGAAGCATAGGAATGAAGAATTTATTGAAGTATGGAACGATGGTTATGGCCATCGTTTTTGTTCTAATTAGTTGTGATACAGATCCCAATGAATTAGGTGGCGATTTCTTAGGAATCGATATTGATGGTACTATATCTGAGCAGGATTTTGATGTGAAAGCTTTCAGCGCTCCTGTTAATGCCGTGCAGACTAATAATTTTAGATCTGTACAGCTGGGTACTTATTCAGACCCATTATATGGCAAAACAACTTATGACTTTGTATCTCAACTAAGCCTGAGTAGAACCGGAATAAACTTTAGTGAAAACCCAGAGTTCAAGAGTGTTATTCTCTCTATTCCTTATTATTCTAGACCACAAGGAGTCGTTAGTGAGAAAACAACTTATGTGCTGGATTCGGTCTATGGCGATCAATCCATTGATATTCAGATTTTCAGAAATAAGTATTTTCTGAATAGTTTTGATATTAATGATGTGGAACAATCGGCAGCTTATTATTCAGATTTAGGAGAGGTGATCAACACAAGCAAGGGAGCCGCTATAGAGTTCCTTACAGGAACGCCAGGTAATGAGACATCGAGCTCCACATTGAAGAATTTTATTCCCAGTCCACTTGAAATAGAAATAAATCAAACAGTAGATGGTGTTACTTCAGTTCGTGAAAGGTTGTCACCAAGATTGAGATTGAACTTGGCTCCAGATTTCTGGAAAAGCCTATTGGTAGGTGCTGATGGAATGCTTAATTTTTCTAGTGACAGTGATTTTCAAAATGCATTTAGAGGTTTATACTTTAAGGTTGTCGGTGCTAGAGGTGATGGTAACTTTGCTCATTTAAATCTAAATGGGGCTAGCATTACCATAAATTACGTGTCAAAATTCATTGATGTAAATGATACTGACGGTGATGGTGACATTACGGAAGAAATAGAGGTCGACTCTTCGTTTGATTTAAACATTACTGGAAATCGTGCCGTTCTTTTAGATCAAAATATCCCTGCAAATGTTCAAAATGACATTGATGACTCTTTTGACCCTGTAAACGGGTCCAGTAAATTATATTTAAAAGGAGGGCCAGGAGCTATGACTTTTATCGATCTGTTCGGACCGGATAATGATAATGATGGTGAGGCAGATGCTTTGACAGATTTGATCTCTAAAAATGTTCTGATCAACGAAGCAAATATCGAATTTTACGTCGATCAAAGCGTTGTTCCAGGAGGTGATTCTGAACCAGAACGTATCTTGATATATGATTATGTGACAAGAAGCCTTCTAGCAGATTTTGATATTTCTCCAAACGGAGCATCTTCTAACTTCAATCATTTGGGAAGATTAGAACGAAATAGTTCAACTGGAAAAGGAGAGAAATATAAAATCAAATTGACTGGTCATATTACACAGATTATCAATGGCGATCTTGACAATAACAGATTAGCTCTGGTGGTATCTCAAAATGTAGGTATTTTAGGATTTTCAAAAGTAAAAAATCAAACTCTACCTCTTGAGATAAAAGAAATACCAGTTAGCGCAGGAATCTCACATGAAGGGACCGTACTCCACGGTAACTTATCTAACAACCCTGCAAAGCGACTGAAGTTAAAAATATTTTATACTGAAACGAACTAAGAATTAAACAGTATGTGTGGAATTGTAGGCTATATAGGAAAGCGCGATGCTTATCCTATCGTTCTTAACGGTTTAAAACGATTAGAGTACCGCGGCTATGACAGTGCAGGAATTGCGCTTTATGATGGTGATAATCTAACAGTTTGTAAGACAAAAGGTAAAGTTGCAGATCTTGAAACCAAGATGCAAAATGAATCATCCATTATTGGAAATATCGGCATTGGGCATACCAGATGGGCAACTCACGGTGTTCCTAATGATGTTAACTCTCACCCACATTATTCTAATAGTGGGAATCTTGTTATTATCCACAATGGTATCATTGAAAATTATGATCCATTAAAAAAAGAATTGATCAAGCGCGGCTACACCTTCAAATCTGATACGGATACTGAAGTTCTTGTAAATCTAATTGAAGATGTGCAGATTCAGCAGAATGTAAAGCTAGGTAAAGCGGTGCAAATAGCTCTTAACCAAACTATAGGTGCTTATGCAATTGCTGTTTTTGATAAAAATAAACCGGACGAGATAGTAGTAGCACGATTAGGCTCTCCTCTTGCTATAGGCGTTGGTGATGATGAATTTTTCATCGCTTCTGATGCAAGTCCGTTTTTAGAATTTACTAAGAATGCGATTTACCTTGAAGATGGTGAAATGGCAGTAATACGCACACACAAGGAAATTAAGATTAGAAAGATTCATGACGACTCTTTAGTGGATCCTTATATTCAGGAGCTTCAGATGAATCTTGAAGAGATAGAAAAAGGTGGTTATGATCACTTTATGTTGAAGGAAATATATGAACAACCACAAGCAATAAGAGATACATTTAGAGGCCGTATGTTACCAGATCAAGGTTTGATCAAAATGGCAGGTATCGACGATCATATCGACAAATTTATCAATGCAAAGCGCATTGTAATTGTTGCCTGTGGTACCAGCTGGCACGCTGGTCTCGTGGCAGAATACATTATTGAAGAGCTTGCAAGAGTTCCTGTGGAAGTAGAATATGCTTCTGAATTTAGATATAGAAACCCAGTTATTGATAAGGACGATGTTATAATTGCTATTTCCCAAAGTGGTGAAACAGCAGATACCATGGCTGCTATTAAACTGGCTAAAGAAAACGGTGCTTTTGTATTCGGTGTTTGTAACGTTGTGGGAAGTTCTATTTCTCGTGAGACTCATGCCGGAGCATATACTCACGCTGGACCTGAAATAGGTGTGGCATCTACTAAGGCTTTCACTACCCAGATTACTGTACTGACTTTAATAGCTTTGCAAATTGCTAAAAAGAAAGGTAAGATATCCACTAGTGAATTTCATAAATACCTTGTAGAGTTGGAGAGCATTCCCAACAAAGTTAAAAAGGCGCTGAAATCTAACGATCTGATTGAACAAGTTGCTCATGCCTATAAAGACTCAAAAAATTGTCTATACCTAGGACGAGGATTTAATTTCCCAGTTGCTTTAGAAGGAGCCTTGAAATTAAAAGAAATTAGTTACATCCACGCAGAGGGTTATCCAGCTGCTGAAATGAAGCATGGCCCCATTGCATTGATCGACTCTCAAATGCCCGTTGTTGTTATTGCTACAAAGAAGGGTCATTATGAGAAAGTCGTGAGTAATATTCAAGAAATCAAATCCCGCGAAGGCAAGATAATCGGCATCGTTACAGAAGGAGATGTTGACGTGCGCGACCTTGCAGATCACGTGATAGAAGTTCCTGATACATTAGAATGCCTAACTCCATTATTGACGACTATTCCGTTGCAATTGTTATCCTATCATATAGCGATTGCCCTAGGTAGAAACGTTGACCAGCCTCGTAACTTGGCAAAGTCGGTTACTGTGGAGTAGTCTTGATCCTATTAAATTATGTGAAGCCCTATTATTGATATAGGGCTTTTGCATGTTCTGAAAGTTTGCTTTATGAGTTGTGGGATCTTTATCGATTCCGCTTTCGCGAAAGCGGAATATGTTCAACATTCATAACAAATGAACAGGATCCAACTCGCTGGTAAAAAAGTAAAAAATCACATATTTAAATAAAAGGGAATACAGTATCTTTGCGCCACTGAAAAAAGGCTTTTTGAGCTGTATCCTTTTAAGTTTTAAACCATTATAGAATGTCTCAGATTACAGGTAAAGTTTCACAAATTATAGGTCCAGTTGTGGACGTTAAATTTGATAGCACGCAAGGTGTACTTCCCAACATTTATGATTCTCTAGAAATCGAATTGAAAGGAAATAAATTAGTTCTTGAAGTGCAGTCACACATTGGGGAAAGTACCGTTCGTACGATTTCCATGGATTCCACAGACGGATTGAGTAGAGGGACTGCGGTAGTTGCTACTGGAAACCCTATCAAAATGCCTATAGGTGATGATGTATATGGTCGTCTTTTTAATGTAATAGGTGATGCGATTGACGGTTTAGGAAATCTTCCGAAAACTGGAGAGAATGGACTTTCCATTCACAGATCAGCTCCTGCATTTGAAGACCTTTCTACATCTACTGAAGTTCTTTTTACAGGTATTAAGGTAATTGACTTGATCGAGCCTTATGCAAAAGGTGGAAAAATCGGACTGTTCGGTGGTGCTGGAGTTGGTAAAACAGTTTTGATTCAGGAACTGATTAACAATATTGCAAAAGGACACGGTGGACTTTCCGTTTTTGCGGGAGTTGGCGAGCGTACTCGTGAAGGAAATGACCTTCTACGGGAAATGTTAGAATCCGGAATTATAAAATACGGAGATGCATTCATGCACTCCATGGAAGAAGGCGGTTGGGATTTGAAGTCCGTTGATAAAGAAGTAATGAAAGAGTCTAAAGCGACCTTCGTTTTTGGACAAATGAATGAGCCACCAGGAGCACGTGCTCGTGTTGCTTTATCTGGTTTAACGATCGCAGAATATTTCCGTGATGGTGGAGCAGATGGACAAGGAAAAGATGTATTGTTCTTTGTGGATAACATCTTCCGCTTTACACAAGCTGGTTCTGAGGTATCTGCACTTCTGGGACGTATGCCATCTGCGGTAGGGTATCAACCTACACTTGCAACTGAAATGGGTGCGATGCAAGAACGTATCACATCGACTAAAAAAGGATCTATTACATCTGTACAAGCGGTTTACGTACCTGCAGATGACTTGACAGATCCAGCACCGGCAACAACGTTTGCCCACCTGGATGCTACAACAGTATTGTCTCGTAAGATTGCAGAGCTAGGTATTTACCCAGCGGTAGATCCACTGGATTCTACATCACGTATTCTTACGGCAGACATATTAGGAAAAGAACACTACGATTGCGCACAACGAGTTAAAGAGTTGTTGCAACGCTATAAAGAACTACAGGATATTATCGCAATTCTAGGAATGGAAGAGCTTTCTGAGGACGACAAACGTGCGGTTTACCGTGCTCGTAAAGTACAACGTTTCCTTTCACAGCCTTTCCACGTGGCAGAGCAGTTTACGGGACTTAAAGGAGTTCTTGTAGATATCAAGGATACCATTAAAGGATTCAACATGATAATGGATGGTGAGCTTGACAAACTTCCAGAAAGCGCCTTTAACCTCAAAGGGAATATTGAAGATGTTATTGAGGCTGGTGAGAAAATGATGGTAGAAGCTTAATCGAGCAAACCTCGAAAAATCACAAAAAATAAATCCCAAATTTCAAGGCGCAATTTTTGAGTTTGGGAATTGTTACAATAAAATTGAGCTCTTATTATTGAGATTTGGGGCTTGTAATTGAGATTTTAAGAAATTATGTATTTAGAAATTGTAACTCCAGAGGAGACTTTATATAGTGGCGAGGTAGAATCGGTTTCTGTTCCTGGAATGGAAGGGGATTTTCAGATGCTGGACAATCACGCACCTATCGTTTCATTACTCACTAGCGGGACTGTAAAGATGTTTGGTGATGTATCGCTTGAATCTGCTGTGGCAGATAAATTCACGAAAGGTAATGGCACCACAGATTTTAAAATAAAAGGTGGTGTTCTTGAGATGAAGGACAATAAAGCAATTGTGCTGGCAGATTAATCCCAGAATTCTAAAAATAAAAAGCCCTCGATTCGAAGAATCGAGGGCTTTTTTTAGTTTAAAATTTTAGTTGAGATTTTTATATTCCTCAAATAATTTCACCAGCTCTGGTTGTTTGCATTTTTTAGCATAATCCACGGCAGTTCTACCTTTATATTTAAAACCGACGTCTGCACCTGCTGCTACAAGTGCGCTAGCCATTTCTTTTCTCCCATATTTTGCGGCATACATTAACGGTGTCTTTCCGCCGCAGGTTGCATTGAGTTCTAACTCATAATTTTTAATCATCGCCTTAAAAACGATATAAGCTTCATATTTAATTGTGAGAGAAAGCAGGTTGTAATTGGATGCATTTATCTCGATACATTGATTGATGTTTTCATTGTTAGCAAACTCATTTAAGAATTCCACAGCGTCATTTTTGATGATTTGTTTTGCTTGGTCTTCGGTGATGGATTGCGCCTGCATAAATAAGGTCATAGCAAAAAGAATGAGCGATAGGATAATTTTGTTCATGATGTTATAATTCAAAAGTTAATCGTTTCTGTATTCTAGAATATCTCCCGGCTGGCAATCCAGCGCCTCGCAAATAGCTTCTAAGGTAGAAAAGCGCACCGCTTTAGCCTTGCCAGTTTTGAGGATGGAGAGATTAGCATTGGTAATCCCAACGATCTCTGCTAGCTCATTGCTGCGCATCCCTTTTTGGGCAAGTACTACGTCAAGATTGATGTAGATGGGCATATTATATAGTTAGATCGTTTTCTTCCTTAATTAATTTTGCCTCCTTGAAAATAGAACTCATAGCAATGCAAAATGAAGCAAGGAAAATAATGCTAGCAAACTCTACGCTTTCTCCACCATTAAAGCGTAGCTCTATAAAACTTAATATTCCAGCAAAAAGTAAAACAGTCGATTTGTAAGTCCATAGTCTAGAAGCACTATTAGAAAATAATTTATTCTGATTTGCTACCATCATAAATTTTACGAAAAGCCCCAGTCCCGCTATAAAAATTAAAGACTTCAAAATTTTAGAAATATCCCAGTAATCTATGGTAGTGCCTTTAGCTTTTAATACTTCATAAATTTCAAAAAAGAAAAAGACAGTAAACGCAGCGGACATGAAATACATGGTTGTACTAAAATGTTTTTTCATATCTATATAGTTAGATCGTTTTCCTGTTTTACAAGCACGCTCATGCCTATAATCTTTGAGATTAATATAAGTATTATGCCAAAGGCTACGAGCATTAGCAATGAGTCAAAAGAATATCCCATATTCATAGATTGTGAGGGTCGGTTCACGGTATTATTATTAGAAAAAAAATAGAAAAAGGCGGGAATCTTAAATAATAGAGCACCTATTACGCAAGCAAGTCCAGCCCTATTAAGGTGTTTAGAAACGTCAAATGAAATTCCCTGCTGTGGAGTCATCAATCTCGCAGCAGCTCTTAAATAATAAATCATACCGAGGAAGAAAAACTGTGCGGCAACACAGCAACTAAGCACTAGATAGAAAGTCCAATGACCATTTGACAATAAGTAACCGCCTAGTTCAAAACTCATGGTATATCCATCATCTGCCATCACAAAATACATCGGGAATGCAAGGACTTGAAACCAAGCAAAAAAATATAGAAACCCTAATACGGCCTTTAAAATGCTAATCCATCTCATAATTATATAGTTAGATCGTTTTCTTGTTTAATCTCAGTACCATCTTCAAAAATCTTACTGAAAGAATATGCCACAGAACTTATAAACCCGACTATAAGACATCCAAAAAAGAATTTAAACTCTACAAAACCAGCTATTAAAAAGGCGATGCCATATATTAAATATATCGTACTTATGGATTTCCATTGTTTGACTGAAACTGTAGAAAATAGTAAACCTTTATTGCAGTTCACCATAAATTTATAAAAGCAATACAGAGAATAAATAAACATTCCAGTAGCTATAGATTTCAAAATCAACTCTAATAATTGGGCACTTTCATAAACGAATTTTGATTTTTCATCATTAAATAAAAGATCGGATTCAACCAAAACATATTTTGCAAAGACGCTTAAAACTAGAAGCGCTATTATTACTATGAAGAATAAGACCGTACCCAATGTAAACCTGTTGAAGTATATTGTTTGCTTCATAATTATATAGTTAGATCGTTTTCTTGTTTGAGTGAATAGCCTTTTTGAGCCATATCTAAGTATAAGTATACTAATAGGGAGGCTATGGTATGAATCACCATTATAAGTGCAGATTCATCCATTCTAAATCCTTCTCTTAGCAATAGAACTGCATAGGCGATTGTAGCTACTCCAACTATAATTAAATTCAACCAAAGAAATTTCTTTAAAGACAATATGGATTCAGCTGAAAATAATGTCTTTGTAATGAACACCTTAAAAAACCTAGAAAGTTTAAAAAAGTAAAGAGAGTAGAAACTGAAAATTATTAACGGAATGATTACAAACCAATTAGGAGGGAAACCTAAGCTGATATTAATAATAGGTATAGTAACAAATAGGAATGAACCTATAGCTGAACCCTCATCTCTTAATGCTACGAAAGGCACATCCCAGCCAAAATAATATTCAGCAAATCCTAATGTGCTAAAAACAAATAGGAATGCAAATAGTACTAAAAAAATCCAAGAAAACGCTTTAGATAAATGATATAGTAATTGTTTCATAATTATACGGTTAGGTCGTTTTCTTGTTTTATAAGGACTCCAGATTTTAAAACATCAGCAGTAAATAGTGTGCCTATGCCTATCACTAGTAACATGAAATCTGTGGTCAGTAGTGAAACTAAACTTGTCTCGTTTCTAAAAGCACTGATTAAATAGATGTCGTTGGCAATCAGTGTTAAACTCGCTGTCAAAAATAGAATACCACCAATTTGTAAAAGGAATGAAGATCTTTTTTCAAACGGCCCTTTTTGAATAACCTTCCACAAGCCAAAGCAAACTAGAAATACTCCAACATAATTAATCAAATTAACAATCCTGTCGAACCAAAAACTCGGATCAGAAGCTATTTTTTCTCCCATCAAGAGTTCCATTTCTTCAAAGAAAAAAACTAAAAATATAATATCACCCAAACAGAAAAGTAAGGCAATCAAAGAAACACCAAAAAGTATTTTCAAATTTTTCATAGTTATACGGTTAGATCATTTTCTTCTTTGATAATAAATCCTGATTTGAGAACATCAGCGGTAAATAGTGTGCCTACTCCCACTATCATCAACATTACATCCACTACAATTAGCGCCATAGCATTTTCGTCATGAGGTATTGTTGCCGATGACATGTCGTTAACTAACGAAATCACACCAACTACAAGCAAAAGAATTCTGCCTATTCTCAAGTTCAGACTTGAGCTCTTTTCAAACGGGCCTTTTTTAATGGTATTCCACAAACCTTTGGAAATAAAACAGACTCCGATAAATAACGCGATCATTAGTAATTGTACATACCAAAACTTGGGATCACTGTAAGGGTAATTTGGTCCAATGGAATCACTAAAATAGAAATAGGTTATTGTCACAATTTGTATTAGAAAGCCAACAATCACAAAAACCGTGAATCCAAAAAGTATTTTCAAATTTTCTATATTTATATAGTTAGATCATTCTTCTTTTTAAAATAAATACCTTTTTGAATAACATCCACAAACAACAGAAGCAAGTAACCCAACATTATTATCAGGACGCTCACCATAAAATCCATGAAAAAACTGTTTTCTTTTACCGAATTAAATGCATCTAATAAACTGATGAGCAACGTCCCAGCTCCCACTCCCAATAGTAGTCTAGAACCAATTCTTAAATAGGAAACTGCTTTATCTGTAAATAAGCCATTTCTGATTCCGCTCCATAAACCAATTGCGATAAAACAAGAGGATAGCAATATCATCGTAAATATGATCTCTATGATCCACCATCGCGGGTTTTGAAAGACGGTCGTGTATTCTGTGTCTTTTATAAACAGCGCGCTAATGCTTTCAAAAAATAAAAGCTGGCTCAGGAAATAGAACAACTGGATAGCTATCAATAAGGTAGATAGTCCAAAAAGTATTTTTAATTTATTCATCGGTAATAATTCAAGACCACAATACTAAACTAAAATTATTGTAAAACAATAACAAAACATTGATAAACAATAAAAACAATTTTCAAAAGTCTGATTATCAGTAGATCCAGGAATAAAGAAACTTCTTCTATTAAATCCTCCTGTTTTCTAGCCGTTTCAAACTCTCCTAGCAATTGCATATCCCGTATTTTTGCACCTATGATTCCAGAAAAACTACTTATCAAACTTGCCCAACGACATGCTAATGGAAGCATGCGGGAGCTCAGAACGACTCAAGGTTTGATAGATTTCTCCTCAAATGATTATTTGGGTTTTTCTAAAAAACTACAACCCCAGGCCAGTACCCAGCATGGTGCAACGGGATCGCGTTTGCTCACTGGCCAGACAGAGATCTGTCAGCATTTAGAAGATAAAATCGCTGCATTTCATAAGGTGGAGTCGGCATTGTTGTTTAATTCTGGATATGATGCAAACCTGGGATTGATAAGCAGCGTGGCGCGTCGTGGTGATTTGATTCTGTATGATGAATATTCCCATGCCAGCATACGCGATGCGATCAAGTTGAGCGATGCAAAATCTCTCAAATTCCGTCACAATGACCTGGGCCATCTTTCCATACTCCTAGATAAATTTTCTGAGGAAGAAAATCAGCAGGTTTATGTGATTACAGAAAGTGTTTTTTCTATGGATGGCGATATGCCTGATCTAATAGAATTGTTGAAATTGATTAAAAAGAAAAGCAACGTGCATTTAATTTTGGATGAAGCGCATGCCTTTGGTACCATAGGAAATCGTGGTGAGGGCCTGGCCCAATCACTGCATTTGGAAACAGATATATTTGCTAGGATTGTCACCTATGGCAAGGCAATGGGCTGTCACGGCGCTGCTGTTTTGGGAGGGTTTGATCTCAACCAGTTTTTGGTCAACTTTGCCCGCAGCTTTATTTACACCACCGCAATGCCTCAACATGCGTTGCATTGCATTTCAAGCGCTTACGATCTACTTCAGCAGGAAGAAAATATCATTACTGATTTGCAATTATTGGTTCAAAAGTTTAATAGATTAGTTATTCAAAGCGGATTGAAATTACGCTTTCGCGAAAGCGTTACTCCCATACAAACCTGTATCATAGAAGGAAATGACAAGGTTAAAAAGGCATCATTACAACTTCAGAATCTGGGTTATGATATAAGACCAATCTTATCGCCTACGGTTCCAGAAGGTGAGGAACGACTGCGCATATGTCTGCATAGTTTCAACACGGCAGTAGAATGTGAGGAAATGCTGAACCAACTCGCTTTAATCATTAAAAAGCTATGAAAACATTCCGCACGGTGGCCATATTCGTTTATCCAGCGGAAGCTCAAGTGATCAAAGGAAAGCTGGAAAGCGAGAATATAAAAGTGTTCCTGCGCAATGAATACACGATAGCGGCAGAGCCTTTTGCGAGTAACGCGATGGGTGGGATCAAGATGGATGTGTATGTAGAGGATTTTATCAAAGCTACAGCGATTATTGAAAAAAGCGACCCAGAATTCACGCAAACCATGACCAGTTCCATCAAATGTCCCAATTGTGGGAAACGCAGTGTGCGGGAGCAACATGATGTGAATAGTGCTACAGGTATTCCTGAAATCCTACGTGCGGCGTTATATAGTATCGTCCCATTTATCAACCACAAGAATTATAAATGCATGAATTGTGCAACTGAATTTGATTTGAATGACTAGTTATTTTATTACAGGAATAGGAACAGATGTGGGTAAAACAGTGGTTGCCGCAATTGTAACGAGAGCCTTAAATGCAGATTACTGGAAGCCCATTCAAAGCGGTCTAACCGAAACAGACCGTGGAACAATCACTGATCTTTTACCAGATTATAAAGAAACATTCCACCCAGAAGCCTACCGACTCAAAACGCCCATGAGCCCGCATAAGGCCGCAGAAATTGATGGGATTACGGTAGAGTTAGAAAAAATAAAACGTCCACAAACAACAAACAACTTAGTTATTGAAGGAGCCGGTGGATTACTGGTTCCCATTAATAATGAAAATACCATAGCCGATTTGATCGCACCTACCGACAAGATTATTTTGGTCAGTTCAGGGTATTTGGGAAGTATTAATCACACGCTTTTAAGCATTGAATTACTAAAATCCCGCGGTCTTAGCTGTGCCGGAATTATCTACAATCATGTGGCGCTGGATGGAACGATTGAAATCATTGAAAAAATGAGCGGTGTTGCTACCATAGGTCATATGGAGAAGCACGAAGAGATCACACCAATTTTAATTCAAGAATACGCTGATAAATTCCGGCAAAAATTACAGTCCTTATGACTTCTGCAGAAATTCTAGAAAAGGATGCGCAATTTATCTGGCATCCCTTAACCCAACATAAAACTGCTTTGCCTCCTCTTGCGATTTCACACGCTCGCGGAAATTATTTATTTGATGGCGATGGTAAGCAATATTTTGATGCTATTTCTAGCTGGTACACCTGTAGTTATGGCCATGCAAATCCAGCATTGACACAAGCCATTAAAGATCAAGTGGATCAATTGCATCATGTAGTTTTTGCGGGTATGACCCACGAGCCAGCAGTGCGATTATCAGAGAAGTTGCTCAAAATTTTACCACACAATCAAGCCAAGATTTTCTTCTCAGAGAATGGATCCACCAGTGTCGAGATTGCGCTTAAAATGGCTTTTCAATACCATTTCAATCGCGGTGAGAAACGTCATGCCGTTGTAGCCTTGGAAGGTGGTTTTCACGGCGATACCTTTGGTGCGATGAGTGCTTCTGGACTTTCCGTTTATAATGGGCCTTTTGAAGATTTGTTGATCGATGTAATCCGGATTCCCGCGCCTACCACTGAAAATATTGAGGACGTTTTAAAAGTGGCGGAACGACTTATTGCCGAAAACCAGATTGCAAGTTTCATCTATGAACCACTCG
This sequence comes from Nonlabens antarcticus, assembly GCF_015356755.1. Classification (GTDB taxonomy): domain Bacteria; phylum Bacteroidota; class Bacteroidia; order Flavobacteriales; family Flavobacteriaceae; genus Nonlabens; species Nonlabens antarcticus. The sequence goes on along the minus strand of NZ_JADFCO010000065.1, from coordinate 151,163 downwards.
TGCAAGGCGCTGCCGCCATGCAAATGAATGATGCAACCGCATTATGCCGACTTATAAAACGCTTCCGCGAAAGCGGAATTATTTGCATCGCAGATGAAGTGATGACTGGTTTTGGGAAGACGGGAACTTACTTTGCCAGTGACCAAATCACAAATAAACCAGATATTATCTGTCTTTCTAAAGCATTGACAGGTGGGATTATGCCCATGGCGATCACCAGTTGCACTCAGGAAGTTTATGACGCGTTTTATCACGATGAAACCGGTCGCGGCTTTTTCCATGGTCATACTTATAGTGGGAATCCGCTGGGATGCGCGGTAGCGAGCGCAGCGATAGATTTACTGGTTTCAGATGAGATTCAGAACGGTATGGAACAAATCACAGATTCCCATGCTGCTTTTGTAGAAGAACTGAGCCAGCATAAACTGGTAGGTGAAGTTCGGCATTGCGGGATCATTCTTGCCTTTGAGCTTGCCATAGAAATGAAGCGTTATGGAAATGAGCGCAATGAAATATTTCAGTGGTTTTGGAATAAAGGAGTTTTTTTAAGACCATTGGGCAAGACCATTTATCTGGTACCGCCTTTTACAACAACCTCTGAAGAATTGAAATTTCTCTATAAAACGATTTTGCAATTTTTAGACTCGCGGTCTGTTTGATCTGAATAACCCCTTGTTTTTAGCTGCTTTTCCCCATTTTTGCAAACTGAAAACTACGTTTGAAAAACCCTATTTACATACACGACGCCGCACTAATTTCCCCACTGGGTGCAAGCGGTTTTAAAAGTTCAAAATCCTATTTCTGCACTCAAAACGGAACACTTGTAGGAAAAATTGATGATTCCTCTGAAAAGCAACTCCAATTGTTGAAGGAAGAGAACTCACAATATCATAAACTGGATCGATCTACCTTGCTCGCAATTCTGGTAGCGCGACGGTTGAAACTGGATACTAAGGATGTTGCGATCAACATAGGTTCGAGCCGTGGGGCAACTGGAATATGGGAAGACTTTCATGAAGAATTTTTAAAAACTGGGACGGTTCCAGTTCAGACCTCACCTTTAACGACGCTAGGAAACGTGAGCAGTTGGGTCGCTCAGGATCTAGGGACAGAATCTACCGCATTTTCTCATTCCATTACCTGTGCCACAGCGGCCCATTCGGTTTTAAATGCGATAGCGTGGCTGGAAAGCGGGATGGCAACAACCTTCATCGCTGGAGGTACTGAAGCGCCGCTAACCGATTTTACCATTGCACAAATGAAGGCGTTGCGTATTTATTCGCAAGAGAAAGAAGGTTATCAATGTCGTGCGCTAGATCTAGAAAAGACCCGCAATACCATGATTTTAGGAGAAGCAGCAGCTGCATTTGTACTTTCAAAGGAATCTTCCAAGAGCGGAATTAAAATCTCTGGTTATGGAACGGCAATGGAAAGTTTGAAATCGGCAACATCTGTGAGTTCTGATGGACTTGGGTTTCAGAAATCTATGCACGATGCGATGGGAAATAATTCGGCTGACTCGATAGATGCGATAATTACCCATGCTCCAGGAACTATTCAGGGTGATAGTTCTGAGGTCAGTGCTATCAAGGAATATTTTGGGAATGCGTACCCGCGGTTGTGCAATAATAAATGGCAGATAGGCCATTCGCTGGGTGCAAGTGCTGCGGTCAATTTATACATGGCTATCGACTTATTGAAATATGGTAAATTCCACAGCATTCCTTATTTAGACGATTCCTTTGTGAACCCGCGTGGAGACGAGAGGCAGGCAAATAGGATTTTGATCAACGCCAGCGGTTTTGGCGGCAACTGTGTGAGTATTCTTGTAGAAAAGGAATAACCACTCTTATACGATTAGAAAGTTTTTGTTTTACTTTTGGAACTGATGCGGCTATCTGACAGTTTTCAGGCAACGATAATCACTTCTCTAGAAACTTCATGAAAAATTATTTCATTTTATTAGTGGTGTTGACGTGTTCCGCTTTCGCGAAAGCGCAAGTAGACCCCACTATCTATGACCAATACGAAGGGAACTACATCAATATAGATGGTTACAAAATCTATCTTGAGGTCAAAGGGGAAGGCGGTGCGATATTCTTTCTTCCTGGTGGCCCTGGGAACTCTCACGATTATATGCAGGGCAGTTTTGGCCAGTATTACAAATCCCACAAACTTGTATTTTTTGATTGGTTGGGCAGGGGAAAGTCGAACGATGCAAAAGATAAGGAAGAATACTCCGTCGAGGCAGATGTAGAAATGATCGAGAAAATCCGCAAACATTTGAAATTGGACAAAATAGCCCTCGTGGGTCATTCCTATGGGACCGTTCCTGCTCAGGCTTATGCGATTAAATATAAAAACCGGGTTGATAAAATGGTGTTGATCAACGGTTTTCATAGCGGTGCGATGTGGCAGGCCAACTGTGACAGCTATAACCACTATTCAAAAACGCACTTTCCTGAAAAATGGCAAAAAGTCGATTCACTCAGAGCTTTAGGCTATGTTTCTACCGACAAACCGTTGCAGGATCTGTATGCGACTTTTCCCACTAAATATATTTATTACCATGACACTTCCGTTCAGTCAAATGTTCCTAAGACCTCTTTTAGAGGCTGGAGCAATGATGTTTATGAAGAGATTATAGGACGAGATGGTGATTTTGTAGTGAGTGGTAGTATGATTAACCAGGATTATCGCAGAGCACTGAAAGATGTGACCGCAAAAACATTAATTGTTGCGGGACGATACGATGGCGTTTCTACGCCAGAATTTGCAGTACAATACAAAACATTCATGCCACAGGCACAATTTGAAATGTTCGAGAATAGCGGGCATAATCCGTATCTGGAAGAACCTGAAAAATTCTATCAGCTGTTTGAAGAATTTTTCGGGATAAAGAAATAAAAAACTATGTTGACCAATACAAAACACGACTGGACTAAAGAAGAAGTACTTGCTATATACAACAAACCCATTATGGAATTGTTGTACGATGCGGCTACAGTCCACAGAGAATTTCACAACCCTAACCAGGTGCAGGTTTCTACTTTACTGTCTATTAAAACCGGTGGTTGTCCAGAGGATTGCGGTTATTGCCCCCAGGCGGCTCGCTACCACACCGATATCAAGGGAAATGATTTGATGTCTGTACAGCAGGTAAAAGCACAAGCGTTACGCGCTAAATCCAGTGGTAGTTCCAGAGTTTGCATGGGAGCTGCCTGGAGAAACGTAAAGGATGGACCAGAATTTGACCAAGTTCTAGAGATGGTTCGCACGATTAACAAGCTGGACATGGAAGTGTGCTGTACGTTAGGAATGATTACAGAAAACCAAGCACACAGATTAGCTGAGGCCGGTCTATACGCCTATAATCACAACCTAGACAGTAGTGAGGAATATTATAAGGAAGTAATTTCTACCAGAGGATATCAGGATAGATTAGACACCATAGGAAACGTGCGTAAGACAAACGTCACAGTTTGCAGCGGCGGGATTATAGGAATGGGAGAAAACGTAGAGGATCGTGCAGGTATGCTTATGGCGCTCGCTAGTTTGAGCCCACAACCAGAGAGTACTCCTATAAACGCATTGGTTGCGGTAGAAGGAACACCTCTAGAAGAGCAGCAGCCTATTTCCATTTGGGAAATGATTCGCATGGTGGCGACAACGAGAATTGTAATGCCACAAACGCAAGTGCGTTTAAGTGCGGGTAGAACAGATATGTCCAGAGAAGGACAGGCAATGTGTTTCTTTGCGGGAGCCAACTCGATTTTTGCAGGAGATAAGCTATTGACCACACCTAATCCAGATGTGAACCAGGATATGGAAATGTTTAAGCTGCTGGGCTTAGAACCTATGAAACCATTTGTGAAGAAAGCGCAGCCGGCATCGGTTGAGGCGCAATATTCTGCATATCAGGATCAAGGAGAAAAGCCACGATGGACACGTCCAGAGCATAAGATTGAACGTAATGAAGTTGCTAAGGAAGCTGGGAAGAGCTTAAAGGCTGGGGTTTAGGGATAGTTTAAAGTTTTCTTCTGTCTTAATTAATTTGAATTTTAAAGAATGCAATACTTATTTAATGAAGAGGAAAAAAACATTATTACAGAATTAGCCAATTCAAAGCCACGACGAATTTGGTTAGAATTCATAAAAATCATCATTGAATTCGATGACTATTATATCTCTTTAGAGTGTATTCCGGAAATCGCTGCATCTCCCAACAGTTGTGATGAAGTGATGACAATGGAAATAAAGAAAATTAATGAGATATACACTACATCAAAAAATGCAAAATTGTTGATCAGGAGAGGACTTATAACTAATCTCAAAATCGTCCGAACATTAATTTATTTTAAAGAACCAATTAGCAATCCAACAGAAATTAAAAAAGAAAAGTCCCGATGGGACAGAATGGTAGGCAAAATAAGCGGTCTGGGTAAAAGTAGAATCGAAAAAATGTTTGAAGGTATGGATAGTGTTTTTTACGAGTATATCGTTTGCCATCCACTGTCTGAAGAAGCTAATGAATTAGATTGTGAGGACGTTAATTTAGTAGATGTCGGAATCTTATTTCAAATTCAGGGGCAATTTGCACCACTTTTTATGAATGGAAATTCGTTTGGTTTTAATCACATGGAGCATTTTCCTTTAATCAGTAAAAATGCCTTACAAGAAGGTATTCACAATTATGAATTGATTGCAGTGACATAATATCGTTTTTGTTCGTAATTAAAATCCCAAATCGGAATCTCAAAAACTGTAGGATTAACTAAAAATAATTCGGCAATGTTGCAGATTGATTTATGTTTATTCTCTTTCATCAATTTGTAGGTAACTCCCATATATAATAGTATGTAAGTCCTTAAGATAATTCAAGGCAACTTTTTACATTTGCATTATGAGTCAGTTGAATCTTACAGAAATACCCAGATTTAAAACCCTTTCCAGAGAAGAGTTTATAAAGAACTATCTAAAACCTCAAAAACCGGTTGTGATCGAGCAATTGACTCAGGACTGGCCCGCTTATGAAAAGTGGAATCTGAAATACATCAACAATATTGCTGGCGATAAAACGGTGCCGCTGTATGATGATCGTCCCGTTAAACACGATGAGGGTTTCAACCAGGCGCATGCCACTATGAAGATGTCAGAATATATTGATCTTCTTAAAAAAGGCCCTACAAATTTTAGAATCTTCCTCTACAATATCATGAAGGAAGTCCCGCAGTTGCAAACCGACTTCAAATATCCAGACCTGGGTATGAAGTTGATTAAGGGATTGCCTATGATGTTTTTTGGTGGGACAGACTCAAAAGTGTTCATGCATTACGACATTGATTTCACTAATATTCTACACTTTCATTTTCACGGTAAAAAGCGTTGCATCATTATGGATCCATCGCAATCTAAATACATGTATAAAATCCCTAACGCGTTAATCACCCGCGAGGATATTGATTTTAGCAATCCAGATCTTGCGAAATGGCCGGCTTTGAAAGAAGCGCAAGGTCATGTTTGTGAACTCAATCATGGAGAGATGTTGTACATGCCAGAAGGCTATTGGCATTTTATGCATTATTTGAATCCAGGATTCTCCATCAGTTTGCGATCTTACCCTAGAAAGATCAAAAACTTAGGTAAGGCGTTATATAATATAGGAATCATGCGCCATTACGACAATTTGATGCGCCGCTGGAAAGGGCAGGACTGGATCGATTACAAGAACGAGCAGGCGATTACTCGCACTCACAAACGCTTGAATATCAATCAGGATTGACGCCTTTTAGAAATTAATCTGGAACTAACTCCACTGCTTTAGCATAAACTAAATGCGACTCCCACCCACGATATAATAAATAATCCGCAAGCTTTTTGCGACGCTTGTATTTGTTAGTTTCACTGGTAAGTTGGTTGTTTCGCTTTCGCGAAAGCGTTTCTAAAGTCTCATAGTAATCACTATCGGAAATCTCTGCCAGACCTATATCGATGGTACGTTTATTAAGACCGCGCATCTTTAGTTCGCGCACGATCCTCACTCTTCCCCATTTCTTTATGCGGAATTTTCCACCCGCAAAAGCCTTAGCAAATCGGGTTTCATTCAGGAAGTTATGCTGTAGTAGGTGCGGTATGATCTGATCAATGGCATCATCGATCATTCCTATTTTTTTAAGTTTGCGTTCCACATCTTGATGGCAACGCTCCTGATAGGCACAAAAATGTTCTGCCGCGCGAGTAGCTTCTTCAACGGAATAAGATTTTTGTGGTTGGTTCATGGCGTGAAATTAGGGATTTATCCTTCAATCGTCATTACAATAAATGACTTAGCGGAGCCATTCTTCAATGGATTGACTTTAGAATCAAAAATAATTTGTCAGTGAGTTTAGGCCTAGTTGACTAGCGGAGCCTAAGCATGGCGATAAACAAGCCAGTTGTTTGTCAAGATCATTATTCCTAATGAGATTGTTAATTTGTATCTATTTGAAAACAGAATTCTGAAATTATTAAACTTCCGCGAAAGCAAAAAAAAAGATAACAAAAAAACGCCTACAAGTCGAGCCTGTAGGCGTTTGATAATTTTAGGATAATTCCTTGCCGTCCTTATCTGTGAAATGAAATTCCAGAAAGGTGTAGGCATCTCTAGGCATGACCTTGATCCATTTTTTGTGTTTTACAAACCACTTAGACCTAACGGATGGATATCCTTTAGTTATAAATGCGGCCACAAAAGGGTGTGCATGTAGCGTTACCTTTTTGAGTCCTGATTTCAAGTGACGTTCCAGAGCTTCGGTAATTTCTTGAATCACCAGAATAGGAGCTTGTATCTCGCCAGTTCCATCGCCATCAGGATTTTCCTCGCGGGTCTTGATGTTAACTTCCTGACGCACACGCTGGCGCGTGATTTGTATCAAGCCAAATTTTGAAACGGGAAGTATCTTGTGTTTGGCGCGTTCATCAGCCATTTCATCACGTATGTGCTCATAGAGCTTTTTGCGATTTTCGACTTTACGCATATCGATAAAATCGACCACGATAATTCCACCCATATCGCGCAATCTTAACTGACGGGCGATCTCTGTCGCCGCAATCATGTTTGTCTCTAGTGCGGTTTCCTCCTGGCTGTCTGCCTTGTTGGACCTGTTACCAGAGTTAACGTCTATCACATGCATGGCTTCTGTATGTTCTATGATAAGGTATGCACCTTTACTCATTGATACGGTACGGCCAAATGATGTTTTGATCTGACGTTCGATCCCATGCTTTTCAAAAATGGGAACTTTGGGATTGTTATATTTTACGATATTTTCTTTGTGTGGGGCAATGGTCTTTAGGTAATCCTTGATTTCATTGCATACTTCCTCATCATCCACAACTATGGATGTGTAGCTGTCATTAAAGACATCACGCATGAGGGAATTGGTACGGCTTACTTCTGACATCACTTTTGTGGGATAACTGGCGCGGTTTAATTTACTGCACATGTTTTCCCAGCGAGTCATAAGATTAGTTAGATCCTGATCCAGTTCTGCTACTAATTTACCTTTTGCAACGGTGCGCACAATGACACCGAAACCGTCAGGTTTAATGCTTTTGACAAGTCTTTTAAGTCTGCTCTTTTCTTCTTTATCCTCAATTTTCTGAGAGATAGAGATACGGTCTGAGAATGGCACAAGAACCACATAACGTCCAGGAATGGATAACTCTGCACTTAAGCGAGGTCCTTTTGTGGATATGGGTTCTTTTACTACCTGTACAAGTACAGGCTGGTTAGGATCAACGACGTCAGATATTGAGCCGCTTTTCTCGAGTTCTTTCTCGACTTTTATGTCTTTAAGAGCGTAGTTCTTGAGTCTACCGCTCAAGACTTGTTTGGTGAATTTAAGTTGTGTGAGGTACTGCGGTCCTAGATCATGATAGTGTAAAAAACCATCTTTTTCATATCCTACATCAACAAATGATGCGTTGAGACCGGACAGAACCTTGCGAGTTTTGGCAATAAAAATATCGCTTACTGCAAACTTATTTTCTTCCTCATCTTTATGTAATTCGATCAGTCTACCATTTTTGGTAAGTGCATAATCGATTTTCGTAGCACCGGAACGGATAATAATTTCTTTATCCATGATTCCAATTATTTAATCCAGCCTATGGATATATAGGTTGAATATATTATACATAATATAGGGTGAGTTTTCTATGAAACTCACCTTCCGTGCGGGTTGAACATTGCAACCCTATGTCAAAGAACGTATAAAAAGAAAAAGTAGTACGAGACTACTTTTTCTTCTTGTGACGGTTTGCGCGACGACGCTTTTTACGTTTGTGGGTCGCTACCTTATGTCTTTTTCTTTTTTTACCGCTTGGCATATCTCTTATATTTTACTTTACTTTAACGTTTGTTTTCACTCCTTCTACAAATACTTTGGCCGGTTTAAAGGCTGGGATATTGTGAGCAGGAATTTTTATGGTAGTATTCTTGGAAATGTTACGTCCAGTTTTTTCAGCTCTTGTCTTTACAATAAAGCTACCAAAACCGCGTAGGTAAACATTCTCTCCAGTTTCTAGAGATCCTTTTACTTCATCCATAAAAGATTCAACTGCCGCTTGCACCTCAGTCTTCTCCATTCCCAGTTTATCTGAAATTTTCGATACGATATCTGCTTTAGTCATTATTACTGTTTAAATTTATAATTAGGGGTTTATGAAACAGGGTGCAAAGATAGTCCATTAAACAAATCTAAAATCCCTAATTGATTAAATTTTAAGAACATATCTCTTTTCCCGTAGTACATTCCTCTCTTATGAACTTTTCCCAACCCTTGATTAATTGGTACGATAACCACAAAAGGTCCTTACCGTGGCGTGATACTTCTGATCCTTATCGCATCTGGCTCAGCGAGATAATTTTACAGCAAACCCGTGTGAGTCAGGGGTTGCCCTATTATAATAAGTTTGTGGAAACCTTTCCTACAGTTCATGATCTTGCGGCGGCGCCACAAGAGGATGTATTAAAGCTATGGCAGGGTTTAGGTTATTATTCAAGAGCCAGAAATTTACAGAAGGCGGCATTACAAATTGTCGATAACAACGGTAATTTCCCTAAAAACTTTAAAAAGTTGCTTGATTTAAAGGGAGTGGGAGAATATACAGCGGCAGCAATAGCTAGTTTTGCCTATAATGAGGTGGTTGCTGTAGTTGACGGGAATGTTTACCGGGTACTTTCCAGAATATACGGGATCTCCTTACCTATTAATTCTACGGAGGGTATTAAAGAGTTCAAAAAACTGGCTAACGAGTTGATCGATCCAGAAAACCCTGCCCAGTATAATCAGGCCATCATGGAATTCGGTGCGCTGCAGTGCGTTCCTAAAAACCCTGTCTGTGCGATATGTCCTTTTCAAACAGATTGCATTGCTTTAAATCAGAATAGGATTGCAGAATTGCCGGTGAAAATTAAGAAGACTAAAGTTTTGAGCTTACACCATCATTATCTGGTTACTATTACACCATCAGGAAAGACGGTCTTACAGGAGCGCCCGCAATCTGGTATTTGGGCTGGGTTATATGAGTTTCCATTTGTGGAATCCGACGGCGCATTATTGCCTCGGGAATTAACCAGATCTCAAGAATTCCTGAGTGTTTATGGTGATGTTCGCTTTCGCGAAAGCGGTTACAATCAGCAGCCCATTATTCACAAATTGAGTCATCGCAAGATTCATGCTTATTTCTGGATCGTTGAAACGGAAGCAGAAATGGATCACGCTATTGATGTTGCTGTCGCAAAAGCTAAGCCCTTGCACGTGCTGATGGATCGCTTCATGACGGAATTCTGGCCGGAATAACCAGAACGGAACGTGCTGTTTAACATCGTATTATCTATGTGGATGGCGCGTGCTTTTTCTATATTTGTAAACTCTATAAAACCAATACAGACTAATCATGGCAGGAACCTTAAACAAAGTGATGCTCATAGGCCATACAGGCGACGAGGTCAAAATGAAGTATTTTGATGGCGGTAATTGCATAGGACGTTTCCCGCTTGCTACAAATGAAGAATATGTGAATCGTACCACTGGTGAGCGCGTTTCTAATACAGAATGGCACAATTGTGTCGTTCGTAATAAGGCGGCAGAGGTTTGTGAAAAATACCTACATAAAGGTGATAAGGTTTATGTTGAAGGCCGTATAAAATCCCGTCAATGGACTGGTGAGGATGGACAGCAGCGCTACACAACAGAGATTCAGGTACAAGAGTTTACATTCTTAACGCCAAAGAACGAAAATAACCCCACCGGAGAAAATTCTTCAAGTGGGAATACACCGGCACAAAGTCAGTCTACAGGTACTAATGATGCAGCTCGCCAGCCGCAACAGCAAGCGCCAGCTGCGCCTGCAGTAGATAATAACGACGATGACGGACTGCCGTTTTAATCAATTTGAAATCAAAATCTAGAAATTGGATCCTGACCCATTGCCCTTAGCGCAGTTCTTTTTATTAGCACAGCCAGAACAGATCATTTATCTGGTCGCATTTATTTTATTGCTGGTTTGCAGCGCGCTCATTAGTGGCGCAGAGGTTGCCGTATTTTCACTGAGTACTACAGAGCGGGATGAGATGGATTCTAGATTCCCGAAACGGGAGATAATAGCTAAGTTATTAGATCGTCCCAAAAAACTACTAGCAACTATATTGATTGCTAACAACGCTATCAATATCACCTCTGTTTTGATTTTCAGCATTCTGGCTGAAGTATGGTTCAGTGGTATTGAGAACAATTACATCAGGTTTGCGCTGGAAGTAGGAGTAGTCACTTTTTTGATATTATTATTTGGCGAGATCTTTCCTAAAGTTTATGCGAATAGAAACCCTATAGGTTTTGCAAACTTTATGGCGATACCTCTTAATATTCTGGACAAGCTCTTGAGTTTTATGAGTCTTCCCATGCGCTATGTGACTTTGCAAATTCAAGACAGGTTAGGAAGCAAGAAATCTAACATTACTGTGTCACAACTATCTCAGGCCTTAGAGCTTACAGATGATAACGATACTACAGATGAGGAGCAACAACTACTTCAAGGTATTGTTAGTTTTGGAAATACAGATACTAAGAATGTAATGCGCAACCGTACCGACGTTTTTGCCCTGGATGAAAATCTCACGTTTAGAGAGATTGTGCCTAGAGTTATTAGTAATGGCTACTCACGTATTCCAGTTTTTAAGGAAAGTATGGACAATATTACAGGTGTTCTTTATGTAAAAGACCTGCTGCCTTATATTGACCGTAAGAATTTTGAATGGACTAAATTATTGAGGGAAGCTTACTTTGTTCCAGAAAATAAAAAGCTGGATGATATGCTACAGGATTTTCAGGAACAGAAAAAGCATCTTGCGATTGTTGTGGATGAATATGGAGGAACTAGTGGGTTAATTACGTTAGAAGATATCATTGAAGAAATTGTAGGGGACATAAGTGATGAGTTTGATGATGAGAATCTGATTTACAGTAAAATCGATGATAACAACTACATTTTTGAAGGAAAAACTTCCATAAAAGACTTTTATCGCATTATGGGGTTTGAAGATGAAACCCTACTGCTATTTGAAAATGCCAAAGGTGAATCAGAAACTGTTGCCGGTTTTTTACTAGAACAAACCGGACATTTCCCACGCAAGCTGGATAAAGTAATTTTTGAGAAATTCACGTTTTTGATAGAATCTATGGACAAGAAACGCATCAAGCAAATTAAATGTACGACTCCTTAAAAATTATATTCATTTTTTTACTACTTACCGTGCTTTCCAGCTGTGGCGAGAACGAGACCGTTCCTAAACCTAATGCACAACTAGCGCTTCAATATGCTGCTGCTACTTATAAAACAGTGGACACGGACTGTTCTTATTCTATTGAAGTAAATGATAAAGTGGTTGTTATAAGCAAGGATGATTGCTCAATGACCCTAACTTATCCAGATATGGATGCTACCGTTTTTTTGAATCATAGAGTGGTCGATACTAATTTACGGCAGCTTTTAATTGATGGTCAAAAACTGTCCTATACTCACAATCAAATGGCAGATGCTATAAGTGAGAATCCGTATGTCAATCCAGACAGGAAGGCCTATGGTATGTTATACCAGGTAGAAGGGAATGCTGCATCAAACGTACAGTTTTATGTTACAGACAGCACGCGTAATTTCTTGACCGCTTCCCTCTATTTTAATAGAGAACCTTACTACGACTCCATTCTTCCTGCCGTGGAATATGTGAAGCAAGACATGATAAAAATGATGGAGAGTTTGAAATGGAAGGATTGAAATAGGGTTCGTTCATAAACTCAATCTAAATTCTTTTTTATCAGCTTTAAAGCGTTAGGAAAAGGTCGCACATAATATAAGATGTCTTCTAATCTTACCTCTGATATTGATTCCATCAAACGATCTTATTTCACAAATTTAGCCTTCCTCATTGAGGTTGGTTTCATGTTAAAGAAGAACACCTTATTCCTTTGTTTTAGATGACCTTTGCAGCCCACAAATAGGACCATGAAAGAATCCAGACTCAAGTACGTTTATCTAGTCATTCTCAGCATTATCTGGGGAACCTCGTTTATACTGATCAAAAAGGCATTGGGACAGAATGCAGAGGGTGACTTAGTATTACAACCCTTGCAAGTAGGCGCACTACGTACCATGATTTCAGGCGTTATATTGATCTCCATAGGTTGGAACGCTTTCGCGAAAGTAAAACGCAAAGACTGGCCTTGGTTAGCATTATCAGGTTTGCTGGGAACCTTCTTCCCTGCATTTCTATTTGCTTATGCTCAAACCGAAATTGATAGTGCCGTCAGTGCGATTCTAAATTCTACCGTACCGCTGATTACATTAATTTTAGGAGCAATCGTTTTTGGGATTAGCTTCTCTAAAAGGCAGTTGTTAGGTGTCATTATCGGTTTGTGCGGTGCTGTAGGATTAGTGCTTGCTGGAATGAGCGGTAGTCCAGAACAGAATTATCTTTTTGCTGGTTTCGTTTTAATAGCTTGCTGCTGTTATGCAAGCAATGTCAATATCATTAAGAGATATCTTCAAAATATAAAACCCCTAGCGATTGCCACCGCAAACTTTGTTTTCATATTGCCACTAGCTATCATCGTATTTCTATCAGCTGATGGAGCAAACTTAGAGTTCACATCACAACCTGTTTTGAGAAGTTTAGGATTCATTCTAATCCTGTGCGTTTTCGGAACTGTTGCCGCTAAAATCATGTTCAATAAACTGATCCAGATGACGTCTCCCGTTTTTGCGAGCAGTGTTACCTATCTCATGCCTATCATAGGATTAACGTGGGGCACGCTGGATGGTGAGAAATTCACCACCTGGCAAGCAGTTGCCACTGGAGTGATCATTCTAGCTGTGATTCTAGTAACCAGAGAAAACAAAAAACCAGTCTCTGTGTAGAGACTGGTTTTAGATTTACTTTTAAAGCTTTACTTTCTAAATAAACGCTCTGTAAACTATCGCGCTTTTAAAATAGTTAAACTTGACTTTCGGCAAACTGTTTATTCAAAATCGGCATCAGTAACACCTTCATTGACTCTCAAGGTATTGATGTCAAATCTCATGTCACGACCAGAAAGACTTTGTATAATAGTCATCGGGTATTTTACGCCTTTAACTTCTTTATAGTTATCAAACTTGATCATTGTAGTGAACTTTTGTCCTTGAGCCTCAGCAGTATTTTCTTGAGCCACTAGATAACCAGTACTCATATCATAATACGTTTTCTTTGTATCGCTCCATTTGATAACATACACTTTTTTATCACCCATCATTTCTACACCGACCAATTCTCCTTGATCTGGACTTGTGAATTCTGGGAATAGTGCAGCTTCATCTGCCAATGCTTTTAATTGCTCTCCGGTAATTTCCTGGCTGCCCTGCATACCGCTGGCGTTTCCTTTACCATTTACATAAACTTGCTTTTGAACAACATTACCACCCACGCTTACCGTCTGGCTGTACTTACCATCATTAGTTTTCTTCACGTTTAAGATCAATTCTCCCATAGGTGTCGTGCTTGACCCTACATAAGCAGTTGAATTAACAGCGTCAACATTATCACGACCACCTATAGCCTTGATATAATCTGCAAAAACAGTGTTTACCGTAGTTCCTTCTGGAATGGCAATAGTTGATGGACGTTCTGCAACGTTAGCATCTTTATCATAAAATTTGATAGGCACATTTTTGCCATTAACCTTCATTGTTTCTAATGATTCTAATATATCGCCTGCTTTACCAACGACAACAACGCGCATATTCTCTGTTTTGAAGTATTTGTTGGCAACACGCTTTACATCTTCTTTAGTCACTTCATTTATGTTAGCAATGAAATCCTTGTAGAAGTCTTCGTCCAAATCATTTGTACGAATAGTAATTGCACGATTTGCAACAACGGACTTATCTTCTGAAGACATGATAAAACTTCCTAAGAATTTTGCTTTGGCATTAGCCAAAACCTCATCATCTACATAAGTAGTTTTGATGCGATTCAATTCTTTAAATGTTTCTACGATCGCACTATCTGTAACTTCGTTACGCACTTTAGTCGTCGCACGAAAAGTAGATTTATAATCTTTCCCAGCTCCTAGAGAAGATCCAGCACCATAAGTCCACCCGTTTGCCTCACGTAAATTCATATTCAAATAAGAACCGAATCCACCACCAAAAATGTAGTTAGTTACAAGAGCAGCATGATAATCCTTATCGCTCATTTTAAGCTCTGAAGTATTGATTACTGCAAGTTCAGTCTGCACTGCGTTAGGAACATCAATAAAGTCAATCTCTGTTGTAGCAACGTCCATAACTTCTGGCAAGGCTGCTTTAGGAGCATCCTTAGCCTTCCACTTTCCAAAATACTTTTCCACCATCTTCTTAGCATCCTTTTTGTCAATGTCTCCACTAATCAATAGGTACGCCTTGTTAGGCACGAAGTAATCTGAGTAGAATTGTTTAACATCTGCTAGATTTACAGTGTTGATACTCTCTTCTGTAGCAAACTCTCCAGCTGCGTGACCTTTACCGTAAGCTAATGCGTTGCGCACTTTGCCTGCAATTGCAGCAGCACTACTTTCCCCAGACTTGATCCCCTCGATAAGCTGAGACTTTTCTGTGTCCAGCTCTTCTTGAGTGAAGTTAGGGTGTAAAGCAGCCTCGGCAAACATTGCCATTACTTGATCTGTATATTTAGAAAGTGTGGAAGCGCCACCGCCACCAGTACCTACAAATATGCTCGCTCCTAAATAATCAACTTCCTCATTGAACTTCTCTTTAGGAGTTTTAGTAGTTCCTTTACCCATTATAGATCCTGTCAATGACTGGACACCCGCTTTATTTCCTTCCACAATTGGAGGATTGTTCAAATCAAGGCTAAAACTTACCGTTGGTAATTTTGTATCCTCTACCACTAAAACCTGAAGCCCGTTTTTAAGGTCAAAAGAATAAGGCTCGCCCAGATTAATTTCTGGAGTAGGTCCTGATTCTGGAATTTTTGTTCTGTCAATTTGTGCTATGGCAGATGTTCCTATAAATAGAACTGCCATTACTAATATGATATGCTTTTTCATTTGTTGAATTATTTTTTTGTGATGGTAAATTCAGTTCTTCTTGATTGTTCGTATTGTTGCGCTGTACAATCACCGCTGCTACAATCTACCACTGGATTTGCTTCTCCTTTTCCTGTTCCTTTCAATCTGTCTTTTGAAACACCCTTAGCAACTAAATATGCTATTACTGCATCAGAACGTTTTTGTGACAATGAAAGATTGTAAGAATCTGTACCGCGTATATCTGTATAGGTCTCTGCTGTTAGCATCAATGTTGCATCTTGATTCATAACTGCTGCCATTTTATCAAGTTCCATTTTAGAACTAGCAGTTAAACTTGCCTTATCTAAATCAAAAAATATTTTGTCAGACATTTTATCAGTTTTAGTTGCCATCATTTCTTTTTTCATAGCGTCTACATCTGCTGCTGCTTTATCCATATCTCCTGGAGCTTCTCCAACTAGATAATCTAATTCTAATCGTTGATTAGGCTTCAAATACTGATTAGCCGCTCGTTTTATATCCTCACGAGTTATGCTTTTGTAAATCTCTAACTCTTTATTGATACGGTCTGTATCACCTTGTAACATGTTATAAGTAGCTAGTGATGCCGCAATACCCTCTACACGAGAATTTGAGCTTACGTAGTTAGCTTCAAATTGATTTTGCAACTTCTGATACTCACGTTCTGAAATTAAGGTTGTTTGTAGTTTCTTAATTTCCTCATCCATTACTTTGGCCAGTGTATTTAATTCCGTGTCACCTTTTGCAAGAGCGCCCATAGTATATGTCCCATAATCCTGGCTGGCAGAATTAAATGCTAAAACCTGAAAAGCAATTTTTTCATCCTCTACCATACGCTTCTGCATTCTAGAACTAGCACCACCAGTTAAAACCTGAGAGATGTAATCTAGAACGTAAGCATCACGATCTATGGACTTAGGAGTAATATAGGAGAAGATCTTTGCAGGAATCTGGATATTTGCATCGTATTCTGTCGCATAACGCGTTTCAGTAATAGGATCTTCCACAATGACTTTACGATCTGTACGATCAGACTTGTTCTCGATAGTACCAAAATAATCTTCAATCATTTTTTTAGTATCCTTAACATCAATATCTCCAGCAACTACAAGTGTTGCATTGTTAGGATTATAGAACTTGTTGTTGAATGCCTGAAATTCTGAAAGTTTTGCATTGTTTAAGTCTTCCATGGAACCTATTACAGATTGCCCGTATGGATGCTTCTTAAATAAGTGCTTATCAATACCCGTACGGTAAATAATGGCACCATATGGAGCGTTATCAATACGTTGACGTTTTTCCTCTTTTACAACTTCGTTTTGAGTATCAACACCTATTTGTTCAATCTTAGGCTGAAGCATACGCTCGCTTTCCATCCATAAACCTAGTTCTAGTTTGTTAGAAGGAAAGGTTTCATAGTAATAGGTACGATCTTGTGTAGTGTTTGCATTGTTACTACCACCATTTGCGGCTACAATGTTGAACCATTCACCACGTTCAATGTTTTCTGTACCTTCAAAAAGCAAATGTTCAAAGAAGTGAGCAAATCCCGTGCGTCCTGGATCTTCATCCTTAGCACCTACTTGATACATTACACCTACAGTAACTACTGGAGCTGCATTTTCCTGGTGAAGAATAACATGCAGTCCGTTGGGCAGGTCATATTCCGTAAATTCTACCTTTTGGGAAAACCCCACGACAGAAACAAGAGCTGCTGCCAGACTTAAAATAATTTTATTCATTTTTCTATTTTTACGATTCTTAGGTATAAGTGCTAAATTTCCAATAGATGTTACATAATTGGCAAAGCTTTTCAAAAATAGGTGCTGGAAAAGGAAATTCCGTTAAAGTAAGTTGAAAACACTAGGAGAAAATGAGCAGATAACCGAATTTTAGCCCCTACCAATCGATTTAATTTTATGAAAAAATCAAATACTAATAAATACGCTCTTTTAATTGCTGCCGCTCTGATCGTTTATTTTCTGATCATTGATATGCTAGGTTATGGTGCAGAAATTTACCTATCTTTTTTTAATGCTGTAATTACCGGTGCTGGATTATTTTTTGTCATACGCGATTCTTACCAGCATAATAAGGAGACTTTTGAATATATGGAGGGTTTTCTAGCTGGTATCAAGGCAGGGTTTATAGCAACCGTGATTTACACCATTTTCATGGCTGTTTACATTTTTGAGATCAATCCAGACCTAGCTCAACAATTAGAGAATGAAATCACAGTTGCAGGCTATGGGGTTGAAGTTGCCATGTTAATGTTTATTTTCCTTTCAGGGTTAGCCACTAGTGTGGTGTCTTCATTAATTATTATCCCTATCTATAAGCAATCCTGGAACACTCGTCAAGTGCGTAAAGAACAAGATCCCATGAACGACGAGAAATAGTTGCGTTTATACATGATAGCGTTCCAAGTCTGATGGGATAGTTGATTTCCAGTCTTGTTTTAAAAACTGAACAGATCCTTATTAACAGTACTTATTATTAGAATAGATATTGTCTTTAGTATGTTCTATTAATTATTTACGACCATTCACTTAGAAACTGAAATACTCAATTGATTTGAGTTTTTCTAATTTCGCCACATATTTGAATTACTGGAGAAAGCTTAGAATTAAACGTGATTTATTGACCAAAGTCTTGCTGGCTTTTTCAATTATCGTTGGAAAATAGCTGTTTATAAAGCTATGATTTCAATCAAAGGCTGCATTTAGATTCATTTTACTCGACGTTGTACATATTTTATATAAGCTGTTCCTATTAGGAATTAAACTAAGTTGTCAGCAAGATTTCGTCTTATTTGTACTTTTAATACCATCAGATAATACCATCAGAATTCAAAATAGAGTAGGTATTGTGAGCTTCCTTTTACATATTTCAATCTTTACAGGTTGTAAATAATAGGATTGTTACTAACGACTAATTTGACTAGCTTGTCAAGAAATGCTAATAGGTGGTAACTTAAAGTATTTACAAAATCTATTAAATGGTTTATTTTTACCTAGGATTAATATTGACTCAGACTTATGAATAATTATTTCAAGTACGGAATTTACATTGCAGCCTCATTAATCTGTTATTTCTTGATCATTGATCTTTTGGGATATGCTGATGTTGTCTTTTTATCCTTTTTTAATGCCATACTTACTGGAGGTGGGATCATCTTAGCCGTACGGGATATCTACAGGTTAGATAAAGAGCATTTTGAATATATGAATGGTTTTACGGCAGGTTTTCTTTCAGGCTTGATAGGAACGACGATATTCACAATATTCATGGCGTTATATTTAATTCAGATCAGACCAGAACTGGCTGAAAGTTTAAAAGAGCAAATTACCATTGCAGGTAGCGGTATTGATTTTGCCATTATCGTTTTCGTTTTCTTGTCCGGTGTTGCTACTTCCATAGTTAGTGCTTTGATCATCATGCCTATTTATATGCCGTCATGGAATACAAAGAAGGTGCGTAAGAAGCAAAAACCTATGAACGATAAACACTAGCTCTCAAACGTTTATTAATTGTTTATAACTTTGGTTATTTAAGCAATAGGAGTATATTTGCAGCCCGAAATTAATCACATTAATTAATCATTATGTACGCAATCGTAGAGATAGCAGGGCAACAATTCAAGATCGAGAAAGATCAGAAGTTGTTCGTACATCGTTTGCAAGGAGAAGAAGGAGACACAGTTTCCATCGATAAAGTACTTCTTGTAGGTGACGGCGACAACATCACACTCGGCGCCCCAGCTATAGTAGGAGCATTTGCAGAAGCAAAAGTTCTGGGTCATCTTAAAGGTGACAAAGTAATCGTTTTTAAGAAAAAACGTAGAAAAGGATACCGCAAGAAAAACGGTCACAGACAGTATTTGTCTCAGATCCAGATTTCAAGCATATCTTTAGATGGTAGCAAGAAGAAAGATTCTTCTGATTCCGCTTCCGCGAAAGCGAAAACTGAAAAAGCTGCTGACAAAAAAGCAACTCCTGTAAAAGCAAAAGATGCTCCTAAAGGTAAAGTAGCTAAAAAAGAAGCTGAGGTAAGTGAGAATATGGTGACACGTGCAGAGCACAGCGCCGAAGCTCATGACATTGAAATCAATATCGATAAAGTTCTTCATAGTATAGGAACTGCTACAAAAGCAGAGGCTGAAGACCTTAAGTTGATTAATGGTATCGGTCCAGCTTATGAAACTCGCTTAAACGAGGTAGGTATTTATACTTATGAGCAGATCAGCAAACTTAAAGCTGCAGATCGTGAAGAATTGAGTGCGATAGATGGTATTACCCGTGAGAAGATTGAATCTGAAGAGTGGGTAAAGCAAGCTAAAGCATTGCTTAAGAAAAAATAAAGTATAACCGTTCCCAAATTATTAAGGGACATTTAAATAAATTATCATGGCTCACAAAAAAGGAGTAGGTAGTTCGAAAAACGGAAGAGAATCGGCATCCAAACGCTTAGGTGTTAAGATTTTTGGTGGTCAAGCAGCAATTGCTGGTAACATCATCATTCGTCAGCGCGGTATGGAACACCATCCAGGTGAAAACGTATATGCTGGTAAAGACTATACTTTACATGCTTATGTAGATGGAGAAGTAAAGTTTACTAAGAAAAGAAACAACAGATCTTATGTGTCTATTGTTCCTGTAGCGCAGGCGTAAGCCCAGTTACCTTTCAAACAAAATCCCGATCAGGTTTAACTGGTCGGGATTTTTTTATTTCAGAAGGGCCAGACTATGAATTGAACTGGCCTATATGCCACAGGATTCCAGATGGATCATGTAAGTAGAACTCACTGCCCCAATCATTGTGGATGATCTCTGATATTCTTACTTTAGGAAAATTTGTCTTTAAATTCAATGACTTGAAGTGTTCTAATGTGGTTTCTAGATTGTCAACTTCTAAAAATAGCATCATATTTTCTACCCATTCCTGCACATAAGCATCCTGAAGATAAAACCCAAAGCCTTTCAGGTCAAAATAGGACATATCACTACCTGACCAGTTTTCTACAAAACCTAATTGCCGGTAAAACCCTTTAGCTTCTTCAAAATCTGCACAGCCTATAAAAGGACGGATTCCTTTAGGTTTAATTGTTTCCATTCTTGCGTTAGTTAATTAATCCTTTTTCTGCAAACAAGGCAATTAGAGAATCCACAAATACCCGCTGTTCCAGTTGGCCTTTATTTGCTATTTGAATAGTATAAACATCTGTTGCACCACCTTCGCTCACGATAGCCGTGTCCATCACATTTTTAAGTGATTCTGTAAGTCTTGTGACTGGCCAGTTGGTCATTTGTATAGAGTCTGGAGAAATCTTTAACCCAGCATTGCCGTAGACGCCTAAAGAGTTCCCGGCCTCTATAAAGCCGCTCAAGTTTTCTGTTTCTATTTGCTGGCGTTGGAAATCGCTGTTGCAAGAGGAAAGAAGTATAATGGAGAATAGAAGAAGAATAAAGGCTTTCATAAATTAGTGTTTATTTTACTGAGTGTTATTGTTGTTTGAGTTATGTAGAAAACAAAACATGGTTCGTATTGATAATATTTAAGCGACTTTAAGATGCTTTAAGGGTATCATATCCTGCAGGTATAAGTATGAATTCTTCAAAGTTTCAATCGTTAAACTGATAGGCTGTATTAATTGAGTCAACTCATTAATGCCCATGAGTCATATAGATTGTAACTAGGCTTCTCTTATTTGAACCTTCCACTTGGAAATATACAACTCAGGTTTATTAAAACAAGCCCTTAAATGCTAACAGGGTTACAATCGTAATCCCCATGCCCATTATTACAACACCATTCCAAAAACCAACGCTCAATCCCATCAAACTCCACATTTTCTCGTTATTCTCATTTTTGTAACGCTTGACTGAGATGAATGCTATCAATAAAGTAAAAAACACTAAAACCGATATCGTTATAATTTTTATCATGATTTTACTGGTTTAATTTTCACGGCTACTTATTGTCAGAAACGGATGTTTACGAAAGCGTCATAATTATATAAATTTAAGCATAATAATTTCTTTATGCCTGAAAGTGTTTAGCAACATTCAATGTTATAAAACACACTGCATTAATTCACTTCTTCTGTAATACTCGTCAGTTTTCGCTACATCTTTCACCACTTAAGGGTAAGTGTAGTTTTTCAAGAAGAAGGAAATATTGACTATGGGATCAGAAAAATTGTGGTTTTCACGCTACGAAACTAATTGTCTAACTACTAGACTGAAATTATTTAGGTTCAATGTGAATGAGAACATCTCCTATATTTTTTATCTCTGACTGGAGGTAATCTTTCAGATCGTGAGCAATGTCATGACCTTTACGTACGGTAATATCTCCATCTACTATAACATGCAGATCTACATAATATTCCATTCCTGTCTTGCGGATCAAACATTTTTCCGTTTCAATAACTCCTTCTACATCCGTTGATTTGTCGCGTATTTTTTCCATGAGATCATCGTAAAGATGCTCATCCATTATTTCTCCTAATGCTGGTCTAAAAATCAAATAGCTATTATATAAAATAAATCCCGATGCTAGCAAGGCTGCCCAATCATCTGCCGTTTCCCAGCCCTTTCCAAAGAATAGCGCTATGGATATCCCTATAAACGCCATGATAGAGGTTATCGCATCACTTCTATGGTGCCATGCATCTGCTTTTAAGGAAGTGCTATTTGTTTCTATACTTTTCTTTATAATAATGCGATATGAGATTTCCTTCCACAGAATGATCCCACCTAAAACAAATAGCGTCCAGGACTCCGGAACTTTATGAGGGGTCTGTATATTTTGTATGCTTTCATAAGCAATAATTGCGGCAGAGATCACTAGAAAAGCGACCACTACAAAAGTGATTAAGGGCTCAATCTTACCGTGGCCATAAGGATGATTGTCATCTGCAGGGCGTTTTGCATATTTAAGGCCAAATAAAACCAGTAACGAGGAACAAATATCTGTTGTGGATTCAATGGCATCTGCAATCAACGCATAGGAATTCCCAAAGACACCTGCAAATCCTTTAATTATTGCCAAGGCCGTATTGCCAGCAATGCTAAAGTAGGTGGCTTTAATAGCGGTACTAGAAGAACTCATTGTTAGTGGTGTTTTGAGGCTTGACCAATGAAATAGTCGAAACAGCCAATTTAGAATTTATCTCGCAATACGACATAAAAAAAGCCTCAAATCATTTGAGGCTTTTCTAATATTATGGTCGTCCCTTGAGACGCTTTTCTATCTTCTGTTTCTTTATGGTTACCTCTTTCATGAGATCCATGATGTCATCGTTCTTGGTTTCCTTAAATATCTCATTTAAAGCAAGTACGATTTCTTTACCTTTTCTTGAAGCATGTACACGATCACTTGTAGACATGTTGCTCATAGACATTCCTATGAATTCTTGTGCTTGTTCTTTAATTTCCATTAATTGTATGTATTAAGCTTTCGCGAAAGCGAAACTGCAAAATTTTTATCTAATTGGGGAATATATGATAAAATTCCTAATATCTGTAATATTCCGGCTTGAATGGACCAGTAACTTCTACACCTATGTAATCTGCCTGATCTTTTTTCAATACAGTTAATTCAGCTCCCATTCTAGAAAGGTGCAATTGAGCCACTTTTTCGTCCAGATGCTTAGGTAACATATATACCTCATTCTCATAAGCGTCGCGGTTTGTCCACAACTCGATTTGAGCTAGCGTTTGATTTGTAAATGAGTTACTCATTACAAAACTAGGGTGTCCTGTAGCACATCCTAAGTTTACTAACCTACCCTCTGCAAGAAGTATAATATCCTTACCGTTAATCGTGTACTTATCAACTTGTGGCTTGATCTCAACTTTAGTATCACCGTGTTTTGTATTCAAGAATGAAACGTCAATCTCGTTGTCAAAGTGGCCTATGTTACAAACAATCACTTTATCACGCATCGCTTCAAAATGCTCGCCGCGAATGATATCTTTATTTCCAGTGGTTGTAATTACAATATCTGCATTACCTACCACATTTTCTAGTTGCTTCACCTCAAAACCATCCATAACAGCTTGTAATGCACATATAGGGTCGATCTCTGTAACAGTAACAATAGATCCAGCACCTTTAAATGAAGCGGCAGTTCCTTTTCCTACATCTCCATAACCACAAACGACAACGCGTTTACCAGCTAGCATGGTGTCTGTTGCACGACGTACCGCATCAACGGCACTCTCACGACAACCGTATTTGTTATCAAATTTAGATTTAGTAACAGAATCGTTAACATTGATTGCTGGCATTACTAATGTTCCATTCTTCATGCGCTCGTACAATCTGTGAACTCCTGTAGTAGTTTCTTCAGAAAGACCGTTAATACCTTTGGCTAGTTCTGGAAACTCATCAAAAACCATATTAGTCAAATCGCCACCATCATCAAGAATCATGTTCAACGGCTTGCGATCCTCGCCGAAGAAAAGAGTCTGCTCTATACACCAGTTGAATTCTTCCTCATTCATCCCCTTCCAGGCATATACTGGAATCCCGGCAGCAGCAATAGCAGCAGCAGCGTGATCTTGAGTAGAAAAGATATTACAAGAAGACCAGGTTACATCTGCTCCTAATGCGACAAGAGTCTCAATAAGAACGGCAGTCTGGATCGTCATGTGTAAACATCCCGCGATGCGTGCACCTTTCAAAGGCTTTGACTCACCATATTCTTCACGTAGCGCCATTAATCCTGGCATTTCAGCTTCTGCAAGCTCAATTTCTAGACGGCCATAGTCCGCTAGAGAAATATCTTTTACCTTGTAAGGTGTATAAGGAATTGTTTTTGTACTCATTTTTATAGTTTAATTGATGCTTAGGTCGTTGATGGCATTAGAAATCAACACTTTAAAAGCTTTTTATTATTCTTAAATTGCGACGGCAAATTTACGAAAATTAAGCCATTTCTTATGCCTGTTATCAAAACCATAACAAATCACAGCAACACAACTGTTTACGTCTGGAATGTAACGGAATCAGAAGCGTGGTTGAGATCGGGAATTGATCTTTCTGAAAACTCTGTTAATCGGTTGATTACCATGAGTTCAGAAATGCACCGCCGTGGGTTTTTGAGCATTAGACACTTATTGTTACACGCGGGTTACAACGACAATGATCTTTATTATGATGATCTGGGCAAACCACATTTGATGGATGATAAATATATTTCTATAACGCACAGCTACGAACTTACCGCTATAATAATAAGCGACGTTTCCACTGGCATTGACATAGAAAAGCGCCGTAACAAAATTGAGCGCATTGCCGTAAAATTTGTCAATTATGAGCGTGATTTTATGGACCAACAAGTGGAAAAAATATCACCGCTAACTGTTATTTGGGGTGCTAAAGAATCCATGTATAAATGTCTTGGTCAGAAGGGACTTGGTTTTTACGATCATTGTAAAGTCGAGCCTTTTAAAATGGAAGATAAACACACTATTTCCAGAATCGATTTTGGGGACATTCAGTTATCATTTGATACCTGTTTTGAGGAAATTCTGGAATCAACACTTGTTTACATTTTACCTGCTACTTGATGTCAATTTTACAACGTCTGCGCAATTGCAACCGGACTCTGGGCATCCTTGTAGATCCTGAAAAGTTATGTATGGAAGACTTTTCCGCTTTCGCGAAAGCTATGTCAACCACAACGTCAGAACTCAAAAGGAAACTTCAGTTAGACCATATTATATTTTTGATAGGCGGTAGCACGATGGAAAGTATCAATCTGGATAAGTGGCTAGAAGCTTTTCGTAAAACAACGCAACTAGAATTGCTGTTATTTCCAGGATCACATTATCAAATTTCAGAAAACGCTGATGGCTTACTGTTTCTGAACCTTATTTCTGGGCGCAATCCCCAGTATTTGATAGGCGAGCAAGTGAAGGCTGCAGAAAAGTTGCGGGAATCAAAACTTGAAATAATTCCTACCGCATATATTCTGGTGGATGGAGGGGTGGAAACTGCAGTTGCTAGAGTCTCTGAGACGAAACCCATCGCGCAAAATGAAGAAGAACACATTATCGATACTGCAATAGCCGGTCATCTTATGGGCAATAAATTGATCTATCTGGAAGCTGGAAGCGGTGCACGCACAGCGGTAAAAGTTGACATTATTTCAAAAGTTGTCGCAGCGACTAACGTTCCCGTCATCGTTGGAGGCGGTTTGTGTGAGCTCAAAGAAATAGAAGAGCGGTTTAATGCGGGTGTCAAAATGGTCGTTGT
Organism: Nonlabens antarcticus; assembly: GCF_015356755.1. GTDB lineage: Bacteria > Bacteroidota > Bacteroidia > Flavobacteriales > Flavobacteriaceae > Nonlabens > Nonlabens antarcticus. The sequence goes on along the minus strand of NZ_JADFCO010000065.1, from coordinate 125,268 downwards.
AGGAACTGCAATTGAGCAAAATCTGAGTTGGATAGGTTAGTTTTGTAAACAAAGAACCATATTATGGAAGTATCTATTGAATTAACCATGTCGCCGTTGCAAGATGATTTTGAACAGCACATTATTAATTTTATAAAAGTGCTAAGAGCTTCATCCTTTAAAGTGATGGAAAACCCTCTTTCTACCCAGATTTATGGTCCATATTCATCTTTGATGCCGTTTTTAGTTGATGCAATAGAAGAAAGTTTGTCAGAACAAGATGCGGTTCTCATCTATATGAAACTTGTCAAATCAAATCGTGCCGACTATAAACCACATTTCTAGATGGAGTGGATGGACTTTATTTTTGGTCAGTATAGCGAGTACTCTACAACCCAAGTTCTTCTAGAAGTTACCGCTATAGTGATGTCTGTAATTAGTGTCCTTTATTCTTTGCGCAACAACATTTTAGTATTTCCTTTTGGAATTGTAAGCACTCTGCTTTTTGTCTATTTGTTGTATCAGTGGAATCTCTTAGGTGATATGGTAATCAATGGTTATTACTTTATAATGAGTGTTTATGGCTGGTATTACTGGTTAAAAAACGGGAAGAATAATACGGAAGCACCTATTACCATAACACTCTTTAAGGAATGGGTAACCGCCACAGGAATTGCTGTGGCAACTGGAGTTGCTATTTTTATATTATATAAATCCACGCAAAGATTAGAAAGTTGGGTTTCTTACGTTGACATGTTAACTACTGGGATTTTCTTTGCGGGAATGTGGCTTATGGCACGTCGCAAGCTGGAACACTGGCTGGTATTGATGGTAGGGAATATCATATCAGTGCCACTTTATTTTTACAAGATTGACCAGATGTACAATGCGTTTAGTCTCACTGCCGTGCTTTACATATTTCTCTCTATAATTGCCTTTGTAGGATATAAACAATGGAAAAAATACCTGAACAATCAGATTTCTCTGGCATAAGGATTGTTCTTTATGGCCCAGAAAGTAGCGGTAAATCAACCCTAGCAAATCAACTTGCCAGGCATTATCAAGTGCCAGAAGTACCCGAATTTGCTCGTGATTATCTCCAACAAAAATTTGATGTCAACGGTCATATTTGTGAATATCAAGATATTATTCCTATCGCTATAGGACAGCGTGAAGCAGAAAATCTAGCCAGTCTTCAAGCCGATAAACTATTGATTTGCGATACAGATATATTAGAAACCTATGTCTATTGCCAGTATTACTTTAATAAAATTCCGCAGGAATTAGAGAATGCTGCTCGTTCCTCAAAATGTGATTTATATCTTCTTAAAGATATAGACACTTTGTGGTCGCCAGATGATTTAAGAGATCGACCAGGCGATCGTAAGGAGTTATTTGATAGATTTGAGAACACACTTAAAAAATTCAATCAACCCTATGTGTTGATTAATCAACTAGGTCATCAGCGTTTTTTAAATGCAGTAAAAGCCATAGATAAATTATTATAATGAATTTTACGGAACCCCAACTTCAACAACTAAGGGAAAAGCAAATCTCAACCACAACCGTGGAAGAACAACTTAAAAGGTTTGTAAACGGTTTTCCAGTAGTCAAATTACAGCGTGCTGCGGTAATTGATGATGGGATTGTAACCGTTAACGATGATAAGAGAAGTTTCTACATTAATCTGTATGAAGAAAAAAAGAAGAATCTTGATATTATCAAATTTGTCCCTGCGAGCGGTGCAGCTACTAGAATGTTCAAGTTTTTACATGAGTTCCTGCAGCAATTTGATCCAGTAGTAGATTCTATTAATTCGTTTGTCAATAAAAAAAAGGCGAGGGAACTGTTTACATTTTTTGTAGGATTGGACAAATTCCCGTTTTATGAGGAGATATTGCAAGCATTAAAAAATGAGGACGCCCATTGGAAATCACTTTCTGACCGGGAGCAGAAAGTCCGCTTTGTACGCAAAATGCTTTTTAAGGAAGGCTTTAATTATACGGCAATGCCTAAGGGTTTAGTGCCCTTTCATAAATATCCAGAAAATATTGCTACTGCTTTTGAAGAACACCTTTATGAGGCATCAAGCTATGCGACCTCGCAAAACAAGGCCAAACTTCATTTTACGATTGCTCCAGATTTCAGGGACGATTTTAAGCAAGAATTTAAACGCATTCAGGAAATTGTTGAACTTAAGACTGGAACTCGTTTTGAAATAAATTTTTCACACCAGCAACCGCATACTGATACCCTAGCGGTAGATATGAAGAACCAGCCCATTCTTGATGAAAACGGAGAGTTATTCTTTCGTCCTGCGGGCCATGGGGCTTTACTAGAAAACCTCAATGAACTAAATGCAGATCTCATATTTATAAAAAATATTGATAATGTCACCGTCTCTACTTTTGAGGTTGAGGTAGGAGACTATAAAAAAATGCTTGCGGGAATTCTACTGGATTTGCAGGAAAAATCATTCAGTTACCTTAAGCTTCTAGACATTGAAACGCCATCGAGTGATATGATGCGGGAAATGGAGGAATTCATAAAGGACCAACTACAAAGTACTTTACCGCTGGATTATCATAAATATAAAATGGAGTTTCAACTGCAAGCAATCAAAGAGAGGTTGAATCGCCCATTTAGAGTTTGTGGAATGGTACAAAATGAGGGGGAACCCGGTGGTGGGCCATTTTGGGTGATTAATGAAACAGGGCAGTTGAGCCTTCAGATAGTAGAGAGCGCACAGGTTGATCAGGACAATCACAGACAGCGCAAGATCGCATCAAATTGCACCCATTTCAATCCGGTAGATCTGGTTTGTAGCGTTCGAGATTATAAGAAGGATAAATTTGACCTAACTGAATTTCGCGATTTAGAAACTGGATTTATAACCCGCAAGTCTAGAATGGGAACCGATTTGAAAGCTCAAGAACTTCCTGGACTGTGGAACGGTGCGATGGCGCACTGGAATACAATTTTTGTTGAGGTGCCGCTCATTACTTTCAATCCGGTCAAGAATGTAAACGATCTACTCAAACCTGCACACCAGAGCTAGATGGATATCGAGCAGCTACATAAAGAAGTGAGTTACACAGCCGTTGCAAGCAGTGGGCCAGGCGGGCAACATGCTAATAAAGTAGCCACAAAAGTTTTGCTGGAGTTTGATATTGAAAATAGTACCGCTTTCGCGAAAGGGGAACATTCCAGAATATTAGAGGCTCTTCAAGGACAATTAACTAAAGAGAATTTACTTAAAATCTCTTGCCAAGAATCCAGAAGCCAAGCTAAAAATAAGGAACTGGCTTTTGCAAAATTGGTCAAATTACTTAAGAAAAGTGCAACCCCTAAAAAAGTGCGTCGGAAGCGAGTAGTTCCTGCATCTGTCAAGAGAAAGCGTTTGAATGATAATAAAAAACACAGCGAGAAGAAAGCAAACCGCAGATTCAAGCCCTAAGAAAAACGTACCATTAGTTGTGATAAATGTAATAGCATGCAGTGGATGATGCTCTTATCTTTGTATTATGAAATTAAATGAAATTATCGGCGCTGCAGTAGACAATAGCATGTCTTACCAACAATATCGAGCATTTGTGGAAGCCCACACCGCAAATGGCACCAACTCTGGCGCTGAACAATCAGCAGACCTCGCAGAATATACAAAGTTGAATAACCAGCGCATGAAGCGACTGGATAAAACCGTAAAACTTCTACCAGAATCTGAGGAGTTTTTGAGAAATTTTGAAAAAGATGTCTATTTCCTTGTCATCACAGAAAGTTGGTGTGGTGATGCTGCGCAAACGATACCCATGATCAATGCGGTGGCACATGCTGGAGGGATTGATTTAAAGATTGTGTTGCGGGATGAAAACCTAGATCTGATGGATCAATTCTTAACGGACGGTGGTAGATCTATTGCAAAACTTATATTAGTAGATAATACTACAGGTTTACCAGTGGCTAATTGGGGTCCGCGACCTACTGAAGCGACTGAAATAGTAGCAAAAGAAAAAGAAGAAAAAGGAATGTTCTCACCAGAATTTAAACAAGAGCTGCAAAACTGGTATAATAAGGATAAAGGAAAGGGAACCGAGCAGGATTTGATGGCGATTTTAAAATCTATTCTGTCAACAACATAAGACCTTAAGAAATTATTGTTGGTTAAGTATTTCCTCAAACTCTTCAATATCCAGAGCATTTTCAACTCGATAATTCCCTATTGCTGTTCTGCGCAACGCACTTAAATGACCGCCGTTGTTTAAAGCCGCGCCATAATCGTTAGCCATAGATCTGATGTAAGTTCCTTTGGAACAATCTATTTTGAAATCCACTTCAGGTAATTCAATACGAGTCAATTCAAAGTCGGTTACAGTGACCGTTCTTAACGCGATTTCTGTAGTTTCTCCAGCTCTTGCAAGCTCGTACAGACGTTTACCGTCTTTTTTGATGGCGCTGTAAATGGGTGGTTTTTGTTGAATTTCACCAGTGAACTGTGCAGTAGTTTCCTTTAATAAATTTGGAGTGAGCTGGTCGATAGGAAAGGTTTGATCGATTTCTGTTTCCAGGTCAAAGCTGGGCGTTGTAGCGCCTAAAGTTATGGTTCCCGTGTATTCCTTTTCTTGAGCTTGATAGGTAGTTATGTTCTTAGTCTCTTTCCCGGTACAGATAATCAACAAACCAGTAGCAAGCGGGTCGAGCGTGCCAGCATGACCTACCTTAATCTTTTTCAAACCATAGCGCTGCTTGATCATCCAGCGTACTTTATTGACCAGTTGAAACGAGGTCCAGTTTAATGGTTTGTCGAAGAGTAGGACGTTGCCGTTGCTGTAGGGGTTGTCTGGAGATTTGGAATTCAATAGTAGAGTTTCAATTGATGATAAAGATATTATAGCGCCATACTTCCAGCAATAATCGCCACTATTCCTACTGCAAAACAGTAATAAGAAAAGTAATGTAACTTTGCTTTTTTAACAAGTGAGATCATCCAGGTACAAGCCACCAGTCCGGTAATGAACGCCGCTATAAAACCGACGATTAATGGCAAGCTATTGCTAACTTCCATGCTCAGATCGCCACTCATAACATCCTTGGCAATTTTTCCTATAATCAATGGCACCACCATTAAAAAAGAAAACCGAGCCGCTTTTGTACGGTCATTCCCTAACATTACAGATGTCGATATAGTAGCACCACTCCTAGAAATACCCGGTAATATGGCAATCGCTTGAGCAATGCCTATAATTACGGCATCTTTCCAGGTCACTGATTTACCAGTATGTTTTGCCCGGCCAGCGAGAAATAATAATAAACCAGTGACAATAAGCATGAAACCGACTAATAACACACTACCGCCAAATAAAGACTCCAACTCTTCTTCAAACATCAACCCTACAAATACGGCGGGAATCATTGATAATATAATCTTTAACGAAAACTGAGTTTCCTCATTCCATTTAAAAGAGAAGAGTCCTTTTAATAATTCAAATATGTCTTTTCTAAAAACAACGATGGTGCTCAACGCGGTGGCAAAGTGCAGCACCACGGTGAACATTAAACTTTCGTCTGGCACCATCTGGTCGCCCAGAATTGCCTTGCCTAATTCTAAATGCCCGCTGGAAGAAACCGGCAGGAATTCTGTTAATCCCTGTATTACGCCCAGGATTAGTGCATCAATTACCTCCATTACTTATCCGGATCTAAAAGAATCGCATATACTTGAATTCCAAAACCAATGATCACCAGCGCAGGCGCTAAACGTATCCGCGTCCATGAGAAAATTTCTGGATTGAACACATTGGGATCATCGCTACCGCCACCTGCCATGAAAATAAAACCTAGCGCAATTACCACCAGACCTATAATCATCCACATATAATTCTTCTTCTTAAACACAAACCCAAAAACCGGCTGCACATAATCGGGCTCCGTATTTTTTACAGGTTCGTTCTTTTTAATTGATTTGCTCATAATTTTGCTATATGATCTAAGTCCTAAACATTAGAACTATTTTATTGCATGTTATAATTCAAAATCTCTTTAGCGACAAAAAGCCCCATTGTCCTGCGGACATTTCCCCAAAGGGGAAAAACGCATCAATATCATTGATCATTTTATGAGGTTGGTTCCCAATAATTTTTGAAATTTACCTCATACCTCATACCTCATACCTCATACCTCATACCTCATACCTCATACCTCATACCTAATAGTACAGCTGATCCGTTCTCAAATTCAAATATCTCGTCGTTGCAAAAAACGTACTCACTAGACTGATCAATACCCCAAAAACCAAAACGCCCACAAACAAAATCGCGAGCATTTTATAATTTTGCAAAATCTCCAATTCTGGAACATAGCCATCCATCCAGTACACTACACCGCCCAATGCCACTAGGGCTAATAAAGCACCGATGACGCCCAGTTTAATACTGGTCAAAATAAACGGCATGCGTATAAATCCTTTTGTGGCACCTACCATTTGCATGGTTTTAATGGTAAAACGTTTGGCGTAAATTGATAATCTGATGGAGCTGTTGATCAGGAGGAACGCGATAAAAATAAACACTCCGCTAACGATCAACATCCAGAAAGAGATGCGTTTTACGTTCTCATTCAATAGGGAAACCAGCGGTTTGTCATAACTCACTTCTTGAACAAAATCCTTGGCCGCAAGATCATCAGCAATCTGCTGGATCTGGCTATCATCCACAAACTGTGCATTCAAACGCACGTCGATGGAGTTGGGGATCGGGTTAAAGCCGTCTAGTTTAGCAACGAAATCTTCACCCAGATCTTCAATGGTTTTTTTAGCACCTTCCTCGCTGCTTACAAAAATAGCGCTTTTAGTATAATCCGCCATTTGTAGCGATTTCTCTAATTGCTGCATTTCAATATCCTTAGCGGTATCCTTAAAATAAATCGACATAGGAACCTGCTCGCGGAAGTAATCAGCTAATTTCTGACTATTAAGGAGGAAAAACCCCTGAAGTCCCAGCATAAATAAAACCAAAAATACACTGATCACTACCCAAAAATAGGAGCTAAACACGCGGCGTTTCTGATAAGAAGAAGAAGATGCCATAAATTGCAGTTGCAAGGGATTAAGAGAGCAAAAATAACAAAGTTCCAGAGCTGTCTGGGTTTACAACGCCATAAGTTTCTTACTTGTTGCAAACAGCCTATTTTTGTGCCCTTAATTACGACCACATGTTACTGTACGATCACAAGGAAATTGAAGCGAAATGGCAAAAGCACTGGAAAGATAATGGCACTTTCCATGCCCAGAATCATTCTGATAAACCTAAGTTTTATGCGCTCGATATGTTTCCGTATCCTAGTGGTGCCGGGCTTCATGTGGGTCATCCGCTAGGATATATTGCTAGTGATATCGTGAGTCGATACAAACGCCACACCGGTTTCAATGTATTGCATCCCATGGGCTACGACAGCTTTGGGTTACCGGCAGAGCAGTACGCCATTCAGACGGGTCAACATCCAGCGATCACTACAAAAGATAACATTGCGCGATACCGGGAGCAGATGGATCGCATCGGTTTTAGCTTTGACTGGTCGCGGGAAGTGCGCACGTCGTCACCCGATTATTATAAATACACACAAGAGATTTTTATCCTGCTTTTTGACAGTTGGTATGATAATATTGCAAATAAAGCACGTCCTATAAGTGAGCTGGAATTTTGCTTTCGCGAAAGCGGAACAACCTCCATCAATGCTGCAACTACAGAAGATTTACAACAGTTCAACGCGGCACAATGGAACGCTTTTACGGAAAACGAAAAGCAGGAAATATTACTCGATTACCGGTTGACATTTTTAGCAAATACTGAAGTGAACTGGTGTCCAGCGTTGGGAACTGTACTCGCAAACGACGAGATCGTCAACGGCGTTTCAGAACGCGGCGGCCATCCAGTCGTGCGCAAAAAAATGCGCCAGTGGATGATGCGGATAAGCGCATTTGCAGACCGCTTATTGAACGATTTGGAAGATCTCGATTGGAGTGAATCCATCAAAGAAATTCAGCGCAACTGGATCGGGAAGTCGATAGGATCGATGGTGTCATTTAAACTTGATGGAAATTTTCCCCTTTGGGGAAATGCCGCAGGCAATGGGGCTGATGCTATTCAGAAAGATCTTAAAATCGATGTCTTTACCACCAGACCAGACACCATCTATGGTGTCACCTTCATGACGCTTGCACCAGAGCACGAGTTGGTCGACATCATCACAACCGCAGAGCAAAAACAGGCCGTAGAGGCCTATAAAAAAGCAACATCTGCAAGATCAGAACGCGAGCGCATGGCAGATGTCAAAACGATCTCTGGAGTGTTTACGGGAGCCTACGCCACGCATCCATTAAGCGACGAAAAGATCCCAATCTGGATAGGCGATTATGTACTTGCGGGCTACGGAACTGGCGCCGTCATGGCCGTTCCCTGCGGCGATGAACGCGACCATGCTTTTGCAAACCATTTTGCAGAAAAAAACGGAATGCCAGAAATCAAGAATATTTTTGAAGGCATCGATATAAGCGAAGAGGCCTACGCAGCAAAAGACGATACAAAATTAACCAACAGCGAGTTCCTCAACGGGTTGAGCTACAAATCTGGCGCCATGGCAGCTGCCATTGAAAAGCTCGAAGAAACAGGCGCAGGAAAAGGAAAAACAAATTATCGCCTGCGCGATGCCGTTTTCTCTAGACAACGTTATTGGGGCGAACCATTCCCGGTTTACTATAAGGACGGTTTGCCACAAATGATTGATCGTAAGTATTTACCGCTGGAGCTTCCAGAAGTAGATGAATATTTGCCGACTGAGGATGGCGCGCCGCCGTTGGGAAGGGCTAAGGAATGGTATTGGGATGCGGTGAATAATAAAGTTGTGGCCAACCCATCCCTAGCCCTTCCCAAAGGGAAGGGAACTTCTTCTTCTTCAGAAAAAGCTAGTTTTTCGGAAACTGAGGAGAAGTCCGCTTTAGGTTATTTTACGGCTAAGCCTGAGATCGCCTCTACATTGCTGGAGCGAGCTCAAGAAATGCGTAAAAATCCAACGGATGCAGAAGTGACTTTATGGAAAGAATTAAAAGGAAAAAAACTAGAGTATAAATTCAGACAGCAACACCCGATAGGCGAATTTATCCCTGATTTTGTTTGCCTTACCAGAAAGTTAATTGTTGAGGTTGATGGAAAATATCACGAGTTTCAAATTGATAAAGATGACGCTCGAACTCATAAGCTGGAGCAAAAGCTAGGGTACAAAGTTTTAAGATTTACAAATGAACAAATCACAAACTCACTTGAATCAGTTTTAAAGAAAATCACCGAAGCATTAGAACAACGTCCTAATTTTTTCCCTGGAAAAAATGAAGTCCTTCCTTTTGGGAAGGATTTAGGATGGGTTGGCGATCAGAATGAAATCTACCCACTAGAACTCAACACTATGCCTGGCTGGGCAGGAAGTTCTTGGTATATGTTCAGATACATGGATGCCAATAATGAAACAGAAATCTTCTCCAGCGAAGCGCAAGAATACTGGCAGAACGTCGATCTATATATAGGAGGAAGCGAGCACGCAACGGGTCACTTGTTGTACAGTAGATTTTGGATAAAGTTGCTGCATGATTTGGGCAAAATCACTGTTATCGAGCCGTTCCAAAAGATGATCAATCAAGGGATGATTTTGGGGGAAAGTGCTTTTGTCCATAAAGTAACGATGATGTTTCCTGTTACTGCTGGAGATAAGTTTAGAAATTACACTAAAAACCAAATAAAGCACTTGGAAGAACTCAATGATAGATTCCCAGATCTATTCATTAGTTCAGAGTTTTACGAAAAGAATTTCCATGATTTACCAACTGTTGTGGAACTAAATAACGAATGGAGCTTTGAAAATTTAAAAAACTTCGTCGACTCTATTGATGATTCTTTAATTGATCCAAATATTCTGTCCATTGGCGATATGAAAATTCATTCAGACGTATCTATTGTTGATGTCCACAATAATTTAAATATTTCTGAATTTAAAAAATGGAGAGCTGATTTTGCGGACTCTGATTTTATCACTGAACAAGATCGTACATTCAAAGTCTCCCGCGAAGTAGAAAAAATGTCCAAGTCTAAATACAACGTCGTAAATCCAGACGATATCTGTGATCAATATGGGGCAGACACCTTGAGGTTATACGAGATGTTTCTAGGTCCGCTGGAGCAGGCAAAGCCATGGAATACGGCTGGAATCACAGGAGTTTACGGATTCATGAAAAAGCTGTGGAAGCTGTATCATGATGACAATGGTTTTAATGTGAGCGATGAAAAAGCATCGCCAGACAGCATGAAGACCTTGCATAAAACAATTAAAAAAGTACGTCAGGATATTGAGGATTTCTCATTTAATACCAGCGTGAGCAGTTTTATGATCGCCGTCAATGAACTGACCGCTCAAAAATGCAACAACCGCGAGGTTTTGGAACCACTGGCAGTTCTGGTTTCTCCATATGCGCCACATATCGCAGAAGAGCTGTGGTCTTTATTAGGACACAAAGAATCCATCAGTACTGCGGCATTCCCAGTATTTGAAGAAAAACACATGGTAGAAAGCAGCAAAACTTATCCAATTTCTTTCAATGGAAAAATGAAATTCACGCTTGATTTACCAACTGATGTTTCTAAAGATGAGTTGGAAAAAATGGTTTTGGAGAACGATAAAGTTCAAGAGCAATTGGAAGGAAAAGTAGTCCGTAAAACGATTATTGTTCCCGGTAAAATTGTGAATTTTGTGGTAGGGTAGGTCAAAGTAACGCGCCTTTTTCATAAGGGTAGGCTTAAGCCTACCCTTATGAAAACCAACTATAAAACGATTTCCGGTCATTACTAAAATAGGCGAAGACAGATTGTTGCCTTGTACAGTAAAACAATACGGATTAGTTGAAGTTGCAATTAAGCTTATTTCTAGTTCTGGAATTCATTCAAATGTTGTGGAACTTCAGCCTATCCGTTTTCACTGCTATCGCCATGAATTCACGTTTCCTGTTTCTAGGAAAGGAATTTTTAGGTTTTAGTATTTTGAGAGTTTTGTTGTTTCAAGTAGTGTTTATTCCAAATCATAATAGGACTATATCAACGGCTCCTCGCCTAGAAACAGGGGAGGACAGATTGGCTTCGCCGTTTACGGTGATGCAATCAGGAGTGGTTGAAGTTGCAATTAAGCTTGTTTCTAGTTCTGGAATTCATTCAAATGTTGTGGAACTTCAACCTATCCATTTTCACTGCTATCGCCTTGAATCGACCTTTCCTCTTTTTAGGAAAGGAGTTTTTGGGGTTTTATTATTTTGAGAGTTGTGTTGTTGTACAGATGCTTCTGTCAAATTATTATTTGAATTTCTGGGAAAGGAGTTTTTAAAATTTTAACCAATAATCGGCAATTTGAGAACCGCTAGTTCAAAATGCTATGCATGCATATTGATTACCGCTTACAACGTATGACCGCATCACGGCAAAAACTATCTTTGCACGATGCAGAAAATCCTTTCTTATCCTCTATCGGTTTTGCAGCTGATTTTGTTTTTTTTAGTATTGCTGATTTTTCATCCCATCCAGATGATTTGTCACTGGATAGGAGGCCATGACCTGCATCAGAAAAGTGTGTCGGCATTAAATTGGTTTTTGATGGGCACGCAATTGGTGTTGTTCAATAGATTTTCTGTTAGTTTCAAGGAAGAATTACCGGTGGGTCCATCTTATATTTTTGTGAGCAACCACCAAAGCATGTTTGACATACCACCGTTAATCTATTTTCTAAGAAGATATTATCCAAAATTTGTGGCTAAAAAAGAGCTGGCTAAAGGTATCCCTAGCATCTCTTTGAACTTGAGAATAGGCGAGAATTGCGCCATTGATCGCAAAAACCCTAAAGAAGCTATTGTGGCACTTTCAAGTTTTGCCAAAAATGTCGAAGAAAAACACCGCAGTGTTGTCATTTTTGCAGAGGGAACTCGCAGTAGAACCGGCGTTCCTAAACCTTTTCAAGTGCGTGGATTACAAACAATTTTTAAACATGTACCAGACGCGGTGGTAGTTCCCGTGACAGTGAATAACAGCTGGAAAGTGGATCGTTATGGCAAGTTTCCCTATGGAATGGGCAACCATATAAGCCTCACGATTCATGAACCTATGCCCATCGCAGGAAAAGATCCCGTCGATATCATACAAGCGGCACAATCTGTGGTGCATAACAGTATAACATCAACTGCCGTTTAATGCAATGAGATTGTTAATGTTTTCGCTTTCGCGAAAGCGTACTCGGCTGAAAACCTTATATTTAATAAATTAATTTAACTAATGATAAAACCCCTTAAAAATATCCGAATCGAGGTTATGCAATCCTTGGAATCAAAGGTCGAGTCCTTCATGGACAAGTTCTTGATTCCCGTGGAAAAAATATGGCAGCCTACGGATTTCTTACCAGATTCTACCGTTGATGGTTTCTTTGATAAATTGAAGGAATTGCGCGAACTGGCTAAGGAATTACCGTACGATTTCTGGGTAACGCTTGTAGGAGATACGATCACAGAGGAAGCACTACCAACTTACGAATCCTGGTTAATGGATGTAGAAGGAGTGAATCAAATGGAAGGAAAAGGCAACGCCTGGTCAAAATGGGTACGCCAGTGGACATCTGAAGAGAACCGCCACGGTGACGTTTTGAACAAGTATTTATACCTTTCTGGCCGTGTAAATATGCGTGAGGTTGAGGTTACTACTCAACACCTGATTGCTGACGGTTTTGATATAGGAACAGATCGTGATCCTTATAAAAACTTTGTGTACACCAGTTTTCAGGAACTAGCGACTTACATTTCCCACAACCGTGTTGCCAAAATGGCTCGTGAGTACGGCAGCACAACGCTATCGCGCATGTGTCGTATTATTTCTGGAGATGAAATGCGTCACCACAAAGCATATTCAACATTTGTCGATGAGATCTTTAAAGTGGATCCTAGCAATATGATGATTGCCTTTAAAGAAATGATGGTTCACAAAATCGTGATGCCTGCACATTTTTTGAGAGAATCTGGACAGACGATAGGAGCAGCATTTGAAGATTTTTCAAACAGTGCACAGCGCATAGGCGTTTATACTGCACAAGATTATATCGATATTTTACGCAGTTTGAACGAGACTTGGGATATTGCAAACATCAACAACCTCACGGATGAAGCAGAAAAAGCTCGTGATTACTTGATGAAGTTACCAGCTCGTATGGAACGCGTTGCACAACGCATGAAAATTCCAGCAGAATCCCATACTTTTAAATGGGTGCAACCAGCTTTGGTTGGTGGATGATATTTAAGTTGTAGTTGATGGTTAGAATTCTATAATTTTGATGATCGATTACTACTTTTAGTTATAATCGACAATTGACTTTAAAAAAACCTCTCAAGGCACAGCTTTGAGAGGTTTTTTCTATTTATAAAATATCAAATTGTCTGATTTATAAAGGTATTACTAGTTTGAACTTCTATTGAGAGGGTCAGTCTACTGCTGTAGTTTATGGTATTATATGGGAAACTGATAACCATAAATCAATTAGCAAACTTTTTAAGAAACATAGTCTTTACCCATTAGGGATTAAGGGTTGCTGTGATAATTATCAAATAGATAACTCATAATTGTACTTTAACCTATCCGTAGTTCCTTCCAGTAATTATCTGGCTTTAACCCTACTTTAGTCCCGGGATAAATACGGCCCAGTGTTTTAGGCTCAAAGAATGTATAGGGATAAGAAATAACTGGTGCGCTGGCAGCCTTTAATTTTTCCATGGATTCTGCAGGAATGGTGAACTCAAGTGCGCTCATATTCTCTTTGATTTGAGATAGTTTAGTCGCGCCCACAAGGACGGTTGCTACACTAGGCTGACTTGCGATCCAGTTGATGGCAACGCTTGCCATGGGCTGGTTGATTTCTTCACTTACCTCGTGGAGTGTTTTGACGATATTCCAGTTGCGCTCGTTGTCTTTAGAACTTACCTCGCCGCCATTATCGGTAATTTGTTTCAAGCGTCCTTGCACGTCTTTTTGGCCATCGATCCCGGGCTTGTATTTCCCAGAAAGCAAACCGCCGCCTAGCGGTGACCACGCCATTATACCAGCATTCATATCCTGAGTCAAATCGATAAATTCATTTTCAATCGTACGCTGTATCAATGAGTATTCTAGTTGCAATGCGCAAATAGGTTCATAGTTATTATATCTCGCAATAGTTTGAGCTTTACTAGCATACCAGGCGGGAACATTAGAAAAAGCGTAATGAAGAATTTTTCCTTCTGTAACGAGGTCGTTTAAAGTTCGCATTACTTCTTCTACAGGTGTCATGCGATCCCAGCAGTGCATTATATAAAGGTCGATGTAATCTGTTTGAAGACGTTTAAGTGACTCTTCCAGAGTGCGTCTGATGTTTTTACGGGAATTCCCGCCACCATTGATAAATTTTTCTTCTGTGTTGTTGAATGTAAATTTTGTGGCCAGAACGATGGATTCTCTATTCTTCCGTTCTTTCATGAAATCGCCTATAAATTTCTCGCTGGTTCCACCGGTGTACATATCTGCTGTGTCCACAAAATTACCGCCGTTTTCTAGGTAGCAATCAAAGATTTTAGCACTGTCTTTCTTTTCAATTCCCCATCCCCATTCTGTCCCAAAGGTCATTGTTCCTAGTGCCAGCCTGCTTACTCGCAATCCAGTGTTTCCTAATGTGTAATATGTGTCCAGCGCCATGTTTAAAGTATTTGTTGTTAAAAGTAGACTCTTATGTCAGTCTAATGGTAAGTTAGTTCGCTTTCGCGAAAGCGAAATTAAACTCATCTTAAAATTCCTAAACAATTTCCAGCATAGGAGTGGCGCAATAATTGTTACTTTGATGGCTATGAAATTGTACAGAAACAGCCTGCGTAACCGGATTTTTTTCTCCATGATCCTATTGACGCTTATTTCCAGTGTGCTTATTGCAGGAATGTCGATTTATCAATATACAGAACAAGGCAAGGATTACCACAATAAACGTTTGCAGCGCAAGGAGGAAGCGATCCTTGAGAGTCTTAGATATACCCTAGAAAAAACAGACTGGTCAAATACAACGGATAATCTGCCCTTTATTTTTGACCCGGTAATTTCAGAGATTAGCGATGTTCACAAAATGCCAGTTATTATCTACGATCTGCGCGGACATTTGATCAAGACTTCTGATAGAAATTTTGTTTCGGGAGACATGAAAATGCAATTGGACTCTCTCACGTTATACAACCTTAGAAATGCTGATGAAGGTAGGTATGTCTATCAATTTAGTGAGGAAGGCCTGACTTTTAGATCTAGTTATACCTACTTAAAAGACGACCGTTTTAAAAATATTGCAATTATTCATTTGCCTTATCTTGAGAACGATGACTTCATAGATTATGAGCTTACAGAGTTTCTTTACCGTATAGGAATCGTGTATATTCTAATGTTCATGTTTTCAATTTTGATCGCTTATCTTTTATCTAGATACATCACAAAATCGATACGGGAAATCAGTGATAAAATCAAGAAGCTAAGCATTTCAAAACGTAACCAGAAGATTCACGTTGATGTTACTGGATCTGAAGAGATCAACACTCTAGTAGAATCCTACAACGATATGGTGGATGAGCTGGAGGAAAGCGCGGTCAAACTAGCGACGAGTGAACGAGAGCAAGCCTGGAGAGAAATGGCCAAACAGGTCGCGCACGAGATTAAGAACCCCCTAACGCCCATGCGTTTAACGGTTCAAAGTTTTCAACGCCGTTTTGACCCTGAAGATCCTGAAGCTACTGCAAAACTAGCTGAGTACTCAAATTCACTTATCGAGCAAATCGATGTTATGAGCAATATCGCTGGAGCATTCTCTACCTATGCCACCATGCCAGCTCAAAAAACAGAGCAGACGAATGTTCCAAAAATTACACAGCTAGCGCTGGACATCTTCATTGATTCTGACATTCATTACAGCGAGGATTCGACCGATTTGTGTGCCATATTTGACAGGACACAATTGATAAGAGTGGTCACTAATCTCGTGAAAAACGCAATGCAAGCGGGACATCCTGATCGGGAATCAATAATTCACGTTTGCGTGACTCATAATGAGAATCAAATTTTCCTATCTGTGGAAGACAACGGGATGGGTGTGCATCCAGATAACGAATACAAAATATTTGAACCCAAATTCACTACTAAAAATAGTGGTATGGGTCTTGGACTTGCGATGGTAAAACAAATTGTAGAAAATTTCAACGGAACCATTTCTATGAAAACCGTTTATGGAGAAGGGGCAACCTTTACCGTTAGTTTGCCTAGGAGTAAATGATAAACGTATAAGTATACAGAAGGTTCAGATTTGCCTGGGTTTTAATCTTGTCCAGGTCTCATAGACCCATTTATTTTGGCTGTTTTGGTTCAATTTAGCAAAGGAGTTCTCATTCTCATTCTCTGAATAGCTATTGCACAGGTTCTTACTACTAATTGTTAGTATAAACTTTCGTTGTTAACGCTCTCTGCATATCTTTAGGTTGTATTAACCTGTTTTTGCAACAAGAATCATTTTCTTTAGACATTGAACATTAAACATTGAACATTGAACATTGAACATTGAACCAAAAAGACTCTAAACTTATCTCATGAACAACATACTTATAGCTACCGAAAACCAAATCGCCACCATAACTATAAATAGACCTAATAAGCTCAATGCCTTAAATAAAGAAACGATAGAAGAATTAGGGACTGCCTTTGCAGACTTAGAGGAAGATGAAGGTGTTCGTGTGGTTATCATCACAGGTTCTGGAGAGAAAGCTTTTGTTGCAGGAGCAGACATTTCTGAGTTTGCCGACTTTGACGAAACAGAAGGAAAGAAATTGGCTGGTAAAGGACAAGCCGAGCTTTTTGATGTCATTGAAAATTGTTCAAAACCAGTCATAGCAGCCATTAATGGTTTTGCGTTGGGTGGCGGTCTTGAACTTGCCATGGCAGCGCATTTTAGAGTAGCAAGTGATAATGCCAGATTGGGTTTACCAGAAACATCTTTGGGCGTGATCCCGGGATATGGGGGAACGCAGCGTTTGCCGCAATTGGTAGGTAAAGGTCGTGCGATGGAAATGATTATGACGGCAGGAATGATCAATGCTGGAACAGCACATTCCTATGGACTTGTTAACCACGTGGTGACTTTAGAAGAGTTGATTCCTACTTGTGAGGAGCTAGCCCATAAAATTATAAAGAACAGTCCTATGGCGATTGCCGCAGCGATTGATGCGGTTAATGCTGGATATATGGATGGCACCGATGGTTACCAGGTAGAGATCGATAATTTCGGAAGCTGTTTTGGAACCGAGGAATTTATTGAGGGAACCACCGCCTTTTTAGAAAAGCGTAAAGCAGAGTTTTAATTTAAATTTTAAAATACAAATCAATGCCTGGAATTTGGTCGATTGCACTTCTCATTTTATTATCCTTCGCTGTAATCGGCTTTGGTGTCTTGGTTTTTTATCTTATAAGATATTTCAAGCGAAAGTCTCAGTCGCAATCAGCTATTGATGAAATCTAATATCGCTTTCGCGAAAAATGGAGTTATCAATTATTCATTTAACTCACGATGTGGTAGAATTAAATACCTCACATGTGATTTATGAGGCTTGTGATTTCTCCGTTTTGCTAAAGCCTAATATTTTATACTAATCATTGACATGAGAATAATTATCTCGTTAATCATTCTGGTTTTACTACTGATTTCTTGCCAAAATAATACCTCAAAACCCGCATCCATTGCTACAACAAAGCAGTTTCCAGCATTAGAAGGTCAAGATGATAAAACTGCGTTTTTACAGGAAATTTTTGATGCTGATCAAAGCATACGAACACAATCAAATGAGATTAAGGAAAAATACGGAGTTGATAGTGATGAAGATATTGAGTTTGCAAAAAGTATAAATGCCGTCGACGATGCAAATCTGGAAAAAATAGGTTGGTATCTAGAGAAGTATGATTATCCAGATATGAAAATCTATGGAGAAACTATAAGCCTCACGCCTGCGTTGGTAGTTCATCATTCGATTGATAAGAACGTAAGAAGAACTTTTTATCCCAAGTTCAAATCAGCATACGATAACGGATTACTAAAACCAGATTTTTTTGCCTTGTACCTTGGAAGAATCTATGAAATTGAAAATGGGAGTTATTTTAGAATGAAAAGCCCTTATCAGATTGAAGATCAGATTGACTCCTTGATTGTAGAGTTGAACCTGGAAGATTGACAGGTTATTTTAGAGAGTTTCGGTTTCATGCAGGAATCAACATTCACTTAATTTGAATCTCTCATAAAATAGCACCAGAATATCGCTTTCGCGAAAGCGAATTATCCCCTAAACAAGAAGAAGTCATCTTTCATGTCCTCGATCTTTTCGTCTTTATTAGTGATGATGTATTCGAGAGCTTTTTCTGTAAACTCCAGACCTTTACGGGTGAGAGAAACTACTTGATTTTCAATCGTGATCATATTGTTCTGAACCGCAAGATCCAGCACCGACTTTGCCCTGACCCGCCTCCAATTGATATGCTCTTGCAAGTGAGCAACACCGCGTTCTTCCGTACTATCATGATTGTTGAGGTGTAATAGGAATGTGAGAAGGGATACTTCTTTACGCTGGCGATTTTGACGCAAGAGAACGGCAATAAGTCCTTTGCTGGGAGCAAAGAAATATATTCCCAAAAACAATAACCCTAGCACGGTAGTTATCGATCCAGATATGGAAGCGTCTAACAATCGAGCCAGCCAGTAGCCACCGATGGCACTGCTTACCCCAAATAATATCGAAAGTACCAACATTTTCTTCAAGTCTGTAGTTAGCAAATAAGCTGCTGCTGCCGGTGTGATCATTAACGCCACAACCAGAATTGCACCCACGGCATCAAAGGCGGCAACGGTTGTTACTGACGCTACACTCATCAATCCGTAATGTAAAATAACAGGCGAAAATCCCAAAGCAGATGATAACCCTACATCAAAGGTGCTCAACTTTAATTCCTTGTAAAAGGCGAGCATCAGAGAAATGGTAATCAATAATATAACCGATATAGTCCATAAGGCCTTTGGGCCGATATCAGTATCATTGATGTAAAACCGATCAAATGGTGCAAAAGCAAGCTCGCCTAATAAAACAGCATCCACATCCAGATGGACATCGTTAGCATTCTGGGCAATCAATATAACACCGATGCTGAACAATGCAGGAAATACAAGCCCTATGGCTGTATCTTCCTTAACTAATCCAGTTTTTTGAATCATTTCTACTAATATCACGGTAATAATCCCACTGAAGGCCGCCAGCAAAATGAGCAATGGTGAGGCTAGATCTTGAGTAATCATGAAACCGATGACTATTCCCGGCAGGATGGAATGACTTATCGCATCGCTAATAAGCGCCATTTTACGCAATACGAGAAACACTCCTGGAATCGCACAAGCGGCAGCGGTCACTGCAGCAATCATCTGTATTTCTATGGATGGATTCATGATTCTGGTAGATTAGTGGTGTACAGGTTTGATGCTTTTTTAAAACCATCGTCTGTTAGGGACCAGTTGGCTCCTTGAATGGTGATCCAGTTTTTTTGCTCTAATTGGGATAACGTGTTTTTTGTAAAACCTTGAAAATTGTTAAGTATTCGAATCGCGTGCGGTCTAGAGATATCATCGTGGTTTTTAACGATGGAATACATGAAATAAAGTGTTTTTTGTAATTCTAATTCCCGCCTGTTCCTTATCAGCCGTATTTGCTTGAACAAAATGCCGCGGCCTGGTGAGAAAATAAAAGAAACTGCTACAAAGACGGAGGCGACAAGAACGATTACTGGTCCTGTAGATAGATTGGTCTGACTGGCACTAATCGCTGTACCGAAAACGCCTGAAAACATCCCGAAAATTGCAGCTAATAATACCATTACGCTTAGACTGTTGGTCCATTGACGTGCTGCAGCCGCAGGAGCCAGCAACATGGCACTCATTAAAACAACACCCACCGTTTGCAAACCGATGACAATTGCCAGAACAATAAAAAAACTAATGAGGCCATCTATAAATTTAGTGTTGAAACCGAGTGTCATGGCATAGTCTTTATCAAATAACAACAGTTTAAATTCTTTCCAGAAAAGCAGCAATACCAGCAAGCTAACTCCAGTAACAATGGACATCAAAATCACATCACTTTCTACTAAAGTTGCCGCTTGACCAAAAAGATATTTGTCCAGTCCTGCCTGATTAGCATTGGGCTGTTTCTGAATGTAGGTAAGCAATAACATTCCAAAACCAAAAAATAAACTCAATATCAACCCCAAAGCGGTATCGGTTTTCAAGTGCGTTTTAGATACGATTCCTCGAATCCACCAAGTTCCTATGAGTCCGCTAACAAGCGCTCCTAGTAGTAAAACATTAGTATCCTTAGCTCCTGTGATTAAAAATGCAATGGCGATTCCCGGTAAGGCCGCATGAGAAATAGCATCGCCCAACAAACTTTCCTTCCTCAAAACGGCAAAGCTTCCTAGCATTCCGCATATCGCACCCAGAACCGCGGTTCCCAGCGTTATGGTTCTGAGTGTATAATCTGTGAAGTATTGTGTTATATCCACCTCTAATTATTTATGATCTTTTTATTTTAAATTTTGATGGAGAAATACCTCATCCCAGCCCTCTCCAGCGTAGAGGGGAATTTGTTTTTTATTAAATGATTAAATTGTTGTTTCTCATCATATTTATTTAAATTTTACCTCATACCTCATACCTCATACCTCATACCTCATACCTCATACCTCATACCTCATACCTCATTATTTCTGCACCGCTACTTTATAATTAATCCCATAGGTCTTGGTTAGGTTATCATCATTAAAAATATCTTTGACTGGACCGGTGGCAATGTGTTTTACATTCAAGAAAGTCACCCAATCAAAATATTCTGGAACCGTTTGTAGATCGTGATGTACGACAATAACAGTTTTTCCAGCTTTTCTTAACTCCTTTAAAATATTGATGATTGCAATTTCAGTAGTGGCATCCACACCTTGGAAAGGTTCATCCATAAAGTAAATCGCTGCATCTTGTACCAGGGCTCTAGCTAGGAAAATACGTTGTTGTTGCCCGCCTGAAAGTTGGCTAATTTGTCGGCTTTTAAAAGCTAGCATTCCTACTTTCTCTAGAGCTTCCAGCGATTGCTTTTTCTCCTTAGCTCCCGGTCTTTTAATCCAGCCTAACGAGCCGTAAGTTCCCATCATCACTACGTCCAGGGCCGTGGTAGGAAAATCCCAGTCTACACTTCCCTTCTGCGGTACGTAGGCGACTTTGTCACGTTGTTTAGAATAAGGCTTTCCAAAAATCGCAACAGATCCAGCAATAGGATCGATGATTCCCAGAATGGATTTGATTAAAGTAGATTTTCCCGCACCATTAGGTCCCACGATTGCCATGAGTACTCCTTCAGGTATTGATAAATCAATATCCCAGAGTACAGGTTTGTAATTATAGGCGACGGTCAAATCATCTACAGCAACAGCTATTTTTTCTACCATTATTTAAGTGCGTTAACAATCGTTTTGACATTATGTTTGTACATCCCGATGTAAGTTCCTTCATCAGTACCAGCACTTCCTAGAGCATCACTATATAATTCTCCACCTATACTGATCTCGTGATTTTGCGCTTGCACTGCAGCCTGCAAAGCTTCAACAGTACGACGCGGGACGCTACTTTCAATAAAAACAGCTTTTACCTTATTATCAATTATGAACTGAGTGATACGTTGTACATCCTGCACACCAGCTTCAGTAGCCGTAGAAATTCCTTGAAGACCAACTACATTGAAACCAAAACGACGGCCAAAATAATTGAAAGCATCGTGTGCGGTTACTAAAATTCTTTTCTCTTGCGGCAGTTCATCAATCTTAGCAATGAGTTCCTTCTTCAATTCTTTGATCTTTTCCAGGTAGGTATCTCTGTTTTCCACATAATAAGCTGCATTTTCGGGATCATTTTCGGTTAGTTTTTCTGTGACATAGACGGTCATTTGTGACCAGTAATCCACATCAAACCAAATGTGAGGATCATAGCTGCTGGCAAAATACTCGCTACCTATAAGTGTGCTTTTATCAAGTGCATCGCTAATAGCAATGGTATTTTTTCCTTGAGACGCCATCTTTTCAAATACATCTACCAGTTTCCCTTCGAGATGTAGGCCACTGTAAAAAATAATGTCGGCATTATAGAGTTTTGAGACATCACCTTCACTGGCTTTATAAAGATGTGGATCAACGCCACTACCCATTAAACCTTCCACGGCTACTTTATCGCCACCTATGTTCTCCAGCATATCTGTAATCATTGTGGTCGTGGTCACAATTTTTAATTTCCCGTTATTTGTGTCATTATTACGGCAGGAAACAAGTAGTAATACCACCATAAAATATAGAATATTCTTCATAATTGTGTTGTTCTTAATTTTTTCGCTTTCGCGAAAGCGGGCATTTTCAAAGCCGTTACAAAATTCAAATAGTAGTTTTTAAATACAGGTTATTTGCAATATGCTGAGATATATGAAGTGCTTTAAGCTCTGTTTTTATTATGAAGGATTGATCAAATTCTTCACGGTCCATGATTTCAACAGCACTACCCAACCCTACATTATGCTTATCAAGATATTTCAAAAATTCTTTTGAAGTATCTATGACACCTGTGATTTTCCCGCGATCGCCTTTCTTAAGTTTTGAAAGCTGTATTTGAGTGACCTCCTGATAATTTCCAGCCTTGTCTGGAATGGGGTCACCGTGAGGGTCAATTCTGGGGAAACCTAAATGTTTGTCGAGTTCGTCAATGAGTTTGGTCGATTGAACATGTTCTAGTTGTTCTGCAATTTCATGGACTTCATCCCACGTGAAGTTCAATTTTTCCACGAGAAAGACTTCCCATAAGCGGTGCTTTCTAATGATTTTATTTGCGCAATCAACACCGGTTTGAGTAAGTTTTGTTCCTTTATATGGAATGTAATCAGCTAGATTTTTACCGGCTAATCGTTTGAGCATTTCTGTGACAGAAGATGCTTTGGTATTCATTTTATCGGCGATCTCATTGGTAGATACGAGCACTTCGCCTTTTTGCAGGTGATGAATGGTCTTGATGTAATTCTCCTCTGAAACCGTTTGCATGCGGCAAAGGTAAATTATTTATATGTCACTGCGGAATATAGTATTAGGTAAGACTAAAAAATATTTAAGTACGAATTAGATTTCCCAATGAGACTTGGGATTATTTACCTAGTATGATGATTTTACGGTTATGTATTTAATTTCGAGAGTAATCCTCATCGGTGTTTCAAGAGACTCTGAAATAAACTAAAAGTGACAGATAAATAGAAGGTATTATTTGCGGTTTAGGCACAATGTAATGAGCACTTAAAATTTAGGTAATTTCCTTAGCTTGTTTTAGAAGAAGGTTAAGAAACCCCAAGTGATGTTTTAATCTTTATTTGAACTAGAAAGCAAGTTTCGATGGTGCTTGAACTAACAATTAAAGTGGCATCTGAAACGTAGTTATAATTACCACCTGAGTTTTGTACTTCTCTAATTTGAAAATAAAAAAAAGGAATTAGCAATCAAGATTTCCAGGCAAATTAAGAATTGGCAATGAGTGACTTTAGGTTTATTTCAAGAGACTGCAAAGAAACTAGTACATTCCACGTTCCTTCTGGATCGTTTCATAAGCTTCTTGAACCTTAGTAAACTTTTCCCGGGCACCCTTGATGTAGGCTTCATCCATATCTACCAACTTGTCGGGATGATATTTTTTAGCCATAGTACGGTATGCTTTTTTAACCTCGTGGTCTGGAACGGACTTGTCAATTTCCAAGATCTTATAGGCGTTGTCCTGATCCTTAACAAACATCGCTTTGATGGAAATAAAGTCCCGCTGCGTCAATCGTAAATAACCTGCGATTTGTTCTAAAACTCTTACTTCAGAATCTCTCACGTGTCCATCAGATTGTGCAATGCCGAAGAGGAAGTGTAAAATTTGCAATCGAGATTCATAACGCGTTCTCGCATTCAAATACTCACAAACACGTGAGGCATTGACCTCGTGTTTTTTGACAACATCATTAAAAACGCGAAAAATTGCATTAGCTCGCTCTTTCCCATAGTTGCTAACAAAATATTGCTGCACATATTGCAGCTCGCTAGAAGTTACATTTCCATCTGCCTTCATGACGATGGAGGAAAGTGTCAATAAATGGAGTTCAAAATCTTGTGCGCTAACCGTTGTGGAGCGCTGCTGGAAAGGACTTCCAGTGGTACGTTGCGTCGTGTTTGAGCTGTTTACAAACAGCGAATACAACCATCGCAACACAAAAAACAAAAATATATAACCGAAAAAACTCATGTGCTCAATTAGCCTGCAAAAGTACACAATCGACCACAGTCATCAAACGTCTAAAAGAGGATTGTCTCAATCTGTATAACTTGACTTTAAAACGTAAATATCTTCAATCAACGCTTTGATGTCTTCCTTGTCAGTGCCATCATAAGACCGCTCTCGCAGTCGACCTTCCTTATCTACTAACAGAAAGTTTTCTGTATGAATCATGGCATTTTCACCGCCGTACTTATTTTTTTTAGCAGCGAGGTAGGATTTTCTGGCGAGGTCATAGATCTGCTCACGATCACCGGTAACAAGATTCCATTTAGCATCAATCACACCCTTGCGGTCCGCATATTCCCGCAAAACTTCCACACTATCAATTTCTGGCGTAACGCTATGTGACAGCAGCATAACCTCAGGATCATCCTTGAATTCTTCTTGAATCATGGTCATGTTCTTAGTCATGATTGGACAAATACTGGGACAGGTGGTAAAGAAGAAATCAGCGACATAAATTTTGTCTTTGTAGTTCTTCTCTGTAATCGTGTCTCCATTTTGATTGATCAATTTGAAAGGCGCTATTTTGTGATATTTTTTTACAAAAAGCATGCTGTCATCCACTAGTGAAGGGTCAAACTGGTCTGGTTGCAATACAGAAAGCCGCCGTTCTGGTGTCAATAATTGCTGAATAGCAATCATGATAACCGTCGATAGTACGACCATAAAAATAATACGATACTTATTATGTACAAAGAATTCCCGCATGACTTGTATTTGCTACAAAATTACAATCTTATCTACTCATTAGTGGCGTTATTACTGCATAACTAACAGTTTTAAGCACACTTTTATAAGAGTCGTGTTTAATGGTTTCAATGGTCTTGCTTTCGTAAAAACATGCTCTTTTCCAAAGCCTAGATAAAGCTATTGTTTACAGCTTTTTAGTGATTTTATGTAGAAGGTTATAAGACTTTTCCAAGCAGCTACCGATATTCCAGTGACTTATCACCTACAATGAACTTATTATGTTGCATTATTTACATTTTACCGCTGTCATCAAGTTGAATTAGAAGCGACAAACCTTCCAATAAATAATAAGGAGCAGATTACCTTAGGAAAAGTTCGCTTTCGCGAAAGCGAACTTTTCAACGGATTATGCTTCATATTAAAAAAAAAGACGGAAAATACGTTCTTAAATAAGAGGTAATCCGTTAACTGCTTGTTTTTGATTAAACCTAAACCGAATCCCTTATTTTTGCCGCTTGAAAATTTAATGAACATATGCATCCCACGATTGTATTAATTATAAACTTTTTGATGAGTCTTTCCCTGCTCATCGTCCTTCATGAAATGGGTCATTTTATTCCTGCCAGACTCTTTAAAATTAAGGTGGAGAAGTTTTATCTGTTTTTTGATATTAAATTTTCTCTTTTCAAAAAGAAGATAGGCGATACTGTTTATGGAATAGGCTGGTTGCCGCTGGGTGGTTATGTGAAGATTGCCGGGATGATCGATGAGAGTATGGACAAGGAACAGATGGCATTGCCGCCTGAACCCTGGGAATTTAGATCAAAACCGGCGTGGCAGCGATTGATTGTGATGCTGGGCGGTGTGACTGTAAATGTTATCGTTGGGTTTATCATCTGTGCAGGTTTACTTTATACTCAAGGAACACAAATTGCGCATGGTACTGACTTCAAATATGGTTTTGGTTATGCTAAAACTTTGGAAGAAATAGGTTTTGTACAGGGAGATAAGGTCATACTGATCAATAATGATACTTTAGAGAATGCTAGTGCCTTGCATCAGCAACTGGTTTTGAGAGATGTGCAAACGGTGAGCGTACTGCGTAACAATGAGATGGTTCAAATCGACATTCCAGAAGATATAGGTAACCGGATGTTTCATGATGGTGTGATGGGGTCCCTTGATTATAGGTATCCTTTTGTGGTGGATTCTCTAACTCCTGGTGGTCTTGCAGAATCTCTAAAAATCAAGCGTGGCAGTAAAATTACCTCAGTAGGCGGTTACCCTATCGATTATCAAACTGATGTAACTTATGCTCTCAATAATAATGTAGATGCTGAAAAGCCATTCATTATGTCGATTGTGGAAAACGGAAATCAACGTGATGTTGAGCTTACCATGACTGATGAACAATTGAAAGATGGATTTGGCATGTATATGCGACCTATAGAAAAGGATATTTATAAGGTTAGTACTAGAAATTACTCTGTAGGAGAAAGTATTCCTGCGGGAATTTCTAAGGGATACTGGATCATGCACGATTACATTGCGCAGATGAAGTACATCTTTACAAAGAAAGGTGCAGGACAACTGGGTGGTTTTGGAACGATTGCCAAGTTATATCCAGATACTTTTGACTGGGTCAAATTTTGGGGCACAACAGCTTTGATATCATTTATTCTTGCAGTGATGAATATCTTACCTATCCCAGCGCTAGACGGTGGTCATGTCGCGTTCTTACTCTATGAAATCATTACCGGTCGCAAGCCGGGAGACAAGTTTATGGAACGTGCACAAATCACAGGAATTCTTATTTTACTTGTTTTGATGCTCTATGCAAATGGGAACGATATTTACCGCTGGTTGTTTGAATAAAAAAGAGCGTAATTTTTTCAATGAAAACATTGGCTCAAATTTGAAAACGTATTATATTTGCCCTCGCTAAAGCAGATCGCTTTAGCATGTGTTTACACATTCCTCCTTAGCTCAGTTGGTTAGAGCATCTGACTGTTAATCAGAGGGTCCTTGGTTCGAGCCCAAGAGGAGGAGCAAAATCCCAATCAGCAATGGTTGGGATTTTTGTTTTTACTGGTTTTCAGTAAGTTACAGTAAAGTCTGGTAGTCTTATAATTCTAGTATGTATAGCTCAAGTCAGTCGATCTAATCTGTTTGCTCAAAAAACTATTCCTGTACACTTCACCACAGAATTGAATAAGATTCTAGTTTGCATTCAGATCAGTGTTACAATATTGATTCAATAGTATAATGCTTGTTACAATTATCTGATAGCAGAGCTATCAGATTTAAATTTCACACAACTACCATACTGCTTCATAATCCCTATATTTACCTTAAGTAAAAACACTTTCAATCCGTCTATTAATAGACTGGATTTCAATATATAACGTAGGAGAATGAGCTGTAATAGTTGTGGAACTGATGGCGGAACGCCAGGCGGTTGTAAAAATCATGGTACCTGTGGTACCTCAGGATGTAATAAATTAACGGTATTTGATTGGCTGGCAAACATGGAGTTGCCACAAGGGCAAGAAGAGTTTCCTTATGTTGAAATCCGTTTTAAGAATAGTAGAAAGGAGTTCTTTTTTAATAATGAGAAACTCCCACTCAAAATAGGTGATGTTGTTGCTACAGAGGCAGAAGCCGGTCACGATATAGGAATCATCACATTAACTGGCGAGCTGGTGCGCGTTCAAATGAAACGCAAGCGGGTGAAACAAGACCCAGAAGCAACCCTCAAGATTTATCGCATTGCCACACAACCAGATGTGGACAAGTGGAAGGAAGCCCGTGAGAAGGAAGATGCCATGAAAATTAAGGCCCGTGAGATCGCGATACGCCTTAATTTAAAAATGAAGATATCTGATATTGAATTTCAGGGAGATGGTTCAAAAGCCACCTTTTATTACACGGCAGAACAACGCGTAGATTTCCGAGAATTGATTCGGGAATATGCCGCAACATTCCGCACTCGTATTGAGATGCGTCAGATAGGATTGCGTCAAGAAGCTGCCCGTCTGGGCGGTATTGGTTCTTGTGGTCGTGAGTTGTGCTGCAGCACCTGGTTGACAGATTTTAGATCTGTGACTACCAGTGCCGCGCGTTATCAAAATTTATCGCTCAACCCTCAAAAACTAGCGGGTCAATGTGGCAAGCTCAAATGTTGTTTGAATTATGAGCTAGATTCCTACATGGATGCGCTTAACAATTTTCCCAAACAGAATCAAAAACTCTATACAGATAAAGGAGTGGCATTATGCCAAAAGGTCGATATCTTTAAAGGGTTGATGTGGTATTGTTACGATGGGGAGTGGATGAACTGGCACACACTTACTACAGATCAAGTGCATGAAATAGTTGCAAAAAATAAGGCTAAGGAACCTGTGGCGGGTATTGAAGAATACGCTCGGGAGTTATTAATTGAAGAGAAGGTGAGCTTTGAAAATGTGGTGGGTCAGGATAGTTTGACTCGCTTTGACAATCAATCTACCGGAACAAAAACCAAACGTAAAAAACGTCGTACCAACCGCAACACTACTAAGACTGACGGCAATACTGACGTTGCAAGGGATATTACAGAAAAAAGGGCCCCTCGCAAAAAAAGGGAATCTAGTGATAGGGATAATAAATCAAACCCAAATGCTCCTAAAAAGGATGCAAAACCTCGCAGCAATAAACGTCGCAAACCCGTTGGCGAGAAACCTAATGGTGAAAAACCAAACCCCAACAAGCCAGCAGGAAGCAAACCAGCAGAGAAAAAGGTTGATGGGACTGAAAAAAGAGCGCCTAAACCTAACCCCAACCCAAATAAACCAGCTGGAAATAAGTCACGTAGAAACAAACCTAGAGGGCCTAAACCTGATGGAAATAAGCCTAATACAGATCCTAAATAGATGGAGCGGTTGTTGAAGTTGATATGTGCATTGTGTTGTTTAGGACTTGTGATTTCCTGTGATGAAAACCTTATGGATTCAGGAACTAAATCCTTTCCCAGCGCAGAGTGGTCGCAGGATTCACCGGCCAATTTTGACATCAAACCACCGGACAGTATCACAGATTATAACATATACCTGCGGTTGCGCAATAACCAGGATTATGCCTATAAAAATCTATGGATGATCACACAAATGAAATTTCCACAGGGAAAGATCGTTATTGATACATTAGAATACAACATGGCAGATGCGCAAGGTAAGTTTGAAGGCACTGGGCATGATGTGATTGAAAACAAGTTAGGATATTTAAAGGGATTCCGCTTTCGCGAAAGCGGAACATATCAACTTTCCCTACAACAAGCAATGAGAAAAAGTGGTAGTGCCATTCCTCTAGAACAATTAAGTGGAGTTCTGGATGTGGGCTATTCAATAGAAAAACAACTGCAGGATGGCAATAAGTAAGGCTGAAGTAAAGCGCAAAGAAGATTTGCGCGGCAACGTGATTTTGTTCTGGAAACTTGTGGGACTGGGTATTTTACTGGTCGCATTAGTATTTCTTTTGACCAGTTGGGGCGTTTTCGGTTCCTTACCAGATCACACCAGACTAGAAAATCCAGATACAGACCTTGCGACAGAAATCGTAACGGCTGACGGTGAAACGTTAGGAAAATTCTATCAAGACAATCGCACGCCTGTAGCTTTTGAGGAATTACCGCAAAACCTGGTAGATGCACTTGTTTCCACAGAAGATGAGCGCTTCTATAATCATAGTGGTATCGATGGTTTTGGTACTTTACGTGCGGTAGCCTATCTAGGCTCAAGAGGTGGCGCGAGTACCATCACACAACAACTAGCAAAAAATTATTTTACAGAGCAACCCAGTAGTAATATTGTGGAACGAATAGGGCAAAAACTAAAGGAATGGATCATTTCCATACGTCTGGAAACTCAATATACTAAGGAGGAAATCATTGCTCAATACCTTAATCAGATTGACTTTTTATATCAAGCAGATGGTGTACGTTCTGCTTCACGTATCTATTTTGGGAAAGAACCTAGGGAGCTTAATGTGGAGGAAAGCGCTGTTATTGTAGCAATGCTTAAAAATCCACGACAGTACAACCCTAAACGTGAAATTAGTAAGGATAAATCCCTGCGACGTCGCAATCAGGTCTTTGTGCAAATGGTGCGTAATGATAAAATGACGGAAACTACAAAGGACAGTTTATCAGCTCAACCCATCAAGTTAGATTATAATCCTGAAGGTCATAATGACGGGATGGCAACTTACTTCAGAGAGTATTTGAGAAGCTGGTTGGACAATTGGATCAATGAAAACCCGAACCCAGAAAATGGAGAGAAATTCAATATTTACAGAGATGGATTGAAGGTGAATGTAACGATTGATAGCCGCATGCAAGGAATTGCGGAGCAGTCCGTTACAGATCACATGAAAAACTTGCAAGCGGAATTTGATAAGCAGAACCGCAATTTGAAAACGGCTCCTTTCCGCGATGTGTCTGAAGAAGATGTAAATGATAAAATTCTTGCACCTGCAATGCGACGATCAGAACGCTGGAGAGTCATGAAGGGCGAGGGCATATCTGATGCAGATATTAAGAAGAGTTTTCTTGTGAAAACAGATATGACTATCTTTTCTTGGAAAGGCAGTATAGATACCCTAATGACTCCGCTGGATTCTATCAGGTATTACAAGAAATTTTTACAGGCTGGAATGATGTCCATGGAGCCACAAACAGGTCACGTTAAGGCGTGGGTAGGAGGTATCAATCATGAGAATTTTAAGTTTGATCACGTCAAGAAAGGAAAACGTCAGCCAGGTTCTACTTTTAAGCCTTTCCTTTATGCAACAGCCATTGATCTATTGAACTATTCTCCCTGCAAGGTTTATAGTGATGGAGAATACACTATTCCCGCTGGCCGCTATGGAAATATGCGCGACTGGACACCTAAGAATTCCAGTGGTGGTTATGGAAATTTGAGAACCCTAAAAGACGCATTAGCAAATTCTGTGAACACAGTTTCTGCGCGTTTGATTGATGAAGTTGGACCACAAGCAGTGCTTGATAGGATTAAAACCTTAGGAATTGACACAAGTAATATGAGCGCTCAACCAGCGCTAGCTTTAGGAACGGAAGACGTAAGTCTTTACGAAATGGTAGCGGCTTACGGCGTCTTTGCAAATGGCGGTATTTATAACGAACCTGTCCTCGTTACTAGTATTGAAGATAAAAATGGTACTATCTTATATCAGTATGTGCCAGAATCAAAAGACGTTATGAACCCTGATGTAGCTTACGTAACGGTCAAGCTTATGGAAGGTGTGACTGAAGTAGGTAGTGGTGCGAGGTTAAAGGATACCTGGCGAACAAATCAATCATACGCAAATATTTTAACGGATTACCCTTACAATTTAAGTAAAAGTCAGGCAATTGCAGGAAAAACGGGAACAACTCAAAACCAAAGTGATGGTTGGTTTATGGGAATGGTGCCTAATCTAGTTACCGGTGTTTGGGTAGGTGGTGAGGATCGTGCCGTTCATTTTCCTACAATTACTTATGGTCAGGGAGCTGCCATGGCACTTCCTATATGGGGATCTTATATGAAAGGTGTTTATAAAGATGAGAACATCGGGATATCAAAAGGTGACTTTCCGCGGCCTACAGATCTTTCGATACAAGTCGATTGTGCAGCTTATGAAGAACAAAACGGTACCTCAGGCAATGGTGGCGGTGACGATAGTGATGAATTAGATATGTAAAATTATGATCCAGCGATTAGCTCTTGAAAACATCCTTTTTTTAGACATTGAAACGGTTCCCCAAGAGGAAGACTTTAATAATCTAGTAGAAGAAGATCAAGAGCTATACGAACTCAAAACCCAATACCAGCGTCGTGACGAATTTACGCCGGAAGAGTTTTATGACCGTGCAGGCATCTGGGCAGAGTTTGGGAAGATCGTCTGTATTTCTGTAGGTTTCTTCAAAACTTCAGATTCAGCTTTACAGTTTAGAACCACAAGTTACACAGGTACGGAGATACAGGTGCTCACAGATTTTTCTAAAATGCTGGAAGAACATTTTTCTAGGAATGAAAACCTACTTTGTGGTCATAATGCTAAAGAATTTGACTTCCCCTATATTGCTAGGCGTATGATCATCAATGGGATGGAATTACCGGCAAAGCTGAATCTTTTTGGCAAAAAGCCTTGGGAAATTCCGCATCTCGATACGATGGAATTGTGGAAATTTGGCGATTACAAACATTTCACGAGTCTTAAATTATTGACGCGCATTCTAAATATTGAATCCCCTAAAGATGATATTAACGGATCTCAGGTACGCGATGTATTTTATATTGATAATGATATAGATCGCATCGCAAATTATTGTGAGCGCGATGTTGTAGCGGTAGCTCAAGTATTTCTAAGATTACGCGGTGAAAAAATTCTCACAGATGATCAAATCGTCAGTAAATAAACTCTTAGTAGAGGTAAGCGGGCTCAACGTTTCCTTCGGCCCTGGAGATCGAGCCTCTCAGGTGTTGTATGATGTCAATTTTAAGCTTTTTGAGAACGAAATCTTAGCGATAGTAGGTGAGTCAGGAAGTGGCAAATCAGTGACTAGTAAAGTTTTGATGGGATTGTTACCAGAGGATAATGTTCAGATTGTTGCAGATAAAGCAATGGTTTTGAATAAAGATGTCCTGAAAATGAACAATAGTGAATGGTCACGCTTTCGCGGAAGCGAGGTCAGCATGATCTTCCAGGAACCCATGAGTTCTTTAAATCCTACCATTTCCTGTGGAAGTCAGGTTGCCGAAATCCTTCAAATTCACACCAATTTGAATCTGCAAGAACGAAAAAAACAGGTGCTAGAATTATTTGGAAAAGTAAAATTACCCCAGCCAGACGTTACTTATTTAAAATTCCCTCATGAAATAAGCGGTGGTCAGATGCAGCGCGTCATGATTGCCATGGCAATTGCCTGTAAACCCAAAATATTAATTGCAGACGAGCCTACCACTGCGCTGGATGTAACCGTACAAAAAGAAATTATACTGCTGCTCAAATCGCTGCAAAAGGAGTACGGGATGAGCATTATTTTTATTTCTCATGATTTATCATTGGTTCAAGCGGTGGCAGATCGCATCGCAGTGATGTACAAAGGGCGTATTGTAGAAACGGCCACCGCGGAAGAGCTTTTCAATAATCCCAAAGACAATTATACAAAAGCACTCATAGCAGCCAGACCAGAAACTAACCGTCGGTTGATACGTCTTCCCACGATCAAGAACTTCATGGAAGGAACAAGTGAGGTGGCAATAGAATCAACTCAAGAACGCACGCAGCGACATAAAAAGCTCTATGATGCAGACGCGATTCTCTCTGTTCAACACGTCATCAAGGATTATCAATTGAAGAAAAAAATATTCCAGCCGCAACAAACGTATCGCGCAGTGGATGATGTTAGTTTTAATCTATTTAGTGGCGAAAGTCTAGGATTAGTCGGAGAAAGTGGTTGTGGGAAAAGTACGTTAGGCAATATGATCTTAGGCTTGACTCCCATCACAGCCGGTAGCATACTATTTAATGGAATGGATATTTCCCGTATATCAAAAACCGAGTTGCGCAAACTGCGTAAAAAGATACAGATCATTTTTCAAGATCCATTTGCTTCACTTAATCCGCGTATTAAGGTGGGTGATGCCATTTTAGAACCCATGCAATGGCACGGTATAGGAAACAGCAGACGAGAACGAATAGAAATGGTGCAGCAACTTTTAGAGCGGGTAGGTCTAACGGCAGATCATTATAACCGGTACCCGCATGAATTTAGTGGTGGACAGCGACAACGTATAGGAATAGCTCGAGCTGTAGCCTTGCAACCTGATCTAATCGTTTGTGATGAGTCTGTTAGTGCACTAGATATTTCAGTACAAGCTCAGGTGCTGAATCTCTTGAACGAGTTTAAAGAAAACTTAGGACTATCTTATTTATTTATTTCTCATGATCTTGCCGTAGTGAAGTATTTCTGTGACCGTGTCATTGTAATGAATAAAGGAAAGATTGAAGAACAGAACGAGTCTGATGAGCTCTATGCGAACCCCCAGCAAGAATATACTAAGAAATTGATTGACGCCATTCCACAGTAGATAGAAAGAGGATTGTTTTGACTCTCCAAGACGGCCCAAAATATAAAAATCCCATTCAGCTTATTCCTGAATGGGATTTATATTTTTGTGAAAGCAAAAAACTTATATGTCTAGAACGTAAAAAAAGTACGCGCTACCAGTTTACAAAGACCTTTAATTAATAAATAAGTAGACATGATATTACTAGGTTTTTGAATGGATGTTTGCACAGTTATATGTTTTAAATCTTAGAAAGTTCTAATATCACAATAAACACTTAATTAACTGCTATAAGGTTCTAATTATTCGATAAAAAACACAAATTATCTTTAAATTAAGTTAAGGCTCTCGGCGAGCTGCATCTTCCTGCTCTTGTTTTAGATGATCCAGATAAAGAATCCCGTTTAAGTGATCAATTTCATGTTGGAAGATAACAGCCGTGAAATCCTCGACCATTTCCACCTTGCGTTCTGCATTCATTGTTTCATATTCTACGAGAATAGCATAAGATCTTGAATTTAAAGTGTCGCTTCTGTCTGGAATAGAAAGGCAGCCCTCCCTGCATTCTTGTTTCTTAACAGAGTACTGAATAATATTAGGATTAAGAATTACTTCAAAGGGAAAGTCTGGTTTGTCAAATCGTTGTACCCATGCTATTCTTTTAAGCACACCCACTTGAGGCGCAGCAATACCAGCACCTAATGACATGCTATCTCTTACAGTTGCATACATGCGATCCACTAACCTGCGCAACGTTGGGTCTTTTGGGTCAACATTCACCATCTTACTATTTTCACGTAGCAATAAGGAGTCTGCTTCACTGGTAATTTTAAACACTCTCATAGGTTTATCTGCACTGGAAGCCATGATGAGTTCGCTTTGTTGTTTTGTAAAAGACTCTTCAATATTTTTAACCTGTGCTTGCAAGCCAGAAAAAGTTCCTATGATGGCTAATAAACTGAAAATCTTGATGTTTCTTTTCATGATGTTAGTTTTTAGGTTGTAAATCCATGACATTAAAATCGGGACGTTTCCCAACACTAACGGCACTGGATCCTAAAATTTGAACGGTTCCCGCAGTGAAGTCTTCTTCTGTTGCCTCAAATATATTGTCCACATATTTCTGTGGGTTTCTATCGATATAAGGGAACCAGGTGCTG
Source organism: Nonlabens antarcticus (assembly GCF_015356755.1). GTDB lineage: Bacteria > Bacteroidota > Bacteroidia > Flavobacteriales > Flavobacteriaceae > Nonlabens > Nonlabens antarcticus. The sequence continues at coordinate 89,801 of NZ_JADFCO010000065.1, read as the reverse complement.
TGAATCTGGATCATGATGCGGTGTCCTTTTTTAAAGGTGTGCAATACATCCTGTAATGGAAAATTAACTGATGTTTTCTGACCTTCAGTAAACGGTTCTGGATCTGCAAAACTATTGCGGAATCTTCCTCTAAAGGTTTCGGCGCGAACCAGCTGTTGGTAACCTGCGAGCGTTACTCCTGCTGGTGTCTTAGGATCGTTTTCCATATCATTTGGATAAACATCAATTACTTTTACGATAAAATCAGCATCCGTAATGTCTTTTAAGATGACTTCTAAATTTGCTTGTATTTCTCCGGCGAGCCTTGTGTTATCAGTTAGTATATCTGTTTTAAAGGTAAGCACATCTGGTCGTCGGGAAGCGTGACGTTGATCATCTGTCATATAAGCTCGCGGTGTAAAGGTTACAGGTGTCACCTCACTGCGAAAAGGGACTGGCTTTGCCGGGTCACTCACGTAATTAAAGCTGGCGTTTTCATCAGCTTTCTCATTGATGAGCAACTCTTCATTTTTTCCAAAACTAAAGACAATCTGCTCTTGTTGTGGTGGCCATACATTAAATTTCTCCCACTGCTTTAAGCCTGTGTCAAACATGTAAGCCTCTGGCAACTGTGGATTCTTTTTACCTTTTAAGTGATGTTCAAAAAACGGTGTTTCTATCTCACGTTGATAAAATGTGGATATACTATCACCGAAGACGATATGATTTACCATCTGCGTTCCCGGTTCGCGAGCCCAGTTCCCATGACTCCAGGGTCCCATAACTATCGTGTTATTTTTATTTTTAGGATTATTTCGTTCTATATTTTTATAGATCGTCAAGGGGCCGTATAAATCCTCAGCATCAAACCAGCCGCCTACGGTCATTACCGCATGATCAACATTTTGCAAATGGTTGACGATAGAGCGCTTCTGCCAGAATTCGTCATAATTAGGATGCTCTGAAACTTCCTTCCAAAAAGTGTTATCCGGATAAATTTTATCAGTAACATTTTTAAGTGGGCCTAAATCCATGTTGAAAGCATAGGAATCTTTCATATTACCAGCGGCACGCATCGCGTCCCATTTGTCCTCATACCAGCTTTCTGATGTTGGGCCTTCTGTAGGATGCCCAAATACTGGATACGCCATTAGATAACTTTGCAATGTTGCTCCCATATGATGAAAGTCATCAAAGAAAAAATCGCCGATAGGTGCTTGAGGTGAAGAAGCAACTAAGGCTGGGTGAGCATCTGGTAATGCTGCAGCAGTGTAGAATCCTGGATAGGAAATACCCCACTGGCCTACTTTTTTATTAGTGTTCTTTACATTATTGATTAACCATTCCACGGTGTCATAAGTGTCAGAACTCTCATCGATATCGGTTTTATTCTTGACATCGTTACCGGGAATATTAGGCGTCATGTTATTGAAAACTCCTTCACTCATCCAGCGGCCGCGAACATCTTGATAGACAAAAATGTACCCTTCTTTCATCATAAAGTTGTTAGGACCTAGGGAGCTTTTAAATTCACCTTCTCCATAAGGCGCCACACTATAACAGGTGCGCTGCATCATCATGGGGTATTTTTTAGAAGTATCCTTTGGCTCATAAATGACCGTGTAGAGTTTCGTTCCATCTCGCATAGGGATGTATTCGACCGTTTTAGTGTAGTTTTCTTTTACATAAGTTGATGAGGACTGAGCTTTCGCGAAAGCGAAACTCAACATCATCAACACTGCAACAAATATATTTTTCATAATCTCAAAGTTATCGTCTAAAGATAAGTGAACTCACAAAAAAAGGCGCTCTGATATGGAGCGCCTTTGATTGAATTTTATTAAAACTTACCAAATAACCACACGGTTTTCTGGTTTTATGTACATTTTATCTCCCTCTTTGATGTCAAACGCATCATAGAAAGCCTGAATATTTTGAAGCGGCACATAACCACGTTGCATTCCAGGAGAGTGAGTATCGCCCTTGATGCGCTGTTGTAATGCCTCATCGCGCATTTTAGTACGCCATACGGTTGCCCAACTTATAAAGAATCGTTGTTGCTGGGTGAACCCATCGATATTCTCCTCTTTTATTCCCTTGTCATCTAGCCACATTTGCAATGCGTCATAAGCAGCATTTACACCACCTAAATCACCTATGTTTTCTCCTAGCGTAAATTCACCGTTGATGAAAACGTCTGGCATAACTTCAATGGCGCTATATTGATCTGCAAGGTTAGTTCCTAGTCCTTCAAACTTAGTATTATCCTCATCTGTCCACCAGTTTGTCATGTTTCCTGCGGCATCAAATTTAGCACCGCTATCATCAAAACCATGGGAGATCTCATGACCTATTACAGCACCCATACCACCAAAGTTTATGGCAGCATCTGCATTATAATCATAAAAGGGTGGTTGTAATATTGCTGCTGGAAAAACGATCTCGTTATAATAAGGATTATAATAAGCATTCACAGTTTGTGGTGACATGAACCACTCGCTCTTGTCCACTTTATCGCCTAGGTTATCTAGGTTGTCCTCACGATTCCATTTGATCACGGCCATCATGTTGTTAAACAAGTTACCGCCATTATCTGGGCTCGTGATTTCCATTTCAGAATAATCCTTCCACTTGTCTGGATACCCTATTTTGATAGTCATTCCATTAAGTTTCTCGATCGCTTTTTTCTTAGTATCTGCACTCATCCAGTCCAGTGCATTGATGCGCACTTCATAGGCACGTTTAACGTACTCAATCATTTCTGTGGCCTTGTCCTTAGCTTCTTGTGGGAACTTTTCTTCCACATATAATTTACCTAAGGCTTCACCAACAGTTCCATTTACGATAGCTAGGGCACGCTCGTTAGCGGCCTTTTGTTCTACAGCACCAGTCATCGTTTTAGAATAAAAATCCCAGTTTGCATCTTCTAACTCTACCGAAAGAAAGCTAGCAGACTGGTTGATCATGGTCCATTTCAAATAATCCTTAATTACCGGCAAATTGTTTTGAGTAATCATAGGTTGTAAGGCTTTCAAGTAATCTGGTTCTGACACTACGATGGTGTCAAAATCTTTCACGCCCACATTTTTAAAATAAGCCTTCCAGTCCATCGCTGGTACTAATTTTTTAAGATTGGATTTAGGCATCGGGTTATAAGATAACAGTGGATTACGTCTAGCAACCTTATCCAGCCTAGGTTTAGCCATTTTACCTTCAAAAGCAACAATTCCTGCAGCCATTTTACCTGCGGATAAACTATCTGTTCCCGTCATCTTCAACAAACGGGCAACGTGTTCCTGATATTTTTCTAACTTTTCTTTACTATCTGCATCTTTTTCTACATAATATTCTCTGGCCATTCCCAGGCTTCCTGCTCCTAGTTGTGCCACGTTCATATTAGTATCCTTAGCATCTGGTCCTACATTAAATGAAACCAAGCCGTTCAGCCCATAAGCTGATAATTCACCCAGTACTATGGGTAGCTCTGTCACGCTTTTAATGTTATCGATCATTTCAAGGTAGGGCGTCAAGTGTTCATAACCAGCCTTATTGCGATTGTCTGTGTCCATAATCGATTGATAGACATACACCGCTTTTGCTTGATCTGATTCAGGATCTAAATTTTTATCGTCCTTTGCTTTATTTAATATTGCTAGAACGTCTGCGTCTGTATCCTTACGCAGTTTGTTAAAACCGCCCCATACCGTCTGGTCTGCAGGAATTTCTGTGGAGTCAATCCAGGTACCGTTTACATAGCGATAAAAATCATCTTTAGGGCTTACAAGTGTATCCATGGCGGTAAAATCGATACCGGGATAAACTTTATTTTCTGCCATTTCAGTTTCTTTCTCGTCCTTACAAGAGGTAAAGACTGTTACTGCTGCTAGAACTAACAACGACCTAGCGACGTTCCATTTGTAATTCATGATATTAAAAATTTAGATTGTAAATGTAATTTTTCCCCAGAATTAATGCGGCGATTATCAGTGGTTTAACAATTTCTTGCTGTCATTCTGTAATTGATGGCAATTACGCTTTCGCGAAAGCGAACTCCACCTAGGATAAGTTGCACACATTAATTAAATGTTACAAAAAAAGGCTCTTCTTTTTATAGAGGAGCCTTCTGGTTGCAGAGTAGTGGTTTAAGTAACTAGCGAACCAAAAGTTTTTTGACATCTGTGACGCCATTTGCATTCACGTGCAAGAAGTATAGACCGCTAGCAACATCAGTAAGATCCAACTGCGTCGTTTTATCATTGCTAGAATCTGATTGTAGGATTGTTTTTCCCGTCATGTCTGTAACAATATAGCTGTATTCAACTTCCATTTTCCAGTTGATCTTGAAAATACCATTGGAAGGATTAGGATATACACTATAAAGTAAGCTTACATTTTCAGGTTTCTTCTCTATTGATTTTCCAGTGATTTTTACATTATCTAGAACAACGCCTTCTTGATTTCCAGATTGATCAGAATGAAATACAAAACGGAAAACAACGCTAGAAGTACCTTTTAGATTTTCTAGAGATGTTGCATACGTTTTCATCTCTGTATCAGTTCCAGTCCATTGTCCACCAGGACAGTTGTAGCAGTTGCTACCATCGGAGCCTAAATTAGAGTTGTACCAGTTGTCACCATCTTCATTTCCTAAAAGATTCCAGTTCTGACCTTGATCAATGGAATACTCTAAATAAAAGATATCCCAATTCTCTTCTAGATCATATGCCATGTCAAACTGGAACTGGGCATCTGCAGTATCTGTTAGATCATAGCATCCCGTATATAAATAAGCAATTGTCTGGTCTGTGTAGCTACCATTCAAATTTGTGGCGTATACCTTATTATTATTGAATGACTTGTTCAATTTACTACCATTAGGAATTCCGTTTTCCCACAATACCTCTGAGCTTCCATTATTTTCAGTAACCATGACTGCCTGCTCAAAATCATAAGTGGTATCTAATGTTGCAGGAGCATTCTGAAGTATTCTTATGGTCTTGAAGTTATTGCTCAAAAACTCGTCTTGCGCTGTAGTTGCAGTTATTTTGATCTGATAGCTTCCTGGCTTTAAGTTTAGGTTTTCAATAGTGATCTCTTTTGTCCCTTGTGGCTCAATTACTAGGTTATACTTTTCAGAAATCGCAGTTCCATCATTGATGGTATAAGATAAAGTTACTTCATCAATAGTATTGACTCCCATATTACCTAAAGAAACTGTGATATTATTGCTGCCACAATCAATGATGCCACCGGCAGTTGTTGCAGATTTCAAAACAACATCTGTCATAGGCTGGACAAATTCAATAGGTGTTTGCCAGATACCACGACCATAAGTACCCGCAGTCATGATCATGTCATTTGTATTGATCTCGATATCTCTTACATCTACTGTAGGTAACAATTTAGAAAAATTTACCCAAGTATTATTTGAATCTACATACTTGAATACGCCTGCTGTTGTTCCTAAGAACAATGCATTGTCAGCGCTGTTAGCTAGATGTGCAAGAGTATTTTTACCCAGTCGTGGTAAATTATGACTGATGTCTTTAAAATCGGCACCCATGTTATCGCTAACTAACACTTTACCGTTAACAGTTCCTGTAGTAAGATAGAGGATGTTGTTATTGTTGTTGTTTACTTCAATGGCTGTGATGTCCCCTGGTAATTCCTTAATCCATGAGAAGTCCTTTCCAGTATTTGTAGATCTAAAAAGTTGATTTTTTAACGCAACATACATGATGTCCTCATTAATAGGATCCAGCTCTAAAACATCTATGTTTCCCATAAAGCTTTTAGAAACCGCTACAAATTTATTTCCCTCAACTTTATATAATTTGTTATACCCTGCGTAAATAACTCCGGCACTATTCGTTTTTAAAGGAGTGATCCAGTTACCTAAGGCTGGGCCATCAATTTTTCTTGCTAGTGTGCTGCCATCTTCTGTAATATGCAATCCAAGACCAAATTGAGTAAAGCTGTATCTGATGTTAGAATTATTAGGATTAATTCCTGATTCCATACCATCTGCACCGTGGAAATTTTTCCAAGTACCATTGCTAAAAGTGAAACCTCCATTACCTTGAAGACCGCCTGTAATATCCTTACTAGATTGCGGGCTTACCGCAATTCTTAGAAATTGTCCTATTTGAAGTCCTCCCGTCAAGTCTGTAAAAGATGTTGCGTCGTCTGTACTTCTATAAATACCACCGTTAGTCATAGCAAAAAGCTCGTTGTTAAACTGTCTAAGCTGGTGGATGTCGCCGTGGGTATATGCAACAGATTCTGGAGCATTCCAGGAGTTGATCTTTTCAAATCCAGCACCACCATTTGTGGATTTCCATATATTAAGGCATCCCGTAAAAATGACGTCTGGATTAGTTTGTGAAACTTCTAACGCTAGAGAGTACCATGCCTGAGTAGTCTCAATGATATCAGTTCCATTATCTGTCTTTGAAAAAGTGGCTCCAGCATCATTAGACCGGTAGATTCCTAACAACGAATTTCCCATATCCACTGCGAGTAGATAAACCCTAGATGAGTCAGCTTTAGTAACTCCTATAACCATACGTGAAATGCCTGAAGGCAAACCAGTGGTTGTTTGGAAAAAGCTTTTTCCACCATCGCTGGATTTGAAAAAAGAAGAGTTCGTGGTTAGGTAGACGTTGTTAGAATCTCCAGGTTGTAATTTGATATCCTTAGCATTACCGCTAAAAACTTTTTTGAAGGTTAAGCCACTATTAATTGTTACGTACAAACCGCTGTTAGAAGCAACAAATACTTTTTTAGAATTTGTAGGATCAATGTAGATTTCGCTAATTACCGCAGTAGAAGAGTTGAACTTCAAACCAGTTGTAGAAAAACTATTTCCGCCATCAGTAGATTTCAACATTCCAATGCTAGAAGAATCGCCTCCATCATCATCACCGGTTCCTATGTAGACGATATCAGAGTTATTACCATCGATAGCAATTGCACTAACACCTATTTGGGATAGGTGATCTGTAAGTGGTTTCCAGTTATTGCCACCGTCAATAGACTTCCAAAGTCCACCAGTAGGAGTTCCTACATAATATGTGTTGGGATTGTTAGGGTCAACTGCGATAGTATTTACAGTACCTTGACCTGGTGACCATGAAGAAGTGTTTTCATAATTGAATGGTCCTACAGGGCTCCAATTTGATCCGTCTGGTGATACAGCGTTAGGGGTAGTTTTGGCAATGTTTAAGGAATTGAATGCTTCTTGAACTTCACTAGAGGATTGTACAGTTCCATCTGCCTTCAAATAAGACTTTGTTCTTTCTGCCCATCGTAAGAAAGATTTATAACCACTACCAGCTACAGACGTATCGTTTTGTAACCAGTATTGCTCTCCAGTTTTTTTGATATTCTCAAAGGATGGCTCTGCACTACTTTTTGCTACGTTTAGATTCTGCATCCATGGAGCATCTGTACTGAACTGTGCAGTTGCCGTGATTGAGAGAAGAAGAAAAACTAAAGTAGTGATTTTCATAGATGTAACTTGCTGTAATGCTCAAGCAAGATACAAGCACATAGAGGTGCGCTAATTAAGTATTCTATGGGTGGTAACCATATAGGCCAACATACATTCTTATTCGATAAAGTGTAATAACGTGTTGCCGTTAATCGACAGAAATTACTGTTAAATTGTGTTAAAATTAAAATCAAAGAAGTATGGAAGCCCTTTACCCTAAAGGACTTGAATTGATTTAGTAATTAATCCGAAATCTTTTACTTGACGACAAGATGCAAGTTTAGGTCGAGTGACACTAATTCCTCGTTTGCAGTTTGTCGATATATTTTTGGTCCCACTCTTTCTTCATTTCGGTAAGGCTGTCAACGTTGTCATTAGGCACTGCTATGGATAAAACATAGTGAGCAATGCGATAAGAACCATTTTCCTTTTTTAGAATACCACTACCGCGACAAATTCCCATTTGAGTATCGAGTAGTTCATCGAAATAAACCACCTCATTTTCTGAATAGATATTACGTTGTAATGAAGTGAACGACCAGGCTTTACCGCGATCAAAGAAAGGTTTTGAAAAGGCTTTAAATTCTTTAAGTTGCCAGTTTTCAGTCGCTTCTGTACCTATGAAAACTGCATTGCTAGTCATAAGATTAAAATAAGTATCAAAGTCAGCATCTGCAGCCGCTTTATGCCATTGATCTACGATCTCGCCGGCTTGAGGCTTTGAGATTTCTTGATAGGTAGAACAACTGGTCAAACAGGTCACTAAAATAAATGATAGAAAAATAGATCTCATGGTTCAGATTTGAAGTTCAATATAATTAAACCTATTTTCATATCATGGAAAAGATGGAAATAAAGCACCGGTGTGGATGGTGTGAAGGAGATGCCTTATATGAAGAGTACCACGACAAGGAATGGGGAAAGCCAAACTATGATGATCAAGAACTTTTTGAATTTCTAATTCTAGAAACCATGCAGGCTGGATTAAGCTGGATCACCATTCTTAAAAAGCGGGAGAATTACCGCAACGCTCTTGATGGGTTTGATGCTCATAAAATAGCTAGTTACGATCAAAACAAAATTGACGAACTCCTACAGAATGCTGGAATAATTCGTAATAAATTGAAGATAAAGTCTATTATAACAAACGCTCAGTTATTTTTAAATATCCAGAAGGATCACGGTAGTTTTTCAAATTTTATGTGGTCATATGTGAACCACAAACCCATAACAAACGCTGTGAAGAATTATGGTAACGCCGCGCCTAATACCCCACTTTCTGATCAGATTGCTAAAGACCTCAAGAAGCTAGGATTCAAGTTTGTGGGAAGCACAATTATCTATGCTTTTATGCAAGCTACAGGAATGGTCAACGATCACGAGGTCAGTTGCTTTAGATATGACGAGGTGTAGATTAAATTTTCACCACCTTAAAAAGTCAAATAATATTTTATTAATAGAGAAGCTTTCAGAATTTAAAGACTATCGTAAATAAGATAAAAACACTTCCCTATCAATCTCAATTGCGCCTAGACTAGCAAGGTGATCGTTATAAAGTTGCGCATCAATGCAACGGTAGTTCTGCAATTTTAATTTCTCAACTAAATGCCATAGCGCCAGTTTGCTTGCGTCTGTTTTGATAGAAAACATGCTTTCTCCACAAAAAATGCCATGCTGCGGCAAGTCTATACCGTACAGACCACCTATAAGTACTTCATCCTTAAATACTTCGATGCTTTTTGCATATCCTAACTCATGCAAGTTAGTATAAGCTTGCACTAATTCCTCACTAATCCAGGTTCCCATCTGATCAGATCGCGGATTCTCCATACAGTTTCTCATTATCGTCTCAAAACAAGTATTCTCCCGGATTTCATAGCCGCGATTGCGACGGCTTTGGCGCAGCGATTTTGAGACTTTCATAGAGGATTCAATCTGTAAATCAAAAATCATTCTAGGGTCTGGTGACCACCAGCAAATAGGGTCACCGTCGTTGTACCAGGGAAAAATACCTGAGTTGTAGGCGAGTACAAGTCGTTCCACGCTCAAATCACCACCTATAGCTAGCATGCCGTGAACTGCAGCAGTGCTGGGATCCGGAAATAGAAGTTGGTGATTTAAAATTTGCATGATGGAAAGGAAGCTTATGAGGATAAATCCTCCATTTCAAAAAAAATCCCAGCATTTAGGCTGGGATCAAATATTTAAAAGGAAGAACGATTTACCTAGAATGGTAAGTCATCGTTATCCTCATCACTAGAATTTGTAATAGGATCATACTCATCAAAAGGTGGTACACCTTCAGCGGTAGGTGCTGCTCCAGTTCCCATTTTCTCAATGCGCCATCCCGTGATGGAATTGAAGTATTTAGTTTCTCCTTGTGGACTTTGCCATTCACGACCACGTAAATTGATACCTATTTTAACGGCATCACCTATATTGAAGGAATCCAGCAAGCTGGTTTTGTCTTGCACAAACTCCACCATAATCGGTTGTGGATACTGCTCTTCAGTCGTAACGACCATTTCACGTTTCTGGAAACCATTAGATCCGAATGTTTTGGTTTCTCCTATTAGTTTGATTTTTCCTTGAACTTCCATAGTTATGATAATAAAGTTTTCCAGGCATCAGTGATGGCGTTTTTTGCGATCAATTCTTTTGCCTTAATGTGTTTTTCTTTTATAGATGAAGATTGTAGGTTTTCCGCTTTCGCGAAAGCGAGGACTTCATCAGCCTCAGGGATTTCATGAATATTTCCTAGTTTGCCCAGATCATTACCAGTTAAAACCTCACTGTTTCTAACCGTTTGAGGTAACGCGTCCACGCCTACACCATGATTTCTAGACGGCTTCTCCACCTCAAACATCGCATCTTTTGCACGACAGTACCAGTTAGCACCCATACGAGCGACCGTGTCAATCTTGAATGGATCTATGTTTTGATCTGCGTCGAGAATATCGTCATTGATGTGAATGCAAATGACTTCACAAATCACTAGATTTCCTGCTCCGCCATCTGTTCCCAGTTCTTTTATTTCCAGCACCTTGCATTCAAATTGAACCGGGCTTTCTGCAACGCGTGGTGGTTTTACCAGATCGCTTTCCACTGGTGTTAATCCCGCTTTAACAAATTCATTGACGCCGGTTTCATATTCCGTACTTGCCAGCGACATTTGTTGTACCATATTAAAATTAACAATATTGACTACTACCTCGCCCGTTTGCTGGACATTTGTCAATGTATCTTTTATGGTACCATCACGACCACGGCGTACTGGTGAAAAGACAAGCACTGGAGGGTTTGCACTGAAAACATTGAAAAAAGAAAAAGGGGAAAGATTCACCTTACCGTCAACGTCAATAGTACTTGCAAAAGCAATGGGACGTGGCTGCACGGCGCTGGTTAGATAGCCGTAAAGCTTTGAATTCTCTAAGTCTTCTGGTCTTATTTTCATTTAGTTATTACAGGATTTCAAAGGTAGTATTTCTCGCTGCTGTTTCCAATTCCATTTATGGCGAATCCCAAGTACTTTCTTAGACGGATTTACGTTTATGGAATAGTTGTATTTTTAAATGTTTTGAGCAGGCTGCATGAATTTTACTTCAAATAAGAACCTATTGCGATGGATCATCATCGTTTTTGGTGTTTTAATTACTTCTTTAATCCTGTGGAATACATATTTATTTTTCCAAAAACTGAAACAATCAGAACGGCGAAATATGCAAGAATACGCCATCGCATTAAAGGATCTGGGTAATCAATCGCTGGATGCAGACCTAGGAGAATTGGGCCTTACGGTAACTGGCAATACAACGAGTCCCATTATAGTGGAGAATAAAGACGGCGAATTATTTGCAGCAAACTTACCGGAAAATGTATCCAAAGATTCTGTTCAACTGCGAGAATTAATGCTTTCCTATGGCAGCCAGAACGAGCCTATCGTCACTTTATTTGATGGTGCCGTCATTTCCACCACCTACTATGGCGATAGCGATACGCTTAAGAAACTGAAATATTATCCTTTGTCCTTGTTGCTTATTATGTTTCTTTTCGGTGCGGTGATTTTATTTTTTTACAGATCTACTAAAGCATCGGAACAAAACAAATTATGGGCTGGAATGGCAAAGGAAAGTGCCCACCAAATAGGAACTCCGTTATCATCATTAGTGGGTTGGACAGCTATTTTACGAGAATCTGCTATCGATCCTAGTTATGTGGATGAGATGGAAAAAGACATAAGCCGTTTGCAGATGATCACGGAACGCTTCTCTAAAATAGGTTCTATCCCTAAATTATTACCTCTGGATATTGTTGAGCAGACACGAGAGGCTACGGGATATATAAGCTCCCGCTCCTCAAAATTAATCAGCTTTTCTATAACATTACCAGATCAGCCTATTGTGGTTCAAATGAACGAGCAATTATTTGCTTGGGTTATCGAGAATTTAATTAAAAATGGTATTGATGCCATGCGCGGTAAAGGGGCTATTGCAGTAGTACTGCGAGAAGATTCTAAGAAAGTGTACATCACGGTTTCTGATACGGGTAAAGGAATCCCGAAAAGACTCTGGAAACGTATTTTCAATCCAGGCTTTACCACAAAAAAACGTGGGTGGGGATTGGGGCTTTCGCTAGCGCAACGAATCATCAACGATTATCACGACGGCAAACTGCGGGTAAAGGGAAGCAAGCTCGATCAAGGTACCGTGTTTGAGATTGCGCTGGAGAAGGGGTGAATATTTTAAAAACAAACAAAGAATATTCTACATTAATTATTTCTGCACGTCCATTACGTTTTTAAAGAAAGCGTGGAAATAAGTAAATTTATTTTTACAATTATCTCCAAACCAGTAGGATTCCTTGAACTGCTTGTTTATAAGAGATCCTGGAAACTCTGTGATGGAAAAGTTATCTGACATAGCTTCCTTCAATTTTAATCTATCCCAATACAGATTGTCAAACGGCTCCATTTGTATGACCTCATCCACCACCATAAATACGCCAGAGTCTTTTATAACTTCTTCTCCAAATTTATTGTGGCTGCTGTAAGCCAAGTAAAAAGGGACCAAAAAGCTCACACAAATATTGACGGAGTAAAACTCACGATCAACGATCTTAAAAACTTGAAATGTGTAACATCGATCTCCCCACGAATAATTAGTAATATCTAGTAATCCTAAATCATCTCCAAAAACTTTTTTAAAATATTTGATATGGCAGTTGTGTCTGAATTCTCATACTGTTTTAAAACCTTTTTAAGATTTCTAAATTCGTTAGAAAGTTGATAGGCAGAAAAATCTGATTTATCATTATGATAAAATAGAGAAGCTTGAATTTCCAAAAAATTAGTCAGCACAGTTTCCATTTCCAGTTAAAGTAGTTTGATATTCAGTAGGAATGGATATCACGTCGACATTGTGGAAATTAATTCGATTCCCATTTAAAATTTGAAATTGTCATCGTTTCATCCTTTAATCAAATCTGCCTGATAACTACTGATTACTACTAAAAGTAATCTCACTTAGATTTTGATTGTGTCTTAAAAATGCCCTCATTTGATAATTTTTCTTTTTCCATATTATATATAGAGGGTTCTCATCAAATTTACCTTCTCTCAGATCGAAAGTACTCTTTGTAAGGTATTGAGACAGATTATCATCTGGATCAGTATACGATGACCTAGAGCTAACGTTTTTATTTTTGATTGTTTGAATACTGTCTGGTGCTCCATAGTATTCCACAAATACGTTATAAAACTCTTTATCTAGAACATTTCTAAAATGAATTGTTATTGAATTTATAGTACTATTTTCATCTACAACAACGGAAAGTGTGTTATAATTCATAGTAAAATATTCTTTTTCTTTTAAACTACTATCCAAATAATAAAAATCTTTACCAAAAAGCTTATTTTCAAAATCACAGCAAGTAGCCTTTTCAAATATTGATATATGTTTACCAATCATTTTTTCAAACTTTGTATTTAACATAACGGATACAGCTATTAAGGCAGATAAAATAATTTTCATTAGTTACGATTGTATGGATCACTCAATCCGATAATCCTGGTTATGTACGGTGCAGGATTACGTATGGGAAATGGTGGCCTATTCTTATTTATACTACCACCTACTGACCTCAAAGAATTAGTAATTTGTTGTTTGAAAAATTGACCTAGAGCAATATCAGTAACATCTGGGTTTGTAGCAAAATATATATCCGTAAGCTTTATTGCCGTTGTAGCAGATATGGCAGTTGTGTCTGAATTCTCATACTGTTTTAAAACCTTTTTAAGATTTCTAGATTCGTTAGAAAGTTGATAGGAAGAAGTATCTGATTTATCATTATAATAAAATAGAGAAGCTTGAATTTCTAAAAAATTAGTCAGCACAGTTTCCATTTCCAGTAAAAGTAGTTTGATATTCAGTAGCAATAACGCTTCGATCCGCATTGTTGAATTGAACTCTTCCACCATTTGTTACGATGGATAATTGTATTCGAGCCGTTCTCTAAAAAATAATTCCACCATCATTCTAGAAGCAATCATATTTTTGCAGTGATTAGGATCTTCTGAAAAGAATGTTTATATAAGATTAGGCTTTGGCTTTATGTCAAAATAGTTATTTCACCAAAATAGTAATAGGCTGAAGTTTATCTTCTCCTGTTCTAAAACTTGATTTATAGATTCCTTTAGTTTTGGGAGTGAATGAATATGTTGCGGTTCTGATTGGAATGTCGAACGTGCATACCTCCCCGATGTAAACTGCTTCTACCTCAATGCTTTTATTAAATCCAGATCCAGACTCTATGAATCTATTGAAGTTTCCACAACCATTGTTGACTGGAAAGCTGATTTTTAAATCCAGCTTTTGATTTACAAAACCAGTGCTGGGTGCTTCAATGGATGTTACAAACGCAATTTGTTTTTTATTGTTATTAGAATCGTCATCGCTATCGCAGCTTATCAGGATAAAAGGCTACAAAGTAGTAGGAGTAAGGTTGGTGATTTGAAGTTCATTATAGTGGTTTATTTGTAGGTGTGTTTTTGTTTAAATGGTTGCGTAAAGGTTTTGTTTATTTCTGTTAAGATGATGATTTTGCATTTGCTATTGTGAGCAAAGGGAGTATATAATATCCAGTTCCTACAACTAAATATATCGCTTTTAGAAACAAAAAAAATCGTTCCGAAGGAACGATTTTTTTAAACCTTAAACCTTAAACCACCTACGAAACAGCCTTCAGCTTCTGTATTCCGCTTTTGTCTAGCTTTGACTCGGCATAGTGTTTTGTTACTTTGAATTCCTTGGTATCGTCGCTGGGCATTTCAAAGATCGCATCGGTTAGAATGGCCTCACACAGCGATCGCAGTCCGCGGGCGCCTAGTTTCCTTTAAGATGAATCACTCAATTTCTTCAATCCATTGAACAGAATATCTATTTGTTAAGGAGTCACAAATATTTTCGTATAAATAAATTGTATTAAATACCTCATCATTAAATAATATTTTAACAGAATTAGAAGCATCACCTTCCTTGACCAATCTTATTCTTTCTTTGTGGGCTAAATTTTCGAAAGTACTAATCTGTATAATATCTTGTTTAATTCCAGAAGTGTTCATACTTAAGACTTGTGCATCTTCAGGATTAAATATAAAATGTTGTCTATCTATATAGAAATGAACCTCTCCGTTTTTTTGAACGATCTTTTTTAGTTTAGTTTTTTGTGTGTTATCAATATTATAAGACAGATGTACAGGTTCTGATATTTGTGCATTAGTTTGAAAACACAATAATGCTATCAAGGTTATTACGATATTAATCCCTAGTTTAATTGCAGCTTTTATTTCCATTTTTCTTATAATTTAAAATAACAGTTTCAATCCTTGTTCTTTCTTCTGGAGATAAACTTGTCCAAGACGTCGTCTCTGTTAAACCTTCCCAAGTAAAGTCATCATAAAATTGGGAATCCGTAGCATCATTACCATCAAATTCTTTCAATATTTTTGATATTGTGGCTCTATAGTGTGCTGCCATTTGTTCGTGTTGCCAGTTCTTCACATGTCTCCTGTAATAATCATAAATACCTGGAAAATTATTAATGGAAACACTCCCTCCAACAGACCTTACTTTTCGATATAATTCAGCATGAATCACTTCATGAGCCAAAGTCCTAGCGATTCCTAACGCGGTTCTGTTCTCTAACAAGTTACCGTTAATCTTAATTATAATACGATCATTATGACTATTGTTAGTTACGCCGCCTTGAATGTTTGTCAATCCATAATCGACTGTTAGAGCTAAATCGGCTACAGTAAACTCTCGGTCAAAGTTTTTTATGGATGACTTAAAGTTTGAGGAAAGTTGATTTAATTTATTATAAACGCACTCAGCTTTAGTATTCTTAAATGAGGGGTCAATAATTATTTCATCTATTAAATGCCTATCCCTAATCTTCCTCAATGTGGATTCCTCAACACTTACTGTTCTAGTATTTGATGAACCACTGCCACCACCGCCATTGAAATCATCTGGGTAGGAAGTATAAAAATCATATAGATCAGCATCAGTGTCTGACCAGTAGTATTGGGCTGTTCTTCCATTGTGTGTAGTTCTTACGTATCTCATACCACCACCACCGTTCCCATCTTCTGTGTACCAATCTGTGTAACTATCAGTCCAAACTATTAATAACTGCCTATTCAAAGAAAATTTTTTCTCTTGTATTTCAGGACCCTCAATGGTTGAGCCCATTGCAATTACACTTCCATTTCTAACTAAATTTGTAAAGACTAAATCACCATCTTCTTGGAAAATATCTAATTTACCGTTAAATCGCTGGCTATTGACGAAAGGTTTCTTCTTGTTGTTTTTTAAGTTTATATACTTATTAGTATAAAACTTAACACCATTATCCTCTGTAGTTTTTGAAATGGTGTATGTAGCCATTTGCTTTGTCCCAAAATTTGTAGGATTAAATGCTGAATTGTAAATTATAGGATATTCCGTGATTAGTGAATTGAAATTTTCTGAAAATATTTCACTTCCAGACGCCCAGTCAACTCTAAAGTCGTAAGGGATTGAGTTACTGATATTGGAATTTTGAAAAGCACCTTCTAAGCTGGAATAGTTTTCTATGGGATCCTCTTTTTCACAACTAACGATAGTGAATAGAATCAATAGCAATAGGTATATATTTTTCATAGGATTTATTTTAAATATAAATATATAATAAAATTTTATGTTCTAAATTATCCATATAAAGTATTTACACTATCTCCTCCTACTTCTCCGCCAAATAACGCACTGCTAAAGAATCATACATTTTCTCGTGGCGATAAAGTTTCTTTAAAACAAGATTTCTGAATATTACTTATCGTATTCTTTCCTAATGACCCGATTCTATAAATAATGCAGGTGGAATATGATTTTGTACATCCATAATCTAGTTCTATACCATTGAAAAATTTGTGGATCAAAGATGAATCTCTTTACCAATTTAAAAAATCAACATTTCATTTTTATTAGAGATCTTTTTAAGAGTTTCGTTTTTTTTAGAATTAAGGTCATGGTTTATTTTTATAATTTCTGTAATCTGTGAATAGGACAATTTACCCTATAGTAAATTGATAATTAATAGAAAATCTGTCATTGCAGTTAATTGACGTCAGTAATTATACCACGCTTTTAGGGACATTAGAAGAAATACTAGAACAATGACTACTATGTCACTTTCAAAAAATTAAAAACAAAAAAAATCGTTCTTTTAGAACGATTTTTTTGTTTTCAAACTTGAACAACCTACGAAACAGCCTTCAATTTCTGTATTCCGCTTTTGTCTAGTTTTGACTCGGCATAATGTTTTGTAACCTTAAATTCTTTGATGTCACCACCTGGCATGTCAAACATAGCATCAGTAAAAATGGCTTCACAAAGGGAGCGTAATCCACGAGCACCTAGTTTGTATTCGATGGCTTTTCCAACAATGTAATCTAAAGCACCTTCAGTTATGGTAAACTTGATATCATCCATTTCAAACAACTTTTCATATTGCTTGATGATTGCATTTTTAGGTTCTGTAAGAATTGCTCTAAGAGTAAAAGCATCCAGTGGATTCATATGTGTTAACACAGGAAGACGACCGATGATCTCAGGTATCATCCCAAAATCTTTGATGTCCTTAGGAATAATATATTGAAGTAGATTGTCCTTTTCTGCAACAAGATCATTAGACATACTTGCAGAAAATCCTACTGCCTGCATGTTCAAACGCTTGCGTATTACCTTATCAATGCCGTCAAAAGCACCTCCAGCGATAAACAGTATGTTCTCTGTATTAACTTCTATAAATTTTTGATCTGGGTGCTTGCGCCCTCCTTTAGGTGGCACATTTACCACCGTTCCTTCTAGAAGTTTAAGTAACCCTTGCTGCACTCCTTCTCCAGATACATCTCTTGTGATGGATGGATTATCGCTTTTTCGAGCGATTTTATCAATCTCATCTATAAAGACGATACCGGTTTGCGCTTTCTCAAGGTTATAATCCGCAGCTTGTAGTAATCTGGTAAGGATACTTTCTACATCTTCTCCCACGTAACCAGCTTCTGTCAAAACTGTAGCATCCACTATTGCTAGTGGTACATTTAGCATTTTGGCAATCGTCTTTGCAATAAGGGTTTTACCGGTACCGGTCTGACCTACCATGAGGATATTCGATTTTTGAATCTCAATATCATCATTAGATGCTGGCTGTAATAATCGCTTGTAGTGGTTGTAAACAGCTACAGACATCACTTTTTTAGTAAATTCTTGACCAATGATATATTGATCTAGAAAATCCTTTATGGCTTTCGGTTTTTTGAGAGTTAGGTCAGCTTTGGAAATATTACTTTCCTCTTCCTTACCATCTTCTAAAACAATACCGTGGGCCTGTTCAATACAACGATCGCAAATGTGTGCATCCAGACCCGCAATCAAAAGATTGGTTTCTGCCTTGTTGCGACCACAAAAGCTACATTCTAATTGTTCCTTACTCATTCTTGAATTTTTATACTATGGCAGCTGTTAAAAATCTATACGGCTACAATCGTATTATGTTTAGTCGTAATTAGATGGTTTAAAGTTCTTTCGAGTTCGCTTTCGCGAAAGCGAACATTTATCAGAACGAAAACCACTTCTTCTTATTTTACAGACTTATCTCTTTTAAGAACCTCATCAATCATTCCATACTCTAAAGCCTCGTCTGCACGCATCCAGAAATCCCGATCGCTATCTTTATTAATTTGCTCGTAGGTTTTTCCAGTGTGTTCTGCAATGATTTCATACAGCTCTTCCTTCAGCTTTATAGTCTCCTGAATAGCAATCTCAATGTCAGATGCCTGACCTTGTGCACCGCTCGAAACCTGGTGAATCATCACGCGACTGTGTGGCAACGCACTGCGTTTCCCTTTTTCACCGGCACATAATAAAACAGCTCCCATACTAGCAGCCATTCCTGTACAGATCGTAGCGACGTCTGGTTTGATAAACTGCATCGTATCATAAATCCCTAGACCGGCATAAACACTACCGCCTGGTGAGTTGATATAGATTTGAATATCTTTTACCGCATCTGCACTTTCCAAAAAGAGTAACTGCGCCTGTATAATGTTTGCCACCTGGTCACTAACGCCAGTACCCATAAAAATAATCCTGTCCATCATCAAACGCGAGAATACATCCATCGCAACAACGTTCATTTGACGTTCTTCAATAATATTAGGGGTGAAGTTAGTAGGGTACATGCTACCCATTATTTTGTCGTAATACATCGGGTTTATACCGCGATCTTTTACTGCGTATTTTTCAAATTCCTTAGCTATAGTCATAAACGCAATATTACTTTTTGTTGTATTAAAAAGGCGTTAACCTAGTTGTAAAAGTTAACGCCTAAGATAGTGATTAAAGAAAGGCTAGGCGTCGTACGCTTCTTTTATGAAATCTTCATAAGTGACTTCCTTCTCCTTTAGTTTTGCATTTGTCTTGAAGAATTGAAGCATTTTTTCATTCTGCAATTGCTCGCTCATTCTTTTTACTTCTTCCTGATTTTGCATGATACGCGCAACGATTTGATCTACTTCTTCATCAGTAGCATCATTATGACCGTATTGCTTCATTTGCTCACGGATTTGCTCACTTGCATATGCTTTCAAATCTTCAAATTTTAATTGAAGATCTTCATTAGCCTTAAGAATATTAGACTCAATCAATTGATATCTCAATCCTTTTTCAGAACGTTCATATTCTGTTGCGGCTTCTTCTTCTGTCAATTCCTTTTCTCCACTAGTAGCAATCCATTTCTTTAGGAAATCTGCAGGAAGGTCAAATTTTGTATCGTTTATCAAGCCTTCTGTAATGTCAGTAAGTAACTTTTGATCTGTTTGTTGAGCAAACTGCTTTTTAGCATCTTCTCTCAGGCGTTCTCTCAACTCTTCTTCCGTTTTAATCGCATCAGGACCAAATAGTTTGTCGAAAAACTCTTGATTCATTTCGGCCATCTCACGGGAATTTACTTCGGTAACTTCAAATGATACTGGAATATCTAAATCATGCGCCTTATCATGTTCTATTTTGAGCATGTTCATAAGATCGTGATCATCGTTAAAAAGACCTTTAGTGTTCAATTCTATGGTGTCACCTTTCTTAGCTCCTATGAATTTCTTTTCGTTTGCTTTTCCTTTGATCTTATCGATTGGGAAGGTTGCATCAGCATTTATCTCTTCATCATCATTACGGAAGATACCGACAACTTCATCACCTTTTTCAACTTCATCCTTACTCGTTAATTTACCGTACTGCTCTCGTATGCGATCGATCTGTTTGTTAATCGTCTCATCATCTGTTTTGATCTGGTAATGGGTAATCGCTTTTTGACCTTTAAGATCTACCTCAAAGTCTGGAGCCAATCCTAATTCAAAATCAAATTTGAAATCTTCTGAATTCCAATCGATTTCCCCCTGATCTAACGGTAACGGGTTTCCTAATAGATTTAATTTCTCTTCGGTAATGTACTTGTTCAATTGCTCCTGGATCAACTTGTTGATTTCTTCAACAAGAATGGGAGTCCTGTATTTTTTATTTATCAAGCTTGCTGGAACGTGTCCTTTTCTAAAACCTGGAATAGTAGAAGTCTTGCGATAGTCTGCAAGGATTTTATCTAATTTTTCTTTATAATCTGCTTGAGATACCTCAATCGTTAATGTCGCGTTAAGTGCGTCTGTGTCAGTGCGCTTGATATTCATTTAAAGACTTTTATGCTGTTAAATTCGGGCTGCAAAATTAAGCTTTATTTGGATGTAAACAAAGCCATTCATAGTGTGTGTTACTCTCACTCTTCATTCGTTTTGATCAAGAGCGATCTTGCTATTGCGAGCAAGATTGCAAAAATCAAAGCGTACCAAGCATTATCCACAACAAAACCACTCACGAGCCAGTCTGCCATAAGAATGATAAAGGCATTCACAAACAGAAGGAAGATACCTAAGGTCAATACGGTTATGGGGAAGGTCAGTATTACTAAAATAGGCTTAACAATAAAGTTAAGAACAGATAAAGCTAGTGCTACCCACAAAGCCGTAAAAAATCCCTCGACGGCAACTCCTGGTAATAGGTAGGAAAGCAAGATTACAAGGATAGCAGTGAGTACTAAGTTCATTAAAAACTTCATAAGCTTATTTGTTTACCGTAAAAATAAAACATCCGCTAAGAGAAAACTCTTAGCGGATGCTTAAAAAAATTGTAGTGATTACTTACTGTGCAACATTGTTACTAGGTTGTATTGTTTTATAGTTTCCTATTTCAACTTTAGGAACTGTAGAACCATAAAAAGCATTGATTGTTTGTAAAACCGTATTTGCTGTAAATGCATAGCCTCTAGGTGTGGGGTGAACACCATCAAGGGAAAATGCACCACCCGTTGCAAATGTACTTGTCAATATACCGCCGTTGAACGCAACACCGCCGGTAGATAACCCGCCTAAAGCAGTTTTTGCATCTACTAGAGCAAGGCCGTTAGACTGAGCTATAGCTGCAATAGTTGCATTGTATGAATCTTGTGCGGCAGACACTCTTGTTTGCTCTGTCACAGTGAGAACATTTGAGTTTGCTAATGGAACACCCACACCTCTAACACTGCTAGGATTGCTAGGATCTGCTAAAGTACCTAAAAGAGCTCTTGTAGGTAAAGTGATTAAATCAGCAGCGGTTGTTTGACGAATGTTAGGTAATCCCAGCGCTGATAGATTAGTAAGATCCACATCTGTTATAACTACAAAATTAGCTCCTTCTGTAAAATTGATGGTTCTCGCTATTCTTTCCGCAGTGGTTATTAGCTGGCCAGCTTCGGCTGCTCTTAAACCACCATTATATTGCGCGTAAGCCATGTTCACACCAGCAGCAGTTGTAGCGTCTAATGGAATAGGATTTGCTGGAATCGTAGTGAAATAAGGAATTGAAGTAACATCTGGAATGTTTATCAACGCACCCTTAGCACCGTTAGCCGTCATTTTTGCCACTAACGCAGCATAAACTCCAGCAAACGTATTGTTGTTTGTAATGCTGTTATCGCCCTGCATTGCTGGGTTAGTTTGTCCTGTTTGATTGTTATCAACTCCAGACCCACCAGAAGTAGCATATCCTAATATATCGTTGTTTCCTATCCATAAAGTAAAGAAAGTTCCATTTGCAGCAGCTGCATCATCAATTACTGTAGAAGATTCAGAACTTGAGAATCTTGCAAAATATGGATTTGCTGTACCACTAGCGATACCTGCAGCAGACCCATAACCCGGTGCTCCTAAATGAAAAACTCTTGCACCTGGAACTCCATAATTATTTAAAGGGCCGGTTACTTTGTTAGTAATTTCTGTTGTAGGTGTTCCTCCTATACGAGCTGGACCTGGAGACCCATTAGCTCCAACAGCGAGAACAAAACGATTAGGTAAAATTTGATTACCGTTTAAAAGTAAACCACCTAAATTATCATTTACTAAAGGCTGATTGAATTCCCCACCACCGACGAGCTCAAATTGTTGCGCCATGATGTTAGGAAATGAATTCTGCTGTCCTTCTAGATAGAGAGCATTATCTGCATAACCTGATGTCAAAGAGTTTCCTACCGAAACATATTTTGAAAAGTCTGCGGTTCCATTAGTATATAAGTCACCGTCAGTGACGGAATCCTCAAATTCGTTTTCACAACTAACGAACACTGCCGCGGCTGCAAAAAGAGCTAAATATTTAAAATTATTTTTCATTTTTAATTTTTTTTACATGGTATAAGTGATACCGATTCCAGGAACCAGTGCTCGTGATTTGTACGTCCCGCTGAAAGGTGATGGCGATGCGCCCGGGTCAGCATAAGCATTGTAAGATTCTGTTACTTGCTTGAACCTTACATAAAGGAAAGAAGCATCGATTGCCCATCGTGGAGAGAATGCATAAGAAAGGCCAAAAGTGTAGGCATTAGAATCGTTACGTGGTGTTTCTGGTGCAAATAGACCAGATTTAACAGGAGACTCATCAAAGTAATATCCTGCACGTAATGTTAGTGCGTCAGTAGCAGTATATTGAACCCCTAATCGGTAAGAAGAAGCATCTTTATATTCTCTAGGGTTAATGGATTCTGTACCATTTTCAAAAATGATATCAAGGTCTTCATATTCACTCCAGAAAGCGCGGTTATAATCAAATGCAAATAACCACTTGCCTGTTTCGTATCCTACTCCCAAAGTTGCTTCTGCTGGTAATGGTAGGGTAGCCTCAAACCCTTGAACTCCGTTAGATGGAGCTAGTGGGCTGTTAGGGAAATTGCTGAACGTAGCTTCTCCTTCTGTGCTTTCGATATCAATTAAAGAACGGTAGTTGAAACCTATGGTTAAGTTTTCATTAGGAGTAAACATAATACCTGCATTCCAGCCGTATCCTGTTACACCACTATCGCTAATCGCAACATTTGCACGATCACCTTGCTCGTCAGTTAATGATCTAGAAGCATTTCTATTGAAATCTACAGAGCCTATTGCAATTGTTGCTCCCACACCTAAACTTACATTTTCAAAAATCTGATAAGAAATAGTAGGCTGGATAAAAATTGCTTGAAGCTCGATCTCATTAACTAAGTGTGATCCTTCCCAGTCAGTTGGCCAGGTTACAGTACTTCCGTAAGGCGTATAAACACCTAAACCTACCGCAAAACTGTCGCTTACCGCATAACTAGCATACACGTAAAATGGAGTTCCCACCGGGCTGTCGGTTTCTGCAAATGCTCCTGTACTTTCGTTCTGATATTTAACGTCTGAAAACACACCAAAACCACCAGCGCTTACGTTCAGTTTACTTTCTAGGTGCACTAATCCAGCTGGGTTGAAGAACAGTACATCAGCACTGTTAACGACGGCAACACCGGTATGACCCATGGCTAACTGCTTGTTACTCTGTGTGCTCACACGATATCCGCCGGCGTACGCAGCAGCAGACATTAAACAAAGTACAGCAAAAACTTTTAATTTGTTCATATTCAAACGTTTATATAATATTTTTGGATTTAATCAGACCAAATTTAATATTAAATTAATACTACGCAAGTGTTTTCTTAATCATTATGCTTGCATAATAAATTTATTCTATGAAATTCTTAACTAGTTTGTTGAATTCTTCTGGCTTTTCTGCATGTAGCCAGTGGCCTGCGTTGGGGATTGTTTGAAGTTCCGCTTTCGCGAAAGCGTACTCGATTCCAGGTCTATCACTATCTAGAATGTAGCCAGAGTTCCCACCACGTATAAATAGGGTAGGAATGGAAATAGGTGTATCGATGGGATCGTGCGTTCCTACGTCTGAATAGGCCATCGCTAGAGCAGGAAGGTTAAACCTCCACCGGTACTCATTCTTAGATTTACGATGCAAGCTTTTCAAAAGAAACTGTCTGGTGCCCACGTCTTTGATCCCTTTAGACAACTGCTCATCTGCATCACTTCTGGAATCAATTTGAGTCAGGTCAATGGATTGTAATGCGTGAATAATATCGCTATGATGTGGTGGGTATGCTTTAGGAGCGATATCGGCAATTATTAACTTATCGATAAGACCTGAATAAAGCACCGCACATCTCATAGCTACTTTACCACCCATGCTATGACCTAACAAAATAATGTTTTCTAACCCTTTTTCATCGCAATAATTTTTTACATCTTGTGCCATGTCGTTATAATCAAAACCGTCTGTTTGAAAGCTGCGGCCATGATTGCGCTGGTCTAACAGATGCACCTCAAACCCCATCTCGCTCCATTGCGTTCCCAGTGTTTTCCAGTTGTCTGCCATTCCCAGGAATCCGTGTAGGATTACAAAAGGTTTTCCTTCTCCTAATATAAGACTGTGCAATATCATACGAGTCTATGTTTGTACATATTCACAACGTTTTCAAGACCTAGGTATAAACTTTCAGAAATTAAAGCATGGCCTATGCTTACTTCCATTAGATCGACAATCTGCTCACTGAAGTATTTTAGGTTTTCTAGGGATAAGTCGTGACCTGCATTTATTCCTATGCCTAACTCGGTTGCCTTTTTTGCCGCGATAACATAAGGTGCGATCGCTCTTTCTTTATCTGTAGAATAAAGCCGTGCATAATCTTCCGTATAAAGCTCAATGCGATCCACACCTGTTTTTGCAGCCCCTTCAACCATCGATTCTACAGGATCTACAAAAATACTAGTGCGTATCCCTTGCTTTTTAAAATGTGCCACGATGTCTCTTAAATACTCCTCATGTTGAATTGTATTCCAGCCTGCGTTAGAAGTAATAGCATCCGGAGCATCTGGAACCAGAGTTACTTGCGCGGGCTTCACTTGATCCACTAGATCTATAAAACTTTGAATGGGATTTCCTTCAATATTTAATTCTGTGGTGACGATCATTTTTAGATCGCGTGCATCTTGATATTTAATGTGGCGCTCATCAGGTCGCGGGTGTATTGTGATTCCTTGCGCGCCGAATCGCTCCAGATCCATCGCTACCTTTAATAGGTCTGGAACATTACCGCCACGAGAATTACGTAACGTGGCAATCTTATTGATGTTTACACTTAAAATAGCCATAGGGTTTGATTATCTCCTCAAAAATACAAACTAAGCTCACAAGCTTTAAGTAGAGAATTCATTAATTTGCGGTAAAAGAAATATACATGGACATTAAGGAATATATCATCAATGATGTAGATCCACTGGAACTTCAGGACAGCGTACAGCAGGCCAAAAAGATTTTCCAGCAACTTACCTTTTCCCACATGCCGGTTATGGATGGTGACATCTATGTAGGCTGTGTGTCAGAAACAGATGCCCATTGTTTTGAAACTGGTCAGAACCTTACGGATGTAAAATATGCTTTTGACGTATTTATGGTGCGTGAGGATACACACTGGCTGGATGTTTTAGAAGCATTTGCCCAACACAATTCTAATGTGATGCCGGTGCTGGATGAAAAGAACAAGTACTTGGGGTATTATGAGCTCAAGGATATTATGCAGCATTTTAACGACTCGCCATTTCTTTATGAATCTGGAGCGGTAGTTGTCGTTCAAAAAGGGGCAACAGATTACAGTTTCAGCGAGATTGCCCAGATTGTGGAATCAAATGACTCTAAGATATTTGGGTTTTTTGTGAGTAACTATCAAGATCAAATGACAGAGATCACGCTCAAAATTAGCTCAGAGAATGTGAATGCTGTTTTGCAGACTTTTAGAAGGTATAGTTATGATGTTATTAGTGCTGCAGCAGACGACTCTTACCTAGATGCGCTCAAGGAACGTTCTGATTACCTAGACAAATACCTGAACATATAATGAAGAAGATCGCTATTTACGGTCAATACGTTCATGAGGATGCGCTGGCTACTGTACAATCCATTATAATTGCTTTTAAAAAGGAGTCTTATACGGTATTGATAGAATCAGAGTTTTATAAAATGCTCAAGGGATTGAAGCTGCCCAGTGATGTTGCCGTTTTTGATAAGCTCGATAGAAATTTTGATATGCTCATCAGTATAGGCGGCGACGGAACTATATTGAGAGCCGTTGCATATATAGGATCGTTGGACATTCCTATATTAGGGGTGAATACTGGTAGGTTGGGATTTCTTGCTACCGTACAACAGGACGAGATAGACAAGGTCGTCCGTCATGTAATTCAGGGAAAATACAATCTGACTAAACGAACTCTTATAACAGCTGTTTCCACCCATCCAGACAATCACCTACCACCCAACAATTTTGCACTCAATGAAGTTACCGTGAGTCGTATGAATACAACGTCGATGGTACAAATAGAAACCCATTTAAATGATGAGCTGCTCACTAGTTACTGGGCAGATGGATTGATCGTTTCCACTCCTACCGGTTCTACCGGTTATAGTTTGAGTTGTGGTGGCCCAGTAATATCACCGGAAACAGATGCTTTTGTAATCACACCCATTGCTCCCCATAATTTAAATGCCCGCCCGCTGGTAATTCCAGATACCATGACTATTAAAGTAAAGGTGATAGGCAGACAGGATGAATACCTGGTTTCCCTAGACAACCGCATTTCCTCCTATCCTAATGGCACAGAAATCACACTCAAAAAAGCCGACTTTACCATAGATCTTATACAGCTTCACGATCAGAGCTTTATCAAAACCTTGCGCAACAAATTGCTATGGGGAGAAGATAAACGCAACTAGGCAATATTTTGAATTTTCGTTTGTTTTAGGAAGGAACACAATGCTCGATGTTTACTGATGTCGGCTAGTGAGAATTGTTATATTTGCACGTTTTAAAAAAATCGATGAGGTTAATCCTATTGTTCTTAAGCTGTTTCGTTTTCGCTTTCGCGGAAGCGCAGACCTATGAGGTAGGGCTATGGGCAGGAGGATCGAACGTTATTGCAGATGTAGGAAGTACAAAATATGTGAATCCGTCAGACCTTGCTATAGGTGGCATCATCAAATGGAATCGAAGCAACCGCCACAGTTTTAGAGCTTCATTAATCTATTCCTCCATCAGTAATGATGACGATAGGAGCGATGATCAGAGTAGGGTCGATAGAAACTATAATTTTGACTATAATCTATTAGAAGCTTCTGTAGGACTGGAATACACCTTCTGGGAATGGGAACTGTATTCTGGGAAACCACATGTTACTCCTTATATATATACTGGAATTACCGCATTTAGCTACGGTTCACACGCTTTGAACAGTAGCGGTTTATTGGAACAGTACGATAGGGAAATTGACTTTGCTATTCCATTTATTCTAGGAGTGAAAACAAACATTACAGACCATTTAATTTTAGGTGCAGAAATAGGAGCAAGATTTACATTTACAGATAATCTTGACGGTAGCAACCCTACCGGTGATTTAGCAGACAGACAAGATTTAAAATTCGGCAATGAAAATAATAAGGACTGGTATGTTTTTAGTGGTGTGACCTTGAGTTATACCTTTGGCCGCAAACCTTGCTATTGTAATTTTTAATAATGGAAGAAAGTTTATTGGATCTTAATAGATTGCCACAGCACATTGCCGTTATCATGGATGGTAATGGTAGATGGGCAAAAAAGCAGGGTCTAATGCGAGTGCGTGGTCATGAGAAAGGTACTAAAGCAGTTCGTGAAACGGTGGAAACCTGTGCAGAGTTAGGGGTAAAGTTTTTGACTCTTTATGCTTTCAGTACAGAGAACTGGAAACGACCCAAAATAGAAGTCGATACCTTGATGAAGTTATTGGTGTCTAGTTTGCGCAAGGAGTTGCCTACTTTACAAAAACACAGCATTTCATTAAGTGCGGTAGGGTCGCTACACTTACTTCCAGAGAAGGCACAAAGAGAATTAAAAGAAGTAGTAGAGCTTACAAAGAATAACAAAAATATGAGCTTGACGCTGGCATTAAGCTATGGTTCAAGGGAAGAGCTTACAAACGCAGTTAAACTTATTGCAGAAGAAGTGGTCAAAGGTGATCTAGAACTAGACGACATTCAAGAAGCCACCATTAACAACCACCTTTTTACTAAAGATATGCCAGATGTTGATTTAATGATCCGTACCAGCGGTGAGCATAGAATCAGCAACTTTCTGTTATGGCAAATCGCTTATGCAGAGTTGTATTTTACAGATGTACTGTGGCCAGATTTCCGCAAGGAAGATATGCTGGCAGCATTAAAGAACTATCAGGATCGCGAAAGGCGATTTGGTAAAACGAGTGAACAATTATAACACGATGACAAAACAGTTAGCACAAAAGCTACTTTTAGTAATGGCACTAACATTCAGTGCCTTTTCCTTTTCACAGACAACAGCTGACATTCCTATAGGTGATGCTACAGAATATATCATAGGTGATATTGCTGTTACTGGAGCTAAAAGTTATAACGAGAACACGGTAATTGCATTTACAGGCTTGCGCAAGGGCGATAAGATTTTTGTACCAGGTGAACGTCTAAGCTCTGTCGTAAAAAAATTATGGGAGCTAAAGCTTTTTAGTGATATACGAGTCTTTGCAACCGGTATTAAGGGAGATCCCAGCGACGATATTATTGACACTATCAATTTAGAATTCAATATTACTGAGGTTCCTACACTTGAAGAGATCAAAGTAGAAGGCCTGAGTAAGAACCGTACTAAAGATCTTTTGAAAGAATTGAATCTTTCTAAGGGAGCTAAAGCAAATGAAAACCTAGTAACTACAACCCGCAACTTTGTAGAAAAGAAATACAAGGATAAAGGTTTTATAAATGCAGATGCACTCGTGCGTGTGCGTGAAGTAAACGACACCTTAGGCAACAATCTGGTAGATATGAATATCGTACTGGATAAAGGAGAAAAGGTAAAAATTTCTGACATTACGTTTGAGGGTAACGAGCAAGTAGATGATAAGAAGTTGCGTAAAGCGATGAAGAATACAAAGAGGAAGAATTTCTTCAACGTTTTGAAAAGGTCAAAATACGTGGAGGACAAATTCCAGGAAGATCTAATATCCGTCGTTAACAGCTACAAGGAAAAAGGTTTTAGGGATGCGCGTATTATATCTGATACGTTGATCAATGTGGATGAAAAAACTATCGCTTTGAATATTAAAGTGGAGGAAGGAAACAAATATTACTTTGGGGATATTAAATTTATTGGGAATACAGCATACTCAGACAGGGATCTTCAAACAATTCTAAAATTCCAAAAAGGAGATGTCTACAATGGAGTAGCGTTTGATAAGCAAGTTGCAGACCCGGCAGATCCAGATGCACGAAGTTTAGAAAACCAATACCAGAATAACGGTTATTTGTTCTCTAGAATCAACGCCGTTGAAACTCGTGTTCAAAACGATACTATTGATTTTGAAATACGTATTGTTGAAGATAATGTGGCGTATTTTAATAATATCACGGTTAAAGGTAATGTGCGTACTAACGATCACGTAATCTACCGCAACATTAGATCAAACCCGGGAGAGAAATATTCTAAGGCAGCCATTATTAATTCGATTCGGGAATTAGGGCAACTAGGATTTTTCAATGCAGAGAAAATTGATCCACGTATTTTAAACCCTTCCCAGCAAGAAGGAACGGTGGATGTTGAATATACATTAGAAGAAGCAGGAGCCAGCCAGATTGAATTGCAAGGTGGTTATGGTGGTGGTGGTTTTGTGGGAACGCTAGGGTTGAAATTTAATAACTTCTCTCTTAGAAATATTTTCAATAAAGATGCCTATCAGCCGGTTCCACAGGGAGATGGACAGACACTTGCGTTGAGAGCACAGGCAAGTACGATTTTCCGAACCTACTCCTTAAACTTTACAGAACCATGGTTGGGCGGTAAAAAACCAGTATCCTTCAACGTCTCTCTTTCTCGTAGTGAGCAGTTTCGTGTAGATCCACGTGACTTTAGACAAGTGGACAGAGATCAGCGATTTGTTATCACAGGAGCAACTATAGGGTTAGCCAAAAGACTGGAATGGCCAGATCCATACTTCCAGTTTTCACAAGCATTATCGTTCCAGCATTATAACCTTAAAAACTATAGAACCAGCCTATTTAACTTTCCTAACGGGTATTCAAACAACATAGCTTATACGGTAGGATTAGTAAGGGATGATGTAGGAGTGAATCCTATATTTCCAACTTATGGATCTAAATTTTCATTGACTGCAAAAATGACCTTACCCTATTCATTATGGAATGGAGTGGACTATGAAAACCTTGAAAATGATCCAAATTTCCGTACCAACGGAAGACCTGATTTAGCAAAAATTGACCAAGAGCGTTTTAAATTTTTGGAATATTATAAGATCAAATTTGACGGTACCTGGTACACGCAGCTTTATGATAAACTAATACTGCAGACTAAAACAGAATTTGGATTTTTGGGAGCCTATGATAACAAGCGTGGCCTTGTTCCTTTTGAACGATTCTTTGTAGGTGGTGATGGACTAGGGTCCTTCTCACTGGATGGTCGCGACATTATTAGAATGCGTGGGTATGATCAAAATGCACTTACCACAACTTCAGACGGTGATACAGTTTACAATAAATTCTCTCTCGAGGCACGTTATCCCATCACTTTAGAGCAGGCGGCATCCATATATGTACTAACATTTGCAGAGGCTGCTGGATCGTACGATACTTTTAGGAGTTATAATCCGTTTGATGTACAGCGATCTGCAGGTGCAGGTCTGCGGGTATTCATGCCGGCATTTGGATTGTTGGGAATCGATTTTGGTTATGGATTTGATCCAGCGCCTTTAGCAAATACCATAGATCCTAGTGGATGGCAGATACACTTTATAATCGGCCAGCAGTTTTAAGATGGCACGATTATTTCTTTAAATCAAGTGGTTATGAAAAACAGGATTTCGATTTTATTGATGTTGACGTTGCTTTGTTTCGCTTTCGCGAAAGCGCAAAGAGGAATACGAGTAGGTTATGTCGATATGAATTACATCCTGGAAAGCGTTCCTGAATACCAGAAAGCGTCAGACCAGCTGGAACAAAGAATGCAGTCGTGGAAAGTAGAGATTGAGAAAATGGAGTCCGAAATAGGACAGATGGAAAGTTCTTTAAAAAATGAACGTGTTTTATTGACTAAGGAACTGGTAGAAGAGCGGGAAGAGGAAATTAGTATCAAACGCGAACAGTTAAGTACGTATCAACAAAAAAGATTTGGTGCCGAAGGAGATTTTATCAAGCAAAAGCAGCAATTGATTCAACCTGTCCAAGATCAGGTTTTCAATGAAATGCAAAAGATAGGTCAACAGAAGAAATACGACATCATTCTGGAAAGATCTGAGGTGACTATGTTATACAGCGATGATCGTCACGATTTGAGTGATGATGTATTGAGAGCCATAGGGCGCACAGGAAAAGCAAACGATCGCGCAGAGGCTAGAGGTTTAGGAAAAACAGCTCCAGTAAAAGAGATGGTTTTGGATGAGCCGTACATGTCTGTGCAGGAAGCAGCAGATGATGCTGCAGTTGATCGCATCAAACAGGAAGCCGCAGATAGTAGACAAGCGATTAGAGCAGAAAAAATCAGGGTGCGAGACAGCATTAAGGAAGCAAGAGCAAGAGCTTATAAAGAGCGTCGTGATCAAATGATCAAAGAACGCGCGCGTAAGAAGGATAGCGTGCTTCAGGCCAGGAAAGATGCTAGAGAGGGAAATAAGAACAATCCTCCAGGAGGGAATTAAAACTCTAGAACTCATTATATTTGCAACCCGTAAGAAATAAAAAATAAGAACAACTGAAAATGAAACAAGTGAAAAATATTATCATCGCAGCCACTTTCCTATTAATGGGAACTATCGCTTTTGCTCAATCTACAAGTTCTAAGGTTTGTCACATAGCCTCACAGGAACTAGTAGAATCATTGCCTAAAGCAAAAGCTGCCGAAAAGCAATTGAGAAACTTTGCTAAGACTTATGAAGCTCAATTGGTAGAAATGGACAAGTCATTACAGAGTAAGGCACAGCAAGCACAGCAAAATGCCCCTAATCGTTCTGATGAGGAAAATCAACGCATTCTTGCTCAAATTCAAGATGATCGTAAGAAAATTGAAGATTTTTATACAAAATCACAAGAATCTCTTTCCCAAAAAAGAACAGATCTTTTAAAGCCAGTTTACAACCAGGCTCGTGAAGCAATCTTCAAAGTAGCTCGTGCAAAAGGTTTTGATTATGTTCTTGATTCAACTACTGGAACAGGATTGATCATGGCAGATGGTTATGATTTAATGCCAGATGTAAAAAAAGAATTAGGTATTCAGTAAGCTGTATTTCCTAAATATATTAGAAACCGTCCCTACGTTGTGGGGGCGGTTTTTTTTTGACTAAATTCAAGCTTTTAAACGGTGCAATTTGAGTAAAGCAGCTTTGGGTTTTTTTGATAGTGGTGTGGGTGGCACCTCCGTATGGAAGGAGGTCATCGATCTATTGCCGTATGAAAACACCATCTATCTAGCCGATTCAAAAAATGCGCCCTACGGGATTAAATCTCCAGACGAGATCATCGCTTTAAGTATAAAAAATACGGAATTCCTTATTTCAAAAGGTTGTAAGCTCATCGCTATACCCTGCAACACGGCAACGACAAACGCCATTGATTATTTACGCTCTAAATATAGTATCCCACTCATAGGAATTGAACCAGCCATCAAACCGGCAGCCTTACAGTCTGATACTAAGAAAATAGGTATCCTCGCTACCAAGGGGACATTGTCCAGTCAGCTTTTTAAGACGACTCAAGAAAAATTCAGTCAAGATATCGATACTATTGAAGTCGTGGGTACCGGTATTGTAGAGCTTATAGAGGCTGGAAAAACCAACACTGTAGAAATGAAAACCTTGTTGAGAAGGATAGTAGAACCCTTCATGATTTCTGGTATAGATTACCTCGTTTTGGGATGCAGTCATTATCCATACATCAAACATTTATTAGAAACTTTGCTTCCTAAAAACGTGCGCATAATTGATTCGGGAGCTGCAGTGGCAAGACAGTTACTAGTAACCTTGCAACAAAGCAAATTACTTAATGAGGATGGTAAACTGGGCCATCACCAGTTGTATTCTAATGCTAATTGTACCACATTAAAGGAAATTGTGGGTGTCGTTGAAAACATGACGATCGAGCACCTGGACTTTTAAAAACACACCATAAGATGTTGAAAAGAAGATGTGCAGCGACTCTAGCATCGCAGGCTTAAACCGTATTTTTATAGATCATTAAAATCCATTAACTATTGAGTTCCCAAGGTAAAAAGGTCACGCCTTTGATGCAGCAGTATAATAAGATCAAAACAAAGTATCCTGATGCTTTGCTGCTTTTCCGTGTGGGGGATTTTTATGAAACATTTGGTGCAGATGCCGTCAAAACGGCTCGCATTCTTAACATTGTTTTGACTAATAGAAATAATGGAGGTGAGCGCACAGAGCTTGCAGGTTTCCCCCATCATTCTCTCAATACTTACTTGCCTAAGCTGGTCCGCGCTGGGGAACGCGTGGCAATTTGTGATCAATTAGAAGACCCTAAGCAGACAAAGAACATCGTAAAGCGTGGTGTGACAGAATTGATAACGCCAGGAGTATCGCTTAATGATGAAGTGCTCAGTTCCAGATCTAATAATTTTCTGGCAGCCTTATCGCTTTCGCGGAATGTGTATGCCGTTGCCTTTCTGGATATTTCCACAGGCGAATTTCTAATCAGCCAAGGAACTAAAGAAGAAGCCGATAAATTGTTGCAAAATTTCAACCCTAGCGAAGTCTTGGTTTCCCGAAGTGATAAAAAGGAGTTGGCTCAGGATTTTCCATACGACTTGCCCTTCTTTTATCTTGAGGACTGGGTTTTTCAAATAGATTATGCCAGGGAAAGTCTTCTGAAACATTTCAAAGTGAATTCCCTAAAAGGTTATGGCGTTGACAAACTGGATCAAGCATTGATTTCAGCAGGTGCCATCCTTCATTATCTAGCCGAAACCCAACACCACCAGATCGATCATGTGGCAACTATAGCGCGGATTGAGGACGACAGCTTTGTGTGGATGGATCGATTCACGGTGCGTAATCTAGAATTGTATCAAGCCTTAAGTACAGGAGCGGTTACGTTAATTGATGTAATCGATCAGACCACCACACCTATGGGGGCAAGGTTGCTAAAACGATGGATGGCCTTTCCATTAAAAAACGCGGAACAAATAAACAAGCGCCACGATGTTGTTGCTTATTTCAAAACCGAATCGCAAATCAGGGAAAAGGTGAAATCTCATCTTAAGTCGATGAATGATCTAGAACGATTAGTCTCTAAGGTTGCTGTAGGTAAAATTTGTCCACGCGAGGTCATTCAATTGAAGAATAGCTTGCAGGCTATTGCTCCTATCAAAGAAATGACAATGGATGCAGGAGATACATCCTTACAGACTTTGGGCGAAAGCCTAAACAAATGCACACAGCTCATAGAAGTAATTGAAGAGCGATTAGATGAGGATGCACCGGTCAATCTTTTAAAGGGTAAAACAATTGCCGAAGGTTTTCACGAAGAACTGGATGAATTGCGTGGTCTTGCGACGACAGGAAAGGATTATTTAGATAAAATGCTGGACCGTCACAGTAAGGAAACCGGAATTTCCAGCTTAAAAATTTCCAGCAATAATGTTTTTGGATATTATATTGAAGTCCGCAATTCCCATAAAGATAAAGTGCCAGAAAGCTGGACCCGCAAACAAACATTGGTAAATGCTGAGCGTTATATTACCGAAGAATTAAAGGAATACGAAGGAAAAATACTGGGTGCTGAAGAACGAATTCATGCGTTGCAACAAGAACTTTTTGAGCAGGTAGTAAAAGAAATAATCCCTTTTATAAAACCCATCCAGAATAATGCACATTTGATAGGGCAATTAGACTGTTTGATTTCTTTTGCAGATCATGCGGTTTCATCAAATTACACAAGACCAGAATTATTAGATACGGATGAACTAATCATTAAAGGCGGTCGTCATCCCGTGATTGAAAAAATGTTACCGGCAGATCAGCCCTACATTCCTAATGATGTGCAGCTGGATCGTGATGAGCAGCAGATCATCATGATTACAGGACCCAACATGAGCGGTAAGAGCGCGATTTTAAGACAAACTGCATTAATAGTACTTCTTGCACAAATGGGAAGCTTTGTCCCAGCAGATACGGTTAAAATGGGAATCGTGGATAAAATATTTACTAGAGTAGGTGCCAGCGATAATATTTCCCAAGGTGAATCTACGTTTATGACTGAAATGAACGAGAGCGCCAGCATTTTGAATAATGTGAGTGACCGCAGTTTGATCTTGCTTGATGAGATAGGCCGCGGGACGAGTACTTATGATGGAATTTCCATTGCGTGGGCAATTACAGAATACCTGCATGAGCATCCATTTAAGGCCAAAACCTTATTTGCCACCCATTACCACGAGCTTAATGAAATGACAGAGCAATTTCCACGTATTAAGAATTTCAATGTCGAAGTGAAGGAATTAAAGGATAAAGTACTTTTCATGCGCAAGCTTATTCCCGGTGGTAGCCATCATAGTTTTGGAATACACGTGGCCAAGATGGCTGGAATGCCACAACAGGTCATTCACAAAGCAGAAAAAATATTAAAAACGCTAGAGAAATCACACCAGCGCGAGGATTCAAGAGCAGCAATGAAAGCAGCACAAGATCAAGAGATGCAGTTGAGTTTTTTCAATTTAGATGATCCACTACTGGAAGAAGTGCGCAATGAGATCATACAAGTGGATATAAACACCCTTACTCCAGTGGAAGCTTTAATGAAATTAAACGAGATCAAACGCATGCTGGTAGGGACCGATAAATCAAGATGATAATTTTACGTTTTTTCCTTTGTGGAATAGGGAAAGTTATTAAATTTGCAACCGCTTTGAAATTTAAGATTCTGGCAAACGTTCTTAATTTAGTAAGAGTAAACAATGCGAAAGTAGCTCAGCGGTAGAGCATCACCTTGCCAAGGTGGGGGTCGCGGGTTCAATCCCCGTCTTTCGCTCTTTTTTAATACCAATTTTAAGTGTCGCTGACATTTAAGCTCGAGTGGTGGAATTGGTAGACACGTTGGACTTAAAATCCAATGGGTAGTAATGCCCGTACGGGTTCAAGTCCCGTCTCGAGTACCATGAATCCTGATAATCATTTGATTATCAGGATTTTTTGTTTTATGAACTTTGTCAATTTTACGGTTTTTGTACGGTAAAATCAATTAGGGGAATTCTTGAGTTTAAATAAAGATTGATTCTCATAACAAAAAAATGCAACCCTGAAGCTGCATTGATTTAATAAATGGTTGACGACTAGTTATCGTCAGCACCAGTTTGTTCATCGTTGATTTCTTCATCAACGTTGTCTCCTATTTGCTCAATCTCATCACCTACTTGCTCTAGGTTGTCTTCAGTATCTTCAGCAGCAGATTCAATGGCGTCTTCTGCCTTTTCACCTGTGGATTCTCTACAGGCTGTGGTACCGATTAGTAAGCCGAATAACATCATGCTTAAAACTAACTTCTTCATAATTTTGGTTTTACAATGAAGCTTCAAAGGTAAATAATTTATGGATTTGTGCGCTATTTATTCAATCAGGCTACTTTTTCACTCAAGTATTTCCAGTAACGCTTCGGTACGTGCTGTAGGTGAAGCTTCATATTCTTGCGTGATTCAATGTTTGTACTTTTGAAATATTGATTCCAGAGATCCCTGTAATTGTTTTCGCTTTCGCGAAAGCTGCCCGTCACCAGTTGAGTGGAAGAACCAGCCTTATTGACAATACCTTTTTTTGCGGTAGGATCCTTAAAATTGATGGTCACTTCCACGACATTTTCTAGGTCATAAGAAATACCGAAGTCTCTTTTCAGATCATAAATCACCCATTTCTGGTCAGCATAGCGGTTTTTGAAATGTTGGGCTATCAGTGGTAATACGTTGAAATCTGGTTCACAGTTCGCATAATACAAATCTTCATCGATTAAGTGAAACCGTATAAATGCTTCCATACGATGCTTTTCACGACCTACCATTTTGGCAGCCTGAGAGATCTTTAGAATGGTAGTGTTGCCATAGTCACCAGAAGGCGCCTTGCCCGCTGCAAAGGTTTGCTGGCAATACTGGTATAAGGTGTTTTCTATTCCCAGAATCTCACTTAGGAATGCTTTATAGAACTCCATCATGTCTTGTTTAGAACTTAATTCGTTCATCCGGTTCAGGACTCTTTGAGCTTTTTCAGGTTCGGTGATAATTTCATGGGCTTCGCCAAAAAGACTATCCTGCTGCTGTGCCGGTGCCTGGATGATTGGATTCTTGACTTTATGCTGATAAATAGTGAAAATGGTCGTCATTAAACCATCAAAAGTGCCATCATATTGTAAAACGCGTTCCATTAGAAAAGACTTAATTGGTTTGTAAAATTCTTGCTGTATTTACTGCTGCCCGATAATAAAATCTGATTCTTTATCTGTATTCCGGTCAAATCACGCCTTTCAAACTCCCTAGAATCACAGGTGATAAAATATTTAGATCTATTGATAGAAATACCAATAGCTTTTAAGTGTTCCCAATTCAGTTTTCTGAATCGGCGGGCGCTTAGAATCTTCCCGACAGATTTCATCCCAACTCCGGGAATGCGAGCGAGAATCCTTTTTTCAGCTCTGTTGATATCTACTGGAAATTGATCAAGGTTGCGCAGCGCCCAAGAAAGCTTAGGATCAATATCCATGTCCAGGTTTTGATATTCATCATTTAGGATTTCGCGAACATCAAAACCATAGAATCGCAGTAACCAATCGGTTTGATAGAGTCGGTTCTCCCGCATCATCGGAACTTCTGTTCCTATTGCAGGTAATCTGGAATCATCTGCCACAGGAATATAACCCGAATAATACACTCGTTTCATCTGGAATTTATTGTAGAAAAAATTAGCACTATACATGATATCCCGATCGCTCTCACCGGTGGCGCCCACGATCATTTGTGTGCTTTGGCCAGCTGGAGCATAAATAGGAGTGCTGCGTATCAATTTCTTTTCAGATTGATAGAGATCAATGGCGTTTTTAACCGCTTTCATAGGCTGGATAAAATCCTTATGATCTTTATCTGGAGCGAGTAGTTTTAATCCAGCCTTTGTAGGAATCTCGATATTAACTGAAAGTCGGTCTGCATATAATCCAGCTTGTTGCATGAGCTCATCGCTAGCACCAGGTATGGATTTGAGATGGATATAGCCATTGAAGTTTTCTTCTTCCCTCAGCTTTTTTGCCACTCGAATAAGCCGCTCCATGGTAGCATCGGGACTTTTAAAAATCCCAGAACTTAAAAACAGACCTTCGATATAATTGCGCCTATAAAAATTGATGGTAAGATCAACTACTTCCTGTACCGTAAAAGCAGCGCGCTTTATATCGTTGGATTTCCGCGTTACACAATAGGCACAGTCAAAAATGCAGACGTTCGTCAACAAGATTTTAAGCAGTGACACGCAACGACCATCCTCTGTATAACTGTGGCAAATACCCATCCCGTCAGAATCTCCCAGTCCTTTATTCTTGTTTTTCCGCTTGCTGCCGCTGCTGCTGCAACTCACGTCATACTTTGCCGCATCTGCGAGAATTTCTAATTTCTCCTTAATTCGTTCGTAGTTCATATATCTTTCAATTTGTCAATCCGTCGCAGGACGGCTTCGCCTTTCAGCATTTGAATTATGTTTTAACTCCTCTATCGTCAATCCGTCGCAGGGCGCCACCAATTCTAAGCTTATCAAATCCTGCTATTCAAACTCACCGTCAATCCGTCGCAGAACGGCTCCGCCTTTCAGCACTCCAATTTTATTCAATATTCCCACCGTCGTGCCACTGCACAGCGGTACCGTTTCTCGGTATTTCAAATCCCCATCATTCCCGCACTTTTCCAGGTTTTCTTCCCGCCCCTGGCTGGTGCACCTCATGCTGCTGTGGCAATTCTGGTTTGCGATGTCCGTTCCCATTTCCCATACGTCTGTCCCGCAAACTGGCCTGTTTTTCCAACCGTTGCATCGTCTGCGGGTTCTCCTCTGAATATCGCGGGTCTGTGATATAATCTGCTTTTTCCATTTGCTGCACCTCAATGGAATAGAAATCAAATTCCTCTACTACCTTACCGTACACGGCATAAATACCGCTTCCGCGAAAAGTGATGCGAGCAGCCACCGGTGGAAACATTACGGTATCAAAAAAATGACCATCACGATCCAGAAAAGTGCCGAATTGCATGCGCTTCCCATTACCGGTATGCGTTGTTTTTACATTCACCACATAACCATAAATCAAGATCATGTTGTTGAGGTATTCCTTCAAATTTTTACGGGTATTGTTACTGCGCGGCGGTCGGGTCAATAAATCAAAATGCGAACACAGTGGAAAACCTAAAAGTTCCATCTGCTCAAAAGCCAATTCCTGCATCGTTGTAACAAGTCTCGGGATGGTGGCTTCCCGATGTTTGGGGACGAACAATTGTTTTTGTAAGGATTTTTTAGGAGTCTTATCCATTTTAAAATGTGCCTGCCACAACAACTCATACCGATCCATTCCCGTAAAGCGGAAAGCATTAATACGGATCAAAATGGAGATCTGGTCAATGCTTATCAATACCCGATTTATAAAATCTTCCAAAGATGTAAAATCACCATCACGCCACCGGGCTTCCACCACGAGAGCCATTGCTTTTTGTTCCAGTTCTTTGAGATAACTATACCCCAGGTAAATGGTTGTTCCCTTAATGGAATTTGCAATATCACTATTGTTGATACAGGGTGCTTCAATGGTAGCTCCACACATTCTTGCCTCGTGGACATATAATTCTGGACGGTAAAATCCACCTCCATTGTTGAGTGTGGCGGTCATGTATTCCAGCGGAAAATATCGTTTCAAGTACAGGCTCTGATAACTTTCCACTGCATATGAGGCGCTGTGACCTTTCGCGAAAGCGTAACCTGCAAAACTTTTAATTTGATTCCATATCTCCTGAGATTCTGCGGGATCATGACCTTCATTAATACAGTTTTGGAAGTATTTATCCTCTACTTTCTGGAATTCGTCTCGAGACCTATATTTACCACTCATACCACGTCTCAATACGTCTGCCTCGCCCAGGTCGAGCTTTGCATAATGGTGCGCCACTTTAATCACATCCTCCTGATAGACCATGATCCCGTAAGTTTCTGGCATGATGCTTTGCATGATGGGGTGCGCCTCTGCACGTTTTTCAGGATGGCGGGTACGCAGGATAAACTCGCGCATCATACCACTTTGCGCCACGCCTGGACGGATCACAGAACTTGCTGCCACCAGACCTATATAATCATTAGTGGCAAGTTTGCTCAACAACATGCGCATAGCGGGTGATTCAATATAAAAACAGCCTAT
Organism: Nonlabens antarcticus; assembly: GCF_015356755.1. Classification (GTDB taxonomy): domain Bacteria; phylum Bacteroidota; class Bacteroidia; order Flavobacteriales; family Flavobacteriaceae; genus Nonlabens; species Nonlabens antarcticus. The sequence continues at coordinate 48,854 of NZ_JADFCO010000065.1, read as the reverse complement.
GCACTTTGCTTGTGAGATCATGGCATTGATGCTCTCATCTTTCATAAAATCTTTAGTGCCACTACGTACGTCTGCAATTTTAGCATCTGGCTGGTTGATCTTCACCAGTTGAATGGCATCACGAATTTTCCCCAGGCCGCGTTGCGCGAGAATGTCAAACTTGTGAATACCGGCATCCTCTGCAATATGCATGTCAAATTGTACGGTGGGAAAACCTTTGGGTGGCAAACTGGTAGCACTGTAATAATGAATGGGTCGTTCTGTGATCAGAATCCCACCGGCATGAATACTGGTATAATTAGGAACGTTTTTAAGCCATAAACTATACCGCAGCACCAGTCGATGCATATGGTCTAGGCTGTGTTCATCAAAATTTCCCGTGGTAAGTTTGTCAATATCTGCTTTGGGAAGACCGAAAACCTTCCCCAATTCCCGGATAACGGCGCGGTATTGAAAGGTGTTGTAGGTTCCTAATAACGCTACATTTGCCCGATTTCCAAAACGGTTAAAAATAAACCAAGTCACATCTTCCCGATCATCCCAAGAAAAATCAAGGTCAAAATCTGGTGGACTCGTGCGGTAATCATTAATAAACCGCTCAAAATAAAGGTCTAGTTCAATAGGATCCACTTCTGTAATTTGAAGGAGATAGGCAAGGATGCTATTTGCACCGCTACCGCGTCCTACATAGAAATATCCTTTATCACGCGCATATTTACAGATTTCCCAATTGATTAAAAAGTAGGCAACAAAACCTTTATTTGCAACGGTGGTGATTTCTTTTAAAATACGCTCTTGAACGTCTTTGCTGGATTTCCCATACCGCAATGGTATGCCCTCTTGAGCTAATGTTTTTAGCAATTCAAGATCAGCGGCAGCATTGTCTGGCTCCTCCCGGTGGTAGGTTTTTTGGTTGGCATTAAGTAATGATTTGTCATAATCAAAACTGATACTGCACTGCTCCAGCAGTCTTTTAGTGTTTTTGAGAATAAAGGAATAATCGGCAAAGGCATTTTGAAGATCTGTAACGGGAATCATTTGATTCTCTATATCACCCTGCTGTTCTACGGGTAGCTGACTCAGCAAAATGTTGAGATCGATGCAGCGCAGCAATCGGTGTGCATTGAAATCCTTTTTGCTTCTAAAAGTAACCGGTTGAAGTATGACCAGCTTATCCTTGAATTTCAGATATTCCGTAAATGGGAGTTTGCGTAGTGCAGCTATGGAAATGCCTATGAACTCGCTTTTGCGAAAACTAGTTTTCTTCAATTCCATTACTTTTTTCAGCGGATAGATAACGAAGACATCTTTAAAATCTGGTGCGGCATCTGGCAACGGAATCTTATTATGTAGGTGTTGTGATAGGTGAACGTTTAATTCTTGAAAACCGGCATTATTTTTTGCTAGACCTACATACAGCTGCTGGTGATCGCGGCGAAAATCTACACCTATTACAGGTTTTTGAGGTTTATTTTCTAATAACCGCACAAAATTCAAACAAGCACTGGTGTTATTGATATCTGTCAAAACAATCGTTTCTAGACCATTTTCTACAGCAAGATCAATCAGCACTTCTTCTTTGAAGGTGCCATATCGCATCGAGTAGTATGTGTGGTTGTTTAAATACATGTTTTGTTTTAAATCTCAAATCCCAAATCCCAAAACTGCCAATTATTGATTTGCTGTCGCAAATCGCTATTGTCTATTGCTGATTTTTTTATTTTTCCAATAATTAACAAATCTCAAATCTCAAATCTCAAATCTGCCAATTGTCTGAAATTGATTTCTTTCTGAAAATCGTAATTGATTATTATCGGTTTTTTAGTTTCCCGCATCTCTCTAAAAATTCATCTCTTTAAATCACCTCACCCCAACCCCTCTCCAGCGGAGAGGGAGTTGTATTGCGTTCGTTTATAAATTCCTTCTGCCGATTATCGTGTTTTCTCCTAATGAGCTTATATCTAAATTTTAACTCCTAAACTGTTCTCGACTGCGCTCGAACTGATATTTTCTGATAACTGATAACTGATAACTGATAACTGATAACCCGATCACTGTTTCCTATGTGCAAGAACTACCGGCGGCAAACCATTAAATGGATTGGTCATCCTGCCTATGGTTTTTGCACCTAATCCGGAAGCTCTAACCACGCTACGGTCGCCGTATTTCTCTCTCATTTTATCCAAAGCATTGTAAAGATTCAGTGCGTTTTCTGTATCATCAAACAGATTGATCTGATAATTCCCACTGACCAAATGTGAAAATCTGATGCCTATCAATCGAACTAGCAATCTGCGGTTGTACAATCGCTCAAAAATTTCTAGAATCTTAGGAATCAATATGTGATCTGCACTGCAAAAGGGAATACGCAACTGTTTAGAATACGTATTGAAATCGGAGTATTTAATTTTTACGTTGATGCAAGCTGTGAGTTTATCGCCGCGCCTTAACTGGAATGCAAGATTTTCTGTCATGGCAATAAGAATGGATTTCAGTTTTGCCACATCAATGGTGTCTTTATCAAAAGTGCGTTCTGTGCTAATGGACTTGCGCTCATTAAATGCGATCACGGGTCTATTATCTAAACCTTGGGCACGACGCCAGATCATACTTCCATTTTTCCCTAAAACCCGGATCATCATATCTTCCTGCATTTCCTGGATGGTGCGTATTTGCCGTACCCCTAAATGACGCAAGGTCTGATAGGTTTTATCGCCCACTTGCGGAATTTTCTTTATAGAAAGCGGAGCCATAAATTCTTTTTCGTGACCCGTATCAATCATAAGTTGGGCATTGGGTTTTGCCTCGCCAGTCGCAATTTTAGAAACTACTTTGTTGACGGATAAACCGAAAGAGATAGGCAAGCCGGTTTCTTTTATGATCTTATTCCGTATTTCAGAAGCCAACTTATAACATCCATAAAACCGATCCATTCCCGTGAGATCTGCGTAGAATTCATCAATGCTGGATTTTTCAAAAAGTGGAGTTTCTTGCTTGATGATTTCTGTTACCTCGTCAGAATGTTTAGAGTAGGTGCCGGCATTGCCTCTTATCACAATGGCTTCTGGACACAACTGCCTTGCTAGTTTCATGGACATGCCACTATGAACTCCAAAACCTCTGGTTTCATAACTGCAGGCAGCGACAACCCCACGGTCACTTGTGCCGCCTACCAACAGTGGTTTGTTTCTAAGACGGGAATCCATCTTACGTTCCACAGAGACATAAAATGTATCTAAATCCAGATGTATGATTTGCTTTTCCATGTGATATTATTTTCCTTCTTGCCTATTAGTTTGTGAATGGATACTTCTGGTTTTTGGTTGTTGAGTCTGTTGTTTTTTAAGCTAATCTCTCACTGGCACAGAGAACTACCGTTTTCAGAATCTAGTGGTCAAAAAACCTCACGAGGTTTCCCTGTGAGGTTTAGCTAGTTTTAAAATGAATATTGTCTTCTCTAAGTCAGTCTTCCATGTTACGTAGGACTAGATCATTTACGGTCGGTTCCAGATCGCTAATAAGTCCATCGTATTCTAAATGGTTTGAAAACTGTATACCGTTGCATTGTAAGACCTCGTTCAAGGTGTCATATACTTTTTGCACGAGCTCTTCTGTGTCGGTTACTTTATCCCGCCATGTTTTAACGGTACTGGCTGCCTTGAAATTTAGGTGGCCTGTTTCCTTTCTAATTGCCATTAGCTTTTGAACGCGTACGGCTAGATCTGTTTTAATCTTTTCAATATTCATGGCGGTTGGTTTTATGGATTAATTTTTAAAAGAGAACGAACTGGTCGCCTTCTACAAGGCGTTCTTCACGTATGGTTAGGGAATCATCTTCTACAAACTTGAGACGTTCATAAAGACATCTGTCGTAGTCTTTAAATATTTTATCGCCTATGGGTTTGAGTAATTCGAGTCCATTTGCTTCTGGACTTTTTATTTTCTGCGAAATAGGGTAGGCATTGAAACCTTTAGAATCGAATGGTTTCATGATTTCTGTAAGTTCCTTTACGGATAAATCTGAGTCCAGCCATTTTTCTTCCTGTGTTCTAGTTAAAACTACTGGAGAGCGATGGTGACCTATGCGCTGGGTTAGACGGTTTGCGGCGCTTGTAACTATGGCAACGGTATGATGTTGTTCTCCTGTTAATGGATGTTCCCATATGTCATAAATTCCAGCAAGGGCGAAAGGGCCACGATCCCTATTAGGGTAGACCAAGTATGGTTTGTTGAGTTTCTCTTGTTTAGGGCCTTCAATAAATGCATCTACTAGAATGAGGCATCGTTGTGATTTGATCGCATGGCGAAACATAGGTTTCTGGAAGATTCCTGCGGGCCCGTTATAATTAGGATCATTCTCTATATTATGGCTTCCTTCTGCACGGGCATTGATCATATAGGTTTGCTTGTGTGCCCAGTGCGGTGTGAAACCTAATGTAAACATCTGTATATGGTTGGGCTTATCGCCAGTGATTACCGGGATCTTGTTGCCTGCACTTATGTTTACGTTTTCTTCTAGATGAACACCTTTCGCGAAAGCGGCATTAAACCGATTCTCTAAAAGGGCTTCAGGTGTTATAACAGATGCTCTACCACACATAATGTTTAGTTTTAGGAAATATTCCAAGATATATTCCCGATTGAGATCCAAAAGTATGGAATAATTCCCAATAAATGGAAATAATCCAATGTTAAAGTTGGAACTATTCCTAAAAAAGGTATATTTGGCACATGGCACAAGAGATTTCAACCGAGGCAAAGAGGTTTAAACAGGTACGAGAGGATCTGGGAAAGACACAAAGTGAGTTTGCAGAACTGTTAGAGGCAGGAAGTACTACTGCAGATATTGAACGTGGCAAGAAGAAGATTACGGGAAAAATCGTGTCAGAATTGTTGCGTCAATTTAACATCAACCCACTGTGGTTGTATGGTGTTAGTTATAATAAATACCTAGAAACCAGCCATAATACCGCGCCTAAAATTATTACTATGGACACTAGCGATCGTGAGAATATGATCATGGTTCCCATTAAAGCGAGTGCAGGTTATGCCAGTAATGTACTGGATACGGACTGGTACAATGAATTGCCTGCTTTTCATATTCCATTACCCCAATATAAGGAAGGAAGCTACCGTGCCTTCCAGGTGAATGGCGATAGTATGTTGCCTGTATTGCAGCCCAGTGAATGGGTTATGGCGCGTGCCGTGGAGAATGTGCGTCAGGCAAATGATAATAAGATCCATGTGGTGGTAACGCCAGACACTGTAGTGGTAAAAAAATTGCGCAAGACGGAGTCGCCAGAAGGCATTTTGTTGATTTCCTTAAATAGAGATTATCCCGTGATCGAACAACCGGTGGTAGAAATAAGCGAGTTGTGGGAAGTAAATTCAAAACTGAGTTTTGACCTGGATGTCTATGAGGGGCAAGAAGCAATGATATCTTTAAAACAGGGACTTGATAGTCTAAGGAGCGAAATAGCAAGCATAAAAAAAGGAACCGTTTAAGGTTCCTTTTCTTTTAATAGTTGATTAAGATCAATCTGGATCACTTTCTGTAGGATTAGTATCAAAACCTTCATCGTCACCGCTATCATCAGCGTCTGGTGCTAGTTCTTCAACTTCTACAGTTTTTTCATCACGACAACCCATAAAAGTAGGTGTCGCAAGAAAAAGAATTATAAGTGTAAAAAAGATCTTTTTCATAGTACTTAAATTAGGAAGCATCATCAACACCACCCATTCCAGTGTTTTCTTCAACTTCGTTAACACCTTCTTCCATAGTGTCTTCCATGTCATCAGCAGCGTCTTCCATATCGTCAGCTACTTCTTCCATTTTTTCTTCTGTAGTGTCAGCCTCATCTCTACATGAAGTAGCGAACATTGATACTGTGAATAATGCAATAAATACTAGAGTTAATTTTTTCATTTTTAAAAGTTTAGGTTAAGGGGTTAAATATAAAAAGGATATGTTAAAAACCAGGCTTTTGAACAAAAAAAGCAAACAGATCACTTTCATCATTCAAAATCAAAGTCTTTAATTAATTGTCGTCTCCTATTTGGTCAATCTGGTTATCGATTTCGTCATTTACTTTGCTATCTACTTTTTGTCCAGCTCTCTCTAAAATACCTTCAGATTCATTAGTGGCAGCTGGAGTAGTTGCAGGGGCAGTAACTTCGACTTCTTTTACGATAGTTTCAGTTTCTTTTTCACTATCACGACAAGAAGTCAATGCAGTTGCTCCCATAAAAACAGCAGCTAGGGTGAATACGATTTTTTTCATGGTCAAATGATTAAATGATTAGGGCGGCAAAAGTATTTTTTTACACAATCTGATTTGCTAATGTTCTCATAACTTATTAACAATCTAATCCTCTCATTTCTATATTTATAGAAAAAATAGAATGAGTTTCAATAAAATGTTTTCCTTCTTGAGGGACCTACAGAAGAACAATAATAAAGAATGGATGGACGCAAATCGCAATGAGTATGAAGCTGTCAGAGACTGGTATAAATCCTGGCTGAATGAACTAGACGCAGATCTTGGAAAAGTTGACCCTAATTATCATTCAACGGAAGGCAAACGCGCTATCAATAGAATAAATAATAATTTATTGTATCACCCTAATAAGTCTACATATAAGGATCATTTTGGTGCTGGGCTGGACTTATCAGATAATGGTAAGCAGGGCGATTTTTATATACATCTAGGGGTCAATGGTTCCTTTATTGCAGGAGGGTTCTACAAACCTAAAAAAGAAGTACTAGATTCCATACGTGATGCCATAGACTATAATGGTAAAGAACTCAAAAAGATACTCAGCAACGAATCGTTTATAAACACTTTCGGAAATTTGATTGACGATGGGGATTCTTTAAAAACTTCTCCTAAAGGGTACCCTAAAGATCACAAATATATAGACCTTTTAAATCGAAAGACTTTTGCTGTCCAGCATAACGTCACTCAAAAGGAAATTATGCAAGACGATTTTAAAGATGTATGTGTAGAGATTTATAAAGAAATGTTGCCGTTCAGAAAATATTTGAATAAAGCCGTTACTGTTTAATTGCTGGGTTCATAAACTTTCAGAATAGCTCCCATTCCATAATTATCGTGGCCAGATCGGACTAAATTACTATTGGGATTGTAGGAAAGGTCAAAGGGTTGCCAGGTTTTGTTATTGAAAAAAATACGGCGAACCCATGTTTTATTACCCTCAATTTCATCAGAAAAAGGCAATAAAGGTCGGTATGTAGTTGAGATTTTTTCCAAACCTCTTCTAGTGCGGATTTCTCGGTATTTTTTTGCGTCAATCAACTTACCATCTGGATATGTTGTTCCTAAAACTTGAATAGAAACGAAAATTCCATTTTGTGGAATTTGGATGCGAAACTCCTCTAAATTTAACTTGTGAACTTTATCAGTTTTTTCTGTGATCAGGAAAGTTTGAGAAGGGTAAAATGATTTATCTGTAGGCGATCCATCTGAGTTTACATCGTAGAGTTGAACCCTGAAAAGTGTGGAAAATTTACGCAGTTTCCCTTTATTGCTAGACTGACTTTCTTCAAGGATGACTGGGATTAAAAGGGTTTTTAGCAAGGTAGGATTGTTATTCTTGCGTTCAAATTTGACAGCTATTTCAGATTCTACAGTAGGTAGCCAGCAATTAAAATAATTATCGTGCACAACTGGATCGACCTCTGATTCTTTAAATTTCCCTTCAAGTCGTCCTTGTAACACAATGGCTTCAAGTTGCGCCGTTGATGGATTTAAATAAATCGTCGGTGCTATGTCTGTCATTGCAATGAGCAGGTCCTTATATCCTATGGAGGATATTGTTATAGAATCTAGGTCGGGATATCGCTTTCGCGAAAGCGTAAATATACCGTCACCATCTGCAAATGTACCTAGCCCATTACCAAAACTGATCGTTGCAAAAGAAACGGGCTCGTTAGTATCCTTGTTCAGGACAGTGATTTTTTGCGCCGTAGCAATCCACCCGATTAGAAAAAGGCTAAAAAATAATAAATTCTTCATCGATAGTCTTTAAGTACTCTAACACTTGATCAGTAGCGCCAGTATTACTATTGATCCAATGGCCACAAATCATGCCCGTTTTATCCCGCAGGAAATCGTCTTCAAACAGCTTATTAGCTATATCAGTAAATTTAGCAGAATTTTTGACAGAAAATAGCCCGCCTAAATCTTCCAGTTTTCCAGCTTCAGGGTATTTTTCATAATTCTTACCTATAACCACCGGCACGCCATAGGTGGCGGCCTCCAGAATATTATGTAGCCCTGAGGTCCCCATGCCACCGCCCACATAGGCAACATCTGCATAGCTGTAAGCTTTAGTCAGCAATCCAATAGTGTCAATTATTAAGGTGCTGGTGTTTTTAAGGTCATGCATTTCACCACCCTGTATTGATGTCCATTTTAAAGGAGAGTAGTTTAGAGAATCAATAAGTTGATCAGGTTTCCCGCCGCCCACTTCGTGCGGTGCAATAATGACTTTACATCTTTTCGATATGTTATTTTCTTCTAACCAGGATTTCATGATCTCGATGTCTGCAGGCCAGCTGCTACCTACCACTAAACATGGATGACCATCGATGAATTCTTTTAATAACGGGATGCTATTATCATGTTCTATGAGCTGGCTAGCGCGATCAAATCGAGTATCCCCACTGACGCTCGCATTCTCAAATCCCAGTGCAGCAAGTTCTTGTAAAGAAGATTCATTTTGTAAAAAGAAATGATCAAATGCTTCCAGAGAGCTCTTCATCCAGGAGCCGTACCATTTATGAAAGCTCATGTTTTTACGAAATATGCCGCTAACTAATATAGTCGGAACATGCTTCTCATTTAAGGTATTTAAATAATTGGGCCAGAATTCATACTTGACCATAATTGCTAGGGATGGGTCCACTAGACTTATAAATTTATTGACGCAAGACACCGCATCAATGGGAAGATAACAAACGATATCTGCCAGCTTTGTATCCCTTTTGTTTTCGTATCCAGATGGTGAAAAAAAGGTAAGGACGACTTGATATTTCTTACGGTTCAATTTTTCTAGTACAGGAACAATTTGTTCGTACTCCCCTAAAGACGCTACATGCACCCATATTTTAGGAACGGTGTGTTTGATTTTCGAATCTAGAATATGCCATGAGTTGTCACGACCTTGAGATCCTAACTTTATTTTCTTATTAAAAAAACCGGCTACAGGTAAGCACGCTTTCGCGAAAGCGGAACCCGTATCATAAATACATTTTAAGATAGACATAGATTCAAAAATACCACAAAATAGGCGTTGGGCGATGCGCAACTTATATCGTACTTTTACAATAATACCGCTGTTTACAGCTATAATTTTACATACCCAATGCGCAAAATTCAAATGGTGGACCTTAAAGGTCAATATGAAAAAATAAAAACTGAAGTGGATACAAATGTGATGGAAGTCATTGAATCTACTGCGTTTATTAATGGTCCTGAAGTCCACGCGTTTCAAAAAGAATTAGAGGAATATCTGAATGTGAAGCATGTAATTCCCTGCGCTAACGGAACTGATGCTTTGCAGATTGCCATGATGGGACTGGGTTTGAAGCCTGGTGACGAGGTGATCACCGCAGATTTTACGTTTGCTGCAACCGTAGAAGTTATTGCGCTTTTGAATCTCACGCCAGTTTTGGTAGATGTGAATCCTTATGATTTCAATATTGATATTGAGGCGGTGAAACGTGCCATTACTCCTAAAACTAAAGCAATCGTTCCCGTGCATCTTTTTGGACTTGCTGCAAATATGGATGAAATTATGGCTCTGGCAGAAGAACACAATCTTTATGTAATTGAGGATAATGCCCAGGGTATAGGAGCTAATTATATGCATAGTAATGGCTCAAAATCTAAAACTGGAACCATAGGTCATGCAGGAACAACCTCATTTTTCCCGTCAAAAAACCTAGGTTGCTTCGGTGATGGAGGGGCAATATTTACTAATGATGATGATCTTGCCCACATGATTCGCGGGATTGTAAATCACGGAATGTATGAGCGCTATCACCATGATGTAGTAGGAGTAAATTCAAGGCTTGATTCTATGCAAGCAGCAGTTCTGCGGGTCAAGTTGCGCAATCTGAATGATTATAATACAGCCAGGCGCGATGCAGCACGCAAATACACAGATGCCTTTGCTCAGGAAGAAAAAATTATAACTCCGTTGATTTGTGATAACTGTGATTGTCACGTTTTTCATCAATATACACTGACCGTAAAGGATACAGACCGCGATGCGCTGGTCAAGCACTTGAATGAAAGCGGAATTCCCTGCGGTGTTTATTACCCCATTCCTTTGCACAAGCAAAAAGCTTATCAGGATGAACGCTATAATGAGGCTGATTTTCCAGTTACAAACCGACTGGTGCAAGAATGTATTTCATTGCCCATGCACACAGAGCTGGATGAAGAGCAGATTGATCTTATTACAAATACTATTATTGAGTTTGTGAATCGTTAGATTGAAGAGCTTTTTCGCTTTCGCGAAAGCGGAATAGTTTCATGTTTTAATCTGGAAATTGGAACTCTGTTGGATCCGCTCTGTTGCCGTGAATGATCTTTATTATGTATAAAGTGGGGCTTCGACTCCATAATATATTATATGGCTTCCGCTTATAGTCGAGTAAACATTTTGGCCAAGCTCTAATCGTAGTATGCCAATAGTTGGATTTTTAGTTATTCTTGCAAAATCTGTATCAAATTGAACGCTGTATATATTCATTGGACGTTCTCCAAAATTGAGAAAAGTATAAAATGCAATGGCAGAAAGATTATCCCTTGCCTCATTACTTATGTCTATAATTAACCTGCTAGTTTTTGAAAAGAAAGTGCCTTTAGTTTTGCTTCGGCAAAAATCTCCTTAATAGTCATACCGCTAGATCCACTATCAATCCCCTTCTGGATCTCAGCGCATAACCATTCCAGCTTTCGATCTTGTTCCTCGCTATGTTGGCGCATTGCTTCCCTAACTACCTCACTGGCATTTTTATAGTTACCAGAGGCGACCAGGTCTCTAATGTATTTTTCTTGTTTTTCTGTAAAGGAAACATTCATAATAAATCTGTTTATATCAAAATTTAGCACAAATGGACAAGAATGGACATTTATAGTTCTGTAAATCCTCCGTAACTTCTCGCTTTTTAAAACGTGATGATGAAAAACCGACTTCTTATAGCTCTTATCTTGATTTGCTCAATGACGCTAAGCGCACAAAAAACCCCCACCACAACCTTTATTCACGCAGGACATTTGCTGGATACTGAAACAGGTAAATGGATGGACGAGGTAACCATAAAAGTCAACGGTACAGAAATTACAGATGTTTCTAAAGGCTACACAGCCATACCGCAAGATGTAAAATATTTTGATCTTAAAGATAAATGGGTTTTACCAGGCCTAACAGATATGCATGTTCACATGGAAACGGAATATAATCCGCAGGCATATATTTCAAAATTTGTAGATGATCCATCAGACGTTGCTTATAATTCTGTTGGATATGCAGAAAAAACATTAATGGCTGGCTTTACAACGGTTCGTGATCTAGGCGGTAGCGGTGTTAATATCAGTTTGCGGGATGCGATAAATAAGGGAAAAGTTTCTGGACCACGTATGTATACCGCAGGAAAAGCTATTGCCACGACTGGTGGACACGCAGACCCTACAAATGGAGGTAATCAAGACTTTATGGGAAGTCCAGGGCCACGGGAAGGAGTCGCAAATGGAACAGATGAAGGCAGAGCAGCAGTACGCTATCGTTATAAGAATGGAGCCGATGTTATCAAAATTACAGCTACTGGCGGAGTTCTTAGTGTTGCAAAAAACGGAAGTAACCCACAATTTACATTAGAAGAGATAAAAGCGATCGTTAGCACGGCAGCTGATTATAATATGCATGTTGCAGCGCATGCGCATGGCGATGAAGGAATGCAACGAGCAATATTAGGAGGTGTAAAGACCATCGAGCACGGCACTTATATGAGCGCGGAAACTATGGATCTTATGAAAAAAATGAATTGCTATCTGGTTCCTACGATCACTGCGGGAAAAGAAGTGGCTATGAAAGCAGAGGAAGAAGGATTCTATCCGGATATCGTGGTTCCTAAAGCTAGAGCAGTGGGTCCACAGATTCAGGGAATGTTTGAACGAGCTTATAAGCGTGGTGTACCGATTGTTTTTGGAACAGATGCTGGAGTATATGCACATGGGAAGAACGCCTTGGAATTTGGTTACATGGTAGAGGCAGGAATGCCCGCGATGGAAGCTATTCAAAGCGCGACTATTACTCCTGCAAAAATTCTCAAAATGGAAGATAAAATAGGCCAAGTTAAAACCGGATTTTTTGCAGATATCATCGCAGTTTCAGAAAATCCTGAGAAGAATGTGAAGACCTTGGAAAAAGTGACCTTTGTGATGAAGGATGGGGAAGTTTATAAAAACTGATAGCCCTAGTTCGCTTTCGCAAAAGCGAACTCAAAATAAATTATTTTAAAAGCTGGAAAGCACATTTGCTAAGGACAGAATTAACTCTGCTCTTGAGAAAGTAGAATTACCTACCTTTAAATTATGCCTGATCAAAACCTGAAAGACAAACTCCACAAACTTATCGATGAGGCAGATGAAGATTTTCTGCATTTGGTTCAAGAAGCAGCGGCCCATTATTATGCGGGAGAAACACAAGAAGAACTGGATGCAGGAATCCTAGAGGCCGAAGAAGATATTAGAGTTGGACGGATTTACTCCTTAGAAGAAGCTCGTGCAATGGCTATGACCTGGTTCAAGGGTTAATGAATTATTCTTTATCAAGTAGAGGTTTAAAAGATTTACAGAAAACAAGTGAATTCTACAAAGAATTATACGGCGAGCATAAAGCCAAATTTATAATCATCGGTTTCTTTGACTTCATAGATATTCTCGTTTCAGAAAATGATTTCACTAAAATTGGATCTATAGATAACCAATTCGTTAGTCATCAGTTTAACTATAGAAAAATTTTCTATCAATATTTGAGGGTTACTTACCGAGTAGCCGACGATAACATTTTCATTGTAAGAATTTTTGACGCTAGACAAAATCCCAAGAAAAACCTGTAAACAAAAAACTGCCGCTAAAAGCGGCAGTTTTTTGTTTAAATCCAAATCATTTCCTACAAAGCAGGATGATTCACAAATCCTTTTTCGTCCAGGTATTTTACATAATCCCTTGTGTTTACGGTTGCTTTCAAGTCATGTAATAAATTATACAATCCAAAGAATGTACGATTAATATACAAAAAGTGTTTGCTTCCGCGATTACCATTCATCTTGCGCAATTCCTTGTCATTGCTGTATTTTTCACTTAGGGAGCTGATTTGATCCCAAAAGGATTCATCTGCAAAATCAAAGGTTTTTTCTTGAAAAGGCTTGGTAAATAAACTGAGCATTTCGTGGAATAAGGTGGAGAAGTACTTGATTTCTTTATCGCTATCATCCTTGCGCAAAATTTCAAGTTGGAACAATTTCTCTCTGAAAATTTCTGGATTATTGATACTCGCAGGAACTGCTAGTTCAAAATAAGGAACGTAAAACTCATCGGGTATTTGTTTAATACAACCAAAGTCAATCGCGATCAACTCCTCTTCAGGTGAGATCAGAAAGTTTCCAGGATGTGGATCTGCATGAACAGCTTTCAACCCGTGCATCTGGAACATATAAAAATCCCAAAGTGTTTGCCCTAGTTTTTTACCGGTTTCTTGTGAGAAAGGCAGAGCTACAAATTCGCTAAGGTGTTTCCCATTCATCCAGTCCATTGTGATGATGCGTTTGCTGGAAAGCTCTGGGTAATATTTAGGGAATTTTAAATTTGGAATGTGTGAACAAGCCTCCGTAATGGCAATGCTCTGATCAACTTCAAGGTTATAATCTGTTTCTTCCAGAAGCTTGTCCTCAACTTCTGAGAAGTAACGTTTAGAATCTTCTCCCTTAAGGTTAAACATTTTAATTGCAATGGGCTTTACCATGGCTAGATCACTGCTTATGGAATCTGCCACACCTGGATATTGAATTTTAACTGCGAGTTCCTTACCATCTTTCTCTGCCTTGTGAACTTGCCCTATGCTTGCAGCATTCACAGAATCCTTAGAAAATTTATCATAGACCTCCTCAGGAAAAGCACCTTGATATTTCTTAAAAGTCTTTCTTACTAATGGCGCTGACAAGGGCGGAACGCTAAATTGCGCTAGGCTAAATTTTTCCACATAGGCACCTGGTAATAAACTTTTATCCATAGAAAGCATCTGTGCCACTTTCAATGCACTTCCCTTTAAATTTTTTAAACCATCATAGATGTCTGTGGCATTATCCTCATCCAGTTCACTGCGGTCCATACTAGGATTCACAGCTTTCTTAGAATAATATTTTATGTAATTCCCACCTATTTTAACTCCAGTCTTCACCATTTCGGTGGTACGACCTATTTTACTTGTGGGAATTCTGTCTAATGTTTTCATAATTCAATTTTGAATGCATTATGTAGAATTATGCACCCGGTTTTAAGTCATCTTCGCTTTCGCGAAAGCGAATTTGTTTAAAATTTGTGGAAATAATATTAAAGCAAGTAAAATCTAATTCTAGAAACAACTGAATCTAAAAAAAACTTAGTTCACTAGAATAATCTCGATAAGAATCTCTGACTTTCGTTTCAACTTAATTTTAGGACATTCTTTCCTTCCACAAAAACTTACCAAAATCCAGTACGGCATCAAGCGGAGTATTATCGAACACGTCAAAAATAGTATTGACAGATTTTTCAATCGCCATGTCTGTTTTTTCAAAACCAGCGCTGTCATCGTCCATCCAGAACTTCATTAAAAACAACATTTGTACCCAAGCGCCTTCACCATAAATGGTTTCAGAACGTTCTAATAAAATATTAGTTTTATTCTCGTTGCGTTCCTGTATCAATTCCTTAGCAAATCCTTTAACGTGTTTGCGCAAACCTTTAAGCTGCTCCATCTTATTCATCATATGTTGGTTTTCCTGTAAGGCAAACAACACATAACTGCGGTTGAGCGTCAATAATTCAAAGAAAGTATAGAAGAAAGTGAGCATCTTCTCACGGTTAGAAAACCCGTGGTAATCCTCGCTTTTGTGGGCAACATCCATCGTCATCGTGAAAAACGTATTCCAAATATCCTTGCGTAATCCTTCAAAACTACCGAAGAACCCGTAAAACTCTGCCTCAGTCATTCCATTATCCTTAGCAAATTTAAAAACACTTTTAGGCGTTTTCTCATGCTCAAGAACGTATTCCATATATGCAGTAATCACATCCTGACGATTGATTTCTTTCTTCTTAGGTGCCTTTTTAGAGGTCTTTTTATCTGTAGTATTTTTTACAGTGGCCATAATTTCAATGCTTTAAGTAAAGATACAATCTGTTTAATATTCTGCGTTGAGTCATTAAACAAAACTGTGTTAAGGTTGAGTCGTTGATCATGGTCAATAATTGCACTATGGAATAGATAATTTGTAGTTAAAACAAGACTTTGGTTTGAAAACGTAGAAACATAAAAAACCGTCCAGCTTTAAGCAGAACGGTTTAGATGGTTATGATTTGAACAGTATAGAATCAGTTATTTACCACCGGATTTTTATCTGTTTTAGTGATTACTGAAGCAATTTGATTGTTCTGGTAATCAACTTCAG
Source organism: Nonlabens antarcticus (assembly GCF_015356755.1). Lineage (GTDB taxonomy): Bacteria > Bacteroidota > Bacteroidia > Flavobacteriales > Flavobacteriaceae > Nonlabens > Nonlabens antarcticus. Next base: position 33,109 of record NZ_JADFCO010000065.1, on the reverse strand, counting down.
TTAAAACATCACCATTACGGATAAGCCATTTCCCTACCTTCTTACCGCTATCAAATAGGGCTGTTGCGGTTTTTGTTCCTTTGTTATTGTAGCTCGTCCATTCTCCGTCACGTTTATTATTGACAAAACTTCCAGTTTGCGCAACCTTGCCATTTTCGTGAAAATAAGTAGCCGTTATTATTCCATCTTTTAATTGGACAAATTCTGGTTTTATTTTTTGTGCAAATGTGATCATGCCAATCATCATCACTGCAATTATCATTACATATTTCATAGTTCTAGCTTTAAATTGACTATCGAATTTAATCAATAGTAAACATTAATGCAACATTCACATAACATTAAATTTACATAGATATGATAAAACACTATTAATTAGGCTAGTATATATGTGACATGATTCAAATTAGGTGTTCACGGTACTGATCTTTAAAGTGTTTAATACAGAAATTCCGTCATAGATGTTTAGAATCGGCTTATTTTTGCACGCTTATTACAAGATATAATTATGTACAGATCACACGATTGTGGCAGCCTGCGCGCCAGCGATATCAATACTGAAGTCACACTTGCCGGATGGGTTCAAAAAAGCCGCGATAAAGGATTTATGGTTTGGGTGGACCTGCGTGATCGCTATGGTATTACCCAATTGATTTTTGATGAGGAACGCACTGATAAAAAGATTCTAGAACAAGCCCAAAATCTAGGTCGTGAGTTTGTGATCCAGGTGAAAGGAACCGTTATTGAGCGCGAGTCTAAAAACGACAATATGGCCACGGGAGACATTGAGATTCTCGTTAAAGAACTTAATGTACTAAGTGAGTCTAAAACGCCACCATTTACCATTGAAGATAAAACGGACGGTGGTGAAGAACTGCGCATGAAATACCGTTATCTGGATATAAGAAGGAATCCGGTTCGTGAGAACTTAATTTTTAGGTCTAAAGTTGCCATGGAAGTGCGCAATTTTCTGGCCGGTAAGGATTTTGTTGAAGTGGAAACCCCTGTTTTGATCAAATCCACGCCAGAAGGTGCCCGCGATTTTGTGGTCCCTTCCCGTATGAATGAAGGGCAGTTTTATGCATTGCCACAATCTCCACAGACTTTTAAGCAACTGTTGATGATTGGTGGAATGGATAAATATTTCCAGATCGTAAAATGTTTTAGAGATGAGGATTTGCGAGCAGACCGCCAGCCAGAATTCACACAGATAGACTGTGAGATGTCGTTTGTAGAGCAGGAAGATGTGCTGAATATTTTTGAAGAAATGACCCGTCACTTGTTGAAGAAAGTTAAGAATGTAGAGGTAGCAGAATTCCCCAGGATGACCTACAATGAGGCGATGGAGAAGTATGGTAATGACAAGCCGGATATTCGGTTCGGGATGGAGTTTGGTGATCTTTCCGCTTTCGCGAAAGCGAGAGATTTCAAAATTTTCAACGAGGCAGAAATTGTAGTGGGAATCGCCGTACCAGGTGCAGGATCGTATTCCCGCAAGGAAATCGATGCGTTAGTCGACTGGGTGAAACGACCGCAAGTAGGAGCTCTGGGAATGGTGTATGTGAAATGTAACGACGACGGGAGCTTTAAGTCCAGCGTCGACAAATTTTACAATCAGGATGACCTCGCTAAATGGGCAGAAACCACAGGCGCAAAACCAGGCGATTTGATCTGCGTACTTTCAGGACCAGCCCACAAAACCAGAGCACAATTGAGCGCCTTGAGGATGGAACTGGCAGAACGTTTAGACCTAAGGAAAGCTGACCAATTTGCACCATTATGGGTAGTCGATTTTCCATTGTTAGAATGGGATGAAGAGTCAAATCGCTACCACGCGATGCACCATCCATTTACATCACCGAAGCCTGAGGATATCGACAAACTGTCCACAGATCCAGGAAACGTGAGAGCAAACGCCTATGATCTAGTCCTAAACGGTAACGAAATAGGTGGTGGATCTGTACGGATTTTTGATAAGAAGTTACAAGCCTTAATGTTTGAACATTTAGGGTTTACCGAAGAGGAAGCCCGAGCGCAATTCGGTTTCTTGATGGATGCTTTTGAATATGGCGCGCCACCACACGCGGGACTGGCGTTCGGCTTTGATAGATTGGTTGCGATATTAGGTGGTCAGGAAACGATTCGGGACTTTATCGCATTCCCTAAGAATAATAATGGTCGCGATGTGATGATCGATGCACCTTCTAAAATTGATGATGTGCAGTTGAAAGAGCTGAGTTTGAAAGTAACGGTTTAGTTTTCGAACTGTGATTCTTTGAGGTTTTGAATATCGATTAGGAAGATTATGAGTTAAGAGTTTTTGAAGATCTAACATCGATTTAAAAATATTGAACACCTAAATAGGGCAGAAAATAGCTATTTTGATTAACCACTTTTGATTAAAAAAGTAAAATTTTAATTTCGCTCACAGCTCACAGCTCACAGCTCACAGCTCACTGCCGCATACCAAAAACCACATCCCTAAAAGAACCTTGAACATTAAACCTAAAACCAATAATTTGAACGCCACTAAAATTTTAGGAATCGTATTACTTATTACTCTTGCAGTCATAGGAGCCGGATTCTATGTGATTGATACTGGCGACGTTTTGTTAGGTAATAAGATGATAGGCTTTGCTACGGCATTTATGTTTCTGATTTTAATGCCTACGTTCATTGTCGTACGATACCGAAAAAAAGATATGTCTAAGTTTACTTTCAACACTAAAAGCAAGGAAGAACTGGCTGAGGAAGACGACTGGGATGATAAGAGTAAGTGGAATTAATTAAGCCTGCGCTTTGCTGTAAAAAAGCTGTTCAGTAACGACGAGCATTCCGCTGCGAGAATTCCATGGGTAACTTGGGTTTTGGGGTGCAATTGAGTTCCCATTTTGCGATAACCACGATGATCATCGCTGGCTCCAAAAACAATTCTAGAGATCTGAGACCAGTATAGCGCGCCTGCGCACATCTGGCAAGGCTCTAGCGTCACATAAAGCGTACAATCCTTTAAATATTTTCCTCCTATAAAACTGGCTCCAGCGGTAATCGCCTGCATTTCGGCATGGGCAGTGACATCGATTAGGGTTTCTGTGAGGTTGTGGCCTTTGGCTATAATTCGGTTGTCTGCTACAATGACAGCACCCACGGGAATCTCTCCACGATCCTTTGCAGTTTCGGCCTCTTGCAAGGCTTTATTCATGAAGTAAGTGTCGTCGAAGGGTTCCATCATGGGTTAAAAGTAAAATAAAAAGTAAAGAAAAAATAAATTTGATCCAAAACCTAAACCTTACTGAGGCCGAAGCTATAAAATAGTTTGCTCACACAGCCATATTTTTTTTCAGCTCACAGCTTTTAAAACTCTTATCTCATAATTCTCTACCCATAACTGGATAGTACTACCTTTGAATTATGTCTCAAAAATTACTTTCAAAAATAGATTCTCCAGCCGATTTGAAGCTTCTGAACCAAACGGAGCTTTCTATCGTTGCTAGGGAATTGCGTGAGTTTATTATTGATGCAGTAGCAACTAAGGAAGGTCATTTAGGTGCGAGTCTAGGCGTTATAGAATTAACTATCGCGCTACATTATGTATTTGATACACCGCAGGATTTATTAGTTTGGGATGTAGGTCATCAAGCATACGGCCATAAAATATTGACGGGTAGGCGTGATGTTTTTAATACGAATCGGGATCTCGATGGGATTTCAGGTTTTCCTAAACGATCAGAAGGTCAATACGATACCTTTGGTGTGGGACATAGTTCAACCGCGATAAGTGCTGCGTTAGGAATGGCTATGGCTAGCCAGCTTAAAGGAGAATCGCGCAAACACATCGCAGTTGTAGGCGATGCAAGTATAGCTAGCGGTATGGCATTTGAAGCTCTCAATCATGCTGGAGTCAGCGGTGCAGATTTATTAGTGATTCTCAACGATAATGCTATTGGGATTGATCCTGCCGTTGGCGCCTTAAAAGATTACCTAACTAAAACCAAATCAGGCAAGGAAACTGGCCGCGACAATATTTTTGAGTCGCTCAACTTTGACTATTCAGGGCCAATTGATGGTCATGATTTGCCAAAGCTTTTGGAAGAATTACAGCGTCAGAAAGGATTAAAGGGTCCTAGATTACTTCACGTTAGGACCACAAAAGGTAAAGGCTTAAAACAAGCTGAATTAGACCAAGTACGATACCACGCACCCGGAAAATTTGATAAAATTACAGGTGAGATTCCGGTAAAGGATGACACCAAATTACCACCGAAATTTCAGGACGTTTTTGGTTACACGTTAGTAGAACTTGCTCAGCAGAATGATAGAATAGTAGGTATCACGCCAGCGATGCCTACGGGAAGTTCCATGAAAATCATGATGGATGCCTTTCCAGAACGAGCATTCGACGTGGGAATTGCAGAGCAGCATGCGGTAACGCTGGCGGCCGGTATGGCTACACAGGGAATGATTCCGTTTTGTAATATTTATTCGACTTTTTTACAACGTGCGTACGATCAGATTATCCATGATGTTGCTCTACAGAAATTACCCGTTATATTTTGTCTGGATCGTGCAGGACTTGTGGGTGAGGACGGTGCAACGCATCACGGTAATTTTGATCTCGCATTTCTCAATTGCATTCCAGATATGATTGTTGCAGCGCCCATGGATGCTGTAGAGTTGCGCAATATGATGTACACAGCCCAGTTAGGAATAAACAGCCCTATATCTATTAGGTATCCGCGTGGTCGTGGGAAGTTGTTAGATTGGAAAGTTCCTTTCCAGCAGCTGGTGATAGGTACCTCTAGAACTTTACAAATGGGTAAGGACATTGCCGTTTTAAGTATAGGAACTGTAGGAGCAATGGTTCAAGAATTGATCTCTAGTGAGGATTTAGAGGTTACTCACATAGATGTCCGATTTTTAAAACCGCTGGATGAGAAGACAATTTTAGCCGCTCTAGAAAGTCATGAACATGTTATAACGATCGAGGATGGTACTATTGTGGGTGGGTTGGGTAGTGTTGTGTGCGATCTCGCTTCCGCGAAAGCGAAAACCCCACTTCCCCATATCCACAAATTAGGCATACCAGATTCTTTCATAGAACAAGGCCCCACTGCCGACTTGCAACGTATTGCAGGTTATGATAGGGAGGCCTTGTTGAAACTTATAAAAAGTCTATAATTCTATTCTTTTAAGAATTTAGTGGTTTCATTGAGTCCATCACCTTTGGCCTTTAGCAAATAAAAACCTGTACTAAGAGTTGAAACGTCAATGCGCTGTCTGTTACTGGAAACAGCTTGTTTTTGACGGTAAACTTCTTGACCACTGAGATTGTAAATTATAATCTCTACGTTTTCATAATTCTTCTCACTAGAAAGGAAAATCTCTGAAGTCGCTTGAGTTGGAAAGATGCGCAGTGCTTTTTCCTTTGCAACATTACTAATACTTGCGGTGGTCGCATCAAATTTACCTGTATATAATCCACGACCATGAGTCGTCGCAAGCACGGTATTATCTGCGGTTCTCAAATCAAGATCATAAACGGGAACATTTGTCATTCCATTAATGGATGGTGTCCATGTAGGGCTTGCACTGTCAAAATCATCGGTAGCAAAAATCCCCATTTGAGTACCAATAATTACCTCATTTGCGATTAACGGATTTTGTAAAATTGCTTTAACTGGAATATCGGGTAGATTCCCATCTTTTTGAGCCCAAGTGATTCCACCATCATTTGTGAACCAGATATTATTGACACCATAATTATGCATGGTAATATAGATTTCTAATTCACTGGCTCCAAATTCAATATCTGAAATGCTACCTAGAAAATCAGGGCTGGAAATGTCTACAATGGTTTTAGCAGAGTTCGTGTTTGCATTACCTATTCTGTACAGCTTAGAGTTTTGTGATCCAAAATATAAAGTTGGTGTAGTGGTTGTAAATGGAGAAGCTTTCATAGCAGTGGCTCTTCCATTTGATATAGAGGCATCAGTCAACTCTACACAGGAAGCTGCATTTGCTCCTAATGAACAAGCGGTAATAGAAGGTGCGTTAGTTGCCGTCCTTGAGTTTGCATAGAACACATCAAATTCAGAATCCAACTCTGCAACGTTAATAAAATCTCCATCATTTTCATCTGAAATTTCATAAGCATCTCCAGAATTCAATAAACCGTTTAAGATATTATTCCCAAAAGGAATGGGATATTTTACATAATAATGAGTTCTGGAGGTATATCCTAATATTGCGTAACCACTTTCTGCATCAATGGCCGAATAGGATCCATCACCTCCAGATGGGTCTGATGTAAAAGTCAACCTATTAGCACGTGAATTGTTGAATACTTGAGTACCGTTGTCCTGACTTCCTGCAATAAACTCATCTCCATTTTCAAAATCGATCTGCGCGATATCGCCATAATAAAATTGGGTAACATTATAACCAAAGTTTCGGTCTGAAATATTGGAATTATTACTTGAAGCTCCATTGAAAGAAGAAACTAAAGAAACCCCACCATCTGAACCTATTAAACCTTGATTCGAGTCTCCAGGATTGAATGTGAGGGCATGTACATCTGCATGAACAAATGGAACAGTTAAAGTATTCATGTTAGCGTTGTTTGACCATTTTGATATCTGGGTCCAGCTAGTACCTCCGTCTAAAGTACGATGCACGTTAATACCACCTACATATACTTTCTCATCATTGATAGGATCGACTTCTATCATTAGATCATAGAATGCCTGGCCTCTCGTAAAATCTGTATCAGATATACCCAGGTCAGCATCTTCTGGTTCAGATAATTGATCTAAACTTTGAAAACCATTGATTGTTTTAAAAATATCTGCACGGCCATTTACCTCTGCTAGAGCATAAAGCTTTAGGGGGTCTGTACTGGATGCTTCTAATTCCACACGGTCGCCTCCAGAAATTACTGTTTCTAATCGCCATTCTATTCCATCAATACTAGAATAAATCCTGCCTCCACCTTGATTTAAGCCTCGAGTATGGATCGTGCTCATGTAAATTTTTCCATTCGTGTTCAACTCAAAGTCATTAGGAATAACTGGAAACTGTCTCCCGTTAAAACCAAAGCTTAATGTAGTACCTTCAATTCTGCTCCATGTCAATCCTCCATCGGTACTTCTATAAATACCAGCATTTTGTGCGCCTAAAAAATTTTGAGGGTTTGTTGTAGTAAAGTTTGGGGAAGAGTAAATTGATGCCCCTACACCTACATAAAGTTCTGAAGGTTGACCATTTACAGGCCTAACCACTATATCATTGACATGAAAAATCCCTGATTTAAATATTGTTGTTTCTGGATCTCCAAAGTCACCACCTCCAGCAATGGGGATGTTAAGTAATGTCCAATTATTACCACCGTCTGTACTTTTATAAAGTCCATTTCCTATCGAGGCGCCATCTGTGTATTGTTCTCCTGTTCCTATGTAAATAGTATTTGAGTCAATAGGATCAATAGCATAAGAGGAAACCATTAAACTGCCTGCTAGACCTGGAACTATTTTCCATTCTTTGGCATTACTATTTATATTATCGTTTACCCATAAACCACCACCTACACCACCTGCAAAAACTCTATTGTAATCAACTCCATCACCATTGTTCCCCCCTACATCATTGGGGTCATAAAATATAACTCTTGTGCGACCTCCTACATTCCGTGGCCCTCTTTCTGTCCACGTTGATGTTGCAGATCCTGGAGCTCCTTTTGCAAAATCAGAGGGTATTTGAATAGGATTTTGTAAAAAAGGCGTGGGATAACCTAATGCTGGATCCATAGTCAATTCCCACATACGTTCGTTATATCCATTTGGCGGTAAACCTCTTTTTTTACGTTCTTTCTTATTTAAATTCTTAGTAATCTCATAGGGTGAATTAGCAAGATACTTCTCATGTTTGGCGCGTTTTAGGTCCATGTGTGAAGGTTTTTCCTCGCTAGGTATCAGCATGAAAACAACAGTAATGATGAAAGCAATTGCAAGAAAGGATAGGAGATATTTCTTCATTTGATTGGTTTTAAGTTCTAAACATACGGTATAACAGAAAGTTAAGTTTTACAAAGACCGCATCAGTTTATTCTACCGTTGATGATTTCGAATAGTTGCATTGCTTTAGTATCCGTTAAAGAAGCTACATAACCACAAGCTGCTAAAAGACGGTCGTAGAGTTCATTTGAAATCAACAAATCAGCTGGGATCAATTGTAATATCAGGTGGTCATAGCTATTTGATTGATCATTGAGGTCATTGATACTTGCGTTAATTACGGTGTCAAGAATTTCCTTTAAAATTTTATAACCAGCAATCTCCTTCTGCACTACTTCTGGGTGGCGATACAGGTTTTCAACCGTTAACGCGAGAATATCATCAATTTGAGCTTTATAACTCGATAAATCTGTTAATGAGGACTGCAATGTGCCGGCTAATATTTCTTCCTCGTGATCCATAAATTTATCCACGCAGTCAGCAATTAAGGTTCCTATTGCAAGTGACCGCAGGTAAGCAAGACGTTCTGCTGTTGATGATAATACGCTGTAGGTTTCGGTTCTAATATTATTGCGGACTAAATTGATTAATTGTTCGAGAGCATGATCTTCTGGAATGTTGCCCAAATTTATGGCGTCCTCAAAATCAATTATAGTGTAACAGATGTCATCTGCGGCTTCCACGAGATAAGTCAGTGGATGGCGCATGTGTGTTTCAACAGATCCTTCCGGATTGAGCAGTCCCATCTCAGACGCCACATCATTAAAATGAGCAACATCTGCCTGAAAGATTCCATATTTCTTCTGCGAAATATGGCGGGAAGGTTTTACAGGGAGTGATTCTTTGGGATACTTTATAAAGGCGCCTAATGTTGCATAAGAAAGTCGCAGCCCACCAGGCGATCCAGGCTTATCCATGTTGAGCAATCTATAGCCGTTAGCATTTCCTTCAAAATCCAGGAGGTCTTGTTTTTGCTTTCGCGAAAGCGAACTCATTACAGCATTTCCCTTCTCACTGGCAAAGTAACTTCCTATCGCTTTTTCACCACTGTGTCCAAAAGGAGGGTTGCCGATATCATGCGAAAGCGCGGCCGCAGCTACAATAGCTCCAAAATCCTGATGTTTATATCCCATGTCCACTAATTCTGGATGCCGCTCCAGGATTTTTTGTCCTGCCATACGCCCTAGTGATCTTCCAACCACGGAAACTTCAAGACTGTGTGTGAGTCTGGTGTGAACAAAGCCGGTCTGACTTAGTGGTATCACTTGTGTTTTGTCCTGTAAACTGCGAAAATGTGATGAGAAAATGATGCGATCGTAATCTACCTCAAAACCCAGGCGCAGCTCGTCTTGCTGGGTTCTGGATCTAAGTGTTGTGTCACCATATTTTTTAAGGGAAAGCAACTGCGGCCAATTCATAACATTAATTTTATGTGTGCAAGATAGAAAGCTATTTTGAAATTAAGTGATCCTTTCTACGGTAACGGTTTCTTAACGGGTTAGTGGTATAATGACAACGCTGGATTAACCTAGTCAGGTACATTGTGATCGTTCATTTGCAAACTCTAAATATCTTGTAATGAATAAATTTGTATTTCTAGTATTTCTTTTTGTCACGACCATTGCGTTTGCCCAAACTGGTAAAGTGATAGGTGCGATTATTGACACAGATGCATCCACGGCAAATGAACCTGTTTCATTTGCATCTGTTGTTTTAAAGGGAACAAATTATGGTGCTCAATCTGACATTGATGGGAAATTTAATATTACCGCACCCGCTGGAACCTACACACTTGTAGTTTCCTTTGTGGGAATGAAGACAATTGAAGTAGAGCAAGTTATCGTTCGTAATGGTTTTACCACAACTATTGATGTGCTCATGAAAGCTGAAACAGCTTCTCTAGATGCGGTTTCTATCGTAGTGGCAAAATCACGGGCAAGTACGGATGCTCTAATAGAAGAAAAGAAAAATGCGGTAACTATCAAACAATCTATAGGTGCCGAGGAATTGTCGCAAAAGGGCATTAGTAACGCTGAAGGTGCAGTAACTAAAGTGAGTGGTGTTAGCAAACAGGCTGGGGTTAAAAACGTTTTTGTGCGAGGGTTGGGAGATCGTTATAACTCCACTACTCTAAATGGTTTACCGTTACCCTCTGAGGATCCTGAATACAAAAATATCTCGCTAGACTTTTTTGGATCTGATCTCTTAGAAACGGTGGACATTAATAAGGTGTTTACATCTGCAATTACAGGTGATAATGCTGGAGCAAATATAAATATTGACTTGAAAGGTCTGACAGATCGTGATCAACTTGAGTTGAGCGTCTCTACCGGCGCTAACTTGCAAACGATAGGTGAAGATTTTAAAGGAATAGATGGCGGCGGTTACCTAGGATTTACTAGTCCTAAATTGCCGATAGATAATTTAGGAGCATATACTTTTGATAACAATATCAACAGCAATGATCAAAATGGATTAGCAAATCTGGGTTTTTCTATTAACGGCGGAAAACGTTTTGAGATAGGCGGTAATTATCTGAATGTTTATGGACTTTTGACTTTCGATAACAGTTATAGAGCTATAAATGGAACGATTAGGAACACTACGAGTGCCGGCACGCTTTATTTAGAACAGGATTTTGAGAGATTTGAATACGCCACTTCTCAAATTGCAGAAATTGATCTGGATTATAGATTCAATGGAAACAAAGTAGAGTTTCTTTCCTTATACATCCATAAAAATAATCAGGATTTTCAAGAGTTTGAGGGATTTAATAATCCAGAACAATCTGGAGACAGAGTTTTTGTAAGAAGACAACAAACGAATGATAATAATTTATTCGTCAATCAACTTTTAACAGAATTCAACCTGAGTGATAAACTAGAACTTAAGGTAGATGGATCTTTTAACGCTTTAAGAGGAAGCGAGCCAGATAGAAGAAGTTTTGAATATCTGTTGAGAGATGGGTTTTATTCGCCTAATCTAGATTCTGGGGGAAACAACCAGCGCTACTATAGCGAGATTCAAGAGAATGATTATAATGGAAAGGCCAGTTTAAAATATGACTTTGCTAGCGATGATAGTGATTTACTCAATTACATAACATTGGGTGGGGATTATCGTTACACGCATCACATTTTCAAGGCAACTACCTTCAATCATACGTTTGATCAGAGAGTTCAAACCGATATTGATGACTCTGATGCCATTTACAATCAGGCATCTTTAGACGCAGGAACTTTTAGGTTAGAAACGGGTCGAGGATCTGTTTTAAATCCTGATGCTTTTATACCTTTTTACTACATAGGCGACCGGTACATTGCCGCGGGACAGCTAGGATATGTAGGAAATCTTTCTGAAAAGCTGTTATTTACAGCTGGTGGGCGATTTGAAAATATACGTCAGGAGGTTAATTATAATACTAACGTGGCCAATAGTGATACGAATGGTCCAGCACTTATCGAGGAAAATCTATTTTTACCCAGTGTTGGTTTAAAGTATTCTATCAATGATGAACATATTGTACGATTAGCTGGTAGTAGAACCTATATACTTCCTAGATTCAAGGAAATAGCACCTTTTCGCTACAATAACCCTGGAGGTCGTGCTACACAGGGTAATCCTGATTTAGATATTTCAACTGTTGTTAATGTGGACCTGTCTTATGAAATCTATCCCAATAGAGGCGAGGTCTATTCTATAACAGGGTTTTACAAAAACATTCAAAACCCTATTTCAAGAACAGAGATTCCTAGCGCAGGTAATACACTTACGTATTTAAATGTGGGGGATAAAGCAACTGTCATAGGTGCAGAAATCGAAATAAGAAAAACCCTTTTTGAAAATGAAATGACAACGCTGGATGGTTCTGATAAAGACCGCAGCAACAAGTTTAGTTTAGGTTTTAATGCTTCGTATCTATATAGTAAGCAAGAATTGGATGATCCTCTTGCACAATTTACCGACGACAATTCTGCACTTCAAGGAGCTGCTCCATTTTTAACCAATTTTGACATCAATTATAACACCTTTGTAGGAAACAGCAATTTAAATACAGCGGTGGTGTTCAACTATTTTACAGAACGTGTATTCTCTGTGGGGACTCGTGGTTTTGCAAACATTAAAGAAATAGGTATTCCCACACTAGACCTAGTGAGTTCTATAGGAGTAGGTGAGAACGGGAAGCTATCACTAAAAGCTAAAAACCTGCTGAATCCAGAAGTTAGGTTAGAACGAGATGGTAACATTGATAACACAATACTCGACGGTTATAAACGTGGGCTTGACATTAGCTTAGGATACAGCTATACCTTTTAATTATTTGGTAATCTGGGGTTAACGCAGCCTGGAGTCACATGTTTTTACTTTGTCAGAACAAACAAATCAAATTTTCAAACAATGAAAAAGTTACTATTATCAACGATGGCTATTGCTGCACTAACATTTAATTCATGCTCTACAGACGACAACGTTTCTGGAGGTGGTGATAATGGAGGGGAATCAAATCTGACCCTCTCTGGCAATCTTACCGAAAATAGAACGCTAACAGCAGACAAAGCTTATGTTCTTGACGGTACATTTTTAGTAAAAAGCGGGTCTACGCTTACCATAGAAGCGGGCACAACCATCACTGCCACTGCTGGAGGCACTGATGTTTACCTTCTTGTTGAAAGAGGTGGTAAAATAATTGCTAATGGTACAGCTGCTGCACCTATACGGTTCACAAGTTCTGCTAAGGTTCCTGCGGCATGGGGTGGTGTGATTCTCAATGGGAATGCTTTTATTTCAGGTCAGAATCCACAAGGACAAAATGAAGCTGGTACAGAGGTGAATACGGGAGTTCGTTTTGGAGGAGACAATGACACAGAGTCTTCAGGTGTTCTAAATTACGTAATTATTGAGTACACAGGCGCCCGCATCGATGGCGATGCAGAGCACAATGGTCTTACACTTAATGGTGTAGGTTCAGGCACTACACTTTCTAATATTTGGATAGCAAACGGTGATGATGACGGGATTGAATTCTTCGGTGGATCTGTCAATGCTTCAAATATTTTTGTTTTGAATGCAAAGGATGACATGTTTGATGTAACGCAAGGGTACCGTGGAACATTGACTAACCTTTATGGGATTCGTGAGTCAGGTTTTAACTCAGTAACTTCTGATCCTCGTGGTGTTGAAGCAGATGGTAATCTTGATGGAGAATCTCCTTCTGATAATACACAGTCAGTTTTTACCATGAATAATGTGACATTAATCAACGGTGGTTCTGAAACAAAGTTTTCTGATATGATTAAAATACGCAGAGGTGGGACCGCAACGATTAATAATGCTCTAAGCATTTTAAAAGGAACGGCAACTGCTGAAGATTTCATTGATTTAAGTGATGGGAAAGGCAACGCAAATGATGCGACCGTAGTGAACGTCACATTTCAAGGAGTTCCTATCATGAATGCCGTTAAAAACCCAACAACAAGCACAGTTAATGTTTCAATTACAAATACTGGTGCTAATGCTTCCGCATTTGACTGGACCGGTTATGGTTTCTAGCATAATAGAATTTTCATGTGAAAAGCTGTCCTTAATGGGCAGTTTTTTTATGTAACGGTTTGTGGGTTTATTAGCAAGGATCATTAGTCAAAAGCCATTAGATTATCAATGTTTCGCTTTCGCGAAAGCGAAATTATTTCCACCATAAAAACAGCTATAATGATAACCATATGGTAACGTACGTCTGTCTAGAATATAGCAATTTTGCACCCTAATATTATTCTGAAAATGGGAGACATTTACATCTACATGCTTATTATTCTTGCGGGTCTTGCGATTACAGATCTTGTAGTTGGAGTTAGCAATGATGCCGTAAATTTCTTGAATAGCGCTATAGGTTCTAAGGCGATCAGTTTCAAGACAATTATGATCATTGCCAGTTTAGGTATTGCGTTGGGAGCTCTTTCCAGTAGTGGTATGATGGAGGTCGCGCGTAAAGGTATTTTTAATCCAGGTGAGTTCTATTTTGACGAAATCATGATCATTTTCATGGCTGTCATGATCACTGATATTTTATTGCTGGACTTTTTTAACAGTCTGGGATTGCCCACATCAACTACAGTTTCTATCGTGTTTGAGCTTTTGGGAGCCGCTGTTTGTGTGTCTCTTTTAAAGATAGGGGAAAATGATAATGAGACCTTTTTAGATCTTGGAAAATACATTGCAACAGATACAGCCATTGAAATTGTGGTCGGTATATTAATGTCCGTTGCTGTTGCTTTTACGATAGGAGCATTAGTTCAATTCTTGTCCCGATTGATGTTGACATTTGACTACAATAAACGTCCTGCGTTTCTAGCAGGAATTTTCGGCGGATTGTCATTGACGAGTTTGTACTATTTTATTCTTGTAAAAGGATTGAAAGGAGCAGATTTAGGTGGACTGAATTTCATATTTGAATACACTACTAATGTTTATGAAACCTTAGGTTACGGGTTTATATTTTGGTCAATTGTTAGTCTGGTTTATGTATATGTTCTCAAGTGGGATATTTATAAACTTATCATTATTCTGGGAACCTTCGGTCTTGCCATGGCTTTTGCCGGGAATGATCTCGTTAATTTTATAGGTGTTCCCATTGGAGCTTATGATGCTTATAAGATCTGGATAGAAAACGGTGCTGTGGCAAATTTTCCGATGGATGCACTAGCAGGTAAATTGCCGAGTCAGAAGTGGTTGTTGATGCTAGCCGGTGTGGTGATGATCTTAACGCTTTGGTTTTCTTCAAAGGCTCAAGCCGTTGTAAAAACATCTGTAGACCTTGCCCGTCAGGACAGTGGTACGGAGCGTTTTAAATCAAATTTTGTATCTAGATTTTTAGTACGCTACTCAGTTATGGCGGCAGATGGGATTGAATACATCATGCCTAAGAAAGCTTCAATCTATATTTCCAAACGATTTGAAAAAGTGCCTTCATTGGGACTTGTTTCTAAAAATGAGGACAAACCAGCTTTTGATTATGTGCGTGCTTCTGTGAATTTAATGGTGGCGAGTGTATTGATTTCGGTAGCGACCTCCTACAAATTACCATTATCTACAACTTATGTGACTTTTATGGTAGCAATGGGAACTTCCCTAGCAGATCGTGCATGGGGAAGAGAAAGCGCGGTATATCGTATAGCTGGAGTCTTGAATGTAATAGGAGGCTGGTTCTTTACGGCTTTTAGTGCCTTTACTGCCGCAGCCTTGTTTGCTTATATTATTTACTGGGGTGGTTTTTATGCCATCATAGGTTTAGTTGTTCTGGCTGTGGTTCTTATTACACGTAGTTTTATCATGCACAAACGTTCGCAATCAGAACAACGTGTCACTGACGAACTCCAGAAAGCAGAGAGCAAAACGATTCAAGGAATTATAGAAGAAAGTTCTGATACTGTAGCTACTGTATTTAAACGTGCTAAGGATATGTATTCTAACACGCTTGAAGGATTGATGAATCAAGATCTAGGTGCATTAAAATCAGGAAGAAAAGTTAGTAAAAAATTAGGCGGAGAGATTGATGGATTGCGTAATAACATTTACTTTTTTATTAAAAATCTAGATGAGAAAAGCATAGGAGCGAGTAAATTCTACATCGATGTTCTTGGACATTTACAGGACATATCGCAGTCCTTAGAATATATTTCTAGATCCAGTACAGATCACATCAATAATAACCATAAGAGTTTAAAATTCAATCAGATAAAAGATCTTAAGGAAATTATCAATCGCATTCACAGTATTTTTGAGGAATCCCAACACATTTTTAGATCTAAGGAATTCAGCAAATTGGAATCTATTATTCTCAAGAAACGAGAGTTGCTAGAACTGGTAGATCAGAAGATTGAAAAGCAAGTTAAACGAACTAAGGATTCTGATGAGTCGCCTAAGAATACAACCTTGTATTTTGGTTTGTTGTTAGAAACTAGGGACTTGATGAATGTTACTACTCAAGTAGCAGAACAATATTTCACAGAGTATGACTCTAGCAGATTCGGAAAGAAACAGAATTAAAGATTGGATTTGATTTCATGTTTTGAGCTTAGGTTCCAGTCCCAGTCCTATTAGGGGTGTGGTTCTAGTCTCAGTTTCAAATTCTTCTCAAGATTTATGCGTAGAAACTCTGTTATTAGGAAGTTCCTGGTTATGTAGCAGGCAAATTGATTTACTGTCATTTAGTAATATTAAACAGTGCCAGTAAGGATCCATTTCAAACAAAGCTTTTGGTAGGAACAAAAACCTGATTAAAGTCAAGAACAAGTTTGATGATTATTGCTTCTACAGTCTTCCGTTCAATGAGTTATCCTAGCTGTTCTTTCACGGCTTGACGCCTAGCTTTTGTTTTACTATTTGAAATGATTTGTGTTTTTCGCTGGAAAAATACCGATGGTAATGAGTTTTTGCAGAGTTCTTTTCAAGCGCGATATTCTGCTTATAAAACATCGGTATCAACTTTCATTCAATGGAGGGAACTTCAACTCTGGGAAGTACCGTTTTTTATACAAAGCTTTAATTATACTTGTTTTCCCTTAAGCGAAATGCTGAAGGCAATCGGTATTTGTTTTTTTCAAATCAAGTTCAATAAAACCTATTTCCCTTTTCTGTGGAAATTTCTAAGGCAATGGGGCCTGGTTCTAAATACCCTTTCGCGAAAGCGATATTTAAGTTCGCTCAATAAAAAATGCCTCCCATAATAGAAGGCATTCTAAATACTTTATAATATATAGCCTAAGCTGCCTCTTCTACTTCTGAAGGAATCTGATCTCCTTCTTCTGGCTGCTCACCGTACTTCCTGCGATAGCGCAGTTTTGCTCTGTGAACCAGGTACAACAGGATAGGAACAATAATCAATGTGAGGAAGGTCGCAAACAACAATCCGAATATTACGGTCCAGGCTAATGGTCCCCAGAAAATCACGTTATCTCCACCCACATAAACTTTAGGGTCAAACTCACTAAAGAGACTGAAGAAATCAATATTTAAACCAATCGCTAACGGAATCAATCCTAAAACGGTGGTGATTGCAGTCAACAATACAGGACGTAATCTTGCTTTTCCTGCCTGGACAATGGCTTCAAACTGGTCTTCTCTAGAGATGAGGTATTTGCCATCATCAATCCCTAATTGTTCAATCTTACGCAGTACTAAGATATCCACATAGTCAATTAGTACCACACTATTATTCACCACAATACCCGCTAGAGATATGATTCCCATCATAGTCATCATAATTACAAACGGCCATCCCGTAATCATCAACCCAAGAAAGACACCTATAAAACTCAAGAATATGGAAATCATGATGATCGTAGGTTTTGACACGCCACTAAACTGAAATACTAGAATGAAGAAGATCAATGCGAGTCCTGACATCAAGGCTGTCATTAAAAAAGCTTGCTGTTTGTTTTGCTCTTCTAACTGACCCGTATAATCGATTTTAATGGTGTCAGATAGATTTTGAAAATCGAGCATCTCGTTTTGAATTTGTGCAACTGCTGCTCCTGCATCACTGTAGCCTGGTTTTAAAGCACTGTAAACCGTGACGACTCTCTTGTTGTCCTTATGTTTAATAGCGCTAAACCCAGAAACGTTTTCTTGCGTGGTGACCGCACTTACTGGAATCTCGCGTATTTGTCCAGAAGCCATATCTCTAAACGTGATACGTTGATTGAATAGCGAACTGCGATCGTATCGATTCTCTTCATTGAAGCGAACGTTGATGTCATAATCCTCACCATCTTTTTTATAGACACCCGCTTTTTCACCAAATATCGATCTACGTAACTGCATCCCTACTTGGCTTGCACTGATTCCTAGTTCGCCGGCTTTTTCACGGTCTACCTTGACTTGTAATGCTGGTTTACTTTTATTGACATCTATTTTCAATTCATCAATGGGCGCAATATTTTTCTCGTTCAAGAATTTTACCATGCGCTCTGCAGTTACAATGAGATCGCTATAATCGTCCCCTTGTAATTCAATATTTACGGGATATCCCGCTGGTGGTCCCGCCTGGTCTTTTTCAACACTAATCGCAATTCCGGGAAATTTACCTTGAACTGCTTCCTGCACTTTCTGGCGCAATACCTCGCTGTCTTTTCCATTGCGGTATTTGTATTCTCGCATACTTGCAGTGATTTTACCTTTATTAGGCATTTCTGCAGCACTACCGCCATCTGTTTGCGGGTTTCCAGCGCCTTCACCTACTTGAGAAACGGCACTTTCCACAAGGAAATTCTCACCATCTTCCATGTATTCAGGAGCGTTCAAAACTTCGTAAACAATATCCTCAATTTCTTTAGTGGTGCTATTGGTTTTTTTAATA
This sequence comes from Nonlabens antarcticus, assembly GCF_015356755.1. Classification (GTDB taxonomy): domain Bacteria; phylum Bacteroidota; class Bacteroidia; order Flavobacteriales; family Flavobacteriaceae; genus Nonlabens; species Nonlabens antarcticus. Next base: position 14,746 of record NZ_JADFCO010000065.1, on the reverse strand, counting down.
GAAGTTCCCTCAGGATACTCTATGTAAACTATAATCTGATTGGGTTTGTTTTCCGGGAAGAATTCTACTTTAGTACGACCGCTGGCTACCGATACGCCGAAATACAAAAACAACACTCCCAAAAACATCACGACCATTCCGCCTGTAAAGTAATAAGGTGTTTTCCCTCTTAATGCGAACACCAAGAACTTCTCATAGGCATTGTCGAGCCATTTCAAACTTCTCCTTTGAAAGAAGGTTGTCCATCCCTTAATTACATATTTGTAAAGCCATAATAGGATTACCGTCACTACCATTACAGTTCCCAAACCTCTAATCGCACCGCCAAATATCATTATTAGAGTTCCTATAGATCCCATGATAATGGTAATCAGAATCAATTTCTTTAGAGGTATGTTTTTCTCATCAATGCTCATGAATTTTGAAACCAGCATGGAATTGAAAAATATAGCTACAACTAGGGAACTCCCTAAAACAATGGACAAAGTGATGGGGAAATATTTCATGAACTCTCCCATGATTCCCGGCCATAAACCTATAGGAATAAAAGCGGCAACCGTTGTCAAGGTGGAAATAATAATAGGAACGGCGATCTCGCCTATTCCCACTTTGGCAGCTTTCATTCTCGACATGCCTTCTTCATCCATCAAACGGTACACATTTTCAACTACTACAATACCGTTATCTACCAGCATCCCCAATCCCATTATCATGGCAAATAGAATCATAGTGTTTAACGTATATCCTAAAAAGTTAAGGATGATAAAACTCATCAACATTGACATAGGAATAGCAAATCCTACAAACAAGGCATTTCTAAACCCTAAGAAGAACATAAGAACCGTAACTACCAGAATGACACCGAAAATTATGTTGTTGACTAGATCATCTACCTGGTTAAGAGTACGGCTGGAACCATCATTGGTAATGGATATTTCAACGTTGTCTGGAATGCTCCCGTTTTCTTGAGACTCTTTAATAATATCACGAATGCTTTCTGCTGCTTCAATGGTATTTTTCCCGGCTTGTTTTTTTACGTCAATCATGACAACAGGATCTCCAAATTCTCTCGCAAAAGTGGTTTTGTCTTCCTCTCGAAAATTTACTGTCGCGATATCCGTTAAATAAATAGGACCGTTTTCGTTCTTAACTACAAAACGTTCCAGTTGATCAGGTCTCGTGATTTCTCCCAGTATTCGTATAGTGCGTCGCTGGCTTTCTGTTTTAATATTACCGGCACTCATGGTCGCATTACCACCTGCTACTGCATTGATCACATTATCAAAGCTAACCTTAGCGGCAGTCATTTTGTAAATATCAACGGCAACTTCTACTTCTAGTTCTTGGGCTCCACGTATTTCTGCTTCTTTGATTTGTTCTAGATTCTCGATTTCATCTTCTAGATATTCTGCAAATTCCTTAAGCTCTCTAACGGTATAATCACCCCTAAGGTTGATATTCATAATAGGAACCTGCTCGCTTATTTTCAGGTCAAAAATATTAGGCTCTACCTTAGCATTATTAAAGGTAGGCCAGTCTTCGTTTGATGTTTCTACATCAACCTCATCCTTAACTTTCTGCTTTGCTTCTTCAACAGTGAGCTTCTCATTGAATTCAATCGTAATGATGGAATAATCCTCTTGTGAAGTAGATAGAATTTCAACAACGTTAGAAAGATTCTTTAATTTATCTTCCAACGGTTCTGTGATCAATCGCTCGATATCCTCTGCGGTATTTCCTGGATAGACACTGGAAATATATATTTTAGTTTCCTTTACCTCAGGAAAATCCTCCCGTGGCATTGCAAAGTAACCGGATATCCCCAAGACGAGAACCAGGCCAATAATGATCCATATTACGGTGGAATTATTGATCGCCCATGAGGATAAACCAAATTCCTTTTCGCTCTTTTTACCCATAATAATTAGTCTTTTATTCTTATTTGTTGGCCTTCTCGAACACTACGGGCTCCTTCAACTATAATTAAATCTCCGCTGGTAATACCTTCTGTGATTTCGATCATATTGTCACTTGTTTTACCGGCTTTGATAAGCTTCCTTTTCGCAATAGCGGTATCAAAATCAGCGTTTTTCTTAAAATCAGTGGCTACCATTACGTATTGTTCACCATTTTGATTTTCACTTATCACAGATAATGGGATTAGAATAGCATTCTCACTAGAATAATCGTTGATTTTTAATCTAGCGGTAAGGTTAGGTTTTATGTTTCCATTCTTATTGCTGACGGGAATCTCAATTCTAAAAGACCGATTTGCTGGATTGATAAAAGCACTGCTTTGACGCACTGTACTGGTCATTTTTTCTCCCAATACAGGGAACTCAACGTCGACTTCAGTTCCCTTTGTGATGGTAGCGATATAGCTTTCTGGAACCTCAACTTCAATGTACATATCGTCTAGATTAACTAAACGGAATAGTTGCGTGGATCCTGGTGACACAACACTTCCCTGCTCTGTAATGACATTATCAATTACCCCAGAAAAAGGCGCCGTGATCACACTTTTTGCCAGTTGCTGTTGCATGGAATTGATGGCGCTTTGACGAGCCTCATAGCCAGCTTTTGCCTGTAAATACTGGATTTCTGAGCCTATATTTTGATCCCAAAGTCTTTTCTGTCTTTCAAAGGTTGTTTTAGCAAGTTGTGCCTCTACCTTCATTTGTTCAATTTGCTGTCCCACACCACCATCATCAACTCGGGCAAGGCGTTGTCCTTTAGAAACCCGCTGCCCTTCTGTAACATAAACATTTGTCAAAACTCCAGAAGTTTCTGCAGTGATTGTAATATTTTGCTTCGTGTCAACACTTCCTTGTAATTCTATGAAGTGATTAAATAAGGTGTCAGTTACAGTTTCAATACTCACCAGTGCACCATCTTTTTTCACGCTGTTTTCATCTAAGTATTTCTCAATCGTGTTGATCTCATTTTCCAACTCTTTTTTCTCATTAAGAAGCTCTGTTTTTTTATGGGCAATAGCATCAACATCCTTACTAGCGATAAGTTCGTCAATGGATTGTTCACCACCACAGGCGATCAGTACTGGTAATAATAGCAAATAGATTAATTTATTTTTCATGTTATGGTTGTTATGGACGGTCATTTCTAGTTGATAAATAATTAGGGGTATTCAGTACGGTTTCTAGAGTCGCTTTATTACTAATGACCTGATACATACTATTAAGATATTCTGATTGTGCCTGGTATAATTGCGTTTGTGCCTGTCTTAAATCAAAGCTGCTGGCAATACCTTCCGTAAACTTGATTTCGTTTTTATTTTCAATACGCTCTGCCAGTTCAAGATTCTTTTTATTTGTATAATAGGTATCGATGGCAAGCTGGTAATCATTAACGGCGCTTTCATAATCAAGTCTGATTTCCTGCTGCCTTCTATCTAAGTCTGTCTCTGCCTGATCCCACGCGATTTTTGCACGATCTGTCCGCGCCTTTCTACCGAACGATGTGAAAATGGGCCAGTTGATACTTACTCCAGCCACTGATTGTGGGTACCATTGTGTGCTGTTTTTAAAAAAAACAAATTCATTATCAAAGGCCTGGGTTCCATAATTTATAAATCCAGTAATCCTTGGTAACGCCTTACTGCGCTCTAGTTTGTATTCCAGACGACGCTGTTCTGTAAGATTGAATGCAATGCGATAATCAACAGACTGTTCTAGATTGAGGTTTTGATTACTTAATGCGGGATCAATCGTTTTTACAGCAAGGCTTTCCAGGTTATCTGCTAGTTTTACGTTACTTGCTAGGTCAATTCCCATCGCAAGCTGAAACATGTTCATAGCGATTTCAGTCTGTCGCTGGGCACTGTTCAGCTGGTTTGTCAATTGAAGGAAAGTAATTTCTAATTGTTCTACATCTTCCTCTTCCGTCAGGCCATTTTCAAATATTTTTCTTGTTTCATAAAGGTTCTTTTCTAATGTTTCAAGGTTTTTAGTGATGATGTCCACATTTTCTTGAGACAATAGAACGCCTCCATAGGCATTGATGACTCCTTTTCTAACTTCTAATTTTGTTTTATTATTGGCGTTTTCTGAAAATTTCAGAAAGGTCTTAGAAGCTTCCAATGCTACAAGATAACTTCCGTCAAAAATGATCTGGCTTAATGTGGCAGTGAGGCTTGCATTTTGTTTAGGTGAAAAAACTACGGGAACAAAGGTGCCTGGTGCCTCCCCAATAATCTCTCCAGGGAGAACGGACACTGGTTGCTTGAGCTGATTGTTATAATCTGCACTTCCTGAAATTTGTGGTAATCCAGTCGCGGTCGTTTCCCATTTTTGCTTCAAAGCTTTTGCGATATCGCGTCTGGAATTAATCGCTTGATAGTTATTCAACAAGGCAAAGTCAATGGCTTCCTCTAGTGTAAAGCTGTAGTTTTCTGATGTAGTTGTGAGCTGTTGTGAGTTCGCTTTCGCGAAAGCGAAAAACATCAACATCACGATACTGTACTTAATTACTGACATTTAATGATGGTTTGATTGGGTTAATTCATTTAAAATATTACGGCCTGCAGGTGTCACGATTCCACGCAAGTGATATTCAAGATACTGGTCATATAGCTGGTCTTGTGGGAATCGATCGATAGGGAAGATGGAAATATTTTTGATTCCTTGAATGCCTATGAAGTACATACGAGCAACAAAGGTTTTATCAATATTATCACGGTAAAGTCCTAGTTCAATACCACGTTCTACATTGCGATAAATGCAATTATCCATAAAATCATACATGCGTTTGCTAATAATTTGATGAATCTCTGGATAATATTTTTGCAATTGATAGATTGATGAGGAGTTATCCCCTCTAAGTTCACGCATCACATAACTCTTGACTTCATACAACTCTTCAATAGGAGTGCGGTTCTCATCAAGAGCAATATTATTAACACCGTCGCAAATGAAGTTGCACATATGCATGGAAGTTGCGGCAACAAGCTCACTTTTATTTTTATAATGTGTATAAAGCGTTTTTTTACTCATACCCATACGGCTCGCGATATCATCCATAGTCACGCTTTTGAACCCGTGATTTAAAAACAGGTCAAGGGACTCTTTTAAAATTAGTTCTTTAGGTTCCATATTAATTTCAAGCTGCAAAAGTAGTCACGGGAAACTTTAGAAACTAACAAAGTTTCCAAAGTTTATGATTCTTTTAAAATATCAGACAACATAATGAGCTGTGTATGATAGTTCCTTTGCTATTTTTGAACTTATGACTAGCATTGAAAATTTAAGGAGTCAGTTTTTAGAATATCTGGACACCACGATCACCCATAAAAAACCCAGCGGACTATACGATCCGGTGCATTATATATTAGGACTGGGCGGGAAGCGTTTGCGGCCATTGCTGACGTTGATGAGTGCAGAAATGTATGGAAGTGATATCGAAAAAGCACTGGATGCCGCTGTGGCCATAGAGGTTTTTCACAACTTTACTTTGTTGCACGATGACATTATGGATGCAGCAGCACTACGTCGCGGTAAAGAAACGGTGCACGAAAAGTGGGATACAAATACCGGAATCCTGAGCGGTGATGCTATGATGATTATCGCTTACCAAAGCTTTCTTTCTTATGATCCAGAATCCTTTTATGCGTTAAATAGTATTTTTTCTAAAACAGCACTGGAAGTTTGCGAGGGACAGCAGATGGACGTGGATTTTGAAACCAGAACAGATGTTACGGTTGAGGATTATCTGTTGATGATCAAATTGAAAACGTCTGTTTTAGTAGGTTGCGCGTTGCAAATGGGTGCGATTATCGCTGGTAAGAACCCAGAAGAGCAGGAGAAAATATATACATACGGCATCCAGCTGGGCATGGCGTTCCAGTTGATGGATGATTATCTGGATGCCTTTGGCGATCCAGAAACTTTTGGAAAGGAAGTGGGCGGTGATATCAGAGAAAACAAGAAAACCTATCTGTATTTGAAGTCGATTGATAATGATGATTTTTCAGAAGAGTTAAAGTCACTATTCGCTCAAGATTACCGCAACCTAAACGCTGACCAAATCGATGATAAAAAAGAACGTGCTAAAGAGCTTTTTGTAAACAGCGGTGGCGCAAATCGGACTCTGGAAGCTATCAAGACTTACACTGATAGTGCTTTAAAAACCATTGCATCCTTAGACATGGAACCGAAAAACAAGGCAGTCCTTAAAAAGTTTTCTGAGGATTTGATGTCTAGAATCAGCTAGTTATGGAATTAACCACTCTGCAGGAAAGGCTAGAAGCAAAGAATCATATTTTCCAAGTTTACCGCAATCAGGTGAATAAAGATCTCGAACGATCAGGATTTGAGGCGATCGCAGCAAATGAACCCGATGCTTTTTTAAAAGAATTGGTGTCGGTTTTGAGTGAAGCGATTGAAGAAAGCGATACTAAACTCCAGCAGCTTTACTATCTCGCAGATGTTCCCGAAAAGGATTTGGAGAAAGGAATTGTAATGGCTTTTATTGTTAGAGAATGGGTGAAGATTCGATTTAGGTTGGGGCAGTAGGGAAGTAAAAATAAAAGTAAAAATAACTTTACGCGCGTGCATTTGCAATAAGCGATACGCTCCTTCTCGATTGCCGCTGGAAGTGGCTGCAGCAAATTATCATAGAACAATTCTGAATTTCGTCAAGCCGTCGCAGGACGGCTTCGCTTGCTTGTTTTATTCCAATGATAGTCAAGTTTTGTAAACGTAAAATGTTTCTTGTCATTTCTTCCACGGTGCAAAGATTCTCGACAATGGCATCGTTGATGGTTACTTAACATACCCCTATCCTGTTTCGAGCGACAGTCGAGAAAAGGTTAGTTCTGGCTATATGAGGACTTTGAATTTACATTCGCTCCTTCTCGACTTTCGCTGGAAGCGGCTGCAGCAAATTATCGTAGAACAATTCTCTTGGATTTTGTCAAGCCGTCGCAGGACGGCTTCGCTTGCTTGTTTTATTCCAATGATAGTCAAGTTTTGTAAACGCGATACGCTCCTTCTAGACTGCTGTCAAATCAGTAGCATTTTATTTTATTCATACTTCCCATCTGCCCATTGCATCGCTGGAACCATCCATTCGTCAAGCGCTTGGAATAAAAACCCGTGTCGCAAACCGGTAACCAGTTCTAGATCTTTATAGTGCTTAATACCGCAACTAGAGGCTATTTTTCTGGATAAAGCTGAATTTCCCGCGGGATCAGACCTATCGTAAATATTGAGGATATTACCGCACCAGTTGATTTCTGGAATTTGTTCCATGTCGCCCTGCCTGCCAAGGCACGACAGGCAGGTTTCGCGAAAGCTGCCTATAAAGACAAAATTGAGTTGGGGGTTGTTTGCGATCGTTGAAATATATTGAGCAATATAACCGCCTTTTGAGGTTCCCACGACAGTAATACGATCCGGATCAATACCTAAATCAATCAAACTATCCACTTGTCTATTCACTTCTTGAGCATATTCTAGCGCATTCACGTTTCCGTTGCGCTTCTCACTAATGATCGCAAATCCATGATCTCTGAATTTTTGTATAACTTCTTTGTATTCCACTCGACCATAATCTGGATGGACGGCATCTAAATCGTTTGTTTCTAGGAATGCATTATGGAGGAAGAAGATGTATTTATCATTACTCGCTGCTTCACTCGCTGCTTCTTTAATTTGTTGTGCTGTGGACGGTTTGCAAGAGATGCAAGAGAATAATATTAAGAAGTTTATTTTAAAATTAATTTTCAATAGTTATTCTTTTTTCCATGTCACCCTAAATTCATTTCAGGGTCTCCGTAATTATAGCAGGATCATTATGCGTGTTACAGATTTTCCAACAGAGTTAACTGATAATCACCTAAACTCCATACGAGGAGATGCTGAAATAAATTCAGCATGACAAAACCTTTTATTAATTTAAGTTTCAGTTTAAACTTAAAAAAGAACCCTCACAAATGGCTGCAAACCATTCCTGTAAATACTGCGGCCATCATCATAAAGTACATCATAACGCACGCCTATGGTTACTGGCCCATTTACATAGCCCGCACCTAAGAAAAGTGCAGGAACCCAATAATTATCATCCCTAAATTGAGGATCCTCAAAATTCTGATTGACGTTGAGGTATTCAAAGTCGGCACTTAGTTGTATTTCCCTTATGGGGTTTGCGATACCTATAATACTACCGCCTAATATGGTGCTGGAGTAGTCTAGATTATCATTTGCAAAACCATCGCGACGGTCAAAATTGCGCTTGACGTAACTCCCATTCAACCCCAGACCCACGCCTATAAAAGGATTGACCTGGTAGATGGCTTGAGGTGCCAATTGAATGGCGGTGTAACCGGTACCGAAACTCACTCCCAAATTACCACCATAACGTACTTGGTTCCAAAAATCGGCATTGGAAGTTTGAGCTTGGCAGATAATTGAAGCTATAATACAAATAAATACAGATAATGTTGTATTTTTAAGAGAGTTGGTCTTCATAAAGGGTTCTTATAACGCAATCGTTATAAATATACAAAAGGTTATGATGAAGAGAGGCAATTCTGTATTTTTGCTGTAACGATTGAAAACGGGAGCTTTCCCGATAGATTTATGGATAGATTTTCTTTTCTCAATGCAGCACACACTGCATATTTCGCTGGACTTTACGATGAATATTTAACAAATCCGGATCGCGTGGAGCCATCCTGGAGAGCCTTCTTTCAAGGGTTTGACTTTGGAATGGAGTCTGCAGGCGACGGCGATGTTCAAGTAGTCTATGAGGATAAAGGTGAAGATTTCTGTGTGGACGTATCTAACCAGATGCGTAAAGAGTTTCAAGTAGTACAACTTATCGATGGTTACCGCACTCGTGGACATTTATTCACAAAAACAAACCCGGTACGGGAACGCCGCCAGTACACACCTACTTTAGACTTGAGTAATTTTGGATTGTCAGATGAAGATCTCTCTACAGATTTTGAATCTGGGGAATTGATAGGGTTGGGCAAGACAACACTAAAGAACATCCTCGACCATTTACAAAAAGTATATTGTCAGAGTATAGGTGTGGAGTACATGTACGTGCGCTCTCCAGAACAGGTCAAGTGGATCCAGAGCTGGTTGCATCGCAATGCTAATCATCCTGAATTTGATAATTCTAAAAAAATACAGATTCTCAAGAAGCTCAATGAAGCTGTTTCTTTTGAATCATTTTTACATACAAAATACGTAGGTCAAAAGCGATTCTCCCTAGAAGGAAATGAGTCCTTGATTCCTGCTTTAGACGCTTTAATTGAGAATGCTGCAGATCATGGCGTGAACCAGTTTGTACTGGGAATGGCTCACCGTGGTCGTTTAAATGTGTTGTCAAATATCTTTGGTAAACCCGTTTCTGATATTTTTTCAGAATTTGATGGTAAAGATTACGAGCAGGATGTTTTTGATGGTGATGTAAAATACCACTTAGGTTATACCAGCAAGCGTAAAACAGATAATGGCAACCATATCAATATAAATATTGTTCCTAACCCGTCACACCTGGAAACAGTAGGAGCGGTCGTTGAGGGAATTGCACGTGCCAAACAAGATATGCACACACCTGACGATTTTTCTAAGGTGCTGCCCATCGTGTTGCATGGTGATGCTGCCATTGCAGGTCAAGGTATCGTTTATGAAGTTGTCCAAATGGCCAAGTTAGATGCCTACAAAACAGCAGGAACTATACATTTAGTAGTTAATAATCAGGTAGGATTCACCACAAATTACCTAGACGCGAGATCCAGTACATACTGTACAGATATCGCTAAAGTGACCTTATCGCCAGTACTTCACGTTAATGCAGATGATGCAGAGGCTGTTGTACACGCGATGAATTTTGCTTTTGAATATAGAATGCAGTTTAAGAGTGACGTATTCATTGACCTATTAGGTTATAGAAAATACGGTCACAATGAAGGCGATGAGCCGCGCTTCACGCAACCACAATTGTATAAGGCAATCAGCAAGCACGAGAATACTCGTGACATTTATGCAGATAAATTGTTGAAGGCGGGAATCATTGAAGAAGGAACGGTAGCCGATTTAGAAAAGGAATTTAAGGGTAAATTAGAAGATCAACTCGCTACTTCCAGAAAACAAGAAAATACAGTGATAACACCATTCATGCAAGATGAATGGGAAGGTTATGAGACTGCAGATGAAGATATGATGATGAAAGTCGTGAAGACTGGAGTCGATAAGAAAAAATTAAAAGAGATTACTAAAGTCATTTCAACCTTACCTAAAGGTGAAAACTTTATCAAGAAGATCAAGAAGATCGTCGAGTCCAGACAAGAAATGTTTGATGAGAATAAACTGGACTGGGCCATGGGCGAGCACCTTGCCTATGGATCATTGATGCAGGAAGGTTACAACGTCCGCATGAGTGGTCAGGATGTGGAACGAGGAACGTTTTCCCACCGCCATGCGGTAGTGAAGTCAGAGAATGACGAGGAAGAATTCACCCTTCATAATTTCCTAGATGTAAAGGGTAAGATGGAGATTTACAATTCCCACCTTTCAGAATATGGAGTGGTAGGTTTTGAATATGGTTATGCGATGGCACAGCCAGAAACGCTCACGATATGGGAGGCGCAATTTGGCGATTTCTCTAACGGTGCGCAGATCATGATCGACCAGTACATCAGTGCCGGTGAAGATAAATGGAAGAACCAGAATGGGCTCGTTTTATTATTGCCACATGGTTATGAAGGTCAGGGAGCAGAGCATTCAAGTGCCCGTATGGAGCGCTATTTACAGATGTGTGCCAAAGACAATATGTGGATGGCAAACTGCACCACACCAGCAAATATGTTCCACTTATTGAGACGTCAGATGTTGGTGAACTACCGCAAACCGTTGGTGGTATTCACGCCTAAATCTTTGTTGAGGTCGCCGCGTGCCATAAGCACCGTTGATGAGTTTGTTAAAGGTCATTTTCAAGAAGTTATTGATGTGGACGGAGACGCTTTCGCGAAAGCGAACACATTAGTATTCACCAGTGGAAAATTCTACTATGATCTTATTGAAGAAAGAGAGAAACAAGAACGGACAGATGTTGCCATTGTAAGAGTGGAGCAATTGTTCCCATTACCTATAAAGCAGATTAATAAAATAATCAAAAAATACGGATCGAAAGATGTTGTGTGGGCACAGGAAGAACCACGCAATATGGGGGCATATTCCCACTTAATGCTGCACATGAAAGAAACCAGAAGCTGGCGCGTATGTTCCAGAAATATGTATGCCGCTCCAGCCTCAGGAAGCTCAACGAGATCTAAGGCAAGGCAAGCGAGAGTAATAGAAGACGTATTTAATACCAACAAATAATATTATGGCTCTAGAAATGAAAGTGCCCTCACCGGGCGAGTCGATTACAGAAGTAGAAATAGCAGAATGGTTAGTCGCTGACGGTGACTGGGTTGAAAAAGACCAAGCCATTGCAGAGGTTGATAGCGATAAGGCAACACTGGAACTTCCAGCGGAAGCCAGCGGTATCATCACCCTGAAAGCTGAAGAAGGCGATGCTGTTGCAGTAGGCGCCGTAGTCTGTCTGATCGATACGGAAGCAGAAAACCCCAACAAAGGAGGTTCTAGCGACAAGAAAGACAGCAAGAAGAAAAGTGATGCTGATAGCAATGAAGAAGATGCTAAGGATGCGCCGTCCTCCATGGGCAAGGGCGACGAAGGTGGCGGTAGCGATCCCGAAAAGGAACTTAACAAGAAAGACGAAAAAACAGAAGACAAAAAGAATTCTGAAAAAGCACCACAGCCGGAGCAAGCTAAGAAAACATATGCCAGCGGAACGCCTAGTCCTGCTGCCAAGAAAATTATGGATGAAAAAGGAGTCGATGCCAAGTCGGTTTCTGGATCCGGCCGTGATGGCCGCATAACTAAAGACGATGCCGTAAACTCTAAACCATCCATGGGAACCCCAGGATCTGGATCTCGTGGAGAATCCCGATCTAAGCTTTCTATGCTGCGACGTAAGGTAGCAGAGCGATTGGTAAGCGTGAAGAATGAAACAGCGATGCTAACTACTTTTAATGAGGTAGATATGCACGCGATATTTGCATTGCGCACAGAGTATAAAGATTCGTTTAAAGCGAAACACGGTGTTGGTTTAGGGTTTATGTCCTTCTTCACTAAAGCCGTTACCAGAGCATTAGAAATGTACCCAGCGGTAAATTCTATGATCGATGGTAAAGAAATGATATCTTACGATTTCGCTGACATTTCCATTGCAGTTTCTGGCCCTAAAGGCTTGATGGTTCCCGTAATAAGAAATGCAGAAAATCTATCCTTTAGAGGAGTCGAGCAGGAAGTCAAGCGACTAGCTTTACGCGCAAGAGATGGAGAAATTACCGTTGATGAAATGACGGGAGGTACCTTCACCATCACAAACGGCGGAATCTTCGGCAGCATGATGAGCACGCCTATTATAAATCCGCCACAGAGTGCGATTTTGGGAATGCACAACATCATCGAACGACCAGTAGTTATCGATGGCGATATCGTTGCACGTCCTATGATGTATCTAGCGGTTTCTTATGACCACAGAATCATAGACGGCAAGGAATCTGTAGGATTCTTAGTAGCGATTAAAGAGGCATTAGAAAACCCGATTGAGTTGTTGATGGATAATGATGTGAAGAAGGCGCTGGAACTATAGATTACCATTTACACTGTCAGTTCGAGCACAGTCGAGAACAGTTTAGGTGTTCAAATATTTGAACATCAACCTAAAAGTATAGAAAAGCGATCTCATTTGAGATCGCTTTTTTGTTTTAACCGAGATAGTAAATTAGAGATATAAGATTATGTTGTAGCAGCAGGTGTTAGATAAATAAACATAAAGTCCACAAAATATAGATCATTTTGAACTTAGATAATTACTGACTTTTGATCACAAAAACACACCCCCAAAAAGCTAGCTTTTTGGGGGTGTGTTTTTAATAATTCTCTTTTAAATATTATATTTTTTAAGAAGCTACCGCCTGACTAACAGCTACATTCCTATCAATCTTCCCAATCATTCCCTGCAATGCTTTTCCTGGGCCTACCTCAATAAACTCTGTAGCGCCGTCTTTGATCATTTCCTGGATGGACTGTGTCCATTTAACGGGTGCGGTGAGTTGGTAGATTAGGTTAGTAATGATGTCTCCCGTTGCAGTAGTTGCAAGAGTAGTTACATTTTGATAAATGGGACAGTCCGGTTTTTCAAAGTCAGTTGCATCAATTGCTTTTGCAAGGCGTTCTCTTGCGGGTTCCATAAGCGGAGAATGAAAAGCACCGCCTACGGGAAGAATTAAGGCTCTTTTGGCTCCTCTTTCTTTAAGAATCGCACAAGCTTCTTCCACGGCTGGTATTTTTCCAGAGATAACGAGTTGGCCAGGACAATTGTAATTTGCTGGGACAACGACACCTTGAATGCTTTTACACACACTTTCTATGACATCGTCTGCAATTCCTAGGATCGCTGCCATAGTGCTGGCCTGCATTTCACAGGCAGCCTGCATGGCGAGAGCACGTTCACTAACGAGTCTCAATCCATCTTCAAAACTAAGCGCTCCCACTGCGGTTAAGGCACTTAGTTCTCCCAAGCTATGACCAGCGACCATATCTGGTGCAAAATCATTGCCCATAACCCGCGCCAAAATCACAGAATGTAAAAACACCGCTGGTTGAGTCACTTTTGTTTCCTTCAATTCCTCAGCAGTTCCTTCAAACATGATTTTAGAAATATCAAAACCTAATATTTCATTTGCTTTATGAAAAAGGTCTCTAGCCACCTCAAAACGGTCGTAAAGATCTTTTCCCATTCCTGTAAACTGTGCTCCTTGACCTGGAAATACGTATGCTTTCATTCTTTTAATTTAATACTACAAATGTAGTGATTGGGGTTATTTGTGATTTATAATTTGAATCGAAGTTTATTGGAAAATGAGTTTTCAGTCCCAGTCTCAGCTTTCAGTTTTTTATGTAGATAAATTAGTGTCAGTTTTCAGTCTGGTGCAATCGAGTTTTTAGTCACAGTCTCAGCTTTCAGTTAGGGTGAATAAGGTTTTCAATTCGAGTTTCCAGTTTTTTTATGGCGGTAAATTAGTGTCAGTTTTCAGTCTCAGTTTTCAGTCAGGGTGAAAGAAAATTACTCCCCTTTTGTGCTGAAATCGAGTATGTCACTACTCAGATCCCGCATCCAAATTTATTAGGATTATTGATCATATAGTTGATGAGCTTTCCTATTTCCAAGGTTTCACTGTAGATGGAATCAAAATGTTCTTTTTTTATATAGTTGCAGTCTAGAGCAAACCTGATCCAAACAGCAGTTTCAGAATTCTCTCCATCAGCATCGGTTAGTTTGCTTATGAAATGTTTGGGATAGCGTCGTTTGCGATAGGCCTCGGCAATATTTGCACAAACACTGCGAGAAGATCTTCTTATTTGATCTGTAACAGCATACTTTTCTACAGTTGGAAACGATTTTGAGATCTCAAAAATGGACATTGCATTATTATAAGCTTTCTGATAAGCAATTAAATTTTCAAATTCCATAAGTAATCTTAACTATTAAAAACGTACGCAGTTTGATTTGCGCAGCAAAGCAAACTGCGACTGCAAACTGCGACTGCAAACTGCGACTGCAAACTGCGACTGCAAACTGCGACTGCAAACTGCGACTGCAAACTGCGACTGCAAACTGCGACTGCAAACTGCGACTGCAA
>NZ_JADFCO010000064.1 GCF_015356755.1 Nonlabens antarcticus | reverse complement strand
TTATTGCTATCGCGTCCCTGTAGCTGAGTGTGGTGTCATTAATTTCAATAGCCCCTTCTACTACCATTATATAGACTCCGTTATCTTGTGACTTTAAATTATACTCTTGTTCTGTATGTTGGATTGTCGGAGCTTGATGTTTAAGTCCAAGCTGTAGTGGTTTGCATCTTCCAGCCCTGAAGGAGAACTTTATTGATATTGGGGTGGTATCTGTGCTTCCTTTCCCGAACTCATATCTTTTAATGCTGAGCTCATGTTTCAATACTAAAGAGAATCAGCACGTGTGAACGAATGAACTTTATCCACTTTTAATATCGCTGGTATCATAGCCAGGTTTGTTGCTGTGAGAAAACAGCGGTTTGAGTTTCTTGTTGAATAATAGAAGTGTCCTCTCTGTATTTCTATTTTGAGCAATCTTTAAACTGAAAAGACCTCTAGACGTATGTTTAAAAAGTTTATACTTTTTATATGGTGTAGGGAGATGATGAATGTAGGCTTTCGCGAAAGCGAACTTTTTATTCGTAATAATTATAAAGGCATTACTTCTAATTTAAAATCATCCTTATGCTTGATATCGCTATCTTATAGGTCTTCTAGAAAGGTGACGGAAGCGCATGTACATTAATAGGGCAGAAACGGATAGTCCCGCCAAAAGCCCCAACCAAATACCGTCGATTCCATAACCCGCAACTTGAGATGTGTAGTAGGATATGGGGAAACCGATCAATGAATAGGCGCAGAAACAAATCAAACTAGGAATCCAAACGTCTTGTAGGCCGCGTAATGCTCCCAAAACTACCACCTGGAGTCCATCACTAATTTGAAACCATGCGGCAATTAACAACAGACCGGATGCTAACTTGATCACTTCTGGATCTTGGATATATATGATTGGCAGTAAATTTCTTCCGAAGAAGAACAGTGCAGCAAACAAAATGTCTACTATTAATGCCATGAGAAAAATAGATCTTGCTATACGTATCAAGTTTGGTCGCTTTTCAGGAGCTAGGTGATTCCCCACTCGTATCGTCGCTGTCACGCTAAGCCCTACTCCCACCATAAAGGTTAGTGCTGAGAGGTTCAATGCGATCTGATTTGCTGCTTGATGTTCTGTTCCCAAAACTCCCGACAGAAAAATTGCAGAGGTAAACAGTGACACCTCAAAGAACATTTGCAGCGCTGTGGGAAGGCCTAAATTTATAAGTGACTTAAAGTAAGTCCAAGAAAGCTTGCTGAATTCCTGGAAGTATATCATTGTAGCCTTGCTATGTTTCAAAATAAAATAAAGCAAGATAACCATCACTACACGGGAAATCAACGTTCCTATGGCAGCTCCTTCCACTTCTAATCTAGGAAAGCCAAATGTTCCATAAATCAAAAGGTAGTTTAATCCCACATTTAGAATATTTGCAATGAGTGTGGCAAACATGGCATTGCGCGTGAGCGACAACCCGTCTGAAAATTGCTTCATCGCTTGAAACAACATTAACGGTATGAGTGAGAAGCCAACGATGCGCATGTATGGAATGGCCAGACGCACAACCTCTTCTGGTTGATCCATTTTGTATAAAATGGGCTCAGCAAAAAATAGGATTAGTACTAATAACAAACCGTTTATCGCACACATTACAAATCCATTATGAAAGGCAGCTCTGGCAACTTCCACATTCTTATTTCCATCAGCCTCTGCAACTAAAGGTGTGATTGCAAATGAGAACCCCATACCGACAGACAATGCGATAAAAATAAAGGTGTTCCCTAATGAAACCGCTGCTAGCTGCTCAGCACCCAACTTGCCCACCATAATATTATCTGCGAGGGCTACTAAAAGATGCGCAACCTGTCCCGCCATAATAGGCAAAGCAATGGTCATGTTACGTTTGAATTCGACGGTGTATTTTGAAAGTATCATCTGTAAAAAGTCGGTAAAGATAGCTTCTTAGAACTCGACTATTAATGGACCAAGTGATTATTGAAACAAACCTCCTTTATATAAAAGAAATAGAGTTGGATTGATTCGAAAATTGCATTTTAGAAATCTTATCTTCTATTGCAAATGCTAATGAAAGCTTGGAAAACAACTGCTTGTCAGTGCTTTTTTTGTCACTTAACCCTTTTAACTCTCAAATGTTCCTCATATCCAAATCAATCTTGTATAAAATGAACGATTTGAACTCTTTTGAAGTTCCATGTATAGTTAAGAAAGCCGTTAGAGCCCTGAAATCCGCTTGTGGCATTTCCAAATTTATTTTCAAAATGAGATTGTAATAGCGCAAAAGATCGCTTTCAACCTTCCGGCTCAACTCTAAAGAATTCTAATTCGTTTAAGATTCCGTTTAACTGCAGATTGAAATGAAAGCCTACGGTGCAATCCAATCCTTTTAAAGGTTCACAGGGTAATGTGTAATATCCTTCTGAAATATGTTGCAGCTTCTTTCCTGAAAACAGTAGTGCCAATTCATTTTCCGTAATATTCCAGGGGATGAAAACAGCGGGATGGTTTATTGTAAAGCCTCTATGGAGTTCATTCTTAATCTTCAGAAATGCAATAGAACTCCAAGTACCTTGCAATGTACTGATTAAAGTTTCTAGTAAATCATGCAATTCTTTCATGGCTTAGATAACTAAAAGTTGCTGTTCAAAAATTACAAAATCTGATTTCTTTCTATGTGGGAAACCGCTTTCGCGAAAGCGAGATGTTTACAAATCGAATTATAAATATGATTTACTCGTTATTCAAAACCGCCTTGAATTCTTCTAATCGACCTGCAGTATCGTCGTCTAAATGTGGAAATTTAATATTTTCCAGACCCTCTAAATGATGCAAAAGAATATTGGCAACGATTAATCTGGCCATGGGTTTATCATCTGCAGGAATCACGAACCATGGTGCATTTTTCTTACAGGTATTTTGAATGGCATCATCATAAGCTTTCATATAATCATCCCAGAGCAGTCGCTCTTTCAAATCTCCAGCAGAGAATTTCCAGTTCTTTTCTGGAAGGTTAAGCCTGCGTAATAAACGGTTCTTTTGCTCCTTCTTGCTTAGATTCAAAAAGAACTTGAAAATGATTGTTCCATTCTGAACCAGGGTCTCTTCAAAATCATTGATCTGTTTAAAGCGCATTTGCCAGAAATCATCATCAATATCTTCAACCTCACGAATTCCCGGGAGGTTTTCTTTAAGTAAATACTCTGGATGAACTCTTGTAACGAGTACATTTTCATAGTGAGTGCGGTTGAATATCCCAAAATGTCCTTTACTGGGCAAAGCTATATAGTGACGCCACAAATAATTGTGAGATAACTCGAGATCTGTAGGTGTCTTGAAACTATGCTGTTCCACACCGCGAACATTAAAATCCTCAAATACTTCCCGAATGAGGCTGTCTTTACCCGATGTATCCATTCCCTGAAAGCAAACTAAAATAGCCTTGCGGTCGTCTGCGTACAATCGCTCTTGAAAATCTGCTAATGCCTTCCGTGATTTTTTCAGTGCCTTTTTAGCGGCCTTCTTTTTGAGCGGCTCATTAGCAACGGTATTGAAGTCCGATAGTTTTTTATCGGGAGTGGCGCGGTAACTTTCAAGATTCATAGCTATTATTTACTAGCGAACAACTTTACGTCTTTCTCGCTTATTTGTTTACCCCCTAAGATAATCAATCGTTCTATAACGTTGCGCAACTCACGTATGTTACCGGTCCAGTCATATTCCTGTAGCAACTTGAGTGCTTTATCGTCAAAGGCTTTAGTTTGAGTACCGTGTTCTTTAGCAATTTTTTCTGCAAAAAAGTTTGCGAGTAATGGTATATCCTCACGCCGTTCATTGAGGGAAGGAACATTCAACAAGATTACTGCAAGACGGTGATACAAGTCTTCCCTGAAGTTACTTTCCTCTATTTCCTTTTTCAGGTTTTTGTTTGTTGCTGCCAGTATACGCACATCCACTTTAATATCCTTATCACTTCCAACGCGCTGGATTTTGTTTTCTTGAAGTGCCCTTAAAACTTTAGCTTGTGCTTTAAGGCTCATATCTCCTATCTCGTCTAGAAAAATAGTACCGCCGTTTGCTGCTTCAAATTTTCCAGCGCGGTCTTTATTGGCTCCCGTAAAACTTCCTTTAACATGTCCAAAAAGTTCGCTTTCTATGAGTTCGCTGGGTATTGCTGCACAGTTCACTTCAATAAAAGGTCCTGCAGACCTCTTACTTTTCTCGTGCAACCAGTGTGCGACAAGTTCCTTTCCTGTTCCGTTTTCTCCAGTTATAAGAACCCTGGCATCTGTAGGTGCTACCTTTTCAATGATGTTCTTGATTATAAAGATGAGCTCGCTATCACCCACCATTTCATAATTCTTACTTACCTTTTTCTTAAGTCGGTTATTTTCAACGACCAGTTCTTTACGATCCAGAGCATTTCTAACGGTGTTCAATAACCTATTGAGATCTGGCGGTTTTGCGATATAATCAAAAGCACCTAATCTCATAGTGTTTACAGCTGTATCAAGATCGCCGTGTCCTGAAATCATAACCACGGGAATCTCTGGCTTGATTTTTTTAATGGCAGTTAGAACTTCTACACCGTCCATTTTGGGCATTTTAATATCGCACAAAACGAGGTCATAGTCATTATCACGGACTAGTTCAACACCCTCAATACCGTCTGTTGCCTCTGTAACCTTATATCCTTTATTTTCTTCTTGGAGGATTTTTGATAGCACTCTTCTAATTGCTGCTTCATCCTCTATCAATAATATGCTTGAAGTCATTAAAACTTAAATTTAAGACCAGTTCTAAAGTAGAAACTGTTGTCTTCATTAATGGTATAAATATCGTTTCGATCATTGTCCCTTAATCTAAAGTCATTGCTAATAGTATAGGCGCCGTAACCGTAAAATAATAAATGATCTGTAAAATAGTGTTCATATCCCAATCCTGCTAAAACTACCGTCATTGAAATATTTTCTGCCGTCTGTCCATCGATGTTGATATTCTGCTGTATGTTTCCATAAAAATTATCAAGCGTCACAAACGCCTGTATGGCATCCTTGTGTGAGTCATTCAAATAACGACGCACATTAGTCTTAGGAACTCCTAAGGTATAAGTCCAGTTAGGTGCAAACTCGCGATAATAATTTATTATAGGTAATGGATAATTTCTTCCCGGTGTAGTCGTGTATTCTAATCCTAAAATCCAGCGGTAGGGTTTATCCACATTCTCATCTTTAGTCTTATCATAAATAGCATATCCTGCAGCACCATATATGAAGTCATCGCTTATAGGTTCATCCTGTAAATTTGAACTGATTCTTGCAAGACCTCTAATCCCAAACCTCCAGTCTGGGTTTGAGGATGATCTAAATACATAGCCCAGACTAACTTCCATATTTTGAGTGGAGGAAACAATTTCAGTATCAAAGGGAACCATGTCTTTGATGTTGATATCTACATATCGATATTCCAAACCTATGACGATTAATTTATTGAGATCGTTGTCTAGCGGTATGGGTGCTTGAATAAAAGCGCGATATCGTTGAATTGAATTGTCAGATTTTGAAAATGGAATATTTAAATACTCCACCCTAGCAAGATCGGTGGTTTGTGCGTTCAAGCTATAACTCGTCGCGCATAATAAGAGAATGACTCTCAGTATATTTTTCATAGGAAACTTTAAAGGTACCTAATTTGTCCGGTACATGTTATTGTTTTTTGTGAATTGTACGCTTTCGCGAAAGCGATCTCACCATAATATGACTACAGGTTTTCATCTTTTAATGGTGAATCTTTATTACTGGAATCTTTATTATCAATGCTTTTAAGGTTAATAGGGTTTGATTGATAGAAATGCACATCTCTTTGTGGGAAAGGAATGGAGATGTTGTGTTCCCTAAAAACCTTTTCGATCTCAAATCGCACATTACTCTTCACCCGTGGATCTGTGAAACTATCCCTAACGTAATAATAAATTCCAAAGTCTAAACTACTTTCTCCGAAGTTATTAAACATCACAAATGGTTCAGGACTTTTAAGAATCGTTTTCTCAGACTTTGCACACTGCAGTAGCAACTGCTCCACTAACCTAACATCACTTCCATAAGCAACACCTACCTCAACTACTTCTCTCGTCTTGGTATGATTTTGAGTATAATTAAAAATCGTTTCGGTCAAAAATAGATGGTTGGGAATTATAAGCACTTTATCGTCTCTGGTTATGGCACGCGTACTGCGCAACCTAATTTCAAAAACGCGTCCTATCGTGCCATGGGTTTCAATAACATCATCAATGAGTAATGATTTATCGATCAATATGGTGATTCCTGCAATGATGTCTTTGAAAAAATCCTGCAGCGCAAAACCTATCCCAACGAATATTGCCGCACTAGCCGTTAAAACTGCTGTTAGTTTAACGGAGTAACTGTGGAGAATTATTAAAAGAACAATCAGATAAACTAAGTAGTTGAAAAACTTAAAAATGCTTTCAAACTTGAGTTTATCAGTTGAATTCATTTTACGGGTAAAAACCTTCCTGATGGCACGCAATGATAAACTTACCGCGATTATTCCAATAGCCGTAAGAATCAACATCCACGTATCTAAATGAAATGAATCCTTTCCAGAAGACTCAATTATTGGATAGGTAAAAAAGTCTTCTATTTTTTGCCAGTCGAGATCCATTAGTATTTAAGCCATTTATACAGGTCTTTCCATGTGGTTTTCTTACCATACATCAAAATACCGATTCTATAAATTTTAGCAGCTAGATATGCTACTAATACTATAGATACATATAGAATGGATATACTGATTGCTAATTGCCACCACGTAATCTCACCAAAAGGAATACGCATTAACATCACTATAGGTGATGTAAGTGGTATGTAAGAAAAGATTACTGCGATGGTGCCGTTAGGATTATCTATCACACTGAAAAAACCAACGTATATCGATAGCATTAAAGGCAAAATAACGGGTAGCATAAATTGTTGTGTATCTGTCTCACTGTCAACAGCTGCTCCTATGGCCGTGTAAATGGCTGCATATAAAAAATAACCTCCTATAAAATAGATCAAGAAACAGCTAATCATTGTTGCAAGTGGTAGTTGCATGATGTCGTTCACTATCATTTGAATCTGATCTGTATTCTGTGCTTGATTAACCATATCCTGGCTGGCAGGATTTTGAAAGGCTTCTACCCCAAATACGGCAGATCCCACCACAATCAAAATCAATCCCAAAATTATCCAAATTACAAACTGGGTCACACCAGCGAGTGACGTTCCTATGATTTTACCCAACATCAAATATATAGGCTTCACAGAACTCACTATGATCTCAATAATCCTGTTCGTTTTTTCCTCAATCACAGATCGCATCACCATGTTGCCATAAATAATAATGAACATCATTAATAAATATCCTGAAGCACCACCCAGCGCAATTTTCACCCAACTGGATGCTTTACTACTAACCACTCCAGAATAGGTTTGCAGTGCTACATTAGCATCTATTCTTGAATTTTCAAGCATATTTAAATCAACTCCTTCACTCACTAATTTGTCTTCAGTGGCTTTTTTTGAAAGACGGTCTTCTATGGAGTTTATAAATGAAACTGATGGTGAGTCATCACTGTAAATAATCGCTTTTACCTCAGAATTTGCATCACTAGTAATATGAATCAATCCGTAGTTACTATTGTCGGTACTTATCTTAAGTGCGTTTTCTAAAGTTACACTTTCTAAGTTCTGATAATCATAGTCGCTGGTATCTTCAAATAATGCAGTGAAGTTTTCACCAGTTTCATCCAGAATCGCAACTTTTTTCAAGTCACTATTATTAACACTGGTAAGCCAGCCTATTAGTAATATGACTCCTATGAATATCAATGGACTCACAAATGTCATGATCACAAACGTACGATTGCGCACCTTATTGATATATTCCCGCTTTAAAATCAACCACAACTTATCCATCCTCACGTACCGTTTTAATAAATATTTCATTGACACTAGGAATAACCTCGCTGAAGTGTGTCAACTCCCCCAAACTGGTAAGCTCTTGCAAAACTTGCGGGATCGTTACATCTTCAGGAATCCGTATTGTCATATCTGTTGTATTGTCTAACCCTCTAAATTCTGCTGGTTCTACGTCCACAATACTTTTCATTTGACGTATCGCTCGTTGATGATCTGAACAAATAACCGACACCGCATAAGTACGGTTGCGATAGGTTTGTTTCACCTCATTCAATTTACCTTGTAAAACAACATTTGATTTATTAATCAGCGCGATATAATCACATAATTCCTCTACGCTTTCCATGCGGTGAGTAGAGAATATTATAGTGGATCCTAAATCTCGCAGACGTAAAATTTCATCCTTGATCAAATCTGCATTCAATGGATCAAATCCAGAGAACGGCTCGTCAAAAATTAGAATATCAGGCTCATGAAGAACAGTTACAATAAACTGGACTTTTTGCGCCATCCCTTTAGAAAGTTCTTGGAGTTTTTTATTCCACCAGCCTTGCATACCTAGGCGTTCAAACCAGAACAAAAGCTTTTCTTTAGCCTCTGCCTTTTTCATTCCTTTAAGTTGGGCCAGATAGATACATTGCTCACCTACCTTCATTGATTTATACAAACCGCGCTCCTCTGGCATATAACCTATTTGAGATATATGATGCGGTTGCA
Source organism: Nonlabens antarcticus (assembly GCF_015356755.1). Classification (GTDB taxonomy): domain Bacteria; phylum Bacteroidota; class Bacteroidia; order Flavobacteriales; family Flavobacteriaceae; genus Nonlabens; species Nonlabens antarcticus. The sequence goes on along the minus strand of NZ_JADFCO010000064.1, from coordinate 406,962 downwards.
GCGGTTCACTATTAAGCTTTACCATTCCTTGATCGGGAGCGGTAATTTGATTGATGATCCTTATAAGTGATGTTTTACCAGCGCCATTAGGCCCTAATAATCCATATATGCTTCCTTTAGGAACTTGAATAGTCACATCATTGAGTGCTTTATAGTTACCGTAGGATTTAGAAATGCTGAGAGCTTCTAGAGCGTATTCCATAGACTTGTTAATGCCGCTAAATTAATAATATACAAAGTACTAATCGTGATTTTTGAATTTTTTAATAGAATCAAATCCATTTCAAATATGTCATAAAAAAACCCACCTCCCAATTGCTTGGGAGGTGGGAAAAATTGCTATGAAAAAGAAAAATAACAATTGGTTGGTTAACCAACGGTCACTCAAATATAACTTAATTTTCTATTTTTCATAACATTTCCTTAAGAAAACATGTCTTTTACCTTTTCAAAAAATGATTTATCGCCTACTTCGGGCGCTGGCTCAAAGTGTGAGTCATTTTTCATATTTTCAAAAAAGTCTTTTTGTTCCTTATTTAGGTCTCTTGGTGTCCATACGTTTACATGAACCAGCAAATCACCTGTTCCGTAACCATTAAGACTAGGCATTCCTTTACCTCTCAACCTTAATATTTTACCGCTTTGAATTCCTGCATCGATAGGGATACGTACTTTACCACTCACTGTTTTAATTTCCTTAGAAGTTCCTAATATTGCTTCGGGAACACTTACATAAAGATCATAATGAAGGTTATTTCCTTCCCGCTGTAGTTCTGCATGGGGTTTTACTTCAATATCCACTAGAAGATCACCACTTATCCCATTTCCAGGAGCCTCGTTTCCTTTCCCTCCTACTTTCAATCGCATATCACTCTCAACACCTGCTGGTATTTTGATAGACACCGTTTCTTCATCGGTAATAAGTCCGTGAGCATCAGCTCCAGCTGGTTTATTATCTAAAGTTTGCCCTGATCCACCACAAGTGGTACAAGGAGCACTGGTTTGCATACGCCCCAGAATTGTATTCTGAATGCGAGCTATCTGCCCTGACCCTTTACAGGTCGTACAGGTTTTATAGGTTACGCCAGCCGCCTGCTTTTTACGCTTTACTTTTACTTTTTTCTCAACGCCATTTGCAGCTTCTTCAAGAGTAAGGGAAACGCGTATGCGCAAATCCTTTCCTTTTACACGCCTTTGACCACCGCCACCGAATCCTCCAAAACCAGAAAATCCGCCGCCACCGCCACCGCCGCCGAATATGTCGCCGAACTGACTAAAAATGTCATCCATATCCATACCGCCAAAGCCGCCTGCTCCACCACCGCCGAATCCCTGACCACCACCAGAGGTGTAAGCCTGGTGACCTAGCTGATCGTATCTAGATTTCTTCTGTGGGTCGCTTAGAGTCTCGTAAGCCTCTGCCGCCATCTTAAATTTATCCTCTGCCGTCGCGTCCCCTGGATTTTTATCTGGGTGATGCTCAATGGCTTTCTTGCGATATGCCTTCTTAACCTCTGCTGTCGTAGCGCTTCTAGAAACGCTTAAAATTTCATAATAATCTGCCATACTATTGTCCTATCACCACTTTAGGGAAACGTACTATCTTATCTCCCAGTTTATATCCTTTTTCAATCACGTCAATAATCTTTCCTTTCATATCATCACTGGGTGCCGGTATTTGAGTTACCGCCTCATGCAAGTCTGCATTGAAAGTATCTCCAGCTCTCACATCAATCACTTCAAGTCCTTTAGAATTTAAAGTATTGCGCAATTTGTTATGAATTAACACCACTCCTTCTGCCAGTTGCTTATCCTCTGATTTACCTATTTCAATGAGTGCACGATCAAAATCATCCAGTACGGGAATCAAGTCTTTAAGCACGCCTTCCCCAGCAGTTTTGAACAGATCGATACGTTCTTTGGCAGTCCGTCGCTTGAAATTCTCAAACTCTGCAAACAACCTTAAAAAACGGTCCTTTTCTATCTGTAAATCCTCTGCAAGTACATCCTCTACAGATCGCTCTTCCACCTCATTTTCTGAATGCTCCTGCTCAACAACTTGATCATCTAGAAGCTCTTCTTTTTCTTTATTATCTTTCTTTGCCATATCCTGACTTTCTTAAAATTCTTTTTCTTGTTAGGTAGTGAGAGAAATTGTTTGCTTTCGCGAAAGCGAACTTAACCTCAATGCTACTGCACGCAATAGTCAAAAGTGCTGCCACATGACCGCTCGTGTCAAAATGTCACCGAATTAGATTTAGCAATATATTAACGTTTTTAATTGTAGGTACATCTATTTTTGCGCATTAATAAAACCAATCAAAATGACACGTAATTTCTTAAAAATGTCCAGCTTAGCAGCAGTAATAGCATTTACTGTTTCTTGCAAAAGCAATCAAAACGAAGTGGATGCAACCGATGCAGAAACAGAAGCTATGGCAAGCGATGAAGCAGTAACCTACAATGTAGATGCAGCTGCTTCTACTATTGAATGGATAGGTTCAAAGCCAGGAACAGACCATACTGGGGCGATTGATGTAAAAGACGGTCTCGTTTTTGTCAACGGAGAAACTGTTGAAGGTGGCGAGTTCACAATCGATATGACTTCCATTACAGTAACAGATCTAGATGAAGAAGGTGCTATGAACCTTAAGTCACACCTAGAAGGTACGGCGGACGGTAAGCAAACTGACTTTTTCAATACACCAGAATATCCAACTGCAAAATTTGTGATAACTGGACTTGACGGAAATACATTACAAGGTAACCTTACTTTAAAAGACGTTACGAAAAATGTTTCTTTTCCAGTTGATGTTACTTATGACGGAGACAAAATGATGTTGACATCTGAAGAATTCACGATCGATAGAACAGATTGGGGAATTAAGTACGGGTCTGCAAACTTTACTGACATTGTTGCTGATAAAGCAATATCTGACGATATAATATTAAAAGTAAATCTGGTTGCTACTAAGTAATCAGTTTTAGGTTAGATGATGATGAAAGCCTCCTTACGGAGGCTTTTTTATGTTTAATAATCATCTGGGATTTATAAATTTTTACCGGCTTAACCAGATTCTATCGTTATTCTTCCATCACATTTGAAGACTTATATAATCTAAATATTACAGCCTAGATGTTGATAACGCGAATGCTCTATTGGTTCGATATTTAATAAGTAGTTTATTCACTGTATCAATGATCTATGATCATATGCTATATATAAACCTGTGAACCTGTGAGAAGGCCGTATAGATAGTGAAGTAAATTATTTTCTATAAATTGACTTCTAGATTATGATAAGATTCAGCGCTATTTTGCTCCATCAAAGTGATAGGTTTATTTTTCTGGATAAATTTATACAGCCCAAAATGAGCAGCTACTAATACCAAGATTGAAATCATCATGGTCCACCATTGCCAGTCTACTAAGTTGACATAAATGATGAATCCCAACATAAGCACTACTTCTAATACTTTCATCCATTTAACCAAATGACTCAACTGTATAACATACGTTTTTGATTCATCTAAATCAGGCATCTCGTTCTCAATCCATCGTGCCATTTTGATTTCAAACTTATCATTCTCGCCTATTTCGATATCTCCTGTAGTGCCGGCTTGTAAATTTTGTAATTCACTTTTATTTTTTATCAGTGTAAGATCCGGATTATGATGCAACCAGTAGTTGCTTTTAGGGTAATTTAAAATCATACCACTAATCTAGATATTTCTCAAGCGCTGGCTTTAATTGCGGTAGTTTAAATAGGTAACCTGATTCTTCAATTTTAGTACTACTGGCATATTGACTGGCAAGAATTGTAGCAGCCATCTCTCCTAAAATTAGTTTCATCATGAAAGCTGGTACATTTGGTAAAAATACAGGTTTCCCCAGAACGTCTCCTATAGCTTCCATCATAGGTCTATTCTGTATAGGATTGGGGGCAACGCCGTTGTAAACACCTACCAATTCGTTCTCTGTAATATGTTTAAAAATTCCTGCCAGGTCGTCAATTGCTACCCAACTTTGCCACATTTTACCGCTGGCAAATCCAGCGCCGGCATATAGTTTTACGGGTTTAGCCATTTGTTCCAGTGCACCACCTTTTGCAGCGAGCACGATACCTATACGAACTATGGAGTGTTTCAGTCCCAGATCCTTGAATTTCTTACCTACTTTTTCCCATTCCACACATACCTCGCCCAAAAAATTATCAGCCGTGGGTGGTACTTCATTTTCTTTCATAGGCTGTCCATCCCACTTATCAGGATAAATACCGATCGCACTTGCCGTTATGGCATGTTGAACCTGATTCTCACTCTCCTCTAATAAGTTGAGAAGCAGCTGAGTGCTATTGATGCGACTGGACATAATTTTATCCTTGGCTTCCTCCGTCCATTTTTGAAAAACCGATTCTCCAGCAAGATGGATTATAGTATCTACACCACTAATACAATTGGGATCGATGGTCATTGCCTTAACATCCCAAAGAAACCCCTTGTTATTAGACTCGTTTTTGATCGCTTCTTCTCTGCTGGTCAAATAATTTATGCTATGTCCCGCAGCGCGCAACACTTCTGAAACTTTTGAACCTATCAATCCTGTGGCTCCTGTAATAAGTATTTTCATGGCTCTAAGTTATTGTGCACATTTTAATTAGGAAGCTGGTTTGCTATAAATTAACGATTGTTATTTGACAGTAAGAAAATAATAAGACCTGATACCTCCTATGGAAATATCAGGCCTTAATGAAGCTATGTTTTACTAAATCGTAATTTTTAAGACAGTGTCTTCTGAGAGGGAGAACCTCGCATCTTGAAAAGTAGGCGGTCCATAAATCGTCGGGTTATTACTCATCCCGTAAGGTTCTTTAGGCATCCCATTAGATTCATAATCCATAAAACCATTGTCATTTTTGTCCTGAAGCACGAGCACTCCATAATCTCCAGCTGGAACGCCTGTGAACGTAAAGGTTGCCAGCCCATCACTGATATCAACGCTGCCAGATTGGAATGGTTTGCTACGCATGAATTGCTCTTTTGTGTTTAAGGAAAACATCATTTTGCCTTCATCATTTTGTGCGTTTTCTACAGTTATTGTGAGGGTGTAAGTGGTTTGTGGGGCTGGTGTTGATTGCGCTTTCGCGAAAGCGGAAACAACAACAAATAAAATGGAAGTGATCATAGTTTGCATAATTCAAGTGCTTTTAATTAATTATACTTCAAATATGCGAAGACATTACAGCGATAAAAATTCCATCTTTCTCAACTGTAGGATTCCATCACTGAACTGTAAGATCATGGTTAAATACGATTTAAAGAAACGGTTTTACTTCCATTTGCGTAAGTTTCCACAACCACTACACCCATGATTAACTTCCCAACCCGATCCTACCTGATATTCATCAGTCTTGGATTACTTGCCATTTCCCGGTCAACATCTCAAGGTCTGGCCGATGGATTTTATAACGGAAGCAAAAATTTCACGATTGTCTTGGGTGCGGGATCAGAAAGTAATCCTACTTATCTCGCCGGAGAGCGCAAACTCGAACTGGATAAATCCTTTCAAAACATCAATGTTTTTGTCGCTTATGGCATTACTGATAAAATAGACCTCAATCTGGCTGCCGCATATGTAAAAAGTGGCGATGAAAAAGGATTTCAAGACGCTCGCATTTTATTCAAATACAAGCTCTACGAATTAGAGCTAGAAAAACTCCAGCTTTCTGCCCAACTCGCCAGTGGTTTTTCCTTTCCACTATCAGACTATCAAACCGAAGGTCGCAACGCCATAGGCCAGCGCGCCAGCAGCATTCCTGCCAGAATTTTGATTCATGCAAAACACAGCAGCGGCTTTTTTGCCACGGCGCAAACAGGATATGATTACAAATTTGATCCAGTATCAAATGCATATGCGAGTTCGCTAAAGTTAGGTTTCGCACGATCGTCCTATTATGTAGACGTTTTCCTGGACTACCAGAATTCCATTGAAGGCAAGGACTACCGTGGAAATCCGGCGCCTAATAACTTCCGGGAATTGGAAGTTGATTTTTTAAGAACGGGTGTGACATTCTTTAAGCCATTATCAGAAAAAATAGGCGCTTTTATAAATGGTGTTTACACCATCGATGGAAGAAATGTGGGAATAGGTCCAGCAATTAATCTAGGGATCGTTTACAAATCAAAATTTTGATATGATAAAAGCCTCCATTACTGAAGGCTCCATTTTATAAGAAAGTGTTCAGATTTTCGAAAACATATTTTTCAACGGTCCTATTTAACTTGTACTCGTCATTATATACTATTACATATTATTCTTAATCTTCAATAACTCCGCTTTTACGAACTCAAGTTTTGCGATGATTTCAAAATTGGTGATTTCCTCTTTGTGGGATTTCATATAATCTCGTGCGCCTTCTAATGTATGACCACGTTCCTTAACCAGATGATAGATCGTCTGTAGGTTTTTGATGTCATCTTTCGTGAATTTGCGATTGCCGCGAGCGTTCTTTTTAGGTTTGATGATATCAAACTCCTTCTCCCAGAATCTAATGAGTGATGGATTTACATCAAAAGCCCTGGTCACCTCGCCCATGGAATAATAAAGCTTTTCAGGAAGTTCTACGTGCATTAGTCCAGGGATATATTTTCTTGTTGTGATTGTTTTAAAAGCTCATTAAATTCCTCTGGAGTCAATGATCCATAATAGAAGTTAATAGGGTTGATGCGATCACCATCTTTAAAAACTTCATAATGCAGGTGTGGTGCTTGAGAACGTCCAGTGGAACCGACGTACCCAATTATATCACCACGCTGGATCTTCTGACCCACTTTTACATTATAAGGATTACGAGCACGCAGGTGACCATATAAAGAGACATAACCGAATCCATGATCTATACGTATGTGATTCCCATACCCAGAACTGTTAGAATCTGCACGCTCCACAACGCCATCGCCTGATGCAAAAACGGGAGTTCCTCTAGGTGAGGTAAAATCCATACCGTAATGGAATTTTCTTGTTTTATTGAATGGGTCCGTTCTGTAACCGTAACCACTGGCCATGCGGGTCAAATCTGTATTACGCACGGGTTGAATCGCTGGTATACTTGCCAGTAACTTCTCCTTGTCTTTTGCTAGGATTGCAATTTCATCTAGAGATTTGCTTTGGATTGCAGTGCGCTTTTTCAAACGGTCCATAGATTCTCTTAGTGATATGACTTTATCAGAATTTGTGTACCCCTCATAATTCTTATAGCGATTTACACCACCAAAACCGGCTTGTCGTTGTTCTGTACTAATAGGACTTGCATCAAAGTAGATGCGATAAATACTATTATCCCGTTTCTCTACATCTTCAATTACCGTAGTGAGTTGTTTTATCTCACTCTCCATATTCTCTAGTTGAAGTTCAACAAATTTTTTGTCTCGCTTAACGGTGCGCAACTCTGGAGAATCATAGATCTGTCCTGCAAATAAATATAACAGAAAGCCAACTAGACAACTGCAGAATGCGAACAAAGACACATTACCAAAAGTTCTACGCTTGCGACGCTCTACTTTTTGGTAGGAAAGTGTTTCCGGATCGTAGTAGTACTTAACCTTTGCCATACGTTATAAAATGCTATTTTTGCGTTGATTTCCACGGCTTTTGTGAGGCGTGGGAAAGTTGTAAATGTTACGCAATCGTACCGCATCTAGTGCAGTATGAACCTCTTTTTTGTTTCGCTTTCGCGAAAGCGAAAAAGAAAGCGGAATCACCTTCAACATCAAAACAACGATAACAAAAGTAAGAAATTGTAATTAACCGCTACGACAGCCCAAAGAATGAAGTCAGAACTGATAAGAAGTACGTTTTTAGAATTTTACAAAAATAAAAAACACGAGATTGTGGCCAGTGCGCCCATGGTGATTAAAAATGATCCCACGCTCATGTTTACAAATGCCGGGATGAATCAGTTCAAGGAATATTTCCTGGGCATTTCCCAACCTAAATCAAATCGGGTTACGGACTCACAAAAATGTTTGCGAGTAAGTGGAAAACACAACGACCTAGAAGAAGTGGGCGTTGATACATACCACCACACGATGTTTGAGATGTTGGGGAACTGGAGTTTTGGCGATTATTTTAAAAAAGAGGCGATTGCCTGGGCGTGGGAATTATTGATCGACGTTTATGGAATGGATAAAAACAGCCTTTACGTCACCATTTTTGAAGGTGATAAAAGTGAAGGACTAGAGCGCGATTCAGAGGCCTACGATTATTGGAAAGAATTAATCACAGAGGACCGCATCTTAAACGGTAATAAAAAAGACAACTTTTGGGAAATGGGCGATCAAGGTCCTTGCGGTCCTTGCTCTGAAATTCATGTCGATTTGCGCAGTGATGCTGAAAAAGCAGCCGTTGATGGTGCTACCTTAGTCAATAACGACCACCCACAAGTTGTGGAAATCTGGAACCTTGTCTTCATACAATTCAACCGTATGGCAGATGGATCGCTCAAAAACCTGCCTGCGCAACATGTGGATACAGGAATGGGGTTTGAACGTCTCGCCATGGCGCTTCAAGGAAAAACCTCCAACTATGACACAGATGTTTTCCAACCGCTCATTACAGAGATTGAAACCATCACCGGTCATTCTTACGGAAAAAAACAGGAAGATGATATCGCCATACGTGTGATTGCAGATCATGTGCGCGCTGTTTCATTTTCAATTGCAGACGGACAACTACCCTCAAATACGGGCGCTGGATATGTAATTCGTAGGATTTTGCGCCGTGCGATACGGTATGGATTTACCTATCTGGATAAAAAGGAACCTTTTATTTACATGCTGGTTCAAACGCTGGCAAACCAAATGGGCGATGCGTTCCCAGAGTTGAAATCCCAAAAAGATTTAATTACCAATGTCATCAAGGAAGAAGAGCACTCTTTTTTAAGAACGCTGGATCAAGGACTGGTTTTATTAGATTCTATGATCGCTTCCGCGAAAGCAAAATCAGTTAACGAAATTGAAGGTTCCAAAGCTTTTGAATTGTACGATACTTTTGGTTTTCCCATTGATTTGACCGCATTGATATTGCGCGAAAAAGGAATGAAGCTGGATGAAGCTGGTTTTGACAAAGCGATGCAGGAACAAAAAGACCGTTCTCGTGCTGCAAGTGCTACCTCTACAACAGACTGGACAGAATTAAGAGAAGACGATGTACAGGAATTCATAGGTTATGACCGTCTTGAAGCCAACGTTTTCCTGACCAAATACAGAAAAGTCACCAGTAAAAAAGACGGCGATCAATATCAGTTGGTGTTTAATATGACTCCGTTTTATGGAGAAAGCGGTGGACAGACCGGTGATAAAGGGTACCTGGAAACTGCTGGTGGCGACACTATTTATATCATTGACACCAAAAAAGAAAACGGACAAACCGTTCATCTTACTAAAAACCTACCTAAAGAACTGAATGGTTCTTTCAAGGCGGTCGTCGATACTAACCAGCGAAAGCGCAGTGCAGCTAACCATACCGCCACACACCTCTTGCATCAAGCGTTGCGCAAGATTCTGGGAAATCATGTGGAACAAAAAGGCTCGATGGTTCGAAATGCATCCTTGCGTTTTGACTTTTCGCACTTTGCTAAGCTTAGTGCAGACGACATCCTACAAGTAGAGCAGTTTGTGAACGCAAGAATCGCAGAACATCTGGCACTAGAGGAAAATCGGAACAACACTTATGAGCAAGCTATCAAAGATGGTGCTATAGGATTGTTCGGCGAGAAATATGGTGATGTCGTGCGGACCGTAAAATTCGGTGCGAGTAACGAGTTGTGTGGCGGTACCCATGTTCCCAACACCGCCGACATCTGGCATTTCAAAATTAAGAGCGAAGGTGCGGTTGCAGCAGGAATCCGCAGGATTGAAGCGATCACCGGCGATGCAGCTAAAGAATATTTTGAGCAACAATCAGAAACACTGGATGATATTAAAGTAGCTTTAAAAGCTACCTCACAAGATCCGGTGGAAATGGTTAAAGGTTTACAAGATGAAAATAGCACTTTAAAGAAACAGATTGAACAGCTGTTGCGCGACAAGGCTGGAAATTTAAAAGGTGATCTAATCGCAAGCGCTACTCAAATTAATGGGATCAATTTCATTGCTGCAGCAACAGATCTGAACACAAATTCCATTAAAGACCTGGCTTTTGAGATCGATCGCGATGTGAAAGATCTGTTTATGATTTTAGGTTCTAACGCAGACGATAAAGCAACGCTCACCGTCATCATCAGCAAGAATCTAGTCGATGACAAAAAGCTCAACGCGGGAACCATCGTTCGCGAGCTGGGAAAACACATTCAAGGCGGCGGTGGTGGCCAACCCCATTTTGCAACCGCAGGTGGTAAAAATCCTGATGGGATTAATGCTGCTCTTGAGGCGGCGAAAGGATATTTATAATTTTCTATTCTGCTCATGCAAAAGGACCCATTTTTACAAAACCAAAAAGACTTAGAGGATAACCCTTTAAAATTCGAAGGTTTTAACTCGCGCTTGATTGCAGTTATCCTTGACGGATTAATAGTAGGAATTCCCATTGCTGGAGCTACGTTATATAATTTACTGGTATTGAAGAGTTTTTGGTGCTTTGTATTGATTACTACGGTTTCCATCGCTTACAAACCATTAATGGAAGGTTTTTATGGAGCGACTCTAGGTAAAATGAGTATGGGAATGAGGGTCGTGGATTATGATGGCCATAAAATAAATGCACCGCAAGCAATATTGAGAAGTGTATTTACTATTGCCCAGGCTCTTGTGACTTTACCTGTTTACTTTTTCATTTTCCAAGATAAAAGCCTCATGGAAATGACAGATTATTTCAAGATGAGCGAGGAATTAGGTACGTCCTACCCGATGCTAGGATTGATTTCTGGAATTAGTTTTTTTATCATGTTTGTTGAGATGATCACACTTTTAACAGACCCACCTTACTGGCGTTCTTTGCATGACCGCATCGCAAAGACTTATGTTGTTGAAAGTTAGATTTGCAATTTCTCGTGTTTGTATAACCCCTTTCTTAAGTGATTTTCTTGCTACTGTTTAGATCAAGAGCGGTTGTTTATTTTTTAATTCAAAATCATATTTAGCAATCTAATTTTTCAGTTAGATTGCCGTATTAAACGGAACCAAAGTGAAATATTTTATTGTAATCCTTGTTCTCCTTGTAACTTTATCCGGTTGCAATAATATTAGATCTGTTACTTACACGCAGCCTATAAAATTCAAAAAAAATGTGCTTTACCTACGTTCTGGTAGTTATGCCTCCCTTCAACCTGATGTGCCATCAAATCAAATAAACGAAGCAACAACCTTACTGGATGCAGCATTTACAGGAATTGCAGGGGAATGCTACTCGGCTAACTCTTCGGTTAAGAATTTAAAATTAAAGCTTGCAGGTAATAGGCTTTCCAATTATGATATAAATCAAATCAGACATTCACAACCTACGCTCGATTATGTCATAATTTTATCGTCTGCATACAAAGAGCCAGTGGTAACAGAATTCTACGATAGCCGTAGATTTCGGTCGCCAGAAGAGCATGTTACTGGTATTTTAAGCATCCTAGATATTAAGAAAAATCAGGTCATCTATTCTCAAACGCTTGAAGGTTCTACAGAAGACAGATACAATGCCTTTGACCCTAATGGTGATGAGGAACCCAGTATTGTATTTAAAGCAAAGGGGGAATTACTAACGACGAAGGTTCTCAAAAGACTGATCAAAAATGTTGCGAAATATTCCAATGCAAAAAAATTGAGCTGTAATTAGAATTTTGTAAACTGATCTCATGAGTTCAGGTGGCAGCATTCAGGCTATGGTCACGGCCATGAAAAACAACGCTAGAAGGCGCAAGACTAGCAGTAAGTCTATGGTAGGTGTGAAGGCCGGAGCTTTATATAAAAAAGGAACATATAACGTTCAGCACTCTACCGAAAAGGTGGAAGCCTTCAAAAAAGCTTACCGAGAAAAAGCTGTGAAAGAAAATCGCAAACGCCGCTTTCTATTAATTTGCGTGATCACCCTCACCCCTTTCCTATGTTATTGGATTGTTCAATTGATCTGGTTGTGGTCGCATTAGCTTTATAACCACCCTAACATCCTATTGCTTTTTAGAATGTACATTTACCGTGCACAATTATACGCATGAAATTCACCACAGATTTTCCCATATCTAAACATAATCAGCCCATCGATTACGATAGTTCTGTATTGATGCTGGGCAGTTGCTTTTCCCAAAATATAGGAGACAAGTTTCAGTATTATGGATTTGATACAGTGGTCAATCCGTTTGGGGTCATATTTAATCCGCATAGTTTGTGGGTGTTGATGGAGAAATCGGTGAGTGGCAATTTTACAGAAAATGATGTTTGTGGGAATTTCAGTTATTTGGCCCACTCGCAATTAGATGGAAACGATTCGGCTACGACCTTACTTAATTTAAAAACAGCGGGAATATGGATGAAAAACCAGATCGAACTTTCATCGCATATTATTGTAACCTTAGGTACTGCCTGGATTTATGAACTGAAGGCAACTGGTGAGATTGTAGCCAACTGTCACCAACAACCACAGGCACTTTTTGAAAAAAGATTGCTTTCTATTGAAAAAATACAAGAGGCGCTGGAAAAAATGGAACGGCTCATTAAAAAAGTTAATCCTACAGCACAAATTATCTACACGTTGTCGCCGGTGAGGCATACAAAAGATGGAATGATAGAAAATACCCGCAGTAAAGCACGGCTTTACGAGGCGATCCAGCAGCGTTGTGAAAAGGGTGAAAATTACTATTTTCCCGCCTATGAACTCCTTATGGACGACCTGCGCGACTATAGATTCTATGCCGCAGATATGCTACATCCCAATGCGACCGCTGTTGATTATGTGTGGAACCGCTTTCGCGAAAGCGTACTCCACACAAACACTTTAACAACCATTAAAGCTGTAGAAAAACACCGCAAGCTGCAAGACCATCGACCCAAAAATAACGAGGCGCACAAAGAACAATTGATAAAAAGCAGTATCTTATTACAGCAAAAATTCCCGAATCTAAAACTTCAATGAGAAGAATTAAAAGTTTTATAATAGGAGCAGTTATCATGCTGCTCATAGTAATGATCTACAATTATGTCACTAATAGGAATGACGATAGGGATACCTTGACGGCACAAACCGCTTTGATTGAAAAACAGGTGCGCAAAGTGAGTAAACTGGTAGTGACAGAAGCTACCTATGCCAAGGTCTACACCTATGAAAATACAAAAACTTACGGTTGGGGCGATTTTTACAGCAGTCAAAAACGTGCGTTGATTGTTTCAAATGCCAAAGCTCAAATAGCCTACGATCTGCGCAAGATGCGTTATGAAATCGATGCGGATTCAAAAACGATTCGGATTTTAGAAATTCCAGAGCCAGAGATAAAAATAGATCCTGACCTGAGCTATTACAATCTGGACAATGGTATAACCAACAGATTTGAAGCGAGGGATTTCAATAACATGAAACGCCGCATTACCAAAGATTTACGTGGTAAGATTATAAAAAGTAACATTGTCAAAAACGCAGAAAATCGATTATTAACTGAACTGAGTCAAATCTACATTATCGCAAGCAGTCAGGGATGGACATTGGAATTCGATGGCTCAAAAATACATTCTGAGAAGGAATGGAAAACAATACTAGATTAGGGTTATGACATAAGACGATCTTGTTAATCGCTGCGCTCATAACTTGCTGACGTATGACACAAGACTAAAAAGTAGAGCAGTTCAGTTATCTATAGTCTTATGATCCGTTTATTCCTATGCTGCAAGAGTTTCCGCAGAGAACACAAGTCCTCCCAAGTATATTATAGATTATAAATGTGTACAAAATAATTATTCAATCTTGAATACCCGATAAGTCAAAAGTCAAAAAAAACAAATCCCTCAAAAATTTAATCTTGAGGGATTCATCATCATTAACCAAAACTTAAATCTTTATGTTTACTAAGGAGTGTTACCTCTGCGGCGACTTCCATATTCCTTGATTAACTTCACGCGAAATTCTCGTTCTGCCTTCTTGAGGTTTAGAAATCTTTTAGGTCCTATAACTTTAATAATTTTACGATTGCGGGCTTCAAAATTAGATTCATTTAATTTACCCTCAATATCAAACATGCGATCCACATATCGTTGCGCTTCTTTGTCTGAGACATTATCGAAATTCTTTGCCATGTCGTACATCAAACGCTTTTTCTCACTATGGAGTTTGTCGCGCTCTTCTTTGATATCGTTATAAACAGGCCAGAATTTTTGAGCTTCATCTGCAGTTAGTTCGACCTCTTGGCTCAAAAAAGCAATCAATAGAGTTTCAATCTTTTCCGCCATTGTACGATCGTCTGAACTTGATCTTACTTGGGCTTGAGCATATGTACTTCCCGTAACAAAGACGACTAGTATAAATAATATTTGTTTCATTCTTCCATCATTAGATTCATATCTACCTCGTCTACTAAATAATCCAATAAATCATCGTTATCTATAGCATTACTAAAAGCCACATTCTTCAAGTCATCTGAATCTGAATACAATATATTAATGACATCTTGATCTGATCTAAAATCGGTATCAGCTAGATACAATCCCAACTCATCGTTATTCAAATCCTCCATGGAAAAGCTGTTGCTTTGCCACAAACCATTTATGGTAACTACTGCGATAAAGATAGCTGCAACAGCAAGCATAGGAATCACCCAGGCTGGATAATCACGCTTTAATTGTACAACTGGTTTATCCACCGTTTGATTTAACACATGCTGCTCTAGATTCTTGAAGTAATCTTCAGGTACTTTAAATGGCAACTCTTGATCTGCTGCAGAAAATTCTGCTTTAGGATCACAGGTATTCTCAAAAATGCGTTGTTCTAAATTCTCAAAATAACCCACTGGTGCTGCAAATGGGAGTTTGTGCTGCTCTGATGGCTGCACCTTAAAATCGAACATCCGATCCATGTTAGATTCAAAATACCCATCAGGTATTTCAAATCCCAGGTTCTTATGTGTGTTCTTCTTTTTCATAGTTCTATGACTCCATTTAAGGAAAATGGTTTAATCTCTTTTTAGGTATGCTTCTACTTTTTTGGCCGCAATATGATAACTGGATTTCACGGCTCCTTCACTTAATTCTAGTATTTCTGCGATGTCTTTAAATTTAATCTCATCATAATATCGCATGTTGAAAATTTCTTTCTGTCGGTCTGGCAACTGCGCCAGTGCTTTTTGTAACTCTAGCTGGATGGAATCTCCCGTAAAATAAACGTCTGCTTCCAATTGATCGACCAAGTAATCCTGCATCTCTGCACTGTTAATCTGTAAGATCTTAGATTTACGCTTGAGAAAGGTCATGCTCTCGTTGTACGCAATCCTGAACATCCAGGTACTTAATTTACTATCACCTTTGAATTTAGGCAGCCCCTTGAATATTTTAATAAATACGTTTTGAAGCACATCATCTGTATCTTCATGATTCAAAAGAATCTTACGAATTTGCCAGTACAACTGCTGTTGATGTTCTTTCACCAATAGTCTAAAACCCTTATCAATTGATGTAGGGTCTGCGATTAAGGTTAGGATTTCGCTTTCTTGTACTTGGTTCATTGGGCTGTTATGACTCATGAAAAATACAAAGGTTTAAGAGTGTTGGCAAGGAATTTAGACTTCGCATGACTTTCAAATTGAGAAGAGTAATTATCTTTACTGAAATTTGAAGAGTATGCAACCCATTGAATATAGAAACGAACCTACGTTTCAACCACTTATAGAAGTAACGGACGATACAAGAGCAGCATTTTATCGCAAAACATATGCACATGTCGCACTTGCAACACTCTTATTTGTCATCGTTGAAACGATTTTATTGAGAATCGATCCTTTAGTAGAGTTGATGTTATCGCTCACTCAAGGGTGGAAATGGCTTTTAGTTCTAGGCGCCTTCATGTTTGCCACTAATTATGCAGAAAAACTTGCTCATACTACTCACGACAAGACTAAACAATATCTAGCACTATTTCTTTTTGTAGTAGCAGAGGCGATAATATTTGTTCCCCTTCTATACATGGCAATTTTCTATATGGAAGGAGATTACTTCTCAGTTATCAATCAGGCGGCGATCATGACGCTGGCCTTATTCACTGGGTTGAGTGCTGTGGTTTTAATTACCAAAAAAGATTTTTCCTTCCTTCGCAGTTTCCTCGCTATAGGATTTGTCATTGCAGTGGGAGCTATTGTTGCCGGAATGATCTTCGGTTTTAATCTAGGATTGGTTTTCAGCGCTGGAATGATTCTCCTTGCTGCTGGAACTATTCTTTATCAGACCTCGCAACTGGTTCACAAATACAGTACTGATCAATATGTAGGTGCATCGCTGGGATTATTTGCTTCTCTAATGTTGCTCTTTTGGTATATTTTGAGCATCTTCACGTCACGAGATTAAGCTGATTTCACTCTTCATACCACGCGATAAAGCCTGGCTCGCACCATACGGGTACGCATTCGTAGGACTTATCCTGCTTTTTGCAGTTATGCATCTTTTATTGAGATACCTTCAAAACAAGTATGATTTTCTATGGTATCGACAAATTTTAAGCTGGAGAAAATTATCGCTTTCGCGAAAGCTAACCTTAGAATCAAGCTCTTTTTACAAGAAACTCTCCTCTAGGTATAAAAGGCAATTTGAACATCGTGTTGTTTGTTTTTTAAAAGACAAGCAGTTTCAACATCGCTATGCTAAACCTATTTTAGAAGAACAAAAGGTATTAATCAGTTGCATTGCCGTAATGCTCACCTTCGGACGTCGCAATTATTTAATGGACCAGCTAGAAACCATTTTGATATTTGATGAACCTTTTGAGAGTGCTGCAAATACAGAAAAACATAAAGGAGAATACAATCCCAGAGCTGCGGTACTCGCACTTTCTTGGCCTGACGTTTTGAAAGGTATTAATATTAAAGATGATAATATAAATCTGGCCTTACATGAATTTACGCACGTTCTACATATAGAAAGCGAGCGGGCACATTATATAGATGCCTTGCGATACCATAAGTATCATCAAAAGATTTTGCTTACTCTATTAGATAAAGATTTGCGAATAAATTTAGCGCGCTCTAGATATTTTAGGGAATATGCATTTACAAACCAATATGAGTTCATGGCCGTTCTTACAGAATACTACTTTGAGTCTCCCACAGAGTTAAAACAGCTTTTTCCGAAGTTATACGCACTTATAAGTAAGGCTCTATTAATGAAAGAAAAATGGGTGAATTAAGCTGATTGTAGCTTGGTCATCTTATAAATTGAATTAGGTTTCAATCTCAATTGAATCAATCGATCAATTATTAAATCAACTGAATTTACACATGTAACACTAGGCAAGTCCATCTGATTTTTAAAAGTAGCAATGGCACCTAAAGACTGTACCGCCGCAATTTTATTCATAAAGGAGTTAGATGGCTTCACAATAAATGTCTTTGCTTCAAAATAAACGTTCTCCAATAATTGAATGATTTCCCATGACAATTTAGGTCCATTAAATTCAATTCCTAACAACACATAATTGAGCTGTCTAACCACTACTATTGATTTATTCTCACGCACATTTAAACACATTTCATGGATTAATTCTTCCAGGTTAGCATTGAGAGAATTATAGCCAACTTCAACAGTATCTAAGCTTAAATTATGATTACTAAAATTTGCCTGAGATCGCTGCTGTTCTGCTTTGACTTTAATAAAAGTCAAATAACCGATGATGCCCAAATCACGCGCTTGATCGACAGATATATCAGATTGAGCCATCTGAATTCCTAGAGTCAAAATATCCTTCATTACTACGCTGTTGTGTTGCTAGATTGCATAAAGTCAGAAAATTACGACAAGTGAAGCTTACGGTACATACCCTATATAGGGTATTCGCAAAAGTTTAACTCAATCGAATGTAAGTTTGTTAAGAATTCCCAATCAATTGATATGTAAATCACTAGGTGTAGAGTAGTATTTTTGATAAATGGTGAGCTTAAATCCTTAAAAAGCTACCTATCGTAACATTGAACCAACTGATTACAATTTCGATTTATCTCCTCAATCGTGGAGTCCATAATGAAGACATACAATCTAAATAAAGACTGCACTAAAATGGTCCTTAAGATTGATATTTAAATTAGCTCTTCTTTATTGATGATGATGAGACATATTTAATAATTTAATTGTGACTCAAAGCATCGAGTGGTGTGCAATATTTACCAATAAAAATCTATATGGATATGACTAAAGCATCTGAGAATGCTTTCAATAATTCTCCACTGATTCTCTCATAATTGTGATGATGCTGATCTGTATTGCGTAACAACACTATACCGTAAGAGCAATCTTAAATAAAAACAAATGAGGGACTTTCTCTAATAGAATCACTAGATCAAACCTATTTCTAAAATACCCTATAAGCATTTTAAATTAATGAGGATGTTCAAAATTGTTATTGAGTTGCTGCCTTTGGGTCAAATGAATATCGTTAAATCATCACCTAGGGAAAAAGTACGATTTTGATTTATCTACAAGTAAGCTTTGGATAAAGCTTATGGAATCATAATAGCTACTAAGTACCCTATTCCATTATCAGACGCAAGGGTACACTAACTTCAAGAATGATAATTTCTAAAGGAGCCGATATCGTACTCAAAAAAAAGACATAAAAAGACCGCGCTACTAGCGTAACGCGGTCTTGTCGTTTTAACTAACCAACTTATTTCTTATTCAAGAAATCGTTTACCATCTCAGGAGTCATAATAGCACTTACAAAAGTATAAGCACCAGTTTTAGGGGACTTTACCATCTTAATGGCTTTAGTTAATCTTTTTGACCCAGATTGAAGGGTTGCAATGGATTTCTTTGCCATGTCTTAATTATTTAATTTCTTTATGAACAGTCATTTTCTTCAAGATCGGATTGAATTTCTTAACTTCAAGTCGGTCTGGAGTATTCTTTTTATTCTTCGTTGTAATATAACGAGAAGTACCTGGCTCGCCAGTAGCTTTATGCTCTGTACATTCCAGGATCACCTGTATTCTATTGCCTTTTTTTGCCATCTTAGTGCTCTTCTATAGGAATTACTTGGAAATCAGACCGTTTGCACGGGCTTCTTTAACCATCAAGGTAATTCCTTTCTTGTTGATGTTCTTTATCGCTTTAGCAGACACACGTAGCGTGATCCACTTATCTTCTATCGGAAGGTAAAAACGTTTTTTGAACAAGTTTACGTTAAATCTACGCTTGGTCTTGTTCATTGCGTGGGAAACATTGTTCCCAGACATAGCCTTTTTACCAGTAAGTTCACAAACTCGTGACATGATTATCTGTGTTTAAAATCGGAATGCAAAATAACGAATATAAATTGGAACACACAAACCTAATTTGCGAGTAATTTCAATATTTCTTTCTGAAGCAGTTCGAATGATTTATTTACCGTCTTTTGAATGACTCGTTCTCGATGGTTCCCCATCATAAATTTAATAGCAAAAGTATCGTTTGCCGTGGCGATTCCTATGTAAACAGTTCCTACCTCTACCTCACTGTCACCCTTACTAGGTCCTGCGTTTCCTGTAGTTGAAACCGCAATATCAGAGTGAAATTTATGCCGTGCACCTGTGGCCATCGCCATCGCAACTTGCTCGCTTACCACACTATATTTATCAATTATATCTGGATTTACATCTAACAAATCAATTTTTGATCTTGTAGCGTAAGTTACAGAGGCGCCCATAAAAAACTGGGATGCACCAGAAAATTCCGTTAATTGCTGTGCTATTTGTCCTCCCGTACAGCTTTCTGCAACGGCAAGTGTCAATCCTGACTTTTTAAATAGTGCTGATACTTGTTGCGCCATCGACTCATCATTGCTTTCACCTATAATGATATCGTTTATAAGCTCTTTTAAGACTAAAACTCTTTGTTCAACTTTTAAAGTGACCTCTTCTCGATCTGGCCCAATGCTTGAAAGCCGCAAACGCACCGATCCCAAACTAGGCAAGTAAGCTAGTTTAATATCTGCTGGTAAATCATCTTCCCACTGCTCAATTCGCGCGGCTATAGTGCTTTCTCCTTGACCTGCAGTCAAAATAGTCCTGTGGTATATAAAAGGCAGTCCATCAGTCTTAGAAAGCAGCGGTAGTACCTCATCTGTCATCAATGACCTCATCTCAAAAGGAACTCCGGGCATTGAAATGAAAATGGTGTCGTTTTTCTCCATCCACATTCCTGGAGCAGTGCCGTGGGCATTTTTCAGAACTCTAGCCTTAGAAGGAACCATGGATTGCAATTCGTTTGCAGGAACTATGGCGTCTTTTACGTAACTGGAAAATATTTCCCTGATGTGCTCTAAAACCTCTTGATTCTGGACTAAGGAATCCTCAAAATACTCACAGATAGTAGATTTAGTAATATCGTCTTTTGTAGGGCCTAATCCTCCGGTTATCAGCACTACATCTGACTGCTGTTCCGCTTTCGCGAAAGCGGAAAGTATATGATCTCTATCATCTCCTATAGAAATAATCTCGTAAACGGACACGCCTATCTTATTAAGTTCCTGACCCATCCATGCCGAGTTTGTATCGACAATTTGACCTATCAAGATCTCGTCACCTATCGTAATGATGGTAGCTTTCATATCTTAAAAATCAGCTTTTAGTTGCTCGACGGCATTTTGCAAATTCTCTTGAACACGCATAAAATGCTCCTTTATATCCATTTGATCATCAGATTTACCCCATGCTTCTAAAACCAAAACATCATATAGGCATGACAATCCAAACATGTCTACCGTAGGCTTAATCTTGTGTGAATATTCAAAAACCATTGCGCGATCATCACCCACAATTGCTGTGGCTAATTGCTCAAGATCCATTGGAATTTCTTCTATAAAAGTGTCTACCATTGCTTTGATAAAATCCGGGTCATCTTCAGACAGCTCTTTTATTTTAATAAGGTCGTATAATTTGCTCATTTCACTCGTATTGAAAATAATTCTTCTCCAGCTAGGACACCTTTCAACTCGTCATTTTCTACCACCTTAGAAACTCCTGCTGGCGTTCCCGTAAAGATAAGATCTCCTATCTTAAGAGTAAAGTATTTGCTTACGTAGGATATCAGTTCATCGATTTTCCATATCATAAGTCGGGTATTACCATCTTGTTGCAGCTTACCATTCTTAAATAGCTGGAAATCAATATTATTAAAATCACCTAGTTTATCTTTCTTAATAAAAGTTCTAGAAACGACACTGGCTCCATCAAAGGCTTTGGATTTTTCCCAAGGGAGTCCTTTTTCTTTTAATTCACGTTGTACATCACGGGCTGTAAAGTCAATACCTAAACCTATCTCGTCATAATATTTATGAGCAAACTTCTCGTCAATATGTTTTCCCAACCGGTTGATTTTAATAATGACTTCCACTTCATGATGGACATCGTTAGAAAAATCTGGGATAAAAAATGGATTTTTATCTAATAATATAGAGGTATCGGGTTTGAGAAACACGATGGGTTCATCAGGACGGTCACTGTTTAATTCTTTAATATGCTCAACGTAGTTGCGCCCTATACAAATGATTTTCATTTAATTACGACTGTAGTTGGGTGACTCCTTAGTAATGGTAACATCATGAGGATGACTTTCTTGAACACCAGCCGCTGTAATTTTAACGAATTGACCTTTATCCTTCAAGCTTTCAATATCGCTAGCACCACAATATCCCATCCCGGCGCGCAATCCACCTATGAATTGAGTCATACTTTCTCCCAAATCACCTTTAAATGGAACACGTCCAACGATCCCTTCAGGAACTAATTTTTTAATATCGTCTTCAACATCCTGAAAATATCGGTCTTTAGATCCAGTCTGCATCGCTTCTACAGATCCCATCCCTCGATAAGACTTGTATTTACGACCTTCATAAATGATGGTTTCGCCGGGAGATTCTGCTGTTCCAGCGAGCATAGAACCTAACATAACACAGTCTGCTCCTGCCGCTAGTGCTTTGGGAATATCTCCCGTATATCGTATACCACCATCTGCAATAACGGGAACTCCTGTTCCTTTTAAAGCGTGAGCCGCTTCCATAACAGCACTCAATTGTGGGAAACCTACTCCAGCAACTACTCGAGTAGTACAAATAGAACCTGGACCTATACCCACTTTAACAGCATCTGCTCCAGCATCTGCTAGATATTTTGCTGCGGCGGCGGTAGCCACGTTTCCAACGACAACATCAAGATCTGGAAAGTGTTTTTTAACTTCTTTTAGTACATCAACAACCCCTTTAGTGTGGCCATGTGCAGTGTCGATTACTACCGCATCCACACCAGCATTAACCAGCGCCCTTGCACGATCTACTGCATCACCAGTCACTCCTATAGCAGCGGCAACCCGCAAACGACCATATTGGTCTTTATTTGCATTAGGCTGCAAGGTTAGTTTTGTTATATCTCTGAACGTTATTAAACCCACTAGCTTATCGTCATCGCTAACGACTAGTAATTTTTCAATCTTATGTTTTTGAAGAATTATTTCAGCTTGTTGAAGCGAGGTTCCAGCTTTGGCAGTGACTAGATTTTCTGAAGTCATGACTTCTGTCACA
This sequence comes from Nonlabens antarcticus, assembly GCF_015356755.1. Taxonomy (GTDB): domain Bacteria; phylum Bacteroidota; class Bacteroidia; order Flavobacteriales; family Flavobacteriaceae; genus Nonlabens; species Nonlabens antarcticus. Next base: position 384,246 of record NZ_JADFCO010000064.1, on the reverse strand, counting down.
GATCTGCTGTCTTTCTTTTCAAAGCGCAGATCGCGATTTGTTACAATACCTTTAATATAACCTTCTTGATCAACAATAGGAATCCCTCCTATCCCATGTTCTCGCATGCTAGCTTTAGCATCACCTATGGTAGCTTCCTCTGTAAGTGTCACAGGATCGATAATCATACCGCTCTCTGCGCGTTTTACACGGCGCACCTTTTGAGCTTGTGCCTCTATTGACATATTCTTATGAAGAATACCTATACCACCTTCTTGGGCCATAGCAATAGCCATGCGGCTTTCTGTAACCGTATCCATTGCTGCGGAAACAATGGGAACATTGAGCGTTATGTTGCGTGAAAATTTACTTTTTATACTTACTTCTCTAGGAAGAACCTCGCTGTAACCAGGAACGAGAAGTACATCGTCGTAAGTGAGGCCTTCGCCTACAAACTTAGCTTCGTGTGAGATCATTGCAATTGAATTTAATTGCATGCAAAGGTACGGGATTTAAGGTTCAAAGCTAAAATCCTGAGCTTTTGAAATAGCTGCCATTTTCTATGAGGGTTTTATTTTGTTTTTAAAAATTCGAATTTGACGACAGGCTGGTTTCTATTGTACCGCGCTCAATATATTGGTATCGCTTGACACGCGAACTTTTTTACAAGCCTAACTGGTAATTGAATTTTGATCTGGGACAAGCTTATTTTGAGCCGCGCGAGAATGTTGCTGGTATATTCAGTAGGTAAAAACAGAAGTAATTAATCTTAAGATATCAAGAATGTAATGTTTATTATATATAAAAATCACATGTCCTAATTTAGGAGAGTTCTCACAGGAAAGGCAAAATGTCATTTATCATTGAATAGCAGCCTACTTAATTCATGGATCTCTTGAATCCCGATATGTCCAATAAAATAATGCTAATTAGCACGTAAAAATCGTTCGTTGATTGTCGATCAGCAGGTTGTCAAACAGTTGTCAAACAGTTGTCAAAAGAATTTGCGAAAATAAAGCGAGGTATCAAATACCCTAATCTGACAATTTATAGAACAGACTTTTGCGTTTCAAAGAATTCCCTCCACATTATTACCTTTGTAATATGTCTGAAACAGGAATAAGAATCAATAAATTTTTAAGTGAGCAGGGGTATTGCTCGCGTCGTGCTGCCGATAAGTTAATTGAGCAGGAACGGGTAACAATTAATGGCAGCGTTCCTGAAATGGGAACTAAAGTGTTACCAGATGATATTGTCGCTGTGGACGGTCAAACTATTTCTGCTAAAAAAGAGAAACCTGTTTACATCGCTTTTAACAAGCCTGTAGGAATAGTGTGTACCACAGATGGTCGTGTTGAGCGGGATAACATCATTGATTTTATCAATTATCCCACGCGTATATTTCCTATTGGTAGGTTAGACAAACCTAGTGAGGGATTAATTCTACTGACGAATGATGGCGACATTGTCAATAAGATTTTACGTTCTAGAAATAATCATGGAAAGGAATACATTGTTACCGTAGATCACAGTATCAACGATAAATTCCTGAAAAGGATGGCTAGCGGTGTGCCGATTCTTGATACGGTTACTAAAAATTGCGAAGTCGAGCAGATAGGTCGCAAGACATTCCGCATTGTGCTTACTCAGGGTTTGAATAGGCAAATACGTCGCATGTGTGAATTTCTGGATTACAGGGTTACTAAGCTAAAACGAGTTCGCATTATGAACATTAAACTTGACATTCCTGTAGGAGAATATAGAAATATAACAGAAGCCGAGTTGACAGAGATTAGAAAAATGACAGCAGATAGTGACAAAGCTTATATTCCAAACGAGGAGGATGAGATGGACTAATTTTATATATTTCAAAATCTCAATAAGGTAACGAGATAAATTCTAGGTTACCTCAACGATGAAAAAGTTGCGATCCAAAGTCTCATGAAACTACCGTTATCTCATCCAAAGGAAGCAATATCGAGTAACTATCTAAAATCTTATAAATTCTCTGGAGAAATCACTAGGCTTCTAAATAAATCGGCTTTTGAGGTGTAGAGTTTTGACATTATTTCTAATTGTTTCAATTGAGTTTCAATGAACTTGACTTCGCGGGAGTTAATTAAAAAAAGAGAACTGTCACCCAGATCAAACTTGCGATTTTCTGCATTTAGTAAAGTTTGAGATCCAGAGGCTAGTTGTGTTATAATCCCCATCTGTCTTTCATAGCTTTCTAACTGTGCGAAAATAGCATTGATCTTGTTGCGCAGAACCAGAGACTCTGCCTGCAAGCTGTATCTCGCATCCTCAATTTTCACCTTTGCGAGACGTACATCACCGCGTTCTTTCCTGGTAAAAATAGGATACGCAAATGTCAATCCAGCTTTATAATTATCCTGCGTGATAGTATTTGTCTGATCCCATTCTGAGGTGATAAAATTATACTCTGCCGTTATCTTGGGCAGTAATTTGTTTACCTTCAACTGTCGGTCTACCTCTAGCTGATCCAGCTTAAAATTGAGGGCTAATATTTTAGGATGGTTTTCTATTGAAAATTCATCAAGGTCAGACCCTAGAATTCCTAGAACAACATCGATAGAACCCATCAACTCATCTTGAGGGACCACCGTTTCCTGAAGTTCTACGGGAACCCCATCTAGCCATAAATAGTTGGATAAGGTCAACCGGCTTTTTACCTCGTCTATTCGTGATTGTTCAAGGCTCAACAATCTGGTTTGTGTGGCTATGCTTGCTTCCACCGTATCTATCGCAGCTTTATCACCTTCTCTCGCACTTATTTTAATACCACGCTCCCGTATTAATGCCGTTTCTAAAATATCTTCAAAAACCTGAACTTCACGCGTTTTTTGCCACCATTCAAAATAGGCAAGTGAAGCCTTGTATAATATTTCATTTGCTTGTAAATCACGCTCTGCCGTATTTTGTTTTTCAAATAATTTAGCCTTACGCAAGGTTGCCATGCGATCATTTATCCACAAGCCCTGGCCCAAATTTACTTTTACTCCAGCACTAAATAAACCATCATCAGGGACGGTCAATGACGGGTCTAAAAAACTGCCTTCATTGCGTTCTGCCCCAGCTTTAAACTCTACACCATACCATGTGGGTATTTTAAAGACGCCCGATAATTCATCATAATATTCAGTTCCCTTAAAATCCTTACGGCGGTAATCTACTTCTATTTTAGGGTCAAATCCACCTCGCGCTTTAAGTAAATTAGACTGAGCCTCATCCAGCAATAACTCTGCTTGCTTAGCTATTGGGTGGTGTCGTTTGACGTATCCTAAAAATTCTTGAAATCCTAAAATAGTAGTGTCTTGTAATTGCAGCAGCGCAGCTTGTGGTTTATTTTGCTTTCGCGAAAGCGTGCTCGCCTTCATCTGCACTGACATACATAATAGAAGTATTACTAAAGGAAAATACGTACTACTTCTTTTTTTCATCTGAATTCTTTTTAGGCTGGTAATAATCTGGTGGAAAACCATTTAATTGCCGCCATAATTCATACCACACAGGAACATCATCCAGTAATGCAATGGTGTATGCACCGGATCCTGGACGCAAAGCATCAGGCCATACATAATCCTCCTCGTCATCTGGAGCGAGCAAAACACGAAATTTCCCATTGGAGCTGATAAAGGTTTCCACAGCAACAATACGGGCTCCATAGGTTCCATAACTCGCATTAGGCCATCCAGAAAACACAATTGCCGGCCACCCGTCAAATTGTACTCTCACCTTTTCACCCACATAAAGAAGTGGTAAATCAAGAGGGTCCACATAAGTTTGCACCGCCAGGTCATAATTTGAAGGCATAATATTGACCAGCGCCTCACCTTCTTTAAAGGTTTCCCCTATACCCGATTTTATAGCCTGATTGATAAACCCATCCTGTGGCGCAGTCACAAATAGCATCCCGCTGCGTATCTTATAATTACTTCTATCACTTTCAAGTTTACTTACCTGAGCTTCAACATCCAGTTGTGCAGATTCTGCGCTGTAGCGGTCGCTTTGTGTTTTGGCAATTTTCTCTGCATATTCTTGTCCTATGCGGCTTATCTCTATCTGTGCATTCAAGATCTCGTTCCGGCTTTGAAGTAATTTCTGTTCTTGCGATATAAGCTTAGCTTGGGTTTCTTGAAGCTTTAATCTTTTCTCTTCAGCATCTGTCACAGACTTCAAACCTTCTTTTAACAACGTTTCTGTACGCCTCACTTGTGTTTCAGCGATTTTAAGGTTGGTTTTTGCCGCTTCCAGATCTATACTATCGCTAATTACTTTTAACTCTGCTTGAATAATTTTGTTTGAAGCCTGACTTAGCTTCAATTGACGTTCTGACGATAATGCTCCTGTCTGTTGCGATAAGGCTTGGATTTTTTGACCATAAACATTCACAGAATTACTTTTTGCGTCAATTTGATTACCGGTTCGTTCTACTAACAAAGGATCAAAATATTCACTCTTTACCTCGCTTATCTGCAGGATGGTATCGCCTTTTCTAACACGATCTCCTTCCCTGACAAACCATTTTTCCAAACGTCCAGGAATGGGAGACTGTATGGTTTGAGGACGTTGACCTGGCGTTAATGTGGTTACAGCGCCGCTACCTGTAACAGATTGTGTCCACGGCAAAAACAATACTACGACAAGCACTACTGCAAATCCTATTAAAAATCTATTAAAATATTGAAAATGAGTGCGGTTGAGTATTTTTTTACCAGACTTATAGTTTTTAAGATCTGGTCTGTTTTCCATTTCAACCTTTGATATATTCAGCATGATTAAATGGGTTTATCAATAATAATTTGACCACGATCCAGCGTGATTAAACGGTCGCAACATTTGATCCATCCGGGATGTTGACTTACCACGACTAGTGACCAGCCGTTTGCAGGATCTGTTAGAAATTTCATGATGCGCTCGCTTTCTGATGGTTCAAACTGATCCAGTGGATTTTTTAAAATCAACATTTTTGGTTTCCGTATGATGCTGCGAGCCAATACTATTTTTTTACCTACGGTATAACTTATTTGCTGACCCTCAGGAAAAATTGGGGTTTCCAAGCCCTGTGGCAACTGTTTCAAAAACTCTAACAAACCTACTTGCTCCATCGCCCAATAGATTTGTTCATCTGGTATGAATTTATCAGCAAAAGTGATGTTGTTTCTAAGCGTTCCTTCAAAAGGAGTTTCCTCTGTCATAGACTGTCCAAGGTTTGATCGATAGTAATTTAAGTTTACACCTCTCAAATCTGTGTTGTTCAAGTAGACGTTTCCATCAGTGGGCTCGCTAATACCTGCCATCAACCTTAATAAAGTTGATTTTCCACTACCATTAGTTCCATTTAATAATATCCTACAGTTTTCTGTAATCGTAAATGAGATATCCTTTAAAATAGCATTTGTTCTATTAGGAACCTTATAACTCACATTTTCTAATTGAACCTTGAAATTCTCGTCCACCTTAAATGGTTTTGCTCCACTTGAGGACTCTAATTCTTTATCGACGACTTCTCCTAGTTTCTCAAGTGAGGTCAACATATCATAAAAACTATCCAGTCCTGAAATAATTTTCTCTACCGCTCCTATAATTATCAGAATAATCAATTCTGCCGCCACAAACTGTCCAAGATTCATTTGTTGATTCAACACTAAAAATCCTCCTATGACTAATAGTCCAGCAGTAACCAGTACCTTGAAACCTATCATCTGGATGGACTGTAATATCACCACTTTAAAGTGCTTTTCCCGATGCTCTAAATATTCTGCAGTCAATTCATCATTACGATCTACCGCATGGGTTGTACTTCCAGAAAGTTTAAAGCTAATAACAGACCTTGCCACTTCCTGCAGCCAGTGTGCTACTTTGTATTTGCTTTTTGATTCTTTAATACTGGTTTTCAGCCCCTTTTCAGCAGTATATTTAAAAAGTACAAAACCCAAAAGCAGCAATAAAAAGCCGTAAGCGATAAAAAACGGATGATAAAAGGAGAGCAACAACAAACCAAAAATAATTTGCAACAAGGCGGTAGGAAAATCTACCAATAATTTAGAAAGACTTTTTTGAATAGTTAGGGTATCAAAAAACCGGTTAGCAAGTTCTGGTGGATAGTAATTGCTAAACTCTTTCATTTTTATTTTAGGAAATCGATAAGCAAACTCAAAGGAAGAACGGGTGAATATTTTTTGCTGGATATTTTCTGTGATTCTGATTTGCATAAGTTGCAGAACACCTCCAAATGCAACTCCTAAGGTTACCAAAACCACTAAAAGAATCCAAGACGAAGAAATTTGAGCACCTTGAATTAAGTTTATAATGGCTTGAATCCCCAGTGGTAAAGAGAGACCTACTAAACCTGCAAAAATGGCGTAGAAAAAGATCTGGTGTACATCTCTTTTATCCATTTCCAGCATGCTCGTAAACCGTTGCCATGCCGTCAACATATTCTTATGATTTTTATCCATATCAGGTAGTCGCTTTATGAATAAGATCTAAAAAGTAATCTGTAGGCGTTACATTTTCATTACAGTCTGTCAAAGCAGTAAAGTGTCTTTCTAGAAAATGCTGGTGTAGAGAACCTTCTATAATGGTGCTGCTCAGGGATGTTGCAAAGGCATAATCAGGATTTACGGCAACAATCATAGCTCGCAATCTCAACACCAGTCTTTTATAAATAGAGAAATATCCCTCTTTATTTTCTTCGTCAACTCCTTTAGTCATAAATGATTTAGAGTTTTCTTCTATCACAATTTTACTAAGCGTGACTTCATCAATATGTTTAAAATTCACATCCTGCACTATTTCCCTAGTAAGAATCTTTACGGCTGTATTCAGTTTAGTTATAGGATCTGATATAGGTATTATTTTTATTACCAATTGATATTCCATCCAACCCCAGTACCAAGATGTTAGATACAAAAGCAAACGGTGTTTGCTCTCAAAATACCTGTAGATAGAACTCTCATTAGAACCGATTTCCTTACCTAATTTTTTAAAAGTAAATTGTTCAAACCCCATATCATGAATCATGTGTATACTAGATTCTATAATACGCTTTCCTAGATCTGTAGATTCTGGATCTTTTACATAGATCTTTTCATTGATTTCAACTTTAAGATTCTTGAGTAAGGTTTGCATCTAAAAAATATTTGAGACAAATATAATAGCATTACTATTAACACGTGATAGTAATTGTATTATTTAATACTTTAGTAACCTACAACCCTCTCAATTTTAAACTAAATTTGAAGTATGAACGATACTTTTGAACGCCTCCAAGAAGCAGAACATAAAGCAGCAGAATTATTTCTGGAAATGGAACGCCGACAAATCATTGCTCCAGGAGTTTCAGAAAAACAAATAAACACCGCTGTATTTGAGCTGGCTGAAGAGCTTTTTAATATCAAAAAGTATTGGCACAAGAGAATAGTTCGAGCTGGTGTAAACACATTGCAGCCTTATGATGAAAACCCACCTAATCTTATAGTACAAGAAGATGATATCGTATTCTTAGACTTCGGTCCTATTTTAGAAGAATATGAAGCAGATTATGGTAGAACTTACGTTTTAGGAAACGATCGTACAAAACATAGACTTGCAGATGACAGTGAGCGATTGTGGTTTATGGCTCAGGAATATTTACTGAAAGACCCATCTCTCACTGGCAATGAGCTTTACTCCTATTGCATGCAAATTGCTCAGGATGCTGGGTGGGAATTTGGTGGTCCCATTGCTGGTCATTTAATCGGCCATTTTCCACATGAACAACTTGAAGGCGAGGATAAAACCAACTACATACATCCGGAAAACAAAATTGCCATGAATTCATTGGATTCAGAAGGAAAAGCGCGTCACTGGATTATAGAGATTCATCTGGTCGATCGAGAGAAAAAAATAGGATCCTTTTTTGAACAGGTGGCGATCTAAAAAATCTCATAACTAAAAAGCCCGCTTCACAAAAGTGAAGCGGGCTTTTTAGTTTTTTTTTCCGGAACTACTTACTGAATTTCTGCTGTCAAACCAGCTTCTAGCAACATAGAACATCTAGGTTCTAGATCATCATAATCGCCCGTTTTTACATTACACTTTCCTTTGTAATGAACGATCATGCTGCATTGCTCTGCTTGAATGGGAGTGTGATCGCAAACTTCTACCAGCATATCAATCACGTGATCAAATGTATTGACCTCATCGTTAAATAAAACGATTCTGTTTTCTCTTTTTTCAGCAACTTCCACGTCCAGTTCTGGAAGCTCTTCAATCTGTGTGCTCATCTTCATCATAGTACAAAATTAAGGAATCAGGCCTGTTTGTAAAATCTGTTTAACGCAACTTTACTTTTTGCGCAGTATGGGTGCAACCCAGTCGTCTTTCTTTTTATGGCTCAGATAATCTAAACCTACTGCGATGCAGGCATTTTTAATAGCATCCAGGTCTGATTCATAAAAACCACTCAACAATAAATGACCTCCAGAAGAAAGGCATTTTGCATAAGCAGGAATGTCAAGTAATAAAATATTGCGATTGATATTTGCAATTATTGTATCATAATAGCGATCCTTTAATTGCTCTGCTCCTCCTAGAATCACAGTTACTTTATCGGCATTATTGCGTTCGACATTTTCAAGTGCATTTTCATAACACCAGGTGTCAATATCGATAGCATCCACCGCGCTAGCACCACGCATTTGAGCAAGAATCGCGAGAACTCCAGTGCCACTTCCCATATCCAGAACCTTCTGATCTTTAACATCTATATCTAGCAAATGTTCCAGTATCATGTGCGTCGTTTGATGATGACCGGTACCAAAACTCATTTTAGGTTCAATCACAATATCAAATTCAACCTCGTGACTTTTATGAAAGGGTGCACGCACCTCGCAACGATCTTGTACCATGATGGAATCAAAGTTACTTTCCCACTCATGATTCCAGTTGGTTGCTGGGATGTCCGCTTTCGCGAAAGCGATCTTTACCAGATCATTCTGCAACAATTCTAAATCAACCAATAGATCATCAGCATCTAGATCTTTCTGAATATAAGCCAGCAAACCGGTTTCTGTATCCATAAAACTCTCAAATCCAAAGCTGCCTAATTCTGCAGCGAGAACGTCATTCCATGGCTCTGTAGGATTCACGGTAAAAGTGTATTCTACGTATAATTGATCTGTAACTTTTGACATTTAAAAAGCTTTTGCTATATCAATAAATGAGGTTGCATCGAGGGAAGCGCCACCTATCAGACCGCCATCCACATCAGGTTTTGCAAAAATTTCTGTAGCATTTGAAGACTTCACACTACCACCGTACAAAATGCTCACATTTTGGGCAGTTTTATCACCGTATTTATCGGCAACAAACTTGCGGATGTGCTCGTGCATTTCCTGTGCTTGTTCGGGACTAGCAGTTTCTCCAGTTCCTATCGCCCAGACTGGCTCATAAGCTAGAACAATCTGTTTCCATTCTTTTGCAGTCAGGTCGAACAATCCTTTTTCAATCTGCGCGGTAACAGTTTCAAAATGGTTGCCCGTTTTACGCTGCTCTAAATGCTCACCTATGCAAAATATTACTCTCATACCATTCTCGATGGCAGCCTTCGCTTTTTCAGCAAGTTCTTGATCGCTTTCTAGGAAGGTATTTCTACGTTCTGAATGTCCTATAATCACCGTCTGGATCCCCACACTTTGCAACATATCAATAGAAACCTCGCCTGTAAAAGCACCATTTTCATGCTGGCTCACATTCTGAGCGATAACTTCTATAGGAGTTTCCAGTGATGCATTAAATGCAGCATACAAAAATGGATGAGATGGTGCAACCATCAATTCGCAATTGAGGGTATCTGGTAACTCTGTTATTATTTTTGCGATTAGATCCTGCGTCATGGGCAGATCACAATTCATTTTCCAATTTCCCGCAACAATATTCTTTCTCATTAGTTTAATTTTTTAACGACCGCAGCTGGCAGTATAGACGCAAGTTCGCTTCTTAGTTGTGCTTCAATAACTACAAATTTCCAGTTGGCAGACCCGTTGGTTTTTACAGCTACGGCTTGTTTAAGACTGCTCACTTTAAAAACCTCTGTGGATTTATCAAAACTTACATTTGATTCTGGCATGCTCTCGTTGAGCATCTGTACTATGAACTTAGTCGTAGAATTACGGGATTGCTCATCGTCAGTAGCATCAAAAAGGTTTAAATATTTAATGTCAAATTTCTGTGTAAAGTTAAACGGTACGTAATCTGTATTGCCAACATTCATTGCAGTACCAAATCCCGATATCACGATCCCGTTAATTTTAATTTCAGTTTCAGAGCTATCCAGCGTATTTTTCATTTCTTGCACCAGTTGTTGCTTACTCACAACATCAAATATCGCATCTGGCATATAAGAAGTTGCTTGAGTAAACTGCTTGCTTTTTAAAGCATTTGAATACTTCTGAAAATCTGTCTTAATTTGTTCATTCTCTCCCTGAGCAACTCCTGTGCTGCTCACGATTAGAGTGATAAAAAAAATAATTTGTTTCATGGTTTGTTGTTCTTAGGGAACGATAGGGTTCTTGTGGTTTGAAGCTGCAAAGATATTGATATTATTACAGGTGGGATTTCTAGTACGAAATCTATGCCAGTTCAAAAAATCCAGTTTAAGTCAATCTAATTTTACGCGAGGATCAAGCCAGACGTAAACAAAATCAACTAGAATATTAATCGCAATGAATAAGGAAGCAATCACAAGAACGGCGCCAGTTATCATAGGCAGGTCTAGCGTATTGAGTGCTTCTACTATTTCTTTTCCCAGACCGTTCCAGTTAAATATATACTCTACAAAAACCGCACCTGCAAGCATGCTTGCAAACCAGCCGCTTACTGCAGTAATCACTGGATTAAGCGCATTTTTGAAGGCATGCCTTACAATTACTTGGTATTTAGTTAAGCCTTTAGAATAAGCCGTCACTATATATTGCTGACTCATAACTTCCAACAAGCTATTGCGCATCAATTGACTAATAACAGCTAGCGGACGTATTCCTAAAACAACTGCTGGTAAAATCAAATTGCGCCACTGCAATTGAACATTCTCGCCATAATCATCCAGTTCATACAAACTGCCGCTCATTCTCAAGCCTGTGTATTCATGCCAGAGATAACCAAACAAAAACGCAAAGATGATAGCGCTAAAAAAACTAGGAACACTCATTCCCATGGTGCTCACCAACTGGATCGCATTATCAATCCAGTTATTCTTATTCAATGCTGATATGACTCCCAAAACGAGGCCTATCGCTAATGCTATCGTTATAGCGCAAACGGCAAGTAAAATAGTGTTGGGTAATGTTTCTCCTATTACAGCACTCACCTTCTTACCAGATTTTTGAAAAGACTCCCGTAAATATGGCCACTTTAACATCAGTGTATTCTGACTAATAGTAAGAAGATCAACACCAGTATAGTTACCATCGTCAAATGTAAAATCATTTGGAACTTCACTATGAAAGGAAAGTGGACTTAGATCATTTAAAAATAAGAGATATTGTGTGCCGATGGGCTGATCAAAACCGTACTTTCCACGCAGCGCGGCAAGTTGTTCTTCACTTTCATTTTGCCCCATCATCATTTGAGCAGGATCGCCTGGAAGCAGATAAAATAATAAGAAAACGACGGTAACGACACCATAAAGAGTCAATATCGCGTAACCCAATTTCCTAAGCAAATAGCTAATCATAAACTCAGCTCCTCAAAATCATTCCAATGAGATTTACCAGTAATTACTCCGTTTTTTAGGAGCATCACTCCGGGATTTGAGCGTACAATGGTCTTAAGCGCTGTACCATCCATGCTATAAAATTCAAGACCTAATTTATAACTTTCATTAGCATCTTTTGTCGCTTCTGGAGATGAGGAACTCAGCGCTATAACTTTATAGCCAGCGGCTTTGGACCGGTTGATAAACTTTGTCAATTTGAGCATACCGCCATGCTCAGCATTTCTCAAATTGTACATAATGAGCACGGCAATTTTAGGTTCTGCAAGAACTTCTTGTGTGATGTCACCTTCATTTGAGGAAATGGCAAAATCATTAATAGGCGGCTCATACCCTTTTTCAATAAGTCGGGTTTCAACTTTTGTATAATTAGGTTTTCCTGTTGGCGGCAATCCATCAGTAGTTATTATTTCCTCATTTCCATCCTCGCCATAGTACCAGTCGTATCCGTAAATATCTGGTCGGTTAGGATCAGGCTGCATAGACTCATTAATGTTAGTTCCCACCTGGTAAGCTCTAAAATCAAGAACCGGTAAATGCATTAATACATAATAACCCAGTCCAAAACATCCTATAGTCATCAACATTATGATAATAGTGGATGTGAATTTTGCAAATAGTGGTCGTATCAATTGTACATTCATAAATAGAATGACAATCATTAATAGCAGAATTACATCCTTAATAAAGCTCTGCCAAGGCGTTAACGGTATGGCATCTCCAAAACAACCACAGTCGGTCACCTTATTAAAATAAGCGGAGTAGAACGTTAGGAACGTAAAAAACAATATCATTAAAAGCAGCGACCATATTGTGAATTTGCGTTGAAAGCCCAGAAGTAACATAACACCCAAAACTACTTCTAGAATCACTAAAAATATCGCTAGTGGCAAGGCTAGTGGCTGCAAGAATTCTAGACCTAAAACCGCAGCACTAAAATACTCGTCCAGTTTATAAGAAAAACCCAGTGGATCATTCAGCTTTATCAATCCACTAAAAATAAACAACACGCCGACAAATACCCGGCAAAAATTAACTAGAACTTTCATAGAATAAATCTTGCGCTAAAGATAACGCGCTCTGCGCAACTAAACCAGAAAGCTGGAAATAGCTCTCAAAAGAAAATCCCCAATTGCAAATAAGCAATTGGGGATTTAATTATAACTTTTCAATGTTACATTTTAAAAGTACACATTGTGGCTTTAAGGCCTCTATTTCACATCAACCAGCTCAACGTCAAATACTAGGGTCGCATCTGGTGGAATGACTCCTCCAGCACCTGCGCTACCGTATGCGATATGTGGTGGAATAACAAATCTCGCCTTGTCTCCTATGTTCAACATGGCAACGCCTTCATCCCATCCAGCAATTACCTGTCCTGCACCTAGTTTGAAGTCGATAGGCTTTTTGCGGTCATAACTAGAGTCAAAAACTTTACCATTGGGTAGCATTCCTTTATAGTGGACACTTACCATCTTACCTTTTTCAGCTTTGGCTCCAGTACCTTTATTAATGATCTTATACCTCAGACCGCTATCCGTTTTATCAAAACCAGCTGCAATTTCTTCCATTTCCTGGTCGGCTTGCTTTCTGGCTTGTTCCTCACGCTTTTGTCCTGCTCCCTCAAACTGACGGAAAGATTCTACAGCATTGAATTTCTCAGCTTCTGCACCTTCACGAATGATTTCCACTTTCTCAAGTTCATCACCTTGGGCAATTGCATCCACCACATCTTGACCTTCTATAACTTTCCCAAAAACCGTGTGCTTATCATCTAGCCACGCCGTTTCCACATGTGTTATAAAAAATTGTGAACCATTTGTTCCAGGTCCAGCATTTGCCATACTCAAAACACCCGGTCCATCGTGACGTAATTCTGGATGGAATTCATCATCAAATTGATAACCAGGACCACCAGCACCGGTTCCTTGTGGATCACCACCTTGAACCATAAAATCCGGAATTACCCGGTGGAATTTCATCCCATCGTAGTAGCGAGTTCCTTGAGCTTTGGCCTTATTTTCTAGATTCCCTTCAGCTAGTGCAACAAAATTGCCAACCGTTCCAGGTGTTCTTTTGTAGTGCAGTTGCACAAGAACATCGCCTTTTGAAGTAACAAACTTTGCATAAATTCCGTCTTGCATAATTTTCAATTTTAAAAAAGCAAAGTTAATCGATTAGCCCTGCGTGACACAATTCAAAATCATACAGAAAGCATAAGTTTTTGTTTAATGCTGCTTTGGTTAGCATTCCTGCTTTTCTATTCTTTAATAAAATGAAGATTATCACTCCTTATAATTACACCGCTTTCGCGAAAGCGAACTCCCATTTAAAACTATTATTTTTTAAAGAATATTTATAATACAAGAGCCACCTGTGCATCTATATCAAAACTTAGGTTTAGTACCTTTGAATTATGGTTATCAAGGAGTTTTACGAATACATTGTTCTAGGTGCAGGGCTTTCTGGACTTAGTGCGGGCTATCAACTACACAAACAAAATACTGACTTTGTCATTCTTGAAGCAGATTCTCGTGCGGGTGGTGTGATCAAGTCTGAGTTTATCAATGGTTTGCTCGTGGAGCACGGTGCAAACAGCCTGGTAATGACTCCAGCGGTAGAGAAATTATGTGGCGAACTGGGAATTATAGATGATATTGTTCCAGCGATGGAGGAGAGTAAAATCCGCCAGATTTTGTGGAATGATCAATTGCATACTCTAAAAGCGTCGCCCTTAACTCTAATAAATACAGGATTGATTTCCTCTAGTGCAAAACTGCGCATTCTTAAGGAACCCTTTATTAAGAGCGTTTCTCCAGATGGAGAAAGTGTATTGGATTTTTTCACAAGGCGTTTTGGAAAGGAAGTAGCAACGCGCATGGCCGGTGCCATTGTTAGTGGTATTTATGCAGGTGATGCTGCAAACCTGGAGATAGCCTCTGTTTTTCCACGGTTTGTAGAGCTTGAAAAAGAATACGGGAGCCTTCTTAAAGGTTTAAAAAAGTCACCTTCTGCCTCACGCAAAATAGTGAGCTTCAAAAATGGTGTGGAAACCTTGACCAGTTCGCTTTCGCGAAAGCTGGAATCTGATATTCATTTAAATTCTCCCATAAAATCCATTAAACAATTTGGTCATCACTGGGAAATTAAATTAAAAAGCGGAACTAAGATAAAGGCAGGAAAAGTGATTTCTACGTTACCTTATTATGCTCTCAAAAAAGTTCTTAAACAAGATCATTTTCCAGAACGGAAAATAGCTTACAATCCAATGCTCACGCTACAAGTTCAAGTCAACCTTAAGGAATTGCAGAAAAAGACAAAAGGTTTTGGCTTTCTAGCCTCTTCTTTTGAGCGCAAGGATTTTATAGGTGTAATGTATAATGGGAATACTTTTTCTACAGCAGTGAACGGCGATAAAGCATTAATAAATTTCTTTGTGCGTCCAGATAACTGTAAAAAGAAAGATGCTAAGAAAATCTTTAAAAAACTGTGCATCCCTTTATTTAGAAAATGGACCGGCATCGATGGTGATTTAGAACTTATCCATTCAAAATATTGGAAAAAAGCGATACCTCAAAAAAGCTCAGGTCATAGCGACTGGCTCAAGGAAATCCAACTTTGGGAATCGAGATGTCCCAATTTTAAAATATTGGGAAACTATATCAATGGAGTTTCACTAGGTGATTGCATTGAACAAACTATGAAGGACGCCTCACAATTCTAAGTGCGTCAGCCAATTAACCTTTAGTAAAGATTATTTCTATTAAAATCGTGATTACGATACATAAAACCAATAGATTTATTTCCTGATTATTTTTATTTAATCTAAATAAGGCATTACTTTTGTCAACTTATTATTTTAATTAAGTCTAAATAAGATATGAATACCAATTTAAAAAATATTTCATTATCCGTCTTATCCGTTGCAGCATTAATGAGCTGTGATTCTAATGACGATGAAATCACACGTGTAAACACGGAAGCACCTACAACTTATGCCTTTACTCGCAACAGTGCCTCTACGGTAAACTTCTCTGGGCAAACTACTCGCATCGAGATGTCTGAACAAGTTCTTGATGCTTTAAAGGATAATACCTTGACAGAAGCTATTATCGATAATAAGTTTGCTCACGTTCAAGGTTCAAACGATTTTAATGATCCTGCATTAAATGCCTCCGATAAAAGTGTACGTAGCAAAGTTGCCGCTAGCCTTGACTATTACGGTAGCAACAGCACTGAAGCTGCAGCGATAAAAGCTGATTTTGATGGCTACATTGCAGGTCAAGTCAATGAAGTTTTTCCTGCCTGGAACACTACAGCAAGTAAAGGAGTTGCTGGAAACTTGCAACAAGCAGGCGGTGGAACCATACGTTACATCAATGCTGATGGTCTAGAATACAATCAAGCATTTGCAAAAGGACTATTAGGTGGCCTGATGACAGACCAAATGTTGAACAACTATTTAAGCCAGCAGGTTCTTGATGAAGGTGATAATCGTCTAAATAACGATAACCAGGTGTTAGAGTCTGGTAAGAACTACACGACTATGGAGCATAAGTGGGATGAAGCCTATGGATATCTTTATGGTGCAGAACCTAACCCGGCAACTCCTATTCTTGATCAAGATAGCTTTTTAGGTGAATACCTAGACCGTGTAGAATCTGATTCAGATTTTACC
Source organism: Nonlabens antarcticus (assembly GCF_015356755.1). GTDB lineage: Bacteria > Bacteroidota > Bacteroidia > Flavobacteriales > Flavobacteriaceae > Nonlabens > Nonlabens antarcticus. The sequence continues at coordinate 367,810 of NZ_JADFCO010000064.1, read as the reverse complement.
GGAATTGCAGCAACAATTTATGATGCATTCAAACTAGGTCGTGCTGCAATTGTCGCTGGAGATTATGACCTGAGAGATCAACAAGCTGAAATCATTAAAGAAAACATTTCTAAGATTCCAGCTGTAAGAGCCGTCTTCTATCTTCAGAACGGAAAAGGAAACCTAGACTCTGATAATGCACGAGCATTCCACGCATTTTCGGAGGCTTACGGATTTGTATACAGTCTTCAATTCACAAGAAAACCAAATTCAAATCAACCCTATTTCACAAGAGCTGAAGTTCAAACGATCTTAGACCAGCTTACTGAAAATGATGGTTTCTGGGATGTGACAGACGATACTTTAGACACTATTTGTGAAACTATTTCTTCCAGATTTGGTTTCACTGTAGAGCAAGCTGCCGGATAAAAAAATTAAAAAGCCTTAAGGTAAAAACCTTAAGGCTTTTATTTTTTCAAGTAAGGCTGTTGGTTTATTACGTACCAATTAGTTGCAACAACATTGCTCTTAAACGTATTTACGTTACAAAATTAAAATTAAAATTGAAAACCCTTAAATGAAAAAAGTTTCATTCTTGTTTTTTATAACAATCGCTTTATTCTCCTGTACCTCAGAAGACGAGTCTACAAATGATATTCCCAGTAATGATTTTGATAGGAAAGCAATGCTAACAAATATTGCGGACAATATTATTCTCCCATCACTAACAGATTTAGAAAACAAATTAGATCAGTTAAATGCAGATCGGTTGGAATTTACTGAGAATCCTACCCAGACAAATTTAACCACTATGAGAAGCTCGTGGTTGGAAGCATATAAAACCTGGCAATATGTGGAAATGTTCAATATAGGAAAGGCCGAAGAAATTCTGTATTCCTTCCAGATGAACATTTATCCTACAAATACCTCTGACATCGAGAGTAACATCAATGGAATTGATGAAACTAATTTGGACGAGAGAAATTATGATCTAACAACAGCAAATAATAATGATGCCGTAGGATTTCCTGCCGTAGAATATATGATCTATGCTATTGCCGCAGATGATGCTTCCATTATTGCAGCTTACTCAACGGATTCCAACTTTAGGAAAAACGTTTTGTATTTGACAGATATTACAAACCAGATGAAAGGTTTGACTTCGCAAGTACGTAATGACTGGTTGACATCCTATCGTGACGTTTTTGTTACTAGCACGGCAAATAATGCTTCCAGTGCCATCAATAAGTTAGTCAATGATTTTATCTTCTACTATGAAAAGGGATTGCGAGCTAATAAGATAGGAATACCTGCAGGTGTTTTCTCCACCACTCCTTTACCAGATCGTGTAGAAGGATTATACAGCAAGGTTTATTCAAAGGAGCTAGCCCTAGAAAGTCTTAAAGCTGTAGAAGACTTTTTCAATGGAACTTCTTTTGCAGGCTCCAGCAATGGTCTTGGATATGCAGATTATGTCAATGAGTCTACTGAAATCTCACTTACAGCAATGATCAATGACCAATTTGGAATTGCAAGAGCTCAATTAAATACACTCAATAACGATTTATCCCAACAAGTTTCAACGGACAATTCAAAAATGACAGTTACTTATGATGAATTACAGCGTGCTGTAGTATTGATGAAGGTAGATATGTTACAAGTACTAAATGTGTCCGTAGATTATGTGGATGCAGATGGCGATTAATTAATCACATACAAATCCCTAGGTCGCTATTAAACTGGCGGCCTTTTTTTATTAAAAACATGTTCCACAACTATTTCAATAAAAATGTTTCCAGTGCACCGCTTGCGGTATTTCGCATTGGTTTCGGTTTGATGATGGTTTTTAGCGTGGTTCGGTTTTGGCTCAACGGCTGGATAAAGACTTTATACATTGATCCCAAATTTCATTTTTCCTATTATGGCTTTGAATGGATCCAACCTTTAGGCAATTACACCTATATTTTATATGCGATATGTGGACTTTCTGCGCTTTTTGTCGCTTTAGGATTCAAATATAGGATAGCGATTATAATGTTTTTTTTAAGCTTTACGTACATCGAGTTGATGGATAAAACCACTTACCTCAATCATTATTACTTCGTGAGTGTATTGAGTTTCTTGATGATTTTTTTACCAGCAAATAAGTATTATGCGTTAGATAATTACGCTTCCGCGAAAGCGTACAAGTTTGTACCTCGCTGGACCACAGATAGCATCAAACTGCTCTTATGCATCGTGTACTTTTATGCAGGACTAGCAAAACTAAACTCTGACTGGTTGTTGCGTGCGATGCCATTGAAGATTTGGTTGCCCTCAAAATATGACTTGCCCTTGTTGGGAAATCTCATGCAATTAGAATGGATTCCTTATGTGATGAGCTGGTCAGGAATGCTCTATGATTTAAGTATTCCTTTTCTTTTATTGTACAGAAAAACGAGAACATTAGGTTTTATTCTGGCGGTTGTTTTTCACGTGTTAACAAGAATGTTGTTTCCCATAGGAGTATTCCCATTAGTAATGATTGTAAGCTGTCTGATCTTTTTTGATGCCGCATTTCATAAAAGAATTTTAAGAATTCTCAATAGGTTTTTGAAACCACCAGCATATAAAATCAAAAAAATAATCATCAGCCAGAATTACAGAGTGAGAAGACCCTTCATCATTCTACCAGTACTATCCTTATTTTTTGTTATTCAATTATTATTGCCATGGCGTTACAGCCTGTATCCAGATGAACTTTTCTGGACAGAAGAAGGCTATCGTTTTTCCTGGCGGGTAATGCTTATGGAAAAAATGGGCTATACTCAATACAGAATCGTGGATGGTGATACTGGCGCTAGTTTTGTAGTTGATAACACAGACTTCCTCACTTCATATCAAGAAAAACAAATGAGCTTCCAGCCAGATTTCATCTTGCAATATGCACATTATCTAGGCGATCACTTTACAGCACAAGGACATCAAAATGTTCAGGTGTTTGCAGAAAGTTATGTAGCTCTCAATGGAAGGTTAAGTCAGCCTTATATTGATAAATCAATTGACTTGTACTCTATAAATGAATCATTCCAGCATAAAGACTGGATCTTACCCTTCAACGATGATATTCAAGGATTATAAATTATTCTTACTTTTTGTTTTAATTTCTATTGCTGCTTCCGCTCAAAATATAGTAACAGGAAAAGTAACTGATGCAATTACAAGACTTCCCATTGCTCAAGCCAGTATCTATCAAAAAGACAAGGCTATACTTGCAAAAACTGATGAACAAGGTGAGTTCTCTTTCTCTACCGCTGAATCTGAATTGAGTATGGTAGTGTTTGATTATGAATATGAAGTACTGGAAAAAACAATTCCGGTTACTCAAAACACCACAGTTAATTTCCAACTTTCTAATCTCGCAGAGACGCTTACCGCAGTCCAGATCAACGTTAGAAAGCAACAAGTTTTTAACCTTAAACGCTTGAAAGATGTGGAAGGAACTGCCATCTATGCAGGAAAAAAAACAGAGGTTATCCTTTTGGAAAACTCTACTGCAAACCTAGCTACTAACAATGCAAGACAGATTTACAATCAGGTATCGGGACTCAATATATTTCAAAATGATGATGCAGGGCTACAATTAAATATAGGTGGTCGCGGTCTGGATCCTAACCGTACCGCAAACTTCAACACCCGTCAGAACGGTTATGATATTAGTGCAGATGTTCTAGGGTATCCTGAAAGTTACTACTCACCAGCTTCTGAAGGCTTAAAGGAAATCCAAGTGATACGTGGCGCTGCTTCCCTACAATATGGAACGCAATTCGGTGGGTTGATTAATTTTGTAATGAAAGAACCGGAAAAAAATAAGCCTTTTGAGTTTATAACCAGAAATACACTAGGAAGCAATAACCTCTATACTAATTTCACCAGTGCCAGCGGCACAGCTGGAAAGTGGAGTTACTACACTTTCTTCAATTACAAAAAAGGGGACGGTTTTAGGCCTAATTCTCAGTTTGAGAGTAAGAACTTTTATGGCCACGTAGGATACCAATTCAATGAAAAGACTAAGATTTCTGGAGAACTTACTTACCTAAGATATCTCGCTCAACAGGCCGGTGGTTTAACTGATGGTCAATTCAATGCAGATCCCTACCAAAGCAATCGCGAGCGCAACTGGTTTAAAGTGGACTGGCTTCTATATAACATTCGTCTGGATCATGAATTTTCTGAAAATACAAACTTCTCGTTCAGTGCTTTCGGTCTCGATGCTTCTAGAAAGTCATTAGGGTTTCGTTCTAATAGAGTAAGTCAAGTAGATCCAGGTGGTCCACGAGATTTAATAGATGGGAACTTTAATAATTACGGCTTTGAAACGAGGTTGGTTTCTGAATATACCATTGGTAAACGAGATGCTACTTTTTTGATAGGTTCAAAATATTATCGGGCAACCAACTCCAGTGAACAAGGGCCCGGATCTGATGGAACTAATCCCAACTTTGATTTCCAAAACGACCGTTTTCCGAATTTCACTACCCAAAATAGATTTGATTACCCGAATACGAATCTGTCCGTATTTGGGGAGAATATTTTTTATTTAAATGACAAATTAAGTATTACACCAGGATTTAGACTGGAATACATCAAAACAGAAAGTGACGGCTATTTCCAACGTATTAATACTGATGCAGCTGGGAACGTAATCCTCAGTGAACGAGTAAGGGAAGATGCCGTGAACGAGCGTTCATTTGTATTGTTAGGTTTGGGAACCAGTTACAAACCAGCAAACGGCATTGAAATTTATGGAAATATTTCCCAAAACTACCGGTCAGTTACATTTGCCGATATAAGTACGGTAAACCCTGCTTTTAGCATTGATCCTGATATTGCTGACGAAAAAGGATTCACGACAGATCTAGGACTACGTGGGAATTTTAATGATTTCATTTCTTACGATGCAAACGTGTTTGGATTGTTTTATAATGATCGCATCGGGTTTGTTGTCGAGGCAACGCCTGATGGAAACGCAAAAATTTTAAGAACTAATGTAGGCGATGCGGTGATATACGGTGTGGAGTCGCTTTTCGATTTTAATTTGAACAAACTATTTATCAAAAACAATGATTATAACTTCAACTTTTTCCTAAATACATCTTTCATACAGTCTGAATATACGAGATCTGATGAAAACGGCGTTGAGGGAAGCGAGGTAGAATTTGTTCCTGAATTGAACTTTAAAACCGGACTCACATTTGGTTACAAAAACTTTTTATCCAGCATACAGTACAGCTACCTGGGCCAGCAATTCACAGATGCTACTAATGCCACAGAGGGAAACCAAAGCGGTGTCATAGGTGCTATTCCCAGTTATGATATTCTTGATTTTTCTACTTCCTACAAGTACAAAAATTACAAGTTAGAAGCTGGAATTAATAATGCTTTGGACAACGCTTACTTCACGAGACGCGCAACTGGTTACCCTGGTCCTGGGATCATCCCTTCTCCCGGTCGCAATTATTATGTCACTTTAGAGATCAAAATTTAATTTAAGTTCGCTTTCGCGAAAGCGGTTTAGCTCTAATTTATAGGTTAATTAATACAGCCTTGATGGTTAAAAAGTTCATTTAACTCATTTTTCACGACCTCAATTAAGGGTAAAAGCTATCTTACATCTAAATGAATTATCCCAAATTAATTGCGCCAGACAACATCAGGAAAGAAGCCGAAATGGCGATGTCTTTCTACCCAGAACTTGCTCATACTGAAGTTGAATTTAAGTATAACGATATGGTGCGCAAGAATTTTATGCAGGCGCAACCTAAATGGACCAGTCTTTTAAAATCGCGTAAAGAGCGCGCCTACATTGTGCTCATTAGTAAAAAGTTTAAAGTAGAAGATAAATATTTTACCATTGATGAAGTCCCTAATGATGTGCTAATAGGATGGCTAGGTCACGAGTTGGGTCATGTGATGGATTATAGAAGTCGCTCCACGATAAGCATGCTTATTTTTGGATTGAAATACTTGTATTCTCCTTCACATATAAAAGAAGTAGAACGCACAGCAGACGATTATGCCGTAAAACATGGGATGGGAAATTATATTTTGAAAACCAAGGATTTTATTCTCAACAATACAAGCCTATCCGATTCTTACAAAGACCACATGCGCAAGTTTTACCTATCTCCAGAAGAAATCACTGAGCTGATTAATCGCTACGGTACCACGGGTAAAAAACCGACCATGAAAGAAATGAGTTGATTACAAATAGAGGTTAGAGGTTAGATGAATTAAATATTTTTTTACCTCGCACAACAACCTACTATCAAATGATTCAATAAATAGAAACAACGATAAAACAACAACTATCCACTGTTAATTGGTACTGGAATTGAAAACTAACCCAACTCATCCTCTACAAACTGCTCCCACTCTTCTTGTTTGTCATCGCTCAGGACTTTTGCCATTTTTACCTGTCCTCCCATTTTCTTTTGATGGGCATTCCATTTGTTAAAAAAACCATTGGGAACCTTGTAGACTTTCACTCCCTCAAGAGCTTTACTTCTAGCAACTCTATAATTTTTATTTGCCTCTTGTAGTTTCTCGTCTAGAGAGGTAGCGAGAGTTTCATCAGAGATATCAGAGTCAGTTTCTAGGTACCATTTGTGATGAAATTCTCCATCAATTTTACGAGCATAAACAGTAAATTCCTTAATGGTGGCGCTCAATTCCTCTTGCACCTCACCTATGGCAGTTTCCATTTTAAGTACGGATAACTGACTTCCAACCACGTTGAGAAAGAACTTAGTTCTTCCGGTAATTTTAATTTCGGCATGGTCAACATCTGTAAATGCAATCGTATCACCTATTAGATAACGCCATGCACCACTAACGGTGGAAATTAATAATACATAATCAACATCTGGCTCTACTTGAGAAATATCAAGGGCGACCACATCCTGACGCAGACTTCCATCTTCTAAAATGTATTCTGGCTTAAAGGGAACAAATTCAAAGAAAATCCCACCATCTGTGATGAGCTGCATCGCATCTGTTTCTTGCCTTTGCTGACAAGCGATGAATCCTTCACTAGCAAGATAGGTATCTACAATTTGTACTGGTTTTGTAAATAGTGCTTCAAAACTGCTGCGGTAAGGTTCAAATGCCACACCACCTGAAGTGAAAACACTCAAGGAAGGCCAGACCTCATGAATGGAATCTACCTTGTGATAATCAATCACCTTTTTTAGCATTAATTCTAACCAGGAAGGAATTCCACTAATCATCGCAATGTCCCATTCTTTAGACATTTCTGCAATTTTCTGAACCTTCTCATCCCAATCTTCCATGGCCGCGATTTCAGATCCTGGACGGTATTTGCTTTCTAGGAATTCTGGTATATTACTCGCTGCAATACCACTTATTTCTCCCACTTTAAACCCGTCAACATCATCAAGTTCTGTAGAGCTTCCTAACGCCAGCGCTTCTTTTTCAAAGACATCAGAATCTAGTTCAAAATTAGTTAACGCACTTACCTGTCTCGCACCTGCCTTGCGTATCGCTTCTAACATGGCATTAGTCACAGGAATCATTTTGCTCTTTTTCCCGGTGGTACCACTACTGCGGGCCATGTAAGATGGCATTCCCGGCCAGGTTACATTTTCCTCTCCTTCCTTAACTCTACTCCACCATTTTTCATCCATACTATGGTAATCATGGAAAGGAATAGCGTTTTCAAAAGCTTTATAAATATCATCTTCTGCGAGAATCTGATGGAAATCATATTCTTTACCAAAAGCAGTATCTGCAGCGCGTATCAGTAACTCTTTTAGAACAGCCTGTTGTGCTTCCTGGTGATCATTTACATGAGTAAAATACTCATGAATGTTGAGTGCTGCTTTTATGATAGGTCCCAGTATAGCCATTGAAATATTTTTTTCAAAAATAGGATTATTCCTTCACCCACATTTGATGTTAAGTTTCTCTTAGGATAGGTTTATAGCAACTGCTTTGCTTTCAGCTCAAAAATAGTAGGATATAATTTGTGCTTGAGTACATACATATCGCTCACAGCTTCCATTTCTGGAAAAATGCGGTACGGACTTTCATCATGTTCTGCAAAGTATTCGATTTGCAATCCTGCATCAATCAGTGATTGGATAACCTCACTTAAGGAGTGATTCCAGCTGTATTCCTTGCTAGTGATTGCTGCATTCTCATCTGCATACGTGCCGCGATACTCTTCATATATACGGTCTTTAAGTGCATATGAAAATTTCATAAGTGGTGACTCTGCGTTATAATCGAACATCCAGGCGATAGGATGAAATTCTACCATATAAAAAATACCTTCTTTTTTGAGTCGCCTTGCAATCATTTGAGCCCATGGCTTTAAGTCTGGCAACCAGCATATAACTCCGTAACTGGTAAAAATTATATCAAAGGTGTCGGTGATATGGTTTGAAACATCTAACACATTGCAACACAAGAAGTTTGCAGGAATTTCTAATTCCATACTTAGCTGTCTTGCCTGATCAATCGCTGATTCACTAAAATCTACAGCCGTAACAACAGCTCCCTTATGAGCCCAACTTAAACTGTCTTGACCAAAATGGCATTGCAAATGCAGCAAACTTTTCCCAATTACATCTCCCAATGCTTTCAGTTCGTAGGGTTTTAGAGAGTTTTTCGCTTTCGCGAAAGCGGACTTATCATAAAATTCACTTTCATAATGAATAGCAGTTTTCTGATTCCAAGTTTGTTTGTTGACCTGAAAGGCATCTTTTATCTTCATAATCTAATGTAGCAAATTTAATTTGTGATGATCTAACGAGATTGGCTATGTTTTATCTTTGAGCAAAACCCTCCACATTATGACGCATTACAGCTCTAGTGATCTTAAAAATATGGAACGATTTTATCGCGGTAACTTGATCAATAGTGTTACCGGTTATAAAAGCGCTAACTTACTAGCCACTAGGTCTATTAATGGTATTGACAACCTGTCTATTTTTAGCAGTGTAACGCACCTGGGTAGCGATCCTGCGATGTTTACCTTTATACAACGACCACTAGGTCATGGCGTGGGACACACCTATCAAAATCTGAAAGAAACTGGAGTAATTACGCTCAACCATATTCAGCTTGATCTAGTTAACAAAGCACATCAATCCAGCGCAAAATATCCAGAGTCAACCTCAGAATTTGAAGCACTGAATATTGAAAAAATATCGCGGGATGGAATACAAGCTCCTTTCGTAAAAATGGCGGCGATCCAAGTAGCGGCAACCTATGAAAGCGAATATTTCTTGAAAGAAAACAACTGCATTCTCGTCTTATGTAAAATCACTGATATTTTTTTCAATGAAGGAATCCAAAGTGAAGACGGATGGCTCAACCTAGAAAAAGCGGGATCAATAGCTGTGAATGGACTGGATGGTTATGCTACAGGGACCGTTCAGAAAAGACTGCGCTATGCAAGAGTAGGCGATGATATTAGTGAGATAGAGCTGTAGATTTTAGTATTTAGTATTTAGTATTTAGTAAAAATGTCAGTTCGAGCGCAGTCGAGAACAGTTGAGGAGTTGAATTTCTAAAACCTTGTTAGCGTTGAGCTATGATTTATAAGTAATGGAGTTATAAGTATTAAGAATACATTAGAACATCGAATATCGATCAACGAACAAAGAATAGCGAAAAGGATTTTCAGTTTAAGTTGAGATTTAGATTTGACTTTCAGTTTTAAAAGTATAAAGTGAAATGTCAGTTCGAGCGCAGTCGAGAACAGTTAAGGAGTTGAGGAGTCGAATTTCTAAAACTTTGTTAGCGTTGAGCTTTTAGCCATAATTAATGAAGTTTTAAATATTAAGAACAAATCAGATTTGCATTTACATTTCTTTATAGAAAGACACTTAGCGTTAGTTGTTTGCGTTTTTTTGAGATTTTCACATTGTGCTTCTAATATTCCCATCTTTAAATTTGTAATAATTACTATTCGTAACGATAATAAAAAGCATAAAAGGTATGAATCTAGTCTGGTTTAGGAATGACCTGAGAACTGAAGATAACAACAGTTTGAAAGCTGCTTGTGAGGAAAATGATGCTATAATAGGAGTTTATTTTTTTGATCCTCGTTATTATACGGAAAGTGATTTTGGAATGAACCTGAAGGTTGATATTCCTTTTGGGAAAACGGGTAAATTTCGTGCAAGGTTTATTCAGCAAGCAGTGAAAGATCTAAAATCAAACCTTTCAGACCACGAAATCCCGCTACTAGTTTTTAACGATGCACCTGAAAATGTAATTCCACGGTTAGTAGAAGAGTTTAGTATTAAAAATATCTTTTTGCAAACGGAATGGACGCGAGACGAAACAGATCAAGAAAATGCGGTAGGAAAAGCGCTGGAAGAAAAAGGTCTGAAGGTGAACTTGAAAGGACATCGTGTTTATGATCAGTTTTTATTTCATCCGGATGATATCCCCTATTCCATTGCAGAAATCCCAAAAGTCTTTACAGGTTTCCGAAAGAAGTTAGAGAAGGAATCTAAGATCCGGGAAACAGTAAGTATTAAAGGTTACCAGCAAAAAGCTTTTAAAGTTCCAGAAACATCAATTCCAACATTAGAGGAACTGGGACTTGAAGAATCTGAGACCGATTCCCGCAGCGCTTTTCCATGGCAAGGTGGTGAGACTGAGGCTTGGAACCGACTGAACGATTATTTCTGGCAAACTAAAAAACTCCAGTATTACAAGAAAACCAGAAATGGACTGGTAGGAACTGATTACAGCAGCAAATTCAGCGCCTGGTTAGCAATAGGTTGTATTTCTGCACGGCAGATTTATCACGAAGTAAAAAGATTTGAAAACGAGGTTGTAGAAAATCAAGATACCTACTGGTTAATTTTTGAATTGATATGGCGAGACTTCTTCAAATATGTCTCCCTCAAACATCAAGAAAAAATATTCAGCATAAGTGGTATTCTGGAAAAAGAATACGAATGGAATTCAGATCAAGTAGCTTTAAAGCAGTGGATCAAAGGGAAAACAAATGAAGACTTTGTAAATGCCAATATGAAGGAAATTGCCGCTACTGGTTTTATGAGCAATCGCGGTAGACAGAATGTTGCCAGTTACTGGTCAATGCATCAAGAACAAGACTGGCGTTTAGGAGCCGCTTATTTTGAACATATATTAATTGACTATGATGTTCATTCAAATTATGGGAACTGGATGTACAATAGCGGTGTAGGCAACGATCCTCGCAACCGTACTTTTAATATTAAATCACAAGCCGATCGTTATGATAGAGATAAAAAGTATAGAAATCTGTGGCTCAACGAGCGTATGTTTTAGCCTTTACATTTGCTTGACTTGCGTTCCTTGTTCCATTGGGTAATGACTAAGGCAGTCAAAAAACCTTGACCAGTGATATAGATCATCATTAAAGTTGAAGATGAAACTGACGTATAAAAAGAAAAATAACAAAGCATTGCTAGCCATATGGCAGTTAATGCCAGAGTGAGTCTTGGAATTTTATTCATGACTAAGTATTTGAACTATAAGTAGATTAGAAAAGGAATATGTTACAAAAAACGCTTCGTCTTGTTTTAGGAGATCAACTCAATCACAGTCACAGCTGGTTCAATGGTGACCAAGAACACGTCATGTATCACATGGCCGAAATGAGGCAGGAAACCGATTATGTGATGCATCACATTCAAAAAGTAGTGGCGTTTTTTGTGGCCATGCGTGGATTTAAACAATGGATGGACAGTCGCGGTTTTACAAGTATTTACTACACGCTTGATCATAAAGAAAATCAGCAGGATCTTGTTGAAAACCTTACTGCCTTAATCAAGAAACACGATATTCAAAAATTTGAATACCTCGCACCTGACGAATGGCGGCTGGATCAACAACTCAAAGAATTTTGCGCGTCACTTGACATTGAATGGGAAGGATTTGATACAGAGCATTTCTTGACTAAAAGAATGGACGTTTCAAAATTTTTTGAAGGTAAGAAACGTCTAACTATGGAATATTTCTACCGTGATATGCGCAAGAAGTATGACTTGATGATTGAAGGAGACAAGGAACCAGAAGGAGGTAAATGGAATTATGATCAAAGCAACCGTAAAAAGTGGGACGAGAAAACTAACATTGCTCATGAACGCGGATTCAGGAAGGATGTAAGCAAGATAGTTACCCTTCTAGAAGAAAGCGGTGTGAAAACATTTGGTAAGATTGACGAAAACAATTTCAACTGGCCCACAACCCGACAAGATGCACTTGATGTTTTGCATTACTTCTGCAAGAATTTATTGATTCACTTCGGTGATTTCCAGGATGCGATGCATACAGATCAAGAGTACTTATTCCACTCGCGATTGAGCTTTGCTATGAATAGTAAATTACTGAGCCCGAAGGAAGTTATTGAAACTGCGATTACCCGCTTTCGCGAAAGCGAAAAAACTGAGAATCCCATTGACATTTCACAAGTGGAAGGATTTATACGTCAAATATTAGGCTGGAGGGAATTCATGCGTGGTATATACTGGAGAGAAATGCCCGATTATCAACACCGCAACAAACTTGAAAATAGAAACAAACTTCCAGAATTCTACTGGACGGGCGATACTAAAATGAACTGTCTTAAAAGTGCTATTAATAATTCATTAGATAATGCTTATGCGCATCACATTCAACGGTTGATGATCACAGGGAATTATGCACTTCTTACTATGACAGATCCTAGTTATGTGGATGAATGGTATCTGGGAATTTATATTGATGCCATAGAATGGGTGGAAATAACGAATACCCGCGGGATGTCGCAATGGGCTGATGGCGGCCTGGTAGCCACAAAACCTTATGTATCTAGTGGTAGCTACATCAACAAGATGAGTAATTATTGCAAGGGCTGTATTTATAAAGTTTCAAAGAAAAAGGCAGAGGAAGATGCGTGTCCTTTTAATTCGCTTTATTGGAATTTTCTGGAAGAGAAAAAGGAATATTTCAAATCAAATCAACGTATGAATATGATGATGGCGTTGTTAAAAAAGATGGATCCTGAGTTACTAAGTGCTCACATGAAAAAAGCACGACATATTATTGAAAACCCAAATAATTATTAGAACCTTAGAAAACAACACCTTAATGACAGAACCTTACAAATTAGAATGATAATTTTTATTAAATTGCAATTTCGTTAACAACCGTTTACACTTGATGTAAGTAAATTCACCTTTATTAACTAAAAAACCAACTATTATGAGAAGTATTCTTTGGCTTGTTGCCGTTATCTGTATTATTGTTTTTGTTCTAGGACTTATAGGAGTAGGCGATGGAATGGGTATGGGTAATTTAATTTATGTATTACTAGTTATAGCGATCATTATTGTTCTTTATAACATTATTTCTGGTCGCAGAATGTAATTCAATTGAAAATTTTAATTCTTAAAACAAATATTATGATCAAGAAAATTTTAGTTTTGAGCATTGTAGCATTATTCGCTGTAAGTATCACAAGCTGTAGAGAAGAAACTACTGGTGATAAAATTGAGGATGTTGCAGATGATGTAGGAGATGCTATAGATTAATTCTACACTCCTTTAAATTATTAAACCCTCCAGATTCTAAAGAATCTGGAGGGTTTTTTTTAGGTCTTGAAAATAAACCTCTATTGAATTATTAAGGAATATACAACTTGTGCATCAGTCTCGCCTGCCGCTCCTGATAATGTATTGTCATTAGGTTTAATAGGCTCGTGACGTAAAACGATTGTCAAATTTCCATTTCCTGGTGCTTCCGTTTTTAGAGCAGTTCTCAAACCCAGTAGGTTTCCATCACTATCTGTATCTGTTTTTGTAATTGCAATACCTGCGATAGAGGTAGCGTAAAAAACTTCATGTTCACTACTTTCCTCTTGCACTTCTTCTGTAATATTTTCAGCAGGCGCTACAGATTCATTCAAAAAGCGGATCGTTCCAGAATAGGTGGAATTTGCCAGTAAAGTTCCTGTTGTCATTAAAGTTGGAGCTTCAGGCCCACTTCCATCTGCATCTACAGATTTGTACACGACAACGTTTGTTGCGTCTGTATCATTAGTCAATGTATATTCAACGGTTGTAATCAACTCTTCTTCATTAATTAATTGTGGCACGTCATTGTCACTGCAACTCACTAAAACACAGTATAAAACTGTAGTTATTGCGATTTTTAATATTTGATATCTCATGATTTTTTATTTAAAAGTTATAGATAAATTGAATTTGTACGTCACGTCCTATATCATCTGCATAGAATCGTTGACGGTTTAAATAGTTTCTGTAATTAGTATTGAAAAGGTTGTTGACTCTTAGATTTATTTTCGCTTTCGCGAAAGCGTACCCAGCCCCCAGATTCCATAAACTATAAGCTGCTGGAGATTCTGAGATATTGACCACTTGAGTAGAGAAATTACCTTGATCATCTGGAACATCAACCGCATAATCATTATCTGGAAAACGGGTTTGCTTTAGAATAGTTTGATTAGACAGCTTGAGATCCAGGTTTTTGAAAACACCTTGACTCCAGACCAGTTCGTTAGAAAATTGTATAGGCGGCATGGTAATCAAGGGTTCTTCCGCTGTCTTATTTTGACCGTATATATAAGAAAATCTAGAATTCCAACGGAGCATTTCTATGGATTGTGCGTCTCTTGAATTTCTTGTAAAAACATCCCAGTTCAATCCCAGATCAACCCCAGCGAGTACCGCATCAATCTGCTCATATTGATATACGGGAAAAGCACCGCGAGTGGTCGATTCTAGACCCGTAGGAATCAGCTGTATATAATCGTTGACTAGATTCACAAAAGGATTCACCTCAACATCTAGGGAGCCATGAACCGCATGCGCCACTAGATTTAATTTATAGGATTGCTCCTTATTCAAATCCAGCTGGCCCAACTCAATAGTCGCGAGTGCATGGTGCAATCCATCACTATAAAGCTCACTGGGATTAGGCGCACGATTTGCACTGCTTAAGTTTATCGCAAAATCATAGTGATCATCCGCAAAATATTTAGCTCCTGCACTGAAAGCAAATAAATCATAACGGAATTCAGGGTTTGTCAAAATCTGATTGCCTTGTTCCCCTATTTCAAACTGAGGAAATTGCTGGTCATAACCCAATCCTTCCCATCGGGAGGTTTGATAAAACTTAGTCGCATCAATATTGTAATGATCATATCTGAAACCTGCGTCCAACAACCATTGCTCGTTTAGATTGTGATTGAGACTAAAAAACCATCCCAACTTCTGACTGTTATAATCAGGTATCAATCTGCGTATTCCCGTATCTGGATTGGGACTATTTATCTGATACAAACCATCGACTCCAAATTCCATTTCAAAATCTTCCATGGAATCCAAGAAGAAATATGCCGCTAGCGTGTGCGTGGTTAGGTCTAAGTCTAACGATGCTTTCCCTGCGTTTTCGCCTCGTCTTATATCAAATTCTAGCCGGTTATTAAACTGGAAAGAGTAATCTATTTCCAGTTTTCCTAAACCTTGTATTCTCTTATAGGCATTCGCCTGGATCCCGTGATGTTCCACCATTTGTTTAGGGGGATCTATATCATACGTAAAGTCGTTTATAACAGTAGGTTCTCCAGAATTAATGGAACGGACTAAATCTGCTGCATTCCCTATATGTGATGCTCGTAAAATTCCTAATTCTGTATTGTAATAAGAATACTTGATACTTGCTCCATACTCAAACTTGTGAAAACCCACTGCAAAGTTTGCCGCATAAGTCTGGTTACCCGTATTGCTCAATACATAATCCGGTGCCTCAAAATCCCCTAGTTTTTTATAGGTAAGAGTTGCTTGCTGGTACCATCCAGATTCTCGATAGTTATTAATGGATCCACTAATGCTACCACCGCGTGCATTAGATTGAAGTTGGGATACCACTCTACCTTTCACAGTATCCTTTGCGATAATACGCTCAGGCTCAATAACTATAGTTCCCCCTATAGCATCCCCTCCATATCTAAGTGCGGTTGCTCCTTTAATTACCTGAATATTACTGGCGGTATTCAAATCAATATTGGGCGAGTGCTCAACGCCCCATTCTTGATCCTGCTGTCGCAAGCCATCGTTAACGATAGCAACACGGCTCCCGTAAAGACCATGAATTACAGGCTTAACCACACTGTTTCCCGTCTTCAAAGCAGTGACTCCTTGAACTGTCGCAAGTGCATCACCTAGGGTAGCGCCACTAAAATCGTTGATTGTATTTTGAGTGATCCGGGTGCTCGATTGAGAATTTTTATGGTCATCGTGAACATCTGCAATAATCTCAATCTCTTGTAAATTGTTGATATGATGTTCCAGGAGCACATCTTTAATCGTATTCTTATCTACTGTTATTTTGAGTGTTTGTGTTTTACAGTCGTAGTGAGTTACTATCACCGTGTAAGTTCCTGCGCATAAATCAGGTATGCGATAGGAACCGTCAGCAGCGGTAGAAACTGTTTTTTGAATTTCTTGAATATATAGTTGCGCAAAAGAAAGGGGCGCGCCATCGTGAAAATCTTTCACGATACCTTTAAGCTCAAGGTTGCAATCCTGAGCCTGTATAGTTACTGCGCTCATAAATAGAGCAGCAACCATCAGTGTTTTATAAAACATGATTGTTATTTAAGTTACTTGAATGCCGTCCATTGAAACAGGACGCTAAATAGAATCTAGCAAGTAACCGGCGGTGGCCGTGAAGCGTAATAGGTGGAAAGAGTTTCCGCTTTCGCGAAAGCGTAATAATTTTCAGTATCCTTCTTAACAGCTACTAAAATATTTACAGGGACTTGAACAACAGCTGCTGAATTAAAAGTCAGTGACTGGAAGTGTTGTCCCACAAGACAGATTTGACAATGTGTCGAATAATCGTCATGCGAAAATTGATGCAGAACAGTGGACTGGGCTGCTATAAACAACACCAGAAAACCAATAGAAATAAGATTCCTAAGTTTTTGCATGCGTTAAAGATACGATGGTTTTTATAATAGCAAAAAAAAAGCCACTTCAATTGAAGTGGCTTTCATGATATACAATGTCGTCTGGAAATTAGTCATTACCATAAAAGAAAACTGTACTTGCTCCTGGTAATGGATTATTGACAGCTGGTGTAGCATTTCCACTCACAGAACTATCAAAGGCAAGGATACGTCCACCACCGTTAGCTCTTTCTGCAATAAAAATGGTATTTGTCTCACTGTCATAGGAAGCACTGATAGGATTTCCTAAAAAGGTAGCGGCTCCTTCAACTCTTACTTGATTTCCAGCTGCTGATAACATAGCACCGTCTGCTACATTATTAAACTTTGATGTAAAATCAGCAATGATATGGAATGCTCCATCTGTATCAGATCCTGCTCCTGATGGTGCTCCTATATCTGTTAAGATCATAATGTCATCTTTCTGATTGTAAACAAAACCGTGTGTTCTAACTATGCCTTCAAAAGCAACTGTTTTAGAAGCTGGTAGCGATTGATCACTTGCATTAGACAGGAAATTTGTGAATACGGCAAGCTGGTTTGTTTTATCTACTACTGCGTAAAGGTCATTCCCGTTAAACTGTATTTCCCACAAGGAAAAATTTACTTGAATAGTGTTTCTAAGCGTTGCAGTTGCTCCAGCTCTTTGGTATACAAAAAGTTGATTTGAATCATTGTCAGACACAACTATAAAGTTACCATTTACAGCAACGGCTCTAGGACTTACTAGGTCTGCAGTAGACATTGTTGAATTTAAAGTGGCTGGAGATCCAGTGATTAAATCTTCAACATCTCCAGAGATATTGACCGTTTTAGTAGTTCTTGAAGCAAAGATCAATTGGTCTGAATCCTCGTCATAAAAGATACCTTCGTTATCTGTTGAACCAGGTGTAGATAACATTGTTGTAGTAACTTCATTTGAATCAGAAAAATCATAAACAGTTATATTTCCGCTAGTATTGCTTGTAGCGTAAAGTTCTGCCCTGTCAAATTTCCCATCGTTAATACTGTCATCGTCATTACACGATACAAACGCTACAGCTCCTGCTAATAGCGCTAAAGTTAATTTTGTAATTTTCATAGTTTTTCTTTTTTCAAACATACCTTCTTAACGCTCTGTAATCCTCAAATATTTGATAATGCCAATTCGGTATTTAACAAAAAAAGGCTTCAACCGCAGTATTGTCAACAACTCAAGGGTCATTAACTTTAACGTTTTTAGGAAAGATTTATAATTTAGAGTTTGAAAAACGAGGTATAATTCCTACAAAAAGAAGTTCCATACCAACCCAAAACGAATACTTAAATCCCGATAAGGATGTCGAGGAGCGCTGAAAAACTCTGGCTTACCCAATGGTGCAGTGACATTTTCAACCTTTAAGAATATTCTAGTCTGCTGTATTTTTGCATTGATAAAGATGTCTGCAAGGGGAAAAGCTCCTAATTTTACAGAGTTTTGAGAATAAAACTCTCCTAGTACGGGATCATAGCCATCCATACGATATTCATCAAAATATTTCAATGTAATGCCTGTCTGGATTAACAAGGCTTTGTTGAACCACCTATCCTTATAGTATATAGTATTTCTAGTGATAAAACTGGGAACGTTGATGATATTCTCTTGTTGTGTAACGTTTTGATACAACAAGGTATGGTCAGATCCAAAATATCTTAAGAACTCAAAGGATTTATGAGCTTTAACCTTTAAGTAGGTTAAGGATTCACCTGTCTGCTGTGGTGATGCGGTATATCCAGTTGTTTCTCCTTGCAAACTTAAAACCGGTATTTCCTGAAAGTAAGTGTAGTCCTGAAAAGTGTTGAATTCCACATCCAGATCAAAATATTTGGGCGAATTCACCTCAAACGTGAGTTGTTGCTTTTTGACATTGCTAAAATTCTTTTGCCAGTTGTACAAAACGTAATCACTTTGATGCAACAGGAAATTAAAGTTAGGTGCTCTCGAACTTACCCCAGCTCCCACACCAACGTTGAAATCTTTAAAGTCTATCGTGGCTATAGCATTCAAAAACTGACCATCAAGATCTCCAGCAACATTGAGACCGCCACGGGCCTGAAGTTGAAACGCACCTATGCGCTTTGCAAACTCCGCTTTAAACTGCACCAGATTCCCCTTTAATCTATTCGTAATGGTATCATTAACCTTATTTACAATACGGTCATAACCATAGTTGTATTCTCGATAAGCAATTCCTGCTTTGAAGTAGCCCAATAGTTCTTGATCTAAAGAAGCACCGATTTCAATAGTACCTTCCTCATGATTAGTTTGATCATAAATGTTATTGGGACGATAGGCTTCTCCTAAAAAACTTTCAGTAGCTGTATCTTCTGTATAACGATAGAATTTATCCTCGTAATTGATCTTGTTGTAAATACGAACGCTATAGTTACTCAGACTATCGCTCCTTCCCAAAATTTCATAATCATGATCGATGTAAAAACGCCTACCATCAAGTAGGCTGAATCCGGTGGATAGATTTGGTTCTAGTCTTCCACGGTCGTCTAGGTTTTCATCCTGATTTATAAATCCTCTCAACGCATCAGCATTTAAACCTCCACTTTCCTGGTTTGATTGATCTTGGAAAACGGTGTGCAATCTCAATCGATATTTATTGTTTTTAGAAACATAACTCGAGGTAAACTTAAAATTCCCAGTACTGGTTAATGTGTTTACATAATCACCAGCACTGCGTACTCCTTTATAACTGATAGAAAAATTAAACTGAGGTGACAAGTTACTCGTGAACAATGCTTCTAATTGCTGTCCTTGATTTATTGCAGTTTTAAAATACAAATCGGTTAATGGTGTGGGAACATAGTAATCATAAATATCATCCACCTCAAAATAATTATCGTGGCGCGCCTCCGCTCCCATTCTAGGAGAAAGCTGTTCCATATCAAATCTCTTAACCAGCTTGTTGTAGGGTTGACCTATATTAGAAAAAGGCATCAATTCAAAATCATCCTTCCTCAGGTAATTGAACTTGTAGTCCTTTTGCATTGATAGCGTGGTATCGAGAAAAATAGTATCACGTTTTTGACTAATGATTAAATAGTCTGTAATCGGTGGTTTTTCCCCTTCGACATTTACCTCCTTATTATTCAAGGGCCTGTCGTTATTACGGGAGTCACCATTAATATCCCTGACCGGCTGCACTTGTGCAGATAGCATTACGGGCAGGAGTAGTAATAAAAACAGTAGATTTTTCATCATTGAAATAAAGTGCCAAAAATAAGTATTTATATGTAGCAGGTTCTAGTAGTTCTCAAAGACGTTGCTATAATAGTAAAGTTTTCTTTTCACCATTTTTAGATTACAAATGAGTAAAAATATTTATGTAATACAGATTAATAGTCTGTATGAAGCGATTTAATTATTGTATCAAGTAAGGTTCACCCGCTTTAAACTTTTTTATGATGCAAGCGTCACAAGGTAAAGAACCTTAAATAACGCCATCATGAAAAGTCTTCTATTTCCAATAGTTTTTATGCTTGCCATCTTTACCGCCCAGGGACAACAAAAAAACGAACGTAACAATAACCGCAAAGAACTAGCTTCCAATCTAAGTCCGGAAGCTATGGCCTCCATACGAGCAAAGAAAATGACTCTTTCTCTTGATCTTACTGATAGACAAGAAGAACAAATATTTAACCTAATACGAGAGCATCGTACGATACGTCAAAATAACAAAATCTCACAAGAGGATTTTCAATCAATGACGACTGATCAGAAAGTGGCACACCGAGAAAAGAGAATGGATGCTAATATCGCAACTAAAAGATCTTTGAAAAAGATATTGACAAATGATCAGTATGAAGGTTTTCAAAAAGCTGCTAAAAACAAGAAAAATCGCCGCCATCGAATGATGAAAGCAAAACGAGGATAAAAATTATAATTTTTGTTGGTTGGTTGGGAAAAGTCTGAAAGCTATTGCTTTCAGGCTTTTTCTATTTAGTTGAAGTACGTAGCGCATTAGTGGTTTTAAAGCAAACACTCAATGTCAAAGAAATCTGAACTTGAATAATCCAAATAACAAATAAGTAGCTAGATGGCCGGAATGAAATTCGCTTTCGCGAAAGCGTACTTACCATTCATTAACCACCTCGTCAACAGCTTCAATAGTGCGATCCAGATCCTCATAACTAAGAGCATCATTCAGAAAATAACTTTCAAAAGCACTGGGTGGCAAATAAATACCACGATTCAATAGACCGTGGAAATACTTTTTGAACCACTCATTATTTCCTCTAGCGGCAGATTCAAAATCGACTACCGGCTGATCTGTAAAATGTACAGAAATCATACTTCCATACCTGTTGATCTGGTGGTCAATTCCATTTCGCGAAAGCGTTTCTGCAATCCCATTATGTAGATGTTCTGACTTTTTAGCGAGACTTGTGAAAATCTCAGGATGCTGATCTAAATGAGTCAACATCGCCAGACCAGCACTCATCGCCAGCGGATTCCCACTCAAGGTTCCCGCCTGATAAACAGGTCCAGTAGGTGCTAAGTGATCCATGATTTCCTTGCGTGCCGCAAAAGCACCCACTGGCAAACCACCACCTATTACTTTTCCATAAGTGACAATATCTGCCTTTACTCCAGTTGTTTCCTGTGCTCCACCAGCCGCCAGCCTGAATCCAGTCATCACCTCATCAAAAACAAATAAAGCACCGTTAGCATCACATAATTCCCGAATACCTTCCAAGAAACCTTCTTGAGGGATGATACACCCCATGTTTCCAGCAATAGGCTCGATAATAACACAGGCAATTTGATCCTTGTTTTGTTCAAAGATTTCAGCGACTTGTGAGAGGTTGTTATAGGCTGCTAGCAATGTATCCTTAGCGGTTCCAGCGGTTACTCCCGGACTATTAGGACTGCCGAAAGTTACAGCACCACTACCGGCTTGAATCAAAAACGAATCACTATGACCGTGATAACAACCTGCAAATTTGATAATTTTATCCCGTCCCGTGAAGCCACGCGCTAGTCGTACAGCGCTCATACATGCTTCAGTACCACTATTGACCATTCGTACTTGATCGATATTGGGCGCCATGGAAACTACTTTTTTAGCAATAATCGTTTCCAGTTCTGTCGGCATTCCATATGAAGTACCTTTTCTGGTTGCTTCGATAACAGCATCAACGACAGGCTCAAAGGCGTGGCCCAGAATCATAGGTCCCCATGAGGCAATATAATCTATCAATTGATTGCCATCTTCTGTATGTAAATAAGCACCTTGGGCACTTTTAACAAAAACAGGATCACCTCCTACCGCATTAAAAGCACGAACTGGTGAGTTGACACCGCCAGGAATATATTGTTGCGCTTCATTAAATAAAGCACTACTTCTCTTATAAGTAAAAGACATGAAATTTTATTTTGAATCTGGTTCAATCACAAGCATATTTCCTATGCTAATGGTGTTTCCAGATAAACTATTAAGTCGTTTGATATGATCGACAGTGGTATTGTGTTTTTGAGCAATGTTATACAACGTGTCACCTTTAACGACCCTATATTCTAACTGGCTGGCATTACTTTTTACGATACGATTGCGAGATCGAGAGGAAGGTCTTCCCAACACTTGTTCGTCATATTTATGAAGATCGTAGCGTTCAATCAGGCTGATTAGTTTTTCTGGATACCTTCTATCTGTCGCATAACCAGCAGCGCGCAGTCCTTTTGCCCAGCCTTCATAATCATCCTCATCTAACTTGAAAAGATTGCTATATCTAGAACGTTCCGTCAAAAAAAGCGAATGATCTCTATAAGAATATGATGCATCCTTATATTTCCTAAAACATTCTTGTGAGGCGTCGTCATCATGATAAATTTTACCGCCATTCCAGCCCTTGTGGCATTTCACACCAAAATGGTTATTTGCTTCCATCGCGAGTCTTCCCTTTCCAGATCCACTTTCTAAGATCCCTTGCGCTAGAGTAATACTCGCTGGAATCTTATAGAGTTTCATTTCCTTCATAGCGTCTGCCGCATAAGCATCAACATAAGAAACCACGTTATCCGTATAGGTGGGAATGATGGTTTGCGTCTCTTTCTCAGGCGTTTCAACCGTTGCAATAGGGTCCTGATTATTACGGGATGGCTTTGCTATCTTGGTAGTTTTACTTTTTTTCCGCGTGGAAACCTTTTTTTTGGAACCGCAAGATGCTAGCAAGGTTGCGGTAAGAATAAGGATCAATAAAGTTCTAAATGTCATCTTCATACTGTAAATATGGAAGCCCTTTTTTAATGAGTCGTTTATTGTATCCAGCAATACCCTGGAGACCGCCCGTATGGACTGCTAAAATACGAGTTTTGCTGTTAAAAGCCCCTACTTCAACCATTTGTTCTAATCCATACATCATTTTCCCTGTATAAATAGGTTCTAGCGGAATCCCGCTTTCGCGAAAGCTATTATTCATGTAATTAATCAGCTCGTTTGAAGATCTTGCGTACCCACCAAAGTAGTCTTCACTAACTAACGTAAAATCTGTGCGAGTCGTGTATTTTTGAATTTCATCTTTCAGAAAATCTCCTTTTAAAGCGGAAAAGACAATTATTTTCTGATCAAGTCCAGCACTATTAATGATCCCTGCCGCTGTTCCTCCAGTTCCCGCAGCTACACAGATTACATCATAATTTTCAAGATCGAAATCGGTTAAAATTTCTTGTGTTCCTTTTATAGCAAGTTCGTTTGTTCCTCCTTCAGGAATGTTGTAAAATTTACCAAACTGTCTATGATATTCCCGCAATGATGCCGCAGTGTCTTTCAGTTTGTATTTTTCCCGGGTGACAAAAACGAGTTTCATCCCATAATTATGAGCAGTTCGCAAGGTTTTGTTTTGGTTCAAGGTTTTTTCCAAGTCGACTCCCAACTCTTCCCCACGGATGACCCCTATACTTTTTAATCCGAGAATATTACAAGCTGCGGCGGTTGCGGCAATATGATTGGAAAATGCTCCGCCATAGGTAAGGATTGTTTTAGTTCCATGATCCTGCGCCTCTTTAAGGTTGTATTTGAGCTTGCGCAGCTTATTTCCAGACATCTGTGGATGCAATAAATCTTCCCGTTTTATGTCGATGATGATTCCAGAATCTGCAAAGCTTTTAAATCGCTGATTGATTGCGATAGTAGGATGAAATAAAAGGGTGGATTCACTTTCCATAGAAGTTGGTAAAGTTCCAAAATTTGCGCTTCTTCAAATAGTCCAAATCTTTTTCTTTTTGATACGCTTCCTTTTCAAATACAATATTCAGATAAGCCGTCTTATGATTGTATTTCAATCGTAAGATCAAATATTCTAGGATATACCAAATGTAAAAAGGAAGTATTAGCAATTCTAATTGCTGACGTAAGTGAATGCTCTCGTGATTGATGAATGTTTTGTGATTCTTAAGTTCCGGTTTGCAAATAATAATAAATGGAAATAATGAAATACCGACAATCTGTAACTTTGAAATAAATGGGAAATTGATAAAAGCTGGCATGAATCCCATTTTTTTTAAACATGTTACAAAGCTACATTTTTAACAATTAAAAATGGTTAGTATACCCTAACGTACTATATGATAACGTGTACATGGACCAGTTAACTTGCCACTTTTCAGCAAAAAACAGAAAGCGATTTTATGAACAGAGATATAACCCTTAATTTCACCCCATGAAAAAAATCATCCCAGTGGAAGATGGCGATTACTACCTCACGCCAGATGGTTATCGATGTTTTACAGAACAATATCATTTGAAGCGAGGGTATTGCTGTGAAAGTGGTTGCCGTCACTGTCCTTATGGCTACGATAAAACTAAGAATTAGTTATCTTAGTAATTATTTATGATTTGCGGCATTAAATTTGATCTTTATAAAGCATCATTAATTCTGCTTTCGCGAAAGCGGGAACCTTAACACTTCAAAATATGAAAAAGACCATTATACTTTTACTCGTTGTAGCAGCAATGGTAGGCTGTAAGTCGGTACGCGTTTCACAAGATTATGCGCTAGGCACTGATTTTAACCAATATAAAACCTACGCTTATTTGAAAAAGGGAATTGACGAGGCAAAAATTTCTGAATTAGATAAAAAGCGAATTATAAGAGCCATCGATGATGAAATGAATGTTAAGGGTTTTACCAAATCTGAAACGCCAGATATGTTGGTAAGCATATTTACAGATTCAAAGGAGCGTGTAGATGTTTACAACAATATAGGTTGGAATATAGGTTATGGTTACGGCTGGGGAGGTTTTGGTTTTGGAGGTCCTTTCGGCAATCGCAATAGCATTAATCGCACTACAGAAGGAGTTCTTTACATTGATTTATTAGATGCGACTAAAAAAGAGTTGATCTGGCAAGGTGTGGGAGAAGCAGCCTTAAAATCTACTCCAGAGGAAAAAGTAGAACGCACGCAGGAAATGGTAAGAGAAATCCTTGCTCAGTTTCCTCCGAAGCAAAAAAAATAGACTACTCTACAAATATGAAAAGCCTTAGCGATAATTTATTGCTAAGGCTTTTTTTTATCAATTAATTGAGATAAGGAGCGCACTATTGTTGATACTTTAGCCACAATTCTAAAAAGAAAACTATGAAATCGATTCTATCAGTTGGCTTACTGGCTTGTTTAATTATTTCCATCACCAGTTGTGATGAAACCAGAAAAGTTCTTGACACGGGAAGCCGCGTAGAGCTCAACGGTACTTATAATGTAGATATGCTAAATGGCAAATCTGTAAGCAGTAACCAAACGATTGTTTTTAATGGCTTAGGTAAAACCTTAAGTGGAAATGCGGGTTGTAACAATTACAACTCTTCATTTACTATTGAAAATTTTAAGTTGGATATAGGCGATATAGCCTTAACCAGAAAAGCTTGTCCTGAAATGAAAATGGAAAGCGAGTTTGTTGCTGCATTAGGAAAAGTGACTTCCTATCAAAAAACGGATGGAACATTGAATCTTATGGATGCTAATAACAATGTACTTATCAGCGCAAAAACAGCTAATTAGTTCTGAAAATATGTTTTTAAAAATCCTTTCAGGCTTCGCCTGGAAGGATTTTTTTTATAACAGTATTGAATACCTTAAACTAAAAAAGCACCAGAATTCCAAATGAGAATAGTTGAATTTCCTTCTGAACCCATGTGAAACGGATATAAGTTAATCATGAAATTAAAACTCTTTAATCCGCTTCATCTATCTCTGAAAACGGAATGTCTTGTAAGGCATAATTTCTCCATCCTTTATAATCAAAATGCCACCATTCATTGTAAAATACTTTAAAACCGTTTTGTTCCATAGTGGAGATAAGTAAATCTCTCAATCTACGTTGCTCGTTCGTTCCCCCAGAATAGTTTTTATGAGAACGGACCGTCATTTCATCATAGCCTCCCGTCATCTCGACTTCTTTCCCGGTAATCAAATCATATAAAGTAAGATCCACGGCACAACCACGATTGTGTCTAGAACCCACTGATGGTTTGGCTACGTATTTTTTATACTTTGCGGGTGTAATGTTCCAAAATAATTTGGTCACACTCCATGGGCGGTAGCCATCAAAAACAAGTATACCGTAACCTAGGGGCTTCAATTGAGCATTGATTTTTACTAAGGCATCTGCCGCTGGTCTTTGCAGGAAAGCCCTTGCTTCTTTATAAACAGGTTGTCCTACAAAATTGTTTTCCGTTGCATATCGTATGTCTAAATGGATGGTAGTATCCAACTTTATCAGCTCAACCAAATCAGAATCTCGAAATCTTCCTTTTTCCTGCGGTGGCTGTGCGCTACCAGCAAACGCAAGCAATAGAAATAACGAAAAATTGAAAAAATATATAAAAGCCTTTTTACTCATGCGTTACGATTTACCTTTCATTTAAAAGGCTGAGTTTACCTTGGCGAAAAATTAGTACTATTTACAGATCCATACAATTTTGAACCGCTTACCGCGCCACAAACCAGCTACATTCCCGCAATACTTCTTGATAATATTGAGTCTCAGAATAATTAGCAGATAACTGGTCAAAGTATTTGACATGATCGTCACACAGTTCTAGATTACTGTTTCCTGTATTGCGGTCGTATTCTTGATTAAAACACCTATTGACTTTGGCAAGTGCAAAGGTTGCTTTGGCTTTTGTTTCTTGACTACCGTTGGATAAAACTGCCTTTTCAAAATAATCGCCAGCGCGATCAATGACTTGCTGGTATGTTGCATCCATGGGCTTGTCATCCCAATTATAGCCTTTCAAAGGATTGCGTTGATCGTTCCCTACATAGTAAAGATCATTCACAAACCAACCTTCTGCACTGATGTTGTACCATATATTACCCAACATATAATTATAATCGGCAGCATTCTTTGAATTTTGAGATCTCCTTTTTTCCAAATTTTTCATCAACTGGACTAGCTTTATTTTATCGTCTCTATAATTCTCTAAATAATCAGCTTTAAATGGCTGACCCACTAAATCAGGATATTCTAAATGTTTTTCATCTGATATACTTCCAAAATCAACATCCATCCACTCTTTTATACTGGAAGAAACAATCTCTGGTCGCACTTTATCCTCCCAGAAATCGCTTGTGTTTTTAACCTGCTTGTATTCCTTCAAAGCAGCATCCAGTCTCCCCATTGTCATATAATAGTTCCCCATTAGATCGTGAGAAAAGTCTGCTGGAGAGACTTTGAGTCGGTCTAGAATCACAGTCTCAAAAAATGTTAATTTTCCAGATCCCAGGAAATTACTTTGGAAGTTTTTGATGATACCTTCTTCCAGTAAGGGATAGGTATCATCAAAGGAGTAATTATAGCGGCGTTCTGACTTCATTTTAGCATAGGAATATGGAACCTCGTCAGAGTAATACCCATAATTCACGGCCACCAGCGCACCGCCTATGGCATCGCCAGATTTTTTGTAAATGCTGGCAATCTGATTGAAGAATGCCGCTGCGACAGCAGGATTTGAATTCAATATTCTGAGTTTTTCCAGCTCTTTAAAAACTTCGTTGATTTTTCCGGGTTCCACGGCATCAATCATTCTGGTACGCACAATAAAATCCATACGCTGTGCGTCCACATAGTAACCGCTGTTTGATGGAATGGCAGCCAGCTGCTGCCGGGCTCCCTGTAGATTATTCTTGGTGATTCCAATTAGGGATTGCAACAGGTAATAAATTTCTTTATTTTTAAGTTGGGGTTGCTGTAACTGCTGCTTTATGAGAATGCTTAATGTAGCGTGCTCCTCTGGTGAAGATTCTTTATAATAATACCCATAATCACCATCCATAAATAATTGGGCTTGCATCTGATCAATTTTTCGCGCCAGAAGAACTCCTAAAAACCGCGAATTCACATCAATAGCGGCCAGTTTCCTCATTGCTGCAACGTCGCTTAAATCATTAAAGTAAGAACTATAAAAATAAAATGACTCTGCATATTTGGTATCGCCCAGATCCACTCCTAGATTTTTCAATTGGTCATAAGCAAGTTTCAAATTAAGCCCATTCACATAACGACGTTCGGGTATTTGCTCAAATGCCGTTATAAATCCTGCGATGGCCGCTTCAGTCAATTTTAAATTGTAGGCTGCTCCCGCCGCTTGTTCCATGGCTCTATAATACATGTAATCTGCATCTGCCTTTCTAAATAGTTCCCGAAAAAGCTGTACAGACTGTTCATTTTTCTGTAAATAGTGCGCCGCCCGCACTGCTTGAAAACCTACACGATGCTTCATAAAAATATCTGGTGCGGTTTTAAACAAACCCATGGCAGTCGCAAGCACTGCTGCATTATCCACGGTAGGTGCATTCTCACCCTGATACCATCCATTTCCGTTGGACTGATCAGACCTGGAGCTTTCTGCACGTTTAGCCAGTAGCATATAATCTATGAAGTAACTGTATTTGTCGCGAGTCAGCTTTCGCGAAAGCGGGCTCGCCTCAACACCCTGCTTCAAATTTTTATAGAAGTCCAGATCGGCATCATAAATGTATTTTTTTACATCCTCATTGGAGAAATTTGTTCCCAGATAATTTTTCCATGCGGCGATATTCTCCGTTTCGGTTCCCGTATTTTCTGAACACAGGGCACTATCGGGACAGTTGAGATAGACATCATAGCGGTGATCCACCAGCATGCGCTGATCAATTATGGCATAGTAAGTTTCTTCATAATTCCAGTCGCCCCCACCACAATATTCCAGGGGCGGTGACGCAATCGCCATAACTGGCAAAAGAAATAAAAGAATCTTATTTAGCAGTTTTTGAAAGCTGATCATGGGTGAAAGTTTTGGCAAGAGCCGTGTTAATATGATAGTAAATCGTGGCGTAATCCTGAGTGGAATTTTCCTTAATCAAGGAAGCAAGTTCTTCCAGGTCGTCTGGTGTAACGGTTTCCTTTCTCAAAATGTCTCCCGTATAAAAATAGGAATCTCCATCCATGTAATCGCTGGTCACCTGCAGGTTTAAGCTATTTTTAATAGCCTGAGAACGGGTCTCCAATAAACCTGTTTCCATATTGCTATGCAAACCTACCAGCTTTCCATCCCGATATTGTACATACCACTCAAACAATGGCAATGCCACATCATACTGCAACGGATAATCCTTGAGCCTGCTCACATAGTTGCGAGTAGTCTCATTATTAATAATTGAATTATTTTCATTCTGGTCGCTCAAATCACCCACATTGTAGGCCATAATCAGACCGCGATCCACTGGTGGCACGCCAGTTCGTTCCCTATATTTTACCTGATGCCAGCGTATGGTACAACTCAATTGTAGTTTTTTATCAGAGATCGAGTTCCATTCATTATTCTTTTTAATCGTTTCCAAAAACAGAAAATAGCGTTCTCTTGTGCTATCACTCCAATCACAATCAACTTGAACTTCTTTAATTAGC
The DNA here is from genome assembly GCF_015356755.1 of Nonlabens antarcticus. Classification (GTDB taxonomy): domain Bacteria; phylum Bacteroidota; class Bacteroidia; order Flavobacteriales; family Flavobacteriaceae; genus Nonlabens; species Nonlabens antarcticus. Next base: position 337,894 of record NZ_JADFCO010000064.1, on the reverse strand, counting down.
TTCTCGCTAAAATTAGCAGTAATCAACCGCTTGAGCTTGCTGGCAATATTTGAAACAAGCTCGTCCATCTCCTCAGGCGCCGATTCGTCGTTTGTAAAAACTTCGTTCTTAATATAGATCACTGGAACAATTTCCTTAACTGTTAGATTCTCATTTGCTGGAACCTGAATGGTGGCAATTGGAAAAATCTGGTTGGTATCATCTACTTCCAGATCAAACATTCTAACGTATAATTTATCAGTTCCACCAGCAACAATAAGATCATTCAATTGCTGGGAATCACTTAGGTTAGTTTTCCAATGGTAGAAGGAATAAGGGTTTTCATTATATTCTTGTTTATTACAAGCCACCAATAAAAATATCAATGCTAACGAACTAACAATAAAACTACCTGAGGGAAATTTCATGAGTTATAATTAAGTAATCAAAAATAGGTAGGCTGCCTCTAAAGTTTATTTCGAAAATATATTATTCCTAAGATTCTGGGGAAAGAGAATTCCCATTTAGAGTAACTGTATAAGTAATACCCACCACACTATCAAACGTCTTAGATACGGAACAGTACTTTTGAAAACTCAGATCTGCAGCGCGTTGTACTTTTACAGGGTCCATATTACCTTCTAACATGACGTGACAATTCATACTTTTGAATGGTTTTGAGCCGTCCAGCTCTACTCGATCACCGGTAACCTCTACTTTATAGGATGTGATTTCCTGTTTCTGTTTCTTGAGAATAGCGATAATATCGATCGCACTGCAACCCCCAACTCCCATCAGGATCAACTCCATGGGGCTAGAACCTTGAACGACTTCGCTTCCTTTGTTATCAATCATTACGGGAATTCCTGAGGCTCCTTTAGCTTCTAATAAATATTCCGTGCTTATTCTTTCTAGGGTAACTTTCATTGCATCTTGTTAAAGCAAGAAAGGTCGGTAATCATAACGACTTGCCGACCTTCCTTCTATTGATTTTTATAATGTTCCACTTTTATTTGGGATGGGATGAGTTCGCTTTCGCGAAAACGGAAAAATATTTATTTTTAAGTGAATCTCAAGAGTTAAAAGTAAAATTGATAACTGACAATGAATTGCCGTCCTATTAAAGGAAATGAACTTACAGAAGTGATATTGGAGTCGTTGGAAACTACGGTATAATTCTTTTGATTCAAGAGGTTTATCGCTTTGAAATTCAACTCATAATTCTTCTCTGATTTAAAAATATACCTGAAATCAAACAAGTTATTGCTATTGTCATTAGCGCCAAAAATATTACGCTGCCCATTCCATGTGAATTCTGTATAATGATTCTCAAACACCTCTTGACCAAAAATTACCTGTGCGCTGTAGCTGTAAGAATTTAAAGCAGAACCATCGTTGAATGATTTGTTATTGAAAAATCCAAAATCTGTGTTGACATAATACCAGCTGATAGGATCGTAGTTTCCTTTCAGATTAACTTGATAGTTATCGATTCTTAAGTTAGTAAAATCGTTGTTGAAAAAAGTTTCCAATCTCTGCGAATTGTAACTTCCCGAGAGTTTAAGATTGATTTTTTGTCCAACCGTTTGTGAAATATCTGATCTCAAGTTAAAGAATGTATTCTGCGTAGGTTGATCTATGAAGTTTAAAATCCTAAATCCATTATCGTCGAAATCTAATGCTAGAGTCTGAGTATTTTCCGTGATGCCATAAGTGGCACTGCCATTGAAAAAGAAACCCTTTAGAATATTTTTGTAGTTCCATCCAGAGCCAAAATTATAATTCCTACTGCGCTGGATGTTATTCTCAAATCTTGAATTCCTATTGTAGTCTGTTATCAAAAAACTGGTCTGGAACCTATTCAAATCTGCAATGCTATTAGAGATGGATGCACTACCGTAGGTAGACCATTTTGAATTGAAGCGTTGGTTAATGTTAAGATTAGGTTCAAAAAAAACTTTATTGATTTGGTCATTGGTATCTTGACTATCGGTACTATTCACATTGTTGTAGCTCAGTTTGCCAGTTACAGTTAATCTTGTACTGCCGTATTCCTGCTGTAGGATCGATTTGACTGAAAAATTGTTGAAATTATAATCTTGTGAATTTTGAAAAGGCACGATTTGATAATCTGTAGAATTACTTTGATCTAATCCTGATTCCAGCATCTGCTTGCGATAATCCCATCCAGCAACAACATCGATATGACCTTTTTTTAATTGCTTGAAATAACCTGCATTAAAATTTAGAAGCAATTGTTCTGTAGCTATAGTTTGATAACTATACTCATCTGATGTGCTATTTAGAACATCAAAAACTTCTGGAACAATTCCAAACTCATCATTGGTGTTGGTATATTGTACAAGACCGTCAAGACTCCAAAGATTTGATTTTGTTTTAATATTATTCTGGAATGAAGCAAAAATCGTCTGTCCATCTTTCACCATTTCAGAATCAAAACGATTCGTATTCAATAAGGTGCGCGACGATTGGTTATCATGGGAGCTTTTTGCATAGAGATCAACTTTTAAATAATTGTTATCCTTGTTATCTTCATAATAACCTTTCAAGTAATGATTTCGAGAGATATTAAAATAATTGTTTGATTCTATATTTTCTATGAGTCGATCGTTCAATTGGATAGTCTCCCTAAAGGAGTTCCCAAGGAATACCTCATCATAATCTGTAGAGTATCCTATTTTATAATTGCGTTTATTTTCGTCTACAGTAATGAAGTCTATGGTTGTATTTCCCGTATGTGTGTCTCGCCAGTATTTACGATCAAGGTTTGTCTGTTGATTGCGGTTCTCATTAATCAAATCAATATAATCGAGTTCTGGTTGTGGCGTATTCAATTTGAAAATAGAAATACTGCGATCTTTAAAAACAAGATCATCTCCTAAGTCTGTAGCCTTGAGGCTTCCCACAACCTGATATTCAGGATTGATAAAAATAGGTGTAGTGCTGATGGAACCACTAAGAAATGGATTGGCTACCGCTAGATCTGTTATTCCAGTAAAGATATTGGCATTTTTAGTGGAAAGGTTGATGGAAACGCCTTTAGCTTTTGTAGTTCCCTTGTTGACTTTTTTATGGGAATGGTTTTGCAAAACCTCAATATCGTCAATTACACCAGCTGGCAGTCCTTTGGTAGCAATAGTATATCTGTTTTCTAATAAATCAACACCATTGATATATAGATGATTGATGAATTTACCGTTGTGAGAAATGTAACCTTCATCATTAACCTCAACACCAGGAATTCGTTTTAATACATCTTCAATGGAACTGTCCTTATTATTTTGCCATTGACTCACAGAATAGCTTAGTGTGTCTCCTTTTACTTTTAAAGGCTTTTCCGCTGTAACTATTACTTCCTTTAAAGCATTTTCTCTGAAGTTGAGAACGATTGTATTAGTGGTTGTAAAAGAAGGTTCAAAATACCTGTCGTCAAAGTTTATATGCTTGACCAAAAGATAAAAATTTGAACTAGAATCTTCAAAGTTTTTCAAAAATTCGAAATAACCTTTGGAGTTGGAAATTTTATAATTAACGAATTTAGTTGAGTCAGGAATTTTATATAGCAAAACAGTAGCTCCAGACTGGGCTACTCCCGATGAATCTACGATAATACCTTTTATGGGTTTTTGACCATAAACCGTATAGCTCGTGGTTGAAATAACGAAAAAAAAGAGAATAAACTTTAAACTATAAATCGTAGTTCATTTTTAAAATTCACTATTAATAAATAATACATAATGTATTATTTATAACTCAATAAAGTTAGTCTTTTTTCTCATTTTTGAACTAATATTTCTTATTTCTTGAGGATCGTCATTAGCTATTTCAACTCCAGTTGCACTCAAAAAACCAGACCAACTGGACATAGCTTTCAATCTTATCTCAATGTATTCAGTAAGAGAAATCTCCTCAAAATCTGAGCCAATTAGGTAAAAATCACTTACAATAGAAGGTGTCTTTTCAATTGGCTTATATTTGTATAATGAATAAATATAATGCTCCTCATTATCTGCTGCGTAAATGACCAGTCCAGGTAAGCCATGAAATTTGTAAGGCCCAGCTGTGAGTGGTATTTCTTCGGTATACCATAAATTCCAAGTTCTACCTGAATAATTGGCTTTAACTAATTTGCAATTAAAGCCATTTATTAGTTTTTCTTCGTTAGTAAATTGATATGAAGGAAATTCATCTTCATAAATGACATAGTTAGTTAAACCAACAATATCTTTAGTGGTCACACCTTTGGATGATACGCCAACAATACTTTGAAAATTTCCTCTAGGAACTTTTTTATGTTGTAGTGTTTTTTGCGATTTAGATAGTGAACTGTTATTGATGGAATCGTGATAAAACTTTGATTGACTTAAAAATACGCTTCCAGTGGATTTAGTTATCAAATCAAAATATTCAACATTATAGGCATCTAAGTCTACATTCAACTTGTAATTTAACTTATAGGTGACCTTATAATCAGGATAATTTTGTCCAAATAAGAGAAAAGAAAAAAATAATGATAATACTGAAAAAGCAAATTTCATTTTATTTATCTTGGACCAACTTCAATTACCTCATCTTGAGGATTACATCTAATCTCATCAGCGATTATAGACCATACTTCTTTCTGTCCTTCACCCCAATTTCTAGGAAAACCAACGCAAGAGTCTCCGCCACAACTGTATTCTACTAATTCTGTTCCATCTGGACAAGGCCCCAAAACACCTCCAGGATCAGTTTCAACAATAGCCATTTTATTGTCCATAGAAGAAATGGATAGAGTGAATAATAAAAGACTTGTTGTGATCGTTGTAAATAATATTTTCATTTGAATAATTTTTTATTAATATTAATTTAAAGGTTCCGCTATTAGCACCTCCTGTGGTCCAGAACATCTTATATCATTTGCGTGTTCCGCCCAATCAAGTTTTCTATCATCATTCCAATTATCAGGAAAATTAACACAACTACTTCCACCACATGTATAAATAACTTGGTCAGCACCTTCAGGACAATCGGGATCAACAACGCTTGGAGAAAACCAAACTAATAAAATGGCAACACTCGAATAAATAAGATTCATAATTTTGTTTTTTGGTTGCCTAAAGAAAGAAAGAAAGAGTTAAAAAGTCAATGAAGTGTTAATACTTCAAAATCTCCTCAATCTTCACCTTAACCTTCTCCGTACTGGGTATCATCGTTTCCTCTAAAACCGAATTCAATGGTATCGCCGGCATATTCTCAGAACCTATGATCATAACTGGTGCATCGATATATTTAAAACATTCTTCCTGAATGCGACCTTGCAAGGCTCTTGAGAAACTGTTATCACTTGGTTCTTCCGTCACCACCAGACATTTACCACACTTCTTCACACTTGCAAAAACCGTCTCATAATCCAGCGGGTGTAATGTTCTTAGGTCTACAATTTCTACTCGGTCTTGTAAACCGAGTTCTTTTGTCGCATTCATAGCCCAATGGACACCCATTCCATATGTGATGATGCTCAAGGTTTCTTCTTCTTCCTTTTTCCAGATTTCTTGCAACACATTTGCTTTACCAAACGGTAGTACATAATCGGCACTGGGCTCAATGCTGGTAGCGCCTTTGGTGCCTTTTACTTTTGACCAGTACAATCCTTTGTGCTCAAAAATAACCACTGGATTCGGGTCATAATAGGCAGCTTTCATCAAGCCTTTCAAATCGGCACCGTTTGATGGGTACGCAATTTTCAATCCTCTAATGTTTGACACCACACTTTCCATAGAGCTGGAATGATATGGCCCACCAGAACCATAAGCACCTATGGGAACGCGCAATACCATGGAAACCGGCCATTTTCCTTCACTCAAATAACAGGATCTGGAAACTTCCGTAAATAATTGGTTCAATCCAGGCCAGATGTAGTCGGCAAATTGTACTTCTACGATAGGCTTTAATCCCGCAGCGCTCATTCCCACGGTACTTCCTACAATAAATGCCTCCTGGATGGGTGTATTGAACACTCGGTTATTACCGAATTTCTGTGCCAGCGTTGCTGCTTCTCTGAATACTCCGCCCAATCGATGCCCCACATCCTGTCCGTACAACAAGCATTCTGGGTGCTTGCGCATCAATTCTTCAATGGCAAACAACGCGCAATCTACCATCACGACTTTCTCTGCACCTGCTGGCGATCGTTCGCCTTTTTCCTCGGTGATCGGTGTGGGTGCAAAGTCGTGTGTGAATAAGTCGGCCGGTTCTGGATCGGGCATTTCCATGGCGCGTTCTAGGGCTTCTTTGGTTTCCGCTTTCGCGAAAGCGTCATACCCATCAATATCCTGCACCGTAAAATCATTTGCAAGCATCAAATCCCTAAATCGCGGGTATGGATCACGGCTTCTCGCCTCTTCCAAATCGTCGCGGTAAAATTCCATGCGAACCCCACTGGTGTGGTGATTCAACAAAGGCACTGTCGCGTGAACGAGGAATGGACGCCGCTCTTTCCTCATGGTTTCAACCACTGTATTTATGGTTTTATAACTCTCTTCAAAGTCAGTCCCATCAATCGTAATGCGCTCAATACCGTGGAATCCCGCGGCATATTCATACGCATTCTGCGCTCTAGTCTCATCTGCACTCGCACTAATATCCCAGCCGTTATCCTGAACTAAATATAAAATAGGGAGTTGCTTGAGAGCCGCCATCTGGAACGCCTCCGCAATTTCACCTTCAGTAACAGATGCATCGCCTAAAGAACAAACTACAATAGGAAGTTCAGAGTTGGAAGAACTTGAATCTGAATTGGAACCAGAATCAGAACTGTTTTTCAGCGCTTTACGTGGATTTTCCGCAGATACAGCGCCGAATTCCTTCTGTTGCTCCGCAGTCACATCAGTTATTCCCGTCAAGAGGTCTCCGCTTTCACGCAGATACATTGCCATCGCCGCTCCCGTCGCGGGAATCGCCTGCATACCAGTAGCACTCGATTGGTGTGGTATTTTCGGCTTATCAATATCGTTGAGGGATGGATGCGAATAATAAGTACGGCCACCAGAAAACGGATCTGCTTTTTTGGCGAGCAACTGCAACATCAGATCATAAGGCTTCATTCCTATCGAGAGTAACATTGCATCATCCCGATAATAGGGAAACATGAAATCCTGTGGCAGCAATTGCATTCCAACGGCCGTCTGGATGACCTCATGACCGCGACTGGTAGCGTGAACATACTTAGAAACCTTTTTGAAGTTTTCCTCGTAGAGTTCTGTCATCGCCTTAGCGGTGGTTAGTGTTTTATATGCTTTTTCTAAGATGTTCTTATTCATGTTCACAAAGATATGTGGCTGTGTTGCCGTGGTCTAATTTCTAGACGCCATTATTAAAATTACTGGACAATGGATTACAAAACCGTATCCCATTGCCGCACCTGATAACTAGTCCTGTCTTGATCTTGACCTCCGGCATAAACAAGAGTTTTTTGCCTCACCTTATTTTGAGTAAGATTGTCAAAATAATCCATGTTCTTAAACAGTTTATCAGTTATTGTGGTGGTACTCTTGATCTCATAGACTTTATAAGACGTTCCATGCTGGGTCAAGACATCAACTTCTTTTTCATTTGAATCGCGCCAAAACCAAAAATCCAGCAATAATTGCTGATGCTCATTTTGCTTGATTATTTCTGCCATTACCAAGTTTTCAAATAAACTTCCCTTCAAATTTTCATCAATGTCCTCTATAGTTCTTATACCTAAAAGGTAGCAAACCAATCCCGTATCGTAGAAATAAATTTTGGGTGTTTTTACCACGCGCTTACTATAATTTTTAAAATAGGGCGACAACTGAAAAATCAAATAACTACTTTCTAATATGGATAACCATGATTTTGCCGTAGGCTGTGAGATCCCGCATTCATTTGCCAGATTATTTAGGTTGAGTAACTGTCCGTGACGTGCGGCGCATAGGCTTAAGAAATTTGTAAACCGACGTTTGTCCTGAACGTTTGTAATCATAGCAACATCTCGTTCTACATAAGTCTTGATGTAATTTTTATAAAAAATAGAGGGATTTAAATTCCTGTCATAAATAGCAGGATAAAAACCTTTAATCGCCATTTCCTTCCAATTCTTCAGCAACAAACCTTCGTGCTTTAATTCCTGCGCATCAAAAGGCAGTAATGTGAACAAAGCCACCCGACCAGCTAAACTTTGTGTAATACTTTCCATTAATTGAAAATTATGTGAACCCGACAAAATGTATTGTCCCATCAATTTATCGTCATCAACTTTTGTTTGCAAGTATGAAAAAAGCTCTGGCACTTGTTGCACCTCATCTAAAATTACGGGTGCGGGATAATGCTGAAGGAATTTGTTGGGATCGCTTTTTGCAAATTTTCTGATATCTGGATTTTCTAAAGAAACGTAGGCAAACCGTTTAAAACATTCCCTTAATAAAGTTGTCTTACCAGACTGTCGCGGTCCCGTAATTGCAAGTATGGGATATTGTGCTAGCCCTTCTTTTATCTTCGCCTCTAATTTCCTTCTAATTACCTGCATAACAGCTCAAAGATAGTTTTAATTTTTATAGTTTTATTAAATTTATTTTGAGATTACATAGTGTTTATTTTGAAATTACATAGTGTTTATTTTGAAATTGCATAGAAATAGATAATTTAAAATATGTGTCCAAAAGCCTTTTAACCTCTCGCTTGTTCCAAATAATCAGCCACTTTCCTCAAAAAACTACCTCCCAAAAACCCATCTACAATCCTGTGATCAAATGATAGTGATAACATCATCATACTTCGTATTTCGATACTATCCACTCCATCTTTTGTCATCACCTCAGCACGTTTCTTAATAATACCGGTTGCAAGAATTGCCGCTTCTGGCTGATTGATAATGGGTGTTCCCATTAAGGAGCCAAAAGTACCTACGTTAGAAATGGTGAATGTTCCACCCTTAATATCATCGCCGCCTAATTTATTTTCTCTCGCCAGATTTGCCATGCGGTTGACGTCTGCTGCAATTTCTGGTAATGATTTCTGATCTGCATTTTTTACTACGGGAACGATTAGGTTTCCTGATGGTAAGGCGGTTGCCATTCCTACATTGATATTTTCTTTGACAATGATGTTCTTACCGTCAACGCTAGCGTTGATGTTGGGAAATTCTTTAATGGCTCTAGCGACCGCGTCCACAAAAAGCGGTGTAAACGTCAAGCGCTCTCCGTGTTTTTCTTGAAATGGTCCTTTATTCTTATTACGCCAGTTCACAAGATCTGTAACATCTGCTTCTACATAAGCCGTCACATGCGGACTCGTATGCACAGAATAAACCATGTGATCTGCGATCATGGAACGCATGCGATCCATCTTGATGATCTTACCTGTTCCCTTATCAAATTTCAATTGCGGAATGCGATATGCCGTTGGATCAGGTTCATTTGAAACTGATTGAGCAAACTGGTTAGGTCTACCATCATTCAAATATTGAATCACATCGCTTTTGCGCAATCGGCCTTCGTTTCCCGTTGCTGGGATGCGGGCGAGTTCTTCGTATGAAATATGATTTTCTCGAGCAATTTTATCCACCAGCGGACTTACAAACAAATCTTGATTTACGTAGGAACTAGAGACAGATTTTGAATTTCCCGTGCCGACTCGTTCTTGACTACCGCTCGAACCGTTTTGTTTATTTGATTCAGCCCCTTTCTTCATCGAAATGTGCTCGACTGTGTTCGAACTTACATTCTTTTCCTTTTCTAAGTCCTCAAGTCCCGCGGGTTTTTTAATTTCTTGATGGTCATCGGTAGCTGTTACCTCAGATTCAGGTTTGCCATTTGAGGCTTCTAATTGAGCCACTGGTTTTCCTATTTCCACCACATCTCCATCGCTGGCAAGGTGTTTTACCATCATTCCGTCAAATGGTGCGGGCACCTCATTATCCACCTTATCAGTTCCTACTTCAACTAGTATATCACCTTCCGAAAATGTCTCTCCTTCTTGTATGAGCCAATTCAAAATAGTTCCTTCTGTTATAGATTCTCCCATTTTTGGGAGTATAAAATCTGTCTTGTTCGCCATATCTCAAATTTACGGAAACTAACGCTTGTTAGTCGTGAAGATTATGTTGGAATTTTGGTATTGACAAACGACTGGCTCGTCTATCGCTACGTTCTGAACTTTTTTACGAACTACGGATGACTACATGTTCTTCGTAACCAGATCTTGTTAATAAATCGACCTAAGACTAGCTTGTATTGAGCTCCGCTCAAACCTTGCTGACGTAGGACGTAAGATTAAAAAACAGATTACTTTATCGCTATGCTCAAACAACGTTTCCTTGAGACTTTTATTTTTTCAACGAGCAGACTGAAGTCTGCCCTTAGGAAAATAAGGCTATAGAAAAATAATTTTATTATTAGAAAACAATCTAGAGGTTTTGCCCAAAACTAGTCTTACGTCTTATGTCACGAGTGTTTCCGAAGGAAACACGAGTTATCTTTTGTCAAAGCCTTTCATCTCCTGCAACGTCTTATAAAAATCTTCCTGCACAGGTCGGTTAGCTGGAATTTCTCTTAACGGTTCGACTTCTTTCATAGTCTCGTAGCAATCTGCGGGAAGCTGCTGATATAACTTTGTGCCCGCCGTTTTCCAAGCGATCATCTCATCACTGACGTCTTTAATTTTTTTGGCTGGGTTTCCTACTATCAGACTGCGTGGCTCAAAAATGGTTTCCGCTTTTACAAAGGACATGGCACCTACAATACATTCATCGCCTATCACCGCATCGTCCATAATCACGCTGTTCATTCCTATCAAGCAATTCCGACCTAAGTTCGCACCATGAATCACAGCACCATGCCCAATGTGTGCGCTTTCGCGAAAGCGGATACTTTTTCCCGGGAACATATGCACCGTGCAATTCTCCTGCACATTCACGCCATCTTCCAAAATGATCTCACCCCAATCACCGCGTATCGCGGCACTAGAACCGACATAACAATTTTTACCGATAATCACATTACCAATAACGGAAGCTAGCGGATGAATAAAACTGCTCTCGTGAATGACTGGGATGTGGGATTTGAAACTGTAAACCATATATGTTAGTGGTTAGTGGTTAGTGGTTAGTGGAAATTATTTTTTTGATTCAAATGACGTATTAATGATGTTATCATTTTGCAAAGCTCTTCTAGATATTCTCTATATTTTTCAACTAATTCTAGATCAACATATTCTCTAAGTCTTGCTTTTGTTAAAATTGCTACGCACTCATGCGCACTATCTCTAGACATTCCTAAGTAGCGTGTAAAGTTCTTGTCCGTACTTGAAGAGCCTTCAGCAATATTTAGAGCGATGCTGTCTGCAGCTCTTGCAAATTGTGATGTGAGCCTATAAATTTCTTTTTGAGGAAATTGATCAATGGTTGAGGGACAAGTTCTCCGTATTGAATTGATTTATTATAAACATGAAGATCTTCGAAACGGAAATGAACCTTTGACATATTAATTATATAAGTAATTGGCGTTTAAAGTATCTTCTTTGATTATTTGCATATTCTACTTTCTAACCTCTAACCTCTACGAACTACTATCTAGCGAAAGCGCTTCAGCGTCTCCTTAGTAAACTCACTCAACACTAACTTTCCTGAAATCTTAGCGCGTTCTGCTAATAGCTCATCCCAATTCTCGCAACTCGACCAAATCATTTCTTTCATGTGTTTCATCGCTTCTGGATTATAGTTGCATAGGTTTTCAGCAAAGGATTGTATTGCGGTGTCCATTTCTTCCGTGGATTCATAAACCTCGGCAAACAGCCCTTTTTTCATTGCCCATTCTGGAGTGTAAAACTCATTGGCATTGATAGCAATCTGACTCATACCACTGACGCCCAATTTGCGTTCCACTGCTGGCCCAACTACAAATGGCCCGATTCCTATATTGAGTTCGCTCAATTTGATGCTGGCAAATTTTGTAGCAAAACAATAATCGGTGGCACTCGCCACTCCTACTCCGCCGCCCACGGTTTTTCCTTGCACGCGACCGATTATGAATTTAGGACACTTGCGCATGGCATTTATCACATTTGCAAATCCCATAAAGAATTTTTCACCAGTTTTCTCATCATCAATGGCAATCAGCTCCTTAAAACTTGCGCCCGCACAGAATGTGCGTTCGCCTCCAGATTTTAGAATGATGACTTTTGTAGCTTCGTCAGTTCCAGCATCTATTATTGCTTTTGCCAGTTGCGCAAGAATATCTCCCGGCAGCGAGTTGTGCGCTGGGTGGAAAAATTCTATGGTTTGTATTTGATTTTCTGTTGTTGTTTTTACGTATGGTTTTGTCATGGCTTTAGCCGCATCCGCGAAGGCGGATGTCTCTTTTTAAAGCAACTTAGGTTGATGGAATTCGCAAACCATTAATTGCCGTTGTTAGTATTATATGTTAACATCCATCATTTCAAACCCTAAATCCCAGTTGGTGCTTAAGTCTATCCATTCTGGATTCTTTTCTTCAATTATTCTGATTTTCCAATCTCGATTCCACTTTTTCAATTGTCTTTCTCTTTTCAATCCAACATCTCTAGAGTTCAAGATTTCAAAATATACTAATTTATCTAGATTGTATCGTACAGAAAAAGTTCCTGGATGTACTTTCCTTTTATGTTGACTGATCCTAGATTTTATGTTTCCTGTTTCTCCTATGTATAACGTTCCATTCCTTTTATTGGTTAGGATGTATACGTAGTGAGGCATTTTATTTGAGGTTGTTTTGCATAGGTTTTGTTGGTTTGTTTGGAGTTAGAGACATCCGCCTGCGCGGATGCTTGAACAGTTTAGTCTTTTAGGCTAAACTGTTCAAGATGATGACTCAAATGTTTCCGCTCTAGCAAGCTCCACTCGTACTTACTCAACTCCCCAAAAACAGCGTTTTTAGTCGTCAACTTCGGATTGCGTTTGAAGTAATCTAGATATTCTTCTCGTGCTTCCAGCATCCTAGCTTTTGCTGTTTCTAGATCTTCATGTTTTAAATCTTCCAGGGTGCCGTCTTTTTTCATCAATGGCATCTTGTGATTCTGTGGCATTTTATCATAATCCCAAAGTGTAGTTGCTACTTTTTCCAAATGCTCTTCTGGTGTAGCGACTTCAAAATCTTGAATCTCGCCGCTGGCAATTCTGTAACTCATTTCTAAATGCTCGACCATGTGTTGTGGTGTCATCGTTCCCCATTGTGGTTTTGAGTCCTTTTCCAGTTTTGATAGTGCTTTTTTGATATATTTTTCCGTGATTTCTGGGAAAACGTTTTGCTTTTTCTCGACCATCGTTAAAATCGTAGCAATGGCTACCAGCGATTCTGCTTCTTCATCTGTTTTACCATTTTCATAATCGACGGGTTCTGCATCAAAAACTTCTACGTACCATTTTACAATTCCTGATGGGTGCTCACGACCGTTTACGTCACGTTCGCGTTTTTCTTTACAGGTTAATCGCACGTAAATAGTGTCGTTATGGTACAGCGGTCGCAAGAATCTGATATCCTCTAATCCATAGTTGGCCGAAACTGGTCCTTTATTAGGGTACACGAATAATCCAGCCGCCGCACTGATGATAAAATAACCGTGAACAGTACGCTTTTTGAAAATGCTTCCTTCCAAGCTGGTAATATCCGTATGCGCATAAAAGTGATCCCAAGTCAGGTTTGCAAAATTCTGGATGTCAGAATCGGTTAGGGTTCTTTTGTGCGTTTCTAGGCTCATTCCAGGCTTGATATCCTCATAATGATAGGCAAACGGATGCTTTTCGGCGTTTTTGTAGGCGCCATTGGGTTGATAAATTCCCGTGATTTCTGTCAATGATGTTGGGCTTCCCTGCACCGCACAACGCTGTAAATAGTGTTTGATACCGCGCAATCCGCCCATTTCTTCTCCGCCTCCGGCACGTCCTGGGCCACCATGAACCAGCAATGGCAATGGCGCACCGTGACCCGTGGATTGTGGTGCAGATTCTCGGTTCAAAGTTAGAATTCTCCCATGTGATGATGCGGCGTTGATGGTGTACGCTTTAGCGAAAGCGTCATCGCCAGTAACCACACTGCTCACCAGAGAACCCTTACCCATGTGAGCCAGCTCGATCGCCTCGTCCAGATTTTTATACGGCATCAAGGTACTGACCGGGCCGAAGCATTCCACCTCGTGAACTTGGGTATTTTTAAACGGCTCGTTTTCACGCATCAAAATAGGCGACATAAAAGCGCCTTTTTGAGCGCGATCACCATGTATTTCTACCTCGTTAAGATCGCCATAAACGATATCTGCCGTTTGGGAAATCTTCTTAATTTGTTCTTTCACCGCTGCTTTTTGATCTTCGTTAATCATGGCACCCATTCTAGTTTCTCGCAACAAGGGATCACCGATTACCGTTTGGGAAAGTTGTTTGCCTAAGGCTATCTGAACATCTTCCATCAGGTTTTCTGGAACAATAACCCTACGAATCGCAGTACATTTTTGACCAGATTTAGAAGTCATTTCCTTGCGGACTTCCTTAATAAATATGTCAAATTCTGCCGTTCCTGGAACCGCATCAGGTCCCAATACCGAAGAATTTAGTGAATCCGCTTCCATTGTAAATGGTATCGATTCTTCCAATAAACGTGGGTGGGATTTTAATTTTCTGCCAGTGGCGGCGCTTCCGGTGAAGGTTACTACGTCCTGGGAGTTTACGGTATCTAATATGTTTGTGGTCAGTCCACTCAATAATTGCAATGCACCTTCCGGCAAAATACCGCTGGCTATGATCTCGCGTACAACGGCTTCTGTCAAAAATGCCGTTTGTGGTGCTGGTAAAACGACAGCTGCCATTCCCGCCATCCAGTTGACCGCACATTTCTCCAGCATTCCCCAGACGGGAAAGTTAAAAGCATTGATATGAACCGCAACACCACGCCGTGGCACGAGAATGTGATGCGCCATAAAACGGCCTCCTTTTGAAAGGTCAATGGGATCGCCTTCCACTGCATAAGATTGATCTGGAAAAAGTTTTCTAAGGCTAGCATTTGCAAATAGATTTCCAAAACCGCCTTCTATATCTACCCAAGAGTCAGCGCGAGTAGCGCCGGTTCTGTAACTAATTTCGTAAAATTTTGCCTTGCGTTTCTCCAGATACAGCGCGAGTTTTTTGATCATATTACCGCGTTGCTGGAAGGTCATTTCTCGCAAAACCTTACCGTGATCACGACCGTATTGCAAGGTCGCAGCGATATCAAGATTTGCGGTAGAGGTCGCTCCTATCTGCTCGCCGGTAATGGCGTCCCACATGAAACGCTCGTTTCCATCGAGTTGTCCTGCCTGCCATTGCCCGTTGATGTAGCTTTTTAAGATCATAGTTTTAAAGTTGTTTTGAAGGCTGTTTGTGAGTTGGCTTTCGCCAAAATGAACTACTAACCATCTTCTCTGCTAAAATACAAAATAGGCACGGGAAGACTAACAGTTGTTAGTGCAAACTTATTAATAACCGACGCGACAAACACATGCGTTTCACCAGCATTACTACAGTCTGAAAGCATTATTTTTGGGTAAGAACTGGAGGCTATGGCACAGCAAGATCTTTTGGAAAAAATTAATTTTGATCTCATTGAGTGCGGTACCGACGAGGCTGGTCGCGGGTGTCTCGCCGGGCCGGTAACTGCAGCAGCCGTCATTCTACCACCAGGTTTTAATTATGCAGGACTGACCGATAGTAAAACGCTTTCGCGAAAGCGAAGAAATCATCTGAGGGAAGTCATTGAAGACGCAGCTTTGAGCTATCATGTAGCGCATGTTTATCAAGAAAAAATTGATGAAATCAATATCTTAAATGCCAGTATTCTTGCCATGCACAAAGCTATTGATGGGCTTTCCATACGCCCAGAGCATATTGCGGTCGATGGAAATAGGTTTCACGACTATCCAGATATTCCCGCGACTACCATCATCAAAGGCGATGGAAAATACCTGCATATTGCGGCGGCATCCATTCTTGCAAAAACGTATAGGGATGAATATATGGAGTTGCTCGATACAGACTACCCACAGTACAAATGGTTAAAAAACCAAGGTTATCCCACAAAGGAACACCGTGCTGCAATACGAGAATATGGCGCGACTGATCATCATCGTAAAACCTTTAGATTGTTGCCCAAGCAATAGAAATCGCCCATATAAGTTTCACAAAACCCGCGTCTGTTCTCGCGTAAATATTATTTTTGTTCAAATTGTCACCCATGAGCAGAGTTATAGGATTATTGGTTTTAGTTTTATTCTTTGCGAGTTGCAGCGATGATGTCTACATAGAGAATGCTTTAGTGCACAGCATCCCAACCGATTCTAAAATCATTATCGCACTTTCTGATCTGCAAGATGTGGATGATCTGATCCAAAATAACCCGGTTTTTAACCAACTACAATCCCTTTCTAGAGTTCAAGAGCTGAAAAAAGCTAGCACATTTCTCGAAAATTATGATCTGAAAGATGATTCCTTTATTGCATTAAGTATTGAAGGAAAGAATCAAGTAGCCATCACTTTAGTAACAGATGATTTTAAAAGTACCGCAGACAGTATATCTGTAAAGAAAACCATAAGCTATAATGAAGTTGATATTATCGAACGCTCTGTTCCTAACGGTAGCTATTTTACGGCTGATAAGAATGGTGTCCACATGGCAAGTTCCTCGCTTTTAGTCCTGGAAAGTTTGATACGACGCGATATTGAGGGCTATGTATTTGATTCCAGTTTTGAAAAGCTATTTGATCGGACCCACAACGACCTCAACTTTTATGTAAAGGCCACAGATGATCAGTGGTTATATCAATTTCTGTTAGGTAAAAACAAATCAGATCAAGGTAATTATGCACAGTGGTACCAGCTGGAAATGAAGGCAGATGCCAAGTCTTTGCACATGGAAGGTCTGCTTATATATAAGGACAGTATCAAGCAAAAACACGCGCTATATAACAACCTGGACGCTCGAGAAAACCAAATAGATAAAATTGCTCCTGCAAACAGTCGTTCTCTATCTTCCGTCACCTATACAGATGCTGATGACTTGATAGCTAACCTCAATACTTTTTACAACCGTAAACCTGCTATTCCTAAAAACATTAAGGAGTTGTTAGCTAACTCTCAGGAGATTTCTGAAATACAATTAGAAAGTGGTGCTGCGCTGGCATTTACATTACAATCCTATGAAACGCTTTTTATAGACCTTGATAGTTTGAGCAGTGCAAAAACTACGTATCGTGATCATTTAATCTACAGTCTCACAGATCCTATCCTGACGGCTTCTTTAAAGCCATTAATTCTTGATGGAAGTTTTAAACAGCTTGCGATATTAGATAATTTTCTGGTTCTCGCGGCAGAACCCGGTATTGTGGAAGAGATCATATCCAACTATGAAAATGGAACTACACTTTCTGCGCAATTCTGGTGGAAAGAAGCCAGAAAAAACATGAGCAACAGCAGTACTTTACTTATTGTCACGAGCTTGCAAGCCCTAAAATCACCCTTAGTTTCTTTAAGCAAGGAAGATCAAAAGGTACTGGATCAACTGGATGGAACTGCAACTAAAGCTATTATAAGCCAATATGTTCACGAAGATAAATATGCATTTTATAGAATGGAAATTCCGTTCACGGCAGGAGAGGCGGAACAACCGCTCGTTGCTCAAGTAGGAACTTACAAGCCTGAAAAAAACATTATTGCTGGTCCGTTTTTATTTCCAAACCACCTGAACGATACTCAAGATGTCGCTTTTCAAACGGATGACTTAAAACTCACCTTGATTTCAGAAAACGGAACACCCTACTGGAGCAAGGAGCTGGATTCTAAAATTCAAGGTCAAGTAAATGCCGTGGACGCCTACAAAAATGGTCGCAAGCAGTTGCTATTCTCCACTTCGAAAAATGTGTATTTACTCGATCGAGATGGCAATGACGTGGATGCCTTTCCCTATAAATCCAGTAGTCCCATAACGCAAGCTTTGAGTGTTTTTGATTACACGAATGACCTCAACTATAGAATTGTAGTAACTACTGGCGATGATTTACAAATGCTGGATGCAAGAGGGGAAAAAGTAAGTGGCTTCAACTATAAAAAAAGTGGTGCCATTACCAGCAGTCCACAACATTTTAGAAAAGGAACCAAAGATTACATTGCCTTTACAACAAGTAAAAACCAACTCAAACTCTTGAGTAGAACCGGCGAGGTACGCACAAACATCAATGAAAATATCGACGCTAGAAGTCCGCTATATTTTAATAATAATTTAGTCCAACTGGTGACCAGCGATAATAAATTGCTGCACATCAATCCCACGACGGGCAAAGTCGTTACTACAAAAACTTCGCTCAATGCAGATAGCCATATCTACATGACCGATCGCAGCCAGCTGATTCAAAATAAAAATGTGATCCAGTTTAACGGAAACAAAATAAGCTTGCCATACGGCTCCTATCTTCCAGCAACCATTACCAAAGTAGGAAATAAAGATTTTGCTACCATCGTTGACGACGGAGAAAACAAGGTGTACATACTCGACAATCAAGGTAAAACAATTCCGTTTTTACCAGTTTACGGGAATGGCAGGGCAGATATTTCAGGTAGTAAGGACCGTTATTTGACTACCCGGGATGGCAATGACGTTATTATTTATAAGTGGTAATACTTAAAGTGAAGTACTAAATTGCAAATAAAAAAGAATGTCAAAAGTGAAAAATAAAGGATTAAAAATAATACTGAATTTTTTAGCTCTGTTTATCGTGCTATTAATGCTCGAAATTTTAATTTTTATTAAATTATTGCAACTTGATTCATCAATTTATATCAGTTTAATGACGACCATAAATATGGGTGCATTTTTCATCTATTGGACACAAACCAAAAAATATAGGGTGCAACAAACGTTGATGGAAAAGAAAGACAGTATTGATAATTTATAAGTTTAGATAAATTAATCCCGTAATAATTTCATCCTGTAATTAAATTAAACTTCCAACTTAAACTCAATCTCAAAATTCTTGATGATTTCAGTGACGCAGCGTTCTGCAGGAGACATTAAGTTTTTCTCACTATAGGATTTCACCTTTTTACGATACCGGTCAAAATCATCTTCTTTGTACACATTCGGAATTTCTGGATGCACGTAATATTGACGGCAAACCGCTCTGGTGTTCCCCAGCTCTTCTGCAGCGGCGTCATAACCTTCCAGCATCGTTTTGTCGATCTCTTTTTTAGTAGTTGCCTTAGGTAGCTCGATCATTTTTTCAAAAAATACGGTGCTTGCTCCCCAGGTCCTGAAGTCTTTGGCAGTGAATATTTCTCCACCTATCTCGTGGATGTAATTATTGATCATGCTGCTATCAATCCCGTGATGATCGCCGTCTTCATCATAATACTGGAATAATTCCCAGCCTGGAATGTCTTCACATTCATGGATCAACGCGATCAGTTCTGGATCATCGATTGCTGTATTTTGCTCGACCCCTTTTTTTCCTTTAAACTTGAACGAAATTCCATTATTAGATTCTTTTAAATGCTTGGTTCGCAAAGTGGAAAGTCCGTAGGTTTTGTTCTTTTTAGCATAATATTCATTGCCTACGCGTACATGCGTGACGTCCATGACGGACAATACGATCGCCAGACATTTGTTGAGCGGCATTCCTGGCAACTGTAGATCTGTGGCCAGTTGTTTTCTTATCTTAGGTAACGCTTTCGCGAAAGCGGACATTTTAAAAAACTTAGTTTGATTCCTCAGAATGTTCCATAAGTCATGATACCGGTACACCTTGCGGCCCTTATCGTCACGCCCGACAGATTGTAAATGGCCATTTGCGAGCGAAGAAATACGCACATTTTGCCAGCCCGGCGGTATAACGAGCGCCTTAATGCGCTTGAGCTCCTCTTTATCCTTGAGGGTTTCCTTGTTATTAATCAGATAGGTAAAACCGCGACCGTGTTTCTTTCTGTGGATCGTGAGCAACTCATCGTGAATGTAAACGAGGTCTGCGAGGTGAGCGGCCAGTTCTGGTTCAGATAGGGCTTCTTTAATTTGGTCGGGTGTCAATGTCATGTCCTAAAAATAATCAGTAGGAAAAATAGGACACTTAAGAAAACGCCAATTCGTACAAAATCTAAACAATAAATTTAACCGACTATTTCTGCCTCAAACAATTCGGCAAAATAGGTTCTTATTTTTTGCTTGACCTCTTCCAGGTCCACCTCCCGTTTTAGTTCCGCTTGCAGGGAAGTAACTGCCTTATCCTGAATACCGCATGGAATAATATGGTCAAAGTACCCAAGATCTGTATTGACATTAAATGCAAAACCGTGCATGGTCACCCAGCGACTCGCACGCACACCCAACGCACAAATCTTTCGTGCAAAAGGAGTTCCTACATCCAGCCAAACCCCAGTTTCTCCAGGACTGCGCTCGCCTTTAAGGTTATAATCGGCTAGGATGTTGATGAATACTTCTTCTAGGAATCTCAAGTATTTATGAATGTCTGTAAAGAAATTTTCCAGATCAAGAATGGGATATCCAGTGATCTGTCCCGGGCCGTGGTAGGTAATGTCGCCACCGCGATTGATCTTATAATAGGTTGCTCCTATTTTTTGAAGTAATTCTTTATTGGCCAGCAAGTTTTCCTCATCGCCACTTTTTCCCAATGTGTAAACATGATCGTGTTCTACAAAAAGTAAATGATTCTCGGTTTCCAGACCGGCGTTCTGTCTCCTGTTCTTGATTTTAGTTTCCAGAATCCCTTTGAATATCTCATCCTGATACTCCCAAATCTCTTTGTAATCCCTACGTCCTAGGTCTTGGAAAATGACGGTTTTGTTCATTGGGTAAAGGTAGGAAATAGGTTAAAACAGCTGAACATAATTAATCATAGTTACAACCCAAGAATTTAAGCGTCCCGTAATATTAACCTACAACTGGGGACTCTGGTTCTGGAACCGAGGGCGGTGCTGGAGGTGGTGGGGGTAATTTAAAGCCCCCTTTATTTTTAATAAAATTAGTTAGTTTCTTTATATCAGGAAAAACTCTGTAGATATCTCCATCTGGTTTTACCAAAATATGGGTAGGAAAGGAATTGAGCTTTAATTTATTTACAATTAAATCTTCCTGGTCAGCTACCGTTTGGTATTTAAGTTCTTTAGTTTTCAAAAACTCTTTAAGGCTTTTTTCGTCATCGAGGGCCAGGCTTATGAAAACCACATTCTCACCCTTGTACTTCTCAACAAATTCATTGCTTTCAGGAAACTCCTTAATGCAAGGCGCGCAGTTTATAAACCAAGTTTTATAAACTACAAACTTGCCTTTTAAGCTTTCATCATTCCATTGCTCCCCACTTAAAGTAGTGAAATCCACCTCAGGAAACTTAGTATCTTCCATATCATAAAATTGGAGCGCAGTTTTCGCCTGATTCTTTATAGTCGTCATTACATCTTCACTCGCGGCGCCTTCGACTGGATAGAGGCGATAGGTTGTAAAATCATTAATCGGTTCAACTTTAATTGGTATGAGTCCATCATTTATTATTGCTTTAAGGAAATCTGGATATCTGACTCGTGTGGAATCAGCACTCAGAGGATTAAAGTTTCCGAAGAGATCAATTTGGTAGCTTTGGTAACTCCACCAAGAATTAAAATCATCAATTACAGCATCACCAGAATCATTAATAATTCCCCAATCTGAATTTGACGCGATCGGTTTTTCACTGTTTTCATTTGCTTCAGTGGATTCAACGGTTTCATTCTTACATGAGCTCAAGGAGATTATGAGCGCAAAAAACACTATGAATTGATTCATATCTTAGAATTAAGTTACTAATCTAAGGATTTCTGAAAGAAATTATCTGTTAGGATTATTCAAAATAACCAAAGCCGCAATAACCCCAGGTATCCAGCCTAAAAGTGTCAGAATAAATACAATTACAATTGACCCACAACCTTTATCTAAGACCGCTAGTGGCGGCATGATGATCGCAAGAAGTACTCTCCAAATAGACATAGGCAAATAATAGACTTGAATTTGAGCTTGAAAGATAGCAAAGATTGAATCACGAATGACAAACGATGAGCTCGGTTTTAGCTGCATTTCGACTGCGCTCTATGACCAGCTTCAACCTTGCTGAAGTACTACTTAAGACTTCAATCCTACTAACCTCAGCAACTCTGCAAGTTCAAATTCTACCAGAAAGAAAGTCTTATGTCCTAAGTCACAAGAGTTCTCTAAGGGAACACGAGTTGTCTTTTGTCAATCGTCGGTCGACAATCCCTCAATCGTCATCTTTTCCTATTCAGTTTCAAGTTCAATTTCATCAAGTTATCTTTGCAACCTTAAATAAAATACCAAATGCCACTTTCTGAACAAGAAATCATACGCCGTGAAAAACTGGATAAAATCCGCGATATGGGAATTGATCCCTATCCTGCGGCTCAATATCATCTAGACGCAACGACATCATCCATAAAAGCCGACTTTAAAGAAGGTAAAAAGGTAGTTATTGCGGGACGTTTGATGTCCAGAAGAATACAAGGCAAAGCCTCGTTTGCCGAGATTCAGGACGGAAAAGGGAAAATCCAAGTCTATTTCAATCGCGATGAAATTTGTCCGGGCGAGGACAAGTCATTATATAACGACTTGTACAAGAAATTACTGGATATAGGTGACTTTATAGGAATCGAAGGTGAGTTGTTCATGACCCAAGTGGGGGAACAGACTGTGATGGTTAAGAATTTTGTGCTGTTGAGCAAAGCTTTAAAACCATTGCCATTACCTAAAACTGATGCCGATGGCAATACTTATGACGAGTTCAACGATCCAGAAATGCGTTACCGCCAGCGGTATGCAGATCTTGTGGTCAATCCTAAGGTTAAGGAGGTTTTTGTAAAACGCACCAAACTTTTCAACGCGATGCGTTTCTTCTTTAATGATCGGGAATATTTTGAGGTAGAAACGCCCATTCTGCAACCCATTCCTGGTGGAGCAGCTGCAAAACCTTTTATGACACATCACAACTCACTCGACATCCCATTATATATGCGGATTGCTAATGAACTGTATTTGAAGAGATTAATCGTGGGTGGTTTTGATGGCGTGTACGAATTCAGCAAGAATTTCCGTAATGAGGGGATGGATCGCACGCACAATCCAGAGTTCACTGCGATGGAAATTTATGTATCCTACAAGGATTACAATTGGATGATGGATTTCACAGAGAACCTGTTGGAATACTGTGCCGTTCAGGTGAATGGCAAAACTTCCAGCACCTTCGGAGAGCACCAGATTGAATGGAAAGCACCTTACCCGCGTGTGACAATGACAGATGCGATCATTCAATTTACAGGATTTGACATTACGGGCAAGAGTGAGGAAGAATTGTTCGCTTTCGCGAAGGCGGAAAACATCGACGTCGATAAATCCATGGGAAAAGGGAAACTGATCGACGAGATATTTGGAGAGAAATGTGAAGGAAAATTCATCCAGCCCACGTTCATCACGGACTACCCGAAAGAAATGAGCCCGTTGTGTAAAACGCACCGCGACAATCCAGAGTTAACAGAGCGATTTGAGCTGATGGTATGCGGGAAGGAAATCGCAAATGCCTATAGCGAGTTGAACGACCCGATCGACCAGCGCGAGCGATTTGAAACACAAGCAGCTCTCGCAGACCGCGGTGACGACGAGGCAATGTTCATCGATCAGGACTTCTTGCGAGCACTGGAATACGGAATGCCGCCCACGTCGGGATTGGGAATAGGAATGGACCGATTGATCATGTTTTTGACGAACAACCCATCCATTCAAGAAGTATTATTCTTCCCTCAAATGCGCCCAGAGAAAAAGGCCGGAGTGGAATTGAACGAGGATGAAAAAATCGTCTTTGAGCATTTAAAGAAACACGAAAAAGCGGACCTTAACGTCCTGAAGGAAGAGTGTGGTTTATCCAATAAGAAATGGGATAAAGCTGTCAAGGGATTGACGGGTAAAAAGGTAGCTACCGTTAAAAAGACCGATAGCGGCCTTTTTATTGAGGTGAATTAACCTTATAAATACATTCTAAAAAGCCCACTTTAATTACTAAAGTGGGCTTTTAACATTTGAAATTATCTTGTCCGCCTAGGAACTCTTCTAAATTTCGCAATCAAGAGTTTTCAAAAAACCGTAGCCCACTTTTCAGAATCAAAAACATTTATCAATTCCCTTTCAGCATGGAATAGCAGTGAGTGTTTTGAGATAATTCGGAAAAACTCTATCTGTATTGTGCAGAGCGAACTCATTATATATCAGAATATTACTAATTGAAAAGTTTTGCTAAAACACGTTTATCAGATGTTTAAGAGTCAGTTTCTAGGCTATTAGTTGGCCATTTCTCCTATCTTGTATTCATCGATTAACGTACCATCTGATGTCATTCCCTGAATGCGGAATAGGAGCTTATTCTTAAGATAATAAGGCATTTTAAACGATGTAGTTCCATTTTCAACCTTAAGCGCACCTTGCCAATCCACTACTCCCAGTTTATTAAAAAAATTGTCGTTATAGAAATAATAACCTGGCTTATAAAATTTTGAAGGTAAAGAGAAAGATAAGGGAGTATCATAACTGCTAAACGTCTGGGATCTGCTATTGTATGGGTTTAATTTAGGATCAGTCCTGATATTGATTAAGCCACCCCTAGATGAACCATACTCGCTGAAACCGCTAAAATCTATTTCTATATAATCAACATCAAACATTTGAAAATTAAATAGAATTGACGGTTCGAAATAAGTGGCGCCATTAATCACCACGAGCGGGTCGACACCTCTATCAATAGCTCTTCTACTACGTACACGGTAAACTCCATTAACATTAGTCACCGTGAAGCCCAACCGGGTCAAATAGGAATCAATGTTAAAATAGCGTCTTCTATCCGCATCTGTAAAAACTTCCACCTGTCCTCTTGCGGTATTTTTAATACGATCTACTCGATCCTGTTCCTTTTTAACTTCTATTACAATCTGGTCTAATTCTTCCACATCATCCTTAAACGGTTTAAACTGAACCCCATCAAGTTTATCACCTATCTGTAGAGGGAATAAGGTCTTTTTAAAATTAAATTGTGGAATTATGCTGGGTGTGAATTGGGGATAGACTTTGGTTTTTGATGCATTCCCCTTTTTGTCAAGTGCACTTATCTTTAGTTTTTCTCCTTCAGAAGGAAAGTATGGTCCGAAAATAAAATCCTTTCCCTCTTCAATAGATATTAATGCTGTCTTTGTATTTCTGGCAGGAAGTATCATAAATTCATTCTCCTTAGAACCGTTCCGAAAGGCCTTTACTATGAGTCCCTGCTCAAAGTTATAGACGTAATCTTTAGGCACATTAAATATTTCATCCCAATCGTACATGTTCCATCCCTGACACAACATGAGATTATCCATTTGGTATTTAGTGCGTCTATCAACAAATTCAAAATATTCCAGGGGATTCTGAATAAAACCCTTGATGTAAGGTTCCAGCTTAAATTTTGAAACGATACTTAGAGTTTTATCTATCGCTATAGTTTCAACGGGTAACACCGATATGCTGATCTGTGCATCTTTGAGTTTTGAAAAATTAATTTTTGTTTCAACAGAATCCAGTTCCCTTTTCATAATTAATTGGGCAGATTTCATTAACTCAAAACCATCATAATTAAAAAAGAGTCTTTCTGCTATTATTTTTTTATCTGCAGTCAGCAACGTAATTTGATTGACTCCTGCATTTAAATCTGAAGTATTAAAGGACAGTGTTAGTTTAGTTTGATCTAAAAGTGCATCATACAATTGCACCGTATTATTATTTGTAATAGCCAGAATAAAAGCTGGATTACTTAAGTTGGCAAGAGTCTTCTCATTTGATTTTAATTCGACAAACAATTTATTATTAATCTCATTTACTGATAAGCCAACTCCTGTTTCATCAATTTTTGGAAAAGAATACACCGTCACGACTTCCTTATTTCTTACTGATAAGGTATAAATGTTTTCATTTAAAGGTTTAATTGAAAATCTGCCATGGCCGTTCCCATCTAGCTTTACACCCATTATGGGCGAGCCGTTTGATAAAACAGTTATTTCAAGACCATCAACACTGCGGCCATATTCATCTTTTATAGAAACACCTACATTCGTCAAAATACCTGCCACAAGATGACCGCCTTCAGGCATGATTTGGACATCAAGTGAAGTAATCTTTGCGCTAGATCTATTTTGCTTTTGGGTAGCAGATAGTACTTTAATAGAAGTCTCAAAAAATTGCGGATTTTCAAAATTCTTCATCCAGTTAGTAAACGCGCGAATTCTATAGTTGCCAGGCGCCAGTAAAGAATCAATGGCAAACACATTGTGTGCAGTACCATTCTCGACCTTTAATAACTTCTCTTTTATCACTATACTGGTAGAATCTAAAAATTGACAATACAGATTAGTCACATCAGCTGATGGAATTTGATTCACATGATCAAACACGTATGCACTAAAACCCAAATCCTCTCCTTGGACTAGAATCGACTTGTTGACATGTAGATAAATGTTGGATTTAGGTACGCTTTTAAACTCCTGGAAAGAGTCAGCGATCTCCTTTTTGCCATTTTGAGCTTGCGTAAATTGGAGCGCTCCAAAGACCATTAAAATAACAAGGCAACCCTTGATCGATTTGTAAGCGTACTTCATGAATATATTTAATTTTTATAATTGCGCATTTTCAATCACCATGGCGTAACCTTGACCTACCCCTACACACATAGTAATTAAGGCATATCGCTTTCGCGAAAGCGACAACTCCAGAGCCGCCGTATAAGCGAGTCTGGTTCCCGTCATTCCTAGTGGATGGCCTATGGCAATAGAACCGCCGTTAGGGTTCACTCGCGGGTCGTTATCTTTAAGTCCCCATTCCCTCATACATGCCAGTGCCTGTGATGCAAACGCCTCATTGAGTTCTATCACGTCCATATCTGCAATTGTTAACCCTGCTTTTTTGAGGGCTCGATTGCTCGCTTCAACGGGTCCAATTCCCATGATTCTCGGTTCTACGCCTACCACCGCACTACTCAGTATTCTAGCCATAGGCTTCAGTCCGTATTTTTTTACGGCATCCTCGCTGGCAATAATGGTTGCAGCTGCCCCATCATTAAGACCACTGGAGTTTCCAGCGGTAACTGAACCACCTTCTTTTTTGAAGGCTGGACGTAGTTTTGCTAAAATTTCTTCTGTGGTTCCTGCTCGGATGAATTCGTCATCCTTAAAAATGATCGGATCTTTCTTGCGCTGCGGAATCTCAACCGGCACAATTTCTTGAGACAGTCTTCCTGATTTTTGAGCTGCTGCTGCTTTTTGTTGTGACCATGCTGCAAAGGCGTCCTGATCCTCGCGAGAAATATCATATTTAGAAACCAGATTTTCCGCCGTGGTTCCCATTCCGTCGACACCGTATAAGTCGGCCATTTTCTGGTTGACAAATCTCCAGCCAAAACTAGAATCATACATCTTGGAATCGTTCCCGAAAGCACTGCTAGGTTTTGCAATAACCAGCGGCCCACGAGTCATATTTTCCAAGCCTCCAGAGATAAAAACATCGCCATCGCCTGTTTGTATCGCACGATGCGCGTGAACTATAGAACTCAGGCCAGAGCTACAAAGCCGATTCACCGTTTCTCCTGGAACCGTGGGTGGCAATCCAGCCAGCAATCCAGCCATGCGCGCGACATTGCGATTGTCTTCTCCGGCCTGATTTGCACAGCCCATGATCACATCTGCATAGTCTTCTTGTGGGATTTCAGGATGTTTTTCAACGATTGTTTTAATAACGTGTGCCGCAAGATCGTCAGGTCGTACAGCGCTTAATGTTCCTTTGTAGTTTCCAACGGGAGTTCGTATGCCGTCGATGATGTAGGTATTTTTCATTCCTTTAGGGATTAGGTATTAGGGATGAGGAATTAGATTTACTTTTTCCTGCGCTCCAATATTTTATTTCTTAGACTAGATAGCATTTTAGTGATTTCAACCAATAGCCTTCTAGTTTCTTCATTTTGATTAAAACTTATGTATTCTCTGCGAAAGGCTTTGGTAGATGCAGAAACACATTCATTTGCTGAATAAATAGCAATGTTTATATGCTTACAAAACTGAGCGTCACTTCCAGGATATCCTTCGGCTATATTCAGCCCTATTGAGTCTGGTGCTCTTCTATATTGAGAGCTTATGGCATATAACTCTCGTTGTAGAAAGGATTTAGTGATTTCATCAACAAGCTCAGCAAAATCCATCGCTTTTTGATAGACCAACAAATTTTCAAACTTGAAATGATATAAACTCCGCATATTTCAAATATACTAATACCTCATCCCTATTGCCTAATGCCTAGCTCGCTTTCGCGAAAGCGAAATCATTCCCAATCCTTATTTGTTCGATAGACAACACCCTTAAACAAAGCCACCAATTCATCACCTTT
Source organism: Nonlabens antarcticus (assembly GCF_015356755.1). Taxonomy (GTDB): domain Bacteria; phylum Bacteroidota; class Bacteroidia; order Flavobacteriales; family Flavobacteriaceae; genus Nonlabens; species Nonlabens antarcticus. The sequence goes on along the minus strand of NZ_JADFCO010000064.1, from coordinate 309,404 downwards.
CTTAACCTCAACGATATTGAAACCCACTTTTGTCTTTGTCTTATCCAGCGTGCATTCTGCTGTGATGTAATCACCAGCTTCTAGTGATTCTATATGGTTGATGCTGGTGTCAATAGAAACCGCCATTTTGCCGTGCGTATTTGAAGTGAATCCAAAAGCCGTATCGGCAAGCGAATAAGTAATTCCACCATGAGCTTTTCCCATACTGTTCAACATCTCTGGTCGTATCGTCATTCCTAATTTCACACAGCCTATTTCCGCACTAATAATCTCAATTCCCAACCAGGTCGAGAACGGATCTAGTGAAAGCATTTTTGTTGGAATATTTTTCCCTTCCATCATATTTAGAGCTGTGTCAGTTTAAGTGTTGTATTGTAATTGCGCATCGTTGAAATCACGCCGAGTTTCTTTTCAAACCATGTGTTTGTGAATTTAGTATCGGCAAGACTGATTCCACAGTAGAAATAGAGAACGTCATCTACGATTTTAAAGGTTTCTAAATCAGAAGACATTTGTTCTACGACCGTTATTTTATCTTGAGCAGGAATTTCACTCAAAAAACCAAAACTCATGGATTTAGAATTATCGATCGTTCTTGTTTTGAACGGATTTGCTTTTAGAACCGTTTCAAAATAAGATTGCTCCCGCACAATAACTGGAGCTTCAAGGTCAAAGTCTGACTTGAGAACTTCAGAAATGATTTGTTCACATTCAGCTTCTTCCAGCTTGCTGCTGAAAACGATATTCCCAGTTTGTATGTAGGTAGTGATGCTTTGAAAAGATGTTTTATCCAACGCGTCGCGCAAGCTTGCCATGGGAAGTTTGTTATGACCGCCCACATTGACACCACGCAAAAGACCTACAAATCTTATCATAATGAAAAGAAGGTTTCTTTGGCTGTGGCCTTACTGCGCAATAGAGGCGAGCATCGATAACGATCTTCTCTATAAAACGCATACAACGCATCCAGTTGCTCCACACACCAGGCTATTCCTTTCTCGTCTGCCCAGGCGAGCAGTCCTTTCGGGTAATTCACGCCTTTAGTCATGGCGTTATCCAGATCTTCTGCAGTTGCAATCTTTAAGTACAAAGCATCTGCAGCTTCATTGATGAGCATAACGAGCAAACGATCTTGGATGGCCTGAATATCTGCGCCAGTCAGCATTTCTGGGTCGTGATCTGGTTCTATTTTTTTGCCATCTTCAAACTTATAAAATCCGCGACCAGATTTTTTGCCTAACCAACCAGCTTCTACCAATCGTTTTTGGGTCAACGACGGCTTGTATCGCGGGTCAAAATAAAAGGCTGCAAAAACCGATTCGGTTACAACATAATTCACATCGTTTCCTATAAAATCCATTAGTTCAAACGGCCCCATTTTGAAACCCATCTGTCGGACGACTTTGTCTAGCATAGGAATGTCTGCCATTCCTTCTTCATACATTCTCAATGCTTCACTGTAAAATGGTCGTGCAACACGATTGACAATGAAACCAGGTGTATCCTTAGCAACTGCGGTAGTTTTGCCCCAACTTCTTATCGTGGCGACACAAGTTGCTGTAATTTCTTCTGAAGTTTGAACCGCTGGAATAATTTCTACTAATTTCATCAACGGTGCAGGATTGAAAAAATGAATCCCAATGCATCGTTCTGGATTCTCTAGTGACGCCGCAATACTTGTAATACTTAGACTAGAAGTATTAGATGCAATAATGCAATTGTCAGAAACCAACTTTTCCAATTGAGTAAAAACCTTCTTTTTAACTTCTAGGTTTTCTACGATTGCCTCAATCGTCAGATCACTATCGGCTAGATCTTCCAGCGTATTGACGTAGTGAATATTTCCTTGAATGCGGTTTTTATCAGATTCGTCGATTCTCTTTTTCTCGATCAATCTGCTCAAGACTTTTTCTAATGCTATTTTCGAATTCTCCAGCTGATCAGTCTTCAGGTCAAACAACTTGACGATGCAATCTGCTGTGGCTGCCACTTGAGCAATACCGCTGCCCATTGTTCCTGCTCCTATTATTCCAACCTTACGGATATGAGAATCTTGATTTTTGATTTTTGATTTTTGATTTTGTTCTATCACTTCGTTTTCGTGTTTTTTATACTGACTACAAAAATGGAAATCAGTTGATTATTTTCATCAATGAGATTATCTAGCACTTGGATATTTGTAATGAGTTCGGCACCTTTTTGAATCTTGAGATTTATATAACTTTCTCTTAATTCCTTTAAGCAGATATTCATTTTGTGCAGATAATCCTTGGTGGATTCGCCTCCTTTAGCTTCTCCGTAATTTAACGCAACTGAAGTTGTTGATCTAATTAACTGCTTTGACAAATGCTGTGAAGCAAAGCTTTGATCAAGAAATTTACAGGTCCTAATAACTGAAACTGCAAAACCTATCAATCGATCTTCTAATTCTTGAGCTTTCATATTGTTTTTTTAAATCAAAAATCAGATATCAAGAATCTCCAATCTAATATCAATAGCTCGGATTCGTGATGTCTTTTTTCTAAAGCTACAACAATCTACTGCGCCCATAAATTAAAAATTCTTGATCGTTAATCTCAAATCGGTGTTCTATTTCCCTTTAAACTCCGGCTTTCTTTTCTCCACAAATGCGGCTACACCTTCCTGATAGTCATCGGTGCTGGCGCTTGCGATTTGTAATTTAGATTCCAGTGCAAGCTGTTGTTCCATAGTATTTGTCATGGATTCGTTGAGCGCTTTTTTGGTGTTTGCTAGAGCGATTGTTGGTAATTCTGCTAGTTTTTTTGTGGTCGCTTTCGCGAAAGCTAGAAACTCATCATCCTTTACAACTTTATAGATCATTCCCAATTGGTCAGCTTCTATAGCGGTAATCTTGTCGGCTAGCATCATAGTGGCACTCGCCTTCCCAAAACCGATCAATCGCGGCAAAAAGAAAGTCCCAGCACTATCCGGAATCAAGCCGATTTTAGAAAAAGCTTGAATAAAGGTGGCGCTTTCAGTAGCAATCACAATATCGCAACATAACGCGAGATTTGCTCCAGCACCAGCAGCAACACCATTCACTGCGGCAACGACTGGTTTTCCAAGATTCCTTATTTTTAAAACGATCGGATTATAATGATCATCCAGAATCGCCTTAAATCCGGGATTCAAATCTGGATTGGTGATCTCTTGAATATCTTGACCGGCACAAAATGCCTTCCCGTTTCCCGTGATCAATACTGCTCGAACATCGTCTTGTACACATCGATCTAGCGCATCCTGCATCGCAAAAGCCATTTCTTTATTAAAGGAGTTGAAGACTTGTGGTCTGTTAAAAGTTATTTCGGCAATGCCGTTATTGATTTCTAGTTGTATGGATTCTGACATAAATATTTTTCTAGTTGGAAAGACATTTGAAAATGGCTTTGGTTCTTTTTAGTCAAGCGGTTTCAAAACGGTTTCAGTTTAATTTGTTAAGCCCTTGCAGGACGGCTCCACTTGATAATTTACTCGATAATGAAAGATAGTTCGCTTTCGCGAAAGCGGAAAATTATTTCTATTTCAAACACTTAAAATAGTCAAACGGCTCGTGACAATCCTCACATTGAAACATCGCCTTACATGCCGTGGAACCGAACTGGCTCACGAGTTTCGTATTCGTCGAGCCACAATTCGTACACTTGACTAATTTCTTCTCGTTGAGCAGCACGTCTTTATCGGCTGTTTCATCGAGTGGTGCGGCGATACCGTAATCTTCCAGCGCCTTGCGACCACGATCCGTAATCCAGTCAGTAGTCCATGGCGGACTCATAATCAATTGAATATGTGCAGAATACCCTTCCTTTTCAAAAGCCCGTTCCAGATCGTCGCCTATCACGTCCATCGCTGGACAACCGCTGTAGGTAGGAGTTAGTTTAATGGTGATTTCTTTCCCATTGACCTGAACATTGCGGATTACACCCAGATCCACAACGTTAAGTACAGGAATCTCAGGATCCATTACGGATTCTAGAATTTCTTTAAGTTTACTTGATATGTTGAAGTTTTGAATCATGTGGAATATTGAATATCGATTAACGAATACCGAACTAGAAAATTCTCAATTTAGAATTATCAATGCTCAATTTTCAATTATTTGGATTTTGCAGTTTTTATACTTTTTGCGAAAATAGCGACAAGCTCTTCGCATTCTTTCAGAGATGATTCAGCTAAGGCAATTTCTTTAAGTAGTTCTGCTCTTATTTGAATCTTGAAATTAACCCTCGACTCTTTCAATTCCTTTAAAACAATACCCATCTTATGGATAAAATCGCGATTCGATTCGGCACCTTGAACCTCTCCATAATTTAATGCAGCTCCAGTCGATGATCTTATGAGCTGTTTACTCAAATGATCTAAGGCATAAGATTTTTCTATTTTAACAAAGAGTTTTATGCATTGAACTCCAAAGTCAATCAGCCTTTCTTCTAAATCAAATTTCCTAACCATAATAGAATTTTAGTCGCTGACAATTGAAAATTGACAAATTGTTAGTTGAACATTTATTTGACTGTTCAAGTTACATTATCAAAATTAAACTTTCATTGTTCATTGTTCATTGACAAATTGTTATTGAACATTTTTTACTACCACCGTGAGTCCGGATAAGTGCGCTGCATATATTGCATTTCTGACAGCAAAAAGCCCATATGCTCGCTGTGAATTCCTTGTTTGCCTCCTTTTTGGAAGTATTCAACTTCCGGGATTTCTATAGCTGCAATGGTTAATTGTTCTTTTATCTTCTCGTAATAGAGTTCTTTAAACTGCGTCATGTCAATAGCGACTCCCACTTCAATCATAGACTGGTCGGCCTCTGTTTTATGAAATAATTCTTCCGTGAAGATCCATAGGTTGTTGACGGCTTCTTGAGTTTTAACTTTGCTTTCTTCCGTTCCATCGCCCAATCGTTTTAACCAGTCGCCCGAAAATCGCTCGTGGTAACTGGCTTCCTTGATTCCTTTAAATGCCAGTGCTCGCAAGGTTTCATCACCACTCTGCTGCAACGCATTTAAAAATAACCGATTATAAACATCAAAGAAGTACTGACGCACAATGATATAGGCAAAATCGGTATTGGGTTGCTCTACCAGCAACACGTTTTTATACTCCCGTTCTGTTCGCAAGAATGCAATATCATCCTCTGTTGTTTTATCGCCTTTGATCTGAGCAATATATTGATAATAACTGCGTACTTGACCCAGCAAATCCAGTGATATGTTAGTAATCGCAATATCTGGCTCCAAATTAGGACCGTGACCGCAGAGTTCTCCCAAACGTTGTCCTAGAATAAGATAATTGTCTGCTACGCCTAATAGGTAGTCGATTAGGTGTTGTTTGTTTTCCTTTGATTCCAAAAATTGCGGATTCAATTCACGGATCGGTGAAGAAGTCGAACCTGAAATTGAAGTTGAAGTTGGATTGTTTATTTGTTTCATATTAAAAATAAAATGAAAAATAAAATGAAAAATAAGCTTAGTTAGATTTCAATATTATTTTAAGTTTTTAATTATTGTGGAAAGGATTTTACAAAGTTGTAATGATTCATCAATCAAATCCGCTTGCTTTTCCTTTAATAAGTTAGCTCGATGCTGAATGCGAATATTGTTATGACATTCCTTCATTTCTTTGAAAGCAATTCTCAATTTATTCGCTCTGTCTTTAGCAGAAGAAGCTCCAGCAAACTCGCCATAATTGAGAGCAGCACTTCCCGAGGATCTTATAAGTTGTTCAGCATAATATTTTGAAGCATAATTCTTTAAGGGGAAATTAAACTCAATTGTAACTTGTGCAGCAAATTCTATAAGCCTTTCTTCGACATCATAAGGTTTATCGCTCATTACAGATTGCTTTTATTTTTCCTTTTAATTTTATTTTTAAACCTACATATGTTTCAACTCATCAGGCAACTCATAAAAAGTAGGATGACGATAAACCTTATCATTTGCGGGTTCAAAAAGTTCGCCGCTGGACTCTGGGCTGCTGGCGGTGATATTGGTAGATTCTACAACCCAAATGCTGACGCCTTCATTGCGACGGGTATAAACGTCACGAGCGTTATTCATTGCCATTTCTGCATCTTCCGCATGAAGGCTGCCGCAATGGCGATGTTCCAGACCGTTTTTAGAGCGGATGAATACTTCCCAAAGTGGTGTTTCTTTTTTCATTGGTTTCAGTAGTTTGTAGTTTCGAGACGCATCGCATGCGTCTTACCATATGCTGGGCTGATGCGATCCGCCCTTACGTTGTCGGCGCATCGCATGCGTCCTAGCATATCGTGGGCGGATGCGATCCGCCCTTACTGTTGTCGGCGCATCTCATGCGCCGGTTCGGAGGTGCATCGCTTGCGTCCTAGCATGTCGTGGGCGGATGCGATCTGCACTTACGATGCCTGAGCAGTTTCTTCTTTTCGAGCTCGTTGCTTATCTGCATAAGCCGTTGCTGCTTCTCTTACCCATGCGCCACCTTCCCAGGCGTTTCTTCTGGCATCAATTCTGGATTTATTCATCGGGCCGTGACCTTTTACAACTTGCCAAAACTCATCCCAATTGATCTCGCCAAAATCGTAATGTCCCGTTTCCTCATTCCATTTCAAGTCGGCATCTGGGATGGTAAGGCCTAAAATATCTGCTTGTGGTACGGTTTGATCAATAAACTGCTGACGCAATTCATCGTTTGTTTTACGTTTCAACTTCCATTTCATGGATTGATCCGTGTGCGTACTTTCTGCATCTGTAGGACCTAACATCATTAATGATGGCCACCACCAGCGATTCAAGGCGTCTTGCGCCATATTTTTTTGCTCCGCACTTCCATTACATAAGGACAACATAATCTCATAACCCTGACGCTGGTGAAAACTTTCTTCCTTACAAACACGCACCATCGCACGCGCATAAGGTCCGAACGATGTATTACAAAGTGGCACCTGATTGATAATCGCAGCACCATCAACTAACCAGCCAATTGCTCCCATGTCTGCCCATGTGACGGTCGGATAATTAAAAATGGAAGAATATTTTGCCTTACCAGAATGCAGGTCTTCATACATCTGCTCGCGAGTGATTCCTAAAGTTTCACAAGCACTATATAAGTACAACCCGTGTCCAGCTTCATCCTGAACTTTAGCCAGCAATGCGACTTTACGACGCAAGGATGGAGCACGTGTGATCCAATTCCCTTCAGGCAACATCCCGACAATTTCAGAATGCGCATGCTGTGACATCTGGCGAATGTGCGTCTTGCGATATTTTTCTGGCATCCAGTCTTTCGGCTCGATTTTCTCATCGCGCGCAATTTTGGCATCAAATTGATCTTCTAAATTCTTGATTTCTGCTTCGCTCATGGTTTCTATAGTTATTAACGCATCGCATGCGTCGGTTGTTTTGGACGCATCGCATGCGTCGGTTGTTTTGGACGCATCGCATGCGTCGGTTGTTTTGGACGCATCGCATGCGTCGGTTGTTTTGGACGCATCGTATGCGTCGGGTCAAATTCAAACTTACTTCATCATCCTATTTATGGACGGCTATCCTTCCTTATTTGTTTATATGCTCATAAATTGTTCCGCTTTCGCGAAAGCGAGATAACATTTATTATCGTGCTTCAATTTAAAAGATTTCTATCTGCACATAATGTATGCTTACACATCATAATCCACTACTAATTTCTTACTCGTAGGAACGCTCACGCAGCTTAAAATAAAGCCTTTTTCAACCTCTTCATCTGACAAGGCATAATTGACCTTCATCTCCACACTACCTTCCTTAAGCTGGCATTTACAAGTGCTGCAAACGCCTCCTTTACAAGCAAATGGCAAGTCTGCACCAGCAGCGATTGCCGCATCTAGCACGTTGTCAAAATTTTTGTCTAATACAAAATGGAACTCTTTACCTCCATCCAGTATCGTCACATCAACTCCATCGACTTTCTTTTCTAATGCCGCTGCTGCTCTGGCTTTGTCTGCATCACTCAAACCGCTAACAAACAATTCAAAGTGAACATTTTCCTTTTTCATTCCTGCGGCAACCAACTCATCCCTGATCATGAAGATCATTTCTTCTGGACCGCAAATAAACGCGTGGTCGGTATGTGGCGCGTTGATCAAAGTCTGTGTCAACTGCTGTAGTTTCTCCTGATCAAATCGACCATTAAACAGCGGAATATCACGTTGTTCCCGACTCAAAAAATAAAAGACCTCAAACCTAGTTAAGTAGTTGTTTTTCAGTGCTTCAATCTCCTCTTTGAAGATAATAGATTTTGCGGTACGGTTCAGATAGAATAACTGAAATTTAGCATTTGGCTCGCTTTGAAGGTGCGTTTTAATGATGCTAAGCATGGGTGTGATACCGCTACCAGCAGCAAAAGCAATGTATCTCTTGCCTTCACTTCCATCAGTGCACTCAATTCCAAAATCACCACTGGGAGCGGCAACTTGTAAGGTGTCACCTACCTTCAATTCTCTATTCACGTAGGTGGAAAACTTACCTTCAAAAATTTCTTTGACCGCAACTTTCCATTCTTTGTTCAGCGGACTGCTGCACAACGAATAACTACGTCTCAGGTCTTCCCCATCTACAGTAGCTCTCAACGTCAAGAACTGACCCTGGCGATACTTAAATTCTTCCCGCAGTTCTTCAGGCACATCAAATGCTAGCACGGTCGTGTCATCAGTTTCTTTGTAAACCTCAGAAAGGCGTATTTCGTAGAATTTATTCACTCTTTTTAAGTCGTTTTAGGACTACTAAACTAACACTTGTTAGTTTGATGTGCAAATTGGTGTTTTAAGTCAGGATTTAGGATCAATAATACAAGGAGTCTATTGTTTGAAACAAGGTCGTAAAATTTACGTTGGATGTCGTCCTTGAATACTTTATCAATCACTTGAAAAAGCGAACTGTCAAGTATCATTTATAAAATCTATCATTTTAACAAGATGAAAGTCTGGAAAATCTCTCCATTCTATTATTATCCTATAACTAAATACATGCTTTTAGTTTGCTTTATATGAATTTCAAATTGTCCTCTAGGAAAAGAAAAAACATGTCCCTAAGCTATGAATAGCATCAAGCTAAGGACTTCAAACATCTTCCAAAATTTTGGAGTTCAATCTAACAGTATGCCCTTCATCGTTGCGAAACGTGACATATTACAATGACTTAATTCTAAAGGTGCTTTGAAAGCTAGATTTTACCCAAAATAAAAACCAGATCTAGATTTTAGAACATATTGTAAATAAAATGCAGAACTTCGAACTAAGATAGAACCATAAAATTTTCCGCCCTATTGACTAGTTGATAGAGGAATTTTAAGAACCTTCCATAATTATGAGTACTAAAATTGCCGTAATCGGCTCTGGTTTTTCGTCGCTTTCAGCAGCAGCGTACCTAGCACAATCTGGCCACCAAGTGACTGTTTTTGAGAAAAATGATACCGTGGGCGGTAGGGCGCGACGTTTAGAAAAAGATGGATTTACATTTGATATAGGTCCGTCATGGTACTGGATGCCAGATATTTTTGAGCGCTTTTTCGCAGATTTTGGTAAAAAACCTTCTGATTATTACCACTTAGATAAGTTGAATCCGGCGTATTCCGTTTATTTTAAGGATGATCGAATTCAGATAGGCGACAATCTGGACGCCATTAAAAAAACCTTTGAAGAAATTGAACCTGGTAGCGGTGAAAAACTACAAGCGTTTATAGACAAATCTAGTGAGAACTATGATATTGCCATTAGAGATCTAGTGTATCGTCCTGGTGAATCTATAATAGAACTAGTAACGCCAAAAACTGTAAAAAAGTTAGGAGCTTTTATAGGAAACGTTTCAAAAGACGTTCGCAAAAAATTCAAAGATCCTAAGTTAGTTTCTATCCTCGAGTTTCCGGTTTTATTTTTAGGAGCAACTCCTGGAAACACGCCCAGTTTTTACAATTTCATGAATTACGCAGATTTTGGTCTGGGAACATGGCACCCTAAAGGCGGAATGTATGAAGTGATTTTAGGAATGAAAAAATTAGCAGAGGACCTGGGTGTTGTTATAAGAACGAATGCTCCGGTGACAGAAATTCTTGTTTCTGATGATGGACATGCTAACGGTATTTCATTAGATGGTGAAGTTCACTTATTCGACACGGTTCTCTCTGGTGCAGATTACCATCACTCTGAAACTCTTTTACAACCTAAATACAGACAATATTCCGAGAAATACTGGAGTAAAAAAACATTTGCGCCCAGCTCCTTAATTTTTTATGTGGGGTTTGATTGTAAATTGAAGAATGTTGATCATCATAATTTATTTTTTGATACTGACTTTACCAAACATGCTAATGAAATCTACGAAAATCCCAAATGGCCAGAAGACCCACTTTTTTATGCTAACTTCACTTCCATAACAGATAACACTGCGCCAGAAGGGTGTGAGAATGGTTTTTTCTTGATACCACTCGCTCCTGGACTGGAGGATACACCTGAGTTGAGGGAGGAATATTTCCAAAAAATCATGGATAGGTTTCAAAAATTAACCGACCAAAAGATTATGGATAATATCTTGTTTAAGGAATCCTTCTGTGTAAATGATTTTAAGGAGGCTTACAACAGTTATAAGGGAAACGCCTATGGAATGGCAAACACGTTATTACAGACGGCATTTCTTAGACCTAATTTAAGAAGTAGAACCGTAAAAAGTCTTTACTTTACCGGTCAATTAACTGTGCCAGGTCCAGGCGTGCCACCATCATTAATATCTGGAAAGTTAGCAGCACAATTGATAAATAAACACTTGAGTACATGAAAAGTATCTTTGACGAGGTTTCTAGGCAATGTAGCAAGGCTGTAACTAATAATTACAGTACTTCTTTCTCGCTTGCCAGTAAAATGTTGGGACCATCCATAAGACAGGACATTCATAATATTTATGGATTTGTCAGATTTGCAGATGAAATTGTAGATACGTTTCATGATTACGATAAGCGCACTTTACTTGATAGATTTGAGCAGGATCTTGCTTATGCCATTCAGGATAAAATAAGCCTCAATCCTATCCTGAATTCTTTTCAGGAAACCGTAAATAAATATAACATCACCCCAGACATGTACGGAGCATTTATCCACAGCATGAGATTAGATCTGGACAAAAGCATTTACCTCACAGACGAGGAATACAAGAATTATATTTATGGTAGTGCTGACGTAGTAGGACTTATGTCTCTAAAGGTTTTTGTAAAAGGAGATCATCAAAAATATGAAGATCTAAAAGCAGACGCTATGCGACTAGGAAGTGCTTTTCAAAAAGTAAATTTTCTCAGAGATCTGAAAGCTGACCTTGATGTTTTAGAGCGTAGTTATTTTCCAAATACGGATCTTCAAGACCTAAAAGAACATGATAAAGCTCGTTTAATTGAAGAAATTAAAGCTGATTTTGATGCTGGCCTCAAGGGAATCCAACGCTTACCAGTGGAAGCAAAATTAGGAGTTTATACAGCATATGTGTATTATCGCAGATTGTTGACACGATTAGAACGCACACCATCTGCAGAAATTAGGAATACGAGAATACGCGTTCCTAATTATGAAAAAATAGGCTTACTAGCTAAAGGTTATGTAAGTTATAGACTCAATTTAATCTAGATATGGAAGTTTTGTACTGGTCACTAATTTTCATAGTGACTTTCTTCATAATGGAGTTTAATGCATGGTTTATTCATAAATATATCATGCATGGTTTTTTGTGGAATCTTCACGAAGATCATCACCACAAAACCCATGACAGTTGGTTTGAGAAAAACGATTGGTTTTTTGTTTTTTTCGCGAGTGTCAGTATTACCTTCAAATTACTTCATAGTTTTCTAGACCTGTGGTGGGCATTACCTATAAGTGCAGGAATTTTCGCCTATGGAGTTGCCTATTTTGTTGTTCACGATATTTTCATTCATCAGCGCTTCAAATGGTTGCGTAAAGCAAGTAATACATATGCCAAAGGTGTGCGTCGTGCACATAAAATGCATCACAAGCATATAGGTAAAGCAGATGGTGAAAATTTTGGAATGTTGATCGTTCCCTTTAAGTATTTCAAATAAATTATGGCAACGGCTGCAGTTATAGGCGCTGGAATCGGCGGGCTTGCTGCGGCGCTGCGTTTGCGTAAAAAAGGCTATGATGTCACGATTTACGAAAAAAACGATTATGCTGGCGGCAAATTACACGCTATCGATCAGGATGGCTATCGATTTGATCTAGGGCCTTCTCTATTTACACTTCCACATCTTGTGGATGAACTTCACGAACTTTTTCCTGATTACAAAAAAGCAAGCTTCAGATACGAGGCACAAAGAACTGCCTGTCATTACTTTTGGGAAGATGGAACTGTCTTTAAGGCTCCAGCAACACCAGAATTATTTGCGCAACAAGCTGCACACACTTTTGAAGAGCCTGAAAAGCGCATCAGCGGCTATCTGAAAAAAAGCAAATCAAAATACGGTTTAACCAAGTCAGTTTTCTTAGAAAAATCGTTGCATAAAGTAGATACCTATCTAAGTGCTGAAACTATAAAAGCATTTATTCAGATGCCTTTTTTAGGAATTACTGGAACGCTAAATCAGACGAACAAAATATTTAAGAACGAAAAACTTACCCAGCTTTTCAATAGATATGCCACTTACAACGGTTCATCGCCATACCAGACACCAGGTATAATGAGCATGATCCCGCATTTGGAAATTGGTTTGGGAACTTATTATCCCGAGGGTGGAATGCATAGGATTTCGCAATCGTTATTTGAACTCGCAGAAGGGGTTGGAGTGGACTTCCGCTTTCGCGAAAGCGTAATTTCCATCAATCAGAATAACAAGAGAGCGACTGGTGTTACTACGGAAAAAGGAACTTATGAGCATGATGTAGTGATTTCAAATATGGACATCCATCCTACTTACCACAAACTGATTCCAGATCTTGTGAAACCGGAAAAAACTTTAAACCAAGAGCGTTCCAGTAGCGCGCTCATATTTTATTGGGGAATTTCTCGAGAATTCCCTGAACTAGATCTGCATAATATTCTTTTCAGCGAAAATTACCCAGCGGAATTCGAACATATTTTTGAGAAGAAAACTCTATTTGATGATCCTACGGTTTACATTAATATCAGCAGTAAAAAAACTAAAACGGATGCCCCAAAGGGCTGTGAGAATTGGTTTGTGATGATCAATGCTCCCGGTGATTATGGTCAGGATTGGGATGCCTTAATTGCAACCGCAAAGAAAAACATCATCTCTAAAATAAACAGAATACTTAAAATCAATCTAGAATCCCTGATTAAAACGGAGTATATTTTATCTCCCCAAGGGATTGAGAGCAATACAAGTTCATACCGTGGTGCACTTTATGGAGCAGCTAGCAATAACCAGTTTGCAGCTTTTTTAAGACATCCTAACTTCAATAATAAACTCAAGAATTTATACCATGTAGGAGGATCCGTACATCCAGGTGGCGGTATACCATTGTGTTTATTAAGTGCAAAAATTGCCACTGACCTTATAAAACCAGCACCATGAAAAATGTGCTAATTGTCTTTTTATGGATTGTCCACGTAAGTGCCATTATAGGACTTGCATTAGGTTATGATGACTTCTTCCTTCCCAAGTCACCCTTTACCATGTTGCTTTTATTGGGTTTACTTGTAGCTTATTTTCCGGTTTTGAGAACCAAGAATATACTATTATTCTTATTATTTATGGCCGCAGGAATGGGTGCTGAATGGATAGGAGTTCACACGGGAATACTGTTTGGAGATTATGCATACGGGATCAATTTTGGACCTAAATTAGACGGGATTCCATATTTAATAGGCACTAATTGGGGAATCTTGACCTTTGTAACTCATCAGATTGTGACAAGGTTTTTTAAAAATATTTGGGCTATTGCCGCTCTAGGTGCTAGCCTGATGGTGCTTCTCGATTTTTTCCTAGAACAAGTTTGTGCTTATGCAGGCTACTGGAGTTTTGAAGGTGGTGTGGCGGACTGGCTCAATTATGTGTGCTGGTTTGTCCTCGCTTTTATTTTACATATTATAGCGCGACGCGCAAAACTAACTGGAGATTTTAAAATTTCCATTCACATCTATATCGTTCAACTTATATTCGCCGCCACACTATGGATCATCATCAGTACGACATAGCGATAGTAGGAATGGGCTGCGCGGGCAGTCATATTCTGTTACAAATGCTCGATCATCCCGGGATGAAGAATAAAAAGATTCTTATTCTGGACGATTTTCAAGGAGAAAGTCTAGATAAAACCTGGAGTTTTTGGGAAAAAGGAGTCGGTAATTGGGACTCGCTTTTATCGGCTAAATGGGCTTTGGGAAACTTCAAAACTAACAAGGTGGACCTTGATTTTCCTCTGGCACCTTATGTCTATAAAAAGTTAGAAAGTAAAGATTTTATTGCTTTCGCGAAAGCAAAATTACAGCAACATCCCAACTTCACCTTCATATCTGCAAGAGTAGAGAACATTCTGGAAAATGAGTTTGCTACTATAAAAACGGAGTCAGAAAGTTTTGAGGCAAAGTTAGTTTTAGATAGTAGAATTGATAAAGCATTCTATAAAGATACCAAGGCAATTACCTTAAAACAGCATTTTTTAGGATGGCAAATCAAAGTAGAAAAAGACACCTTTGATCCCGACCGATTTGTAATGATGGACTATCGATTGCGGGATCCAGGAACTACTAGTTTTATTTACATCCTTCCCTATTCTAAAACTGAGGCTCTTGTAGAATTCACTTATTTCTCCCCTGATCTTGTGGAAGATATCGTTTATGAAAAATATTTGAAACGATTTATAAACGAATGTCTGAAAACTAACGAATTTGAAATCACAGCAAAAGAACAAGGAATTATTCCAATGACTACCTATAGATTTGAGCAGCATCATTCTAGACTGGTTCATAAAATAGGAACGGCAGGAGGCTGGGTTAAGTCTAGTACCGGCTATAGCTTTAAATTAAGTGAAAAAAGAGCTAAAGTCCTCGTAAATAACTATTTAGAAGAAAAACCTCTTGATACTGGTATGCAAAATAGCCGATTCCAGTTTTACGATGATATCATGCTAGAAGTACTCAACGAGCATAATGGAAGAGGTCATTTATTGTTTCAGAATTTATATTCCAACAATCCGATAACGCGAATTTTTGCTTTTCTGGATGAGGAAACCACGCTATGGGAAGAGATTAAAATCATGATCCCTCTAACTTCCATGCCCTTTATAAAAGGTTTCTTTAAAAAACTATTTTAAGGATTGCGGAATTTCAAAATCCGGCCAGTTTCCTGAAATTTTGAAAGGTTGGAATCTGGTGAATAATTCTTCCTTATACCATTGCAAAGCCTGGGTCTGTTGAACAGCATGTTTGTGATTTTGCCCACGATAAGCAAATTTTTTCAATGCCTTTTCATCATCCCAAAGGCTAAAAGTTGCCATTTGAGTTACTGGTCGTTCTCCTACACCTGCGGTAAACAATAGGTTAGGATTGTCAATTAAATCCTTTTGGGATTTAGGAACGTAATCCCAGAATTTCTTCAACATAGATAGCTTGATCGTTGCACGCGTTATTACGGCGATATACGGATTTGTATCGCTTAAATGATGGCTAGATTCAAAAGGGTTTTTTCCAGACCACAATCCATGTGCTTTGATATTGTTCATGAAAAAAGTGAGCTTATGAGAACTGTGCTTTAGATATCTTTTGTTCAAGGAATGTGAATCAAAATAAGCATCAGAAGCCTTCTCATTTTCCCAAACCTGTAACAGTCCATAAACAGAAAAATCAGGTCGTGGATTAAAATGCTTTTGCCCACTACCCAACAATTTGTAAAACTGTAAACCGGTCACTTTTTTCAATGGAGCATGGGCCAATTGCATCATAAAAAACGCCCACAACTTATCTTTGAAAGTTGGGTATTTATAAAAGGTAAGCGTGGTTATCTGTTCTGACATAGTTAATTTCAAAGGTACGTATTGATCAAATGCAGAACTAACCTTGAACCTTGTTCTGTGTATAATAGGTCGTATCTTTTTGCTATAATTTTCATTTTATGTTTTCCAGACTTATACACTACTTTCTTTTAGTTTTTATATTATTCACGAGTATTACTATTCAAGCTCAAACATACGCCCGCAATGGCATGGTGGTATCTGATAACCGCCTCGCCAGTGAAGCCGGAGTAGCAATTTTAAAACAAGGGGGAAATGCCATCGATGCGAGCGTTGCAACAGCTTTTGCGCTAGCCGTCACACATCCAGCTGCCGGGAATATAGGTGGTGGTGGCTTTATGGTGTATTTACCTACTGATGGAAATGCAACCACTATAGACTTTAGAGAGAAAGCACCGCTAGCAGCAAGTCCCACTATGTTTCTAAATGAAAATGGTGTGGTCCCAGATCGTATAAACCATGATTCCGCGCTGGCAATAGGCGTTCCTGGCACGGTAGCCGGTCTTTATCTAGCGCATAAAAAATATGGTAAACTCCCCTGGAAAACTTTAGTAGAACCAGCCATAAAATTAGCGATTGACGGCTTCCCGTTAACCTGGGCTTTGTATAATGAATCAAAAGTAATCCGCGATTCAGAAAGCTCAACAGCTTTTCTCAAAAACTATTTTCTGAAACCTGATGGTTCTCCAGTTGACTTTAAAGAAAGCTGGAAACAACCAGAACTGGCTAAAACGTTAGAACTAATAGCTGCCAATGGCCAAGATGGTTTTTACAAAGGAAAGGTAGCTCAGCAAATTGCAGCTTTTATGAAAACAAACGGTGGGATAATTAGTATAGAAGATCTTGCCAAATACCAAGCGGTAGAACGTGAACCCATCAAAGGAACATTTAATGGTTATGATATTTACAGCATGCCGCCACCCAGTTCTGGTGGTGTTACCATGACAGCGATGCTTAACATTATTGAGCAAGCAGATCTAGAGACGATTCCGTTTAATTCCACAGCTTATGTGCATTTGGTCATAGAAGCCATGCGTCGTGGTTTTGCAAATCGAGCGGAATACCTAGGTGATCCCGATTTTAACCTCAATATGCCTCTTGACCGATTGACTTCTAAGGAATATGCTAAAAAGCTCTTTAACAATATTGATAAGAACAATGCATCTGTAAGCAATCCAGAAAAATTTAGCCATCCCTATGATGGAGATGATACGACCCACTTTTCAGTAGTCGACAACGCTGGAAATGCCGTTAGTGTGACTTATACTTTAGAACAATCTTATGGATCAGGATTAGGTGATTCAACATTGGGTTTTATATTCAATAATGAGATGGGCGATTTCAATCCGGTCCCGGGTGAAACAACCTCAAACGGTCAGATAGGAACTGATCCTAATCTTATTGCTCCAGAAAAACGAATGCTTTCTTCCATGAACCCTACCATAGTTGCAAAAGATGGCAAACCATTTCTCATTGTGGGAAGTCCTGGTGGGCGTACAATTATAAATACCGTTTTTCAAACAGTTCTTAATGCTATACTTTATGATATGCCCGTAGGTCAAGGCATTGAAGCGATGAAAATTCATCATCAGTGGTTGCCAGATGTTACGTACTATGAAATGGATAAATTATCTCCAGATACAGTAGAACAACTTGAAGCTATGGGTCACAATATGAAAGCTTCCAATCAATTAGGTCGTTTAATGGGCATTCAATATGATGCAAAAAATAATATCTATTCTGGTGCGTCAGATAGCTCTAGTCCGGACGGCGCCGCTGTAGGGTATTAAGTTGCTAAAATATTGCTGCAATGACAAACCATTTTCTAAGGATAGAATTCAGTTTAGAACCGGTTTGCTGCTGATTATACCTGTTTCAGTGTAAGGCTCATTTTTACTTTACTTAAATTTTTATACCCAAAATCATGCAGAGCTAATCTTTGCATAATTCTTTGCATAATATGATTCCTAAGATTTAAATTGTAATGAGCTACATCACTGTATAACGATAAAGGATGAAGTGAAAAGTTCTAATTCCATTATTGCGTTCTGATTAAATCTACATTGAGAATACTATGTGATCGAAATTTAAGGTTTTCTGCATTATTGGTGGGTTGTCCTAGATTTAGCATCTTTAGTATTATTATATTACTTCATCTCAAAAAAAGCAACTCATAAATAATCGCGGTGAATAATATTCTAGTACGTAGAGAAAATCATTGACTTGTCAGAAGCGCTTCTGTCTTCAATTATAAAATGGACAAACTAGAGGTCTACATGATTTAAAAACTCCATTAGATAGTCAATAAGTAAAAGAAGTAGTTTCACAGAATGGGTTCAAAACCCCTTAATTTATGGTGTGTTATCCACAAAATGACAAAGTCGTATTTATATCCCGAAATACGCCTTTCTTCAAAAAATAAGAGCCAAAACCTTATTTGCACTTCAACTTATGGCTAAATTTTATTTGCCTAAAGCTAGTAATTGATTTAAAAACCAAACAACTAATGCCTGAAAATCACAATTAAATAACACTTAAATTAAACTAGTAATTCAATTTTAAAAGCAAAAAAGAGCGTTGCAAAATTGCAACGCTCTTTCTCTAAGCTCTTACTCAATTACTGTTAATTAAGCTGCGTTTTCTTCCTTAATCAAATTAAGTGCACTACCCTTACGGTACCATTTAATCTGTGCATCATTATAAGTATGATTCACTTTAAAAGTATCCTTAGAACCATCTGCATGAACCACTTCTACCGTCAATGGTTGATCTGGAGCAAAGTCTTTCAGGTCAATGAAGTTGAAGGTGTCATCTTCTTGAATCAAGTCATAATCAGATTCATTTTCAAATGTTACTCCTAACATTCCCTGTTTCTTAAGGTTAGTCTCATGTATTCTTGCAAATGATTTTACAAGAACTACATAAACTCCTAGGTGTCTAGGCTCCATGGCAGCGTGTTCTCTACTTGAACCTTCACCATAATTATGATCTCCCACGACTACAGTTGGAATACCAGCTTTTTTATAGGCTCTAGCCGTTTTAGGCACTGCATCATATTCACCGTTTATTTGACTCTTCACCAGGTTAGTTTGTTTGGTGTAAGCATTAACGGCACCTATTAAACAATTATTAGAAATATTATCTAAGTGACCGCGGTATTTTAACCATGGACCAGCCATAGAAATATGATCTGTGGTACACTTCCCGAATGCTTTAATAAGTAATTTTGCATTCATTAGGTTTTCTCCATCCCAAGGTTCAAAAGGTGTCAGCAATTGCAATCTTTCACTATCCTCTGCAACTTTCACATCTATTTTGCTTCCATCTTCAACTGGAGCCTCATATCCTGCGTCTTCCACCTCAAAGCCTTTAGGAGGCAATTCAATACCAGATGGTTCATCCAGCATTACTTCTTCACCATCTTCAGTGATCAAGAAGTCTGTCATAGGATTGAAATCAAGTCTTCCTGAAATCGCAATCGCAGCAACCATTTCTGGCGAACCTACAAATGCGTGCGTATTAGGATTACCATCGGCACGTTTTGAGAAGTTACGGTTGAATGAGTGTACTATCGTGTTTTTCTCATCACCTTTCATATCACTACGATCCCATTGACCTATACATGGTCCACAAGCGTTTGTGAAAATTGTAGCGTCTAGATCTTCAAATATTTTTAAAATACCATCGCGCTCGGCTGTAAAACGTATCGTTTCTGATCCCGGATTAATTCCAAAGTCAGATTTAGGTTTAATATTCTTTTTCACGGCTTGTTCTGCAATGGAGGCCGCTCTGGTTAAATCTTCATAAGAAGAATTCGTACAAGAACCTATAAGTCCCCAATCCACTTTTAATGGCCATCCATTTTCTTTAGCCTTAGGTCCTAATTCTCCTACAGGCGTCGCAAGATCTGGAGTAAACGGTCCATTTAGATGTGGGACGAGTTCATCAAGATTAATTTCAATTACTTGGTCAAAATATTCTTCTGGATTTGCATAAACCTCATCATCAGCAGTAAGATATTCTGCTATTTTATCTGCCTCGTCAGCAATATCTGCTCGATCTGTTGCTCTCAAATATCGAGACATAGATTCATCATAACCAAATGTTGAAGTCGTCGCTCCAATCTCAGCTCCCATATTACAGATGGTTCCTTTACCTGTACAGGAAAGGTTTTTAGCACCTTCTCCAAAGTACTCAACAATTGCACCTGTTCCACCTTTAACGGTAAGAATTCCAGCAACTTTAAGGATCACGTCCTTAGCACTAGTCCATCCGTTGATATTTCCTGTAAGTTTTACACCTATCAGCTTAGGAAATTTCAATTCCCAAGCCATACCTGCCATTACATCAACAGCATCAGCTCCACCTACTCCTATCGCTACCATTCCTAATCCACCAGCATTCACTGTGTGAGAATCAGTACCTATCATCATTCCACCTGGGAACGCATAATTTTCAAGTACAACCTGGTGTATAATACCTGCACCTGGTTTCCAAAAACCAATTCCGTATTTATTAGATACAGAACCTAAGAACTCAAAAACCTCGTTACTTACATCGTTTGCACGAGCAAGATCGATAGCTGCTCCTTGTTTTGCCTGTATCAAGTGATCGCAGTGAACTGTCGTTGGAACTGCCACTTGATCTTTACCGGCTTGCATAAATTGCAAAAGAGCCATTTGTGCGGTCGCATCCTGACACGCAATGCGGTCTGGGGCAAAATCAACATAATCCTTACCTCTAGTGAAAGGCTCTGTTGCCTTGCCATCCCATAAGTGAGCATAAAGTATTTTTTCTGAAAGCGTCAAAGGTTTCCCTACGAGCTTACGTGCTTTGTCCACGCGCGCTGGCAAGGTCTCATACACTTTTTTGATCATGTCAATATCAAAGGCCATATAAATTGTTTTTTAGTATCTGTTCAAAGCAAATTTACAAAATCCCAACGCGTTTTGAAAATAACAGCAGACCATTGAAGACCTCTAACAGATTCTTAACATTCTGCTAAAATTACAACGGTATGTTTAAGCTTTATTTAGTTTCGTTCTTAATAATATAAGTCATTCACACTGCATGTAGAATATAAATAGAATCTCACTTTCGCGAAAGCGGAAATACTCTGAGCATAATCACAATCAGTTCTTTTGAAATCTGATTTTAAAGAATAGAAATATAGCGGCTGCATCGATGAAGTAACCCAAGTAAAATAATATTGTGGATAATATAGGGCGTGAATCCCGCAAGGGAGCACTAATAGCGATCAAAAGGCCACCTGCAAAAAGAAATAATAATGGTAAGCCGTATTTCTGAGACATTATAAGATTTTTGCTATGAGGCTATCTTCTGTAAAACCTTCAGCCTCTGCTTTATAATTCTTAATTATTCTGTGTCTCAAGATACCAGTCGCTACTGCTTTTACATCCTCAATGTCTGGACTGTATTTACCACGAGTAGCTGCGTGAGTTTTTGCAGCAAGAATTAGATTCTGAGAAGCTCGTGGACCAGCACCCCAATCTAGGTATTGCTTGATAATTTCAGGAGCTTCTGCAGACTTAGGTCGGGTTTTACCCACTAATTTAACCGCATATTCTACAACGTTATCTGCAACTGGAATGCGTCGCACGAGTTGTTGCAAATCAACAATTTCCTGTGCCGTAAATAAAGGGTTCACCTTTGGTTTGCGGTCTGAAGTCGTAGCTTTTACTACGTCCACCTCTTCTTGGTATGATGGATACTCCAGATTAATGGCAAACATGAAGCGGTCTAGTTGCGCTTCTGGCAAGGGATAGGTTCCTTCTTGCTCGATAGGGTTTTGAGTAGCCAGAACAAAATAAGGATTTTCTAAATCATATCGATGACCTGCAACGGTCACAGAGCGTTCTTGCATAGCTTCTAATAAAGCTGCCTGGGTTTTAGGAGGCGTACGGTTGATCTCATCTGCCAGCACTATGTTAGAGAAAACAGGACCTTTAATAAATTTAAACTGTCTGGTTTCATCTAGGATCTCACTGCCTAGAATATCAGAAGGCATCAAGTCTGGTGTAAATTGAATGCGCTTGAACTGCAATCCTAAAGCCTGAGCGATAGTATTTACCATCAATGTTTTGGCGAGTCCGGGAACACCTATGAGCAATGCATGACCTCCAGAAAAAATGCTGATTAGGATTTGATCAATCACATGATCTTGTCCTATTATTACTTTAGAAATTTCTTTTTTGAGTTCCTTGTGTCTCAATACAAGGTTGTCAATTGCTGCTACATCTGACATAAGCTCGTACGGTTATATTTTATTCCATTCTTGAAGTAGATCACAATCATCAAAATCATCTCCTATTTTAATATAGGTATCCTTGATCTTATCATCTCTCCATTTTTTAATCTTGCGCACTTGCTTATCGCGTAAAGCGAGGTCCTTGATTTTTAAATAATCTAAGGTATAGTCAGCCTCGTGATCTTCTACCTTTCTGATAAGGTTTACAATGGTGTAAGTCATCACACCTATATTGCGCTCATCTTTTTCCTCGATAATACCACTCACGTCACCTTCTTCCATAAACTGCACAGTTGAAACTAGAGAGGGAGCAGCTTTAGTTAAATCTAATAAATTTTCACCCGTAGTAGGGTTAACAAAAAGACCTCCACTTTTTGCTGTTTGTTCTTCATCACTAATAGCTCTAGCAGCGTCTGCAAACGTCGTATCGCCTTGCACGATTCTATCCCGCATTTCATCCAGCATCGTTTTTGCTTTTTCCTCCTGGGAACGACTTATGTAAGGATATAATAAAATATGACGAACGTCTCTTACAGATCCACGAACCTTTTCAAGATAAACAATATGCCATCCAAACGCGGTTTCAAAAGGCTCGCTTATCTGACCTTCTTCAAGAGAAAAAGCAGCTTCCTTAAACTGCTTTGCATAAGGATCCCCTCTTTTCATGGATATTAAACCTCCCTGGCGTTCTGTTCCTGAATCTTCTGAAAACAGGGTTGCTTTAGCCGCAAAATTGGCATCGTTATTTAGTACGTCATCCCTATACTCATTAAGCTTTTCAATCGTCTCCTTTATAGATCGCTCACTGGGTTTTGCTTTTACTACAATACGGGCAATTTCCACCTCTGTATTGAAAAGAGGTCGTTCGTCCTCTGGAATATCATAGAAGAACTGTCGCACTTCTTCAGGCGTAATTTGCACATCCTCTGTCAATCGTCTTTGCATGCGATCAGACAATAATTCCTCTCTGTTTATAATATTTAATTCGTCGCGTACCTGCTGGATATTTTCCATGCGATAAATATCAGCGATGTCTTGATCGCTACCACCATTTAATTGAGATCTGAAATACTCAATGCGCTGGTCTGTCATTCCTGATATTTCTGCATCAGAAACGGTGATACTATCTTGAATTGCGTGGTGCGCATATAGTTTTTCGCCCAGCATGGACTGCATCATCTCACACTTTGTGATTTCATCAGATCTTCCTGCACGTTTGTAGGACATGATCTGCTTTTCAATGTCTGAATCCAGCACTACAAATTCACCGATCACTCCTGAAACTCCGTCGATTTTGAACCGTACTTTAGTAGGCTCAATTGTGTCATTTAAGGCGGCAAGTACTTCTTGCTTTATGGCCTCGTCTTGTGTTGCAGATGTAGGTTGTGGTGTGGTTTGAGCTGTCATCGCTTTCGCGAAAGCGAAAACCATCAAAATACTGGTCCAACTACGGATTAATCTTAAGTCTATTGCTTTCAATCGCATCATTTAATAGGTCTTTTTCAATTTTTTTAATGTATGCCAACTTCCGTTGGTTGCGCAAAATCTGTTTGATCGTGGGATTGACGTAGGAAAGTGGCGCCTGCTCGCCGCGACGCAGTACGTCCTTAAAGCGCACCAAATATACGCCAAGACTATCTTCTAGCTCCCACGACTTTCCGGGTATTATATACTGATCTTCATTTGCTGGGGTAATGGGCAAAATCCGATCCAAAAGAATGCTTTTCTTTACCCAAATAGTATCATCTAATGAGAAACTGCGAAATCCCAAGGAAAGGCTGTCCAGAATTTTCAGATTTTTTGTACCGCCATCTTCAAACATTGATTTTATCTCATCTAGTTGTGCATAGTTCTTATCAAGAAATAAATAACGGAATTTAACTAGGTCTTCATTCAAAACGAACTCTTCCTTACGTACCTGGAAGTATTCAATTATCGCGTCTTTAGAAACAATCGTGTCTAGATTATGTTTGATCAATTCTTGTAGATAGGCTTGAGAGTATAACTCCGTTTTGTAGCGATCGATTAACAAGTTTAGACTGCGTTGCTTTTCCTCAGAAATATTCTGTCGGGCATTTTTCATCAACATTTGGTCAGTGGCCCATTCATCAATGAATTTCTGAACTATAAGTGCAGAGTCCGCCGGTGTATATTCCTCTGGCAATGCAGATTGAGCTTCTGTCCTGGTTAAAAACGCCTCGCCTATACGTGCTATGGCATCTGTGTTTTCCTCCTTCTCAAAATAAGAGCAAGAAGTTAAAACCAGTAAAGGAATTAGGTACAAACAGTATTTACGAACGTTTATTTTCAATCTCTTCTTTTACTTGTGTGAATACATTTTCATCTACATTAATATTTCTATCAATCCTTAGACTGTCCAACCATTTTTTTTCTAGTTCTTGCTGGTAATCATTAATCACGTTTCCTCGAGCTTCCTCAAAATTTTTGAAGGATGGCTCAAGAATATCGTTCACTAGAACAACCTTATAAAAGCCGTTATTTTCCTTTTCATACACCCTAGAAACCCCTTTTTTGACTTCAAAGTTTTCAGGCAACCTGGGAAACGATTCTTCCACGACACCTTTAGATACCATTACCTGGGTTCTTCCCTTGTCATTTAATTGTTCTTTTATCTGGTCTACCGTTTTTCCTTCTTGTAACAAGTCTCTAACTTTCTCTGCAATGGCACTTGTCGTATTTTGAGTAAGAACGATGTCAAGCCTTCTTTTCCACCTGTAATTGTCCTTATGACTGTTGTAATAATCTTGTTGACCCGTGCTGTCTATCTTTGCCTCTTCCCATACCTTCTTCTCCATCAAATCAAAAAGCAACAATCCTTCCTTGTATTCTTTATAAATAAAAGCGAAATCTTCATTGTCTCGCTCTAAATTCTCATCATAATAGTTGATTAGAGAAGCATTTATATAGTCTTTAAAATAAACAGCTAGCTTCTCTTCAAGGTCACCATACTTCCCATAATCCTTCAACTGTTTTTGAGAGATGAAATCATAAAACTGATTAGTCACGTACGATTGATCCTTAATAGCAAACAAAGGTTGCATTGATTTTATGCGCACGTTGTTTGTCCACGTTCCCGTCATCAAGGAGTCCGTAACTTGCGGGAACTTCTTTGTGTAGGAATCAATTTCTGGAAGTTGGACTCCATATTTTGCAATTAGTTTATTTGTAAAAGCATCAGTTATTTTTCTAGATCTGGGAGAGTTCTTTATTTGTTCCCGCAACCCTGGTTCAGAATCTTCAAAAGAAGGCGTAGGATGCTTTTCCAATAATTGAATAATGTGCCAGCCAAATTTTGATTGTACCGGTTTTGTATAACTATTGATTTCTGTTAATTCAAATGCAGCTTGTTCAAATTCTGGCGTATTGAGGTCACCTGTTCCAAATCTGGAGAGCTTACCATCATTCCTAGAGCTATTAATATCCTCAGAGAACTCTCTTGCCATTGCACTAAATTCCTTTCCAGCTTCTAATTGACCATAAATTAAATTAATGCGTTGCTGCGCCGTGTTGGTAGTATCGACACGTTGATCATAAGTCATAATATGAGCTACGGTAACCTCATCCGGAGTTTGTCTTTTACTATTTACTTTTAGAATATGATAACCAAAATCGGTTCTGAAAATTCCAGAGATTTGACCGACTTCGCTTCCATAGGCAGCATTTTCAAATTCATCTACCATAGTAAAAACACCGAACCATCCTAACTCGCCACCAGAAGCTGCACTAGGCCCTTCACTTTCTTCTCGTGCCACTGTTGCAAAATCTGCTCCATTTTCCACCTGTTTTTTAATTGCTGCTATTTTTTTATAAGCTTTTAAAGAATCTGCTGGAGTTGCAGTTCTCAGTACGTTCACGATAATATGACTGGCATTTACTTCTTCCATCATGCGGTTATATGCTTGTTTCACTAATGCATCTGTAACCTCATTATCTGTCAAATAGGACTCTGCTAGACTGTTGCGGTAGGATAATAATTCTTTCTGATAAGCGTCACCATTTTGCAATCCCAGTTCATAAGCTTGCAGTAATTTCAAACGGTAATCGACATATAGTTCTAGATAATTATCCATGTCCTTCTGGGAATCATCTTGTACAATGTCTAGATTTTTAAGATAAACTCTCATAAAAGTACCGGCATCAAACTCGATACCATCAACGGTCAACAACGTTTTGTCCTCTAGCTGTTGGGCTTTACAAAAATTTGAGAAACAAAGGGTTACTAAAAAAATGAGGTATGAAACTCTTATCATATATAGATTTCTAGAATCGAGGGCAAAAATAGCTAAAACCCTTAGGCGATCAAAACGTTGATGATCCCTAGATATTATACACTCGCTGTTAAGTTTATGCGATTTTTGCGTACTTAAGACAATGAGAAACAAGTATCAGATTACTATCGACCGACCCATTGAAGAATTGATGACACTTTTTCTTAATCAGGATAATTTTAAGCACTGGCAACGCGGTCTTATCAGCTTTGAAAACCTCACTAAAGAAATAGGATTTCCAGGAAGCAGACGTAAACTTAAAATAAAGACTCTTGTAGGAACTATTTCCATGACAGAGGAAATCACGGCGCGAGATTTACCTAACCACTGGTCTGCTACCTATCGTACTAGTGGTGTAGTAAACTTTCAAGAAAACCGCTTTCGCGAAAGCGAGATAACTACAGCTTCTACTACAATTAAACAAACTACCTGGGAATCTACCTCTGAATTTAAGTTTACGGGTATGATGCGACTGGTAGCAAAAGCGAAACCGGATCTTTTTGAAAAACAAACGTATCTATTTATGCAGGACTTTAAACGCTTTGCAGAGGAAGGAATATCTGCCACAACGCTATAAAAAAAGGAACCGCAACAGCGGCTCCTTTATTACTGGTTTATGTTAATAGATACTTATAAATTATCTACCGTTTCTAATGCTTTAGCTATCATTGTATCTCCTTGTAGCATTTCAAAAGTTACTTTGTTAGCAGTATCGTCATGCAATACTCTAGTCAACACTTGAGCAACATCTGCTCTCGATATTTCACCTTTTTGATCTAGCTTTTTAGTTACAATAATGTGGTCTGTACCTTTTTCATTATTCAATGCTCCTGGACGTACAATCGTGTAATTAAGTTTACTTTTTTTCAAATGCTCATCGGCATTATGCTTTGCCCATAAGTAATCTTTGAGATCCTCAGCTTTATCTGGTGCATCTGCACCACGTGAACTGAGCATTACAAATTTTACTACGTTATTTTTTTCTGCAGCATCAATCATCTTTTTAGCACCATCTTGATCGATCTCCACTACTTTCTTTCCACCAGATCCTGCAGCAAATACAACTTTATCAACATCCTGAAAAGCCTGAGCAACATCTCCTTCTAAATCGGCCATAACAGTTTTAATCTTTTGATTTTCAAATTGTGCTTTCTGATCCTCTTTACGAACCATCGCTATAGGCTCAAAATACTGGGACTCATTTAAAAGTTCCACTATTATTTTTCCAGTGGTGCCTGTAGCACCTACAACTAATACTTTTTCCATAATTCTAATTTACAGAGAAACTCATGTTTTAGTGTGAAGGATATGTTGTTTAACAACAGTTTATTACCTAAAATCACCATCGCATCGATCTCACTACCGTACTTTTAGGATATGAGAAAACTTAAGCTGATTTGGGATTTTAAAGGACCAGATGCAAAATTGACTGCAGAACACCATTTGATACATCTGGGAGAATATACTCAATTGCATAAGGTTAGTTTCATCTCAAGTGGTGTCCAAAGCATCACAGATACTCATCACATATGCTACTTAGCTTTGAACGAAGCCGATATGCCTGCGGTAAGAGATGATCTTAAACCTCACCGTGGCCAACTTTGGGAAAATAAAAATTAATAATTATGAAAAATAATGTTGACTATTTAGACTGGACAAGAGAAGAGTTTATGGCTTATGTCATGAGTTATGCGGCTCGTCTTGACATAGATCACAGCAGTGACGAAAGAACGTTCATTAGAAACCACGTGGCTCTAACTGATTATGTTCATATCCAGAACGAGATTAAAAAAGACAGCGATGTAGAAGCTTTGGAAAAGATTGATTCTTATGGAAAAGAACATAATTTTTCCCTGCTGGATAAGGACCTCATACTAGTTGAAGTCAAAAAAATGTTTGAATTTAATGATGAGACTACTGCAATGGAAGAAGGGATTATGGGATTACTGCGGAAAATATTTAATTAATGAATGCCGATTTAATAAACCAACTACAACTCGTTTTACCAGAATCAAGAATACTAACCGGTGATCAATTAAAAGATCGCTATTCCCATATCTGGTATATGGAAGATTCTTTAAATGCTTTATGTGTTACGTTACCAGAATCTACAGAGCAAGTAAGCTCCATTCTAAAGATTTGTCATAAAAATAACGCGAAAGTTGTGGTGCATGGAGGGTTAACAAACCTTGTGGGAGGAACAGAAACTAATGCAGACGAGGTTGTAATATCGTTAGAACGAATGAATCAAATAGAGGAAATTGATTCTGACAGTCGATCTATTACAGTGCAGTCTGGTGTGATATTAGAAACTATTCATGAAGCCGTTGCAGACCTGGGTTTGTTGTTTCCATTGAATTTTGGCGCACGAGGATCGGCGCAGATAGGTGGTATAATTTCTTCCAATGCGGGCGGTCTGCGGGTGCTAAAATATGGCATGACCCGTAAGTTAGTTTTGGGTCTGGAAGCTGTCATGGCAGATGGAGCAATTATCAATTCCATGAAGAAAATCATCAAGGATAATTCCGGTTATGATTTGAAGCAGCTTTTTATAGGCTCAGAGGGGACTTTAGGAATTGTTACCAGAGCCGTTTTGAAATTAGAGGAAGCACCTAGCAGTAGGAATGTTGCTTACCTAGCGGTGAACGATTATAAAAGTGTCGTAAAACTATTGAAATTCTTTGATCAGGGACTTGCAGGAAAACTGAGTGGTTTTGAATTGATCTGGCGCAATAGCTATGAGCAAATGACCAGTACAAGCGATGCGGTAAGACCACCGTTGCCCTACGATTATGAATATTATATCCTGATAGAAGCCCTAGGAAGTCAATCCGAACAAGATCAAGCCGAGTTCCAGAGTTTATTAGAAACTACCGTTGAAAAAGAAATGATTCTGGATGCCGTGATGGCCCATTCTCCCAGTGATGTAGAATGGTTTTTCCGCATAAGGGAAGATGTCAATAACTTGACAGATCACATGAAGCACGACCAGCATTTTGACATCAGTTTGCCGGTGGCGTTGATTGGAGGTTACATAAAAGACGCTTATAAAAAATTAAAACTCATAAAGGGAGTAGAACAAATTTATGCCTTCGGTCATGTCGCAGACGGGAATATTCACTTTATCATAGGGAAAGAAAACACCGGTGATTCACTAAGATTGGAAATCAATGATATTATCTATTCTGGATTGAAAGCAATAGGTGGATCTGTAAGTGCTGAGCACGGCATAGGACTGCATAAAAAAGCCTATTTAAACATAAGTCGCACGCCAGAAGAAATCCAATTAATGAAGACATTGAAGACCGCCATGGATCCTAATGGGATTTTGAATCCTGGTAGAATTTTCGACGTTTAAAAGAGTTCCGCTTTTGCGAAAGCGGAACAAAATCAAAATCACTCTTTTTCATTAAGATTCAAGTACTTTTTCATTTGTTCCACATATTCTTCAAATGCTTTTCTTCCTATTTCAGTGAGGCTGCAGAAGGTTTTGGGATAATTGTTTTCAAATGTTTTTTCTACTAAAATATATTCAGATTCTTTAAGTTTCTTTAATTGGTGGCTCAAGTTTCCCTGAGTTGTTTGGGTTTGCTCCTTTAAATAATTAAAGTCGGCTTTTTTAACCTTGATCAATATGGAAACAACGGCCAGCCTCACCTGCTGGTTCAATACGGAATCTAAATTTTCATACATGATTAGTTAGCATTTTTGAGCAAATAGGCAGGTATCAAATATCCTGTTACCACTGCGATACTATTTATAAGCAGCATATAGGAACTATCCACAAATAACGTGGCGACTGCAAAAAACACTAGGGAGATTCCTCCTATAGAAAGTGGCTTGAACTTCATGGTCAGGCCAGATACCAGCGTACCAATACCCGCTAGCAATAAAACAAAAGTTGTAGGATTTATTTGAAGTGATATAGATATGAAAACAGCTACAATAAATGATATACCCAGCACGATCCAGAGGTATTTGAGAAATACCTCAAAATAGGTTTCATAATTTTTAGACTTCTCCGCCTTAACAGAATACCAAATACTACCCACCCAACCGATAGGAACTAATACCAACCAAGGCAAATATGCATACTGGAATTCGGTAAAGGAAATCAGTATAAAATTTGCCAAAGAAGCGATGGAAATAAGCCAACCCCACAAAATGTAATAGAAACTTTGGTCTTTTATATTGTTTCTAGTTTGGTTAATTGCCTTCGCAATAATGTTCAAGCTCTCATTCGGGTCAAGTTGTTCAGCATGTTCCATAATTGATAATATTAGATTAAACTACTTTGTGAAAGTAATATAGTTTGCGTTACAAACCTAATTTATGATTCCATTATGAAATAGTATCTCTTTATCAATTTAATAAGTGATTTTGATGTGGACCAAACGCTATCTTCCCAGACTGAGCTTCTAATCCCTACTGATTAAATCCACGCAATTTAATGGCAGTCAACACCTTTTTTGTATAAAGTGGGAAGTCGGCGTTTTGAATCCAGCTGTAATAGCCCGGCTCACTTTCTAGTACATCGACAATGCGCTTGCCTTTATGCTTGCCGAAATTAAAGCACTCCTCCCCTTTTTCATTATACGCCAGCATTCCAGCAAAATCAACCGGTTTGCGACGCGTGGAAAAATCAGCGAGGGATTTCATGTCGTTTTCTAGGTCAGGATAACGCTCGAGCTGTCCTTTCAAAACCTCGTAAGTTGCCATCGTATCAGCCTCTGCACTGTGCGCGTCCGTCAGGTCTTTATCGCAATAGAATTTGTATGCCGCCACAAGCGTGCGTTGCTCCATTTTATGAAAGATGTTCTGAATGTCAATGGCATTTCTATTGCCCATATCAAAATCAACACCGGCTCGCAGCATCTCTTCCGCAAGCAATGGAATGTCAAAACGGTTTGAGTTGAATCCCGCAAGATCAGAATCCTTGATCAAATCGTGAATTTTCCTTGCCATGTCTGCAAACGTAGGTTCATCTTTCACCATATCGTCTGTCACACCATGAATCGCAGTAGTTTCCGCAGGAATAGGAACCGTAGGATTTATCCGATAGGTATATGTTTTCTCATTCCCATCAGGAAAAACCTTGTGAATAGAGATCTCAACAATACGATCTTTAGAAATGTTTGTTCCAGTTGTCTCGAGGTCAAAAAAGCAAATGGGGCGGTGTAAATTAAGTTTCATGGTTGTAAGAGTATATTGTGCTGCAGTAAAGTTGGTCGTTATTTCGCTTTCGCGAAAGCGGAAAACTTACAATTTGTAGTTGTCTTATATTTACAAAGATACTAGGTCGCATCGCTCTGGTACATAAATTGATAATAATTTCTATATGAAATATCTAACTATACTTTGTCTGCTTTGCACTGCATTGAGCTTTGCGCAAAACGGAACCACCATCAAAATAAGTAGAGATGGAACCGCTACTTCAGAGCTACCTAGACCTTTAAAGTCACTAGACTGCAATCAAAGTAAAATTGAAGCTTCAAAACTTGCTGCCAGTGGTCAGTATGTATATGTAACTGCAGGAAATTTAGATAACTCAAGAACGGAAACTGAGCTCTTAATAGAAAAATATCTTTGGGAAAAGCATGCTATAAAAACAGAAGTTTTGTCGACTTGCATTCCTATGGGAGCTGAAGTTTGTTATATGAAAGCAATGAACAGCAAATGGAAAGCTAGGTTTGGTGAAGATTTTATTTATAATAAGCAGATAGAATTAAAAGCTGAATTTGAAAAACACTCCTAATTATGTTGAAGTACTTTTTCTTTGTAGGATTCCTGATTACGGCTGGAACGACGCAAGAACCTGAAGGTATAAATATAAGCGTCAAACAAGGTCACAAAAAAATAACCTACGTTGCGGAAAATATAACCGATAAGCCACTAGATCTTTTCTTTAAGGTTGATAGCAAGGGTTTCCGACGCAGAGCAGATCGACCGGTTATTATAAAGATTCCCGCAAGATCAAAACGTAATTTAGTTACCCTAATACCTCTAAAAGATGCCGATACGACTCATACGTACATTGCGATTGTAACGAAGGAGAAAAACAATATAGAGATTAGAAAAACCGATACCTTAGTTCGTGAAATACGCAGGGTTGATCCAGACAGCATAGGAAAACGCTAATTTTTAGACCACAATTCTTTCCGTAGTAAAATTGTTAATGCCGCAGCATAAAACAAATAACTTGTGAGATATGCCATGACCACGCCACTAGTTCCATAGTGTCTGATCATAAAAACATTGGCGATGTAAAAAGTTCCCAGACTCACGGTTTCTGCAATAAAATACCGCTTCAAATCATTAATAGCAATAAAACGAAACGCCATTACCGTTGTGATTATCTTGATAAAATCTCCCGCGAGTTGCCATTTAAACATAGGCAGCATGCCATTGAATTCCTCAGTAAATAATGCATCCACCAGTAATTCTCGACACATATAAATGGTCATCAGCCCTAAAGCAACTGGAGGAAGAATTGTTTTATAAAAATGTATGATCGTTTTCCGGTACACTTGATGTGAAAAATCCTTGCTTAATTGTGGCAACACATAAAGGCTGATTAAGGTCGTGACAAATAACATGTAGTAACCGGAAAGTCGTTGCAACATTTCCCAGTCACCCGCCACCACATCTCCCAGCACAGCCCGAACATCCTGTCGGATCGCAATGTAGGTCACGGGAATCAACACGGCGCTTATTAAAGCCATCGCGCTGTAGCTCAATAATGGTTTTAAGCGTGCAATTTCAAACTTGCTCCATAAAATCTTAGTAAGTGCTCCATTGTTGATGTTGCTTTTCCACATCCCAAAACCTACCAAACATTGAATAATGGGGGTAATAACGACGGCCACTAATGCTCCTGAAAGCCCAAAACCATAAATCAGGAATAGACTCGCTACAAATACAAGAATGTTGATGATAATATTAATCATGACAAATTTCTTGTACCATTCAAAACCTTGTAGCAGCGAGCTTATCAGGATGAAAATCACGTAAAACGGCATTGCAGCGGCCATATACTGGAATACAAAAGCATAACTAAAATCAAGACCGATCAACCAGCGATCAAGCGTGGGCGCCAGCAGGAAGATCGAGATGCTTAAAATCGTAGTAATGACAATACTAACGATCCAGGCTGTACCATAAACTTCAACCAACTTCTGGCGATCATTTTTATACTGTGTCGCATAACTTACCAGTCCATTTTCTAATCCAAGGACGCTGAAACTCTGAATTCCCTGAATGAAATTGCGCAGGTTCCCCATTACCGCCATACCACTGGGACCTATCAATCGTGCCAAAACCCAGGACATCACAGCACCTATCCCGATGCGCAACATAATATGAATGGAATTATATCCAGCAACCTTGAGCAATAGATTGCGGTTGAAGAGCCGCATCAAATTCCTCATGAATAAGCGTTTATCGCATTGATGATTTCTTGAACGTCGTGATCTTCCAACAAAGGATGACAAGGCAAACTGACTTCCGTTCGATGCAAATCCTCCGTTTGTGGAAAGTTTAGATGATTGAACTCTGCAAAGGAAGCTTGCTTGTGCGGTGGGATTTCGTAATGACAATTGGTTTGAATACCGTGGTTTTCCAAAAATTTCACAAAGCCATTGCGGTCTTCCACAAAAACGGGAAATACATGTATCGCATTATGCCTAATAAAGCTATCTGATGGTAATTTTACGAGTTCATTGTCAATTTGCGCGATGTAGGTTTCAGCAATTTTGAACCGTTTTTTATTGTCATTGTCTAGAAATGGCAACCGGTTATTGAGGAATGCTGCTTGCAAGGTGTCCATGCGACTGTTCATTCCCTTGACATCGTTGACTTGTCTGGAGCTGCGGCCATAACTGGCAATTTTCCTTGCCATATTTGCCAGCTCTGGATCATTGCAGGTTATGGCTCCCGCATCGCCCATGGCACCTAGGTTTTTAGTGGGGTAAAACGAGAAAGCGCTTGCCCTACCGCGACTGCCAGATTTTTGTCCCATTGCTGTGACCGCGCCGTGCGACTGTGCCGTGTCTGTGTAGATGGGGAGATTGTTCGCTTTCGCGAAAGCGTAAACGTCATCATCCACCAGCTTTCCATAGAGGTCCACCGCAACGATCGCATCAATGTTTGCAAGCTGGGATTCAATCACATCTGAAGTCAATAATAGTTCATTCACATCCACCGGAACTGGCTGCATTCCAGCTTCCACAATACTCAAAAAAGTGGCGATATAAGTATGAGCAGGGACTAGAATCCGTGCGTTTTCAGGCAAATTCCCTAAGACTTTATCAGCACGCAAAATGATGGTTAAAGCATCCAGTCCATTCCCACAACTCACGCAGTATTGCGTGCCGCAATAGCCGGCAAAATCTGCCTCAAAAAATCGCACTGGTTCACCAGCTATAAACTGGCCGGTATGCTGAATTTCCTGCAGAACTTCACGGTCGCGCTGGGCAAAACGCAATTGCAGTGCAGGGAGATCGAGATATGGAATATTGATATTGATAGCGTGCCGGTTCTAAGTATCGTAAATGTAACTAAGTATTTAAGAAAACGCTCCCGCAATCGTGGATAGATTTTGTAGCGTGTTGACCGTCAGTAATATTGCGAGGACCACATTTATAATAAGTCCTATGTACTTTTGAGTAGAAGAAGCCTCTCGCAAACTAAGCATCGCACATACAAAACCTATGATTACAGTTACAAAAAATAGAGTAATCAGATAACCTACTATGTCATCAAAACTGGTACTTCCATTTCTATTAATGATGGACAGTGCTAAAAATATGACCAACAAAACAATGGAAATGATAGCAAAGTGATAGCTGCGTTTAGAAAAATTCATGGGCGCAAATCTAAGGCTATCTCAAATACCGGAATCGCTGTTGCACCTAATTGTTTTTTGAATCTTAGTAATCCTTCATTTATGGTACCGTCTGCATTATTAACCGTTCCCAGATCCACAAACTGTTTTCCAGAACCTCTCGCCTCCTGAATGATTTCTAGATATAAAAAATCCATAGCGTTTTTCTCAAAACCTTCTTGACTCGCAGCTGCATAC
Source organism: Nonlabens antarcticus (assembly GCF_015356755.1). GTDB lineage: Bacteria > Bacteroidota > Bacteroidia > Flavobacteriales > Flavobacteriaceae > Nonlabens > Nonlabens antarcticus. The sequence goes on along the minus strand of NZ_JADFCO010000064.1, from coordinate 273,768 downwards.
TGGACTTTAAGAATATTATCAAAATCAAATAGGGTTAGTCCAGCGACCTTCTTTCCATCAAACTCTGCATAGTATTGTAGGATTTTTGTTGGAAACCTGCTTTTCAATAGCTGAATCTCTTCCAGTGTATGCGTTGGTTTTGCATTGTGTCTTTCTTGCAATTGTGGTATCAGTAATTTATTCCAAAACTCTTGTAAGTCATCACAAACTATCAACCGCAGCTGATTGAATTTCCCATTGCGATATCCAGCAGTTTTTTTGGGACTGGGCTTCCATTCCTTATGCAGGTCTACCACGAGATCCAGAGATTCTTCATAAATTTCAAAACCCATTTCCATCAAACATTGGTAATGTGCGTCAAATTCCGGATCAAAAAACGGAGGAGGCAATTTAAGTTCCACTTTCTGGAAACTTTTTCCCTTTGCATAATTGATAACTTCTCTAACAAGGTGCGTATAGAAAGATTCTTGTTTTTCAGAAAGTAGCCGAGTTTCACCAGAGCTTATCCGCTGTGGTGCTTTAATTAAAAACGCTCCATAAGTCAGTCCTAAATGACTGTGTAAAGCAGTTCCAGTTTGATGCGCGGGAAAACAACCCACCAATTTTTCATCATCAAATATCATCAAGCTATGGTCTTCAAATCTATCAGAATGGTACTCCATAAAATCCCGATCATGCAGAAAAAAACCGTTACTAGATTCCCTTATGAAACTATTCCATTGTTTCTTATAATCTGAAGTGTATTTGACGATTTTCAATCTCGTGGTTTGAATTGCAAAGATAGGACTGTGTTGTGAGTTTGTGGTTTTATGAGTCTTTGGGTTGTGAGCGGTCGAGATTTTAAGTCGTTGAGTTCAAAGTTGTGCCAACTCTAGAGTACTTGAGAATATAATAAAGGTTGATTTGTTTTCATTAGAGGTTTTAGATCCAGGTTTAAGTTCAGGTTCAGATTCAAGTTCTAGATTCCAGAACATCTATATCTTCTCTTCAATGAGAGGGAAAACGTTACATTCCGCTAGGTTGTTAATTTTAGGTAAACCTGATGGTGTCCGACGCTATTTTTAAATGAGAAATTGCTACTTAGAATCCATTAATTGATGGTAAACTAAAAATTCTAGCCTGTTCCAGGAGATGCTGTACTGAAATGAATTCAGCACTTGATGAATTCAGCATGACCACTTTATTCTTAGGTTTAACAATCACATCCAGTCTCTAAAACAAAAAAAGCAGATTCTTTCGAATCTGCTTTGTTATAATAATTCTAGTTGAATGATTATGTATAATCACCTTCTAGTATCTATCCTAGTTCTTTACCTCTACGTTTGCGTTCGTTTTCATCAAGAAATACTTTACGCAATCTCAAGAAATGCGGAGTTACCTCTACATATTCATCTTTCTGGATGTATTCTAGAGCTTCTTCAAGGGTGAATTTCACCGGTGGTGCAATCTTAACTTTATCATCAGTTCCTGAACTACGAACGTTAGAAAGCTTTTTAGTTTTAGTCAGGTTAATCGCAAGATCATCTGGTCTTGAGTTTTCACCTACCACTTGTCCGCCATAAATCTCCTCACCTGGGTGAATAAAGAATTTACCACGATCCTGAAGTTTATCCATAGAATAAGGAATCGCTGTTCCTTTCTCCATTGAAATCATAGAACCGTTGATACGTCCTTGAATCTCACCTTTATAAGGTTCAAATCCTACAAAACGGTGATTCATAATCGCCTCACCAGCAGTAGCCGTTATCAATTGATTTCTCAATCCTATAATTCCACGAGATGGCATTCTGAATTGGATCAACATACGCTCACCTTTAGGTGCCATACTTGTCATTTCGCCCTTTCTCAAGGAAACCATTTCAACCGCCTTTCCGCTGACGTTTTCTGGCAAGTCGATGCTAAGCTCTTCAATAGGCTCGCATTTCACACCATCAATTTCTTTGATAATTACCTGCGGTTGTCCTATTTGCAATTCATAACCTTCACGACGCATCGTTTCAATTAATACAGAAAGGTGCAATACCCCACGTCCATAAACCATGAACTTCTCAGCACTTCCAGTCTCGTGAACTTGTAGCGCCAGGTTCTTTTCTAATTCCTTATGTAAACGATCCTTAATGTGACGTGAAGTCACAAATTTACCATCCTTACCAAAGAAAGGTGAATCGTTGATCGTGAACAACATACTCATTGTAGGCTCATCGATAGCAATCGTTTCCATAGCTTCTGGATTCTCGATATCAGCAACAGAATCGCCTATTTCAAAACCTTCTAATCCTACAATCGCACAAATATCTCCAGCCATCACCTCATCTGTTTTGGCTTTCCCCATTCCGTCAAAGACATAAACCTCTTTGACTTTAGTTTTAGTTTGTGAACCATCACGTTTACATAAGGTCACATTCTGTCCTTCTTTAATAGAACCTCTCTTTACACGACCTATCGCGATACGACCCGTATAGTTAGAGAAATCTAGAGAAGTAATCAACATTTGAGTCGTTCCTTGTTCTACTTTAGGAGCAGGAACATGCTCGATAACCATATCTAGTAATGGCTCAATGTTTTCAGTAATAACTTTCCAGTCGTCAGACATCCAGTTATTTTTTGCACTACCATAAACGGTAGGGAAATCAAGTTGCCATTCTTCCGCACCTAATTCAAACATCAAGTCAAAAACCGACTCATGCACTTCATCAGGAGTACAATTATCCTTATCAACTTTATTTATAACTATACAAGGTTTTAAACCTAGATCGATCGCTTTCTGCAATACAAAACGCGTCTGTGGCATAGGACCTTCAAAAGCATCCACTAGCAACAGAACACCGTCAGCCATGTTCAATACACGTTCTACTTCCCCACCAAAATCGGCGTGACCAGGTGTATCGATAATGTTAATTTTAGTTCCCTTGTACATCACTGAAACGTTTTTAGCAAGGATTGTAATCCCGCGTTCGCGTTCAATGTCGTTATTGTCAAGAATTAAATCTCCGGTTGATTCGTTCTCTCGGAACGTCTCACAGTGGTGTAAAATCTTGTCTACCAGTGTCGTTTTCCCGTGGTCAACGTGAGCAATAATCGCAATGTTTCTAATATCTTTCATATAAATAGCGCTTCTTAGCGGCTGCAAAAGTAGTTTTATTTATTTATTTATAATCCTTTGAAGCGTTAAAACGAAGTTTAATGTATTTATTTGATAATCAGATTGAATGATAGTGGGTATTTCGATTAAACTCTAATTATGCCCGATTGTTTATAGGACTGATTTTGAGTTCGCTTTCGCGAAAGCGGAAACCTCTCCATTCACCAACTATCTAAGATATAGAGTTCTTTGATAGTACTGACATCTTAAAGCCGATCCCGCCCTGCGGCGGGATGACTTATACCTATCTACTACCAATTAACATTTTGTTCATAGAAAAGAAAGAGAGCCAATTCTAAATTGCCTTCCAAAAACATTCACATGTACGACATCAACAGCGCCGTCATTGCCATCGGTTTATTTATTGCCATCATTCTTGCCAACGAAATAGGAATTTATTTTGGTGAAAAATTTGAACGAAAAACTGACGAGGACGCAAAATCCCAATCGTCTTCCATTCAAGGTGGGATCATCGGTATGCTGGCCTTAATAATAGGTTTTACCTTTAGTATGTCTGTAGCTAGATACGATAACCGGGCAGCGGCTGAAGTAGCTGAGGCTAATGCCATAGGGACTACCATGTTGCGAACGGAGTTATTACCTGGTCCAGACGATCGCGCCGCTGATTCCTTGATGTCCCTTTATATAGATCATAGAGTTGAAAGTGTAAAAACGGATGTTACCGACGAGAAAATAAGAAAGCAGCAACTGGATCGAACTAGCGACCTCCAAAGCCAGATATGGCGCGTGGGAATAAGAGCTGCGGAAAAAGCTCCAAATCCTGTAACGACGGGATATTTTGTAACCTCTGTAAATGACATGATCGATGCTCAGGGAAAGCGTAACGATATCTTGCAACGATCTGTGCCTGCAACTATTTATTACCTGATGTTTGTAATATTTATTTTTGCCAGCGTCCTCACAGGATATGTTAGTGGTCTGGGCAAACGCAACCCTAGGGTTCCCGCTATTATCATGGGCTTCTTAATCTCTCTCATGATATTTGTCATCATCGATCTCGACCGTCCTAGACGTGGGATGATTGCCGTGAAACAGGACAGCATGGAAGCGCTGAAATGATTGTATTCTAACTCTATTTAATATTGAATCCTCGATTCAAAGTTGCTGATTGAAATGTTACACGATAGTCTTTATAAATAGATTGAAACATCCCACTACACACAACTCTGATTTATTTAAGTATTGCTAATTCATAGTCTTGTGCAAAGAAGAGTCTCGCGGTACGTTTTAACTATTATTGAAATTATTTTAGGAGAATTTCAATGGATTTACCTGTCGCCTTTATTGCATTTTGGACGATATAAAACTTGAAAGCGGTACTCATAATTCCTTCTCTGAAAATTATCTAACGCAATACCTATTACAAATCTCCTAACTCGTTAAGTTTCTCTTAATTGTACAGATTAGCACAGCTCAAACTTTGCTACGGATCTTAAGTTTTTACCTTTGCAACTGATATAAAATCATAATATTATGAGTCAAGTACAAGCAAACGATACAGTAAAAGTTCATTACACTGGAAAATTGAAGGAAGACGGTCGTGTTTTTGATACTTCAGAAGACAGAGAGCCTTTAGAGGCTAAGCTAGGAGAAGGTCAATTGATCCCAGGTTTTGAAAATGGATTGATCGACATGAAGATTAATGAAAAGAAAACTGTGGAAATCCCAATGGCTGAAGCTTATGGTGATGTTCAAAAAGAATTGTTTCAGAAAGTAGAAAGAAACCAACTTCCAGCCGAAATTAAGCCAGAAGTAGGAATGGGACTAATGGCACAAAACCCTGACGGGACAGAGCGTCAGTTGCGTGTTGCAGATGTTAAGGATGACTTTATCATCGTTGATGCAAACCACCCACTTGCCGGACAAGATCTAGTTTTTGAACTAGAAGTAGTTGGAATCAACTAATATAAAGTAAATAGTAATTAAGAAATGCCTTTTTGATTGAGTTCAAAAAGGCATTTTTTTTGTGCTCAAAGTTGACAAATGACCAGCTTGTTGATAGCTGCGCTTTCAACCTGCTGACGTAGGGCAAATGACTTTTTTCTTTACGATGGTTACCTTTTGCTCAAATTCCGATTTCAAATAGCATCCAGCTTTACGTTAAATTCCACATAACAAGATCGCTTTTATTAGATCACGAGTGTTCCCGTAGATAACAGAGGTCGCCCATGGTCAAAAATTGGCTAACATTGATCCCATTTCTTTGACCTGAAGCGTTGATCGCTAAATTATTAGCAGGTTTTGGAAGCTAACAATCTCTGCACTTTGTATATATCAACGGCCTTAGAGAATTTCTTACTGACGCTGGGGAGGTTTTCGCTAGAGATCCAAATCTTTAATTCTGCATCTAGATCGAAGGTTCCAGCAGTTTCTAGGGAAAATCTAGAAATGCTTTTATAGGGCATGGATTTGATTTCGATTTTTTTACCTGTAAAACCTTGCTTGTCGATCAGGATTAATCTGCGAGTAGTAAATATGAACACATCGCGGAAGAGTACAAAGCCCATCTCAATCTCTTCTGAGTCAATTAATAAATGACCGTAATTCTTTTTTAACTCTTCCGCAGCAACCTCGCCGGCATTGCCCATTAATTTATCTAGTAATCCCATTCTTTTAAGTTATTTATTAGTTTATGTAGTGCCTTTCAAGATTTGTTCATGTTCCCATCGACCATAGTTTTCTTATTGCTACACTAAAGTTAAGATAGTCGTGCTCGAAAAACCCACGCTGTTTTTGAGTAAAAATATCGAGTAAATTATTCATCCCACTGTCTGAGAATAGAATTGATTGCGAACTTTGAATCAATATTATAAAAAAACAGAAGGTTGTAGCAAAGATCCTTAGCATATTGTCTCTAAATCGCGGTTGCTAAAAAAAACGCCAATTATGTAAGCGAACTTACATACACCTCTATTATTTATCTATAGTACAGACCTTTAGTTCTCATCTAAAATTTAAAACTGCAATAAAAAATGTATTTTTATAATTCAATTCTGCAATTATGAAAACCAAAGCCGCTCTATTGCCACTTCTTTTAATGTTTATTTCATTGAGTTCTTATGCGCAATCCAGAGAATTGCTGTTGGGAAATGTAGATAAAGATCACAACTGGGAAAAGCACAGCGGTCTAGCCAGCGTCTCATATCAGGGAAAACACGGCTTTATTAATAAGGCTGGAACTGTAGTTATTCCCTTACAATACTCGCTGGCCTACCCTTTCCTTAACGGCATGGCTCGAGTGCGTGAGGGAGGTTCTTACACCTACGGATACATTAATGCAAAAGGTATTTTAGTGATACCGTTCATGTACGGTCAAGGAACACATTTTAGTGAGTGTGGTCTTGCAGGCGTTAGAAAAAATGATAAATGGGGCTACATTGATAAGGAGAATAACATTATTGTCCCGTTCGAATACAGTGCAGCAATGCCATTTTTTGAAGGTAAAGCAGAAGTTTTTAAAGGCATCGATCGCTGGATGATTGACTGTGATGGTAAAAAGATAGAATAACTTTAAACTAGAGATTCTGCTTGCAGCAAACGGTCAACTCCTAGCCTATTCAATGTTAGCCGGTTTCTTTTGCATAATTAATTTCATCCTCCTGCGAGTAGGTATCCTATTTCATGAACCTCATCATGTGCAGGATAATTTCTGACTATTCCGCTTTCGCGAAAGCGAACTCATTCAAATATAGAGCATCAATTCACAATATAAAACCTTGAAGACCACGCGGCGAAATTCTATCTTTGCAATCTTCAAAAATGCCTATAGAATATGTTTGATAATTTAACAGATAAGCTGGACAAGGCGATGCACGTCCTTAAAGGTCACGGTAGTATTACTGAGGTCAACGTTGCAGACACCCTAAAAGAAATACGTCGCGCCCTCGTGGATGCTGATGTAAATTATAAGATTGCTAAGGAATTTACAGCCATAGCAAAAGAAAAAGCAATAGGTCAAGGCGTTCTTACAACGCTTAAACCAGGACAGCTCTTAACTAAAATTGTCAAGGATGAATTGACAGAATTGATGGGAGGATCTGTGGAAGGTATTAACCTTTCTGGAAACCCCACGATCATTCTTATGTCTGGTTTACAAGGTTCTGGTAAGACAACCTTCTCTGGAAAGCTCGCTAATTTTCTCAAAACCAAGAAGAATAAAAAGCCTCTTCTAGTTGCTTGTGATATTTATCGTCCAGCTGCAATTGACCAGCTGCACGTTGTAGGAGAACAAATAGGCGTTGAAGTATTTTCTAATCGTGATGAAAAGGATCCTGTAAAGATTTCTGAAGCTGCGATTGCTTATGCAAAACAGAACGGTTTTAATGCCGTAATTATAGATACTGCCGGTCGTCTAGCGATTGATGAGCAGATGATGAAAGAAATTGCAGATGTTCACGCAGCAGTTGAACCGCACGAAACCTTATTTGTCGTGGATTCCATGACGGGTCAGGATGCCGTGAATACTGCTAAGGCTTTTAATGAGCGCCTTAATTTTGATGGTGTTGTTCTTACTAAACTAGATGGTGATACTCGTGGTGGTGCCGCGCTATCGATCAAGTCTGTGGTGAATAAGCCTATAAAATTTATAGGAACTGGTGAGAAAATGGAAGCGATTGACATCTTCTACCCAGAACGTATGGCAGATCGTATTCTGGGAATGGGTGATGTGGTATCTCTTGTGGAACGCGCCCAGGAACAGTTTGACGAGGAAGAAGCAAGGAAATTAAGCAAGAAGATTGCTAAAAACCAATTCGGTTTTGATGACTTTCTATCCCAGATCCAGCAGATCAAGAAAATGGGGAACATGAAAGACCTGATGGGAATGATTCCTGGTGCCGGTAAAATGTTGAAAGATGTAGATATTGACGACGATGCCTTTAAAGGTATTGAAGCCATTATTCACTCGATGACCATTCAAGAGCGCACACAACCTCAAGTGATTAACGGTTCCCGCAAGAAACGTATCGCAGGCGGTAGTGGTACAACAGTTACTGAAGTGAATCAACTGCTCAAGCAATTTGACCAGATGAGCAAAATGATGAAGATGATGCAAGGCGGAAAAGGAAAAGCCATGATGCAAGCGATGAGCAAAATGCGCTAAAAGCAAATGCTTTTAGCGCATTTGCTCAATTCCCGATTGTTGAATTGCTGACGCAATTATTGATTATTCAATAAAATTGCCATTCTTGATTGCTAATCGCTTCGAAATTTGTTTTTAATGATTACAGATTTTAATTACGTAACCTCTAATTATGGCTCATTATAAATCTTTTGAAGATCTGGAAATTTGGCAACGTGCGAGGGTAATTTGTAATGATGTGTATGATCTTTATTTATTGAGTGACTTACAGAAAGATTACGGGCTTTGGAATCAGATAAACCGTTCAACAGGCTCTATAATGGATAATATCGCAGAGGGTTTTGATCGCGATGGAAATAAAGAATTTATCCAATTTTTAAGTATTTCAAAAGCGAGTTGTGGAGAATCAAAATCCCAGCTTTATCGATGTTTAGACAGGAAATATATGGAGCAGGACAAATTTGAAAATGTTGCTAAGAAAATGGATGAATGTAAAGCGCAGATATCAGGGTTCATGAAATACCTCAAGAACAGTGATCGCAAAGGACTTAAATATGATTAACAAGGCGTAAGTAATTAAGAATTAGTAATCACGAATTGCGTCAGCAATTCATAAATTGGCAATTAAATTTAGCAACAATGATCATCTTAGACGGAAAAAAGACCAGTAACGACATCAAAAACGAGATCACATCCATTGTTGATGAGATGAAGGCAAATGGTGAGAAAGTTCCTCATCTAGCAGCAGTAATCGTTGGCAATGATGGTGCTAGTTTGACTTACGTAGGTTCTAAGGTTCGCGCTTGTGAGCGGGTAGGTTTTGAAAGTACGATGGTACGTTTGCCTAATACGACCAGCGAAACAGAATTACTGCGTGAAATCAAGAAATTAAACGAGGATCCTAAAATTGATGGTTTTATTGTCCAACTGCCGTTGCCTAAACAAATTGACACCCAAAAAGTATTAATGGCAGTAGATCCAGACAAAGATGTGGATGGTTTTCACCCGACTAACTTTGGCCGGATGGCGCTGGATATGAGCACATTTATTCCTGCCACACCGTTTGGAATTTTGGAATTACTGGATCGTTATGGTGTGGATACGCAAGGAAAACACACCGTAGTTATCGGTCGTTCTCATATCGTTGGTCGTCCCATGAGCATTTTAATGGGAAGGAGAGGTTTTCCAGGAAATTCTACGGTTACCTTAACCCACAGCCATACTAAAAACATCACTCAGATCACTTCCCAGGCTGATATTATTATTACCGCATTGGGGGTTCCCGGTTTCCTAAAGGCCGAAATGGTGAAGGATGACGTTGTCATCATTGACGTGGGAATCACTAGAGTTCCCGACGATTCTAAAGAGCGCGGTTATTATATTACCGGTGATGTTGATTTTGAAAATGTATCTAAAAAAGCGAGTTATATCACGCCTGTTCCCGGCGGCGTCGGACCTATGACCATTGCGATGTTATTGAAAAACACATTACTCGCGAGGGAGCGTCACAGAGAATCTAATAAAAATTAAAACCTTTATGAGTTCGCTTTCGCGAAAGCGAACTCAATTGTAGTTTATATTACATAATACTTATTCTCACACGTAACTTTCTTGTCATTTCTATGGCAGACGGTATTAACTGGACCTATCTTTTAATCACAGGCATTTAGGTCTGAACCTGAAATTATTCCGATTCTCCACGCAACCTTTTTCAGGAATGCGCATCTATTGTATAAACCAATTTATGAGATATCTGAACCTTATCGCTTGCATATTATTTGTAGCGACTTCTTGTTCCAGTGATGATGATCTGCAAATAGACCAAAAACTTCAAGGAGAATGGGTCAAATCATCGACCGACAATAATGTTGTTGAATTAGATCTAATATCTTTTAAAAGTGATGGCTCCTATTTTTCCAGTCGTGAAGGATTTGATGCAACCTCTGGTTCATCAATAGGATTTCTTTATCAGGAAGCAGGAAATTATTCCAGTGCCAACGATAGATTGGATTTAAATATAAGAAGCTATAGAACTTCAGGTGACGGATCTTTTAAACCAGCAACCGAACTTCAAGACGTAGCCACAGGTAATCCTAGTTTTACATACCAGTTGACCGTGATAGGTGAATTAATCTTGACGCCAATCTGTGAGCCAAATCAAGACTGTTCTGGAGCAATTATATACCAACGCAGGATTACTAACGACATCTAATTCACTACTTACCTCCATTCGCTTGCAAATCTGCAATGCATTGAGGATCGAGTTGCGGTATGCTAGTCATGTTCATCATGTCCAGAATATTCCCTCCATTAATTTGGAAAAACATCAAGCAGCCATCCACATTGCAATGGCGGTCGTTTTCTGCATCCTCATGTTGACTTTGCAAAGGCGTTCCCAGATTTACCAACCCTAATAAATGTCCAAATTCATGATTATAAACAGTTGATTCCAGATCTACTCGAGATGGCTGGTTCACAGATCGACTAAATCTCTCTATGGTACTTTGATAAATTACCAAGGAAGTATTTCTATAAGCGCTTCCTAAAACTACAGAATTTCCTTCATCGCCATCGTTAGGCTTATCCACAAATAGCACACTTACTGCTATGGTTTGATCTCTTGAAAAACTTGTACGGCTTGAATTTTCTAAATCACTTACTTCCTCAATGGAATAATCATCACCGGCATCATTAGTCACATTGCGCTCCACGATATTAATACCATTAGGCTTATTGAGTCGTGCCTGCAGAAATGATTTTAAATTGTTGATGGAAGTAGTTTCTGGACGAGCACCATTAACATAAATCAATTCAACTTCTAATTGATCAAAGTTATCGCTGCGCAAGAGTTCTTCTGCGCTGTCACCCGTATTTCTCAGGTTTGCATTACCGTTATTTCCAGGACCGTCCACTACATCGTTAGAATCATCACTGGCACATCCTACAATCAAAAAGGCGATTGCGAGCCAAAATCCATATTTTCTCATAGTATTTATTTAATAATCATTAATCCTAAAATCTTTCTAGTCAACTTTCCTTACCAGTTTCCTTACCAGAAAAAAAAGGAAGGTTGTCACGCATTATTGATCGTGTAACAATCATTCAGCTGACCCAGTTATCCACTTTCAACTGATAGCGCACAAAAGAGAACGTTCCATTATTTAAAAAATTGAAAGAAAAGCAAAGGAGAACCTAAACCAACTTAGTCATCGCTTAGATCAGGAAAGAATTGCTGCGTTTGTAGATAGTACTATCAATTAATCGGTACTACATCTACGAAAATACCCATCATGCGGATTGCAAAACACCTTAAAATGCCACTGGAAAATTTTAATGATTCTTTTAGTACGTCGATTAATAATAAATATTTGAAATAAGTCACTTTTTATCATGTTCCAAGAAATTGCAATTCCTGCGATCTATATGGAGTAAGGCTATAGCCTAACAAAATTTTCATCCGATGGAGAGTGCCAAACTTAAACAAATAAGTTTCTAAGGCTGGAATAAGGTTTATCCATCAAACTGTGCCGCATACTGGAACGTGTAACTAAGACACTTGCGTAAAACAGTGGCGTTGAAGCTTCAAAATTTTGCAATAGTGCTAATCTTTTTACTAAGGTTCGTTAATCATTAATAGAAACTAAGCAAGCTGCCGTATATTTCTATTATGAAACTAATCATTCTATTATTCTCCATCGCTTGCTTGATTTCATGCAGTCACAAAAAAGTAAGTAAAGCAGAAGTTGTCGATAGGGAATATTTATTAGATCTCATAGAAAACCCTCCATCAGATAAAGTACAGGTTATTAATTTTTGGGCAACCTGGTGTGCTCCATGTGTCGATGAGCTTCCTGTTTTTATAGAAATCGACACTAACAATAATGTAGAGGTAATACTTATGTCTATTGATGATGCGCAATATATAGACTCGCAAGTAGATCCGTTTTTGAAGAAATATAATATTACATCTAAGGTAAAACTATTAGACGATCCTTATTTGGCAGAATGGGTTCCCAGGGTTGACCAGCACTGGGATGGAACCATTCCAGCTACTTTAATCCAGAAAGGCACCAAAAGAATATTTTATAATAAAGCATTTACCGCAGGAGAACTAGAAGAAGAGGTGGACAAGTTTCTATAACAGAAACGAAAGCGTTTTTATGCTCTTCTTCTTTGATCAAATCTGTGAGTATCGTTTTTGTAACGCTTTAAGAAAAGCTTGCTCATTCTGAAAAATTACCTCCCTTAATTCTTTTAGAATCAACAGGAGTGAATCAGCATGATGATCATAAAACTATTAATGAAAGTGATGTTCATGATACTCAGTACTTATAAAATAACCACACTAAAATGCCTATAACTGCTAGTTTTAATTGGATAATGAACTTGAAAAGCGAGCTGGCAAAACCAGTCGTAAGATTGATAAATCGTATTTTTGCATAAAAATGTCCTATGGTCTTAGAACAATATTATACTAAATGTCTAGCACAAGGAACTTACTACATTTCTTCTAGAAAGGAGGCTGTAGTAATTGACCCCTTGCGAGAAGTTCAACAATACGTTGATCGAGCAGATGAGGACGGAGTCACCATTAAATATATATTTTTGACTCATTTTCATGCAGATTTTGTTTCAGGCCACGTTGATCTGGCTCAAAAAACGGGTGCTACCATTGTTATAGGTCCTAATGCCCAAACGAGTTACGCTTTCGCGAAAGCGGAACATCTAGAAAAGTTTTCAATAGGAGACATTACACTTATCCTATTACACACACCTGGACACACGCTAGAATCTTCCTGTTATCTATTAAAGGATAGTGACGGAAAGGAACAAGCGCTTTTTACAGGTGACACTTTATTTATAGGCGATGTGGGAAGACCAGATCTAGCAGCCAAAAGTGATATGTCCACACAAGATCTTGCTGGTTTATTATACGATTCCCTGCGCAATGTGATTATGCCATTAGACGATCATATTAAAGTCTATCCAGCACATGGCGCCGGTAGTGCGTGTGGAAAAAACATGAGCAGCGAGACTAGTGATTCTTTGGGGAATCAGAAAAAAACGAATTACGCATTAAATCCTGAATTGTCTAAAGACGAATTTATTAAAGAGGTTACAACTGGGATTGCACCACCGCCCGCCTATTTCCCGAAAAATGTACAGATGAATCGCGGTGTAAATTCCAGTATTGATGAGGTGTTACATCGCGGTTTAACAAGTATCAAGGCTAATGCTTTCAAAACTCTTGCAGAAGATTCTGAATATCTAGTCCTAGATGTAAGATCGCCACAAGAATTTACTGCTGGACACATTCCTGGGTCATGGTTCATTGGTCTGGATGGTCAATTTGCTCCATGGGTAGGAGCTTTGATTACTAATATAGATCAAAAAATAATCCTTGTAACTCCAGAGGATCGGGAGGAAGAAGCAGTCACTAGACTAGCGAGAGTGGGTTATGACAACGTCAATGGATATTTAAAAGGTGGTTTTGAATCTTGGAAAGATTCCGGTTTTGAAATTAGCTCTATAGAGAATATGAATGCTGAAGATTTTGTAAAAGGACTTGAAGATGGATCGATTAAGAATCCGCTGGATGTTAGAAAACCTGTAGAGTTTGAAAAGTCGCACCTTCAAGATGTTCCATTAAAAACACTAAATGCTGTTCATGAGCATGTGGAAAGCCTGAGTGCTGCTAACACCTATCACGTTCATTGCGCCGGTGGTTATCGATCTGTGATATTTTCAAGCATAGCACAAGCTAACGGTATCAAAAACATGGTTAATATTGAGGGTGGATATGGTGCAATTAAAATGGTTGCTCCAGATACATTAATGCAAAATAATTAAAAACAAGAGTTATGAAAAATCTTAATAATTTTGAGTGGAAAGAAGAAATTGAAAATGATCCTAATGCAGTTATCCTAGATGTAAGAACAGACGACGAGGTAGCGGAAGGAATGATTGAAAATGCCGTTCACCACGACATTCACCAGCCGCAGGAATTCATGGCCGCTCTTGAAAAAATGGATAAGTCTAAAAAATATTACATCTATTGCCGTTCTGGAAGTCGCAGCCAGCAGGCCTGTCAGATTATGAATCAAATGGGCTTTGAACACACTCATAACCTAACCGAAGGATTTAGCAAATGGGATGGTTCCATTTTTCATAAAATTTAAACGGTTACTCAGTTCCATAACGATACACAAACTTTTCCCTGATGCAACTTAAAAACATCCCACAACTCAAGCATATTGATGCTAATAATTTCTTTCTGCTATCTGGCCCATGCGCCATAGAGGGAGAAGAAATGGCGCTAAGAATAGCAGAAAGGATTCTTGAGATCACAGATAAGTTGAAAATTCCATTTGTATTTAAAGGAAGTTTTAAAAAAGCCAATCGCAGCCGCATTGATAGCTTTACGGGTATAGGAGATGAAAAGGCTTTGAAGATTTTGAGAAAGGTGAGCGAGACCTTTCAGATTCCTACGGTGACAGACATTCATGAGGTGAGCGATGCGGCCTTGGCTGCGGAATATGTAGATATTTTACAAATCCCAGCTTTTTTAGTGCGTCAAACCGACCTTGTAGTTGCTGCAGCTGCAACCGGCAAAGTGGTCAACCTTAAAAAAGGCCAATTCATGTCTCCGGAAAGTATGAAGCATGCGGCCCTTAAAGTTACTGACTCTGGAAATGAGCAAGTGATGATTACAGATCGCGGCACCATGTTCGGTTATCAGGATATGATTGTTGACTTTAGAGGTATTCCCACCATGCGTCAATATGCGCCTACGGTGCTTGACGTTACCCACAGTTTACAGCAGCCCAATCAATCCAGCGGTGTTACTGGAGGTCGTCCAGACATGATTGAAACTATAGCTCGAGCAGGAATTGTCAATCACGTTGATGGATTATTTATTGAAACCCATTTTGATCCTGCGAATGCAAAAAGTGATGGTGCAAATATGCTGGACCTTCAATATCTAGAAGGTTTGATGACGCGACTGGTTGCTATTCGCAAGACTATCACCGCATTTGGATAAATGATTTCAATTCATGGATTCCTTGGTATTAATATTGGGTCTTAAGGTCAATTTACTCACAAATAACTGCAATCATTTTTTAGTTGGTCTAATCAGGACTCAGTTTAAGCTTTAAGCTAAAAAACTCCTTGTTTATAAGTTACTTATTATTAAATCATTAGCGATAATTTAGCTACTAAATTCTAATTTATAAATATGGTTATTTATACAATATTAAAACTACATGGCATCTTTTCTACTAAACGAAAGCCACTGAGCGATCTATTTTATCGATAAAAGTAAACTTAAGCGGTCGTATATCGATAATGCCTTCCATAATAAAATTATATCCTGAACTATGCTATTTTTGATACTATGATAAAAAAATACCCCTTAGCCCTTTCTTCAATCCTTATTCTATGTGTAGGATTAATTTCTACCGCACAAATTGGAGTTAACACTAATAAACCAACTGCGAACCTAGATGTAAATGGAACGTTACGCATTAGGAGTTTAGAAAAAACCGTCGATGGCTTTCAAGCTAGTGGAACGGTTTTATATATTATGGGTGTTGATGAAAAAGGTAATGTGATTCCTATTGAAATAAGTGAAAACATTGTATTGGAAGGTAACAAACTGAAGGTTCAATTGCCAGAAGTTGAAACTGCAGTAACGGAATTGCCTAATGGAGGTAACTTAAGTGACAACTACTCAGGAGGAAAGGATGGATTAATTAATGATTTAGATTTAGGTATCGTTATTCTACCGGGAGATCCACGAGGACGTCGTCCAGTAATCAGGTTAAGTAATGGAGATAGTAATAGATCAGTGGAAATAACAGGCTTTAAAGCATCCTTTGATGGGGCACAAGCATGGTTGTATCCTACATCAGGAAACATTAAGCTCAAAAAGAAGAGTAGCAAATCCATAGCAGCAAATCAAATTCTAACTGATAAAGACATCACAGTTAAACCATTTGAAATGGTACAATTAATGTATGATGGTACTGCGCAGAAATGGTTGATAATGTCAGCCCCATCACAATCAAAAGAAGAGGATGATTAGATTAACTTTTTACTGATTCAAAATCCCGAAGCATTTAGTTGTTTCGGGATTTTTAGTTTAGCAATTGTGAGCAGATCAGTCTATCAAGACTACGTCCAACATTATTTTTTAAACTAATAGTTTGCGTTGAGATCTTTTTCTTTTTAAGACATACTTAGATTCTTATTCAACCCGTCTTAATTTTTACTGTCCCGGTAGTAAAAGTTTTTATTCACTATTACCTAGGAAGGATTTTATGGATCTTCCGATTAGATATGATCATCCTCATCTAGAAGGTCTCTGACGAAAGGCAGAAGGCTCTTCCTAAGAAGATTGATATATGAGTAGTTCTTATTATTATAACCCCTTATAAGTGTTCATATAATCAGTACATTCACTATCGATAATACCTTCATTACCTTTACATTGTGATGCGCAAGCATTGAATAATTTTCCGATAGTACTGTTCTCTAACGAAGATTTGGGTTATAGGCTTTCGGAAAAATCATGCATAATCTAAGCTTAAAGACAGATCGTTAATACCTCGGTAGAACGTGACACCCTCACTTTAACCTGATATAAATTAAATCCTAAGATAATAGCCATGTGAAAAGCCTTTCAATACTTTGTTACTCACTACCACATAGCAGTCCGCAAAAATGAACACGGATTAATGTAACTATACCATGATTAAGATCTTAAAAGTTTTTTCACGACTGTTGTTATTTCAAAATAAGACTTCAATCATAAAGCTTTGGCGAAATAAATGTTTAACTCAAATGATCTCATGCGATGATGTGATAGCGCAAAAAGGCTTTACAGATGGCATGCATGTAGATAGTGTTTTGATCTATGATCTAAAGTTGTTAGATCTATAAATAAGCTCAATTCCTATAAAACATAATTCATATGCTATTAAAGCTGACTATTGATCAGTATCATGGCTCTTTAAGAAATTAGATATTTTCACTAAAAACTCTTCACTCTTGAAAGGTTTTATTAAATAGTCATTTATCAAGGAGTTTTTCATTCTCTTTTCGATTTCAATTTGCTCTACTGCAGTCAATGCAATTATTGGAACCTCGACATTGAACTTTCTAATTTCTCGTGCCGCTGCAAACCCATCCATTCCCGGTGGCATATTAATATCCATTAGGATAAGATCATACTCTTTTTTCTGAGTCATTTCAATAGCTTCTAAACCAGATTCTGCTATTTCATAATTCCCATTAAAGCCTTCAATAATTTTTTTAGTTACTAATTGGTTGATTTTATTATCCTCTACAATCAGTATGGATGTACCAGTTAGGTCTTTAGATATTACATTTTCATCGATCAACTTCATATCAGACAAATCTAACCTGACTGATTCCAGTTTAAGTTTGAATTCTACAGTAGTTCCTTTTCCCAGTTCACTTTTTATAACAAGATTTGAATCCTGTAGTTCTAATATCTTTTTTGAGATGGCTAAGCCTAAACCAGTTCCTTCGAATTCTTCATTATGATTGATAAATTTTGTTTCATCAAAAATGTCATTTAATTTACCCGACGCGATACCTTTACCTGTGTCGCTCATCATAAATGCAAGAAGGTCGACAGGCCCAGTGGATCTTAATTTATTGATTTTTAGGACGATTTCACCATCCTTAGTAAACTTATTAGAGTTGCCCAGTATATTTATTAATACCTGCATAAGCTTCACAGCATCCCCTCTATACTTATTAGATACATCTCTATCGATTTCAATGTGAAATACGTTGTTGTGATCGAGAGAAACATATTTAGCCGATTCCACAGCATGATCACATAATTCTCTTATGTCAAATACCTCTTGAGTCAAGGACAGATATGAAGAACGATTAAGTTTATTCATTTCCAAAACGTTATTAATTAATGAAAGCAAATAATCTGCGCTGTACTTTAAAGATCTTATATTCTCTTTTTGTATCTCACGAATGGCTTTATCTTCAATTAAGATATTAGAAATACCTACAATTCCATACATAGGCGTTCTAAGCTCGTGACTAATGCGCGAGAACAAAGCATTTCTTGCTGTTAATAACCTATCACTTTTTTGTTTTTCCTCTAGATAAACTAAGTTCTTTTCTGCAAGATCTTTGTTTAATTTTTTTCTTCGTGAGAAACCTATTAATAAAAGAATTATAAGGATTGTAGAAATAGATAATGCAATTACAGACCAAAAAAGAGTGTTTTCTCTTAATGCTTTTTCCCTAACTATCTCACTAATTCGTTTTGCTTCAGCCACCTCAAATTCGGCTTTTGCATTTTCTATAGCAATAACCCGATCGATGCTGAATTTTTCCTTTCTCAATGAGTCTAATTTATTGGAAAGCTCTAAAGCTTTTTTATAGTTTCCAAGTTGAGCCTCGGCTTCTGACCAATGCAAGTAGCCCTCAATAACCACCTCAATATAATTTTCAGATTTTGCATATTTCACGGCTTTTTCAAATCGTGGTGTTGAAGCCTGATAATCTTTAATCAGCAGATAGTATTTTCCAGATAGTAATTGGGAACTTGCAGTGTAGGTATCAAAATTAAGCTTCTCAGCTAACCTTTCCGACTTCATAACGTAGGGTTCGGCTAAATCTGGCATTCCTAATTCTAAATACGATTCTGCTATATTGTAATTAGTTACAAAAAGGGTGTGTAAGTCGGCGCCAGATGATATCTTCAATACCTGTTTGTACTTTAATATCGCTTCTTCATAATTTCCTGTCAAAGCAAGAATATTAGCCATGTCCACATAAGAAGTAGTTAAAACCTCTTGTTTATCTTTTTCTAGAACATCTAGTTTTTGATAAATCTCTGCTTTCTCTAATGACTCCTCAAAAATTTTGGTCGCTTGCAATGTATCTCCCATTTGGATCAATGCATTTCCCAAATTACTTGAAATGTATGTGTAGTAATGGTAGAATTTCTTGGTATTGCTCAGCTCCCTGCCCTTTTGACTCAGATCCATCGCAGATACAAAATCTTGACCGTAATATTTTTCTCTTATTGTATCTAAAAGACTTACTAGTTCTTGTTGCAACTTTTTTTCCTCAGCATTATAGAAATTAGTATTCTTTTGCCCAAATGCAGAACAAAACATCATTAAAAATAAAACAGTAATACCGAATTTATTTGCGTGGAATTGGAGAGAATTCAAAATGAAGAGCGAGAATTAGATGATTTTAGAGCTACTGCGAAATATGAAAATACGTTTTTCCTAAATTATAATTCGTATAATAATCTTGTTTTATCGTATCAGAAAAAAGTTAAAACCTAATTCCCTTGCGTAAAACAAAAATCAATTTCAATTATTTTAACTTCACCTCTTATTCCCAAGTCTATCATCATAGGTGTTTTAAAAATCACTTAACTTCTGAGTTAACAGCTTGTTGATGATTTATGCTTACAGTTTTATAGATTCATCGCTTTATACAATCGTATGATTTCATATAGATAAACCGTTAGTGGATAATTTGAGATAATAATTAATTAGAACCACGCTATTCAACGATTATTTTAGTTTTTTAGCTCAATTAAATCTATTATTGCGTGGAATATACAGAGCTCGTCGTTCGCACTCTTAAATTAGAAACATGAATAAAATTACATTTTTAATAGTTCTTTTTGCCAGTGTTGTTTCAGCTCAAGATTTCACGGTGATGGAAGGTGGTACCCTTTCAATAAGCAGCGGTAAAATGCTTTATTTAAATGGAATAGAATTAAGACCATCCATTGACTATAATCTTGCAAATCCTACAAATTTTTCCGTTATTAACACGCCATTATCGAGTCCACATAGCATTAGTAATGTGGTTGAGCTATCTAACCCTCTAGAAAACTATCAAGGCAATATTACATTTTACTATCAGAATTCAGAGTTGAATGATTTAAAAGAATCAGATCTAGAATTAGTTGTGATGGACTCTGGTTCTGATTGGATAAACCTTGAGAGTTCGATCGATCTTGACATCAAATCATTTGAATTTACATTTGACAATCCGGTAAGTATTTTTGGTGTTACAGCGGTAGAGAAACAAACATTGAGCAGTACAGATTTTGATGAATTATCACTTAAAGTATTCCCCAATCCTACTACTTCTCTAGTGGAAGTCAATTATAAAAATAGCTTGCAAATTGAAGTATTTGATCTACTAGGAAGTTCATTACTTAAAACTAAAAATAACAGTGTTGATTTATCAAATTTTAGCTCAGGTATGTATTTGATGAAAATCATGGATGTACAAACGAATAAGAGTTTGTTGAAGAAGATCATTAAAAAATAAATCTTCTTAAACGGTTATTTTTAAAGCTTCAAACCTAATGCTTTCGAGGACAATACAAATTAGATTCAAATTTGTTGATTTCAACTGAATCCTTACTTTTAGCTAACCTACTCCATTTTAACCGCAGCTTTATTATCAAAAAATTCGCAGCCTTTAGTTGACGTTGGAATGCTCGTTGCAATGTCCTATTTGGATCTAAGAATCATTTTCGAAAGGTCTGTTTTAGTATTTATTATTTAATGCTATTCCGCTTTCGCGAAAGCGGACTTTAATTCCACCTGCTTTTAATATCTTAGAGGTATCTAAAAATCAACCTCATGAGATTTCTGATCGTAATATTAGTACTTTTATTTACCTCGTTAAGCTTCGGTCAAGGAACGAGATTGCTTAGACAGCCTACCGTTTATGGCGATCAAGTCGTTTTTGTCTATGCAAACGACTTGTGGAAATCTTCCATAAGCGGTGGAGATGCGCAACGACTTACCAGTGATATAGGTTATGAAAGTGTACCGCACTTTTCTCCGGATGGAAAACACATAGCTTTTACAGGTGAATATGATGGGAATACAGATGTTTTTGTAATTCCCGCACAAGGGGGAACGCCACAACGGCTGACTTATCACCCTGCCGGCGATTTTGTGAACGGATGGACTCCAGATAATAAAGTATTGTTCCGCTCAGATAGGGAAGGACGACCTACAGAGTCGACTCGGTTTTTCACCATAGGATTAGAGGATTCTTTTCCAGAGGCTATGAAATTGACGCGAGCTGCTTATGGAGAGCTTTCTCCAGATGGCAAATATGTTGCTTATACACCTATCACATCTTGGGATCCAGAATGGCGCAATTACCGCGGTGGCCAGGCAATGCCCATCTGGATTGTAGATCTCAAAACTAACGCTCTTCAAACCACAACTCAACCTACTAAGGAACGTCACCTCGATCCTGTGTGGCATGATGGTAAATTATATTTCCTTTCTGAGAGAGATTACACCAGCAATATATGGTCTTACAATCCAGTTTCCAAAGAAGAAAAACAAATCACATTTCATAAAAAGTTTGATGTTAAAAGCCTGGATGCTGACGAAAACCAGATCGTTTATGAACACGGCGGTTATTTGAACTTACTTGATCCAAATACTGGAACAACTCAGGTTATTCCTATTACCGTAAATGCTGACCTGAACACTTCCCGAGAGCGCTGGGAAGATGTATCTGCAAGAAGCATTACAAATTCCGCTCTTTCTCCCAATGGAATGCGGGCCTTATTTGAGCATCGCGGAGAAATTTTTAGTGTACCTAAAGAAAAAGGCTCTTGGAGAAATTTGACTAATTCTAGTGGATCTGCAGAGCGTTTTCCAGCGTGGTCTCCCAAAGGGGATAAAATAGCTTGGTTTTCTGACGCCAGCGGCGAGTATGAATTGGTTATCGCCGATCAGTATGGAGACAATCAGCGGAGCATAAAAATTGAAAACCCCACCTTTTACTTCAGGCCTCAATGGTCACCAGACGGTAATAACCTAGCGTACACAGATACAAACTATAATATCTGGATAACTAACATTACTAGCGGCAAAACTATTATGGCAGATACCGATAGCTATGCACATCCTGACCGATCTATGAACCCGGTATGGTCGCCGGATAGTAAATGGATCGCTTATGCAAAACAGCAAAAAAGTCATTTTAAAGCAATTTATGCTTACAACATAGATTCCAATAAGAGCATTCAACTCACGGATCCGCTGGCTGATGCCATTACGCCAGTATGGGATGAATCTGGAAAATATCTTTACACACTCGCAAGTACTGATTATGGGTTAAAATCTGGATGGTTAGATATGAGTTCGTTTGACCCATCTACAACGAGATCTTTATACGCCATTGTACTTTCTAAAGACGGAAAAGCTCCTAACCTGCCAGAATCAGATGAAGAAACCATTGCTGATATAAAAAAAGGTAAAAAAGAAAAGCAAAAAGAGAGAGAAGATAAAGGCTTTGATGCGGAGAAGGAAGGAGAAAAACCTATTAAGGTAACTATAGACGAAGTAGGGATTTACGACCGGACTGTTGCCATGGACTTGCCTGCTAGGAACTACACAGGACTCGCTAAAGCTGCAGAGGGTTTTGTATTTGTCATGGAATCCATAGAAAACAAAGAAGGTTTCACGTTGCATTTATATGATACTAAGAAACAAGAAGCAAAAGAATTTTCAGATGGTATAACAGGATTAGAAACCAGCTATGATGGGAAGTTTGCATTAATCAATTATGGTAGCAGCTACACCATTAACCCCACTACCACACCAGTTAAAATGAGTGATGGCAAGCTTGATATAGCGATAAAACTGAATGTAGACCCTAGAGCGGAATACGAACAGATTTTCAAAGAAGGATGGCGATACATGCGCGATTTCCTTTATGTGGATAATGTGCATGGAGCACCTTGGGGTAAAATATACGAATGGTATTCACCCTGGATTCAAGATGTAAGACATAGAACTGACCTAAATTATGTGGTTGACATTATGAGCGGTGAAGTTGCGATAGGTCATTCTTATGTATCTGGAGGCGATTTGCCAGATGCTAAAAGAATTCCTGTAGGATTGCTGGGTGTAGATTTAAAGAAAGAGAAGAACGGCTATCAGATAACCAAAATTTATAACGGTGAGCGTTGGAATCCAGATACTAGCAGCCCGCTAGGAATGCCAGGAATTGATGTGAACGAGGGAGACTTTATTATAGCGATCAATGGTAAATCCCTAGATGGAAGTATGAATCCTTATAAATTACTGGAACAGACTGCTGGAAGAGAAATTTATCTAGAAGTATCTGCCGCCCCAAATGGAAGCAATTCAAGAAAAGCACTTGTTAAGCCAGTATCTAGTGAGCGTGGTCTGCGATATATTGATTGGGTTGAAGGAAACCGCCGCAAAGTGGATGAATTATCTGACGGAAAACTGGCTTACGTTTATATCCCAAATACCAGCGAACCCGGCTTTACCTCTTTCAATAGATATCTGTTTAGTCAGCAGGATAAAAAAGGGGTAATTCTAGACGAGAGAAATAATGGTGGTGGTAGCGCAGCAGATTATATCATTGATATTTTAAAGAGAGAACCTTTTGGTTATTTCAACAGCAAGGCAAACGATAATAGACCCTGGACGACACCTATGGCTGGGATTTATGGTCCCAAAGTGATGATCATTAACGAGCGCGCCGGTTCTGGCGGTGATTTACTGCCGTATATGTTCAAGCAACAAAAATTAGGACCGCTTGTGGGAACTAGAACCTGGGGTGGCCTTGTTGGAACATGGGATACTCCTCCATTCATTGATGGTGGGCGTATGGTTGCACCACGTGGTGGTTTTTATGACCTTAATGGAGAATGGGCTGTGGAAGGAGAAGGAATCGCTCCAGATATCGAGGTGATTCAAACGCCAGGTATGACCATTAATGGTCAAGATCCACAATTAGAGCGAGCTGTCCAAGAAGCGCTAGAATTACTTAAAACCCAAGAATTCAAAATGAAACCTGAACCTAAAGCTCCAGTAAGATGGAAACGTGCTGCAGGCTATGAAAATGACAACTAATTATTTTATGAGTTGGAAGGGAAATAAAGCCCTCATTGCCTTCTGTATTTTTCTAGGGGAGAAACTAAATCTGCTGAAGGTTTATAGTGATTTATAGATTAATATTGATAGAATAATTCACTCTTACACAATCCTATTCTCTTTGACATTTTCCCTAAAAGAGAAACAAATAAGATTTAGATATCAGAAAACCAGATAACTTCTCATGATGGGTTTTGTGTTTGAGTTTGATTTTGACTATGGACATTCATTCTTGTAAAGACCACATTGCCTTCGGCATTTCTCCAGTAAAGAAACAAGCCCTTATAAACTCACATAAAACGGATGAAACTAGTTGATTTTGATTTCCCTTTTAATTTAGCTCACTCTTGCACTCCCAATTGTTTTTGACATTTTCTCAAAAGAGAAACAAATCAGATTTAGATTTTAGAAAACTACATGAATTTTTTGGAGGAGTTTGAAGTTTGATTTTCGTTTTGATTTTTGTTTAGGACTGAAAAAACACTTCTTAAAACTTGGTTTTCGCCTCGTTTACATAGTCTTCTAAATAGGAAAATCGTGGTGTAAGTGTTCCTTCTGGAGTGGTCATTCTTGCTCTTTCTAAAATACCGTCTGCATCATTGTTGAAAAAAGCTGGGAACACGTGTTCTAGAAACATCTCACCAAATCCCTCGCTCGCATCCTTAGGCAATTCACAAGGCAAGTTGTCCACTGCCATGACTGTAATAGACCTTGGTGTTTTAAACGCAACTTCCTTTTCGGTCATTGGATCGTAGCCATACAGCGGGTTTTCAATCGTAGAAGATCTAATCGTACAAGCTATAGGTCCATCAATGTCACAACTAACATCTGCTACTAATGAAATATTGAATTGATCAGATTTAATATCTTCTTTTGTAAAAAAGTAAGGTGCACCATCACCATAAAAATGACCTGTAATTAATAAATCTCCAACCGCAGAAAACTTTTTAAAGTCAGATTCTAACAGTTCAGGATTATTATAGCATTCTGTTTTTGTGGGTTTTAGGCCATCTTTTCTAACGTAATAATCTTCCACATCTAATTGCGTGAATACCGTCTGTTCATTTTTGAAATGGGCTAACTGTAAAAATTCTTTAGGTGTCAGTTCATGTATTTCTAAAACCTCAAGTATCTCACGGATTCCTCCTGCGACCTTACCAGTTCCCGTAGCAATTATGTTAATGGGTGGCAGCTCAGCCTTAATTTTTAGCAACTCTTTTTTGACTGATTCAAAGTCGGCAAGATCGTTTACTTTAGGCAATTGAAACAGTTCATCTCGCAGTCCCAATGCTCTGAATGCATTATATGCGCCTACTAGACCTGCATAACGGCCAAAGCCTATAAGCCTGCTATTGTTCTCATCCACTATTGTTTCATGATCGTAGAGTTCAATTTTCCGATCTAAAATAGCACGCAGTAGGTCGCGGTTGTAGGGTTGTTTTTTAATGGTGTGTGAGAAGAAAAAGTATTTCTTTTCTGGTATTAATGCATTGACTGGAACCTCCTTCACGCCTATCATGACATCAGCGTGAGAAACGTCGGCTGTTACTGTGAGTCCTTCATTGCTATAAGAAGCGTCTTCAAATATTCTTATAGGTGAGGATTCTACTAGTAATTCCGCTTTCGCGAAAGCGGACTCAAATCCAGCTGCCTGCAATGGTGATAAAACGACACGGCGGTCAGGGGGATTCTTGCGTTCCTGGATCAAGGCAAATTTCATAATGGTCATTTAAAGACTAGCAAGATAAGGATTGAGATGCTGCGGTGAGAGATCAAAATCGGGAAAAACCGGAAAGTGTTGGGGAAAAAAGTACTTATATAAAAGGTATGTACAGCGGCATCTTTGCACATCAATAATCATTAAAATAAACACTCATGAAAAAATTCATTGCAATTATCACTCTAGTTCTTGTAGGTGCTTTCAGCGCTCAAGCTCAAGAAAAAATGAAGAAATTCTCTAAAAAAACACCCTTAATCACTCTTGAACAAACACCTGGCGAGTTTACTAAAAAGGAGATAACGGTGGATGCTGGCACTTATATTTTTGCCGTTAATAACAAGGATGTAGGTCATGATGTAGGTTTTGTCCTCGTTAAAAAAGGGCAGGATATTACAAATGCGGAAAACCATATTAAAACGGCCTATGTCACCGCTCCAGTGGCAAATAATACAACTGGAAAATCAAAAGCGACTAAGCTGACTGCCGGAGAATATTACTATTTCTGTCCATTGAACCCCACTGCGACCGACAATATTTTGATCGTAAAATAAAGTGCTTCCCCTATAAGCGCGGCTGGCTAGGCTTTGTCCTTTCCAGTTTAAAAACCCTGGCGCGAGCTGGGGTTTTTGTTCAATTAATAAAAGAATAACATGTAACACCTATTTAAAGACACCAGGTCAATCATTTTTATTTTTATAACTTGATACAAGATCCATTGCCCAGTTGATTCCTTCTTCTATGGTTCCTATTACTAAAAACTCTTTTTTAAAGAACCTACCTTCAAAGTGTGCGGTATTCTGGCTTATTTCTGTTTGGGTAACGATACAGATTCCTATCAAATTTTCAATTTCAGAAGATTGCAGATAGGTCATAGGACTTACATTATAGGCGAAATTCCTGTTAGCTATGTAAACGAATGGTTCGCTAGCATAATGCTCTTCTACAATTTTGATTGTTTGTTTATTATTTTTCGGTTCAAGAAGCGCTCCTTCTTTAAGCTGAGCAATAACGTAGTGTTCAAAGAGGAAGAACTCTGCAAAGTCCGTGTTTTTATATACAATTTCTCTCATCGATAATTTGGATCTTAGTTGTTATTATTTTATTCAAAATTTAGATCTTTCTTACTCTTGAGCGATATCATATTGAGCAAACTAAAGATAGGGAATTTCTCATAAACCAAATAAAATAACGAGCTTATGGATGGTTCACTGATCATTAATCTAGTCGTAGAGTATCACATTTTATAATATCCTTTGGCATGATATTTAAGTAAGAGCTCTAGGAGAATACTTATATTTGCAATCCCATTTTTGAGGGATCCTTATTCAAGTTTTGAATAGTTGGTTTTTAAAAAGTGAGATTTGCGAGAAATCGCTATTGGGGTCGACTGGTTTTGACAGCGAGACTGAGTTGATTGTAAGCATGTAGAGCGCTGGAACATAGCTCTTAAATATCATGATTCAACTTTTTTAAACGGCGAGAACAACTACGCCCTAGCTGCATAATCCGAATTACAGTAGGATAATGCCTCGGTCCCGCAAGGCGGGACAAGCAGGAATTCTCTCAAAGGCCTTGGTTTATGGCATTTGATTTAGAGAATTCGTAAATATAGACCTATCCTCATCAGGGCTTTGATGTTGGGGAGAAACTCAATTGAAGACAAGCGTTGCTTTGGTAGTTTCTAACCGGTGTAACGACTGAAATTAAATGGAAACTAAACATGTAGAAAGCGATGAAATCACTCGTTTGGACGAGGGTTCGAATCCCTCCGACTCCACAAAATAACCATGCTAGAAAGCGTGGTTATTTGTTTTATAATTGAAGGGCTGGCTCTAAAAATTTAGATCATACGACAGGATGTCCTACAACATGTTCCATGGTCGACTTGGTGGGGCTATAGTAGTTTTTACTTCTTTTCGACCTCTGCAATATGCATTGACATAGGCCTGCGCATCTTCACGATTCTCAGCCTCAACAGGAAAACTATGTCCATCTAGACATCTTCCAGTATATTCCTTTGTCAGCTCTTCATTTTCTATTGAAGTTAGGTTAATTTCAACCTGAGCTTTTACTTCAATGGGGTCATCCATCTTATCAAAATTATTTATTTTAATCTCATGATTGTTTGCGGAAGCAGAAAATGCTGCTAAACCGAAAACGACGGCAAAAAATAAGTTTTTCATAAAAAGGTTTTTTGGTTATATTTAACTAAATATATATATAAAATTCGATTGTCTAGATTTATTTATATGCTATTATTATTTAGCTCTGTAATTAATGCTCAAAAAATCAATGGTTTGGTTACGGACTCTAACAATGATCCAATATCTTTAGTTATGGTTCAATTACTGGATGAGGATCAAAATATACTACAGTATAGTTACACTGATGAGGAAGGTAAGTTTGAATTTAGCACATCTATTGAAAATGCGAGGATTGAATTTCTTTTGATTCAGGGTCTTTTCTATCAAAAACAACGTTTAATTTACAATGACCAAAAGTTTTTCCCAATCACTTTGATCGAGTCAAATGCAAAGCTAAAGGAAATTGTGATAAAAGCACAAAAAATATGTAGAGATACGGTTGCTCTGGGTCTTTCCAAAAGAAATATTGATCGAACAGATAAGGTTGAAGATGCTCTAAAAAAAATTCCAGGTATCAATATTGATAAGCATGGCAGGATCTCTTATTTGAACAAGGAAATAGAAAAAATACTGATTGATGGGGATGATCTTGCAGGAAAGCAGTATACTTTTATCTCTCGTAATTTGCGAGCCGAGGTTCTCCAAGAAATTGAGGTACTCAAAAACTATGAGGAAAACACGATTTTAAGAAATGTGCAGAACAGTAACAAGATTGCCCTTAACTTAAGATTAAAGGATGCATACAAAGACATTTGGTTTGGCAATATAGATGGTACATATGGAAATGATCTAGGAGAAGATCAGGAGTATAAAGCTACTAGTACGGTCAGCCTTCTCAACTCAAAAATAAAATTATTAGGCGCCGTGCGTTATTCTACCCTAGGCGATAGGGCAATAACAGAACAGTTTAGTGAGCAAGGTGATAGGCCATCAGTGATGGATAGTGAGCCATTTTATAGATCTACAGACATAAATGTTCCATTGCCTGAAACCGTTATTAATTTCAATAAAGCCTATAGCACCACAATTTTATTGAACAAAAATATTGGCGGATACAGTGTCAGAAGCACTAACTATATAGCAAGAGATAACTTGAACCAATTTTATAACCGAACTACAATTTTTCCTTTTCAGGGCCAGGAGACATTGAATGAAAACTTTGTAAATAACAATAAGATTCTCAAGTTTCAAGGAGACGTCACGATTAATAGTAAAGAAGCAACTCGTAATTTTATTAAGAGTACCCTATTGTATGATATTACGAAAAGTGATGGTTTATCAAACCTTCAGGTAGAGAATCAGTTTATAAATGATGATCTGCAACAGCAAAGTATCAAAGTAAGTAACTTAAATGAGCTTACCACATTGTTAAATAACAATCTTATTATAGATTCCTATTTAAATTTAGGTTTAAACGATAGTAGTGAAAAAGTATCGATTCAAAGCAGTGAACAATTGTTTCCCAACCAATTTGATGGCGATAGAATTAATCAGGAAATAAGGAGAAATATTTTTTTAGCGGATATTGGTTCAAGTAGCCGCGTACAGTTGAATGATAAATCTGTACTCAAGCTGAGCGTGAGCGGGACATATTCAAATGATCGTT
Source organism: Nonlabens antarcticus (assembly GCF_015356755.1). Classification (GTDB taxonomy): domain Bacteria; phylum Bacteroidota; class Bacteroidia; order Flavobacteriales; family Flavobacteriaceae; genus Nonlabens; species Nonlabens antarcticus. The sequence continues at coordinate 244,081 of NZ_JADFCO010000064.1, read as the reverse complement.
TTAGAAATCAGAGTTCTCCCACAGGCGTGGGTTTTGATTTTGCCGAAGATTTTGATCGATTAGATTTACAACTACCCATTACTTACATATACCGGATAAAAAGATCTACTTCTTTTATTGTAAATTTTGAACCTAGATATAGTGTTATAAACAAGGAGGAGTTTGGTTTATATGATTATTCGGCACAGTTTGAAACCATTTATTTAGGCAGCTGGTCGCTAGCTTATTTTCGTAAAAACAAATTGCCTTTAAACGATCAATTAGTTTCAGGAACATTTATATCAGGAACAAATACTATTATAGGGGCTAATGTGCCTTTTGAGCCTATCAAAGAAGATCAGTTTAGTCTACGACATAAAATACGTAATCGTAGCAGCTCGTTAGAGAATGAAATAACATTGGGATGGAGCAGGGCGGAATCAGTTCTTTTAACTAATCTAGAGTTACAGGGCAATTTCAATATTATTGATCTAGACCTAGTTCGCTTGGATCAAAACACTTTTAATTTAAAAGAGCAACTCGTCTGGCTGTTTGGCTCATATGGTCTAAATATAATTACTAACCATAGTATAGTTACTACACCGATATCTAGTGAAAATGATATAACCAGTAGAATTGTCGTAGGCTCTTATAATCTAAAATTAAATTCTTACTATAACTCTGGCTTTAATTTTGAAGTGAAAGTAGAATATATGAATAGCATTCAAGAAATTGAAAACATCAAAAATAGATTTGAAAATTATTCTTTGGAACTGGACCTATCTTATGAACTAAATGAAACGCTCGATTTTGGTCTTTCAAGCTATTCATCAAGAGTTAATGCGTCTACATACAACGTATTAAATTTAGAATCAAAATATGTACCTAAAAAAAAGAACTACTCTTTATCTGCGGGAGTTTTTAATTTGTTTAACGAGGATCAGTTTGTAACCCAGCAACGGGAAACATTTTTTTTTAGTACGACAAGTATACCTTTAAAAACTAGACTTCCTTACATCAAATACACCTACACATTCTAAACATTTTTTATAATGAAGACAAAAATTTTAATCGGTATTTTTCTGATAGTTCTCTGTAGCGCAGCTGCACAGAAAAAAAATACTGGATTGATCAAATATGTTCACCAAGATAATCTTCTCTCGGTAGAGTATAATGCGCTGCTGGCTATAGACGGACGAAAAACGTATTATGTAACCGCCCAAGACTCTCTGGGCGAGCGTGAAAAAATAAACACTTATAATAACAGTGTTGTTGAGGCTGAAAATTATAATTCTGTAAAAAAAACATTAAAGGCCGGTTTTCAAGTCTTTAATGATTTATCAAAACCATATATCTATTTTTCTCATGCTTTGTCCCTCAATACACCACTCGTTTACGTTCAAGAAAAAAGACCCATACACGACTGGAAACTGAGCAACGATACTAAGGAAATAGCTGGTTATGTCTGTAAGGCAGCCACCACGATCTTTAGAGGTAGAAAATACACTTGTTGGTATGCTACCGACCTTCCTCTACCTTATGGGCCCTGGAAGCTTATGGGCCTTCCAGGGATTATTCTGGGGGCTTCTAGTGAGGATGGTGCCTACAAGGTTTCTGCTGTATCTGTTAAATTTCCGTCAGCACAATCGCTTGTACCTCACAAAGAAAAGGAGCTCCTCGCTACTAACCATAAATTTTATCCATTACAATCCTATATAGAGTACCAAAGAAAGTTTATCAAGGAAGAGAATGAAATTATGCGTTTATCAGCTCTTAAATATAATGTCAAGGCTATAATGGGCAAAGAACGCGATAATTATCTTGAGATTTTTGGTAAATAGAAGCATAGAAAATTTAGAATTACATAAATTAATGACTACACCAGTATACCGCTAGTTGTTGAATATTTATAGACATTCGAATCACGTCAAAACAACTGTAAGTCGTTGAAAAACATCTCTTGTAACTTAACACCAGTTATGTAGCTGTTTATTTGGATAAACCTCAGAGTTGGAGTCACAATAGTACTCGGGATTGCTCAGAGACCATATTGTTTGTCTGTTTTGAACGTTTATAGTATGGAAAGCTCCTTTTTTAGGGGGCTAGCTCAAAATTTTTACTTTATATAAGTAAACTCAATCAATAATTGAATTTCAATGAATGCTTAATTCCCCTGTCTCAGCATTATTTTTTACGCACTAATCTCAAAAAGAATCAAGCCTAAAACACCTTTTAATGAATTTAAGCTATGGAACTGTTGCGATTAAGATCATGATTATTCTCACGATAAGGCAAAAGAATCTCTTGAAAAAAATATTGAATGTTATATTCTCAAACATTTACTACTTGAGAATAACACAATTACTCTCTGGAAAATTCAAACATAAAATCATAGAATTATTCTCTTAAATCACTAGTGCTATATTTCTCAATATAGGTCTAATGCTTTTTTTTATACTTTTTGAAGAAGTATTTTAAATCCCATCAATGTAAATAATTGTTAACTTTGTGGACAAACCTATCATTTGATCCCTTTTTAATGAAGTTTTTTTATTTAATATTTTTTTTAGCTCCGTTAGTGACTTTTTCTCAAATCGAGGATGCAGCTAAACGATTTGACTCTGTCTTTTATGATATTGCCGTAAATATCTCCTCTAATAACCCCAATCGTGCAATGCATCTCGCTGATTCCCTTTTAGTGAATGCTCAAAATGAAAGCAAAAAATAAAAGTAACTATGCTTATTGCTGACATATTAGCAAAACAAGAAAAGCTAGGTGATGCTATAATCTATGCTCAAAATGCCTTAGATATTGCAGTTGCAGAAAAAGATTACAATTTTCAATCTAGAATTTATGGTTTTCTATCTACACAATACAGAACTATTGGTTTTCATGATAAAGGGAAGAGCTTTTTAATTAAAGGATTAGCGGTAAGTGATCAAATTGAAAACAAGGAGCAGGTACTAAAGTACCGAGCAATGAGTCATCCAACATTCATGGAAACCGCTCAACTTACCTGCTGGTGGAACATCTAGTTTGAACTCGCACCCATAGCAATGCGTGCCAATGGGTGTTTCTATCTTTATGTCTTGCTGGTAATGATCCCTGTAATAATTGACGGTATCCATAAAGGACCGATCTGGATCTCGCGGATTGCTATTAAAAATCAATTGTACTTCTTCCTCAACATTTATCAAAGTAAGAATTGATTCTCCCAAATCCTCTCTCTTAAGGTTAGGCGTTACCTCAACGCTAGTTCGTAGCTCTGAATTTGGAACGATTCTGAAATGAGCATTCAATCCATCAACGGTAGTTCGTTTGGATTTATCTACCAGATTGAGAAAGAGTTTGATGTTCCATTCTGGATGGCATTTTTGAATCACATAGTGCTGAAAAGCGACGTCGTACAAATATTCACTCCATCCCAAATTACCTTTACTATTGATAAAAGATTCATGCGTACTGCTGTCAATAGACTTTGCCTTCACTTCAATCAGCCTGATGTTATTTCCTTTTTTTTCTAAAATATCAGTCCTAATAAATAGTCCATCATAAAGAAAGGCCGCCTCAAAAATAGTGACATTTTCCTGCTTCAGTAATTCTTCAGTTCGTGCTGCGAGTTTATCGTAATTCCAATCTTCTCCCAGAATCGGAATACCTTCTGGAAAGTACATCCTGGCAAGTTCCTCTACCTGAAAACCACCTTGCGCAAGGCCTTCTAGGAAGCTATCTGTCTCGCTGCTATCCTCATAGGCATCTTTTCTAGTGTAGAAGAGTTTGGTTGGGCAACTTAGGGCTAGTTTGAATCTAGATTTTGTGAGGTAGCGTGGTTTAAGCATTGTTGAAAATATAATCAAGGATTAAATTTGTTTCGGCCTCTCTTCTATTTTCTGCATCCAGCAACGTCCACGTCAAGTGATTCTCACCTATTTCACGTACTGCAGTGTAGCAACTTTTACCATAAGCTACCTGCTTTTTACCATAAACTGAATTACTGATCTGCCTATTGACTGACCTCTCTAATATAACCAGGTTGCCCAACGAATGAATCTCATCCTTCCAATCGTCCCATAAAGACAGTCTCATAGCCAGATCTTCATGATTGAATGATTGAATATGCTCAATATCAATTTCATCAAAAGCCAATATCTGGCGCAAGGCGGTTATTTCATCAGCATGGTCAGTCTTATAATTTTCATGCAGCATTGCCCCTAATCTACACAAAAGGTATTTTGTTTTAGGAATCCCTGCTATGGGCTGGTTAATGTTTTGTTCAAACGTGCCAATTTTAAAATCTGAGGATTTGTGGCGGTTAATTTCGACATTGATCATGTCAATTATCCTCTGTGGATCAGATTCTACAAACATTGATTTTAAGATTGCTCTTACAAAGTTGTGACACTCATTCACGGCCTTACCGAATTTCACACTATAGATAAGCAATAGTTTTGCAAACTGAATTTTATATGAACCTAAAAGCTCCTTTGAGATTGCTCTCTCATAAACATATTCAAAGGTTAAAATAGTTCTCCAATAGCGATTATAACGAGACCAGATTATAAAGTAGTAAGACATATCTTCTTCCAATGTTGCGCCTAGCGAGGAGTGCCAATCAACACGTAAGTTTATAAGTCGATCTATATCTGTGATTGATAATATCACATCATGCGCTTTTAGACCAAAACCTTCATTAGAAACATTGTTTAATAGTTTATCAAACAATTGCTCATAAAAAGTTTCTGTCCCCATGAAGTATAAGGAATTTTGCAAATCATATTTAGAAATTAAAATCATTTTATACAGAGCCAAAATATCCATTATGCTCGTAAAGACTTCTCCATTCTCTTTATTAGCAATATCTATTTTAGCATAGAGCTCTGAAATAGATTCAAACATTGATTCTTCTGCATTGTGTTTAGTTGTCAAATACTCATAAAAATTGACCTTAAATAAGTCCCCTGCATTGAGATCCATGCCAGTAGCATTGATTGCCTCAAATATTTGAAGGGTTTTTGAAAGATTAGCTTTTGTCTCAATACAAACGAAATAAACATTTTCCAAAATGTAGTTTTTAAACTCTTCAAGATCTTCTTTAGACAAGTTCTCTTCAAAAAAATCATGGATAAGTTTCAAGTTTTCAGCATACTTGTTTACCTGTAATTCAGCGTTAAGCTCTCCTATGTCCTTACTTAACACAAATTCCATGGCTGATTGTGCTTCTCCTTTATTTACCTTACTGGTAAGCCAACAGGTAGGAATTAGATCTTCTTGATTCTCGTTTCTTAAATTCAAGGCACGAAATATCAGCAGAAATGTTGTCAGGCGCTGTTGACCATCAATCACATCTCTTTTGCCTTCCTTAATTTCACTGATTTGCATAGTACCTATGAACATAGGATTTCTCTCCCCTGCCTCGTCTCTGAAATTCTCAAATAGATCTCTTAAAAATCTTCTTATTTCATTTTCACCCCAAGAATAGGGCCTTTGATATATAGGAATCTGCCAAGATCCATTATTTAATATGTGAAGATTATTATCTTTCTTAGTATGAGCAAGAGTAGCTGTGAAAGCATTTATTTCAAATGGTGATTTCATAATATTTGTTTTATAATTTAGGTGTCGTAATAGGCTTCGTGAAATCTATTAATTCATCGATAACAACTCAAGGCATTTTCATGTTTCCAAATCATAATATCCCGTAGTGCTTCTGGTTCTTCGACGACGATATTATCATTCATCCTCAACAGGTCTGAAATGAATTCATAATTAGGCTGTAAATAGAATGTTACCATAGCCTCTTCTTTGTCTGGTAAATGAACCACTTTCTGACTATGATGCAATGGCAAGGTTTCAAGATACTTATGCTGATTATCGTACGTGTGACAGACCACCTTTACTGGCTTTGAAAAGTATTCATCGCTGTAGTTGATGCCCACGATATCCTTGTAGCGCTTCAGTTTCTTCTCAAACTTCTTAGTATCAATTCCCTGCTCACGAACTATTTCCAGATCTGAAATGCGCTCAATTCCATAATTTTTGAAAATATCCTCGCCATCCTTGATGGCAATCAGATACCAGCGGTTTAGGTATTCCTTTAAGCGCAATGGCGTTACCGTATATTCCTTGACCTCGCCGCTATGAAAATTCTCTTTTTTGAATTTCAGTTTAAAGCCGTTATTCATTGCTTTTACGATTGTATTTATGTGATGTACTCCCTTAAGCTCACTACTATCATCTGGAATTATCCACTTTTCAAAGTGACTATAGTTTTTGAGGCCTTCCTCATAGATTTTGGCTAGCGAACTCAATTCTGCAAACTTGAAGAATCTAGAAAGCAGTTGTTCATCGTCTGCCAGTTCATAGCCGCGGTGCTGGTGATTATAGGAAATATCAAGACTGTAGTTTTCCTTTAAGGCCTTCAAATCGCGCTCTAAGGTGCGTTCTGTAACTTCCATATCCTTAGATTCCCTGAACCTATCGATCAGTCCTTGTTTAGTGATAAAGTTGTGTTGTTGAAGTAAATAAATGATAAATTCTAAACGTTCCAGTTGGTTGTAACCTGCCATGTGTTCTAATTTTTGATAAATATAAAGGCTTACTCCGCCAAAATATGTCGGCCCTATAAAATCTTTTTCATCCCCTCAAAATCCTATCGCCCTGCGTTCTAGTTTTTGGAAGGTCTGCTCTTCCTGATTGAAGATGTCAGTCAAAATTTGTGGCTCTGTAAAAAGTCTGTCGAATCCGAGCTTTCGCGAAAGCGAGTTTGACTTTTCTACATCCAGCTTGCCAAATTCATATTTAGCAATTAACCTGCCTCTGCGTAATAATGCCTTGTCCACATTTTTTAAATCTGTATTGAAGGAGCAGATGATCTGGATATTCAGGCAATCAGATAAGATCCCATCAGACAGATTTAGGATCGCGCTCACTGGTGAATTACCCTGATGGTCTCGACTGGTGACAATATTTTCTGCATCTTCTATGACTAGAATGCTATTGGGCTTATCAAGCAATAGTGTCATCAAGGCTGGACTGGTAAGGTCTGCTGCAATGTTAGGCGGCATGAAGATCACATCCTTGTTCACTTGCGCGATCAAGTGCTTGATGTAGGTCGTCTTCCCTGTTCCAGGCTCGCCGTGCAAGAGAATGATTCCCTTATCCATGTCTTTGTTTAATCGTTTTTTGATGGTGCGATCTGCCTGCAGGAAATCATCATTATAGTGTGTTTCTATCTCAAGATCTGTGCGCTTGATTTCTAGCCGGGTAAGTTCAAGCCCATTACGACCAGTATTCATGATGTTAATGAATGGCTTATCCATTTCCTTAGGTTTCATGCAGGTTAGTAATAGTTTATGGATCCTGCTGACGTATTTATACTGCGTCTGCGAGAAAAGGATGTGGACGTCTTCGCTCCTATGATTTAAGTAAACCAATACATCTTTTAATAAGAAGTAATAAACGTCATCATACTTTGAAATCTCATGACTATCAAAAGCTCTCCTGTTGTAATAGCTATTCCAACACTGCTGCTGGTAAGTTTTTAGAAACAAGAGTTTAAATCGCTCTACGTCGATCTCTGACTCTGCAATGGAATTGGGTATCTGTCCAGTAATTTGAACATAAAGCCTTTTATGGCTGAGGAACTCGCCGTGTATTCCTGAGCCCACCACGGAAAGATCTGGAATGGCAGCTTGGTTTTTCTTCTTTGAAAAGATCATGGTTGTTGAATTTTGACAAGAATAAAGGGTGTCATAGCCAGAACATGTCGGTATCACAATTAATCTTCATTTCGCTTTCGCGAAAGCAAAAAGAAACCAAACCACATCAAATAAATTTTTACACCGTCGCAATCTGTCGGTGTCAGCTTTTAGGTTTGTAACGTATTAGAAATTAAAACATCCGTTACATGGAACTTGCAAGGATTTGGGGGAATTCTGAAGGAGGAAGTGTAGCGGTTATTTATATCTCAGAAAGAGAAAACTGAAAAAATCAACTAAATAAAAATATTCCACAATGAAGAAAATAGAAATATCATTAACTGATGAACAATACGCTACTATCAAGAACGAAATTGAACGATGTTCTAAATTAAATATGGAAGAAACTGTTATGACAGGATCTAGTTTTACGGTCAGAGATGCATTTGCAGGATTCTCGTGGATGGAATTTGAGATGCACAAGAAAATAGATTTAGGTGACGTAAATTGGAAATTTGTTGAATAAACGGGACACTTTAAATCAATCGATTAGATAAATTAAAAATGAATTAAATGGCTAAAACGCTCCGTATAAAAGACGAACTTCATCAAAAGATAAAGGTGTTGGTGGATGGTCTGTCTCAGAATCTGAATCTTGTTAGCGAAATCAAATTAGATGTTGTGAAACGGCAACGATTTGAATTGGGTGCTGAAATGCGTGATGTTGAAAAAAGCTTGGAGCGTCTCGTTCAAAAATTGGAAAAGATGACAAAAAAAATTAAAAGTCATAAGGAACTAAGGTAAAGTCAAAGCTCATACTCGACTCTCGCTCAAACTGGTTATTAGAGTAATATCGCATATTGCGATCAGCGATTTTGCTTGTTGTCATCTACTTTGATTTGTGGCTTTATAAAAATACTTATCACCAATCCAACCGCCACGATCACATCAACAACATTCCACAACATTCTACCTAGAGCTAATTTAAAAAACGGCTGAAATAACAAGGCCAGAACAATATAGGTTATCATTAATGCTTGATTACCCTTTGCATTTTCGGTGTATGCGAGATACCCAAAGGCTACCATCGCTATAAAACGTACGGCTTCATAATAGCTGTAAGGCATGTCAATGAGACAGAGTAATAGTAAAATTGAAAGAATTATTTTAATGATCTTTTCCATGACTTCAACCATTTTCTGAATACTCGTAGCTCATAAACGTTCTAATTTATTCAATCGTGTTTGATAACATTGATAGTAATTCCGTTTAGTTTTCTCATCTAGGAATGAGGCCTCGATGAATGTTTTTACTTTGTTTTGTTTTGATGTCAACTCCGTAAAAACCTTCTCTAAAAGTTTCAACGGAATTCCTGCTTGCTCTCCCAGTATTAAAAAATGATTTTTCACTCTTCCTTTAGCCAATTCTTGCGGTAACAAACCATCTTCCAGCGCAAAATCTTTATCCTCTATGTGTAACCTACTATTTAATAAGTCATAAGCTGGGCATAACCTGAAATCTCCCAAAGGTGTTTCTATCAAAGAGAAATTTTTAAAATGCGCATCGCCATTTGAAAATAGATAATTGAACAAAACGAGTTTAAAAAGCTTTACGGACTCTACCGTATAGGCTGGTGTATATTTTCTTAATACTTCAAAAATATCAAGGTAATTACCAACGTATTTAAAGTTCTCGCCGTGCGTTTGCGGTGTTCTACCAGCGAGTGATGCAAAATCTTCTTGCGCCCATTTCTGGTCTAGATCATAGACATCAAATCTTTTTGTGAGATACGCTGGTGTGTTATTTTTAAAAAACACTATCGCATTTTCTGCAGTTTCTATTTGGAACACTTGTCTAGCAATTTGCATGGTCAAGTGCTCATTTGCTGGCATCTGGCTGGCGTTTTTACCTACATTAGGTATAGGTTTTAGAATGTATTGACCTTGCTCGCCTTGCTTAGTCAAACGCAATTTGTTCTTTTCTAGTAGTATAGAAAACTTTTCTTGAACTCCAGAAATAGATATCCTGCTGCGATTTTCTGTAAACAGCTCGTCCGTTAGTTCATTGCTCGCTGGAGCATCATAGGGCAAAAAAGCACTTACCTTCTTACCGTCAAACACGCGCTTTAAAGCTGTTGCACTGTAATCGCTATGGCCCACTTTGAGCGTTCCCGGACAATGGTTTATAACTAATCTATCCATTGCTCTCCACTTTTAAGATTTGAATGGCACCTATAGTATCATGCCTGGCAGTAGTTAGAAGGATTCCAAAATGATCTTCCAGATCTAGTCTGTTTTCAAAACAAACCGTTTGCTTGTTGGAGCCTTCTGGTAACATATTATAGAAACATGGGAATAGAAAATCAGACCGGTATTCTTGTTGTGTTTTAGCCAGCGTCAGACTGACGGCAGGCTTGCTGCTTTCATCGAACCACTGGTCTAGATATCTGAACACAAAACTACCGTCATCAAGCTGCGTGAGCCGTCCAGCTTCTTTCTTTTTATAAAACACCCTGGCGTCTCTCATTATTCAGCAATCAAGTTTTTAACGCGAAAGTTAAGTTCCAATCCCAACGCATCGCCCAGCTTTTGTAAGGTTTCCACCGTTGGGTTTCCCTTGCCACTTTCAAATTGTTTGAGCGTACGCAAGCCCACGCCAGAAAGATCTGCAAGCATTTCTTGAGTAACGTTAAGCATATCTCTACGTTGTTTAACGGAATTTATTAGATCTTCATAGTGCATTACATGGCTCTTTTTATGTAAATATAAAGTATTAGCCCTTTAAATAAGCCAATAAGTGCATCTTACTACACTTAAATGTGGAGATGCATCTTCAAATTGTGGTACTATTCAAACTTTTGAATGTCTTTATTCATATCTAGTTCGCTGTCCGCCTTATTCTGGCGAGGTCTGCTTTTATGTTTGCATTGATTTTAAGTTTGTTTTGAATGTTAGAATAAGCCGTTGCAGGGAAGCAGAAGGAAATTGGGGGATTTCTGAACGCGGAATTCTGGCGGGTTTTTGCTATAAAGGAGCGAAGCCATAAAGGAGTTTATACTTCGGGCAGGCGATATGTGAAAGCGAAAACCATTTGTCTTAACTTTTAAATCAGTCCGTCTCGATCTGGCGAAGTCGATATTTAGGTTTGTAACGTATTAGAAATTAAAACATCCGTTACATGGAACCTGGAAGGATTTGGGGGAGTTCTGAAGGAGGAAGTGTAGCGGTTATTTTAAGTATCCCAGAGAGAAATAAGCTGAAAGAAAATTCAACCGCAGAACTAAATTCCAACAATGAAGAAAATAGAAATAATAATATCTGATGAACAATACGCTACTATCAAGAACGAAATTGAACGTTGCTCTAAGATCAACATGGAAGAAACTGTGATGACCGGATTTAGTTTTACGGTCAGTGACGCATTTCCAGGAGCATTGTGGATGGAATTTGATATGCATAACAAAATAGACTTAGGAGACGTGAGCTGGAGTTTTGTTGATCCTGCATAAACAAATACAAAATCAAATAAGGAATCACCTATTTTTAAACAGCTCATTAAAAAGGTCTTCAAATGAATAAAAAAGTAATCAATACATATTTCAGGGAATTTATTATCAGTCATAAGGATGTGGGGTTCCTTGATGAATAGACCCTATTTTCGATAAAAGAGATTCAAGAAGATGTTTATGCTGAATTTGATTTGGCCTGGAATAACCTTATGGTTTTGGTTATAATTATAGAAAGAGTTTATGATGTTCAAAATATAATAACGCACGATAATTATGTAAGGTTTGAATTTGAAGATCAAAACAGTGTACAGGATAAAGGGTAGACAAAGTTTGAAGCCCTATATCTGGTTTGTTTTAAGACATTAAAAGAATACTGGGCCGAGGGCCAAACAACCGAGGTTTATGAAAATACAGAGTCTTGTGATGAATATAATTTAAAATAATTCTATGAAAAATGACTACCAGTCTCTTATAGATAGCCTATTTGGTTCAAACTATAAACACAGAACTTTGAGAACTGTATTTGACCCTTATTCAGCCGAATGGAAAGAAACCACTATTGATGAGAAGATTTCTATTCTGAAAAAGATTCTTTATAGCAAAAAAATCACCTTGCCTGATTTAATACTTTCCTATAAAACATATTACGCTAACGATCTTGCCAAGAAACATGTAGCAAAGGCTGTTGAGGACGGTTTGACTTTTTTACTTTCAAACTCTATTTAATAAGCTCTTTTCAAACTATTTATCTAATATCGCTGTTAGCAGTATCTGGGGAAACAGGTATAACTTTATGGCCTCAACAATCACTAACCAAAACTATTTTCCATGAAACAAAATCCAATTCAAAAAACTCAAATACTAGCTCATATTGAGAAGTTAGCTCTACAATTATTTCAAGAAAAAAAAATATACGCTAGAGCGGATATTGCATATGACTTGAAAAGTTCAGGAATTGATGGAGACTCTTCACTCATAGACGACCTTATTCACGAACTATTTAATTCAACCAAAAAGCCTGAAATTCAAGAAGCTATTGAACAAGTTTTCTATAATAATAATTTTACAAGATCGATAATCGATAATTCGGCTATAAAGCAGCTCATCAAATCTGGAGAATTGAACAAGGCTCACGAACTATTTATAACTCAAGAACAGAAAGTAAAGGATTTACTCACCACATTCTCCGGTGAAATGGGTGCACTCATTGAATATGCTGGAGCATTTGTAAAAGATAAAAACTTAGTTGCAAAGGTTACAGGAACCTATAAAGTAGAGAATGTGAAGAATAAAGCAGAAGCGCTTTATCAAAATTATTCTAAAATCGTATATGGTTATATTGATGCAAAACAGAGTGTTTTAAATTTGATTGAAGACTACTCTATAATTAGAACAGAGATTGTTAATCGTTATAGAGAAAATGTTACAAGACTTACAGACATTTTTGGCCCTGCGATTAAGGCAGTCGAGCCAGTAATTTTTGATTTTGATACTATAGAGTATTTGCAAGCAGATAAGATGCTTGAAAATATAGATCTGGAATTTGATTCAATAATGAAGTCATGTGAAGAGGTAGTCGCAATAATTAATGATTCGATTATTAATGATCTTTCACAATCCTCAAAACTTATAGGTAAAAGTAAAGATGCAAAAGCTGCTCTGGCTCTTGCTGGTGTTGCAATTCTCAAATCCCATTTGAAAGCAACAAAACATGCTACAAGATTGAACCAAGGTGTAGCATTAATGAGACAGAAGATGGATTATGATACTTCAAGTATTGAGGCAGACCTATTTAGATTACAACTTATAAATAAAACGATTAATGAAGTTTCAATACCTACTGCTCATATTTTTCAACGCAAGTTTGATAATTTATTTAATCGTGAATTAGAAAGTGTTTTTGAATTGTTTTATCAAACCGCGGCTTTAAAAGATCTCAAAGCCGAGAAGGACTCCCTATTAAGTGACTCGAATAATTTTAATAATCAAGTGGTAGATCATAAAAATCAGGTTTCAAATTATGAGAATCGATTAAGTTCTAATAAAATGTTACTAAAAGATTATCGAGAGTTATATCAAGAATCCTTAGCTCACAAGCCTAAAAAACCTAATGCAGCTAAAAGACTTTTGACATTAGGAGCAAAGCAAAAATCCTACCACCGCGATATTGATGAGTGGCACAAAATTTATGAACCAGTAATCAAAGCATATTTTGATATAAATGAAGATGTTAAAATTGATCAAGAAGAATTAGAACATCATCAACGAGCATTACAACTCAAGGAAATCCAGCTTAAGAAATTATCTCGCGAACTGGATAAAAACAGTACAGCTATTTTTAATACTATAAGCGAGGATGATAACATTCAAGAAAAGTTATCAAAACACTTAGTTCCCATTATAAATTTACTTAGAATAGGAAGAAAAGTAGCAGAATTAAAAATTGATAGTGAATTTCTTGCACCAATTAAAATTGAGCAAATGAATTTGGAAATACTACCAGATAGCACTATGCAGCGATTAAATGAGTTTACTCATTCTCTAAAAACCGAAATCACTACCGCGTTTAAAGAAGTCTCTTTAGTTGATACTATTGTACCTACAAAGAAAGATGAAGTAAAGACTGATGAAAATAATGGTTCTAATAACGCTAATAAAATTTCAAAATTAACAGAACTAACCTCAAAAAAGATCGCTTCTGATAATGTAGCAATTACAAAGGGTCAATCTCTTTTGATGGAAAAGCAAATATTAGATACGGCTTTAATCGCAATTGATATCGTGGAAGAAACCGCAAAACTCAAGAAATTAGAGATTGAAAACTTCTTAGCCCGTAATTTATATGAATCTAAATTAGAAGAATTAAGACAGCAGTTTAAAACTAAAGTAGATGCCGTGAATGATAGATCACAAGTTTTAGCTCAGGTCATAAAATCTATTAATACAAGCGAGCAACAATTACAGGTAGATTCGCTCAAAGAACTAATAGAAACAGAGGATGATTTCTGGATTACCGATATGGAGGTTATCGCTACGTTTAAGTCTGGTAAATCAATCACTATTTAATGGAACAGAATTTTACTCAAAGCAGCTCACGTAGAAAAAGTAATTATCAAGATCAACTTACGGAAGATCTAGGAGTCGATGTTACAGCAGCTCTTGCTAAAGAAAAGCAGCGTAAAACTCGTAAAAATGATCGACAGCTTAAAATCGAAAAAAGCAAATCTTACAAGCTCATAAAGTTTACGACTAAATGGATGGACAGGTATTTTCTAGATGGTATTATAGGTTTTATCCCAATTGTAGGAGATGCGATAACTATTCTTTTTAGCCTACCATTTTTATACGTATCCTTATTCAGAATTAAATCGATTCCATTATCGATGGCCATACTTTTTAATATTCTTGCAGATGTCACCTTAGGATTGATACCGTTTTTTGTGGGTGATATAGCAGACCTTTTCTATAGGTCGTACAAAAAAAACTTTAGACTTGTAACAGGTTTTGTAGAGGATGATCGCGCAATTATTAAAAAAGTCAATAAGCAAGCCGTTTTTTTAGCAATTGCTGTTTTAGTATTGAGCGTAGTAATTTATTATTTGATAGTTTTCATTTTCTCTTTTTTCGCAAGCACTTATGAGTGGATATGGAGCTTTTTTAATTAAGTCAAATTTATAATCTTAGATCACCTAACAGACCTTTAATCATTCACATTCTACGACCTCATATTTTTAATATCCTACTTTCGCGAAAGCGAAACAACTACAAACCCTACTAAATGGCCATAAAAAAATCAGAACTCTACGCTTTCCTTTGCGATAGCTGTGATAAATTAAGGGGTGCCGGCGGTATGGACGCCTCACAATATAAAGATTACGTACTGACGATGCTTTTTGTAAATTATGTGTCAGATAAATATGCAGGTAATGCAAACAGTCTGATCGAGGTACCACAAGGTGCCTCTTTTGAAGATATGGTGGCGCTTAAAGGTCAGCCAGATATTGGTGACCGCATTAATAAGGAAATACTGCGACCGCTTTTTGACTCTAACTGACTGGGTGGTTCGCTGGAAATCGTCGATTTCAACGATGACGAAAAACTAGGTAGCGACAAGGAGAAGGTAGAATTGCTTTCTAAGCTCATTGCCATTTTTGAAAATCCTGCGCTCAATTTTAAGAACAACCGTGCCGAAGATGATGACGTGCTAGGCGATGCCTACGAGTTTTTAATGCGTCACTTTGCAACGGAATCCGGTAAAAGCAAAGGCCAATTCTATACTCCTGCGGAAGTTTCGCGGATCTTTTCCAAAGTCATTGATGTCCACAAGGCAGACAAGCCTTCTTACAGTGCATACGATCCCACCTGTGGTTCTGGATCGCTGTTATTAAAGGTGGCTGGCGAGGCGCCTAACGGTTTGACGCTTATCATCATGTAAAGAGATGTTTTAGAAGGTGCGTAAAAATATCATTAACTATAAAAACCATCTTCTACTTAGATAATTTTAAATTCTTCATTGCAAAATATTTTAACGACTCTTAATTTTTATAAATTTAACGATCCACAGACCGTTGAATGTTAACCACTATAAGTAATGAAGATTTAATTGAGCGCATCGCCCATGATGATAGGAAGGCGTTTCAAGAAATCTATGAACGTCATGCCAAGAGGATGTTGGTTTATGCCAATAGTATCCTCAGTAATACAGCAGCAACTGAAGATATCGTTCAGAATATTTTTATAGGATTATGGTCTAAGAGAACAACAATACAAATCGATAATGTCAGCTCCTATTTATTCAGGGCAGTTAAGTTTCAAATATTCAAATACTTCAGAGATCAAAAATTCACAACGGAAGATCTCACCCGATTAAACATCCTGGACATCTCCATCGATTCCTTTAAAAAAATGGAATATGATGATCTAGAACGTTCCATCCATATCTATATAGAGGAATTGCCGCCACGTTGCAATCAGATTTTTAAGATGAGTAGGTTTGAATATATGTCCAATAAGGATATAGCTGATCAACTGGGTATTTCCATTCAAGCTGTCAAAAATCAAATAGGAAAAGCATTAACTCACGTGAAAAATCATTTGAAGGATGATGGGTTGGTCTATTTGTTCCTATTTTTATTCCGATAAGAAATTTTTTATTTTCCTTAAGATTACTGATTTGACAAGGGTTAAGCGTGTTTTTCTATTATATTCTTAAAAATAATTGACTTTGCACGTGTACCTTAATAGTTTTTCTGGTACTTACCTATGAAAGCCATATTACAAAATGCCTGGTATTTCAAAATTTAACTATGAATAAGCAAGAAGCAAAATCCCTCTTTTCCAAATATATTGATGGAACCTGCAAGGATCGGGAAACCCAATTATTGGAAGCTTTTCTGAAATCTTACCAACCTAGAGATGGCAAGAATCCTGTCAAAGAATTTGATCGGATGGATCAGAGTACAGTTAAGGTTTGGCAGGAAGTTTTGAATAGTATTGAAAAGGAAGAAGCGGTAGAAAAGAAGCCGATCTTTAAATGGAGCTATCTAGCTGCGGCAGCAGCGGTTGCTATTTTAATATTCGGTAGCATGTTTTTGTTCACGACTGATGGCGCGGTAGATTCAGAGAACCTAATCGTTGACACCCCTATTAATGCAGGGACTGATAAAGCAATTCTAACATTGGATACTGGTGAGGAAATCACTTTGGAAAAAGGCAGCACTTATAGCAATAGCAATGTAAATAGTACAGGTAACAGTTTAGTTTATGACGATGGCGCTTCCAAAGACAGCGAAACAATTTCCTATAATTTTCTAACTATTCCACGCGGTGGTCAATATTATGTTGTTTTAGGAGATCATACTAAGGTATGGCTCAACTCAGAAACCAAGTTAAAATACCCCCAGAATTTTGTTGATGGTCAGCCTCGTGTCGTTGAATTAGTCTATGGCGAGGCTTTCTTTGATGTATCCCCTAGTGAGGAGCATAATGGCCAGCATTTTAAAGTTTTGGCTAGAAATCAAACGATTGATGTACTGGGAACAGAGTTTAATGTAAAGGCTTATCAGGATGAAAAGAAAACATTAACCACTCTTGCCGAAGGAAAAATTGAGTTGGCAACTCAAAATAAAACAGTGACACTCAAACCTGGTCAGCAAGCTATTGTTGCATCTGATGCCGGTGGAATATCACTAAATGAAGTGAACATTTACGATGAGGTCTCTTGGAAGGAAGGCATCTTCAGTTTTAGAGGTAAAACGCTGACAGAACTAGCCATGGTTCTTTCAAGATGGTACGATGTGCAGTTCGTTTTTGAAAAACCTTCCTTAAAAAATGCCACATTTAAAGGAGTCCTTTCTAAAGATCAGTCCATAAAAGAAATTTTAGATGTCCTGACGGAAGCCAGTGAGATCCAAAGCTATCAAATCAAAAGAAATACCATTTATATAAAATAAAAAAGGGAAGAAGATTACACCGTCGAAAGCTTAATTCTTCATTCCCCTAGTCATTACTAATCAATCAAGTCTAATCAATAAGTAACATTCAAATTTATGGAAATTAAACCACCGAGTGTTTTTTTCAAGCCTCGAAAAAAACTAATGCTCTTCACTATGAGAAGTTTTCTTTTTCTTTTTTGCATTTCTGCTTTCGGATTTACTCCAGAAACGGTGACGTCGCAAAACACTACTGTTAAGATAGATAGGAACAAAACCATCACGGTGGACGAGGTGTTTGATCTAATTATGGAACAAACGGATTATCGTTTTGTGTACCAAGAAGGAATATTTAACGCTTTCGCGAAAGTGAACCTCAAGAAAGGCACCGTTAAAGCAAATGATCTTCTCAACGCGAGTTTAAAAGGCGGCAACTTTAGCGTGAGTCTATCGGACAAAAACACGATTATTATAAAATCAAGTCCTTATAAATATGTCGATCTGAAAATGCCCGAAAAGATCATCACTGGTATCGTTAAAGATCCGTCGGGAATGCCACTGGCAGGCGTGAGCGTGACTGTAGAAGGAACTAATCTGGGAGCGGTAACAAATTTTGATGGAGAGTATACGGTAAAGTTAAAGGACGGAGAATCCACTCTGGTATTTTCTTATTTGGGATATAAAACGGAGCGTGCTGTGGTGGAACAAACCACGGTGAT
Organism: Nonlabens antarcticus; assembly: GCF_015356755.1. Taxonomy (GTDB): domain Bacteria; phylum Bacteroidota; class Bacteroidia; order Flavobacteriales; family Flavobacteriaceae; genus Nonlabens; species Nonlabens antarcticus. The sequence continues at coordinate 225,746 of NZ_JADFCO010000064.1, read as the reverse complement.
AAACATAACGATGCAGGAAGATTTTGCTCAGCTGGAAGGCATCGTATTGATAGGATATGGCGAGCAAAAAAGAGAAGATGTCACTGGTGCAGTATCATCGATAGACACTAAAGAATTGGTACAATCAGCTACTGGATCTATAGGTTTTGATAAGGCTCTAGGTGGTCTCGTTAAAGGGGTTAATGTTTCACAATCTTCAGGTCGTCCAGGTTCTCCTGTACGTATCAATGTAAGAGGGATAACTTCTCCTCTATCTTCAAATGGATTGAACCAGCCGTTATTTGTTATCGATGGTGTTCCATTTAACCTAGATGCGATAGGTGGAACAAACCCCTTATTAACTCTTGACCCGACGAACATTGAAAGTTTTGATGTTCTTAAAGATGCAGCAGCAACATCCATCTATGGATCTCGTGGGGCAAACGGAGTTATCATCATCCAAACCAAAAAAGGAAAACGTAACCAAAAACCAAGAATAAGCACCTCATTTACGACAACAATTGCTGAGCCTATTAATACGGTGGATGCACTAAACGGCCCTCAATACAGAGCCTTTTATGATTTGCTCGTGAACAATTCGGTTAACGCTATTAACACAGGTCAGTTGGATGCATTTACAGCTTTTGATTTAGGAAATGTCGCAAATGTTGATCTTGATTTTGGAACATTCCAAGCGACAAATAATGGATTGCGCGATGACGTTTTCGGTACTGCAAATACAGACTGGAATAAGGAGGTTTTTAGAAGTGCAGCCATAACTAAACAAGCTAATGTAGGTTTGCTGGGTGGTAGTGAGAATACAAACTACTCAATGAACCTTGCCTTTATCGATCAAGAAGGATTGACGGTCAAAGATGAATTGCAGCAGTACACACTGGGAATGTCTCTTGATTCTGATATTAATGATTTCATTAAAGTAGGAAGTACGATCAACGTTTCTTATTCTGATGCTAAAAATGGCGAAAACACTGTGCTGGATCAGTTTACTGTGAATACATCCATCGCACGTGCAAGACCAGATCTACCAGTTTATGATGAGGATGGTAATTTATTAGCCCAGCCAGATTACCAGTTTGGTTTTGAAACTTTTGAGCCTAATCCATTGATGCGTTTAGGTAATAAAACTAGAAACAAGGCTTACAACTTTATTGGAAACACTTATCTAGAAATTGAGCCTATAAAAAGCTTAAAAATAAAGGCAGATGTTAATGCGGCTGTATTTAATACAAATAATAGCTCTTTCATACCAGGCTTCACTCAAACAAACTTTGGCTTCGGTGACAACGATTCTTTTCTATTTGAGGATCGCTCTACCGTTTCTAATATTACCACAAACCTGACGGCAAATTATAACTTTAGCTTCGGAGATCATAGGATGAGTGCATTAGCCGGTGCTGCCTGGGATAGAACTAACTTTGATACGAATACTCAATTCTATTCTGGTTTTCCAGATGAGGATATATTGATCAATGGCTCCTCAGCAGAAAATGTTTTGGGATACTCCAGCAGTAGACGAGAGTCGGGATTAAATTCCCTATTCTCTCGAGTTACTTATGCTTACAAGAATTTATATAACGCAACGGTAAACTTTAGAACGGATACTTCTTCAAAATTTGGCCCTGGTAATAAGAGAGCATATTTCCCATCGCTTTCCACCAGCTGGAATATTGCTAATGAAGAATTCCTTAGTGAAAACGAAAGCATCAATGATCTTAAAATAAGAGCAAGTGTAGGTCAAGTGGGATCTACAAACGTATCAGATTTTGTTTACCTACAGTTCTTTGAGACCAATTCCAGCGATATTTACAATGGAAGCTCTGCAATTGTTGCAAACAATACGTTCCCTAATAAAGATATAGGATGGGAAGAAACCAGCGAGGTCAATCTAGGACTTGACTTTGGATTCTTTAATTCCAGATTAAGAGGTAGTATCGACGTGTACTCCAGAAAAACGGAAGGCGCCTTGGTAAACACGCCTATCGCATTAGAACTGGGACCTAACACATATTTTGCAAACTTCATTGATGTTACTAACAAAGGTGTTGAATTAGGAATAGGAGGAGATATTATACAGACTGAAGATTTTACATGGAGTGCTAGAGCTAACTGGTCTTTAAATAGAAATAAACTGGTAAAATTGAATGGTGCGAGTATCAATCCTTTCCAGCTTGACTTCTTTGTTGAAGGAGAGCCTGTAGGAACCATTAAAGGTTATAAAGTAGCGGGAATTTTCCAGTCTCAAGACGAGGTTGATGCTGCTAACGCAGGATCTGCCACTGGTTTATATGATCAATTATCTACCGGTATAGGCGATTTTAAATATGTAGATGTAAATGGAGATGGACAAATCACTGCAGATGATCGCACGATTATAGGAGATATTGAATCATCATTCTTCGGTGGTATTTCTAACACTTTTACTTATAAGAACTTCAGTTTAACCTCACTATTCCAATATTCTGTAGGTGGTGAATCCATCTGGAATGCGATACCGCAAGAAGCGTTCAACGCATTAGGACCTAATAAATACAGTGAATATGCATTGAACACTTGGACTCCAGAAAATACGGATGCTCGTTATGCAAGAGCCCTTTATTTTGACCCTTCTCAAAGCAGTAGAGTTTCTGATAGATATTTGTTTGATAACTCTTATTTAAGATTAAAGAGTTTACAGCTCACCTACAACTTTAATCAAGCTACAATGCAAAAAATGGGCGTGGAGAACTTAAGACTCTTGTTAACGGGATCTAATCTAGTTACCTGGACTAAATGGCCAGGATTAGATCCAGAATCATTCTCTGAGCGTGGCGGTATCACCAGTCAGACAGGCAACGATGATCCTTACCCGCTAGCTAAATCATTCTCATTAGGACTACAAGTCCAATTTTAAAAAATCAAAAGATGAAAAATATTAAAAACAATATTCAAATATTAGTTTTTGCAGCAATAGCTTTTATCGTGAGCAGTTGTAGCATGGATGACATTCAGCCTATTAATCAGTTGGTTTCTGAAAACGCCATACGTGACGAGGCATCTGCACAACAAGTACTTAATGGAGTCTATGATTTAGGACGTGAATTTGATGTAAGTGGGTTTCCCATTTATGTTGCTGCTTACGGGAATGAAGGAGTCATTAACGGATTTCTATCAGGAGGTTCTACACCCTATAACACTAACAATATACCAGTAACCAATCGTTATTTGACAAACCTTTATAATGGGTTGTACAAAATCGTGAACCAAACCAATTTCCTAATTGAAGAATTAGAGGCTGGCAAAGCGGTAGGTATTGAAGAGGATCGTAAAAACATCATCATATCTGAAGCTAAGTTTCAAAGAGCACTTACCAACTTTTACCTGCTGAGATATTTTGGCCAATTCTATGACCTCAATTCTAATTTTGGAATCGTACTAAGTACAAATTTTTCTACAGAGTTGGAATCAAAACCTCGTGGTACGGTTAAGGAAGCGTACGACCTCATCGCTGCAGATCTAGAGTTTGCTGCACAGAATGGTCCAAAATCTATTGAACATTTTTATTCGGGAAGTACCGCTGCCAGAGCATTACTTTCTAAAGTTGAATTATATCGCGGTAATTATGATATCGCTGCAAGCCTAGCACTTGAAGTCATTAATAATACAGATGGCTATTCCCTTGAGTCTAACTATCAAAACATCTTTATTAACAAGTCAAATTCCTCTGAGGTTTTATTTGCCCCATTTACGGGCCCAGGAGCAGAAGGTGGTACGCAAATGAGCCAGGTAAATAGAACTACTTACAGTGAAACGCTTAGAAGTATTGCTGACAACCAGGTGGGAACAGGAAGTGATGGATCACTTAGCGGTGTTGGAAGTGGCTATGATGCAAGATTTAGCTATGCTTATTCTGGAGCAACCAAAGGTGTGAAATCAAATGGAAAATATCCTTATAATGACTTTACGAACAGTGAGAACAACACACTATACCACTTACGATTAGGCGAGATTTATCTAGTACATGCTGAAGCTGAGGCAAGAAGAACCGGAGGCGATCTTGCAACGGTTGCACTAGGTAGTTTAAATACCATAAGAAATAGAGCTGGAGCAACGGATAAAGTGTTTACCGACAAAGCCACGCTTCTTGAAGATATCCGTCAGGAGAAGTTATTGGAACTATTTTTTGAAAATGGAGAGCCTTATTATGATTTGGTTCGTTATGATCAACTAGGCGATATCTCTGCTGCAGCAATAAAACCAACTTTAACCACCAAAGACAAATTTATTTTCCCGTACACAACAACTGCCATTACTGGAAATAATGCCCTAATACAAAATCCGGGATACTAATTTTTAAAACAAACAACAATGAAATATCTATCGTTATTATTTATGTGCCTAATCCTTGCTTCCTGCAAGAAAGAAGAACAACCGCCTAAAGATTATGCCGTCATCCACGGGAAAATCAGCAACCCTACAGAAGGATTAGGTTTTAGGCTGTACAATCCAGCCACCAGTAAATCAGTAACTATTCCAGTTGATAAGAATGGTGTTTTTAGAGACACTTTAAAACTGGAAGAACCAGCCTCTTTCAATGGGGTTTATGAAAATGTATTCGGGATCTATCTAGAAAACGATATGGATCTAGAACTCACATTTGACAAAGAAAATATCACAAAAACCATTGCTTTTTCAGGGAAAGGAGCCGAGGAAAATAATTTTCTTAGAGAGAAAAACAAACGCAGTGGGGTTTTAATGGGTGAAGATTATAAGGAATACCTAGCTCTTGACGATGCTGCTTTTGACCGTAAAACCGACGATTATAACAATGGCCTTATAGAGATATTAGATGCTAAGAAAGAAGTGATGTCCCCAGAGTTTATCACATTACAAAAAGAAAATCTTCAAAATTTCAAGACAGACATTACTGCGCAGCACAAAGAACAGTTAGAGATTAATAGCAAGCTTAGCAAGGGAATGCCCTCTCCACCTTTTACAGATTATGTAAATTATAGTGGTGGAACAAATGACCTTGAAGATTACCGTGGTAAATATGTTTACATAGACATATGGGCGACCTGGTGTGTTCCCTGCATTGTTGAAATGCCCTACATGAATGAGATTGAGAAGGAATATGCTGACAAGAATATCCAGTTTATCGGTCTGTCCATTGACGATCCTGCAAAGGATGAACAAAAGTGGCGTGATATGATTGTAGATAAAGAACTTCATGGTACACAATTGCTGGCTGATAATCAGATAGATTCTAAATTTGTAAGAGACTATTACATATATGGAATACCAAGATTTATTTTGTTAGATCCACAGGGAAACATCATTACCTATGATGCTCCTCGCCCTAGTGAACCACGATTGAAGGAGCTTTTCGACTCTTTAGACATCTAGTCCACTCCTCAATTTAGAGTCTTCCATCGGCATTTTATGGATACCGATGGGAGGCTTTTTTTACTTTAATTTCTCACTATCATCCTGGATATAACCTCTAGGAATAAGCTCTTTTTTGCCCTATCCAGCGAGAATACTGCTTGATAATTACTAACAAATCGGTCTATGAAGAATCTAAGTTGCACTACGGTATGCATGTATCTTGTTTGCCTTTTGATGGTTTCCGCTTTCGCGAAAGCGCAATCCCCATCAACCCTATTTACAAAAACACGAGCTCTAGAAGGAGTGGAAGAATACCTTTACACGCCTAACGGTTTGAAAATTCTACTGGTGCAGGATAAGGCAGCTCCCGTAGTAAACGTACAAATGGTCTATATGGTAGGCTCGAAACATGAGGTCACCGGCAACACAGGATCCACCCATTTACTAGAACATTTAATGTTTAAGGGAACCGATAAGTTCAATCGGGAAAATGGGAATTCAATCGATACTGAATTGACGCGCATAGGTGCACAAATGAATGCGACCACCTGGAACGACCGGACCAATTATTATGAGACGATCCCCAGTGACAAAGTGGAACTGGCTCTGGAAATTGAGGCAGATCGCATGCGCAACTTATTATTGCTGCAGGAAGATAAAGATGCGGAAATGACTGTTGTGCGCAACGAGTTTGAACGTGGTGAGAACAACCCCAACTCTGTGCTGGGAAAAGAAATATGGGCAACGGCTTACATGGCTCATCCTTACCATCACGCTACCATAGGCTGGCGATCTGATATTGAAAATATGCCTATGGAAGACTTGAGGGACTTTTATGATACGTATTACTGGCCTAATAATGCCTATCTAACAGTGGTAGGAGATTTTGATAAGAAAGAACTTTTTGAAATGATCGATACGCATTTTGGAAAAATTAATCGCTCCACCCATGAGATTCCATCGCCTAATACGGAAGAACCAACACAATACGGGCCTAGACGTGTCACTATTAAAAAAGCAGGCGAGAGCAAGGTGGTACTTCAAGGTTTTAAAATTCCCGGAGTTTCTCACGAGGATTATCCAGCAATTACGGTGTTGGCAGAATTGTTAGGTGGCGGTCCATTATCTTCCCTACACCGCGAACTCGTTGACGGTGGCGAGGCATTTTATGCCTACGCCTCTGCATCAGAATTTCAAGAAGTAGGTCTTTTAACAGTAGGGACAGGATTTGATGTTTCTAAAGAAAATGAAGATCTAGACAAGCGATTGATTGATGTAATCGAAGAGTTTAAAAAGAACGGCGCTCAACAAAAAAATGTTGACAGGATTGTAGCAAACAACAATGCGCAAGCCATCCTTAACCGTGATGGTGCTGGCAGCATTGCAGCAGATCTTGCAGAATATATTGCCGGTGGCGACTGGACCGATTATATCAATGGAAGCAAAAAACTTCAAAAAGTTACCGCTGCAGATGTGGACAGAGTCGCAGTAAAATATCTGGTTGAAGATCAAAGTACCACGGGATATTTCATCCCTAAGTCCAGCGGTTCCAACCCAGAAACTACAGCGAAAGCTACTCGATTTACCACAACCTCATCGCCAAACTTTTACCGCGATCCAGCACTCTTTAATAACTTTGATAATCCATCAATCCAGACTGATGAGGTGACGATCACTAAAATATTAAAGGATGACTCCGGTTTCAATAGAAAAACGATTGCAGGAATTGATGTGATTACCAAAAAAACAGGTGCCAAAGGTTTTCTAACCGTGGCAGCAAGTTTTCCCATTGATGCCTATTTCGGCAAAGCTAAAAATGAAATGATTCCCAGTCTCACTGCAGCAATGCTTTCTAAGGGAACCACTAAAAATGATAAGAGCACGCTTTCGCGAAAGCTGGAGCAACTGGGCGTATATATTTACATAGGCGCGGACGATGACAAGGTAAGTATGAGTTTCAAATGCTTGTCAGATGATGTGGATACTGTGGTACAAATTCTTGCGGAGGAATTACGTTCTCCTTTATTTGATGAGAATGAATTTGAGTTGTTGAAGCAACAATATGTAGGTCAATTGCAACAAGGTCTCTCTGATCCTGGTACACAAGGGCGCATCATGCTGGCACAAACGATCTATAAAGAAGGACACCCTAATTATTCCTATAGCATACAAGATCGAATTGACAACACACAAAACGCCACCATCGCTGATGTGAAGACGTTTCATCAAACTTATTTTGGTCCTAAAGACATGCATCTGGTAGCAGTAGGTGATGTAAATAATAATGTCATCTACAAAACATTGAATTCTCATTTTAAGAACTGGAAAGGTGGAACAGCAAGAGACGTCAAGAAGAAATCAATGACAAAAGTAGAGGGCAAAACCACGGTAATTTCCATACCAGAAAAACCAAGTGCTGAATTTTTTATAGCGCAATACACAGGACTGGATAGATTAAATCCAGACTACCTCCCTTTTTACCTAGGCAACTTTATTCTAGGTGGCGATTTCTCTGGTAGATTGATGTTGAACGTGCGTGATAAAGAAGGGCTCACTTACGGAATCTACAGCGCGCACAGTGGGCACCAGTTTACTGGCGGTCACTGGATGATCAACGCATCTTTCAACCCAGAACTTTTACAGAAGGGTGAAGATGCCACCATGAAGCAACTCAAAAAATGGGTAGCAGATGGAGTAACTTCCACCGAGTTACAGAACGCAAAGTCAAATCTAAATGGTAGTTTTAAGATAGGACTTGCCACTACTACAGGAATGGCTGCTAACATTCTTTCTGTCGTGGAGCGTGGGGAAGATCCATCCTATGTCTATCAATATTCTAAAGATCTCAATGCCGTTAGCGTCGAGCAGGTAAATGATGCCATCAAAAAATATATTGATTTGAATAAACTAGTAATCATAAAAGCGGGATCTCTCGATCAAAACGGAGAGCCACTTAAAAAGTAGAGTTCGCCCTCTATCTCACCTTATAAAAACAGTATGTTATGAGACATTTTCTTTTTCTTGGTTTTTTACTCTTTGCATTTGTCGCTACGGGACAGATTTTCAAACCCGTCACATGGTCGACATCTGTGGAGCAAATTTCTGAGAATGAATATGATCTAGTCGCAAATGCTACCATTGATCCGGGATGGCATTTATATTCTCAAAGCGTTCCAGAAAACGGTCCTATCCCGACCACTTTTACTTTTAACGAGGTCACCGGTTATGAATTGGTTGGTGATACGCGAGAAGAAAAAGGGGTGACGATTAATGACCCTGTTTTCAATATGGTGATTACCTTTTTTGGGAACAGTGCTAGTTTCAGACAACGCATTAAAGTGAGTGACGGTTCCCTTGACCAGATCACGGGCGAGGTAGAATTCATGGTCTGTGATGATGAGCGCTGCCTCCCTCCTTCCTACGTTGATTTAAATTTTGATTTATCAACCGCCACTGAGGCTTCTGCATCAGCCATGTCTGCAGATATCACACAATCGATAGAAGATGACAACAGCGGTGAAAGTGCTGCAGTAGCACAGATTGAAAAGGAGGAAAAACAAGAATCAAACAAAGGACTGTGGGCCATTTTTATTATCTCCTTTATTTCAGGTTTTGCGGCATTGCTTACACCCTGTGTATTCCCGATGATTCCCATGACAGTGAGCTTTTTTACAAAGCAAAGCAAGAGCAAGGCTAAGGGAATTAAGAATGCTATAATCTATGGTGCCTTTATCGTGGTAATTTATGTGCTATTAGGTACGGCGGTCACCGCCATATTTGGCGCAGATGCCCTCAATGCGTTATCCACCAGCGTCTGGTTCAATGTCATTTTCTTTTTATTATTGATTGTATTTGCACTTTCCTTTTTAGGCGCGTTTGAAATCATGTTACCTAATAAATGGGTGAATAAAGTAGATAAGCAAGCAGATCGCGGTGGCCTGGTAGGAATGTTTTTTATGGCACTGGCACTCGCTATCGTTTCCTTTTCCTGTACGGGACCTATTGTGGGAACCCTGCTGGTAGAGGCGGCTTCTAAAGGTGGGATCGCTCCCATAATCGGCATGTTAGGATTTTCCCTAGCGATTGCATTACCCTTTGCTCTTTTTGCAGCATTTCCTGGATGGCTGAACTCGCTGCCTAAATCTGGCGGGTGGCTCAACACGGTCAAGGTGGTTTTAGGTTTTCTAGAATTGGCACTAGCATTTAAATTTCTTTCACAAGCAGATCTTGTGTTGCAATTACATTTCCTCGAACGCGAGGTTTTCCTTGCGATATGGATTACTGTTTTTGGAGCGCTGGCGCTGTATCTTTTGGGGAAAATCCAGTTGCCCCACGATTCTCCAATGACTAAAATATCGGTAGGAAGGCTGTGTCTGGGCTTGCTGGTCGCTGCATTTACCGTTTATATGATTCCCGGACTTTGGGGCGCGCCTCTCAATCTGATCAGTGCATTCCCACCACCGTTAGATTATGCAGAATCGCCTTACGGTGTTGGGAATTCTAAAGTGGGATTAGGTTCTGGAGGCGCCGTACAGGAAATTCCTGATGGCGCACATTTACTGGCTCCGCATCAAATTCTAGCTTTTAATGATTATGATAAAGGGCTCGCTTACGCTAAAAAAGTGAACAAACCCATCATGCTGGACTTTACGGGATGGGCGTGTGTTAATTGTCGCAAGATGGAGCAAAACGTATGGCCTAAACCACAAGTATTGCAGCAGTTGAAAAACGATGTAGTACTGATCTCTCTTTATGTGGATGATAAACGACCGCTACCGGAAGATGAGGTAACCGAATCAAAACTAAGACCAGGCAAAAAACTGAAATACATAGGTCAAAAATGGAGCGAATTCCAGACCATTCGTTATAAAACCAATACGCAGCCATTTTATGTATTGATAGGACTTGATGAGGAAAATTTGAACGAACCAGTAGGTTATACTCCTGATTATGAAGAGTACGATCAATGGCTCAAAACAGGAATTGAAAACTTTAAGCAATGATAAAAGAGGAACTAATTATCGAGCAGAACGAGAAAAACACCACATCTCTAGAGAATTATTTTAAACCATTCAGAACGGGCATTGTTGGAAGGGATTTTCATTTTGACACGGTTTATGGTTCGCAAAAAATGCTTTATGCAGATTGGATCGCCAGTGGTAGATTGTATCAGCCCATTGAGGACAAGATCTGTAATGGTATAGGTCCCATCATGGCAAACACGCATTCGTTTTCCAGCGAGAGCGGTAAGGAAACTACCTATCACTATCACGAGGCTAGGAATATCATCAAACAACATGTAAATGCATCTGGTGATGATATTCTAATCACAACGGGAACTGGCATGACTGGGGCGCTCAATAAATTATTGCGCATTCTGGATCTCAAAGCTAAAAATGATTCCAGCTTATACGATAGTATTAACGATAAGCCCGTCATATTCCTAAGCCACATGGAACATCACTCTAACCAGGCCTGCTGGTTTGAACTAGATGCAGACATTGTCATATTACCGCCTAACGAGGAATTGCTCATCCATCCTGAACATTTAGAAAATCAACTGAATAAATACAAGGATCGCTCGATAAAAATAGGCTCCTTTACCGCTTGTTCTAACGTCACGGGCATTAAAAGCCCATATCATGAGCTGGCCAAAATAATGCATAAGCATGCTGGTGTCTGCTTTGTTGATTTTGCAGCATCAGCACCTTATGTTTCTATGGATATGCATCCTGAGAATCCAGAAGAAAAGCTGGATGCAATATTCTTTTCCCCTCATAAATTTTTAGGAGGTCCAGGAAGCTGCGGTATTCTTCTCTATGATAAAAAACTCCACAAAAAAACAACTCCAGATCAACCTGGTGGCGGGAATGTAAAATGGACCACCCCTTCTGGTAAACAACAATACCATGACGATCTTGAAGTGCGGGAGGATAGTGGTACACCTGGAATACTTCAAGTGATGCGCGCGGCTCTAGTAATTAAACTCAAGGAGTCCATGGATCCTGATAAGATGCATGCAAGGGAACTCGAGTTATTGAAACTGTTCACAAACCAATTCAAATCAAACTCCTCCCTACATATTTTAGGGAGTCAAAACGAAAACCGAATAGGTTGTATTTCATTCAATATTGAGGGGATGCACTACAACTTGGTGGTTAGATTGCTTAATGACCGTTATGGAATTCAAGTGCGCGGCGGGTGGTCGTGCGCGAGCACTTATGCTCATTATCTGCTGGATATAGATACAGAAACCTCAATGGGCATAATGAATGATATCGAAGCTAAAAACTTAACCGATAAACCGGGATGGGTGCGGGTATCACTACATCCAACTCTTACTAATGCCGAGCTGCTGTTTATTACAAATGCGATAACAGCCATTATTGACAACCAGAAAGAATGGGCGCAAGATTACAAGTACAATAAGCAATCCAATGAATTTGATTTGGTTAATACGTCAGGCAACACAACACATAGCAAAGCAGATTTCTTTAGCTTTTAAGTTTGCAGGCGATAGGAAATGATATTTTGCTTTCGCGAAAGCGAACTCTTCATCATTATGCTATTCAATCCTCTAGACCGTGAAATTCTTGATACCTTTATAACAATTTGAATTGTGAACATGGAAACGAGTTTTTGTCGCAATTATATTGATTTTAGAATATGAGTTTCTTAGAAGTAGTTTTATTAGTAATTAATATTGTGGCTTGCTTGCCCACGATAGCTTCCACTACTAAGTTTGATTACTGGTGGATAAGGGGTTTTGATTTTCCTAGAATACAAATCTCTGTTTTCATATCTATATGCTTGATTCTAAGCATTATTTTTTATGATTTTAATACTCCATTGCATTGGGTCGTAACAGGCTTAGTCCTTGTCAGTTTAATTTATCAATTGTGGCATATCTTACCCTATACCATTTTTTGGAAACGCCAAGTCAAAAGATATAGTGGGCCGGATAACGACAATGAAATAAGCATTCTAGTCAGTAATGTTTTGACCACAAATCGCAACTATGGTAAGTTTATTGATGTAGTTACTTCTCGAGATCCAGATGTATTCTTAACATTAGAATCAGATAGGAAATGGGAAGATGCACTTGAACATCTAGAAGCAGATTATCCCTATACGGTAAAAGAACCGCTGGATAATCTTTATGGTATGCACCTCTATTCCAAATTACCTTTAGAGGATATGCAGATACGATTCCTGATCAAGGATGATATCCCATCGTTTCATGGTTATTTAAAACTGGATAATGGAAAGCGCGTTAATATTCATTGCTTGCACCCACGACCGCCTAGTCCTTCTGAAAGTAAAACCTCAACAAATCGAGATGCAGAACTATTATTAATGGGTAAAGAGATTGATAAAGATGCCGAATTAGTTTTGGTATTTGGTGATCTTAATGATGTTGCTTGGTCCCGTACTACTAAAGTTTTTCAAAAGATTAGTGGGCTTTTAGATCCCAGACGTGGACGAGGGTTTTTTAATACCTTCAGTGCTGACTATAAATTACTGCGCTGGCCGCTGGATCATATTTTTCACACTAATGATTTCACCCTTGTAGAAATGGCGAGAGAAAAGAACATAGGATCCGATCATTTTCCTATTTACGTCAAACTAAATTATACTCCCGAAGCCCAGTGGGAACAAGAAGATCTAGATGCCTCTGAAAGCGATGAAAAATGGGCAGATGAAAAGATCAAGAAAGGTAAGGATCGTAATTAAGCGGTTTTTTTGCATGAGGCAAGAATCTTTTCAGAATTACATAAATCATTATTTTTTTTCAAAAACTCGCAATAAAACAACATTTTATGGCCAATTGCATGGTGAGTTCGAATAGTTATTTTGTCTTGCTCATTATTAAATTTGTCAGATATCACTTACAAAAGCAATAAATTTTCAAATGCCTAAAAAGCATAGTCAAAACTTGAATGGGATTTATATTTAATATCCCCCTTATCTATAAGGCAATGATATAATGGTAACTAAGTTAGACATGAATTTTTTAAAAATGGTGATGCGATTGAATTGGGAAAATGTAGTGAGTAATTTGATCGTGGAGTTTATTTCTTTGTGATATGAAGGAATTTTATCATTTATCCATCGTAGGTTGTGGAGCCAGAGGACTGCATGCATTGGAACTTTATTTTATTTCGCTTTCGCGAAAGCGAATAGTTGATTATTTGCACTATAAAATCTTATTATTTGAACCTCATGACATCTTGGGAACTGGGCTGGCATGGGATCCTAGACAATCAGAAACAAATGTCAGTAATATATCTGACCGTGCACTGGAAACTTTTGATGGACGACCAGAGTTTGAAATTCAAGGGGTTCGTTTTCCTTCATTTCCCAATTATTTACAATGGCTCGCTGTTGAACATGATGTAGAAATTAACTCAGAGAAAGATTCATTTTCCCTGAGAAAAATTACCGGAGCTTATTTACAACAACGTGCCAAAACCATTGTTGAACCTTTAGAGAAATTAGGACTTATTACCATCGTTAAAGAACGAGTACAGAAACTTGCTAAACGTGATGGAAAGATTGAGTTGTCTACTACCAGTAGTTCTCACTATGGGTCTACTCATGTAATTCTCGCACTGGGTCATTTATCAAATAATTCGTCGAGACAGAACCTAGAATTTCAAGAGCATGCTAGGGAAACAAACTGTGATTTTAATAATAAGATCTATACAGCCGCGGCCAGTGCCATCTACCATAATTCTAAGCATATAGCTATAAAAGGGTTCGGCCTAGCCATGATTGATGTCGTGGGAATGATAATGAGTCATCAACCAGGGAGTTTTGAAGAAGTTGAAAATGATTATCGCTTGAAATATAAAGGCGATGTTGCTATCCAAATTATTCCTTTTTCCCTTGATGGGTTACCGATGGTTCCCAAGCCGGTAGGTAAAAAAATTGACGATTATTTTGATGTGGTTGCTGCTGGAAAGGAACGGATGCTGGTGCAACTGAAAAACGATATCCATGAGAACAAGATTAAATGTGTAGATGATATTCTCAAACTGGTAGCGCAATTAACAATACGCATTTATAATGGCTTTGAATCGAACTATGCTAACGAAAAATTAGATCCCATAAAAGGAATAGAATTAATTATAGCCTGGTTAAAAGATCAATCCACAAAAAGCGAGCATATTATTAATACGAAAATGCCCGCGCTTGATTATATGAAATTGACTTGTAAAATGTCACATGGGAAACATCCATTTTCCCTAGATTACACGATTGGTCAAGTATGGCGCATGATTCAAATTGATCTCTATTATTTATACTCCTACCGATTATTACCAAAGGATATTGTCAAGGATTTCATCATTCTGAACGATAAGGCAAAGCGCTATAGTTTTGGCCCGCCGGTTAAAAGTATATTAGAGTTGGTTGCTTTACAAGAAGCTGGGATATTGAGGCTTGAATTTGTCAGTAATCCTGAAATTAAGCTTGTAAGAGATGGATATGAAATAGTGAAAGAATCAAAATCTATTATTTGCGATGCCATGATTGATAGCGTGCTCGCAAGACCTAACGCGGACGATCTGGATGATGAACTAATGATATCCATAATTGATCGTCATCTTGGCCAGAAGTATGTAGATGATCTAGGAATACAAGTGACTACCACTGGTAATCATGTTGTAGATGATCAGATTGTTAGTGGTCTTTACAGTGTAGGTCGCAACACTAAAGGCTCCATTCATGGAGTAGATGCTATTCTAGAGTGTTTTATAGACGAGAAGATGCAACCTATGATTGATGAGATTTTAAGGTTTCAAGAACGTTAGTCCTTAAAGGGTGAATCGCCGTTATTAGTAAGATTCAACTTGCAATATCTTTTAAGGGAAACTTTCTTTATGATGAGAGCAGGAAGACTGGAAACTTATTTTTTAAATTAGATGAAACTCCACTCTATTGCCCTACCAACTCCTACCAACTTCCTAGTTCCTTAAACGACTATCGGTTATTTTTACAAGAACACATAATTTCCCTTTTTAAAACCACCACTTCTTATGGCGCAACTGCAAACTAACAAGGCGATCTACATTACCACCATTGAACCCCATAGCGGGAAGTCTATTATTTCGCTGGGGCTTATGAAATTGCTGTTGGGCAAAACGGCCAAAGTGGGTTATTTCAGGCCCATTATTGATGACTTTAAGAAAGGGGAAATCGATAACCATATCAACACCATTACTTCCCACTTTAATCTGGACCTCAAGTTTGAGGATGCCTATGCCTTCCAGCGTGGCGAGGTGATCCGATTGAAGAATTTGAATCGGGAGGATCAGATCATAAGCCGGATTATTGAGAAATATAAGGCGATGGAAGAACGCTTTGATTATGTGCTGATTGAAGGCACCAGTTTTTCTGGGGAAGGATCGCTCATTGAATTTGATGTCAATCTGATGATTGCTAAAAACCTAGGTGTCCCGGCGATAATTCTAGCAAGTGGTGTGGGGAAATCTTTTGAAGATTTAGTGGGGAGCCTACAGATTGCATTTGACTCTTTTCGGGATAAGGGCGTAGAGGTTTTGTCGGTTATTGCTAATAAGGTTCAAACAGAAAATCGGGAACCGATTATTAGCGCATTGCAGAAGATTCTGCCTAGCGATGTGATCGTTAATGCTATACCCCTCAACCCTATTTTGGCAAATCCGTCGATAAAGGAAATCGTGGAGGCACTGGATGGAACAGTGCTATTTGGCGAAGCTTATTTAAACAATCAGGCCGGATATTTCAGCGTTGGTGCGATGCAGTTGCGCAATTATTTAACCCATTTGAAGGAGAACGGCCTGGTGATAACGCCCGGCGATCGAGCCGATATAATTCTGGGTGCATTACAAGCGCACAGCTCGGCAAACTATCCGTCCATATCGGGTATTGTGTTGACTGGCGGGCTGGTTCCAGAAGATTCCATCAACAAACTGATTGAGGGACTGACTGATGTGGTTCCCATTATTTCTGTACAAGAGGGCACTTTTAAGGTCACAAATACCATAGGCGATATCAAATCCCAGATCTATGCGGCAAACACTCAAAAAATTGAAACTTCTGTAAAGGATTTTGAACAATATATAAATGTCGATGCGCTGGTGGAGCGTTTGATCACCTTCAAAACCGATAGCATTACACCCAGGATGTTTCAGTATAATTTGTTGAAAAGAGCCACCGCACACAAGAAACACATCGTTTTGCCTGAGGGAATGGACGAGCGCATATTAAGAGCGACCAAGCAATTGACAGATATCGATGCTGTGCAAATCACACTTTTGGGCGATAGAAAAGAGATCGCAGAGAAGATTGCAGCGCTAGATTTAGGGCTTGACCTGAATAAAGTAAATGTCGTTTATCCCGCTGAGAGTGAAGACTTTTCCGCTTTCGCGAAAGCGTTATACGAGTTAAGAAAGCACAAGAATGTAAATCTCGCCATGGCACGGGATTTAATGGAAGACGTGTCCTATTATGGATCGATGATGGTCTATCAGGGCAAGGCAGACGGGATGGTCTCTGGCGCCGTGCACACCACGCAGCACACCATTTTGCCAGCATTGCAATTTATCAAAACCAGGCCTGATGCATCGATCGTATCCTCTGTATTCTTTATGTGTCTGGAAGATCGCGTGTCCGTTTATGGTGACTGTGCGATCAACCCCAACCCAACAGCAGTGCAGCTTGCAGAGATCGCCATATCGTCTGCGGCGACCAGCAAAGCATTTGGGATTGACCCTAAAATCGCGATGCTCTCCTACTCTTCAGGCAGCTCTGGAGTAGGCGAAGATGTGGAGCGCGTGCGGGAAGCCACCGCAATCGTGAAGCAAAAACGACCCGATTTGAAGGTGGAAGGCCCCATCCAGTACGATGCAGCGGTTGACATGAGCGTGGGCAAGGCAAAAATGCCCGATTCTGAAGTCGCAGGCCAAGCAAATGTGTTCATTTTCCCAGATTTGAATACCGGTAATAATACCTACAAAGCCGTGCAGCGGGAGACCAAAGCGCTCGCCATAGGCCCAATTATCCAGGGATTGAACAAACCGGTCAACGACCTGAGCAGGGGTTGTACCGTTGATGATATTTTTAACACCGTTATTGTGACGGCCATACAAGCACAGGATGACTCTTTCTAAAAATTCCAAGAATATATTAGTGATCAACGCGGGAAGTTCTTCCATCAAGTTCCAGCTCCTACAAATGCCAGCGGCCACGGTCACCTGCAACGGCATCGTTGAACGTATAGGTCAAGAGGATGCGATTTTAGGTTACGAAACTGATGCTGTCAAACTCAAAGAAGTGGAACCCATTCTGACCCACAAAATAGGGTTGGAACGAATTGTTGGGCTTTTGCTCGATCCTGAAAAAGGGGTCATTAAAAACGTGGACGAGATTGCGGCCATAGGACATCGCGTGGTTCACGGCGGTAAACTATTCAGCGATACCACTCAAATAACAGAAGCGGTAAAGTCTAAAATCGCAGAGTTATGTTCGCTCGCACCGCTTCATAATCCGCACAATCTGGAGGGAATTATTCTGGCGGAAGAGCTTTTTCCTAGGGCCCAACAGATCGCCGTTTTTGATACGGCTTTCCATCAAACTATTCCGGTGATGGCAAAGAAATATGCCATTACTAATAAATTCTATACCGATGATAATATCCAGGTCTACGGATTTCACGGGACGAGCCACAAATACGTTTCGGAGCGGGCGATTGAATATTTAGAATTGAAGCAGTCCAAAATCATTACCATCCACTTGGGAAATGGCTGTAGCATGACTGCCGTTCTGAATGGTAAAAGCGTCGATACCAGTCTAGGTTTTGCACCTCTTAACGGATTGATCATGGGAACGCGAAGCGGTGACATTGACCCTTCCATCATTTTTCATTTGGTCAATAAATTGGGTTACCAACTCGAAGAAGTGGAACACTTGCTTACCAAAAAAAGTGGCATGCTAGGCCTCACCGGTCATGCCGATTTAAGAGATATCCAGCGAGAAGCAGAAGCAGGAAATCAAGACTGCATTTTAGCCCTGGAAATGAACGCTTACCGAATTAAAAAATACATAGGTTCCTACGTTGCGGCGATGAATGGCGTGGATGCGATCGTTTTCACGGCAGGAATAGGAGAAAACTCGGCTGTGCTTCGTAAAATGGTGTGCACCGATATGGATTATCTGGGAATGATACTGGACGATTTAAAAAACGAAGAGCGATCAGCTGTTTTGCAGGAGATTAATACGGCTAATTCTAAAGTGAAAATATTGGTTATTCCAACCAACGAAGAACTAGAGATTGCGAGGCAGGTTTTTCAAATTGTAAATGAAGTTGTGTGAGTGTTGAGTCGTGAGCTTTGAGCTTTGAGCTTTAAGTTTGTAGATTAATATCTCAATTTGAAATTTAGATTTAAGTTTTAGAGTTTTACGCCGCAATCCTGATGCGGAACCAAATCCCTTTCTTGTTTCTCGCTCAAAACAAGAGTCGTTTAGATTCGAAAATTGGAGAAACAAATACTAGCTGTAGATCCTGTTTCCATATCGAGCGACAGTCGAGATGTGGTGTGTTGCAATCCTTCAATATTATGTATTCCGTTTCTTAATTCTTGTTCGAAACAGAAATCATTTAGATTCAAAAATTGGAGAAACAAATACTATCTGTAAATCTTATTTTCATATCAAGCGACAGTCGAGATGTGGTGTGTTGCAATCCTTCAATATTATGTATTCCGTTTCTTAATTCTTGTTCGAAACAGAAATCATTTAGATTCAAAAATTGAAGAAACAAATACTAGCTCTAGATTCTATTTCCATATCGAGCGACAGTCGAGATGTAACTGTTTGCGCTATACCGGTGGGCGCTTAATTAAAAATATAGACTGCATTATAGCAGATGTAAGTTTATCTGAATGACAGCACCTATTTTCAATCTATGAAGATCAATTTAGATATGAGAGGTCAATAAAATCAGGTGATAAATCGAGTACCCTTTAGTTAATCCTCAATTCCATTTGCTTTTTTAATAAGATTTATGGCCCTTGTCCATTTCTGAAATAGAACTACTGGTTTAGGATAAGAATGATTCAATTCCTCAAATAACCATGGTGCCAAAACTTGATTTTCATCCAGATTTTGTAATTCTAAAATATAGGTTTTAATGTATTCTCCCGTTTTGTATTTCAACGCTTGATTGACAGGATTTGTGTACCAGATTTCATAAGCTTGCATATGCCAGTTAAGCCAGTTTGCGGAGACGTCGTAATCAATAAGTTTTGATTCAAAATAAGAAGCTCCCCATGTCCAATCAATTTTCAGATCGTGAACTAGGAAACTGGCACAATTGACACGACCACGATTGCTCATATAACCGGTAGTGTTCAACTGTCTCATGCTGGCATCAATAAACGGAATTCCTGTTTTCCCTTCTTTCCAAGCGCTAAACAGTTTTTCATTATTATCAAACGCTAACTTTTTATTTTTGAAACCTTCAGTTCGAAAAATTAGACTCCCGTAATGCATCCCTTTAAATGTAAAATAATCGCGCCACACAACTTCAAAAACCAGCCACCACGTACTTATATTTTTCTTGATCCCTGATTCATATAATTTGACCATTTCATAAATAGTGCGAGGTGATATGTTTCCCAACGCGAGATAGGGAGATAATTTACTGCTGTAGTCTAGGCCTAATGATTTGTTACGTGACCATTTATAGGAAGTCAACAACTGTGAATCAAATGTGTAATATCTTAATCTTTCTAACGCTTTTGTTTCTCCACCATCTACAAATGGATCTCCAGCACTTTCAATTTCTTCTTTAGTAAAACCGACCTCAACAGGATCTGGAAACGGTGTGAACTTGTAATTTTTAGGAGTATCAAAAGCACCTATTTTTGAAAATGTTTCTCTCACTTCCGCTTTTTTAGAAGTGTTAATTCTATAGGCCTTGGAAGTCTTTGGAATCTCGTTTATAGCATAGGGGATATCATCTATGTGATACAAAGTTTTACCCCAGTAAGAAACTAATTCACAAGTTCCAGGTAATTTTGACTTTATGGAGGTCTTGAGTTGCAACTCTTCATCGGCATACTCTTGCTCACAATAAATTCTGGAAACTTTATAATCGTTAACAATTTTAGGTAATACATCTTCAGGATATCCCACTCTAATATCTAAATCTGCCCCTAACGTTTTTAAACTATCCTGAAGATCATTTAAAGACTGATGAAGAAATTTAAATCTAATAATGCCTGTTTTACGCTCGCCATAAACCTGCGTATTGTAACTGCGAGGATCAATAATGTATAGTGGTATAATTTGTTTTCCTTGTCCGATTGCTTGGAAAAGTGCTTCATTGTCAGTCAAACGTTGGTCATTTTTAAACCAGTATAGGATTGTTTCACTCATTGATCTCTACGCTTCATAGAATGTGCAGCCAGTATTCTTACTTTTTCTTTTTGTGTTAATGGATCTTTTCTAAGTCCATAAATTTTCTCTAGTGCTATTTCTCTAGTCTCACTGATATCTACAATCCGTCGTGGATAATCGACACCATAATTAAAATCCTGAAATTCATGCAACTCTTCGTCTAACAGCCAAGGTTCAATAGCATATCGAGGCGATAAATGGGATAGTTCCCTTACATAATGTTTAATGAACAAAGCATCTGCATCGTGATCGTGTGCTCCCTTTGTAGGATTATAGATGCGTAATGTATTTGTTCCCGTGAGTCCAGCTTGCATTTGAAACTGTCCATAGTGAATCCCGGGTTCCCAGTCTAAAAATTGCGCAGCGAGATAATCACTGCCGGTAGTAAAATGTTGAAATAAATGATGACATAAAAAGGAGGTCACTAAACTGCGCATTCTAAAATTAATGTATCCGGTTACCCGCACTGCTCGCATAGATGCATCAACCAGTGGATAACCAGTAGCTCCGTTTTTCCATGCAATTACAAACTCTTGGTTAAAAGGCTGGTCTAATTTCAGATACCCTTTATTAATCGCTTCAAACTCCATACGTGGTTCCTGCTCAAATTTCTGAATAAAATGGCTTTGCCAGCGCAATCTGTTATTGAAAGCGTTAAGCGATTTTTTATAATTACTATGTTCTTTTTCTGCTTTAGCTCGTTGGTAAAGCTAGCGTATTGATATATTTCCCCATGAAATATAGGGAGACAGTCGGCTGCAACCATATCTAGACAGCAAGGGTTTAGAAATGAGCTTACTGTAATCCTTCAAGCGGATTTCAAAGAAACTATCCATCCATTTTTGCCCTTGAGTGGAACCACCTAATTGAAACTTTCCATGTTTAGTTCTCAAATCCAGCGGTGTGAATTTTTTAAAAAATCTATCCGCTTTCGCGAAAGCGAACTTTTTAAGATCTACATAACAAACTTCCTGATTCATATAATTGAACCAGTCCTTGCTCCATGTATCCCGATTTTTAATACCTCTAAAAACACCATTAGTTTGGAACTCCTTCCAGACTATTTTATGATCTGTAAAAAAGTTTTTTACCTTTTTGTCTCGTTTGTAAGTGATGTCTAAACCAGTTTCAACACTGCTATGTACAGCAGTGATCTGCTCGATATCGTTAAGCCTTTCAAAAAAGTCCAATGCGTTGCAACTGACTGCTAAAATCTGTGTGTTATAAGGTTCTAGTTGAGAATTCATATCAGTCAACGACTCTTTTATGAAATCTAGATGTCGGCGCGAGTAATGAGAGTCTTCCCAGATCCACGGCTCATAAATATAAACAAGCAAAAGATCCTCATCATTATTTGAAAAAGAGCTTAATCCTTCTAGATCTGTTAATCTGAAATCACGTTTGAACCAATAAACATTCATAATATAAATGGTGAATAATAAAGGAAGGGATGCGCCTGATAAAAGAGTTTTATAGGTCTAAAATGGTAAATCTCAATTGTTCTCCTTAGTTTGAACTAGAGCTTCTCGCTGCTAACTTTAATTGTTTTTCTTTTTTCTTATCCTTATACCAGCGGTAAGCTTGCCATACAAATTGAAGGACTGTGAATATTCTAAAAAACTTTTTCATGATTTGAATTTTATAATAACAATTTAATACATAATCAGGTATATCAAATCTTTTTAACATCGGTCTAGCTTTTTATGTATACATATTTAACTTTTATTGCTTTTAATTATTCCTTTTTTGATAAAAAATGTCGATTCTAAAGTTTCAATCACTGTTTTTTAAAACTTCAGTTGTATTGCCCGTTAACTAAAAGTTCTAACAATAGACTTGATTAAACTTAATTGTTGTCAGGACGACTGTATGTAACCAATTAAAATATAAATTAGGATCAATATCTGTGTGTGTGGTTATTACTATCAATCGAGTTCTATCGACAGGATACTATTAAACTGTGAAACTAAATGGTCTTACACTATTCCATTAATTCTCCAGTACGGTTTATAAATTAAGACATTACAACCATATTCATTTCCCTGAATAACAGATTCAAACTAGCGTCTTAAAGCCAGTATTAATTAGTAAAAAGTAACTGTGCTCATGCTATTCAAATTTTCATTTTAAACAGTATCTCGTGGGTGTTGTATATTAATTTCAGAATGATCCGTAAATAAAATACACAATTTTAGATTCCCATTTGACAGCTGACTTAAGTCATAGAATATAGTACTCGCTGCCTTTAATTTTGCTTTCAATTAAAAATGCCAGTATCATCACTATAGTTTCTTTACATGAAAAATGAATCATATTTAATTTCAAAATATAACGTTCCCGGACCGCGTTATACCAGCTATCCAACGGTGCCTTATTGGGAAAAGGAAGATTTTACCGTTGATGGATGGAAGGATAGTTTGTTGAAAGGATTTTGCTTTCGCAAAAGCGGAAAACCCACCAGTATCAGCCTCTACATTCACCTACCATTTTGTGAAAGTATGTGCACTTTTTGCGGTTGTACAAAACGAATCACTAAAAATCACACAGTAGAAATCCCCTACATTAAAGCCCTTTTAAAGGAGCTAGCTATGTATAGAAAAGCGCTGGGGAATCCACTAATAATCCAGCAACTACATCTAGGTGGTGGGACTCCCACCTTCTTTTCAGCGGAGAATCTAGAAGGGCTTTTGATGGGGATTTTCAAAGTAGCAGATAAAGCACAAAATGCAGAATTTAGCTTTGAAGGACACCCTAATAATACAACCCGAGAGCATCTAATAACCTTAAACCGTAATGGTTTTACAAGGGTTTGTTACGGCGTTCAAGATTATAATGAAACGGTACAGATAGCAATCAACCGTGTCCAGCCGTTTGAAAATGTAGAGCAGGCTACGGTCCAGGCTCGAGAAACCGGTTATACGTCTGTGGGACATGATATTATTTTTGGACTTCCTTTTCAAACTATGGAGCATGTCGAGCATACCATAAACCAAACTATAAAATTGATACCAGATCGCATCGCTTATTACAGCTATGCTCACGTGCCATGGATTAAAGGCAATGGTCAACGAGGCTATAATGATGCCGATTTACCCTCGGCTGATCAAAAGCGACGGCAATATGAGAAAGGAAAGCAGCTATTATTAAACGCAGGTTATCTCGAGATAGGAATGGATCATTTTGCCTTACCAACTGATGACCTTTCAAAAGCTTTAGAGAGGCAAACACTTCATCGTAACTTTATGGGGTATACTGCTTCAAAAACTGAGATTATGATAGGATTAGGAGTATCTGCAATAGGAGATAGTTGGTATGGCTTTGCGCAAAATGTAAAGACATTGAAGGAATATTATGAGCTGCTTAGAAACGATCATTTGCCTATTCAACACGGCCATTTACTTAACGCTGAAGACTTAATCATTCGCCGTCATATTTTAAATTTAATGTGCCATTTCGAAACATCGTGGGAATCAGAAGATTTACAAATTCCGCAAATTGCAGAAATTCTGAACCAACTTTCAGAAATGGAATCTGACGGATTAATTAAAATAGGTGATCAACGATTGAAAATTACCGAAGCTGGAAAACCTTATGTACGTAATGTGTGTCTACCTTTTGATTTAAGACTCCAGCGTAAAAAGCCGGAAACACGATTGTTTTCCATGACGGTTTAACTAGAGATCTTGTAACAAAATGAAAACCCTACGCTGATAAATCAGCGTAGGGTTTTCATTTTAGTAGATTCAAATTATCAATTAATAAGGCGACCATCACCACAATAAGACAATTTATTATTACAATGCGCTATTCTTCCCTGGGTCACAAAAAACATAATTCAAAGAATTTATAATCGGTACACAAATAGGAGTACGATCTAAATTTTCTAATATAAAACCCTTAGGAAATATGCAAATCTCTATTTTCTAGCATATGACGAGTCTTATCCTATTGAGGGAAAGAATGAAACTTCTCCCACTTTCTAATTCTTCTTTCTATCCTCAATATCATCCTCACGCAAGCGCTCATTTCTACGTTTGCGATCCTTAGCCTTAGTCAATTTAGATAGTAAAAAGATAGCAATTCCCAGAACAACAATTCCGTAAATACTGTATTCCAACCATCCTCCCGTCCAGCGCTCTTGAAGCATTAGATATAAAAAATTCATAACATGGGATTTTCAGTGTCAACATCATCTTGTTCATTTACTTCATCGCTAGGAGCAACCTCTGTGCTGCGTGACATATTATAAATGACTAGTACAAGACCTATACACACTAAAGCGAACACGCCTATCAGGATAGTTCCCATTCCCCAATTTACTAGAGGTAAAGAAATAGCTTTCATATCAAGTTTATTTAAAGATTAATTATTTTAATGACAAATTTCAGAAGCCGTTTGTTGTTCTACCGCGACTTTTTCTGATGGAGAGACATATGGAATTCCCAGTCCCAGACCACGCAGTATAAACAGCACACCTACAATAACTACAAATACTGGAATCACTTTCATCACGCGCTGTTTCAAAGTAGCATTGAGGAAGTTTCCCAGATAGGTAGCCGTAGTCATCAAAGGAACTGTTCCCAGTCCAAAAAACAACATGTACAATCCACCTTGCAAAACTCCGCCAGCGGCAACGCTGCCGAATACTGCCATATACACCAGGCCGCATGGTAAAAACCCATTCAGAAAACCGATTGTAAAAAAGCTATCCATTGTTTTCTTTTTCAACTCTGCTCCCAAAGCACTTTTTACCTTTCCTACCCATTTATACATGAATCTGGATCCATTGTAACGGCTGAATAATTTAGTTGGTAATAGAATTACCAAAATCATAAGAAATCCTATCACTATAGAAATTTGCTGTTGAAACCCAAAAAGGTCCAGACGTCTTCCCAAAAAACCAAAAAGCAATCCTATCGTTCCATAAGTAAACAACCTACCGGCATGATAACTAGCCACCTGTAACACCCGTTTCACTGGATTGTTGCGATCCACAGGAAGTAAAAATGCGATAGGCCCGCACATTCCCACACAGTGGAAACTTCCCAGTAAACCGAATACAAGAGCAGTAAGTAGCATTTATTTTGAGTTAAACGTTTGAATTATTGGAACCTTAAAAGCACCAATTATTTAAAGAATTTCACATCGAATTCTTTAGTTCTTAATAAATGATCTGTTTTTTGAACCTGAAACTTTTCCCTTCATATTCCCAGTCTATAGTTATGTTCCAGCGACCTTCCAGCAAGCGATTGTCAGGTATGAGCAAATTAGGATCAGTGAGCTGCAGTGGCAATTCAAAATCCAGTTGCTTGTTAGAAGGTCTATAAAGGAACACGTTTCCTGTAATTTTTTCTGGATCAAACCCCTCTGGAAATTGGAGCAGGTAACCCATGTCGGTTTTTAGTCCTGTGATTTGTTTTTCCATGTCTGCGGAGTTTTGTTGTGCAAAAATGTCATCCTGCAATTCTTGTTCTTTTTGATAATAATTATCGGTTACTAAATCATGTTCTAAATCATGATTTGTACTCATTTTGAAGACTAAAAAAAGAATGAAGCTTATGAAAAGTCCCATCCCTATAACCAGTCCCGTTCCCCAATTGATTTTCATATCTACTTATTTTAAACTTATGTTCTTTATACTTCTTTCTGAAATTTCTTTTCTGAAATCTGAGCAACTCTGCTAGATTGAAATATGTGTCTTAGATTCACTTCCCTATTTTTATTTTTGTTTTTTCACTTTTACTTGTATCCGGGCGTGTCCTCGCTAAAAAGCTCGGTCGGGCTATTCGTTTCAATCTTTTTCTAATTGCCTCCGCCCTTTAGAAAAGGATTTTGACTGCTATCCCTCACGCATCATTACCTCTATTTTACACAATTGATCAGCTGCAGTCGAACTCACAAGTCACTCTTAATTTCTCTTCATTACATTAACTAATAAGCCATCTTTTCAAGCCGTCGACCTGCGCTGAACTTGTCGAAGTGAGCACGGTTTTGATTAATGCTAAATTTGATTTAGAATAAAATTACAATCTCCATTTTAGATATTAACCTACCTCCCATCTTACTAATTAAAAGACCTAGGTCCTAAAAATGCCGTTCTAGTAGTTTCAATTTGTTCTTCACCACTAAAAACTCCTATCACCATCCGGTCCTTGTCTCCATTTAAAGCACTTGCATTTAATTCTATAAATAGTGTTCCTTCAGATAAACCTCCAGCAGGAACGGTGAACGTATCGTGACCTACTATTTTAATTGTTCCATTATGTGACATTAGTTGAAATCTGACATTTTCAATATCTGAATTTGTCTTGTTGAGCAACTTATAAGTATATACGTTGCTGATATTGTTTTCGCCTTTACGTTCAAACAACTGTCCCGGCAGCCGCAGTACATCTGCTTCCACATCATTTCTTAAAAAAAGCATTCCTACTAAAACGGTGATCAAAATACCGAGTATGACACTATATCCTTTCAGTCGCGGCGTAAATTCAAATTTGGTTTTCTTCTCTATATTGTCTTCGCTGGCATATCGTATCAATCCTTGAGGAAGATCCACCGCGTCCATAATGCTGTTACAAGCGTCGATACATGCTGTACAATTGATGCATTCTAATTGGGTTCCATTCCGTATGTCTATTCCTGTGGGGCAAACCTGAACACACTGAAAGCAATCAATACAATCACCTTTACCGCTGGCCTCACGATCCTCATTTTTCTTGAATTTTGCTCTGCCTTCTTCTTTTTCTCCACGATTGTAATCGTAAGCGACCACTACAGATTTTTTGTCTAATAAAACCCCTTGCAATCTTCCATAAGGACAAACGATAATACAGACCTGTTCTCTAAACCAGGCAAATACAAAATAGAAAACACCGGTAAAAATCGTTAAGGATATCAATGTGCTCCAGTGTTGCATAGGACCTTCCGTTATGTATCTAATCAGTCGATCACTTCCTATTAAATAAGCTAGAAACACATTTGCAATCAAAAATGAGATTACAAAAAACACGAACCATTTTAAGGACCGCTTAAGGATCTTTTCTTTATTCCATGGCATTTTTGCAAGCCGCATCTGTTTTCCTCGATCGCCATCGATCCAGTACTCAATCCTACGGAATACCATTTCCATAAAAATAGTCTGTGGACAAACCCAGCCACAGAATAACCTACCAAAAGCTACCGTAAACAGAATCACAAATACCACTCCTACTAGCATCATCATCACAAAAATGTAAACATCCTGCGGCCAAAAAGGAAACCCAAAAATATTGAAACGGCGTTCTAAAACATTAAACAACAAAAACTGTTGGCCGCCTACTTTTATAAAAGGCGCAGCAAATAGTGCTGCCAGCAATACATAACTCACATACTTGCGATACTCGTACCACTTGCCTACAGGTTTTTTAGGAAAAACCCAAGCGCGTCCACCATCTTCATCAAGTGTACCGATGGTATCCCTAAAATTATCCTGTCCTTGTTCTGCCATTTTGTTTCAATCAGATATTATTTCACACTTTAAAAGCTAGTATTTAAAACTTGTCACCTCAACTTCGTACCGTTGTATCCTTAATCAATAGGAAAATCGCCTCGTCCCATCCTACCACGCTATGCTTGATATTGATCGGGATTTCAAAACTCTCAAAGCATCCTAATCGGGAACTTTGACCATCCATATTGAAATCAATTTCTCCTTTCACAACCAGCAATTTTACCTTACAGGGAACCACATGTTCAATCAATTCCACACCACGAGCTAGACCAATCGCGGTGATATTAATGCCGTTTTTTTCATAGATCTTAGTAGTAACAGGTAAAGCACTGGATTTTATACGGTCACTCATTTCTTTCAGTTCCATAAGCATTATTATTTATCTATCACATTTCCAGTAACGGGTTGATCCTCGATCATTACTTCAATCTTTGAGCTGTCGATAACTTTGACTTGAATCTCTTCCACAGGGGCATTAGGGTCTAGCCAGATTTCTCCTTCTGCTTCTTTTGCATCAGCGGGATTACTACCATGCAAGGACAGTACATAACTTGCTACCTGCGCCATTTCTGATGGTTTCATGTCAGATTTCCAGGCTACCATTCCTTTACCAGCGCGACCACCTTCAGAAATCGTTTTGAAAACATTTTTAATACCGCCGCCCAGAATCCAGTGGTCGTCCGTAAGATTTGGGCCTATACCACCACCGCCACCTACTTTATGACAGGCCACGCAATTACCGGTAAATAGAGATTCTCCAGCTTTAATGTCAGATACATCTGCCAGCATTTCTACCGTATTGAAATCAATAAGGTCTTTCGCGGTCTTTTTGTATTCTTCAATATCAATTTCGGCTTGTGCGACGGCCATTTGATACTCTTCATTCTGATCCACACCATCAAAAATGTGGTAGCGCGCCATATAGACTATAGCAAAAATGATAGAAGCATAAAATCCATAAACCCACCATGGCGGCAAGTTGTTATCCAGCTCGCGTATCCCATCATAGTTGTGATCCAGAACAATCTCACCTTCCGTTTCAATAGGTCTGGTACCTAGCATTTTTTTGTAGGTTTCCCGTATCCAGCGGAATCTGTTCGCTTTCGCGGAAGCGATATCTACATCATATTTCTCCTGCTTTTCAAGAGGCAAGGTTTTATACAAAATCCTGCTCAGGGCTTCTACACTCACCTCTCCAGCAATGTAAATTAAGAGAAGAATCGCTAAAAATGCCCACAAAATAGGCTGCTCCACATATGCAGAAGTCTCACCGGTAGTTCCAATAAAGTACAGGAAAAAATAGCCGAACAGTCCAAAAGCTATGATTCTTAGAATTGCATTTGTCTTCATAAAATCTCGTCGTTAGTGTTATCGTCTTCAAACGGAATATTGCTCACTTCAGTGATGTGATCTTTTTTAGCGGTGAACACCCACCAGAAAAGTCCCATAAAAAAGAAAAAGAAAATGAGGAGCGAGATCATGGGGTAAATCGCTATACCGTCAATATTTTCCAGGTTACCCTTTATGAATCTAAACATGATTATTGGTTTTGGTTTGTAGTCATTTCTTCTTGCGTTTTGATCTTGATATCTGTTCCTAATCGCTGTAGGTAAGCGATTAACGCCACTACCTCACGATTGCGCATTTCGATAAAATCAAGTCCGTTTTCAGCTGCATATTTCTTATCAGCCTCATAGGTTTTTTCAAAATCCGGATCTGAATATAGGTTCTGCTCAATTTTTTGACCTTGCGCGAGCATCGATTCTTGAGCACGTGCTATTTCCTCTTCGGTATAAGGAACACCTACGCTCACCATGGCTCTCATTTTAGTCTCGGTATAAGATTTATCTAGCTCGTCTGCGATCAACCATTTGTAGGAAGGCATAATGGAACCAGAACTTGTACTCTGTGGATCATAAAAGTGGTTTAGATGCCAGTTATCACTGTATTTACCACCTACCCTAAACAAATCTGGTCCGGTACGTTTACTTCCCCATAAGAAAGGATGATCGTACACATATTCTCCAGATTTAGAGTATTCTCCATAACGCTCCACCTCACTACGGAAGGGACGGATCATTTGTGAGTGACAACCCACACAACCTTCTCTAATGTAAAGGTCACGACCTTCTAGTTCTAATGGTGTGTATGGTTTTACTGTAGAAATTACAGGTACATAATCATCTACTATCAAGGATGGTATAATCTGTACTGCTCCTCCTATCAAAATTGCGATCGTAGCAAAAATGGTCAGTTTTACAGGACGTCTTTCCAACCAGCTGTGGTATCCTTCTTTAGACGTTCTCTTTTTAGTAACAACTGGTAAAGGCGCAGATTCTGCTAACTCATCTGTTACCGCGCTTCCTTGTCTCGCCGTTCTGATCACGTTGTATAACATGAGGAAGGATCCCAGGATAAATAAGGTTCCACCTATAGCTCTCATCCAGTACATAGGGATGATCTCTACTAAGGTTTCTAAGAAGTTACCATAGGTTAGTGTTCCATCAGGATTGAATTGCTTCCACATCGATGCTTGAACAAATCCTGCGATATACATAGGTAATGCATACATAATTAGACCTAAAGTCCCTACCCAGAAGTGAGCGTTAGCCAGCTTAACGGACCACAGTTTTGTCTTAAACAATCGAGGCACCAGCCAGTAGATCATACCAAAAGTCAAAAACCCATTCCAACCCAGTGCTCCTACGTGAACGTGGGCAATAATCCAGTCGCTGTAGTGTGCTATAGCGTTCACGTTTTTAAGTGAAAGTAGCGGGCCTTCAAAAGTGGCCATACCATAAGCTGTAATTGCTACCACAAAGAATTTCAACACTGGATCCACCCGTACTTTATCCCAGGCTCCTCGCAAAGTCAATAATCCATTGATCATACCTCCCCAAGAAGGTGCGAGAAGCATAATAGAGAATGCCACTCCTAGGTTTTGTGCCCAGGCTGGAAGTGAAGTATAAAGCAGATGGTGTGGACCTGCCCAGATATAGATAAAAATCAAAGACCAGAAGTGAACGATAGACAACCGGTAGGAATAAACCGGACGGTTTGCCGCTTTAGGAACGAAATAATACATCAATCCCAAGAATGGTGTGGTCAAGAAAAATGCTACGGCATTATGTCCATACCACCACTGTACCAGAGCATCTTGAACTCCTGCATAAACAGGATAACTCTTTAAAAAATGAACAGGAACCTCGACACTATTCACAATGTGTAGAACTGCAACAGTTACAAATGTGGCCAGATAAAACCAGATCGCAACGTATAAATGTCGCTGTCTTCTTTTTAAAATCGCACCTATTAAGTTTGCGCCAAAAGCCACCCAAATAACCGCTATCGCAATATCAAAAGGCCATTCTAATTCTGCATATTCTTTTGAGGTGGTGTACCCTAATGGTAAAGTGATTGCCGCGCCTACAATTATGGCCTGCCATCCCCAGAAGTTCAAGTTACTCAACCAGTCCTTCCACATACGTGCTTTCAACAGACGCTGAGAAGAATAATAAACTCCTGCGAAAATAGCGTTACCCACAAATGCAAAAATTACAGCATTAGTGTGTAAGGGTCGCAGACGTCCAAAACTTAACCAGGAGATACCGTCTGTGATGTTTGGAAATAAGAACATAAAAGCGAGAAGTAAGCCTACGCTCATCCCGATAAGGCCCCAAAAGATGGTGGCGTTCACAAACTTCTTTACGATCTTATTATCGTAGTAAAATTGTTCTGTTTGCATAAGAAATGGGTTACTGGATTTTATTATTTTCTGATTGGATTTCTGGATTCTTTTTAGCCGGTTTTACCAGCTCGTCATCAAAAAGCATTCTCACTGATGGGGTGTAGGTATCATCATACTGGCCCCTTCTAACGGAATAGACAAATGCGATAAAGAAAATTACGGCGACGATCACGCTCACTGTAATCAGTAAATAAATGATACTCATACCTATCTTAATTATGATGTAAAACTACCCGCAACGACTTTCATAAAACATGACTTTTGTCAGTTGCAGAAAGTAATTTTGAAATTGAAATTGAAATTGAAATTGATAATTGATCACTTTATCAGTAGCTTAGCGATATAGCCTTGTATTGTCTGATAAAATTTGTAGCGCTTTTGAATAAGTAATTTGCATGGCATCTTGACATACTTTTTTTCTACTTAAATCTTTTAAAATTGCTTAAACCATTACATACATTCCTAGAATACCTGCCGTCTGTAATACATCAGCTAGGAGGAATTGTGGGAACTGATTATTTCTGGATTGATGTTCTTCAATGGTTTTGAGCCTTGCGGTTATCTGAGCATATTCTGTTTTAAAATAGAGCTGTATAGATTCACATTCTTGATCCTGATTCTGATCGTACATGAACTGTAATTGTTTTAATCTACTGTGGAGCTGTGTGACTTCTTTCTTCATGATTAAAATATTTAAGGAGTTATTTTTCTACCTATCAAGTAGGTGCTAATTGTGGTAAATACTACTATGCTTATAGAACTGAGCGGCATTAAAATAGCAGCAACAACTGGTGCTAGATTACCTGTAACGGCAAATGCAAGACCTATCAGATTGTAAAAAAGTGAGAAAACAAAAGCATATTTAATTATGCGGATAGATCTGCGTGATAGATTCATAAACAGTGCTAAATCCATTAATTTACTAGCATCAATGATCCCGTCGCAAGCGGGTGAGAACACATTTACATCTTCAGATACTGCAATACCCACATTACTTTGTGCAAGCGCACCGGCATCGTTCAAACCATCACCTACCATCATGACTTTTTTACCTTCTTGCTGTAAACGGTTTATGAACTGTAGCTTATCGTCTGGTTTCTGATTAAATTTCAAAATAGCATTTGCTGGCAACTGTGTTTTTAAAAATGCTTCTTCGCCATTATTATCACCTGAAAGAATTACCAGTTGCACTGTTCTGTTTAGGTTGGAAAACAACTGCTGCATTCCATCGCGATAATTATTATAAAAAATGTAGCATCCTTTATATTGATCATTGGAACTAATATGCACTTGAGTATTGGTACTAGGATTCATTTGAGCTTGATTTCCCACAAACGTTGGACTGCCTATTTTTACAGAGATCTTACCTCGAGATCCTGTAATTCCTGAACCGGTGTGCTCGTCAAATTCATCAAGCGTACAAATACCCTGATCCTGCAACATGTCATATAATGCACGGCTTAAAGGATGGTTTGAGGCTCTAAGGGTACTAGTAAGAACGGTTTGCTCCTCATCAGTTAAATTAATCCCCTCATAACTGATAAGATTCTGGCGATGCGTGGTAAGAGTTCCCGTTTTATCAAACACTACAGTATCAATATGAGACATTTGTTCCAGCACACTACTTTCCTTGAGATAGAGCTTATGTTTTCCGAAAATGCGCAACATGTTCCCTAAAGTAAATGGAGCCGCAAGAGCAATGGCGCAAGGGCAGGCTACAATTAAAACTGCGGTAAATACATTGAATGCGGTAAACGGATTTGTAAACAACCAGATGATGGTCGCCACCACGGCAATACTTAAAATTCCTATCGTGAAACGGCGGCTTATCTGGTCCGTTAAATTTTCAAAAGTGGTTGCCTTATTCTTGCTGAATACTTCATTATTCCACAATTGTGTCAAGTAACTTTGTTCCACAGCCTTAGTAACTTCCATTTCAATCACACCGGCCTGTTGCCGTCCGCCAGCATAGATTTTATCGCCTAAAACTTTGCTGACCGGCACTGCTTCTCCCGTTACAAAACTGTAATCTATCAGCGCCGTTCCTTCTTTTAAAATCCCATCGGTTGGGATTAATTCATTGTTACGTATCAAAATCCTATGTCCCGGTTTTAACTCGTAAACTGGGGTTTGTTGTTCATGGGTGGAAAGATTTTTCGCTTTCGCGAAAGCGGACTCACCATCTTCTTCCTGCATCAATTGGGTCACAGCGATTGGGAAGTAGGATTTATAATCCCGCTCAAACGAAAGAAATGCATAGGTTTTTTGCTGGAAGAATTTACCCAACAATAAAAAGAAAACCAATCCTGCGAGGCTGTCAAAAAAACCAGTTCCCCAGTCCATGATTATATCTAGTGTCGATCTTAAAAATAAAACCGCAATACCTATCGCAATGGGAACATCAATATTCAAAATTCCAGACCTCAACCCCTTATATGCCGACTCAAAATAGCCACGGCCAGAGTAAAAAACCACCGGTAGAGAAAAAGCAAACATCAACCAGCGGAACATATTTTTAAATTGATGCAGCCAGAATTCATCGACCTCAAAATATTCCGGAAACGATAGAAACATAATGTTACCAAAGGCAAAACCCGCAATGCCTAGTTTGTAAATTAGGCTCCTGTCAATTTTTTTCTCTTTCTTATTAAAATCTTCTAATGAAATATTAGGCTCATATCCTAGCCTACAAAGCAATAGAACTAATTCCTTCAACTGTACCTCAGAAGAATTGTAGGTAATGCGAATAGATTTTTCTGGAAAATTGACCTGCGCAGTTTTGATAGCAGGATTAATTTTATTTAAATTTTCCAATACCCAAATGCAGGAACTACAGTGAATATGTGGAATGGTAAAAGAAACGATCTGAGTATCCTGCTCATCAAATTCCAGAAGCTGATCAATGATGGGTTGGTTATCTAAAAAATCATAACGTCCGGCAATCTCAAGCGGTGATTTCCCGGGTGTAGATTCTAGATCATAGTAATAGGTAAGCTCATTCTCATTTAGAATGTCAAAAACCATTTTACAACCTTGACAACAGAAGAATTTATCCTTCCGCACAATAGTTGTATCTCGGCAAGCGTCGCCACAGTGATAACAATTTTCCATAATTTACTCTATACCTGGTACAAAGGTGTTGAGAATGGTTGATGCAAAACATGACTTATGTCAGTTGCACCAAAACAATTAGGAATCTGTTGGCACGTATTGTGGAATTATATCTATAATTTAAAATAAAAACTATGAAACTTTCTGCCCTCACTTTATTAGCGATAACGACTTTAGTTTTATTGACCGTCGTCATTTTCTCAGCTATGAATTTTCCATTCAGCTGGGTATTCTATGCGAGTTGTGCTGGACAAGCACTTCTGGTTTACACGGTAATTAGAGTTCTTAAAGATGATTACCATACTGACAAGACTTTCGCAGATTTTTATGAAGATCATTCTATGAAAACCATGCCTTAACACTTGTGAGCCGTTCCATTAATTATGGCTAGCTTTGAAAATATGGAAAATCGTGATCTCAATCGTTGTGAAAACTGCATTATCAGACAGATGCATAGCTTTAGAGCATTGAGAAAGGATGAGCTTAAAGCAATGTCTGACAGTAAGGAAACCAGACAATTTAAAAAAGGAGAACCGCTTTTTAAGGAAGGGGATCGTCTTGCAGGTGTTTTTTGTGTGCGTAATGGAATTTCAAAACTTTCTAAAATTAGCGACAACGGCAAAGAACAGATTGTAAAACTGGCTACTAAAGGTGAAATCTTAGGTCAGCGATCTGTGATAACTTCTGAGCAAACAAACTTAAGCGCTACTGCTCTAGAAGACATGGAGGTTTGTTTTATTCCTAAAAGCCATATCGAAAATAGTTTACATGATAACCCTGCTTTTACTAATGCTGTTCTTAAACACATGGCTAGCGAACTCAAAATCGCAGATGATACGATTGTCAACATGGCACAGAAAACAGTTCGTCAACGATTAGCTGAGGTGCTTATTTATCTTCACACCAATTTTGGAACAGATGAGGATGGCTATTTGTATTTGCAACTTTCAAGATCTGATATCGCTGATGTTGTAGGTACAGCGACAGAACTTCTCATACGTACGCTGACAAACTTCAGGAAAGAAGGTTTGATTATAACATCAGGAAAACGCATAAAAATCATCGATAATAAATTACTGAATCAATTGATACAAGGTCATTCTTAATTTTTTGATTTCGCGGAAGCGAACTCCCTAAAAATTAAAATCCACATCAATTTCTGACTCTGTTTTAAGTTCCTCGATATATTATTATTCAATCTATTTATAAGCTGCAGTTCGTCTTGAGCATGTCATAGATAAACCATGCCGCCTTTAAGAATTAGGAGGTCTTTTCATTTCCACCCTTGTCCTGTTCAAGTATAATCCATCTTCTAATTGCGCGACATAATCGATGAGTTGTTCTCTTAACTCGCAGTGTAAATCCCAAGTAGTGCTGGCATCTTTTCCAGAACAAAGAGCCCTAATCTGTATGGTATCTTTATCTGCATCAGTTACTTGTAAAACAGGTTCTAACTCTTCATCCCATTTATCATTTGCTCGAAGTAATTCATCATATTTTTTACGCACATCTTCTACGTTGATCCTATAATCTGCATGAATAATAATAGGCCGCACCTGACGTGGACTGGTCATCGACCAATTTTCAAATGTATTTGTTATGATATTTTTTAATGGTATCACGAGTCTGCGCTCATCCCAGGTACGAGCTACCATAAATGTAAATCGTATATCTTCAACATAACACCAGTCGTCTTCTATAAATATAGTATCCCCTATTTTAGCAGGACTAGTTAAAGCAATCTGAATACCTGCAATGATATTGCCTAAGGTACTTTGAGCGGCAACTCCCAGAACTACCGTTAAAACTCCAGCCGAAGCTAATAGAGAAACTCCAAGTTTTTCTAAAGAACGAAACTGACCAACAATGACAAAGAATCCTATTATAATTATGATAAAAGTAATCACTCGCCTAGCGACTGAAACGTAGGTAAGCATTTGTCTAGCGCCACTATTTTCTTCTAAATTTGTATCTCCTATTCGATTTTCTGCCACATAAATCATGAAGCTATCAATGAACTTCATAATTAAATAGGTGATAGAACAAATTACCGTAATTAGTAGAAAGGAATACAACCAGCTCGCAAACGTCCCGCTGAAACTGATAAGTGAGTTTAATGTGACGTAAAAAAACAATATTGCAGCTGCAAACCCTGTAGGTTTTGCAAGAGTGTTACGTACAACTCGCAACCATGGAAAGTTCGATTTTTTCAGAAATTTGCGAATTACTACAGCTACTAACTTACCAAGTAAAAATGCGAGCGCTACTAGTATCAAAGTCCCTATCAACTTCCAAACAGGAACTCCCATAAAGTCAAATTTTGCCCAGTCTGGCATCATTAAATCTAACTTGCGTGGTCCATATGCGAGATACAGTTCTTCTATATTTTCTACGGTGTCTGCACTAATCATCCAGAAAGCGCCATAGTCTTTATGCTTGATGCGGTGTAACCGCAATACAATATCTCTTCCATTCAAATTGATCTCGCCGAAAAAGACGCTACGTCTGGGTTTACCCGCAATTGCCTTGTTTGTTGCAGTCTGAATATCAGTTTGACCATCTGGTCTATCAGGAATACTTCCCCATTCAATCGTGACACGCTGATTGATAACAAAAAACAGCTTTTCCGCAAGGATCGTGGCTTCTTCCCTTGTTAGGTTGCTAGGCATTCTATTAAGGTTAAGCGCATAGCTGGCGTCTTCAAAATTACCATCACGGCTGGAGTAGATAAACTCTTCAAGAGCTGCTTGTGGCGTTCGCAGATTGAACCTATTAGGCGGGAGTCCTAAATTTTCATTTATTTTAGAAAGTATATAATAAGACTCGTTGTACTCGAGAATAGGATTGCTACCATAAGTAGCATCATCTTCCACTACGGATTCCTCAGAAGGAGGATCATTTGCTTTGTTCTTTAAACTATCAGCTGGTTCTTGGGCAAACGATGGAAAGTAAAGCCCCAAAAAAACAAGTAGAACGATATAGTTTTTAAACATAAGAAAGGTGTGAGTTTCAAATATAAAGATTCATTGAAGAATCATTTTTAGCATACTGGAAATATTAGGACTCTCGATGGCAAACTTTAAAATAGTCTTCGAAGCCAATACCGTATTGAATATAAATTGAAAGACACCAGAAATATTAAATAATGGACTTCATGGAATGTGAAGTTATAACGCCAACCTTTGAAGCCAAATCACAAGAAGATTATGTGGGTTTACAACCTTGAATCACCTGTAATTAAAAAATCAGCTTTGCAGGCTCTTGTGTCCATTTTTTTTTAAAGCAGATGACTCAATAGATTTAATTTTTACGGACTGTTTTGTAAACATACTCCATCAAGAAGCAAGCAATTATCACGCTACCTATGATAATAACTCCAGTAAGATTACTGCTGGTCTGTTGTACAATAAGCACCACAAAGGCAGTGGAACATAAAAACGTTCCAAAAAGCGGGAACCAACTGCGGGCCTTAATTCTTTCCCTATTCTTGTATGCTGAATAATTCACCACTGCAAACAAGAGCAAAAAACCCGCACTTCCAGAGGTAGAAATACTTTCTAACTGAGCAAGGTTTGCAAGTAATAAAGTAGCAACGGATATAATGGCTAGTCCTACAGGATGGTTCCATAACTGTGCGGTAAACTCTTTAGGCAACTCGTCGTCTTCAGCGACGGTGTAATTCACTCTTGTTCCTCCATAAAGTGTGGCGTTAATCGCAGAAAACGTAGAGATAAGCGCAGCAATAGTCATAATAGTAAAACCTGTCTGACCTAAGCTAGGTTTTGCGACCTCAGAAAGCACGTAATCCTTAGCCTCTTGTATCGCGTCAAAGGATAGCGATCCTACAGCAATAATTGCAATTACAATGTATAAAAACACTACAAATCCCACTGAAATAAAATAAGCTCGTGGAATATTTTTCTCAGGATCCTTGAGTCCAGAAACAGCATTTGCAATAAGTTCAAAACCTTCATAAGCCACAAAAATTACCATTCCCCCTGTAATTATCTGAAAAGTACCCTCCCAATTTTGCGGATTAAGCTGGGAAAATTGTTCACTGGAAGTCAATCCATAAATTCCAACTCCTATGAAACCTATCAATATTACCAGCTTGACTATAACCGCATAACTCTCAATACGACTGACCAGTGCAGCACTAAAGTAATTAATGAGCGTACCTATGAGGATTACCGCAGTAATGTAAATATGTGAGTCGGTTTTAGGATCACCTGTGATAGAATAAAGATTAGGAGCGTAGGATCCAAATGCACTGGCATACAAGGCCAGCATAATAATATAGCTGATCCACAACAAATTATTTAAACCTCCACTGAAGATATTTCTACCGAAACCTTCATTGATAAACCGAACCGTACCACCGCTATCTGGGAAAGCGATGGATAATTTTGAATAACTATAGGCGGTTACCAAAGCTATAAATCCAGCAACAAGGAATGCAACTGGAGTAGCACCACGAGCTAAGGAAATCGCAAGTCCTAAAACAGCGAAAATCCCTCCACCTACCATTCCACCTATTCCTATCGCGATCGCACCTCTTAAACTAATGTTGTCCTTTGCCATTTAATTAATTTCTAAGGTTCGACTAATTTACGAACTGTTCCCTGTTTAGTTGGTTTTCTATAACGCAAAAAACCCAGCTCAATGAGCTGGGTTTTTTTTTATAAGTCGTACGGATTCT
Source organism: Nonlabens antarcticus (assembly GCF_015356755.1). Taxonomy (GTDB): domain Bacteria; phylum Bacteroidota; class Bacteroidia; order Flavobacteriales; family Flavobacteriaceae; genus Nonlabens; species Nonlabens antarcticus. Next base: position 185,891 of record NZ_JADFCO010000064.1, on the reverse strand, counting down.
TACTTACCAGTAGGTTTTCCGTCAGCATCAATCTTGATACCTAAACGTTGTGCTACGTCTATAGAAATATTTGCTCCTGGTTCAGAATATACTACTTGAGTTGCGTTTACAACCAGTTTCATTCCTTTTTCCTTTGCAATTGCTTGAATGGCTTCATTCAATTTAGTAAGGATAGGCTTCATTAAGTCATTTTCTTTTGCACCTAATTGAAGTTCTGCTGCTTTCGCTGCATTTTGATATTCGCTTTGAAGTGCTGCGGCTTGTTGACCTAATTGTTGTTTTTGAGCATCAGTAGTTCCCGGTTTTGATGCTTGATACTGAAGATCCTGCAGTTTTTGAGTAGAGTTAGCTTCCGCTTTGTCTAGCTCACCACGTAATTTTTCAGAAAGATCACCTAACTCCTTACGGATAGGTTCAACATCTGGCATACTTGCAAGAATCGCTTCATACTGAACAAATCCAGTTTGAGCCATTGCTGTTCCTGCTGCTAAAAATAATAATAAAAGTACTTTTTTCATTTTAAGGATTTTAAAGGCCGCAAGATAAGCAAGTCAGCCATTGTAGTTAAAAATTTTGAAGGTTAATTCAAATACTAGACCATTTTTTAAAGTGATGGTTTAATCGGCTATTTTTTATTGCGCTTGTTATAATTTTTATCGCCTCTAGTCTTGGGTTTCTTATACTTTTTGGCAATTTCACGTCGGTAGCTTCCACCTTCATTTTGCTTTTTATTCTTATCCTTTTTTTCATGAAAGGAATCTCCACGTTCATCCTCAATAACCGCATGTGGATTGTGAGTTTCCCGTTTAATAGGAGTTTCTTCTGGAGTTTTCTGAGAGGAAATTTCGACTTTTTCGGGAAATTCTGTCACCGCAATCTTGCGATCCATCAATTCCTCAATCCTATTCTTTTGATCGATTTCCTGCTCTGTGAAGAATAAGATGGATTTACCCTTTTGTTCAGCTCTACCAGTTCGTCCTATACGGTGCATGTAATTCTCTGCATAACGCGGTACATCCATATTAATAACATGAGAAACCTTAGAAAGATCGAGTCCACGGGCCATTACATCTGTGGCAATTAAAATACGGGATTGACCGCTGTCGAATAATTCAATACTGCGCAGACGGTAATTTTGAGTTTTATTAGAATGTATAACAGCAATCTCTTGACCATATTGCGGTGACATTACTTCTTGCAAACGATCTGCACTTTTCTTGTTGGGTACAAATACGAGAACCTTAGAAAACTCCTCCTTATCTGAAACCAGGTGCATTAACAAATTTGCCTTAGTGTAAAAATTAGCGACTGGATAACTGGTTTGTTCAATGTTTTCCAATGGTGTTCCAGAAACGGCGATACTTACCTTTAATGGGTTGAAAAAGTAGGCCACGATGAACTCCTCAATATCATCAGTCATCGTTGCAGAAAACATCACATTCTGACGTTTTGTAGGTAAGTGATCAAAAATATTATTGAGCTGGAACCTGAATCCTAGATCTAGCATTACATCCACCTCATCAATCACGATCTTTTTACAGAACTTCAACTTAACCGATTGTGCTATAATCAGATCATACAGCCTTCCCGGTGTCGCCACAACAATATCACAGCCTTCACCCAGCGCTTTCTTCTGCGTGTTGATGTTCATACCTCCATAAATACCGATGACTCGAACATTAAGATATTTCGCGTAAGCGTCAATCTGCTCCACCACTTGAACCACCAGTTCCCGAGTAGGAACAAGCACTAAAATGCGCGGGTCTAGATCCTGACTGTACTTCAATTCATGCAGCAACGGCAGCATATAACCCAGGGTTTTTCCAGTACCTGTTTGCGCAATACCTATCATATCGCGACCAGAAAGAATAGCAGGAAATGCCGCTTCCTGAATGGGAGTCATCGTCTGGAAACCCAGATCACTAAGTCCATTATTAAGCGGAGTCTTTAATTGAAGCTCTTCAAAGGTTTTCATGAAGCGTAATTTAATTTTTTGCAAAGGTAGTTCTTTTGAAAATCCTGATTTTTCCCGTTCAAATCGTCGTCACGACCCTTTTACTATTTATTCTCTATTTAATTTTAATTTTTAAAGTTCAAGGTCGAGGTCGAGATCAGCTTCAAATTCTAGATCCCCTATCTTTGCAGCGTGCATATAAGAAACATACATAGATACGGCTACGATTTTCCTAAATTGGTCACCGCCCATCCCGCGCTGGCAGATCATTTAGTGAATACGCCCACAGGCTCCATTAGCATTGATTTTAGCAGGGCAGAATCCATTTTGGAGTTCAATACTGCCTTATTGAAACATCACTATGATGTTCGCTATTGGAAATTACCGGCAAACACATTGTACCCACCCATTCCCGGGCGTGCTGATTATATCCACCATATATCTGACCTAGTAGGAAAAGGAATTAAAACCGGCCTGGATATAGGATGCGGTGCGAGTGCGATTTATCCTATTCTGGGCAACGCGATCTATGATTATAAGATGGTAGGCAGTGATGTGGATGCAGACAGTATCGCTTCCGCGAAAGACAATACGCTCAAAAATCCCGCTATAGAAATCAGGCTCCAAAAGGACCGCTCTAACATTCTGGAAGGGATCATTCTAGAAGGCGAGAAATATGATTTCACGATGTGTAATCCTCCGTTCTTTTCCAGCCAGGAAGAAACCGATAAGGTCAATCAGAAAAAACAACGCAAACTTGCCACCTATGAGGAACGCCGTAATTTCTCTGGAATGTCCCATGAATTATGGTGCAACGGCGGCGAAGCTTTATTTGTAAAAAGGATGATTAAAGAATCCGTAAACTTTAAAGATCAAGTAGAATGGTTTACCAGCTTAATTTCTAAAAAGCAACACGTTGCCAAATTAGAGAAACAAGCCAAAAAACTAAATGCCGAGGTTCAGATTATTCCCATGCAAACGGGAAATAAGGAGAGCCGCATACTCGCCTGGAGATTTAGTAAAGAAACCACCGCATAACCGACCTACCTTAAAAAGATGTTCGGATTATTCAAGAAGAAGTCAGAAGCAGAAAAATTACAAGAAGAATACAAAAAATTAATGGCAGATTCCCACCGTCTGTCCACTACAGATCGCACTGCCAGCGACGCCGCCTATGCGGAAGCTGATAAAGTCGCCAAGAAAATGGATGCTTTGAATAAGTAAGTAGTTTAAATTCTAGTGTTGTATCATACATACTTTTCAAAAGGGTAGACTTAAGTCTACCCTTTTGACATGAAGCTGAAAATTAATGGTGCATTAAATTTTGCTATTTTCACTCCAACAAGCTTGAAAGATCAGATGACAATTTGTATTGTGGTGAGTTTCATTATTTAAGCATCGCCTCTTTTACATTTGATCTGGAACCTGTATCCCCAATAGGTCACAACCACTCTTAATCACTTTTGCTGTTTTGAAACACAACAACAGTCTGAAGTGTTTTAAGTCGGCATTTGATTCTTCTACTATTTTCGGTACATTTTGATAGAAACTATTGAATTCTTTGACGAGTTCAAATAAATAGTTAGCCACTAGAGCTGGACTATAATTGCGAGCTGCAGAAGCAATCGTCTCTGGATATTGCTGCAATAATTTTATAACGGCAATATCCTTATCTATTAATGGTAAATCTTCCTGAGCTTCTAATTGGGTTTTATCAAAACCAGCCTTAGTTAGTATGGATTGTATTCTTGCATGAGCATATTGTATGAAAGGTCCCGTATTCCCCTGAAAATCCACAGATTCCTTAGGGTCAAAAACCATACTTTTCTTAGGGTCAATTTTGAGCATGAAATACTTTAATGCTCCTAACCCAATCATTTGATACAATTCCTCTTTCTGCTCCATATTTAATCCTTCCAGCTTTCCCTGCTCTTGCGCAATGTCACGTGCAGTATCAGTCATTTCTTGGATTATATCATCTGCATCAACGACAGTTCCTTCACGCGACTTCATTTTACCAGACGGTAAGTCAATCATTCCATAACTTAAATGATACAGATTTTCCGCCCATTCATAACCTAGCTTTTGTAGGATCAGGAAAAGTACTTTAAAGTGATAATCTTGCTCATTTCCTACGGTATAAACCATACTATCAATATCATGATCTCTCACTCTTTGAACCGCAGTTCCTATATCTTGAGTCATGTATACGGCAGTACCGTCAGCTCGCAAAACAATTTTTTCATCCAGACCATCATCTGTCAGATCAATCCAGACAGATCCGTCATCTTTTTTAAAGAACACACCGGTATTTAAACCATGAGCAATGACATCTTTACCTAAAAGGTAGGTATCACTCTCATAGTACAAACTATCAAAATGCACTCCCAGATCTCTATATGTAGTATCAAAACCTGCATATACCCAGCCATTCATCATCTTCCACAGTCGCACAGTTTCTTCATCGCCCTGCTCCCATTTGCGCAACATTTCTTGCGCCTCAATAATGGAAGGAGCTTTCTTTTTTGCATCTTCCTCAGGGATGCCCTCTTGTATTAAAGCAATAATTTCTTTCTTGTACTCTTGGTCAAATTTTACATAATAATTCCCAACCAACTTGTCGCCTTTTAAACCTGTAGATTCTGGCGTCGCTCCCTCTCCATACTTGATCCAGGCAAGCATGGATTTACAAATATGAATACCTCGATCATTAATAATCTGGGTCTTTGTCACTTCCTTTCCAGTAGCTTCTAAAATCAAGGCCGTAGAGTATCCCAGAACTATATTACGAATGTGACCTAAATGTAGTGGCTTATTTGTGTTAGGTGAACTAAACTCTACCATAGCGCCGGGAAGATCTGTATTTACAGATGTCTTGCCAAAATTTTCCTTTGATAGAATAGAATTGAATTCCGTTAAGAATGCGTTGCTAGAAAGTTTTAAATTCAAAAACCCTTTAATTACCTCAACACCGGCAACTAAATCGCTCTGTTTTAGCAACTCATCTCCTATCTGCTGGCCTATGACCGCTGGGTTTCCTTTGATGTGACGCAGCATGGGAAAAACCATGATGGTATAATCGCCGGTTTGATCTTTTCTTGTGAGCGATATATCCACCGATTGTAAATCGACGTGAAAGATAGATTTCACGATTTCTATCGTCTTTTTTTCCAGGTTTTCTAGTAATCGCATAGCTCAATTTTGAGCGCACAAATATAAGGATATTGAAAGGCTTGAGCCGGTACGTAGACTAAGTTTGTAACTGTTAGATTATGCTACACAACGTCTCTTATAACAATCGTGAAATTGAACGGAAAATCGCTCTGGAAGTCGGCCCTATGTTGACCCTAAAAGAGCGTTGGAAACTTAAGGGGTCAGGCTCGCCCAGGCTATACGTGACAGATTGCAGCATACACATATACAATCTGATGGTGCTGGACATTAATGCAAATACCTGTAACATTGAACTGCGGGAAAAGGGAATAATTATACGCTTTCGTTCCTTGTTAGAAACCTATGCATTGCCTATTCCCTATTATAAATTGACACTATACAAAGGCCGCGCGGAAGAATACAGTCTGTACCGCGATAACTATTTCTTCAAGATACGAGCCGATAAAAAAGGTATCCATAAATTTATAGAAAAGATCTCCCAGTTGAAAAGCGATCAAGGCTTTACCTACGTGGATGATCTTTAATCTTAGGATTTACTCAATTATTCCATGAGTTGATAATCACCGTAAGATTAATAAAGTGACGTCAGCTTTTACTTTCATACCAATTCTTTTACAAATCTTTTAGAGGGTTTAAAGTGATTTCCATTGAGTAAAAAGCATATTCTAACGTGTTATTATGTGGTGGTGACTTCCGCTTTCGCGAAAGCGATTTTATTTAAAAGCACCAATAAGTGTCGATTTTTAGAAAATACAGTGTCAACTTTTCTTAGTAAGATGAAGTTGTCTCAACTCAATTAATACAGACATAACCCAAAAGGCGAGATTTGATGTTTTACAGTTAACACATCAGCTTTTTTTGATAAGGATTTCCTTACCTATTCAAGCTCTATCCAGCTGGATCTTTGCATAAAAAGCAATGATTACAACAATATTAATGGCTTTTACCGCCATCTTGTCCGTGGTAAACCCTCTGGGAACTGTTCCCATATTTGTAGGATTAACTACAGACTATACTCCTACCGAAAAGAGAAAAGCCGCACTGCTCACTGCCATCAATACAGGAGTGATCTTATTGATCTCATTTTTTGTGGGGAAATATGTACTCTCATTTTTTGGCATTTCCATTCATTCCTTGCGGATTGCTGGCGGACTCATCATCGTTTCCTCTGGATTTGCGCTATTGACAGGAACTTTTTCTAATCACAAGGGAATGGATAAACGGGTAAAAGATGATGCTTATACTCGAGATTCTATATCACTTACACCCCTCGCGATGCCCATGCTTGCGGGACCTGGGACTATTTCTTTATTGATAGGATATTATCAAGAGTTCCCATTATGGGTGGATCGCAGTATGATCATTATTGCAGTTATAGCGGTTGCCATCAGTATCTTCCTGGTTCTGAGCAGCAGTTCACATATCGTAAAGTTTTTAGGCGCATCTGGAATTAATGCAGTTTCTCGTATTGTAGGATTTATAGTTATCGCCATAGGAATAGAGTATATAAGCAGTAGTGTGATCTCTATTATGGGGTCATTATTGTCTTAAGATTTTTGTAACATTTTTGATTTAAGGTTTACTAATTGTTCAAATAGTAAATCCGATCAAATGATACTGAGTTTAAAAAATGTCTCTAAGACTTATAGTAACGGAGTGAAAGCGCTGGACGGCGTGACCATAAATATAAATAATGGAATGTTCGGACTGCTAGGACCTAACGGTGCTGGTAAATCGTCCTTGATGCGTACTATCGCAACATTGCAAACGCCAGATAGTGGAGAGATTCATCTTGAGGAAATGAATGTTCTGGAAGAGAAAATTGAATTCCGCAAAACGTTGGGTTACTTACCACAGGAATTTGGTGTTTATCCTAAAATGAGTGCAGAGGATTTATTACATTATTTTGCCAGTCTTAAAGGCATTACCAATAAAGCAGAACGCAACGCGATAGTTGCTAAAGCTCTTGAAGTTACAAACCTAACAGAAGTAAAACATAAACACGTTGCTGGATATTCCGGCGGTATGAAACAACGTTTTGGTATTGCACAATTGTTGCTCAACGACCCTAAACTCATTATTGTAGATGAACCTACAGCAGGACTAGATCCCGCAGAGCGCCACCGTTTTCTTAACGTACTGCGAGAAATAGGAACAAACCACATCGTAATCTTTTCTACCCACATCGTTGATGACGTAAAGGAATTGTGTACAGATATGGCTATTCTTAACGGAGGAAAAATACTCGCTCACGCCACCCCTAAAGAACTGGTTGCGAGTTTACACGGAAGGATATGGACGACTATCGTCGCCCGTGAAAATATTGAGGATATTCAAACAAGATTCAACGTTATCTCCTCCAGTTTTGATGATGACAATAATCTAAAAGTACGTGTTCTATCAGCAACATCTCCTGGTGCTGAATTTGTAGCAGGAACGCCCTCTTTAGAAGATGTTTATTTCACAACGCTAAGCCACGATGAGTTGGTCGCGCAACCTGAAACTGTCTAGATATGTTCCTTACCATTTACACACACGAGATCAAGACCTGGTTTAAGAAACCCTTGTTCTACATCTATGCTGGTGCACTTTTCGTTTTTGCCATGCTCCTATCTGCGATTGCAGTAGGTGTTTTTGACAGCGATAATGTCACGGTAACTTCTGCGATTGAATTGAATAGTGCCATAGGAATCTACAGCATGACCTCTGTTTTTGCATTGATTACCTATTTATTGATTCCCTCCATAATGGGTGGAACTATCCAGCGTGATTTTGAAAATAACATGCACAACGTTCTTTACTCCTACCCGTTGACTAAGGTTAGCTATTTACTGGCCAAGTTCTGCGCTGGAATGAGCATTACCCTGCTGGTAATCATTGCCAGCATGATAGGTCTAACGATAGGATTTTATTTGCCTGGAGCTAATGATTTCTTGGTAGGACCGTTTGAAATCATGAATTATCTGCAGCCATTCCTGCTGTATATAATTCCCAATGTATTTTTTTACGGGATCATCGTATTCTCCATCACTGCTTTTGTTCGCAACATCAACATCGGATTTATGGTGGTGCTGTGTTTGATCATCGTACAAACTACAGTGAGTGCCAGTAGTGATTCTGTGGACGACACATATTGGTTAGAGTTATTTGAACCTACAGGACAAGCCGCCACAGGTGCCATCGTTGAATACTGGACGCCTGAGGAACAAAGCAATCAACTTATTCCTGTGGAAGGCACCTTGCTTTATAACCGCTTGATCTGGTTGGGAATTTCTGTTCTAGTATTCCTCATTGTATTGATCAGCTTTAAGTTTGCACAAAGTCCTGTGAGCTTCAAACTAAAACGCAGTAAACCTCAGCGAGCTACAAAGCGCAATTTTGGGACGATCCAGTCGATCATTATGCCTAAGGTCACTTCAGATTTCTCTTTGTTAGGCCAACTCAAAACCTCATGGGTTTTGGCAAAATCAGACTTGAAATTTATCGTTACGGGCTGGCCATTTATTATTATTGTCGTTACGGCATTTGCTTTTTCATTAGTGACGATGCTGGTTTCTGGAGAGATCTATGGGACTGGGATCTTACCTAAAACCTGGCTTATGTTGAGCATCGTTTCTGGTTTGTTCACGCTATTTATTTATTTATTGATTTACCTGTACGGTGGGTTGATTATGGATCGTGCAAATACAGCTCATTTAAAACAAATGATCGATGCAACTCCTACTAAAAACTGGACCATATTACTTTCAAAATTCATCGCTTTATTCTTAATGACGCTGACGTTACTGCTCATAGTAATGATAAGCGGGATAATCATTCAAGGCTATAACGGTTACTTTGATTTTGAGGTTCCGTTGTATTTATTTGATTTGTATATCATCAATTCTTGGAATTTTATACCATGGATCATGATGACTATACTGGTTCATACACTGATCAAAAATAAATGGTTAGGCTTGCTGACTTTACTTGTTTTGGCGATCGGTCTTCCTCCATTATTAGGAGCACTGGGCGTTGATCAATCTCAATTTATTTTCAATCAGGGTGGCGGTTCTCCATCACCTAGTGATATGAATGGCTACGGTTTTGCCCTGCCTATTTTCTACACCTATCGCTTGTATTGGATTGCTTTAGGAATGGTATTGTTCGTGGTTGCGGTGTTGTTCTACAGACGTGGGATGGGCAGCAGTATGAAGGAGAGGTTCGCTTTCGCGAAAGCGAGAACTACCATAACCTCCACCGTAACTATTGTGGGTTCTTTAATCGTATTCTTTGGAATAGGAGGCTATTTATGGTATCTCAACAACGTAGGCGAGGAACAGCTGAGCGGTAAGGAGCGTGAACAATTAGTCGTCAATTATGAAAAGGAATTAGGCAAATTTTCTGGCGTCCCACAACCGGAAACGGTGGCAATAAATACCTTTATGGACATCTTTCCAGATTCTAGAGATTTCAAGGCTGGAGCAACCTACACGATGGTGAATAGAACAGATGTTGCAATTGACACCCTTCACGTAAATGTGCCGGATGAAAAATCACAACCTACCTCCATCAATCTGGATCGCAAGTCAGAAATTGTCTATGATAATGAAGATTACGGGTATCGCATGTATCAATTTGCAAAGCCTTTAATGCCAGGAGACACCTTGCAGTTTTCATTTACCACGGCAAATGCTCCCAATACGTTTTTAGAAAACAATTCCCCTGTACTTGATAATGGAACGTTTATAAATAATGGTATTTTCCCTTCCATAGGTTATAACGATGGTGCAGAGTTGCGAGACACTCAAACACGTAAACGCTATGATCTTGCTCCTAAAGACAGATTACCTTCCCCAGAAACTCCTGGCGCCCAGGATCGCAATTACTTAGGCCCTAACGCGCACTGGATTGATTTTGAAGCTACAGTAAGTACATCGTTGGATCAAATTGCTATTGCTCCAGGATACCTTATCAAGGAATGGGAGGAAGATGGTCGTAAGTACTACCACTATAAGATGGATTCTAAGATGATCAACTTTTATGCATTCCTTAGCGGTAGATACAAAGTTTTGAAGGATCAACATGAAGGTGTAGCATTGGAGATTTATTATCATCCAGAACATGAGTACAATGTGGATCGAATGATGAAAGGTCTTAAAAAAGGACTGGATTATTACAATGCTAATTACACGCCTTACCAGCACAGACAGGCACGAATTATTGAGTTTCCTAAATCTGGTGGTGGTTTTGCACAAGCATTCCCTAACACCATTCCCTTTAGTGAGGCTATAGGGTTTATTGCAGACGTGGATGATGAGGATAATGATAACGTGGATTACCCATTTAGCGTTACAGCTCATGAACTGGCACACCAGTGGTGGGCACATCAGGTTATAGGTGCAAATGCAAAAGGTGCTACCTTATTATCAGAAAGCATGTCAGAATACAGCTCATTGAAAGTTTTGGAAAAAACCTATGGTAAATATCAGATGCGTAACTTCTTGAAAGATGCGATGGATGGTTATTTAATAGGAAGAACCGTAGAATCCATAGGTGAGAATCCGTTGATGTATAATGAGAACCAACAGTATATCCATTATCAGAAAGGCTCGCTTGTACTTTATGCGATCAGTGATTACATAGGTGAAAAGAAATTCAACAATGTTGCAAAAGCGTTCTTAGAAAAACACCAATTCAAAGGTGCTCCATATCCAGTGGCGACAGAATTTGTGGACGATATACGTGCAGTGACGCCAGACAGTCTGCAATATTTAATAAAAGATATGTTTGAAACCATCACCTTATACGATAACAAAGTTAAAAAAGCGAGCTATAAAAAGTTGGCAGATGGTAGCTATGAAGTCGACATCAATGCGCTCGTTTCCAAAGCCCGCAGCAATCCAAAAGGGAAATTATCTTACCACGATATTCCAGGTGATAGCATTAGTTTCACCCCTAAAGGAAAGAAGAAAGCACTAAAATCCTTGCCATTAGCAGATTATATTGAGGTTGGAATCTTTGGTGCTGAAGAAGGTGATACCGGCATGCCTAAAGTTCTTTACATTGAAAAACGTAAAGTCACGGGTATCAACAACGACTTCAAAATCATTGTAAAAGAAAAGCCGGTAGAAGTGGGAATCGATCCTTTCAATAAACTGATCGATCGCAATTCAGATGATAACCGAAGTAGTGTAAGCGAGAAAAGCGAAAAATAAACAAGCTTCAAATATCCTAAATTTATAAAGCGCCTTTCTCAAGAGAAAGGCACTTTTATTTTCTGAAAGTTTTCGATCATCCTCCATCCTTACTTTTACAAGCCTAAGAAGATTTTTCTTGTAAGATCTGCAGGACTTCTTTATGGAAAGAGGTTTAAATTAAGTGTAGAGGGATTTTAAATAATATTCACAGTGGAAGAGAATAAAATGGCTGCCTGAAAACATAAAACTGAAATTCCTTAACCAAACAAATATTTGATGTGATTTCGCTTTTGTTTTAACAACATCCTATCGTTCTGGAATGCTTGTGCAACTTATCTTTAGATAATGAAAGTATTACTCACAGGTGCAAATGGCTACATAGGCGTACGATTGCTTTACGAATTACTCAAGCAAGATCATGAGGTGGTTTGTGCAGTGCGCAGCGCAAGCCGTTTATCAGTTCCAGACGATATTAGAGCACAAGTAGAAATCATTGAGATTGACTTTTTAGATCTTCCAGAAGTCAATCCTATCCCGGCAGACATTGATGCTGCTTATTATCTGATTCACTCCATGAGCAGTAGTACAGATAGCTTTGATAAGATGGAAGCCGAAAGTGCCCATAGCTTTTTACACCAGCTGTCACATACCTATTGCAAACAAATCATCTACTTATCTGGAATTGTAAATCAGGAAGTGCTGAGTAAGCATTTGCTTTCGCGAAAGCATGTTGAAGACATACTTAGTGCAAGTCACATACCTACAACAGTATTGAGAGCAGGGATCATAGTTGGTAGCGGTAGTTCTTCTTTTGAGATCATCCGTGATTTGTGTGAGAAATTGCCCATTATGATTACGCCTAAATGGGTCAATACTAAAACACATCCTATTGCCATTCGCAACGTCATGAGCTATCTCATAGGAATTTTAGGGCGCGAGGAGTCCTATCATGAATCCTATGATATAGGAGGAAAGAATGTACTCACCTATAAGGAAATGATGCAGCAGTATGCTGTCAATAGAAATTTGCACCTTTCCATATGGACGGTTCCCATCATGACCCCTAAATTCAGTTCCTACTGGCTGTTTTTAGTGACAAGTACCTCTTACAAACTCGCCCGGAATTTGGTAAACAGCATGTCCGTGGAAGTTATCCCAAGAGAGAATCCGCTAGCGCATGAATTGGGAATTCCTATTTATAGTTATCAAGAAGCGCTGGATATGGCTTTCGCCAAAATCGAACAAAATAACGTTGCCAGCAGCTGGAAAGACAGTATGGTAAGTGGGAGATTCAAGAAAAATATCAACCAATTCAAACAAGTACCGAAATTTGGTTGTCTACAAGATGCCCAAACTTACAAAACAGACAACCCAGAAGAAGCCCTAAACCGAATCTGGTCCATAGGTGGAAAAAATGGTTATTACTATGCAGATTTCCTCTGGAAGATTCGTGGTTACACAGATAAGCTTTTTGGTGGTGTGGGTTTAAGACGAGGAAGAACTAATCAGGATAAAATTTACTCGGGAGACTCATTGGACTTCTGGCGTGTGCTGGTCGCAGACCGGAAAGAAAAACGCCTTCTTCTCTTTGCCGAAATGCGCGTTCCAGGAGAAGCCTGGTTAGAGTTTGAAATTGACAAGAATAATGTCGTTCACCAAACGGCAACTTTCAGACCGCGTGGGCTTTGGGGCAGGTTATACTGGTACAGTATGTTGCCGTTTCACTACTTTATCTTTGCAGGAATGATCAAGCGGATTGCGGTAGGTAAATAGGTGTTAGCTGTTAGCCTAAACACCTACCCATGAGTTAAAATCACGTGTTTTAGTTTGACTTACTTTAAGTATTTTGCTCTTAGAATTTAAAAATACTAATACCGTATTTTTATTATATCGCTCCAATTTATCAATAAATTTACGGTGAACATTTTCACTACGATTAATTCTGAAAAATTCTTTGGGATCTAAAAACTGCTCTATTTCAACAAAAACTGTTTGAGGCATTACATGCCTATTGTTCCATTGATCGATCGCAAAAATAACTCCATTATCTGCCTGAAAGCAGACGATATCCACCACCTTCAAAAAGTAAATTCCGGTATTGGATTTTATTGCAAATTGATTCTTATAATCAACACTACTTTCCTGACTGACCTCGATTAAATTATTTAAAGAACCTATCAATTCAATATAATTTTTAGGTAGGCCTCCTTTTAATCTCAAAAATTTATCCCAAGCATTTGAAAACCGTTCATATGAATAGGGTTTTAAAAGGTACTCTATTCCATTAGCTTCAAAAGCATTCATTAAGAACTCGTTGTAGGCAGTTGCAAAAATAATTGGGCAATTTATAACTATATCATTGTAAATTTCGAAAACATTACCGTCTCTTAATTCTATATCTGAAAAAATAAGATCAACATCATGTTTTTTTGATAATAGAAGCCTAGCATCCTCGACAGTTTCTAACTCTGCAATAACCTCATAGGAACTACATACTTGTGCTAAATATCTTTTAAGTTTTTTTCTGGCAGGAATCTCATCTTCGATTATAAGTATTTTATACATCTGCATTCCTATTTAAGAATGGCAAGATCACTGTAAAATGAGTTTCATTTTCTTCAATTATAATGTCAGTACTTCCTAATAACTCAAATTGAGTAGACAGGTTTTTAAGCGCTCTTCCGCCAGCTTTTTTTTTATACTTCTTTGCTACCTTATTATTAGTTACCCAGATATTGGCACTAATAGAAATATGAATGCGTACAGGATCATCTATCGAGCCTAGATTGTGTTCTATAGCATTTTCTATTAGAACCTGTAAACAAAAAGGGGGGACAAAAACCTCTTCAACCCTTTTATAATGGTTGATTTCTAAGGAATAATAACCCAAATATTTTTCTTCCATGAGTTTAAAATAACCTTTAGCAAATTTAATCTCGTCGCGCAACGACACTATTTTTTTTTCTGATGTTATCAAAGAATACCGGTATAGCTTTGAAAAATGATGCAAAAAGTTACTCGCCTTATCCTTATCTTCTTCTATAAGTTGATCTAGCGTGTTCAGGTTATTGAATAAAAAATGTGGATTCAACTGTGCCTTTAGTTGTTGTATTTTACTTGATGCCAGCGCTTTGTCATATTCATTAATCTCAGTTCTATAATTGATGTTCTCCTTTGAATATAAATAAGCTAGATATAAGCTGCCAAATAAAATGAACTCAACAACTCTATAAATATTCACGGTTATCAAAGTTTGAAAATTAAAGTTTCTGATTACCGTATCAAATATAGTAGCAACGATTAGCCCAAAGACATTTGCAGCAAAAATGTAGCCTATGAACGCGATTCCAAAGAAACTCAAGTAGGATTTGAGCGCTTTAGGTTTCTGAAAATCGTTGTTGCCTATATAATTTGTGACCCCTTTGATTAAAATAAATATAACCAAAGCGGCTAAAAATTGTCCTATAGGTCCATCAGGCAAAAAAATGACATCAAAGCTTTGACCTGCTCTAATCCTGTTATTTACCACGAGTACATAGCTCAACAGAAAAATAAACAGCACAAAGTATGTGTCAATCTGTAAATAATTGAATAACTTTTTCATCGTTAATCAAATTAGAAAAATTAGTGTCAAGTTATTCTGGCCAGGAGTTAGTTACCACACCTTGAGCATCATATATTTCCAATTTCACATTGTTTTCTTTATCAATATAGAACATAGCTCTAGGTTTTCCATTATCTCCAAACAGAAATAATCCATTATTTTCACTTCTCGTTTTACCTAGCATAATTCTGTTGGTCCCGCCAATGCGACCTTGATCAACGTACTGTAGATATTTTTCTCTTCTTATTTTTCTATCTTCGATAGTATCCAGCTCCTCCATTATATCTGTTACACCTTGCTGGGTTTCATAAGCACCTCGGTCTTTAAAAGTCAATGCACTCGTAACCATTCTTTGGTCGCCTTTTCCCTGGTCTGTAGTCAGAAGTTGCATCACCTGGTCACCGTCATATTGATCGTATGTTAGGGACAATCCAGAACTATGTCCGTTTTCATCTTTAGCACCATCATAAATAAAACCGCCACTTTCAATACCATCTTCATTAAAGAATAACATCCCTGAACGTTTTTTTCTGTCCTTAGTTACCGGCCTATCATTAATAGTAGTTGTGCCATTTGGGAATTGTTCCACATTAGTAATTATCATTTTGACGGTACCGTCTGACTCTACTATATTGATGCGTTCCACATCGATAGTTTTGAACTTTTGATTGATATTCGTTTTAAAAGCAAATAGAAGTAATGCAGTTATTATAGCCACGGTAGCGACTGTAAATGTTCTGAGAATAATTAATTCTCGATTAAGTTTTTTAGTAGTCTCCATTGTTTCAGTTTTATATATGTGAGACAATAATAGAGACATCTATGAAATCCAACAAGCGAGATATAGTGAGCGCGGGAAAATATCAACCGGGATAGGGAATAAACGTATTGAATAATTGAATATATTATCAGGTACAATTGGGTTGTGGATCCTCCCGCTATTTAAGAATATTTTTAAGAGCTATGAACCACCTCCATCACAACCTTAGGCAAGAAAATCTCTGCCATCATGCAGCGTACGCTTCCACCGCCTAAAGCTTCTATCGTGGAGATATCTGGATGAATGATTTCATTATACTTTTCCAGTTTCTGAATCTGGTCTTTATCAAGTGATTTATAAGCTTGGTCACTCATGACTAGAATCTTCTTTCCATCTCTATTTTTGACCTGCATCATATTTCCTGCAAAAGAATTGACCTGAGTTTCTGAAATAGCTATGACCTGTTTATTGTCTTGTTTAAATGATTTCAGAATGCTTTTACGTTCCTTAGCATCGTCAATGCAGTCTAGGCAGATTACTACATATTCCTCGCCTAGAGCCATCATTACATTAGTATGGTAGATGGGTAAGCGTTTGTCTTCTACGGTTTGGTAGGCTGTAAAGATGACTGGTGTGTATTCAAAGTCTTCACAAAATTCAATTAGTAATTCCTCGTCTGCTCTTGCCGAAATGCTGCAATAGGCTTTCTCATTAGTTCGATCAAGTATGATGCTTCCTGTTCCCTCTAGAAAGAAACCTTCCTCTTCTGCACTGGTGTAATCCATTACATTTTTGATGCGGAAGCCTTTTTCTTCAATCGTATCTAAAATATCTGGACGTCGTTCTAATCGACGGTTTTCAGCAAACATGGGATATAAAACTGCAGTTCCATTCTCATGAGTAGAAAGCCAGTTATTAGGAAATATAGAGTCTGGGGTATCATGTTTTGCATCATCATTTACAACAATCACCTCGATGCCTTGAGCTTGTAACGTTTTCGCGAAAGCGTCAAACTCTGACTGTGCTTTTAGATTAGCCGCAGCTTTATCATTATTCTGCTGGGCTTTCTGGTCTTGATAAAAATTATTTACAGCAGTTTCCTCATTCAAGCGGAATTGCACAGGACGTACCATTAGAACGGTGTCGGTAATTTGTTTCATTAGTCTCGTATTAGGGGTAAAGTAGAACAGCGCAAAAGGCCTTCTTGTTTTGAAATTTCAGCATACGGTACTTCTTCAACAGTTATACCATGCCCGCGCAACCAGGTGTTTAATCTTGTGAAATTACGTTCTGATATCACAACATCTGGAGCGATGGAAAATACATTTGAATTCATCTGATACATTTCTTCGTTGGTGATTTCAAAGCAGTTTTCCTTTCCGAATAAATCGACTAAATACTGATACTCTTCTTCTTGCAGAAAACCACCTTTATAGATAATACACTTATCTGTTCCTACAGGCTGGAAGCAGCAGTCTAGATGTAGCGCATTGTTGTACGGGTTCAGATTATCTTTTCGCAGATTAAAAGAAATAACTTTTTTATTGGGAAAAGTTTCCTGAAGCCACTGCACTCCTTCAACATTAGTTCTGGCTATGATAAAGTCAGCATAATCTGCTCCTCGATAGGTGCCGACAAAAATATAATTTCCATGAAGCATGACATCACCTCCCTCTACATGAACTTCCTCTGGCGGGCGTATAACTTTATCTGAGTCAATTTTATCGAGTACGTATTGTATAGCCACTAATTCTTCCTCCCGGTCTGGTAATATGTTTGCTTTTACAAAAACATCATCTATAACAAATCCTATATCCCGAGTAAAAATCTGGTTGCAATCTTCAATTTGTTCTGGTCTAAAAACTTTTACGTCGTATTTATCAAAAATGGCTGCAACTGCTTTCATTTCTATAATCATATCTGCATTACTAGGATAGGTTCCTGCGAGGATATGCTCTCGCGATTTAGGATCATAAGCATCCTTAACATTAGGAACTGGGCCGTTGCTACGTGCGGTTCCTAGAACAACCGCACGCAATCGCGAGGTCTCATTCTGTACATTTAAATTCAATCTCTCCATAAGCCAAAAATACTTTCTTAAACGGGCATTCTAATCATAAAAGCCAATGGTTTTCCCGAATCTTATCAAATGCATTTTGCACAAAAAAACCCAAACTTTAAAGTTTGGGTTTTTGATTGATGTTTGAAAAATATTATCTCTCAGAAATCTCTGTAAAAGTTCTGAGGTTTTCTCCAGTATACACTTGACGTGGACGTCCTATGGGCTCTTTATTCTCACGCATTTCTTTCCATTGAGCAATCCATCCTGGTAATCTTCCCAGTGCGAACATTACGGTAAACATTTCCGTAGGGATGTTCATCGCTCTGTAAATGATTCCTGAATAAAAATCAACATTAGGATACAATTTACGATCTACAAAATAAGGATCTTCCAAAGCTTCTTTTTCCAGTCCTTTTGCAATATCTAAAATCGGATCGTCAACACCTAAGTCACTTAAAACCTCGTCTGCAGATTTTTTAATGATTTTAGCACGTGGATCAAAGTTTTTATAAACTCTGTGTCCAAAGCCCATCAAACGGAAGGAATCTTCCTTATCCTTAGCTTTAGCCATGTATTTTTTAGTATCACCACCGTCTTCTTTAATACCTTCTAGCATTTCAAGAACAGCCTGGTTTGCACCACCATGAAGCGGGCCCCATAATGCGTTAATACCAGCACTCAAACTAGCAAAAAGACCAGTGTGCGCAGATCCTACCATTCTCACCGTACTGGTAGAACAATTTTGTTCATGATCTGCATGCAGAATCAGTAATTTATCTAGTGCATCGACCAGTGTCTGATTCATCTTATATTCTGAATTAGGTTTTTTAAACATCATCTTAAGAATGTTTTCAATATAACCTAGATTCTCATCGCCGTAGTCTAGAGGCTGCCCAGTTCTTTTACGCAACGTCCATGCTACCAACACTGGGAATTTCCCAAGTATCTTAACGATAGCATTATACATATCCTGTTCACTTTCTACATTTACTGAAGATGGATTAAAAGCAATTAACGCGCTGGTAAGCGACGATAGCACGCCCATAGGATGGGCTGTTTTAGGAAAACCATCTAAAACTCTCTTCATATCCTCATCTACATGAGAATTTGCCTTGATATCATTATGGAATTTCTCTAATTGCGTAGAGGTAGGTAATTCACCAAAAATCAATAAATAAGAAACCTCTAAAAAACTAGCTTTTTCTGCCAGTTCTTCAATGGAATAGCCACGATACCTCAGGATGCCCTCCTCACCATTTAGAAATGTAATGGCACTCTCGCAACTTCCTGTATTTTTAAAACCTGGATCAATTGTCGTCACACCGCCAGTCACACCCCTTAGGGTTTTGATGTTGATCGCTCTTTCATTTTCCGTTCCAGTAACTATTGGGAATTCGAATTTTTTCCCGTCAATCTCTAATATCGCTTTATCTGTCATTGTCTTTCTGTCTTTCTTATTTTTCTATTTCCAAAAATACAACGGGAACCACTCAAAGTGAAATTTTAGTGATTGATGTTTTGGTATTTAGTATAAAATTTGGTTTTTAAGCACTCATATTGTGCCATAAGGTCCGGCAAACCATATTTTGTTGTGAAATTGAATGTAATTCCGCTTTCGCGAAAGAGGAATCTACATCTATTCCATCAAAAAACGGCACCGAAAATGGATGCCGTTGTTGAAACTTCGTCTCCATAAATGATTAAGAAATACGAAACGCCTTACGCCCTGGAAAGTAAGCTGAAGAATTCAACTCTTCTTCTATACGCAATAGTTGATTGTATTTTGCCATGCGATCTGAACGCGATGCAGAACCAGTTTTAATCTGTCCGGTGTTCAATGCGACTGCAAGATCTGCAATTGTATTGTCTTCTGTTTCACCGCTACGGTGAGACATGACAGATGTGTATCCTGCCTTATGAGCCATGTTAACAGCAGCGATAGTTTCTGTCAATGTTCCTATCTGATTTACTTTGATCAGAATGGAATTTGCAATATTTTGATCGATTCCTCTCGATAAACGCTCTACATTAGTGACAAACAAATCATCCCCAACCAGTTGCACTTTATGTCCGGCAATTTCGGTCAACATCTTCCAGCCTTCCCAATCATTCTCATCCATTCCATCCTCAATGGATATAATAGGATATTTATCTACCAGTTGTGATAAATATTCGGCCTGCTCCTTGCTTCTTCGAATCAGTCCTTTAGCACCTTCAAACTTTGTGTAGTCGTACTTCCCATCTACAAAGAATTCTGCAGCGGCACAATCTAAAGCAATCATGACATCTTTACCCGGTGTGTAGCCTGCATTTTTAATAGCTAAAAGAATCGTTTCCAGAGCATCCTCAGTTCCATCAAGTGTAGGCGCAAATCCACCCTCATCACCTACAGCAGTGCTTAAACCGCGCTCCTGAAGTACTTTTTTCAAGTTATGAAAAATCTCAGTTCCCATTTTCAATGCCTCACTAAATGACTCTGCTTCTACAGGCATTACCATGAATTCTTGAAAGGCAATAGGCGCGTCGCTATGTGAGCCACCATTGATAATATTCATCATAGGAACAGGTAACGTACAAGCACTCATCCCACCTATGTATCTGTACAATGGTTGATTCAATTCGTTTGCAGCTGCTTTAGCAACTGCTAGAGAAACACCCAGAATTGCATTGGCTCCCAGGTTTGCTTTATTAGCAGTTCCATCGAGTTCAATCATGGTTTGATCAATATAAGTCTGATCAAAAACAGAAACACCACGCAGCTCGTCAGCAATTGTCTTATTCACATTATGAATAGCTTTCATGACTCCTTTACCCATATAATCCTTACCACCATCGCGCAATTCTACCGCCTCATGTTCACCCGTCGAAGCGCCGGAAGGCACTGCTGCTCTACCCATAATACCATTAGAGGTGATTACATCAACTTCAACCGTTGGGTTTCCACGTGAATCAAAAATCTGTCTAGCGTGAACTTCTATGATAGTACTCATAATTAATTGCTTTTAGTTGATTTAACTAATTCCATAAATTGATCGAACAGGTAAGTTGCGTCGTTAGGACCTGGACCTGCTTCTGGATGATATTGAACTGAAAAGCATGGTTTGTTCTTCAACCGGATTCCAGCAACTGTTTGATCATTTAAATGTATGTGGGTTACCTCTACATTAGAATTAGCCTCAGTTTGCTCCTTGTTAATTGCAAAACCATGATTTTGTGAAGTAATTTCACCTTTACCAGTGGCTAAGTTTTTAATGGGGTGATTGATTCCACGATGGCCATTATGCATTTTATAAGTTTCAATGCCATTTGCCAAAGCGATTATCTGATGACCTAAACAAATACCAAATAGCGGATGGTTATTCTCCAATATTTTTTTCGTCAACTTGATGGTGTCCTCAAGAGGTTCTGGATCTCCAGGCCCGTTGGAGAGAAAAAATCCATCGGGTTTAAAATCAAGCATTTCCTCATAACTAGTATTGTAAGGAAAAACCTTTACGAAAGTGTCTCTAGTAGTAAAGTTGCGTAGAATGTTAGTTTTAATACCTAGATCTAGGGCTGCAACTTTATATGTTGCTGATTCATCACCAAAGGTATAGGCTTCCTTAGTACTCACTTTTGAAGCAAGTTCTAATCCTTTCATAGAAGGAGTGTTCTTAAGTTCTCTTTTAAGATTCTCTCTATCATCAACACGAGAAGAAATGATGGCATTCTGAGCCCCATGTTCCCGTATGTGCGCTACTAATGCTCTGGTATCAACGTCTGAAACTATGATAAGATTTTCCTTTTGGAGAAATCCTTGTAAAGAATCTGTTGCAAGAGGTCTCGAAAATTCGCCTGAAAAGTTTTTACAAACTAGTGCAGATATCTTAACTGATGTAGATTCAAGATCTAAATCAGTAGTTCCATAATTGCCTATGTGTGCATTTGTGGTCACCATGATCTGACCGTAGTAAGAAGGATCTGTGAAAATTTCTTGGTACCCTGTTGTACCAGTGTTGAAACAGATTTCTCCACTTGTAGTTCCCTCTGGCCCTACCATTTTACCATGGAAAATCGTTCCATCATCTAACATGATAATCGCGTCTTTTTTCTCTAAATATGCCATAATTCAAAAATAATGATAAAAAAAAAGGATCAATGCAAAAACATTGATCCTTTAAATAATTGTTATGAAGGTTTACTCTTCTTCATTAGTTGCTTTTACTTCTTCTTTAGCAGGCTCAGTGTCTTTCGACTTTCCGCGACGGCTACGTCTTGTAGTAGTTTTCTTAGCATCAGTTCCAGTTGCATAGATTTCGTTGTAATCTACCAACTCGATCATTGCCATGTCAGCATTGTCACCCAATCTGTTACCTAACTTAATGATTCTTGTGTATCCACCAGGACGATCACCTACTTTAGAAGCTACTTCTCTAAATAACTCTGTAACTGATTCTTTACTTCTTAATTGAGCAAAGGTCAAACGACGGTTGTGCGTCGTGTCAGATTTAGCTTTAGTGATCAATGGCTCTACAAATTGTTTAAGCGCCTTAGCTTTTGCAACTGTGGTATTAATGCGCTTGTGCTCAATAAGAGAACAAGCCATATTAGATAACATCGCCTTACGGTGAGCGGTTTTTCTACTTAAATGATTTACTTTTTTTCCGTGTCTCATTGTTTTCTATTTCTACAACTAGGTGAAAACCTAGTCACGGTCTAATTTATATTTGGATAGATCCATACCGAAGTTTAGACCTTTCACATTTACGAGTTCTTCAAGCTCAGTTAAGGACTTCTTACCGAAGTTTCTGAATTTCATCAGATCATTCTTATTGTAAGAAACTAAATCACCTAAAGTTTCAACTTCAGCAGCTTTAAGACAATTAAGTGCACGAACAGAAAGTTCCATGTCAACTAGTTTGGTCTTTAATAACTGACGCATGTGTAAGCTTTCCTCATCATATGTTTCTGTCTGAGCTATCTCATCAGCCTCTAATGTAATTCTCTCATCAGAGAACAACATAAAGTGGTGAATCAATGTCTTCGCTGCTTCAGTTAACGCATGCTTAGGATGAATGCTACCATCTGTGATAATTTCAAAAACCAATTTTTCATAATCGGTTTTTTGCTCTACACGGTAGTTTTCAATACTGTACTTAACATTTTTGATAGGTGTGAAGATACTGTCGATTGCAATGGTACCAAGAGCAGCATTTGTGTTCTTGTTTTCTTCTGCAGGTACATAACCTCTTCCTTTTTCAATAGTCAACTCAAGGTTAAGACTAATAGAAGATTCTGTGTTACAGATAACCATTTCAGGATTTAAGATTTGAAAACCTGAAATATATTTTTGCATGTCACCAGCTGTAAATTGATTATTTCCAGAAAAGGAAAT
This sequence comes from Nonlabens antarcticus, assembly GCF_015356755.1. Lineage (GTDB taxonomy): Bacteria > Bacteroidota > Bacteroidia > Flavobacteriales > Flavobacteriaceae > Nonlabens > Nonlabens antarcticus. The sequence goes on along the minus strand of NZ_JADFCO010000064.1, from coordinate 162,784 downwards.
ATTTACAACCTCACTGTCAACTTCGTCTATTTGTCGACGGAAACGAACTTGTTTGAAATTCAAAATGATTTCAGTAACGTCTTCAACAACTCCTTCTATAGTTGAAAATTCGTGGTCAACACCTTCAATTCTGATAGATGTGATTGCAAATCCTTCTAGAGAGGAAAGTAATACTCTTCTCAGAGCATTCCCCACTGTCAACCCATAACCAGGTTCCAAAGGTCTGAACTCAAACTTACCTTCAAAATCGGTTGAATCGATCATGATTACTTTATCCGGCTTTTGGAAATTTAATATTGCCATAAGAATTTTGTGGGTTAAATATTATTTAGAGAACAATTCAACTATCAACTGTTCTTTGATATTTTCAGGAATCTGAATTCTCTCAGGAACAGCTACAAAAGTACCAGACATGCTGGCCTTGTTGAATGTAATGAAATCGTACACATGCTCGTTAGATGATAAAGCATCATCTATAGCAGATAATGACTTAGATTTTTCACGAACAGCAACTACATCACCAGCCTGCAATTGGTAGGATGGAATATTTACGAGTTGACCATTAACAGTTATATGTCTATGAGAAACGATTTGTCTTGCACCACGACGTGTACGAGCGATACCCATACGATAGACAACGTTGTCTAATCTTGATTCTGCTAGTTGTAGTAAAATCTCTCCTGTTATACCAGAAGCGCGTGTTGCTTTTTCGAACATCAAACGGAATTGCTTTTCTAGAATTCCATAAGTGTATTTAGCTTTTTGCTTTTCTTTAAGCTGAATCGCATACTCCGATTCCTTACCACGACGTCTGCCGTTTCCGTGCATTCCTGGAGGATAATTCTTTTTCTCCAATGCTTTACTAGGGCCAAAAATTGGTTCTCTGAATCTACGAGCAATTTTTGCCTTAGGACCTGTATATCTTGCCATTTTGTTGTTGTTTTTAAGCGATGTACCGAGAATTCAGGTCTGTATCCTTCAGCGGTCTAATAATCACTAGATATTATTAATAAATAAAATTATACTCTACGTCTTTTAGGAGGACGACATCCATTGTGAGGTAATGGAGTTACATCGATAATTTCTGTAACTTCAATTCCTGCGTTGTGAATGGTACGTATAGCGCTTTCACGACCGTTACCAGGACCTTTCACATAAGCTTTCACTTTTCTAAGACCAGCCTCATGAGCTACCTTGGAACAATCTTCAGCCGCAAGTTGTGCTGCATATGGAGTGTTCTTCTTAGAACCTCTAAAGCCCATCTTACCTGCAGAAGACCATGAAATGACTTCTCCTTTTTTATTTGTAAGCGATACAAGGATGTTATTGAAAGAGGAAGAAATATGAGCTTCTCCTACTGATTCAACGATAACCTTACGCTTTTTTGCTACTGTTTTAGACTTTGCCATATCAGTTCGTTATTATTTAGTTGCTTTCTTCTTGTTAGCAACAGTCTTACGTTTTCCTTTTCGAGTACGAGAGTTGTTCTTAGTTCTCTGACCTCTAAGTGGAAGACCAGATCTATGACGAATACCTCTGTAACATCCTATGTCCATCAAACGTTTGATGTTTACGGAAGTTTCAGAACGTAATTCACCTTCAATAGTGAACTCACCAATAGCATTACGGATTTTACCGATTTCGTCATCGTCCCATTCGCTTACTTTCTTGTTTACGTCAACACCAGTTGAGCCCAGTACTTCTTGAGCTCTACTTTTTCCAATCCCGTAAATGTAAGTAAGTGCTATCTCACCTCTTTTGTTTTTAGGTATATCTACCCCTGCGATTCTAGCCATAGCTTAACCTTGTCTTTGTTTAAATTTTGGGTTCTTCTTGTTGATTACGTAAAGTCGTCCTTTACGACGTACGATCTTACAATCTGCACTTCTCTTTTTAATTGATGCTCTAACTTTCATATTAGTATCTATAAGTAATCCTTGCTTTCGTTAAATCGTAAGGACTCATTTCTAATTTAACTTTATCTCCTGGTAACAATTTAATGTAATGCATACGCATCTTACCAGATATGTGTGCTGTTACAACATGACCATTTTCCAATTCCACTCTAAACATTGCGTTTGAGAGAGCCTCGATAATGGAACCATCTTGTTCTATAGCGGATTGTTTAGCCATATTATGCTACTGCTTTTCTATTTTTACCTGTTTTGATCAACCCGTCATAATGACGGTTCAACAAGTATGAATTAATTTGTTGCATGGTATCTATCGCAACTCCTACCATGATCAACATAGAAGTACCACCGTAAAATAACGCCCATGATTGGGTAACACCCATCAATGAAACAAACGCTGGAACAATTGCTATCAATGCGAGGAAAATAGAACCAGGCAATGTGATTTGAGACATTACACGATCAAGATACTCTGATGTTTCAGTTCCTGGTCTTATTCCAGGGATAAAACCACCATTACGCTTGAGATCATCTGCCATTTTATTCGTAGGAACGGTTATAGCCGTATAAAAATAAGTAAAGACTATGATCAGTAGTGCAAACACTAAGTTGTACCAAAAACCAAATATGTCACTGAACGCTGTTGCTATTGATACTGCCCAATCAGAATCTAATGTCCCGATTGCCTGTGGTACAAACATTAATGCTTGCGCGAAAATAATAGGCATTACACCCGATGCATTTAACTTCAAAGGTAAGAACTGACGGGATCCGAAAACATTTTTCTCATATCCTCCTGAAGCAGTTCTCCTAGCATATTGTACTGGTATCTTTCTCACAGCCATTACTAGCATAATACATGCCATAATAACTAATAACCAAATAACAACTTCTATAATTATCACAAACAAACCACCAGTACCATTCCATCTTGAAACGAGCTCTTGAGCAAATGCCTGTGGAAGAGTAGCTATGATACCTACCATAATCAGTAAAGAGATACCATTCCCTATACCTTTATCGGTAATCTTCTCACCTAACCACATTGCAAATACACAACCCGTTACCAAAATTATTGTACCAACGACTAGAATTAAAGTTTGATTATCGATTAGATAAGCTTCCGGAGGAACACCTAAGGATCCTAAACTCAATAAATAACTAGGAGCTTGAACTAAACAAATACCAATCGTTAACCAACGTGTGATTTGATTGATTTTTCTACGACCAGACTCACCTTCCTTTTGCAGTTTCTGCAAATAAGGAACTGCAATACCCATGAGTTGAACAACAATACTAGCAGAAATATATGGCATGATTCCTAAAGCAAAAACAGATGCGTTAGCAAATGCTCCACCTGTAAACGCATTAAGAATAGTACCTATTCCACCACCTTCAAAATTTGCTGCAAAACCGGCTAATTGAGTTGAGTCTATAAATGGTAGCACAACTTGTGCACCAAATCTATAAACTAAAAGCAAGCTAAGGGTCATAATAATACGATCCTTTAGCTCCTCTATTTTCCAGATGTTCTTTAATGTCTCAATTACCTTCATGGAATGCTGTTATGCGATTTCTGCTTTACCACCAGCTTTCTCGATAGCGGCTTTCGCAGAAGCGGTAAATTTATGGGCTGTGATATTCAAGGAAGAAGAAATATCTCCACGCCCTAATATCTTAACTAGATCGTTCTTGTAAACTAATCCTTGATTTATAAGATCTTCCACAGTAACTGTTTCTGAAAAACGTCCCTCCGCATGATAAGCTTCTAAAGTGTCAATATTGACCCCTTTATAATCCTTACGGTTGATGTTTGTGAAACCAAACTTAGGAACACGTCTCTGTAATGGCATTTGACCACCCTCGAAACCTATTTTCTTAGAATAACCCGATCTTGATTTAGCTCCTTTGTGACCACGAGTTGCAGTACCACCCTTACCAGATCCTTGACCACGGCCTATAATCTTGGCAGATTTTTTTACTGAACCTTCTGCTGGTTTTAAATTATGTAAATTCATCTCTTAATGTTATTATGCTTTTTCTACGGAAACTAAGTGTGATACTTTGGCAATCATACCTAAAACTGCTTTGCTATCATCGTGCTCTACAACTTGGTTCATCTTGCGCAGACCTAAAGCCTCCAAAGTTTTCTTTTGACGTGCAGTCCTATTGATCGCACTACGTACTTTTTTTACATGCAGCTTTGCCATGGTAAACTTTTATCCGTTAAATACTTTATCGATTGAAATACCTCTTTGTTTTGCAACAGTAGCAACGTTACGTAATTGTAACAAAGCATCAAATACTGCCTTAACAACATTATGAGGATTTGAAGAACCCTGGTTCTTGGAAAGAACATCGTGAACTCCTACGGCTTCAAGAACCGCACGTATAGCACCACCAGCAATTACTCCGGTACCCGCAGAAGCAGGAAGAAGTAACACTCTAGCTCCACCATATTTTCCTTTTTGCTCATGAGGTATAGACCCTTTCTGCAATGGAATACGAACTAAATTCTTTTTAGCATCCTCAACAGCTTTTGAGATAGCTTCAGAAACTTCTTTAGATTTACCTAAACCGTGTCCTACCACTCCATTCTCATCCCCTACAACAACAATTGCAGAAAATCCGAAAGCTCTACCACCTTTAGTTACTTTAGTTACACGCTGAACGCCAACTAAACGATCTTTAAGATCTAAACCACCAGGCTTAACCTGCTCTATGTTTTTATACTTTTGATACATTATCCTAAATGTTTCTGATTAAAATTTCAAGCCGCCTTCACGAGCGCCTTCTGCTAATGATAACACTCTACCATGATATAAATAACCACCACGATCGAAAGATACCGATTCCACTCCTGCTGCTTTAGCTTTTTCGGCAATTTTCATACCTACTTCCTTAGCCGCATCCTTTTTGGGAGCGTCAGATTTCAACTCTCTGGAGCTTGCTGATGCAATGGTCAATCCATTTACATCATTAATAACCTGAGCGTAGATTTCCTTATTACTGCGATAAACAGATAAGCGAGGACGTTCTGCAGTTCCAGAAATAGTCTTTCTGATTCTACCACGTATTTTTTCTCTTCTAGCTGACTTTGAAAATGCCATAATACTATATTGTTATGCTGATTTACCAGCTTTTCTTCTTAAAATTTCTCCGACAAATTTAACACCTTTTCCTTTATAAGGTTCCGGCTTGCGGAAGGCTCTAATTTTTGCGGCTACTTGTCCTACAAGTTGCTTATCTAAAGACATTAGCTTAATCACAGGATTCTTTCCCTTTTCAGAAACAGTCTCAACTTTAACTTCTGGAGCTATGTCCAAAACGATATTGTGTGAAAAACCAAGTGCAAGTTCTAATTTCTGGCCTTGATTTGAGGCTCTATAACCTACACCTACCAATTCCAAATTCTTTGTCCATCCTTCAGAAACACCAGCAATCATATTATTCACTAAAGAACGATATAAACCGTGTTTTGCTTTATGGTCTTTGGAATCAGAAGGACGGGTTACAATAACCTCGTTATCTTCAACCTTAATTTCAACATCTGCAAACGGCTGTACTAGTTTACCTAACTTACCTTCCACATGTATATTTCCGTCGGTTACTGTAACCTTAACACCTGATGGTATTGCTACGGGATTATTTCCTATTCTTGACATAATTCAGTTTTTAGTAAACGTAACAAAGAACTTCACCACCAACGTTTTCTGATCTAGCTTGCTTATCTGTCATCACTCCTCTAGAAGTAGAGATGATTGCAATACCCAAACCATTCAAAATTCTTGGCAATTCCTTAGAACCAGCATACTTTCTAAGTCCTGGCTTAGACATACGCTGAATATCCTTGATTACGGATTCTTTAGTTTCACGATCATACTTAAGAGCTATTTTGATGATATCCTGTGCGGGATGCTCAACAAATTTATAGCTAAGAACGAAACCTTGATCAAAAAGAATCTTTGTTATTTCTTTTTTTACTTTAGATGCTGGGATTTCAACTACTCTGTGATTCGCACGCACTGCGTTACGAAGTCTAGTTAAATAATCTGCTATTGGATCTGTATTCATAATCTTATCTTTAGACTAGTTACCAACTAGCTTTTTTAACACCTGGTATTAAACCCTTATTAGCCATCTCTCTAAAAGTTACTCTAGAAAGTCCAAACTGTCTCATATATCCTTTAGGACGACCCGTCAACTTACAACGATTGTGCAAACGAACTGGAGAAGCGTTCTTAGGCAATTTCTGAAGCTCTTCATAATCACCAGCTTCCTTGAGTGCTTTACGTTTTTCAGCGTATTTCTCTACTAACGCTTGTCTCTTGCGCTCACGCGCTTTCATTGATTCTTTTGCCATTGCTTAGTCCTTTTTAAAAGGTAAACCTAGCTCCGTAAGAAGTGATTTAGCCTCTTTATCTGTTTTTGCACTGGTAACGAATGTGATGTCCATTCCAGATATTTTATTCACTTTATCAATATTGATTTCAGGGAAAATGATTTGTTCTGTAATACCTAAGTTATAGTTACCACGTCCATCGAATCCACCAGATTTAATTCCTTGGAAATCTCTAACACGAGGAAGTGCAACTGTGATCAAACGATCTAAGAACTCATACATGCGCTCACCACGTAAAGTTACTTTGACACCTATAGGCATCCCTTTACGAAGTTTGAAGGCAGCGATATCCTTTTTAGATAAAGTAGCAACCGCCTTTTGACCAGTAATTGCTGTCAACTCCTCCATAGCATAATCGATGAGCTTCTTATCTGCAACAGCAGCGCCCACACCTCTACTCAAAACTATTTTTTCAAGTTTAGGTATTTCCATTACGTTAGAGTAACCGAACTCTTCCTTCAAAGAACCTGTAATGCGTTCTTTATATTCTTCCTTAAGTCTTGGAATATATGACATGACTAAATTTCTTCTTTAGTTGATTTAGCTATACGAATCTTCTTTCCATCTTCCAGCTTGTAACCTACCTTAGTAGACTTACCGTTACCGTCGATTAAAGAAAGGTTAGAAACCTGAATAGCCGCTTCTTTTTCCTTAATTCCACCTTGGGGGTTTGTCGCACTTGGCTTCTCATGTTTAGAGACCATGTTAACACCTTCCACTATGGCTTTGTTTTTATCAATAAAGACACGTGTAACCTTACCTTCTGCACCCTTATGTGCTCCAGCGATGACTCGAACGTTATCTCCTGATTTTATTTTTAATTTTCCCATGACTTGATTATAATACTTCTGGAGCTAGAGAAACGATCTTCATAAACTGCTTGTCACGCAATTCTCTCGCTACCGGTCCGAAAACACGAGTACCACGCATCTCAGAATTAGGATTCAACAATACACAAGCGTTATCATCAAAACGAATATAAGATCCATCAGCACGACGTACTTCCTTTTTCGTTCTTACGACAACAGCCGTAGAAACAGCTCCTTTTTTAATGTTTCCATTAGGAGTAGATTCTTTAACAGAAACAACAATTTTGTCTCCTACAGACGCATAACGTCTTTTAGTACCACCCAACACACGAATACAAAGAACTTCTTTGGCTCCAGTATTGTCCGCAACTTTTAATCTTGATTCCTGTTGTAACATTATTTAGCTCTTTCTAAAATTTCGACTAATCTCCATGTCTTAGTCTTACTCAATGGACGAGTTTCCATTATTCTAACGGTATCGCCTTCTCTGCAGTCATTCTTTTCATCATGAGCTACATACTTTTTGGTATTCAATACGAACTTACCATACATAGGGTGCTTCTGTCTTTTGACTTCTGCAACGACAATGCTTTTGTCCATTTTGTTGCTGCGAACCACACCGATACGCTCTTTTCTTAAGTTTCTTTCTTCCATTACAATTCGTATTATGAATTATTAACTGCAGTCTTTAACCTTGCAATTGTCTTTCTAAGCTTTGTGATCTCTGAAGGATTCTCCAATGGAGAAACTACGTGAGTTCTTTTCAAATCTGCATAAGTCTTTTGCGACTCTGCTAATCTATCTTTCAATTCTTCCTGAGAATATCCTTTTACTTCTGATTGTTTCATGGTCTGAATCTATTCTTGATAATCACGGGCTACAATAAACTTAGTCTTAACTGGTAGCTTTTGTGCCGCCAATCTTAACGCTTCCTGGGCTGTCGCTAACGGAACACCAGAGATTTCAAAAAGAATTCTACCTGGAGTTACTACTGCTGCCCAATACTCGACAGCTCCTTTTCCTTTACCCATACGAACCTCAAGAGGCTTCTTAGTGATAGGTTTGTCCGGAAATATTTTAATCCAAAGAGATCCCTCTCTTTTCATAAAACGCGTTGCTGCAATACGAGCTGCTTCAATCTGTCTTGAGTTGATAAACTCAGAATCTAATGATTTGATTCCAAAGGTACCATACGCTAGCTGATTACCACGACCAGAATTACCTTTCATGCGGCCCTTCTGTTGTTTTCTAAATTTTGTCTTTTTAGGTTGTAACATTTCTAGCTATATTATTTTCTACGTCGACGAGTGTTGCCACCACGATCTCCGCCACTTGGTTTACCTTGTTTTTTTGACAGACCTGCTAGAGGGGAAAGCTCACGCTTACCATATACATCTCCTTTCATGATCCATACCTTCACACCTATTCTACCGTAAGTAGTATGTGATTCTACTAGAGCATAGTCAATGTCTGCTCTAAAAGTAGATAATGGAATACGTCCGTCTTTGTAAGATTCTGAACGAGCCATCTCTGCTCCATTCAATCTTCCTGAAATTTGAATCTTGATACCTTCAGCATTCATTCTCATGGCAGCTGCAATAGCCATCTTAATGGCACGACGGTATGAAATTCTATTCTCAATCTGACGAGCAACACTAGCTCCTACTAAATGAGCATCTAACTCTGGTCTCTTGATCTCGTGGATATTGATTTGAACGTCCTTACCGGATATTTTTTTCAATTCCTCCTTTAAACGATCAACTTCCTGACCACCTTTCCCGATAATAATACCAGGACGAGCCGTAGTAATAGTAATCGTTACAAGTTTAAGCGTGCGCTCAATAATAATTCTTGAAACACTAGCTTTAGCAAGACGAGCATGGATGTACTTACGAAGCTTATCATCTTCAGCAAGTCTATCTCCATAATCGTTTCCTCCGTACCACATAGATTCCCATCCGAAGATGATTCCTAATCTATTTCCTATTGGATTTGTTTTTTGTCCCATATTACTAGTTGTTCACGGTATTGGATTCACCCAACACTAGAGTGACATGGTTTGATCTTTTTCTAATTCTATGCGCTCTACCCTGTGGGGCTGGTCTTAGTCTCTTCAACATAGTACCGCCATCCACGCGGATTTCCTTAATAAATAATCCAGCATCAGCGACATCACCTTCCTCATTCTTTGCCTGCCAGTTAGCTACTGCAGAAAGAACTAATTTATCTAATCTCCCAGCAGCCTCTTTGGAAGAAAACTTAAGAATGTTTAATGCATCCTCTACTTTCTTTCCACGAATAATATCTGCAACAAGACGCATCTTACGAGGCGAAGTTGGACAATTGTTCAACTTGGCAAATGATATGCTCTTCTTCTCTTCTTTCAACCTTTCGGCTGTCTGTCTTTTACGAACTCCCATAGCCTATCTTATTTTTTTCCTTTATTCTTTGAAGCCGTGTGACCACGATAAGATCTCGTAGGTGAAAATTCACCCAGCTTATGACCTACCATGTTCTCAGTAACAAACACAGGAACAAACTGACGTCCGTTATGTACTGCTATTGTCTGACCTACAAAATCAGGAGTTATCATTGATGCACGTGACCATGTCTTAATAACGGTCTTTTTTCCGGACTCAATATTCTGAGCCACCTTTGATTCCAACTTATAGAATACGTAAGGTCCTTTTTTTAATGAACGAGCCATAATTTATTTCTTTCTACGTTCTAAGATATATTGAGTACTTGCTTTGTTCAAGTCACGAGTACGGAAACCTTTAGCAGGTATACCATTACGTGATCTTGGATGTCCACCAGAAGCGCGGCCTTCACCACCACCCATTGGGTGATCTACTGGGTTCATCGCAACCGGTCTAGTTCTAGGTCTTCTTCCTAACCATCTACTTCTACCAGCCTTACCACTAACAACAAGTTGATGATCACTATTTGACACAGCCCCTATAGTTGCCATACATTCTTGAAGAATACGTCTTACTTCTCCAGAAGGCATTTTGATATTTGCATACTTACCATCTCTCGACAATAATTGAGCAAAAGATCCAGCACTGCGAGCTATTATAGCACCTTGACCTGGTCTTAATTCAATACAACTAATTATAGAACCTAATGGTATTCCAGAAATCTTCATTGCATTTCCAACTTCAGGAGCAACTTGGTCACCAGAAACAATGTTCTGACCAACTTGCAAACCATTCTGTGCAATCACATAAGTTTTTTCACCATCTTGATAATTTACCAAGGCAATAAAAGCAGTCCTGTTAGGGTCATACTCTATGGATGCTACAGTGGCTGGAATGCCAAAGCGATTTCGTTTGAAATCGATAATACGATAGCGACGTTTGTGTCCACCACCTATGTAACGCATGGTCATACGACCTTTTGCATTACGACCTCCTGAGCGTTTGTTCGGTACGAGCAAGCTCTTCTCCGGCTTATCAGTCGTAATGGCATCAAAGCCATTTACAACTCTAAATCGCTGCCCAGGGGTTACAGGTTTTAATTTTCTTACTGACATTCAGTATTTAGTTTATAGATTACTATAAAGATCGATGGTATCACCATCCTTAAGTTGTACAAAAGCTTTCTTACGAGCACTTGTTTTACCAACTTGGATCCCTGTTTTAGTGTGTTTTGTTTTGCGACCTATTCTAGTGTTCATAGTTCTTACTTTAAGAACCGTGACGCCATAAGTTGCTTCAACTTCTTTTTTGATCTGCACCTTGTTAGCCTTAGGAGACACCTCAAAACCGTATCGATTTAATAGCTCACTATCGCTAGTTGCTTTTTCTGTAATAATGGGTTTTATTAAAATGCTCATGGCTTATTTGCTTAGATTTTGCTCAATTCCTTCTAGCGAACCTTCCAAAACAACAACGTTATTAGCGTTCATTATTTTATAAGTGCTTAATTCAGAGTAAGTTATAACTTCAGTACCCCTCAAATTTCGCGAAGACAAATATACATTATTATTTGATCCACCCAACACAAAGAGAGATTTTTTATTATCAAGTCCTAATCCCGCTAAAACATCCATAAATGTCTTTGTTTTAGGAGCATCAAAATTGAAGTCTTCTACTACGTGAAGATTACCTTCTGAAGCTTTAAGGCTCAATGCACTTTTACGTGCCAGTCTCTTTTGACCTTTGTTCAATTTGAAAGAATAATCTCTAGGTACAGGGCCGAAAATACGTCCACCACCTCTAAAGACACCTGATTTTATAGAACCAGCACGTGCTGTACCCGTTCCTTTTTGTTTTTTAATCTTTCGAGTACTACCTACAATCTCTGCGCGTTGTTTCGCTTTGTGAGTTCCCTGACGCTGGTTAGCGTGGTACTGTTTCACATCCAGATAAATAGCGTGCTCGTTAGGTTCAATTCCGAAAATTTCATCAGATAATTCTACCTGACGACCTATTTCTTTTCCTTTAATATCTATTACAGCTACTTTCATTATTTCTGAACGATTACGTAAGAATTATTGTGACCTGGAATTGCACCCTTTACTACAAGGATATTTTTCTCAGGAACCACTTTAAGAACTCTTAAATTTTCAACTTTTACCTTTTCATTTCCCATCTGTCCACCCATGCGCATTCCTTTGAATACTCTAGCGGGATAAGATGCAGCTCCAATGGAACCTGGTGCTCTTAAACGATTGTGTTGACCGTGGGTCGCTTGACCTACACCGGCAAACCCGTGACGTTTTACAACACCCTGAAAACCTTTACCTTTTGAAGTTCCTGAAACATCAACAAACTCACCTTCTGTGAACATGTCAACTGTAACAGCATCTCCTAATTTGTACTCCTTAGCAAAACTTTTGAATTCAGCAACTTTTCTTTTGACAGCAGTACCAGCCTTCTTGAAGTGCCCTTGAGCAGCTTTAGAAGCATTCTTGTCTGATTTGTCATCGAAACCTAGTTGCAGAGCGGCATAACCGTCTATCTCTTCAGTTCTGACTTGGGTAACTACGCAAGGACCTGCTTGAATGATGGTACATGGCATATTCTTACCATTCTCATCATAGATGCTGGTCATCCCGATTTTTTTTCCTATTAACCCAGACATAATATTTAATTAATTGTTATTATTTATTCTTGTTGTTCCGCTTTCGCGAAAGCGAAATAGCACTAACCTCCTATTTCTATCACACTTTAATCTCTACTTCAACTCCACTAGGAAGCTCAAGCTTCATAAGAGCATCAATAGTTTTTGAGGAAGAACTATAGATATCTAACAATCTCTTGTAAGAATTTAGCTCAAACTGCTCACGTGACTTTTTGTTAACGTGAGGAGATCTCAAAACTGTGAAGATCTTTTTGTGTGTAGGTAATGGAATAGGCCCTGTTACTACCGCACCTGTACTTTTAACGGTCTTTACAATTTTCTCAGCAGATTTATCTACCAGCATGTAATCGTAAGACTTTAACTTGATTCTGATTTTTTGACTCATCTCTTGAAAATTAGTTATTACCCTTAGTTGCAGCGATCACTTCCTCGCTGATGTTTTTAGGAGTCTCTGCATAATGAGAGAATTCCATTGTAGAAGTTGCACGACCAGATGAAAGTGTTCTCAACGTTGTTACGTAACCGAACATTTCAGAAAGTGGAACCTCTGCTTTTACAACTTTAGCTCCTGCTCTATCGCCCATGTCATTAACCTGACCACGACGGCGGTTCAAGTCACCTACAATATCACCCATATTTTCCTCTGGGGTGATTACTTCTACTTTCATGATAGGCTCAAGAATTACGGCACCGGCTGCTTTAGAAGCTGCTCTGTAACCCATTCTTGCTGCAAGTTCAAAGGAAAGTGCATCAGAATCCACAGGGTGGAAAGATCCATCAGTCAATGTTACTCGCATGCTATCCATATCAAAACCGGCTAGTGGTCCATTACTCATCGCGTCCTTGAATCCCTTCTCGATCGCGGGAATAAATTCCTTAGGAACGTTACCACCTTTGATTTTATTTATAAACTGCAAACCTTCTTCAATCTTACCATCCTCATTCTCATGAGCAGGCTCCATTGTAAATACGATATCACCAAACTTACCACGTCCACCGGACTGCTTCTTGTAAGTTTCACGGTGCTCTGCAGCACGAGTAATAGCTTCTTTATACTCAACCTGTGGAGCTCCTTGATTTAATTCAACATTAAATTCACGACGCATACGGTCAACAATAATGTCTAAGTGAAGCTCTCCCATTCCAGAAATAATGGTCTGGCCAGAAGCCTCATCAGTTCTTACTTGGAACGTTGGATCTTCCTCAGCAAGTTTTGCTAGAGCCATACCCATTTTATCCACATCTGCCTTAGTTTTAGGCTCCACTGCGATACCGATTACGGGATCAGGGAAATCCATTGATTCTAAAACAATTGGGTGTTTCTCATCAGACATGGTATCTCCAGTCTTAATATCTTTAAATCCTACTGCAGCACCTATATCTCCAGCCTCGATAAAATCGATAGCTTTTTGTTTATTAGAGTGCATTTGATAGATACGAGAGATACGCTCTTTTTTACCTGAACGATTGTTCAAAATATAAGAACCTGCGTCTAAGTGTCCTGAATAAGCGCGGAAGAATGCTAAACGACCCACAAAAGGATCTGTAGCAATTTTAAATGCAAGAGCAGCAAAAGGCTCATTAACATCTGGCTTGCGTCTTTCTTCTTTTCCAGTATCAGGATTTGTACCTATAACACTTTCTCGGTCCATAGGAGATGGCAAATAACGACATACAGCATCTAGAAGAAACTGAACACCTTTATTCTTGAAAGAAGAACCACATACCATAGGTATGATCGCCATATCCATAACAGCAGCTCTCAATGCAGCATGCACCTCATCTTCAGTTATTGAATTTTCATCCTCCATGAATTTTTCAAGAAGACTCTCGTCATAACTAGCAACCTCTTCAATAAGATTAGCACGCAACTCACGTACTTCATCTTTCATATCTTCAGGAATAGGCACCACATCAAACGTAGAACCAAAGTTCTCATCATGCCATACAACAGCTCTGTTCTTAACAAGATCTACGATCCCTCTGAAGTTTTCCTCTTCACCTATGTTCAAAACGATAGGTACAGCGTTAGACTTCAACATCGTTTTCACTTGTGAACATACTTCAAGGAAATTAGCTCCCTGGCGGTCCATCTTATTAACAAAACCTATACGTGGTACTTTATAGTTATCTGCAAGTCTCCAGTTAGTTTCAGATTGTGGCTCAACACCATCCACTGCACTAAAAAGAAATACAAGACCATCAAGAACACGTAAAGAACGATTTACTTCCACCGTAAAGTCTACGTGACCTGGTGTGTCAATAATATTGAAATGATATTCTTGTGCTTCTGGAGTAGGCTCTGCATTTTCTTTTGGAAAAACCCACTCACAAGTAGTAGCTGCGGAGGTAATAGTAATACCTCTTTCAGCTTCTTGCTCCATCCAGTCCATCGTTGATGCACCATCATGAACCTCACCCATTTTATGGGAAACTCCTGTATAAAAAAGGATGCGTTCTGTAGTCGTTGTTTTACCAGCGTCAATGTGAGCCGCAATCCCAATGTTTCTTGTTAATCTTAAATCTCTTGCCATTAGTTCTTAGAATCTGAAGTGTGAGAATGCCTTATTGGCTTCTGCCATTTTATGAGTATCCGTCTTTTTCTTAACAGCCGCTCCTTCTTCTTTAGCCGCAGCTAAAATTTCTGAGGCAAGCTTTTGAGAGAACGATTTCTCATTGCGCTTTCTAGAATAGCTTATCAACCACTTCATTGCAGTAGATATTTTCCTATCCGGACGAATCTGCATAGGAATCTGGAACGTTGCACCACCTACACGACGGCTACGTACTTCTACGTGAGGCATCACATTTGAAAGAGCATCTTTCCACACTTCTAGGGAAGTTTTTTCTTCGTCTTGATTTTTTTCTTCTACGATATCCATTGCATCATAAAAACACTTAAACGCTACTGACTTCTTACCATGCATCATCATCATGTTAACAAAGCGTGTCACTAGCTGGTCGTTGAAACGTGGATCTGGAAGGATCGGCCGTTTTTTTGCCTGTCTTTTTCTCATTTCTTCTTGTTGAAATTGTTAATTAAAAAGTCCCGACATGGTGATGTCAGGTTTTTTAAAAATTTGTTTACTTCTTAGGGCGTTTTGCACCATACTTAGATCTACGTTGCGTGCGGCCTGCAACACCTGCTGTGTCCAAAGCACCACGTACAATGTGGTATCTAACTCCTGGTAAATCTTTAACCCTTCCTCCTCTAACCAATACTATCGAGTGCTCTTGTAGATTGTGTCCCTCTCCTGGAATGTATGCATTTACTTCCTTACCATTGGTAAGTCTCACACGCGCTACCTTTCTCATTGCTGAGTTAGGCTTCTTAGGCGTTGTGGTGTAAACACGAGTACAAACTCCACGACGTTGAGGACAAGAATCTAGAGCAGCAGATTTGCTCTTCTTGGTTATTTTGGATCTTCCTTTACGTACTAATTGTGAAATCGTTGGCATATTGTTTTACGCTAATAAATTATTTCCCTATTTTAGGGTCGGCAAAGGTATGAATAATAATTGCTTATTCAAATCTCATCTTCAAGTTTTTACAATATCTTTTATGCACCGGCAAGAAAACCTTCCTCGTGGCGTTACCTTACAATTACCTTCATTTCTTAAATGTTGAAATTTTCCCTTGTCCTTATTATATATACCTTATGCTTCACATCTGTCTTTGCACAGCAATGGAAACTAGAAAGTACAATATATAAGGAGAAGGATTCTCGAGTTGCTGTTGATACCATCCTAAATTTAGGAACCAGAAAAGATGTTGAAACCGCTTCTGATAGTATCCGTAATAAATATCTGAACGCAGGATATTTGAATTTGACTTCAAAGACAGATTCTGTTACATTCAATTCTACGTGGCGTCAAACGATTTATTTAGGAAGGCAATATTCCACTATTGAGATTATAATCGCGAGACTTGATGATTATAAAACAAATGGGAAAAGTTCGCTTTCGCGAAAGCGGAATCGATTCATCGCTCCAGCATCTTTACAGGAAGAGCTATCAAGATTGCAGAAACAATTAAATGATAGCGGTCAACCATTTGCAAAAATCATTCCGGCACGCTGGGATTTCTCGTCGGCAGATACAGCTAAGATATTTTTAGAAGTCTTTTCTGAAAAATCTCGAAAGGTCGATAGAATCGTTGTCAAGGGATATCCTAAATATCCAAAGAACCTAATTAACAACTTAGTAAAGGGAAGACCCACTTATAATAGTCGGAATTTAAATAACATACAATCTCAATTAAGCAGTGTAAATTATATAGAGGTTCTTAAAGAACCAGAAACGCTTTTTAAAAATGATAGCACACTCCTCTATATTTATATCAAAAAGAAATCTGCAAATGCTGCTGATGGCTTGATAGGATTCAATACTGATAAAAATGGAGATCTTGAAATTAATGGTTATTTAGAAGCCAGCTTTTTGAACAATTTTAATTATGGAGAACAAATCAATCTAGAATATAGAAACGATACTGATGATCAATCGCGTTTAAATATCAACGCTAGTTTTCCCGGCTTAATTAGAAAAAAAATAGGAGTCAGTGGCGGCTTGGAGATATTAAGAAGAGATAGCCTGTATCAAAATACATCCCTAAGCATAGGACTGAATTATCTCCTTCCCAGAAATTCATTACTCAAAATTACCTATGAAAATAGCTCCTCAACAGGTACAAGCAACGAATTTAACGACTCTAACAATCCAGATTACAATACAAATGGCATTCTTGTATCCTATTCTGTATTAAAAAATAGTGGAGATCGATTACAACCAGAAGACTTCAGTCTTACTCTAGAGGCTGGAGTGCAAGAGAGAGCACTAAATGAATCTAGCGACTTTCAATACCAGGTGGGAGCGAGTTTAGGCAAATTATGGAAACTTCCCTATAACTTTAATCTAGAAACTAATGTCAATAGTTATTTATTGAAAACCAATAATTTGCAATTTAATGAACTCAAACAGGTAGGAGGAATTAATACCATTAGGGGTTTTAATCAGAATAATATCGATACAGCAGCATACACTTTCTTGCAAACTGAGTTGAGATACGCATTAAATAGTCAGATTTATGTTAATATTTTATCAGATGCAGGTGTATTTGAGCGTTTTACGGATCGTAATCCTCAATATATGTATGCATTTGGTGGCGGATTTGGTATCCTAACAGGTGCCGGAATTCTAAAATTCCAAGTCGCAAATGGTTATTTTTTAGATCGTACAGACCTAAAGACTAGCACTATAGCACATTTAAACTTTGTGTTGTCTTTTTAAAGTGTTAGAGTATCGTTAAAGGAATCTTAATGATTTATTAAAATAACTCCTCCCTTTATAGTTTAATCAACTTGTTTTCAGCATTTTTGACGTTAGCAAATTCAAATAAAATCTAAACATGAAAACAAAATTAAATGGGATTTTAACGCTTTTATTAGCGTTAGTTGTGCAAGTAGCATTTGCACAACAAACGGTTACCGGTAAGGTAACTGACTCAGAAGGACTCCCAGTATTAGGGGCTACAGTTCTTGTAAAAGGTAGTCAAAATGCTACTACAACAGATTTTGATGGGAATTACAGCATTAGTGCAGATGCAACTAGTTCCTTAACTTTTTCTTATTCAGGTTATGATCCTAAAACAATAGTCGTAGGAAATCAAACGGTAATCAACGTTACCTTATCAACTTCACTAGATGCCGTGGTAGTTGTTGCCTATGGTACTCAGACTACTAAAAAGAATGTTTCTTCCATTGCAGTAGTTGATGAGGAAGCTATTAGAGACATTCCTGCTAACTCCCCACAAGAATTGCTTCAAGGACAGGCTGCAGGTGTACAGGTTGTACAGTCATCAGGTCTTTTAGGAGCTGCTCCCGTAATTAAAATACGTGGAACATCTACCATCAATTCAGGTATCAGACCTTTATTTGTGGTTGATGGGGTGCCATTGAATGATGCTGTTCTTACTGGAGGTCAAGGTGGACAAGGGCTGAATCCATTAGCGAATATCAATCCAAATGACATTGCTTCCTTAACTGTTCTTAAAGATGCAGCAGCTACTGCTATCTATGGTTCACGTGGTTCCAATGGTGTTGTATTAATAACTACTAAAGGAGGTAAAAAGAATCAAGACACGATTGTAACGGTTGATGTTAGCACAGGTTTTAGTGAGTCTACGGATACTATTGAAATGCTAAACGCAGATCAATTCAGACAGTTCGGACTTGATGCAGGTTATTTTCCAAATTTAACAAATGTGCCAACAGGTGGATTTGACTGGGTAGATGGAGTTACTCAAACAGGTACCTATGAAAATATCGATGTTTCCGTACAAGGTGGTGGTGAAAAAACTTCCTTTTTCGTAAGTGCTAACGTAAAAAATGAGCAAGGATTTATCATAGGAAATGGACTTGAGCGCAGAGCCGCTAGAATTAACTTAAATCATGATGCTACAGACTGGTTAAGTATAGGTGCAAACTTGTCATATTCATTTACCGACAATGATCGTGTAGGATCAGAGAACAACGTATTTGCTCCGCTTACTTCTGCTTACTTAATCCTTCCATTCCTAGAACCTAGAGATGCAGATGGTGCATTTGTGGCTACTGGTTTTGTTAGAAACGTAATAGCTGTAGAAGCACAAGACATTAGTCGTTCCACACAAGGAAGATTGAATGGTAATGTATTTGGAGACTTCAAGTTAATGGAAGGACTTAACTTCAGAACCACTTTTGGAGTTGATAGAGTATTAGTGGAAGAGCAGAATCGTGGACGTGAACTTAACACTCCAGGTGGTGATGCAAGTGACACTTTCCTTACCGATGATAGATTTATTTTTACAAACACCTTGAATTATGCCAAGACATTTGGCGAAGTTCATGACGTGTCTGCGATCATAGGTACATCTTACGAACAAAATGATCAAAGACAAGTATTTGCGTCAGCGACTGGTTTTGCAAGTGATGCATTAGTAAACGTACAGTCTGGTTCAACTCCAGTGACTACATTTTCTTCAGGAGTAACCTCACAATTACAAGGTTATTTCGGTAGAGCAACGTATGCTTATGATAGTAAATATGTTGTTGAAGGTTCCGTAAGACGTGATGGTTCTTCCCGTTTCGGAGAAAACAACAAGTTTGGTACCTTTTATGCTGGTGCTGCTGGTTGGAATATTTCTGAAGAATCCTTTATGGAAGAAGTATCGTGGGTTGACAATTTAAAAATACGTGGTAGCTATGGTATTACAGGTAATGATAGAATTGGAAATTTCAATTATCTAGCTCTATTTGATTCTAGTAACTACAATCAAAATCCAGCGCTTACATTAAGTTCTGCTGGAAACCCAGATTTGAGATGGGAACGCAGCAAATCTTTTGATTTAGGCCTTTCTGGAGATTTGTTCAACAACAGAGTTCGATTTGCGATTGAGTACTATAAGAAAAATACAGATGACTTAATCTTAGCAGTACCATTTGCAGTAGCAACAGCAGCAGGTCCTAACACGAGACAAGCAAACGTAGGTGAAGTTCAGAACAGAGGTTTTGATATAAGTATCTCAACGGATAACTTCAGAACTGAAGACTTCAAATGGACAACATCTTTCAACATTGGTTTCAATGAAAATGAAGTTTTATCATTACCAGGTGCTGCGGTTGATGCACAAGGCAGACAGTTCATTTCTGGAGGATCAAATCAACGCGCTGTAGTAGGTGAATCAATTAACACCTATTTCTTAGTACGGTATGTAGGAGTAAATCCTCAAACAGGTGATGCGGAATGGTTAGACGTTAATGGAGACATAACGAACAACCCATCAGCTAGCGATCGTGTATTATTAGGAAATGCAAATCCTGAATTTGTAGGTGGCTTAACAAATACCTTTAGATACAAAGGTTTCGATCTAAATGTGCTAGCTAATTTTAGTTATGGAAATGATATCTTCGTAGATGGTTTTAGATTTACAGATAACGTAGGTAGTGGCTCATTTAATAACAGAGCAGCTACACTTGATGTATGGCAAGCGCCAGGAGACAATGCTTTTGTACCAGCGTTTACTAGTGCTACTTTTGGCAGATATGCTCAAAGATCCACTGCTCAATTGAGAGATGGAAGTTATTTGAGACTTAAGAATGTGACGTTGGGTTATACCCTACCACAAACATTGATGGAAAAACTCAATGTTTTCAAGTCCGTAAGACTTTATGCAACTGCAACAAATTTAGTAACACTGAAAGCTGATAACTTAGATGGAATTGATCCAGAAGTTACGGATGTAGGAGGAGCACTAGGACAAGGTTCTACGTTCTTTACACCACCACAGTCTAAGTCCTACGTTTTTGGGGCAACATTCACTTTTTAATTATAAATAAAATGAAAATGAAAAAATATTTAATTTTATCTCTGGCTGTCGCATCGCTTTACAGTTGTTCAGACCGCCTAGACATTTTACCCGAAGATTCACTTTCTCCGGCAGCTGTATTCAGCGACGCACCAGGAGCGGAAGCTGCTGTAAATGGATTGTATTCATTTGCTCAAAGCGCAGATGCTCTGAATGGAACATTTCAACTTGCTCAAGAATGGCAAGCTGACAATGTTGATTTCGTAGGATCTTTTCCAACCTTACAAGAAATAAACATCTATGAAACTAAGGCTGATAATACTTCAATCTTTCCTTTCTATGATCAACATTATAATGTTATAGGAACGGCAAACTTGGTTATTGAAAACATACCAGGAGTACCAGACCCTACATTTACTCAAGCTAGAAAAGACCAGTTAGTTGGTGAAGCTAAGTTTATGAGAGCACTGATGTATTTTGAATTGGCTGATTTTTTCGGTCAACCTTTTCAACAAGGTGGACGAGCAAACCTTTCAGTTCAATTAGTAACTGTAATAAATGGTGATCCAGCTCCACAAAGAGCAACATTAGGCGAGATCCATGATCAAGTTGAGACCGACTTAATGGAAGCTATTCCGGTTCTTTCTAACTCCGATAATAGTAGAGCAACTAAAGGAGCAGCACAAGCGCTACTTGCTAGGTTATATCTATATCAAGAACGTTTCCCTGAAGCAGCTACAATGGCTAACAACGCTCTTTCTAATGCTGAATTTTCCTTAGCTCCTAATTATTTGTTCTATAATACGTTATCTGGAGAACACTTTTTTACATTAGTGAACTCTTCTGTTAATCCTCAACCAGCTCAGGGATACAATAGTTTGTTGAATCCTATTCCAGCTGGAGGTAGAGGTGATGCTCCATTTTCGCAGAACCTAATTGATGCTTACAATTCTGAGCCTGGAGATTTACGTTTTGCTAATTTGAATCAAACGGGACCTTCAGCAGCTGCAAATGCAATAAGAACTTTTAGTTCTAAATTTCCTGATGGAACTAGTAATGGAGATAACGCTACAGTATTAAGATATACTGAAGCACTTCTTACACGTGCAGAAGCTAATTTCAGAGCAGGATCTTCTGTCGGTGCGACACCTTTAGCTGACATTACACGTTTAAGAACAAGAGCAGGGTTAGGTCCTATAGCTGTAACATTATCACAGATCTTGATTGAGCGCAGAAAGGAACTCGCATTTGAAGGGCAACGTAGAATGGACTTACTTAGAAATGGCTTGTCCTTAAGAAGAGCAGGTATGGCTAAAGTATCTGAGTCTGCAGCAGGAAGCCCACTAACTATCTTGCCTATTCCTGCAAGAGAAGTAGAACTTTCTCAACTTACTCAAAACACCGGATACTAATAAGTAAAAGATTAAAAAGCTTTCAATTATTAAACCCAGAGAAATATCTTCTCTGGGTTTTTTTATGTCCATTAATCATAATGAATCGCATCGAACGGGTATCGTTTCCCTTAAAACATCAATTTAGGTTTAAGGTATTAATAGATAATTTTAAAACTGGGTAATTGAAAAAGATGTAACGACGGCTTTGAAATAAGTTTGAAGAAATTGCAAAATCTCGAATTAATTATAATGAAGCTAGACAAGGCAAGAAGCAATGCATAGGTAAAACATTACTGAAGTGAAAATTAACAAAGATCAACATCTATAAAGATTGATCTTTTAAACTATTCTTTACTAAATCAATCGAGTTAGATAAAAATTAAGCATATCACAATGCTAAAGCATCTGACATAAATACCCTATAGATAAAAACTTAAAAGGAGACTTTGAGTATGAGTAACTTAAAAAAGAAGCGTGCTGTTTTACCTTATTAACATATTCGATCATGAAGTTGCAAACTGAGACCTAAGATGAATTTACAAAATGCAACCTAACTAAAAGTCACATTTAAACAGGATTTCTACCCATATACATTTATGATTCAACCGTAATTGGTTAAATTTTAATCTTTTAATGATAGGTATTCAATTAAAAACAAAAATACTTAGGCTCTTTAAAAGTATTCTGATAGCATTCATTTTAAACACTCTAGCTATTTAATATGACAAATAATCATTACTATTGTTATGCTAAGGTTAAGTCTAACTTAAAATATTCCTTGAAACGTTTGTATTATTAACTTGTTTTTGGCATTTTTGGCACTGGCTAATTCAAATAAATCTAAACATGAAAACAAAATTAAATGGAATTTTAACGCTATTGTTAGCGTTAGTTGTGCAAGTAGCTTTTGCTCAACAAACAGTTACCGGTAAGGTAACTGACTCGCAGGGACTGCCCATATTAGGGGCTACAGTTCTAGTAAAGGGTAGTCAAAATGCTACTACAACAGATTTTGATGGAAACTTCAGCATCACTGCTGCAACTACTGACGCCTTAGTATTTCAATATTCTGGTTATGACCCTAAAACAGTTAACGTTGGTAATAAAAGCACAATAAATGTTACATTATCAACATCATTAGATGCGGTAGTAGTACAAGCGTATCGTACCACTACTTTAAAAGAAGCTAACATTGCCGCTTCCCAACTAAGTGCTGAGGATATTGTCGACCGCCCAAATGCATCTGTAATCCAAAGATTACAGGGTCAAGTACCAGGTCTTTCCGTACAGACTAGTTCTGGTCAGCCAGGGGGAAATGCTTTTATCCAATTAAGAGGAGCATCCTCTTTAAATGGTAATACAGAACCGTTAATCATTGTAGATGGTGTACCAGTGGATGAAGATGCCTTTGCTACTTTTAATCCTAACGACGTTGAAAACATTGTAACTCTAGTAGATGGTGCGGCAACGGCGATTTATGGTAATCGTGGTGCGAATGGTGTTATCTTAATTACTACTAAGGGTGGTAAGTATGATTCTCCATTAGCTATTTCCTATAGTGCTTCAACTGGTTTTACAGAATTTATTGATACTGATTACAACCGTTATGACTCTAGAGGCTTATTACGTTTAGAGAAGCGACGTGGTGCTGGTTTAGGTCAGACACTTACTGATGCTGAAATTGATGCCTTTGCAATAAACACTGATTGGGAAAAGATCTTTTTTCAAACAGGAACGAATCAATCTCACAATTTAAGTTTGAGATCAGGTGGTAGCAACCTTACACAATTTACATCTGTTAACTACACAGAGCAGGAGTCTTCACTTGCAGGAAGAACTTTACAGAGAATGTCCTTTAGAACTAATGTAAACGGAAAATCAGACAACGAAAGATTCAGATTTGGAACTACAACTTACATGGGTTTTTCCGATTCTAGAACTGCTGGAGCTGATGGAAGTGGATCTGTATTTTTCAACCCTATCTGGGCGGCTAATAACGGATTACCTTACAAAGATCCTAATATCAATACCTCAGAATTCTTAACTGGTGCTGCAGCATTTGCTTTTGCTAATGCTCCTTATGTAAATTTAAACAGTCAAGAATTTGACAGAGAAGAAACTGATGAAATTAAGATTATCCTAGGTGGTGACGCTGCTTACGATTTGAATGATGATTTCACCTTAAGATATAGAATAGGTTTAGATTATACTCAAGGTAACAACCTTGCTACTACAAGTCCATTATCTGCGTTGGCCAGAGTACGTGCAGGCAGCAATGATTTTGAACCTTTTGAAGGTACCACAGACCAATCAACTAGTAGAGATATACGTTTTAACTCAAACCTGAACTTAGGATGGGCGAAGAGATTTGGAGAAGGTACGGAAGCAGAAAAGAAGCACAGTGTAACTGCTAATGCTTATTTAGAATATGTGAAAGGACATTTCGAAAGCTTCGGATTTGATCAAACAGGTTTAGACCCTAGAACATTTGCTCCTGGTGATGGAACATCCTTCATAGATGACAATGGTAATAGTGATGAAGTAGGTGCTAATGCTTTTGCAAATAAGATTGAAACCGGATTATTTTCTTATTTCGGTAACGTTTCTTATGATTATGATCAGAAATATGGATTTGAGGCAACTGTAAGAAGAGATAAGTCTTTCCGATTTATTGAAAATGATGGTTGGGGAACTTTCTTTTCCGGTGTAGTGAGATGGAATATAAGCGAAGAAGATTTCTTGAAAGATAGTGAGACAATTGACTTATTAAAATTGAGAGTATCTTATGGTGAGGCAGGTAATGATAGAATTACTGGAGGATATTACGGTGCGCTTAACAATACCAGACAATTATTTGCAACTGGAGTAGGTTACAGAGATGAACAAACTTTTGTTCCTAGTAATACAGTACCAGTAGCTGACTTAAGATGGGAAACAGTATCTACAATTAACGTAGGTATCGATTATGCTTTCTTAAACAATCGAATTTATGGTAACATGGAATTATATAACAGAGTTACCGATGATTTATTTGCTCCACAAAACATATCACTAGTAAACCCTAGTAGTAATGTTAATAAGAACGTAGGTAGCTTAAGAAATAATGGTGCAACTTTAGTTGTAAACTATGACGTAATAAGAGCTCAAAGTAAAGGTGATTTTGAGTTCACTGTTTTTGCAAATGGAACTTATAATGAAGACGAAATATTAGAATTATCTCCAGAAGATGGTAGAATTGACAATGGAGGTTTGACAATTCTTCAAGAAGGCCAGCGTATCAATGAATTCTTCTTAGTTCCTTACGTAGGAATAAATCCTGCGAATGGTAACCTACTATTCAGAGATATTGACGACAATCTAACAGAAACTATCGATAATGAAGACCGTAGATTCAATGGTAAAAGTTTAAATCCTGAATTTTTTGGAGGATTTGGATTTAGAGCAGCTTATAAAAATTTCTTTATTGAAACGCAATTTAGCTACGTAACAGGAACAGGCTTCTTGGATGGTGATTACGAAAACTTACTAGATGTTAACTTTGCTGGTAATGGTACGTTATCTGCAGATCTTGAAAGATCTTGGACACCTGCTAATCGTGTTACCGATATTCCTGCTTTAAATGCTACTAATTTAAATCCAGCAGCAAATAGCGATCGATTCTTTGTAGACTCAAACTTCTTAAGACTGAGATTTGCGCAAATAGGGTATAACTTACCACAATCATTATTAGACAATTCATTCCTATCAAGCGGAAGACTCTATGTAACGGGTGAGAATTTATTAACTTTCTCTGACTTTAGAGGTAGTGATCCTGAACAAAGACAAGTTCAGACTGCTTTTGATTTCCCACAAGGAAGACTAGTAGGTTTTGGTGTTGATCTTAACTTTTAAAAAAAAATAAAATGAAAAAAATAATAATAGCATTATGTATGGTAGCGGCTATAGCCTCCTGCGATGATGCAACAGATATAACACAACCAGGGGAATTGGGTGCTAGTGCCGCCTTTGTTTCAGTAAATGATCTTTCAGTAGGTTTGGCTGGTATTTATTCAGTAGTGAACACAGGAAACCCTATAGCATTTACCTCTCGATTTACAGATGAGGTCGCCATAGGCTCATCCCATGGTGGACAAGACACAGAGATACTCCAAGGCATACTGAATGAGAATTCAGGTTATGCACAAGCATTATGGGCGAATAGCTACCTTACGGTATTTAGAGTCAACACGTTGCTTGCTGCTTCTGAAAACATCACACCAGAAGCTGATGAACAGGATCTTTATAATTCGTCAATTGCAGAAGCACTTACATTAAGAGCTTATGCTTTCAGTCAACTTTTAGCCTATTATGGTGAAGATCTTGAGGATGATTCTTCACTAGGTGTGATTTTAATTGATTTTCCAGCAAATGCTTCTACTCAATTACCTAGAAGCACAGTTGGTGAAACATATCAATTTATCTTTGATGATTTACAAAGAGCAGAAGATCTATTCGATAGCGCTGGTACTACCTATGACAAATTTTATGTGTCACAAGATTTCGTAAGAGGTTTGAGAGCTAGAGTAGCTAACTACCGCGGTGCGGCGGGAGCTGCAGTTGCAGCAGCTAATGCAAATGCTGTTATCGCTAACTTTACATTACCGGTTGTAGGTAATGAAGCTGACTATAGAGATTTTTGGGCTGATGTTTCAGGCGCAGGTGCTAATGAATCAATACTTACATTAGATGTAACTTTAAACAGCGGGCCTGCATTAGTAAGCTTGTTTAATACAAACGCCAGTGATTTAAATGGAGGACCCATTTTTGACATGAGTAGAGTTGTGTTCAATAGATTGCAAAATACTTTTGCCAATAACGGTGACGTTAGACGCCCAGTCTTTATAGATGCTACTGCAGAAGTTTCGCCTAGTTATGCTACTGACGTCAACCCACGTGATTCTGATGAATTAGTTATCGATAAGTATCCTGGAGATCCTAGTTTAGGAGGTTTACAAGGTGGTTTACGTAATGATAATAAGATCATGAGAACTGTAGAGATGCACTTTATATTAGCCGAAGTTGCAGCCCGTGCTGGAAATTTTGCAGAAGCTGCAAGACAAGTAGATCTAGTAAGAAATGCTCGTTACACGACGTCTACTACTACAGCTACCTATGCTAACCCTACTGCAGCATATGCAGATATATTACTGGAGCGTAGAGTTGAGTTATTTATTGAAGGTCATCGCTACATTGATGTAAAGAGATTGGGTGAATTAGCAGGTACTGGTTACGATAGAGATCCTGTAGACTGTACTCTTTATCAATCACCATTATGTGATCGTCCAGCGACTGATACGGAGACAAAATACCTACCGGTACCATTGTTAGAATTCACTGGAAATCCTGCTATTGCAGGACAACAAAACCCTGGATATTAATTTAATTATGAAAAACATGAAAAATTATAAAATTTATAGTGTCTTAATAGCTTTGACACTGATCCTAGGCTCCTGTGAAAGAGAGGTTATAGGCGAAATAATTGACAATCAAAATAGTCAGCAAGTACTAAGTTTTGAAAGTACTTCCTCTGATTTACCTATTGAAATTGATGCTGTAGGTTCAGGACAGGTTGTAGTTGAGGTTTCAACAATTTCAAGCGTTGACCGTACGTTTAACGTTAGTGTTGTAGCAGAAGAAACTCAAGCAATTAATGGTTCTTATGCTGTTCCAGCAAACGTAACTATCCCTGCGGGAGCATATGAAGGTACTATAACAATAACAGGGACTGATGTTGCTGGTGTTGATGTTGATCCATTACCACTTGTTCTTGAGTTAACTGCTCCAGCTGGAGTTGTTTATACAAATCAGAGAACAACAGTTAATGTATTTCAAATTTGTCCTATTCCAGAAGATTATTTGGTAGGATCCTATCTTTTGGTTAATACGATATCGACGATTGGCCCAGCATTTGGAGACTTTAATTTAGGCGAAGGGAATGTGACATTGAGTGAAGGACCATCTCCTACTCAACGAGTATTTAGAACTTCTTTTCTACCTGTAAACGGTGGGATTACTCAAGATGTTATTCTTAACTTGAATTGTGGAACAATTGCTTTAGGTAATACTTTATTTTACGTGGCAAATAGTGGTATTAGACATATACCTTCTACTATGAATACCACGTATGATCTAACTGATGATTCTGAAATCATTGTTAATTATATTGAGAATTCTCGTAGTACTAATGGTCTAGCAGCACAAGAATCTCAGTTTGTACTAATTAAAAACTAACTCTGACAATTGATGATTTCATTTTTTCAAAAAAAAATGAAATTTGATTCAGAATAAACTAAAATGGCTATTCCAAAGAATAGCCATTTTTTATTAGTTAACATCTTAACATTCTGTAAAACCCGTCTAGGAAACTAGACGGGT
Organism: Nonlabens antarcticus; assembly: GCF_015356755.1. GTDB lineage: Bacteria > Bacteroidota > Bacteroidia > Flavobacteriales > Flavobacteriaceae > Nonlabens > Nonlabens antarcticus. The sequence continues at coordinate 134,423 of NZ_JADFCO010000064.1, read as the reverse complement.
TTTTTATTTATAATAACTACCACCGCTTCTACTTAAATGAAAGTATCTTTGCAGCATGGACAAAGATGATATGATTTATGGGCTACGCCCTATTCTCGAGGCTATTGAAAACCAAAGAGATATTTCAAAGATTTACTTTCTAAAGGAAGGTAATGGTGTATTATTTAATCAGTTGAAATTTGCTGCGAAAAAGGCAGGTGTTGGAACTTCTTTTGTTCCTGAGGAAAAACTCTATAAGCTCACTAAAGAAAATCATCAAGGTGCTGTTGCCGTTCTTTCTCCCGTTGGATATTCTAACTTAGAAGAAATATTGGAATCTACAGACCTAACTACAAATCCTATGTTCTTACTACTCGATGGAGTTACAGACGTAGGTAATTATGGTGCTATTATCAGAACGGCAGAATGTACTGGTGTTACAGCTGTCATTGTCTCAGAAAAAGGCTCTGCTCCTATTAATGCAGTTGTCGTAAAAACAAGCGCAGGTGCCGTTTTTAATATTCCTATCTGTAAAGTAAATCATTTGAAAGATGCGATCTTTCTAATGCAGGCTTATGGTATTCAAACCGTGGGCGCATCTGAAAAAGCAGATCATTCTATTTATCAAACCGACTTAAATACTCCATTGGCTCTTGTTATGGGAAGTGAAGATCGCGGTATCAATCCATCGACCCTTAAAACATTAGATAAGACTTTTCAACTTCCTATGTTAGGAAAGATAGCTTCTCTGAATGTATCTGTTGCTTGTGGTGCAATGTTATATGAAGCCGTAAGACAAAGACAAGGCTAAGACTTTCTCTATTCCTCTTCATCCGGTTTGAGTGGTGAGAAATTTCCCTCCTCATCAAATTGTTGCATGAATAAATCTTCTGTAGCATTGTATTCTGGCTGCTGCCAGTTGTATTTTTTTTCTGGAACTACTTTCGATTTCATCAAAATAGCTAGTATCAATCCAGCCATAGCACCACTGGAATGCCCTTCCCAAGAGATGTTGGGATCCACTGGAAATAAGTACCAGACGAGACTCCCGTATAAAAACACGACGGTAAAGCTTAATGCGATTAGCTTGTAGTATTTAGTAAAAATACCTTTGAAGAATAAAAAACTAGCAAGCATATATACAAGTCCACTGGCTCCTATGTGAAAAGAATTTCTTCCTATCCCCCACGTAAGTACTCCAGTAAGTAATATTCCATAAATCAAAACCTTGATGCTAATGAAGCGGTAGAAATACATTAGGCTGACGGATAAAATCAGCATAGGGATCGTATTGCTCCACAAATGTGAAAATCCTGAATGAATGAAGGGACTGGTTAAAATTCCTAAAAGACCTGATACAGTTTGTGGTTCCAACCCATATTTGGTGAAATCCGTATGAAAACGCATCTCAACCCAGAATACAAACCACATCAAGAAAACGATCAATAGCGGTACACCTATCGTTTTTGCATCAAAGATGTATGTGTTTGACTTCATACTATAGTTAAATCAAAAATACAGCCCACTTCTATATCTAGGTTAAATTGTCAGATAGAAATCTTAAAGCAATTGTCCCTGCGCTCCTGGAATGGTATCTTCGTGGAATGTCCAATACTCCACTAGCAGAACGCATTCGTCCTAATGATTTAGATGGTTACTTGAGCCAGTCTCACCTAGTAGGTGAAAAAGGAACATTACGCCGTCATATAATTACAGGAACCATTCCTTCTTTGATTCTCTGGGGACCTCCAGGTACTGGTAAAACAACCTTAGCAAACATTATTGCTCAAGAATCAAAGCGGCCATTTTACACTTTAAGTGCTATCAATAGCGGTGTGAAAGACATACGTGAGGTCATTGAAAAAGCAAAAAGTGCAGGTGGCCTATTCACCGCAAGCAATCCGATCCTTTTTATTGATGAGATTCATAGATTTAGTAAATCCCAACAAGATTCTCTATTAGCCGCAGTTGAAAAAGGTTGGGTCACGCTGATAGGTGCTACCACAGAAAACCCAAGTTTTGAGGTTATACCAGCACTCCTTTCGCGCTGCCAGGTATATGTACTAGACGCATTTTCTAAGGAAGATCTTATCGCACTTCTTGCTCGTGCAATGAAGGTCGATTCCATTCTTTCTAAAAAGCAGATTACTTTAAAAGAGACTAATGCGCTGTTACGCATCAGTGGTGGCGATGCACGCAAACTACTCAATGTCTTTGAGCTCATTATCAATTCTCAGGAAGGAGATGCGATCAGTATCGATGATAAAATGGTTCTAGAACAAGTGCAGTCAAATCCCGCACGGTATGACAAAACTGGTGAGCAACACTATGATATAATAAGCGCTTTTATCAAATCCATGCGTGGCAGTGATCCTAATGCAACAGTTTACTGGCTCGCGCGCATGATTGAAGGTGGTGAGGACTTAAAATTCATCGCAAGACGCATGCTAATTATGGCGAGTGAAGACATAGGAAACGCAAACCCTACCGCTTTAATAATGGCAAATAACACATTTCAAGCTGTCAGTACCATAGGGTATCCAGAATCTCGAATTGTTTTGAGTCAATGTGCGATTTATCTAGCCACGAGCATCAAAAGCAACGCGAGTTATATGGCGATTAATAAAGCGCAGCAAATGGTGAAGCAAACCGGAGACCTATCAGTACCATTAGGCCTGCGCAATGCACCTACTAAACTTATGAAAGATCTAGGTTATGGCAACACTTATAAGTATGCCCATGATCACCCAGGAAATTTTGCGCATTTTGATTTTATGCCTGAACAAGTGAGCGGCACGACCTTATTTCAACCTGGAAATAACCCCAGAGAAAAAGTCCAAAAAGAGTTTCTACAAAAACGCTGGAAGGATCATTATGATTATCGAGATAATATAGAGTAAATATCAGCCAGGTCATGAGCGACTACCTCTCCTTCTGGAATATCCTGACCAGTGGTATGGAACCAGATAGTCCGCCATCCAGCATTTCTAGCTCCCAAAATATCGGCCTCATAACTATCCCCTATCATTATGCTGTTTGCTGCGTTAGCTCCTGTATCACTTAATGCGCGTTCAAATATTCTTAAATCAGGCTTTTTGATTCCAGCGCTTTCTGCAGTCAACATATATGGAAAGTACTCCCGCAACCCAGAATTATTAATTTTATGTCCCTGAACCACGTCAAAACCGTTAGTAATTAGATGCAGTTGATATTTTCCCTTTAATGTATCCAGCATTTCAATACAATTAGGAAATAAGTGGTTGTGCTGTGGCAAATATTCTAGATATAAATCTGCCATTTTATGAATCGCCTCATCCTCTACAGGAAAGTTGCACGCATCAAACGTGGATTTCAAACGTTGATAGCGCAATTCCTCTTTGGTTATTTCGCTTTCGCGAAAGCGTCTCCAAAATTCTAAGTTCAAGGGTTCATATTGCTCAATGAATACATCTAGAGAAAGATCAATGCCCTCATTTTCAAATATTTGCCCGTATGCTAATTTACTATTGCGATCGAAATCCCAAAGTGTGTGGTCTAGATCAAAAAATAGGTGTTTTACGTCGTGGTATTTACTCATGGATGATAGATTCTAATACTCCTAGTGCGTGACTTTTAATGTCACGGTCAAAATGTTCATAATAATATTGAGCTACAAAATTTCCCCCTACAGATCTCACATTCTCCATGATCTCGTGTAATACTTGTTGTTGACCGTTCAACATGTTAAGGGATATACTGTTATAATGAATAGCATAGGGATGGATTAATAATGGCGTTTGAACCTCATAATCAAGATCATAAAAGTAAAATGGAAAACAGGTGCTTGCTCTCATTCCTGGTTCATTTACATATCCCATGCTGTAATCTTCCATCGTTTTAGTATCCACTAAAAGCTTGTAGTGACCAGGCATTGCTATTTTTGAGTGAGCAGCCATTGTATATTGCAGTGGTCGCTTAAGTAGTTCATCAAAGCGCTTTTCTTCTTTGTAAACATCCTTCTGAGACGTATTTGCAGAAAATCGCAAACCTATTCTTACATAATCTGCAATATGCTTGATTGCTTCTAAGTAGCTTTTACTTTTATAGGTAACCCCTGTATTCTGGTCGTTGTAGTCTCCCAAATGAAAGAAAAATAACATGTCCAGCTTTTGTTTTACAAGCTTGTTTTTTGTCTTTCTGTAATTTCTAAATAAGCTGAGTATTAAATCACTATTATCGTAAGGATCATCTTCTACATTAAACAATGTTTTCAATTGACTCCAGGCTCGATCTAATTGCAACTTACGTATGTGACGCACAAATGCTGAGGCATTAATCACGACTCCACGCTTTTTATATTTACTGAATGTAGCTACTTCTATAGCGATAAGTTTATTAATATCTTGTTTGCGGGTTAAGGTGCTCAATTCATCATCGTGCAACTGTCTCGAAAGTTTCTGAACCCATAAATCAATCATGGGTAACTTTAAAAATCCATTCTTAAAAGCAGTGCTTTCATAAGGGCTGTATCGCCCATAATCGTCCTTAACCTGCGGCAAATATTCTTCATATCGCGTGATTAAATAAAAGGCTGCAGAAAAAATATCAAAAGGTACATCGCTCCTTTCTGGTGCCGAAAAGAAAGCTGGTAAATTGTCCCATTGTATTACCTCAATATCATGATCGTCTATCCCATGTTCATCCAGCAAGCCATAAGACCATATGAACATCTCTTCTCCCAGTGGTTTTGAGCCGTAAGAAAATTTGATACCTTCATGTGCTACAAATACATTAAGTTCTGAGGTGATATCATATTCTGCCTTCATCAACCTGCGGAAGATGTGCTTGAAAATATATTGTTTGCGCGGTGTCAAGTCGGGACAGTAAATCAGAATCATGATAGGATGTCGTTATCTGCAAAACTGTAATAATCCTGCTGGGTGATGATGATGTGATCCAGTACTTTAATATCCAGCGTTACTCCCGCTGTGATAATTCTAGAAGTGATATCTCGATCTGCAGTGCTGGGTTTTAAAGTACCGCTAGGATGATTGTGTGCCATTATGATAGCCACAGCTCCAGCTTCAATTGCTTTTTTAAAAATTAATCTGGAATCTACATGAGTTGCTGTGATCCCGCCTTTACTGATCTGGTGTTTCTCGAGCACCTTGTGATTATTGTCCATCAGTAAAATCCAGAATTCTTCGTGCATCAACTCCCCCATTATAGGTTGCAGTATTTTGAACACGTCGTGACTGCAAGTGATCTTTACAATGCGTTCTGGCATTTCCATGGCACGACGTCTTCCCAGTTCCATGGCAGCGACAATAGTAACAGCCTTTGCCTGACCTATACCCTTATGTTTCATCAACTCTTTCAACGTCTTTTTTCCCAATTGTTGCAATGATTGATTTGCATCTTGCATAACATTCCTGCTTAATTGAACTGCGCTAATGGCGACGCTACCGGTACCTAACAAAATAGCTATCAACTCTGCATCACTCAGATTACTACTTCCTTTAAAAAGTAGCTTTTCTCGTGGCTGGTCATCCTCTGACCAGTCTTTTATGGAAACATATGCAGGGTTTTCAGCCATTCTGATTTATCTAGTAAATACGGGTTCGTTCTCCTTCTCTGTATCCTTTTCTGAGTATTTGTAATCGTCACCTGCAAATGCCAGCACGTCTTGAAAGGAGTCTGCTTTATTTTCTACCAGATATCGCGCCATGGTCCCTCGTGCTTTTTTTGCGTAAAAAGCAATAATCTTAAGGTCCCCATTTTTATAATCCTTGAAGATTGGAGAAATTAAAGTTCCCTTTTGATTCTTTTTATCAATTGCCTTGAAATATTCATTGCTAGCGAGATTCACGAGCAATTCATCTTTTTTCATTTGATTGTTCAGTTCTGGCGTGATTTTGTCTTTCCAGAATTCGTATAGGTTTTCAGTACGCTCTATAGGAAGTTTTGTTCCCATTTCCAGTCGATAAGGCTGCAATAAATCCAATGGTCTCAAAAAGCCATACATTCCAGAAAGAATGCGGATGGAGTTTTGAGCATAATCCAGTAAATTTTCATTTAAGGTATAAGCATCAAAGCCAGTGTATACATCACCTGCGAAAGCATATATGGATGGCCTTGCATTACTTTTAGTAAAGGTATCTTGAAAATCTTTATAGCGCTGGTAATTCAAGTCAGCAAGCTTATCTGAAATGCTCATCATATCGCTTATTTCTGCTTTAGAAAAGCGTTCGAGCTTAGCATTTACCTGAATGGCTTCCGCTGCAAAAATGGGCTGGGTGGCACGCGACGTGGGCAGCTTTGTATCGTAGTCCAGCGTTTTTGCCGGAGATAGCAATATTTTCATTTTTATAAAGTTTGAACCCTAAAAATACTACTTGAACCGCTCAATATCGCAGGATGTGCTTAAAGTATTAGTTATAATTCCTGCATGGAGTTATTAGCATAGGAACGCCACTTATCCATACATGCCTGCATGTCTTCAGGAATGTCGCAGGAAAAGGTCATCCACTCTTTAGTTACAGGATGTTCAAAACCCAGTGTTCTAGCGTGTAATGCTTGTCTAGGCAGGATTTTAAAACAGTTATCTACAAATTGCTTATACTTAGTAAAATTTGTTCCCTTTAAAATTCTATCACCGCCATAACGTTCATCATTAAATAAAGTGTGACCTATGTATCTCATGTGAACTCTTATCTGATGTGTGCGCCCTGTTTCCAGTTTACATTTTATGACCGTAACATAACCTAAGTTTTCAAGTACCTCATAGTGAGTGACCGCTGGTTTCCCGTTATCACTTTCATCACCTTCCCAGACCATATTTTGCAATCTATTTTTAGGATGGCGTCCTATGTTTCCTTCTACAGTTCCTTTAGGTTCATCAAAATTTCCCCAGGCAATGGCGATATATTCACGCTCACTGGTTTTGGCTGCAAATTGTGCTGACAAATAAGACATTGCATGCTCCGTTTTGGCAACTACTAACAGCCCACTGGTATCTTTATCTATGCGATGTACCAATCCCGGTCGCTCACTAGAGTTGTTAGGTAGGTTTTCAAAATGATAGATAAGGGCATTAATTAAAGTTCCAGAATAATTACCATGTCCTGGGTGTACCACCATTCCTGCTGGTTTATTTACCACAACGACCGTGTCATCCTCATAGATAATATCTAATGGAATATTTTCTGCCACCAGCAAATGCTCCGGTTTAGGGTGATCTAACATCACGCGGATGTCGTCGCCCGGCTTTACCTTGTAATTTGCTTTTACAATTTCCTCGTTCGCTCTTACTGAGCCATCTTTAATAGCAGATTGTATTTTACTACGTGTGGAATTCTCGATAAAATTCATCAAATACTTATCGACTCTCAGTGGTTTTTGACTGGGTCCTGCCGTAAAATGATGATGCTCGTGCAAGTCATCTTGATCTAGGTCGCTATCGTTCTCACTGTCCATCATCTTCATTTTCTTGATCGTATTCAATCGGTTCTTCTTCTTCAAGTTCCCCTTCTAAGGGATCAATTGTTTCTTCTTCATAAGTAGCTCCAGGCCTGTTGCCATCCCCCAGAACAAGATCAACTACAGATGCTTTGCGCAGCTGGCTTCCTGGTTCTAAAACGCTACCATTGTGACGCATTTCCAGCACCATATCACGGGCAATATTGGGGCGGAATGTGACATCTCCTATTTTAAATCCTAGAGCCTCTAGCGTTGGCACTGCTTGCCTTTTCGTTTTGAAAACAATATTTGGGACTAAAACTTTTCCATATCCTGAAGGGTTCAATTTGATATAAATCTGACGGTTCTCCTTCACATAACGTCCTGCTTTCGGGTTTTGTTCAATCACAGATCGTGGTGGATATTCTGGGTTGAAACTGGCGCTATCTATAATTCTTCTGCGTAGATCCAATTCTTCCAGCATGAAATCTGCTTCTGAAAGGGATTTCCTTTTCAGGTCTGGTACTTCAATTTTCTGACCGTGGTTGGTATGCCAGTCGAGCCAGTACAGATAACCGAAACACAGCACCACTACCAAAAGAATAGCCAGAACCACCTGAATCCAGAAGGTTTTAGTAAACATGAATTGGATAAAATTCATAAGCAATCAATTTCTTCACGAGACATAATCGCCTCAAATAAGGGGTTAAAAATAAAAATCAAAGATACGATTGTAGCCCCAACTTAGAACGACTGCTTTTGTAACTTTGTTGTTAACGATTATGCATTAATAGAACTACATGAGAAACATTGCGGTCATTATGGGTGGCTATTCTAGCGAGAAGGAAATCTCCATTAAAAGCGGTCAGGTGATTATAGAAAATCTGGATGTCTCACGTTATTCTGGCTATCCTATTATTGTGACAGAAGAACAGTGGTCTTTTACAAATGACTCTGGAACTTATATCGTTGATAAAAATGATTTCTCCATCAACGTTGCAGGTGAAAAGATTCTTTTTGAATGCGTTTATAATACCATTCATGGTACTCCCGGTGAGGATGGAATTTTTCAAGCCTATCTGGAATTATTAAAGATTCCACATACTTCTTGTGACTCCTATCAGTCTGCCATCACCTTCAACAAGCGTGATTGTATTGCGGTATTGAAGCCGTGGAGCATCCACACGGGCAGGCATTTATACATGAATGAAGGCGAGGAAGTTTCTTTTCAAAACATTATTGATGAAGTAGGTTTACCTTGCTTTGTGAAGGCAAATCGCAGTGGCAGTAGCTTTGGTGTTTCTAAAGTTTATGAAGAGTCCGCTTTCGCGAAAGCGTTACAAACCGCATTTGCAGTGGACGATGAGATCATCATTGAGTCCTTTCTCGATGGAATGGAAGTATCTGTAGGGATTTATAAAATAGGCAAGACCATTACAGCGTTACCACCTACCGAAATTGTCAGTGAAAACGATTTCTTTGACTACGAGGCAAAATACCTGGGTAAAGCCGAAGAAATAACGCCAGCCAGGTTGACAGAATCTGGAACACTTGCCGTACAAGAATTGAGCAAGCGCATCTATTCCATTTTGAAATTAAAAGGAATTGCTAGAGCAGATTTCATTTTCCATAATGGAACTCCGCATTTTATTGAAATCAATACTAATCCAGGAATGAGCCGTGAGAGTATTATCCCCCAACAGATAAAAGTCGCGGGACTTGAGTTGCAAAACGTTCTTACTGACATTATTGAAGATACCATCAAAAACCACCAACCATGAGAAGAGCTGTATTTCCAGGAAGTTTTGACCCGATAACTTTGGGTCATAGCGACATTATCAATCGCGGACTCCATCTTTTTGATGAGATTATCCTTGCCATAGGAATCAATGCTGACAAGAAATATATGTTTGAGCTGGAACGACGGGTTTCTTTTATTGAAGAGCTATATAAAGACGAGCCAAAAGTGAAGGTTATGACCTATAAAGGCTTGACCGTCAATTTCTGTCAGCAAAATGACGCCCATTTTATACTGAGAGGTCTTAGGAATCCCGCCGATTTTGAATTTGAAAAAGCCATCGCACATACGAATAGATTGTTAAGTGATATAGAAACCGTATTCCTCTTGACCAGTACAAAAACCAGTTATATTTCCTCTTCCATAGTACGCGACGTCATGCGCAATGATGGAGATTATAGTTTGCTGGTACCTAAAACCGTTCAAAAATGAAGAAATTAATATACTTACTTATTCCCGTTTTACTGATAAACGTTTCTTGTACAAGCGATCAAAAGAATGCCAAAGAAATCGCAACGGCAAGAAAAGAATATAAAACCCCATTCGAAAAGGGAAATGGCAATCAGACCGCAACCTATGAAGAGTGTATAGACTTTTATAAATCTCTGGCAGCAGATTTTGGGTCAGTAACTATTGAAGAAATAGGTTTGACTGATTTCGGAAAACCATTACATGTGATTCATTTTTCAAACTCTGCCATAGACTGGAAATCACCTAATGAGAATAAAGTAAAGATCTTAATTAATAATGGTATCCATCCAGGAGAAAGCGATGGTATCGATGCCACAATGATGTTAATGCGCGATCTTGCCACGGGAGTTTTAAAAGTGGACAAAAATGTAATATTTAGTTCCATTGCCATATATAATGTAGGTGGCTCTTTTAACAGAAACTCCAGTACCAGAACAAATCAAAACGGCCCAGAATCTTATGGTTTTCGAGGAAATGCCAGAAATTATGATTTAAACAGAGATTTTATAAAAGCCGACTCTCGCAATGCCAGAGCTTTTGCACAGGTATATCATAAAATCAAACCCGACATTTTTATTGATAATCACGTCAGTAACGGTGCAGATTATCAATACACACTAACGCATTTATTTACACAGCATAACAGACTGGGCGCAGCAGCAGGTAATTATGTACACAACTCCTTCCAGCCAGCTCTAGAGCAAGCTTTAGAAAGTAGATCACTTGATATCACCCCATATGTAAACGTTCATAACCAGTCTCCAGATAAAGGGTTCAGTCAGTTTATGGATTACCCGCGATATTCCACGGGTTACACATCACTCTGGAACACTATAGGTTTAATGGTAGAAACACACATGTTGAAACCCTACCAAGACCGCGTTCTAGGCACAAAGGCCATAATGGAAGAAGTTATTAAAATAGGAAGTGCAGATATTAAAAACCTCAAAAAGGCACGTCAGGAAAGCTTTACCGCTTTTCAGAACTTAAAATATTACCCCATTAATTTTGAAGTCGATAAATCAAAGGCAGACACTTTAAACTTTAAGGGTTATGAATCATTGAATGAAGTGAGCGATTTGACAGGAAACAAATTAACCACCTATGATAGGACACAACCTTATAATAGAAAAACACCTTTCTACAATTATTTTAAGGCGAAAGACTCCATTCGTATTCCAGAATATTATGTAGTACCCCAAGGACGGTGGGAGGTTATAGAGTTGCTGAGACTCAATAACATTATTATGAAACCACTGACTAAGGACAGCATAATGACTGTTTCTGAATATTCAATTAAGGACTATAAAACCGCCTCAAGCGCTTATGAAGGTCATTACCCGCACAATGACGTAGTGGTAAAAGAAACCAGCAAAAAAGCAGGCTTTTTACAGAGTGATGTACTTGTACCTACGGCACAGCCTGGCATCAAATATATTATCGAAACCCTGGAGCCCGCGGCACCTGACTCTTTTTTTAAATGGAACTTTTTTGATGCTATTCTACAACAAAAAGAAGGGTTTTCAGCATATGTATTTGAATCGACGGCAAAACAAATGCTCGCGGAGGATCCTATTTTAAAAAAGAAATTTGATTCCCTAAGAAAGGTTGATAAGGATTTTGCACGCAGTAACAATGCGCAATTAAACTGGTTGCACGAGCGGTCAAAAAATTATGAAAAGGCATTTTTAACCTATCCTATTTATAAACTGAATTGAGATACTATTTAACAGGAATAGGTTCTGGAAATAGCTCTCTAATATTTGCATAGCTATCCCTTAAAGCTGCGGCTGCTTCTATCGGGTCAAGCCAGACCGCTTTATCGATTCCTTCTTTCTCTTGAGGAATCAGTTTACCTGTATAATTGGTAGTCATAGAATACCAGTGGGTGAGTTTCAATCGCATCTTGCCATTGCGAGAAAAAACATGATATGTCGGGCCTAGATACTTAGAGATTTCCAGGTTTTCAACACCAGTTTCTTCTGCAACTTCTCTGAGGGAAGTTTCTTCAATACTTTCGTTACTTTCTGTTTTTCCCTTAGGAAGATCCCATTTACCGTTACGATGAATGAATAAATGTTCCCCATTTTGATTTTCAACAAGACCACCACCTGCCAGCACTAAAGGCAATTTTTTATGAAGACGCTTGAGAAGCTTTCCCTCACTTTTTGAATACAGCAATGGACGTTCTACCTTACCTTTTTTCACGGCTTTAACCAGTTTTTTTAGGTTTACGCTCTTAAGTTCGAACACATCATGGTCTGGGAAAAGATCCTTGTCTGACGTCACGATAATAGCGACTTCTTTGACAAAAACTTTATACATTTGCGGCATGGTCAGAGATAAAAACGTTGGGATTAAAACTGCTGAGTTGTTATTGCAAATTAAAGCAATAAAATTGCAACCGCAAAAGCCTTTTACATGGGCGAGTGGCTGGAAGTCGCCTATCTATTGCGACAACCGGGTGACACTTTCTTATCCCACGATAAGGAATTTCTTGCGGGAACACCTAGCCGCCCAGATTGAAGAGCTTTATGGAAAACCTGATGTTATCGCTGGTGTTGCAACTGGAGCCATAGGAATAGGAATGCTCGTAGCAGATTATATGAAGCTCCCATTTGTCTATGTGAGACCAGAGGCAAAAAAACATGGCCGTCAGAATCAAGTAGAGGGATTTCTTGAAAAAGATCAAAAGGTAGTAATCGTTGAAGATCTAATCAGCACAGGAAAAAGCAGCTTAAACGCCGCCAAAGCTCTTCATGAAGCTGGGGCAAAAGTGAAAGGCATGGTCGCTTTGTTCTCTTACGGTTTTGACTTTGCAATCGATAATTTTAAGGAAGCAGGGATTGAATTAACTACATTGAGCGACTACAATCATTTGATTGAAGTGGCGGAAAAACAAGGTCATTTTGACACCGCAGAAACAGAGTTACTAACAAGCTGGAGAAAAGATCCCAGCAACTGGAAACACAATATTTAAATTTATGAATCTAGAAAGCCGTGTGGTAAACACACAAAAATCACCAGAAGAACTTTACAACTTTCTGACTCAAGTTGAGAATTTCAAACAGTTGCTACCGGAAGACACAAAATTTGAGTTGCTAGATACCGATAAGTTTTTATTCGGTCTTAAAGGAATGCCTGAGATTAAATTAGGACTGAAAGATTCGATAAAATTTACTAAAGTCGTTTTAGGTTCATTAGGCGACAAGATGTCCTTTACATTAACTTGTAAAATAGAGCAAATGGCCACTGGGTCGCAGGCACAACTTCTATTTGATGGGGATTTCAATTCGATGATGGCAATGATGATTAAAGGACCTATCAATAAATTTATAGAGCAGCTGGCGACTGGAATTGAGAAGCTTTAATACACCCATTCCACTTCTTTTAAATCATAAGAATGTAGTGTACCATTATGATCCAACAGTAGTTTTCCCAGATTATCTGTCCCACTGACAATAGCCGTGAATTCTATACCATTCTTACGGAAAATTGACGTTTGCATAAACTTGAACAGGTATGATTCATAACGTGCAATCGTTTTTTCAGGATGTTTCAATTCGGTTTTTAATAATGTTAAGAAGTCGATAAGCAACTCTTCTAAATCATATTTCTTTCCTGTAATCTGACAAAGCGATATTGCTTTGGCAAACGACTGGAAATCGGTTTGATTCACGTTGAGCCCTATTCCCACTATGGAGCACTCTCGAGTCGATCCTTTGTAGATATTTTCTATTAGCAATCCAGCCAATTTATGGTTTACTGACAGTATGTCGTTAGGCCATTTTATAACTGCGTGTACATGTAATTTTTTGCGCAACCACTCTACTAAAGCTACAGTAACAAATTTGTTGATTTCAAAATCGCTTAAACCAGCCACAGAAACAGTTAACAATGTGCTGAATGTTAGGTTCTTATAAGGCTCTGACACCCATTTTGCACCCATCTGTCCCCTACCCGCTGTTTGATGATCTGTATATATGGTAGTAAGTTGAGTCAGTTCGCTTTCGCGAAAGCGAACTTTCAAATCATCATTAGTGGAGCCAGTGGCATGTAATTTGACTAGTTTGAATGACACGAATTAGAACAAGTTTAGACGGTAAAGTTAAGCTTGTTCAAAAAAAGAATAAATTTGTGGACACAAAAAATTTTTAATGACTAAAGAAAAAGTTTCTCCCGACGCGCTCATCTCCCAAATCATTGCTGGAATGGAAGATGCAAAGGGAAATAATATTACTATTCTCGATCTAAGAGATATTGAAAATACCGTGACAAGTTATTTTATTATATGTAACGGTAATTCAAACACTCAGGTGAACGCCATCGTAAATTCAGTACAAAGAAAAGTCAGCAAGGAGCTACAGGAAAATGCCTGGCATGTAGAAGGATCTTCTGCTGCAGAATGGGTTCTTATGGATTATGTAGACGTCGTGGTTCATGTATTTCAAAAACACATACGTGAATATTACGACCTAGAAGGACTGTGGGGCGATGCAAAGACCACTAATATCGAGAGTAATTACTAATATCAAACGCATTACATGTCTGAAGATAATAAAAACCAAAAAAGTAAGGGGCCTAAAAAGTCAGGATCTCCTTTAAATAATAAGCCTAAATTCAGTATCTGGTGGATCGCGGTGCCCATAATCCTAGTTTTTATAGGTTATAATTTTGTTTCTAGCCAGTTATCAGCGCCCAAAGTAACAACTCCTAATGAATTTTACCAGTACTTAGAAGCTGGCGAGGTTGACAAGGTCGTGATTGTGAAAAACCGCAGCATTGCTAAGGTGTATCTAACGGAAGATGCTTCAAAGCTTCAAAAGCACAGCAAGTCTCAAAAAGACGGTGTTCTTGCAGGCAGTGACGTTCCACAATACAGTGTGGAATATGGAGATTTGTCTCTTTTCCAAGAAAAAATAGACGCGGTAATCTCAGAAGATAATTTGCAGACCACGTTAAAGTTTGATGCAGAAGATGATGGCTGGTCTAGCTTTTTAATAAGTGTTCTTCCTTTCGTCCTAATCATTGGTATTTGGATTTTCTTAATGCGTAGAATGTCAGGTGGCGCCGGTGGCGGTGCTGGAGGACAGATTTTCAACATAGGAAAATCGAAAGCAAAACTTTTTGACCAAAAAACAGACGTAAAAACAACTTTTAAGGATGTCGCAGGTCTTGAAGGAGCAAAAGAAGAAATACAGGAAATCGTCGATTTCTTGAAGAATCCTGAAAAATATACAGACCTAGGAGGAAAAATTCCTAAGGGAGCGTTATTAATAGGTTCGCCGGGAACCGGTAAAACCCTACTTGCCAAAGCTGTTGCCGGAGAAGCTAAAGTTCCGTTTTTCTCTTTGAGTGGTTCTGATTTTGTAGAAATGTTTGTAGGTGTAGGTGCCAGTCGTGTACGAGACTTATTTAAACAAGCAAAAGAAAAGAGCCCTGCAATCATATTCATTGATGAAATTGACGCTATAGGACGTGCTCGTGGCAAGTCTAATATGTCTGGGTCTAATGATGAGCGAGAAAATACACTGAATCAACTCTTGACAGAGATGGATGGATTTGGAACTAACACAAACGTTATTGTACTTGCCGCAACTAACCGTGCAGACATTCTTGATAAAGCTTTAATGCGTGCTGGGCGTTTTGACCGTCAGATTTATGTTGATCTTCCAGATGTAAGAGAGCGTGAAGAAATATTTGAAGTTCACCTAAGACCTATCAAAAAGGTAGCAGATGAATTAAATACGGAATTCCTAGCTCGTCAAACTCCTGGTTTTAGTGGTGCAGATATAGCTAACGTTTGTAATGAAGCTGCGTTAATAGCTGCTAGAAAAGGTAAAAAAGCCGTAGGTAAACAAGATTTCCTTGATGCTGTGGATCGTATTGTTGGTGGACTTGAAAAGAAAAACAAATTAATCACACCCAGTGAAAAGAAAACAATTGCCTACCATGAAGCTGGACATGCAACGGTAAGCTGGATTACTGAACATGCTGCACCGCTAGTAAAAGTAACGATTGTACCTAGAGGTCAATCCTTAGGAGCTGCGTGGTATTTGCCAGAAGAAAGACAGATTGTACGACCAGAACAAATGCTGGATGAAATGTGTGCTACAATGGGAGGGCGTGCTGCAGAAAAAGTTATTTTCAATAACATATCTACAGGAGCGTTGAGTGATCTTGAAAAAGTTACTAAGCAGGCAAGAGCCATGGTAACCATATATGGACTTAATGAAAAAGTAGGTAATATCACGTATTATGATTCTAGCGGTCAGCAAGAATATAGTATGACAAAACCTTATAGTGAATCCACCGCCGTTATCATTGACGAGGAAATTTCTAAAATAATTGAAGAGCAATACCAAAGAGCTATTCAAATACTTACGGAAAACAAGGATAAACTGACAGAGCTTGCAGAATTATTGCTAGAAGAAGAAGTGATTTTCAAAGATGATTTAGAGAAGATATTTGGTAAACGTGCCTTTATTAAGGAAGAACCTATTGCACTTAAATCCTCCAGTAGATCTAATCCTGCACCAGCTGATGAGCCTATTGAACCGGTTGAACCATCTAATGAAACGACTACTACAGAACCTGCGACAGAACCTGCGACAGACCCTACAAAAGAAGATTAGTTTGCTACCGTATAAATAAGTAGCTATATTTACATTAATCCTCTAAATAATGGTGACCGTAGGTGATGAGCATATTCAAAAAAATCTTCAAAAAATCAACCTATACTGATGATCGAAGCAGAAAAGATGCTGATCGATCAAAATATATGCCTGAAGAGAAACTCCCGTTAGATGAGCAGTTCATCCATAATTTCACTCAGCATGGCGGTAGATTTTTATATGCTGTGGATGAAAATGAAGTGCAACAGCATTTTGAAGACATTCTTGTAGAACATGATTTTTTTGAAACTGACGTTTTTTGTAGCGATGTGCAATTAAAAAATAGGTTTCATGACTTTAACCTCAACTATAACAACTCAAAATCGAATAGCAGCTTTTTCTTGACTACTTGCGAGTACGTAATATCAGATAACGGCGCCATTCTTTTTTCCTCAAATCAAATTAAGGAAAGTAAACCAAAAGAGCTTCCAGATACTTTTGTGGTTCTTGCAAGTACCAGCCAGATCGTGGAATCTATAGGTGAGGGTTTGCGTGGGATAAAATTTAATAGTAGAGGAGTGATACCCACTAACATTACAACTCTCAAAAACTTTCAGGATCACGCTTTAAAAGAGGAAAAAGAAAAAGATCTTATGAATTATATGGTTCCCAACAAGCGACTCTATCTGCTTTTATTAGAAGATTTATAATATGAGAGAACTCCTAGTTCGATCTATTTCGGGAATTCTTTATGTCTCGTTAGTGGTGCTTAGCGCCTTATATTCCAGAGACGTTTTCATTCTGCTATTTTGTTTATTTGCCTTTATCTGCTTAGTAGAGCTTATGCCTATGATTCGTTTGCGACAGTGGATCATTTACCCCATGCTTCCTGTTGCATATTATTTTATAGTCTGGCAAGGAGTACCGCAAAATGTTATCTATGTTCTACTTATTGCTACCGTTTTAGTGAATATTTATTTAATTAGGGATCTCGTTTTGGTAGATCGTATTGCACTTTTCAATACTAAAAAGCATGTCATCGCCTTATTGTATCTTATAGGTTCAAGTTTATTCTTAGCTCTTATTCCAGATATTGTCGAATCTTACAGACCAGAGTTGTTAATTGGAATATTTACGATCATCTGGGCAAATGATAGTTTTGCTTATGTCTCCGGACGATTACTGGGCAGGAATAAATTAATGAAAAGAATATCCCCTAAAAAAACCATAGAAGGATTTGTAGGTGGATTGATCATGGCAATAGTGGCAGGAATAGTTTTACATTATTATCTTGCATCGACAGGCATTGATGACTACACGGTTTATCAATGGGCTGCGATTGCATTTGTGGTAGCCTTTTTTGGTACTATAGGCGATTTGATTCAGTCAAAGATCAAACGTCAAGCCGCAGTTAAAGATAGTGGCAGCATCATGCCAGGTCACGGCGGTATTTTTGATCGTATGGACAGCATTATTTTTGCGGCCCCATTTGCTTATTTGACATTTTTAATTATCAATCATGTTTCATAAAGAAGGTACTACATCCATATTAATAGCCATAGTTGTTGCAGCAGCATTAACTGCAGTTGCATTCACAGTACCCGTGCCACTCTGGTTGCATTTTGTACTCCTGGCTTTAGCCGTATTTACTGTTGTAATAATACTGCAGTTTTTCCGTAATCCACAACGCAGTGTGGTACTTGATGACACCAGTGTTGTTTCACCAGTTGATGGTAAGGTTGTAGTCATTGAAAAGGTGATGGAAAGTGAATATTTCAATGAGGAACGCATCATGATTTCCGTTTTTATGTCGCCTATAAACGTTCATGTTACTCGCTATCCAGTTAGTGGAAAAGTGGCTTATAGCAAGTATCACCCTGGAAAATACCTCGTTGCATGGCACCCTAAAGCTAGTGAGGAAAATGAAAGAACTACTGTTGTCATTGACCATAAGAATTCTACTAAAATTATGTATCGCCAGATCGCAGGTGCGCTTGCAAAACGTATTGTAAACTATGCAGAAGAAGGCGACCAAATCATTCAAGGAACTGATAGCGGATTCATAAAATTTGGATCCCGTGTTGATGTCTATCTTCCTTTAGATACAAACATTAAAGTAGAGCTCAATCAAAAACTTAAAGGTGGAGAGTCGATACTAGCAACGTTCTAGATGACGGGAGAAGAATTAAATATAGCATTTGAAGCCGCTTTCGC
Source organism: Nonlabens antarcticus (assembly GCF_015356755.1). GTDB lineage: Bacteria > Bacteroidota > Bacteroidia > Flavobacteriales > Flavobacteriaceae > Nonlabens > Nonlabens antarcticus. Next base: position 115,910 of record NZ_JADFCO010000064.1, on the reverse strand, counting down.
GAAAGCCAGTTCTGAAGAGCAATCAGAGGTTCCCATGGAACTTCAACTTCACTTGTATGCTTATTACAAAAGAGCTATCAATGAATCCTTTGTAAGCAACCGAAGTTTTGAAACCAATGATTTGAGATCTGGTTTCAAGATGAATGCATTAATTCAAGTCCAACAAATTTCAAAGAAAGAAGCAAAGGAACGTTACATTCAGATCATCGAGGATCTATATCCGAAACCGTGGTAATTACAATATTCTCTAGCATACAATTCTTTTAGCCTTGATGTGCCATGTAATGGTATAACAACAAATGAATAGTATCGCAGTTTCTAAATATCGACGAACCATTTAGGTGAATTTTGCCGATACAGGTATAGAGATCGAAAAAGATATTCAACCTATATTTTTACATCAAAATATTTCTACAAAAATCAACGCAGAACTTCCCTGAATCTTTAAGAGTCAGATAATTATTTCGACATACACATAACGTGACAACTCCACCTATTGCCAGTTGCAACCAGTGCAAATTGAGGAACGATTACAGGAAAAATGATCACCTGTTATATAAGTAACATCGCGAATTTCTAAGGTGAATCTAAGTTATTAACCATCACTTCTTTCTCATGATAAAGATCGCAAGCGCAATCAGGCAAACAATCATGGCGGCAAAAAACACAACTATAAAAGTAAATGGATTCATAGTTTAAGAATTTAACGCTTTCATACTTGATTCTAGCGTCTCAATTTTAGCAAGTGCGTCTGCTTCTTTTTTCTTTTCCAAAGCCACCACTTGTTCTGGAGCACTGGAAACAAATCGCTCATTACCCAGTTTCTTTTGAACACCTATTAAAAAGCCTTTAGCCTGCTTTAATTCTGCTGCTAGTTTTTCAAGTTCTGCTTCTGTGTCAACAGCTCCTAATAATGGAATGAAATATTCACTAGATTTTACACGGAAACTGGCGGCACCAGCCACTTGATCTTCCACAATTTCAATTTTAGAAACTTTTCCCATTTTCTGGATAAGCTCATTGTATCCTGCGGAAAGGTTTTCATTATTCATTACCATCAATTCAACTTCATTCTTGAAACTGATCTGCTTTTCCTTGCGAACCTTTCTAATTCCTGAAATCGCTTCTTGTACGAGTTCAAAATCGGTTAAAAGAGTTTTGTCAATAGTATTAATCTCAGGCCACGTGTTGATACACAAAGCTTCTTCTATCTTACGATCTGCAATCGATTGCCATATTTCCTCTGTAATGAAAGGTGTAAATGGGTGCATTAGACGTAGATTATCCTCCAGCAACTCTGTAACCTCAGCGAGCGTCTTAGGGTCAATAGGTTGTTGATATTCTGGTTTTATGATCTCTAATAACCATCCACAGAAATCATCCCAGATCAATTTATAACTCGCCATCAACACATCGCTAATGCGATATTTAGAATAGTGGTACTCGATCTCAGTCAACGCTTCTGCAAAACGGCTGCGGTACCACACAATTCCTTGCGCTGCATAATCAGGTTGTGGTAAAGTCTTGCCAACTTCCCAGCCTTGTATCAACCGGAATGCGTTCCATATCTTATTGACAAAGTTCTTTCCTTGCTGACATAAGTCTTCATCAAACATCAAGTCGTTTCCCGCTGCGCTGCTTAGCAACAAACCTACACGAACACCATCTGCGCCATATTCTTCTAATAATTTCAGGGCGTCTGGAGAGTTCCCCAGTGATTTTGACATTTTACGACGTTGTTTATCACGTACTAAGCCTGTCAAATACACTTTATCAAAAGGCCGTTCATCACGTAATTCATAACCAGCAACAATCATACGCGCTACCCAGAAAAATAAAATATCCGGTCCAGTTACAAGGTCTCTGGTAGGATAGTAATATTTAATCTCTTCGTTTTCAGGCTCTAAAACACCGTTAAAAACGCTGATAGGCCATAACCAGCTGGAAAACCATGTGTCTAACACATCTTCTTCTTGCCTCAAATCTGAAGCTTGCAGGTTGTTGTTGTTTGCTTGCTTTCGCGAAAGCGTCACTGCTTCCTCCATACAATTTGCCACAACAAATTCATCGTTGCCATCACCATAATAGTATGCCGGTATGCGTTGTCCCCACATGAGCTGGCGGGAGATGTTCCAGTCGCGTACGTTTTCCATCCAGTGGAAATAAGTACTCTTGAATTTTGCTGGGAGCAGCTCTACAATATCCTCGCGCACCGCCTTTATAGCAGGCTGCGCAAGATCTTCCATTTTTAAAAACCATTGATCAGAAAGTCTTGGCTCAATCACAGCTTTAGTACGCTCGCTAGTACCTACTTTATGTACGTGGTTTTCCTTTTTAATGAGAAAGCCTTTCTCTTCTAATTCTTGGGAAATTTCTTTGCGCACTATGAAACGGTCTTTGCCTTCATAATGCAATCCAAAGCTATTGAGCGTTGCATTGGCATTAAAAATATCGATCACTTCAAGACTGTGCTTCTCTCCTATCTTCTTATCATTCTCATCGTGTGCGGGCGTGATTTTTAAACATCCTGTACCAAATTCCATGTCCACATATTCATCTGCAATTACAGGAATCTCTCTATTCACAATGGGAACTAGAACCGTTTTACCGATTAAATGCGTGTATCGTTTATCATCAGGATGTACACAAATTGCAGTATCACCCAAAATTGTTTCAGGACGTGTCGTTGCGATAGTCACCTTTTCATCAGATCCTTTGATGGGGTATTCTAGGTGGTATAAATGACCATTGCGCTCTTCATAAATCACCTCTTCATCGCTGAGTGTCGTTTGTGCCTCAGGATCCCAATTGACCATGCGATAACCGCGATATATCAACCCTTTCTTATGAAGATTAATAAAAACCTGAATCACACTTGCTGACATGTCATCATCCAGCGTGAACTTAGTCCTTGACCAGTCGCAACTTGCACCCAGTTTTTTTAACTGTTCTAATATGATGCCTCCATATTCATGAGTCCAATCCCATGCATGCGATAGAAACTCTTCTCTGGTCAGGTCATTCTTGTCAATACCCTGCTCCTTTAATTTCTGAACAACTTTAGCCTCAGTAGCAATTGATGCATGATCTGTACCGGGCACCCAGCAGGCATTATATCCCTTGAGTCTTGCTCTTCTAATTAGAACATCTTGAATGGTATTATTCAACATGTGTCCCATATGCAAAACGCCTGTAACATTAGGTGGTGGGATTACAATGGTATAACTTTCACGATCGTCAGGAACCGACGTGAAAAAATCGTTTTCCATCCAGTAGTTGTACCACTTATCTTCAGCAGCTTTTGAATCGTATTTTGTGGCTAGGGACATGTTTGGCTTAGTTATTGAATTTAAGCTGCAAAAGTAATTATAAGTTAAATCATAAGCAGCATGAGCTGCTGGTTTAAGAACAAAGAGTACCTTTAAAATAAAGATTAAATTATGAAATACCTAGCATTTTTTATTAGCTTGATTGCGTTTAATATAAATGCAACTGCCCAGACTGATCAAAATACTACTATAGAATTTGAAAGTAAGGTTATAGATTATGGTTCCATAAAGAAAGGTAGCGATGGCAACCGGACATTTATATTTACGAATACAGGATCTGTGGATTTTGAAATTTCAAATATCTTCTCCTCTTGTAACTGTGATATCGTTTCTAAACCTGACATGCCTATCAAACCAGGGGAAAAAGGAAAGATCGTAGTAACTTATGATACAAAAAAAGTAGGCCCTATCGTTAAAACTCTTACGGTAAAAGGGAATATGATTCCGCCCATTATAGCTTTAAAGCTCAAAGGAATTGTAGTGGAGTAATCAATCTATGATAGGCTTCAATACAAACTTGATTTTAATTTCTTTTTGCCCCCTTAAAACTCTTAATCGAATTTTTGAATAGGGATCTTTAAAAAATTTAGACGCTGTATTATTTAGTGTCAATCTGTCGTTTCTAATTCTATTAATTCTTGTGATTTGATCGCCCGCTTTGACACCGGCAAAATCTGCAGGAGAATTTGGCCTAACGTAACGCACCATTACTTTAGGAACCAGTTTAATTATTTGTGTTTGAGTTGTCCTTATGGTTTTTTGTCCCCTCACAACGCCATATTGACTTTCAACTTCTTCAAACTCCCTATTTTTAACAACTGTAAATATCTCACTTTCACCTTCTGAAAGTTCTATACCCGCCATATTGTAATAAAATCCATCCTTATAACTGCGATTAGGCTCGAGATACATCTTGGAGTTTTTATAGTCCAAGAATATTTTAAATCTACTGAGAACTTCCCCACCTATAGTACCATCGTTAATAACCGGATCTTCTTTATCTGTCTTATAACTGTTTTTGTTAGGAAATGAAACGGTTACTCGATTCAACTGATAATCGCCTAATGAAACTCGATCAAGTTTAGAACGAAACCCCTCCACATTTCCATTCATCCCCACTCCTACCCGATCCTCAAATCCCTTTTGAGGCATTGTGAAATTGCTTTCAATATTCCATAACCATAATGCATCACCGTTACCTGTATCAATTAATAAACTTGTAGTGATTTCACTTTGCTCATTTTGAACCACAATAGGTATAAACGGTTTCTTATTAATAAAGGAGATGGTAATGGAATGTTGTCTTTGTAATCTTTTAGCTTGTCTAGAATTATGTTTTAAAATGGTTAATTTTTGATTTGCATAATCAATTTCTACTATGGAATTAGTAAAAAAATCAGTACCTATTAGCCCATTTACCCTCAGTCCTAATACCTCTGCAAGATTGACCTCCTGGCCTGCCATTATCAAAAACTCAGCATTATCATTTTTAAATCCTTTTACATTGATTTTATTGTTTTCACTGTAGTAGGCTTCAAAAGTATCGCTGGTTCCATATCCAGATATTTGAAGAACCTTACCTTGTGCCACAAGCAGTGAATCCACTCCTCCTAAATTAAAAATGATCGATTTAGAAGCACCCGTATCCAGAATAAAATTTAAAGGTGTACCATTAACTTCCATAGGTACAACAATCAAATTGAAGACCTTTGCAAATGGAATACTTAGTCTATCTACATCTTCAGGTAGATGAAACCCTTTTTGAGCGTATGTAAATAAGGCTCCAAAACATGAAATCGTTATTAATAATGATTTTATCCTCATATATATTTAAATATACATCATCCTGTTTGAGCTTGCGAGGCGCTCTGCTTACCTTTGCAAAGTAAAAAATATTACATGCCACAGATATCAGAAAAAGGAAGACAAATGCCGTCTTCTCCAGTTCGTAAATTAGTACCATTTGCAGAAGCTGCAAAGAAACGAGGTACAAATATATACCAGCTCAATATAGGTCAACCAGATATTAAAACCCCAGAACAAGCTCTCGCTGCAGTAAGGAACTCAACAATGGAAGTTCTAGAATACAGCCACAGTGCGGGTAATCAAAGTTATAGGGAAAAGTTGATTGCCCATTATAACAAACTGGATATGGATCTATCCATTGAGGATATAATTATTTCTACTGGTGGTAGCGAGGCACTCTTGTTTGCTATGGGAAGTATCTGTGATTATGGCGATGAAGTAATAATTCCAGAACCATTTTATGCAAACTACAATGGGTTTGCAACGGCAAGTGGGGTAACGGTCAAACCTATTACCACTACAATTGAAAACAACTTTGCTTTACCTCCAGTTTCTGAATTTGAGAAATTAATCACAGATAAGACTAAAGCGATTCTCATCTGTAATCCAGGAAACCCTACCGGTTATTTATACACGCAGGAAGAAATGGATCAATTAAAAGAACTGGTTTTGAAGCATGACCTTTTCCTAGTAGCAGACGAGGTGTATCGTGAGTTTGCCTATGATGGTAGAGAGCACTTCTCTGTCATGAATCAAAAAGGATTAGAAAACAATGCGATCATGATCGATAGTGTGAGCAAACGATACAGTATGTGTGGAGCTCGCATAGGATGTATAGTTTCTAAAAACAAAGAGGTCATGGCAGCAGCTATGAAATTTGCACAGGCCAGATTGAGTCCTCCTACATTTGCACAAATCGCCGCAGAGGCAGCACTTGACACTCCACAAAGTTATTTTGACGAGGTCATAGGTGAATATATCGAGCGGCGCGATATCCTTATCAATAGTTTGAAAAATATTGAAGGGGTTAAAGTGGCAAATCCAGGTGGTGCTTTTTATTGCGTGGCAGAATTGCCAGTTGAAGATTCTGATAAATTTGCACAATGGTTATTAGAGTCCTTTGAATATGAAGGAGAAACGATCATGGTAGCACCGGCTGCAGGCTTTTACAGCACACCAGGAATGGGAACAAACCAGATTAGAATCGCTTACGTTCTTGAAAAGGAATCTCTTGTTAAAGCCGTACATATTTTAGACAAAGCACTAAAGGTTTACAACGCGTGATAGAAATCAAGCACCATTATCAACTCAAGGAGCACAACACTTTTGGTGTTTCCGCTTTCGCGAAAGCGTACTCTGCAGTAACTTCTCTGCAGCAATTGAGAGAAGTTCTAGGGTTTTATTGTGAGCAAGAACTTTTTATTCTAGGTGGCGGTAGCAATATGTTGATCATAAATGATCTTGAAAGACCAGTAGTTCATATAATGCTCAAAGGCACAGAAGTTCAAAAGCAGGAAAATGGAACCGTTATTCTCAAGGTCATGGCCGGAGAGAACTGGCACGAGGTAGTGCTTTTTTGTATTCAAAATAATTTTGCTGGAATAGAAAACTTAGCTTTAATTCCCGGAAATACTGGAACCGCTCCCATCCAGAACATAGGAGCTTATGGTGTAGAGCTCAAAGATGTATTCTACTCCTGTGATGTTATGGAAGTTTCCACGGGTAAGGAATCTACACTCTCAAAAGCCGATTGTAAATTTGGTTATAGAGATTCTATTTTTAAAAATGAAGCTTTAGGTAAATATGTTATCACTTCTGTAAAATTTGAATTGAAGGATTTGAATGTAACTCAAGAATACACGCTCAATACAAACTATGGTGTCCTTCAAGAAGAAATGAATCAACTGCCTGGAAATAACGATATTAATAAGGTTGCACAAGCCGTAATTAATATAAGAACCAATAAGCTTCCAGATCCTAGAATTATCGGTAACAGTGGTAGTTTCTTTAAAAATCCTATTATCCTGAGATCAGAATATGATGATTTAGTTAGAATGCATCCACAGCTACCATGTTACGAGGTGGATGAAGATCGTGTTAAAATTCCAGCGGGATGGTTGATCGATCAATCGGGATTTAAAGGAAAACGTTACGGTGATGCCGGCGTCCATGACAAACAGGCATTAGTTTTAGTAAATCATGGAAAAGCGACAGGAAAAGAGATTCTAGAGGTGGCCAGGAATATCCAGAAAGCTGTGAAGTTACGTTTCGGGATTGTCATAGAAACAGAGGTCAACCTCATAGAGAATTAGCATCATTATAGGAACAATCAAGCGGTTGATTTTGTAAATTTGCAATATGGAATTACTACTCATTACATTCGGTTTGTTGTTGCTAGCTTTTGGTGGTATCGCCATTAAAATCTGGGGAAAAAAAGATGGTAAATTTTCTGGTACCTGTGCCAGCCAAAACCCTTATTTAAATAAAAACGGAGATGCCTGTGGTATGTGCGGTAAATTACCAGAACAGCAAGGTAATTGCGACTCTACTGCAAAAGCTTCCTAAATGGAATTAGGCTTATTTTTTTACCTCCTGTTGGGATGCGTATTGCTCAACACTGCTTACTATTTCTATTTCTCAAAAGTTACTTCCTACAAACTTGAGAATCCTAAACTAAATAACACGCCAGTTTCAGTTATCGTTTGTGCTAAGAACGAAGCCGAAAACTTAAAACAATTAGTCCCTCAATTGCTGAATCAAAATCATCCAGATTTTGAGATCATTTTAATTAATGACGCTAGCATTGATGATACACAATATGTTATTGAAGCTTTTGAGATCCAGCACCATAACATCCATATGGTTCAAGTGGTGAATAATGAAGCTTTCTGGGGTAATAAAAAATATGCTCTTACTCTAGGAATTAAAAAAGCTAAAAACGAGCATCTTGTTTTTATAGATGCTGATTGTCGTCCTGCAACTAGCGAGTGGCTTCAATTAATAAGTACTTCCTTGAGTCCTACTGTAAGTATCGTATTGGGATATGGTGGTTATGAAAAGATCTCAAAATCTTTTCTCAATGCGATGATTAGATTTGAAACGGTGTTCTCTGGAATGCAATATCTGGGTTATGCGCTGCGTGGAAATCCCTACATGGGCGTGGGCCGCAATCTGGCCTATACTTCAAAACAATTCTATGACGTGAGCGGTTTTATGAGTCACATGAGAGTCATGGGTGGTGATGATGATCTTTTTGTCAATGAAGCAGCAACTTCTCAAAACACCATGGTAGCTCTCGATACAGACAGTTTTACAACGAGTAAAGCAAAGAAAACCTGGAGTGAATGGTGGACGCAAAAGAAACGTCATGTAAGTACCGCTAAACGATACAAACGCAAACACAAAATAGCTTTAGGAGCATTTTTCACTTCACAGTTTTTATTTTTGATACTTGCAATTGCAGGTTTTATTTTTGGTTTGCATTGGGAATCAATTTTTGCTTTAGTACTCTTAAGATATACAATAGTAATGATAGTTGTAGGACGCGGTTTATCTCGCTTTCGCGAAAGCGAACTTATTCCATTTATACCAGTGCTAGAATTAGTACTCATTAGCTGTCAGCTGGGTCTCTTTTTCTCTAATACCAGTAGCGAACCTAAGCGCTGGAAGTAGTCAGGTAAAAGATCTTTTTACGACTACATAATCCTTAACTTTGTTATATGAATACAGCCGAAACTACCGTTGCGCCACCTAAAGGAAAGCCTAAATGGTTAAGAGTCAAGCTTCCTGTGGGACAAAAATATAAAGAGTTGCGCAGTGTTGTTGATAAATATGACCTGCATACAATTTGTACTTCTGGAAGTTGTCCTAATATGGGAGAATGCTGGACAGAAGGTACTGCAACGTTCATGATTTTGGGAAACACCTGTACTCGCTCTTGTGGTTTTTGTGGTGTAAAAACTGGAAGACCAGAGGATGTTGACTGGGCAGAACCTGAAAAGGTCGCTCGCAGCATTAAATTGATGGGTATCAAACATGCGGTGCTTACCAGCGTGGATCGTGACGATCTTAAAGATATGGGCAGCATAATCTGGAAAGAAACCGTCGCTGCTGTTCGTCGTATGAATCCTACTACTACCTTAGAAACTCTTATTCCAGATTTTCAAGGAAATACAAGAAACATAGATCGCATTGTGAAGGCAAATCCAGAGGTGGTTTCCCATAATATGGAAACGGTGCGTAGACTCACCCGTGAGGTCCGTATTCAGGCAAAATATGATACCAGTCTAGAGGTGCTGCGCTATTTGAAGCAACAAGGGATCAATAGAACTAAATCTGGCATTATGTTAGGTCTAGGAGAATTAGAAGAAGAGGTGATAACGGTAATGGAAGACTTGCGCGATAATAATGTGGACGTTGTCACAATAGGACAATATTTACAACCTTCCAAAAAACACTTGCCAGTTAAAGAGTTTATCACTCCAGAACAATTCAAAAAGTACGAGACGATAGGTTTAGAAATGGGCTTTAGACACGTAGAAAGCGGTGCACTGGTGCGCAGTTCTTACAAGGCACACAAGCATATTTTATAAATTCTGATTTTAAAATTCAGAAATTCTCTGTGGTTCAATGATAAAAGTAGCGATAAATGGTTTTGGAAGGATAGGTAGAACATTCTTGAGAACCGCACTAACTCACCCAGAAATTCAAGTAATTGCTATCAATGACCTAGCCTCTACTGAGGTTATGGCTCACTTACTGAAATACGATTCTATTCATGGTGTATTGAAAAATGATGTGACATCTGGCGTCAACTCTATTTCAATTGATGATAAGAAAATTAAATTTTCACATGAATCCAGACTAGAGGACCTAGACTGGACTGGCGCTGATATCGTGATTGAATCTACTGGAAAGTTCAAAACTAAAGCTGAACTTCAAAAACATATTACAGCTGGCGCGCGTAAGGTTATTCTAAGCGCACCAGCAATTGATGATGATATCAAAACGGTTGTGCTGGGTGTCAATGATGACATTCTAGATGCTGATGACTTCATTGTTTCAAATGCAAGTTGCACTACAAATAATGCAGCCCCCATGATCAAGGTTCTTGATGAAATCTGTGGTGTTGAACAGGCCTATATTACCACGATACATAGTTACACAACCGATCAAAGTCTCCACGATCAACCCCACAAAGACTTACGTCGCGCAAGAGCTGCAGGACAATCCATTGTTCCTACAACAACGGGAGCGGCAAAAGCGCTGACAAAAATATTTCCACATTTGAATGATGTTATTGGTGGTTGTGGTATCCGCGTGCCTGTCCCAAATGGCAGCCTTACGGATATGACCATAAATGTGAAAAAAGAAATCAGCGTTTCTGAAGTTAATGAAGCATTTTACGCTTACTCGCAAGCACACCCGACAACTTTCAGTTATACTACTGTTCCACTCGTTTCCATTGACATTTCTGGAAGTCCATATTCCTGTATTTACGACAGTGAGATGACATCAGTAATAGGTAATCTTGTAAAGATTATAGGATGGTATGATAATGAAAGTGGATATTCCAACCGCCTGATTGACATGGTCATAAAGCTCAATTCTTTAAACTAAGGTTAAGTATTTTACTGTAATTATCGATAAAAGGTAGTTAATAGGTTTTATTTAGCTTTAATTTCTACTACCTAGCTCGTAGATTCTATATTTGGTACTCAAAATTATTTGTGTTAAGAGCAATTTATATAGCAATAGCCATTTCCTTGTTGGGGAATTTAGGAATGGCACAACAGTCAGATCATGCGGTTTCTTCAGAAAGCCAGCAGATAGCTGTTGATGCCATGCTCGAACGTGCAAATCTTGAACTCCAACGCAATCAATTTATTGAAGCCCAGAAAATTCTTGTAAGCGCTAAAGAAATCGCGTCAGATTCTGCCATATATGCCAAAGCCCAAATCGTTCAAACTAGATTATATTCTTTTACGGGACAATTAGAGCAAGCCGATAGAAACATTAGCAAGCTTGAAAAGATAATATCTAAAGATTCTCCATCTTATATTGAACTGTTACTTGTAAAGGCAGATGTAAAAATAAAGGAAGGAGACTTCGTTGTGGCTGATGCCGCTTTGAAATTGATAAGCACCTTGAAAGCTGAAAACTCCAATAAGGAGCTTGCTACACAATTAGAATATCAGCGGGCAAATTTATACTTGCATACAAATAATCTTGAGCAAGCCATTGAGATTTACCAAAGGATCATTCCTCAATTAAATAGACAAAATCTTTTCTTCTTTGAAACCAAAGCTGCCTACAATCTAGCAGAAGCTTATTTCAAAAACTCTAATTTAGAACAAGCAAATATCGCGGTAACCAGTGCTATTTCTACTGCCAATGCTCTTGACTTTAAAGGCATTGAACTAGATAGTTATCTATTAAAATCTTCTATTGCAAAAGGACTGGGTAATTTTCAACAAGCCTGGGATTATTTAAATCGCTATACCTTAATTAAAGAAAAAACAGTTGCTGCTGCTAATGCAATAACTAATGACCCAAAAATTGCATCAACCATTGATAAGCAAACAGCTGAAATTTCCAACCTTAAAAAACTAATAACAAATCAAGATAGTACCATTAAGGGGCGCAACATGTACTCCATCCTATTCCTCATTCTTTTAACACTTCTTTCCCTCTTAACCTTGTCTTTATTTAAAAATAATAAATTACGAGCAAGAAGTAATGTTACTCTTGAAGTAAAAAACTCTGCATTGATTGATGAACGAGACCGGGCTCAAGATGCAGCAAAAATCAAGGCTGACTTTCTTTCTACTATTACCCATGAACTGCGTACTCCTATGTATGCCGTTACAGGACTGACGCATTTATTGTTAGAAACTAAGCCTAGACAAGATCAACAGGATCATCTTGAAACCTTGCAGTCTTCTGGAGAATACCTACTATCCCTTATTGATAACATTCTTGACTTTAATAAACTTGAAGCTAATAAAGTTGAGTTGGAAAAAATACCCTTTGACCTCAAAAAACGTGTTGAAGACATTACAGTTTCCTTAAAAAATCAAGCTAAAGATCAACTCAACAACTTAAATCTTGAGTTTGACACAAACATTCCAAGCCGAATCGAAGGCGATCCAGTTAAGATTTCTCAGATATTGATCAACCTTGTCGGCAATGCGATCAAATTCACTAAAAACGGAAATATCTGGATACGTGTTTCACAAGTCAAACAAATTGAAGATAAGTGTTTGATCCGTTTTGAGGTAGAAGATAACGGTAAAGGAATCTCTGACGAAAAACAAGAAGACATTTTCAATAACTTCACTCAGGAAGGATCTAGCACGACAAGGGAATATGGTGGTACTGGATTAGGTCTAGCAATTGTAAAGAACCTGGTGGAGCTTATGGGTAGTAAAATCGAACTGGATAGTAAAATAGGTCGCGGTAGTATTTTTACTTTTGACTTGTGGTTTGAATTACCAGATACTAACAAGTTTTATGAGGAAAATTCAACAAAAGGTTACGATCATTTTAATGATGAAGAAGAATACCCAGAGCATAAAAAATTGACTCGCTCATCTCAAAAATCAAATTCAGAGGTAGAAGAAGATGAAAAAAATGAAGAGGTGCAATCAGATGAGAAAATAAACAAAGCTGAAAAAGACCCGATTACAAAAACTCATAACACGGATGAGAAGTCAAAACCATCTCCTGCTGAAAACCCAATAATTTCTTTAAAACACGCCACCCCACAAGATTTAATCTCAAAGAAGATTTTAATTGTTGAGGATAATAAGATCAATCAAATGATAACAAGGAAGATTCTTGAAGGAAAGAATTTTGATTGTGACATCGCAAATAACGGTATCGAGGCGCTTGCCAAGATCAAGGAAACACAGTACGATCTAGTGCTTATGGACATTCATATGCCCGGTATGGACGGAAAGCAATGTACAAGGGAGGTTCGCAAGTTTGACCGTGAATTACCTATCATTGCCTTGACTGCCGTAACTCTGGATGAATCAGAAAAGGAGTTCTATGAAATAGGTTTTGACGACATCATACCAAAGCCGTTCAAAATGAATGAATTTTTTGAGAAAATCCAAAAGGCTTTTACAAATTATCAGATTTATTAGGATCGGGCATTCTACCTAAGAACCTTGCTTCTATTGGAATGTAATAAAGGTTTGATATATTAAATTCCCTGAGCCTTACATAATCCTTCTCCGTAGTGATGACTATATTGTTTTGATCCTTGAAAAGCTGAATATCCTTTTGCTTATAATTGTAATGATCAGGAAATTGCAAATGTTTTACAGTCATATATTTTTTAAGAAAATCAACAAAATAGCTAGGTTTTGCTATTCCAGTAACAACCGTTATATTTTGATCCTTCAAGCTTTCAAGGGATATCGCCTTAGTTAATCCTATCACATTTGCCGAGTAGGAAATAGTAGAAAAATAAACTTGTTGATGTTCTCTTGGTTTTAATTGCGACCGGATCTCTGCCATTTCTTTGTCACTCAATTCCGCAGGACATTTAGTCACTATAATACTGTGAGCTCTAACAGCACCAGATACTGACTCCCGCAAATTACCTGCTGGCAATACGAGGTCTTTATAAAAAGGCTGATCATAGCTTGTCAATAGAATGTAATGTGAAGCTTGAACATACCTATGTTGGTACGCGTCATCTAATAATATGACTTCTGGATTGTGATCTTGAATTAACCGCTGAATTCCTTGAACTCGTTTTTCGCAAACGGCAACGATTATCTCATCTTTAAATTTACTTTTAAACTGGAGTGGTTCATCTCCTACCTGGATCGCTTTGCTCTCTATGGTAACTTCTCTGTACCCTTTAGTTTTCCTGCCATATCCACGACTCAAAACAGCAATTTTCTTACCTGTATTCTGCCTGATTAAAAACTCGATCATAGGCGTTTTTCCAGTGCCGCCAGTGCTCAAATTTCCTACAGCAATAATGGGAATATCAAATTTTGTAGAAGTTAACCATCCGCGATCAAAACCATAATTGCGCAAACCAGTTATACCATCGTATAAAATGGAAAAAGGATAGAGTAAAATTCGCAAGCCTTGCATAGTTCCAAAAGTAGCTTAAATTTTATCTTTACTTTTTTACCTCCACTTATGAAAATTAAAGAGATTACAGATTATTTAGAAAAACTCGCCCCATTGCATTACGCCCAGGATTTTGATAATGTGGGGTTGTTAGTAGGAGATAGTTCCGCAGGGGTTTCTGGAGTTATGATTGCACTGGATTGTTTAGAATCAGTAGTTGATGAGGCGATTGAAAAAAAATGCAACTTGATTATTACCTTCCACCCTATTATCTTCTCAGGATTAAAACATTTGAGAGAGAGCGATTATGTGCGACGTACTGTTGTAAAGGCAATAAAGAATGACATAGCCATCTATGCCACGCACACTGCGCTGGATATGGCACAAGGCGGCGTAAGCTACCGTATGACGCAGGAACTCAAACTTAAAAATGTAAAAACACTCATTCCAGAGAAAAATCTAATTAAGAAGATTTCCATACACGTTTTGGAAGATGATAAGTCCAAAATGCAAGAAGCAATGTTTGCAGCTGGTGGTGGACACCTAGGTAAATATGCAGAGTGCAGTTTTACACTTGACGGTACTGGAACATTCAAGGGAAATAATCAAAGTCAACCTTACACGGGTCAAGCTGGGGTTCGATCTACTATAAAAGAAAGTGTTCTAGAGATGACATTTTTACCCCATTTACAGTCTGCAGTACTCGAGGCTATGCGTTCAAATCATCCTTATGAAGAGATCGCTTATGAGATTTCTACCTTAGAAAACGATTATCAACACATAGGAATGGGTGCCATCGGTGAGTTGGAAAAAGAAATGTCCAAAGACGATTTTCTAAAAACTGTGAAGCAAACTTTCAATTGCGGAGTTGTGAGAAGTTCGCTTTCGCGAAAGCAAACCATTCAAAAAGTAGCGGTATTAGGTGGTTCTGGAGCATTTGCTATTAAAAACGCAAAGCAATCAGGAGCTGATGCTTACATTACTGCCGATTTAAAATACCATGATTTTTTTCAAGGAGACGACATACTACTCTGCGATGTGGGACATTATGAGAGTGAACAGTTTACAAAAAACCTTTTACACGAATATCTTAGTGAAAAATTTAGTAATTTTGCAATCCTTTGCGCACAGACGCAAACAAACCCTGTAAATTATATATAGCAGATGGCAAAAAAGACCGAGGCAACTGTAGAAGACAAGTTAAGAGAGCTTTACGACCTACAATTAATCGATTCTAGGATAGATGAGATCCGTAACGTACGTGGTGAATTGCCATTAGAAGTTCAGGATCTTGAAGATGAAGTAGAAGGATTGAATACACGCCTAACCAAACTTGATACGCATCTTGAGGATCTCAATGAGCAGATTAAGGGTAAGAAAAATTTGATAGAGGAAGCTAAAACCCTCATCAAGAAATATTCTGAGCAACAAAAGAACGTACGTAACAATCGTGAATTTAACTCCCTATCTAAGGAAGTTGAGTTTCAAGAGTTAGAAATCGAACTTGCAGAAAAGCACATACGTGAATTCAAAGCACAGATTGAGCAACAGAATGAGGTTATCACAGAAAGTAAAGCGCGCGTTGAAAAACGTAACGATCACTTGAAACATAAGCGTGATGAGCTAGCTGAAATCCTTAAGGAAACTGAGAAGGAAGAGCAAGCCTTGATGAAAATGTCTGGAGATCATGCAAATTCTATTGAGCCTAGATTGATTAAGGCATACAATAAGATTAGAAAGAGTGTGAAAAACGGACTTGCCGTTGTACCGATTGAAAGAGGTGCTTCAGGTGGTTCTTACTTTACCATTCCACCACAAGTTCAAGTAGAGATTGCAAGTCGCAAGAAAGTCATTACTGATGAACATTCAGGACGTATTCTTGTAGATGCAGCTCTCGCTCACGAACAAGCTGAAAAAATGAGTGCAACATTTGATAAAATGTAAATACGGTCATTCATTAAAATATTGAAACCCTTCTAGGCAAGTTAGTCTAGGAGGGTTTTTCTTTTAACTAGGTTTTAATAGAATGAGCGTCAGGCGCTTTTACATTTACAATAAATAAAACCCCATGAAAATTTTAAGCATTTTAATGGTTCTATTTATTGCCAATAGCTGCAATCAAGAGCCTAAAGAAAAAATGAGTCAAGATGAAACGGTTGTCATGAACGATCCAGTTCAAGTTCCCATGTCACCTGAAGGAACAGAAAAAGCATATTTTGCCAGCGGGTGTTTCTGGTGTGTAGAGGAGATTTTTGAAAGTGTTAATGGTGTGGAAGAAGCTATTTCAGGCTACAGCGGCGGTGAGTCTCAAAACCCGTCCTATCAGGACCATGGAGATAACGCAGAGGCTAATGAGATTATCTATGACCCAGAAGTGGTGTCTTTTAAAACATTAGTAGATGTTTATTTTGCTTCTCAAAATATTGAACAAGTGATGGGCCAGGGTCCAGATCGAGGTGAATCTTATAGAAGTATTATTTTTTATCAGAATGACACTCAAAAGAAAATAATTGATGATAAAATTGCATCACTAGAAGCTGAAGGTCTTACAGTAGCTGCGCAAGTACAACCTTTTTCAAAATTTTGGGTAGCAGAAGATTACCATCAAGATTATGCGGAGTTAAACCCCAGCAACGGCTACATTCAAAATGTTTCTATACCTAGATGGAGAAAATTTGCGGCAAAAATGCCTAATGTTATTAAAGAAGGTGTGAGTCACTAAAATTATAAAGCAAAATAAAAGCCTTTACAATGTGTAAAGGCTTTTATTGTGTTGCTAATAGATGGTTTATTTATGGTAGAATAACTAAAATTAAATGAACACAAAAACTGCTTTTGATAAAAGTCTATAGGTTCAATCATGACAAAATGAAACTTAATTTTTTGCAGAAGTAATTAAGCACAGTTTTTAAAATTTACAACTGCTTGTATTATAAATGTTTATTATCTACATTTACTTCATCATGACAAACAATAATAATATCGGGAACAATAATTCTTTACGTATGTAAGGTAGTCCTGGTATTTAAAACAAATCAAAAGGTCTACTTCACAGTAGACCTTTTTTCATTTAAAAATTTAATTATGTGCGGAATCGTAGGGGTATTCGAACTGAAAAAAGAAAGTGCTTTACAAAGAGAAGATGTACTTGAGCTTTCAAAAAAACTGAGACATAGAGGACCTGACTGGTCAGGGATCTATTGTGGCAAAAATGCTATTCTAGCTCACGAGCGTCTCACTATTGTTGATCCACAATCTGGTGGACAACCTTTATACAGCCCAGATGGTAAGGTTATACTTGCTGTCAACGGAGAAATCTACAACCACCAGGAAATCAGGGCAAAATATCCTGATTATAATTTCAAAACCAAATCTGATTGTGAGGTAATTCTTGCCCTGTATCAAGATAAGGGCGTAGACTTTATGGATGATTTACTAGGAATGTACGCCTTTGCGCTCTATGACTCTGAGAAGGATCTATTCTTGTGCGCGCGAGATCATCAAGGAATTATTCCACTGTATTATGGTAGAGATGAGATGGGTCAGTTTTATGTTGCCAGCGAACTAAAAGCTCTTGAAGGTACTTGTAATGAGATCGCTCCTTTCCCTCCTGGGAATTACTATTACAGTGAAGACAAGAGCTTCACAAAATGGTATGATCGCGAGTGGAAAGATTATGATGCGGTTAAAGATAACACCAGCTCTGTCTCAGAATTGCGCAAGGCCATGGAAGAGAGCGTCCACAGACACCTGATGAGCGATGTTCCATATGGTGTTCTTCTTTCTGGCGGGCTGGACAGTTCCATTGTAAGCGCCGTCGCAAAAAAATACGCAGCAAAACGAATTGAATCTGGCGATAATACAGACGCCTGGTGGCCACAACTGCACTCCTTTGCGATAGGCCTAGAGGGAAGTCCTGACCTTGCCGCCGCTCAGGTTGTTGCAGACCATATAGGCACCGTGCACCATAGTGTCAACTTCACCATTCAGGAAGGTCTCGATGCTATAAAAGATGTTGTATACTACCTAGAAACTTACGATGTGACCACTATACGCGCCTCCACGCCTATGTATTTACTCGCTCGAGTGATTAAATCCATGGGAATAAAGATGGTACTTTCTGGTGAGGGCAGTGATGAGATTTTCGGCGGGTATCTTTATTTTCATAAGGCACCATCTGCTGAGGAATTCCATAAGGAAACCGTTCGTAAACTAGACACGTTACACTTGTATGACAACCTAAGAGCTAATAAGTCGCTGGCGGCTTGGGGAATTGAGGGTCGCGTTCCATTTCTGGATAAAGAATTCATGGATGTTGCAATGCGATTGAACCCTAAAGACAAAATGTGTGGTAACGGTAAAATGGAAAAGCACATTTTGCGTGAAGCGTTTGAGGATTATCTGCCTAAGAGTGTAGCTTGGAGGCAAAAAGAACAATTTAGCGATGGCGTGGGCTACAACTGGATCGATACCTTAAAAGAAACGGTTGACGGTTTAATTACTGATGACATGATGGAATCGGCGGCTTATAAATACAAAATCAATCCACCACAGAGTAAGGAAGAATATTACTACCGTAGTATTTTCAACGATCACTTTCCCAGCGATGCTGCTGCAAGTTGCGTACCTTCCGTGAAATCTGTAGCATGTTCTACTCCTATTGCACTCGAGTGGGATGCGGCGTTTAAAAACATGAACGACCCTTCTGGCAGAGCGGTTGCGGGAGTACATGATGATGGATATTAAAATGGATGCTGTAAAGTTTGCGCTTTCGCGAAAGCGGAATTATCTTTGAACCTCAATGAAAGGAACAAATCATACATGGTGGTGGAATAACATAGCTCAACAGCCGTGAAGTCACCCGTATGTTTAACTATACAAGGTCTGCTTAACGGCAGACCTTTTTTGTTTTTAAGCTTTTATTATAACTTGAAATTACATGATTTATAAACCTGATACCTCTCTCACCACAATCCTTGCAGATACCATGACACCGGTGGGCATTTACATGAGGTTAAGAGACAAATATCCCGGAAGTATTCTACTGGAAAGCAATGAATACGGGCAGCGCAGCAATAGTTACTCGTTTATATGTTGCAATCCTGTGGCTACTTTTGAGATTGATTATTCTAGCATTACAATCACAGCACCAAATGGATCTGTGGAACAACAAGCGTTTTCTACCGATTATAACCTTGTCAAGGGGCTGGAAACTTTCAAGAACCGTTTTGATCCTGGAACCGCTGACTTTCCATTTCCTACAAATGGGTTATTCGGTTATTTAAGCTATGATGCCGTACAGCTTTTTGAAAATATTGAGTTTGATAGAACTAAAGTTATGGATGACGAATCCATTCCTTTAGTGCATTACCAGGTGTTTCAAAATGTATTAGTTTTTGATCATTATCACAATCAGCTTTATGTATTTGATCATGTTTATAGTGGTGGTTCTTCAAAAATGGAACCCGTTTTAAACAGTATCCAACACCGAGACATTGCCAAATATGATTTTTCTACAGATGGAGCTGAAGCATCAGAAATGACTGATAAGGATTTTAAAAAATTAGTAGAAAAAGGAAAAGAAAACTGCAAGCGCGGTGACGTTTTCCAAATGGTACTTTCCAGGAAATTCACACAGCAATACAAGGGTGATGATTTTAATGTGTACCGTCAATTGAGAGCCATTAACCCCAGTCCCTATCTCTTCTATTTTGATTATGGGAATTTTAGAATTTTCGGATCCTCTCCAGAAGCACAGTTATTAATTAAAAAGGATACCGCAAGCATTCAACCCATTGCGGGAACTTACAAAAGAACAGGTAATGATGCCGCAGATTTAGAAGCAGCTACCCTACTTAAAAAAGATCCCAAAGAAACCGCAGAACACGTGATGCTGGTCGACCTTGCCAGAAATGATTTGAGCCGTCACGCTCGCGAGGTTAGAGTTACTGACTATCAAAATATTCATTTTTATTCCCATGTCATCCACATGGTGAGTAAAGTGAGTGGAACCATTGAGGCTAAAAATAGAATACCCTTAATAGGCGATACTTTTCCTGCAGGAACTTTAAGCGGCGCGCCTAAATACCGCGCTATGCAATTAATTGATCAATATGAAAAATCTGCTCGTGAATTTTATGGTGGTGCAATAGGTTACCTAGGTTTTGATGGTAGTTTTAACCACGCCATTATTATTAGAACCATTCTTTCCAGAAATAACACTATACAATTTAGGGCAGGTGCGGGAGTAGTTGTAGAAAGCGATCCTGAAAGCGAAAATCAAGAAGTATTTAATAAAACTAATGCCCTTAGAAAGGCGATTCAACAAGCAAACCATGTGTAAAAATAAAATAGTGCTCTTTTTCTCCTTCTGTTTTATAATTATTGGAACAATTTCCTGTGCCGATAACGATCCATTATTTAAGGTAGATATCATTAAAAAAAATGAAGAAAAGGTAGTGCAATTCGTTCCTAACATGCCTTTTGAGATCATCCAGGATAGTGCTTATCAATATTTTACTAATGAAGATTATAAAAAAGTTCTAGTCGCTTCAATTTCTAAAGGCAAACAAATTTATAAGTCGGATAAATTTCAGATACGTGTAATTTTAAGAACATACTCAAACGCAGATGGGAAATCTTATGAATTTGTCCTGCGCTCATTTAGCAAAGATTTTAAAATTATAGATTCTTATATAATGGCAAGTAACACTAACGATATCGATTGTACCGGAATACTTAACGACGATCTAAGAATTGAAACAATCTGCGATGGAACAGTTGAAATCGCCTATGTCGATGAATATGGTAAATTCATAAAGGAATGAAAAAGTCTCCTAATATTTTAGTCATAGATAACTACGACTCCTTCACATACAATCTTGTACACTATCTGGAAGATCTGGATGCAATAGTTACCATTGTTAGAAATGATAAGATTGAACCGTCAGAATGTTTAAAGTACGACGCCATCGTACTTTCTCCTGGTCCTGGAATTCCTATTGAGGCTGGCAGATTGATGGAAATCATAGAAACCGTAAAAGCTCATGTTCCTATCCTTGGAATTTGTTTAGGCCATCAGGCGATTACAGAAGCTTTCGGTGGTACCATCGTGAATCTTGAAAAAGTATATCATGGTATCGCAACTACCATGCAACATGATAACAGTCCGTTTTTTACAGGAGTCGATGAGAAGTTTGAGGCGGGCCGCTACCATTCCTGGAATGCTCAGGAGTCAGACTTTCCTGCAGTATTGCAAATCACCGCCCGTGATGAAAACAAGCAGATTATGGCATTGAAACATAGAGAACTGCCTATTTACGGCGTTCAATTCCACCCAGAAAGTATCATGACGCCGCAGGGAAAATTGATGCTTAAGAACTTTTTAGCGACACTTTAGAATGAAGGAAATATTAAACGAATTATTTGAACATAAGACGCTTTCGCGAAAGCGAGCTCACGACATCCTTACTGCAATAACAGCAGGCGAGGTAAATGATTCACAGATCGCTGCCTTCCTTACCGTTTATGGAATGCGCAGTGTTACCGTGGATGAGCTGGCAGGTTTTAGAGATGCAATGCTGGAACAGGCGTTATTAATCGATCTGGATAAATACAATCCTATCGATTTGTGTGGTACCGGCGGTGATGGAAAAAATACGTTTAACATCAGTACGCTCGCAAGTTTTGTAACCGCTGGTGCAGGTGTCAAAGTAGCAAAACACGGTAATTATGGCGTGAGTTCTGTCAGCGGTTCCAGTAATGTTATGGAATCGATGGGATTTAAGTTTACGAATGATTTCGAAACCCTGGAAAAGCAGATTGATGAAGCCAACATCTGTTTCCTACACGCTCCCCTATTCCATCCAGCTATGAAAGCGGTAGCGCCCATTAGAAAGGCGCTGGGAATAAAAACCTTCTTCAATATGTTAGGGCCATTAGTAAATCCAGCCCGACCTAAATTGCAAAGCGTTGGTGTTTTCAATTTGCAACTAGCCCGCAACTATGAGTATCTTTTCCAAAATGAAGAAGGAAAACGTTACGCAATCCTCCATGCTCACGATGGCTATGACGAGGTCAGTTTAACGGGAAAAACCAGAATTGCAGGGAACAATGGAGTTGCAGACGTAAAACCAACTGATTTCAATTTACCAAAATTAACACTAGAACAAATATCTGGGGGTAATACTATTGAAGAAGCCGCTACTATTTTCAGAAACGTTTTGCATAACAAAGCGACTGAAGCACAAAAGTCGGTCGTTATTGCAAATGCCGCTACGGCGATATCAGTATCACAAGAAATTTCACTACTAGAAGCTGTAGGACAAGCAAAGGAATCGCTAGAATCTGGAAAGGCTCTGAAATGTTTTGAAAAACTACTGAGCATACAATAACAACACGTTCATTTTCCTAAGGGTGGACTTAAGTCCACCCTTAGGTAAGGAAGCCTTAATACCTTGTACTAAATACTTAATACTACCTTGGAAGACATACTAAAAAAAATAACCGACAGAACACGCGCCGATCTCAAGATCAGAAAAGAAATCAGAACTCTTTCTGACCTGCGAGCGATCCCTGGGTATGCACGCGAAACGATTTCGTTTCACGATGCCATCAAAAATGGTAGCGGCATCATTGCAGAGCATAAACGCCAGAGTCCCAGCAAAGGTTCTTTCAACTGTCCTGCAACTCTGGAACAGGTGGTCAAAGGTTACGAAAAAGCTGGCGCAAGCGCTATCAGTTGCTTGACGGACGAACCCTTTTTTGGCGGTACGCTTCAAGATCTTGAGGATGCAAGGAGTTTTGTTGAAATCCCAATATTAAGGAAAGATTTCATCGTAGATCTTTATCAGATCCACGAGGCACGAGCTTATGGCGCAGATGCCATCTTACTTATTGCCGCCTGCTTGAATGATGAAGAATTGACAACGCTTTCGATGGAAGCGCTCAACCTAGATCTGGACATATTATTTGAAGTTCATGATCTCGAAGAATTGAAACGCATCAAAAATATTTCAAAGGATTTCAAATCCAGTAGATATGTCATCGGTGTGAATAATCGGGACTTGAAAAAGTTCAAAACAGATATACAGATCAGTAAAGATTTATTGGAGCATTTTCCTAAAAAAGTTTTGGCGATAAGTGAAAGCGGCATTTCAAATCCAGAAGTTGTACGCGAATTACAAGACTTGGGTTATCGCGGTTTTTTAATCGGCGAGAACTTCATGAAAACTAACGATCCTGGTCGCAGCTGTACTAAATTTATCAAAGAGACCACACTATGATGATTAAGGTATGTGGAATGCGAGAATCGGACAACATCAACGCACTACAGGAGTTGGACATTGACTTTATGGGGATCATTAGGTACCCTAAAAGCAAACGGTTTGTGGACGATAAGCAAAAATTAGCGATTGAGCAACTGACCATGAATAAGGGAACCGTGGGCGTTTATGTCAATGCAACCTTTCAAGAAATCCTGCAGGATATCATTCCGTTGCAGTTAGATGTAGTGCAGTTGCATGGGGATGAGGAGCCCGCTTTCGCCAAAGCGATATTAGAATTAGACTTCAAAGTATTTAAGGTATTTCAAATCAAGGAAGACTTTGATTTTGACAGCTTAAAAGAATGGGAACAACTTGCCGAAAAGTTTCCAGGCAAGCTATTTTTCCTGTTTGATACGGCGACCAAAAACTACGGTGGCAGCGGCAAGAAATTTAACTGGCAATTGCTCGACTCCTATAAAGGACAGGTGCCATTTTTGCTAAGTGGCGGTATTTCCAGTGAAGATGCGGCGGCAATAAAAAGCATAAAACACGAACTATTTCTGGGTGTGGATCTCAATTCACAGTTTGAGGATACCCCAGGATTGAAGAATATTGAAATGATTAAAGGTTTCATAGAAAAATTGAGAAAATGAGCTATCAAGTAGATGAAAAAGGATTTTACGGCGAATTTGGAGGAGCATTCATTCCCGAACTGCTCTACCCTAACATTGAAGAGCTGCAGGAAAACTACCTCAAAATTGAAAAAAGCGAGGAGTTTCAAACCGAGTTTCACCAGCTTTTGAAAGATTATGTAGGGCGTCCTACGCCGTTATTTTTAGCTAAGCGATTGTCGGCAAAATACGGCGGCGAAATCTGGTTAAAGCGCGAGGACCTTTGCCATACCGGTGCTCATAAAATAAATAATACTGTAGGCCAGATCATTCTAGCACAGAAACTGGGCAAGAAACGTATCATTGCTGAAACCGGCGCAGGCCAGCACGGCGTTGCGACAGCAACAGTTTGTGCCTTGAAAGGATTGAAATGTATCGTCTATATGGGCGAAAAAGACATCGAACGTCAAGCACCCAACGTCGCCCGTATGAAGATGCTGGGTGCAGAAGTACGACCCGCCATGAGCGGTTCTAAAACCTTGAAAGACGCGACAAACGAAGCCATGCGCGACTGGATCAACAATCCAGAGGACACGCATTACATCATAGGATCTGTGGTGGGGCCACATCCCTATCCAGATATGGTAGCACGTTATCAAAGTATCATTTCCAAAGAGATCAAAGAACAGATGCAGGGCTTACCTGATTATGTCATTGCCTGTGTAGGCGGTGGTTCGAATGCTATGGGCGCTTTTTATCATTTCTTAGATGATCCATCGGTTAAATTGATAGGTGTTGAAGCGGCTGGTTTGGGAATTGATACGGATAAAACGGCAGCAACATTAACGTTGGGAACTCCAGGTGTTTTACACGCCAGCCGTTCTATCATGATGCAGGACAAGGATGGCCAGGTCATTGAGCCACACAGCATTAGTGCGGGACTGGATTATCCGGGAATAGGCCCAGCACACGCTTGGTTAAAAGTTTCTGATCGCGCCCAGTATATGGCGGTAACCGATGCAGATGCACTAAAAGCCGCCGTAGAATGCAGCCGATTAGAAGGCATTATCCCAGCGCTGGAAACCGCTCACGCCTTTTCTGTATTGAAAGATCTAGATTTGAAACCTACAGATCGTGTGGTTATTAACCTTTCTGGTCGTGGCGATAAGGATATGGATACGTATATGCGAGAACTCAAACTCAACGAACTTTAAGCCATGCAGAACAACCTAACCCAACTATTCAGCAGTAAGCCTAAAAACTTGCTCAATATATTTTTCACGGCTGGTTATCCTAAACTGGAAGACACCACTGTTATTCTGAAGGCTTTGGAAGAAGCTAAAGTCGATCTTGTTGAAATCGGGATTCCTTTTAGTGATCCTTTGGCAGATGGGCCTACCATTCAGGAAAGCAGCAAGATTGCGCTTGAAAACGGGATGTCGATTGAGAAATTATTCACTCAGCTCGAAAGCTACAGAGAAGAAAATCCTGAAGCAGATACTCCTATTTTATTAATGGGTTATCTGAATCCAGTAATGCAATTCGGCCTCGATAAATTTTGTGCGCGCTGTGCTTCGGTCGGTGTTGACGGGTTGATCGTACCCGACTTGCCCATGTTTATCTATGAACACGAATTCAAAGCAACCTTTGAAAAACATAATATTTCTAATGTGTTTCTAGTCACACCTCAAACCTCAGAAAAACGCATCCGCGAGATTGATGCCAACTCGACTGGTTTTATTTATGCTGTGAGCAGCGCAAGTACGACGGGCAGCAAGGCAGATTTCTCTGCTGCGGCAGACTATCTGGGCAAGTTGCGGGACATGGACTTGAAAACGCCCGTTCTGACGGGTTTCAATATAAAAAATAACCAAAACTTCAAGGATGCATGCTCATTCGTGGATGGAGCGATCATCGGCAGTGAGTTTATACGCCAGATTGCAGAAACGACTGATTTGAAACAGACCGTAGCCTCATTTGTAAAGGAAATTAAGAAATAGACACTTGTCTTAGTATTAAAGAAACTTGTCAGAATCAGAAATATGTCGTTAATTTGTAGAAATAATTCTAGATTATGAAAACCTACAAAATTAGTAACAATTCATCCATAGAATTACGCGAGCCAGCAATCAACTATTTGAACGGCAACCGGTCAATCATGGATAAGGTCAGGTTAATTCGTGACGGCATCCACTATGTTGTATTCAAGGAATTGCGTAAAACCGTTCCCTTTACTGACGAGGAATGGTCGGTATTGCTGGATATGTCATTAAAGTCCCTTCAACGATATGATAAAGAAGGCACGCATATTTTCAAATTGATTCATAGTGAGCGCATCCTTGAAATTGTTGAAGTGTGTGAGTTGGGTATTGAGACCTTCGGCGATCCAGATAAGTTTCACGATTGGTGTCTCGATGGCATGCCAGCCTTAAATAATATTCCACCTATCGATCTTATTAGGGATAGTTATGGAAAGGAGCTTGTAATAGGCGAGCTTCACGCGATCAATCACGGTGTTTTTGCATGATTGTTTATAGATTGGCCAGATTGCCATACGTACGGGACTTATCAGGCTATGGCGCATCCTTAAGTCCCGTGTCCAGATGGAACTCTATGGGTGTTCCTATGTTGTATACGGCTCAAAACCGCGCCCTTGCTTTTGCAGAGGTTTTTGTACACCTTAAACTTAGGGATCTGCCGCAGGATATGATGATGGTTACCTTACATATACCCAATAATCAAAGAGTTAATGAAGCTGTTCTGGATAAGGATATACGGGAGTATCATTTAAAAGCTACACAACGACTGGGCGATGAATTTGTGATGAATCCAATTCTCTTCGGCTTGCGTGTACCCAGTTACGTTGTTCCAGGCGAGCACAATATTTTGATTAATCCAAAACACAAAAATTTGGAAAAGATGCTGATCAAGGACGTTCAGCCATTTACTTTTGATCATCGCCTTAAAAGAAGCTAGCGTTAAATAAACGTGATTATTTAGAATTTCGCTTTCGCGAAAGCGAAACACCACTTACATTTGCATAATAATGAAAAACACAAATTTACATCACCATCATTCCAACACTTCCCGTCAGGCGAGCTAAGAATGTATTGATGTAACTCAACATATTTATAAACCCGTCTTTTTCAAGGCGGGTTTTTTGTTTTCTATTGATGCAAAAAACAGCTTTGACAGAGATCTAAAAAGTTCCTCATTAAGTGCGGAATGACAACAAAAATTATGATTAGAATAGCAGTACAGAAATCAGGAAGACTTAGTGATAAGTCTCTTCAATTATTAAAGGATTGCGGGATCAAATTTGACAACGGAACCCGGAAATTGAGCTCCAAAGCAAAGAATTTTCCCATCGAGATCTTATTTTTAAGAGATGACGATATCCCGCAATATGTTGCTCAGGGAGTTGCAGATCTTGGAATTCTCGGCCTTAATGAGGTTGAGGAAAAAGATCAAAAAGTAGATGTGATCAAACAATTGGGCTTTGCGGGCTGTAGGTTGAGCCTTGCCGTTTTAAAAGACGTTGATTATCCTGGACTTGAATGGTTTAACGGTAAGCGCGTTGCGAGCAGCTATACTAATATTGTCAAAAAATTCTTTGAAGCAAAAGGGATTAATGCCACTACAGAAGAAATAGGTGGAAGTGTTGAAATCGCCCCAGGAATAGGTCTTGCAGAGGGTATTTGTGATATTGTTTCTACCGGTTCTACCTTAATCATGAACGGTCTTAAAGAAGTTGAAACGGTAATGTATAGTGAGGCCGTTTTAATATCAAACCCCTCATTGAACGATGAAAAAAAAGAATTGCTGGACAAATTAATGTTCCGCATGGAGGCCGTCATGAACGCTGCTAAGAGTAAATATATATTGCTTAACGCACCTAACGATAAAATCGAGGAAATCACTGCGCTACTTCCCGGGATGAAAAGCCCAACGGTACTTCCACTCGCAGAAGAAGGCTGGAGCAGTTTACACAGTGTGATTGAGGAAAACGACTTTTGGAATGTCATTGACCAATTGAAAGAAGCTGGTGCGCAAGGAATATTAGTAAGTCCTATTGAAAAACTAATCGTCTGATGGAAATCATTCTCAACCCATCGCAATCTCACCAGTCTTCTTTGCTAGAGAGACCGCTTAAACAGCGATCAGAAGTCGATAGCGCTGTTAAGGATATCATCCAGCTCGTTGTAGAAAATGGTGATGATGCTCTAATCGCTTTTGCAGAACAGTTTGATAATGCCAAATTATCCAGCCTTAAAGTGACTACCGAAGAGATTCAAAAAGCATCTGAACAAGTAAATGCCGATTTGAAAGCAGCAATACAAGTTGCTTACAACAACATATTTAAATTTCACGCTGCCTGTTTCACTAAGGATTATCCCGTAGTTGAAACCACGCCTGGTATTACCTGCTGGAGAAAGTCGCTGCCTATTCAGAAAGTAGGATTATATATTCCTGGAGGCTCTGCTCCTCTTTTCTCTACGGTTTTAATGCTGGCGATCCCTGCTAAAATCGCTGGAAATGAACAAGTAGTCCTCTGCAGTCCTACCGATGCTGATGGGAACATTAATCCGGTAGTTCTCTACACGGCAAATCTATGTGGAGTTACTGAAATTTATAAGGTGGGCGGTGCTCAAGCCATCGCGGCGATGACTTATGGAACTGAAAGCGTTCCAGCTGTTCAAAAGATTTTCGGTCCTGGAAATGCATTTGTGACTCGGGCTAAAGAGTTAGCCCAGCAACAAGGTGTTGCTATCGATATGCCGGCTGGACCTTCTGAGGTTTTAATAATTGCAGATGGCGCTGCTAATCCTGCGTTTGTAGCTGCAGATCTGCTGGCGCAGGCAGAACACGGACACGATTCTCAGGTTATCTTATTGACAAATTCTCAGGAATTGGCTATCGAAGTGAATAAAGAGATTGAAGCACAAATCAAATCGCTTTCGCGAAAAGAGACGGCATTTGCAGCACTGGAAAATAGCAAAGTCATTGTATTGAGCAGTATCGCAGAATGTATTGATTGGTCTGACGTTTATGCACCAGAGCATTTGATTATCAATACACAGAATTCTGAAGAAATCGCAGATCAGATAAAGGTTGCGGGTTCCATATTTATAGGAGCTTACACTTGTGAAAGTTTGGGTGATTATGCCAGCGGCACTAACCACACGCTGCCTACCTACGGCTATGCGCGCAATTATAGCGGCGTTTCTGTTGATAGTTTTGTAAATAAAGTGACTTATCAAAAAGCTACAGCACAAGGTTTGCAAAATCTAGGGCCTGCGGTTGAAACCATGGCTGCAGCTGAGGGACTTGATGCTCATAAGAGTGCGGTAAGTGTTCGATTGAAACATCTGCAAGCCAACCCTAAATCCCTTCCAGCGGAAGGGACCTCTCTAGGTCGAGAAAAGTATTCTTATGAAACGGCTCGCAAAACTATTTATGGAACCTTGAAGGAACGAGCTTCCAGAATGCGTAAAAATCCAACCGAAACAGAAGATCTTATTTGGCAAGAATTACGAAATAAAAAATTGGGCGTCAAATTTAGAAGGCAACACATCATTGATAAATATATCGTTGACTTTGCCTGTATTGAAAAATCAATTATCGTAGAAATTGATGGAGGAATTCATCGTATTCAAATAGATGAGGATAAAGGAAGACAGGAATTTTTAGAATCTAAAGGTTTTGAATTTTTACGATTTACCGATATAGAAGTCTTAAAAGATAAAGAGGCTGTCATTGAATCTATTAAAAGTAAAATATAATGAATTCAAAAAAATATAACGAGCGCAGCGAGACAGAACTGTTTTCCCTTTGGGGAAATGTCCGCAGGACAATGGGGCTTAGCATATGAGTAAATTCAATCTAAAAAATATAGTACGCAAAAATATCTGGGAGCTAAAGCCCTACTCCAGCGCGCGAAGTGAATTCAAGCTTTATGGCGATGTGTCTACAGCAAGAAATTCTCCTTCGGGAAAAATGGGGCTCACATTATTAGATGCGAACGAAAACCCCAATGATCCGTCTATTCTGAATTCTGAACTCATAATTCCTAACTTAAATAGGTATCCCGACCCATTACAGAGCGAGATCAAGGAAATCTTGTGTGAGCAGAAAGGTGTGGATGCAGATCAGATTTTTGTGGGTAACGGTAGTGATGAGGCGATTGATTTGCTATATAGAATTTTCTGTGAGCCTGGAAATGATCAAGTTATTACATGTCCGCCAACTTATGGAATGTATGAAGTGAGCGCAGCGATTAATGATGTTGCGGTGGTAGAATTTCCCTTGACCAGCACATTTGACCTTGATGTCGACGGGATTTTGAAGAGTAACGCTTTTGCAAAGGCGAAACTCCTATGGATCTGCTCGCCCAACAACCCCACAGGAAACGTTCTCCTAAAAGCCGACTTAGAACACGACTGGCAGGCAGAGAATTATACCAAAGGCGGAATGATGGACATGCCCTATGCTCCAGAATTTGAGGAGGAATTGAAGGAAAATCAACGGTTGATGGATCAATTGATCGGTGGGTTCAATGGAATAGTTATCGTTGATGAGGCGTACCAAGACTTTACGGAAAACCAAAGTTTCATAAGCAGACTCGCCGATTACCAAAATCTGGTGGTTCTACAAACCATGTCCAAAGCGCACGGTCTTGCTGGTGCGCGAACTGGTTTTGCTTTTGCCTCCAAAGAAATTATTGCATTGTTCAATAAGACCAAGCCACCCTATAATGTCAATGAATTATCGCAAAAAGCCGTAGTTTCTGCTTTAAATAATATTGACAACACTAGATTGCAGGTAGAAGAAATCATCGACAACAGAGAAATCCTCATAGCCGATTTACAACAACTTGATTTCGTTAAACAAGTATTTCCTAGTGAGGCTAACTTTGTTTTGGCGGAGGTTCAGGATGCGACCAAAGTCTATAATTACCTCAAGGATAAATCCTTGATCATACGAAACCGCAGTAGTCAAATTCCAAATACTTTGAGATTTACGGTGGGGACTAAAGATGAGTGTGAGGCGTTGATGGAAGCGTTGAAAGAGTATAAAAGTATTTAGGTAGGTATGAAGCGAAGCCGTCCTGCGACGGCTTGACAATAAAGTAGCCGCTAGTTAACGGCATAAATTTAATGCAGGTGTAGAATTCACAGAGATTCCTGCCTTTTTAAGACCCAATGAAAATTAGGCATTTAATCAAATAAAGTCGTTTGCGGGATGAGTTTCCCGCCTTCGCGGGAATGCATGAAAAAAGTATTATTTATAGATCGGGACGGTACTATCGTCAAAGAGCCACCAACAGATTATCAACTGGATAGTTTTGAAAAATTGGAGTTCTTGCCGCAAGCTATCACGCAATTGCACCGCATTGCGAGAGAACTGGATTATGAGTTAGTCATGATAACTAATCAGGATGGACTGGGAACAGATAGTTTTCCAGAAAACACTTTCTGGCCAGTGCATAATTTAATGATGAATGTGCTCGAATCTGAAGGTGTGACTTTTAGCGAAGTTTTGATAGACAAATCTTTTCCCGAGCAAAATGCAACAACCCGCAAACCGCAAACGGGCCTATTGACTCATTATATTAAAGGCAACTATGATCTAGCCAACAGCTTTGTGATAGGCGATCGCAATAGCGATATGGAGCTTGCTAAAAACCTGGGTTGTAAGGGAATTCAATTGCCTTCTATTACCGACAGCTCGACTTTTGAGGATGAGTTGGTTGTTTTAAAAACAGACTCTTGGAAAGAAATTTTCAATTTTTTGAGAGGTCAGCCACGCTTAGTATCGGTTAGTCGGAAAACAAATGAAACCGATATTAAGATCATATTAAACCTTGATGGTTCTGGAAATGGAACGATTGATACCGGCTTGAAATTTTATGATCATATGCTCGAACAACTGCAGCGTCACGGCTCTTTGGATCTTAATATAAAAGTCAATGGCGATCTGGAAATCGATGAGCACCATACTATTGAGGATACCGCAATTGCGCTGGGAGATGCTTTCGCGAAAGCGTTATCCACCAAAAAAGGCATCAATAGATATGGTTTTCTGTTACCTATGGACGACTCGCTAGCACAAGTTGCGGTGGACTTTGGAGGAAGACCGTGGATCGTTTGGGAAGCAGAATTTAAGAGAGAATACGTGGGCGATATGCCTACGGAATTGTTCTTCCACTTCTTCAAATCCTTCAGTGATGCGGCAAAATGCAACCTGAATATGAAGGTGGAAGGCGATAATGAGCACCACATGATTGAATCGTTGTTCAAGGCATTTGCAAAAGCGATAAAAATGGCCGTCAAGCAAACCGGCGACGGCAAGTTGCCTAGCACCAAAGGAACGCTATGATTGCGATCGTAAAATATAATGCGGGAAATATAGGTAGTGTTACAAACGCGCTTAACCGTTTAGGAATCGAAAACAAAGTCACAGACGATCCTGCAGAATTGCAAGCTGCCGATAAAGTGATTTTTCCAGGTGTGGGCGAGGCTGGAACGGCAATGAGATATTTGCGCGAGCGAGAACTGGATCAAGTCTTGATCAGTTTAAAACAACCTTTTCTAGGCATTTGCTTGGGCATGCAATTGATGTGCAATCACAGTGAAGAAGGAGATACAAAATGTCTTGGTATTTTTGATACTCATGTAAAATTATTCAAATCACAAGAATTTAAGGTGCCTCATATGGGGTGGAACTCGCTTAATTCAGAATTTAGAATTCTCGATTCTGAATTATTAAAAGAATTACCGCAGGAAGCAGACGTTTACTATGTCCACTCCTATTATGCAGAGATTTGCGATGATACTGTAGCAACTTGTGGTTACATATTGCCATTTAGTAGCGTATTGCAGAAGAATAATTTTTATGCAACGCAATTCCACCCAGAGAAGAGCGCGGGAGTTGGGGAAAGGATTTTGAGGAATTTTGTAGACCTGCCCTAAATCCCTTCCAGCGGAAGGGATTTTAATTGGTTTTCAGATTTGCACTTTGAAGTAAACGACTTAGCGAAGCCGTCCTGCGACGGCTTGACACTAACAAAAATAATCAACTGAGGTTTTCCCCTTTGGGGA
Source organism: Nonlabens antarcticus (assembly GCF_015356755.1). Classification (GTDB taxonomy): domain Bacteria; phylum Bacteroidota; class Bacteroidia; order Flavobacteriales; family Flavobacteriaceae; genus Nonlabens; species Nonlabens antarcticus. The sequence goes on along the minus strand of NZ_JADFCO010000064.1, from coordinate 82,701 downwards.
AATGTCCGCAGGACAATGGGGCTTGCGCCCTGTGAGTAAAACAAATAAATCAGTCGTAGGCGTTGGAATCGTAGAGATCTCCGCCTACGGCCTGCATCCGACGAATGAGCGGAGCGAAATGAGAGGAATGCACTATGAGAATAATACCAGCGATAGACATAATAGACGGGAAATGCGTGAGGCTTTCCCAGGGAGATTACCACCAAAAAACGGTTTACAACGAAGACCCATTAGAGGTGGCTAAAGAATTTGAGGCGAACGGAATCAAGCATTTACATCTAGTGGATCTGGATGGGGCTAAAAGTGCGCACGTGGTCAATTGGAAGGTATTGGAGCGTATTGCGGGTCAGACTGGTTTACAGGTAGATTTTGGCGGTGGAGTGAAAACGGATGCCGACATCAAAACAGTTTTTGAAAGCGGTGCCCAGCAAGTTTCTGGTGGAAGTATTGCGGTTAAGGATGCTGAAACATTTGATGGTTGGATTGAGAAGTATGGAAGCAACAAAATAATATTAGGCGCAGATGCTAAGGATGGAATGATCGCAACCCACGGTTGGCTAGAAAGTAGCGAGCTCGAAGTTATAGAATTCATTCACGAATGGAACAAGAAAGGAATTGAGTACGTCGTTTGTACCGACATAGCAAAAGACGGAATGCTTGCTGGACCCAGCTATCAGCTGTATAAAAGTATTTTAAACCTGAATAAAATTGATGTGGTTGAGACACCGATGTTTTCATTAGATAATATCAGTATTGAGCACCCCATCAAGCTCATTGCCTCTGGTGGCGTTGCGGTTGTGGAGGATTTACACCGTTTGAAAGAGATGGGTTGTGAGGGAACTATCGTGGGAAAAGCATTCTATGAAGGTCGAATAAGTTTTAAAGAATTGAGAGAATTTGTATAGTGAGCGATTAACATATCGATTGCTGGAAGCAAAGAATTTAGATTCAGTCCACAGATTGCATTCTATTCCAGAAGTCGATCAATTCAATGCGCTGGGAATACCTGAGGACGAAAAAGTAACCAAAGAGATTTTAAACAATTGGGTTACTGAAAATGATAAAGAAGAGAGAATAAGTAGAACCTATGCGATTAAATTAAAAACGGATGAATTCATAGGCATTTTCGGAATTAAATATTCCAATGCAAAATATCAAAAAGCAGAGGTTTGGTTCAAGTTTGATCCGCAATTTTGGAATAAAGGTTATGCAACAGAGGCGTTGAACTATTTTTTAAAACAATGCTTTACAAGAGATGAATTACATCGGGTTGAAGCTGGATGTGCCGTTGAAAATCATGGCTCAAAAAAAGTTCTAGAAAAATGCGGATTCGTTCAGGAAGGAATTCAACGACAGAACCTGCCATTAAAATCTGGATGGAGTGATAATTTTGAATTTGGATTGTTAAGGGAAGAGTGGGAAAAGTGATTATTGATCAGGGCAATAATTTAGCTGGTTGATTTTCTAATTTTGAGTATAACTATTAAGAGAATTTATAGAGACGACATAAGATTTGGCAGTGCTATGCATTGCCTGACATAAGACATAAGACTATTTTTTGTTTAGTCTTATGTCCTAGGTCAGAATTAGCAAAGCTAATTCCGATCTCAAGTCGCTCGCAAAAGGAGCATAATAGTTAAAGAGTGTGAGGCTGAAAACGAAATATTAATTAAAATTAGTTTCCCTTTTTGGGGAAATGTCCGCAGGACAATGGGGCTTAAAAAAAGAATAATACCATGCCTTGATATCAAGGATGGACGAACCGTAAAAGGAATCAACTTCGTTGGTTTGCGAGATGCTGGCGATCCAGTAGAACTTGCCAAACAATATGCAGCGCAGGGTGCTGACGAATTGTGTTTTCTCGATATCACAGCGACTGTTGAGAAGCGTGATACACTCGTTCCATTGGTAAGGGAAATTGCGGCAGTATTGAATATTCCGTTTACCGTTGGTGGCGGGATTAATGACGTGACGCTGGCTAAAGAAATTATTAAAGCCGGTGCTGACAAAGTAGCCATCAATAGCGCTGCGGTTAAACGACCAGAGCTAATAAGCGAACTGGCGGCAGAACTGGGAAGTCAATGTGTGGTGGTGGCAGTGGATACAAAGAGAGTTCAGAATGATTCTGATAATGGAAGAAATATAAACAAAATTGAGATAAACGACAAAGCGAAGCCGTCCTTACTTCGACTACGCTCAGCACAGGCCGACGGCTTGACGAATAAAGTATTTGTCGCAGGCGGCAGGATAGAAACTAACCTTGAAACCATCGCGTGGTGTGAAGAGTGCGAGCGTCGTGGCGCTGGCGAGATATTGTTGACCAGCATGGATCATGACGGTGTAAAAAACGGATTTGCCCTTGAGATTACAGACTTGATTTCGCGTAAGTTAAATATTCCAATCATCGCCTCTGGCGGTGGTGGAACAGCAGCGCATTTCGAAGAATTGTTTAAAGACACTCATGCGAGCGCTGGGCTTGCAGCGAGTATATTTCATTTTGGAGAATTGCCGGTTCCTGAGTTGAAAAGGCAATTGGTTGAGGCTGGAGTTGAAATTAGAATTCTTTCTACATAAAAATACGACTATTCAAGATGATTTAGATTTAAATGAGATAGGGAAGCAATTCTTGTTTTGACTATGCTCAGAACGAGTCGACGACTTAACAATATCAAACTGATATCCATACGTGCTAATTATATTTTTTATACGTACATTTGAATTAAATTGAGAAATCATGGATACTAAACTCACATTGAAGCTCGATAAGGAGATTATTGATTTGGCTAAGGAATATGTTAAAGAACAAGGTACTAGTTTGTCAAAATTTATTGAAGATTACCTTAGGCGACGGGTCCAACCTAAGTCCTATGACATCTATGAAGAATTATCGCCAGAAGTAAAGGAAATTGCGTTGAGTTTTAAAGGTGGTAAAAAAGCAGATGAGAACATTGATTATAAAAAATCCAAAGCCGAATATCTTTTGAAGAAATATGGTAAATGAGAATATTCTGGGATACTAATATACTTATCGACCTTTTAACTGATGCAAGATTCCACCATGCAACCACGCTCAAATTATTTGCCTACCATATAGAAAATAATGCGATCATTTATTTAACACCGCTATCAATGGCAAATGCAGATTACGTTCTAGCTGCTCATCACGATGTTTTTGATTTTACGAATCGGTTTAGAAATATGAGTTCTTTTACTGAAGTTTGCACGATGGATCAAGAGCAGGCAGAATTAGCTATTAATAGCGGATGGAAAGATTTTGAGGATTCATTGCAATACCAAAGCGCGTTAGATTATAAATGTGATTACATAATAACAAGAGATGAAAAGGGATTCAAAAAATCATTGATTCCCGTGCTTACTCCAGAACAATTTTTAGAAGAACAAAACGATGCAACCTGACTTTAATAAAAATACCGACGGCCTTTTACCCGTGATCGTTCAAGACAATACCAGCAAACAAGTTTTAATGCTGGGCTACATGAATGCCGCAGCTTTTGAAAAAACAAAAGTAGAAAAACGCGTGACTTTTTTCTCCCGCAGCAAGCAGCGCCTTTGGACTAAAGGAGAATCTTCAAATAATTATCTCGACGTGGTTGATATGAAAATCGATTGTGATCAAGACACTATTCTGGTTATGGCAAATGCCCACGGCCCAACCTGTCATACAGGTTCTGTTTCCTGTTTTGACACTTCGACTCCGCTCAGTGACCATGCCTCGGCTCCGCATAGTGCAGAAACTGGAGAAGAAGTTCGCTTTCGCAAAAGCGGAATAAACGAAAGTTTTACGATTGCCGATCTAGAAAAAACGATCCACCAGCGTATCGACGATAAAGCGGAGGGTTCCTACACCTATTCTCTGATCCAAAAAGGAATCAATAAAGTTGCTCAGAAAGTGGGCGAAGAAGCCGTAGAAACTGTAATCGACGCCATCAATGGAACCGAAGAAGACTTTATCTATGAGGCCGGCGATTTGATGTACCATTATCTTGTATTGCTTAAAGCTAAAGGATTTTCCTTAAAAGATATTGAAAAAGAACTCGCGAAAAGACACCAGTAATCGTCAACTAACGACTATTTGACGGGAGCTTCAAAGCTCATTTAAGTTCTAGAATCCTCAGCTCTAAACTGCAAACTTTTCTCAATTAACGCCACGTTAACCGCAATTGCTTGTATGTACAATAACTTTGTAGAAAAGAACAACACATGAGCACTACACAACCACTACTGCAGCCTATAACCATAGGCGGAGTTGAATTAAAAAACCGTGTCGTAATGGCACCTATGACCCGTTCTAGAGCTACTAATGAAACTCAGTCTCCTGAACAAAAACATGTAGAATACTATACACAGCGCGCTGGTGCTGGATTGATTATTACTGAAGGTGCAGAAATATCTCGAAGATCAAGAGGTTACACTTATGTAGCTGGAATATTTAATAAGGAGCAAATTGCAGGATGGAAAAAAGTGGTAGAAAGTGTCCACAATGAAGGTGGAAAAATATTTATGCAATTATGGCACGTAGGTCGTAATTCTTTACCTGTTTATCATGAAGATGGAGAGACCTGGGCACCTAGTGCCATCAATCCAAATATCCAAATGGTAGGCCCTGATGGAAAAGAACACCCTACAGTAACTCCTCACGCAATGACAAAAGAGGAAATTGCGCAAACCGTAAAAGAATATGGACAAGCGGCTGCAAATGCTAAAGAAGCAGGTTTTGACGGAGTAGAAATCCACAGTTCTAATGGTTATCTATTACATCAATTCTTCAATAGCAATTCAAATGTGCGAACTGATGAATATGGAGGAAGTCACGAGAATAAAGCTAGAATTTTCTTTGAAGTATTGGATGAAATCAAAAAACACTGGCCTGAGAACCTCATCGCTTGTCGTTTAAACCCATCTTTGAATAAAGTATTCGGTCTGGAAGGTACTCCAGATTCTATTCCGTTTTTTGATTATCTAGTCGAGCGCTTGAATGATTACGACCTTTCCTATCTACACTTATCAGAACCATTTACCGATGTAAGCGATATTGATTTCTTAGTAGATGACATAGCAAAACACTACCGTCCTATCTATAAAGGAAATTTGATGATCAATAACCAATTTGACCGTGAGTCTGGTAATAAAGTTATTGAGGAAGGAAATGCAGATCTTGTAGCTTATGGGAAATTATATATTTCAAACCCAGATCTAGTTCACCGTTTTGAACTTAAAGCAAAAACTGCTGACTGGAATCAGGATACTTTTTACTCTCAAGGACTTGAAGGTTACACTGATTACCCTACATTAGAGCAAGAAAAAAATAATTAATTTCTGATTCCCGTTAAAAGAATTTCAGGTAATTCATTTTTAAGATCAGCTACTTCGGTAGCTGATTTTTTTGGTATCCATAGGTAGATGGATCGCAATGTGCTGAGCAAATTGAAAAGTATGGTTTCCACATGTAGGTTTTTAAACTCGCCAGCTAGAATTCCCTGCTGTAAAATCTTTTTGAAATCCTGTTCATATCCTTTGCGCAAAGCGATGTATTCATCATAATCTGCTCCTTCCAGATGCATCCAGTCGGTGTTTAATACCGCGAGTGCGTCAGAATGCAGGATGGCAATTTCTATGTGTAATGCTATAAGTTTTTCCGCTTTCGCGAAAGCGGAATCGCCATCAGACACAATGGAATTCATCCCCTTTGTAAACTTATGGGCAACTTCAAGAATTAAATGAGTCAAGATCTCTTGTTTTCCAGAGATATGATTGTATAAACTTGCTGCTTTCATATCCATAGATGCCGCAAGGTCTCTCATGGTCACGGCACTGTAACCGCGAGCTTTAAAAAGTGCTGCCGCAGTGGTAATGATTTGATTTTTACGTTTTGTCATTACTGCAAAGGTATCATTAAAGAAATTCTATAGGATATTATAGGTTTAGGCTATTAAAATAGTGACATTAATTCTTTACAACCTCTTACTCACTTCCACTGCTTGATGATTATTTAAAGTAGCTTTGATACATATTAATTGAACATGACAAAGAACATAGAAACGAACCCATTAATTGATCGTTTGCCACCTCATTTGAAGCAGTTTATCAAACCGCAGAATTATGAATTGTACACTGCACAAGATCAAGCCGTGTGGCGTCATGTGATGCATAAAAATGTAGAATTCCTTTCCAAAGTTGCACATAACTCCTATCTGGATGGATTGAAAAAAACCGGAATATCTGTTGATGAAATTCCGTCAATGTATGGGATGAACCGTATCCTAAAAGAAATAGGATGGGCTGCGGTTGCTGTTGATGGATTCATACCACCAGCAGCTTTTATGGAGTTTCAGGCATTTAAAATTTTAGTGATTGCGGCAGATATTCGGAAGCTGGAAAATATCGAGTACACTCCTGCCCCAGATATTATCCATGAAGCGGCAGGTCACGCTCCCATTATTGCCAGCCCAGATTATGCGGAATATCTCAGGCGTTTTGGTGAAATAGGTAGCAAGGCAATTTCCAGTTCCCACGACCATGAGATGTATGAAGCGGTGCGCGAGATTTCAATTTTAAAAGAAATACGCAGCGAGCAAAAAAACCAAACACTTGAAGAAAAAATCAAAAATGCGGAAGCAGAGATTGAGCGCCTTCAAAATAAAAAAGTAGAACCCAGTGAAATGTCTTTAATTAGAAATCTACACTGGTGGACTGTGGAATACGGTCTTGTGGGAACACTAGAAAAGCCTAAACTCTATGGTGCTGGCTTGCTTTCTAGCATAGGTGAAAGTAAAAGCTGCTTAGATCCAGCCGTGGAAAAACGTCCTTATACCATTGATGCTGCTTATCAAGATTTTGATATTACCAGCAAGCAACCTCATCTTTACGTTACTCCAGATTTTGCTCATTTGAGCGAGGTGTTGGAAGAGTTTGCAAATACTATGGCAGTGCGCAAAGGTGGCCATCGAGGACTCCAAAAGCTCATCAATTCAAAAAGCCTAGGGACGATAGAGTTGAGTACGGGCTTGCAGGTTTCTGGAGTCTTTACCCGCATGATAAAAAATGAGGACAATGAAGTTATTTATTTTGAAACCAGCGGGAAATCGGCTTTAGCTTATAGGGAGAAAGAATTAATTAGTCATGGTGTAGCTACTCATAACAAGGGGTTTCTATCTCCTATTGGAAAACTGAAGGGAATCAATCTTGCTATTGAAGATATGGGGCCACGTGATTTGCAAGCATATAATTTTTATGATAACGAGCGTATAGAATTCACCTATGAAAGCGGCATACGCGTTGAAGGACTAAATGTTACCGGCATGCGTAATGTGAACGGTAAACTCATGCTTATCCAGTTTACAGATTGTACCGTTACCTACCAAGACGAAATTCTATTCTCGCCTGCAGACGGTATTCTTCATCTCGCTGTAGGGAAAGAGATCGTTAGCGCTTATGCAGGCCCAGCAGATTACCACAGTTTTGACCTGGTATTTCATGAAAGCGATGATAAAATGATGAAACCCAAGCCTTCTAAAAGAGAGCAGGCTGTTCATGGGTTATATCAAAAAATCCGTGATTATCGCGAGCAGGATAAAATCAATGAACCGTTGCTCCAGAAACTAAAAGTTGAGATTTTAGAAAATTTCCCTGAAGAATGGTTATTGGTAGAAGAGATTGAAGAACTGCTTGAGTAATTATCATTTAACAAATGCAGCTCCTTCTTCAGTATTAAAATGATGTTGTTTTTGAATTTATTACTGAAATTTGTTGCAAATGATAAATTGTGATCTCAATATGAGCTAAAAACAACATCTACCGTTTGACTCGTGCATAGTCAAAGCAAATTTTCACCATCAATCAGATTGTAGTTAAACCTCTATGGTTTTAATGTTTGAAAAGTCAATTGTAAGAATTAAAAAAGAATTTTCGAAGTAACGTTAATTAAGGAACACCTTATCATTTCGACTACCATTGAGCGGCAGGAGAGTAGCCTTTTTTAACTTTCATGCCTCAATCAAAAAGCAATCTCCCTAAGTTGCTAGCAACAAGATTAGACCCTATATATGTTTGGAATTTTTAATAACAGTAAGAATCGCAAAATTAAAAAGTACCTCGATCAAGGTGCTACGCTACTAGATGTTCGTACGTCTTCTGAATTCAACACTGGACACCTACAAACATCTAAAAATATTCCGGTGCAATCCATTGACCAGCGCATGTCAGAAGTTGATAAAAGCAAGCCTGTCATCGTTTACTGCGCAATGGGAGGACGCAGTGCTATTGCGACAGCACAATTAAAAGCAAATGGATTTAAAGTTGTCAATGCCGGCGGTATTAAAAACGTCAAGAAGCAGATCGCTAACAAATGAGGTTATCTTGCCTAATTACTTATTTTTAAGGCATGAAACTCGATTATCACAATATTAGAGATGAGGGAATTTTTATCGTCACTAGTTTTCAGTGCGGTCCATCGCTTCATTTATTAACCGAAAAGGACCTTTATAAAATAGTGTGGTGTGTTTCTGGCGAACAAGAATTAACCGTAGATGGCTATGATGTAATTCTCAAAGCAAATCAGGTGTTATTTTGTACACCAGATAATATTGTCAATATACCGAAAGACAATTATGGTCTGATTTCCTATATATTTAATAGAGAGTTCTACTGTATTCAAAATCAAGATGCGGAAGTCTCTTGTTTAGGGCTCCTGTTTTATGGTTCTTCAAACGCACCTGTGGTTGATCTTTTATTGAGAGAGCAAAATAGTATGAGTGCTATGCTGGTGCTCTTTCAAGAAGAATTCGAGAATAAGGATCACATTCAAGGTGAAATGTTGCGTGCAATGCTCAAGCGTATGTTGATAACAGCAACTCGATTGATTAAAACAGATCGACATCAAGAAAACCTTAGTACTAAGCAGGTAGATTTGATAAGAAAATTCAACATTCTAGTAGAGCAGCATTTTAAAGAAAAACATCAAGTAGCAGACTATGCCGATTTACTTTTTAAGTCTCCCAAAACACTGTCGAATTTTTTCAGAAAACATGATGTAAAATCTCCACTTAAAGTCATTAACGAACGCATCGCATTAGAGGCAAAACGCTTATTGCGAAATTCAGAAATGACTGCAGAGGAAATCGCTTACGATTTAGGATATGGCGAACCTAGCCATTTCTCTAAATTTTTTAAGAAACAAACCGGAAGAACTCCTCTAGAGTATAGAAAAAATGAATTTTAATTAATACCCAGCTTAAGTCAGTTTATGAAGTATTTGTATTTATCAGCGATGCTAGTATTAACCTTAGTTAGTTGCTCCCAAGAAAATGATTGTTCAGATTTAAAAACAGGAAATTTTATCTATACAGGTGGAAGCAGACCTGAAATTATCGTGAGAACAGAGACCTCACAAATAGAAACGAACCCTGTGAATAATATTGTTGTGACTTCTTCCATCAAATGGACTTCTGACTGCAGTTATGAAATGACCTACACTAATATTGAGAATTACCCAGGTGATGTGAGTTCTGTGATCGGGAAGAAAATAAATTGCGATATTATAAAAGTGCAGGACAGTCTTTTTGTTGTTAAAGCTAAAAGCGATATTATTGATTCAGAGCTTCAATTTATAAAACTCGATTAGAAAATCACTAGGTTTCATTGTAAAAATCAATTTAGCGAGCATCGAAATCACACATGTTCGCCAACTATAAAACCCATAAAATGAAAAATTATACCATCGCTATCCACGGCGGCGCAGGAACGTTGCTTAAGGAGCATATGACCGAGCGAAAAGAAGAGTCATACACAGAGGCATTAAGTCAAGCTTTAAATCATGGGATAACAATTCTTGAAAATGGTGGAAGCGCTGTTGATACTGTAGCAGCTGCGGTATCTTTTATGGAAGACTCCCCTTTATTTAATGCTGGGAAAGGCAGTGTGTTTACCGCACAGGGAACTCATGAAATGGATGCGGCGATTATGGAAGGCAAGGCATTGAACGCAGGTGCAGTGTCTCTTATTACGGGAATAAAAAATCCCGTTCAACTTGCTAAAGACGTGATGGAATATAGTGAACACGTATTTCTAGCAGGTGATGGTGCCATGGAATTTGCAAAATCAAGAGATTATTCTTTAGAGGATCCAGATTATTTCTTTGATCAATTGAGACATGACCAGTGGCAGGCTATAAAGGACAGTGACAATTTCCAGCTGGATCATTCAGTAAAAAAAGATTCTAAATTTGGCACTGTTGGCGCTGTAGCCATGGATCAACAAGGTAATCTAGCCGCGGCCACTTCTACCGGTGGCATGACTAATAAAAAATGGGGCCGTATAGGCGATAGTCCCATGATAGGTGCTGGAAATTATGCTAACAATGAAACTTGTGCAGTGAGCTGTACCGGCAGTGGCGAGTATTTTATTAGAGGTGTTGTCGCTTATGAAGTTAGTGCTTTGATGGAGTTTAAGAATATGTCGTTGGAAGATGCTGCAAATGAGGTCATCCATAACCGCATCAAGAAATTAGGGGGCGATGGCGGCTTGATTGCTGTGGATGCTAAAGGCAATATATCTCTACCATTTAATACCGCTGGCATGTACCGCGCTTACGCGAAAGCGAACTCTCCCAAAACGATATCTATATATAAGGACGAATAAGTGCCTTGAAAACTCTCTGGAATCAGTTTTTAAAACATTAATTATGTACCGACGCAGGAACTATTTCAAGCTTGCGGTTTTTGATATTAAAAACATCGCCGTTTGACAAAACGTGCGTTCGCATGTTTGTGATCGATAGATTGTCACCCTTTGTTATGTAAGGCAAGTTGTTATGTTTGATCTTTCTAGGGTCAAATATGATGATCATTCCTGAGCCTATAACTTCTATAGTTTTACCATTTTTAATAATCAGTCCTGTATCTTCTGCAAGACCTATTCCCAGTAGATCTGGAAATGTTGCCACACTTTCTGCCATACGTCCAAATCTCCCGCGTCTTATAAAATGGGAGTCTATTATTAAGCTTGGGATAAAGGACATTCCTGATCCCAGACCTACCGCTCCTTTTACAAATGACTCTTTGGCACTACCGCCAGTAATCATTTGTTCAGACATACACATCGCTCCGGCACTGGTTCCAGCAATAACGAACGAGGTGTTTTTATACTTGTCCATAATAATTTCGTGCAGCTCTGTACCTCCTATCTTCTGAGTTATAAGTGATTGATTACCACCGCTAAACATGACACAATTTGCAGATCGCATTAATTCTAAATATTCCGGTTTAAGAGAGTCGTCTCGCTCTCGTATATCCATAATATGAACATTTTTACAACCCAACTTACCAAAAGCTTTTAAATAGTTCTCGCTAACCTCTACTGGAATCTGACTTGCAGTAGGAATAATTACAATACAGGCATCTGTTCCACCTGTTTCGGCTACGACGCGCGCTAAAATTCCCTCCTCAATAAACTCAAGAGTATAGATTTCCTGTTCTTCTGTTCCTTTATCCTCGTTACCACCTATAGGAATTAGTGTTCCTTTAATATTCATTTTTAACGCTTTTTAGCATTTACAAAAATACTCTTTGTACACAGAAAGGCCTACATTTAGAAGCTATCATCTTACTTAAAGCCTTTAATATGAATATCAGAGAGATCAATACCATGCGCGGACCTAATTACTGGTCCATTAGACGCCATAAATTAATTGTCATGGTATTAGATCTGGAAAAGATGGAGGAGTTTCCTACTAACAAAATCAATGGCTTTGGTGAGCGTTTAGAAAGGCTTTTACCAGGTATGTACACGCATCGCTGTTCTGAAGGGTGTCCGGGTGGTTTTTTTATGAGAGTTAAGGACGGCACATGGATGGGGCATGTCATTGAGCATATCGCCCTAGAAATTCAGACAATGGCTGGCATGGATACTGGTTTTGGAAGGACTAGAGATTTTGGAGAAAAAGGGGTCTACAATGTAGTGTTTTCCTATATGGAAGAGGAGGTGGGACGTTATGCCGCCACCGCAGCAGTACGTATTTGTGAGGCATTGATTAGTGCTGAAGATTACGATCTAGATCCAGACATTCAAAGAATGCGAGTGTTGCGAGAAGCGACCCGATTGGGACCAAGTACAGGTTCTATAGTAGAAGAGGCAGAAAGCCGTGGTATTCCATGGATAAGATTAAATAAATATTCTCTGTGTCAATTGGGATATGGAGCTAACCAAAAGCGAATTCAAGCCACGGTCACCAGTGAAACCAGCAGTATAGGAGTAGAATTAGCCTGCGATAAAGAGGATACTAAATATCTTTTACAACAAGCGGAAGTTCCCGTACCGCGCGGAGAAATTCTGCGCAACGAGACGTCGCTAGAAGCTACTTGCAATTATGTAGGTTTTCCATTAGTTATAAAACCAGTAGATGGTAATCATGGTCGCGGCATTACAGTAGATATTAATAGTTACGATGAAGCTCTAGTGGCTTTTAGAGAAGCAAAAGAAGTTTCCAGTCGCATCATTGTTGAAAAAATGGTAGTAGGTTCAGACTACAGGCTGCTCGTTATAAACAACGTTTTGGTAGCAGCGGCTAAAAGAACACCAGCTCATGTTATAGGTAATGGTAAAGACTCTGTGGAAAATTTAATTCACACGGTTAATAAAGATCCGCGGCGTGGTTATGGTCATGAGAATGTATTGACACAAATTTCAATTAACACTCTTACAGAAACTATTATTGCAGCCTCTGGTTATACATTAGAAAGTATTCTGCCTAAGGACGAATGTTTGATTTTAAAAGACACAGCTAACCTAAGTACTGGCGGTACTGCTGAGGATGTAACAGATATTGTTCATCCTGCCAACGTTTCAATGGCAGAGCGCATTTCCAAAATTATAGATTTAGATATCTGCGGTATCGATATGATGACCACAGATATAAGCCAACCTCTTACAGACACTGATGGCGCTATTATCGAGGTTAACGCCGGACCTGGATTCCGTATGCACCTATCGCCCACCACAGGTTTACCTAGAAATGTAGCGGCTCCTGTAGTGGATAAATTATTCCCTATGCATGGAGACACGGGACGCATTCCTATAATTGCCATTACAGGAACAAATGGAAAAACGACCACCAGTCGTTTAATAGCGCACATGGCAAAGTTTAAAGGCTATCGAGTAGGATACACTACTAGTGATGGAGTCTACATTCAAAACCGTTTACTCATGTCCGGTGATTGCACCGGTCCAGGAAGTGCAGAATTTGTTTTACGTGATCCTACAGTAAACCTCGCAGTTTTAGAGAGTGCTCGCGGCGGCTTGTTGCGTTCTGGATTAGGCTTTAAAAAATGTAACATAGGTATCGTGACTAACGTCAGTGCAGACCATTTGGGATTAAAAGGTATTCATACGATTGAGCAACTAGCTCGAGTAAAAGGTGTAATTCCAGAAACGGTATTACCAGAAGGTTATGCCATTTTAAATGCAGATGACGATCTCGTATATGAAATGCGCAGAACAATTAATTGTAATCTGGCTCTGTTTTCAATGGATGAAAACAATCCGCGTATCAAAGCGTTGCAAAAACTGGGTGGGATCACAGCAGTCTATGAAAATGGATTCATAACTCTATGTAAAGGACAGTGGAAAATGCGCATTATAAAGGCTGAGGATGTACCGTTGACCTACGGCGGTAAAGCCCAGTTTATGATTAAGAACATATTACCCTCAGTAATCGCTGGTAATGTACAGGGAATCAGTATTGAAGATATGAGAGCTGCCTTAGAGAGCTTCATCCCATCAGCGCAAACTACACCTGGCCGATTGAACATGTTCAAGTTCAAGAATTTCGATGTCTTATTAGATTATGCTCACAATCCAGCCGGAATGTATGCCTTAAAAGATTTTGTGGACACTTTTGAAAACACTTACAAAGTAGGGATCATAGCAGGAATAGGTGACAGACGAATTGAAGATAACAATCAAATAGGCGGCATTGCCGCAGAAATGTTTGACGAGATTATCATCAGGCAAGACAAGCAATTGCGAGGCAAAACGGAGGAAGAATTGATTAAAATGTTAGAAGATGGAATCAAAAAAAAGAATTCTAAAATAAAGATCACCGTGATTCCTTCAGAGCAAAAAGCGATTATGCATGCTGTGGAAAATGCCCAAAAAGGATGCTTAATAGTATGCTGTAGTGACGTTGTTCCTGATGCGGTAAATTTAGTTTCAGAATTGCGTGATAAAGAAGCAAGCGGAGAAATTATTTATGCCCAGTCCTAAAAAAAGCTCAATTATTATAAAAATAATTGAGCTATGTTTTAAAAACCATCATTTAAAATATATTTTTAATAAGGCACACTGCTTTGGTGAATGAGATTTCTGCATCAAACTTCGCCGTAATATGAACACTATTTGCGTATCATTCTAAGTCGGTTACTATTAAAGTATTGACTAGAATTCACTTAATGCAGCATGCACTATAATAATATCGCGATCTGTAGAATGGCGATTTTCTGTAAGGTTTTTTATAAACACATCGAGCGCTTTTAATGTTTCATGATCGGTAAGAATTGATGTAAAAGTGCCTAAGATCTGATCTTCTAACAAACCTGCTCCTTTCTTTAATATTGCAGATAATACAAGGCAATAATCACAACCACTCACCTGGCTAACCGTAAGATTTACAACCTGTAGTTTTTTATTTGAAAATGACGCTGGAAATTTCCAAAATCGAGGTTGATTTCTAAGATGTTTACATTAAAAGTAATGGATGCATTAAGATTAAAATCCATTCATGATTCATTTTAGAGTCGGCAAAACTATTTTTTCTCTTTTAGGTACATTAAGTAAGCTCGTGAAAAAATTTAAGAAAGTGATGAGACAAAGATGCGTGCATTTGAGCTTAATAGTTAGCCTTCGTTCACAGTAACATTTCCCATTTTACCCTATTCTGATAGTCTATTTGATTCGTTATATTTAGAGTCTAACTATGCACCTATGAAACTATATTATGCTCTTGCGATTCTCAGTTTTTTCGCTTTCGCGAAAGCGAACTCCCAACAACTTCCAGACCCACCTGAGGCAGAGAAATATTATGAATCACAGGAATTTAGATTACTGGGACCTTTCCGTGGAGGACGTAGTGCTACAGTTACTGGAGTTCCCGGGAAACCAAATCTGTTTTATTTTGGAAGTACAGGCGGTGGTGTTTGGAAAACAATGGATGGCGGTCGCACTTGGAGTAACATTTCTGATGGTTTCTTTGGTGGCAGTATTGGCGTCGTTAGCGTTGCTCCCAGTGACCACAATGTCATTTATGTAGGTGGTGGTGAAAAAACCGTTCGCGGGAATGTGTCTAGCGGTTATGGAATATGGAAATCTGTAGATGCTGGTAAAAGCTGGAAACAAGCTGGATTACCAGACAGTAGACATGTTTCACGTCTGGAAATAGATCCTAATGACCACAATATAGTCTATGCTGCGGTCATGGGAAACATTTATAAAGGCACTGAAAACCGTGGCGTTTATAAATCGATTGATGGTGGTAAGAGTTGGAAAAAAACACTTTTTACAAATGATCTAGCAGGTGCAGTTGATTTAATAATTGATCCCAGTAATCCACGTAATTTATATGCCTCTACCTGGAGATTGCAACGCACGCCATATAGTTTAAGCAGCGGTGGGGACGGCAGTGCTCTTTGGAAAAGTACCGATTATGGAGAAAACTGGGTAGAGATTTCAAAAAATGAGGGCTTTGCTAAAGGGACTTTGGGAATTATGGGTATCACCGTTTCTCCCATGAATTCTGATAAACTTTATGCTATTGTAGAAAATAAAGATGAGGGTGGACTTTACCGCAGCAATGATGCCGGTTTGACCTGGACAAAAACAAATGACGACCGAAGTTTAAGACAACGCGCCTGGTATTACACTAGGATTTATGCAGATCCACAGGATGAAGATGCTGTTTATGTTATGAATGTTTCCTACCACAAAAGCACCGATGGTGGACGTAATTTTACGAGTTCTAATGCACCGCATGGTGATCATCATGACTTATGGATTGCTCCCGAAGACTCTAACAGGATGATCATTGCAGATGATGGTGGCGCGCAAATTACATATGACGGCGGCGAGACATGGAGTACCTATCACAATCAGCCCACAGCGCAATTTTACAGACTTACGACAGATAATGCTTTCCCATATAGAATCTATACCGCGCAACAAGACAATAGCACGGTGAGAATTCCACACCGTACTAATGGAGGATCTATTACAGACACAGATTGGGAAGAAACTGCTGGTGGAGAAAGTGCTCACATAGCCGTTGATCCCAACAATAATGATATCGTTTATGGTGGTAGTTATGGCGGATTTCTAACAAGATACAACCACGCTACAAAATCACAACGAGGAATCAATGTCTGGCCAGATAACCCCATGGGTCATGGTGCCGAAGACATGAAATACAGATTTCAATGGAACTTCCCGATTTTCATATCTAAACACGGTGATAATAAATTATATGCCTTTTCAAACAACGTTCACGTGACAAGTAATGAAGGCCAAAGCTGGGAAACAATTTCTCCGGATCTAACTAGAAATGATCCTACTAAATTAGGTTCTAGTGGTGGTCCAATAACCCAGGACAACACTAGTGTCGAATACTATTGTACCATTTTTGCAGCTGCGGAATCGCCTTTAAAAGAAGGTGAACTGTGGATAGGTAGTGATGATGGACTCGTGCATTTATCTAAGGATGGTGGTAAAAACTGGAGTAACATTACACCCAAAGGTCTTCCTGAATGGGCACAGATAAACAGCATTGAACCCAGCAAATTTGACCCAGCTACCTGTTACATTGCCGCTACAAAGTATAAATTAGGAGATTTCACGCCATATTTATATAAGACTACAAATTACGGTAAGACCTGGGAAAAAATCACTAAAGGTATTCCTGACGAATATTTTACAAGAGTAGTGCGTGAGGACAAGAAGCAAAAAGGATTGCTCTACGCTGGAACTGAAACTGGCCTATACATTAGTAATGATGATGGAGATTCTTGGAAATCCTTTCAGATGAATTTACCAATTGTTCCAATAACTGACCTTGCCGTGAAAGATGATAATCTAATAATCGCGACTCAAGGACGTAGTCTGTGGATTCACGATGACCTTGCTATTGTACGCCAGGGACTTTCAATGGCAGCCAATAATAAGGGAAACAAAGGAGCCTACAAAGAGTTCAAACTCTTCCAGCCTAAAGAATCCTATCGAATGGATGGTTACGGCGGCCGTAGTTCCCTAACTGCAGGAACAAATCACCCATCAGGCGTGAGGATAAACTACTTTTTACCAGAGGTTAAGGAGAAAGATAGCGTAGCAATTAGATTCTTAGATTCTAGCAATACGTTGATTAAAGAATATGCCACATATTCTAAGGACAATAAAATCAAACCTAAAACTGGAGCTAACTCCTTCAATTGGGATACTCAATACGATGGTGCTGAAAAATTAGATGGAATGATATTATGGTGGGCAGATTTATCAGGACCCAAAGCTGTTCCTGGGAGTTACACGGTAGAATTAGAATTGAATGGTGTCAAACAATCTCAACCTATAATTATAAAACGAACACCGGTAAGTGAAGCTACAGTAGAAGACATGAAAGCTCAATTTACTTTTGTAAATGAAGTGAACGCGACAGTTGATAAGGCACATAAATCCATGAAGAACATTCGTGCTTTCAATAAAAAACTATCTGCTTTCAAAACGGTTTATGGAGACCGTAAAGATGATGGAATTAAAGCAATGCTAACTATGGCAGATTCCATGAAAACAAAATTTGAAGAGGTAGAGAAAGCCTTGTATCAGACGCAAAACCGCAGTGGACAGGATCCTTTAAATTTCCCGATTAGATTAACTAATAAATTGGCGCA
The DNA here is from genome assembly GCF_015356755.1 of Nonlabens antarcticus. Classification (GTDB taxonomy): domain Bacteria; phylum Bacteroidota; class Bacteroidia; order Flavobacteriales; family Flavobacteriaceae; genus Nonlabens; species Nonlabens antarcticus. Next base: position 64,762 of record NZ_JADFCO010000064.1, on the reverse strand, counting down.
CCTCAACTCGCTTGTGACTATGGGTAACTTTGGACCTACCGTCCAAGATACAGGTGTAAAAAACGAATTGACAGCTCAAATCGATACAGAATTGGATAAATTCAACGCTGTTTTAAATAACGATATAAAAGAGTTTAATACTAAATTTAACGCGCTCAAGCTAGATTACTTGGTGATTGAAAAGGAGGATTAAATTATTTCCAGCATCTTTAAAAGCCGCTTCATTAGATAAATGGAGCGGCTTTTGAATTTCAAGATACAATTTCAAAAACATGATCAAATCAATATATGAAATGAAATGTTATGTTTTAGGTCATGTTGATCAAGATCTGGTACTCTGCCTAGTAAATCATTTTTTTCAGAATCGACGTATTGCTCGTATACAGAATTTCATGCGATGACTTCAATCCTAAAAATACTTTTATGATGCGCGAGCTTAATTTAAATTAATTTCCTACAGAGGTTAATTGACCTAATTTAGAATAGCACGGTCGGGTAGATTTAAAGATTAAATCAAACGATGTTTTCTAAAATTCAAGTGTTTTCAAGGTGGGTCTATTATCCACTCTACTATTCTTGATTTTAAACTTTTAAAGTCGAGAGTTCATGATAAACAAAATCTGGATATCTGTTGTTTTAAAATAGTCCACTCAAAAGATTTAAATCATGAAGATCTAAATAATATGTATTAATTATACAAACTAGATTCTTTTCGGTTTAGTTCTATAAAGTGAGCAATGCTATTCCTGTAACGAGATTAGATTTAATCTATAAAGAAAATCGGCGGAAGTTATCCTAGTGCGATAGTTAGTTTGATTCCATCAATAACCATAGTTGTTCCGATAATAGAAATGATCAAACCCATAATCTTACCGATAACCGTGATTACATTGTTCCCGATCTTTTCCACAATTAAGTTGCTGTATCTGAATGCTAGATAATTCATCCAACAGATCAATCCTGCAACCGCAACTACAATCGCAATATATAGGTAAGAGGCATCCGTAACATAATTCATAGTCGTTACGATTGTTCCAGGACCAGCGATTAACGGTATGGCAAGTGGGGAAATCGCAATATTCTCATCAACTGCAACTTCATCTAAATGTCTCATATTAGACTTTTTAGATTGCAACATGCGGAAACCTGCGTAGAAAATCAACAATCCACCAGTGATTTTAAATGCTGGTATGGTAATCCCGAAAAAGTCAAAAATAAATTTACCCAATAACGTGAAAAGTGCTATGATTATAAAAGCCGTCATCGTGGCTTTAGAATTAATCCTATGCTTTTCTATTTTTCCCGCGCCATCGGTTAATCCCAAGAACACGGGAACATTTGCGATAGGATTAGTAATCGCAAAAAGTCCGGTAAACACACTAAATCCAAAAGTCCAGTATTCCTCCATAGCTTTTTTCTTTATTTAAAAGCGGCGCAAAGATACTATTATGGCCAGACGAAATCGCGATTTAACTTTTGTTGTTGAAGTGTTATTTAGGGCTTATTTTTCGTTTTGAATAATAATCCTATTTACCAATAATTCAATCCTCTAAACCCGCTTCTAAATAGTACGATTCCTTTAAGTTTTAAAACATTTCACACTCTACTAAAAAATAAAACCTGTATAAAATACTGATCGAAAGAGGTTTACACAACATGCTTTCATTTTATATAAACTTTACACAGTGCGGCGTTATATTTACATAATTAAAGAAATTTATTGATATACTAGTTTATGTTGCTTTCGCGAAAGCGTAAATTCAGGCAATTCAAACCAGTATTTTAATATTACTAAGAAGATCAAAATAATTGCTTAAAAAATGCTGCCTAATTTAAGTGACAACCCTAAAGCATTTTGTTCAATTTTGATGATATAACCACCGATAGCCACAATTAACAAGTATGATCCCGTCAACCGACTCTCAAAAGAGAAACTCAAGATTTAAAGGATTTTTAAATTTCGTAAAACATCACCCGTTCAAATTTGCTGGGTATTTAGTTTTATGTGGGATCGCGTTTGTTGGTTTTTTATTCTTGGGCACTTATGCAGGACTGTTCGGTCATGTGCCTAGCGGTAAAGAGCTGGCCAAATTAGAAAACCCGGTTACCTCAACCGTGTATGGGAGTGACAAAAAGCCCATTGCTTATTTCTATCTACAAAACCGCAGTAACATCGATTCTACCCAATTAAATCCTTATTTGATAAAAGCATTAGTTGCTACTGAAGACGTCCGGTTTTATGAACATTCAGGCGTTGATTATAGAAGTTATGGTCGCGTTTTTGTCAAATCTATCCTTATGCAACAAGGTAAAGGTGGCGGCAGTACAATCACACAACAGATCGCCAAAAATGTTTTTGGAAGGAAAGACCTGTGGTTTTTGAGTACACCCATTAATAAGATGCGCGAAGTAATCATTGCAAAACGATTAGAAGCAGTATATTCAAAAGAAGAATTGCTACTACTTTATTTCAATACCGTTTCATTCGGTGAAAATCTTTACGGTATCGAAAAGGCTGCTCAGCGGTTTTTTAGCAAGACTCCTGAAAACCTAACTCTTACAGAAGCGGCAACTTTAGTAGGAGTTTTGAAGGCACCTTCTTATTATAATCCCAGAAATAATCCTGAGAATTCAACCAACCGGCGTAATGTCGTTTTACAACAAATGGTAAAAAATGAGGTCATCACTCAAGAAGAAGCAGATGCTGCAAAAACAGAACTTGTATTGAAATACAGTCCAGCAGAAAAAAACTCTACACTTACGGGATACTATAAAGAATATGTGCGTGAAGAATTTAATGAATGGGCAAAGGAAAATCCAGGGCCTGATGGTGAGGTTTATGATTTAGAATTAGATGGGCTTCAGATTTACACCACACTACAACCTAATATCCAGAAATATGCAGAACAAACTATGGAGCGCAATATGGTGCGTTTACAGAATTTGATGGACAAACACTGGACCAGTAAAACCACAGAAGGTGGTAAGGAAGCTTTCATTGAGAATTTAATGGCCATCCAACCCGTGATTAAAAACATGATGGAAGCTGGCAAGAGTGAAGCTCAAATACAGCAGTATCTAAATACCACGAAAAGCAGAAAATATTGGGAAATAGGTAAAGGCTTTGAACCCAGACAGCAATCTGTTGAAGACAGTATCATCAGTTCCATGGTTCGTTTGCATACTGGTATTCTAGCCATGAACTCTAGGAATGGTGCGATTTTAGGATATTTAGGTGGAATCGATTATGGGTTTTCCCAGATTGATAATATCAAGGGGAAAAACCAAGTAGGTTCCACCTTTAAACCTATAACGTATCTCACAGCATTAGATCAAGGAATCGATCCTTGTACCTATTATGACAACTCACTACGTACTTATAGCAAATATGAAGACTGGCAACCTAAAAACAGTAACGGATCTTATGGCGGTAGCTATAGTCTCCACGGTGCATTAGCAAATTCAGTCAACACGATATCTGCTGCATTGCAATTGCAGGTAGGAGTTTCTAATACTATAGATAAAGCGCGTAAAATGGGGATTACTTCAGATATTCCAGAAGTTCCATCTATTGTATTAGGAACCGCAAATATTAGTTTGATGGAGATGGTGACGGCATACGCTAGTATTTCCAACGGCGGCAATAAGGTTAATCCCTACATGATCCAGCAAATTACAGATACAGAGGGAACTATTTTGTATCAGGCAAAACCTAAGTATGATGGCGGTGTAGCATCAGCTAGCAGTGTTAAGAAACTACAGCAAATGATGGGAGAGGTTTTGACAGAAGGTACTGGCGCTGGATTCAGCAGATGGAATATTCCTTTTAATATCATTGGAAAAACGGGCACCACACAGAACAATGGTGATGGGTGGTTCATCGCAGCTTCGCCGCAAGTCGTGATCGGTTCTTGGGTAGGAGCGCGTGACAAACGGGTTCATTTTGAAAGTACCTATATGGGAAGTGGTGCTAATACTGCCATGCCTATGGTGGCTTCCATGTTCAAAAGCCTGAGCAGTTGGAACCGTCCTATGTTGACTAATTTTGAATACGATTTACCATACTTTCCCTGTCCGGCCTTTGATGAGCAAGGTGCATCTGACGCCACAAATTATTTCAAAAGCGATAGCACTTATTTAGAAACCATGAGGATTAAGGATTCCCTATTTAGAAATCCTCCGGTGGTTGTGGATAGCGTTATGGTGGATAGTTTATCCATCATTCCTCCCAGTGCTGTTCAAGAAGAACAGTAAGTTTCTGATATCAATTATAAAAGTTCCGCTTTCGCGAAAGCGGAACTTTCATCAACATCTCAACTAACGTCAAGTATTTATATTACAATTAGAACCATCAACAATCGTGACATTCTTAACGATCTAGATTAGCTATTAATCGTTTCCATAGTATCGCTCTTAGAAAGAGTGTTGATCCAGTTCAAACCCTTCTTATAGATTACGACTTCATTTTCTTGGGTAGGATCCATAACCAATAAGTAGATCCATTCATTATCTAAAAGCGATTTGAGGTTTTCATTTCTTACTAATATATCTTGAATACGATCTTTAGGTGCCTGAATCATAACGGAAAGCCTGAGCGGTTTATGGTACAATCGATCATCAGAACTGTTAACCGACTGCAGAGGCAAACCTATTTTTAAATCACCTCCATTTCCCTGTACCACGCCAAACCTTCCAGTAACATTGTGGGTGATTTTTGAACCTCCACCAAATTTCTCATTATCTACAGTTGCAAAATAGTAATGGTTGTTGATCCATTGTGTAACAACCATGGGACCCTGCATGATTCCTTCCAATGCCTTTCCTTCCGTATCAAGTTCCCAGTTATAGGATTGAAGAAAGCAATTTCCTTCTAAGTTAATTTGTTTAGTAAGTGAACGAGGACCTACTATAAATCCTGCGTTTTTAGCTAGTCCCCATTCTGGTCTCGTTTCGGCCCAATTATTTGTTTTTTTGTGTGCTGCAGGAACTCCGCTTGATCTAGTACCTAAACGTTCTTGGGTAGCCATTTCCTGTACCTTTTTCAAATTTTGTATAAGTGCATCAAGTTTAGTCGCATGAGAATCTGGAACCTCAGAATCAAAAATTACTATTTCATCTGTAGTGGTATTGTGTTCTGCTCCTATAAAAATAGTATCTGCCGGAATATCGAGTTGATATCTATTTCTTAAGGCATTTCTTACCTCAGGCAGATTTGCCAGCTTTGCCAGCATTCTTGCATTATGTCTACCTGGACTTGCAGCGCAAGCACCACAATCAAGACTAGAACCGAAAGGATTGTTTGCAGAATGACTACCATGCCCTACAAATAGAACTAAAGGAGAAAATTGTGTCCATCCCGTGAGATCAAAAGCAGATTTCACAATACCGATTTTTTCTTCTAATGGGATGCTGCTGTGATTGATATCGGTACTAGTCGAATTCATTTCTGGACTACAAACATTCTCATAATCTAATTGGTTTCTACGTTCAGGACTATAAGTTTTTGCAGGTAAAAGAGTGCGCGAGAGTAGTGAAAATCCATAAAAGACACCAGCTCCTTCCACATACCCAAATGCAGAAGGAAGCATGTTTTTCATACGAGTAAGAAAGTAATTGACAAAGGTTTTACGCTCATTTCGTTTTATGACCTTTTCAACTTCTCCCGTTTTTCCCTTTAAAACAGATTCAGAAACTTGGTATGCAGACCCTACTATAGGAGGACAGGATTTTCTAGATAATCCATCTTCAAAATTTGTATAATCCATTGCAATACCAAAGAATCCAGCATACCCAAAAGTTTCATAATTCCCAACTTTTTCAACATGTCTACGAATCAATTCAGATCTGGTATCAATACAAAATACAAGTTGCGCATCATACTTATCGACAGCGTTTTTTGATCCTGCATCAATTCCTTGTTGCTTTAACTTTGTCAGCATGGATGCTTGCCAGGTTTTCTCCCAGGCTTTCAAAAAGATGTGTTGTAAATTCCTGATGGGATTTTCTCCAGTTAGGGCTTGTTTTTCAGGAAGAATTTGCGCCTTGATAACGTCAGCAACCGTTAATCGTACCGCGAGATATTCTTCTAATGTTATGCGGTAAGCTTGTTGCCAGAGCGTGTTGTCCTTTTCTCTGAATTTTATGTATCCCGTCCAGCCTGGTAATGCGCCCAGATGATATTCAAAAATACGTTGTCTTTCCTCTGCAGAGTGTTTGCCCAAAACTTCCTGCAATGCGCTAGAACTCGTCTTAGGAATGGCACCTAATGATTTAAACCCTATTTCATTATCATAGATTGCCAGACTGCGCCACGATTTAAAAAATCCTTCTTCTTTATGAGGCATTTCCCATTCCGCTAGACCTTCGTCCATAAACGCAGAAAGCCATTTAACCATAATTCTATCCAGTTTATGGTTTTCATTAAATGCCTTGGTTGTTACTTCAGAATTAAGTTGATTGATATAAAATTCGATCGTTTCATTAAAGCCACCTTCAACCAGTAACTTATAAATTATATCTTGATCTATTTCTCCTTGTTCAAAAGCCTGTCTAAAAGCAGAGGCAGAAGGCAGTGTGGTTGCCCCTAATAATTGCTCCACTGATTTAATTGCCTCTGCAAAATGCATGTTTTCATACCCAACAAGCGGATTTGAGGTTACAAATGAGTACAAAGGCCAGGTTTTTCCAACTACATTACTGGCTTGTTCTATGCTGTTTAAAAAGCTTTGATTGATCATTTTTGTAAAGTTTTATATTTTAAAACAGTTTGTGCGTTAGGCTGTGAAATGTTCATGAGTTTTACATAAAGCCATGGCACTTTGCGATACACTCCTAGTTTCATTATAAAGAATCCAATTAAAAATATAATCCCGAATACTATTTGAATTATAGACAACGGCTGGGGTTGTTCAATCATAGGTAAGTCTGCCATCGCGATGGTAACTCCGTTATACAGAAGAGCGTACAATACAATTCCAGTAACGAATAACGCGATCGGGACGAACACTTTCTGAACTAAGGAAAAACTTTCCTGTTTTACAATATTATAGGTTGTTTGACCTACTGTTATGGCAACGATCAGGGTTAGAAAAATGCTGCTATCTGTCATATCTGTTTTTCCGGTGAGGATAGAGAATAAATACGCTCCCGCTATTCCGAAAACTAAAACTACCACAGCTTCTAGCGGTTTGATGCTAATTTTATGCGGCTTATGCGGCGTACCTTGAGCGATCTCTTCCCCAGAGGAAAGAAATAGATAAGCTTTATAAAATCCGTGTAGGATCAAGTGAGCGACCGCAGCATTAAAAAACCCTAGTCCACACTGCATAATCATGAATCCCATCTGTGCGATGGTGGAACAAGCCAGTTTTTGCTTAACGTTAACCTGTAAGAGTTTTGTAAACTGTGCAATAATTGCGGTAAGACCGCCTATAATAAAGAGTAAGGTCAACGTGTTTGAACTTACCATAACTGAAGCAAATAGTGCGAGTAAAATTCCCGCACCGTTGACAAATCCCGCGTGCATCAACGCAGATGCCGGTGTAGGCGACGTCATTGCAGATAGCAACCAGCGATGGAACGGATAAATAGCCGACTGAATAATGGCCGCCAGAATTATGAATAAGGCAGCTACTATTAAGGTGTAATCTGAAACCATACTCAAATTGTCCATAATTCCTAAAATGGTGTATTGCTGGGTGGTATAGGCTAAAAGGATTACGCCTATACCTAAACAAATCGTTCCCGTCAAAAAGAATTTCTGAGCAAAATTAGAAGCTTCTCTCGCCTCACCCCATTTAGAGTCCACACCTATAAGTTGAGCCATGAAGAACCCCATTGCCAACCAGCAGATTAAGAACGGTGCAATATGGCTGGACATTACAAACAGCATTACGGAAAGGGTGAAACCTAAACACAATGCAGTGAATTTTGCTTGGTAGGTAAAGCCGTTCAGGTAGCTTTTAGAGTAAGTACTGACGATGGCGCTAAAGAAAGTTACCGTAGTCCAGATAAGAAGGGTAAAACTGTTTATAGAAAATATATTTTGAATATTCCAGAATGGTTTCTCAATAAGATAATAGGTTAAAAGTGCAATGGAAGTAAAAAAGAACAACCATAATAGGGGAGCAGCGATTTTAGAGATGAATGGGATCTGATGTTCCTTGTGATTTACAATGCTACCTTGAGTATGATGGTTTGCCGTCTGGGTCAATGCCATTTTGTTTGTTTTGAAATTGTAGAATGAAAACTGAATTTAATTTATGAAACAGAATTAATCGATTGCTTTCAAGATGATCGTTCCGTCCATTGTGAGCTTTTTACCTTTAGCTTTCAAGTCTGCAATAAACTTTCTTGCGACTTCTTTTTCGTTTTCCAATTCCTTAATGCGTTTTTTTAGAGGCTCTTGATCAGTACTGTGATCTTTCTCCCACATCTGTATGTTTTCAATCTTGTGATAGTTGATCTTCTGATCGATCAGTGCATTGATAACTTCAGAGGCTTGTGATGGAGTAAACTCTCCTTTTACAAGTTGAATTTTTTGATCGGATTTGTTTTCTACTGCTTTAGAGTTTTCCATGGTTCGATTTTATGGGATTTATCGTGGCAAAGGTTACCCAATTAATCCATTAGTTATTATTTATATTTGCAATGCTATGCATAAATAGTTTTTATGAACTACACACTTCACCAGCTTAACATATTTCTGAGAATCTCAAATAATCAGAGTATTACACGAACAGCAGAAGAATTATTTCTTACTCAGCCTGCTGTATCGATCCAACTTAAAAATTTTCAAAACCAATTTTCAATTCCGTTGACAGAAGTAGTAGGTAGAAAATTGTACGTGACGGAATTTGGAATGGAAATAGCAGAGGCAGCGCAGAAAATTATCCACGAGGTTGATGCTATTAATTATAAGACTCTAGCCTTTAAGGGAGAATTGTCCGGAAAACTTAAAATATCTGTAGCGTCTACCGGTAAATATGTAATGCCCTATTTCTTATCTGAATTTATTAAGGAACATAAGGGAGTAGAATTAATAATGGATGTGACCAACAAGTCTAAAGTGGTGCGAAGTATGGAACGAAATGAGGTGGATTTCGCACTCGTTTCTGTTTTGCCTAGAAAACTAAATATTCATCACGTTGAACTTATGAAAAACCAGCTTTTTTTAGTTGGAAATAATGAGAGGAAATTTGAAGGAAAGACTATTAAAAAAGAGGATTTTGAGAACTTATCTTTTATCTATCGGGAAGATGGATCTGCCACACGCGACGCTATGGAAACATTTATTACAAAACACCATCACCCAGTACGTAAAAAGATAGAGCTCACCTCTAATGAAGCAGTTAAACAGGCAGTCGTTGCAGGTTTAGGATATTCTATCATGCCACTCATAGGAATCAAGAACGAGATTCAAAATAAAGATTTACAAATTATTACTACCAAAGGATTGCCTATGAGCACACAGTGGTGTCTGATATGGCTTAAGGCTAAAAAGCTTTCTCCAACTGCTGAGGCTTATTTAAAATTCTTAAATGATAAAAAGGAACTGATCATTCAAGAGAGTTTTGGCTGGATAAAAGAATATCAAAAATCTTAAAAGGTTGTCCAAAGTTAAAGATAATGCAAGAGCGAAAAGCTGGTTGTCTAACCTTGTATCTCTATAGTTTCTAACGGATCTTAAATCTATCCGACAATGAGAGTCAAATGTTGAAAAACAACGAGCGTCATGAATTTACACTGTTCTGTCTTGTAAATAGAATCTTTGGAAGTTCCATTATTTAAAATCTGTATAAGAAATGGAGATGCCTTTCTGTATTAGGGTAGAAATCCGCTTTGGAAATGAAAAATCTTGCTTAAAATTTCAAGCGTTTGCCAAGTAAAAGCGCAATTTCTGAAGGCTTCCTTTAGAAATCTGCTTTTAAAGTAATAACAGTGATTGCCTCACGGCTTATTCTAGAAAGCTCCGTTTTGAAAATGAAAAAATACTTTCAGCTTATACAAAAGAATCTTTCTCTAGAAATGAAAATAAAGATATTGCCTCACGGCCTTCCCTACAGAGCTCCGCTCTGGAAATGAAAAAATACTTGCAGTTAACGCTAAGGAAATCCGCTCTGAAAATGAAATCGAAGGGATTGCCTCACGGCTCTCCCTACAGAGCTACGCTCTGAAAATGAAAAAATACTTGCAGTTAACGCTAAAGAAATCCGTTCTGGAAATGAAAATAAAGGGATTGCCTCACGGTCTTTCCCTACAGAGCTCCGTTTTGGAAATCAAAACGAAGGGATTGCCTCACGGCTTTCCCTACAGAGCTACGCTCTGAAAATGAAAACACCTGAAAAATGCTTGAGCAAGCTCAGACATTTTTCAGGTGTTTTCATTTATTCGTGACCTCGAAGGGATTCAAACCCCCAACCCTCAGAGCCGAAATCTGATGCGCTATTCAGTTGCGCCACGAGGCCAATTAATCGTTTTTTATCAAGCGCAAACTTAAGACAATTTTGCCTTAACTATAGTACTAATTGTTCTACCATCTGCCTTTCCTGCGAGTTGGGTATTTGCCATTCCCATCACTTTACCCATATCTTTCATTCCGCTAGCTTCTGTTCTAACGATTATTTCTCCTATCACAGCAGCAATCTCTTCTTCACTTAATTGGACTGGCAGGAATTGTTCTAAAATCGCAGCTTGAGCCAGTTCTGGTTCCGCAAGATCTTCTCTGTTTTGTTCTGAATAGATTCGAGCGCTATCTTTACGTTGTTTTACTAGTTTCTGCACTAGTTTCACCTCTTCCTCTTCATTCATTCCATCACTATCTCCAGAAGTTCTTGCTAGTAACAATTCACTTTTAACTGCTCTTAATGCCGCTAGAGCCGTTTGATCTTTAGCTTTCATAGCATCTTTCAAGGCTGTCATCACTTCTTTTTCAAGACTCATAATTCTCTAGTTTTAATTACAAAAATAATGATTTGAATGCCAAAACCGCTTGTTCAATACTATAACTACACCTTAAAATAAGTTCATAAAAAACCCGAAACCATAATGATTTCGGGTCTACATATCAGTTAAAGTTCTTTTCTAGTCCACGTTATCGTGAAGAAAGGAGTTGTTTGATCTTAGATGAACATCGTTATTCTCATCTGTGGAAAGACTTGTTCTGGATCGTTCTCCCTCTGAAGGATTTTTATCCAGTTCAATACCATGACGCAAATAAGCCGGTTTTTTTTCAATCTCGTCCAGTCTATGACTGCTTTTGAATTTGAAATTATGAGCATGCATCTTTGTTTTACGTTCTTCCGCTCTCAATTTCAATACTTCATTTATAGGTAAATCTGTAGGATCTACATCTGCTGGAATCTCCTTTTTTAAATCTTCTTGTGGCGTTTCCATTGTTGTAATATGGACTTCTTCTACATAAGATTTTTTAGGGGATGAAGAAGCACTATTCAATTTTCGTTCAACTTCCATGTAATCATCAAGAGAATATTTCTTTACGCCCTCATTAGAAACCTCAGTCACTGGAATCACAGCTACTGGATCATTCACTTCAATATCATCTAATTGATAAGTGATTTTTTCTTGTGGCGCTTCGTGTTCCGCCTCTTTATTTTTACTTGCCGGCATTTCAAAGTCAAATAAAAACTGATCTTTTTCCTCTCTAGTTTCCGCCTTTTTCTGTGCTGGAGCTTCTGCTGATCGACTAACGACTAGTTTAGGCTCTTGATCAAGTACCTCTTCAAAAACGACACTTAGGTTTCTCAAAAACTCTGTAGTAGGAATTAGTGGGTTCTGATTCTTAGGCGTAATAATTTCTTCAGGATGCTCATCGCCTAAATCGTGTACGATGATCACTGGCTCTGATGGAGCTTGTGCTGGTGCAGGATTTTGTGGAGTTTCCGCTTTCGCGAAAGCGGACTCATTCTCAGACTCATTATCATCTAATGAATCGTTTAATATGTTCTGATTTTGAGCATCCTCTTGAGCAACATCATTGTCATCCATGATCAAAGTTCCCGCAACGACACGGTCCTTTTTATCATCTAAAACTTGAGTAGCACGTTGCTCCTCCTCTAGAGTGTGGATAATTCTAGTGCCCTCTGTATTTGAGATCTCATTTTGTTGCTCTGCATTAAATCCCGTCGCAATCACCGTTACAGCAATCGCATCACCTAGAGATTCATCCTCGCCAACTCCCATAATAATGTTTGCACCACCGCCGGCCTCATTCTGAATATGCTCGTTAATTTCTCCTATCTCGTCAATAGTAATTTCTTCAGACCCAGAAACGATAAGTAGCAATACGTTTTTAGCACCTGTGATTTTATTATCATTCAACAGCGGGCTATCGAGCGCCTTCAAAATTCCTTCTTGGGCACGGTTAGATCCCGTTGCCTGGGCACTTCCCATAATGGCAGTTCCAGAATTTGCAAGCACGGTTTTAGCATCGCGCAAGTCAATATTTTGCGTGTAGTGGTTGGTAATCACCTCTGCAATACCACGGGAAGCCGTAGCAAGAACCTCGTCTGCCTTGCTAAACCCAGCTTTAAATCCTAGATTTCCATAAACATCACGCAGTTTATTATTGTTGATAATAACTAGTGAATCCACATTACGGCGGAATTTTTCAATCCCTTTTTGGGCCTGTTCATTACGAACCTTACCCTCAAAATGGAAAGGAGTGGTTACGATCCCGACGGTTAAAATCTCCATGTCGCGAGCCACCTGTGCAATCACGGGTGCCGCTCCAGTTCCTGTACCACCACCCATTCCAGCGGTAATAAATACCATTTTAGTGCGAGGGTCGAGCATTGCTCTTAATTCCTCAATACTTTCTTGAGCTGCCCTCTCACCCACTTCTGGATTTGCTCCCGCTCCTAAACCTTCCGTCAGAGATACTCCCAACTGGATTTTATTAGGGACAGGACTATTTTCTAGGGCTTGTGCATCTGTATTACAGATAACAAAATCCACACCTTTAATTCCTTGCTGAAACATGTGTTTGATGGCATTACTGCCACCACCGCCTACACCTATAACCTTAATCACGTTAGACTGGTTTTTAGGGAGGTCAAATGAAATACTGTTGAAATCGTCGTTGCTCATATGCTGCTACTTTAACTACTTAATATATTATAGACGGTCGGGTAACACGTCGTTTTTTAAAATTTTATTTACTCCTTTATGTTTCTATACCTTCTTTCAATTCAAAATTCATCAGATCACAAATCTCAAATCTCAAATCTCAAATTCTAAAAAAATATAAATTCAAAATTCACTAGTTCAAACATCTACTTATCAGAACTTAATTGCTCATCTTTCAAATTCTGTCAAACCGTCGCAGGACGGTTCCTCTTGTCGATTACCGTAATTCGGTAAGAAAATCACTTTCTCTCTATTCTTGTTTCAAAAGTTATTCTCTGCTACACACCTGTTCTCGACTGCGCTCGAACTGATATTGAAACTACTTTCTTCTTTCAATCGTCTTTAACTGTAAACCACTTTAACCAAAACTTGTTTTTGATCTTCGTTTTATTTTATTTTTTACTCCGCTTTGTCTAAAAAATCCTTAAACTTATTCGCCCAGGTTTCAAAAATGCCTTTCGTCTTTTTCGGCTGGGTTACCGATGGTTTAGTAATAATATCATCTTCATCATCCTCCTCAACTTCATCCTGTTCGTTTTCTACTTGACTGGGTTTTGCTCCGGTTTTACTATGCGGAGAGACCGGTTGCGTGCTGGATCTTTTTTCTGCCGCATCAAGTTCCTGAGCTTGTAATCCTTTCAAAACCAATCCTACAGCAGTCGCAAACAGTGGGCTTGTGCTTTCTGTATCACTATCACCAGCTAGATGTTCGTTGGGATAACCTATTCTACTAGGCATACCGGTAACGTATTCTGCCAGCTGCTTGATGTGTTTCAATTGTGCTCCACCACCTGTTAAAACCACTCCAGCAATAAGCTGCTTTTTAGGTTCGTCATGACCATAGTTCTTGATTTCCACAAATGCAGTTTCTAATATCTCAATAACACGAGCATGTATAATTTTACTCAAGTTTTTGAGCGTAATTTCTTTAGGTTCTCTTCCACGTAAACCTGGAATGGAAACAATCTCATTCTCTTTATTTTCTCCCGGCCATGCACTACCAAATTTTGTTTTCAGCAGCTCTGCTTGCTTCTCAATAATGGAACAGCCTTCCTTGATATCAGTTGTAATAATGTTCCCTCCTTGTGGGATTACAGCCGTGTGACGAATGATTCCGTCCTTAAAAATGGCGAGATCTGTAGTACCGCCACCTATATCAATAAGCGCTACTCCAGCTTCTTTTTCTTCCTGACTAAGAACTGCCTCTGCACTTGCTAATGGTTCTAGTGTAATATCACTTAAGTCTAGATCTGCACTTTTTACACAGCGGTAAATATTTCTTATAGAAGCAACTTGCCCCACAACAACATGAAAGTTAGCCTCGAGTCTCCCTCCATACATTCCGATAGGTTCCTTGATTTCTGATTGCCCATCAATCTTGTATTCCTGAGGTAGAACGTGAATAATTTCCTCACCGGGAAGCATCACCAGTTTAAAAACCTGATTACATAGTTTTGTAATATCTTCTTGATTAATGACCATCTCGCTATCGCTACGAGTGATATAATCGCTGTGTTGTAAGCTGCGTATGTGCTGTCCGGCAATACCCACAGTTACTTGTTTTATTGATATACCGCTAACAGCCTCGGCCTGTGCAACCGCTTGCTGTATCGAGGTGATTGTCTGGGTAATATTATTTACCACTCCACGGTGTACACCTAAACTTTTAGATCGTCCCACACCGAGAATCTCCAACTTGCCGTACTCATTTTTACGACCTATCATCGCTACGATCTTAGTCGTCCCGATGTCTAGTCCTACTGCATATTCTTGTGATTCCATCCTTCTAATCCTTTTTAACTACAATCACTTGATGATCAAATCTCAAGTCAATTTTTTCTACTGAGTCAACAGTTTTATCCTTTTCTAATTTGGCAAGCATCGCTTTAAAGTTGGGCATTTTCCATTCGTAACCCTTCAATTCTCCCATTTGCACTTTTAAACTATGGGCTCGCAATCTTAAGCTTACACTGCCATTTTTATCAAATCCTATTTGTGTAATCCCCATTTCCAATAAATCGTCTGCTTTTAAATACATTAAAAACGAGTACAATTCTTCCTGATAAGCTTCTTTAAAACCAGTGACAATCGGTACTAAAACGGTATGCTCACTTGATAGAGGCATTAGCTTATTATCTACATCCAGATAAGAATCAGTTTTACCTATAATCCTTGCAATGGGCGTACGCTGCTCCACTAACACATTAAGTTTACCATTCAAATCAACAGAAACCTCTGCAGCTCTGATCATTGGGTTCGCATCCAGACGCATTTCACTCTTATTCAAATCTAGATTTTCTGTGTACGAGTTTTTTAATGTATCGTCTTTTTGTATCAACAGTTTATTAACGTTTCCCTCAGAGATTAAAGGGTTGCTGTAATCTGTAAATGAGATGTTTATATCGTTAACTCTTAGCCTATCGTGACGGTTTCCCGCAAATGCATACAACCCCAAAATTGAGAGGGAAACCAAGCACAAAATTAATATGTCTTTTAAACCTCTCATGAACCTAATTGCTCTTTTACTTTAGTTACTTCTACACCTATATCTCCAGCTCCCAACATTAGGACAATCCGGCTGCCCATTTCTTTTATAAACTCTACTAAATCTATTTTTTCAACTACAGAGCTAACCATTGGTGCATTTTCTTGTGCATAAATACGTGTGCTCAAAACACCTGAACTAATGCCATGAACTGGCTCTTCTCTAGCGGCATATATCTCTAGAAGACCGACATTATCAAACTGGCTCAAGCTTATTGCAAACTCCTCCATAAAATCAGCAGTTCTGGAATATAGATGAGGCTGAAAAATGACGGTGTATTTTTCATCAGGATACATTTCTTTGACCGCATTATAAACTGCATCTATTTCTGTAGGGTGGTGCGCATAATCATCAATTAACACGTATTCTTCAGAGTCGATTCTGTAACTAAACCGGCGTTCGACTCCTTCAAAACTTGCTATTGTTGAACGCAATTTCTCAGCTTGAACTCCATAGCTATGGGCTATGGAAAGAGCTAATAAAGCATTTGCTAAATTATGTCTTCCGGGAAGCTTGAAAGAGAAATCGCTGATGACCTCTTGCGGAGTAAGAAAATCAAAATGATATGCGCCGTCAACGATTGATAGTTCTTGAGCATAATAATCACCATGATCCACTCCTACCCTTTTTCCATCTAGTTCTACATTTTCGTTTATGAAAAGCTGATCATTAGGGACGAGAACTGCAAATTCCTTGAACGTTTCCTCAAAGGCTTCTGCGCTGCCATAAATATCGAGATGGTCTGGATCCATAGCAGTTACTCCAGCAAAATCAGGATCAAGCTGTAGGAATGATCTATCGAATTCATCAGCCTCCACCACCATTACATCACTTCCAGAATGAAGGTAATTTGTATTATATCCCTCCAGAATACCACCTAAAAACGCAGTCATTTTCACACCGCTGGCGTATAATATATGTGCCAAAATAGCACTTGTTGTTGTTTTACCATGAGTTCCAGCAATAGCTAGACAGGTCATAGTTTTAGATATTTCACCCAGCAATTGTGCTCGTTTAGTGATGGGAATTCCGCTTTCGCGAAAGCGAACCATTTCTCCAAATCCCTGTTGAACTGCAGGTGTATAAACCACTAAGGCTTTTTCAGGATCTTTAAACCCGTCAGGTATGTAATCGTAGTTGTCGTTGTAGTGCAAAGAAATTCCCTCCACCACTAATTTATTTGTCAGCGTTGTTGCCACACGATCATAACCCGCTACCTGCTTGCCTTGCGATTTAAAATACCGAGCAAGCGCACTCATGCCTATGCCGCCTATACCGACGAAATAAAAATGGGTTATGTCTTTCAACTCACGCATGAAGTAAATTTTCAATTTGGTTCACAATGTCTCTGGTAGCGTTTGGTTTTGCAATTTTTGAGAAATTAGCAGATAATTTTTCTTGCAATTGCTCGTCCTCCATCAGTTGCTTCCATATCATTGGGAAGTTTTCTGATAGTTCCTCCTCCCGTATCATTAATGCTGCATCCAGATTCTGGATGGCCAGCGCATTTTTAGTCTGGTGATCTTCAGCAACATGAGGTGAAGGAATAAATAGTACCGGTTTTCCAACCAGTGCAAGTTCTGAAATCGTTCCAGCACCAGCCCGTGATATGATAATATCTGCCGCTGCATAAGCCAGGTCCATACGATCTACAAACGCCATCACTTTAACTTGTTCAGACTCGTGATGTTTATATTGATCATAATATAGTTTTCCACACTGCCATAAAACCTGAACGTCTTTTTCCAGCGTGGGCAACTCTGCTTCAATTAGCTGATTAATTCTTCTAGAACCCAGGCTACCGCCTAATACTAGCAATGTCTTTTTATGATTTGACGCAGCATCCAGCTTAAAATGTTTTAAAGCTGTTTTGCTATCAGCATTTTGCTCCACCAGATCCTGACGAATAGGGTTTCCCGTGAGAACTATCCTTTTCTTTGGAAAAAACCGATCCATGTTGTCACTGGCCACACAGACCTTATCTACTTTTTTAGCCAGTAACTTATTCGTTATTCCAGCATAGGAATTCTGCTCTTGAATAAGCGTTGGAACTCCCTTTCTATAAGCCATATACAATAACGGGCCACTGGCATATCCACCTGTACCAATAGCAATATCCGGTTGAAATTCTTTGATAATCTTACGTGCATCTATCAGACTATTTGCCACTTTTAATGGGAATGACAGATTCTTTAAGGAAAGGCTGCGCTGTAGTCCGCTTATCCACAATCCCTTAATTTCATAACCAGCTGCTGGAACTTTTTCCATTTCCATGCGATCCTTTGCTCCCACAAAAAGAAGCTCACAATCGGGCCACCTGCGACGGCACTCGTTTGCAATCGAGATCGCGGGATAGATGTGACCTCCAGTGCCACCGCCAGATATGATGATTTTATAAGGCTTCACTTAGAATATCTAAAGGGTTCAACTCTTCTTCAGGAGTTTCCTGAGCTTTTATCGCTTGTCTTCTGGCACTTACACTTAAGACAATACCTATTGCCATACACGTCATCCATATGGAGGTTCCTCCACTGGAGATCAACGGTAATGTCTGTCCGGTAACTGGAAATAAATTTACAGCGACCGCCATGTTGATTAAGGCTTGTAATACAATAGGAAAACCAACGCCTATAACAAGTAAGGTCCCAAAAACCGAATCTGCTTTGTTTGCTATAACAACAACTCTAAATAATACCAGCATATATAATAGCAGCACAACACCGCCACCTATTAAACCAAATTCCTCGATTATAATTGCATAAATAAAGTCACTACTGGATTGCGGTAAAAAATGCTTTTGCTGGCTTTTCCCAGGTCCTACTCCACTTATATATCCAGTTGCAATTGCCGTTTTAGCTTTGTCTACTTGATACTCAGAATCGGAATCCCCTGCACCGGCAAAACTTTCAATACGGCTTGCCCATGTATCTACACGGTTGGGAAAAACACCGGGAAATGCTTTAGCAAAAAGAACAAATAATGACAAGACTAAAAGTCCGGTCCCTATAATTCCTAGTAAGTATTTCCATGGGTAACCGCCTATATAACAAACCAATATTACCATCATAAAGATGATGGCTGCGGTAGAAAAGTTAGACGGCAAAATAAGCGCTAGTACAATGCCTACAGGCAACCACAGTGGCACGATGGATTTTTTAAACTCAATAACTTTTTCTCTCATAGAATTGAGATACCTAGCTACAAAGACCATTAAAACAACAGCCGCTAACGTGCTTGTCTGGAAACCAACTCCTACCACGGGAATTTCTATCCAGCGGCTTGCGTTTGCTCCATCCATTTTAGTTCCCTGAAAGGCCGTGAATATTAATAACACGATGACAAAAGGAAGCATGATTAAACTCAATCCCTTAAAGTAATTGTAGGGTATTTTATGGATAGCATATGCAATTCCCAATCCTAGGACCAGATGGGCAAAATGCTTTGCTACATATTTCAAGGTATTGCCCTCGCCACCGTTTAGATAGGCAAGATTACTACTCGCACTATACACGGGTAAGAAGGAAAATATCGCAAGCATCAACACTAGTGCCCACAAAAATAAATCTCCTGATATGTAGTCTTTGATTCTCAATTTATAGTCCTCTTACAGCATTTTTGAATTGGCGTCCGCGATCCTCATAGTTTTCAAAAAGGTCAAAACTTGCGCAAGCTGGACTCAATAGAACATTATCACCAGCATCTGCTAATTTATAGGCAACACGCACAGCATCTTCCATTGAATTTGTTTCAACCATTTGATCCACACAGCCACTAAAAGCATTGACGATTTTAGAGTTGTCTGTTCCCAAACAAACAATTGCCTTCACGTTTTTATTCACCAGACGGAATAGCTGCGAGTAATCATTTCCTTTATCAACGCCACCCACAATCCATACGGTAGGATGCTCCATACTATCTAATGCATAGAAAGTTGCGTTAATATTTGTTGCCTTGGAATCGTTGATATATTGCACCTTATTAATCTTCAAAACCTGCTCCAGACGGTGCTCCACCCCTTGAAATGATTGCATGCTCTGACGAATCGTCTCCTTACGGATTTTTAAAAGTTTTGCAGTAGTTGCTGCTGCCATTGCATTAGCAGTATTGTGTTGACCCTTGAGGGAAAGTTGTTCAATTGACATAGAAAATGGTGTTTGGTCAATAGCGACCTTTATGATGTTGTTTATTAGTGATGTACCGTATTCCAACTCTCTTGTCAAGGAGAAGGGAACCAGTTGTGATTTTGGTTTGTTAGATTCTAAGGCGGCAACTATAGCCTCATCATCTGCATTGTAAACGAGATAATCATCTTGATCTTGATTCATTGCAATACGCATTTTAGAATCCAGATAGTTCTCAAATTTATAATCGTAGCGATCCAGATGGTCTGGAGTTACATTAAGTAATAGCGCCACGTGTGGCTTAAAGTTTTCAATGCCGTCCAGTTGGAAACTACTCACCTCGAGCAGTCGGTATTCTGCAGCACCTTCCTGAACTTGTTGAGCAAAGCTTTTACCTATGTTCCCACCCATTGTATAATCGAGTCCGGCTTCTTGAAAAACGTGTCCTAGTAAGCTGGTCGTTGTGGTTTTACCATTGCTTCCAGTTACTGCCACTATAATTTCTTGGGTATGCGCGGCTGCAAATTCGATTTCTGATATCACTGGGATTCCAGCTTCTTTTGCTTGCATTATAATCTCGATAGTGTCCGGTATTCCCGGACTTTTCACGATCAAACTTGCTGAGAGTATTTTATTAACCGTATGACTTCCTGTTTCGTAAGGAATTTTGTTGTCTTGTAACGCTTTCGCGAAAGCGGTATCAAGCTCATCTCTATTGCTCAGAAAAACATTATAACCACGATCAGCAGCCAGTAAGGCAGCGCCCATACCGCTGATACCGCCACCTAAAATGACGACACTTGAAAAATCATATATGTTTTTTCCTGATACCATTATCGCACTTTTAGTGTTACAATGGATATAATAGCAAGTAAAATCCCGACGATCCAGAAGCGGACTACAATCTTACTTTCATGAAAACCTCGTTTTTGATAGTGATGGTGTAATGGCGACATTAAAAATATGCGGCGCCCTTCTCCAGACATTTTGCGGGTATACTTGAACCAGCCTACTTGCATCACCACGGATAAATTCTCCATGATAAAAACACCACAAAGAATAGGAATCAATAACTCTTTGCGAGTCGCAATGGCAAGTACAGCAATGATGCCGCCTATGGTCAGACTTCCCGTATCGCCCATAAATACTTGCGCGGGATAGGTGTTATACCATAAAAAACCAACCAGCGATCCAGCAAATGCAGTGACAAAGACAACCATCTCACCAGAATTAGGGATGTACATCACATTAAGATAATCTGAGAAAACAATGTTTCCCGATATCCAGGCAAACAATGCAAGGGTTATAACTACAATCGCACTAGTACCAGCTGCCAGACCATCAATTCCATCAGTAAGATTTGCGCCGTTAGAAACTGCCGTAACAATAAAAATCACGATAGGAATAAATATCAACCAGGCATATTTTGCAAGACTTGGACTGATCCAAGTCACTAAGGACGTGTAATCAAACTCATTTTCCTTCACAAAAGGTATCGTCGTCTTTGTGGATTGCTCTGCTGGGCCAAATTCTGCATAGGAATTTTGTGTAATCAGCTCCTGGGAATTCTTTGGATTTATGATCTCTTCCTTGATTGTGATATCTGGATGGAAAAACATTGTGGCTCCTATAATGCAACCCAAAACGACCTGACCTATAATCTTGAACCAGCCCTTAAGACCGCCTTTATCCTTTTTGAAAATCTTGATATAATCGTCAGTAAACCCTATCAGTCCCATCCATATAGTGGTAACGATTAACATGATAACATAAATATTATCTAGTTGCGCTATTAATAAAGTAGGAATGAGCGTTGCTAGAATAATAATGATTCCACCCATGGTAGGCGTTCCCGCCTTCTGCGCTTGACCTTCCAGCCCTAAATCGCGCACACTTTCCCCTACTTGTTTGCGCTGTAAATAGTTGATAATACGCTTACCGTAAATCGTAGAAAAGCCTAGCGAAAACACAAATGCTATCGCAGATCTAAATGTGATGAATCCAAACAAGGATGCACCAGGCATTTGAAACTCGCTTTCCAAATATTGAAACAGGTAATAGAGCATATTATTTTTCTAGTTGGTTTAGAATGCCTGTAATTTTTAATCTATCGTCAAAATCATGACGGATTCCATGAATCTCTTGATAGGTCTCGTGACCTTTTCCAGCAATTAGAATGATGTCGTTTTCAGTAGCCATGTTTGCAGCCGTCTTTATGGCTTGCTCGCGATCTGCAATTGTGATTGATTTTTTAAAATTTTGTGGTTCCACGCCAGCTTCCATTTCTTTAAGGATGAGCAATGGATCTTCTGTACGTGGGTTGTCGCTGGTTAAGATTACAGTGTCGCTAAGCTCTGTTGCGATATGTGCCATGATGGGACGTTTTGTATGATCTCTATCGCCACCACAACCTACCACTGTAATCAATCGTTCATTTTTAGTGCGAATACTGTTGATAGTTTCCAGTACATTTTTTAGTGCATCTGGAGTATGAGCATAATCAACGATGGCTGTTATTTTCTTTTTGACAGTTGTGAAATATTGAAACCTACCAGCAACACCATCCAGTTTTGAAATTGTTTCTAAAACTTCCCGCTCTTTGAGGCCTAATTCAATTGCACAGGCATAAATAGCAAGCACATTATAAGCATTGAACTCGCCTATCATTTTAGTCCATAGCTCATGACCATTGACTTTTAACAAAAGTCCACCGAACTGATTTTCTAAAATCTGCGCTTGATAGTCTGTATAGGTTTTTAAGGCGTAGCCCAGTTTTCTTGCTTTGGTGTTCTGAACCATGATGGGTCCATTCTTGTCGTCCTTATTATAAATTGCAAAAGCTGTTGCAGGTAACATGTCGAAAAATCGCTTTTTTACATCCCGATATTCGGCAAAACTTGCGTGATAGTCTAAATGGTCGTGAGAGAGATTTGTGAAAATCCCGCCAGCAAATTGCAATCCTGTCACTCGCTCCTGAGCAATGCCATGACTGCTCACTTCCATAAAACAGTAATCCACACCAGCATCGCGCATCGTTGCTAGATGAGCATTGGTTGTTAATGGATCCGGTGTGGTGTGTTTTGTAGCTATTGATTTTCCATCGATTAAAATTTCAACCGTAGAAATAAGACCAGATTTATACCCCAGATTCTTAAACAACTGATATAACAAACTTGTTGTAGTTGTCTTGCCGTTTGTTCCAGTAACTCCTACTAGTTTCATATCTCTTGAAGGGTTCTCAAAGAAATTAGCAGCTATCAATGCCAGCGCTTCATGAGAGTTTTCAACAACCACGTAGGTTACTTTTTCATTTTGGTCATCGGGAAGTTTTTCCACAATTACAGCTGTTGCGCCTGATTGTATTGCGTTATTGATATAATCGTGCCCATCACTAGCAGTTCCATTAATCGCGACAAAAACATCAGCAGTTGTAATTTCACGAGAATCAAAATGAATCTCATTAATTTTTATGTCTGTAGAACCTATAACCGTATCAATTCTGACCTTGTATAATATGTCTTTTAAGTTCTTCATGAAAGGGTTAGAATTACTTGTTGTGACTTCGTTAAGGTTGTGCCTGGTTTGATACTTTGACTGGCAACCTTACCAGACCCCACAATTTTTACATTGGCGCCCATATTTTCAATAATGGCAATGGCGTCCATAGCGTCCATCCCGCGCAGGTCTGGTAGGTTTTTACTTGTCTTTTGAGCCTTCGTGTAATAGCGATCCATACTTTTCTGAATCTCAGCTGGAACGGTGGTCGGCATTTTTACTTCATCTGCCTGCGGATTGCTGGCATAAATTTTTTGAGCGATTTTTTTAAAAACTGGACCGGCAACTATGTTTCCGTAATAACCTTTAGCAGTATTAGGTTTATGTATAACTACAATACAACTGTATTTAGGGTTGTCTGCTGGAAAATATCCTGCAAAGGAGGCTATGTAATTCCCGGCGCTTTTCCAGTATTCTGTTTGGCAGGTTCCCGTTTTTCCAGCCATAGAGAAGTTTTTACTGTATAAGTTTTGAGCAGTACCACGACGTACTACATTTTCCATCATCACTTTTACCTTATCAATCGTTTCCTGACTGCAAATGGAAGGGTTAATGATCTGGCGCTCGTATTTTTCGATCAATTTATTTTTAGATCGAACTTCTTTTATCAATCTAGGTTTTACCATCACACCATTATTTGCGATGGCATTATAAAAGGTCAAAACTTGAAGCGGTGTCATTTGAACCCCATAACCGAAGCCCATCCACGGTAAGGAAAGACCACTCCAGTTAGGGTCGTCTGGATGAGGGATCAAAGGTTTCCCTTCACCTATTATAGGAAGACCTAATTTAGTCTGGATATTCATACTATAAAGCCGGTCAACATAACGTTCTGGATCATCTCCATAACTGTCTTGCACCATTTGAACTAGAGCAGTGTTTGAACTAAGTTCAAAGGCACGAGCCACGCTGATTTTACCGTAGCCACCATATTTTGAATCACGCACATTTCTACCGTAATAAGAAATTTTTCCATTTTGAGTGTCAAAAATGGTACTGGTATCCACTACTTTATCTTCTAAAGCAGCGACAACACTCATTAATTTGAAAGTAGACCCTGGTTCATGCGACTCCCAAAGGGCATAGTTTCGCTTCTCAAAGTAAGTGCCGTCACTGGCACGTCCCAGATTTGATAACGCTTTGATTTCGCCAGTTGCTACTTCCATTACTACAGCGGTTCCATGATGAGCCTCGTAATATTCTAATTGTTCCAATAATGCGTGATGCGCGACATCCTGCATATTTACATCTATAGTTGTGTAAACATCAAGACCATCTCTGGGCTCCGTCTCGTTGACATTATTGATAGGTTTCCACTCATTTCCAGATATTTTCTGTTCTAGTCGGGAACCATTTTCACCTTTCAAAAAGGTACGATAAGCGCCTTCTAAACCTACACTAGGCTTTCCCGGCTCATCATAACCTACCAGGCGCTCTGCCATTTTTCCCAGTGGATATTCCCGCTCTACATGAGGCTCAACGATCAATCCTCCACGATAGGCACCGCGATTGAACAATGAATATTTCTTAATTTCCTGTAGATCTGTAAAGCTTAGATTTTTAGCAATTTCAAGATATCTTGAATTGTTAGCTCTCGCCTTTCGGAACTTTTGAAGCAGCTCTGATTTAGGTTTGTTCAGCTTTCGCGAAAGCGAACTTGCGAGAGCATCAATATCACTATTGAAATCTTTCTGGTTGGGAGCAACTGCATCAAAACGTATGTCATATTTAGTAATAGAAGTAGCTAACAACTGACCGTTAGAATCGTAAAGATTCCCACGGTTTGCATCAACAATTTGATTGCGGAAGATGCGCTTGCCTGCTTTGGCACGGTATTCTGGACCTTCCCAAAATTGGATGTAGACTGTCTGTGCAACAATGGCAATTGCCACGATCACAAACAATATGCTCACAGCATAAATGCGGTGCAGTATGTTTCTATCAGTTATTGCCATTAGCGTTTTTTGATACTATAATTTTATAGGGTGGATCCTTAGGCGGAGCAATTCCCGTGTGTTTTAACCGGCTTGCGACGGTACTTTCCATTTGCAAATACATCAACTCGCGCTGACCATCTACATAATGGCTGCGCAATTCATTAACCTCATCACTAAGCTGACCTATATAATGAACTTTACTTTCAAATCTGTGTCCTGTCCAGATCATAAATAACGCAAGACCGGTGGCAAACAGCATGAACTTCCAGTTTTTGAAAGCATCCTGATTGGTCAAAAAGCCACCTCTTAAAATGTCATAGACTTTTGCTGCCATATTATTCTTGATCAAGTCTTACTGCAATGCGCAATTTTGCACTGCGGGAACGGCTATTTTCTTTCAACTCTGCTTTTGAGGGTACGATTAAACCACCTACCTTTTTAAATGGAACACTCGTTTTACCGAACATATCTTTTTCTGGCTCCCCTTCAAATAAGCCACTACGTATATATCTTTTTACAGGACGATCTTCTAAGGAATGATAAGAGATCACACTTAGTCTACCTCCTACTTTTAATAATTCTTTACTTTGGACCAGAAACTCATTCAAAGCTTCCATCTCTCTATTTACCTCAATACGGATAGCTTGAAAAACCTGAGCCATTTGTTTATTTTCTATTCGGGCGGGAACTAATGGTGCACAAATTTTCTTCAGGTCGTCCACAGTTTTAATAGGTTGAACTTGACGACTGCTAGCGATTTCTTTCGCGAGACGTGGTGCATTACGCAGTTCACCATATTCTTTCAAAATGCGGTGCAATTCAGATTCATCGTATTGATTGAGAATCTTGACTGCGTCTAGATCTGATTTTTGATTCATCCTCATGTCCAGTCTCGATTCAAATCTTGTGGAAAAACCACGAGATGGCTCGTTGAACTGGTGGGAACTCACGCCTAAATCTGCTAAAATCCCATCCACTTGTTTGACACCGTGTAAACGTAAAAACCTTTTGATATACCTGAAATTCTCTGGAATCAACTCAAATCGATCATCATCGATGACATTCCGTTGCGCATCAGGATCCTGATCAAATGCATATAACTTTCCGTGTTGATCCAGTCTACTTAGGATCTCGCGGGAATGCCCACCACCGCCATAGGTAACGTCAACATAAATCCCTGAAGGGTTTATATCAAGTCCATCTACAGATTCCTTTAAAAGGACTGGATTATGATAAGAGGTCTGCTGTGTCATTTCCCATTACTTCTTGTGCGAGGTCTGCAAAATCAACGCTGCTAGCGTCAATAACCTCCTCATATTTATCTTTATCCCAGATTTCTATAATATTGATAGCGCTGGCAACCGTAATTTCTTTTGAGATTCCCGCGACATTAATCAGGTCACGCGGTATCAACAATCTTCCATTTGTATCTACCTCTACCGTTTTTGCACCGGCGGTAAACATTCGTATGAAATCGTTATGCTTTTTTTTAAAGCGATTCAATTTTCCCATTTTTTCCATCACGATATTCCACTCTTTCATAGGATATAGTTCTAGACAAGGCTGGAAAACGGACCGCCTGATCACAAAACCCTCCTCCAGCATAGGAAGCAATTGCTTCTTTATGGAGGCAGGCATCATAAAGCGACCTTTTGAATCTGCTTTACACTCGTATGTTCCTATGAAATGGTTCATTAAAAACGGGTCTAATAGACTGTTATAGTCAAATATAGAAAACTCTGACCCACTTTTTACCACAATTTACCACATTGTTGATAAAAGCGGCCTTTTCTGAATAAGTACGGCACTTATCAACAATTTAAATTTTGCGTTATTTGCTGCCATTTTCAAGAGCAATTGAAGAAGATTTTTCAAATATTGGCTCGTGTAATCGTTGATTTTCTTAAAGCAAATCAACTATATTTGCCCTAAGGACACTTATCAAATTATGACGCAAGACTTAATTAAGGATGGCAAGTTTGAATACTTTACATCAGGCGAAGGAACACCTATCCTCATTTTGCATGGATTGATGGGCGGCCTGAGCAACTTTCAGGGCGTTATTGATTATTTCCCAAAAGAAGGTTATCAGATTGTAGTGCCATCACTACCGCTTTATACCATGCCGCTAATTAAAACGAGCGTGGGAACCTTTGCAAAGCACATTCGCAGCTTTATTGATCATATGGGCTGGAAGGAAGTTATCCTTTTAGGAAATTCTCTAGGTGGTCATATAGGTCTTGTAACGACTAAGTTATATCCTGAAAAAATTAAAGCCCTCATAATTACTGGAAGCTCTGGTCTTTATGAAAGTGCCATGGGAGAAAGCTATCCTAAACGTGGTGACTACGAGTATATCAAGAAAAAGGCAGAAGATGTATTTTACGATCCAGCGGTAGCGACTAAAGAAATTGTAGATGAGGTTTTTGGAGTGGTTAATGATCGGAGAAAACTGATTAAAACACTAGCCATTGCAAAAAGCGCGATTCGCCATAATATGTCTAAGGATCTTCCTAAAATGTCCACGCCCATTTGTATCATTTGGGGAAAACAAGATGGGGTGACCCCACCAAATGTAGCCGAAGAATTTCACGAAAAACTTCCAGATAGCGATCTATACTGGATTGATAAATGTGGTCATGCTGCAATGATGGAGCATCCAGATCAGTTCAATGAGATTCTTTTCAAATGGCTTAAAGAACGCCAGTTCTAGAAAAACCGTTACGCATGAAAATCAATAGCGCTGAATTTGTTATTTCAAATCAGGATGTATCTAAATGTCCTACCAATAGGTTGCCAGAATACGCCTTTATAGGACGTTCAAATGTGGGCAAGTCCTCACTGATCAACATGATCACAGATTATAAAAACCTGGCAAAAACTTCTGGCCGTCCCGGAAAAACGCAACTAATCAACCATTTTTTAATTAATAAGAACTGGTATCTAGTGGATCTTCCCGGTTACGGTTATGCTAGAGTTTCCAAAAGCAGCAAAGCCAAGTTTCAAAAATTTATTACTAAATATTTCGAGCAACGAGAACAGCTCGTTTGTGGTTTTGTACTAGTAGACGTGCGTCATGAGCCTCAAAAAATTGACTTGGAATTCATGGAATATCTAGGTGAAAGCGGGATACCGTTTAGCATCATCTTTACAAAAGCGGATAAACTCAAGCCTAACGCATTGGACAGAAATATAGATCTCTATAAACAAGTCTTATTGAATGGTATCTGGGAAGAGGTCCCGCCCTATTTTGTTACGAGTTCTTCCAATAAAATGGGTAGAGATGAATTACTGGCATACATCGATGGAATCAACCAGTCGATGAATAACGATTTCAAATAAAGACCTCAGCACTAGTAGGAAAGAGTTTCCAAGCTATAGAATAGAAGTCTACTTTTAAAATTACATTCATTTTAGGTGAGTTTTAGGAAGGTTTATTTTGCCTCTTTCAATTGAGTTTACCTAGAAATATAGCGCAGGAAAATTCCCTCAACTAACTATTAATCAGTGATCATTTACTGTATTGCGTCTTATATCATATAATAATGAATCAATACCATTGACTTTCATGTCGCAAACAGTTTGCATATAATTCCCTAATTTTCCTGGAGGAAATCCTTGTCTGCGGAACCAAATATAGTAGGACTCAGGCAACTCACTTAAAAACTTCCCCTTGTGCGCACCAAAAGGCATCTTATACCATGCCAGCTCGATGAGTTCTTTATGATTAAATGGGAGGTCTGTCATGTGTGAGTTTATACTTCAAAATTTAAAGTTACTTTCTTGATCGATGTATTCCAGAATTTTTGAATGCTATCAGATTGTAACATATCCTGATTTCTAACTACGTATAGATAACAAACAAAGAATAGTCATGAAAAACAAAACAGCAAAAATCAAGAGAGACAATGTCATACAATGGAGCATCTCATTTTCATTGATAACATGGTTCTTTATCACCTATTATATCCATAACTCTTATCATTATCATGGGATTTGCGATGATATCTATTTTTCCTCGTCCTTTTTAAGCTCCAATTTCTCCGCAAAATAATCGCAGAAATCAATCATGGTGTCTCGCATCTTATCATCATTGGTAGCTCGATGATAAGTGTCTGCCATGCTAACTAGTGTCTGGTGAAAGAATACCCGCATTTCATCTACCGGCATGTCCTTAGTCCATAGATCGATACGGAAACTTTCCTTTTCTACACTATCCCACATGGAAACCATCATCGCTTTTGATACGGCGCTTTCCACACCTCCATCTGGAGCGCTCCAGACTATATTCTCTGGAACACGATTTTCATCTAATTCTATTCCTATTCGGATTTCTGAGCGTTTCTTATCAGCCATTTATGATCTGGGTTTATATCTGGATTTATTAAAAATATCAATTGCAGATGTCCTGATAACATCTTCAATTGTTGCATTATTGTTTGCTGCATAACTGGCAACAATCTGATAACCTATATATTGAGCGACACCACCAGGAGTTTGTTGATCAATTTCTAGATAAAATTTAGAAAATGGTGCAGGCATCAAGAATCTGTTAATGAGTTCTCTGTCAGATTTAAAGAGTATTTCTTTATCTATAAAATATCGATAAATATATTCTTCATTCTCTATAGTAAATTGCATTTTTTCTTCTGGGTAACCCATCAATTTTGACAGCGGTGCGGCAGGTGCAAACAATTGTTGAACATAATGTAATTTACCGTAATAAATCATTTGCCCCATAAACTTGCGTTCGTTACTGGGTGGCACAAATAATTTAGCATAAGCTAGAGCAACATCTGCTGGAAGTTGGGCTCTGTCCAGCGCTACAGATTTGTATTTATTGATACCGGTGTACAATTCATGATCTGGCCCCAGGTAATTATCGATTCCTATAATCAACGATTCAGGAGTAGGCACAACTTTCAATTCATCATCCACTTCACTTAAAACCGTAATAATAGGTGTAGGCTCAAACTCAGGGAAGTAATATTCCACATGTTTCATAACCAGCTCAATTTCCTCCTTCATCCTCAGATAATCAAATTGTGCGTTCTCAGTAGCTTGTTCCAGTATGTTTTGAATAGTGTCTTTCCCGTTGATTTTTGCTTCCCATATACTGTCCTTTATATATACCGGAAAGAACTGCGGGAATTCTCTCTTTAAAGTCGATAAATCAGCTACTTGCGCATTAGCAAATTCTTCATGAAACTTCACAAATTCTACTTGCAAGGGCATCGCTTGTATTTGCTCCTCCAGTTTAGACTCCTGAGTGCATGAGGTTAACGCTTTCGCGAAAGCGAGAACGATTAAAATCCTTGTTATCTTGTTAATCATGTAGTAACTATCCATTGCTTTGGATATTTTTGAGATGGTAAAAATACGATTATGCAAGTAGAACGAGTAGCTGATTCGATTACAAAATGGCTGAAGGATTACGCAGAAAACGCCCACATGAAAGGTTTTGTTGTGGGAGTAAGTGGTGGCATTGATAGCGCTGTAACTTCTATTTTATGTGCTCGCACAGGAATGGATGTACTTTGTGTGGAAATGCCTATCCATCAGCATGAAGACCATGTAACTAGAGCGCAGGGCCATATTTCTTATCTGAAATCTACATTTGAAAATGTTCGTGACGTCAGATCTGATTTAACTCCTGTATTTGATGAATTTATCAAATCCATGCCCAAAAGTGAATCAAATGCTCTGAAAAGCTTAACGGAAGGAAATACACGGGCACGCTTGCGCATGACAACGCTTTATTATCATGGAGGCATGAATAACCTTCTAGTTGCTGGGACAGGTAACAAGGTGGAAGATTTTGGTGTAGGATTTTATACTAAATATGGGGATGGTGGCGTTGACATCAGTCCTATTGCAGATTTAATGAAGAGCGAAGTTTATCAATTGGGAAAACACCTATCTGTACCAGAAGATATTATGAATGCCGCTCCTAGTGATGGATTATATGGCGCAGAAAAAACCGATGAAGATCAAATAGGAGCGAGTTATGACGAACTTGAATGGGCAATGAAACAACTATCTGAAGGAAATCCTGTTGAATCATTCAGTGGTAGACAAAAAGATGTTTTAAAGATTTATTTAAAACTCAATGCTCGCAATCAACACAAAATGAATCCTATTCCCATCTGGAATTTTCCAGAACGCTTGAGGTGATTGCAACGATAGCCTACTGCTCAGTAAGTAATTACCTACGAACATTATCATTTTTATAAAAATGATACTTTTATATTTGTCAACCAAGTTTATAGCATAACCCGAAAAATGAAGATTCTTTTAGCAGATCACCATCCCGTTTTCCGTCGTGGACTAAAATGCATGTTGAAAGGCGACAAAAAATTCAATTTCAAAGGGAAAGTTGAAGATGGTCGTTTTTTAATACAAGAGATACAGAAACATCAACCTGATGTTTTGATTCTAGAAATCGATCTTCCCAATTCAAACGGCGTGGGAACATTACGACAATTGCGCAATAATTTTCCTGATTTAAAAGTTCTCGTTGTAAGCTGTCATCCTGAAGAAATTTATGCCATTTCTTCTATAAAAGCAGGTGCGGATGGTTTTATTGCAAAGACCAGATCTGTCAAAGAAATTACTGCGGCACTATTGACTGTTTGTAACAATGAGACGTTCCTTTCTGAAAATATTAAAAAAAGAGAAAGTACAGATGCTCGTAAATCTGAGATACTTAAATTCAAAACTCTCTCTACCAGAGAGATAGAAGTACTTAATCTACTGTCTAGAGGAAAACGCAATAAAGAGATTGCACAAGATCTTGCAATTAATGAGAAAACTGTCAGTACCTACAAAACGAGGTTATTGAAAAAACTGAACGTGGACAATATCGCAGAGTTGATTCATCAATCTAGGTTATTACAGATCACAAGTTAAATTACCCTATTCAACCTTTTTCCTAGATGACGGTGCAATCCTAAGTTGTCCTTAATCTGTGACATTATTTCTAAGCGTTGATCGTCATCATCCTTGCCCATTCCACTCATCAACGACTTGATTTTTTCATCAAGCATTAATCTTCTAAAGTTTAAAATGGTATCCATCAAATAAATGGCAACAGTGTCATCCTTCTGTTTTACAAAAATTTGTTTTTCGTCCCACCTGCTTAACTGATAGCGATCCTCATCCATAATGAGATCTGCCACTAATTGAGCTTCTTCATCTTTTAATTCTGTCATTACCGTATTCACATCAATTCTTCCTTGTAAGAGCAATACGTCTATAAGTTTAGGGTACAGATTTTTGAATGAGTCATTGGAAAACTCAACTTCGTCATTTTGTAGATCCAGGTAAATTTTTTCATAGACCAGCATGGTATCCTTTTTCTTTTCCATTACCAGCTCACCATCCCCAGACTCCTGGATATATTCCTCATCAAATATTTCTTCCCTGTCTCCATAAAGCAATAGAATCTTAATAAGACTGCGTTCTAAAATTTCACGCCTGTCAACCGGTTTTGATGCCGTGGCTTCTGGAACTTTTTGCAAACGTCTGGACTCCTGATCGCGACTTTGTTTTTTACGTTCTTCCGTTAGTTCTGAATTGCGCATTTGAGCCAGTGTGGAAAAAAGGACTTCTTCCCCTATGTCAAGTATTGCAGCACTTTCCCTTACATATATTTCTCTCGATATATCATCTGGAATCTTAGCAATACTTTGAACGATCTCTCGAATCATTCCTGCTTTCTTTATGGGATCGCCAGCTGCCTCGTCTTTTAACAATCCAGATTTGAATCTTATAAAATCTATGGAATTGTCCTCAAGAAACTCCTTTATTTCTGACTCTGTATGGGATTTTGCAAAACTGTCTGGATCCTCACCTTCTGGAAATGTACAGACTCGCACATTCATTCCAGCTTCTAATATCAAATCGATACCGCGTATTGCCGCTCTCAATCCAGCAGCATCACCGTCATATAATACGGTAATATTTTTAGTCAACCTGCTGATCAATCTTATTTGCTCTGCGGTCAACGCTGTTCCAGAACTGGAAACCACATTTTTAATTCCCGCTTGATACAGCTGGATCACGTCTGTGTAACCTTCAACTAGGTAACACAAATCTTCTTTGGCCATTTCTTGTTTGGCCTCATAGATTCCGTAAAGAACTTTTGATTTATCGTAAATCTCGCTTTGGGGGGAATTCAGGTATTTTGCAGCTTTTTTATCGGTTTTCAGGATTCTACCACCAAAACCTAGAGTCCTTCCCGACATACTGCGTATGGGAAACATCACGCGACCTTTAAAGCGGTCAAATTGCTTGTCCTGCTTAACGATAGAAACTCCGGTTTTTTCCAGAAATTCTAACTTATAACCAGCCTTTATGGCTGCATCTGTAAATGCACTCCATTGATCTGGAGAATATCCCAGTTGGAAAAACTCAATTGTTTCATCTGTAAATCCTCGTTCGTTGAAATAGCTGTAACCTATGGTTTTTCCTTCACCGGTTTTGAGCTGGCCAGCAAACCATTCTGCAGCAAATTTCGAGACTAGGAACATAGATTCCTTCTCGTCCTGGATTTGCTTTTGTTCATCAGACTGCTCCGTTTCCTCTACCTCTATTCCATATTTTTTTGCGAGGTATTTTATGGCTTCCGGGAATGTGAAATGCTCGTGTTCCATGATGAAAGTCACGGCGTTCCCTCCTTTTCCCGAAGAAAAATCTTTCCAAATTTGTTTGACAGGACTTACCATAAAACTGGGAGAGCGCTCGTCCGTAAAAGGACTCAGTCCTTTAAAGTTAGAACCAGACTTTTTAAGCTGCACAAAATCGCCTATAACCTCTTCTACTCGAGAAGCGTCAAAAACAGCATCAACTGTGGAACGTGAGATCATGGATTTCTATTGAGAATTTCAGCTTAAATTTCCTTTAAAACTAAAGTTCAAAAATAGGGAAAAGGTTTGTGAGGAGTTCGCTTTCGCGAAAGCGAAACACACAAGATTTCAATGAAACGAGCTAACGGAGCCATCCTGCGATGGCTTGACATGAAAAAAATTATCTAAATCTAAAACCTATGCTGGCGTACTGCTGGTCTACCGGTGAATCCTTGAAAATACTGTTGAGTCCATATTTCATAAATATCTGTGCGCTTCCATAACCGCCGTAAATACTCAATCCATAGACAAAATCCTCCATCTCAAAATCGTTGTAAAGCCTGTTTGAAATATCCCTACCGTTACGCTCGAATTCTAAAAACTGGCTGGTGGTAAGACTCAATCCCAAGTAACCACCGATGCCGACAACAATGCTGTCGTCGTCTTCATATCTTGATATTCCATTATCAAACTCGCGCTTTTCCCTTTGTCCTATTTCTAGATGTAAAGGAGCTATTAATGTAAACTGCTCAAACTTAGATTTATCAACATTAAAATTCAAAGCCTCTAAGCTTGTAATGTCATTTAGTGTTTGAAACTCGCGGTTTCCTCTGATTCGCAGCGTTTGCCATTGACCGGAAAGTCCATAGTTAAAACGCATTAAATCATTCTCACTTGACAATTTTGTAGAAAAATCGAGGCCAACTTCAAAAATTCCTGAACCCCAGAATGTGTAGTCATCTCCTATACCATTACCATTTCCCAGTGCTTGATTCCAACCAAAAGCAAAAAATAAGTTAGTTTTAGTCTGAACATCCCGATCCCTTCTTGAGGAGTCAAAAAGATCTAAAAAATCATTAGGGGCCTGCTTTAAAGTTTCTTTATCTGCATCCTTCTCGGACTCTTGCGCTTTAGTTGCCGCTAGTGTTAGTAAGAAAAGTGGTAATAATAATCTCATTTTCATCTTGTTAGTTTGATCTAAATATAGAACAACCTGTGCAAAGTTTTGCAAGGGTTGTTCAGGGTCAATTTAAAAAATCGTTTACTGCAACCTAACCCCAAAGGCGACATACTGACCGTCCACTGATCCCGATTTGAAGATGTCATTTAATCCCATACGACCAAAAAGCGTCCAACTATCAAAGCCTACATAGGCATCCACACCATAAACGAAAATATTGTTGTCGAAAGAATTTATAGTAGTCTGTTTAATGTCTTCACCTTCTAGCTCATATTTGTATTTCAATTGAGACCTCATATTTAAACCTGCATAACCACCAACACCAAATTTAAACTGGTTGCCTTCACTATACCTTACGCGACCATCCTCATATTCTCTGCGTTCTGTTCCACCTATTTCAAAATGAAGTGGAAAAACCAACTGGTCCTGACGGAATTTTGCTTTTCTGGCATTGAAGCCTAACCGTTCAATCTGAGTGTTTTCTGGATTTGTAATGGTAAATGCTCTGTTGCCATTCAATTCTGTTCCTTGAGTTTGGTATTCGATACCATACTTAAATCTCAAGGTTTGGTTTTTATTGAGTGTTGTTTTCCAGTTTATTCCTACAGAAAAATAATTATTATTCCCGTAGCTAAAATCATCAATACCTAGATTGTCGCCATTAATAAAATTATAACCTAATCCTAATGTAAGTCCCGATGTGGTAGAGACAGTTTTGCGATACTTATCAGAACCTACCGACGTTATTCCCGGAGTTCCTAATAATTTTAACGTTGTACCAGATTTATTACTATCATATTGAGAATCGCTTACTTCGACAAATGCAATTTCAGAATCAATCATTATGTTATGCTTCATGATTTTGTCAGCGTAGACTGCAGCGATAGTTTCCTTATCTATTTGAGCCATTTCTATCGTGTAATCGTCAGACGATTCTACTCGAGCATTGATCGTTCCAACGTTCTGAGCGAGCTCCTTGCGCTGCGTAGCCTCATAAGTCCTGCGCCACACCTTCAGGTAGGAAATACGTCTCTTTTTCTTTTCGAGAATTTCTAAATATGCTTTTTCTGATTCATAAATATTAGTTCTGACCTCGCCGTTTAGTGTGTCAATCACGGTATACGATTTGTCTTTATCCTTTTCTTGAGCCCAACCAGCAAAAGTGCCAGCGAGCAATAAAATGATAGTTACGAAGTAGAGTTGCTTTTTCATTTGTTTTGAATTTAAAGTGAGTAATTCCTGTCTGCTATCTCTAAATAGCTGACTCTTATTAAGTTGGTGTTTATTTTGATTTACTGGTTTCTGTCGATCAACGCGACGGCTTCTCGTTTGAGTCTGCCCAGTCCATTGAGCAACGTGTTTTCTAATCTATTGCGGCGTTGGGCTTCCAGGTCCCATTCCGTTTCCCGTAACAATTTTTGCGGGTTTATAGACCTTGTTTTGTTAGCTGCGATGCCCGTTGTTTGACCTTTATTCTTTATGGCAATGTTTTCAAGTGCTTTGTTGAGCAAGGCGTCAGATTCAGAGATGGGATTTGCATTATTATTCTGAGCAACAGCGGCCACGTCCTCGATGATGATGTTCGGTTTTGAAATAGCCGACTTGGATTCCTGTTCCTTAACTTCTTCAAAAGCGATTTCATTTTTCTGATTTAAGAATGGATCTTGAACAACCCTTGCTTTAGGTGCTTTAGGCTTTGCTTCATTTGTTGCAGGCTGCGGTTCTTTACCTTCACTTGCCGCTACGCTGTTGTTTTGATCTTGGATCACTGGAATTGGTTTCTGTAATTTAGTTTCCGTATCTGAATTTTCAATCGCTGGTTCCTCTATAACTATCTTTTGATCCGCTTGCGTTTCAGAGTCAGCTACAAATAAGGAAGGAACCATGGTCAATCCCAAAACCAACACAGCCGCAATAGCTCCCAACCAAAAGATGATGGGCTTTTTACTTTTGGTCTTTTCAGAGTCCAATCGCTGGGACAACTTCTCCCAAGAATCTGCACTGGGCTGGATCTCCCGACCTTCAAATTTGTTCTTTATATTATTGAGCTTCATAGTGCTTCTTTTTTAAAATCATTAACTGTTCCTGCAATAACAATCTTGCCTTGCGGAATTGTGTCTTACTCGTGCTCTCACTTATATCCAGCATCATTGCAATTTCCCGATGTTTCAATCCATCAATCGCAAACATTATAAAAACACTTTTGTAACCATCTGGCAAACCGTCGATACATTGCTGGATCTGATCCAGTGGTAAGTCATCACATTCTTCTTCATCCTGATCCTCAAGACGTTCCTCATCGATCTCGCTACTCCATTTAAAGGGATCTTTTATACGCAGCGCGTTCAAACATTCCCGGATCATGATGCGTCGCACCCAGCCTTCAAAACTCCCTTCATGTTGGAAACTTTCCAACTTTGAAAAGACTTTGAAAAAACCATTCAACATAATTTCTTCAGCCGTTTCCAATGGCGAGATGTACTGCCGGCAAACACTCAGCATTTTACCAGCGTGCTTATCGTAAAGCCTGCGCTGTGCCTTACGGTCCCCATGCGCGGCTTTCTCAATCAGCTTTTTCTCGTTGGTATAAAGTTGGATCACTTTCACGTTTTAGGTGCTTTCTATTTATATAGACACCGCTATTTTTAAATGGTTGCCTGAAAATTTGAAAAATATTATTTTTTAATCTCCATGCTAAAATAGCAGAATCCTATGGAAAACAGTATTGTTAGAAAAGAGGTTTAAAGCAGGTGGCATCACGCTTTCGCGAAAGCGAAATAACTATACTTTTCTGATAATCAGAGCAAAACAATTATTACCTTAGGGAGATAACTCCAAAATGGAAATATCATGAAAGCAGCAATGAACATTACAGCCGTACTATTTCTAGCGTTACTCGTCACTTCTTGCAATCAAAAACCACAGGAATCCACCGATTCAAACAGCGACATGATGGAGACCAAAATGAGGGAAAGCAGCAAGAATAGGTTTAAGGCGTGGAATACCGGTGATACAGATTTAATGCTCTCTACCTTGAGCGACGACTTTAAAAGATACTCTAACGGGCAGCTCCAGTTTGAAGGAAAGGATGGATATGTAGCATTAATTGAACAATACCGTACCGCATTTGCAGATATAAATTTTGCATACGAGATGGTTGCAATATCAGGTAATAAAACATTTACAAAGTGGACGGCGTCTGGAACAAACACAGGTATTTTTAAAGGTCAAGAAGCTACCAATAATATGACCTCGTCAGATGGTTTTACAATCACAACCTACAATGATGAAGGACTAGCAATTATGGAAGAGGCCTATCTGGACGAATTACTAATTCTATCAAATCTGGGCTATAACATTAAACCTCCTAGTGCCGATTAAATCACCCGTAGAGCTGATGGAAATGGATGTAGAGATACTTTTGACCTTACTGCATGGATTACAGGTCAATCGCCTGAACCAATTGAATTTAAAATCTCAATGGGAAATCATTTGTGGTAACTGGACATGAAATAGAATCGCGGATTAAAGAGGGTTTTGTTTCAGTCTAACTTCTGTTAAGGATTTAGAACTCGATTTCGGCTTCAATTTCGGCATCATCTCTTAATTCGATACGAGCCGCAATTATAGTTTTGAACTCAAATCAAGCATCGATTTGAACTTTAAGTTCGAATTCGAGTCACCTTTTGATTTAGGTTTAGGTTTAAGCTTTAGTTTAAGAAACTATTTGTTCTCGCCTTTGTACCCAAAACGCTTGAGTTGCTTCTCATCACTACGCCAGTTTTTATTCACTTTCACGTAGAGTTCCAAATGCACTTGCTTGCCAAAGAATTTTTCCAAATCCCGACGTGATTCTACGCCTACTCTTTTAAGAGCAGTCCCTTTATGACCTATAATTATTCCTTTTTGAGTTTCCCGCTCGACCATAATAACTGATCTAATGCGG
The DNA here is from genome assembly GCF_015356755.1 of Nonlabens antarcticus. Taxonomy (GTDB): domain Bacteria; phylum Bacteroidota; class Bacteroidia; order Flavobacteriales; family Flavobacteriaceae; genus Nonlabens; species Nonlabens antarcticus. The sequence continues at coordinate 25,705 of NZ_JADFCO010000064.1, read as the reverse complement.
ATTATTTTTTCATCCTCAAAAAATTCCTCAGTATCTATTTCTACAGAATATGGAATCTCCTTCTTATAATGAATCAATATTTTCTCCCGGATGCTCTCGTTCACAAAAAAGCGCTCTGGCTTATCTGTCAAGGCATCTTTAGGGTAATAGGCTGGAGAAACGGGTAGAATTTCAACAATACGATCCAGTAACTGTGGCACTCCGAAGTTTTCTAGTGCACTGATGGCAAATATCTCCGCTTTAGGCAAACGTACTTTCCAGTGGTCTAAGGCCTCCGTAAGTTGTGTTTCATTCCCTAAATCAATTTTATTAATCAGCACAATTACCGGAACTTCTGCAAATGTCAGTCGGTTTTCAAAGGCTTCATTTTTTAACTCTCTTTCACCCAGTTCTACCATATAAAGGATACAATCTGCATCTTCAAAGGCATTCTTTACGAATTCCATCATGCTTTCCTGCAGCTTGTATGCAGGTTTAATAATTCCAGGTGTGTCGCTTAGAACCATTTGGAAATCCTCGCCGTTCACAATTCCTAAAATACGGTGACGTGTGGTTTGTGCTTTACTGGTAATGATCGATAGACGCTCGCCTACCAGTGCATTCATGAGTGTGCTTTTCCCTACATTAGGGTTTCCAACGATATTTACAAATCCTGCCTTATGTTCCATGCTGCAAAGATAGGGTCATTTTACAGCTCATTGCCTTAAAACCACAGGAAGGATTAAAATCTATTACTGATGGTTTTATAGTGAATTCGCTACTTATTAGACCTATTACCAATTTTTCTGGTGTAATTTAACGTTAAAAGCTGTTAAGCGTTAATAATAATAGCATCAAAAAATTAAATTTGGAACATGATGATATTTTTACAAGATGCAGCAACTCAAACAGACAATGCTGCTAATACAAGTACAGAATTAAAAGATAGCGGGACATTGATTTTAGATCAACTGGCGGGATGGTACAATTCCTTTATTTCCCATTTGCCTAATATCGGGATTGCCATACTGGTTTTGGTAATTTCCTATTTTCTAGCAAAATGGGTGAGTAGAGGCGTTCAAAGCTTGCTTCATAATAAAGTTTCCCAGGCTAGTGTAAGACATCTTGCTGGTAAAGCTGTTGCAATAGTAGTGGTGTTGACCGGTATTTTTATTGCCATGAGCGTCTTACAATTAGATGATGCAGTTCAAGGGATTATTGCGGGTGCTGGTATATCTGGTCTGGTAATAGGTCTGGCCTTGCAGGGCTCCATGTCTAATATAATTAGTGGTATCATCCTTTCCTTCCGCAAACAGGTTAAGGTGGGCGATTGGATTGAAACGACTGATTTTTCTGGTGAAGTGATCCAAATCCAACTGGATAAGTTCATTATCAAACAGGCAGATAACAATATGGTCATCCTTCCCAATAAGACAATTATTGATAACCCGCTGAAGAATTTTTCTTTAACGCCTCGTATGAGAGTGGTAATATCATGTGGTGTAGGATATAAAATGGATCTTGAATTTGTGAAGAAACTAACCATTGACACGCTATCAGAAAAATTCAAGCAAAATGACGGTGAGGAAATTGAGTTTTTCTATCAGGAATTCGGTGATAGCAGCATCAATTTTATTGTGCGTTTCTGGGTAGATGCTGTGAAGAATAAGCAAAATTTACAAGCACAAAGCGATGCTATACTTGCTATGAAGAAAATATATGACGCAAACGATATTAATGTGCCGTTCCCAATACGAACACTGGAATTTAATAATAAGCTGCAAATGGATGGCACTGCTCGCAAAGAAGAAGAGTAGAAAATTGCTATTTATATTTAACAAAGTTCCGAAAATTCTCTTTTCGGAACTTTTTTTGTGAAGGAGTTCGCTTTCGCGAAAGCGATATAAGCCTCACATTATCTGCTTTTAAGAAATCAAGGTTGGGATCTTCTTGACATAGTTTAACAAAACTCTAATACACTCAACATACGAATGACACAATTTGAGGGTTTTGTATGCAACCTAAAAACCCTAATTATGAATAACAAGTTAAATAAGGTAGTTGGTACCCTAACCATCGCAGCCTTACTAGTAAGTTGTGTTTCTAAAAAGAAATACACAGAACTGGAAACAAATTACAACGACACAAGATCAGAACTGCTCAGAACTAGAGTAGAAAAAGAAGATCTGGAAGCAAAATTTGCAGCAATTGAGACCAGAGTGGATCGATATAATGACAAGATTGCCTCCTTACAGTCTGACAAAGAAGGAATGTTAGTAACCTCTAACAATGGTGAATTTGCCGTTTCTGAAAAGAACAAAAAATCAATGCGTCGTACCTTAAAGAATGTATCGCAGGAGCAACTTGCAACAGCGGTTACTTTAAAGGACAGTTTAAATCTTGCGATCAGTTATAAAATGTCGCAGCGATTAAAAGGAGCTAACGATGGTAAAAATGTCGATATGAAAATCGAGAATACCGTGGTTATGATCCAGATTGCTGATGATCTATTATTTAACGATAGCAGTTACCGAGTAGGCAACAAAGCAGATGATATTCTATCTAAAATTGCAGATGTGGTAAATTCAGAACCTTCCCTTGAGATTTTAGTAGAAGGACATACGGACAACCGCACCGTTAAAGAAGGTAGTTATGTGAAAGACAATTGGGATCTAAGTACAGAACGTGCTGCGGCAATAGCTCGTAGATTAAGTTCTAAATTCAATGTTCCACAGGAGCAACTCATTGTTGCTGGGAGATCGAGTTTTGATCCTATAGTTGCTAATGATTCTAAGCAGAATATGGCAAAAAACAGACGAACTCAAATCGTCATTATGCCTAATCTCGACAAATTCTTTGCAATGTTAGACAGTGAAGTAGCTGTTTTAGGTGATTCAGACCTATAAAACGTAAAAATATTTAAATTAAATCGCTTGATTTCTCGATCAAGCGATTTTTCATTTTACTGTTTATCAGTTGGTTACACATTAAAAAACAGCGGTATTGTTAAATATTAGCTAATCAAACGATAAACATACGTTAGACATTGTAGAGATAGCGAATTCTAACAATATATTTACACCTCAATTAAATCAACAATTATGAAATTTACTCAAGTATTTACTTTTGCTCTTTTAGCAGGAACTTTATCACTAGTTTCTTGTAAGGATGGAGACAAAGAACAAATGGAAGCTGACCAAATGGAGATGGAACAGCGTACTGCTGATTCTCTTAAAATGGAAGAAGACAAAATGATGGAACGTGACGCAATGGCGGTTACTGTAGGTGGTGCAAAAATGTACCCAGACATGACTATCGTTGAAAATGCATCACAAGCGGACAACCTTACTACTTTAGTTGCTGCTGTTAAACAAGCAGGTCTAGTAGAAACTTTAAACAGTGAAGGACCTTTCACAGTATTTGCTCCTACAGATGACGCTTTTGCAGCTCTTCCTGATGGAACTGTAGATGGTCTTTTGAAGCCAGAAATGAAAGAACAACTTTCAGGTCTTCTTACTTACCACGTAGTTAGTGGAAATGTAGATGCAGCTTCATTGATCAAAATGATCGAAGAAAACAATGGTAAAGCAACACTTGATACCGTAAACGGTGGAAAATTAACTGCTGAGGTAGTTGATGGTGAAGTAGTTCTAACAGACGCTAAAGGTGGTAAAGCAACTGTGATCATTGCAGATGTTAAGCAATCTAACGGTGTAGTACACGCAATTGACGCGGTATTGATGCCAGCAAAATAATAAGTTAATCACTTATTTTGAAAGCCCAAAACTTAGGTTTCGGGCTTTTTTTATGGACTTATTTTTAATAGTTCATTAGTCTCTAATATCTCATAAAAGCTATCATTAATGCTTACCTGTCAGCAATTTGACTTTGATTTATTAGGTATAAATCAATATCCTACTTCACAATCTACGTTCTATTAATTGCTAACTTCGTAGTATGGCAATCCCAACCGATTTGAATCTAAAAAAACGTAGTATTAGGGTTCTCGCTATAAAAGTGTTGAGTCTTTTTTCCACTGTACGGTTGTATAATGTAGCCATAGTAGCACTGGCCCAATTGATGGCTGTCATTTTTATCATTGCTCCCAATAAACCTATTCTCAGTACTATAACCGATTATCGATTATGGTTCATCATCATAGCATCTGCTGCTACGATTGCAGGAGGTTATATCATAAATAATTTTTACGATCGTGAGAAAGATCTAATCAATCGACCGCAAAAAACAATGTTAGAGAACCAGGTGAAGCGATCTACTTTATGGTCAGTTTACTTTTTTCTCAATGGGATGGCATTTGTATTAGGAATGATTGTTTCCTGGCGGGCCGGTTTATTTTATGCTGTATATATTACTGCCATGTGGTTTTATTCCCATAAACTCAAAAAAGTCCTTTTCGTTGGAAACCTCGTGGCTGCTGCTCTCGCGGTCTTGCCGTTTTTTGTACTCTTCATGTATTACAAGAATTTTTATCTTGTCATTTTAGTACATGGTTCCTTCCTATTTCTTATCATAGGGATGAGGGAATTGATAAAAGATCTAGAAAATCTGAGAGGTGACCTCGCCCAGAATTACAACACACTTCCAGTAGTTCTAGGAGAGAAAATGACTAAAAAATTCTACACGGTACTCACGGTGATATCAATTATTCCCGTAGTTTCTCTAATGGTTTATTTTGAGACAGGATACATGAACTACTATTTTGCATTCATCACAGGTGCATTACTGGTATGCTTACCGCTATTATGGTCTTCAAGAAGAAAGCGCGAATACCTTCTCATTCATTTTATTCTCAAAATCATAATAGTGGCTGGTGTATTCTCCATTCTGTTAATTGACTTACCCGGAATCTTCAATAGGATAAACACTATGATTTAATTATTGACAGCAGTTAATAACGAATTTAAAGTAATGTTAGATAGTGCGATATCATAGAATGTGAAGAACTACTAATGATCTATAATTAAAAAGCCTTGAATAAATCATAGACCGTATGATGGAATTAGAAAAACACCATGCTATTACTAGGTTTATAGTAAAGCATTGATTTCTATTTCTTAGAATATTCTGACATTGTTTTGAGAGACAGTCTTATTATTAATTCATCTAAGATTAGTGATACTGGGTTTAAGAAGTGCCCTATTTTTAAAATGGATGATGATATTTCAATAGTTAAACCCTATCATATCTTGCTGTTTTAATTATTATGAGGATTCTAACCTCTTATTTTCCAAATTCTTATTCAATTTCATTTTCATTTTCGTATAGCATATATCAAAAAGTTATCTTTGCAAAAAATTAAAGCGATGAGCAGAGGCAACGAAGGATCTGGAAGAAAAAGCGGTAGCCGTCAAGGTGGTAGCGGCAAATCAACTGGAAAGGGTGGAAATAGAAGAAATGCTGGATCTGAAGATCATAAAAGTAACAATTCAGGACGTGGCAGCGCGTCTACCAGTAATACACGTGGTGGGAAAAATCAAGTCATAGGAACTTCCAGATCTGGAAACCCAGTGACAAAAAAAGAGTATGTTTCTAGAAAGAAAAAAGAAACTAGTGTTGCTGGAAAGTCTGACGCTAAGGGAATACGCTTGAATAAGTATATTTCAAATAGTGGTATTTGTAGCCGTCGCGATGCAGATATTTATATTGCTGCAGGTAGTGTGACCGTGAATGATAAACCGGTGATTGAAATGGGCTACCGCGTGCAGCTGTCTGACGATGTAAAGTTTGACGGTCGCTCTATTGAACCTAAGAAAAAAGAATATTTCCTACTTAATAAGCCTAAGGGATTCATCACACCTCGCTCAGGAGAGAAAGCTTCAAAAACGGTTATGGACCTGATGGCTAACGCCAGTGAAAGTAAACTACATTATATAGGCAGGTTGGGAAGAAAATCAATTGGTCTAATGATTTTTACCAATGATCTGGACCTAGCTAATTCTATGAATAATCCTACTAAAAAAGTACGACAGATTTATCATGTTGCTTTAGATCGCAGTTTCAAGCATGAAGATTTAATGAAAATACGTAACGGTGTTTCCATTGAAGGCGATGAGATCAATGTGGAAGATGTGAACTATGTAGAAGGTGGAAAGAATAATGAGGTAGGAATTGAAATACACAGCAATAAAGACAATATTGTACAGCGCATTTTTGATAATGTAGGTTATGAAGTAGTAGTTTTAGACCGTGTAGTTATAGGTGGATTGACTAAAAAAGACCTACCGCGTGGGAATTACCGTTTATTGAATCAACAAGAGATCATCAACCTAAAAATGAAGGCATAATTTTATAATTTGTCTAACATAGATGTTGTCTACAATATAGAACTTAGTAAATTCATTATTATATTTAAATCAACGTATTGAATACCAAATACATAGATCTTATAGATCAAACGTACCATTTTCCGACAGAGGAATTTGAGCTAACAGAACGCCAACTGCAATTCCACGGCATCGATTTGATGCAGCTGGTTCAGGAATATGGTAGCCCCTTGAAATTTACGTATTTACCTAAGATTTCAGAAAATATAAACCGTGCAAAAGGATGGTTCAGTGCTGCTTTCGCGAAAGCGGACTACAAAGCATCCTACACCTATTGCTATTGCACTAAAAGCTCGCATTTCAAACATGTCCTAGATGAGGCATTAAAGAACGATATCCATATCGAGACCAGCAGTGCATTTGATATCAATATTGTAAAAAGTCTGAAGGCAAACGGGAAAATCGACAAGGATACATATGTAATCTGTAACGGTTTTAAGCGTGATTTATATATCGAGAATATTGCCAGTCTTATTAATGATGGGCAACACAACTGTATTCCAGTTATTGACAATTTAGAAGAATTACCGCTTTTACAGCAAGCAACGGAAAAGAAATTTAAAGTAGGAATACGCATTGCGAGTGAAGAGGAGCCTAAGTTTGAATTCTACACCAGCAGGTTAGGAATAGGTTACAAAAGTATCCAAGGCTTTTATAAAAATCAGATTGAAGGCAACGATCAGGTGGAACTTAAGATGCTCCACTTTTTCATAAATACGGGAATACGCGATACCGCTTATTACTGGAATGAACTGCATAAATGTTTGCAAGTTTACGTGCAACTTAAGAAAATGTGCCCGTCACTTGATAGTTTAAATATAGGTGGAGGTTTTCCTATCAAAAACAGCCTGGCCTTTGAATTTGACTATCAATACATGGTAGAAGAAATCGTGAGCCAGATCAAGATCGTATGTGATGATTCTGGTGTTGATGTCCCACATTTGTTTACAGAATTTGGTTCCTTTACCGTAGGTGAAAGCGGTGGTGCGATTTATAAGATCTTGCATCAAAAGCAACAGAATGACCGTGAGAAATGGAGCATGATTAATAGCTCATTTATTACAACACTTCCAGACTCCTGGGCGATCAGTAAGAGGTTTATCATGTTGCCCCTCAACCGCTGGAATGATGAATATGAGCGAGTACTATTAGGTGGATTGACCTGCGATAGCGATGACTACTACAATAGTGAGCAAAACATGAATGCCATTTACTTGCCTAAATATCACAAAGACAAACCTTTATACATAGGATTTTTCAATACCGGTGCTTATCAAGAATCAATAGGTGGTTACGGTGGTTTACAACACTGCTTGATCCCTACTCCTAAACACATTCTTATTGATAGGGACGATAACGGCGAGTTGCAATCCAGGATCTTTAGGGATCAACAGACATCAGAACAAATGCTGGATATTTTAGGCTATTAATGAGCCCAGATTATTAATTATATTTATTCCTTGATTTTAACTATTTTCTCATGAGCACTAAAAATTATGCCGGCATTGAAGATGAATATGCTGGATTAGACAAAGCCTCCATTGTTCTTATTCCGGTTCCCTATGATGGAACCAGCACCTGGCAAAAAGGAGCAGACAAAGGTCCTGATGCATTCCTGGACGCGAGTCGCAACATGGAATTATACGATATTGAAACCGATACAGAAGTTTACCAACACGGTGTATTTTTAGCAAATGCTGTAACAGAAAATAGTTCGCCAGAAGCGATGGTAGATGCTGTTCACGCAATCACTAAAAAATATATCAAGAAGAATAAGTTCGTAACCCTTTTTGGGGGGGAACATTCTATTTCTATAGGAAGCATACGTGCTTTTAATGAAATGTTTGAAAACTTGAGCGTGCTGCAAATTGATGCGCATGCAGATTTGAGAAAAGAATACGACGGCAGTTCCTGTAACCATGCCTGTGCCGTTTATGAGGCCAGTCAAACTACAAATCTGATACAGGTAGGTATTCGTAGCATGGACAGTGCAGAGTTGGGAATCAATGAGGATGAAAAGACTTTTTATGCGCACGATATGGCGCAAGATGATTACTGGCAGGAAAAAGCTACAGAAGCCTTGACGGACAACGTGTTTATCACCATAGACTTGGACGGTTTTGACCCTTCAATTTGTCCATCTACTGGGACTCCGGAGCCAGGAGGTTTATTCTGGTATGAGACATTAGAATTTCTAAAAGGTGTTTTTGAAGAGAAGAATGTGGTAGGATTTGACATTGTTGAATTGTGCCCCAACCCTAATGAGAAGGCGTCTGATTTCCTTGCGGCAAAATTGTATTATAAAATGTTGAGCTACAAGTTTAAAGATATTGCCCTGGAAGGTGAGGCTGGATATGATGCTGAAAACGCTTTCGCGAAAGCGGGATTGAAGAAAATGAAGAACATAAATGAGGATTAGTCCTTTTAAATCAAAACTATGAGTAAGCCGATTACAGAATTTATAGAAAAATACTTCCTACACTTTAACAGCGCTGCCCTAGTGGATGCCGCCAAAGGGTACGAGGATCAATTGAATAAAGGTTCCAAAATGCTGGTTTCCCTAGCTGGAGCTATGAGTACCGCAGAAATCGGTAAGATTTTTGCCGAAATGATTCGTAAAGATAAATTACAGATCATTTCCTGTACCGGTGCAAACCTAGAGGAAGATGTCATGAACCTTGTGGCGCATTCTCATTATAAAAGAGTTCCTAACTATCGTGATCTGACGCCGCAAGATGAATATGCATTACTGGAAAAAGGACTGAACCGGGTGACGGACACGTGTATTCCAGAAGAGGAAGCTTTTAGAAGAATACAAGAGCATATCGTAAAAATATGGAAAGATGCAGAAGCGAAAGGCGAGCGTTATTTCCCGCATGAATACATGTATAAATTATTATTGAGTGGCGTCCTGGAAGAGCACTATGAGATCCCGATTGAGAACTCGTGGATGTATGCCGCTGCCAAAGCAAACTTGCCGATGGTTGTTCCTGGATGGGAAGACAGTACGATGGGAAATATTTTTGCCAGCTATGTCTTGAAAGGCGAGCTCAAAGCGAGCACCGTAAAAAGTGGGATCGAATACATGACTTATCTCGCAGACTGGTACACAGACAACAGCAAGAACGGTATAGGGTTCTTCCAAATAGGTGGAGGAATTGCGGGAGATTTCCCCATCTGTGTTGTACCTATGTTGTATCAAGATATGGAACGCACTGACACGCCATTCTGGAGTTATTTCTGTCAGATTTCTGATTCTACGACCAGTTATGGGAGTTACTCGGGAGCTGTACCTAATGAGAAAATTACTTGGGGTAAATTAGATATTGACACCCCTAAATTTATTGTAGAAAGTGATGCGACAATTGTTGCTCCATTGATCTTTGCTTACTTACTGGAAATGTAAACTAGGCTAGCACCTGATAAAAAAGGTAATGGTCTTTATGCTGTATAAGTATATCTAGTAAAAACGACAAGCATTAAGTCATCGAGCGAAATGATTAACTTTAAAGCATATCGGTATTATCCAAACTATTTATAAAACATCTATTATGAGAAATATATTTTTGACATTATTGATGGGAGTTGTTCTTGCTTCCTGTGGCTCTACCAAAGGAAAAGATAAAGTATCTGAGAATTTTAAAATTAGCATCCTAGAAGTAAATAATGGTACTGTAAAACTGGAATGTACAGAAGGATGTGCCTGGACAGAGCTATCTTGGACTAAAAACAACAATCGATCTCAGGTTATCAATGCTTATGGTATGGCTGACGAGTCTAACGAAGAAATCAATCTGAGCGACGATTTGCCGGAATTCAAATTCAGAATCGTTCCTACGGACAATGGTGCGACGTTAGAGAGTTTGTACGGTACTGCGTGGAAAACACTTTCTTTTTCATGCACAAGCGATTGTAATCATTATGTTGACTTCAAAGGCATAACTACACATAATCGATCTGATTCAAGGCGATAAACTTGAGAGCAGTATTGCGACGCAAAGCTGTTATTTAAGAGTACCAGCATCATATTAAATATCATAACAATTACCTGTAAGCCACTTCAAAGTGGATTACAGGTTTTTTAAGTGCTAAAATTAACAGCATTACAATAAAACATGAAGACCTCTTATCCTATATTAGGTTCAACGACAATAACAAGACAACACTAGAATATGAGTACGGTACCGATGGATAAAATTGATAATTTAAATCTGGAATTTTTACAGGTAAGCGATTATAATGAGCTGAGACATGCCATGATCGATTCCTATTCAAACCTACCTGATTCTATATGGGATAAAGAACAAATAAAAACCTTAGTAAAGAAATTTCCTGAAGGGCAAGTAGTACTCAAAGTCAATGAAGAAATCGTGGCTTGTGCGCTTACTATTATCGTGAATTACGATGATTTTAGAGGACAATACACCTATGAACAAGTAACTGGTAGTTATGAATTTGGAACACACGATGCAGATGGTGATGTTCTCTATGGAATTGAGGTCTTTATAAAACCACAGTATCGAGGGATGCGATTAGGAAGGCGTTTGTACGACTATCGTAAGGAATTGTGCGAGAACCTCAATTTAAGAGGAATCGCTTTTGGCGGTAGAATTCCTGGATATCACAACCACTCAAAGGATTTAACTCCTAAACAGTACATTGAGAAAGTACGCATGAAAGAGATCAATGACCCTGTCTTGAACTTTCAACTGAGCAATGATTTCCACGTCTCACGAGTACTTAAAAATTATCTTGAAGAAGATGCTGCTTCTAAACAGTATGCCGTTTTATTAGAATGGGATAATATCTATTATACCGCACCGCTTAAGGCTGACGACACAAAAACGGTAAAGAGTACGGTAAGATTAGGCTTGATCCAGTGGCAAATGCGTCCCTATTCTGGTTTTGAGGAACTCATGCAACAAGTAGAATACTTTGTTGATGCACTAGCCGCCTATAGATCTGATTTTGCCCTCTTTCCAGAATACTTTAATGCGCCTTTAATGGCGGCATATAATGACCACAGCGTCAGTGATGCCATACGAGAGCTTGCTAAATATACCGTGATGATACGCGAGCGGTTTTCTGAGTTGAGCATAAAGTACAACATCAATATTATTACGGGTTCTATGCCTGAAATTATTGATGGGCAGCTATATAATATTGGAAACCTTTGCAGGCGTGATGGAACTATAGAACGCTATGAAAAAATCCATGTTACACCTGACGAGGAGAAAGTCTGGGGACTAAAGGGTGGAAACAAAATTCAAACTTTTGACACCGATTGCGGGAAAATAGGCATCCTGATTTGTTATGACAGCGAGTTCCCTGAACTTAGTCGAATTATGATGGAAGATGGAATGCAAATTCTATTTGTTCCCTTCTTAACAGACACACAGAATGCATATGCACGAGTTCGCTTGTGTTGTCAGGCTCGAGCGGTCGAGAATGAATGTTATGTAGCTATTGCTGGTAGCGTTGGAAATTTACCTGCCGTGGAAAATATGGACATTTCTTATGCCCAGAGTGCCGTGTTTACACCTTGTGATTTTGCTTTCCCAGCAAACGGAGTCAAAGCAGAAGCAACGCCTAATACTGAGATGATCCTGGTGGCAGATGTGGATCTTGATTTATTAAAAGAACTGCATAATTATGGTGCGGTTAAAAACATTAAAGATCGTCGTACCGACTTGTATAGTGTTAAAAAGAAAAAACTTAAATAATTAAGGGTTTATCAACTCACAAAATTCAAAGGCTGCCTCAAGAGATCTTGCGGCAGCTTTACATAATTTCTATTCAGATGAACAAAGCAATAGTGTTAATTTCAATTTTATTTTTCATCTCTAGTTGCACGGAAACCCCAAAAGATAAATCGGAAGAGAATAACCAGGTATTTCAACAACAAGCCTTGGAGGTACGATACGATTCATTATTAAATGTATTGAGCACGCAAACTCCAGAGTCAAATTACTGGTTTAACAAGGCATTTCATGGTAAGCAATTCGAGAAACACAACATTGATAGTCCAGAAGAATTTATTGAGAAAACACTTCGTTCCAGACCAGAGTTGATCCCATTAGAAGCAGTTCTTGGTGGTAAGATGCATTTCGTTCGTGTTCAGCTATTGGGAGCAGAATGGCTGATCGCTGACTATGAAGATGGACATATATTAGGTAGAAGTCTATATAAATACCAACTGAGTGATAGTGGTGAATTAGAGTTTGAATTGATAGAATCGGTAGAACCTTTGTAATTTAAGTGAGGCCAAAAATTATCAAACTGCTTTGAGTAATAATCTTAAAGCAGTTTTTTTAATTTCTCATAACCCAGAAGAGTTATCTGATCATAGGAATAATACTGGGATAGGTTATTTGTTTACCGCGATAGTTTTGGATCCCAAAAAGGATAGCAAACAAGTAATTGATTGTACTCAGCCCAAATATTTGAAGTAGAGTTACGGTAACAGGGTCAAAGTCAATATTAATTAGAGGTCCTGAGATAAAAATGCTAAATAAAATTGGTGTTGCATATGCAAAAAATGTCCACACCAATTGAAAGTTTAAAAGTTTTGCTCCAATTCTATGTAACCCAACAATTTTATCTTTCTTAGTCATCCATAATACCAATGGCAAAATGATGTTTCCGACGGGAATAAAAGCACCCGTAATAACCGACAAATGAAAGAACATTAAGAACTGCCGGTCTTCATGCTTTCCATAATCCAACAAATCCTCAATATTGATTTGCAAGGTTTCGCAAATGAGCTGTAATGTTTTGCCTCGTGGTTCATTTTGACCGCTCTCGATGCGTTGAACGGTGCGCAGACTTATCTGGGAACCTTCTGCGAGCTCTTCTTGAGACATTCCCTTCTTGATGCGAGCTTGCTTTATTTTGGCGGCTATGGATTCCATGATCTTGAATTATTTGTTAGTCCAAATGTAGCTGGAGCCAATCCTTAAATATCAATAATCAGATCGACTTATATGCGACACTTATAGGACAATCGTGACAATCTACTAATTTTCAGCTACATAAAAACTAATCTGCGTGTGGTGGTTGTACTAGATAATTAGAATTTTTTGTGAGTTCATAAATGAGGAACCCTAAAACTAAAGCATATTCTATACCTATCAACCACAAATTTTCTTGAAAATCTAGATTTGAATAAGCAGAATAACTCAAAAATACTAAGGCACTCCATAGCACCATATATCTATATCTGGTGAATATGGAAAACAATAATGGAATGGTCAAATACCAGGGATGGACGGTGGTGGAAAGCATTATATATACCGTGAACGAAAACAGAATACTTCCCAGCAGAATTTCTGGAAATTGGTTTTTTCTAATGGCGGCGAACAATAAAATAACCATAAACGTTACTAACGGTAGGATCTTGCCAACAATGCCTATGATATTGTAACCAGTAATCTCAAAACCGATATATCGAATCAGGTAGTAAATACTGGCATTAAATTCAAAAGTTCCAAACCATAGTCCTACGGAAGAACTGTAATTTGAGATCAGCTGTTGCGATATAAAAGGTGCAAAACCCAAAGAGACCGTTGCTGTCAATATTAAAAAATACCATACGGCCTTTTTCCAGCGCATTCCTTTGATTAACAATGGTAAAATCATCAAAGGAAGCAGTTTTAACAAGATTCCAAAACCCAAAAAGATGGGACTTTTGATGCGGTCATAGCTTATGAAATAGTAAACTCCCATCAGCATCAAGCAAGCCATCACGCCTTCCCAGTGTAGGTTTCCGGTTAATTCAATAATAATAAAAGGATTCAAAAAGTATAAAAGCATCAAGTAATCTGGTTTTCCTAATAATCCCAATAACTTAAGTCCATATATGAATATTAGAATATCAAAACATATTATAAACAACCGCATCCAGATAACACTAGCAAGCATGCTTTCACCACCTAAATAAGCCGCAACAGCAAAGAAAAGTTGGTTGAGAGGTGGGTAATTCGTGTAATGACCGCTAGATAGCTCGCCCATTGATGCATGTAAAAATGTAGCATTTGGAATGAAGTCGGCAGTTGATTTGATGATATCATCAGGTAAATAGAGATACGGATTCAAGCCATTGAGAAGTAGATGCCCATCCCAAATGAACCTAAAGAAATCCTGAGACAAATTAGGAGTATCCCATAAAAATACGAGCCGCAGCGCGATTCCTGCAAAAAACCAGGCTATTATATACGAGGGTTGCCGCAACCATTTTCCTAGATAAGCTGGAAATAAGGAGAGGTTTTTAGCTTCGGCTTTTTTTGAGATCCAGTAAAATCCAAAAAAGAGCACAAATAATCCTGCATAGCAAATAAGGCTATCAGAAAACTGCTTTCGCGAAAGCGAACTAAATATAGCGTAACAAAAAAAACTAAGAATCAATAATATTCCAAAGCCATTCTGTAAACGCGACTTCATCTACTGCTTGTCGGTTAAACTACGGATGAATACAAAACCGAACCCTAATGCAAGCATTAAATGAAACGGAAATAGTCCAAAATCGCCACCCTGATTGCCCACTATAAATGCAGAGTACATGCCGAAAATAAAGTATAAGGTGAGTAATCCTTCAACTATCACATGTGGACTCATGTTTTTTCTGAGATAGATATTTGTTTTCCAATTGCTACCGATGGTTGAGAGATTAAATTTAGGCGTGCGAACAAACTCGCTACGTTTCCCAAAATGACCTTCTATTACAGCAATGGAATTATGTAAGGAAAAACCCATAGCGATGGAAAAAAATGCGAAAAACATTCCTATGTATCTAATAAACTTCTTAAAACCACCACCATAAATATTACGGTACATAAACCAATAACAGATGAAAAATATCACGGTGCTAATCACAAAAAAACTCATGACAATGAAGTAGACCTTTAGGTGTTCGTACTCATTTTTAATATAAAGCATAGGGATACTTAATACGGCCACTATGAGTACATTTAAAAACATGGTGCTATTCAATAGGTGTAATATCCCGTGAAATTTAGTTTTGAAAGACAAATGATCGCTGCTCAAAACACGCTTGAACATTTTCTGAAAATTCTCTGCACCGCCTTTATTCCATCGAAATTGCTGTGTGCGGGCGGCGCTGATAACGATAGGGAGTTCTGCAGGTGTGGTAACGTTTTCTAGATATTTGAATTTCCAGTTTTTAAGCTGGGCACGATAACTCAAATCTAGATCTTCCGTCAAGGTGTCGCCTTGCCAGTTACCAGCATCGTAAATGGTTTGTTTGCGCCAGATTCCAGCAGTGCCATTGAAGTTGATAAAATGTCCTTTAGAATTGCGACCTACCTGCTCCAGTGTAAAGTGAGCGTCTAGTGCAAACGCTTGGACTTGTGTTAGAATACTGTAATCACGATTAAGGTGTGACCATCGTGTTTGAACCACTCCTATTTCAGGATCCTGAAAATACCCTACGGTTTTATGAAGCCAGTCTGGATCAGGAAGAAAGTCAGCATCAAATATGGCTATGAACTCCCCTTTGGCAGTTTTCAATCCTTCTTTGAGCGCTCCAGCTTTATAACCGTCACGGTCCACACGCATAATATGCTCAATATCAAATCCCAAAATCTGTAATTTATCAATCTCGTTAGAGGTGATTTCGAGAGATTCGTCTGTGCTATCATCCAGAACCTGAATTTCTAATTTATTTTTAGGGTAGTCAATCAACGCAATATTTTGCAATAGCCGCTTCATGACGTACAATTCATTATACACAGGAAGTTGTATAGTAACAAAGGGTAGTTGATCAGGGTTTAAGAAAACAGGGTCAATTTCTACGGCGGTTTCCTTATGAGCCTTCAGGTAATTAACCAGCAAGTTGAGCTGTGATAATGCATAAAACAAAATCATTACTAATGATGCTGAGTATATAATAATACAAATCCACTCGAGAATCATTTTTTAAGCCCGTATTTGAAGATCCATGTTAAGATTTTTACACCTGCAAATATAGCCCCTTTCAAAGTTCCAGAAACCTTGGATACGCCTATTCTATTACGGTATTTGACGGGCACCTCTACATAAGAGTAATTTTTCTTAAGTGCTTTAAGTTGCATTTCTACTGTCCATCCATAGGTTTGATCTTCCATGTGAAGCGCTAGTAACTTTTCATACTTAATGGCTCTAAAAGGCCCTAAATCTGTAAACCGCGAGCTGAAAAATAATGACATCAGTGATGTAGCAAGCCAGTTCCCAAATATCTGTGGTCCGGTCATGGACCCAGTTTCCCTGAGCCTCTTATCTCTTGCACCTATGACCAAGTCGATGTTATCGTTTATAATCGGTTTAATAATATCTGTGAGTTGTTCTGGATAATCACTATAATCTCCATCAACAAATACTACAATATCTGGCTTTGCTTTACTGTCTGCTATATATCTTAATCCCTTAAGACAAGCAAATCCATAGCCACGTCTAGGCTCTTCTAAAACGGTTGCACCAGAGGCTGTAGCATTTTTTACGGTGTCATCAGTAGAGTTATTGCTTATAACAATAACTTCAGTCACAATATCAGGAAGATCATTAATTACTAAACCTATAGAGTCTGCCTCATTAAAGGCTGGAATAATTACTTTGATGACAGGACTATTAATCAAGGGAAGAAAGATTTAAAGGACAATTGCATATTCATTTTACAATGTCCTAAGCTTACAAGTATAGTAAGTCAAAACAAGTCGACAAAATAGTTGGGAAGAATATAAATAAGTCAGTTATGATAAGATATACGATGGAATCCTACCTAGAGTTTTCTATGACTGATTTTAGTAAAATGTGTGAATTAAAATGGTCGTTGCTAAAATTATCGTTCCTAAAAGAGTTTAAACGAGTTCGCTTTCGCGAAAGCTAACTCGTCATAAAGATCTTAGCCTCTTCTATTATTATTAGGATCCTTACCACCGAATCTTGAAAACTTATAGGTAAAACTAGCCATGAAATATTGTTGTAAAACTAAGCTACTGGTATCAAGAACGTAATCTTGTGTAGCCACACGCCTCGTGCTAATCACCTGGTCAAGAATATCATAGGCCGTTACTTTAACGATCGCTTTATCTCCTGCAAATTTATACCCCAGACTACCGATGAGCACAAAACTATCGTTGTCAAATTCTGGAGATACATTGCCATAACGGTTATACTCTCCACGCAAACCGGTAGTAATGTTCTTAGGCCAGTAGGACGTGAGGTCAATGGAAAGATTGTGATTTACAAATTCTTGATCCTCGATGGAAGAAATATCATAAGCCGTGTTATTCAGGTTGAGACTGTATTCTATATCTATATCAAATAGGTCCACTATGGAATATTCAAACTCTGCTCCTGGAGTGATGGTGGTCGCCACACTTTCAAACATTGCCCCATTAGTAAAACCAAAATTACGGTTGTAGTTCCCGTTCAAGGAAAGTCCACCACCTATTTCACGGTTGTCTTTTTTCCAGGATTTGTTATAATCTGCATACACATAACCATTTCTATTGCCATCAACGTTTGTATAGCTAGTGGTACGTATCAAATTCTCATCGGTCGTTGTTATAGCGGTAACATCATCTTGATTGAAGGTTAGTCTACCACCCATAAAAAAACCTTGATTTGTTTCCCAATTATAGTTGCTCAGGTTCACAGAAATATTGTGGTTTACTGTGGCGTTAAGGTCTGGATTACCCACGACAATATTTGTAGGGTCTGTACGGTCTGCTACTGGTTGCAATTGTCGAACGCTAGGAACATCAACACCATTGCGGTAACTTAAGGACATACGACCAAATTTTCCTAATTTCTGACGAATGTTTGCACGCAAATAGATATTATTAAAATCCTTATCAAAACTAGATTGTTGCAAAACATCCTTGCTCTCGAGAGTTTGATAGATATAACCGGTTCCTAATTCTACCCGTAGATCGTTTTTTTCATATTCCACTCCTAATTCTGGACGGTGTTGCTCACTTAATACATTAAAATCGTTGCTCAA
The DNA here is from genome assembly GCF_015356755.1 of Nonlabens antarcticus. Taxonomy (GTDB): domain Bacteria; phylum Bacteroidota; class Bacteroidia; order Flavobacteriales; family Flavobacteriaceae; genus Nonlabens; species Nonlabens antarcticus. The sequence continues at coordinate 7,384 of NZ_JADFCO010000064.1, read as the reverse complement.
AGAAGGATCAAAAGCATTCTGACCACCACCTACGTTCAGATCAAAAACACTACGGTTGCTGGTTTGGTCCCTGTTGATATAATTATATTCAATTTTTGCACGCCAGGCTTCACTAAAAGCTTGACGGTAAGTTGGATTCAAGCTATACTCTGTATTCTGGGTATTTTGCTCAATAAGTTGGTCTTGTACCTCACTAGTATTATTGTTCCCAAACGTGTTTCTAACCGAGTTAAACAAATTTTCAGAGTCACTCTTATTATCAGAAACCTCCGCAGAAATACTTAGATAACTTCCTTTTGTCTTTAACCTGCGACTCACATATAGGTTAGCAGATAAACTTCGATTGTCTGACGTATTCTGGTTTGATGTAGTAACATCGTTGATAACATTTCCCTGCTCATCTGAAGATTCAGAAAATCGGTCGCTAAATCCAGTATTATCTGAGATCGTACCACTAGGTCTAAAATAAATAGTAGTTAAAGTATCTGGCTTGATAGTTATCCTAGCTCCAAATCTATGATTATCACCCAGGCTATTACTGCGGTTAGCACTTTCTGTAGTAAAGGTACGGTCTGGTAGAAAAGTGGTTCTTCTTGAATTACTTTCTGAGATATTATCAGATTTACCGTAGAAGTAATTTCCATCAGTTTCCAGCTTTTCACTAAATTCATTAGTCACATTAAGTCCAGCTGATCTACTGCTCGTGATTCCACCACCGCCACCAAAGTTGAGACCGTTAATTCCAAAACTTCCACCGGAACTGCGGCTCACGGAGTACGCACTTCTTCCCATTGCATCGTAGATCTCATCAAAAGAAAAACCAGGACTGTTAATGTTATTGCTACTTCCCAAAACACTAACTCTAAACTCTTCATTAAAGTAGTTCACGATACCGCTTAAAGAATATCGATCGTCCGTACCACCACCAGCGGTAAGTCTAGAGAAAATTCCTTTGTTCTTATCTTTATCAATAGTGATATTAATCTCACTCGCATTATCATCTCCAGAATCTCCAGATTGCTTTTGCTCTTCGGTTTTTGATTCGGTTACCTGAATTTTGTCAATTATATCTTTAGGAAGATTTTTTAAAGCAATTTGTGGATCATCACCAAAGAATTCTTTCCCGTTTACTAGAATTTTAGTGACCTCTTTACCATTCACGGTTATCTTACCTTCCTTGTCCAGTTCAACTCCTGGTAGCTGTTTGATAACATCTTCTAGCGTTGCATCTGCCTGAGTATTAAAAGATTTTGCATTAAATTCAAGGGTGTCTTTTTTGACCGTGATCGGTGCTTTTCGAGCTTTGACCACAACATCCCCTAATGATTCAATATCACTACTCAGTAAAATGGTACCCATGTCAAAGTTGCGCTCCTTTGAAAGATCAATGGTTTGAGTAATTTCTTTATATCCTTGAAACGACGTAAAGAAATTCAGAATCTCATAATTAGTATTTCCCGTTAATGTAAAATTACCTTCAATATCTGTGATTGAATAGGTGACTAAAGTCGAGTCCTGAGCAGATTCTAAGAAAACAGTCGTACTCAGTAGTTTTTGCTTAGTTAAGGAGTCCACCACGGTTCCTGTAATGTTGAATTGTTGTGCAAAAACGGTAGTGCTCGTTAAAAAAAGCATACCCATGAATAAAATCCTTTTCATAATCTTTTAGTCTATAATAAAAACGTTTAAAATATTGATCTATTACTTTTTCCTCATGTAAACGCTCACGGGAACTCCGTTAAAGTCAAAATTCTCTCGTAATTTATTTTCTAAAAAGCGCTTGTAAGGATCACGTACATATTGTGGCAAATTACAGAAAAAAGCAAACTGTGGCTGTGATGTAGGCAACTGTGTAATAAACTTGATCTTGACAAACTTACCTTTAAGCGATGGCGGTGGCGTGTGCTCAATAATAGGCAACATGATCTCATTTAATTTACTGGTCTTAATTTTCTTGCTTCGGTTTTTGTAAACTTCTACAGCCGTCTCAATAGCTTTGAAAATACGTTGCTTGTTCAAAACCGATATAAATACAATGGGAACATCTGTAAATGGTTCCATCTCACGACGGATTTCTGCCTCATAATCTCGAGCGGAGTTGGTATCTTTTTCCACAAGATCCCATTTATTTACGAGTATCACAATTCCCTTACGGTTGCGCTCTGCCAGCCAGAATATGTTCTGCACCTGACCATCAAAGCCACGAGTGGCATCCATCACGACAAGACATACATCACAATGTTCTATGGCACGTACACTGCGCATCACGCTATAAAACTCCAAGTCTTCTTTTACCTTTTTCTTACGGCGAATTCCTGCGGTATCAACTAAATTGAATTCAAAACCAAAACGACTGTATTTGGTATCCATAGAATCCCTTGTCGTTCCAGCAATGTCAGTAACGATATAGCGTTCTTGTCCGATAAGTGCATTGATGAAAGAAGACTTTCCTGCATTAGGACGTCCTACTACAGCAAATCGAGGTAGATCCTCTTCTTCAACCTCCACATGTTCTGGCAAAGCTTCTACCACGGCATCTAGCAAGTCACCAGTTCCACTACCGCTAATACTGGAAATGGAATAATAATCGCCCAATCCTAAATTATAGAATTCATATGCTGCTTGCTCTCTTGTAGGATTATCAACCTTATTAACAACGAGTAAAACAGTTTTTTTGATCTTGCGCAATAGATTTGCAACATCCTCATCTTCCCGGGTAATCCCATCTGCTGCATCGACTAGGAATAAGATAACGTCAGCCTCATCGATGGCAAGTTCTACCTGCTTATCGATCTCTTCCTCAAAAACATCATCACTACCTATAGCATAACCACCAGTATCAATGACTGAAAATTCACGACCATTCCAGTCGCTTTTTCCATAATGTCTATCTCTTGTCACACCGCTCCTAGCGTCGGTTATCGCCTCACGGCGTCTGATTAAACGGTTAAAAAGGGTGCTTTTTCCCGTGTTGGGACGACCTACTATAGCTACTATACTCATAATCCTGCTTTTGCAGCTGCAAAGGTACTTTTTTTAGGCTCGCAAGAAGACGTTAATTTCAGCAGAGTTATAATCGGTAAAATAGGGCTTACGACGTGCAAAAGAGGTCAGTTTTTTGCTCTTGAATGATTGACAATTCTTGTCTTAATTATGATGAAACATTCGCTTTCGCGAAAGCGAAATTCTACAAAGCATATTTACTTCTCACGATCGATTACATAATCAACCATCATTAGAAGTGACCTTTTATATTCTGATTCTGGATAAGTATTTAAAATTTCTAACGCCCTGTTTTTGTAATCATACATCGCAGCTACCGCATAATCAAGACCTCCATTATCCTTGACGAATTGTATCACTTCTCGAACCCTTTTTTTATCACGATTGTGGCGTTTTACACTATTAATTACCCACCGCTTCTCTTTATTTGAAACATTATTAAGCGTGTAGATCAAAGGGAGTGTCATTTTTTGCTCTTTAATATCAATTCCAGTCGGCTTGCCGATTCTTTGATTACCATAATCAAATAAGTCATCCTTGATCTGAAATGCAATACCGATAAGCTCACCGAATTTGAGCATCTTTTCCACATCTGGACTTTCAGGAGATACCGCACAAGCACCTAAGCTGCAGCAAGCAGCAATTAGAGTAGCAGTTTTCTTTGTAATAATGTCATAATAGACCTCTTCTGTAATATCTAAACGTCTTGCCTTTTCAATTTGTAGCAGTTCCCCTTCACTCATCTCGCGAACTGCTACACTGATAATTTGTAAGAGATCAAAATCCTTATTATCTATAGAGAGTAACAATCCTTTTGACAATAAATAATCACCTACTAAAACGGCGATCTTATTCTTCCACAAGGAATTTACCGAAAAGAAACCACGTCTTTTGAAGCTTTCATCCACAACATCATCATGAACTAAAGTTGCAGTGTGTATCAATTCAATAACGGCAGCACCGCGATAGGTGCGATCATTCACTTGACCATTACCTATCATTTTTGCAACGAGAAACACAAACATGGGGCGCATTTGCTTCCCTTTGCGGTTGACAATAAAATAGGTGATTCTGTTAAGCAGCGGAATGCGAGATGCCATCGATAAACGAAACTTCTCTTCAAAAAGTTCCATTTCATATCCTATAGGCTGCTTGATCTGCTCTACAATCTTCATATCTCAAAGATAAGAGTAAGCGCTCAATGTATCACGATACGATACCGGTTAGACTGAATTTTTAGAGCGTTGGTAAAACGCTTCAAAGCAATCTTTATTTCATCTTGAATATTATAACAAGGTCAAGAGTAGTTTAATTAATGAAGAGTAAGATCCTTTTCGCGTAAGCGGAAAATAATTATTGAGAAGACTTATTTGCCAGTTGCCCACAAGCCGCATCAATATCCTTACCACGACTGCGACGTATGTTTACAACAATTCTATTTCTTTCAAGCTCGTGTTCATACATATCAATGACAGACTGGTCTGCTTGCTCAAACCTAGCGTCGTCGATGCTGTTGTACTCGATAATATTCACCTTACAAGGAATCACTTTGCAAAATTTAACGAGTGCATCTACATCTTCCATCTGGTCATTGATGCCTTTCCATACCACATATTCATAAGTCACACGCGTGCCTGTGGTATCGTACCAGTATTTAAGCGCTTCCTTTATATCTGCCAAAGGAAACTGTTCATTGAAAGGCATTATTTTTGTTCTCTTCTCATCAATCGCACTGTGTAGGGAAAGTGCCAGATTGAATTTAGGTCCATCGTCTGCAAGTTTCTTAATCATTTTAGGAACACCGCTTGTAGAAAGGGTAATTCTTTTAGGAGACATTCCCAGACCGTCATTACCCGTGATTTTTTCGATGGATTTAATTACATTATTGTAATTCATAAGAGGTTCTCCCATTCCCATAAAAACCACATTTGAAAGTGGTCTGTTGTAATAGGACCTACTTTGCTGATCAATAGCAACTACCTGATCATAAATCTCGTCTGGGTTTAAATTACGCATGCGCTTTAATCGTGCCGTAGCACAAAACTCACAATTCAAACTACAGCCCACTTGAGAAGAAACACAAGCAGTAGTTCTTGTAGGCGTGGGTATCATTACAGATTCTACTGTCAATCCATCGTGTAATTTCACAGCATTCTTAATCGTTCCGTCACTACTGCGCTGCATATCATCCACACGTATATGATTGATAACAAAATGCTCCTCCAGAAATTCACGAGTAGACATGGAAAGGTTTGTCATATCATCAAAAGAGTGCGCGCCCTTTTTCCACAACCATTCATAGATCTGGTTGCCCCTAAAAGCTTTTTCCCCTTGTTCGACAAAATAGTCGCGCAAATGCTCGAGAGTTAATGACCGTATATCTTTTCTAGTATCCTTCAAATTTTCCATAAAAACGCGTCGCAAAATTAAGGAATCTAGCGACGCGTATAAGGTTTAAACCGTAGTTTATTGTTTTACCAACTTTCTGGTAATAGTTTGATTCCCAGCGGTAATTTTTATAAAATATAAGCCGGTTGCTACTGGCGTTAAGTCTAGTTGATCGCTGGTCACACTTGTAGAACCATTGATCATTAACTGTCCATTCAAATTGTATACTTGGTAGGTCGTAGGTAGTTCACTTTCAATAATATATAAACCAGTAGACGGATTAGGATAGATTTTTATTTCCAATGATGGTTTAATGATTTCATCGCTGCTTAACGTTTGATAATATGCTCCTTTTTGAGTTATTGCTCCGGTAGCACTTGGGTCAAGCCAATCACGTAGTCTAGTAGACGCATTCAACCCGCTATTCCAGCTTACATCGAACCTGCCGTAGAAATCTGGATCTCCATTATCAGTAGTACCTAGACATTCTGCACCTCCTCCTGCTAATTGACCAATTATCTGATCATCCTGGTTTAACAAAAAACTTCCTGAAGAACCTCCTTCAGTAACTCCGTAATCCCAGTCTGCAACCTTCCATGTCAGTGTTTGATTTTGACCATTAAAGACTATCGTTGTAAGATCAGCAGCTTGGTCATTTCTAGATATTTTCATAATATCTCCTCTCGGATGGTGTACTCCTAATTGTTGCGTTGGAATTGCACCACTTCTATCCCAACCTGCGTAGTATAAATTCCAAGCTCGAGGAGGGTTTTGGTTTAAAAGAAATAAAGCGACATCACTATCGTCATTGTTAGCTTTCAATTGAGCACCAGTTAAAATCCTAACTGGCACAGGGTTACTCGCGCCTGTTGCTTGAAAACTGGCACATCTTTTATCAGAATCGTTTGCATACCACTGAAAGCCAAAAGTCCAGTTATTTGCGTTAAAACTACTTCCTGCGCCTTCAAAAGTATCGAGGCAGTGATTTGCAGTTAAAAAATAGGGAGTTGCATTTTGGGCGGTACTATTGATGATAGAACCAGTGCATAAAAATGCTTGATTCCCCCTAGGGATTAAAATCCTCGCTACTGAGTTAATGTGGTTGTCTCTAGCTGTACTCCAGTCCTTAATCCCAGGAGAACCCGTGTTAGGATTACACAAAACATCCACATTACAAGACCCAGATTCATTCAGCTTGGCAAACCCATCATTTTTTTTAAATAAATCTATATATCCATAAGTGATTGAAGAAACACTCAAGCGGCCCAATCCTTTTACTCTTGCAGGCTCGTAATATTCAATCCACAAATTATCTCCTTCGATGATCCAGGAACCTAATATACCATCTTCTTGATTCTCATTTGACGTATAAGGACCTATACGGTCTGATTTATCATTATTATACAAGTACATTTCAGCTCCTTCCGGAAGACTGTAGAGATCAAAAATAGCTCTAGTGAACTTTGCGCCTTTGGCAACTACATTCAAACGCCATAAACGATCGCCATTCTTTAATGTAGTCCATGATCCAGAGTTATATAGATCAAGATCTACCTCAATATCTTCCCCTACCCGCAATGCTTTATTAAACTTTGTTTTTGCGATTTCCTGGTCTTCTTCAATTAATGCATCGACATCCACAGCTGGCAGGATCACGGGAGTCATCTGTACGGATGACTTTTCAATCATCGACCAGCTTCTGGGTTCAAACTCATTAGTAACTTGTGCAAAACCTGCAAAACTTGCAAATAGAAGCACAAAAAGTATAATTTGTTTCATGGGGGATATTTTTAGGGGCAATTAAATATACAATGTCTCGTCCTAAATAACCGATACAGATTATTGAAGGATTAAATTTATTACTTAAAGCTGAACGATGCTAGCATCGTTGAGCTTTTTTGATTTGTACTGTTTTCTTTTGAGTTTATTCTGTTTATGCATCTGTTGTGGTGTGAGCATGTGATTGGATAGGTGTGGTCTAAAATTGTTGTAT
>NZ_JADFCO010000063.1 GCF_015356755.1 Nonlabens antarcticus | reverse complement strand
CCCCCAGGCCCAAGTGGAGTAGACAGTACTACGTTTACGGGAACCTACACGATCCAGCAGTCTGACATAGATGCGGGAACGGTAAGGAACCAAGCGTTGGCTACGGGAACTTCCCCAGATGGTGACGATGTAACGGATACATCTGATGATCCAAACAACCCAACAGATGAAGATCCAGATGGTGATGGTGACCCAGATGATCCTACCATAACTGATTTGCCATTAAGCAGAGGATCATTCAGCATATTAAAGATTGCTGATCAAACAAGATTTGTTAATCAAGGTGATGTTTTGACTTACAGCATAACTGTTACAAATACAGGTGTCGTAACGTTGACAAATATTGTATTGACTGATGCAAACGCAGATGATGGAACTTTAATACCATCAGTAATTGCTACGTTAGCTCCTAATCAAACAGTAAATGTAACGGCTCAACATACTGTAAGCGAAGCAGATGTGCGTAATAATAGAGCGATAAATTCTATTACTGGTACAGCGCAAGATCCGAATTCAAATGACATAACAGACGTTTCAGATGATCCTAACAATCCTGCCGATATAGATCAGGATGGAAATGGCGATCCTGATGATCCAACAATAGTTTATATCGATTCTGATGATGACGGGTTGGCAAATCCATTTGACTTGGATGATGATAATGATGGTATTACAGATATCGTTGAATTGGATGGGTTTGATCCAGACATTGATAATGATAAAGATGGAGTTCCTTCTTATCTTGATGATGATGATAACGATTTCTTTGTCGATAATGCCGATGGCTTAATAGAACCTAGCACAGATCTGGATGGAGATCGTTTCCCAAATCATTTAGATTTAGATGTAGATAACGATGGGGTTTATGACGTCGTTGAAACTGGAAACAATAATCTTGATGCTGACAATGATGGTATGGTCGACGGCCCAGTAGGGGTTAATGGTATTCCAGATGCAGCAGAAGATGGTGGCGTTGATGGTGCTGGAGTTAGCAAAGATCCTCTTGAATCAGAATTAGATAGTGACAACTTACCTAATTATAAAGATCAAGATTCAGATGGCGATGGTATTCCAGACAATGTTGAATCTCAATCATCGAATGGCTATATTATTCCTTCTGGAGTAGATACGGATGGAAATGGAGTTGATGATGCGTATGACACTAATGGTACTCCGATTAATCCTGTGAATACTGAAGTTGATTTTGATTATACGAATCAAGATGCATTCCCAGATTATCTAGACCTAGATTCTGATGGTGATAACGTACCAGACACGATTGAAGGAAATGATTTCAATGCAGATGGTATTCCTGATCTTGAGTTAACAGGAACTGACAACGACAATGATGGTTTAGATGATGCATTTGACGGATCCATTGGAGACTTTGCAGACCCTAACGGATTGCTAGTAACTGATACCGCATTTGATCTTCCCAATAGAGATGGTTTGAATGATAATCCTGACTTTAGAGATGAAGATGATGATGAAGATGGATTATTAACATTTGAAACAGGAGGAGCTAATAACGATCCTAATGTAGGTGAAGATGTAAATGGAGATGGAGATCCTACAAATGACGATTCAGATGGCGACGGTATACCCAATTACCTTGACTCTCAAGATGACATCGCATTATTTGATGAAGATGATGATAACGATGGAATTCCAGATATTGTGGAAGTTGGATCTAACCCAGACATCGACATTGATGGTGATGGAGTGCCAGCATATTTAGACGATGATGATAACAATGCTGCCATTGGGAATGATGACGGTGTTGTGAATCCTAGTTTTGATACTGATGGTGACGGTATATCTAACCATCTGGATTTAGACAGTGATAACGATGGTATTTATGATGTTAACGAAACCGGAAACTCTGCTTTAGATGCGGATAATGACGGTATGGTTGATGGTCCGGTAGGTATCAACGGTATTCCAGATGCAGCGGAAGATGATGGTATTGACGGCAGCGGTGTTTCTGCTGCTCCTAGAGCTTCTGATGTTGACCAGAGACCAGACTATTTAGATCAAGATTCTGACGATGATGGAATCACAGATAACGTAGAGTCTCAACAAACTTTTGATTATATCGCTCCTTCAGGTGTCGATTCTGATAACAATGGTGTCGATGATGCCTATGATACAAATGGATCGCCTATTGAAGAATTTGATTTTGATCAGGATGGCGTTCAGGATTATGTGGATACAGATTCAGATGATGATAATGTTCGAGACAGAATAGAAGGGCATGATTTTGATCACAATGGTATAGCAGATGTTTTACCTAGCGGCGTTGATGTGGATGTTGATGGTTTGGATGATTCCTACGATGGCGATACCAGCGGTTATGGAGATCCTGATGGACTTGACTTGACTGGTGACCCTTCTCAGCTTCCAGATCTTGATGGAACAGAAGATGTTGATTTCCGTGATATTGATGACGATGGTGACACAGTTAACACGATCTATGAAGATTATGACGGCGATAACAATCCTTCAGATCAAGATACAGATGGTGATGGTATTCCAGATTATCTAGATGATAATGACGATGGTGATCCTTTCTTAACTATTGATGAAGGTCCAGATCCAGATGGAGATCAGAACCCTAACACAGGTAACACGAGAGATACTGATGGTGATGGAATCTTTGATTACTTAGAATTTGATGAAATCATCGAACCACCAGTTTGTGGGGAACCAGAAATATTTAACGGTATATCTCCTAATGGAGATACTCAGAATGATTTCTTGACAATTGGTCAAATTGAATGTTATCCAGATAACAGTCTAGAAATCTACAACCGTTGGGGTGTGCAGGTTTATGAGACTGAAAATTATGGTCAGAATGGACAAGTGTTCCGTGGAGTTTCTGAGGGTAGAATTACAATTCAGCAAAACGAAGAGTTGCCAGTGGGAACCTACTTTTACATATTCAAGTATATTGATCTTGATGGTAACGGTAAGTCAAAAGCAGGTTACATCTACATTCAGAGATAGGAAATATGAAATTCAATAATCACAAAAAGAGAATGATGAAATTTTCAATAAGCATATTCCTTCTTCTAGTGGGACTTAGTGGAATGGCTCAGCAAGATGCTCAGTATACACAATATATGTATAATACAGTTGCGATAAACCCAGCATACGCTGGGAATCGCGGCATGTTAAGTGCCGTTGCATTGCACCGCAGTCAATGGGTTGGACTTGATGGCGCACCAGAAACCCAAAGTATTAGTGTCCATAGTCCCATCGGCTTCAGCGGGTTGGGACTGGGAATCTCCGTCGTAAATGATAAAATAGGACCTTCTAGCGAGACCTATTTTAACGGTGATATTAGTTACACTATTGAAACGGGAGTGGAGAGTAAACTCAGTTTTGGACTGAAATTAGGAGGTCATGTTTTAGATGTCAACTTTAACGAGCTTAATATCTTCAACCCTTCTGATGGTGCTTTCCAAGAGAATGTAGATAATAAAATATCTCCTAATGTAGGTACGGGAATTTATTTCCACAGCGATAAATTTTACGCTGGTTTAAGTGCTCCCAACCTTTTGAGGAACGAGCATTTTGAAGAGTCGAACAATACAAATTCTAGCTCTTACATAGCTGCAGAGCGAATTCATTATTACCTAACAGCAGGTTATGTTTTTGATATCAATCCCTCTTTAAAGTTCAAGCCCAGCACCATGTTAAAAGCTGTTTCTGGAGCTCCGTTACAAGTAGATGTTACAGCAAACTTCCTTATCAGTGAGAAGTTGACGCTGGGTGCTGCCTATAGATTAGATGCAGCCGTTAGTGGTTTAATTGGATATCAGGTAAATGATCAATTTCAAGTAGGTTTTGCCTACGATAGAGAAACTACTGAGTTAGGAAATACAACATATCAAGATGGAAGTTTTGAAGTTTTCCTACGCTTTGAGCTATTTCGTTCTTATGACCGTCTATTAACACCAAGATTCTTTTAATCCCGCTAATGAAAAATTTAACTAAGAAGATTTCAGTTGTAATGATGTTGATGATTTTCGCTTTCGCGAAAGCGCAAACACCAGCACCCGTATCTAAAAGAGCTGAAAACAAATTCGAAAAATTTGCCTTTATTGATTCTCGAGAAATTCTGGAACGTATGGCAGATAAAGGATACAAAAGTGTAGAGATCTTCTCTAAACTGGGAGATACTTATTATTTCAATAATGATTATCAAAACGCCTTGAAATGGTACAATCAATTGTTTGAATTAGAAAATTCATCCATTCCTGCGGAGTACTTTTTTAGATATTCCCAAGCATTGAAGAGCAATCGTCAGTATGCAAAGGCAGACCTGGTACTGAGTAATTTTAGATCAAAGACTCAAAACCTAGATTCAAGATTGAAAAATTTTGCCAATGCTCCTGATTATTTGACGCTCGTTGATTTTCAAAAAGGAAGATTTGAAGTCGATTCTTTGGCGATAAATAGCACACTTCAGGATTTCGGAACTGCGTTTTACGGTCCTGAAAAAGTAGTTTTTGCTAGTTCAAGGGATTCTGTATCTTTTATACGCAGGCGTCACTCATGGAATGAGCAACCATTTCTGGATCTTTATCAGGCAGATCGCGACAGCTTGGGGTCATTAAGCAATGTGGAAAAATTTGATGCTACCATCAATTCTAAATTTCATGAAAGCACCCCTACATTTAGTGCAGATCTTAAAACAGTTTATTTCACAAGAAATAACTATGAGAATGGTAAAGTAAAAAAGGACGATCGTCGTATAAATAATCTGCAAATATTCAAGTCAACTAATGTTGATGGTAAATGGACGGAACCTAGAATCGTCCCTTTTTCAGAAGAAAATTATAGTACTGCTCACCCGGCGCTATCACCAGACGGTAAATACCTGTATTTTGCTAGCAATATACCGGGAACCATGGGTTCTAGTACAGGATTTAAAAATCCAGATATATGGAGAGTCTCGATTTTTGAAAATGGCGACTTTGGAAAGCTACAAAATTTAGCGATGCTTAATACTGAGGGTCGTGAAAGTTATCCCTTTATAAGTCAAAATGGTAACCTGTACTTTGCAAGCAACGGGTTACAAGGACTAGGAGGATTGGATATTTTCGTTGCTACTATTGACAAAAACGGCGCAATCAGCAATCCGGTAAACATTGGAGAACCTATCAACAGTCCGGATGACGATTTTGCATTTGTAATTGATGACAGTTTGAGTCAAGGATATTTCAGTTCAAATAGAGTAAATGGAGGCGCAGATGATAACATTTACAAATTTGTACAAACGGAATCGCTGAGAAAAGTCTGTGAGCAAATTGTAACCGGTACGGTATCTGACAAAATTACTAATGAGGTTCTTGAAAACTCCCGTATCACCCTGATTGACGAGCTTAATAACACTTTATTTACAACCCTTACTAATGCAAAAGGTAAATACGCTTTAAAGTTAGAATGTGATAAAACCTATTTTATAAGATCTGAGAAAGTAGAGTATAATACTGCAGAAGAACTGGTAAATACACCTCTGGAAACGGGTAACATTATTGTAGACTTTGCGTTAGAGCCTCAATCAATTAAAGGTAAAGTGGGAGATGATCTTGCTGGACTACTTGATTTAAACCCTATTTATTTTGATTTTGATATGTCATTCATTCGTAATGATGCAGAATTAGAACTTCAAAAAGTACTAGGTGTTTTAGAAGATAATCCTACCGCGAGCATTGACATTAGATCACACACAGATAGTAGAGGGACATCTAGTTACAATGAGAAGCTATCCAGCCGTCGAGCTGCAAGCACTATGAATTATTTGATTTCTAAAGGGATCGATAAATCTCGATTGACCTCTAAAGGTTATGGTGAAAGTCAATTAATTAATCAATGTGCTGATGGCGTTTCTTGTACCGAGGCAGAACATCAATTGAACAGACGTTCTGAATTTATTATTATTTCAATGTAGCGTGATCTCGCTTTCGCGAAAGCGAATTAACTACAACATCAATACTTTTTCAAAGAGCCGCTTATTTATAAGCGGCTCTTTTAGATTCTATAGGCGTATGTCGTAAATTTATCGCATTATAAACCTTCTTCTATGAAATACTTAATTAGAAACTGCAACCTACTATTATTTGCTTTTGCATCTATATTTTCTATGGCGCAACAGAGCTCTGACGAGTTTAAAATTGACGTAGAACGCTATCAATTGAAAAATGGTCTCACTATATTATTACATGAAGACCATTCAGATCCTATTGTTGCAGTTGCGCTAACAGCGCATGTAGGATCTGCAAGAGAGAAGGAAGGTCGTACTGGTTTTGCACATTTATTCGAACATCTACTGTTTCTAGAATCTGAAAACCTGGGCAAGGGTGGTCTTGATGCGATGAGTGCCCGTATAGGTGGTTCAGGAGCTAATGGATCCACAAACCGAGATCGTACCAACTATTTTCAGACAGTTCCTAGTGATGCACTAGAAAAAATGATCTGGGCTGAAGCAGACAAATTGGGCTATTTTATAAATACAGTTACAGAGCCTGTTTTGGCCAAAGAAAAACAAGTTGTAAAAAATGAGAAACGTCAAGGAGTCGATAATCGTCCGTATGGTCATGAGGGCTATGTCGTAGGGAAGAATCTATACCCAGAAAATCATCCTTATAACTGGCAAGTAATAGGTTCACTAGAAGATTTACAAAATGCCACCGTTGAAGATGTGAAGGAATTTTATAAAAAATGGTACACGCCTAACAATACAGTGCTTACCATTGCTGGAGATTTTGACAAGACACAAGCTAAGGAATGGATCAAAAAATACTTTTCTGAAATTCCATCTGGCGCACCGGTGGATGTTATTGCAAAGCAACCTGTTCAACTCACTCAATCTAAGAAACTCTATTATGAGGACAATTTTGCAGCCTTGCCACAACTTACCATGACATGGCCCGGTACTCCTGTTTATAGCAAGGATTCATATGCATTGGGAATATTGTCATCCTACCTTTCTTCTGGTAAAGCAGCACCTCTGAATAAAGTTTTGGTGGATAGTTTAAAGCTTAGCAATCGAGTATCCATGAGTGACCAGAATTCTGAGCTTGCTGGCGAGATTGAATTAAGTGTGCGCGCCTATGATGGCATCCAGTTGAACAAAGTTCAGGACGCTATTTATATAGGGCTCGCAAACTTTGAGAAAGAAGGAATTTCTGCAGCAGATCTTGATCGTATAAAAGCCCAACAAGAAACTAGCTTTTACAGGAGCCTTTCCAGTGTTTTAGGTAAAGGTTTTCAGCTGGCGCAATATGAAATATTTGCTGGTGATGCCAGCTACATCAACAAGGATCTTAAGATGATACAGCAAGTAACGGCTGGGGATGTTATGGCTGTTTACAACAAGTATATCAAAAACAAGAATTACATAGCCACCAGTTTCGTTCCAAAAGGAGCCGCAAATCTAGCCTTAGCAGATTCAAAACCAGCGGAAGTTGTTGAAGAGAAGATTGAAAACAATCCAGGATCAGAAGTTGATCCCAACGTTGTTGCTAATTACGAACGTACTTATTCCAGTTTTGACCGCACTGTAGAACCAGAATATGGCTCTAAATTAGAATTAGTGATTCCCGAAATTTGGAAAAATGAGACGAATTCTGGAATCAAAATCTTCGGAATTTCTAATGATGAAGTACCACTCGTTACTATAAATATGGATATTAAAGGAGGTATGTTGCTGGAAAACCCTGCCACCATAGGTGTTTCTAATTTGCTGTCTAAAATGATGCTCAAAGGAACAAAAACAAAGACTACAGAGCAGCTGGAACAAGCCTTAGATGATCTGGGTGCCTCTATTTATATTTCATCTGGCGATCAGGATATCAGCTTAAATGCAACGGTACTAAAACGTAACTACGATGAATTAATGAAGCTAATTACTGAAATCATTACAGAACCACGATGGGATATTACAGAATTTGACCTGCTTAAACAAAGTACATCCAGCCAGTTGACGCAACAGAAATCAGATCCCAATAGCATTGCTTCAAACGAATTCTCAAAGCTGATTTATGGTAAAAATCATATTCTCGCCCAAAACAATATAGGTACTCAGGAATCTATCGAAAAAATCGGGATAGAAGATTTGAAGAGTTATTACAACAACTATATCTCTCCTAATGTAACCAGCTATCGTGTAGTAGGTGCTGTTTCAAAAAGCGAAGTTACAAAAGCGCTCCAACCGCTTATTATAAAATGGAAATCTAAAGAGGTATCCATCCCTGAAATTGCTGAGATATCAGAAGTGAAGGAATCAAAGGTGTATTTCTATGATGTACCGGGAGCAAAGCAATCGGTCTTAAGTTTTGGGTATCCTGCTTTATCCTATACAGATGCAGATTTTTACCCAGCTCAGGTTATGAACTATCGTTTGGGTGGTGGTAGTTTTGCTTCTCAATTAACGCAACAGTTGCGGGAAGGAAAAGGATACACATATGGAATTAGGTCTGGCTTTTCTGGATCAAAGTTCAAAGGCCCATTCTCTATTACCAGTGGAGTACGTTCTAATGTAACTTTTGAATCCTCGAAGTTGATTAAAGAAATCCTTGAAAACTACGGTAATGATTTCAATAGCAAAGACTTGGAAGTATCAAAAAGTTTCTTGATTAAATCTAAGGCCTTAAGTTTTGAAACTGCTCAAGCTAAATTAGGAATGCTTACTATAATAGATAAATACAACCAGCCAGAAGATTATGCGAGACGTCAATTAAAAACAGTGGAAGAAATGACAGTTGCAAGAATTAAGGAGCTCGCACAACAATACTTGACTCCAGATAAAATGATTTACTTGATTGTAGGTGATGCTGCCACACAATTAGAAAAAATGAAAGAGCTGGGGTATGGTGAGCCTATTAAGCTTAATTAAAATTGGATTTTAAGCTGGCAAACAGGAACAAGCTTTGAGCCGTGTTTTTTAAATAGCATTTTGAACTGCAATTTCTGAGGGAGCTGTACACCCTGATTTAAATTAGAGATCTTGAAATCTAAAAAAAGCACCAGAAATATTAAGACTAGACTTCAATAAAAAAGCTCTGAAACCTTTGGTTTCAGAGCTTTTTTATTTTTTAAAATCTAGGAGCTATCTAAAAATTGTAGACAACCTCAAGTTTGTAGTCTTTCAATGCTTTTTCTGCCTTATCCAGATCTTCCGTGAAACCTAGAATGTATCCGCCGCCACCTGAGCCGCAAAGCTTCAAGTAGTAGTCTCCTGAATCCAGTCCGCTTTTCCAAAGCTCATGGAATTGAGCAGGAATCATAGGTTTGAAGTTATCCAGAACAGTACCTGACAATTTTTTTACATTACCAAAAAGTCCCTTTACGTTACCGCTTAGGAAATCTTCCACGCAGAGATCAGTATATTTTACAAACTGTTCTTTCAACATTTTACGGAATCCTTCTTTCTTCATGTTTTCCATAAAGATATTTACCATGGGTGCAGTTTCCCCCACGATTCCAGAATCTAATAAAAATACAGCACCGCTGCCTGTGGCCAGTTGTGACGGGATTCCAGCAGGTTCAATGTCCCTATTGCTATTAATGAGTATAGGTAGGCTTAAATAACTATTCAATGGGTCAAGTCCAGAACTTTTACCGTGAAAGAAGCTTTCCATTTTACCGAAAATATCTTTAAGCACCAAAAGTTTTTCCCGGGTTAGATTTTCAAGAACGGTTATTTTATCCGTCGCATATTTATCATAAATGGAAGCTACAAGAGCACCACTACTTCCCACGCCATATCCTTGTGGTATACT
This sequence comes from Nonlabens antarcticus, assembly GCF_015356755.1. GTDB lineage: Bacteria > Bacteroidota > Bacteroidia > Flavobacteriales > Flavobacteriaceae > Nonlabens > Nonlabens antarcticus. The sequence continues at coordinate 359,208 of NZ_JADFCO010000063.1, read as the reverse complement.
GGAGTCAAAGTACATTCCTGCATCGATGTCAGCTCTCATGGAACTAACGTCAAATAACGGAAAATCAATATCATTGAGCGCTAATTGCTCAATGTAAGTGGCAAAACGAGCAAGACTGCGATTAGAATCCTGTGCTTTTTCGTCCGGATCTTTAGTAATTTTTAGCGCGCCTTTATAAAAATTATAAGGTATAGAAAGTCCCTTAGAGTCCTTGATAATACCATATTCTCCGAAAAGAAGAATCTTTGAATAAAATAATGGTCCTTTCATACTTGTTTTCTAGACTGTTGTGGCGCCACTGCCTAATTGATCGCAAATATACTGTTCATTTTGGCAATATCTCGCTAATTTACTTTTAATCAAATCGTCTACAGACTCCTTATGGTCAGCGGGATAGAGCATGTGTACGTTAGCGCCGGCGTCTAGCGTGAAGCAGACAGGCACGCTAGTTTCCTTACGATACTTCCAGATTTCATCGATTATCGACAAGGTATTGGGTTTCATCAGTATAAAATAGGGGTGAGATGTCATCATCATCGCGTGTAATGTTAACGCCTCACTTTCGGTAATTTTAATAAATCCTTCCACATCGCCTTCTTTCAAACAGTTCTTAATTTTTGTCAAGTTGCTGTGGGCTTGATGAAATCTCGCTTTCGCGAAAGCGTGCTCGTTCATAAGCTCATGGCCTACTGTTGAACTTACAGTTTTCTCGCCCTTATCCACTAACAAGATGGTGTCTTGATAATCTTGAAATACAGGATGCAAATCACCGCTAACATCAATGCCATAGAGATCTGAGCTACCGGGAGTGTCGTCATGATTTCCCCATACAACAAGTTTGCCTTCTAGACTGCGACAAGCACTGCCAGACCCTAACCTCGCCAGAAAACTAGCTTTTTTCATAGCCATTTTCTGTCCGGTAAGCTGGCCTTCCATATCCATGAGGCAGGAGGAAAGTGCAGCCATACTGCTGGCACTACTTGCAATACCGCTACTATGCGGGAATGTGTTTGTAGTTTCTATAGTAAAATGGTAATTATTGATCCACGGTGAATATTCCTTGATTCTGTTGAAATAGGATTTAATCTTAGGAGCAAAACTGGATTTAGCAACACCATCTAACAATATTTCAAAATCTAAAGCAGCAGCTTTTTTAGCGGTAACTTTTGTAATGGTTTTACAATTGTTTAGGGTAAAGCTAATGGATGGGTTTGCGGGCAATTGAACACCATGTTTTCCCCAGTATTTGACCAGCGCGATATTAGATGGCGCTTGCCAGGTGGCGGTTATGTGCTCTAAGTTTTTATGGGAAGTACGTAGTACAAATTCGGTTTCCAATGGATCCTTTTATTTCTAACAAAGATAAGATTTAGGGCAGATAGTTCCTTTATGGATTCTCTTTTTCAAAAACTATTCTCAAAAAACTAGAATTACATTCCCGTACGGATTGCTTCTACTGGATCAAGTTTTGCTGCTACAAAAGCAGGTATAATCCCAGCAATCAATCCTATAACTGCAGATATACTAGTACCTAGAATGACATTTTTCATAGAAAGGATGAATTCAAAATCATCTACTGCGAGATTTGCAATCACAGTTCCCAACCAGACAAAGAACAATCCAAATAATCCACCAAATAAAGCAAGAATAACCGCCTCAAAAAGAAATTGTGAAAGAATGAATCGGCGTTTTGCCCCTAGCGATTTCTGGATTCCTATTAAGTTGGTTCGTTCCTTGACACTCACAAACATGATGTTTGCAATTCCAAAACCGCCTACCAGCATCGAGAAACCGGAGATCACTATTCCTATTAAAGTCATTACCCCAGTAACTTCATCAAGAAAGTCTGCAAATCCTTTTAAAGGGTTGATAAAGAAAGTGCTCAAATCATCTCCTTTTAATCCCCTGGAGTTTCTTAGCTTTTGTTCCACCATCGCTATGAATTCATCGGTGTCTGTGCCTGATTTAGGCTTCATAATCATAGCGGTAGTTGTATTAGGATTAGTATCGCTATAAATACGTCGTATAAAGTTCACGGGAATATAAGCAGATTCATCCTTACTAGGCCCGAAGGCGCCTGCACCTTCTTTTTGAAGAACACCTATAACAGTGAATTTATTACCATAAATACGTACGCGCTTTCCGATGGGGTCAACACTGTCAAAAAGACTTTGTGCAATCTCATAACCTAATACCACAACGGGTGAACCGCTCACATCTTCTGAATCACTAAAAAACCTTCCGTCAGCAAGTTTTAAATTTTCAAGATCATAAAAATCAGCGGTGTGTGGTTGTATCCCCACTCCGGTGACGGTTTTATCCTCGAATTTTATGTTCTCTGGTGATGTGAAAAAGGTGTAGGTTATAGCATCAAGTTCTGGTAAGCTGCGCTTAAGCATCAGGTATTCCTCATAACTAACATTAGGGAAATCTTGATATTGATAGGGTTCTAATTCTGTGGGGCCGAAAGAGATCTTCAACACATAAATCGTAGAAATATCTAATGAGCTTAGTCCATCTTTAATTTCGTTTTCTAAAGAATCGATAGCAGCAAGAACACCTATAATCGCAAATATCCCAATAGTCACTCCTAGAAGAGAAAGAAAAGTTCGTAAGAGATTGGTACGTAGTGCATTGAGTGCAAAGAAGAAGCTCTCCTTAAGTACTCTTAGATAAATCAGCATACGTAGGCGTTTTTATAGGTTTTGAACATATTTCCAATGGTTAGACAAAGCTAATTTGAGAATGTTACAATTAGAAACCAATTAATTGCCGTCGATTTCTTGTTAGTACATATAGTTATAGACAAAGAAATGGAAATCAATTGAAATACCGCTCTTGTTAAACGATGGTTCAAAACCGGTCAAAGCTTCTTGTTGGAAAAAACACGATTGCTATGGCATTAGATTATTTTTGCACTTTCTTAATTTAATCTTGCACTTAAATAATGAGTCACATCAAAGCAAAAAGCGCCTTAATCTCAGTTTTCCACAAAGAAGGATTAGAACCTGTCGTAAAAAAAATGAATGAATTAGGTATTACCATTTATTCTACCGGTGGTACTGAAAAATTCATCACAGATCTAGGTATTCCCGTGGTTCCTGTGGAAGATGTCACTTCATACCCATCGATTTTAGGCGGTCGTGTAAAAACCTTGCATCCCAAAATTTTTGGTGGGATTCTCAATAGACGTGATCATGAAACTGATGCGGCTCAGATCAAGGAATATGATATCCCACAGATAGATATTGTGATTGTAGATTTGTACCCCTTTGAAGATACTGTCGCCAGCGGTGCAGACGAGCAAGATATTATTGAAAAGATAGATATAGGCGGTATTTCTTTGATTAGAGCAGCGGCCAAAAATTTTAAAGACACACTTTGTATTGCTACCATGCAGGATTACACAGAGTTGCTAGAGGTCCTAGAAGCAGGTAATGGAGAAACAACTATGGAGCAACGCAAGAAGTTTGCAACTACAGCGTTTGATGTTTCCTCACATTATGATGCCGCGATTTACAACTACTTCTCTGGCGATGAAGCATTCAAATCTTTGAAGGTAAGTGACCAGCATGTGATGCCGTTGCGATATGGAGAAAACCCTCACCAGCGTGGGTGGTTTTATGGGAATTTTGATGAGATGTTCATCAAGCACCACGGTAAGGAGTTGTCTTACAATAACTTATTAGACGTTGATGCGGCGGTAAACTTGATGAGTGAGTTTATAGACGATATGCCCACGTTTGCAATTTTTAAACATAATAATGCTTGTGGTGTCGCACAACGTGAGACAATTTACCAGGCTTACGTTGATGCGTTGGCAGGTGATCCAGTTTCCGCATTTGGTGGAATTTTAATTTCAAATGTGGAGATTGATGTTCCTACCGCAGAGAAAATAAATGATTTGTTTTGTGAGGTAGTAATTGCACCTTCCTTTTCAGATGCTGCACTGGAAATATTGAAAAGTAAGAAAAACCGAATTATGCTGGAGCTTGTAAAAGGTGCGCTTTCGCGAAAGCGGAATACCAACAAACCCGAAGTTAGAGCATCATTAAATGGTTATTTAGTTCAGGATGCCAACTTGAAAACCGATTCAAAAGAGAATTTTCAGGATGCCACAGATAAAAAACCTACTGCTGAAGAGGTAGAAGATTTATTATTTGCTTCAAAAATCTGTAAACATACCAAGTCAAATACTATTGTACTTGCGAAAGGGAAACAACTATGTGCTAGTGGTACTGGGCAAACCTCGAGAGTAGATGCCTTAAATCAGGCCATACATAAGGCTCAATCCTTTAATTTTGACCTGTCGGGTGCTGTAATGGCTAGTGATGCTTTTTTTCCGTTTCCAGATTGCGTAGAAATTGCTGATAACGCGGGAATTAAGACCGTTATACAACCTGGCGGTTCGATAAAAGATCAACTTTCTATAGATTATTGCAATAAAAACGACATTGCGATGGTTTTTACAGGGACAAGGCACTTTAAACACTAGAATTGTTATAGTTTTGCAACGCCCTAATAACTAACGTTTTTCCACTCCATTCCTATGGGATTTTTTGATTTTCTCACTGAAGATATTGCCATCGATCTAGGTACGGCAAATACATTAATTGTTCACAACGGTAAGGTTGTAGTGGACAGTCCATCCATTGTTGCGAGAGATCGTACTACCGGTAAAATTATTGCCGTAGGTAAGGAAGCTGCAATGATGCAAGGTAAAACCCATGAAAATATCAAGACGATCAGGCCATTGAAGGATGGTGTGATTGCAGATTTTGATGCGAGTGAAAAAATGATTTCCATGTTCATCAGGGAAATACCTGCACTCAAGAAAAAATTGTTCACACCATCATTACGCATGGTAATCTGTATTCCTTCAGGAATTACTGAAGTTGAAATGCGTGCAGTAAGGGACAGTGCAGAACGAGTTAACGGTAAAGAAGTGTACTTAATTCATGAGCCTATGGCAGCAGCCATCGGTATCGGGATTGATATCATGCAGCCTAAGGGAAACATGATTGTCGATATAGGTGGTGGAACTACTGAAATTGCTGTAATTGCATTAGGTGGAATCGTTTGTGATAAATCAGTTAAAATTGCTGGTGACGTATTCACAAATGATATTGTCTATTACATGCGTACTCAGCATAATCTTTATGTAGGGGAGCGCACCGCAGAAAAAATTAAGATTCAAATAGGCGCGGCAACCGAAGATCTAGAGGTGCCACCAGAAGAAATGAATGTTCAAGGGCGCGATCTTTTGACTGGTAAACCTAAAGAAGTTAAGATAGGCTATCGCGAGATTGCTAAAGCTCTTGACAAATCCATCCTGCGCGTTGAAGATGCTGTAATGGAAACGCTGTCCCAAACGCCACCAGAGTTAGCAGCGGATATTTACAACACTGGAATTTATCTTGCCGGTGGTGGTTCTATGTTACGTGGACTAGACAAACGACTGTCCCAGAAAACAGATCTTCCTGTTTACATTGCCGAAGATCCTTTGCGAGCGGTAGTTAGAGGTACTGGACTTACCTTAAAAAACCTAGACAAGTACAAAAGTGTATTAGCCCACAAGTAAAAGAAAATGCAGCATATCATCAATTTTCTGATCAAGTACAGAAATTTGCTGTTGTATCTTTTCTTGTTCTCAATCGCGGTCGTTTTTACCATCCAATCGCATGAGTATCATCGCACCACGTTTATACATTCTACAGGAAACGTAACTGGTGAGATTTTAGAATCTAGAAAGAATATCTATGAATATTTTGACCTGGATCAGCAAAATAAATACTTAAGCGAGGAAAATGCCAAACTACGTATGCGATTGCTTGCTTTAGGTGATACCTTATTAGGTAGTGAATCCATTTTAATTTTTTCAGATAGCTTGCCTTATAGTGTGGTTCCTGCTCGTGTGATAAAAAATGATTACGACAAACTAGATAACTTTATTACGTTAGATATAGGCAGCAATCAGAATGTAGAGCCTGATATGGGTGTGATTACTAGTAATGGTATAGTAGGTATTATTGATGTGATTTCTAAGGATTATGCTCGTGTGATATCTGTTTTGAATTCTCAAATATCACTAAATGCACAGATAAAAGGAACGTCCACCATAGGTTCATTGACATGGGATGGTGCCGATCCATATAAAATGAGTTTAATAGACGTTCCTAGACTGGCTCAGGTAAAAAAAGGAGACACGATTATCACTGGGCAACAGTCTACGACATTTCCGCCAGATATTGAGATAGGTGTGGTTGAACGAGCCATTTTAGTAGATAATGGTTCTCGATATGAAATCGAGGTTCGATTGATTAATGACATGACAGATCTGGGTTATGTTTATGTAGTTAAGAACCGCGATACGGAGGCTATTAAGATCATAGATACATTACAAACTAATGAATAACGATATTTTCAAAATAGCGTTCCGCTTTGTGGGTTTGTTGGTGATTCAAGTTTTTGTGATGGATCAGATCAACTTTTTGGGATTTATCAACCCCATGATTTATATTTTATTCATATTTCTATATCCATTTAATAATAACCGACTGTTATTTTTGATTCTGGCATTTTTATTGGGACTTGTAATGGATACCTTTCAAGATACTGGAGGTGCTCATGCAGCCGCCTGTGTGACCTTGACAATCGTTAGGCCATATCTTTTAAAATTGGTTTATGGTGAAAGTTACGTGATGAAGAATATCAAGGTTTTGACCACTGGAATCGACAGGATTCTGTTGTTTCTTTGCTTGTGCGTCATTATCCATCACTTAGTATTCTACAGCATGATCATTTTTAACATGTCTCAGATACTTGAGCTTTTACAATTGACGTTGTCTGTAGGACTAGCGACTATAACCGTGAGTTTAACAATACTTCTTTTAATAAAACCTAGAAGATCATAAAATGAAAAAAATACTGCTTCTCTTTTTTGTAACCCTATCGGGTCTCGTGTTTATGGGAAGATTAGTGTATTTGCAGATTTTTAATGATGAGCTAAAATTAAAATCGGAGTTAAATGCGGTGAAAACCGTTTTTGATTATCCTGAACGTGGTTTTATTTATGACCGCAACGGTGAATTGATGGTTGCAAATCAGACAGCTTATGATGTGATGGTGGTACCTAGAGAGCTTCAAGTCTTTGACACTTTAGAGCTTTGTGGGTTACTGCAAATGGAAAAGAAAGATTTGATCAAGCAAATTGATAAAGCTAAAAACTGGTCCTGGCGTAAACCTAGTGTGGTAATGCCACAATTAACGCAACTAGAATATGCCCCACTACAGGAGAAGCTCAGAAAGTTTCCTGGGTTTTACACGCAGCGTAGATCCTTGAGAAAATATCTAGTCGATCACAGTGCGGGTGTACTAGGATATATAAGAGAGGTCAATCAGGGAGTTATCGATGTAGATGATTCTTATGAAATGGGAGACCTTATAGGTAAAAGTGGTATTGAAGCGCAATATGAAAAAGAGTTGCGTGGTAAAAAAGGAGTAAAGCGTTTTTTACGGGACAATTATGGTAGACCGATAGCTTCCTATGAGAATGGGAAATTTGATACTATTCCTGAAGCTGGAGCTAACCTTACCATCACTTTGGACAGCAAGTTGCAAAAATACGGTCAACAACTCATGCAGAATAAACATGGCGGTATTGTTGCCATACAGCCGGCCACTGGAGAAATTCTTAGTCTAATATCTGCACCGTTTTATGATCCTAGTATAACTATGGGTCGCGAGCGATCTAAGAATATCAACGCACTTATTAGAGATACCATAACCAGGCCTACCTACAATCGTGCTTTGCAAGCAGAATATGCTCCTGGTTCTCCTTTTAAAGTGTTGAATGCATTGATAGGATTACAAGAAGGAGCTGTTACAACTGAGGACCGTTTTTATTGTAATCATGGTTATAATTATGGAGGTAGAAAAAAACTAGGATGTCACAGTCACAGTAGTCCGCTTTCTATGGAACGCGGTATAGCAGAATCCTGCAACGCATACTTTGCACAGGTTTATAGAAAAATTATTGAAGGCAAACGCAATAGTCATGTGGGAATGGACGTGTGGAGTGATCATGTGAAATCCTTTGGTTTGGGAGGTTTTTTAGGAATTGATTTACCAGTGGGTCGTCCGGGACGAGTTCCAGATAGTGATTATTATGATAAAGTATATCCCAGTGGAAACTGGTATGCTACCACCACCATTTCAAATAGTATAGGACAAGGTGAGATTGTTTCCACTCCTATCCAGCTGGCAAACATGACTGCTGCTATAGCAAATAGGGGCTATTTTTACACGCCCCACATTCTTAAGGAGAAAGATGGCGTTGGGATAAAGGACGAAAAACTGACAACCAAAAGATACACCACTATTGACGCAAGGCATTTTGAACCTATTGTAGAGGGAATGAATCAAGTTTATAAAACGGGTACAGCAGCAAGCGTTCAGATTCCAGGAATTGAGGTTTGTGGAAAAACAGGAACAGCAGAAAACTTCGCAAAAATCAACGGTGTTACAACACAGCTAACAGATCATAGCGTGTTCATTGCTTTTGCACCTAAGGACAACCCTCAAATTGCCATTGCGGTATTTATTGAAAACGGATATTGGGGCTCTAGATATGCAGCAAAAATCGCATCCCTGATGATTGAAAAACATCTTAAAGGTAAGATTACAAGAACTGATTTAGAAGATTGGGTCCTCAATCATACACTGGAAGAGGAATATATAAAGCCATTCAGTGGTAAACCTTTCCCCATCAACGGCCCACCAGTTCCTGTTGATGGTCCTAAAGTAACCATAGATCACTCATTCATAGAAAATACGTATTAGTGCTCCACAATGCGATAGGCGATAAGCCTAAATTTGATGTAAGTATAATCCTCATCTACTTGGCATTAGCTCTGATAGGTTGGGTGGCTATTTACAGTGCCGCACCTGTAGAGATGCATGGATCTATATTTGATCTTGATGAAGTTTATGGCAAACAATTCCTATGGATTATCCTATCTATTGCTTTAATTATTTTAATTTTTGCTATAGAGATTAAGTTTTTCGAGCGCTTTTCTGGAGTTATTTATGTAGTTTCTTTAGTATCTCTAGTGGGCTTATACTTTTTTGGTAAGCAGATTTCTGGTGCTACGTCCTGGTATGCTATAGGATCTATGAGTTTGCAGCCCAGTGAATTTGCAAAGTTTGCCACAGCCCTCGCACTAGCAAAATATCTCAGTCAGCTGGATGTTTCTGTAAAAGATGTGAAGCATTTTTTAATAGTAGGAGGTATCGTTCTATTGCCAGCCCTATTAATTTTACCACAACCAGATCCTGGCAGCGCAATTGTTTATCTGGCGTTCTTTTTTCCATTATATCGGGAAGGTCTATCCGTCTGGTTTTTACTATTGGCATTTATTGGATTGGGAATTTTCATAGGTGCATTGTTATTGGGTGCATGGTGGATCTCACTCATAAGTTTAGTTTTGATTGGGATTATATTTTTGCTTTCGCGAAAGCGGTATAAAAAGAGACGTGGCACAAAGCCACAAGTTTCCTGGTTTATTACGGCTCTAATTGCATGCGTCGCCCTGGCGTTTGCCACCAATTTTATTTTTGACAACATCTTTGAAGAACGTCACAGAAACCGAATCAATATTGTACTAGGTCGATTAGCAGATAGTCAGGGTGTAGAGTACAATATTATCCAAAGCGAGATTGCCATAGGTAGCGGCGGTCTTGTAGGTAAAGGCCTTCTTAAAGGAACCCAAACACAAGGTGGTTTTGTGCCAGAACAGCATACCGATTTTATCTTTTCAGCAATAGGAGAAGAGTTCGGGTTGATGGGTGCAGGAACAGTCGTTATCCTATTCATGCTATTAATTTATAGACTTGTCATCATGGCAGAGCGTCAACGCAATCAATTTGCTCGCATCTATGGATATGCAGTTGCAGGGATCATTTTTATACATTTCTTTATAAATGTAGGAATGGTGATGGGCTTGTTGCCTACTGTAGGAATCCCATTGCCTTTCATGAGTTATGGAGGTAGTGGTTTATGGGGCTTTACAATACTGCTATTTATCTTTGTAAAGTTGGACGCTCATAGGATGAGTTATCAGCATTAGCCATAATTGCTACCAGCCAGATCTATCCACAGAACGTTCCAGTCTATTTTCTATTTCATCAGGAAGTTGCGTAAAGAAATTACTTCCCGTGAGTTCTTCTATGGAATCTACGGGAACGAGGTATTTGTAAATAGACTGATCGCTTTCTTGGTGAGGTATAAGAAATGCCATCATCTTTTCCTTACCGCTCGACTTTTTATAGATGATTTTATAAAATTGCTCTGGAACGCTTACTTGTTCCGATCCTATACTTTCTAGATTCCCATTGAGAACGGAGCCTGTTACCACATAGATACCATTTTCCCGCTGTGCATAATAGCGTATTTTTTGTTCCAGCCTATTCCAGATGCCAGCATTGAAGTTATGACGTTGCGGGCTTATATTACTGGTCAAAAATGTTTCATTATAATCTTCCATAGAAGCACGACGGTCACCCGCAGGAACTAAATGGCCACGATCGTAGCCGCTATTCTTGTAATTGCGCCAGCTTGCCGCGCCAGTGCTAACCATATCATCAATCTCAAAATAGGGGCGTTTGAAACTTACTTTTTTAATGTCACTGGGATTCAAAATATGAACGGTCCATTCTGCTTGTTCATGTTTCTCGTTGTAGGAAAGGCTGTAGCTTTTGTGATGGACAATCTGATTAATGGATTCCGGAAGGAAGTCGGCTCGAGAAAGCGTTGTATTGGTGCTCCCTGCTTCCTCAATATTGTTTTTAGAGATCTGGTTGTTTTGATACCCCTGCACAAAAAACAATCCCACTAATAGACTTATGGCAATAATGGTATAAATGGTTTTCTTCATGAAGTGGTTTTGACATCCAGTGCATCGCGCAGCGAATTGCCTAAAAGCATAAAAGCCATCACCAGCAACATAATAGCGACTCCTGGAACAATGGCGAGATAGGCTTTGTCCAGAATAATGTATTGATAATGATCCTTAATCATACTTCCCCATGATGGAATGGGTGGCTGTGCTCCTAATCCTAAAAAACTCAATCCTGCCTCGATCAGAATTGCAGCAGCAAAATTAGCGGCGCTTATAACAATGACGGGAGCTAGGATATTAGGTAAAATATGTCTAGCAATTATTCTAAGGTTTGTAAAACCTAAAGCTCTGGCTGCGGTGACATACTGATATTCCTTTGCCACGATCATTTGCCCGCGAACCACTCTTGCGATTTCTACCCACATGGTTAAACCGACGGCGATAAACACCGTCAAGAATCCTTTTCCTAATGCTATGCTTATAGCGATCACCATTAATAGGGTAGGTATGGACCAGGTGACGTTAATCAACCACATAATTGCAGCGTCTGTCTTACCTCCATAATAACCCGCAATCGCTCCCAATGGTATTCCGATTAATAACGATATAAACACGGCTACAAAACCAATACTAATGCTCACACGAGCGCCTATTAAGATTCTGCTCAGCAGATCGCGGCCATATTTATCCGTGCCTAGCAAGAATGTTTTTTGGGAGGTGTAGTTTTCGCGAAAGCGAGATAGACTCAACTCCTCAGTATTTATTAGATCTAGTGTTTGAAATGGTAAAACCTGATTATCTACATCGTATGGTTGGTATAAAATGGTGCCATTTGACTCTTTCAAAGTAGTAAAAGGTATTTCTGTATTGACGGACTCACTGCCATTCCACCAGTCCCAAATGCTCCCAGAATAAGTTGATGAAGTTGGAATTTCAATCATGTCAACCACAAAGCCCGGAGGTTGAGAATGAATGGAAATATGCATCTGATTTGCATAACGACTGCTGTCTGGAGCAAGTACGTAAGCAAATAGAGCTATAAAAATAAAAAAGGCGATCACACAGAAACTCAAAACGCCCCAAAAACTTTTACGAAGCTTCTGGAGCGTGAGATTGCCTGTAGATGCGTTTGACAGCATCGTTAGTTTTTGAGTGACATCTTGGAATCGTTGTTAATGCTATTAGATTTCAGATCTTTTAAAACATTAACAGCTTCCTCAATATACATGTCTTGATTAATAGTCTCATGCCAGCGACTGCGTTTTTTAGCTAGGCTGGAATCTTTTTTAGCTAGAAGAATTTCACCTTTCAAAGAGCTTATTTTTAATTTGTTTTTATAATCGTCTAATCTCTTGAACTTGTCCGTTTCATTTTCTAATCTGACAATTCTATCTTGGTACCCTTTAATGGATAACGGTATGATATATTGTTCCCGTTGCTCTGACAACCATTTAGCATTTTGATCAATCAACTGGAAATATTCATTGTCGTCAACACGTTTCTGAGAAGATTCAATAACCTGAGCTTTGTTAGCGTAGCCTTTAAATTTCTGATAGGTCGCTGCGGGAATTTCATCATATGGTAATGGAAACTCCTCATCGCGCTCTCCTATTTTAATATAAGCATAACGATCAGGAGTAATTATATCACTTTTCACACCTTCAAGTTGTGTACTTCCACCACTAACTCTGTAGAATTTTGAAGTGGTTAATTTCAATGCACCCAGATCTCCATAATCTGTTGTACGCACGTAGCGGTTAAGATCCTCGAAATTCTGTACAGTTCCTTTGCCAAAAGTTTGCTGACTGCCCATAACGATTGCCCGATCATAATCTTGTAATGCAGCGGCTAGAATTTCAGACGCACTAGCGCTTAACTCATTGACTAAAATAACAAGAGGACCTTCCCATAGTATTTGTCCACCATCGTCATCGTTCAAGGTTTGATTGCGATCATTTTTAGCACCCACTTGCACCACAGGACCATCTTCTATAAAAAGACCTGCCATTTCAATAACCTCTCTCAATGATCCACCACCATTGTTACGCAAATCGATGATAAGGCCTTCCATACCTTCTTCCTTTAATTTCTTTACTTCTTTTGCAACATCATCACCAGCGGCTCTTGCAGATGCATTTTCCGTACTAAAATAAAATTTAGGAAGATTGATGACTCCATAATTAATATTGTCATCTTGAATCAAGGCTGTTTTTGCAAACGTTTCCTCTATCAAAACTACATCACGAACTAACGTGACCTTTTTAATACTTCCATCTACCTTTTTCAAAGTCAGAATAACGATAGTACCTTTTGGACCTTTGATTAAATCAACGGCATCGCTTATTCTCATTCCTACGATGCTAGTGGCAACGGAGTCTTTTTCTTGAGCTACACGTATAATCTTGTCTCCTTTTTCTAACTCTCCGCTCGTCCAGGCTGGACCACCTGAAATAATTTCCATGATCTCAATGTTGTCCATCTTCTTTTGTAGACGCGCACCTATTCCTTCAAGTGTACCACTTAATGAGGTGTCAAATCTATCTTTGCTTTGTGGAGCAAAGTAGTTTGTGTGTGGATCAAAATGAGTTGTAATATTATTTAAGAAAAGAGAAAAATAGTCTAGGCGATCTGCATCCTTGCTTAAATCAAAATTCTCCTCCATAGATTTTTTCAATTCCATGCGGGATTCTATCTCAAGCTCCTTGGGTGTTTTTTTCTCTTTTGAACTATTAGCTTCAACTTTAATCCCGTCAGAATCCTCAGAAGAGGTATCATTTTGCGCTTCTAACTTACCGTTATAGATACTTATGGCAGATAATTTCAATAATTTTCTCCAGTGATCTTTTAGTTCCTTTTTATTTTTAGCATAAGGAATATTCTCATAATCCGTGTCGATTTCTTCTGATTCATCAAAATCAAACGGCTTGTTGATGACCTCGTTGAAAATCTCCTGAGATTCTTTTTCTCGCTTCAATAGGCGGTCATAGACGATATTGAACAAATCAACACGACTGTCACGTATCTGATCATCGATTAAATACTCAAAAGTCTTGAATTCCTCTATATCTTTTGCTAGAAAATATCTTTTAGCAGGATCCATTTCATAGATGAAGTTATTAAATACGTCCTGCGAAAACTGATCTGTTAAATCTGCGGGAGCATAATGGTTTCTCTCAAGCACATGACTAATCAACTCAATAAGTAATTGTTCTTTTTCCTTATCACCGGGATCAATAGTACCATTTATAAAACTACAGCTTGCGGTAGCTGCCATTAATGTAATTATGGCAATTGCAATGTTGTTTTTTAGGAACTTCATAGGTTATTCATTTTTCTCTTTCTTCAATTGTAAAAATCGTGCCACATTCTAAGCGTTGAAAGTAGTCTGCTATCTGAACATATCACGTCTAATTTACTTAATTTTAACCACCTTAAGAAAGCTATGAAAGAGAAAAAACGTCCGTTGATACTAGTAACTAATGATGACGGCATTACAGCAAAAGGAATTAGAACATTAATTGATATCGCATCAAAAATAGGAGAAGTGGTAGTTGTTGCTCCAGATAAACCGCAAAGCGCCATGGGTCATGCAATTACCATTAATGACACTCTTTATGTAAAAGAGTTTACCATGCATGATTATGATCATAAAGAATACACAACTAGTGGTACTCCTGTAGATTGTGTAAAAATGGCGAGCCATGAAATTCTCGATAAAAAGCCAGATTTGTGTATAAGCGGGATTAATCACGGTAGTAATAGTGCTATCAATGTCATTTACAGTGGTACGATGAGTGCCGCTATGGAAGCAGGAATCGAGGGAATACCGGCTATAGGTTTCTCCTTATGCGATTATGATGCAGATGCTGATTTTGATCCTGCAAGACCCTATATTGAAACTATTATTAAGCAAGTACTTAAAAATGGAATGGCAAAGGGTGTTTTGCTTAACGTCAACATTCCTAAAGCTACTGCAAAGCAGCTTAAAGGAATCAAGATTTGCCGTCAGGCAAACGCATACTGGGTGGAAGATTTTGATAAACGAACTAACCCTAGCGGGAAGGATTATTACTGGCTCAGCGGTAAATTTGTGAATGACGATAAAGGTGAGGACACTGACGAGTGGGCATTAGAACATAACTATATCTCTGTGGTTCCCACGCAGTTTGATCTGACCGCGCATCATTACATTCAAGAATTAAATACATGGGATTTTGAAAGCTAAAATACTTAAAGGTTTCTTACTGGGTATTCTTGCTAATGCCATTGGAACCTTTTTGTACATTTATTTTTTTAGCGATCACAACTTTGAATATGTAATTGAAAAAGGATTAGAGCAGGGATTTTTAGGAGGATTGATCGGGTTGGGAGCCATATTAAATTTATTATTATTCTTCTTCTTTTTGACTAAGCGCATAGGCAAGTTTCAAAAACCTATTCAAGTTTATGAAGCAAGAGGTGTAATATTATCCACTTTATTAGCAGCCTTTGCCATTGTTTACTTTGAATTTTAACGCATGAAATATTATCTAATAGCAGGAGAGGCAAGTGGTGATTTGCATGGATCTTTACTAATGAAAGAGCTTGAAAACGCTGATGCTGATGCTCAATTCCGGTTTTGGGGTGGCGATCTCATGCAACAAGAGGGCGGTACTCTTGTAAAACATTATCGAGACCTCGCCTTCATGGGATTTGTAGAGGTCTTAGGGAATCTACGCACGATCTTTAAAAACATTACAGACTGTAAAAAAGATATTGAGCAATTTGCACCAGATGTAATTATCTACATCGATTATCCGGGATTTAATTTCCGGATTATGAAATGGGCGAGGACTCATGGATATCGCAACCATTACTACATTTCGCCACAAATATGGGCGTGGAAAGAAAACAGAATAAAAGCTATCAAACGTGACGTAGATGAAATGTATGTAATTCTGCCTTTTGAAAAAGAATTCTACGAGCAGAAGCATCAATTTCCAGTTCATTTCGTGGGCCACCCGTTAATCGACGCGATCAGCCAAAGGGAACAAGTAGATCATGAGAAATTCCTGAAAAAATATCAGCTTGATGACAGGCCTTTAATTGCGCTTTTACCAGGTAGTAGAAAGCAGGAAATCAGGAGCATGCTGGGCATTATGCTTCAAGTAATTCAAAGCTATCCTGGTTATCAATTTGTGATTGCGGGTGCGCCAGGGCAAGAAAAAGAATTTTACAATACTTTTTTAGAGAAGTACGACGTTCATCTGATTATGAACAGAACCTACGACTTACTCAGCCTTTCCCATGCAGCGTTAGTGACATCAGGAACTGCAACATTAGAAACGGCACTCTTTAAAGTGCCTCAGGTGGTATGTTATAAGGGAAGCAAGATTTCCTATCACATTGCAAAGCGTATTATTAAACTGGATTATATCTCGTTAGTGAATCTAATTATGGACCGTCCGGTGGTGACAGAGCTTATTCAAAACGAGTTTAAAACTCAGAATGTTAAGAAAGAACTCCAGCATATTTTAGATCCCAGTCACAGAAATAAAATATTTGCCGATTATTACAGTCTAGAAAAAAAACTGGGAGGTGTAGGTGCTAGTGAGAAAACTGCCCAGCTCATTTATAAATCTATTGAAAGTAAGCATGATGAATTATAGTCCGCTTTCGCGAAAGCGCAATACATACAGCACAAGAGAAATAAAATTAGTTTTAGTAGCAATTTCCATTTCACTGCTACTTATGTCTTGTGGATCTTCAAAGCCCAGGGTAATAACTACAAAAGCTGAAGCTAGGGAGTTTCAACAGCAAAACGAGGTTGCTGCTGTACCTAAAAGGACCCAGCGAACCATATCTAAAAATACAACGGAACGACCGGTTACAGAGCAAGAATATGAAGAAGTTGAGGTGGAAGAAGCTCTTGTAGAACCTACTATTTATGATGTTGCCATAGATAAAGCGATGCAATATGAAGGTGTGAGATACAGGTACGGTGGTTCAACAGAAAATGGAATGGACTGCAGTGGGTTGCTTAACATATCTTTTTCTGAAGCAGGGAAACAAGTACCTCGCAATAGTAGGAGTTTCTTTGATAAAGCAGATCCCATTGATGTAAAAGAGGTAAGACGTGGAGATTTGATGTTTTTTGCAACAGGAAGAGATCGTAAAAGAATAAACCACGTTGCTCTAGTAGTAGAAGTTACTCCTGCCGAAATACGTTTTGTGCACGCTACGGTTTCTGAGGGTGTTAAAGTAAGTTCATTTAATGAGGCTTACTGGCTATCTAAGTACCGCAGCGCCGGCAGGCTTTTTTAGAGTATATTTAAGAATTCGCTGGTTAGACTATCCATTCTACCGTATCCTTGCTGCTTTTGTTGTCGGGATTCTTTGTGCTAGATTTGTTGAGGTCTCGTTTTCAATTTCCTTGTGGATCGCAATCGTGGCGCTTGTCATTCCCATAATTGTTTATGCCGTCAGTCCTTATAAGACAGTGACCAAAACTATTTTTACGGTAGCAAGCTCTGTATTTTTCTTAGGGTTGGGAGCTGTTGTTTTTCAAATTCAATCCCATCACTTACCTTCAAATCACTATGAACTCCTTGATGTAAAAGGTGAAAATAAGATCCTAACACTCGAGCTCTCTTCTCAATTAAGCTCAAATACGTACAATAATAGGTTTTATGCAAACGTGGTTCAAGTTGAAAATGAACAGGTTTCAGGAAAAGTACTGGTGCTTTTTAAGCGTATAGATTCCTTAGACTTTAAAGTAGGTGATCAACTTACTGTTTTTGATGATATCAATGAAGCGAGCAATGCCCGCAATCCAGGAGATTTTGATTATAAGGAATACTTGAAAGGAATTGATGTGTACGGTCAAGTTTACATTGATAAGGTAGGAATTATAAAGGTCAACCGCGATCAGGCAGATTTGCCATGGTACGTAGAGACTAGAAATAAAATTTTAACTGATCTTGAAAGTTCCAACCTGCAGAGTCAGCCGCGTGCTATGATTGAGGCACTGGTGTTGGGTCAGCGTCAGAACATTGATCCTACGATCAGTCAGAATTTCAGGGATGCGGGAGTGATTCACATCCTTGCATTGAGTGGGTTGCACGTGGGTATTATTTTACTGATTCTTCAATTTTGTTTGAAATGGTTGTTACGCATCAAAAACGGGATCATTTATCAAACCATTCTCATCATCCTGCTGCTATGGAGTTTTGCATTGCTCACAGGAATGTCTCCTTCTATTATGCGTGCGGTGACCATGTTCTCTTTTGTGGCAATAGGTATGAGCATGAATAAAAAGCGATCTGTGTTTCATAGTTTGACGATATCTGCTATGGTGCTGCTTTTTATTGATAGCAGGTTATTATTCAATGTAGGTTTCCAGCTTAGCTATACGGCAGTTCTTGCTATTGTAATGTTGCAGCCTATTTTTGAACGTATTTTACCCAGGATAAAATTGTGGCTTCCCAGAAAATTATGGCAGATCTCTACGGTGACTCTTGCTGCCCAGATAGGTGTAGCGCCCCTTAGTATTTTTTATTTTCATCAATTTCCACTGTCATTTCTGGTTGGTAATTTGATGCTGTTGGGATTGCTACCATTTATTTTAGGTGCTGCGATATTGTTTATTGTAATGCTACAAATAGGATTTCCTGCAGACTGGTTGGGAACGGTTCTTAACTTCATCTTCAATTCCATAATTGCTCTGGTAGCGTGGATCAGCAGTTTTGATGCTTTAATTTTGAAAAACCTTTATCTGGATCCAGTAGAGGTTTTATTAGGTTATGTTGCGTTGCTAGGTTGCGCACTGTATTTGCGTCCGCAAATTCTCAAAAGTAAACGAGAACGTTTGCGCATTCTTAAGCCCAATAATTTTTTGCATTTTGGAATAGCCGCAGGAATTCTATTTGTCACATTTGGTTTAATAAAGTCTCTAACACCACAAAATTCTTTCCTGATCCTCCATCAATCTAGAGGTACTGCCATCTCAATTTCCAATGGAACCCAATCCAAGTTGCTGACACATCTACCAGAAATGAAATCAGCCAGAAGGCAACAGAGCATTCGCCGGTTGAAGAATATAACGCCGTTCTTAAATCAGAAAATTGTAGTGGATAGTCTGACAGCTTTAGTGGATTATGCAAATCACGAAATTGTAGTCATCGATGAATCTGGAATTTACGCAGATTCAAAAAAGCCGAATCCTATCGTGCTACTTTCCCATTCTCCTAAAATTAATCTAGATCAGATGATCACAAGATTGAAGCCTAAACTCATTATATCAGATGGTTCCAATTATCGCAATGTAGTCAACCGCTGGAAGAAAACTTGTGCCACTAGAAAGATAGAATTCATCAACACCTATGATCACGGTGCAGTAAATATTCTGGACTATTAGTCTTGAAGTTGGTAATTGAAGCTGGCCTGATAATCTGCCCAATCCTTACCAGTTCTGATCGATTTATAGGTATCGTCAGAAAGCATGGTGATGTAGATCTCTAATTTTTTAGCATCTAATTTTCCTGGTATGGGCTGGATTACATTTCCTTTTTGGTCAAAGAAAATAATCGTGGGATATTCAAAAATCTGCATGGCTTCGGCAAAGTCATGCTGGGCTCCTGGAAATTTCTGATACTGTTTGTTTCCATAGGTTTTGCTTTTGTACGTGATGGATTCCTTGCCTTCTGCGTCAAAAGATACCGGATAATAGGTAGTGTTGATGAATTGTGCGATGTCCGCTTTCGCGAAAGCGTGCTTGTCCATCCATTTACAATTAGGGCAACTCTTAGTGTAGGTCTTGAACAGGATCTTGCGAGGCTCTTTTTTCTGTGCTGCCAGCGCATCATTCATCGTCATCCACTTGACCTGTGCGCTAGCTAAGGTCATGCTCATTAAACAGAGTAGAAAAAGAAATTGTTTCATGGTGCAAATTTAATGGCTATAAAATCAAAAAACGCACCATTGTCGTGCGTTTTGAGAATACTTTTATAATTGATATTTATCGTATACCGTGCATCTTTTTGATCAATATAGGTTTGATCAAGAGCATCACGATTCCCGCACCTATAGGCAGAAGCGTGAATATAAAGAAGAAGGTCGATAATCCATACTGGTCTGAAATCGAGTCGATCAAACTTCCCGATAATCCCGCGAGTAGGTTTGCAATAAAGTTTGCCACAAACCAGATCCCAAACATTAATCCGATCAGTTTTACGGGAGCCAACTTACTCACATAAGAAAGTCCCACGGGTGACACGCACAGTTCTCCCAGCGTATGACATAAGTAGGCGACTATCAAGAACACAATACTTACAGACGCTGTTCTTGCACCATCTGGAATGTCCAGTGATCCATAAGCAAGCGCTCCAAAACCGATACCTAATAGCATTAATCCAACCGCAAATTTCACAGGTCCAGAAGGGTTGTATTTACTTTCCCATATCTTAGAGAAAAAGGGTGCAAATGCAATGATAAAGAACGAATTCAGGATTCCAAACCAGCTGGCGCCTATCTCGACTTCATTTTCATTGATTTTTACTAAAGTTCCCTGAGTAACGCTTTCTTCACTGAAACCAACACCTTGAGCTAATAGTAAATCATAGGAATTTCCTACCGCCATGAGTTTGTTCTCTGCTTTTTCCTCATCATCCAGTTCGTTGAACTCTTCTTGTTTTAAGTAAGATTCACCTAAAAAGATATCTGTCTGTTGTTTTTCGCCATTAGCATCTGTGTACTCTACAATGGCATAGTCTGCATCTTTCCAGAAAAGGCCATGTTTTGAACGGGACACAAAACCTGTGAGGATCCCTTTTCTGATCATTCCTATACTGTCATTTTTTGCATTGACAATGTAATTACCCGCAACAGTATTTGCTGCGTTTTTATCGTCACCCTCAAAATACATACTAAGACCACTACCCACGCTAATACCTGTTTTAGAACCGATCTCAAAATCTTCTGTTGTAAGTATTTTAGTAACCCTGTCGCTTCCATTAGCATCTGTGTAAGCTATTTCATAGGATTTCGTGTCAAAATCATTTTTAATTACAAAAATTGCTATTGCCCAAATGGTTGCAAAACTGATGATTAACATCAGGTTTGACAGTGGGTAATGTTTGAAAATTTGTTTGCAAAGCATTCCTAAAACCCATGTAATAATGAGCAGTGGCACTATGACAAGGATTGTATTAATTATGGTAAATGCCGTAGCATAACCTCCAGTCAGAACTCTGTCTGTATAATCTGCCGCAAAAATCGTCATCGATCCACCTGCCTGTTCAAAGGCCATCCAGAAGAATATGGTAAAGAATGCCAGCACAGAGATCACGATAATTCTATCTCGTGTGACTTTGCTTTTCTGAGCTTCATCCACCACTTCTTCAATAACAACTTCAGTATCATCAACAGATTTTTCTAACGCATCATCAAAATCTTGAGTTGCCGCTGGAGAAAGTCCGATTCTCCCAAAAATACTTTGTGCAAAATAGAACTGCAACATTCCTAAGAACATGAAAATACCTGCTAGTCCAAATCCATAGTGCCATCCAAATTTTTCTCCCAGATATCCACAAAGAAGAATACCTAAAAATGCACCGGCGTTGATTCCCATGTAAAAAATGGTGTAACCAGCGTCCTTTTCTTTTCCTTGTGATTTGTAAAGATTACCAACGATGGAAGAAATATTAGGCTTGAAAAGCCCATTACCCGCTATCAATAATGCCAGTCCTAAATAAGTAAAGCTAACCGACTCAAATGCCATGGCAGCATGCCCTAAGGTCATAATTAACGCCCCAAGAACTACCGCTTTACGGTAACCGAAAAACTTATCTGCCAGAAAACCACCTATGATGGGAGTCAAATAAACCAGACCCGTGTAGAAAGCATAAAGAGTTAACGCATCTGCACGTTCCCAGCCCCATCCTTCATCTAGAATGGATGCAATAAGAAATAGTACCAATAAGGCGCGCATTCCATAGTAGGAAAAGCGTTCCCACATTTCTGTAAAGAATAGAACGAATAAACCAGCCGGATGATCCAGAATGGTTTTTTGGTTTGCCGCAGCACCGTTGAATTTAAATTCCATATTCAGTTGATTGTTTTATTAGAGGTTTTCTTTGATGAAGTTGGTCATCTTAGTATATAAATGAGTGCTGGTGTTTCCACCATTGATTCCATGGTTTTTGTCTGGATAAATAGCCCAGTCAAATTGCTTATTAGCTTGCACAAGTGCTTCAATCATGCGCATCGTGTTTTGCACGTGTACATTATCATCAGCGCTACCATGGATCAATAAATATTTTCCCTTCAATTGATCTACAAAATTGATAGGACTGTTCTCATCATATCCACTCGCATTTTCTTGCGGTGTGGTCATATAACGTTCTGTATAAATGGAATCGTAGAATCTCCAGTTTGTTACCGGTGCTACCGCGATCGCGGTACTGAAAACTTCATTTCCTTTTAGAAGACAGTTAGAGCTCATGAATCCTCCATAACTCCAGCCCCAGATACCTATGCGGGAAGCGTCCACATAGGGCATAGCACCCAACTGGCGCGCTGCCTGGATTTGATCTTCCACTTCATATTTACCTAGTTCGTTTTGGGTCACTTTTTTAAAGTCCGCGCCTTTGAACCCTGTTCCTCGTGGATCCACACAAACAATGATGTAGCCATCGTTTGCCAGCATGCTATGCCAGTAATCGTTGCGGCCGTACCAGGAGTTGGACACTTGTTGTGATCCTGGACCGCTATATTGAAACATTAAAACGGGATATTCTTTGCTTTGATCAAAGTCTAATGGTTTGATCATATACATGTTCAGATCATTGCCATTTACATTGATGGTGGAAAATTCCTTGGGGGAAACCTTGAAGTCCTTTAAGCGCTCCGTTAATTTATTATTATTGACGATTTCACGTACTTGCTTGCCGTCTTTGGCACGGTTTAACGTGTACACTGGAGGCGTCGTCGCACTAGAATAGGTATTGATAAAGTAGGTGAAATTTTTACTGAAATCGGCTCGATTAGATCCTATTTTTGCCGATAGCTTTTTCTTATTCTTTCCATTAAGATTAATAGAATATATGCTGCGGTTGATGCTACCTTCTTCCGTGCTTTGGAAATAGATGCGTTTAGATTTAGGATCGTACCCATAATAGGAGGTAACATCCCATTTGCCCGTAGTGATCTGGTTTTTTTCTTTTCCATCAGCATCGTACAGATAAATATGTCTCCAATTGTCTTTTTCACTGGTCCATAAAAAACTTCCATCTTCAAGAAAAGTAAGGTCATCCGTCACATCAACATAAGCATCATCCTTTTCAGTAAAAGCAATCGAGGCGCTGCCGTCAGGATTCACATAATAAAAGTCTAGAACGTTTTGATGGCGGTTCAATACCTGCGCAGATAGTTTGCCGTTAGGTGAGTAATTAATACGTGCAATGTAGAACTCCTCATCTCTATTGAGGTCAACTTCCTTGCGGGATTTAGCTTTCAAATCGTATAGATTTAAAGCAACAACACTGTTTTTTTCTCCAGCTTTAGGATATTTAAAAACGTAAGGTTTTTGATACAGTTCGGTTCCATAAACGTCCATTGAAAATTCTGGAACTTCTGTTTCATTGAAAGAAATAAATGCGATCTGCTCGCTATTAGGACTCCATTGATAAGCTTGAACTAGGGCAAATTCCTCTTCATAAACCCAGTCTGTAACGCCGTTAATCTGCTTATTGACTTCTCCATCATCAGTAACCTGAACGGTTGATCCTGACTCCAAGTTTTTATAATAGATATTATTTTCAAAAACGTAACCTACCTTTTTACCGTCTGGTGAGAAAGAAGCGCTGCGTACTAATTTATCACTAACAGACGTCAGTTCTTTAGTTTTTAGATCATAAACGTGCACTTTACTATTAGCAGATCTTCTAAATATGGGAATGCGTTGGGAAACGATCATCATTTGTTGCTCGTCATCGCTCAATACATAACTGCGAATGGGAAGATTGATATCGCTGCTAGAAACGAGTGTGGCTACCTTTTCTCCAGTGAGGTAACTATATTTATCCACACTTTGCGTGCGGTCTGCATTGTAATTGAGTACTAAATATTCCGTGCCATTATTAAGAGAGTTAAGCGATTGCAAGCCCTCCGTAGAAAAAGAACCGGAGAATAAATCCTCAACACTAATATTTTTTTGTGCGATGGCCGTGCTGCTGACAGCAACAAATGCCATAATATAAAGACAATATTTGATCATGAAATCATGTGAATTTTGTAAAAATCCCGAAGAATCGAGAATCGACTTCAATTTTACTAAAAATATCCCAATTAATGCGTGTTTTGAGCGATTATCGCTCGCATAACCTTCCTATTATGCATCGTATCTTTACGCGCTCAATACTTTATTATGAATCAACCCTTGAAAGGTTTTTCTAAACTTTCCAAATCACAGAAAATTGATTGGCTGATTTCCAGTCATTTCGACAATGTACAGGAGGCACGACAAACACTGCTCCAGTACTGGAATAGCGACGAAAAGTTACAAGAATTGCACGATGGATTTAGTGAAAATACGATCACAAACTTTTACCTGCCTTTAGGTCTGGCACCTAATTTTTTGATTGATGGAGCACTCAAAACCATCCCGATGGTGATTGAGGAGAGCAGTGTGGTGGCAGCAGCTAGTAAAGCGGCTAAGTTTTGGCTGGATCGCGGTGGTTTCAAGACGACCATTAAAGGAACGACTAAATCAGGCCAGGTTCATATTAAATACGAGGGATTGCGCAGTGAGATGGAGGCGTTTTACGCTTTCGCGAAAGCGGACCTTCTACAATCCACGCAACAAATAAATGCCAGCATGAAATCCCGCGGTGGTGGCTTGATGGAATTAGAGTTGGTAGATAAAACCGAAGCATTGCGAGGCTACTACCAATTGCACGCGACATTTGAAACACGCGATGCTATGGGAGCCAACTTTATAAATACTATGCTGGAACAGATCGCGAATACCTTTAGAGAAAAAGCGACCCAATTCCAAGGGTTCTCCATCGCCCCACCAGAAGTAATCCTATCCATCCTGAGCAATTACGTCCCAGAATGTGTGGTCAACGTGTCGGTTTCCTGCCCAGTGTCTGAGATAGGAACTATCAACGGAGTCTCAGGAGTTGAGTTTGCCCGAAAGTTTGTGCAGGCTGTTCAGATTGCGACCGTAGAGCCATACCGCGCCGTGACTCATAATAAAGGAATTATGAATGGTATTGATGCAGTAGTTCTCGCCACTGGAAATGACTTTAGAGCAGTGGAAGCTGGAGTTCATGCTTATGCCGCTCGCGATGGGCAATATAGAAGCTTAACCAGAGCGCGAGTAGAAAATGAAATTTTCACTTTTGAAGCAGACTTTCCTCTCGCTCTAGGAACTGTGGGTGGGTTGACATCATTACATCCACTGGCAAAATTATCCTTGCAAATTATGGGTAATCCTGATGCTAGAGAATTAATGTCTGTGACGGCGGTTTGTGGACTCGCTCAGAATTTTGCAGCGCTTCACTCGCTGGTAACTACCGGAATACAGGCCGGTCATATGAAAATGCACTTGACTAATATGCTGGAGCAAATAGGAGCAACGCCAGAAGAAAAGAAAACCTTAAGAATAGAATTTGCCGATACAACACCCAGCTTTTCTGCATTGAGAACATCCCTTCAAAACCTGCGATAATGAATACTGCCGATTTGTTCCAGGTTAAAAAAGCAAGTTTCTCTGCTCATGGGAAATTCCTATTGACGGGAGAATATGCAGTGCTCGATAATGTAGATGCTCTGGCTATTCCATTAAAACTAGACCAGCGATTAAATATTGAATCTCGTGAGGACTCTCTGATTCAATGGACCAGTTATAATGCTGATGGAACGATATGGTTTGAAGATTCTATATTACTTGAAAATCTTATTGATACAAGATTCAAAGGTGATAGCGATATAGCCAAAAAGTTAGTTACAATTTTGAAAACAGCCTTGAAGCTGGTTGATAAAAGTAATTTTACCAGCGGGTTTAACGCCATAACTAAATTAGATTTTGATCGCAATTCAGGAATGGGAACCAGTTCTACCTTAATTTCAATGGTGTCAGAATGGATAGGCTGTGATCCCTACAAATTACAATTTGAATGTTTTGGAGGTAGTGGATATGACATTGCTTGTGCAAAAGCCGACTCGGCCATTGTTTACAATTATAATGATGCAGATCCACGTGTTCATGTGATTAGCTATGAACCAAGTTTCAAAGATCAACTGTACTTTATTTATTTGAATCAAAAGCAAGACAGTCGGAAATCTATTGCTAGCTTCAATCCGGAATTATTAACCGATGAAATTCGGATTACCCTGAATGAGATGCCCAAAAGGTTTCTCGAAAGCGAGGATGACTTGGAAGCATTTAAAGAAATTATCGTAGAACACGAACAAATCATAGGAGAACTGATAGGGGTGAAGCCGGTAAAAGAACGGCTATTTGCCGACTACTCCGGAGCTGTAAAGTCTTTAGGCGGTTGGGGTGGTGATTACATTCTAGTGACCGGGACAGAAAGTAGCATGGAATATTTTAAGAGTAAAGGTTACCATCAGATCTATCGATGGGATGAGGTAGTGCTAGGAAACTAATTTTAGGAAGTGCTATTTCTTTAATATTCTGATTGCACAACTACAGCGCAGTCTAAAGTATAAAATGAGGTCACGTAAGAGTGAGACAATTCCTGTTTAATTGAATCTTCTAAAATTAAAAATGAATACCCGTCTATTTTGTTTCCTCAGGTGGATGACGATAAATATTGTTTAAGTTGAGTCTACAACTAGACTTTGAGATCCCGTTCTTAATTCATTTACAGGATTTAGGTTTAATAGTATTCCAATCGTGAGACAATTAGAATATTTTGAAAAATCAAATAGATTATAACTTACTTTCCGCGCCAGACGTTGAGTTTCCTCGTACATCCTTTGAATCTTATAACATCTAGGTTCCTCTTTGTGGATATGCTGATGGCAACGGAGAAACGCACGAATCATTAAAAATATTTCACTCAAAAATTTATTCAATAACTTAATCTCCGTGTGAAATGCGGAGCCTTCTCACGCGTCTTTTGAATCCTAAAAATATGTTGATTTCCCCATTGGGGAAATGTGGAAGGCAATGCGACTTGCTCCGCAGAATATAGTAAATTCCCGCTAGTTATAGTTCCGTACTCAGAAAACAAAAAAGCCTTCCTAAATTAATAGAAAGGCTTTTTGAATTCTTAGAGATTTCTACTAGTAGAAAAGAGCTCTTTTATCTTCGATTTTTGTTGCTTTTTTCAGAGCTTCCACAAGGGCAGAAGTTGACTGGTTTGCAGTCCTTTGAGCTACAAGTTTAGCATCATTGCTGTAGCTTTCAAGCTTTGGAGCATTATCTATTCCAGTTAGCTTAACTACAAACACACCTTTTTGACCAGCGATAGCTTTTGAAGTCTGTCCTTCTTTTAAGCCGAAAGCCGTTCCTACAACTTTCGTTTCTTGGCCTATTCCCGCAAGAATAGGAGATTGACGGCTTATGGCATTTGCCGTTTCAACTTGTTGTTTCTGTTCTGTTGCAATGGTATTGATGTCTGCCGACTTGATCTTTGCCATGATCATTTCTGCCTTCTTCTTATTTCTCAAAATAGGCGTTACTTTAGAGCTAGCTTCTTCAACACTCATCAAACCTTCATCGCTAATTTTAGTCAATTGTGCTACAACATAACCTTCTGTAGTTTCAAATCGATCTACATCACCTATCTCGCGATCGTTGTCAAATGCCCACTGGACAATAGCGCGATTGCGACTTATATTAGGTAAATTTTCATCAAGAGCTTTTAAATTTCTTACTGGCATCACCTCCACTTTGTATTCTTTAGCCAAAGCATCAAAATCACCTTTGCCAGCTGCTTGTTGAAACTTCTGGGTTTGAGTATATAAATCTTTGGTAGTTGCTTTAGAGGAAATAATTCGCTTAGCTACAGTTGCTAATTTAATAGCTTCACCTGAACCGCCGGTTTCATCAATACGGATTACATGGTAACCAAAAGAACTTTCTGTAACTCCTACGGTACCAGAGTTGTTGTCATAAAGGAACTTAGTAAAACCGGGAGCAAATTGCGCAGCGTTGCCTGAATATACAACCCATCCTATATCTTGGGCAAGGATGGTAGGTTCATTGTCTGTGTAATAACCGTAGCTCGTATCATAATTATCTTTACTCTGTCCTATAGAAGATGCAATGCTGTCCGCCAGTTTTTTTGCTGCTTCCTTATTCATTGTTACATCACTACCAGCTCTATTAGCACCAGAATATGGGACAAGAATGTGTCTGTTTTTCACACTGTCATTCAACGTCTTCTTCGCTTCAATTTTTGTAACCTTAGAGAACTCACCATCCTTGTAAGGACCAGCAATGGATCCTACTTCCATAGAGGCAAGTGAACGCTCTGCTGGAGAAAGTTGGGAAACCATAGTGAATCGATCAGTGTAAGGAAGGTCACTATAGGCATTCACAAAAGTTCCCGCGTCAGAAGCTGTTCTTAAGCCTGGAGTCGTTTCTGTCTGTTTTGTTTCTTCATTATATTGATTGTCCTTACCATCAATAAATTCGTTCATTTCAACTTGTAGTGCTTTAGTATCCTCATCAGAAGCTACGTCTGCAAAAAGTACAAACTGAATGTCTCTATTAGCTTCAACTTGGTACTGCTTTTTATGATCGCCTAAGTAAGATTTAATATCTGATTTTGAAATCTCAACATCAGCATCAGGAATGGAAGAATAGGGAATATTTACAAACTGAAAATCACGTTTGTCGTTCTCAATTCTGTAGGCAAACTCACCATCTGCAGTTGTTCCTATCACGCCACTTTTCAATAAAGAAAAAAGACGTTGTTGACGTACCTGGTTTGCCGCATTATCTAGAGCTCGTTGCCATGCTTGCGGATCTTGAGCGGAAGTTTGATTTACGTATTGAGCAAAAAGGGCTTCAGAGAACTGACCGTTTTCATCTTGAAACTGTGGAAATCTTGAATACGCAGCCTTCATGTAATCAGCAACCTGTGCATCTGTAACCTTAATTCCTGCAGCATTGATCTGCTCTCGCAATACAGCATCTCGCACTTGCTGGTCCCATACAATATTTGATGCTTGTACATTAGACATACCGCTGCGTTGGCTCATGGTGGCTTCCACCTGATCGCTGAATTCCTGGCGGCTCAACTCTGTATCGCCTACATAACCTACTACATTTTGATCATCACTGGAAAAACTTCCCTGACGGATCAAATCACCCACGATAAACGCAAAAAGTGCTAGTGCAATAATGATAATCAGGAATAAACCCTGAGACCTAATTTTACCTAAAATGGCCATTCTCTTTTTTTTAAATTTACGGTGGCGAAAATAGTGTTTTCCGCTTAATAAAGGAAGCAAGGACAGCGCTAATTGACACTAATAGAATTGTGAAGTAACTCTTTGTTGCTGTGAGTGATGGGAGAGTTTCGCTTTCGCGAAAGCGAAATTCTTATCCATCTCTATACCGCTTCAAACAACAGAGTAGAAAATACAGTACAATTACTCTTCATCGACGATGGTAAGTTCTACAAGATCAATCTTATTATTGGACTTTTCAAGAATTTTGAAGCAGTAAATATCTATGGTCACTTCATCCAATTCATTTGGGATGTTCTCAGTCTCGTGAACGATCAGACCTCCTAAAGTTTCATACTGCTCACTCTCAGGAAGATCTAGTTTATAACGTTCATTGATGTAGTCTACTTCTAGTCTAGCGCTCAGTTTAAAAGATTTATCAGTCAGTTGGGTTTCTATCAACTGATCAGAATCATGCTCATCCTCAATCTCACCAAATAATTCTTCCACAATATCCTCCACAGTAATCAATCCAGAAGTACCGCCATATTCATCCAGAACAATTGCCACGCTTTTATGACGCTTGATCAATAATTTCAAAACATCTTTTACCAGCATTGTTTCTGGGACATTGAGAACATCACGTCTAATATCGCTAATTGTTTGCGGTGATTTGAACAAATCAAAACTGTGTAAATAGCCAGTGATATCGTCAATAGTTTCTTTGTGAATCAAAATCTTGCTCAATCCAGTAGAAACAAATTTCTTGTTTAGTTCCTTAATGTCAGTAGTTTCTTGAACAGAAATCATTTCTGTTCTAGGAACCATGACCTCGCGAGCTTTAAGTCCACCGAAATCTAGTGCATTCTGGAAGATCTGAATTTCACTATCTACATCTTCCTGCTGTTGCGCGCTTTCCATTTGCTCTGTAATGTAATTCCCCAGCTCTAACTTAGAGAAGGACAACTGGATCTCATCGCCATTAGACTTAAAAAAAGTCTTCAATACAAAGTCAGAAAGTTTGATACAGAACCAGGAAACACCCCAGAAAAGAAGGTAAAATAAATATGCAGGAATGGCAAAAAACTTGAGAAGCTCGTTAGCATAAATCTGGAAAAAGACCTTAGGTAAAAACTCTGCTGTTAATAAAATGACTAGAGTTGATATTACCGTTTGTAATAAGAGCAATTGAAAACCACTATCAATTAAAGCTGGGTAGATTAAGGAGATCTGGTTCGTGAGTAAATCTCCCATAGCAAATCCATAGACAACTAGCGCGATGCTGTTCCCTATGAGCATGGTGATGATAAATTTTGATGGTTGTGCCGTAAGGTTGCGCAACACTCGACCTATAAAATCTTGCTGGCGTTTCTCCAGTTCAATGTGGATTTTATTAGATGACACATAAGCAATCTCCATTCCTGAGAAAAATGCGCTCAGAATAAGCATGCCTATTATAATAAGAATTTGTGCGAGCATTAGTTCTTGTTGCGTTCTTCAAATCTACGACGAAAACGTCTCTTGAAGAAAAACATGAAGATTGCAAGTGCTGCCATGCCGAACATTAAGTAGGCACGTTGCGGTGATTCACCCAATTCATAAATTCCAGTCGCGATAAACAAGGTTGCAAATAGGAGGTAGGCGTACTCAAAATATTTAAAAAACTTACTCATCTTTAGGTTTTACATAGAAAGAATCGCTTGCGTTGCGCACTATTGCATTAGTGAGTTTCTCGTTTGAATCGAGAATATCGCCAGAAGTCCTGCTATTATTTGTCAGTTCAGATCTGAATGATTTGTTAGTCAAGATCCATTTTGCTTTCTGATCCCAATATAGTTGATCGCCGTAAAATGTGCTGCCTTCTGCAGACACAATCTTGACATTTCCTCTCATATCTACAAGATCTGTCTCAGAATAAATCACTGCATAATCTGCTGTGATCGTCGTTTTTTCGGTAGTGTCTATTTTTGATTCATACACTTCCACTTTAATCCCTTCTGGGAATTCTGTGTAGGGAAAAAAATCATTAGAAAAGTCAAGCATAAGCTTTCCTCTTAAAGTTACTTTTAATAAACCGCTGTCGGTATGTTTGAGCAGCAGGTTTTCTACTTCATTAATAGGCTGGTTAGAAACCGCGTTCATTTTTGCAATTTCCTTTAAGTTATCGGTACATGATAAAAAACAGATCACGGCAAGAGCCGTGATCGTTATTTTAAATATGTGACGCATCGCCATTCCTTATGGGATTCTAACAGATTCTCCTATCCAGCATCCTATGGTTATAGTTTGACCAGATTCATATTCTTTAGCTAAGAATATATCTTGCTTTTGAGGAGCAGTTCCATTATAGTTAGCAACAGCTTGTTGTGCAGTAGATCTTAAT
This sequence comes from Nonlabens antarcticus, assembly GCF_015356755.1. Classification (GTDB taxonomy): domain Bacteria; phylum Bacteroidota; class Bacteroidia; order Flavobacteriales; family Flavobacteriaceae; genus Nonlabens; species Nonlabens antarcticus. Next base: position 327,519 of record NZ_JADFCO010000063.1, on the reverse strand, counting down.
GATGGGTCTACAGCGCCGGCTTTTTGTGCCCAACGTGCAGCAATCCAGTAAACAGCTCTTTTTTCAAAGGTTGTAGTCCCACAACTATTAGCGCTACTTGCAATCATAGTTGCAATTTGATAAAATGGATTTCCAAAGGATGGCTTTGCAGCATTAGAAGCAATGAATTCTCTTTTTGCACTACCGTACTGCCCTTGTTTTTTATAAGCCAATCCTTTTTTGTAGTGGATAAGTGAAACAAGCTCTTGACTTACACCTAATTCAATTGCCTGGTCCCAGTACTTAAATTTCTCAGATTGACTGGTAGCAATGTTTCCTAAACCATAAGCAGTTTTACCACTAGGATTTAAATCATGCAATGCTTTTACAGATGTAATATATAATGGAGCATCTGTACATTCTTTAACCTGTAATCTTCTCAATACATTAGATAACCAGCTCTCGTCACCTTTTTTGTTTTCAAACTCAGCCTCATAAAGTGGAATCAATTTATCACAATCAGCAAGAGCTCCTAGAGTTGCATTCACACTTCCCATTACGATTCCGTAATTTTTGATGTTGATTTCCTGTGCTTCCATTTGAGCCTTATCTTCATCTGTAAGAGTTCCCGTAACTTCTTTATCCATAAGATCGGTAAGAATTTCTCCTCTCTCATTTAGAAGACTTTCTATGTGTAAAGTCAACTCGTCATAGATGTCAAAAAACTGTTGTAAGTTGATCGTTCCAGCTTCATATCTTTGCTCTACTAATTTGAAATAGATGATAATAGCTTTAGGATCTGTGAAGTTTTTAGTATCATTTTTGAAAGCGTCATCAAACATTTGAAAACGTTCTGCCTCTGTCCCTAAATCATTTTCATGCATGATGCGTGCAAGCTCTAACTTTTTTCTGCTAGCATCTATCAGGTCAGAATAGTCGCTAATTTCTTTACGCAACATGAGTACTAATCCTTGGATATTTTCAGACTCCACACCTATATTCTCACGTATTCTGTGTTCATAAATGCGTTCACCGTATTGATAGATTGCTGCGCTTTTATCAGGACAATTTTGTACTAACTGGCCCAATTGCTTGTAGGCCTCGTCATACATTTTGTTTTTTGCATTTTCTGCAAATATTTGAAGCATTACTGTGCAATCATCCGCATCTTGCGCTTTCGCGAAAGCGATACTAAACATAGCTAATACTGCTATCAAGAGGCTATTCTTCGTCATAATCATGATTTTAAGTCTTAGTTTTTATTAATGGTTTTATTAGTTGTAACGTCTTTTTTGGAACCAGCGATCATTTAATGAAAGTCCTATGGAAAGGCTTATAAAGTCTTCTTTAAGTAAGCCTGCATTTTTAGTTCCTCTTTGTCCGTATTCAAATCCTATGTTAGCATTTGAAAATGAACCGCCACGTCCTACAGGTAAACCCATTCCAAAAGATATGCCAAACTCTGTAATGTCTTCACCATTGAGTCTAAGACCGCTTTCTTCAAAACGAGCACCACCGCGATAAACAACTCTATCCCAGTAGCTTGAAACGCTATTATAATTAGGTATATAAAAGCCACCTACCCTATATGATGCGGCATCTGTAAATTCACTATTATCTGGAGCAAAGGACCTTGAAGCTGCAGAACTCGAACCTCTCAGCGAATATTCTGCCGCAAGATTCCATTTTAAAGGAAGGCCATACCCTATCCCGATGGTAGCTTCTTGTGGGAGCTTTAATTTTTGTCTTGTTTCATCGCTTACACGAGTATTGAATAAATTCTCACTTAAGTCTCCACTTAAAATGAATGTGCTCAAACGACTAACGTTCTTGGCCGTGATATCTGATTCCGGTTGATAGACAAAGGAAGCGTGAATTTGATGGCCATCTTCAAGAACCTTATCGTAATCCAGCGCTAGGTTGAAAGAAATCCCACTTAAGTCAGTTTCATTGACCTCATTGGTACCAAATTCTATGTTGCTGAAAGCGATGCTGGAAGAATTTGTTTCTTCACCAAAATTGTATCTAAATTCTGCACCTATACTAATATTCTTAGTCAATTGATGTCCTAGTGTGAAGTAAGCACGGTTAAGTGACCCATTACCAGTAAAGCGGCTGTAGCGTTCTGGTTCAAAATTTCCTATTGTATATCCCACGGACTGAAACGGTATCAACCCAAAACCAAAAGCGGTTTTAGGACTCACGGGAACCCCAATACTTATATACTCGATAGAAGTTGCATCATATTCCTCACTTCCATTATCAGAGTTTGCAAAAGTTTCCGTATGATTCACACCTATAGAATAGGATGTCAATCGCAATTTGCTATATCCTGCAGGATTCTGAAGATTCAAGTGAATACTGTCTGAGTAAGTCCTGATTCCCGCCATACTGCGGTTCTCTATAGTGCCTCTAAATGTTTGCTGACCTAGTCCAAAAAAGGAGTAGGGCGAGGAAGTACGTGATTGTGCCCAGCTACCCATTATTGAAAACAGGAACAACACGGTTAAAATACTTCTTGTCATGAATTAATCTTGTAAAGGTTATGGATGCCATACAGCATCAAAAAAGGCGAGGCAAAGAAACGGTTTTTCAGTTGCTTTACCAACAAATCTGAATCTCCACCTGTTATAATTACGTGAAGGTTCTCATACTTTTTGGCATATTTTTTAATCATTCCCTTGACCTCAAGGGATAATCCATTTACCACGCCGCTGTGAATGGATTGATCTGTGGAAGTTCCTATAAAACCACGCACACGCTCTGCTTTTAATAACGGAAGCTTTGCGGTAAAATTATGAAGTGATTCATATCTAAGGCGCAAGCCTGGCGATATGGCTCCTCCATGATAATTCTTTTCAGCATCAACAAAATCATATGTGACGCAAGTGCCTATGTCTATAATTAACAAATCCTGCCCTTCTTTTTCTAAAGCTAGAGCGCCAGCAACTAAAGCCTTGCGGTCATTGCCTAAAGTTTCAGATTGATAAAGGTTGTTGAATGGCAATTTAGATTCCTCGTTAATATAAGTTACCTTCAATAGACCTTCTAAAGCGTGCAATAGTTTAATGTCCGTTTTTCCTACCTGACAAACACAAGCGCATTGAACATCTGGATAACTGGAAATAATATTTTCAACATGTGAGAGAAAGTCCCCTGGTGAGGTACGGATCAGGTCATAAACGGTAACATCATCAACTACTGCGAGTTTGATGGCTGTGTTACCTATATCTACTGCCAGAATCATACATTGAATATGGTGTGGAATACTGGATTCGAACCAGTGACCTCTGCCCTGTCAAGGCAGCGCTCTAAACCAACTGAGCTAATCCCACGATTAATTTTTCGCTTTCGCGAAATTAAAATAAATCAAAAACTCAAGTAACAAAAAACCCAATCAACACGATTGGGTTTGGTGTGGTACCTCCAGGAATCGAACCAGGGACACATGGATTTTCAGTCCATTGCTCTACCAACTGAGCTAAGGTACCTTTTGCTTTTAGGCGATGGCAAATCTACATAAATTATTATTTTTCAAAAGAAAAAATCCAACTTTATTTCGACTAATTAATACTGCTCAATTTAGATCAAATCTAGTACGCGTTCTAGAGCCATACCACGAGATCCTTTTATCAAAATTGTTCCCTCTAAGTCGTTGAATGTAGGCGCATTTGATTTGAAAGATTCAAAATCTTTATATAAATGAGCCGCAGTCGTATGCACTTGATTAAAATTTTCTCCTACTAAAAAAACATTTTGGATATTTAATTTTACTGTCAAATCTGCAATAAACTGATGTTCTTCCTGGGCATATTGTCCCAATTCAAACATATCTCCTAATACTGCAGTAGTAGTTCCATCTTGTAAAGAAAGGTTTTCTAACGCTGCACGCATACTCGTTGGGTTTGCATTGTAGGCGTCCATAATAACAGTGGTATTTCCTTTCTCAATCAATTGAGATCTATTATTATCTGCTTTGTAATTACTCAAACCGGTTCCAATTTGTGAGATAGTTAACCCGAATTCTAAGCCGACTCCAGCCGCCAAGGCCATATTGTTGAAATTATAGCTTCCAGTAAGTTGCGTTTTAACTTGATGACCTTCAAATATAAATTCAATAGGCTGCGATGATATGAGTTCGAGATCTGGAGTGATTCTACGCTTTAAATCAACAGTTCTGTTTTTTTGCTCTTCGTCTGTTGAGAGTACGATGGCCTTACGATGATGTTTTCTGAGGAAATCGTAAAGTTCGCTTTTTCCTTTTTTAACACCTTCCAAACTCCCAAATCCTTCTAGGTGAGCCTTTCCAAAATTTGTGATCAACCCGTAATTAGGTTGAGCGATATTAATTAATGTTTCTATTTCTCCTATATGATTTGCTCCCATTTCCACGATGCCTATTTCTGTATCAGAATTGAAAGTGAGTAGGGTTATGGGTACACCTATATGATTGTTAAGATTTCCTTTCGTTCCTTTTACTTTATACTTTTGGGAAAGAACACTTATTATCAGCTCTTTGGTTGTGGTTTTTCCGTTGCTACCCGTAAGGGCGACAATAGGTAAATCCAACTGGTTTCTATGAAATGTCGCTAGTTCTTGAAGTGTTATCAGAGCATCAGGTACAACAGTAACTTTATCTAACGATGCATGGTCATTATTTGTGCATACGACGTGTGAAGCACCTTTCGCGAAAGCGGATTCTAAATAAATATTACCATCAAAATTTTCACCGGATAAGGCAAAAAATAGTTCACCAGGTTTAAGTGTACGCGTATCTGTGCTGATACCTGTACTTGTTGTGAATGCTGCGTATAATTTTTCCAAATTCATGGTATAAATTTAAGTCAGCCTAATGAAGAATACCTATGAAACCAGTTATAATTTAATAACTGGTTTAATCACTTTACCTGCTTCCATGTCTTCAACCGCCTGGTTGATATCTTTGAAATCATAGTAGGTGACGAGCTTGTCAAAAGGGAATCGTCCTTGTTTGTACAGCTCTATCAATCGCGGTATGTAAACCGGGATTATACTATCACCTTCAACAACGCCTCTAATTTTACGACCTCCTAAAATCCAGTCATTAGCATCGAAAGTGTATTTAGTGCCCCCTGGAGGTGCACCGACGAGTGCTAGTGTTCCTGTGTTATAAAGCGAGTCGAAAGCTTGAGTCGCTACTTCTTTCACGCCAGAGCATTCTACCGCATAATCTACACCGCCAGCCACGATTTCACGAATGGTTGCTACCACATCATCAACATCTTTAGGATTCACGCTGTGTGTTGCCCCTAATTCTTCAGCCAGTTTCAATCGCTCGTTGTTCAGATCAACTGCGATAATAGTCCTGCAACCTGCAATTTTTGACGCCATTAAAGCTGAAAGACCTACGGATCCTACACCGAATATGGCAATTGTTGATCCCGGGTTAGGGTTGAGGGTATTCATCACCGTTCCTGCTCCAGTCTGTATTCCACAACCTAGTGGCCCCATAAGTTCTAAAGGCACCTCATTGTCAATCTTGACTAAATTCTGATCAGATACGATAGCATATTCTGCAAAGGAAGACTGCTGGAAAAAGCTACCGTTGACTTTGCTTTCATAAACACCTTTCTCATCATAAAGCCTTTTGTTCATAAAATTAAGCGGGTTGAAGTCTAAACAATATCCTCGATTGCCCTCTAGACAAGGACGACAGCTCCCGCAAGATCCATAGCTTAGAACCACATGATCTCCCTTTTTAAATGCGGTGATGCTATCACCTACTTTTTCTACTACTCCTGAACCTTCATGACCTAAAACCACTGGGTAATTAGTAGGCAAATTACCAGCTTTTACAGAAAGATCTGTATGGCATAATCCCACAGCTTTGATTTTTACTAAAATCTCTCTGGACTGAATAGGAGCCAACGTCAGCTCTTGAATTTCAAATTTGTCTTCTTTTTTATTGACAACTGCGGCTTTAGTTTTCATGTGGTTTTATTTAGGTTCTCCCTAAAGATAGTTACCGCTTGTCTTATTGCTGTTATGAAATTATTAAAGTATCATTTGTGAGAATATCTAACTAGATAAGAACAAAAAAAGCTGGACTTTTCAGTCCAGCTTTTTAATTTATGATTTTGTCTCGTTTAGTTGCGAGGACTCTTAGATCTTGTGGATTTAGATCCCACGCGTGACATTGCACAACGGAATCCCAAATCATCTTTGGCCATATCTTGCGGGTAGAATCTGCGAGTTGCTGGATCTAACCAGTATTCTCTATCTCTCCACGACCCTCCTTTGATAACGCGCACTTGATTATCTATAAGTGTGCTTCTGGAATTAGATTGATCGTATTTTCTATCAAACTCGCCATCTTCTCCTACGGTTACTTTATGCTGTGGAGAATTGTACATTCTTTGATCTGGGTCTAATTCATCAGCACGCTGATAATATTTAGATGATTGTGCATCACCATCACGGAAATTGCGGTTATCACTACGATCAAAATTTGTTCTTAAATAAGTTTCTTCATCATCTATAGGAACTTGTCGTATTTCACCCGGCATGTTGCGCGCGATAAGTTTTCCATTGCTTAGAGTGTCAAACTTAATATCGTCTGTAGTGACAATAGCGACTTTACCATCTTCACCTATCGCATTTTTAGTATAAACATTACCACGGTAGTAATTGAAATCATTAAACTCGTCATCAACGATAGGTCTGTAAACATCTGCTACCCATTCAGAAACATTCCCGGCCATGTCGTACACACCGAAGTCGTTAGGCTCGTAAGATTTGATAGGTGCTGTAATGTCTGCTCCATCATCGCTCCATCCCGCGATTCCGCCGTAATCCCCATCTCCTTGTTTGAAGTTGGCTAAATGATCACCACGATTCTTGCGGCTCCCACTTCTGGTATATTGACCATCCCATGGATATTTTTTACGCCCTCTGTAAGAGTTGTATTCTCTCAAACTTCCTAATCCTAAAGCAGCATATTCCCATTCTGCCTCTGTAGGCAAACGGTATGCAGCTGGAAGAAGAATTCCTTTTTCACGTGTAATATATAGACCTGTAGTGTCCGTATCTCTATTAGACGCAATCTTTCCTCTAGATTTTTCCAATTGTTCAGACCTCTTTCCTCCACGGGTTATGGAGTCATTTCCTCCATAAGTTAGGGTAGGAGCGTTGAGGTATGTGTCTGTATTAAAAAGCTCACTGGCATCTCTTTTACCTAATTGATCTTTTGCAGTATATCCTTGATCTACTAATATTTTCTCGTTAACACGATCCGTTCTCCAGTTACAGAATTCAACAGCTTGAATCCAGGAAACACCTACTACTGGATAGTTTGCATAGGAAGGAAAACGCAAGTAATTATTTGTCATGGCCTCGTTGAATCCCAGACGATTTCTCCATACTAGAGTATCAGGTACAGCACCGTTGTAAATGTTGCGATATTCCTCAACATCTGGTGGAAAAACACCTTTAATCCAGTCCAGCATTTCTAGATACATACCGTTAGTGACCTCAGTCTCATCCATATAAAAGGACTGAATGTGTTGCTGGTTAGGCGTGTTATTCCAGTCGTGCATAGGATCATCCTTAACGCGACCCATGGTAAAGGTTCCACCTTCCACAAATACAAGTCCTGGAGCGGCGTCCTGATCCTTGTAGTCTGTATTAAGTTCAAAGCCGTTCTTACCGGTAATGTCCCATCCTGTGGCACGGGAGTCGTTTTTATAATCATTACCGCCACCACAACTTACAAGTAGCACAGTGGCTATTGAGGCAACGATAATGTGAAATGCAGAGTAATTTTTCATTTACTGTATTGATTTGAAAATGGTGGTGCAATATAATAACTTCGCTCTTTACAAAACATCTTCGCACTGTTATTAAGAGGAACTGCCGTTAAAAAAACTAAAACGTAAGCATATCTTGTTTATTTTGCAATTGATCTATTTTTATTCAAATTAGATGTTATACTAACTAATCAATCAATACGTTAAGTCTTTAATGAGGCAATACCTACTTTTCTTTTTCCTTATTTTATGGGCTTCCGCAGGCGCTCAATCTGAAAACATTAAGCTGGAGTGGACAGCTACTCAACCTTACTCTTTAGGGGGAAATAGCATGCAGTTGCCTTCCTTCTCACCGGGTTTTGGGTTTGATGAGGGAAGAATTATTTTTTCAACAACTTTATCGACGAATGGTAAAATTGATCCATTATCGGCGCGTTTTACCAACTTGAACACCGTTGTAATCTCTTCAGCAGATTTAGGGGATTTGGATAAATCATCTATTCCTAATGGTGTGGAAATGACGATGAGTAATGCGCTTTCGCGAAAGCGAAATTATATTCAATTACAATTTAACGCTATATATAAGGAAGGTAATCAGTATCGTAAGGTAATGTCCATGAATGTTACCTATAGTATGGCGCCTATGGAGGTAGTGGCAAAGAGTACAAATTATAGCAACTCGTTACTTGCAAGTGGAGACTGGTATAAATTTAAAGTCACTAAAACTGGTGCCCAGCGCATAACTCGTGGTCTTTTAAATGATATGGGGATTAACGTTAACGCAATAGATCCTAGAGCCATTAAAATTTACGGACAAGGCGGCACTTCCTTGCCATTAATTAACAGTCAGAATGAATTTTATGATCCCGCGGAAGTCTCTATAACGGTAACTGGTGCAGATGATGGGAGTTTTGACAATGGTGATGAGATTATTTTTTATGGTGTGGCGACAGATTCAGAATACGTCGCGGAAAATGACAGTTTTATCAATCCTTACACAGACGAATCTTTTTATTATATCAATGTAAGTGGAGCGCCCGGAAAGCGCATATTGCCTCAAATAACCCCTGCTGGCAATCCTACAGCTACTTATAACTATTATCAAACCACAAAACATCACGAACTGGATCAACGCAATATAGGTTTGATAGGTCGCATCTGGTATGGGGAACGTTTCACGCTAGAGCCAGAGCAATCTTTTGATTTTGAGTTTAAAAACCCTATTGCTTCTAGACCCGCAACGGTACGGATTCCTACTGCAGTTATTAGTGATGTTGCCAGCTCCATGACATTCTCAATGAATGGTCAAGCGCTTGGGACCACCAATTTTGCAGGACTAGCTAATGATAATACATCAATCGCTAGACGTGGACGGTTGGTCAACAATACTGTTACCCTTTCTGGAAATACAGCTAGAGTAACGGTAACTTATGATAATCGTGGTAACCCTGGGGCACAAGGGTTTCTCGACTATATAAGCATTGATGCTTTTGAGTCTTTAGCAGGAATCAATGAGCAGTTTACTTTTACGGTTCCAGAAGCGGTAAGCGCATCTGGAATAGGTCAATATCAAATAAGCAATGCTGCCGGAATCCAGGAAATCTGGGAGGTTACTGACCGATTTAATGTTAGTAAGATTGAAAATACAGACGACACGGCAGATTTTAGATTCAATAGTGCCTTGGGTATAGAACGTAAGTTTGTGGCAGTCGATCCATCTGATTATTACACACCATCTACAGTTTCTAATTCGAGAGTCGCTAACCAAAACTTAAAAGGAACCATTTTTAACGATCGGACAGGAAGTTTTAAAGATATTGACTACCTGATCATCGCCCCTTCATTTTTACAAAGTCAAGCACAACGGCTCGCAAATTACCACGTTAGAGAAAGCAATCTCAATGTTAAGGTGGTCGATGTCCAACAAATCTATACCGAGTTTTCTGAGGGGAAACAAGACATAAGCGCGATCCGTAATTTTGTGAAGTATGTTTATGATAATGCCTCAGACCCATCGAGTCGGGTTAAGTACCTAAACCTTTTCGGTGATACAAGTTATGATTACAAGGATAGGATCCCGGTCAAGGATAATATTTTGCCATCGTTCCTATCAGCTAATAGTACTTCGCTAACTAGCTCCTATGTCACTGATGATTTTTTCACATATATGGATCCTGAAGAAGGAGATGTGGCGACTAACAATTTAATGGATATAGCGGTAGGTCGCATGATCGTTAGCACGCAACGAGAAGCCATGGAAATGGTAGATAAAATTGAAAGCTATACAGCAGCATCTGCTTTTGACAAATGGAGAAATAATATCACGTTAATTGGTGATGATGTAGATATTCCCACTGATGATATTCTTCAAAAAAGCGTCAACGATTTAGGGGATGAGATTTTTAATAAACGTCCCGATTACAACGTGCGGAAAATATTGTTAGATAGCTATAATCAAACCAATACGGCTGGCGGCGAGCGCTACCCAGAAGCAGTGGAGGACATTAAAAATGCTTTTGAACAAGGGTCGCTGGTGATTAATTACTTTGGACATGGGAATGAAGATGTTCTGGCACAGGAAATTGTAGTCACAAAGTCACTGGTAGAAAACCTGCGCAATCCAGATACCTTGCCTTTATTTATAGTGGTTACCTGTGAGTTTACCAAGTATGATAACCCGCAGCGCATTAGTGGTGGAGAATTAACTTATTTGAACCCACAAGGGGGTGCGATAGGTTTAGTGGCTACAAATCGATTGATTTTTGTGAGTGTAGGCGTTACGTTTAACAACACGCTGGATCAATATCTTTTCGGTTTTGATAACGTAGAGCCTGTATCGATGGCAGAGGCGTTGAGGCTCGCCAAAACTGATCCCTCACTAGCTTCAACTGGCACACGCAGGGTGATTGCATTTATAGGAGATCCAGCGTTGAAGCTTGCTTTCCCATCAAAAAAGGTTGTCTTGACTCAAGTAAATGAACAAGCGGTTAATGTTAACAACCCGCCATTGCGAGCGCTGGATAAAGTCAGTCTTGCGGGAGAGGTACAAACTATTTCTGGGAATTTAATCTCTGATTACAATGGTGAAATTTCCATTACCGTTTTTGACAAAGAGCTGGAACGACAAACGCTGCGTAATGATGACAATGGTTCCATACTCAACTTTAAACAGCAAGGGGAGGTCTTATTTAGAGGACAAGCCACAGTGGAGAATGGACGCTTTACCGTTTCATTTGTTATGCCTCGTGACACTCAAATACCTGTAGGCGCTGGAAGAGTTTCCTTTTATGCAAAACGTATCAATGCTAAAGAAGATCAAAATGGTTTTTCTCAAGATATTAAAATCGGTGGGATCAATCGGGATGCTCCTGCAGATGATATAGGTCCAGAAATAGAGCTCTTTTTGAATGACCGCAATTTTGTATCTGGCGGTATAACCGATTCAAATCCGTTTATCCTGGCATTTTTGAATGATATGAGCGGTATTAATACTGCAAGTGGAATAGGTCATGATATAATAGGAATTATTGACGGTGATGAAACAAACCCATTTATTCTCAACGATTATTATGAGGCAGATGTGGATGACTTTACAAAAGGGAAAGTATATTTTCCACTGCGTGATATCGCGCCTGGACTGCACACGTTGACGGTAAAATCCTGGGATACCTATAACAATAGTTCTACTCAAGAAATCCAGTTTGTAGTTGCCGCGGGTGATGGGATTGAATTGACTCGAGTTCTCAATTATCCCAATCCATTTTCAACTTATACAGAGTTCTGGTTCAACCACAACAGACCTTTTGAGCCTTTACAAGTGCAAGTTCAAGTGATGACCGTGACAGGAAAAGTAGTATGGACGACCAACCGGACCATAACCACCACTGGTTTTACCTCAAGAGAGATTACCTGGGATGGCGTGGATGATTTTGGTCAAAGATTAGGAAAAGGAGTTTATATTTATAAGATTACGGTCAAAAGCACGTTAGCTAATGAGGTAGCTAGTAAAATCGAAAAACTGGTCATCCTGTAATCCTTTTTGATTGCTATATATTTGGCCACCATTAAAACAATTTCATGAAGAGAGTTTTATTACAATCCCTAACTTTTATTCTTTTTCTTATCGCTATGGTTCCTGCCGTTGCGCAAGATTCCAGGTTGATACAAACAGGGCTTCCCTTTTTGAGAATCGCTGGGGATCCTCGTTCTGCTGGAATGGCAGACATGGGAGTAGCCACCAGTCCAGATGCCTGGAGTCAACAATGGAATCCGGCAAAATACTCTTTCATGCAACGCGAGCAAGCTTTGGGTATAGCTTACACGCCATATTTGGGACAGTTAGTCAACGATATAGGAATAGGTCAATTAGTTTATGCAAACCGCATCAATGAGCAAAGTGCTTTTGCAGCTAGCTTGAGGTATTTTGGTTTAGGAACCATTTTTATTACGGAAGATGGAGAAAACGGGTTTGAAGAAAACCCCAATGAATTCGTATTTGATGGATCCTACTCTCTAAAACTTTCCGAACAATTTTCCATGGCTGTTACCGGTAGGTTCTTGCGCAGCGATTTAAGAATTCAATCCCAGAGTGCAGATGCTAGTGCTGCAAATACATTTAGTGTAGGTATATCAGGATATTATCAAAGCGAGGAAGTGCCGATTGGAGATATGTATGGTCGTTACCGTGGAGGTTTTAATATTGCCAACATAGGCCCTAAATTTTCTTATGATTTAGGTGGTCGTGAGAACTTCCAGCCCACAAATCTAGGAATAGGTGGTGGAATAGACTTGAATTTAAATGATGGGTTCAGTAAGATAGGAATCACTGCAGAGTTTAATAAGTTACTAGTTCCTACACCGCCCGTGCGTGATTTACAAGATACTGATGGGGATGGTGACCGTCGCGAGATACTGGAAGGTCAGGATGATGATGTGAGCTTTTTCTCTGGTATTTTTCAATCTTTCGGTGATGCTCCAGGAGGCGCTTCTGAAGAATTAAAAGAGGTTACCTGGGCACTGGGAGCAGAATATACCTATGATGATAGCTTTGCGCTTAGAACTGGATATTTCAATGAAGCAGATGAAAAAGGTGGGCGTAAGTTTCTATCACTGGGAGCAGGTTTCAAATTTTCAGAAATCAACGTAGATTTGTCTTATCTGTTCTCTACAAGTCGCGTGCAATCACCGCTGGAAGGAACATTGCGATTTGGTTTGACCTTCAATTTTGGAGAAGAATATTTAGAATACTAATTTATCAAGCAATTAAACATAAATACGGTTATCGATGTTTTTGATAACCAAGAAGAGCTGGAAACAGCAGATCAGCAGTTAATGCAAGCAGCTATAAAGGCACGCTCAAATGCTTATGCTCCTTATTCAAACTTCCTAGTAGGTTGTGCCCTTTTACTAGAAAATGGCACCATAATTCACGGGAATAATCAGGAAAATGCCGCCTATCCATCAGGATTATGTGCAGAGCGTGTAGCAATATTTGCTGCTGGGGCAAATTATCCAGGGGTGTCCGTTGTTAAAATGGCGATCACTGCAGGCCCAGTTGAAGGAGATTTTGAGGAACCAGTACCGCCGTGTGGCGCCTGCCGTCAATCTATTGCAGAGTATGAATCCAGACAGTCCAGTCCTATCGAGCTTTTGTTTATGGGTACTTCTGGAAAAGTCGCGCGCTCAAAATCCTTGGGTGACTTACTGCCGCTTATTTTTGATAGAAATTACCTTTAAGCAATCACGCGGATTTAACCCTATAATTGGTTTTTCGGTATCCTTTTTTCGTCTATTTTTGTTTCACGTTTGAGAATATGTGACCATGATAGTTGATGTATCTGTTATGAGTTCGCTTTCGCGAAAGCGAAATAAAATTAACACCATTACATGAAAAAAGTAACTAAAGAAGTTCTATTAAACTGGTACGAGGAGATGCTCTTCTGGAGAAAGTTTGAGGACAAGCTAGCGCAAGTATATATCCAGCAAAAAGTACGCGGGTTCTTACACCTTTACAACGGTCAGGAAGCCATCCTTGCTGGTGCATTGCACGCTATGGAACTAGGGAAGGATAACATGATAACTGCATATCGCAACCACGTACAGCCTATAGGAATGGGTGTGGATCCTAAACGTGTTATGGCAGAATTGTATGGAAAAGAAACTGGAACCTCACACGGTCTAGGTGGTTCCATGCATATATTTTCTAAAGAAAAGAAGTTCTTCGGTGGTCACGGTATCGTTGGTGGGCAAATCCCGCTAGGAGCAGGAATTGCTTTTGGTGATAAATTTCACGATCGCGATGCGGTAACACTTACGTTTTTTGGTGATGGAGCTGCACGTCAGGGATCGTTACATGAGACTTTTAACCTTGCGATGTTGTGGAATCTTCCCGTCGTTTTTTGTGTAGAAAATAATGGTTATGCTATGGGAACAAGCGTTGCCAGAACTGCAAATCACACAGACATTTGGAAACTAGGATTAGGTTATGAAATGCCTTGTGGACCAGTTGACGCCATGGATCCAGAAAAAGTTGCGGAGGCGATGTCAGAAGCCATTGAAAGAGCACGATCTGGTGGAGGCCCTACATTTCTTGAATTGAAAACCTACCGTTATAGAGGACATTCTATGAGTGATGCTCAAAAATACCGTACGAAGGATGAGGTAGCAGAATACCAAAAGGTAGATCCTATCACCCAAGTGAAGCAACGTTTGTTAGATGATGAAGGCGTTACGGAAGAAGAGATTAAAAAGATAGGTAAACGCGTGAAAGAGCGCGTTGCCGAATGTGAGAAATTTGCTGAAGAATCCCCATATCCAGAGAAGAGCCTGATGTATGATGTAGTTTATGAGCAGGAAGATTATCCATTTTTACCTTCAAAATTATAACCCATGGCAGAAGTAATCAATATGCCTCGATTGAGCGACACTATGGAAGAAGGTGTTGTTGCAACGTGGTTGAAAAAAGTAGGAGATAAAGTAGAAGAAGGTGACATTATAGCCGAAATCGAAACCGATAAGGCCACCATGGAGTTTGAGTCTTTCTATAATGGAACGTTGCTCCACATAGGAATTCAAGAAGGTGAAACGGCTCCCGTGGATCAACTGTTAGCTATTCTGGGTGAGGAAGGTGAAGACATTTCTGAGCTTATCAAAAGTGCTGGCAAGAGCAAGAAATCGGACGAAAAGGAAGAAGATTCTGAAGAAGATTCAGAAAATGACCAAAAAGCCGACTCGGATGAATCTGATTCTGATTCAAAAAAACCTGCTGAAGAAGATTTTGATAAAAACGATGAGGATAGCGATTCTAGCGAGTTGCCTGAAGGTGTGGAGATTATTAATATGCCACGTTTAAGCGATACCATGGAAGAAGGTACGGTTGCAAGTTGGTTGAAGAAAGAAGGTGATGAGGTTGCTGAAGGTGACATTCTTGCTGAAATCGAGACCGATAAAGCTACCATGGAGTTTGAATCTTTTTATAAGGGAGTGTTGCTGAAAATAGGCGTTCAGGAAGGCGAGACCGTTCCGGTCGATTCTTTACTCGCGATTATAGGTCCTAAAGGAACAGATATTTCAGGGATTAGTGTAAAAAGCGGTTCTTCAAAGAAGCAAGCTAAAAAAGACACGGACGACAACTCTAAACAAGCGGAGTCAAAAACGGAAGATAAAAAGAACGAGCAAGATTCAAAAACCGAATCAAAATCAGCATCTAATGCTGACAAAAAACAAGCATCTGCTCCAGAAGATGGTGGATCTAAGGAAGGTTCTAACGAGTCAACTTCAAAATCTTCAAACGCAGGAGGTCGCATATTTGCATCACCACTTGCTAAGAAAATGGCGGCCGATAAAGGAATTGATTTAGGTACTGTAAAAGGATCTGGTGAAAATGGTCGGGTGACTAAAAAAGATATTGAGAACTATACTCCTAGCACAGCTGTTGCAAGCTCACAATCATCATTTGAATCTGTTGGGACAGAGACTTGGGAAGAAGTTCCTAATTCACAAATGCGCAAGACGATTGCAAAGCGTTTGGGTCAGTCTAAGTTCACGGCACCACATTATTATTTAGGACTTGACCTGGATATGGATAATGCCATTGAAAGTCGCAAGGCCATCAATGAACTTCCAGATACCAAGATCAGTTTTAACGATATGGTAATCAAGGCAGCTGCAATGGCGTTGCGCAAACATCCTAGAGTGAATACTACCTGGACTGATGCTGCTACTAAAATTGCAAAACACATACACATAGGTGTTGCAGTTGCTGTTGATGATGGATTACTAGTTCCAGTATTGCCATTTGCAGACCAGATGACTATGCAACAAATAGGTAGCAAGGTTAAAGAACTCGCAGGAAAGGCTCGTGATAAGAAATTACAACCTAAAGAGATGGAGGGAAGCACCTTTACCATTTCTAACTTGGGAATGTTCGGTATTACAGAATTCACCTCAATTATCAATCAACCTAACTCGGCTATTATGTCGGTAGGTGCGATTGTTGAAAAACCAGTCGTAAAGAATGGACAGATCGTGATAGGTAATGTGATGAAAATTACTCTTGCTTGTGACCACCGCACCGTTGACGGAGCAACAGGAGCAGCATTCCTTCAAACATTTAAAGCTTACATTGAAAACCCTATCGTCATGTACGTTTAGGAAATATTCCATTCATATTCAAAAAGCCGATCATTTGATCGGCTTTTTTGTGCGATTGCGGGACTTTGTTTTTCAAACGGTCTTTTGATTGCTTATTTTTACGACACTAACTAACATTTCTTATGAAAAATTTATTTCTCGTTGCAATAGCAGCTATAACTCTGGCATCTTGTGGCACCACTAAACGTAGTGATAATGGATCGATGGGTTCTGGTTCGACCAAGGAAAACCGAATAGTTTTACCAGTAAGTAACCCAACCCAAATAGCTATTGACGTTCAATATCTGGCAAGCGATGAATTAATGGGACGGGAAACTGGAACAGAAGGAATTGATAAAGCTGCCGCATATTTAGCAGATCGATTTGAAGCATTGGGTATCGCACCTTATAATGAGGAGTATATGCAGCCATTTACCACGGACGGTATTTCTGGAAATAACGTAGTGGCAGTGATGCCAGGTAACGATAAGGAATTGATGAAAGAGACTATCGTTATAGGTGCACATTACGATCACATCGGGATCATTCAAGCCGTTGCAGGCGATAGCATTGCAAACGGTGCTAATGATAATGCTACAGGAACGGCGAGTGTTCTTGCGATTGCAGAGCTTTTCAAGAAATTAGATTTCAACCGTCGCAAAGTAGTTTTCGCTTTGTTTTCTGCAGAAGAAAAAGGGTTGGTCGGTTCTCGACAATTGGCTGCTCAAATGAAGGCATCTGGAGAGAATGTAGTTGCTATGATTAATTATGAAATGACGGGAACTCCTATGTTGGACAAACCATATATTGCCTATTTAACAGGATATGACACCTCAAATATGGGGGAAATTTTCAATCAAGAAAATAAGGACCGTGTAGTTACGGGAAAACTAGAAGCAGCCGCTCAAATGAATTTGTTTATGCGATCAGACAACTATGGTTTTTATCAGGAATTCAATGTTCCTTCTCAAACCTTGAGCACTTTTGACTTTACAAATTTTGACCATTATCACAAAGTGGGCGACGAGATTTCAGGAATTAATGCACAGCATATGTCTAAAGTTGTTGATGCTACATTGCCCGGATTATTCTTCCTCGCGAACGATAACGGCTTAAAGATGAACCCGATTCCTAATGAGTAAAAATATAGTAGTAACAGGCACCAGCCGCGGTATAGGATTTGAATTGGCTCAGCTATTTGCTGCTAATGGGGATGAAGTGATCGCGCTTTCGCGAAAGCGTGCTCCCATTCAAGAACTCAACAATTCTAGAATTACTGCTATCTCTTGTGATCTAGCACAGGAATCCAGTATAGAAAGTGCGGTTTCAGCAATTAAAAAGCGTTTTGATAAAGTAGATATCTTGATTCACAATGCGGGTTTTTTAGTTAATAAACCGTTTGAAGAACTCACAAAAGCCGACTTTAAGAATTGTTATGAAGTCAATGTTTATGGCGTGGCTGGATTAACCCAAGGGTTATTGCCGTTGATGAATTCCAACTCCCACGTGGTTGCAATAAGTTCCATGGGCGGCATTCAAGGCAGTTCAAAATTCCCAGGACTAGCCGCTTACAGCAGCGCAAAAGCCGCGGTTATTACACTTTTTGAGTTGCTCGCCGAAGAATACAAAGAAAACGGACCTGCTTTCAACACGCTTGCACTAGGGGCCGTACAAACAGAAATGCTCGCTGAAGCGTTTCCAGGTTACGACGCACCATTGCAACCTAAAGAAATGGCTCAATATATTATGGAATTTGCCTTGACCGGAAATAAATTCTATAATGGAAAGACGCTTGAAGTGAGTAGTAGTACGCCGTAGGGTTTTTTGATTGGAGATTTTTGATTTAAAACCGCTGAGAGTAAAATTATTATCTACCGATAATTAAATGCTCCTCGACAAGATTTTACATCTGAGGAGCTTTTCTTATAGAGCGTGCATAAGTCAAAATGTTCACGTTCTCAAATACGTTACAATTGAAGAAAATTGACGGAAACACCATTGATATCACCAGCTAAAATTCAATTTACTATCACGGAACTCCAACCTTTCCGTCTTTAGAATTCACCTTTTTTTTCTCATTAAACAAGTTTTGCTTATAAATTTAAAATCCATCAAGGTCATATAAAACATGATTAGATCAACCTTTTTAATTCAACAAGCTTTAATTAAGCGCCTTCTACGATTTCGTTTATTAGGATTTATGCTGCTGCTGATTTTCTCAGGTTGTAAAAAAGAGCAGTCGGATCAAAGGCAATCTGAAAAACAAAACAAAAATAAGTCAGCGATTGAGCCTCAATTTGAAAAGGGACAGATTAAACCAATACTGTTATTGGAGGAGGACTCTTATGTGAAAATTATCGATAGTCTCTTAGAATTATATTCAAATCCCATCTCCCAGGTCCAACTCGTTGAGGTTTCTTGTAACAATATAAACGATGATTTTTTAAGTATTTATAAAAAAGACCAGTTGGTTAGAAATGAAGGTATAGGTGATATGCAGACGGTAGATCGTGAAAACCTGCAATTTTTTGTATCCTTGACAGAACAATGCGGGTTTCCAAAAAATCAATTAAGAGACTTTCGCGGATATTTAGGAATCTTTCTCGTATTACAACATTCAGATGCTAAATGGATAGCTCATTATTATGACGATTTCAAGTCTATTATTGCCAATGGAAAATTACCAAAGAATTTTTTAGCTTTACTTCAAGACCGATTTTTATTGCTAAATAATCAACCTCAAATTTATGGAACTCAGATTAAAAATGGAAGGCTTTATAAAATGTTCGATCCTAAAAATGTCTATCAAAGACGCCGACAAATGGGATTTCAAGAAAGTTTAAGAGTCTACTTATCACGTCAAGGTTTGAAAATTGAAGAAGAAATGGAAAGAGTTACCAGTGAAGCTTGAAAAGTAAATCATTAGGAATGATCATCATATCAATAGTGTTGCAATAAGAAGAAATCGAACAACAGTGGTATCGAAACTAAAATTCAATTCATTATGACGAAATTTCAACCTATCTGTCTTCTGAGCGGCTGCGCCGCTTCAAAATCCTCATTTCCTATTTCTAGGAAAGGAGCTTTCCCACTTTAACTTAGCAAAGCAATAACTGTACAAAAAAATGAAATTGTCCGGAATCTAAACTAGAAAATCTATTTTCCTCATACCTCATACCTCATACCTCATACCTCATACCTAGGAACTAATCACCCTGATTTTCCGCTTCACTTCTTCAGCTAAGCTTCTCGCTGTTTCAATATCATCAGCCACCACAGTAACATGACCCATTTTTCTAAAAGGTCGGGTTTGCTTTTTACCATAGATGTGTGGTGTCACGCCTGGCATGGCAAGAATTTCTTCTATACCATCATAAATAACGTTTCCAGTGTAGCCTTCTTCTCCTACAAGATTGACCATTACGGCTGGTTTTACAGTATCGGTAGAACCTAAAGGTAGGTTCAAAATACAGCGTATATGCTGCTCAAACTGGTCTGTCACAGATCCCTCAATGGAGTAGTGACCTGAATTGTGGGGTCGTGGTGCCACCTCATTGATAAGGAGTTCTCCATTTTTAGTAAGAAATAATTCAACGGCCAGTAATCCTACGTGATCATAGGCTTGGGATACTTTAAGTGCGAGATCGCGAGCCTTTTCAGAAACTTCATTTGAAATTCGCGCTGGACAGATTACATATTCTACTTGGTTTGCTTCTGGATGGAATTCCATTTCTACCACAGGATATGTTTTTATCTTGCCATTTGAATTGCGCGCAACGATGACTGCAAGTTCCATTTCAAAATCAACCAGGTCTTCATAAATGCATTCTTCGTGAGGAAGGTCCTTCAGGTCAGTAGCTGTTCGGATTACTTTTACACCTTTGCCGTCGTAACCGCCTTCAGCACTTTTCCAGATGAATGGGAAATTGCGTTTTGTGTTTGGGTCTGGTTTTTCTAAGATTTCAAAGGCTGCTGTTGGAAGCTGGTATTCCTGATAAAAGGTTTTCTGGGTCGCTTTATTGCGGATTAAGTTCAGAACCTTGGCACTAGGCGAGACTGCAACACCTTCTGCTTCCAGATCTTCTAAAGCTTGCACATTTACGTTTTCAATTTCTATAGTAAGAACATCAACCTGACGGCCAAATTCCATGACAGCCTCATAATCCATAATATCACCTTCAAAGAAAACGGTGCAGCCCTCAAACGCAGGTGCGGTGTCTTCCATATCCATAACATATGTCTGCACATCCCATTTGCGGGTAGTGTACAACATCATTTTTCCTAGCTGGCCACCGCCTAGAATTCCTAACCTAAAATCTGATGAAAAAAGTGTCTGTTCCATGTGTCAAAAATACACGTTCTATTTTGGTTCTAAATGATGACTCTAGGCTTGCGTTAGTGATTGAAGTGAAAATCCTTTTTTATGACTCATGCATGAAATGCATTGTCATAAAAAAGATTGTAACGTAAAGCCCGGCCGCAGGCAACGCCCAGATAAAACACATAATCTGATAGGATAATAATTTTAAAATAAACAAGAGTTACATACTCTCATTATTAGAACACCTCCTTTTTTCAAATGACTATCTTTGCAAAAAATTATCAGCATTGCGTAAAATTCACGACCTTTATTTTAAGCCCTTTTTGAGTGTAAAAGAGATTGATGGCGCTGTGGAAAACCTTGCCTATCAAATCAATCGAGACTTAAAGGACAAAAACCCTATTTTTTTGGGAGTTTTGAATGGAAGTTATATGGTTCTGGCAGACCTGACCCGGAAATTCATGGGTGATTGTGAGGTTGCATTCTTGCGCACGAGTAGTTATGAAGGGACTTCATCTACAGGAGAGATACGACTGGATATGGAGCTGGATGTTGATCTTACCGATCGTGCGGTAATTATTGTTGAAGACATTGTAGATACGGGACTTACAATAGATGCGCTTTCGCGAAAGCTTAAATCCCACAATCCTTCTGCACTTTATATTGCGACCTTATTTCTAAAACCAGAAGTTTACAACCGACAGTTGAAAATTGATTATGTAGGTCAAAATATTGAGAATAAATTTGTCGTAGGCTACGGCATGGATTATAACAATTTAGGGCGCAACCTGCCCGAACTTTACGTACAGACTAACCCTATGAAAAATATAGTGCTATTCGGTCCTCCAGGAGCGGGAAAAGGAACTCAGGCAGAACGTTTAAAAGAGAAATATGGTCTTGTTCATATCTCGACAGGAGATGTTTTTAGATACAATATCAAGAATTCTACTGACCTGGGAATATTAGCCAAATCCTTCATGGATAAAGGAAATTTAGTTCCAGATGAAGTCACGATCAAAATGTTGAAAGCTGAAGTGGAAAAAACTCCAAATGGAGCAGGATTCATTTTTGATGGATTTCCTAGAACTGACGCACAAGCTAAAGCTCTTGATAATCTACTAGAAGGTAAAGGAACAGGAGTAAGTGGAATGGTGGCACTAGAGGTGGATGATGAAGTTCTCGTAGAACGTTTATTAGAAAGAGGAAAGAGCAGTGGACGTCCCGACGATGCTAACGAGCAAGTAATACGTGGGCGCATTAGCGTGTACTACAGACAGACGGCACCGCTCAAGAATTATTATCAGAAATTAGATAAATATTACGGCGTTAATGGGGAGGGATCCATTGATGAAATCACAAAACGATTGAGCGCAGAATTTGATAAACTGTAAATCGTTTTGAGTTAAACTTTCAACGTTGAGACTTTAATTCACATCCTTCCAGATGGATTTGCAAATAATTAAAGGATGATAGTTTGACTTTCAAGGTTTGAATGTCACGCGTTTATATCCATAAAATTACGTATAGAAAAGCTGGTAGTCCATTTGAAATTTTTATTTTTCAATAGGCAATAGGCAATAGGCAATAGGCAATAGGCAATAGGCAATAGGCAATAGGCATTAATTACAATACCATGACTGAAGGAAATTTTGTAGACTATACTAAAGTACACTTGGAATCCGGTCGTGGAGGTAAGGGAAGTACCCACTTGCACCGTGAGAAGTACATCGATAAGGGTGGTCCCGACGGTGGTGATGGTGGTCGTGGTGGCCACATCATAATGCGTGGTAATAAAAACTTATGGACACTCTATCACTTTAAATATCAGCGTCACTTTAAGTCGATGCAAGGTGGTAACGGTGCAAAGCAACGTCGTACGGGTTTAGACGGTGAGGATATTTATCTAGAACTTCCTTTAGGAACTGTAGTAAGAGATACAGAAACAGGCCAGATCATCCATGAAATATTAAATGATGGCGATGAAACTATCCTTGCGGAAGGCGGAATGGGAGGAAAGGGAAACTGGCACTTTAAGAGTTCTACCAGGCAAACGCCTCGTTATGCTCAACCCGGAACGGATGGAATCGCATTAGAGGTCACTTTTGAACTCAAAATCCTGGCCGATGTAGGATTGGTAGGATTTCCCAATGCTGGTAAATCAACTTTGTTATCTGTTTTGACAGCGGCTAAACCTAAAATAGCCAACTATGAATTTACGACCCTAAAACCAAATTTAGGAATTGTGGAATATCGTGATTTTCAAACTTTTGTAATTGCTGATATTCCTGGAATCATTGAAGGTGCAGCAGAAGGCAAAGGAATAGGTCACCGATTCTTGCGTCACATTGAACGCAATTCTACATTGCTCTTTATGGTGCCAGCAGATGCCAAAGATATTGCTGCGGAATATCAAATTCTATTGAACGAATTGCGCAAGTACAATCCAGAAATGCTGGATAAGGAGCGATTTGTCGCGATTACTAAATCAGATATGCTGGACGATGAACTCATGACTGAGTTGAAAGAACATTTAGATAATGAAGGGGCTTTTGATGGTGCACCTTACATGTTTATTTCTTCTATCAATCAATATAACTTACAGCAACTCAAAGATCAGTTGTGGAAAATGCTGAATGAGTAGCATCAAATATCTTCCATACGTGAAACAATATTGTTACCTAGCAATGTTGATTTTTATAGGTGCTAGCTCTCATGCCCAGGACTATCTAGGAAATTGGTCTTTTGCAAAAGTAATCAAGTCAAAAGCCTCCAAAATAATGCTTGAGGATGATATGATTGCCATGAACCAGGTATTCAAATCATATTACATAGAACTGCGCGCAGACTCTACTTATTCTGCTACTATGCTATCGGTAGCTCAAGATGGAAACTATCGTTTTCAAAACGATACGATCACACTAGACAATAAAGACAAATTTACGTTGATGAAGACACGCAGTGCTGTCCTGTCAACTCGTGATTTTGACCTAATGTTTAAAAGGCAAGACGGTCTGAGTCCGCAAAAGGAGTATTCGTTTTTAATAACAGATCGATGTGAGAAAATTAAATTTTCAAAAGATTTGATTCTTGGTCGCTGGGTTGCCAGAGAAGTGAAAGTTTCACCTGACAATGAAAATCCAGAGCTTACTGAAACTTTGTTGAGCTCACTCGTCCTTACTTTATTGGCAGATGGTAGAATGGACTTCAATATTTTTGGAATTCAAGATGTAAAACTTTGGGGTATAGACGATACCAGAACTGAACTGATATTAGGTGCCGATGAAATTACTCCTGAAATTTACAATGTTTGTAAATTAAATGAAACGCAGATGATACTGAAACTAACCACAAAGGGTACGCTTATTTATCTCATAAAAGAGGTAGATGAAAGGAATTGATAATTGTTATAAGTCGGGAATAAAGGAAGCTGAACTTCTACACTCCGAATTGTTTAAAATGATGATCCAGATGTTTCCACTGAAGTACTCCCCATTGCTCCTTAGTAAACTCGCCAAAAACAGGATGACTGCGTCGGTTTTCATTATTGCGATCGTACCACAATTCTTGAATCCATAGATCAAGTTTTTCTTTTTCGCTTGCAAAATCGCGACTATCTTCTACTTTAAATGTAGAAAGAGTAGGTCCATTTTTGCGGTATGGTTTAGAACTATACATCATCTTCTTGAATAGAATCTTAACCAGCCAGTTGGATTTAATTACTATTTTCTCTTTACCCATGGCAACCTGGAGGGGGTATTGACAATGTTTCATCATTTGAGCAGCACTCATTACACCCCATTGAGCGTTGTTCGATGGGGTAATCGTTTTTAGGCGTTCTCGTAATTTGAGATACTCAAGTTCTTCAAAAATGGATTTCATGGCAATAGATTTACTATTCATATAATAAATAAGGCTGTCTCATTTTGTCATACTCTTTCAAACCTTGTTGCCAGGTTTGTGAAATTGCAGCGGCACTCATACCTTTTTCGATTTGAGCTTGCAGGTTTTTTGTGCCGGCTAGATTAGTGAAAAAGGAATTGAAAAAGGTTTCTTTATAAGGCGCTTTCGCGTAAGCGTCTACTAAAAAATCCAACTGTAATTTATCCAATTTTGGATATTCCCGCAGATCAACCCCAAAGCATTTCTTACCATTAAAAGGCGGTCTTTTAGAACCATAGCCTGGAGTAGGAGTAAATGAGAAATCTCGATATTTTGCGAGCGATGGCGAGCCATACACCTGGAACTGCATATTAGTACCGCGACCTACACTCACATCAGCGCCCTCAAAAAAGCAAAGGCTGGGATAGAGGTTGACTGCTTGCGCATTGGGCAAGTTGGGAGACGGTGGGATGGGTAAAGTATAAGGTGTGTCGTGAGTGTAATTTTTCAATTTAATCACATTTATCTTAGCTTGTTTTCCATAGGGCAACCACTTTTCTCCATTGATCATTTGTGCATATTCACCCATTGTCATCCCATGAACGACAGGTACTGGATGCATTCCCACAAAACTCTTGTGTTGTGAATCAAGTATGGGTCCATCAATGTAATGTCCATTGGGATTAGGTCTATCCAGGATGATCACCGTTTTCTTACTATCAGCAGCGGCTTCCATTACATAATGTAGTGTTGATATGTAGGTGTAGAATCGAGCACCTACATCCTGAATGTCAAAAAGAATAACGTCGACATCTGCTAATTGTTCAGCTGTGGGTTTTTTGTTATTTCCGTATAAAGATATTATGGGCAATCCAGTTCTTTTATCAGTGCCATCAGCTATTGCGGTACCCGCATCTGCATTGCCTCTAAAACCGTGTTCTGGAGCAAAAACTTTTTTTACATCAACGCCTAATGAAACTAAAGTATCCACTAGATGTACATATTTTATCTTTTCTGCCTGATCCCAAGTGCGACGTTGCTCTTTATTTAATGAATTGACTATACTCGTTTGATTGCCCACTACAGCAACACGCTTTCCTTTTAGTTGTCCTATCCAGCTGCTAACTTGATCTGCGGCTGTGGTAGACATATTTTGAACTGGCCTCACAAATTGAGAGCTATCAACCGCTATAGGAATGGTGGTGGTTTCACCCGTTTTAGAATTAATTTTATTTTTTTGATTGACACTGGCATCGCAGGACGATACCATAAAAGCCATAAGGATTATGGTATATTTGAACATAGAAGAATAAAGGTTGAATCTAGAGTATTTCATAGCACAGCGCGTACAAAATAGTACGGCTTATAAAAATAGCGTAAGCGCACCGATAATAAAAATTGCCACGGCAGCAATTGCGATAGGTATGGTTGTAATGATCATCGCCATTGCGACCGGCGTGGGCCTACAAAAAAAGATTAGGGAGAAGGTCAGCGCATTCAATGGAGATGTAACAATTTCACTATTTGATCGCAATAACTCCATTACTACCGTCAAACCTATCTCCATAAACCAGGATTTTTACCCTGATTTCAAGTCGGTTCCAGAGGTTTCTCACGTTCAAGCTGTTGCTACAAAAGGAGCTATGATCCGTACGGCAACAGATTTTGAAGGTGTCATACTAAAAGGAGTGGGCACCGATTACCGCTGGGAAAGCTTCAAGGAGTTTTTAGTCGAGGGTGAATTGCCTGATGTTTCTCAAGAGTCAACCTCTAAGGATATTTTGATTTCTGATGATATCTCTCGCAGGTTAGGTTTAAAAGTGGGTGATAAAGCACCCACCTATTTCATGAAGGAAAATGAAGAACCACTCGCTAGGGCATTTACCGTGGTCGGGATCTATGATAGCGGCCTCGAGGAATACGATACAAAATTCATTTTGGGAGACATTCGCAACATTCAGAAGATCAATAAATGGGAAGACGATGAAGTTGGGAAGTTTGAGGTCTTTATTGGTGATTTTGCCCAGATTGATGAAGTAGGAAAAGAAGTTTTCCTAAATGTCCCGCAAATGTTGGAGGCTAGAACTATTAAAGAGCAGTATCCCACAATTTTTGACTGGCTGGCTCTTTTAGATGGAAATATCTATGGTATTATTGGTATTATATTACTGGTGGGTGTTATCAATATGATTACGGCATTACTGGTTTTAATCTTAGACCGTACTAATATGATAGGCGTTCTCAAGTCCCTGGGTGCGACAGACTGGATGGTGCGTAAAGTCTTTTTATACAATGCGATGAGTCTCATTTTAAAAGGTTTGTTCTGGGGTAATGCGATAGGATTAGGGCTAGTCGGGCTGCAATATTTCTTTGCGCCATTAACTCTTGATCCCGCTACTTATTATGTAAGTGAAGCACCTGTTTTTATTTCCTGGTGGCATGTTCTATTGCTCAATTTAGGTACGTTTACCATTTGTTTAATCGTTTTAATTATCCCTACCTATATCGTCAGCCGGATCTCTCCGGTAAAAGCGATGCGTTTTGAATAGGCTTTAAGAATTCATTTCTTTTAGTTGGAACAGACCGCTTTCGCGAAAGCGGAATCCCCTCAATACCAGTCATGAAAATAACCGATGGGAATACCGTGGTATACTTCAGGCAAAATCCTAAATTTGCAGCGCAAAAAAAGATCATGGATTACGTTGAAAATATATTGGGAACCATAGGAAACACTCCTATGATTAAGATGAATAAACTTGTTGAAGACCTGCCTTGTTTGGTACTGGCCAAATACGAGACTTTCAACC
This sequence comes from Nonlabens antarcticus, assembly GCF_015356755.1. Lineage (GTDB taxonomy): Bacteria > Bacteroidota > Bacteroidia > Flavobacteriales > Flavobacteriaceae > Nonlabens > Nonlabens antarcticus. Next base: position 300,118 of record NZ_JADFCO010000063.1, on the reverse strand, counting down.
CGGGAAATAGTACAAAAGATCGCATGGGACTCATGATGATTGAAGATGCAGAAGCAGATGGTCGTCTTAAACCAGGCGGCACCATCATTGAAGGAACCAGTGGAAATACAGGAATGGGACTTGCGCTTGCTGCCATTATCAAAGGATACAAGCTTATTTGTGTATTGAGCGATAAGCAGTCTAAAGAAAAAATGGACATATTGCGTGCCGTGGGTGCTGAGGTTCATGTTTGTCCTACAGACGTTGCCCCAGACGACCCGCAATCTTATTATTCTACCAGCAAGCGATTGAGTGAGGAAATACCCAATTCCTGGTATGTAAATCAGTATGACAACCCTTCCAATTGTAAGGCACATTATATGAGTACTGGACCAGAAATCTGGGAGCAAACCGATGGAAAAGTGACGCACTTTGTAGTAGGAGTGGGAACCGGTGGTACTATATCTGGAGTAGGAACGTATCTAAAAGGTAAGAATCCCGATGTGAAGATATGGGGAATCGATACCTATGGATCGGTTTTCAAGAAATACCATGAAACCGGAATATTTGACGAAAAGGAAATCTATCCCTACGTAACCGAAGGAATAGGTGAGGATATCCTACCATTAAATGTGAGATTTGAAGTTATCGATGGCTTTACTAAAGTAACTGATAAGGACGCAGCAGTCTACACGCGTAGGCTTGCTAAAGAAGAAGGAATGTTTCTAGGAAATAGTGCTGGAGCTGCCATTAAAGGATTGTTGCAAATTCATGAGGAACAGCCATTTACTAAAGATGATGTCGTTGTCATTTTATACCACGATCACGGGAGTCGTTATGTTGGGAAATTCTTCAACGATGAATGGATGGCATCAAAAGGATGGCTAGAAGAGTAATTGCCGATTGTTTACTTTGCTTTTGCTGCTCAAATTCTGATTGCCGTTTTAAATCCTAAGTATCAAACATTGCTAATGATTTGTCATGCTGAACTCGTTTCAATATCTCATGGAACTGGCAATATTTGGGAGTTTTACCTACCCTCAACGTATTCTGAATGTGATTTGCTTATCTATTTAGTAGACCTGAAAATATAACATTCTATATTCCCTGCTGTGAGCATAAGTGGCGAGTGATTTTCACCATTATATTTAATGACTCGGAAAAGCCGGAAGAAATTTAGCAAATACATGTTTAGGTGATGGGAAGGGAGTTTTTACTATTGTTGTCCGTTGTAAAACCTTAATATCTATTGTTTGTTCAAATTTCCCCTAACTACAAGGATAACCAAAACCACTTTACAAATACCACCTAAGAATTCGCATCTTAAAAATTAATTAACGATTTCGCTTTCGATTGAAGTAGTGGATAAACCACTAGATCAAGAACAGATAGCAAATCACTAATCCAGAATCACTTACATTAGCAGGTAACTTAATACCATGCAGGAAGATTTTATCCATTACCTCTGGAAATTCAAGAAGTTAAATGGTCTGGATCTTAAAACTACCGCTGGTCAATCGGTGGTGATTAAATCTTTAGGAACACACAACCACCACTCTGGGCCTGACTTCTTTAATTGTAGGGTAGAGATTGCTGGTCAAGCCTGGGCTGGAAATGTAGAGATGCACTTGCGCGCTAGTGACTGGTATCGTCATGGACATGATGACGATCCTGCCTATGATAATGTCATCTTGCATGTGGTATGGAAACACGATGCAGAAATCACGCGTCGCAGTGAGATTGACATCCCGGTTCTAGAGGTCGCTAAATACGTGTCTGACGAGCTCATTATTTCTTACACCAGTCTATTTGCCCACAAGAATAATCAGTTTATTAATTGCGAAAAGAGCATAGCAAACATCGATACTTTTCTAAGAGATATGTGGTTAGAAAAAGTTTTTATCCAGCGGCTAGAAAAGCGTTATGACCGTATAATGTCGAGCCTTGATGTGAACAATAACGATTGGGAAGCTACCTTTTTTCAGATGTTGATGAGAAGTTTCGGCACTAAGGTAAATGCAGATGCTTTTGAGCAGATCGCAACCAGTATGAATCAATCTGTGTTGCGTAAATTGGCTCATGATGCGTTTCAGTTAGAGTCTGTGTTGATGGGACAATCTGGCTTGCTAGATACCATTCATGAAGATAGATATTTTCAGAATCTTAAAAAAGAATACGCTTTTGCGAAAGCGAAATACCAACTCGACCCTATCCTTACCAAGCTTAAATTTTTCAGGTTGCGGCCGGCAAATTATCCTACGGTACGATTATCACAGTTAGCGATGCTCTATCAAAGAAATCCACTTTTGTTTGCGGAAATCCTAATGGCTGACTCCAGGGAAAAAATCATGAAATTATTTCAAATAAAGGCAGCTAATTACTGGGATGAACGCCACTTGTTTGATAAAATCACTGAAAAGCGAGAGAAGTATTTGACTTCCGAATTTATCGACCTTTTGATTATTAACTGTGTTGTGCCAGTCAGGTTTGCATATGCAAAATATCAAGGCAAGCAAAATATAGAGGAGTTACTGCTGCTGATGCGTGGTATTAAAATGGAAAAAAACACGATAACAAATCAGTTTCATAAATTGATAGGGTTAAAAAACGCATTGGAATCCCAAGCGGTTCTAGAGCTCAAACCTAATTATTGCGATAAAAACGCTTGTTTGAACTGTGATATTGGAATTCACTTGATGCGCAGTCCTTCATAGTTAACGATTGATTCAACTTACGTAAATTTGAACCATGAGCATAGTGAACGAATTAAGACATTATTTAGAGAAGTACGGGTTCTATGTATCCACACGTCTTGCAGATCGTTTAGGTATGCGAGCAAAACATGTCAGAATTACCTTTATTTATTTCACATTTGCGACGCTAGGTGCTGGATTTGCGATATATATAGTTATGGCTTTTTGGCTGCGTCTGAAAGATCTCGTTCACGTGAAACGCAGTTCTGTTTTTGATCTTTAATGCCCCATAATGCGTAATAAAATAACAATTGCCATAAGTTTATTGGTACTGATTCTATTGGTAGGATGTTTAGGCTATAGGTTTATTTTAGAACTTTCATGGGTCGACTCTCTGTATATGACGGTGATCACCATCACTACAGTTGGTTTTAGAGAATTAGGAACTGCCAGCCCTGAGTCAAAACTGTTTACAATATTTTTACTTCTTACAAGTGTAATTATATTAGGTTACTCAGTATCGGTCATTTCAGAATACCTTCTTTTTAAAAACTCTGTTTCAGCTCGACGACAGCGAGCCCAATTAAAATATTTAAAGACTATGGAAAATCATATTATTGTATGCGGTTATGGGAGGAATGGTCGTCAGGCGGTAATTAGACTTCAGGATTTCAAGCGTGATTTTGTGATTATTGAAAAGCAACAAGAAGTCATTGACAACAGTCCATTAGATCATAAATATTTTGTTCACGGGAATGCTAATGAAGATGAAATATTACAGCGAGCAAAAATTGAAAAGGCGTCTGTACTTATAACAGCATTACCAGATGATGCCGATAATCTCTTTGTGGTATTAAGTGCCCGACAACTCAACAAAGGATTAAAGATCATTTCTAGAGCAAGCGAGGATACTAGTTATAAAAAACTGAAGCTCGCTGGGGCAGACAATGTCATATTACCTGATCAAATAGGTGGACAACACATGGCCTCTCTAGTAGTTAGCCCAGATTTAATTGAATTCTGGGATAATTTAAATTATGGAGGTGAAGATGGGGTAAATTTAGAGCAGATTTCTTTTGAACAGATGTTTGATGATAAGGAAAATCGCTCCATGATTGATTTAAACCTGAGACAAGAAACGGGTTGTACCATAATAGGTTACAAGTCTCCTGATGGTGAATATGTAGTGAACCCTAGCCCAGATACCGCTATCGTACCCGGGTCAAAGATTATTGTAGTTGGAAACTCAAATCAGATAGCACAACTACAAAAATCTTATAGAATACATTGAAAGGATCTTTACTATTTCTTAACAAAACTTTTATAAAGCGAGATTTTTATGCATCTTGCTGGCTTAATTCTATCTGATAATTCAAAATGAATAAAATACTTCTATTTTTCAGCTTTCTACTGATCGCAAATTTTACACAAGCACAAGAACTAGAACTACAAGCTGAAACTTCCAATCCAACATCAGAAATTAATGACGGTGTTATTGAGGTAACGGTCACTGGTGGAGTTGCACCCTACACTTACAAATGGTCCAATCAATCAACGCCTCTTTCAGAAAACAAGGCTGTAGGTTTAAGCGAGGGAATTGATTACACTGTTGAAGTAATAGACTCTCAGGGCAATACAGCAGCCGGAGTTTACAAAATTAAGGCAGAGCACATTACAGAAATTTTAAATGGAGCCGCAGTTCCTGCAGTAGCTGCAATGGGAAATATCCTTTTCTGGGATCCCTTTACAGCCACGGGAATTTATGATCCCGTAGTATATGCGGAAGGTAAAAATATATCTATTCCAGGCTGGGAAGCGGGCGATCTTAATAAGTATAGCTTAAAATCATGGTTAAAGCCTAATGGTGAAAAGGTAATGGTAGGTGATCCTATTGCAATTATTTCTGTTGCGGGAGGCCAGGACGTAACCATTAATTCGCCATCCACGGGAGTTTTTACTCACTTAGAAAGTAGAGGTAAAGAATTACAAGAAGGTGATGTTATCTATAACGGTGAAGTAGGAGGAGATGTAGTAGAAACTGGAGCTCACCTTTTTGCAAGAGTAGAGTACAGTGAGAAAGTTCCATTGTTGCATCCTAATGGAGACGTACAACAAAAGGGAATTCCTTTTATCGTGGTATGGTTAGTATTGGGAGCATTGTTCTTTACGATCCGTATGGGCTTTATCAACTTTAGAGGATTTAAGCACTCGATCGACCTTGCAAAAGGTAAGTTTGATGACCCATCTGCACCAGGTCAGGTAACACACTTTCAGGCGCTAGCAACAGCAGTTTCTGGAACCGTAGGCTTAGGAAACATTGCCAGTGTCGCGGTAGCTATTTCACTGGGTGGTGCAGGGGCAACCTTCTGGATGATCCTTGCAGGTCTTTTAGGAATGTCTTCAAAATTTGTAGAATGTACGCTAGGTGTAAAATATAGATTTATCGCTGCAGATGGTTCCGTTTATGGAGGTCCTATGAATTACTTGCGATACGGTCTCGCTAAACAAAATAAAAAAGGATTAGGAAAAGTACTAGCGGTGATGTTTGCTATACTTTGTATAGGAGCTTCCTTCGGTGGTGGAAATATGTTTCAGTCAAATCAAGCTTTTGCAGGTTTAGAAACACAATTTAGCTTCTTGGAAGGACAAGGGTTCTGGTTCGGGATTGTGACAGCTGTTCTAGTAGGAGTTGTTATCATAGGTGGAATACGCAGTATCGCAAAGGTTACTGAAAAAGTAGTACCATTTATGGCCAGTGTTTATGTTCTTGCAGCGCTAGCCGTTATTGTTATTAATATTGAAAACATCGGGCCAGCATTCAATGCCATTATCGATGGTGCATTCAGCCCATCTGCTATAAAAGGTGGAATTATAGGAGTTCTAATTGTAGGTTTCCAGAGAGCAGCTTTCTCAAATGAAGCCGGTGTAGGATCAGCAGCTATTGCACACAGTGTTGCAAAAACACACCATCCACCATCAGAAGGTTTTGTTGCATTGTTAGAGCCATTTATCGACACCGTTGTAGTTTGTACACTTACAGCGTTAGTTTTGATCTTTACAGGGATGCACGAGGTAGAAGGAATTGCGGGTGCACAATTAACCTCTGATGCTTTTGGTAGTGTTATTTCTTGGTTCCCTTATGTACTTGCAGGAGCGGTATTCCTTTTTGCTTTCAGTACTATGATCAGCTGGTCTTATTATGGGATGCGCGCCTGGACGTACCTTTTTGGTAGAAGCAAAACGGTTGAGGTGGCATACAAAATATTATTCCTGGTATTTGTTGTGATAGGTTCCTCTGTTTCATTGGGAGCGGTACTGGACTTTTCAGACATGATGATTCTTGCGATGTCATTCCCTAATATTATAGGGTTGTTGTTGATGTCAAAAGAGGTGCGTGAAGATCTGAATGTGTACTGGAAAAAATTAAAAGCTGGTGAACTAGGACTCAAGACAGATGCTTAAAATCACCAAATGAAAAATTTAAAATCCCTCTTTTTGTTCGACAAACGACAACAAAGAGGGATTTTGCTTTTAATGCTATTGTTAGTGATAGTTTGTGGATTGCGTTATTATGCCTCAACAATTCCTGATGATCGATTGCTTCTAACTGACGTTTCTGAATATCAGGAAAAAATCGACTCGCTCAAACGCATTGCCTATCGCAAGAAGGACACGATCTATCCCTTCAATCCTAACTATATCAATGATTATCGTGCCTATCAAATAGGATTGAATGAAGAAGAGTTGTTACGGTTAAACCGCTTTCGCGAAAGCGGAACATTTATCAATTCTCCAGCACAATTCCAGCAAGTGACTGAGGTAAGTAAACAGTGGCTAGATAGTATCTCACCCTATTTTAAGTTTCCTGCCTGGGTTAATAACCCAAAAACGAAATCAAAATCTTATACAAGCTATAAAGACCGGAAGATTGTTATTAGTAATATTAATACCGCTAGTCGTGAACAATTGAAAGAGGTCTATGGAATAGGTCCCGCATTATCTGGAAGGATTCTAGAGGAACGCATCAAATTGAACGGCTTTATCGCCATGGAGCAAGTACTGGATGTGTATGGAATCACAGACTCTACAATGCTGGAAGTGAAGAAACACTTTTTTATAAAACCGCCACAAGGCTTTAAAAAGCATAAATTAAATACGTCAACTCGGGATGAGTTGTCAACCATTCCTTATTTTAACGACTACCTCATTGATGAGCTGATAGAGCAGCGCACGTTGCGTGATGGTTTTAAAAGTTGGGATAAGGTGTTGTTAACCTCTAGGTTTCCTCAGGAAAAATTATCGCTAATTCAGCTATATTTGACATTGAATTAATAAAAAAACTATAAGTACTTTCTATGTATTCAAAATATTTCACGGAAGAACATAACGCGTTCCGACAAAGTTTTAGAGAATTTCTCAAAAAAGAAGCAGTGCCTCACATTGAAAGATGGGAAGAAACTGGCCAAATAGATCGTGACATTTTTAAGAAAATGGGCGATATGGGCTACTTCGGGTTGTATTATCCTGAAGAGTATGGAGGATTAGACCTTGATTTTTTCTATACTGTTATTTTTCTGGAAGAAATGCAACGTATAAATTCTGGTGGCTTTGCTGCTGCAATGTGGGTTCAGGCATTTTTAGGAGCTCAACACTTATTGAAAGAAGGTGATGAGAGAATAAAACAAGAATACCTAGTGCCTACACTAGTTGGTGATAAAATAGGATGCCTGTGTATTACAGAGCCATTCGGTGGGAGTGATGTTGCTGGAATGAGAACAACAGCTGTAAAAGATGGTGATCATTATGTGATCAATGGTTCAAAGACCTTTATTACAAATGGTGTTTATTCTGACTACTTAGTTATTGCTGCAAAAACAGATCCCGACGCTAAAGGTCGTGGTATTTCCATATTTGTTATGGATCGTGAAACTCCAGGAATAAGCGCTACTAAATTGAATAAATTAGGATGGAGAGCTAGTGATACTGGAGAGATAGGATTTAATGATGTACGCATTCCAGTAGAAAATTTGATGGGAGAAGAAGGAAAAGGCTTCCCTTATATCATGCAACACTTTGCACTAGAGCGATTGATTATGGCTATAAATGGTCATGCACGTGCAGAATATGCTTTAGAATATACGGTGGGATATATGAAGGACCGTACGGCATTCGGTAAGTCTTTGGATAAATTTCAAGCACTACGTCACAAACTTGCAGATATGATGAGCGAGGTTGAAATGGCAAAGAATTTTAATTATTCTATTGCGGAGGAACTTGACAAAGGTCTTTACCCAGTAAAAGAGGCGAGCATGGCAAAGTTGCTATCTACTAAAATTTCAGACGAAGTAATTTACGGTTGTCTTCAATTTTTAGGTGGTTATGGATATATTGAAGAATACCCATTAGCAAGAATGTCTCGAGATAGTAGATTAGGTCCTATAGGTGGTGGAACCAGTGAAATCATGCGTGAGATCATTGCAAAAATGACACTTGACGGCAAGGATTATAAGCCAGCTGCTAAGTAGTTCGAGGAACCACTCTTATAAAGTCTGGCTTACCATTTACCTTTAGTGAGCCAGACTTTTAAAAAGACCCTAGTAAAAAATCAATTAATAGTTTAGGATATCAATTAATAACGTATTTTTGCCATCCCAAAGAGAGGAGGTGATGATACTATGTTAATTATACCAGTTAAAGACGGAGAAAATATCGACAGAGCCCTGAAACGCTTTAAACGCAAGTTTGATCGTACAGGAAAAATGCGTGAACTACGCAGAAGACAGCAGTTCACTAAACCATCTGTTGCAAATCGCGCACAAAAAATTAAAGCTGAATACATCCAGCACTTAAGAGATGCGGAGAACCTATAGTTCTTTGCCTAATAGTAATACTGACGATCCGATAAATCACTAAATTTATCGGATCGTTTTTTTTATGCGCTTTTTTGATGAAACTGCCTGAATTTAAAAAATACCTAGAATCTGAGAAGCACTATAGTGCTCATACCTCTAGTTCTTATATAAGAGATCTTGAGCAATTCCAGGAATTCATTAAGGAACATGAAGTGGATCTGAAAGACGCTAATTACTCCATGGTGCGGCAGTGGATGTCAGAATTGATGGATGCAGCGCTGACAAGTAGGACCATCAATCGCAAAATGTCATCGCTCAAATCTTATTATAAATACTTGAGAGCACAGAACCACTTAGATTCTAATATGATGGTATTGCACAAAAGCTTGAAAATCGCCAAAAAAGTACAAGTTCCATTTTCTCAAAAAGAACTAAGCGACCTGTTCAATCAGCCTTATAATGAAGATTCGTTTGCAGAGGTTAGGAATAGAGCCATGATTGAATTATTGTATGTTACAGGAATGCGCCGTGCAGAATTGATGGGACTGACCCTTGATGCGGTACAAATTTCTCAGGATCGAGTAAAGATTTTAGGAAAACGGAATAAAGAACGAATCGTTCCACTATTGAAATCTTCTACTCAAATACTAACCGATTACCTAAATTTAAGAAACCCGCTAACAACCGATAATGAAAATCATTTTTTTATAACCGATTCAGGTAATCCAGTCTATGCGTCATTAATTTATAGAGTCGTTACTGATTATTTTAAACAAGTCAGTCTCAAAGTAAAGGTGAGTCCACATATATTGAGGCATACGTTTGCTACTCATTTACTGGATCAGGGTGCAGATTTAAATGCGGTGAAAGAATTGCTGGGACACACGAGTCTTGCAAGTACCCAGGTTTATACGCATACTAGCATGCAAGCATTAAAGGATATTCATCGTAAAGCTCATCCCAGAAATAAATAACGATATAACATTATCTAGAAATAGGAGGGCTTTTACATGTAGATTAAAAAAAATATAACCTTGAGCTAAATATTTTTCTTCAATTATTTTTTGCTAATTAAAAAATAGGCTTACATTTGCAGTCCGTTAGAAATAATGGGAGCGTGTGGCGCTTTAAATCTCACATAAGCCGATGTAGCTCAGCTGGCTAGAGCAGCTGATTTGTAATCAGCAGGTCGTGGGTTCGAGTCCCTCCATCGGCTCTTAAGTTTTTTGAAAAATTGAAATAATTAGATTGAGGGGAGATACTCAAGCGGCCAACGAGGGCGGACTGTAACTCCGCTGACTACGTCTTCGCAGGTTCGAATCCTGCTCTCCCCACATTTAATTAAGACCGTCATTATGATGGTAATTGCGAGAGTAGCTCAGTTGGTAGAGCGTCAGCCTTCCAAGCTGAATGTCGCCGGTTCGAACCCGGTCTCTCGCTCAAATATTTTCCGCTAGGGCGGGAATCTCACTTAAATGCTATGTGTGTTTTAGTGATAAAAAAGCCCTCGGCTATTTCGCTTTCGCGAAAGCGATAACACCATAAGCCGGTGTAGCTCAGGGGTAGAGCGTTTCCTTGGTAAGGAAGAGGTCATGAGTTCAAATCTCATCATTGGCTCTAAATAAAGAATAAGGTCTCTCCGGGAGACCCTAGATAGTATAAGCTGATTTGGTTTTATTTCCGTCTCAGTTTTTAATTGAAACACTAATATAAACTAAGATTATAATTATGGCTAAAGAAACGTACGATCGTTCGAAACCTCACCTTAATGTAGGAACTATTGGTCACGTTGACCACGGTAAGACAACTCTTACTGCTGCAATCACTAAAGTACTTGCAGATGCTGGTTACTCTAAGGCAACAAGTTTTGATCAAATTGACAATGCTCCAGAAGAAAAAGAACGTGGTATCACGATCAACTCTTCACACGTTGAGTATCAAACTAAAAACAGACACTACGCACACGTAGATTGTCCTGGTCACGCAGATTACGTAAAGAACATGGTAACTGGTGCTGCCCAAATGGACGGTGCTATTCTTGTTGTTGCTGCAACTGATGGTCCAATGCCACAAACGCGCGAGCACATCCTTCTAGGACGTCAGGTAGGTATTCCACGTATCGTTGTTTTCCTTAATAAGGTTGACATGGTAGATGATGAGGAGTTACTTGAATTAGTAGACATGGAAGTTCGTGATCTATTGAATTTCTATGAATATGATGGTGACAATGGTCCTGTTATATCTGGATCTGCACTAGGTGCATTGAATGGTGAGCAAAAATGGGTGGATTCAGTTCTTGAATTGATGGAATCTGTTGACACATGGATCGAGGAGCCTACACGTGAGGTAGATAAGCCTTTCTTGATGCCTATCGAGGATGTATTCTCTATTACAGGTCGTGGTACTGTTGCAACTGGTCGTATTGAGACTGGTGTGGCAAACACTGGAGATCCTGTTGAGATCATCGGTATGGGAGCTCAAAAATTGACTTCTACTATTACAGGTATTGAAATGTTCCGTCAGATTCTTGATAGAGGTGAGGCTGGAGATAATGCAGGTATCCTTTTGAGAGGTATTGAGAAATCTCAAATCTCTCGTGGTATGGTTATTACTAAGCCAGGATCTGTAACTCCACACGCTAAATTCAAAGCTGAGGTTTATATCTTGAAAAAAGAAGAAGGTGGACGTCACACTCCATTCCATAATAACTACCGTCCACAGTTTTACGTACGTACCACTGATGTAACTGGAAACATTATGCTTCCAGATGGTGTTGAGATGGTAATGCCTGGAGATAACTTGACAATTACTGTTGATCTTATCCAGCCTATCGCATTGAACCTAGGTCTTCGTTTTGCAATCCGTGAGGGTGGTAGAACAGTAGGAGCAGGTCAGGTGACTGAGATATTAGATTAATATTTCCAACTAAAGTAAGTATCCTATCTGATGAATTTTAGATAGGATACTTTCCCATTGTTGGGGAATACGTAAAGTTTTCGCTTTCGCGAAAGCATACTTACAGCAGATAAAACTGCATAAAATAGGAATGCGGACTTAGTTCAGTTGGTAGAGCACTGGTTTCCAAAACCAGCTGTCGGGAGTTCGAGCCTCTCAGTCCGCGCAAAATGATTAGAGTTAAATCCTTTGGGTCTTACTTTAATGATAACTGAAATAATGAAGTAGTGAGACGAGAAGCTTGTGCCGTTGAAGAACGGTAAGCCTGTCAGTCCGCGCAAAACGACAAGTTTATACTTGTTGAGAAACAGTACAAATGAACTCTTTACAAAGTTCAAAGAAATAATCAAGTGAAGCGATTCACGATAGATCGTTCAAATTATGGGATTAGTAACATATGTAAAGGAGTCTTACAATGAGTTGACAAACTTTGTCACGTGGCCTACATGGGCAGAGGCTCAAAAGCTAACGGTAACCGTGGCAGTCTTTTCAGTTATTTTTGCATTGATTATCTATGGAATAGATACCGTGTTTAGTACGGCTATTACCAATTACTTTGAATGGATCAAAACAACATAATACTACGACATGAGTGAGGAAAAAGATGTAATGAAGTGGTATGTAGTAAGATCTGTTAGCGGTCAAGAAAATAAGATCAAAGAATATATTGAATCTGAAATCAACCACCATAACCTAGGTGATTACTTAAAGCAAATTCTTGTTCCTACCGAAAAGGTAGTGCAGATACGAGACGGTAAAAAAATTAATAAAGAGAAGGTTTATTTTCCAGGATACATCATGGTTCAAGCACGTCTTGAAGGTGAGGTACCCCATATTATTAAATCTGTTAACGGCGTCATAGGTTTCTTAGGTGAAACGAAAGGTGGCGAGCCGGTTCCATTGAGAAGAGCAGAGGTTAATAGGATGTTAGGTAAGGTCGATGAGCTTGCAGAACAAACTGATAACGTTAACATCCCATTCAAGAGTGGTGAAACAATCAAGGTTATCGACGGTCCATTTAATGGGTTCAATGGTACAATTGAAAAAGTAAACGAAGAGAAGCGTAAGCTTGAGGTTATGGTTAAGATATTTGGCCGTAAGACTCCATTGGAGCTAAGCTATATGCAAGTAGAAAAAGTATAAGTGTTACAGTTTATAAGCAGTGTATAAGGCTTCCACTTTATATCTGTTAAACTTTGAAATAAATTAAAAATGGCTAAAGAAGTATCTAAGGTTGTAAAGTTACAAGTTAGAGGTGGTGCAGCAAACCCATCTCCACCTGTAGGACCTGCATTAGGTGCGGCTGGTGTTAATATCATGGAGTTCTGTAAGCAGTTCAATGCTAGAACCCAGGATAAGGCTGGTAAGATTTTACCAGTTGCAATTACGGTTTTTAAGGATAAGTCCTTTGATTTTGTAATTAAAACTCCTCCAGCAGCAGTACAAATCCTAGAAGCAGCAAAAATTAAAGTTGGTAGTGGTGAGCCTAACCGTAAGAAAGTTGGAACCATAAGCTGGGATCAGGTAAAACTGATCGCAGAAGACAAAATGCCTGATCTAAATGCTTTTACAGTAGAAAGCGCTATGAAAATGATAGCTGGTACTGCAAGATCATTGGGTATTAATGTAAAGGGCGGTAACGCACCTGCTTAAAACTTACAACAATGGCAAAATTAACAAAAAAACAGAAGGATACTAATGCAAAAATCGATAGGGCTAATACCTATACGGTTGCAGAAGCTTCCCAGTTAGTAAAGGATGTATCAACGGTAAATTTTGATGCCTCTGTAGATCTAGCAGTGCGTCTTAACGTGGATCCACGTAAGGCAAACCAGATGGTTAGAGGTGTTGTTACACTCCCACATGGTACTGGTAAAGATGTGAAAGTACTTGCATTAGTTACTCCAGACAAAGAAGCGGAAGCTACAGCGGCTGGTGCAGATTATGTAGGTCTTGATGAATATCTTGACAAAATCAAGAACGGTTGGACTGATGTTGATGTAATTATCACGATGCCTAGTGTTATGGGTAAGTTAGGACCGCTAGGACGCGTTTTGGGTCCACGTGGTTTGATGCCTAACCCTAAGACTGGTACAGTAACAATGGACGTTGCAAAAGCAGTAGCTGATGTGAAAGCTGGTAAAATTGACTTTAAGGTTGATAAAACTGGTATCATTCACGCATCTGTTGGAAAAGCTTCCTTTGATGCAGAAAAGATTGCAGGAAATGCAAGAGAATTAATCAACACGTTAGTTAAGTTAAAACCTACGACGTCAAAAGGAGTATATATCAAAAGTATATACATGTCTAGCACAATGAGTCCTAGCATCCAGATCGACACGAAGCGTTTTGCATCAGACGACTAAAAAATCTAGATAATGACAAGAGAAGAAAAAGCAACTGTTATACAGGATTTGACTGCTACGCTGGCTGACAACACAACCATTTATCTAGCAGATATATCTGGACTTAACGCATTACAAACAACAAACCTACGTAGAGCTTGTTTTAAAGCTAACGTTAGTCTTTCAGTAGTAAAGAACACCTTGCTTGCAAAAGCAATGGAGGCTTCTGATAAAGATTTTGGAGAGCTTCCAGAATTATTGAAAGGAAACACTTCAATGATGCTTTCTGAAGTAGCCAATGCACCAGCAAAGGTTATTCAGGGATTCCGTAAAAAGTCGGCTAAGCCGGTTTTGAAAGGAGCTTATATTGAAGAGACGGTTTATGTAGGAGATCACTTGATTGATGCATTAAGCGATATCAAATCTAAAGAAGAAATGATCGGAGAGATCGTTGGTCTTCTTCAGAGCCCAGCTAAAAATGTTATATCAGCACTTAAATCAAGTGGTGGTAAAATTGCTGGAATCATTAAAACGTTATCAGAGAGATAACACACAAATTAGTACGCAATTAATTATTTATAAATTTTATTAAAACGATAGAAATGGCAGATTTAAAAGACTTCGCAGAAAAGTTAGTAAACCTTACTGTGAAAGAAGTAAACGAATTAGCGACTATACTTAAAGACGAGTATGGAATCGAACCAGCAGCAGCGGCAGTTGCAATGGCTGGACCAGCAGCAGGTGGTGAAGAAGTTGAGGAGCAGTCAGAATTTGACGTAATCCTTAAAGCTCCAGGTGGTGCTAAACTAGCAGTAGTAAAGTTAGTTAAAGAACTTACTGGTGCAGGATTGAAAGAAGCTAAAGAACTTGTTGATAATGCTCCATCCCCAATCAAGGAAGGTGTATCTAAAGACGAAGCAGAAGCTCTTAAAGCTCAGCTAGAAGAAGCTGGTGCTGAGGTTGAGTTGAAGTAATTCATCTTACCTAATACATTAAGGTTTAGACCTGTGGGGTATCCCGCAGGTTTAGACCATTTTGCGTATAAAGATGAGACGTCGTCGATAACGCTTTTTTTAACTTAATACCGTGCATTGATGCTAGCAACAAACACAGAAAGAATTAATTTTTCAACGGTAACTTCTAAGGCAGAGTATCCTGATCTGCTGGATATACAAATCAAATCGTTTCAGGATTTCTTTCAATTAGAAACTAAATCAGATAGACGTGAAGTAGAAGGTCTCTACAATACCTTCATGGAAAACTTCCCTATTACTGATACGCGCAACCAGTTCGTATTGGAGTTTCTTGATTATTTCGTAGACCCACCACGATACTCTATTCAAGAGTGTATTGAACGTGGATTAACATACAGCGTGCCTCTTAAATCACGCCTCAAATTATATTGTACTGATCCTGAACATGAAGATTTTGAAACAATCGTTCAAGATGTATATTTAGGTACAATCCCATACATGACTACCTCTGGTACTTTTGTAATCAATGGAGCAGAAAGAGTCGTAGTTTCTCAACTACACAGATCTCCGGGTGTATTCTTCGGTCAGTCTTTCCACGCAAATGGAACTAAACTGTACTCCGCTAGAGTAATTCCTTTTAAAGGTTCTTGGATTGAATTTGCAACAGATATTAATAGCGTCATGTACGCCTATATCGACCGTAAGAAAAAGTTACCCGTAACTACTTTATTCCGCGCTATTGGATTTGAAAGAGACAAGGATATTCTTGGAATCTTTGATCTTGCAGAGGAAGTGAAAGCAAGTAAGACAGGGCTTAAAAAGTATTTAGGACGTAAACTCGCTGCTCGTGTTTTGAAAACATGGCACGAGGATTTCGTTGATGAAGATACTGGTGAAGTAGTTTCTATTGAGCGTAACGAGATTGTACTAGATCGCGATACTATCCTTGAGAAACAACATATTGATGAGATCATGGAATCTCAGGCTAAAACTATTCTTTTACATAAAGAGGACAATCAGTCTGCAGATTATGCTATTATCCATAATACTTTACAAAAAGATCCTACCAACTCTGAAAAAGAAGCGGTAGAACATATTTACAGACAATTACGTAACGCTGAGCCGCCAGATGAAGAAACTGCTCGCGGTATCATCGATAAGTTGTTCTTCTCTGACCAGAGATACAACCTAGGTGAGGTAGGTCGTTACCGTATGAATAAAAAATTGCAACTGGATATCCCTATGGATAAGCAGGTGCTAACTAAAGAGGACATCATTACCATCATCAAGCACTTGATCATGTTGATCAACTCTAAAGCAGAGATTGATGATATTGACCACTTGTCTAACCGTCGCGTTCGTACCGTTGGTGAGCAGTTGTCACAACAATTTGGTGTAGGTCTTGCTCGTATGGCAAGAACTATTCGTGAAAGAATGAATGTTAGGGATAATGAGGTATTTACACCTATTGACCTTATTAATGCAAAGACATTGTCTTCTGTAATTAATTCCTTCTTTGGGACGAATCAACTATCCCAATTCATGGATCAAACCAATCCTCTCGCAGAGATCACGCACAAGCGTCGTCTTTCCGCGCTAGGACCAGGTGGACTTTCCCGTGAAAGAGCAGGATTTGAGGTTCGTGATGTTCACTATACACACTACGGACGATTATGTCCAATTGAAACTCCAGAGGGACCGAATATTGGTTTGATTTCCTCGCTTGCAGTTTTCGCGAAAGTGAACAGCATGGGATTCATCGAGACTCCATATCGTACCGTTAAGGACGGCGTTGTGAATCTTAAAGATGCCCCAATTTACTTGAGTGCTGAGGAAGAAGAAGGAATGCACATTGCCCAGGCTAACTTACCATTGGAAAATGGAAAGATTACTTCTGAAAATGTAATTGCACGTATGGAAGGTGACTTCCCAGTAGTTGATCCTAGTCAGGTGGTTTATGCAGACGTTGCACCTAACCAGATAGCTTCAATTTCTGCTTCGTTAATTCCTTTCTTGGAACATGATGATGCAAACAGAGCGCTGATGGGATCAAACATGATGCGTCAGGCAGTTCCATTGTTGAGAGTTGATGCTCCTATTGTAGGAACAGGACTTGAAAGACAGGTTGCTCAAGATTCTAGGGTATTGATTAATGCAGAAGGTCCTGGTACCGTCGCTTATGTAGATGCGCAAAGAGTCGTTATTGAGTACGATAGAACAGATCGTGAAAAACTGATCAGTTTTGAGCCGGATGAGACCAGTTATAACTTGATCAAATTCCGTAAGACGAATCAAGGTACTTCTATAACATTGAAGCCTATCGTTCAGAAGGGTGATCGTGTAAGTAAAGGACAGGTTCTTTGCCAGGGTTATGCGACTGAGGCTGGAGAGCTTGCTTTAGGTCGTAACATGAAAGTGGCATTTATGCCATGGAAGGGTTACAACTTTGAGGATGCGATTGTAATATCAGAGAAAGTAGTTCGTGAGGATATATTTACTTCCATTCACGTGGACGAATATTCCCTGGATGTAAGAGATACAAAATTAGGTAATGAGGAATTAACGCCAGACATACCTAACGTTTCTGAAGAGGCTACTGCAAATCTTGATGAGAACGGTATGATCCGCATCGGTGCAGAGGTTGAGCCGGGAGATATATTAATAGGTAAGATTACTCCTAAAGGGGAATCAGATCCTACTCCAGAAGAGAAACTTCTAAGAGCAATCTTCGGTGATAAAGCAGGTGATGTAAAAGATGCTTCTTTAAAAGCTTCTCCATCATTACGTGGTGTTGTAATCGATAAGAAATTGTTCTCTCGTGCCGTTAAGGACAAGAAGAAAAGAGCGCAGGATAAAGAAGACATCGCAAGATTGGAACAAGAATATCAAGCTAAGTTTGATGATCTTAAGACAAGACTTGTTGATAAGCTTTTTGAAATAGTAAGTGGAAAAACATCACAAGGTGTATTCAATGACTTAGGAGAAGAAGTTCTTCCTAAAGGAAAGAAATACACGTTGAAAATGATGAATTCTGTTGATGACTTTACGCATTTAGTTTCTGGAACGTGGACTACCACTAAAGAAACTAACGAGACGGTTGCAGATTTACTTCACAACTATAAGATTAAGGAAAATGACCTTCAAGGTTCCTTGAGACGTGAGAAATTTACTGTTTCAGTAGGTGATGAGCTTCCAGCTGGAATTATAAAACTTGCTAAAGTTTACGTTGCTAAAAAACGTAAGCTTAAAGTAGGGGACAAGATGGCAGGACGTCATGGGAATAAAGGTATCGTTGCGCGTATTGTACGTGCAGAGGATATGCCATTTCTTGAGGATGGAACTCCAGTAGATATCGTACTAAACCCACTAGGTGTACCATCGCGTATGAACATCGGGCAGATTTATGAGACCGTTCTAGGATGGGCTGGTGAGAAGTTGGGCAAGAATTTTGCAACACCAATTTTTGACGGAGCAACCCTTGACCAGATCAACGCCTATACAGATGAGGCAGGAATCCCAAGATTCGGTCATACCTACTTATATGATGGTGGAACCGGAGAGCGTTTTGACCAGCCAGCAACAGTAGGTATTATCTACATGTTGAAACTGGGTCATATGGTTGACGATAAGATGCACGCACGTTCTATCGGTCCATATTCATTGATCACACAGCAGCCATTAGGTGGTAAAGCACAATTTGGTGGTCAACGATTTGGTGAGATGGAAGTATGGGCACTCGAGGCCTATGGTGCATCGAGCACACTTAGAGAGATCCTGACTGTTAAGTCTGATGACGTTGTAGGACGTGCTAAGACTTATGAGGCGATCGTTAAAGGTGAGCCTATGCCAGAACCAGGATTGCCTGAGTCATTTAATGTATTAATGCACGAATTGAAAGGTCTAGGATTAGACTTGAGACTCGAGGATTAATTTTTTCAGTGAGGACTGTGGATAGTTCGCTTTCGCGAAAGCGTAATAATCCAGATTCCTCACTATTCCTAACTTAAAATAGTACCATAAATATGGCTAGATATAACGACGCCCCAGCACAGAAGAAATTTTCCAAGATTTCAATCGGCCTGGCTTCTCCAGAAGCAATTCTTGCAGAGTCCAGAGGTGAGGTCTTAAAACCGGAAACGATCAACTACCGTACGCACAAACCAGAAAGGGATGGACTTTTCTGTGAGCGCATCTTTGGTCCGGTTAAGGATTATGAGTGTGCTTGTGGTAAATACAAACGAATCCGTTACAAGGGAATCGTATGTGATCGATGTGGTGTAGAAGTAACTGAAAAAAAGGTAAGACGTGACCGTATAGGACATATCAACCTTGTCGTTCCTGTTGCACACATCTGGTATTTCCGTAGTTTACCTAACAAAATAGGTTACCTACTGGGATTACCATCTAAGAAACTTGACATGATCATCTACTACGAAAGGTATGTAGTGATCCAGCCAGGTATCGCAAAAAATGAAGATGGTGAGGAGCTTAAAAGACTTGATTTCCTTACTGAAGAAGAATATTTGAACATTCTAGACACTATTCCACAAGAGAATATGTACCTAGAGGATTCTGACCCTAACAAGTTTATTGCTAAGATGGGTGCAGAGTGTTTGATCGATTTGCTTAAACGTATTGATCTTGAGACCTTGTCTTATGACTTGCGTCATAAAGCAAACAACGAGACGTCTAAACAACGCAAAATGGAGGCTTTAAAACGTCTTCAAGTAGTTCAAGCGCTTAAGGAATCTAACGAGCGTCGCGAGAACAAACCAGAGTGGATGATCATGAAGGTCGTTCCAGTTATTCCACCAGAATTGCGTCCATTAGTACCACTAGATGGTGGTCGTTTTGCAACTTCTGACTTGAATGACTTGTACCGCCGTGTGATCATACGTAACAACCGTTTGAAGCGATTGATGGAAATCAAGGCTCCAGAGGTAATCTTGCGTAATGAGAAGCGTATGCTTCAAGAGGCTGTGGATTCCCTATTAGACAACACTAGAAAATCAAGTGCTGTTAAAACGGATTCTAACAGACCATTAAAGTCACTTTCTGATTCATTGAAAGGTAAGCAAGGGCGTTTCCGTCAGAACTTACTTGGTAAGCGTGTAGATTATTCGGCTCGTTCGGTAATCGTCGTTGGACCAGAATTAAAATTGTTTGAATGTGGATTGCCTAAAGACATGGCTGCGGAATTGTATAAGCCTTTCGTTATTAGAAAGCTTATTGAGCGTGGTATCGTTAAGACGGTAAAATCTGCTAAGAAAATAATAGATAATAAGGAACCTGTGGTTTGGGATATTCTGGAAAATGTTCTTAAAGGACATCCAGTTATGTTAAACCGTGCACCTACACTTCACCGTTTAGGTATCCAGGCTTTCCAACCTAAATTGATTGAAGGAAAAGCAATCCAATTGCACCCCTTAGTATGTACTGCATTTAATGCAGATTTTGATGGGGATCAAATGGCTGTTCACCTTCCATTAGGACCAGAAGCAATTCTTGAATGTCAGTTATTAATGCTGGCTTCCCACAATATCTTGAACCCTGCAAATGGTAGCCCAATAGCGGTACCTTCTCAGGATATGGTATTGGGTCTTTATTATATGACCAAATTGCGTAGATCAGAAGAAGGTCACCCAGTAAGAGGTGAAGGACTGACGTTCTATGGACCAGAAGAATTAGTTATTGCATTTAACGAGAAGCGGGTTGACATCAACGCGCCAGTTAAATGTAGAATCAGCTTGTTGCAACCAGACGGTTCTTTCAAAAATGAGATCATTGAAACGACTGCAGGTCGTGTCATCTTTAACGAGAAAGTTCCTAACGAGGCAGGTTATATTAACGAGGTACTTACTAAGAAAGCACTACGTGATATCATCGGTGAAATCTTGAAGGTAACAGATGTTCCTAGAACAGCTACTTTCCTAGATGAAATTAAAGATCTAGGTTATGGATTTGCATTCCGCGGTGGGTTATCATTCTCTTTGGGAGATATTATGATTCCAAAGGAGAAGCAATCTATGATTGATGCTGCTAACAAGAAAGTAGATACCATCCGTGGTAACTATGGTATGGGACTAATTACTCAAAACGAGCGCTATAATCAGGTGATTGATGTGTGGACTGCTACTAATGCGCAGTTGACAGAACTTTCCATGAAAAACATTAGAGAGGATCAACAAGGATTCAACTCTGTGTACATGATGCTTGACTCTGGAGCACGTGGATCTAAAGAACAGATCAGACAGCTTACAGGAATGCGTGGATTGATGGCTAAGCCTAAAAAATCTAACTCTGGTGGTGGTGAAATTATTGAGAATCCTATTCTTTCCAACTTTAAGGAAGGACTATCGATTCTTGAATACTTTATCTCTACTCACGGTGCACGTAAAGGACTTGCAGATACAGCCTTGAAAACGGCAGATGCTGGTTACTTGACACGTCGTCTTCATGATGTTGCACAAGATGTTATCGTTAACACGGTAGACTGTGAAACATTAAGAGGTATTAGTGTTAGTGCATTGAAGAAGAATGAAGAGGTGATGGAGAAATTAGGAGCTAGAGTCGTAGGACGTACAGCACTTAATGATGTTATCGATCCAGCATCACAAGATGTACTTGTTGCTGCAGGTGAGATGATTACAAATGCAATTGCAGATCAGATTGAGATATCTGGTTTGGAAGCTGTAGAAGTAAGATCTTCCTTGACTTGTGAAGCAGAAAAAGGTGTGTGTGCTAAATGTTATGGTCGCAACCTCGCTACTAATAGAATGGTAATGAGAGGAGAAGCTGTAGGAGTAATAGCAGCACAATCCATTGGTGAACCAGGAACACAATTGACACTACGTACATTCCACGTGGGTGGAGTTGCAGGTAACGTTTCTGAAGAGAACACAATTGTTGCTAAAAATGACGGTATACTAGAAATAGAAGATATCAAAACAGTAAAAGGAACCAGTAGTGAAGGTAAAGAAATAGAGGTAGTAATATCTCGTACAGCTGAATCTAAACTAATGCACCCTAAAACTGGAATTCTTCTAAACTCTAATAACATTCCTTACGGTTCTGAACTTTATATCAAAATAGGTTCTGCTGTGAAGAAAGGTGATATTATCGCTAAATGGGATGCATTCAACGGTGTAATTATATCTGAATTTGCTGGTAAGATCAAGTTTGAAAATATCATTCAAGGGACAACGTTCCAAGTAGAAACGGATGAGCAGACAGGATATGAGGAGAAAGTAATTTCTGACTCTAGAGATAAGAAGTTAATCCCAACCCTACACATTGTAGATGCTAATGGTGATACTCAAATCAGTTACAATTTACCAGTAGGTGCACACTTGATGGTAAATGATGCTGAGAAGATCAAAGTAGGTAAAGTACTTGTTAAGATTCCACGTAAATCTGCTAAAGCAGGTGATATTACGGGAGGTCTTCCACGAGTAACAGAACTCTTTGAAGCTCGTAATCCTTCCAACCCAGCGGTTGTAAGTGAAATTGATGGTGTTGTTTCCTTCGGTAAAATTAAACGTGGTAACCGCGAGATCGTGGTAACCTCTAAAACGGATGAGATTAAGAAGTATCTAGTGAAATTATCCAACCAGATTTTGGTACAGGAAAACGATTATGTTCGTGCCGGTATGCCTCTATCTGATGGATCAATTACTCCTAAAGATATTCTTGCCATTAAAGGACCTAGTGCTGTTCAACAGTATCTTGTTAATGAAGTTCAGGAAGTATATAGATTACAAGGCGTGAAGATTAACGACAAACACTTTGAGGTTGTTGTTCGTCAAATGCTACGTAAGGTAAGAATCGTAGATCCAGGTGATGGAATTTTCCTTGAAAACCAGTTGGTTCATAAAGAAGATTTTATCCTTGAAAACGATAAGCTATACGGAATGAAAGTAGTAGAGAATGCAGGAGATTCTGCAACGTTGAAAGAAGGACAGACTATTTCTCCACGTGAGTTGAGAGATGAGAACTCCATATTGAAACGTGAAGATAAAGCACTTGTAGAAGCTAGAGACGTTCAGCCAGCAACGGCAGAGCCAGTTCTTCAAGGTATTACGAGAGCTTCCCTACAGACTAAATCATTTATTAGTGCGGCATCGTTCCAAGAAACTACTAAAGTATTGAATGAAGCTGCAGTAAGCGGTAAAGTAGATACTCTAGAAGGATTGAAAGAGAATGTAATCGTAGGACATAGAATTCCAGCGGGTACAGGAATGCGTAACTACGAGGATATCATCGTAGGGTCTAAGGAGGAATTTGAAAAATTACTTCAACGCAAGGAAGAGCCACAAGTGAACTATAATTAATGGATTCAAATAATAATAACGATCACAAGATCAACATCGAGGTAGATCCTGAAACGGCCGAAGGCCAATACAGTAATCTTGCCATTATAAACCATTCGGTTTCTGAATTCGTTGTGGATTTTGTGAACATTATGCCAGGTAACCCAAAGTCCAAGGTAAAGTCGAGGATCATATTAACTCCTCAACATGCAAAACGATTAGCTCGAGCACTAGCAGATAATGTTAGAAAGTTTGAAGCCTCGCATGGTGAGATCAAGGATTATGATAAACCGCCCATACCACTGAATTTTGGTCCTACTGGCCAAGCATAATTAAAAAGCCCGATACGAAAGTATCGGGCTTTTTTTGTACCATACTGTTTCGTAATGAAATGGCGATACACTAGTAATTTAATGTATCGCTATTTCAGGACGAGACACTTTAAGCAATCCTAAAAACAATGAAAGTATCAATACAAATAGGCGAGACATTTTCACGTTTTTGAGTAAGAATAATGTTCTATACTTTGCAAGCATAAGACATCAAGGCCTAGGTGGGCTTGATGTTTTTACAATCTCTACAAATAACGATGTTTCTATGAGTGACGTAATCAATTTGGGAAAGCCGATTATTACAGCTTACGATGATTTCAGATTTATCGTGAATGACGATACTGAACTGGGTTATTTCAGTTCTAACCGTGCTGGCAGTAAAGGAGGTAACAAAATTTATTGGTTTGTACAGTTAGAAGACTTGCGGATTATGTGTGAGGTTTTAGTTACTGGAACACTGGATTCTAATTCAGGGGAACCGTTATTGGGAGCTCTGGCAACCATTATGGAAGCTTATAACAATCAGGTGGATCAGGTTACGACTAGAGAAAACAAAAATTATGTATTCAAATTAGAATGCGTCAAGCAGTAGTTCGTTCGCGCATCTTTAGATCTATATACTCCAGATGATGAATTATTTACAACGCCACCTACTAATGATTTTATGGATATTGTTCTGTATTTATCAAGTTCTAAAATTCTTGTATTAGAATGTGATGACATAGCCAGAGTTCTAGACTTTAAGAAAATCTATTTTGATTTTGCTAAATCAAACACCAGATCTGACGCTGCTAATGAACTGGATATAATCCAAGTGTTCCTTGAATTATATCCAGCATTAAAAATTGACATACTCTCGCATACAGGTAGCCGTGTAAATGATGCTTATAACGACGAGTTTTCTGAAAGAAGAGCACAAGTACCAGAAATTGATTAAGAGGCAAAGGGCTCGATACAAATCGAGTCACTGATCAGGTTTATGATGAGCGCCAGTTAGTGAATGTGTGTGCTAATGGTGTGAATTGTACACCGACAGATTTCCAGCGGAATCGTAGATCTGAGATTATAGTTTCAGGAATGGATCAATATTAAGATTGCCCATAGCTATTTAAAAAGCACAAACAAGAATACAAATAGGCTTCCATATGGAAGCCTATTTGTATCCTTGCTTAAAGATTTATTGATCGCTAATCTTATCAAATTCCGACACAAAATGGAATTTGATACTTGGGTATTTTTGCTGAGTCATCTGTAATGAAAAAGATGAATCTGCAAAAAACACGAGTTGGTTACGTTTGTCATGTGCAAGAAATTTAGCTTTTACACGCTTAAAGTCTTTGAACTCATCAGACTGCTCGTCTGCGGTATCTACCCAACAAGCTTTGTGAACGCTGAGGTTCTCATAAGCACACGTCGCGCCGTATTCATGCTCTAAACGGTATTGAATTACTTCAAATTGAAGAGCACCTACAGTCCCTATAACCTTTCTACCATTGAGTTCTAAGGTGAACAACTGCGCTACACCCTCATCCATCAATTGGTCGACCCCTTTTGCAAGTTGTTTAGACTTCATTGGGTCTGCGTTGTTAATGTATCTGAAGTGTTCTGGTGAGAACGATGGAATTCCTTTATAATGCAAATTCTCTCCAGAGGTGAGTGTGTCTCCTATTTTGAAATTCCCAGTATCATGCAATCCTACAATATCACCAGGGAATGATTCATCTACAATTTCCTTCTTCTCTGCAAAAAATGCATTGGGACTGGAAAACTTGAGGTTTTTTTCTAACCTTACGTGTTTGTAAGCTGTATTTCTTTCAAAAACACCACTTACAACCTTTATAAAAGCAAGGCGGTCACGGTGGCGTGGATCCATGTTTGCATGAATTTTAAATACAAAACCACTAAATTCTTTTTCGTCAGGTTGAACCAGGCGTTCCTCCGCTTTCTTAGCTCGAGGTGCTGGTGCCACCTCGATAAATCCGTCTAATAATTCCTTCACTCCGAAGTTGTGCAGCGCACTCCCAAAAAAGATGGGTTGCAATTCGCCTTCTAAATATTCTTCTCTATTGAATTCAGGATAAATTCCTTCAACAAGTTCAATTTCCTCACGTAAAGTATCGGCAGCTTTTGCGCCCACTAGCTCATCCAGTTTAGGGTCTGCAAGGTCCGTTATGGAAATTAGATTTTTTCTTTGTTTGACAGAATCGCCCGTAAAAAGGTTGACATTCTTTTTTCTAAGGTTGTAAATTCCTTTTAGATCATATCCCATTCCTATTGGGAAACTCATGGGTGTTACCCTTAAATGTAGCTTTTGTTCGATCTCATCCATCAGGTCAAAAGCATCTTTACCCTCGCGATCCATCTTATTTATGAAAACTATGATGGGAATCTTGCGCATGCGGCATACTTCTACGAGCTTTTCAGTTTGCTCCTCAACACCTTTAGCAACATCGATAACAACGATGACGCTATCCACTGCGGTTAGGGTTCTAAAGGTATCTTCTGCAAAATCTTTGTGACCTGGTGTATCCAGGATATTGATCTTCTTATTATCGTATTCAAAAGCAAGGACAGAGGTGGCTACAGAAATCCCACGTTGCCGCTCAATCTCCATAAAGTCACTGGTAGCACCCTTTTTAATCTTATTGGATTTTACAGCTCCAGCCTCTTGAATCGCCCCACCATAAAGGAGTAGCTTTTCAGTAAGCGTGGTTTTCCCGGCATCTGGGTGAGATATAATCCCAAAGGTTCGTCTGCGGGCGATTTGATCCTTGAATTTCATAGATAATTTTAATGAGTGCAAAAATACGTTTTAGCTATCGTTTCCGTGGAATGCTGGGGAGTTTTTGCAATCATAAGAGGGCACAAACTAATTTTTTTGTAAGACTTCCTTTTGTATTTTTGAGACTGAAATAAAAATAGTGGAAGAGAAAGTAATACTGGTAAACGAGAAGGATGAGCAGATAGGCTTGATGGAAAAAATAGAGGCTCATAAAAAAGCGCTTTTACACCGGGCGTTTTCTGTTTTTGTGGTTAATGATAAGAACGAGATCATGTTGCAACAGCGGGCTCTAGAAAAATATCATTCTCCGGGATTGTGGACCAATACCTGTTGCAGCCATCAACGAGAAGGCGAGACTAATATTGAAGCTGGGAAACGCCGTTTGATGGAAGAAATGGGTTTCAAAACCGACCTGAAAGAGCTGTTCCATTTCATATACATAGCTCCTTTTGATAACGGTCTTACAGAGCATGAATTTGATCACGTGATGGTAGGAAGTTATAATGGCGAACCGGACTTGAATCCTCATGAGGTCGCTGCGTGGAAATGGATGACCGCTATTGAAATTAAAAATGATATGGAGCGACAACCTGAAATATACACAGAATGGTTTAAGATCATTTTTGATAAGTATTACAAACACATATCATGAGAATAACAGCCTACAGAAAAGCCCATTTTAATGCAGCACATCGTTTATACCGAAAGGACTGGAGCGATGAAAAAAATCTATCAATTTTTGGAAAATGTAGCAACCCACATTATCATGGACACAATTATGATCTTGAAGTAGGGGTTACTGGCGAGGTGGATCCAGAAACGGGTTTTCTCATAGACTTGAAAATATTAAAAGACATTATTGAGCATCACGTAGAGGATGCGCTGGATCATAAAAATCTTAATGAGGAAGTTTTAGAATTTAAGGATCTAAATCCTACTGCAGAAAATATCGCTTTTGTGATCTATAATAAGATTAAAGAACAACTGGATCCTAAATATGATCTAGAAGTGAAGTTATTCGAGACGCCACGTAATTTTGTGGTCTATAAAGGTAATTAATGAACTGGTATCCCCTAACATTTCAGCCTATTTACAAGGAAAAGATCTGGGGTGGCAGTAAATTGAATTCACTTAAAAAAGTTCATCCCTTCATTCCTAAATTGGGCGAAAGCTGGGAAATTAGTGATGTAGGAAACGATATTTCCATTGTCGATTCTGGAAGTTTTAAAGGGAGGTCTTTAAAATGGTTACTAGAAAACCACGGCGAGGAAGTGATGGGCAAACGCATATTTGAACAATTCGGGACACAATTTCCCCTTTTGATCAAATATATCGACGCCGCTCAGGATCTATCCATCCAGTTACATCCAGATGATGCCATGGCGCGCGACAAGCACAATAGCTCCGGCAAGACAGAGATGTGGTATGTGATGGATGCCGTTGAAGGTGCAACATTGACATTAGGTTTTAAAGAAAATTGTAAAGAGTCCGCTTTCGCGAAAGCGATACACAACAACAATCTTCCTGCATTATTGAATTCCCAGAAAGTAAAAGAGGGGGATGCGTTTTTGATAAAACCTGGATTTATACATGCGATAGGATCAGGTATTATGCTTGCAGAAATCCAGCAAAGCAGTGATGTGACCTATCGGGTTTATGACTATGACCGTCGTGATGATAAAGGCAAACCCAGAGATCTCCATATAGAGCAATCCATCGCTGCGGCAGATTATTCCAAGGCAGAGAATTACAAACTCGCTTACAATTTTCAAGAACAAGGCGTGCAAGAATTAGGGCGATCTGATTATTTTCTAGCTGATATTCTTCAATTTGAAGGACAAGAACCTATTGATTTACACCCTAGGGACAGCTTTACGATCCTCATGAACGTGGGTGATGATTGTGAGTTAGAGCAGGATGGAATGATTTATAAATTCAGTAATTCTCAAACATATCTTATTCCTTCAGTACTGACAAATTTATCTGCAAGATGCTCTGGCAATGGGAAATTGTTAGTGGTGCATTTGTAGCGTTAATATTCACTATTTTTGCAATCTAAAATTAAATCATGGCAAGTATTAGAGATCTTAAGCAAGACATCAATTATGTTCTTGGAGATATCATAGAGGCAGCATTAATCTCACAAGCGGTTAATCCAAAAAGCGATGCAGCAGCATCAGAAAAAATCATCGACGACAGCATCGCAACATTTGACGATCTGATTGCACGTGTAAACGATAAAAAAGTAGAAAAGAGAGCAGCTCACTTACAAGCAGTGCGCGCAGACCTTGAAACTAAAGGTTCTTCCCTTATCGAGCGTGTGAACGAACTCTAGAGTTCTTTCAAGTCTTTTATCAATTCAGACAATTCTTTCCCGTAAAGACTTGTCTGAATTTTTTTTGGCATTTGATTATAAACGCTGTCTAATAGCTCTGGATTTGTATCAAATCCTTCTTGCACCAAGATATACGGTGCCACTTCTTTATCTTTATTTACGGTCGCAAAGCTCAAGGCATACAAAACACGCTTGCGCAAATACTTATCGTAATCTACATCCAGCTGCTCAATATCTTCTTGAGAGGGGGATTCTTGTTGTTGCAACGTCATGCTACGTTTCATCAGTTCTGTATAGGTTTGATTTAATTTCTCTATGTTGCCGTTAAACACATTTAGGATCTCCTGATTTTTAGAACCTGTAATCACTGCATCATTTTCAAACTTTTCCAAAGTAGTATTAATACTCATAATAGTATCCTGTGCAAAAAATGTAAGTCGGTCATCATAGACGGTTCCATCTTTTTTATCTAGGTAGAGATATAATATTTGAGGTTCCTCAATAAAAGTAGTTAGTGAGAATTTACCGTCGCCGTCAATTTGTACACTGTCGAGATTTACAAGAACTGAATCTTGAATTTTCTGGAGAATGAGTTTACCTACTTTTAGACCTTTTACATTACCGTTAATGGTAAGATTGTTAGAAGTATCCTCTGTGCAGGACGAAAATATAATCAGGCTCAAAATGATATAAATACAGGTTCTCATAGCTTTTTTTTCAGAGTGCAAATATGCGTGTAAACTTTTAAACTTTTAGGCGGTTGCAACAATTTGCATCAATATGGTACAAGCAATAGCACCCACAGTCCCTACCACATATCCAAAAACGGCAAGAAGAACCCCTACTGTTGTTAAAGATGGATGAAACTCTGCCGCAACTACAGGTGCGCTGGCAGCACCGCCTACATTTGCTTGACTTCCTACTGCAAGAAAGAAATAAGGAGCCTTAATTAATTTTGCCATGAGAATCAACAATCCTGCATGAATGGCCATCCAAACGATACCTACAAGGATTAATAGTGGATTTTCTAATATGGTACTTAAGTCCATATGAACACCTATCGTTGCCACTAGTATGTAAATAAATATACTACCGATGCGAGAAGCGCCAGCACCTTCATATTTTTTAAGAGGTGTATAGGAAAGGATGATGCCTATTACTGTTGCTATAGAAATCAACCAAAAGAATTTACTAGTCAAGAAACTCAAATAAATATTATCTGCTACTGCTGGGTTGCTATCCATCATATCTCCCAGATAATCTCCTGTAAATCTCGCAATTGCGACCGCGCCAAAACCTATTCCCAAAATGACCATCATATCTGTAAAGGAAGCTTCTCGTTTCACACTTTGAGAATAAGCATTTACTTTTTGCTTGAGTTTTTCAATGGAACTAACGTCAGCGCCAGTCCACTTATCAAACCTTGCGGAAGAACCTATTCCTAGAAGAATCATAGCCATCCAGAGGTTTGCCACAATAATATCTACCAGTAACACACCTCCAAATAATTCTTGATTGTAACCATAGACCTCTAACATGGCAGCTTGATTTGCGCCACCACCTATCCAGCTTCCAGCGATGGTGCTCAATCCACGCCATATAGCATCTGCACCAGTAGCGTCAAACGATTCTGGACTTATGGAAATAAAAATCATCAAGGCAATGGGTCCACCTATGATGATTCCTACACTTCCAGTGAGGAACATGATTAACGCTTTGGGACCCAGATTAAATACCGCCTTTAGATCAATGCTCAAGGTCATCAATACTAATGCTGCAGGTAATAGGTATCTGGAAGCCATTTGATAAAGTGAAGATGATTTCTCTACCAGCACGCCATCTTCCAGTTCTTTCCATTCCGTTCCTATAATCCCAGTAGAACTCAAAATAGAGGGGATCAAATAGCACATTAATAATGCGGGAACGTACTTGTAAAATTTGCCCCAAAAGCCAGTAGTTTGAGAAGAGGTATAAAACACAAAACCCAGCGCTATCATTAATAGTCCAAAAACAACCGAATCTTCCGTGATGAATGGTGCTGTGTCAACGAGTACTTCTTGTAATATCATATTGTATTGAAATGGATAGTCTGCCAAAATACAACTTTAGGCCCGATCGTCCATTCTCAATTAGAATAGCATTTGAGGAAATATTTTTATGGTGTGAAACTTAGGTTACACCGCTTTCGCGAAAGCGTACTTGTAATAATCTTAATGCTTTACAAAGGAAATGATCGATTCAATGAGTTCTGGATGTAATTTGAAACTAGGGTCCGTATAACTTTTTGCAGCCATGATATCATCTTGACCTACTTTCTTGAAAATGTGGTTCATGTTTTCAATGATAACCAACTTAGATGCAGGCAATGCAGCGTGTAATTTTTCAGCTTGATCTACATTAACTTGACGATCTCTGGTGCCATTGATAATCAGCACTGGAATTTTCACATCTTTAATGATTTCCTTAGGATTATAAGCCATCCAGGATTCCATAAAAGGTTGAATTTCTGGACCCAGCATTGAAGCCAGAACCGGGTTTACATCAGAAACCAGTGAGTCCTGAGAGCGCATTTGTCTAAAAACCTTCGCAGCTTCTTTATCCAGTCCAGGGGCCTGTGCCGCGATTTGTTGCACCACAATAGCATCGATCTCATCTGCTGCGCCACCAATGGAAATAAAGCCGTCAATACTCTCATCTATGGCGAGCATTGCTACTAGCGAGCCTTGACTGTGACCTGCAAGAATGATTTTAGAAAACCGTTGATCACCTGCAAAGTTTGCTACCACCGATTTTGCATCTGTAACAAAATCATTGAAA
This sequence comes from Nonlabens antarcticus, assembly GCF_015356755.1. GTDB lineage: Bacteria > Bacteroidota > Bacteroidia > Flavobacteriales > Flavobacteriaceae > Nonlabens > Nonlabens antarcticus. The sequence continues at coordinate 268,745 of NZ_JADFCO010000063.1, read as the reverse complement.
GAAACATCAACTTTCATGCGACGTTCCTTGAGCATGGTAAAAGTGCGTTTGTCAAATCTATAGGAAGCAATTCCAGCCGAATCTAAAGCTTGCGCCAGTTGTTTGTGACTATCATTTCTGGTCATCATAGAATTCCCGTTGCGATCGTTAGGACCACTTCCTGTAAATAAAATGACAAGTGGCACCTTTTTATCTATTGCTGGGATTAGTAGAGTTCCCTTAATATCATCATTGATATCAATCTGAGTAGCTTTAGAAGTGCTTGACTCAGAATTATTCATTTTGAAGGTATTCTGGGCAAATGCAAAAGCAGGAAGTAATAGGAAAATGAGAAATCTATTCATGATTTAGTTTTTTGAAAACAAGATAACTGTAAATAGTGCTGAACAATACTATGACAATCGTTATGCCAAGAACAACGAAAAGTATGGCGAAATTTGACAGCAGGAAACAGGATAGAATGATCAAAAAGCCAGAAGCTATAAAAACCCAAGCGCCTACTTGATGTGTTTTGCGCCATACCGTTTCATTCTCTAAAGTCCATGGAGTGCGAATTCCTATAAAATAATTGGGCTTCATTGCAGGCATGTAGTTTCCCAGAAATATAAACATCAACCCTGTTAGTCCATAGAGCCAGTTGACCGGAGCTTCTGTAGAATTACTCGTGGAGATAAAAATTATCCCACAAGAGAGTACGGTCAAGAACAAGGTCAACGCCATGCGCACATAGGTGTACTTATTTTCCATTTTGTGGAACTGCTTTTTGGAATCAAGTTTTGGAAAATATTTAAACAATAAGTACAAGGACACATTCAGCACTAAAGGGATGATCCATAATTCAGATTTATGACCATATCTATCTGCATTTCCACTGGCATCAAAATGCATGGGAACTTGATCTGCCACAGAAGTATAAATCCCAGCCAGGTACAACAGTGGAATTAAAGTGAGAATGATAAGGACAGCCTCCGTTGTTTTTGAAGTTTTCATAGGTTAAGATTTTAGTTTTAAGATCCACTGGAGTAAATCGTCCATCACTGTGGTGTTGATAGAATAATTAATGAATTGACCTTCTTTAGTTCCCGTGATCAAACTTGCTCTTTTGAGCAGATCGAGATGATGTGAAATACTAGGTTTTGAGATATCAAAATGATCTGCGATCTCGCCAGCATTAAGGTCCTTATCCTTGAGGATTTCAAGAATTTCTCTTCGGGTAGGATCGTTCAAAGCTTTAAACAGCGGATTCATTACAGTTAGTTATTTAGTCAAATATCTAAATACTTTTTGAAATCCTGATCTTGAAGTACATTTATTTTATAAGGAATTTTTAAGTGAGGGAGAAAGTAGAAAGACGATCAGGTTACCATTAAAAAGGGATAGTACTGAAGCCGTAAAATTTTAAAGTTTGAGTCGATTGGCTAAACTTGAGCCAGACGTCAATATTTCACTGTATCTAAAAACAGAAGCTTTTCAGTATCTTTTTTCGAATCTGTATTAAAATTGAAAGATTTTCAAAATAGAATAGAGCATCTACTATTGAAATAAATGATCATTAAGCAAATATTTTTATCAAATATGAACCTTAATTGATAATCCTTTTAAGGAATATTAAATATGTGAATATTGAGATATCACTGATTTTCAAAGTTGAAACAACTCATCAGGCCTCAGCTAAGAATATCAAACCTAGATGTTGTGTATCGGCGGTTGAACTGTTCGCTTTTATCTTTTCATCTCATGAAGATTGACAATTGAAGGAGGTTCTAATTTTAGAAAACACTTACCTCTTAGAAATCTTATTGTGACTAATCGCTCGCTGGCGGTTGCATTTAAATCGGTCCATTTCTGGATCACGCAGTGCGACATGTTTTGTAGGTCTGTCCTGAACGCGTGCCCGCCACATTCTGAAGCTGCTGGCTTTCATCTGGTCCCGCATAATTTTAATCACTTCGCTTTCAGAAACACCGAATTGGAATTCAATAGCACTAAAAGGCGTGCGGTCTTCCCAGGCCATCTCGATAATGCGGTCGATAGAGCGTTCGTCTAGGTCTTCAATAAGTTCTTTTGCTTTGGCCATATATTAATAGTCGATTCACTTGTTATTAGTTTACAAATGCAAAGTTAAGAACAGCTATCGATGACTTTTCTAAACGTCAGGTTAATGCGCGGGTGGATCTGGTGTTTGGTTTTTGCTACTTGGTGCTTATAAGTATGTTGTGTTTCTCCTGCCATAAGCAGTAGACTTCCGTTTTGTAATGGGAATTTATAGCGCCACTCTTTGTTCTTGTTATGCCGCAAGTGAAAAAATCGTTCCTGTCCCAGACTGATGGAAGCAATTACAGGATTGCGGCCCAACTCCTTCTCATTATCTGCGTGCCAGCCGTTAGAATCGCTGCCGTCGCGATAGAAGTTGGCTAGACAAATATTAAACCGGTAACCCGTCGCTTTTTCCACATCTTCTTTGATGGATTTCATAGCGGGAGACCATTCGAGTGCTTTGAACGCGATCCCACTATAACTGTATTCCATTTGGTCATCGCCATACAACTGCGTCAATCGTGGTTCATTATAGGTTTTTCCAAACACGGTGATCTCGTTTTGCCGCCATGGAATCTCTTGTTGCAGGGTGCTGAAGAGTTGTTCCGCTTTCGCGAAAGCGTAAAAACCTCCGTCATACTGCACGTCAGCATCAGGGAACCCGAGATTGATAAACGAATGTAATTTGTTATGCATGCATACTAAAATAAAGAAGTTCGCTAGCGTTGAAAGTAGGCTAGAGCGTATCTTGCTACACATTCAAAAATAAGATATGTATACTTCTCGAATAGCTGGAATGGGAAAATATGTTCCAGAAAATATAGTGACAAATGATGATCTTGCCGGGATCATGGATACAAATGATGCCTGGATCCAGGAGCGTACGGGAATTAAAGAACGTCATCACATTACAAAAGAGGACGATAATACGACTGCAACAATGGGTGTGAAAGCAGCCAAAATCGCGTTAGAACGTGCTAAAATATCTAAAGATGACATAGACCTGATTGTTTTTGCCACATTATCTCCAGATTACTATTTTCCAGGTTGTGGCGTTCAAGTACAGGAATTGCTAGATATCCATACGTGCCCAGCGTTAGATGTTAGAAATCAGTGTAGTGGTTTTATTTATGGACTTTCTGTGGCAGATCAGTTCATTAAGACTGGGATGTATAAAAATGTTTTAGTCATAGGGTCTGAAAACCACAGTGGCGGACTGGATTTTTCCACTCGTGGTAGGAGTGTGAGTGTAATCTTCGGCGATGGAGCGGGAGCTGCTGTCTTAACCAGATCTGATAAGGAAGGTCACGGTATTCTTTCCACACACTTGCACAGTGAGGGAAAACATGCACTGGAACTTTCGTTACGTGGACCTTCTACAGAATACTGGGTGCCGCAGATTTTAGAAGAGAATCCGCAAGAAGACATTCCTTACTTCCCTTATATGAACGGGCAATTTGTTTTTAAAAACGCGGTGGTTCGATTTAGTGAAGTTATTATGGAAGGGTTAAAAGCAAATAATCTGGAGGTTGCTGATATAGATATGTTGATTCCGCATCAAGCCAACTTACGCATCTCTCAATTTATCCAGAAGAAGTTTCAATTACCCGATGATAAGGTCTACAATAACATCCAGAAATACGGGAATACCACTGCGGCATCTATTCCAATCGCGTTGACTGAAGCCTGGGAAGAAGGCAAAATAAAGGAAGGAGACATGGTTGTTCTTGCCGCTTTCGGTAGTGGATTTACCTGGGGAAGTGCTGTGATTAAGTGGTAGTGTTTTAAAGGCAGCCCATTTTCATAAGGGTAGCTTTAAAGCTACCCTTACGAAATGTGTGATTCTTAAACTTCCCACTGACTCTCCACGGTTCCATTATTATGGTGCTCCTTTTGTTTTTTAATATAGGCAGTGATCATATCAACATCTTTGGGGCTGACGCTGAATATCCCATAACCGCGCTGCCATCTAAACGGTTCTAAAAACTCGTGATTTTCATTAAGCCATTTTGAACTAGAGCCTTTTATTAAATGAACCATCGATGATATCGTAATTTTACTGTTAGGTTTTACAAGCACATGTATGTGGTTTTCCGTTCCATCGACAATAATTGGTTTGACTTTAATTTCCTCACACTTATTCCAAATACAACCATATATCCCATAATGAAGAAGAGAAGAAATTGTATTCTCTCTATATTTCGTTCCGAAAATGAGATGGTAGTAAACTTGTATGTCATTTCTTGACATACAGCAATTTAGTTATTTGTTTTCATAAGGGTAGGCTTAAGCCTACCCTTATGAAAAATCGAGAGTTTGACGGTTGAATTTTCTTACATGATTTCCGCTCGTGTTACTCTAGCTCCAATATTTCTATAAAAAAGAAAAACAAAATCCCGAGCCTGCAAGCTCGGGATTTCTAGTAACCAAATAATAACACTAACCATTAGCTATGAGTTATTTGGCTATTGAATTGCGGTTTGACAACCGTCTTTTATCAAATAAATCAATGAAGGTTCATCACTTCCTTCAATAAATAGACGAGCGAAATTTCGTATTGTTACAGTCTGAATATGAAATTATGTCTAAAAAAACACTTGTTTTAGGAGCGTCACTTAAAGAAGAGCGTTATTCTAATGTCGCCATCTATAGACTCAGAAAATATAACATTGAAACTGTAGCGATAGGTTTAAGATCTGGAATAGTAGATGATGTAAAAATCCATACAGAACTAGTGCCTTTTACTGATATTGATACCGTAACGCTTTATTTAAATGCGCAGCGGCAGGAGGAATACTACGACTATATTTTAAGTCTTAAACCTGGCCGTGTGATATTCAATCCTGGTACAGAAAACCCATCATTTTATAAAATGTTGCAGGATCAGAATATTGAAGTTGAGGTGGCGTGTACATTGGTGATGCTGGGAACGAACCAGTATTAAAAATAAAGAGCACCGCTAGAAGCTTTATGTTGCGATAGTTGAAAACATACCGGCGTGCGATGCATGTTTTGCAAATACCCGTTTTATCGAAATAGTTGATGGGAAGAAATTAAATTTTCCCGCTTTTTCTCTGCGTATCTCTTTAGTTGTTTTGGGAGTTTGAAGTTCTTCTCAATTTTATTGGAGTTAAAGTCAAGAACTAGAAACTGCGGATGGAATCGTTTCAAGATCGGTCTGATCATTAAACATACTCGCAATCCACATTCCCAAAAATGTAATCGCTCCATTCAATAACAATACAAAGAAGCCAAATTCGAATCCGCCGTAGGTGGAGGATAGATAACTGATCAAAAACGTAAGTATCGGCGAGGCCACCGCAATAAACGGAATCAATACATGATTCACTTTAAGTTTAGTCAATATCCCAAAACCGAACAGTCCCAGCAATGGCCCATAAGTATATCCCGCAAAAACAAATAGTTTATTAATCACACTAGCATCCTTTATCACGTATTCAAAACTGACGATTACCGCGATAAGTAATATGGAAAACCCTATGTGGAATAATTTCCTCAAGTTCTGCTGCTTTTTATCTGTAAAACGAGTTTCTAATTTTACGATGTCTACAGAAAAAGATGTGGTGAGAGACGTCAAAGCGCTATCTGCACTGGAGTAGGCTGCTGCTATCAGACCTAAAATAAATACCAACCCTATTCCCATTCCTAAACCGCCATCCATTGCGATGGACGGGAACAAAGCATCTTTTGAGGCTTGTATATTTTCCGCTTTCGCGAAAGCGGTAAGCAACACTCCTAAAACCAGAAAAATAAAATTCACAACCGTGAGGACGATTGTAAACCAAAAAATATTCTTCTGAGCTTCACCTAGATTGCGACAAGTAAGGTTTTTCTGCATCATATCCTGATCCAGACCTGTCATCACGATAGCAATAAAAGCACCTGATAAAAACTGTTTTATAAAGTATTGATCACTTTTCCAGTCGTCCCAGAAAAAGATTTGTGACAGATCGCTCTCGCCTACAAAAGAGATAATACCACCGATCCCTTCAAGGTTCAAACTATCAGATATGTAGTAGATAGCCACGCCCACAGCAATAAGCATAAATAAGGTCTGCAGTGTATCTGTCCAGACGATGGTTTTAATACCAGATTTGAAGGTGTACAACCAGATGAGCAAAACCGTAAACGTAACGGTCTGCCAGAATTCAATTCCCATCTCATCAAATACAAACGCCTGTAATACTCCAGCGACCAGATATAACCGGAAGCTAGCGCCTACAACGCGCGATAATATGAAAAAACTACTCCCGGTATATTGAGCTGCACTACCAAATCGATCTCCCAGATAACTATAAATAGAAGTAAGATTCATGCGATAGTACAATGGCATGAGCACTAGCCCGATCACTCCGTAACCTACAATATATCCCAGAACTACCTGGAAATAATTCATCGCGCCGGACTCAACCGCACCGGGAACTGAAATAAATGTCACACCGCTAAGTGAGGCTCCTATCATTCCAAAAGCAACAATGTACCATGGAGAGCTGCGATTGCCTCTAAAAAAGGTAGCGCTATCACCTTTCCTGCCCACAATAAATGATATTGCGATCAAAACAGCAAAGTAAATGGCAATGGTAATTAGGATTTGGGTAGAAGTCAATGGATCAAATTTTGCGCTAAAATAGTACTAATAGCTAAGCTTATCGAAATTGTAAACCTGCTGACGATAGGATTACTGTTCCTATCTTTGTACAGTATGAATTTCTCCTCAAAAATATTAGAAGAAGCCGTCAATCAGGTGTCACAACTGCCTGGAATAGGTAAGCGTACCGCATTGCGCCTGGTGCTGCATTTAATGCGCCAGCCAGAACAGAATACAGATTTATTGTCAGAAGCCTTGCTCAAGATGCGACACGATTTGCAGTTTTGCAAGCGATGCCATAATGTTAGTGATACAGAGCTTTGCGAGATCTGTGCTAGTCACAATCGCGATCAAAAAATCGTCTGTGTTGTGGAAGATATACGTGATGTGATGGCGATTGAAAACACGAGTCAATATCGAGGTTTATACCATGTCATAGGAGGAAAAATTAGTCCCATGGATGGCGTGGGGCCTCAGGATTTAAAAGTAGGCTCACTTGTTAAAAGAGTAAAAGAGGAAGGAGTGAAGGAGATCATTTTTGCCTTGAGTCCCACGATAGAAGGAGATACCACTAATTTCTACATATTTAAACAATTGGACGGTCTAGAGATCAATACGTCAACTATCGCAAGAGGAATTGCTGTAGGTGATGAACTAGAATTTGCAGACGAAGTCACTCTGGGTCGCAGTATTTTACATCGCGTACCTTATGAGAATTCGCTAAGAAGCTAGCATGGAACTCTCCGTTGTAATATTGAATTTCAATGCTTCGGTTTTTTTAGAGCTGTGTGTGGAAAGTGTTTTACGCGCAACTACAAATATTCAATCTGAAATTATCGTAGTAGATAATGACTCGACTGATGGCAGTGTTGAGCGACTTTCGACAAGATATAAAAAGATTAAAATTGTCAAATTAGATGAGAATTATGGATTCTCTAAGGGTAATAATATAGCGGTCTCTCGAGCGCGAGGATCGTTTATTTGTCTTGTAAATCCTGATGTCATTGTTGGAGAAACTGTTTTTGATGTAGGTCTCGCTTTCGCGAAAGCGAACTCAAAAACAGGGTTTTTAGGAGTACGATTGCTAGATGGAACGGGAAATTTTCTTCCTGAAAGTAAACGGCGCACACCGAAACGGTCCAGCGCCCTTTTGAAACTGCTGGGGTTTTCTTCCAGTTATTATGATCATAGAATAAAAGAAGATGAGAATGGTCAAACAGAGATTTTAGTGGGAGCATTTATGTTAGGTAAAAAGTCTGTCTATGAAAGTTTAGGTGGACTGGACGAGCGGTACTTTATGTACGGTGAGGATATTGATTTGAGTTTTACCGCTTTAAAAAACGGATTTCAGAACTATTACATAGGATCTGAAAAAGCCATTCACTTTAAAGGAGAAAGTACAATAAAAGATAAAGTCTACAAGGAAAGGTTTTTTAAAGCTATGTCGCTATTTTATGACAAGCACTATCCAAAAGGTAAGTTTCTAAGCGGATTCTTAAAATTTATACTTCCTAAAATAACTCGCTCAAAGACAGCTTCAACTATTACTATATCTGCGATTCAGCAAAAAATATTAGTAACTGCAGATTTGAATTTTAAACCAGAATGGGCAGGTCAGGTAGTAACTTTTGATACTCTTAAAATGAGCTCAAAAGGAGGTGATCAAGTAATCTGGGATATGGCAACTCTAGAACATGGGAAGGTGATTGACCTTATGAATCTTAGTAAAGGGTTTGGGAACACCTATAGATTTTTCACGTTGGATCGTTCTGCAATGGCGGGAAGTGACTCTAGTGAGGAACGCGGTGAGGTCAAAATTATATGATATAAACTCAACCTTCCCGTCTAAACTTCATTGATTTCTTAAATAATTCCTATTGCTATCCGATAACTGCAAAGGCTGATAGATAATTCTTATTTTTGCAATTCTTAATAAACCGATATATTACTGCGCAATTATGGCTCGATTTGAATTGAAATTACCTAAAATGGGTGAATCCGTAGCAGAGGCTACCATAACCGCATGGCTTAAAAATGTAGGCGATACGATAGAAATGGATGAACCTGTGCTTGAAATAGCTACCGATAAAGTCGATAGTGAGGTTCCAAGTGAAGTTGATGGTAAGTTAGTCGAGATTCTCTTCAATATAGATGATGTCGTAGAAGTAGGACAAACAATTGCAATCATAGAAACGGAAGGTGGACAAGAAGAATCAAGTAATGATTCTAAATCTATTGATCCTATAGAAGTTGCTGATGAAGCACCTGCAGGCTATGCAGAGGCAGCTACAGAAACTGCAGAAGAGCAGATTGATAAAGGAATGGATACCGCTGGAAAGAACGATTACACATCTAGCGAATCTTTCTATTCACCACTGGTTAAAAATATCGCAAAAGAAGAAAATATCTCCATGTCAGAACTAGAGTCCATCAATGGAACTGGTAAGGATGACCGTGTGACTAAAAATGATATTCTAAAATTTGTTGAAGATCGCAAGAGTGGTAAGCCAGCCCAAGCACCTGCAAAGGCTGCTGCGCCAGCGCCTACAGCTCAAAATAATGCTCCTAAACCAGCAGCCAAAGCAATTCCAGTATCTGTTAATGGAGAAGATGAGGTGATAGAGATGACCCGCATGGGTAAAATGATTTCTCATCACATGGTGGCATCGGTACAGACGAGTGCTCACGTTCAAAGTTTTATTGAGTGTGATGTTACAAATATCTGGAACTGGAGAAAGAAACATAAGGCCGATTTCCAGAAACGTGAAGGTGAGAACTTAACCTTTACTCCTATTTTTATGGAAGCGGTTGCACAAGCCATCAAAGAATTTCCAATGATTAATATTGCTTTAGACGGTGATAAAATCATCAAGCGGAAAAACATCAACCTAGGAATGGCAGCAGCCTTACCTAATGGTAATCTAATCGTTCCGGTAATCAAAAATGCTGACCAGCTCAACCTAGTAGGCATGGCAAAAGCAGTAAATGATCTTGCAGGAAGAGCCAGAGATGGAAAATTAAAGCCAGACGACACTCAAGGCGGAACCTATACGGTGACTAACGTGGGAACATTCGGCTCTATAATGGGTACACCTATTATAAACCAGCCACAAGTCGCGATCTTGGCTTTAGGTGCAATTCGTAAAGTTCCTGCTGTAGTAGAGACTCCTGATGGAGACTTTATAGGAATACGCATGAAGATGTTCTTATCGCACAGTTACGACCATAGAGTTGTTAACGGTGCATTAGGTGGTCAGTTTGTGCAGCGCGTTGCGCAGTTGTTAGAGGCTTTTGATCCTAACAGATCCATATAAAAACTAATTAAAACAATAGTGAAAGCCAGTCTTATAGACTGGCTTTCTTTTTAATCATTATTAAATATTTATTTTTGTAGCATGGCAGATCAGTTTTATTTAGAGGATTTTGATTTTTTCAAAGGCGCAAAAGTCTTGCACTATTTTGAGTTTGTCGAACCTCAAAACGTGAAAGATGAATATTTTGTAGAGCATGAAGTTCATGCACTCACTATCTGTGATTATGACGGAGAGGAAACGATGCTATTTTATTTTGATGAAGATCTAGAAATCATACAGGAATTCGAATTCATGATTCCAAAACAAGCTAAAGAAAAAGCTGCAGAAGATTTCCAAGGGATTGATATCAAATGGAAAAATAAGAAAGGCTAAGCCAGAAAAAGAAAGAGGTAGTTGATTCACAACTACCTCTTTTTTTTCTGTTCTTCACATAATCCTATATCGTTTTTTTAGTGGTGAACTACACACGACCTTCTTTATAAGCATCTATTTTTCCCTGTCTTGCAAGCAAGCTTATATAGTCTGCTGCATATTCAAGACTAGATTCCTTAAGATACTTGCGATAGTCACAAGATCCTCTACAAATTAAATGGCATCGCTATGGTTCACAGCTTCAAAGTGTTCTCTGAGCGGTTTTCAACTTACGGTTAGACCTTCTTGAAGAACAATTCTTGTTTCTTGAAGAGTTAACGTGTTTCCTTCAATACTGTTTGAGTTATACGTCCATTTTACACTTAAACTTTCCTGAATGCTATGGATTACATAAGCTGGAAAAGGACGGAATTTATCTAAAAGGGCTTTTTTTAATCAATCTTTTTTTAAAAGATCCTAAAGGACATCACTTAATTTAAGTTTTTCAGGAGGGAACAATTAATATCGTTTATAAAAATATGCACAACTACCGATATTAAAATTTATATTTTTTTACAAATAATGATGCAATCATCACAGAATCATGAAACTTCACAACATGTCGTCTTGCGTTTTTTCCGATGTATAGTAGGGATTCTGGGTTCTCTATCAGCATAGAAATTTGTTCAAATAGATATGAGACATCAGGTTGAGCATTGATAACTGCAATATTCTTTAGGTTATGGGCTTTTAAGAATTCAGGCCCAGCACCTGCAAAAACTACTTTTCCCTTGAGCATAGATTCCAGTGCGTTATATCCTTGATCATAGCTTAATACCTGATCTAACAGAATGTGTGAATCCTTTAAACGAGTCATATATTCTACATAGGGAAGATTTTCTGCTACGGTAACATTCACCTGATTATTATATTTTTCCTTGAGTAGGAGTAAAGCTTCCTCAAAATAATTAATGCCTTTTTTCCAGTAATTTTGTCGATTTATACCCAGAAATATTTGGATAACTTCGGTGTTTTCATTTTGTTCCAGCTGGTATTTATCGATAATTATGGGCGCTGGAATAATTTCTGTAGTTTTTATTTGTCTCGTCAATGTCATTGCATAATCGACATTACTAGGAATTATGGCAACACACTTATCGACCAGCCACTCATAGTTAGCTTTATATTCCGGACCTAAATATTTATAGGTATGCCACAAAAAAGGCTTTAAACTGGAGTCGATTTTTACCGCTTCCAGAATGCTGTAACCTTCATGATAATTTGTAAGATAATCTGCGTAATGATAGTCATCGCCGCAGGCAGCAAGAAAACATTTTCCGTTATTTTCAACGAGAAACTTCAGCATTTTCATCTCAACAGGCGGCTCGCAGCTAAATGGATTTGAGTTGATAAACTGCACTATATCAAAACCTTTGAGAAGATGTTCGCTTTCGCGAAAGCGTGCTAACCTCAGGTTATCTTCAAGGTTGCGACCTGTAAGTTTCCACCAGGCAACCTTGAATTTTTCACGAAACCTGTTGCGGCGATAATAGTCGCTGCCTACAAAAACATCCACTGGAAGATCTTTGAAACCATCGCCATCGCCCACAATGATTACCTCATGACCCAGCTGGATCAAACCGTGTTTGAGTGAGTTGTGATAATTACTGTACTCGCCTACCAGCAGAATGCGCATAAAAAGTACCTTTGGGATAAAGATAAGGGGTTGAGACAATACAGTGAAGATGATCTTGAGATTCTAATTGCGACCATGGATCGTAGTGACTTGTCGTTTTTAGAAGTTATTTTTTCAAAACCTCTTGTTGCGATCACAGAAAACATTTTGATCGTCAATCAGAGCAAAACTAAAAAGCTAGTCAGCGACCAAACCAATATCCGAGTTATAAATGATACGGATTATGGATTGAGTCGCAGTAGAAATCTGGCGATTCGAGAATCAAAAGGTGAGTTATTGTGGCTTATGGACGACGATTGTATTATCCGGCAAGATGCCATTTCGATAATAATTGAGGCATTCAATAACATATCATCAGACTTGATCACGTTTCAAACGGAAGTACTGGAGTCTGGAAAGCTATACTGGGAGTATCCAGATAATAATCAAACTTTTACTCAAGTCAATGAAAACCAAACCTTGTCGCCTGAAATTGTTTTTAAAAGAAATCCTATAAAGAATAAGGTTAGATATGACGAACGTTTTGGGTTAGGAGCTCAATTTGAGGATGGGGAGAACTATCTTTTCCTACATCAATTAGGACAGAAAAATATATCAAGGTATTTTCTCAATAAGGTAATTGTTGCACACCCAAAACATAATTCTAGTATGGAAGCGAGTTCTTCTCGCATTATCTATGCCCGTGGTGCGATCGCCCAATATTTTAAAAAGAATATTTCTTTTCTTAGTTACAAGTACGCCTTTTTTTTATTGCGAAAAGGTTTAATCCTGGACCCTCGTAAGCCCTGGATAGTTAAACGAACATTTGAGCAAGGCGCAGCTGATTTTCAGGATAGGGATAGACTCAAGACTAGTTAATGACAAAGAATTACATTTGAACAATGGAGCATAAATTTGTCGATATCCCTAAAATTGTAGACCCGCGAGGTAACCTTGCCGTCATTGAAGGAAATACTATTCCGTTTGCGGTAAAACGGGTATATTACTTGTTTGATGTTCCCAGTAACAGCCATCGTGGTGGTCATGCGCACAAAGAATGCCAGTCGATGCTCATTGCATTGAGCGGTAGTTTTACCGTTAAACTTTACGACGGTAAAAGCTGGAAGAAAATCCTTTTAAACAAACCGGACAAAGGGTTGTTGATTCCCACAATGTTATGGCGAGAGTTGGAAGACTTTTCCAGCGGTGCTGTTTGTCTTTCCATCGCTTCTCATGAATTTGATGAAGAAGATTATATTAGAGATCTTACAGCTTTTGAGAGTCTAGCAAGTCATTAACTCCCGGTTCTAAGTCTAAATCCTAAGTTTCCTAAAACCCGCTGGGTCCTTTTGAGCGCTTTTAATTGACGGCTGCTCATTTCTAATAATGTGCGCTGTTTTTTAGTAAGGTTATTTTGATCTATTTGATGCTGGTATAGTGTTGCATTCTTAATATCGTTAAGCAAACGGTAATCGATGGCAATAGAAAATCTATTAATATCAATTAATTTCTTAAGGTGGAGGTTCTCGGGATATTCCTTTTCATACTTACTAAAGTTTGTAACAGATCTTTTGACTATAGGAACTTCTGAGGATTTGTTCCCTGCAGTTTCATCATAAATAACAGTGGGATTCTTATGAAAAGCAACTTTTGCACTCAGTCCAGCTTTAATTAAGAAATCAATATCTTCTGTATGACTTAAATTTTCATCAAAATAAATAGGTTCGTTATTTTTTACAGACATGCAAATCGCTGATGGAATCAGTACGGTATTGAGATAATTGTACTGGAAAAAAGGTTCTACAAGAAAACTATCCTCGATATTTTTAAGTGATAATTTAGTTTTTTGAAATTGACGTTTACCTATTTTTATCTTGTAATTATTTGCAATAATTGTTGCGTCAGGGAACTTGCTGATTGAATAATCTAATTGCTTCAAATGATCTGGCATCCAGTAATCATCTGCATCTAGGAAGGCTACAAAATCAAATTTATTTTCAATAGCTTCTTTTATTCCTATGTTGCGGGTATAACTAACGCCGTGATTTTCTTGCTTAATAAGGGTAATGTGATCATTTGTTACTAATGAAGCTTGTTGATAGCTGTCGTCTGTAGAACCATCATCTATTATGAGTATTTTAAAATCAATATGCACTTGTGCGAGAACTGATTCTATCGCTCTAAGGATCGTTGAAGATTTATTATACAATGGAATAACAACAAGAAATGAATTCATAACATAAAAAGTTAGCAGTTTAATAGACTGCGGTAGCTTATCCAAAATAAGACTTTCTTAAATGACAAAACTTATCTTACTGAAATAAAACTTTTTAAATATTCACCGAGCCTGTGAAAATCAAAGAGAATCATTGATGGCTGTGAAGATTTTAGGTTTGCTTCCATTCTATTTCTAAACGTTTTTTGAAGAGAAATTATAAACGTAGCTAACTTGTAGCGTAAAAGTCGACCTGCTGTTTTTGAAAGCTTGGTGGATTTAGCTTCTATAAGTCCAGATTTGACCAGATGAGCAAGTACTTGAGATGATTCACTAGATTTCTTTAAGAAAATCTTACTCGATTCCAACCCTTGATGTTCTACGGTATTATCGATGTGTAAAACTGGGATACCTAAATTTTTAGCGCTAAGAGCAAATAAAGTGTCGTCATGTCTTAAGTTGGGTATATTCTCGTTAAAACGGAGTAGGTTGAAAGCTTCTCTGGAAATTAAAAAATTCAAAGTCAAAAATCGCAGGTGTGGTTTGAGAAGCCTTTCTTTTACTGTCAATACTTCTCTTTCTCTTCCGTAAACCCATCGCAGCATTTCATCGGCAGCGGGTTTATTTTTTTGATATTGAATACCACCGTAAATAATGGTGGTAGCAGCAGAAATATGTTTAAAATACTTTTCTATAAAATCTGGACTATTTGGATAAACATCCGCATCTAGAAATAAAATATGAGGGAATTGAGAATCGTCGGCCAATAAATTTCTAATAGCGCTGCGTCCTATGTTATTTTCTAAGACTTTGAATCTAACATTTTGTAATTCCTGAATTTCAGAATTGTTAGTCACGATTGAGTTAGAAGAGCTACAGTCGTCATAAACTAAAAGCTCAAATGCGATATCAAGAGCCGAGACTTGTTTGTGAATTTCCATGACCAGTTTCCTAATGTCATAATTGAAAACAGGAATGCAGATGGATAACATGCTTAAAAATTAATTGTACTCTTAAAAGGTTTCTCCAGCCGAACCAAGAAACGCTTTTTTCTTAATGAACCGATAATTGATAATGGTGATTTTATCTTGCCACAGATCTAAATATACTTTTGATTATCAGTAATCTAAAGTATTCGCATAATTAAATGTCTAACGTTGACCTACCCGGCTTATAATTTCAAACGACATATTTTGAAAAAGGAACTAGTGCCAAAACTAATCCGTTAATCATTTCTTTTCAGCGATAAGTAGAATATTTAAAATGAATTAAACCGTTCTCTGAACCACTTCAAAAACTTCGCCATCGTCACATTTGAGAGTCTTGGATGGATATTTTAAAATGAGGGCATAATCATGGGTTGCCATTAAAATCGTATTTCCGTTTTTATTAATGGTTTGTAAAACCTCCATGATTTCCACACTGGTCTGTGGATCTAGATTTCCAGTGGGCTCATCTGCAATAATCAGTTCTGGATTATTAAGAAGTGCTCTAGCAATAGCCACACGTTGTTGCTCACCGCCAGAGAGTTCGTGTGGGTATTTAAAGCCTTTGGTTTTCATGCCCACCTTATCCAGAACCTCGTCAATCTTATCCTGCATTTCGGTTTTATTCTTCCAGCCGGTGGCTTTCAGAACAAACTTCAGGTTTTCTTGAATTGTTCTGTCCGTAAGAAGCTTAAAATCCTGAAATACCACTCCTAGTTTGCGACGTAGGAAAGGAATTTCGCTTTCGCGCAAGCTGGCTAAATCAAAATCTACAATACTTCCAGAACCTTTTTTCAAGGGAATATCACCATAAAGGGTTTTCATCAAGGAGCTTTTACCACTACCAGTTTTACCGATTAAGTAAACAAACTCGCCTTTATCAATATTGAGATTCACGTCTTTAAGGATGAGATTGTCCATTTGAAAAATATCGACATCAGAAAGGGAAAGCACGTGATTTGACATGAAATATATTTTGAGGTAAAAATACATAAAGCTGTGGATAACCATGCGTATAATTAATTAGGAAAAGTGCCGTTAACAAAGTGTAGGATTCTAATTTTACACACTGACTAACTATAGCTCTCATGAGGAAAATTGCACTTACGGCTTTTTTATTAGGCGCCGTTTATACAGGACTCGCCCAGCAGTCTAAAATTTTTACGGACAACTTGCGCAACTACAACACTGCTGTCGATCTTTATCAAGAGGATCAATACGTTGCGGCACAACGTTTATTTGAAGCGGTTGTTGAAAAGATTGATGATGAAACCATCAAAGGAAATGCTGCATATTATGCTGCAAACTGCGCTGTGCGATTGAATCAACGCAATGCTGATGAGATGGTAGAGAATTTTGTGAAGCAATATCCTACCTCTACAAAGAGTAATAGCGCTTACATTGATGTTGCTGACTATTATTTTGAAAGTGGTAATTACCGTCAGGCGGTATTGTGGTATGATAAGGTGGATGAAAACAACTTATCTGAAGACCAAAAAAATCGGTACTACTTCAATAAGGGTTATACACTCGTTCAAAGCAATAAATATGACGAGGCTAAACCTTATTTGAACAGAGTTAGCGATACGCAAGAATATGGTTCCAAAGCAAAATATTATCTGGGATACATCGCTTATGAAGGTGATGACCTAGAAACTGCAGAGGGTTTATTCAACGAGGTAGAGGAGGCACCAGAAACGGATGCCAAGTTATCGTATTATCAAGCTGATCTTAATTATAAACTAGGGCGTTTTGATGAAGCGATCACTCTAGCTGAAAAGCAAATGTCGACCTCTAACCGCGCAGAACAATCTGAATTGAACCGTGTTATAGGACAGTCTTTATTCAACCAAGAAAAATATCAGGAAGCTTTACCGTACTTGCAAAAATATCAGGGAACTCGAGGTAAATGGAACAATAACGATTATTACCAGCTGGGTTATACGTATTACAAACTAGGCGATTTTGCAAACGCGGTGGAAACTTTCAATAAGATTATAGGAGGTGAAAATGCGACTGCTCAAAATGCTTACTATCACCTGGGTCAAAGTTACATCAAGCTTGATCGTGGTGAGGATGCGTTGAACGCTTTCAAAAAGGCAAGTGAAATTGCACTCGATGATCAGATTACTCAAGATGCCACCTATAACTATGCAAAATTGAGCTATGAGAACGGGAATCCATACGAAAGCGTTCCAGCGGTGATCTTGAATTATATCGAGAAATATCCCAATGCAGAAAATAAGGATGAAATGAACAACCTGTTGATCGATTCCTATTTCAGCTCTAAAAATTATGCGGAAGCCATCAGTTTATTGGAAGATGGTAGAATTCGCGGGAATGAAAATGTATACGGTAAGGTAGCTTTATATCATGGATTGAATTTATTCACAGCAGGAGATTATGCTGCTGCGGGAGCTAATCTTGATAAGGCTATTAAAAACTTAACCGAAAAAAATCTAGAGAAGAAAGCGCGATTTTGGAAAGCAGCTTCTCTTTACGAATTGAGTGATTTCAACAACGCGTTAGCAGAGTTTGAGCGGGCAAACAAAATCAGTGCAAGTATTGATGAAGACAAATTGTTAGATTATGATATGGGTTACACCCATTTTAAATTAAAAAATTATAGTTCTAGCATCAGCGCTATGGAGCGCTTTGTCGCTCAGTTTTCAAATGATAAAGTGAGAACAAACGATGCTTACATGAGGATAGGAGATGCTAATTTTGTATCAAAAAAATACTGGCCAGCTATTGAGTCCTACAACGAATCGATTAAAATGGGAGGACCAGCTGCTGACTATGCAACCTTCCAGAAAGCAATGTCTTATGGTTTTGTTGATCGTATAGATAGCAAAATACAAGAACTTAATACGTTTCTAGAAAACTTCAAAAATTCTCAATTTCGTGATGATGTTTTGTATGAATTAGGGAATACCTACATCAACAGTGGTAAAGTCGCTGATGGTACACAGACTTATGATCGCTTAATTAAAGAATTTCCAAACAGTAGATATACCGCACCATCTATGATGCGTAAGGGTTTACAGTTTTACAATGACAATAAGCTCGATGAGGCTTTAGCTATTTTTAAACAAGTAGCATCAAAATATGCTGGAACTCCGCAAGCAGTAGAAGCTGTGAGTAGTGCGAGACTGGTATATATTGATCAAGGTAAAACGGCAGAATATGCGAGCTGGGTGCGTGGTTTAGATTTTATTGATGTCACAGATTCAGAGCTGGATGACACGGCTTATGAGAGCGCAGAGCGTCCATTTGTACAAGGTAACATGAGTGCTGCGGTGCGTGAATTGAAAAAGTATCTGGAGCAATTTCCCAATGGCAAATATGCTTTACAGGCGCATTTCAATCTAGCGCAGGCGTATTTTTCTGAAGGTAATAAGGCAGCAAGTATTCCTAATTATCAATATGTTGCAGACCGCGAGCGCAGCGAGTATTCTGAACAGGCACTGGCACGACTGGGAGAAATATTGTTGAATGATGCGGTTAGTGATGGTGGTGATAGAAAGTCCGCTTTCGCGAAAGCGATACCCATATTAATAAAACTAGAAGCTACAGCAGATTTCCCACAGAACAAAGCTTACGCACAATCAAACTTGATGAAAGCCTACTATGAAACGGAGCAATTTGATAAAGCGGTAGGTTATGCTAATAAAGTATTGGGAGATAGTTCAACAGTCGCTGCGGTAAGATCAGATGCACAATTGATCATTGCAAGATCTTCCTTCAAGCGTAATGATATGGCAGCTGCAAAACGCGGTTATGCAGAAGTGTTCAGTAACTCCAGCGGTGTCACAGCTGCAGAGGCTACGTTTTATAAGGCATATTTTGAGAATCAAGAAGGGAAACATAGTGAGGCTATCGCAACCGTGCAAAGCCTCTCTAAAAACTATGGAAGCTATAAATTATGGAGCGCTCGAGGTCTTGTGGTCATGGCGAAAAGTTATGACGCCACAAAACAAACCTTGAATGCAGTAACCTTATTGCAAGGTGTGATTGACAATTTCTCGCAATATCCAGAAGTTGTTGCACAGGCAAAAACGGAACTTGCCAGAATCAAAAACGAACAGGCAAAAACCAACTCATCCATAGTTCCATCCAATAACTAATCATCTCTATGAATTTTAAATATATAACTACAGCAGTTTCGGTTTTATTAATTGGAACGACGCTTATTGCACAGGACAAGAAAGATGAAGACCGATTGAATGGCGGTACTATTACTGTTGTCAAAGCTTATGATCCATCTGTTGCAGATGCTTTTAAAGTTAAGAGCGTGCCCCAATTAAATGATACGATTAAGATTAAGAAGAAAGCAGTGACCTATAGCATTTTTTCAGTTCCCGTGGCGTCCACATTTACTCCCGCAAAGGGGAAATTATCGCGTTTAAAACCACGAAAGCGGCCAGAATATTATGATAACTATGCACGACTGGGACTGGGGAATTACGGCAATATTATAGCAGAATTTGCTGGTAATGTTGAGGTCGACAAGGATTCTGACTTAGGGATTTTTCTAAATCACAACTCATCTTTCGGTGGTATTGACGAGGTTTTACTGGATGATTCTTATTCAGACTCTGCTTTAGACCTTTCTTACGGTCATCGTTCAAGATATGCTAGTTATGGTGTTACTGCTGGAGCACGATATCAAAGAGCAAATTGGTACGGAATATATGACCCCTTAAATACACAGTTAATAGGAACAAATCCCGACGATACAGATGTTGCCATTAATTATCTTTCTTATGGAATAGGTGGTAATGTTGATTTCTTTGATTCGGTTTTCAAGGAACTGAAAGTAAAATTAACCGGGCTTTCCTCCAGTGAAGATGCTCAAGAATTCCGCGGGCGACTGACGCCTCAGCTTTCTTTTGATATACAGGATACAGAAATAGGGTTAGGCCTAGATTTAGATTACTTGAAAGGAACTTTTGACCAGCAAGGCCTGCGACCAGCACAAACAGATTACTCTTATTTAATAGCGGGCGCTAACCCCAAGCTAAATTTGTATGGTGATAATTATAAACTTGAATTAGGTGCCAAGGTGAATTATCTGAATGATTTTGAAGGCAATCAGAATGAATTCAATTTTTATCCAGACATCAATGCCAGCTATAGAGTTCTAGACGATCAAATTATAGCTTACACACAGCTTTTAGGAGGATTAGATATGAATAGCTTGCAACAATTTGCTGATGAGAATGTGTTTTTAGCACCAGCGATTACAATTAAACCTACTGACAGATTGATTGATGCACAACTAGGATTAAAAGGAAAGGTGACTAATAATTTGGGTTATAAAATTTATGGAGGTTATAAAAAAGAGAATGATCGCTATTTCTATACTAAAGATGTAGGTCGCGTTTTAATTGTAGAAGAAGGAGCGACTCTAGGAAATGTTTTTTACACTCAATATGCAGATCTTGAAACTATGTTTTATGGAGCATCGTTGAGTGTGGATGTAAGCTCAAAATTCAACCTTACTTTAAGCGGGAAAAGTATGAGTTATGAAGTGACCAACGGTGACGATTTTGAAAACGTAGCTTCCCAATTGCCTGAATTTACGGCAGACCTGGTCGGAATGTATCAAATCACAGATAAGTTAGATGTAGGTGCTACGGTTTATTACGTAGGAGAGCGTGATGTTTATCGCAATGGACTAGGTGTGGAATCGCTTGATTCCTTTGTGGACTTAAATCTAGATGTAAATTATAAGATCAACTCTAAATTGACCGCTTTTATAAGAGGTAATAACTTGACCGGTGGTAATTATGAATATTACTTAGACTATCCTGTTCAGGACTTACAAGTGTTGGGTGGAGTGGTTTACAAGTTTGATTTCTAGAGTTTATGAGTTAATTACTATTAGCTTTTTAAACCAACGTATAAAATAGAAACACGAGCAATTTGCTCGTGTTTTTTGTTTAGGGAAAATAACAAAGGTTTCAATCGGCTTTTGTTCTTGATTGACCATGCGGCAGTCATTTTTTCTTTCAAAAGACTTTAGCGTATTTTTAAACCATGAAAAATTTTATCTTCCTTGTCTTCGTAGCTATTTTAATAAGTTGTCAAAATAAAGACGCCGATAATTATGTGGATGCCATTTATCAGAATGGTCACATTTATACCGTTAATAATGAGTTTTCTATGGCAACTGCTATGGCTGTAAAAGATGGTAAAATATTTGCTATAGGATCACAAGACGATATCGACGCTTTGAATTTAAAAGGAGATACCGTTATTGATCTTGCTGGACAGTTTGTCTATCCAGGATTAATCGATGCACACTGTCACTTTTATGGACTGGGACAACAATTACAACGTGTAGATTTAACTGGAACTAAAAGCTATCAAGAAGTTCTAAATAAAGTCCAAGAATTTCAAAAGTCAAATAACAAATCATTTATTATAGGCCGTGGGTGGGATCAAAATGATTGGGAAGTACAGGAGTTTCCAACGAATGCAGAACTCAATGAGTTATTTCCCAACACTCCAGTAGCATTGACAAGAGTGGATGGTCATGCAATGATTGTCAACGATTCTGGTTTGCGACTAGCTCAAATCGATACAAACACTTTATTTTCTGGGGGTGAGATCGAACAAAGAAATGGAAAACTTACTGGAATTCTAGTGGATAATCCTATGAGCCTGGTTGAAAATATGTTTCCTAAAGCTAGTGTTAAGGAAGATATAGAATCTTTAATGGATGCTCAGAAAATTAATTTTAGTTATGGGTTGACTACGGTAGATGATGCAGGTTTGAATAGGAATACTATTGAACTGATTGATAGTCTGCAACAAGCTGGAAATTTGAAGATTAAGATCTATGCAATGGTGAGCAACACACCTGAAAACCTTGATTATTACCTGGATCAAAAAGGTATAATCAAGACCGACAGATTAAATGTAAGGTCCGTAAAATTTTATGCAGATGGTGCCCTAGGTTCTCGAGGTGCTGCAATGAAAGAGCCTTATTCAGATAAATCGGTTCACTTTGGAGCGCTGTTAAGCTGTGTTGAAGATTTCAAGAAAACAGCAGAACGTATTGCGGCATCAGATTTTCAGATGAACACTCACGCCATTGGAGATAGTGCAAACGTGGTCGTTTTAAAAACGTATAGAGAATTGTTGAACGATCTACCTAACAGAAGGTGGAGGGTAGAGCACGCACAAATTATAAGTTCTGATGATTTTGAATATTTTGATAGAGATCGCATATTGCCGTCCGTTCAACCTACACATGCTACCAGTGACATGTATTGGGCACAAGATCGTGTAGGAGCAGAGCGTATCAAAGGAGCCTATGCTTATCAGAAATTATTGAACCAGTCTGGAATGGTTGCGTTAGGAACAGATTATCCAGTAGAACAAGTCAATCCGTTTTTGACTTTCTATGCTGCTGTAGCTCGACAAGATACAAGTGGTTTTCCAGAAGGTGGTTTTAATATGAAGGATGCGCTGTCTAGAGAAGATGCTTTACGAGGCATGACGATCTGGGGTGCATTTTCCAATTTTGAGGAAAACGAAAAGGGAAGTTTGGAAAAAGGAAAATCGGCTGATTTCATGATCTTGCAAGAAGATCTCATGAAAATGCCGATTCAAAATGTTCCTAATATAAAAGTGAAAGCTACTTATGTCAATGGCGAAAAGGTTTATTGAGACTTTTCTAGTTTTTTGATTTCTTCTGGAGTCGTGTGATCATGATCGAGTTTCCAGTCTAAATAACGATGTAGGTCAGAATCAATCCACCCTGTAACTATTGTAAGAACGGTAACATCATCAAGATAACCCAGTCCAGGAATAAAGTCTGGAATTAAGTCAATGGGACTTAATACGTATAACAAAGCACTTGCAATCGCGGCAATGGTAAACCAGGGTACAGCTGTATATATTCCTTTGCGATAATCTTTAATCATCATCATCATAACATCAAAAAGGTGGTAGTATTTCTTAAGCACCTTAATGCTGGACATGATAAAACCTATTTTACCTTCCTTTTTAATGACTTTGTCAACTTCTTCAGTCGTGGCATCATCTGCTTGTTGACGCACGTAATCTTCATCTGGAGTAAATATGTTTTTTAGGCTCATGTTGCAAAAATTTGATTGAAGTCCTTGAAAGATTTAAATTCTAGTGCGTTTCCACTGGGGTCCTTGAAGAACATTGTGGCCTGCTCACCGGGCAACCCCTCAAATCTTATGTAAGGCTCGATTATAAATTTGATGTTTTTGTTTTGTAACGCTTTCGCGAAAGCGTGGAATTTATCCCATTCTAACACCACACCAAAATGTGGTACTGGAACCGCTTTACCATCAACAGCATTAACTGCTTCTGGAGCTATGGCATCACTTATATGAATTACCAGCTGGTGACCGAAGAAATCAAAATCTACCCAGTGATCACTACTGCGTCCTTCCTTCATGCCTAGGGTGTCGCGGTAAAAGTCGCGTGTGGTTGTGATTTCCTTTACGGGAATCGCAAGATGAAATGGTGTTAAACTCATTCCATAAAAATATAAAAAAAGCCGCCCTGAATTAGAACGGCTTAGGTTAATGTTTTCTCATTTTTAAATAATACCGTCCACGATACCGTAGGCAACCGCTTCATCAGCTCCCATCCAGTAATCACGGTTAAAGTCTTTCATGACTTTTTCAAAAGACTGGCCACAGTTATCTGCAAGGATCTGCGCACTCAATTCTTTAGTCTTTAAAATCTCTTTGGCAGTAATTTCTAGATCTGCTCCAGTACCTCTGGCGCCACCACTAGGCTGATGTATCATTACACGACCATGCTTCTGGATGTAACGTTTCCCTTTATCACCACCAGAAAGTAAAATACTTCCCATGGAGGCAGCAAGACCACTACAAACCGTACTTATCGGGCTGTTGATCTGCTTCATGGTATCATATATAGAAAAGCCTGCAGTCACATAGCCACCTGGACTGTTGATTACAAATGTGATTTCTTCATTACTTATAGAGTCCAGATATAAAAGTCGGTCCACACAGTGTCTCGCCGTCTTTTCATCCACCATTCCCCATATGAACAACTTGCGCTGCTCGATGAATTTTTCATCAATTTTATCTTGGAGTTTTGTCAACTTACTCATTAAATTTTGTTTGGGTTAAAAATAAGAAAAACTGCAGTAGCTAAGTGTTGGATTGCTCTTAAATAGCGTCTGTCTTTTCAGCATATTCGCTTTTATAAATTTTTACCAGTAGTAAAAATAAACTGATTAGTAAAGGGCCAAAAATAAGTCCTATAAATCCAAATAACGGAACACCTACAACGACACCTAGAAGAGTAATCAATGGATGAATATCTGCCAGACGTTTCTGCACCACTAGGCGAAAAAGATTGTCAGTGGAACCTACCACCACAGTTCCATATATGAGAATACCAATAGCCGATTGTGTATCACCTTGAGCCAGTAATAGGATTACCACCGGTAAAATACCTATAGCAGTTCCCACAAATGGGATCATACTCCCAATAACGGTAATTCCAAACCAGAAAAACGGATTCTCAACACCAAAAATGAAATAACCTATTAGGGCCACGACTCCTTGTAGGA
Source organism: Nonlabens antarcticus (assembly GCF_015356755.1). Taxonomy (GTDB): domain Bacteria; phylum Bacteroidota; class Bacteroidia; order Flavobacteriales; family Flavobacteriaceae; genus Nonlabens; species Nonlabens antarcticus. The sequence goes on along the minus strand of NZ_JADFCO010000063.1, from coordinate 243,963 downwards.
TAGCAACTAAAGGAATTCCTATAGCATTTGATTTGACAAGGTTGATACTTTCTTTGCCTATCGTTTCCACATTTTCTTTTTTCATGGGGAGATAGTTTATACTGGCCTCTTGCCATATCTTTCGGTTGACAAGCATATAGTACAAAATAAAATACATCACACCTAAAGCAATAAAAATGGTTATGCTTGAGCTCGCGATATTACTGATTAAATAGGATAGGGTACTTTTAATCTGGTCACCATCAATTGTAGGTACCACGTCAAACCCCACGTAAGATTCAATCTGGGATATCTGAGTCTTGATCTGTGCTGTAATTTTATCACTGTTAGCAACGGCGCTTTTAATTTGTGAGGAGAACATGATGCCTATACCAGCGATGGGAAGTAAAATTCCTATGGTAGATAAAATCATTAATAAAGTGGCAGCAAGACCTGGTTTCCATTTGTAGCTCTCCAGTTTGCGCTGGGCGGGCACGAGAATAACATAAAGGGTGACTGCGGCAAGAACACCTCCTAAATAAGGAAGCATTTCTACAGTAATAAGTACAAACATTGCCGCTAAAAAAATAAGAACGAAAACTTGTCTTATAATGCGAGCTGGGATTTTATGAGCCATTCTAATTATTGCGTAACGCGTGAATTAATTCTTTTTTATTCATGGAAGAACGTCCATCAATACCTATGTCTTTAGCTTGATCATATAGTTCTTTTTTGGTGCGCTCTTCATACAGATCTGCTTTACCACCTTTCTCACCGCTATTCTCAGAATTTGCAATGCGAGCCGCTTTTTCCTGCGAATACCCTTTTTCTCTCAAGGCATCGTATTGATCCTCATTCTTTATGCTAGGTCGTCCCATGATTATTTTATTTTGAAAGATAAAACAATGGAAAGACATCTTTAATTATAAAAAAGCTAAGATTTGATCCACCACCTCTGGTGTATGTAAGCTGTGACCTCCAGTTTTAGACTCGTAAACCGTCGCATTTGGAGATTTTAAGGCAATCTGGTTAACGCTGTCAAAGGAGACGATAGCATCTTCTTTACTATGGATCAAAAGAACTGGACAGCTAATTTTAGAAACAAAATCCTCTGTACTGAAATCATTGATTTTAAACCCATAGGTTTGATCCAGCAAATCATCCAAGCTCCCGTAAACACGGTTTGTAAACCCGACCAGATTTTGATAATTTTTCATGATTACTTGCAGTGTGTTTGGACTTCCCAGTAACACAAGCTTCTCCAAAAAGTCATGAGGAGTTTCAGATTCCTGAAAACTAGTAGCCATAGCACCTACACTATGAGCCACAATAATTTCCGGCTGGTATAATTCTACAACCTTGCGTATTATCCGTGAATATTTAATAGCAGTAAACTCCGTGCCGTCAGAATTGCCATGAGCGGGCGCATCAATAGCTATGATATTGTAATTTCTTTGCAATAAGGGTTCAATCAAAAATTTCCATCGCCAGGCGTTTGATTCCCAACCATGCGCTAGAAATATGGTTTTTCCATTTCCTTTCCAGTGGTAGATTTGAATAAATCCCTCTTCTGTAATTAACTTTTGTTGGTGTGATGTGGAAAGAAACTCGTGTTGATATGGAAGAATCTTACCACTGCGAGGAACGCTGAAAACACGCATGGCAAGTGCCGCTCCTTTCTCTTTAGAAATTAGTGAAAGAGCATTAAAGTAAAAGCCGTACAATCGAGGTACGGCTTTATTAATTAATTTTTTGAACATGGGTTTACCAGCTTATAAATACAAACTCGGGTTTTGCAGTATCTGGAATCATGGTTTTATCGATAGGAGCAGCGATATCAAATTTTACTTCAGACGGTAAAACATCATTTTTAATGGTAAAATAGAAGTTCTCTTCATTTACCCATACCACAGCGCTATTGATCATATTATCAATACTCCCGATCTTATAAGCCTCATTTATAGTTTTGAAATCACTATTAATATTTACTCCCTTAGCCGTGGTAAATCGTTCATCCCGTACACGCACGTTTTCAATAGTAGACGTGCTGTCTTTTTTGTATGGTGTTAACGTTAACAAATGTTTTCCGCCTTTTTCAAAAATCTCAATCGCGTTCTGACCACTTGTGAATTCCGCATCATTGGAAGCCTTTACGATACTATCGTTTGCATAAAGACTGTCCAGTTGATAGACTTGAGTGTCTTTAGTCAGCATTCCTACGCGATCCTTATTCCATTCAAATGGATCTTGCTCGTCTTTACAACTAGCGAAAACGACAACGATAAGTACTAATAAAAATATTCTTTTCATGGGTGTGGTTAAAAATGTAAAATTACAATGACTACTAGGACTTAGCAATTTATAAAAGGTTTCTTTGGCTTTAAGATTTTTAAAACTGGCTCGCTTTCGCGAAAGTGAATTCGCGTGAAAAAATTCTGCTTCTATAAATTTTGTTCAAGAATAAAACTTATTGAATAGAACCTCAATGAATTGCAAGTATTAAGTCTCGCTTGAAAAAACAAAGTTTGATACTATCAATAATGAAGCGTTTATTTAAAGGCTTTACCTAAAATTCCCATCACGCCGCGTATAAACGTGGCACTTGTAAGTACTTTTATAATGGGGTTTTGTCGCGTGCTGGCTCTTCTGGAACTGGAACTACTGGTTTTAGCACGTTCTTTTTGCGCTTTTTCTTTTACCTCCTCTTCGTGGGCTTCTACTATTTTTTCTTGAAGCATTTCCTCAGCACTTTCTCGATTAATAGACTCATTGTATTTGTCCGTTAATTCAGAATCTGATATTAGATCGTCCAGCTCTCGCGCCGTTAAAATATCCATTCTGCTTTCTGGTGCTCTCAACATGGTTGCTGCAAGTGGGCTGGGTCTACCTTTTTCATCCAGTGCTGAAATCAGTGCTTCACCTATTCCTAATGATGTCAAAACCTCTGCAGTATCATAATAATCGCTGATGGGATAATTTTGAGCGGTCAGTTTTATAGCTTTCCGATCTTTAGCGGTAAAAGCTCTTAGGGCGTGTTGAATTTTTAAACCTAATTGACTGAGAACGCCTTCTGGAATATCACTAGGATTTTGAGTAACAAAGTAAATCCCGATACCTTTAGAGCGTATCAATTTGATGATGCTTTCAATCTGATTCAGTAAAGCTTTGCTGGCCTCATCAAAAATCAAATGCGCTTCATCAATAAATAGAACCAACTCTGGTTTGTCTGCATCTCCTTTTTCAGGAAACGAACTATAAATTTCTGCGAGAAGACTCAGCATAAATGTAGAGAATAACTTAGGACGGTCTTGGATATCTGTTAGCCTGATGACATTCACATAACCGTGACCATTCTTATCTTTTCGTACCAAATCCATAACCTCAAAACTGCGCTCACCGAAAAACAATTCTGCACCTTGCTGTTCTAGTTCTACGAGCTTGCGTAAAATCGCACCGGTAGATGAGGTTGAAATCCGTCCATATTCTGCTTGAAACTCTTCTTTGCCAGCACCAGTTGCATATTGCAGTACTTTTTTCAAATCGTTTAAGTCCAGCAAGGGCATTTTGTTATCGTCACAATATTTAAATATGACACTAATGATTCCCGCTTGAGTTTCCGTCACGTCCAGAATTCTGGAAAGCAGCACCGGGCCGAATTCGCTCACGGTCGCCCGCATTTTCACACCTGCTTGTTTAGAAATGGTAAGAATTTCCACCGGGCTGGCTCTTTTCTTAAAGTCCAATCCTATGGAAGCATGGCGCTCATCGATTTTAATGTGTCCTTCACTTGCCGCAGCAATTCCCGATAAATCACCTTTAATGTCCATTAATAGAGTAGGAACACCTTGCTGTGAAAGTTGCTCCGCAATAATTTGAAGGGTTTTTGTTTTACCAGTTCCCGTTGCACCAGCAATCAGACCGTGTCTGTTCATGGTTTTCAAAGGGATTTTTACATGTGATCCGGTAATGGTTTCTCCATCCAGCATAGCAGCTCCCATGATAATTGATTCTCCTTTGGGACTGTAACCTTCTATGATACTATTTTGAAAATCTTCTTTTCTGGACATGGTTTAGGATTTCAAACAAAAGTAAAAGAAAAAAGCACTTTTAGGAAATGAGCTGTAAATAGAGAGACCTGAGGAAAGAAAGAATCTTTAATACTTATTGTAATAAACAATAAACCGCCTAGTTTCATAGGGCTAAAGGTTCCACAGTACAATGGAAAGATTTATTTTTGCAGTCGCATGGAAAAGACGATACAAGACCAGGTAAATACAGGAACAATGTTGCCTCTAATGGAGGAATTCTACACTATTCAAGGGGAAGGATTTCATACGGGAACCGCTGCTTATTTTATAAGAGTGGGTGGTTGTGATGTGGGTTGCCACTGGTGTGATGTTAAGGAAAGCTGGAATGCAGAGACACATCCTCCTACACATATTGACCAGATTGTACAAAATGCAGACAAATGGAGTAAAACGATTGTTATAACAGGAGGTGAGCCACTTACCTGGAATATGGCGCCATTAACCCATAGCTTGAAGGAACGTGGGATGAAAGTGCATATTGAAACCAGCGGCGCTTATCCTATGTCCGGAGTTTGGGACTGGATTTGCCTTTCTCCCAAGAAGCTCAAAATGCCAGTTGCAGAAATCTATGATCGTGCTGATGAGTTGAAGATGATTATCTTTAATAAAAGTGACTTCGCTTTCGCGAAAGCGGAAGCAGCTAAAGTATCTTCAAACTGCACATTATTTTTACAGCCAGAATGGTCAGTGCGGGAGAAAATGATACCACTTATCACGGATTTTGTAATGGAGAATCCAGAATGGCGGGTTTCCTTGCAGACGCATAAGTATTTGAATATACCTTAAGGCAGGGCGACTTTAAATTTAACGCTGGCGATGCGATCATCCCAGCCCATAAATAGCGTTGCGCCTTCTAGCTCTTCACTAAAATTTATGGAAAAAGACTCTATGGTTTGAGGGGCTGGAAAGACATCCATCGCAGTTTTAAAAACAGTGTGGCTTTCCGTATAATCCATTCCAGACTGGGTAGTGTCACTATTAAGGATGAAAGTCCATTCTTCCTCTCCGGGCACCGTATAAATACTGTAAGTACCAGCAAATACCTTTTGATCCTCAATCATTACATCTTTATAAAATGTAACCTCTGTAGCTTCATTAGCACCAGTTCTCCAGACTTGATTGTAAGGAACTAAATCCCCAAAAATAATGCGGTCATTTTTGGAGGGACGGCTGTAAATGATCCGCGCCACGGCAGATTGATCTGCATCTCTATACATTACCACATCCAGCGGGCTTTTATCAAGATTTGAGAAGCCCAGGCTTTGAGCTGTCAGTATAGCAGAAATACTAAAAAGGACCAGGAAGATTTTGAAATTTTTCACGCGGGTTATTTTGAGGTATAACTGTGTTTTGTTTATTTTAGTATGGACGTCTTTGTAATATATTGTTAATAACTTAGGAGCTTATAAACAGCCCAAGCCACTGTAAACACTAATGGTTTGTTATATTTGTTTATTACGCAAAAACGCAGATTTTTACTAAAATTTTATGAGCGAGGATAAAAAAAATAGTTACGGTGCAGACCAGATACAAGCACTAGAAGGAATGGAGCATGTGCGCATGCGACCATCTATGTATATAGGTGACGTGGGAATACGTGGACTTCACCATTTAGTCTATGAGGTAGTGGATAATTCCATCGATGAAGCCATGACAGGAAACTGTGATAATATCGAGGTGGTTATCAATGAAGATAACAGTGTTACCGTGACTGATGATGGGCGTGGTATTCCTGTCGATATTCATAAGAAAGAAGGTGTTTCTGCATTACAAGTAGTAATGACTAAAATAGGCGCCGGTGGGAAGTTTGATAAAGATTCCTATAAAGTTTCCGGTGGTTTGCACGGTGTAGGTGTGAGTTGCGTAAATGCTCTTTCCCAGCATTTGAAGGCAACTGTTTACAGAGATGGTAAAATTTATGAGCAGGAATATGAATGTGGTAAAGCAATGTATCCTGTAAGAGAGGCAGGGGAAACAGATAAGCGTGGTACGGTAATTACTTTTTTACCAGACCGTTCCATTTTCCAGCAAACTGTAGAATACAATTATATAACTCTGGCAAATCGTATGCGGGAGCTTTCCTTTTTAAATAAAGGTATAAAAATGACCTTGACTGACCGACGGGTTAAGGATGAGGAAGGAAATGTTATTGAAGAAGTTTTTCAATCTGAAGAAGGATTGAAAGAATTTATACGCTTTCTAGATGATTCCCGCCACCCTATCATCGGTGATGTGATTTCAATGGAAGGAGAAAAGAATGATATTCCTGTAGAGGTAGCGATGATCTATAACGATAGTTATTCTGAAAATTTGCACTCTTATGTGAACAACATCAATACGCATGAAGGAGGAACGCATCTAGCAGGTTTCCGTCGCGGGCTGACAACTACCTTAAAAAAATATGCAGATGCATCTGGACTTCTAGATAAATTGAAGTTTGATATTGCCGGTGATGACTTTAGAGAAGGATTGACTGCAATTATATCTGTAAAGGTTCAAGAACCACAATTTGAGGGACAAACTAAAACGAAACTAGGTAACCGGGAGGTGACTAGTGCTGTTTCTCAAGCGGTATCTGCGATGCTTGAAGCATATCTAGAAGAACATCCTAATGATGCTAAAATAATCGTTCAAAAAGTTATTCTTGCGGCTACGGCCAGACATGCAGCTCGCAAAGCTCGCGAGATGGTGCAACGTAAAACCGTAATGAGTGGTGGTGGATTGCCAGGAAAATTATCAGATTGTTCTGAAACTGATCCTACCATTTGTGAAGTGTTTCTTGTTGAGGGAGACAGTGCAGGAGGAACGGCTAAGATGGGTAGAGATCGTAATTTTCAAGCCATTCTACCATTGCGAGGTAAGATCTTGAATGTGGAGAAAGCCATGCAACATAAGGTTTTTGAAAATGAAGAGATAAGGAATATTTACACCGCTTTAGGAGTAACTATAGGAACAGAGGAAGATTCAAAAGCCTTGAACCTGGATAAACTTAGATATCACAAAGTAGTCATCATGTGTGACGCGGATATTGATGGGTCGCACATTGCAACCTTGATTTTAACTTTCTTCTTTAGATACATGAGAGAACTGGTAGAACTGGGATATATTTATATCGCAACGCCGCCTTTATATCTTGTGAAAAAAGGGAACAAGAAACGTTATGCCTGGTCTAATAAAGAGCGTGATGAAATAAATGACGATTTTGGTGGGGCAGCAGCAATACAACGTTATAAAGGACTGGGTGAAATGAATGCAGACCAATTGTGGGATACCACAATGAATCCAGAATTCAGAACGCTACGTCAGGTAACGATCGACAGTTTGCCAGAGGCTGACCGGGTTTTCTCTATGTTAATGGGTGATGAGGTACCGCCACGTAGAGAATTTATAGAGAAGAATGCTATTTATGCAAATATTGACGCATAGATCAGACTGAAGTATATAATTATCCCGCTGCAATCTAATTGCAGCGGGATTTTTTTTACCGCTTAGTACAGCTTATAATGTCAATTTTGAATAGTAAATTATAATAAGTAATTGCTTTAAAATGAATTTAGTTTTGAATCTTTCAATTGGACTGAAGCAGTGCTACCAACAAAGTTTCTTTGTGTTATCTTAAATTTTATTTTTGGAAAAAATAATTCAATAAAGGATTAAAATGAAAAGGGAACATAGGAAAGAAAAGGTGCATTGGCTTTTGAAAAATTCACACTTGCTATTGTCTATTGCGATAGTTGTCCCTACAGCAATCATTTATGGATCACCAGCGATCCTTCCCGATCATTTGGATATAGAGGTCCAGTCCGTTGATCTGGCAAATATGTTGCGAGCTATCATGTGTTTATACCTAGGAATCTGTGGCGTTTGGATTGCAGGCGTTTGGAAATCTAGGTATTGGAAAATAGCAACACAGCTCAATATCTTATTTATGTTAACTCTTGCCACGGGACGCCTATTAAGTATAATTATCGATGGTATTCCTACTGGAGGCTATGTTTTTGGAATCATCGCTGAGGGTTTTATCGGACTGTTTTCTATATATCAGTTTAGAAAGTATGTTGTGCAGTCTTCAATTTTTTAAATGCGAGTTGTTTTGTTTTCTTATTTTTTTACAATCGGCCATTCGATAATCATAGTTCGTCGGAGTGACTTAAGAAAACTTTAGCGTCTATAGGGCTTAAAACGACTCATATCCTGAAAGATAAGGGTGCTAATTAAGCTGTTTTTTATTACTTTTATAGCGCGGAATATGGACTGTTTCGCTTTCGCGAAAGCGAAATTAATCCAACATAAAAAAATAACAGTTATGAAAGTTACCGTAGTAGGAGCAGGCGCAGTAGGTGCAAGTTGTGCAGAATATATTGCTATCAAGGATTTCGCTAGTGAGGTTGTATTGCTAGATATTAAAGAAGGCTTTGCAGAAGGTAAAGCAATGGACTTAATGCAAACCGCATCGCTCAATGGTTTTGACACTAAAATCACTGGTGTTACTAACGATTATTCTAAAACTGCGGGCAGTCATATCGCTGTCATTACTTCTGGAATTCCTCGCAAACCTGGAATGTCACGTGAAGAATTAATAGGTATAAATGCTGGTATAGTAAAATCAGTATCAGAAAGTATCGTCAAGGAATCACCAGATGTGGTGTTGATTGTAGTTTCAAACCCTATGGATACAATGACCTATCTCGCTCATAAAGCAACGGGTCTTCCTAAAAATAAAATTATAGGAATGGGTGGTGCACTTGATAGTGCTCGTTTCAAATACAGACTTGCTGAGGCTCTAGAAGCTCCTATTTCTGATGTTGACGGTATGGTAATAGGTGGTCATAGTGATACTGGAATGGTGCCCTTGACCAGACTTGCCACTCGCAATAGCGTGCCGGTAAGTGAATTTTTAAGCGAGGATCGATTGAATCAGGTAATGGAAGATACCAAAGTAGGTGGAGCAACGCTTACTAAATTATTAGGAACTAGTGCCTGGTATGCACCAGGAGCTGCAGTTTCAGGTTTAGTTCAAGCAATTGCCTGCGACCAGAAAAAAATGTTTCCATGTAGCGCTTTATTAGATGGTGAATATGGGCTATCTGATCTATGTATAGGAGTTCCTGTAATTCTGGGAGCAAACGGTATAGAAAAGATAGTCGAGATTGACCTGACAGATGCAGAGAAAGAGCATATGCATAAAAGTGCCGAGGGTGTAAAGGCTACTAATAAACTTTTATAATAGTTTACAAGAACATTGTAACAACCGTCTAGTCTAGCACTAGGCGGTTTTTTTGTGTTCTCTATTTTGAAAGATTAAATGATATTGATAGTAGGATATGAGGATGTGGATCATACGCTTTCGCGAAAGCGGAAACACATTAACTATTAAAATAAATTATTAACCGGCTGAATTACAGTAGGGTTGCGAAAGTAATTTTAATTGCCAGTAGAAACTCGAAAGCCTATATTTGCTCCTTCAAATTTTAACAACAATTAAAGATTTAGAGAATGCAAAATAAAGGACTGATCAGATTCTTCGCGATCATTTTTGCAGCAGTTTGTATCTACCAACTTACTTACACGATCATTACCAATAGTGTTGAGAATGATGCGGAAGCTTATGCTATAAGCATGGTAGATAAAGATGCTCCAAATGCACCAACACTGATTGAAGAAACCAGAAAAAGATATCTGGATTCTGTGTCAAATAAGGACATTTGGGGTGGTTACACAACCTATGCAAGCGCTAAGGATAATGAACTCAAAAAAGGTCTTGACCTTAAAGGTGGTATTAATGTGATTCTTCAAATTTCCATACGCGACCTATTAGTAGGTATGGCAGATGGATCTACTGATGGAGATTTCCGTACGGCACTGGATCGTGCAGATGAGCGCATCAAGGACGGTCAACAAGATTACTTTGACTACTTCATTGAAGAGTTTGAGGCAATTGATGGAGCACAACTTGCTTCCCCAGACATTTTTGCAAATCAAGAAATGGAAGGACGTATCAACTTTGATATGTCTAATAGCGATGTTGCTCCTGTTTTAAGAGAAGAGCTTCAATCTTATATGGTTAGTGCTTTTGACGTATTGAGAAAGCGGATTGATAAGTTTGGTACAACACAGCCTAACATTCAACAACTAGGAAGTTCTGGAAGAATTTTGATCGAGATGCCAGGAGAGAAAGACGTGAAACGAGTAAAACAATTACTTGTTGGAACGGCACTTTTGGAGTTTTGGCATGTATATAAAGCTAGTGATGTAGCGCCTTATCTAATGGCTGCGGATACCTATTGGGCAGAAAAAATCGCAAACGAGAAAAATCCTGCTGATATAGATTCTACTACCGTTGCGGTGGACACAGCAGTTGCCGTTCAACAGAATGACAACACCCTGGAAGATTTATTGAATAATAATTCTAATGAAGTTGAGGATGTAGCAGTTGCAGATCAGGACCAACTTGATAAAAACCCCATACTTTCCAGAGTACTTGCTCCAGGAAATGGTACAGGTCCGATCATTGCTACGTTTAGAGCCAGTGATCAAGAATTGATTCAAAAGTATTTGAATGATAAGCAAGCACGTGGGAAACTAAATCCTGAACAACGCTTTCTGAAATTTGCATGGGGACGTCCAGAATTGAATAATGAATTAGGTTACGAGTTAATTGACCTTTATGCATTGCGTGCAAATGCACAGGATGAAGCCCCTCTTTCTGGAGGTGTTATCACTAATGCAAAACAAGATTACGGCATTAATAATAATGTTATCGTGAGTATGTCCATGAATTCTGAAGGGTCCAAAATCTGGGAACAGATGACTACAGAAGCTTTCCAAAATCAAACTCAAGTTGCCGTTGTATTAGACAATACGGTATACAGTGCTCCTGGAATTAATGACGGTCCTATTACTGGTGGAAATAGTCAGATCTCTGGTAACTTTACCGTTGCCGATGCAGAAGATCTTGCTACGGTACTTAAAGCCGGAAAATTACCTGCAAAAGCAGAAATCATTCAAAGCGAAGTGATCGGGCCATCCTTAGGTCAAGAAGCAATTACTGCTGGACTTTGGTCTTTTGCAATTGCGTTATTACTAGTACTAGTATGGATGTTTTTCTATTACGGACGCGCCGGTTTATATGCTGACGTTGCCTTGCTAGTAAATATTTTATTCATATTCGGTGCGCTGGCGTCCTTTGGGGCGGTTTTGACCTTACCTGGAATTGCGGGTATTGTATTGACCATAGGTATTTCTGTAGATGCAAACGTTCTGATCTTTGAGAGGATCAAGGAAGAACTGGCCAAAGGAAAATCCCAAGCTGATAGTATTAAAGATGGTTTCAACAATGCTTTGAGTTCCATCCTTGATGCGAATATCACAACATTCTTAACCGCTGCGATCCTTTACATTTTTGGAACAGGACCTATTCAAGGTTTTGCAACTACATTGATGATCGGTATTTTAACATCGTTATTTACAGCGATTTTCATTACTAGATTGTTCATCGACCGTTACGGTAAAAAAGGTAAGTTCATTGATTTCACCACTGCAATTACTAAGAACTGGTTTACTAATGTGAATATTGATTTTCTTAAGAAAAGAAAAGGTGCGTACATTTTATCCGGTGTTTTAATTGTTGCCAGTTTAATATCATTAGCTACGTTCCAATTGAACTTAGGTATTGATTTCACAGGTGGACGTAAGTACACAGTTCGTTTTGAACAAGACATGAATGCGACCGAGGTTGCCAGCGTATTGAGCGATGATGCAGTTTTCGGAAGTGCAGAAGTGAAAACTTACGGTGCAGACAATCAACTTGCCATCAGTACCAAGTACGGTATTGAAATGGATGATAGTGAGGCCAGTGCAGATATTGAAGGTAAACTTTATAATTCATTGAAAGAATATCTTCCTGCAGACATGACCCAGCTAGAATTCGGTGATGTGAGTGTGGAAGGCAAGGAATATGGTATTATGTCTAATTTCCAGGTAGGTCCTACCATTGCAGATGATATTTTAACAGGATCTCTATATGCGATTTTCGGATCGTTGATCGTTGTGTTCCTTTATATATTGATACGATTCCGCAGATGGCAATTCTCATTAGGTGCTGTACTTGCGGTATTCCATGATGTTATTATCTTACTAGGTATTTTCTCAGCATGTTATCGATTCTTACCTTTCAATATGGAAATTGACCAAGCGTTTATTGCAGCGATCCTGACGGTAATTGGTTATTCCCTGAATGATACGGTAGTTGTATTTGATAGAATCAGAGAGTTCATTGCAGAGAAAACCAACTGGGATTTCGCTCGCACGGTTAACGGTGCCATCAACAGCACAATCTCTCGTACATTGAATACGTCGCTTACTACGTTGATCGTATTGCTTGCGATATTTACATTCGGTGGAGAATCTATTCGAGGATTTATGTTTGCATTGATCATAGGAGTTGTAGTAGGAACTTACTCATCAGTATTCATTGCAACGCCAATCATGTATGATACTTTGAGAAAGACAAAAGCAAGACCACGCAAATCGATTCCAGAAAAGGAAGTGGATTAGTGTGATCTAGATCTTAAATACAGAAACGCCTGAGTTAATACTCAGGCGTTTTTTTATGCATGAATTCTAATTAAAAAGTGAAATAAATTGTGTGTTCCGCTTTCGCAAAAGTGAATTAACTATTAGGTTTGCGGGAGTTTATGACAGTTTCAATAGGCCTTCTTGAAGAAAGTCAGAAGGAAGTCCTCGCGATTGAAGTTGAGCATGGTTAATAGATTTCAATGCATCCATAAAATGAGCAGTGATAGTAGGGAGAGCCAATTATAGTAGGCAAACACAAAATGAAAACAGCTAACCGGACAATATCGATACTTTTAATCTTGACTAATATCTACTTTTTGCTATTTAGTTATATTACTATCAAATCGTTAGATGATGCTTTTGAGAATGTACCCCTCATATTACCTATTTCACTTTCAATAAATCTGCTTCTTGTACCTGCCGGACTGACTTTCAAGAAACAATTTAATAGTAAGGTTGAACTATTGATCATAAACGCGTTTGGACTTCTATGGTCATTATTTTGGCTTTGTTTATTATTGACGATACCTAAAATGGAATAAACTTGATCGAACAAATAACCTTTTGACTTTAAACCGTATTAAAGCCACTGCTGGTTGAAGCGTCAAACTATTGTATAAGAATAATATAAGGAAACTATGAGTCAAAAACCCACGCGCAAGAGCATGAATGGTTCGCTGCGTATGTTATGTAGCAAATTTCAATACCAATTTCTAAAGCGATCTAGGAATTAATCTTGTGAGAATATAAGCACTAAATGTTTTGAGTCATTATTAGATAAAGATGAGGCTGGATGGTGTGAGCAGTGCAACTCTCTAAATTCCTTCAATAGCCTTACAATCTAAACTTCCCGTTTCAACCAGCTTTCCGGTCTAAACATGAGAACTAACCCTAAAATTATAAAAGGAATACTCAACATCTGACCCGTATTCAAACCAAAAATGAAATTCTCTCCACCTTCAACTTGTTTAATCTTCACAAACTCCACAAAGAATCTTATAACGAACAACAAAACAAAGAATAGGCCAAGTATGTAACCCACTTTTTGCTTCTTATCCGTTTTCCAATAGACCAACATCAAGATCACAAAAAGACAGGTGTAACCTAAAGCTTCATAAATCTGAGAAGGGTGACGCCAAGGAATGGAATCTAATAGACTCGCAAATTGAGGGTCACTCACCACAGCATCTATTGCCTTGTCTGTATCTCTTATTCCAGTAGAATACAAGGCATCCCTAACTGCAGGATCTGACGTGTCACGCACAAATTTAAACGCCCAGTCCACGTTTGTAATCTTACCAACGATCTCACTGTTCATCAAGTTGCCCAGACGAACAAACGCGCCACCTATAGCAGTAGGAATCACAATCCTATCCAGAATATAAAACATGTGTTTCTTCAAGTGCTTTTTACTATAGAAATACATGGCAATCATAATTCCTATTGCAGCACCATGACTCGCCATACCCGCAAAACCTGTCCATTCAAATGGGCTGATTCTAAATGGAAGGAATACGTGTAGGGGATCTGTAATAAATGTTTCTGGTTCGTAAAATAAATAATGACCTAATCGTGCACCTGCAAGACATCCCACAACGGTGTACATAAATAAAGGGTCTAGTTTATCAAGGTGGATACCATCCTTTTTAAAAATGGGCTTTATAATGTACCATCCTAAAACGAAAGCAATTACATAGGAAAGACTATAAAAATGTAAGGTAAAAAACCCTAATTCAATTCCTTCGAGCGGGTTCCAAATGACTTTAAGTGGTAACATGTAGGTTGTTTATTCAGTTGGCTAAATTAGCATTTAAATCAGCGATGGTGTTATGGTTGTTGGTCTTGGTATTTTTTCAAACGTTACGGGACTGGATCATATCCTTTTCCTCCCCATGGATGACAACTGACGATGCGTTTTATCCCTAACCAGCTTCCCTTAAAAAACCCGTACTTTTGCAATGCTTCAAGAGTATATTGAGAACATGTAGGGCTATACCTGCAAGTTGCGGGTGTGAATGGCGATATGGCATATCTATAGAATTGAACTAGCCAGATTAATGGGTATGCAGCCCAAGACGTATTCATTTTAGATTGTGGTATACGTTGTACCTTCAGAGCTATCTTTTAATTGAATTCCCGCAGCTTGCAATTCATCTCTTATTTTATCGCTAGTATCAAAATCTTTTCTTGCACGAGCAGTAGCCCTTAAATCAATGATCAATTTCATAGCGGCATCAATGTGTTGTGTTCCCTTTACATCTTCAACTGCATCAGAATTTTTAATTCCCAGTACATCGTACAAAAAGGCTTTGATCGTTGTTTCAAAATAATCAAGATCTTTTTGACTGATGGTTTCTTTTTCTTCATTGATAGAATGAATGATTTTAGCACCTTCAAATAGTTCTGCGATCAGGATAGGTGTATTGAAATCATCGTTCATTGCGGCATAAGCTTTATCAGACCATGCTTTGATATCTACACTAGATTTTGAACTCACTTGCAATTGATCCAGCAAGGCAATGGCATCGCGCAATCGGGTCAAACCTTTCTCTGCTGCGAGTATCGCATCATTACTAAAATCTAAAACAGATCTATACTGCGCTTGCATCATAAAGAAACGCACGATGGATGGTGAAAACGCCTTTTCCATAAAGTCGTTATCGCCACTAAAAAGCTCTTGAGGTAAGATAGAGTTTCCTGTAGATTTTGACATTTTTTTTCCTTCCAGCGTGAGCATGTTTGCATGCAGCCAGTAATTGACAGGACTGTGACCGTGAGCTGCCTCACCTTGCGCGATTTCACACTCATGATGTGGGAATTTTAAATCCATGCCGCCACCGTGAATATCAAAAGTCTCGCCCAGGTACTTTGAACTCATTACGGTACATTCAAGATGCCATCCTGGAAAACCGTCTCCCCATGGGCTAGGCCATCTCATGATATGCGCTGGTGATGCTTTTTTCCACAAAGCAAAATCCTGCGGACTCTGTTTCTCGCTCTGCGACTCCAGCTCGCGAGTGCTGGTAATCATATCCTCAATATTGCGACCGCTCAACTTCCCATATTGATGGTCTTTATTGAATTTCAACACGTCAAAATAAACAGATCCATTGATTTGATAAGCATATCCTTTTTCAATAATCGTTTTGATGATCTCAATTTGCTCAACGATGTGGCCGGTGGCTGTAGGTTCAATACTAGGCGGGATGGTATTGAAACGCTGCATCACGTTGTGAAAGTCGAGCGTGTATTGCTGGACAACTTCCATGGGCTCGAGCTTTTCAAGTCGGGCCTTTTTGGAGATTTTATCCTCACCTTCATCCGCATCATCAGTTAAGTGACCGGCATCAGTGATGTTGCGCACATAACGTACTTTGTATCCCAAATGTGTCAAATACCGGTAGATCATATCAAAACTGATGAACGTGCGGCAATTCCCTAAATGAACGTTGCTGTAAACCGTAGGTCCACAAACATACATTCCTATTTGACCCTCGTGAATAGGTTTGAAAACCTGCTTTTCACCAGCTATGGAATTGTAAAGTCTCAGTTTTTCATCTTGATATAAAGGCATCTGTTTTGGGTAAATTATTTAATGGCAATTCCTGTACTAAAATTAAGTTCGCTTTCGCGAAAGCGAACTTGTCACAGCAGCACTGGAATTAATCCAAAATTAGAATTTGGTTTCCAGCTTTATGTAATCCAGGAATTCAGATTTTACCTGAGGATCCTTAAATTTCCCGCCGAATTCTCCAGTAACTGTACTGCTGTCAATATCGCGTATGCCACGACTGTTGACACACAAGTGTTTTGCATCGATAACGCAGGCCACGTCTTCTGTATTCATCACCTTTTGCAATTCACGAACAATCTGAATGTTCAAACGTTCCTGAACTTGAGGACGCTTTGCATAATAATCTACAATCCGGTTGATTTTTGAGAGCCCTACAACATTTCCATTTGAAATATAAGCAACATGAGCGCGTCCTACGATAGGTAGTAAATGGTGCTCGCAAGTGGAGTAGACGACGATGTTTTTCTCAACCAGCATCTCGTTATACTTATACTTGTTTTCAAAGGTGGAAGCACTGGGTTTAGCCTCAGGTTTCAATCCACCGAAAATCTCATTAACAAACATTTTGGCAACACGGTTAGGCGTTCCTTTCAAACTATCATCTGTCATATCCATTCCTAGGGTATGTAAGATGTCATACATACTCTTTTTGATGGACTCTATCTTATCTGCATCACTTAGCTCAAAGGCGTCAGGCCGTAATGGGGTTTGCTCGTTTGCAGACAAATGATCCTGGTCTTCTATATTATCTAAAAAATCTTCAACTTTCATAAATACAAGCCTTTTTAGGCATTCAATTAATAGGGTGCAAATTTACAACTTAGTAGCTTATTGGCATTGGATTCATGTAATAGATCAGTAAATCTGTCGTATAAAAAAGCACCTCAAAGAGGTGCTTTTTTATGCAACTGATATTTTTAGATTTACTACTATTAGTGTAAAAATAGATCTACAAATTAAACCCTAGGGTTAGAACAATATTATTATTCTCGTTGTTGATTAAACTTCTATTAGTCAGTCCTGTGCTGAATAGTTGTTGACTGTATTCTCTTTTTGAGTAATCGTAAGATAAGTCTAGTGTTGTGCTGCCCCATGAATAACCTAGTCCTGCACTATATCCATTTAGATCATCCATAAGACTTTTATCTTCATAAGGAGATTCCACCATACGATACCCTGCTCTCAATGTAAATTTATCGATGCGATATTCTCCACCTATTCGCAAGGTTCCCGCACGTTCAAGCTGGTTAGCAATCTGATCATTATTAGATGCAAAGGTGCTGTTGTTCTCTGGACTAAATTTGAGACTGGCATAATCACGGGAACTGTAATCCACACTTAATAATCCTTTATTTCCAAAAATATAAGCAATACTTCCTGTGACACTTCCTGGAGATTTCAAATCATAAGGAGCATAAATGTTTAAAACATTAGGAACTACATCTTTGAATGTTTCTTGATTACCAGTCTGCTGTGTGGTAAAAACTTCTTGAATCAAAGTTTCCTCAATATCATACCAAGTAGGGGATTCATAGGTGGCACCTATTCTCAAAGCCTCGGTTATTTTTCCAATAGCACCTACTTGAAAGGAAAATCCATTACCGGTAGTTTCTAATCGATTATTGAATTGCACGTCTGTTGTTGTAGCATCAGCATTAGAGTTCAACTCTCTAAATCCAGTAAATCGTGTATAATCGATAAAATGGGAGTTAAGATTTAAACCTACACTCAATCGTTCATAAAACTCACCCGCAATATTGAAAGAGAATTTTCCTTGAGTTCCAGAGCTAATGACCTCATATCCCTGATTAAATGAACCAGTACCGGTGCTTGAAACGTATTGTGTATTTGAGGCATCACCTGGTGCTACTGGATCAATTATAAATCCTTGAAAACCTAACAGTCCTTGTTGAGCGTCAAAGCCTATATCTTCTCCTAAGAACTGATACAAGTCTGCCACTGATTCTCCATCTCTAGTTTCAAAGTTATCAAGAGTAAAGCCTCTAGCATTATTTAAAAAATATTGTGATATAGAGGTGTTAGATGTTCCCGTTAGATAAACATTATCGTCGTACGATCTAGTAGCATCATAATTGAAACCTAAGGAGAATTTAGTTAAAGGGCTCTCTGCATTCGTAGTAAAAACCAGAACACCACCTGCTTGATTGATATCAAAATCAGAAGAATCTGAACCTGAAAGCGTTCCGAAGTAATTAGAATCATTGTTTCTATTACTATTAGCTAAGGTAAAACTGGCGTAATTATTATTAAAAATAACAGATCCAGCCGGATTTTTTCCTACAGCTGATAAATCTCCACCTAACGCGCCGAAGGCTCCGCTAAGTGCCCGGTATCTTGCTGTACCGTATAGATTATCTTGTTGACCATATAAAAGGCCATCGGTTACCGTTTGTGCTTCACAAAAAAACGCACCTATCAAAAGTGCGCTTGTTATAAATATATTTTTCATTTGTTAACGATTATTAAATTATCCTCTTCCACCTGATCTACCACCGCCTGAAGATCTTCCTCCTCCAGAAGAACGACCTGAACCGGAAGACCTACCGCTAGAGCTACTTCTAGGGGTGACGGAACCTTGAGATGATCTTGAAGAACTTCTTGAGCTTCTAGAAGAAGATGAGCTTCTTGTAGGGCTATATCTAGGGTCTGAAGTTCTAGTGATCGTTGTTCGTCTCGCTGTTGATCTTGAATTAGAACTGCGAACTGCTGTTCTTCTTGTTGTAGAGTAATCTGATGAAGGTCTTCCATTTGTTGCAGAAACTGCTCTACCGCGAGTGGAGGAATCAATCGCATTCCGTGAATTTGATCTATAATTGGTTTCCCTATTATTGTTTCTTATTGAGGTTCTATATCCATTATTGTAAGCTACATTATTGTTGTAGTAACCGTTCCCATAACGATTGTTTCCATAATAATTATTGTAGAAAGAACCGTAATAGTTACCATACCAATGTCTGAAAGCAAACCCTCCAAAATAAAGATTGGGACCGTAGCCAAAGGCAGGATCTCTCCATCTATTATTGTAATGAAAACCACCAAGACCAAAAGTACCATTAAAACCAAAATTACTGAAACCACCTACAGACCCAAAATAATTATTAAATCCTGGAAATCCTCCATAAGCGAAATTTCCATAACCGAAGTTTCCGTAACCGAAGCCGCCATAGGCGTAACCAGTGTCGTAGAAATTAATAGTCACCTCTGAAGGATTGGTCCCCCATGCTGGTTCGCCACGATAGTCTGCAGCATAATCAATGGAGCTTTCGTTGTAATCGTCTTGTCTATAACCATCAACATCTGTAAAAACAGCATCGTCTGCCTGTTGAACACCTGTTCTGTCAAGCTCCTCAGCAAACATCTGCTCGTAATAGCCAGAAGTGTTTTGTTGATAGGTTTGTGGTTGTGGTTCTACTTCATAATCGCTGCGATTATTATCACTACCATAGATCCCGTCACTATATGAAACATCTGAATATGATCCACAAGCAACAAAAATTCCCGTAAACAGGGTAAGACATAAAATCCTGGGAATTGTCATCCCTTTAAGTATATTGTTTTTCATGATGTGTATTTTAGAACGTAGTTGATAAAAATAAGTAGTTTTGCCTAGAGCTTAAAGCTTTTAACAGAACACTAATTGAGGTGCAAGTTTTGTGCCAAATCCTATATATGAGCAAAAACCTAACAAGTAGATCAGAGGACTATTCAAAATGGTATAATGAATTGGTAGTCAAAGCAGACCTAGCCCAAAATAGTGCCGTTCGTGGCTGCATGGTGATCAAACCATATGGATATGCAATCTGGGAAAAAATGCAGGCAGAGCTGGATCGAATGTTTAAAGAAACCGGTCATCAAAATGCTTATTTTCCACTTTTTGTTCCAAAAAGTCTTTTTGAAGCAGAGGAAAAGAATGCAGAAGGATTTGCAAAGGAATGTGCCGTTGTAACTCACTACCGTTTACAAAATGATCCAGACAATCCCGGAAAATTAAGAGTAGATCCAGAAGCAAAATTAGAAGAGGAATTAGTTGTTCGTCCAACTAGTGAGGCAATTATCTGGAGTACTTACAAGGGTTGGATCCAGTCGTATCGAGACCTTCCACTATTAATCAATCAGTGGGCAAACGTAGTAAGATGGGAAATGAGAACGCGTTTGTTTTTAAGAACGGCTGAGTTTTTATGGCAAGAAGGCCATACGGCCCACGCTACCAAAGCTGAAGCAATAACAGAAGCTGAGTTGATGAATAACGTATATGCAGAGTTTGCAGAAAACTTTATGGCTATACCGGTAATAAAAGGAACCAAAACTGAAAGCGAACGTTTTGCGGGAGCAGACGAAACCTATTGTATTGAGGCTTTAATGCAGGATGGTAAAGCTCTTCAAGCGGGAACCAGTCACTTTTTAGGTCAGAATTTCGCCAAAGCTTTTGATGTAAAATTTGCTACAAAGGAAGGGACTCAAGAATATGTATGGGCTACCTCGTGGGGGGTTTCAACAAGATTAATGGGTGCGCTCATTATGACTCATAGTGATGATCAAGGATTGGTATTGCCACCTAATTTAGCACCTAACCAGGTGATCATTGTCCCTATTTATAAAGGTGAGGATCAATTAGAAGAGCTTTCTGGAACTGTCAAAGAAATCATGAAGAGTTTAAGACATTTAGGTGTGACTGTGAAATATGATGACCGAGATACCTACAGACCAGGAGCTAAATTTGCACAGCATGAACTACAAGGCGTTCCGTTACGGATTGCAATAGGAGCTAGGGATCTTGCAAATGGTACTGTAGAACTGGCTCGTAGAGATACACTGACCAAAGAGTCAGTTGCCTTAGAGGGGTTAGAGCAGCACATTAAAGATTTATTGGAAGAAATCCAGCAATCATTGTTTGATAAGGCCAGGAATTATAGAGATGAACATATCACAGAAGTCGATTCTTTTGACGAATTCAAAAAAGTTTTAAAAAATAAAGGAGGATTTTTGTCCGCTCATTGGGATGGTACTTCAGAGACAGAAGACAAGATCAAGGAGATGACTAAAGCTACAATTCGTTGTATTCCAATGGAAAACAACATGGAAGTTGGAAAATGTATCTTGACAGGTGCAGAATCCAGCCAAAGAGTTTTATTTGCAAAAGCATATTAATTGAATAATTTTGTCACAGACGTTTGCAGGATTAAAAAAAGTGTTTATTTTTGCATCCGCTAAACGAGCAAAACATATGGCCCGTTCGTCTATCGGCTAGGACGCATGGTTTTCATCCATGTAAGAGGGGTTCGACTCCCCTACGGGCTACAATAACTTAATCGGTTTCATTTGAAACCTAGTGTAAAAAGATATGGCAAATCACAAAAGTGCTTTAAAGAGAATTCGTAGAAATGAAGCAGCTAGAGTACGTAACAAGTACCAGCACAAGACTACGCGTAACGCTATAAAGAAGTTGAAGGAGACGGAAGATAAGACTACGGCTGAAAAGTTGTTCGTTGAACTTACTTCAATGATCGATAAGCTTGCAAAGAAAAACGTTATTCACTGGAATAAGGCGAGTAACTTGAAATCTCAGTTGGCAAAGCATGTAGCTTCCATCTAAGACTTTAGAATATTTTATTTCAAAAGCCTCTCCAACGAGAGGCTTTTTTGCATTTGGAAAACCTAGGGATGAAGCTTTATCAGCATCCTCACTTTTAAAATATATTTATACTTTTTATATCGTTAATTAGAAAGCCATCTCCACAACATTATGTTGGGGAGATGGCTTTATCGCAAGGGTAAATAAGGCTACTTAATAGCATCCTGCTCTTATTTAATTAGGTGTTTTTAGTCTGGATAGTTTATTGCGCTCATCCTGCAATTGTCTTCCTAAGCGTTGCTTTTCTTCTATAGACTTACTTCTAAGCTCCTCAAGTTCTGCTTCTACAATGGACAGTTCTGATTTAGCATGACTTGTGACAGCGTGGCTTCTTTTAAACTGCATATAGACAACGATAAGAACAATGGCAAGTACAGCTACAATTGACCAAACTATAATATGATATAGAGATTTGTTGAGCTGGATACCTAGAAGTGAAACGGAATCCTTTTCATTATTAAGCTGTTCCACATTAGCATTTGCAGCACTCAATTGCTGTTGTAAAGGACGTTGTGCTTCCCGTTCATCTGCAACACTGTTTTCTAACTCTGTGATGCGCTGGTCCAGCTCTTTTATATACGCTTCCGTATTAGACTTTAATTTTCTTAGATCGCTTTCTTTAACGACCTTATACTCCTTGAAGTTATTGGAATTTTCAATAATGCTTTCAAATTCGGTATTAATTCGGTTTGAAGACTCAGGTGTTGAATTTTCTTGTGAATATCCCAGCGCGCTTATGAGCAGGCCAGCGAGGACTATTTTTTTCATGATAGTTCAGTTTTACTAGGGTGAGGATTAGGGTTTGTACTGATTAGTTCTTTGAACAACGCATAAAATGAGTTCAGATTATGTGAGTAGGTAGAAAATTTGATATGTTTCCGCTTTCGCGAAAGCGTTATAAAAAAAGCCCCACAACAGGTGCGAGGCTTAGTGATTTATCAAAGGGTCTAATTAACCGTTCATGGTGGCTAGAAACTCCTCATTATTACGAGTTTGCTTGATGCGCTGGGACATAAATTCCATGGCCTCCACGGGATTCATATCTGCCAGGTGCTTTCTTAAGATCCACATGCGTTGTACCGTTTCTTTATCTAATAACAAGTCATCACGACGGGTAGAAGAAGAAGTAAGGTCAATGGCTGGGAAGATGCGACGGTTGGAAATATTGCGATCCAGTTGCAGTTCCATGTTACCGGTTCCCTTGAATTCCTCAAAAATCACCTCGTCCATTTTAGATCCGGTTTCTGTCAATGCGGTTGCTATAATGGTAAGCGATCCACCACCTTCAATGTTACGGGCAGCTCCAAAGAAACGTTTAGGCTTGTGTAATGCATTTGCATCCACACCACCTGACAACACTTTACCACTTGCGGGCTGCACAGTGTTGTAAGCTCTCGCAAGACGGGTAATGGAATCGAGCAGGATCACGACATCGTGACCACATTCTACCATACGTTTTGCTTTTTCAAGTACAATGTTTGCCACTCGCACGTGATCGTGTGCTTCTTTATCAAATGTAGAAGCGATTACCTCTCCATCAACATGACGTTGCATGTCTGTAACTTCCTCAGGACGCTCATCGATCAATAAAATTAATTGATAAACTTCTGGATGATTTGCTGCAATAGCATTTGCGATATCTTTCAACAACATCGTCTTACCCGTTTTAGGCTGGGCAACGATCATTCCACGCTGGCCTTTACCTATGGGAGAGAAAAGATCCATCACACGGGTTGAAACACTAGAGCGTCTGTCTGCTAGATTAAATTTCTCATCTGGGAACAATGGAGTCAAGTGTTCAAAAGAAACCCGGTCGCGCACGACGCTAGGATCCAGTCCGTTGATCTGTGAGATCTTGATTAGCGGGAAATATTTCTCGCCTTCTTTAGGTGGACGTACCATTCCTAAAACAGTATCTCCCGTCTTTAAACCGAATAAACGAACTTGAGACTGAGAAACGTAAATATCATCTGGTGAGGCTAGATAGTTATAATCACTGCTGCGCAGGAATCCATAACCGTCAGGCATCATGTCTAGAACACCTTCACTTTCTATGATCCCGTCAAATTCAAACTCTGGATCGCGGTAGCGGTTGCGGGTGTCTTTATTTCCTTTAGGAACGTTATTTTGATTGCTTTGGCGCTGATTTTTTTGACGAGGATTGCGGTTGTCATTGCCATCCGTATCATTTTTATCGTTGCGACGGTTATCATTACGATTGTCGTTGCCGTCCTTGTCGCTCTTATTATCACGCTTATTATCGCTGCGGTTATCATTACCGTCTTTATCATTCTTACTATCCCGACGATTATCATTGCGGTTATCAGTACCGCTCTTATCACTTTTATTGTCGGATTCTTTTTTGTCGCGTTGATTGTTGTGACGTGGCTTAGGCTTATCATTAGAATCCTGGCGGCTTTCAGAAGATTTTGCAGGCCGTGGGTTAGGTTTGTTCACCTCAGGCTTTTTAGTGGTATCACCTCCTTTATGGTCTGGATCCGCTTCTTTGGAATCTTTTTGATTGCGAGGGTTGGGCTTTTTAGCTTTAGGCTCTCGCTTTTTGGGAGCGGGTCTAGGTTTGCGTTCTTTCGGGTCTTGCGCTTTAGTTGTAGTATCTGGAGTTGATGTAGTGTCACTGTCCAGTTTTTTAACTACGTCTGGGTTTGCTGCTTGCAAATCTAGAATCTTGTAAACCAGATCCAGTTTGCGCATAGTGCGAAATTTTGGGACGTTCAATCCTTGAGCAATTTCCTGTAGTTCAGGAAGTTTCTTTGATTTTAAATCAGCTATTTGAAACATGTAAATATGGAAAAGTGTGTGTAAATTTTCTAAGGTAATTTGAAGACTGGAATTTATCAGAAAAATTATCAGCCTCTAGTTAACCTATAAAGAGGTGGTTAACATTATTATGTTACAATGATACGGTAAAAAAAGTTTATGAACCTTTGTTTTTTGGTTGTAAAATGTATTTTTGTCAAGCTTTAAAGAAAAATTAAGCTTTCTACTTATGATCCAAAGAATACAAACCATCTGGTTAATACTTGCTGCAGCATGTAGTGGTGGGCTCGTGTTTTTAGTTAGCCTATGGGTTGATGGCGAGGGTAATGAAGTAGTGGCTATGGATGACAACGCCTATTTTGGAGCATTTGCAGCAAGTACTGTTTTATCATTGTTTGCCATATTTTTATATAATAATAGAAAATTACAGACGGTCATCAACCGTTTGAATATTATGTTAAATCTCATTCTACTAGGAGTTTTCGTAACACGAGCCCTAACGATGTCTGGAGCGACGGCGGTTGCAGAGAAAGGCATTGGGATGTTCATTCCTATCCTATCTATCGTTTTACTCGTCCTGGCTAACAGGGCAATAAGAAAGGATGAACAGCTTGTAAAATCTGTGGATCGTTTACGTTAAACACAAGAATCTTAGTACTATTAGTGTGAAAACCTGTGAGGCGCCACCTCGCAGGTTTTTTTTATGTCCATTTTTGATATCAAGTTCTTTCCCTGAGAGGATGTGCTAGTCTGCTTTCGCGAAAGCGGAATCCGTTCAAATTCTATCCTATTTATTATATTTCTGACATCTGTTAAAAGTTTTGCTACTTTTAAAGCATGGTAAATATTGTAATAATAGATGATGAATCAAATGCTCGGTCCTTCCTAGCCAGTTTGCTGGAAAAGGAACTGGATGATAAATTTCATTTGGTGGATAGTTGTGCATCAGTGAGCGAGGGCGTTCTTGCAATACGCAACAATAAAGTTGATCTTGTTTTCCTAGACATTCAAATGCCAGAAGAAGATGGTTTTCAATTGATGAGCTATTTTGAAGAGATTGATTTTGAAATTATTTTTGTGACTGCATTTGATCGATATGCTATTAAAGCATTTGATTGTAGCGCTTTACATTACCTGCTCAAACCATTAGATCCTGAAAAAGTAAAACAAGCCATCGACCGATTCACAAAATCAACGATTCATAAAAAAGCCGTTCTTCAGAAATTTGACGTTTTTGCCGAGTATATAGAAAGCAAACAGGAAAAGGAGCGTATTGTTTTTGACACGGTGTCCGGTTTTGACGTTGTAATTCTTAAGGATATTATTTATGTTGAGTCTGCGGGTAATTATTGCCAGATTCACTTTAAAGATAAAACGATAAAGCTCGTCACTAGTTCCATGAAAGCTATTGAAGAATGTTTACCTATTAATAGTTTTTGCAGGATTCACCACTCTTATATTGTTAATTTGAACGAGGTGAATTGTTTCGTCAATGCAGACAAGGAAGTGAAGTTATGTAACGGTAAGTTATTAAAAGTGGCAGAGCGCAAACTTAAATTCTTTAAAAGCAGGATGGGTGAGATGGCATAACTTCTTATTTGTATGGCTGTTGGGCTATGTAGCCATAGCTCAACAATTCCCATCCACTAATTATACAGATCGAGATATACTGCCTAATAATACCGTGCGAACTTTATTTATGGCTGCAGATGGTGCGTTGTGGATAGGCACTAACAATGGCCTAGTGCGTAAATATAATAACCAGATCACCACGTTTTATAAGGAAGATGGCCTTACTCAAAATAATATCTGGGCACTAGCCCAAGATGATACGGGACGCATCTGGATAGGCAGTTATGGTAAAGGACTTACTAGTTATTACAACAATCAACTAGTGGCTTATCCTAATAACGACAAACTACCGAATCAAGAAATTACCGAACTTTTTATCGATAAAAATATCTTGTATGCAGGCACCAGCGATGGTGTTGCCGTTATCGATTTGAAGGAACCTAAGAATATCAATTCTATTAAACCGAAAAGTATCAAAGATGAGAAGTTCATCGTAAGTGGTTTTATAGCAATGGAGGATGTATTTGCCGTTACCTACACAAACGGAATCTACAGAATAGAGAGAACTCAAAATGACCTCCATTTAAAAATGATCTCAGCAGAAAAGAATTTGTATGCCACACAAACCTTTAAGGACTCCATTTATTTAAGTGGCAAACAATTTTTCAAGAAAATCCCTACATCACAATTAGAAAATCTAGATGAGCACAAAGAATTAAACCCTTTGGGAAACTCGATCATATGGGATTACCAAAAAGTTAATAATCAGATGTATGGCGCTGCCTGGGGGATTTATACAAATGACGGCGGGTTGTATGAACTTACTGGGACAGGGATGAAGTTGCGCAATGAAGATTTCGGCATTGAAAGTACTCAGGTTACCAGTCTAGCCTTTGATAAGGATCTAGGACTACTGTATGCGGGAACTTTAGATAAGGGATTGTTTGCCATAAAAATGGATGAAAAACTTCAGTTCCTACCCTCAAATCACAAAAAAATCCAGGGATTTTCTCGTATTAATGAAATGACGGCGACTTTGTATAATGATGGTTTACAGATAGGCCAAACATTGATTACCGCTAGTGATTTCAAGACCTGGCAAGTGGAGTATGTCAATAAATATAAAAATAATCTTCCTCAATATGAGGATCATTTTTATGAATTAGAATACGATACGAACGCCCGAGACATCGCTTTTTATAGTGTAAAAGATCGAGCAGGTCATTTCTGGGTGAACACGTCAATAGGGATCTATCAATTTGACACGACAGGTACATTGAAGAACTATCTTCCTGTGCATGCCTTAGAATTTAGTTTTACAGCGTCAGACCAGCTACTGGAAACTAATTTTTTTCATGGTACTAGAATTTATGAATCGGTTGATCCCATAGAATACACCTACTATGATCAACAGGAAACACAACAGAACCCGCGATATGTAGTAGGGTGCTTACAAGTAGGTGCTAAAACTTACATGACTTCTATTTTTTATGGGCTGTACGCTTATGAAGAAGGTAAGTTCACTTCTTACAAAGAGAGTGATTTATGGAAAGAGAACCGGTTGCGATTCATTACGAAATATAATAGGGATCAGATTGCGGTTTCAAATGAGGATGGTGACGTCTTCATTTTAAATGATGATAAAAAGAATTTTACAGCTGCAAAGTTGGAAAGGAATACCGATTATGGAAGCACAATTACATTTTTGAATTCCTATAAGGACTTTGTCATTATAGGAACACCTAAAGGTATTGTATTACATAACGGCAAACGGGAGATATTTTTAGATCGGGAACAGGGGATTGATGAAAAGATATACACCGGCTTCATGGATGGTAACCTATTAATGTTGGGGAGCGATAATGGCAGTTATAAATTAAAGCTTGCAGATATCATTGATCAAAATAACCGGCTTACAGGAATTGCAGTAAGTTCAATTATTGTAAATGGTATTTCTAGAGACTGGAAAACAAGCGATAAACTAAAATTAGCTTCTGATGAGAATTCACTAGAGTTACAGTTAACAACTAATAAACACCCATACCCAGGGAAGTTAAAATACAGTTATCGGTTAGACCCATCTCAGGAATGGACTCCGTTGGAAGATGCCGTTTTAAGTTTGCCATTTTTAGAATCGGGTAAATACAATTTGTTTGTCAGAGTCAAAGATGCCTCTACTGGAATGACGCTGGATAAACAGATTCTAGATTTCAGTATTGCGATCCCGTTCTATAAAAGCCTATGGTTTATCGTGCTGTGTTTTTGCATATCTTTTGGTCTAATCGCGTTTTATATACATATAAAATGGAAACGCGCAAAAAAGAGAGCCCTAGAAAAAGAGGCTGCGATTAAGCGCAACGAGGAAGTTAAAATGGAGGCGTTGCTTTCACAAATGAATCCTCATTTTGTATTTAATTCACTTAATTCCGTCCAGTACTTGATTAGCAATAACGAGAATGAAAAAGCGATGCGTTACTTAAGAACTTTTTCTGACCTTATGCGAGCTAATTTGAACAACACTACACGACCTTATTTAACGCTAGAAGAGGAAATCGATTACCTAAAAAAGTATAGTGCCCTAGAAAACGCAAGATTTTCAGACCGTATAGATGTTACTTTTACCATCGATCCAGAATTATCCCTTTCTCAGACCAGTATTCCTACCATGATGTTGCAGCCTTTTGTAGAAAATGCATTCGTGCACGCGTTTCCTTCCCGGATCGAATCGCCACGTCTAAATATCGCTTTCGCGAAAATAACAAATGAAGAGCCTGACAGGAAACATGATCAAACTAAAATCATTGATCATTTCTACTATCGCTGCACCGTTACAGACAATGGGATAGGAAACGCAAGCCAAAAAAACAAGCGTCATATTTCAAAGGGAACACAATTAGTCAGGGAACGCTTATCCTTTTTAGGATATAACCCTACAACGGCACTAGAGATAACACATACCGCTGTAGGAACGATAGTTACACTAGAGTTAGAGCAAGAACACTTATCCTAAAATCACTATCACTTATGGAATCTTCCCAAAACTAATTCATTCTTTGAGTATGTTTGAATCAATATAATAAGGTGACTCGGTAAAGTTTGGGGGAATGATATCGAGTACTTAATTAGACAAAAACTGGAAGTATAGCTTCCAGTTTTTTTATGTGTTATAATTTGAGATGCTACCAAAAATAGATGTGAAATTATTATTTAGCCGCAAACAAATCTGAAGCCTTGGCTCAATTGTTTTAGAGCAGGATCTTCAACAATATTTCAAGTCATTCATGTATAGTTGCCCAACATCCCGAATTATAGAACTTTGTTTTAAAACGAGATATTAATTATATTTCAGCGGGAAGTGCAGAACTTCTGGTTCATCCCATTTACCTTAATTTTCAAATCTTATATGGAATTAAACAACAGAGACCTCAGCGATTTAAAAAAAGCTGTAATTATTTTAGAAAATCCAGGTATAGCAGCAAGAATTACAAACTTCATAGGCTCTCCTATAGAAAAAGGACTTGAAATGTTGCCTAGTTCTGTACAATCAAAAATCGGTGATATTACTCAAATCGCATTATTAAAAGTAGCCGATGCTGCAATTTTTACCATGAAAGATACCCCAAAGAGAAAAGCCTCTAACTTGTGGCATAAAACGGGTGCTGCTGTTTCTGGTGGCGTTGGAGGATTTTTTGGTTTTGCTGGCTTGGCGGTAGAGCTACCTATATCTACTGGAATAATGCTTAGATCCATAGCAGACGTTGCTAGAAGTGAAGGTGAATCGATTAGTGCTATGGAAACTAAACTCGCTTGTTTAGAAGTTTTTGCGCTGGGAGGAAATAAAGATTCAGACGATGCAACAGAAAGTGGATACCTTATTGTTAGAGCCGCGTTAGCCAAATCAGTTTCAGAAGCCTTACAATTTACCACGGGTAAAGCGGCTGCCAAGGAAGCGGCGCCAGCGGTAATCAATCTCATTTCAAAAATCGCTCAACGATTTAGCATTCAGGTTTCAGAGAAAGTTGCCGCTCAGGCTATTCCAGCAATAGGCGCACTGGGCGGAGCTGCTATAAATACAGTTTTCATTGACCACTTTCAAGATATGGCCAAAGGTCATTTTATAGTAAAGCGACTGGAGCGAACGTATGGAAGTACCTTAGTACAGGAAAGCTACAAACAGATCCTTAGAAACGAGATTTAAGAGCGCGACTTGTTTCTAAACTAAAGTTGTAAAACCATCAAATCAGAGGGAGGCTCACTCGAATATGAGAACTGCAGGTAACTTCTGAGAAGGATCTTTCCGTATTAACTTTAAAGTCACCGAATTAATATCTAATCATTCATCAGGTAAAAACTGGAAACTGGAAACTGGAAACTGGAAATTGAGACTGCGGCCTGATCTACCGATCCTTCTCCACAACCTCTAAATTTGAAATTTTACCGTCATTGATCTCAAAGCGCAACATTGTGCGTTTTTGATGAAATCCATGTGTTCCTACTGCACCCGGATTCATGTGCAGACAATCGAGCTTTTTGTCATTCATCACTTTAAGAATGTGGCTGTGTCCGCAAATGAAGATGTTTGGCGGCTTCGCATTTATTTCTTGTCTGATGTTGGGATTGTATCGCCCGGGATATCCTCCTATGTGCGTGATCCAGACATCCATTCCTTCGCAATCAAAGCGGTTATTTAATGGATATTGCATTCTGGCTTTATCATCATCAATATTCCCGTAAACAGCGCGCAGTGGTTTCAGCGCCGTTATTTTATCAGTTACTTCTAGATTCCCTATATCGCCAGCATGCCAAACCTCATCTGCTTGAAGAATATATTTTTCCATGAATTCGTCATAATGACTGTGGGTATCTGATAAGAGCAATATTTTCATAACGCAAAGGTAGGAGGCAAGGTTGATTCTACAATCTTTAAATCCCAAATCCCAAATCCCAAATTTTCAACTGTTGTGTTGCTGTCGCAAAACGTGATTATTAATTGCCGATTATTCTGTTATTGAACCGGGATAATTTTCCTTCTGGGATATTTCCACAGAATATTACACCCAAGTACAAAAACTCCTTTCCGGGAAAACGGAAAGGTGGATTCTGGATCTGCGATAGCAGATCAGAAGACGGATAGGTTGAAGTTCCGCAGAGCTTAAAATTAGGCTCTAGAAATGATTCGTATTTGTAAAACTTCAACGACATCCAATTGCGTCGCCGTACACAGCAAAAACAATCTGTCCTCGCCTGATTCTAGGCAAGGAGTTACAAGCATTATGAATGATCTTATTTGCTTTATACTACCCTTGTTATAATGTTCGAAAAAACTTGTTTTCTCCGCTGGAGAAATGTCCGACAGGAAAATGAGGTCAGCACCCGCGTAAAAAAACTCCTTTCCGAGAAAACGGAAAGGTGGATTCTGCTCTGCGATAGCAGATCAGAAGACGGATAGGTTGAAGTTCCAGTAAACTTGAATTTGAATCTAAATTTAAACAAGATTTTGCGGAACTTCAACCATTCTTGATTGCATCGCTGTACACAGTGAAATCATCTGTTCTGGGCCTAATTCTAGTCGAGGAGCTACAAGCATTACAAATGATTTTATTGGTTTTACACCACCTTTGTTACAACGTTCAAAACAATTTGCTTTCTCCTCCGGAGAAATCTCTGAAGGACAATGAGACAAGCGCCCGAGTGAACAAAGTTTTTCCTAAGGATAGACTTAAAGTCTACTCTTAGGAAAGAAGTAGTCTGTCATCATTCTTTAGCAAGCTTTTAAGCCTGCTAAAAACCGAGCAAGTCGTTCGTCCAAATTCCGACTCAAGCATTTACCTTTGCACAAAATGGAAAAACAACGCTACTTCATAGAACTTGCTTACGATGGAACCGCTTATCACGGCTGGCAACGACAGCCACAAAGCATTACGGTACAAGAAGTTATAGAAGAGGGATTGTCTAAAATGTTGCGGACTAAAATATACGTAACGGGTGCAGGAAGAACGGACACCGGAGTTCATGCTACTCAAATGTTTGCCCATTTTGACTTTGACGAACCTATAGACGAGATCCAACTCACATACCGACTTAACCGCTGGTTTCCAAAAGACATAAGCGTTTTTGAAATTAGGAAGGTAACAGAGAAAGCTCATGCGAGATTTCACGCAACACACCGTTCTTACGAATACAGATTCAACTTGAGACCTGATCCATTTAAAAATAGATCGAGTTATATATTATATAGAATTCCAGATATAGAGCGCATGCAAGCCGCTGCTGATATACTACTGCAATACAAAGATTTCGAATGTTTCTCCAGAACCAACACAGAGGTAAAGACTTATCTTTGTGATGTTAGCGAGGCACGTTTTGAAACTCAAGGTTTTGAGCTAGTATTTCATGTCACAGCAAACCGTTTTTTAAGGAATATGGTACGGGCGATAGTGGGAACATTATTGCAAGTAGGTTACGGGAAGTTAGATATTGAGGACATGCATCGCATTATTGCCTCTAAAGACAGAGGAGAAGCCGGTGCTAGTGCTCAAGCACAGGGATTATATCTGACTAAAGTGAGGTATCCTCAAGAAATTTGGAACAATGAATGAAATCATCTTTCAGGAATCGCAAAAGTTCAAGCAATGGTGGTTGTGGTTGATCATAATTTTCACCTCTATAATTATCATAATTTCCGCCGTTGCAGCTGCTGTAGAATATCCTAGCACAATTTCAACGATCGTAATTGTTTGTAGCTTATTCGGTGTTATGGGTATGATCGTGTTGTTCTATATCATGAAATTGACGACAATTATTACTCGGGAAAAAATAAGCGTCCAATTTTATCCAATTTTAAAGAGAGAATGGAACTGGAGCGATCTCAAAATGGCAAAAGTTATTGACTATGGCTTTGTCGGTGGTTGGGGAATAAGATTGTGGACGGGAATGGGAACGGTTTATAATATTAAAGGGTCAAAAGGTTTACACATAAAAACCGACTCAAAAGAATACGTGATCGGTTCACAAAAAGAAGAAGAATTGCGATCTAGCATCGCGCATTTGCTCAAATAATTTATGGGATCAACTACAGGTAACGCATTCAACCTTTCGCTTTTTAAGCGACTGCTTTCCTATACTAAACCTTATCGCAAAACCTATTATTTTGTAGCTATCAGTGCTATTCTACTTTCTGTAGTGGCTATAGGAATGCCCTATTTGATCAAGGTTGCAATCGATGAGCACATTACAACACAGCAGTTCGAGGGCTTTGATACGGTTATTTATATGATGATAGGGGTGCTAACCGCAGACGTTTTGCTGCAGCTGGGATTCATATTTTATGCAAACTGGCTAGGTCAGCAGGTTATTCGAGATTTAAGGGTAAAATTATTTGATCACATGCTAGGTTTCAAAATGAAATATTTTGATCAGAGCGCTGTGGGAAAACTCGTGACTCGTGCTGTAAGTGATATTGAAACCATTGCCAGTATTTTTTCTGAAGGTCTTTTTGTGATCATTTCAGACTTATTAAAAATGGTAGTCGTTTTAGGGTTTATGGCCTATTCTAGTTGGCAATTGACCCTTATTGCGCTTATCGTGATGCCTTTTATTCTATATGCAACGCGTGTATTTCAAAAAGCCATGAAAGTCGCTTTTGAAGATGTGCGTAACCAGGTGAGTAATCTTAATTCCTTTGTTCAGGAACGTGTGACTGGAATGAAAATCGTTCAGATATTCAATCGTGAAAAGGTAGAATATGAGCAATTTAAAGAGATTAATGATAAGCATCGTGTTGCCTGGGTAAAAACGGTATGGTACAACAGCATATTTTTCCCAATTGCAGAGATGGCTTCCAGCATCGTTATAGGCTTGATCGTTTACATAGGAGTAGTTATGAATTTAGACGCTGAGGTGAGCGCCATAGAAATAGGTACGATCGTGATGTTTATCGATTTGTCCCAAAAGCTATTCCGTCCACTGCGTCAGATTGCAGATAAGTTCAATACGTTACAAATGGGTATGGTAGCTGCAAACCGCGTTTTCAAAATATTGGATACAGATTCCAGGATTGAGGATACCGGCAGTATCATCGCATCAAATTTAAAAGGAGATATCGAATTCAAAAAGGTAGATTTCGGTTATGTAGATAATGAGTTGGTCTTGAAAAATCTTAGCTTTAAGGTAGAAGCAGGCCAGACTGTCGCAATCGTAGGTTCAACAGGTGCCGGTAAATCCACGATCATCAACCTTCTTTCTAGGTTTTATGAAATTAATGCAGGAGAGATTCTAGTGGATTCCGCTTCCGCGAAAGCATACAATCTAGAATCCCTTAGGTCACAAATAGCAGTAGTGCTTCAAGACGTTTTCCTGTTTGCAGATACCATATTGAATAACATTACTCTTAAAAATCCTGATATTACAGAAGATGATGTCATCGCCGCAGCAAAAACAATAGGGGTGCACAAGTTTATTATGTCACTTCCTCAAGGATACCATTACAATGTGAAAGAACGTGGTGTGATGCTTAGTTCTGGGCAGCGGCAATTGATCGCATTCTTGAGAGCGTACGTTTCAAACCCTAGTATTCTCGTCCTTGATGAGGCTACCAGTTCTGTAGATGCCTACAGCGAGCAATTAATCCAGGGTGCGACTGACATCATAACGAAAGACCGCACGTCTATCGTCATTGCTCACCGTCTCGCCACCATCAAAAAAGCCGATAAGATTATCGTCATGGATGCCGGAGAAATTGTAGAAATGGGAACTCACAATGAGCTTCTGGAAAAAGAAGGTGGTTATTACAAAAATTTGTATGAGGTGCAGTTCTTACAACAGGAAGTAGCTTAAATAAAGGATGATTATCCAGTTATAAAACTTTCAACATCAAAGCCTAATTTACTTGCGATCAATGCCGTTAAAAAGATGATGATCATTAAAAATAAAAAGGCTAAAATGAGGATCGTTATTAATACAATAATGGATATCAAACTTCTAAGCACCGTAGTTTGAAAGTCAAGATTAAAACATCTTTTATAACAGTAAGCATTATAAAGGAACATTGCTGGAAATACTGAAAAACTCCAGTACATATATAGATCGAAAGATAGATACATCAGAATAATAGTGATAGGCGTTGTCACTATCATGCTGTGGGCGTAGGTATATAAGTAAAATACGATATGCTCGGTAAAATTGTAATAGCGTTTACCCCAAAAAGTTATCCTTCCTACTAAAGCAAGCAAAGGAATTGTCGTGAAATGTATTAATCCTTGAAAATCGAAAATAAAATTCACCATTTTTAGGCCAAATTTCGTCCCGAATTCTTGCGCTTCGGGAGACTCAGATCCGGAAGGGGTCATCGCTTGAATCTCTGTTAAGTATACATCAAAGAAACCTCCAGAGCGCATCAAAAAGGTATAAAGTCCTGAGATTAATATGGTTAGTAAAGTATACCTAATGGCATCCACATAATACTGGCGGCGACCAGATATATAACCATTGATTACTACACCAGGTTTTCTAAAAAGATCCACAAATGTGCGCACAAACTTTGTATCCACGCCCAGATACATATCTGTAAAATCTGTTCCTACCTGTCGCATCGTGATCCTGTTCTCGATCCATTTTGCACCACAACTGGCACAGTGCGTGTGGCCGCTGTAAAGCATATTATCGCAATTTTTACAGTGGCGTTCCATTAAGCGAGATGGGATTTTATTTTATCAGACAGGTCATCCATGTCTTCATAGCTTTCAAACTCGCCGTTAATGACTAATGAAACCTGCCCTGTTTCTTCACTTACAATGATAGCGAGGGCATTGCTACGCTCTGTCAGTCCTAATGCAGCTCTATGCCTTAAACCAAAACGCTGTGGGATCTTCCGGTTATCAGATACGGGAAGAATTACCCGGGTGGCTGTAATTTTATTTTCCTCTATGATCATGGCACCGTCATGTAGCGTGCTATTCTTGTAGAAAATACTCTGAATAATAGGGGCATTAACGACAATGTCCATGGTGTCACCACTACTTTTTAAAAAGTCCAGAGATCCATCGCGCTTAATGGCGATGAGGGCTCCTGTTTTAGTCGCACTCATTCGTTTACAGGCCGTTACAATCTCGTCCACCACACTGTTATGATTATCAACATCTGCTTTGAAAATGCGTAATTGCCGCAGTAACCGCCGCTTTGAAGTAAAATTTGTGGATCCTATCATGAGCAGGAATCGGCGTATTTCTTGTTGGAAAACTACGATCAACGCAAAAACTCCAGCGCCGGTAAAGGCTCCCAAAGCTCTGGAAAGCATTTCCATTTTCAAGAAAACGGTGACTTGATAGATCAGATAAATGATCACGATCCCAATAAAGATATTGATTGCAGCGGTTCCTTTAACCAGTCTGTAGAGATAAAAAATCAATGCCGCAAAAAGGACAATGTCAATCAGGTCAATTATTCTAAAGTCGGGTAGCTCCATTACTCGTAAAAATAGGATTAATTTTTTTGAATCGCCTGATGCAATGCTACGACTTCCATAGCTTCTTTTACATCATGGACACGCAGGATTTTGGCTCCGTTTTGAAGACAGACCATATGTAATGCGGTAGTTCCATTAAGCGATTGCGCTGCGGTGATTCCCAGGGTTTTGTAAATGGTTGATTTCCTGGAAATCCCTGCAAGAATAGGCGATTCATGAGCTTTAAGAAGCTCCATATTTTTTAATAAATGAAAGTTCTGAGGTATGTTTTTAGCAAAACCAAATCCTGGATCGATAATGATATCTTTGATTCCTGCGGCTCTTGCAGAAGCGATGCGCTCTGCAAAATAAGTATTCATCTCGATGATGAGGTTTTCGTACGCATTTAATGATTTCATGGTTTGAGGCGTGCCACGCATGTGCATCATGATATAGGGAATACTAGCTTTTCCGACGGTTTCCAGCATTTTATCATCCAGTTTCCCAGCGCTGATGTCATTCACGATGTCAATGCCGTGCTGGATGGCTGTGGAAATTACGCTTTCGCGAAAGCTGTCACAACTCAATATCACGTTATCAAAAGAGTTTTTGATCAAATCAATAATAGGAATGACACGCTGGAGCTCTTCATACACTGAGATATGAGTGCCATCAGGCCGGCTGCTGTAACCGCCTACATCAATAAAAGTGGCACCTTCCTGAAGCATATTTTCCACTTGATGCAACACGTCATTATCGGTTTTCAAGGCACCACCGTCGTAAAAGGAGTCAGGAGTGACGTTTATAATCCCCATAACCTTGGGATGGGTGAGGTCAATAAGTTTCCCAGCGCAATTTATCGTGGTCATAAGGTAGGTATATCGTAATTTGTGCCCGAAATTTACATTGAAGTTATTTAAACACTCACTATTCATTGAAAAGATCTCTATTAATGAAAAATTAAATATTTATATAGCTTTGAAAAAAACTCCCAGTTTCCATGCCTGATACCAGCCAGCAATACGATCAAGTAATCCAGACCTGTCGCGATCTGTTCATCAATAAAATGAGTGATTATGGCAGTGCATGGCGCATCTTGAGGTTGCCATCGCTTACCGATCAGATCTTAATAAAAGCGCAGCGCATACGCGGACTTCAAACTCTAACGGAATCCAAAGTTGATGAAGGTCAAGAAAGCGAATTCATAGGCATAATCAATTATTCCATCATGGCATTGATCCAACTGGAAAACGGAATTGCAGAACAGCCAGATCTCAACACCCAGCAAGCCACGGAATTGTACGACAAACACATCGCCATCACAAAGCAGTTAATGATGGACAAAAACCACGACTATGGCGAGGCCTGGAGAGAAATGAGAGTGAGTTCGCTAACAGATCTAATTCTCCAAAAACTCCTTCGCGTCAAGCAAATTGAGAACAACGCCGGTAAAACCATCGTATCAGAAGGTCTGGATGCTAATTATCAGGATATGATCAATTATGCGATTTTTGCGATGATACACCTAGACGCTTAGGCGTCAAATTCCAAACCTCAAACCTCAAATCTCAAACTGAAATTTGCCATGTCAGTTCGAGCTGTTCCCTGAGCGCAGCCGAAGGGGCGGCCGAGAACAGTTGTGTTGTGTAGTAATAATCTAATTAGTGTCTTTTTGAACAATATCACCAATTATTGATATGCTGTGCAAATCGCGATTACCAATTATTTAAATTCCTCAGTTTTATAAAACCCTATTCCTTGTTGTCACCCTGAATTCATTTCAGGGTCTCTTGAGGTAAGGCTAGGAATCTGTCAAATTCCGAATTCTTTGGACTTTAGTTTTTATTTATTCACTTAAATTAGGTTTTAATCTTCATTTGTTTTTTTTTGACAAAACTTTAAGAAATGAAGAAGCTTCACTATCAAATATTTAAGTTTTTTTATTTATTTCCGTTATTTTTATTAAGCAGTTGTGTGGTGGATGATTATCCTCGCCTACCAGTGTCGGAAAAATTAGAGACTGTATCTATTGACGAGGCTAAAGGTCTTTTCACTCACGTTACTACTACTCGCACTTCTTCCCGTATAGGAAGTTTTTTTAAAAAAAGCAGTCAGACGCTACTTGTGGTTCCGGATTGGGAAACTTATGATCTTGCAGATATTGAGTTGTCTCAAGCACAACTAGCTACCGTAAAGGCAACGATAAACGTAGAATCAGATTTGCTATTTAAAATGGTATTCCTAAAAGAAGGTAATTCGTATTTTGGAGCGATAGAGGCAAGGAACCCCATTAAAGAAGATGCCAATGGTGATATGATGGATGGAGATTTATATTATGTAGACTTTAATGGCGTTTTAATGGGAGGCTATAAATTAAAGGATAAACGAATTACTCATAAAATAAATCGTAAGGTTGAAACGACACAAGCTGGGTTTGCCTTTATGACGACCTTAATATTTCAAGATGAAGGTGATATTTTGTGGGATTTAGGAGAGCTAGACGATTTAGTGGTAATAGCTTATCCTCCTAGAACTATTATCAATTGGTCTTTTATTCTACATGATTTTGGAGATCATATGATTCCAACGGAGAATTTGTATGATCCTGAAGATCCTATTGCTGGTGGCGGTGGTGGTTCAGCTCCTAAATGTCCGCCGAACACAGGTAAAGTATTAAATTCTAATGGAGATTGCGATTGTCCTAGTGGTAAAGTTGAGGATGTTAATGGAGTTTGCGTGTTTAGTGATGATTCTAATTGTGAAAGAGCTAAAGAACGAACCAATAATAACACGTTACAAATGAAAGTTTCAAATTTGGTAGCTAAGTTGAGCGAACCAGATGAGACAGGTTATCAAGTTAACCAAAATGCAAATGGTACTAGTTATAATTTTGTTCAAGGAACAGATGCGAGCACACCAATTCCACATGACGCAGACACTTATGGTGCAATACACACACATTGGAATTTATACTCATTACCACCAATTACTGACCCAAATAATGCAAATTTTGGAAGAACGCCCACTCGTAATACTATTAAAATGTTTTCTCCCACAGATGTAAAATGGCTATTTAGCTTAGCAAGAAAGAAATATGATTACGGTAGAACAGAATGGGAAAATGAACTTGATATTCAACAATGTTTTGTAATGGTAGTTACAGATTTAGGGAATTATTTATTACAAATAGAAAATGTGCAACAAATGCTAATGGGTTTTCCTCGCAATTTTGATTCTAAGGATGAGGATATGCTAATAAGATATAAAAAAGCACTTGAAAACGATACAGAACTTGGTCTGTTGAACTTTTTAGACAAAGAGTTTCAAATTAAAAATGTTGGTCTGTACAAACTAAATGAAAACGATACGACTACAAAAATTCAAAAAACCCAAAACGGCCTAAAAATTGTATCACCATGTTAACAAAATATTTAAAAATGAAAATTTTATTTATAATAATGTTTTTGTCTATAACCTGCCTATCTCAAAGAGTGATTTCTATAGAGCAGCAAACAGAGTTTAGAGCCAATCAAAATTTCCCTAGCACCGTAAGGGAAGTTCGAGATTTAAATAATTCATTGGATAAGTTTTTAGGATCCTGGGTAGGAGAGTATAAAAATTATCGTTACGAGTTGACTGTTACTGTTGAAGATTATTATAACAGCTATACATCGATAACTACTGACAACTTAAATATAAAATTTGTGATTAGAAATTCATCTGGCGCAGTTTTATTAACCAGTGATGTTTCGAACAAATCCAGTGACATGGTATGGATAGGTATTAATGAACGTGGAGAGCATGAGTTTAGTATGAAAGATTCTTGCTCTGGTGGAATCACTGCAATGATGGAACCTTCTTATTTGAATGGTGGTGAAGTAATCAATGTTGAAAATCCCGATAGATTGGGATTTTATTTTTACACAGGAAGAGTTGGAGGTTTGGAATATGAACCTGCAACCACAGGACCCTGTGATGGAATGTCAAAATATTTCCCAATTTTAGGAAAAGCAAATCAATTATTTACGGTTAAGCGTCCCTAGCTATGCTAATTAGATTAAAACTAAGTAATGGCTCAAACTATAATTTCCACTTAATCCCACTACCCATACTGGGTTTCTGATTTTCAGGAACCTTTTTGTTTCCCAGTAATGCATCGATAGCTTCTCGCATGGATCTTCCTGTTAATGGGATTCCATTACTAGATCTGGAATCGTTTATCTAGCCTATCTAGATCAACACAAGCTTAAATTGTGTTTTATAATGGTGATAACATAAGTGCTGTGAAAAATGCGATAAAGAAGTGAGATCTGAACGCAGTTTACCTCACCCCAGCCCTCTGCAGCGGAGAGGAAGCTTAAAGGTTGATTATTAATTCTTGATTTGCTGTCGCAAATAGTGATTGCCAATTGCCTATTTTTTGTTTTACCGCATACCTTATCCCACCTAACTTTTCCATTTAATTCCACAACCTACACTAGGCTTCTGATTTTTCATTACTTCCTTATTGCCTAATAAAGCATCAATGGCTTCTCGCATGGATCTTCCTGTTAATGGGATTCCATTGCTAGGCCTGGAATTATCCAGCTGACCACGGTAAATAAGCTTGTCTTCGCTGTCAAAGAGATAAAAATCGGGAGTACAGGCAGCTTGATAAGCTCTTGCGACATCCTGACTCTGATCGTATAAATACGGGAAAGGATACGCATTTTCATAAGCTGTTTGCTGCATCAACTGCGGTCCATCTTGTGGATATTTCTCAACATCATTACTGGAAATTGCTACAAAACCAAAACCAGTCGCTCGGTAATCATTTGCTAGGCGTACAATTTCAGGATTTATATGCATCACAAAAGGACAGTGATTGCAAATAAACATTACCACAGTGCCTTTTGATCCCTTCACATCTTCAAAGGATAACATTTCCTCGTCCACAGTATCTAGTAACCTAAATGCAGGAGCCTTGGTTCCTAAAGCTAACATGGTAGAAGAAGTCAAAGACATAAACGATTTTTTAAATTGAAGTAACAAGATACAAACCATTCTCTTAGTCTGCCATTAATGTGATACACAACGTTTGTAATTACTAAAGTTTTGAAAATGCTAGCAGTTGGTTTTTCTTACTTGATTAACTTTAATCAAAACAACCATAATGACTGATTTCAAAAACGGATACGATACATTATCCACAGCTATAGAAGATTTACAATCCATGGGCTATAACGTAGACTATGATCTAGTAGAGGATGGGCTAAAATCTAAAAACCTAAAGAAAAAATGGAACGCTGAAGAACTTGAGGTCGTAAAGTTTTACAGATTTGAAGGTGTTTCAGATCCAGGAGACAATACCATACTATTTGTTATTGAATGTAATGATGGTAATAAAGGGTTGTTAGTTGATGCTTATGGAGCTGATGTTTACATTTCTCCAAAGATGATTGAAAAGCTTAGAATGAATGACCAGTAATCTCACCTGGGACGAATTTACTAAAGTAGATATGCGCGTCGGCACTATTGTCGACGCGTTTTCATTTCCAGAAGCCAGATGTCCAGCATATAAAATGGAAATAGATTTTGGTTCAGAAATCGGGATTAAAAAGACAAGCGCGCAGATTACAGATCATTATAAGCTAGAAGATCTTAAGGGCAAACAAATTATTGCTGTAATCAATTTCCCCAAAAAGCAGATCGGTAATTTTATGAGTGAATGTCTTGTGCTAGGATCGGTTGATGCAGATCATAAGGTTATTTTGCTACAGCCAGAGCGCAGTGCACAAAATGGTGATAGAGTAGGATAATGGTTCAGTAAAAATATAGATTTAATATGAGCCAGTTGATTTGTTTCAACTTTTAAAAATCTCAAAACCCAACTCGTGATTATGGCGTTTTCAAAATAGATTGAGCAATCCATTCCTTAATTCAGCTTGTGCGTGAGTCAAGAAATTAAGAATAAAATTCTTTGTAATACCTAAATCAAAAAAAAATGCTGGACGTAGGTCCAGCATTTTTTTTTGATCCATCTAATTCCTTAAATTGGGATTTGTAATTTGTAATTTGTTTTTTGCCAGCTCCGCTGGCTACATTGCCTTCCCAAAGAAAATGGCATTCATCATCAACTTATTGGTTCCATACCAGAATGCACGGAAGTTGGTGTTATCGGTAAATCCAATAACCTCACCGCGGCCATAATTATTATGCTGGAAAGGCACTGTATTTTTAATGGCGTCAAGATTAATTTTAGAGCTATAACCTGCCATCAATGGCTCGTCCGTATATCTGATTGGATTCTTGTAAGAGGTGCTATCTGCTTCTATAAACATGGTTGAATTTCTGAAAATAGGTAGTGTGCTATTCTTGTAACCGAATGCAACCGGGTGCGAGCGGTCTAGCTTAGTTTCAAATATGGATCCACCGATCACTTGAGCACCGCTAAAATCACTTCGTTGCTCGAAAGTGACATTCTTGGCTGGGTTCTCAGTGGACTTGAAAGTCACAGGCAACATTTTCTCAC
Organism: Nonlabens antarcticus; assembly: GCF_015356755.1. Lineage (GTDB taxonomy): Bacteria > Bacteroidota > Bacteroidia > Flavobacteriales > Flavobacteriaceae > Nonlabens > Nonlabens antarcticus. The sequence continues at coordinate 200,790 of NZ_JADFCO010000063.1, read as the reverse complement.
TAGACATCCATCGCAATGCATTTCCATAACCGATAAGAGTTCCGCCAGATCTCGTCCAGGTCTTAAGGCTTTCCACTACGTTTTTATTGGGACTACCATAAGTATTAGGAAATATAATGGTGTTGTATTTTGAAAGGTCTGCACGACTCATGCGATCCAGTTCAATTTTAGTAATTGAAATATCGTAACGTTGATCCATTAAGTGCCAGATCTCTCCTGCATCGTATGGATCAATACCATTACCTATTACTAAAGCAATCTTCGGATCTTTTAATGGCACAAAAGAATTAGAACCTAAATCGATTCCCATGGTGGCACCAGTGTTTACGGCATCGATAATAACGCCTGTATCCATTTGATGTTTGTTCAAACGATCTCTTAATTCTGCTGGTGTAAAAGGCTGTCTTGACACTGGAATCATTATCGTTCCATAGTCATAGGATTTCCCATTAAGTTCAAAAGGCTGCATGGCTACTTTAGCAATAATGTTATCTTTCAATAAATCATTTAAAACCTTAGGAGCATAATATTCATTCCACTCCATTAAATAGGCATAGGAAGATTCAGTTAAAGTATTTTTAGTCTGGTTACTCTTTTGAATCTTGAATTTACCATCGATCATCGAGGAAGTTACCGGCGAACTTGATATGCCAGACCCAGCGCTCATGGAATAATCCATGTTGAAAGCTAAAGGAAACGTCCAGGCGCTGATGTCGTAAAATAAACTGTCCGTAAACGTCGTCGTCTTTTGAAACATTGCGTTAATGAGTCGGCTTTTCTTTTGAGCTGTTGGAATGATGTATGCATGTCCTTTCGTGTATTGTTTACCATCCACTTTGACGTCTTCTGTAAGTTCTTTCAATTCAATTTCATGCCTTAATAAAACCTCTGCAAATGCATCAGTTTTTCCAGCGTCTTTTGAATCTCCAAAAATAATAGAGCCATTCTTTGATTCTTTAGCAGCGTCTTTATAAAACTTAGCTTGATAATTAAGAATGGTAGAACGCATGCCGTTTGCTGCTGCTAGAGTACTCATAGCAGCAGTAAACTGATTTCTAATAGTAAATGGAAAAGTCAAAACACCATTAACTGATTCCTGAGCGTGACCACGGGAGCTGGCTTGCTCAAACAGAATGCCTATACCACCATTCACATCTGGAAAAGTTGATCCCTTACCGTAATAGAAGTCATCAAAACTTTCTTCAGAATAATAAAACGAACCTATTTTATCCAGCGCCGCAGCATGATAAGTTCCTATTTCCTTAGTTAGATCTTGATTCATTTGTGGTGTCAAGGGGTTCGTTCTGGATGGAATTCCTGGTTGGAAAAAGAAACTAGAGTTGGTTCCCATCTCATGATGATCCGTTAGAATATTAGGCATCCACTTATTAAAAGATGCGATACGAGCGCGAGATTCTGGCAATTGTACTGGCAACCAGTCGCGATTCATATCAAACCAGTAGTGATTTGTACGTCCACCCGGCCAGGCTTCATCATATTCACGATCGTTTCCATCTGTCGTGATATTCTTATTTTTATGTTGATTTACCCATCCCGCAAAACGTTGCAAACCATCTGGATTGAAACTAGGGTCTAGTAGGATGATGGTATTTTGTAGTTGTTGTTCAATTTCAGGTCCTTGTGCTGCTGCAAGATAATAGGCATAAAGCAAGGAAGCATTTGAGCCACTGGGTTCATTACCGTGTATGGAAAAACCTTGATATATTACAATAGGAGCTCCATCGCTGGAACCATTCCCGTCAATTCTATCTTGATGAGATTGACGTATGGACTCTAGATTCCCCTGGTTTTTTGAAGAAGTTACGGTGAGGAGAATCAGCGGGCGGTCTTCAAAGGTTTTTCCTCGAGTTTCAATGGTGATGCGGTCACTAGCTGCTGCAAGCGCCGTCATATATTGAACTAATTTATCATGCGTGACGTGCCATTTTCCCGGGACGTAGCCTATAACTTCTTCTGGTGTAGGGATGGAGGAATCATAAGTGACATCGCTCGGTAAGTAGTAATCCATTTGAGGATCCACGGTAACTTGTGCGGTCATCGCTTTCGCGAAAGCGAAAAATACAATAATCAGTAGGTAGCTATATTTCATAGTGCTGGAATTAAATGTGCTAAACTAAAAAGCCCTTCATGTCGAAAGGCTTTTAATAAGTATGTGAGCGATCTAAATGTCGTCAAAATCTATATTAGTAAAACTCGCGGGATGGTTGGGTTCTGCTGCATCAGCCTCTGCTGGTGGTGCAGGCTCATCCTTTTTAAAATCGGTTTGATGGCGGTCAGAAATGACCTCGTCGCCCTTTTTATCGATAATGTAATCCGTAACTTCTTTAAGTGTCTCACCGAATTCTACAAAATCTTCCTTGTATAAGTAAATTTTGTGTTTCTTGAAGTGAAAACTACCATCATCGTTGGTAAATTTTTTACTTTCTGTAATGGTAAGATAGTAGTCGTCTGCTTTGGTAGAACGTACGTCAAAAAAATAAGTCCGTCTGCCTGCTCTAACTACTTTGGAATAAATCTCTTCCTGCTCTTGATAGTCTCTATCGCTCATGATCGTTGATTGGAATTAGTAAACAATCAAAAATAGGAAAAAACTTAAGAAGCAGACCCACTTTTTACGCTTACTGTTCCAGCATCTGGTTTGCATACAAATCTGCATAATAACCGTTTGCTTCCATAAGTGATTGATGGCTGCCATTTTCAATAATTCTACCATCGTCAAGAACGATAATTTGATCTGCATTTTTTGCAGAACTGACGCGATGGCTTACAATTATGGTCGTAGAGTTTTGAGTTACCTTTTTAAGGTTGTTCAGGATTTGCTCTTCTGTTTCTGTATCAACAGCACTTAAACAATCATCAAACAGTAAAATGTTAGGTTTCTTTATAATGGCTCGTGCAATGGAAACTCGTTGTTTCTGACCACCACTCAATGTAATACCGCGTTCACCCAGCACTGTTTGATAACCTAATGTGAAGTTTTCTATGTTTTTGTGAACTACAGCGTTTATTGCGGCAGCTTTGATTTCTTCCTCGCTCGCATCTTTTTTACCAAAAGAGATATTATTTCCTATAGTATCGGAAAATAAAAATGCGTCTTGTGGTACATAACCTATAGACTTGCGTAAATCATCTAAATTCAAATCTCGTATAGGCGTTCCATCTATCAAGACAGTACCATCTGTTACATCGTACAATCTCCCTATCAATTCTAAAATAGTGGATTTACCGCTGCCCGTTTTACCTAAAATCGCTAGAGTTTGGCCTGCGTTAATTTTAAAAGAAAGGTCTTTAAGGGCATGAATGTTAGTGTCTTCATAGGTAAAATTGACCTTATTGAATTCAATACTACCAGAAACAGGTGTGTGCGCTTCCATAAGATTCTGGATTTCTGGCTCAATATCCAGAAATTGATTGATGCGTTTTTGGGAAGCTTCAGCCTGTTGGATCATATTAGTTACCCAGCCCACGACTGCTACCGGCCACGTCAACATATTTACATAAATAAGAAATTCAGGAATCGCACCTACTTCAATCTCACCAGCGATAACCTGACGCCCACCTATATATATGACCAGAATATTACTCAATCCTATTAATAGAACCATCATAGGGAAAAACAGGGCCTGTATGCGGGCAAGATCAATGTTTTTTTCTTTGCTATCATTTGCTACTTGGGCAAACTGAGTGTTCATTTGCGGCGCAAGGTTGTAAGCCTTTATTACAGAAATACCGCTAAAAGCTTCTTGAGATATCGTGTTGAGGTTGGATAAATACTGCTGTACTAACGTGGATCTTTTGTGAATCTCGCGACTCACCACATAAATAGCAATCGATAAAAAAGGCAATGGCAATAATGTGTAAAGCGCTAGAGTAGGGGCCGTTTCAATCATTGCGGGAATCACGACTGCAAACAAAGTAACCATATTAATAGTATACATTATAGCTGGTCCCATATACATGCGCACCTTAGAAACATCCTCACTTATGCGGTTCATCAAATCACCGGTGCGATTTTTCTTATAAAAGCCTAAGGACAATTTTTGATACTGGACGTAAATAATATTCTTTAAATCGTATTCCAGGTGGCGTGAAACCACAATTATCAACTGTCTCATAATAAAGGTCAATCCAGCCGCTAGCAAGGTTGATCCTATAATTATACCTATATAAAGTAGCAATTCATCTTGAACCACATCAATGTCCGTGCGCTCGCCATTACTGTAATCATTTAGTAGATTTATGATCTTACCTACATATTTAGGCAAGTAAAGAGAAAGATATCTGGAGATAATGGTGACAATGATGCCGCCTATTAGCTGCCATTTGTATTTAATAAACAGTCTGTTAAGCTTCTTGAGTTCTTTCATAAATGTTGCGGTCGCTTGGTATTTTTTAAGAGCGATATACTATTTGTTGCAAGTCGTTGTTCGGTATGTAAAATCACGCTACTTTTGCACGTTTTTTAAGCCCTAAAACGGCACAAATGATTATCATATGTCTAAAGAATTGAATGCTATAGAGCAGTTAATAAATCAAGATCCGGTATTCGGGCAACTGTCATTTAACGACCATGAACAGGTTGTTTTTTGCAACGACAAAGATACAGGTTTAAAGGCCATCATCAGTATCCACAATACTGTATTGGGACCAGCATTAGGTGGTACTAGAATGTGGAACTATGGTAACGAGTGGTCTGCATTGAATGATGCATTGCGTCTTTCCCGTGGAATGACCTATAAAAGTGCTATTACTGGATTGAATTTGGGCGGTGGAAAGGCCGTTATTCTAGGTGATGCAAAAACCCAGAAAACTCCAGAGATGATGCGCAAATTCGGTGAATTTGTTCATAGCTTGAGTGGTAAATACATCACTGCAGAAGATGTGGGGATGACTACAGAAGATATGGACACCGTTCGGGAAGTGACGCCATATGTTACTGGAATTTCAGAAAGCAAGGGTGGCGCAGGAAATCCATCTCCTATTACCGCTTATGGTGTTTTCAATGGTATGAAAGCCGCAGCACATTTTAAGTATGGAAGTGATGTTCTGGAAGACAAGGTTATTTTTGTAGAAGGAATAGGAAATGTAGGAGAAGCGCTAGTGGAATACCTTACTCAAGAAGGAGCAAAGGTTACTATTGCTGACATTAACCGCGACCGCCTGGAAGAAGTAAGTGCTAAATACGGCGCTAAAATCTATGAAGGTTCAGATCTTCATGCAGAGCCTATGGACATTTATGCTCCTTGTGCTCTGGGTGCTACCATTAACGATAATACGCTTAGTAAATTACAGGCAAGTATTATTGCTGGGGCTGCAAATAACCAACTTGCAGATGAAAACAAACATGGTATGTTGTTGCAACAGCGAGGTATTGTTTACGCTCCCGATTTCTTGATCAATGCCGGTGGAATCATTAATGTTTATGCAGAGTTAGAAGGTTATGACCGTGCAGAAATCATGCGTAAGACAGAAAATATCTATACCACTACCATTGAGATATTGAACAAGGCTCAACAAAATGGTATTACCACACATTCTGCGGCATTGCAGATCGCTCAGGCGCGCATCGATGCAAGACGTGCAGAACAGCAAGGATAATAGCTAGGAAAAAAGTATTTTTGCCATCCCTAAAAGCTGCTTTGTAGCAATAGGGTTTATAATAATTTCGCTTTCGCGAAAGCTGACTCAACCACAGCTCGCGCAGCACTTAGAAAAATAGTTCTTATGCTTACCCGTCGACATTTGCGCATTAAGGTTATGCAGGCCGTTTTTGCTTTTCAAAGACAACGCCCTGACGATCTTAAGGAATTAGAAAAATTCCTGAACACCAGCATGACGCAAACGTTTGTATTGTTCCTTTATATGGTTCAATTGCTCATTGAAATTCACAAACTTGCTGAAAAACGCTATAATCTCGCGCAAGTGAGATTCACTGGATCTGAGGCTGTCAAAAACCCCAGTCGAGCGCTCATTGAAAATAAAGTGCTTGTTGAACTGGCCAAAAGCCCTTTGATTAAAGAAGCCCTTCAAAAGCGTAATTTGAATCCATGGCATTTAGATTCTGCATATGTAGAGCGGCTTTATGATAAGATCATCAACAGTAAGGAATTTATAACCTATGCAAGTGTAGATTCTGATTCTATTAAAAAGGATCAGTCATTCATAAATAACATTTTTGCAGAAATCATTGCACCTAGCGATGAACTACTTGACTTTCTAGAGGATGAAAATATTACCTGGGTGGATGATTATCCACTGGTTAATACGGAAATGATCAAATTTATCCGGAAAATTAAAGTTGATAAGGAAATTAAATTGCCAGAACTGGTAAAAGAACCGGACGATATTAAGTTTGCCATGGATCTTTTTAGAAGAACTGTTTTAAATCATGAAGAACTATGGGCGCGTGTGGATGGTAAAACGCCCAACTGGGATTCTGAACGCATCGCACAGATTGACAGTGTTATGATTGTAATGGCGCAGTGTGAATTTCTTTACTTTCCCAGCATTCCCGTTAAAGCAAGTTTGAACGAATATTTAGAGATTTCTAAAGACTACAGCTCTCCTAAAAGTAGTGTGTTTATCAATGGAATTTTAGACAATCTACTCAAGCAGTTCCAGAAGGACGATATGATTAATAAGATAGGAAGAGGAACAATAGAGTCCTAGCGTTAACTTTGTTTTGGACAGTGGGTTTGGTTATCTTTGCAAAGCTTAAAAATATCAAGAAAATGAAAAAAATCGTATTATTATTTGCAGCAGTTGCTGCAATATCGCTAACAAGTTGCAATGAAAACGCATCAGCTAAAATTGATGAGGCGAACCTTACTGCAGCTGCAAATAGAGAATCTGTAAAAGCTGACTTCCCGGTAATGACTTTTAATGAAGCAGAGTATGACTTCGGTACTGTTTCTGAAGGAACTGTTGTGGAGAAAGAATATTCTTTTACCAATACGGGAAAAGCACCACTTATTATTGTAAATGCTAAAGGTAGTTGTGGTTGTACTGTTCCTACATGGACAAAAGAGCCAGTAGCGCCAGGAGAAGAAGGTACATTACTTGTGAAATTTAACACCAGTGGTAAGCCAGATGCTCAAAGTAAATCTGTGACTATTAAAACCAATACAGAATCTGGTCAGGAAATAATCGTAATTAAAGGTTTTGTTTCTGGAAAGTCAGGAGCAGTTCCTAACGCTTAATTAATTATTATGGACATGAATCAGCTTATAGGGTTTGCGCCTTATATATTAATTATTGTGATTTTCTACTTTTTGATTATCAGACCACAGTCTAAACGTCGCAAAGAAGAAAAACAGTTTGCAGAATCCTTGAAAGTAGGAGACCGTGTAATCATGAGTAGCGGTATTCACGGGAAAGTCAACCAGATTAACGGTGACAAAGGAACTGTGATGGTAGAAACAGGAGCAGGTAAAATGCTTTTTGAACGTTCTGCAATTTCAGCAGAAATGACCAAAAAGATTAATGCACCAGTAGAAGTTAAGAAATAGATTAATTATCTTTTTAATACAAAACCCTTGAGCGATCAAGGGTTTTTTTGTGGCTTCGACTGCGCTCAGCCACCGCAGTTCTGATTGATGTAAAGATGAATATCTCGTTGTCTTAATATAACCATCAGGGCGTTTAGGTTATTCTAAGTTATTTCAACTACCTTAAGATTATGAAAGGTTGGATGTATATATTATTGTGTTCCGATGAAAGTTATTATACAGGCAGCACCAATAACTTAGAGAAGAGATTGATTGAGCATCAATCTGGACTAGGTGCAAATCATACTAAACAAAGGTTACCCGTTACTTTACTATATTTTGAAGAATTTGAAAGAATTCATTTGGCATTTTATCGAGAAAAACAAATTCAAGATTGGTCTAGGGTCAAAAAAGAAGCTCTTATACAAGGGCTCACAGACAATTTGAAAAGATTGTCTTAATGCTTCAATCAAACCTCTCATAAGCGTATAATTCAGAATTCTACGGTTGATGATTCCATTGACTAAATAGCTACTAAAAAAATTTTCTCTTCTCAATTAAGAAGTGTGCTTTGACTTCTAGACTCAAGTTTTTATCATGGTAATAAGGTGGCTGAGCGCAGTCGAAGTCCCGGTAATTCCCGCCAGCTTCCATCTTCCGCGGTTTTCTTGAGCACTTTATTTCGGTGTTCTAATAGTGAAGTCATGTATCTTTTCAGAAAAAGCCTATCTGCTAGCTTTCCTAATATTCCTAGTGGAGAATCATAATCAAAAATGTCTTTCATGGTTGTAACACCTGGTTCTGATCCCGAAAAATGATGTTCATGACGGAATCTTTTAAAAGCACCACTAACCATCTCATCCGCAAAAAAATGTGGTGGTTTCACGTCGGTTATCAAACTGGTCAAATGTTGGGTGATCATAAAATGCCGTGCTTGCCAAGTTACTGTTTCACCCTCTTCTACTAGTCCTGAAACACGTCCTGCAATTGCTTTTTCCTTAGTGTGTTTTAGCGAGCTTTGATGCAAGTCAATACTGCGTGCGAGATCAAAGACTAATTCAATAGGTGCATTTATGGTTGTATGTAAAATGATTTCAGGCACTACTTTTTTTATAAAGGTAAAGCGAATTGAAGTAGTGCATTGTTGCTACCTTAATTAGTTGCGTAAATAAAATAACAATGCCTAAATGATTTATGGATAATCTTTGTATAATACTTGGTTCCTAAGTCAAAGGCAATGCTTCATGATAGAGATCCAGCTCTCTACCAATTTCCCTTTTTAAATTAGGACTGCTCCGTGAGTGCATTTTTGAAATCTACTTTGATCTTATCAATCTACCAATCATGTTCCACGTTAAACTTCGCACAAGCATTCCTAACGAACTAGCACAATTAATTACCTTAGAAAAAACATACAAAATGAAAAAGCTAGGCTTATTAGCGATATTACACGCAAAACCAGAACAAGCAAAAACGGTATCCGACTTTATTAGAGGAGCAATCGATCTAGCTAAGAAAGAAGAAAAGACACTGACCTGGTATAGCTTTCAAATGGATGAAACTACTTTTGGGATCTTCGACACGTTTGAAGATGAGTCTGGTCGTGAAGCTCACTTGAATGGAGAAATTGCCAAAGCCTTGATGGGTAAGGCAGACGAGCTATTAACTCAAGCTCCAGATATTAAGAAAATCGACATATTATCAGCTAAATAAAATCAAAAGATAAATAACAATGAACATTACACTACAACAAGCCGAAACCATAATAGAAAAAGCAAAGGCGAAAGCAAATGAAATAGATACAAAAATGAACATCAGCGTTGTTGATGCCGGTGCAAACCAAGTTGCATTTGTCCGTATGGATGGTGCATGGTTAGGAAGTGCAGACATAGCTCTGAAAAAAGCTAAAACAGCAAGGTATTTTGATATGCCTTCCGGTGAGATCGGAAAATTATCGCAACCCGGAGAATCCCTATTTAATATTGAACATTCAAACGGTGGCTTAATATCCTTTCCAGGAGGAATTCCTCTAAAAGATTCAGAAGGGAATATCATAGGAGCGATAGGCGTGAGTGGTAGTTCTGTGGAAAATGATCATATCGTTGCATCTGCTGGTGCTGGAGCGATTTAAAACTGATTATTAGGTTACAAAAGCCCGCCACCTGGCGGGCTTTTTTTATAAAATCATCTCAAATAAAATCTTCTATACTGTACAAAATTTTGAATTTAATCAGTTGTTATCAGAGTACTTCTCACAATGTTAAGGTTCTATAAATTGGCGTTGTTGTAAGATAAAACTCTGCTTCCTCAAGGTATATTCATGGAAAAGAGAAGTTATGAGAAATTTAAAAATAGTGGTATTGCTAGCTTTATCCGTCAGTATTTACAGTTGTGGCCCGGCAGTCACAACTACAAAACCTACGACAGATAACCTGAACAAATATTCAACATTTTCGTATTTGCCTAATTCCACGATTGAAATGCCTAATAAATCATTTAGTTCAGATACCGTAAATACTATGGTCATACAGCAAATCAATGATAAAATGATAACTGCCGGTTATAAATTGGATCGTTCTCAACCAGATCTTTTAGTCCTAGTAAGTACTAAAATTGAGAAGGAGACCGAAACTTCAACAGAACCGGTTTATGCAACTTATGGTAACTATAACCGTCCAGGTTTGCAAATAAATCCTTATTATAATAATTATTACTACAATGGATATGCTTCTTATTCTAATGTTGTAGGTTATGATACGGACACTTATAATTATAAGGATGGTACATTAATAGTACAGTTGGTAGATCGTAATTCTAAGAAAACCGTATGGAAGGGAATTAGTAGTACCAGCATTTATAATAGTGGCGACACCGTGGCTTTAACTAATTTAGTCAACGCCATTTTTGAAGAATACCCCTTGATTAATAATTGAAGTACATGAACTCATTAGGAAGTCGGTAGTTTATTCTACCGGCTTTTTTTATGCTTTGATTTCAAGAGAGTACGTTTGATGTTTAAATCTTCAGATCACCAGATAATTGATAAATAGCGAGTTCTTGATATATTTCGCTTTCGCGAAAGCGGTAAATATTTTAATATCTCACATGAGTGTTACACAACATTTCATGGTATCACTTACCTCAAAGACAGAGTTAAAATAATGTTTATTCCATTGCTCTTAACGTTTTAGGAATCAGTAGGATATTTTTTGTGCAAAAATTCCATAGATGATAGCACTATTACAAGATATTTTAGAAATGAAACCGGATGTGCAAGGCGAGATTGATATCAATCCGAAAAATTTCTTAGAAAAAATTGATTCCTGGCTGGACGGATTTGTAAAAATCCTTCCAAATGTTCTAATTGCCATTGGAATTTTTATACTGATTTTTTATGTTGCAGGATGGTTGGGCAAAACGATACGTAAACAACTTAAAAAACGAAACAGGTCAAATTTCGGCGAAGTTCTAGGCAGCTTCACAAAATGGATCATGATCATCTTTGGGTTTGCAGTTTGTATCACGATAATCGCACCTAGTTTGAGTTTTGGCGATTTGATAGGCGGTCTGGGAGTGAGTAGTGTTGCTATAGGTTTTGCATTTCAAGATATATTACAAAACTGGTTAGCCGGTATACTTATTCTGACGAGACAGCCTTTTAAAATAGGAGATGAAATCGAAGTTAATGGAATGAAAGGTAGGGTGGATCGTATTGAAACGCGAGCAACAGTAATTACTACCTACGATGGAGTTGATATTGTGGTGCCTAACAATGATATCTATACAAATGCGGTGAAGGTGATCACGGCTCATGAATTTATCAGGTCTCAATATGATATAGGATTGGGTTATGATCAACCCTATAATGAAGCGGTTAAAGTAATTAGAGAAACTCTCGATAGTATTGAAGGAATCGCGCACGATAAGCCTATTGATGTTTTAAATTGGGATCAAGCAGATAGCTGGTTGACGATAAGAATACGCTGGTGGACAGATTCTAAGCGCGGTAATGTAGTAAAAACCTTTAGCGAGGTCATAGGAAAGACACAACATGCGCTTGACGATGCGGGAATAAACCTTCCATTCCCAACTACAGTTCAAGTAAGGGATGCTTATGATGTAAAACAAGCTCAAAAAAGAGCAGATAGGTCTAAAGCAGAACTATTAAAGGATGATGAAAAAGAGAAGGTTGTGGTTAATAAAGATGATGAAGAGAAAGTATACACTGATAAAGATGCTGATGAGGTCTCCACTTATCAAGCTCGAGATAGAGAGGATCGCGAATAGCAATGGCTTAGGAAATCTGGAATTTTGATAGTAAAAAAGCGAGCCAAAGGCTCGCTTTTTTTTACATCGTAACAAAATATAGTATTTAAAATCTCCATCCGAAATTTACACCACCACGACCTACCACCGCTGGCAACGACCGGTCTGCAGGTTCATCTGCTAATCCTAGATTACGGCCTACACCAAATCCTACATCAATTAGAAACCCGCTGTCACTTACCCATTTCCATCCTATTCCTACACCCAAAGCAACATCAGTATACGTATCGCTACTAAAAGTGGGGTCGTTTGAGTTATATGAATAGCTATCATAATCAAAGGAATGAACTTTTAAAAATCCCTCTCCATAGAATCCCTTTGCGCCATAATCTTCTTTGGAAAAAAAGTACTGACGGTAATAAGGTGTGATGCTAAATTTTTCGATATCATCAAATTCATCATCGTCAGCGATTCCTATGTTGATGTCAACTCCCACACCAGAATAGCGTCCTAAAACATATTCATATCTAGGGTTAATTCCCAGGCCTGCAATACCCGCCACCACATCAATACTTACCTCATGTTTTTTGACCTCGTTGAACTTATCGAGCCTTTGCTGGCTATCTGTTAGACTTTCCTCTTGAGAATAGGAGGTGGCAGCTACTAAAAGTGCCGCTGCGGTAATGAATAATTTATTCATGATAGGTGGTTTGTTTATAGATACCGTTTTAACCCAATGGTTGCGTTAAAACAAAAAAACCAGTCAGTTAAAATTAAACGGACTGTCTCACAAATATATACGAAAAACTGAAACGCTAAAATTTTATTGATAAATCACCTTTCTATTTATCCGTCCAGATATTATAACTTGATAGCAGGGTCAATTATTTTGGTAATGCTACTAATTCAGCTATTCTAACAATAACTTTAGTCGCGGCGACCATATTTTCAACCGGCACATATTCGTAGGGACCGTGGAAGTTATGCCCTCCTGCAAAAATGTTGGGGCAAGGTAATCCCATGTAACTCAATTGAGCACCATCCGTTCCTCCTCTAATAGGTTTGATCAACGGTTCAATGCCTACATCTTTCATAGCTTGTTCTGCAAAATCAACAATATGCATGACAGGCTCCACTTTTTCTTTCATATTGAAATACTGATCTTTGATTTCAATAGTCACGATCTCACTTTCAAATTGTGCATTCATGTCTGCAACAAGTTTGTGCATTACTTCTTTTCGGGCTTGAAAGTGATCTTTATCATGGTCTCTAATGATGTAGTGCAATTCGGTTTTTTCAACAGCTCCATTCATATTATGTAAATGAAAGAACCCCTGGTACCCTTCCGTATGTTCTGGTGTTTCTAATCTGGGTAAAGATTCAACAAAGCTAGTGGCGATATACATAGAGTTGACCATTTTACCTTTAGCATATCCTGGGTGAACTATCTTCCCATGAAAAGTAACCACTGCTCCTGCGGCATTGAAATTTTCATATTCCAGCTCGCCTATCTGGCTGCCATCCATTGTATAAGCCCAATCTGCACCAAATTTTTTAACGTCAAACTTATGCGCGCCACGACCTATTTCTTCATCCGGTGTAAAGCCTACTTTAATAGTACCGTGTTTGATTTGAGGGTTGTCGATTAAATGCTTCATTGCGGTCATGATCTCAGTAATTCCCGCTTTATCGTCAGCAGCAAGCAACGTTGTGCCGTCTGTTGTTATAATCGTTTGACCCTTGTATTGTTTTAAATCTTCAAAATAATCTGGTGATAAAATGAGATCGCTTCCCTTTAATGGAATATCTCCACCATCGTAATCTTTTATAATTTGAGGCTTGATATCCTTACCGGTAAAATCTGGCGTACTGTCAAAATGAGAGACAAAACCTATGACGGGAACCTCGTGATCTACATTGCTGGGCAGGGTTGCCATCACATAAGAATTTTTATCAATAGTCACATCCTGCATTCCAAAATCAATTAATTGTTGATGTAGTTTTCTAGCAAGATCCCATTGTTTTTCTGTGCTGGGAGTGGTGTCACTGGCTGCGTCTGACTCTGTGTCAATGGTAATGTAACTTATAAATCTGTCGGTTATTTCTTGTGGAGTCATAATTGTTTGTGTAGAGAAAATGGGTTGTATAGTTGTGAAAGTGCTGTATTCTTTACCGCTTCATAAAAAGCGCGATTTTTTGTTTTATAGATAGCTTCAAAATTATTGCGATCGCTAAAGTCAAAATAGGGTTTTTCTGGAATCGGCTTTATATCGTAATTCAAAATGGATTGTTGAACTTTATACTCAGGGCGATAAGCGAGATCAATTTTGTAACTCTTTGCTGCAACATCTAAAAATACAGATTTGCTCAGTGGAATGATCTTGTTCAAAATCAAACCCTGATTTTGAAAATTCAAAGAATCTGATGAAATGTTATTTATGGGGACTATTTGGGAAAATCCCAATGCTCCCGTAAAGATGACTAGGCAAAAGAGAAGTTTCCGACGCATATGGAAAGATAGCAAATCAACTTACCCTTATTATTAGCAAGATCTTAAAATTGCTACAGGGTTTATAAAATTGTTCGCTTTCGCGAAAGCGAATTTCTATGAATTAAAAGGCTTCAACCCCAATTTCTTCCCTTTATCCACCATTAATGCATAGGCGGCATCATGTTCGTTAGGAATATCTCCATCTAAAATGGCTTCCTTAATGGCAGATTTTATGATGCCTATCTCTCGGCAAGGCTTCAAATTAAAGGTTTCCATAATCTCCTCACCAGTAACTGGCGGCTGGAAATTACGCACTTGATCGCGTTCTTCTACCTCTACAATTTTATCTCTAACCTTTTGGAAATTACTATGGTATTTCTTGAAGCGTTTAGGGTTCTTAGTGGTTATATCTGCCTCACACAAGGTCATTAAATCCTCTATGTGATCGCCAGCATCGTGGACTAGTCGTCTCACCGCACTGTCTGTGGCAGCCTCATCAATAACAGCAATGGGACGCGAGGACATGCGTACCATTTTTTGCACAAATTTCATTTTTTCATTTAACGGCATGCGCAGTCGTTTGAAAATATGATACACCATTTTAGAACCTTTGAATTCATGTCCATGAAATGTCCACCCCACTTTTTGACTGAATTTTTTTGTAGGTGCCTTGCCTATATCATGAAACATGGCCGCCCAGCGTAACCATAGATCATCTGTATTTTTAGATATATTGTCAACGACTTCTAGGGTGTGATAGAAATTATCCTTGTGCGTTTGTCCCTCAACTTCTTCAATTCCTTTCAGTGCGGTTAGTTCTGGTAAAATAAGTTCTAATAATCCAGAGGTTTCCAACAATAAAAATCCTTGCGATGGTTGATCGCAGATCATTATTTTATTTAATTCAGTAACGATTCTCTCGATAGAGATAATATTGATTCGGTAGGCGTTTTTCTTAATGCTTGCAAATGATTCTGGCTCAATTACAAAACCCAGCTGGCTTGCAAATCGTATCGCTCGCAACATGCGCAATGGATCGTCACTATAGGTAATATCTGGATCTAAGGGCGTGCGTATGATCTTTTTTTCAAGATCTTCCATGCCATTGAAAGGATCTAACAATCTTCCATAATCACTATCTTGAAGTGAAAAAGCCATGGCGTTAATAGTGAAATCACGCCTATTCTGATCGTCCTCAAGAGAACCGTCCTCAACAATGGGATTGCGGCTGTCGCGATCATAGCTTTCTTTTCTCGCGCCCACAAATTCAAGTTCCAGATCATTAGTTTTGATCATGGCAGTACCATAGTTCTTGAAAATGCTGATTTTTGTGCTTTGAGCGAGGAGATCTTTTGTTTTTTGAGCAAGGGCTATGCCGCTACCAACAGCAACAATATCAATGTCTTGTTTGTTGCCTCTTTCCAAGAGAAAATCACGAACAAACCCACCTATTACATAAGCATCCACATCGATTTCTCGTGCCGCTTGACTCAATGTTTTAAATACGCTTGATTTCAGGGCTTCTTTAAAAAAGGAATCGGCCATGGGTTTATTTTCTAATAATCTTAATAATACCATCATTTGAAATTTTCATAATGGCACTGGGTTTGACATTTTTTGAGGGGAGTGGCAAGTCCACTACATGATCAATGCGACTGATCAAATCTTTAGAAATATCCTCAAAGTGAACTGGGGATGGCTGCCCGCTAATATTAGCACTTGTAGAAACAATGGGTTTGCGCAATCCACGTATGATTTCCCGACACAAAGGATCGTTTGTCACTCTAATAGCTAGGGAATTATCGCTGGCAATTAGGTTTTCTGCTACACCTTTAGGACGGTCAAAAATGATGGTTAAGGGGTTTTTATTGAGTTTTAAAACTTCCCATGCCATCTCTGGTATTTCTTCAATGTATTGATCTAGCATAGGGAAACTATCCACTAAAATCAGTAATGATTTTGAAGGATCGCGTTCCTTTATTGCATAAATCTTTTCTACCGCTTCAAAATTAGTGGCGTCACAACCTATCCCATAAATGGTATCAGTAGGATAGAGAATGGTATTGCCTTTTTTCAATTGGGCTACAGCCTCTATGACAAAGGATTTAGGTACCTGTAGTGGTGCCTCTTCTCTTTTCTTAGAAGGGCGACCTCTAACCTGATCTTTTCTATTAGTACTTCTATCGCTTTTACTCATAGTGCAAAATTAGGGATTCTAATCTTGAGAAATTCTATGACGACTAACTATCTAGAGTCTGGAATCATAATATTAGAGGAGGATAAAAGAAATTCCTAGTTTCTCGTCTCTTTATAGTTTTGAAGTTATGGCGTGATAAAACCTTTTATCAAATGGAAGCTTTAAACATAGCATATGCGCTCGTACTTAATTTCTCCACGGGTATTATGAATACGTTGTCAAGTTTACGACATTCTTCGAGCGATGATAACTCCATCCATTCATTGTTTACCTTTCTGAATACTTTATAGTCAACAGGTATCAATGGAAAAAATGTATTGTCAAGATCGACTCCACGTGATTTATAATAAGGCTTATTAACTTCCATTAATAGGGTAGGCCTGCTCTCTTCAATGGTTTTTAATCCACCTTTTAAACAGAAATCCTCGTGTCCTTCAATGTCCATTTTAATGATTTCAATTTTGCCAAGTTGGTTAAAGTCAGTATTCCAGACGTCATCTAATTTTTTGAGATCAATAGTAGATTTTTTAAAACCTTCATCCATGGATTCACTCGTAGGAATAGCCGCATTCCCAGTACTGGATCCATGTTTAAAATCCTCTCTCAACGTGATAACATTTGTTCCAGCTTCATCAGATAATCCATAGGTGTTTATCAAACAATAATCCTCTAACCCGTTTGTCTTTATATTGAATTTAAGTCGTTCATAATTACCCTTAAAAGGCTCAAAAGAAACAACCTTTCCTTTGCTTTTCATTTTTCTAAAAACCTCAGAAACAGCAACGGAATAAAACCCAATATTTGCTCCTACATCTAAAAAAACGTTATCAGGCTTCAGTAATTTAATAATAATTTCTAGTAATTCAGAATCATAACCTCCAGAATAATAAGCCATTCTTTCGGTTCTGGTTGTCAAATCAACTTTGATCCTCGTACCGTCATCCATTGTAGCCATAACAATGGGTTGCGTACCTAATGTTAGAAACAGCCAATTAAAATGCTTGTAAATTTGATTGATTTTCCGGTGTTTTGGCAATTTTCGGCTTATTGCTGTAAAACCGTTTGCTAATCCGTTCATTAAATTCATAGGAATCTTACTGGTTGGGTTGGTAAGTGCTAAAATAAACAAGTTATTTTTACGAGTAAAAAACAGAAAGAATATTATAATCCAGTTGTAAAGTGGAGCGATGTATATTCTGATATAGTTCTACTACTCAAATCAAAGTGCAAATCCTGAGATCATGAAAATAGTTTTAGTTGATAATGGAGGAAAAATTCCTGCGATAAAGTACGGTGGTACAGAGCGCGTTATATGGGGGTTGGGAAAAATGCTTTCCAGTTTAAATCATACCGTAATATTTCTTGTTCCAGAAGGTTCTTACTGCGATTTTGCGGAGGTCTTGTTTTACGACCCGCTCAAATCACTTGATGAACAAATACCACAAGATGTTGATTTAGTCCATGTGCATTTCAAGTTAAAAGAAAACATATCAAAACCTTACTTGATCACTATTCACGGTAATTATGATGATGAAGAACCTTTTGATAAACAATCAGTATTCTTATCAAAAGATCATGCAGCCCGCAACAATTCAAATGTTTTCGTCTATAACGGGCTTGATTGGGACGACTATCCTAAGGTGAATCTTAATCTTGATAGGGAGCACTATCATTTCTTGGGGAAAGCGACCTGGAAAGTAAAAAATGCGCTTGGAGCTTACTCCATCGCTCATAAAGGTAATTTGAATCTTAAAGTTTTAGGTGGAAAGAAATGGAGTGAATACAACCTCAAAAAAGGATTCAAATATTTATTTAATTCTAAGATTGAATTTTTAGGCATGGTAGATAATGATCAGAAAATGAATATATGCAGCAAATCTAAAGGTCTTATTTTTCCTGTGAGGTGGCATGAGCCTTTTGGTCTGGCAGTCATAGAAAGTTTTTACTGCGGGAGTCCAGTCTTTGCAACCCCTTATGGTGCTTTAAAAGAACTAATAAATGAAGATGTAGGATTTACTAGTTTTCATGAAAACGAACTTATAAATGCTGTGAATCAAGCTAATTATTCACCTAAACACTGTCACGAATATGCACGAGATCTTTTTAATTCAGAGGTGATGACAAAGAATTACTTAAAGTTATATGAAAAGGTTTTAAATGGAGAATTACTAAATTCTACTAACCCCTATTTGATCGATAGAAACAATCGAGGTATTTTAGCATATGAGCGTTAGATCAATGGTCTTAATCAAATTAAGAAGGTTCTTGAACAGGTGAATCACAAATATTGGTCGACACCCATTTTTGAGCGTATCAAACCATCATCCTTAGTCTGAGCTTCTAATGAACGATTGCGTTTTACACTGGATTTATCTTGCTCCTTATGATAAATGTGATAGATGATAGCTCGGTAGTGAAGCCTTTTACCCTTGATGCCGGCATTCACCATGCGCAGGATCATCTCGCTGTCCTCCATTCCCCACCCGGTAAATTCTTCATTGTATCCATTTACCTTAATAAAATCAGTCTTCCAAAACGACATATTGCACCCACGTAATTTTTTGCTCAGCCCTAAAACTGACTTCTTTTGGTTTGCTAAGAAAGGAATACGCAACGTCCGATTGCGTTTTTTAATTCCACTAGAGAAGTAATTAAATTTAATTTGCTTCTTATTAAATAAGTGGGTCAATGCCGATTTCTGAATATTTACCCTACTGCCGTAGAGATAGTTTCCTTGCTCAGCTTGTGAAAGGTGGTCTTTGACAAAATCTGGATGAAGAATTACGTCGCCATCAATTTCAATGATGTATGGATGGGAGGCTACGGCAATTGATTTATTCATCATTGTAGCCTTGCGGTTTCCTTGATCTTCTTGCCATAAATGAGTCAATGGAATGGAAAACTTACCTCTATAGGACTCAATTAATTCTTTAGTAGCTATGGTTGAACCGTCATCACCTATAATTATTTCTTGTGGCATCACCGTTTGTTCCAAAACACTCAATAATACCAGTTCTAATGCCTCTGGCCAGTTATAGGTGGGGATAATAAGACTACAGGTGATATCCAATTCTCAGTTTTTAACGAGTGAAATGATTGCAATGATAGAAATTAATTTTCGCTTTAGATGGAGAAACCGGACAATCTACTATGTTACCATCACCTTTCCATTGTTTTAAAATTGTTACTTTGCAATTCAATTTATCAAGAGTTATGAGTAGTGAAAAATTTGTGAGTGGTTCGCTTTCGCGAAAGCGGTTTCAAAACATTCTTGATCTATTCCATGCTTCTGAGATGACTTTGGGCAATCCGCGCAATACCATTAAGGTGGTCAACTTTGAAAACAAAAAGCTGGTGGTTAAATCGTTTAGATCACCTAATCTTATTAACAAATTAGTCTATCGGTTTTTTAGGCCTTCTAAGGCTCAACGCTCTTATGAAAACGCTAAATATTTAATTGAAAATGGTATAGGAACCCCAGCGCCATTAGGTTATTTGGAGAAAATGACTGCCGTTGAGTTTCAGGAAAGTTATTATATAAGTGACTATGTAGAACACGATTTTACCTACCGCGAGATTATAAATGATGAGGAATTAACTGATAAAGAAAAAATCCTAATACATTTTACCAGATTCATATTTAAGCTGCATGAAGCAAATATTTATTTTCTAGATAACTCGCCCGGCAACACTTTGATTTCCAAAACGGCTGGATCGTATGATTTTTATTTGGTTGATTTGAACCGAATGAAATTTTATGATATTCCTTTCGAAGATCGATTGAAAAACTTTGAACGTTTATCACCAGAGAAGTGGATGTATGACATTATGGGAGCAGAATATGCCTCACTTATGGATAAAGATTCTGAAACGACAATAGATGCCATGTGGAGCTATACCCAAAAATTCCAAGAAAAATTTCACAAAAAGAAACGGCTGAAAAAGAAAGTCCGCGAATTAATGGGTAAATCTTGATGATTTATTTCAAGTTTCTACGCAGCAACCACAGTTTTAGATAGCGCATATAAACCATATAAGCGTGCAAGTACGCTATGAAAAGTCCTACCATTCCGTCTAGAAAACCTAGTTGAATCACATAATGCTTAGTAAATCTATAAATAGGCTTCAATACAAAATGAAACGGAGTTAAGGTTCCTGTAGTTTTGTCATAATCTACCGCTTGCCATCCCGAATAACGATTCATCTTTTCAATAAATTCATCAATTCCTCGATAGGTATTATGATAGAATTTATTTTTCAATGTACCCACTTTGCCGTCTGCAACGATCTCTGCATGAACCATTTTATCCTCGTACCTGCATTTATCACGCATGAATAAGCGTATTACCTTATCATTGCGCAAACCACTATGACGTATTCTTTTATTCATAAAGTGGTTTGTACGACCTATCCAGTAAGCTACATTTCCATTAACACTAGGGTTGATGAGCTTGATCAAAATTTCATCCTTTAATTTAGGAGTGACTCGCTCATCAGCATCCACTAGTAAAACCCATTCATGAGAAGCTAATGGGATCGCAAAATTTTTCTGGGAAGAACTGTATTCATAAGGTCTTCTTATAATTCTCACGTTCTTAGTCTGCGCAATGTCATGAGTACCATCAGTACTCATACTATCGATGACCAGAATCTCATCTGCAAAAGAAACCGAATCGATGACCTCTTGAATATTGTCTATTTCATTGCCTACGGGTAATATGGCAGTCAAGGGCTGTCTATTGCTCCAGTCGGGAAGATGAAATGGTTTATTGTAACTCTTTAAGGTAAAGTATTGAAGCGTTTTTCTAACCTTCCACTTTCTAACCAGATTGAGAGGCTTCTTTTTCAGGTCGTTTTTTGTGGCATGCAGCTGGTTGATGCAAACTTGAATAACTCTACCGCTCGATTTACCATCCTGGTAAGGATGTAATGCAGCGTTGAATATTTTTAGATTTTCAACAAGGTCTTGAGATTTAGTAAGCGCTCTGTCCAAAGCTGGTTCTATATCCTGAATTATTGTTACATTAATATGATGTGGTCTAGGAACTCTATGTCTGAAAGTAACAATAGGCTTTTCTAACAAACCGAATTCCTGTACTACAGAAGTCGTATCGCACATCATCATATCTGCTCTTTTCATAAGAGGGATAAATGATGTGGTATCATGATATGTAAAAAAAGCTCCTTCTAAAGTTTTCCATTTTTCTTTAACAGATTCCTCTAATTTAGGGTGAAGCACCATGTCAAAATGGTATTTACCGGTTAGAGAAAGTTTTTTAATCTCTGAAAAAACCTCTGGATCTAGCGCCATGCTAAGTCTAGAAGAAAAAGTAGACGCAACAAATATTCTAGGGACTGGATTGTTGTTGTCCTTTTGTAAAGGAAACATGGGATCTACCTTAGACCAGCCTGTTTCTATGACGTTAAAGTGATTGTATTGTTTCTTTAACTCTTTAAAAATGCTGGTGGTGGATGGGCCTTGTGTACAATAAAGGTCAAAAAGACCTCTAATATTAAAATGATCTATAGTTGATTTTCGTTTCTCTGCATTAAATCCATGAAAGACTTGAACCTTGAGAGAATTGAAAAAATCGGGACAGCTGTCTGTGATACAAAGAATTACATGAGGCGCATACTCTAGAGCACTCTCTATAGTGTGGAGGACGTTTTCTTTTTGCAAAATCCCCTCCTGACCTTCTTTATGATCTGCAAACCATTTTACTTCATAACCCAATCTTTCAATCTCCCGTTCCAAAGGTTCTGCGATAGGAATCGCATAGGTATAAGAAAAATAAATCAGGAATCTATAGGGCATTAAAGTGATGCAAGAAAGTTTCTCAAATCGCTAAAGATAAGACTAGGCTCAAAATTGCGGTAATATGTTTGGGAATTCTTTTTAGCTTCTACATAATCCTCAGGTCCATAAGTGATGTAATCTGCTAAGTGAACTGCTTTATGATTTAATTCCTTTTCACTAAACCAATTCTTCTTTTGTAGATAAGGAGCAAACAAAATAAAACTTTTAATATTCAAGGCTTTTGCCATATTCACAGCGCCACCTTCATTGCCTATCATCGCATCACATTGCGAGGTTATTGATAAAAACGACCTCAAGCTATCGGCGTAAATATCAAAAAACACTTGTTTTTTTGTCACCTCGCTTAAAGATTCATACAAATTTAAAGCATCATCAGATTGGCTGGGCAAGTAGTTAAATAGTATTTGAGACTCTGGCTTTTCCTGTACTATGAAATCTATTAATTGTGCCATGTAATCCAGAGGGTAGGTCTTCTCCATACTACTGCCCAAAGCTGAAATCATATAAACAGGCTTTTCCTGATCAATCCCGTGATGGGTTAAGATTTTAGCTCCATTGATTTTCTCATCCTCCGTTAAATAGATTTCAGGAGATTTAGGATTTGTAGAAATATCTAATGGCGCTAAAAGCCTCATCCGGTTTTCAATCGCAAGACTCCACCCATTTTTAGATGCTACATTCCGAGTAATATTGTGGGTGTAAAGCCATGAGGTGGCGCTTTTCTTCCAGGCGATTTTACGGGACGCGCTAGAAAAAGCGACTATAATCTGACTGCGCAGTTTGCCATAGACATCTATGACGACATCATAATTTGACTTTCTCAGCTGCATTGCTAATTTAAAAACAGCGAGTGTGGAATCGTTGAAATCCTTTGCAGTGATTATGTAATTACTTACAAAAGGATTTCCCTTCATGACCTGGAGTGCAGGTTCATCAATCAAATAATCGATAGTGGCTGTGGGATACTTTTGCTTTAAAGGTTCAAGAAGAACGCTAGTGGTCAGAACATCACCTAACATTTTATATTGAATCAGCAAAATCTTCACTACACCGCTACATCATATTCCCTCAACGCTTCATTGAGTGACGTTTTCTTATTGGTACTTTCCTTGCGAGTTCCTATAATTAAGGCACAAGGGACATTATAAGTTCCAGAAGGAAACTTTTTAGCATAACTTCCTGGAATCACTACAGATCTTGCGGGCACTATACCTTTCATTTCTTTAGGCTCATCACCTGTTACATCAATAATCTTAGTACTACCTGTCAAAACAACGTTAGCGCCTAATACGGCTTCTCGCTCTACTCGCACGCCTTCAACAACAATACATCTAGAACCTATAAAAGCATTGTCTTCTATAATCACAGGAGCCGCTTGCAACGGTTCTAAAACACCACCTATTCCCACACCACCGCTCAAGTGGACATTTGATCCTATTTGTGCGCAACTTCCCACTGTGGCCCAGGTATCAACCATGGTTCCTTCTCCTATATAAGCGCCTATGTTTACAAAACTAGGCATCAAAATTACTCCTTTAGAAATATAGGATCCGTGTCGTGCAACTGCATGAGGAACCACACGAATGCCACGCTCCTTATAGCCTTTTTTAAGCGGAATCTTATCATGGAATTCTAGGGGACCGCATTCCAGGGTTTCCATTTTCTGAATCGGGAAATATAGAACCACTGCTTTCTTTACCCACTCATTCACCTGCCATCCTTTATCAGTAGGTTCTGCCACGCGCAACTCACCAGTATCAAGCAAGTCAATAACATTGCGAATTGCACTTTGCGTAACAGAGTTTTCTAACAAACTACGGTCCTCCCAAGCGTTCTCTATGACATTCTTTATTTGTTCCAATTTCCTGATTTTTGAATCTCAAAGATAAAACCTAAAATCGGAATTAGGGGTTCATTATCCAGGCTAGAGCGCTTTCTACTTGATGACTGATCCTTTATTCCTATTTTTGCAAATTATGGGACGGATCATGGCTATCGATTATGGGAAGAAAAGAACCGGCATTGCCGTTACTGACCCTATGCAAATCATCGCCTCAGGCCTGTGCACGGTAGAAACTAAGACTTTGGGAGACTGGTTGAAAGATTATTTGAGCAAGGAATCTGTGGAAACGATCGTTGTAGGGGAGCCTAAGCAAATGGATTATACAGATAGTGAGCTGGGTGGCGTGATTACCGCTTTCGCGAAAGCGTTACACCTACAATACCCCAGTATAAAAGTGGAACGCGTGGACGAGAGATTTACCTCAAAAATGGCGTTTCAAACCATGATTGATAGCGGTTTGAATAAAAAACAGCGCCGCAATAAAGCGCTGGTGGATGAGATTGCCGCGACCATTATATTGCAGTCCTATATGGACCGAAAGTTTTAATTAAAAACACCAATCATTTTATATGATTTTACCTATAGTTGCATACGGTGATCCCGTACTGAGAAAAGAAGCTGAAGACATTACAACCGATTATCCTAAGTTAAAGGAAGTCATTGATAATATGTGGGAAACCATGTATAATGCTGCTGGAGTAGGTCTTGCCGCACCACAAGTAGGTCTTCCCATACGCATGTTTATGGTGGATACAGAACCTTTTAGTGATGATCCAGATTTATCTAGTGATGAGCAAAAGGAACTTGCTGGCTTCAAACAAGCATTCATCAATGCGCAAGTAGTTGAAGAGACCGGTGAAGAATGGTCGTTTAATGAAGGTTGTTTGAGCATTCCTAACGTGCGTGAAGATGTTTTTAGACCAGAAACGGTCACGATCAAATACGTAGATGAAAATTTTGTCGAGCATCAAGATACCTATACCGGTTTAATAGCTAGAGTGGTGCAGCATGAATATGATCATATTGAGGGAATTTTATTTACCGATAAAATTTCATCTCTTAAGAAACGTTTGATTAAAAGTAAATTGAGTAATATTTCAAAGGGAAAAACTAATGTGGATTATCGCATGCGTTTTCCTGATGTAAAAGGACGCAGATAATTGCGGTTTTATATATTTGCGACCGCTTAAAATATAAATATGAGTTTAGATAGCATTTTATCCATCACAGGAAAACCTGGATTGTATAAATTAAAAACGAAAGCTAGAAGTGGCTTTGTAGTAGAGTCATTGATTGATAATAAAACATCTATCATAGGAATGAATCACAATGTAAGTGTCCTTAAAGATATTTCCATTTACACTCATGAAGCAGAAATGCCCTTGAAGGAAGTTTTTAGTAAGATAGCCGCAAAGGAAGATAAGGGAGCAGCAATAAGCCACAAGGCAGATAAAAAAGAACTAGCTGATTATTTTAAGGAGGTTCTTCCTGATTATGATGAGGAGCGTGTGTACGCAAGTGATATTAAAAAGGTCTTGCAGTGGTATAACATCTTACAGGAAAATGACCTGCTCGCTTCTGTTGCTGAAGAAGAGGAATAACTAATTACATTTTAGATTTGAGTTGGAATCTCCCGATTCCAACTCAAATCTAGAAATTTTATAACACTAAAAAGCCGCCTGAAAGGCGGCTTTTTTGTTTCTAATGTCCCTAATATCAGAAACTATTTTCGGTTTCTGAAATTTTGAAATCCTCTTTAGAGATTCATTCTAGAACTACAGCAACCTTTACTCAAAACTGTCTTGTAAAAATATTACCCCTAATAACTTCTACAAGACATTGTAAAGATCGAACTGTTTTGAGTATAAAAAAATACCCTCTATGGGGTATTTTTAAGGTAAAACTGTTAAAGTCTAAAACCTACTCATCATAGATGTTGGGATATCCTTTTTCTGGAACTTCAAAGAACTTTCCAGTGACATACCTATAATGACGGTCAAGATTTGCGAGATCTTTTAGATCCTGCTCATCTAGATTCACTGCTGCAGCTGCTAGATTGTCTTTAATATGACCCTCGCTGGTAGATTTAGGAATTACAGCATTTCCTCTATGATAAGACCAAGAAATCAAAATCTGACCTGGTTCTACATTGTGCTTTTTAGCAAGAGCTTTTACCGCATCCAGTTCCATCATGTTAGGCTCATCATCCTGCTTCATACCCTGGGAACGATCACCGCTACCTAATGGTGAATATCCAGTCAGGTGAATTCCATGCTTGCTACAGAATTCGAACAAGTCATTCTGTTGCAATAAAGGATGCAATTCCACTTGATTCATTTCTGGAACTACATCCGTTTTTGAAATGAGGTTCTCTAATTTCTTAATAGAAAAATTTGAAACTCCTATGTGTTTAGCAAGACCTTCCTTTTTGCAAGCAACCATAGCTTCCCACGTGTCAGTTATAGGTGCCTCTTCAGGTGTGAGGTAATCTTCTGGTTTTTCGGGTGAAGCAACGTCTGGTTTGAAGGCTACTGGCCAGTGGATTAAATAAAGGTCTAGATAATCCAGTTGTAAATCCTTCAATGTTTTTTGAAGTGCAGGCTTAACATCACTCTTGAGGTGTGCGTTGTTCCACAATTTTGAAGTGATCCACACATCTTCTCTTTTTATGTCTCCTTTACTAAAAACCTCATTGAAAGCTTCTCCTATTTCAGCTTCATTCCCGTAAGTCGCTGCGCAATCAATGTGTCGATAACCAGCTTCCAGTGCCATTTTAATGGCTTTTCCTACCTCGCCCTTTCCTGATTTCCACGTTCCCAGTCCTATGGCGTCCATCTCGTCGCCGTTCTTAAACTTTAGCTTTTTCATTGTTATTTTATTTGTCCTAAAGTTAGCTTTCGCGAAAGCGTGCTCAAAACAACGGCACTACTTTACCATAACTTTAATAGGACGATCGAGGGTGGAATTTTTCCAGCACTCCCTTAAGGTAGGAGCGGTCCACGTGGACATAGATTTCTGTAGTGGTAATACTTTCATGGCCCAGCATCATTTGTATGGATCTCAAGTCTGCACCGTTTTCCAGTAAATGGGTTGCAAAGGAATGTCTAAACGTATGCGGACTTATACTTTTATGAATCCCAGCCTGTGTTTTTAAATCCTTGATGATGGTAAAAATCATTGCTCTGGTAAGGCCACGACCACGACGGTTGAGAAATAATGTATTTGTAGAGTCTGGTTTTACAGGAATATGAACACGTATCTGGTCGATGTAGACTTGTATTAGATTTATGGTAGAGTCTCCTATTGGGACATAACGTTGCTTGTTGCCTTTACCGGTTACCAGAATTACTCCTTCATTGAAATACAGGTCACTTATCTTAAGTTCTACCAGTTCTGAAACTCTCAAACCGCAGGCATATAAAGTTTCCAATATCACGCGGTTGCGCTCACCATGAGCAGTGGATCGATCGATGGTAGATATAATCTGGTCAATTTCTTCTATGCTCAAGGTGTCCGGTAGCTTGCGGCCCAATCGTGGTGCCTCAATCAATTCCATAGGGTTGTCCTTGCGATAATCTTCCATTAATAGGTAGGCAAAGAAATTTCTCAGACTGCTAATCGTTCTGGCTTGTGTTGTAGGTTCTACTTTTTGCGCAAGATCATGGTTGAATTCTTTTATAATCTGGATGGAAATATTGGTAGGATCAATCTTAATCTCATTTTCATCGAGCCAGTTGGAGAGTTTTTTAAGGTCGCGGGTATATGCCTTAACGGTATTGATAGACATACCGCGTTCCAGTTTTAGATACGTTTTGAAGTCTTTTGTATGTCTTTCCCAGCTCATAATTGTAAAAATCGACTATTTGTGTAAAATCGCCGATTTCAAGTTCGTTATTTTTAGATTGAGAATCAATTCATTACGAATTCTATGGCTGAATGGTTTATTGATTTTAATAATCTTTAACAATTATTCATAAATATTGAGGAATTCTTAGGACTTCGATTTCAATACTAGGACTAGTTTTGCTCCATAATTCTAAACAAACTATCATGAAAAAATTATTAGTATTTGCAGTAGTAGCATTGGGTTCCATAGGATTTGCCCAAGCGCAGGAAATTGATTTTGGAGTACAAGCAGGTGTGAATTTTGCAAATCTTCAAGGAGATGATGTTGATGATGTGGATTCACGTACAGGTATCAATGTGGGACTAACTGGAGAGTATGCATTTTCTCCAAATTTTGGTTTAATGGTTGGAGCTATCTATTCTCAACAAGGAGCAGAAGGCGAAGCAGCTGGAATTAAGCAAACTTTAAAATTAGATTACATTAATGTACCTGTTTTAGCTAAATTTTATCTAGGAGGTTCTGGTTTTTCAATCGATGCAGGACCGCAGGTAGGGTTTGTAGTGAATGATGAGTCTAAGTTTGAAGGCGGAGGAGTTACCGTTACTGAAGATTTTGATGCTGAAACTATCGACTTAAGTGTAGGTGGTGGTCTTTCTTACAAATTTAAAGAAGGTACAACCCTAGAAGGTTTGAGTGCATCTGCTAGATACATGGTAGGTTTGACAAATATATATGAGGACAACGATACGTTCTCAGATGATATAACTAACCAAGTATTTTCAATAAACTTAGGTTACAAATTCTAGTTACTTACAAAGTATTTATTTAAGCAGCTCTTTCTCAGAGCTGCTTTTTTTTTGACTTTTTTTGAAGCTACTGTTTTTAGATAAATATTCTTGAACCTTTACTCTGCAACGATTGGATGCATAATCTTAATCTAGCGGTCTAAGGGTATTATTTTATGGAGTTCCGCTTTCGCGAAAGCGTATTTACTAATATCTTTCTAGCATGAAACTACTTATCATTAATGGCCCTAATCTTAATTTATTAGGCAAGCGTCAACCGGAAATATATGGATCAAAAACTTTTGATCAATATTTTTCAGAGCTTCAGTTTGGCTTCCAAGAAATAGAGTTGGCGTTTTATCAATCTAACGTGGAAGGTGAGTTGATCAACAAACTTCACAATGCCCAGGAAGAAGGTTTTGAGGGTATTATCATGAATCCAGCAGCATATACACATACATCACTCGCCATTGCAGATGCGGTAGCCTCTATAGAGATTGCGGTAGTTGAAGTTCACATATCAAATGTGATGGATCGCGAGAAGATCAGACATATATCTATGATTTCCAAAAATGCAGCAGGAACGATCGCTGGCTTTGGGCTGGATGGATACAAGTTGGCCATCCAGAGTTTTATGAATAAACGGGAAGAGTAAAGGAAATTTTAGAAACTATTAGGTCATAAAAAACCCGTCTCAATGTGCATCGAGACGGGTTTCTATGATTAATGAAAGATGGATTACAATCCGGGATATCTCCCAGTTATAATGTCGATACCGTCAATGATCCAACCAACAAGGAAAAAACCACCGGTAACAATAAATAGAAGATTCCAATACCATGGACTTCCTAAGAACCATCTGTGACCTGCTAAAAATCCTGTAATTGGAATTGCCCATAAAACAGTTGCTATCGTTTGATCCTCAGTCCATGCAAGGGCTGCTGGAGAGCTTAAAACTGTGGTAGATTCTTCAATAGAAGTTTCTGAATTGATTGTTACGACCGTTTCACGTTCCACAGGAAAGGAGGCGTAACTAAAAGACCCTACAAGCATGAAAATGCTCATAAGTGCGAGAGTAATTCTTGAATTCATAATAGGTAATTTTGTTAGTTATCTTTACCAAATATAAAACTTTGCATGAAAACCCTTTCAGTCCTATTGTTATTAATTAGTAGTTTTTTATTACAAGCACAACAAATCGAGTATGTAGGACTTCTCACTTTACCAGACAGCACTTTTATTCCCTATAAAATTGAATTGACTCAAAAAGACGGTAAATTAAAAGGCTTTACTTACACAGATTTAAACGGTCCACATGAATCTAAAAACACCCTAGTTGGTAGGTATTATGAAAAGGAAAACAAGATTGAATTCCGTGAAGTTGATATTGTTTACACGAAGTCGCCCATAAAAGAATTGGATTTTTGCTACGTATATTTTTCAGGGAAATTGCGAAACCTGAATGGCCGTGCAAAAATAGATGGTGAGTTCAAAAGTTTTTATGATGATCTACAAACCTGCATCAACGGAACATTAATCTTACAGGGCGAAGAAAAGGTACAACGCAAAAGCGAAAAAATACAGCGACGAGTAGCGCGATCTGATAAATTTGCCGACAGTGTTAAGCAACGCATTGCTAACAGTAAATTCCTCAATAGCACTAAAAGCAAAGGATTAATGGGAGGCGAAACACTCAACGTGTTTTGGGAATCAAAAATCGCTTACCTAGAAATCTGGGATCCAGGTACTGTGGATGGAGATGAAATGTCAATAGTTCTCAATGGAAAAGTGATCAAGGCAAATTACTCGCCTACAAAAGCAAAGACTAAAATCCCGCTGATTTTCAACAAAGAAATAAATAAGCTTTCCCTAAAAGCCCTCACGGAAGGTACTGAACCACCCAACACCGCCCAGATCAGAATCACGGACGGTAACGGTAAAGAAATAAGTATGCTTTCCAGCTTCAAAGTGGGGGAGCAGGTCGATGTTGTTTTTTATAAAAGGGATTTGAAGTAAAAGTCTTCAATTTTCAAACCTTAAGCTCTAAAAAAAAAGCGCGCTATAAGGATCTGTATAAATTACCGATTATTAATTTACATCACAAATCTAAATTCGAGATTTCAAGTTTCTATTTTCATAAGGGTGGACTTAAGTCCACCCTTATGAAAACAAAAAACTCCCAAGAAACATGAATGTTTCTTGGGAGTTTCAATTTTCTAATCAAAATTCTTAATACGTTGTACTCCGTATTTAATACTTTAAGCTCACAGCTCACAGCTCACAACTCAAGACTCTGACTCACAACTACAAGTGAATCACTTCACCATAAGCATCTGCAACAGCTTCCATTACGGCCTCACTCATCGTTGGGTGCGGGTGGATTGTTTTAAGCACTTCGTGCCCTGTAGTTTCTAGTTTACGTCCTAGAACCGCCTCAGCGATCATATCAGTGACACCAGCGCCTATCATGTGACAGCCTAACCACTCACCATATTTAGCATCAAAAATCACTTTTACAAAACCGTCTTTAGCTCCGGAAGCACTTGCTTTTCCAGATGCCGAGAATGGGAATTTCCCCACTTTGATTTCGTAACCGGCTTCTTTCGCTTGCGCCTCGGTGTAACCAACGCTTGCGATCTCTGGAGAGGAATACGTACATCCTGGGATGTTTCCATAATTCAGTGGCTCCACATGCATATCGGCTATTTTTTCAACGCATAAAATTCCTTCCGCACTAGCAACGTGTGCAAGTGCTGGTCCAGCGGTGATGTCACCTATGGCATAGTATCCTGGAATATTTGTTTGATACCAGTCATTTACGAGAACTTTTCCGTGATCTGTTGAGATCCCTACTTCCTCAAGGCCTATATTTTTGATATTTGTCTCGATACCTACAGCGCTTAAAACGATGTCAGCTTCAAGAACTTCTTCTCCTTTTTTAGTTTTAATAGTTGCTTTTACGCCATCGCCGCTCGTGTCAACACCAGTAACTTCACTGGAAGTCATGATTTTGATTCCGGCTTTTTTGAAACTGCGTTCCATTTGTTTAGAAACGTCCACATCTTCAACGGGAACAATGCGATCTAGATATTCAACGATCGTTACTTCAGTTCCCATAGAATTGTAGAAGTAAGCAAACTCAACACCTATGGCGCCAGAACCTACAACGATCATCTTTTTGGGTTGGTTTTCCAGCGTCATAGCTTCCCTATATCCTATCACCTTTTTGCCATCCTGTGGAAGGGAAGGAAGTGCTCTGGATTTTGCACCGGTGGCAATAATTATATGTTTTGCTTCTACAGTAGAGGTAGAACCATCTTCTGCTTTGACCTCTATTTTCTTTCCTTTTTTCAAAGTGCCATAGCCCATGATCACGTCCACTTTGTTCTTCTTCAACAAGAACTGAACACCTTTGCTCATACCATCTGCAACATCACGAGAGCGTTTTACTACAGCACCGAAATCCTTATCTGCACCAGTAACTTTCAACCCATAATCTTCGGCATGGTTGAGGTAATTGAAGACATCTGCACTTTTTATAAGCGCTTTAGTAGGAATACAACCCCAGTTCAAACACACACCACCTAGAGATTCTTTCTCTACAATAGCCACTTTCATACCCAGCTGGGAAGCGCGTATCGCAGTTACATATCCGCCTGGACCACTACCTAAAACGATCACATCATATTTACTCATATCTGTTAATTTTTAAGAGATGTAAAAATATAGAATAAACGGCTAACCATTGTATTTTTGACCAACCCATTTGCCATGTATAAATCCATTATTAGACCGCTATTATTCCGTTTTGACCCAGAAGATGTTCATCATTTCTCATTCAAAGCGATTAAATTATTAAATAGAATACCTGGTATTAGTTCGCTTTCGCGAAAGCGGTTCAAACCTCAAAACCCAGCTTTAAAACGAACTTTGTTTGGATTAGAGTTTGATAATCCGGTCGGAATGGCCGCAGGATTTGATAAGGATGCCAAAGCATTTAGAGAATTTTCAAACCTAGGATTCGGTTTTATTGAGATAGGAACCTTGACTCCGCAACCCCAAGAAGGAAACCCAAAAACCCGACTTTTCAGACTCAAAGAAGATCAGGCAATCGTTAACAGGATGGGTTTTAACAATGGCGGTGTCGATGACGCTGTGGAACGGTTGAAAAAAAATACTGCTGGAAAGCGACATGTTTTAATAGGCGGTAACATAGGTAAGAATAAGATCACACCTAACGATAAAGCGGTGGACGATTACGTGATCTGTTTCAACAAACTCTTTGATTACGTTGACTATTTCACGGTAAATGTAAGCTCGCCTAATACGCCTGGATTGCGCGAGTTGCAGGACAGAAAACCGCTCACACACATCCTGCAAACCTTGCAGGATTTAAACAACGCAAAGCCCACCCGTAAACCGATATTATTAAAGATCGCTCCAGACCTGACAGACGATCAATTGCTGGATATCATAGGAATCGTGGAAGACACCAAAATCGATGGCGTTATCGCCACAAACACCACCATCGAACGCAAGGACCTTAAAAGCGATCTCAACCTTCAAAAAGAAGCTGGCGGTTTAAGCGGAGCACCACTAAAAAACCGAGCAACAGAGGTGATTTCATTCCTCCATCAAAAAAGCAACGGCGCTTTCCCCATAATAGGAGTAGGAGGGATTATGTGTGCGCAGGATGCGATCGATAAGCTGAAAGCTGGCGCCAGACTTGTTCAGATCTATACGGGATTTGTTTATGAAGGCCCTGCATTAATACGAGATATCAATCGGGAGATAATTAAACAAGGTTTATAAAATGAGAGGGTATAGAATAAGTAACCTTTTTTTAATCTGTTATGCTGTCGAAGGTCAGCATCTCTTGAAATTATAGCCTATGCTTGAGTCCTGTCTCGCTTTTTCTCTTGCAGCTTTTTTACTGGCGCTATCGCCAGGTCCAGATAATATTTTTGTCCTGACACAATCCGTGGCTCGTGGGGCGAGCTATGGAATTGCCGTCGCCAGCGGACTTATAACCGGATGTATTTTCCATACTTCAATTGTAGCCCTTGGATTTGCGGTAGTTTTAAGAGATAATGAATGGTTGTTGCTGCTGATTAAGATTTTCGGCGCGATCTATCTATTATTCCTAGCTTACAAAGTTTATAAATCTGATTCGGCTATTCATCTTTCAGAGGAAAGAACGATGGCACAAAGCTGGTGGAAATTGTACCGAGTAGGAATCACGATGAACCTTCTAAATCCTAAAGTGACGCTATTTTTTCTAGCGCTTTTGCCCCAATTCGTCATTCCAGGAGTCATGGAAGAATGGATCCAGATCTATATTCTAGGCGGAATATTTATGGCGGTTTCTTTGGTTACTTTCTATACGGTTGCCTTTTTGGGCGGCAGCGTAGCCCAGTTTATTAGATCCTCCCAGTGGTTTGCTCCAGCGATGAAGTGGATACAGATAGTGGTATTTGTCGGGATTGCGGTGGCGATATTTATAATATAGCTATAACCGATAAATATTTTTATATTTACGATTCATAAATATAAAACAGCGATGGCCACTTTCACATCTTCACTTCCTGATGATCTGCTCAAACAACTTGCAGATGCTGCAAAGGAAATGAAACTTCCTAAGAATAAGCTTATTGAAAAAGCGCTGAGCATCTATCTTGAGCAAATTGATAAGGCAAAGTTCATCAATTCATATAAGCGTATGGCTCAAGATCCAGACATGCTTGCATTGGCAGAAGAGGGAATGGCAGATTACATGCAGCAACTTGAAGATCTCGATGATGAAACAACGTGAGATCTATGAAGCATTTCTAGATCCTGTTTTAGGCAGTGAGCAAGGTGGTAGACGACCGGTAGTTATAATATCTGGAAATGCGGTTAACGATAATGCCAACACGGTTATAATTTGTCCCATAACAACTAAGCTAAAAAACTATCATGGCGACGTTATTTTAAAGCCGGACGAGCGTAATGGCTTAAAATACGAATCTGAGATCTTGAATATTCATATGAGATCTATATCTAAAAAAAGGTTGAAAAATAAAATTGGATCCATAACAAGAGGACAGTTAGAACAAACTATAAATTCGATGAATTTGATTTTTAAGTATTAGTGATTTTTATTCCGCTTTCGCGAAAGCGTAAATAAAAAAAGTTCGACACTCATAAAAAGAGACATCGAACTTTTTTATAAAACTCTACAAGTATATTATGATGATTGCGGCAAATTGCGGGTTAACCAACCGCTTTTTGCCGCTGTCGCAATGGCATATGGTGTGATCCAGAACAACGCGAAGGTAAATAGCACACTATAGGAATAGGACCAAAAACTGCTTGAAACTTTATGTCTCTTAGCATAAAATACGGTCTGGAATGTTGAGAAAATTAGTATGGTGGTAAGTGTGGCGCTTAATATTAATAAAGGATGCCATGCCAGCAATACTAGCATAAATAACAATCCAGGATAGCTTATTAGTAAGGTTAGAGATTGCTTTAAAAACAATACTCGTGTTCCAATTTTTCCTTTATGCTTAAAGTCAGCAAATACATATTTTGCCATTTCAATATTTTCTCGAACGTTGCTGCGACCCCAGCGTATAAACATTTTATAGAGACCTTCATAGGTTTCTGGAACGTTCGTAAAAGCATAAGCATTTCGCTGGAAAAGTACATCCCTACCTTGAGCCAGGATCATATTAGTTAATGCGCGATCTTCACCTATATCGCTGGGTTTTCCCATAAAACGCTGATTGATCCATTTTTCCAGACAATTAAAAACAGATTCTCTTTTATACGCAGCCAGCGCACCTGGCGTACATAGAACGCTGTTCAATGTGCTTTCTGCAGATCTAACAAATTCAAAACTTACCGCAAAACTGACATCTAACATTTTGGGTAGTAATGCTTTTTTATTATTGAGTACACGTATGTTACCGGCAACGGCACCACAATTCTTACGAACTACAAATGGGCTGACGAGGTTGCGTAGCGTATCTTTTGTAACGATAGAATCACTATCTACGGTAACAAAAATATCACCATTTCCCTCTTTGAAACCTCGATAGAGTGCGTGACGTTTACCCATATTCTCAGGCTGCTGTGAAATAATGACACGGGATCCCAGTTCTTTTTTAGCTTTTTGCATCCAGTACCATGTATCATCTTGACTACCATCATCAATAGACAAAAGCTGTAATTTTTCGATAGGAAAGTCACTGTTTGCTAGACTTTTAAGCGTTGCATAGACTTGTTTGCCCTCGTTGTAGGCGGGAACGATCACGGTAACGGTAGGCAATTCATCACTAGCAACTGAAGGGATGGATCTGTATTTAAAAAACCGATAAAGGATAAACGAAAAGTATCCCGCATTAATCGCTAGCAATGCCAGTCCCAACCAGACTACCACCTGACCCACTGGCGTTGATATTTGTTCCAGATGCATATTTTGATAATCCAGTTGCCAGAACAAGAACAGGTAAACAGCAAGCAGCAACAGCACCGCTGTTGCAAACATGACAATCGTTGCTCTGGGGTTAGATTTTATTTTGTTGACAAGCCTATTATGGGCGCGGATGGTTTTTTCCTTTTGTTTAGGAAAGTTGTTTTTATAGGGCATAACTTAATTTAGGGACCGTAAATAAACGACCTATTTTTAGCTTAAATCAATATGTTTATAGAGTTTAACAGGACTTGAACGTTGCTTAACACTATGTTAGGAGAGATTGAAGTCCGCTGTTTTGTCATTGTTATTTTAACCTTAAATGTTATTCAACATTTGAGTTTTTAAGAGACATTTTAGTAAGCGTTGATAAAATTAGAAACTGAATTAAAATTTACTTTTCAATAATTTGAATGGTTAGTAATTATTAGCTGGATGAATTTTTATGCTTATTGTTAATCGTTTTATCTTTACCCAGATGGAAAAAGTGAAAATCATAGAATGTCCGCGGGACGCAATGCAGGGAATTAAAGACATGATCCCGACTAAAACGAAGGTTCAATATCTGCAATCGTTGTTGCGTTGTGGTTTTGATACTATTGATTTTGGAAGTTTTGTGTCACCTAAAGCGATCCCACAAATGACAGATACTGCTGAGGTTCTATCCCAGCTCGACCTTTCAAAAACGGATTCTAAACTTCTTGCCATTGTTGCTAACCTACGAGGCGCTGAATCTGCTTGCGAACATCCAGAGATTGACTATTTAGGGTATCCTTTCTCCATAAGTGAGAATTTCCAAATGCGCAATACACATAAAACTATTTCTCAGTCTGTTGAGTTATTACAAGAAATTCTCAATCTCGCTCATGCGAAAGGTAAGAAGGTGGTAGTTTATATTTCAATGGGTTTCGGTAATCCATATGGTGACCCTTGGGATGTTGATATTGTAGGACAATGGACGGAGAAACTTAGCGCGATGGGAGTAGAAATCCTTTCCCTGTCAGATACTGTAGGGACTTCAGATCCTGAGTCTATTAATTATCTGTTTTCAAACCTGATTCCTAAATATCCAAAGATTGAATTTGGTGCTCACCTACATACCACACCAGACAAATGGCACGAGAAAGTTGACGCAGCTTTCCAGGCTGGTTGCCGCAGATTTGATGGTGCTATACAAGGTTTTGGCGGTTGTCCTATGGCCAAGGATGAATTGACTGGAAATATGCCTACTGAGAAAATGGTAAGCTATTTTAATACGGCCAAGGCTCAATGTAATGTAAAGGCTATGGCATTTGAAAGCAGCTATAATGAAGCGACTAAGATTTTCAGGCAATATCATTGACTGGTCTTGAGTTAAGGGTTATTACCAACTGCAGGTAGAGTTTGAACATAGAATTCTCTTTTAGCACAAAAAAGTAAAGTAGGACTTTGGCGATAAATCAAAATGATAAGTGTAATAATACCCTCGATCTTTTTTTTTGAGTTTCTATCGTGAGATGAATACGTGTTTTTTCTTTCATCTACTCCTGCTACTTTGAGTTCTTGCCGTTAATATTTCCAATTTATTCACTAAAGCATATAGAATTAATAATGGCGGAAAAAATTGGGCTTCAGCTGTATGTAAAACCTAAGACATTATTTTATTTTCAAAAACCATATTTGATAGTTTGTGCCTGTTAATGCAGGGTAATTAATGACCGTATAGATTAAGTAATTACTCCCTCATTACAGGACTTAAAATCATAAATCATACTGACCTTTCAACCTTAAGTTTACAACAACATCCTTATTAGTTGTATTTCTAAAAAACCAACCGTGTTTGCCTTCGTAGGGTGCTAAGAAAGTTCCCACCATATTATTAGCATTGGCAATGGTGTAGCTCTCAAAATAAACCTCTTTCACCTCTTTTTCTTGTTTAACCTCACCATGAAAATCGAAATATAGAATTTCGCCATTAGAGGTAGTCCATTCGTATTTCATTTTGCCGTATTTCAGCATGTTTATTTTAAATTCAATTCCCTTTCCAGCTGGGACAATTACCTCAGTTTCATCTTCCCGTGAATTTAATTGGGTGGTTGGAGCAGGATTGTCTGCCTCCACCGGTCTCTCCACATCAGGTCCAGAACCTGCTTTTTCCAGTTTGATTAGTGGGGTGGAAAAGGTAGTAGCCATAGCTTCCAGATTTGTTTCTCCAGCTTCTTCCGGAACATAAAGTTTACTAAACCCGAACAATTCTCCCGCACCTGTAGGATCCATTCCATATTCTGCGGGTAATACCGCTACCACCAGCAATACGGCACCTATAAGAATTGAAATGATGGTTGCCTTGATAATTTGTTTCTTTTCCAATACTGGATGTTTCATTTCTGACATATTTATTTTTTTAAGATGTTATATAGCCTGTTAGTTGGAAGCCGAGCAGTAAAAAACCTGCGGCCATTAGTGCGGTATTCGTAATGGTAGAAAACTTCATGAAACTAGGTTGCCTTCTCCATACGGTTATGAGGATCAATACTATTGCCAACGCAATAAACTGTCCTATTTCTACTCCAATATTGAAGCCTATCAAGTTTGTAAAAAGACCTTCTTTATCAAATTTGAATTCTTGTAGTTTACTGGCTAGACCAAAACCGTGGAACAATCCAAAGATCAAGACAGCAGCTTTAGTATTGGGTTGTTTACCAAAGAATCGTTTGAACCCGCCTAGATTATCAAAACCCTTATACACGATCGAGAGGGCAATAATCGCATCGATCAAAAATGCATTAATACTGATGTCTGCTAGAACACCTAAAAGTAAAGTTGTGCTGTGTCCAATGGTAAAAAAGCTGACGTATAAAAGCACTTCCCTAGGTTTATAAAGGAAGAAAATAACGCCTACTAGAAATAGGAGATGGTCATATCCCGTTAGCATATGTTTAGCACCTATATAAAGAAATGGCCCGAAAGCCACGCCGCTATTTCCTACCAAAAAACTTTGCGTGTCTTCATCGACACCGTGAGCCCATGCGGTAGTGTACAGTGCACAAACAACAGTTACTACTATAAGGGATATTATCTTCTTTGTCTTCATCGTGGAGTTTATTAAACCCCATTGCACATCACTGCACAATGGGGTATTATGAATTAGTGAGCGTGACCGTGCGATTCAACTTGCTGCAGGCTATCCATTCTTTTATTTTCTGCTTTTACCTGTTCAAGACTATCCTGTTTTTGAAGCATCATCTCTTCGTTGGAAATGGTTTCATTTTTTTCAGATTCTCTACAGGAAGCTAATAAGGTCAAGCTAATGGCTGCAATAAAAAGTACTTTTTTCATAAGGTTTGATTTATATAGTTTTTAAATTTAAATTATTATTCTTCTTCAGAATTCCTCAATGCAGACAATATGGAATAGGCATTCTTAGTTACAAGCTCAAAATTTTGAGCATCGGCACCTTCCGCGAAAGTTATAGCTGTATAACCCTCTTGCTCAATTCCTTTTTTCACCTGTTCTAATTTAAAGGTGTAGCCAGACTCCACTTCTTTCGATTGTAAAATAACATAGTCTTTGCCTTGATATTGAACGATAGCCTCTGAAGGGATGGCGCTTTGTTTATTGGTACCGCTTTCTAACCAAGCTTTGACGTACATACCAGGCAAAAGACCTTGCTGGTCATCTTCATTTATGTGACAATGAACAGGTGTCATACGGTCATTACCAGTAGCTTTTCCTATTAAAAAAACGGCGGCAGTCCGGTTGAACATATTATCATTGGAAAGCGAAAACTTAACGGTTTGATCAATTTTTATATTTGCCAAATCTTTTTCAAAAGCATTTAATGCCAAATGAATATCGTTTAGATCGACGATTTCAAATAGAACATCTTGTGGCGATACGTAATCTCCAATATTAACGTTGCTCTCTTTTATAAAACCCGAAATAGGCGCATAAAGGTTTGCCGTCCGTGTAATGTTGCCATTTTTAACAGAATTGCTACTTATTCCCGCAAGTGCAAGTTGTTGCTCATATGCTTTCACTCTTCCCTGGGTTATCCTATAATCAGAAGATACCTGTTGAAATATTTTTGCAGAATTTATATCCTCCTCTCTCAACTTTTTTTGGCGGTTGAATTCCTCGTCAAGAAATTGAAGTTTACTCAAGCTCTCCAAATATCCCTGTTGGATGGTGATAAATTCAGGATTTTCGATGGTTGCTAATACCTGACCTTTTTTAATGGCTTCACCAGGCAATCTTCCCGCAGTTTTTAAGTACCCTCCTAAAGGTGCAGAGACAGAGGCCATACTTTCAGGCTCTACATCAATGACTCCATTGAGTTTAATAATATTACTGAGGTTTCTCATCTCAATCACTCCAGTCTCAATTTCGGCAAGATTGTACTGGTCTTTTGTAAATGTTATTTGTTTCACTCCATCTGTACTTGGTTTTTCATCTTGCATTGAAGATTCTTCGGTAGTTTCTATGCTGTCTGACTCCTTGTTGCCACAAGCCACCATAAATAGAGCGGACAAAATAAGTAGCGTGTTATTAAATTTGATTTTCATCTGTTTGTGTTTAATGGTGATATTATTAGATATTACAAGCCTAGTAGGGCTTCAATTACTATGATGGATTGATTTAATTGAAATAGGGAGTTCAAATATTCGGTTTGAATATTGCTTGCCAAAG
Source organism: Nonlabens antarcticus (assembly GCF_015356755.1). Classification (GTDB taxonomy): domain Bacteria; phylum Bacteroidota; class Bacteroidia; order Flavobacteriales; family Flavobacteriaceae; genus Nonlabens; species Nonlabens antarcticus. Next base: position 159,911 of record NZ_JADFCO010000063.1, on the reverse strand, counting down.
TTAAATTTTGCAAATATTGAGTATAAGAAATATCTCCACTTTTAAAGCTTTTTTCCGAGTTGTCAATAATGAGCTCTGCTTGTGGCAGGGCCTCATCCTGATAGTATTTCACGGTTCCTTGTAGCTTATAATATTCTTGAAGTAAATTTTCCAGTTCCCCTTGTAGCTGGGTTTTATTCAGCTCAATTTGAGATAAAGCTATATTCTCTTCTATTTTTGCCGCATTTATTTTGGAACGGTGTCCTCCAGGTAAAATGGGAATTGCTATGCCTACTTGAAAGAATGAAAACCGGTCATTATTACTGAAAATTTGGTTTGCTATACCGTTACTGGCAGCACCATTAAAGGTTTGGCTATTGTAACCAAACATAATATCTGGCAAAATTTTATTTCTTGCCACATTGGTCTCCCGTTTGCTGACCTCTAATTCTTGCTTTAAATAAATAAATAAGGGACTTTGTTCAACAGATTGACTCTCGATAGCTAAATCTATTTCTCGAGCAACTAACTCAACATCTGCGACACTAATAATATCCTGAGTGTTTAAAACTACCTGAAGCCGCTTTTGGGCCATTCTCAATTCGGCTTCATTTTGTTGAAGCTTGTTCTTTATCTGCATCGATTGAGTGGCGGACGTAACACTCTCTAATTTAGTGGATTCCCCAGTTTCATAACGTATCAAACTTGACCTACTAAGATTACCATACAAACTATCTTGACGTTCTAATAAACGCTTGTTATCCTTTAAGAATACAGTTCTTAAATAGGCAATTTTTACGTCAGCGATGAGTTCGTTTTCTTCAATGACTTTTAATTGCTTCTTGCTCTTAACTTTGGCTTTCGCCAAATTGAACTGACTGACATAAACTGTTGGAAAATTAAAACGTTGTGTAATACCATATTGATTATCATTTACGGTAGGCGTATTAAACTCTCCACGCGAATAGGAAAATTCTGTTCTCGGAATGTTTATCGCTCCGTATTTTCCAGTTTCTTCCATCTCAATTTCATATTGTGCAATCCTGATCCGGTTGTTGTTCTGAAGTGCTATTTCAATGGCTTGTTGCAATGTTATTTTTTGCTCTGGCACTAATTTTACCTCTTGTGCCTGGAGTTGCATGGCAGGAAAGAACAAACCGCCAATCACGATTAACGTGGTACCAATTTTCTTCTTACCGAGATTAAACTTTGCTTTTCTATCTGTAAAGTAGATGTATAAAACGGGTAGAACGATAAGCGTTAACGCAGTCGCAGTAATCAATCCACCTATAACAACCGTTGCTAGAGGACGTTGTACTTCTGCACCTGAGGAATTTGATAAAGCCATGGGTAGAAAACCTAACGCAGCTACAGTCGCAGTCATCAGTACCGGTCTAAGTCTAACCCGCGTACCTTGAAGGACACGTTCATAAATATCTGTTACTCCTTCTTTGTCCAGTCGATTGAATTCTGCCACCAGTACGATGCCATTCAAAACCGCCACACCAAATAATGCTATAAAACCTATACCTGCAGAAATACTAAAGGGTATATCTCTTATGATAAGAGCAAAAACACCTCCAATAGCAGATAATGGAATTGCCGAAAAAATGAGCAAGCTCTGTTTCATGGATCCGAAGGCAAAATAGAGCAGTATTAAAATCAGCAGTAACGCTATAGGTAAAGCAATCATCAGCCTTTGATTAGCCTCTTGTAGGTTCTGAAATTGCCCTCCATAGGTCACGTAATAACCAGCTGGCATCTCCACATTTTTTGTCATGATCTGTTTGATATCTTCAATGATACTTTGCACATCACGATCACGTACATTAAAGCCAACAATAATCCGGCGTTTGGCATTGTCCCGTTGAATCTGAACAGGTCCTGGTTCAAATGAAACAGTAGCAACTTCACTTAAGGGGATTTGATTGCCCTCTGGGGTGCTGATATAAAGATTCTGTACGTCGCTTATATCGGTTCGGAATTCTTTGTCAAGTCGCACCACAAGATCAAACCTGCGTTCCCCCTCATACACAAGGCCTGCAGATGTACCTGCAAAAGCAGTTTCAATAGTATTATTTATACTTTCAATGTTCATCCCGTATTGCGAAATCTTATCCCGGTTCATTTGAATATTGATCTGTGGTAGTCCGGTGACTTCCTCAACATATAAATCTGCAACCCCCTCTACAGATTTTATTTTGCTACCTACATTACCGGCGAGATCAGAAAGAGTATTGAGGTCTTCCCCATAAATTTTCAAAACTACATCCTGTTTTGCACCCGTTAAAAGCTCATTGAAACGCATTTGTATGGGTTGTTGAAAGCTAAAAGTAGCATTGGGGATAATTGATAGGGATTCTTTCATCTCTGCCGCCAGTTCCTCTCTTCCACTAGCTTTTGTCCAGTCATCTTTGGAGCTTAAAATAACCATCATATCTCCTGCTTCAATAGGCATGGGATCCGTTGGAATTTCTCCTGAACCTATCTTGTTCACCACCTGCAATACTTCATCTGGATACTCATTTAATAATATGGTCTGTGCTTTTTGAGAGACATCAATCATTTGATCAATAGAGCTGCCGACAGGCACTCGTGTCTCAACCGCAAAATCACCTTCGTCCAGTTGAGGAATAAACTCTCCCCCCATATTTACAAACACGACCAGTGTAATGAGAAATAAGACCACCGCCACCCCAATTACAAGGAGCTTTGCATGAAGAGCAGCTTTTATTATAGGATTGTATATACGTTGAAAGAAATCCATCATTCTATCAGAAAAATTTCTTTTGTGTTCCGTATTACGGTTCAGGATGAGTGCTGACATCATGGGAACATAGGTCAACGATAGAATTAAAGCTCCTAGAATAGCAAACATTACCGTCTGTGCCATAGGGTGGAACATTTTCCCAGCGACCCCAGTCAAGGCTAGAATAGGGAGATACACAATGAGAATGATTATTTGTCCAAAGGCTGCAGAATTCATCATTTTTCCTGCAGAACTTTTTACTTCAATATCCATCTGTTTAGAAGACAGTTTTTCAACTCCGGCATATTTGTTTTTACTGGTATGAATGCCAAACATTATCGACTCGACGATAATTACAGCCCCATCTACAATAAGGCCAAAATCTATAGCCCCCAAACTCATAAGGTTTCCTGAAACTCCAAAGAGGTTCATCATTGCGATGGCAAAAAGCATGGAGAGCGGTATTACCGAGGCCACTATCAATCCACCCCTAAAATTACCCAGAAAGAGGATCAACACAAAAATTACGATCAAGGCACCTTCCGTAAGATTTGTGGTAACTGTTCCTATTGCGCGGTCCACTAAATTTTTCCTATCTAAATAGGGCTCAATAGTTACACCTTCGGGTAAAGTTTCTTTAATCTGTTCAATTTTATCCTTTACATCATTGATAACTGCGGAGGAGTTGGCTCCTTTTAGCATCATTACAATTCCCGTTACTACCTCGCCCTCACCATTACGAGTAGCAGCACCATAACGTACGCTGTGACCAAACTGTACATTAGCAACATCCCTAATTAGCACAGGTGTCCCATTATTCAATTTCACAGCTATTTTCTCCAGCTCTTGCAGGTTGTTAACAAGGCCTTCGCTTCTTATGAAGTAGGCATTGGGACCTTTATCAATATAAGCCCCACCGGTATTTTGATTGTTTTTTTCTAGCGCGGTAAAAATTTCTTCAATAGTAACATTCAAACTTTGAAGTTTATCTGGATCTATAGCAATTTCATATTGCTTCACTAAACCCCCAAAACCACTCACTTCTGCAACACCAGGTGTTCCTAAGAGTTGTCTTTTTATAATCCAGTCTTGAATGGTTCTTAATTCGGTTGCATCATATTTATCTTCATATCCCTTTTCGGTATGAATTACATATTGATATATTTCACCCAATCCAGTAGTTACGGGTCCCATTTCAGGCTTACCGACGCCTTGGGGAATTTGATCAGCTGCAGATGACAGTCGTTCCTGAACTTGTTGCCGTGCCCAGTATAAATCTACACTTTCTTCAAAAACAATAGTTACTATGGAAAGCCCGAAGCGGGAAAACGAACGCATATCTTTTATTCCAGGAATACTCACCATGGTCTGTTCAACTGGAAATGTAACAAGCTGCTCCACCTCTTGTGCTGCAAGGGTAGGGGAAACTGTAATTACCATTACCTGATTATCGGTAATATCTGGTACCGCATCAATGGGCAATTGGGTTAGGGAATAAGCTCCCCAGCCTATGAGAAACAGAGTTAATATCCCGACAACCAGCTTGTTGTTGATCGAGAATTGAATGATTTTATCCAACATTATATGAGAATATTTTTTGAGTGAAAATTAAGCATGACATAAAAAGCTCATAATACAGATCACTACAAAGCGCCTATAATATTGAATCTAAATATGTGATAAAAGGGATGTCGCTTTCGCGAAAGCGAAACTGTACTTATCTAAAGTAAAGTCACGAAAAGACAGAGTTGTCCCGTGAAAACTTAATTATACTCTGGGAGGCTGGAAGAGAGATTCTAGAGACCTAGAATTAAACTGAAAAGAATAATGGCTGTATTGCTTCATTTGCTCTATAGCCACAGAATTAATTGTTAGACTATTAGAAGGTGCTACAAATACAGAAACTTGAAAAATTTGTTGATGGGAGTGCGCGGGTGTCTCATTATCATGAGTTTCTTTATGATGAGACTCGCTATCGCTAGGGTGATCAAATAATTCTTCTACGGCATACTGTAGGAAAGAATCGTCGTCATACGCTTTATGTACTTGGTAATGGGAAATAAAATCAGACACCTTTTCTAAGGACTCATGAAAACTCATACGTACATTCACTCCTTGAAACAGGAATAGAAAAACCATTGAAATGGAAGTGATAATTTTCATCAGTTCGCAAATATAATATACATTGTTATTAAACTCTATATGTTTTGTTGGTGCTTTCAAAATTTCGCTAAATATAAGATAGCAATGATGTCCTAATACTGAATAAAAGTATACCTAAACCCTTTTGTCATCCAGGTTGAAATTTTTGATAGTGAAATGATTGACAGGTTAACGTGCGTGGGCATTCGTTAGGGTTTGTAGAACTCAATTTGAATATCGTTTTATTAATACTTACCACAGGGGTCAATAATTGTATAAAGTATTACTAATTGACCTGGTCTATTTTTAAATACGTTACGGTAACAAAAGAATGGCTTGTAGACTAGCGCAATCAATACAAGCTTTGAATAAGAGGTTTTAAGGTTGATCTGAGATTTGTAGTTTATAAAACTAATTTTTCTAGAATAGAAAAACCCCTTAAAAGAGTTGATACAACTCTTTTAAGGGGTTTACTTGGTACCCGGAATGGGACTTGAACCCACACGTATAAATACACACGGCCCTCAACCGTGCCTGTCTACCAATTTCAGCACCCGGGTAAAAAAAAAGCCCTTATTGAATAAGGACTTATAAAAACCTTACGGCTTTTGTGACTTGGCTGGGGTTCGAACCCAGGACCCTCACATTAAAAGTGTGATGCTCTACCAGCTGAGCTACCAAGTCGGTATTTTTAATTGCGGGTGCAAATATAAAACGTATCCTGCATAACCTGCTAATCTTTTTGATATAAATTTGAAAGAAAATTATCTACTTGAAAATGAGCGAAGAAAGTAAATCGGTTATTGTGTTGTTAGGGTATATGGGGTCGGGTAAAACAACTGTGGGACAGGAGCTTGCATCTGTTTTAAGCTATGTTCATATTGATCTTGATGATTACATAGAATCTAGCGAAAATTCTACTATTGCAGAGATAATCGACCAAAAAGGCATCATTTATTTCAGAAAACAGGAAATGACTCATTTGGAAATGCTTTTGAAGCGCTCTGAAAAAACGGTTTTATCTCTAGGTGGTGGAACACCTTGTTACTATGATAATATGAATTTAGTAAACAAATGTTCAAATGCTGCTTCTATTTATCTAAGAGCAAACGTCCCTTTTTTGACTGATCGATTATTTATCGAAAAAGAACATCGTCCACTGATTAGAAGTATTGATGACAAAGAAGAGCTAGCAGAATTTATTGGCAAACATCTTTTGGAACGATCCATTTTTTATGACATGGCTGATTTTACCGTATCGATAGAAGGAAAGACGCCGCAACAATTAGCTCAGGAAATTAGAACCTTAGTTTAAACTCACACTGTACACTTCAGATTCAATATCAACCTGAACATGCTCCTCAATCGTTGTGGAAAGCGAGATTCCTTTAAAATCTGCTTTAACGGGATATTTCTTATGATTGCGATTGACAAGAACTGCTGTTTTAAACTTTTTGACAGGAACTTCAAGAAAATGTCTTACGGCATACATTAAAGTGGTTCCTGAATTCAATACATCATCGCACAGAACAATTCCCTTATTTTCATAGGCCGCAGCATCAAGACTTGTTTTTACAGAATCCAGTGGGTTCTGCTTGTCCATGGTAACCTCACAGAGAATTACCTCAAAATCGCAAATTTGGGCTAGATGTTCCTTGAGCTTTTTAGCAAGTACAAAACCACCGTCAGCAATACCAGCGAGAACTATCTGGTCATGCTCCATGTAAACCTCGCCAATTTGATAAGCGATGCGGCGAATTTTATTTGTTATCTGATCATGGTTTAATATTTCCATAGAAAGTGTTTGTTGGTTACCTATTTACAGCTAGATGAATTAAAATCCTTCTAATTCAACCGATGGGTTAAAATCAATCATTTAAAGGTTATTCTTTAGAATTTTATCGAAAAATCGGGACTTAAGGATTAGTCAATTTCTTCCGTTTGATCAAGAACATCATCAAGATCTCTACGATCTTTCTTAGTGGGTCTTCCTTCTCCCTTGCGGCGATAGTAATCCTGATTGAGTTCAATCATTTTTTTAGCATCAAAATTTTCTTGAGGCGTGCGATCTACTCTATATAGGTTGACTAATTTAGCCCCCACGCGACTAGCAGGTAGATCCAGTACTTCTACCTTGTAATCTATCTGATCTTTACGCAGGCTTATCATATCACCAGGAAACACGTCACGTGCTGGTTTTACAATGTCACCGTTCACTCTAAAACGGCCCTTTTTTGCCGCGTCAGTAGCTTTGCTTCTGGTTTTATAATAACGAACAGACCATAAATATTTATCAATGCGCATAAGATGCCGTTTAATATAGCGTTATCCTTACAAAAATAGCTGAAAATACTATCTTTGAGGCTCGAAAAATCGATGATGAAAAAACTAAAATTACAATTTCTAACACTTATCGCCGCACTCTTATTAATTTCTTGTGGTAGCGACGATGATTCTCCAGAAATAGAGCAAAGAGATCCTCAAGAGGTTTATCTAGAAGATATCGCAGAGATCAATTTGTTCCTCAATACCCACTATTGGGATCAAACTGAAATGCAGAATGCTCCAGACGGTGCTGATTTTGATGTGAATTTCAAAGAAATTGAAGCAGGTGATAGTTCGCAAATTCCTCTATCACAACAGGTAATTAGCCAGAATGTTACTAGAAATGGAGTTGATTATCAGGTCTATATCTTAAAAGCCCGTGAAGGTGAAGGAACAAGACCGCCTACCTTTGCAGATAGTGCTTTAGTGAGTTATAAAGGAACTCTTTTAGATGGGACTGAATTTGATAGTAGCATTAACAGCATCTGGTTTGATTTGCCAGGAAGTTTAGTAACCCCAGCAACGATAGTAGGATTTACCGTCGGTGTAACACAATTCAAAGATTCTGAAGTGATAATTCCAAATGATGATGGGACAATTAGCTACAAAGGCAGTGGTATAGGCGCTGTTTTTATACCATCCGGATTGGGTTATTTTGGTAGCACACAAGCTAGAATACCGGCGTATTCTCCATTAATATTTACCTTCAAGCTTCGTAAAGTTAAAATTACTGATCATGATGGTGATGGCATCCTTTCCGTTTTTGAGGATCTTGATGGTGATGGTAATTTGAGATCAACTGGCTTTATTGATAATACAGATGAAGATTTCGGTCCTGGAAGACAGCCCCTATATAACTATATAGATGCAGATGATGATAACGACGGTATTTTAACCAAAGATGAAAATGCAGATCCTAACGGCGATGGAAACCCCAGCGATGCTAAGGACACTGATGGTGATGGAATACCGGATTACTTAGATAATCAGACCGAAAATTAGCGAGTTGATGATTCGACTGTAATTCAAGAGATAAGATCTAAAAAATCCCGTGAACGTTTACGTCACGGGATTTTTTATGATGTGTTTCAAAACTTCAATATTGTGGTCTGATGTATCGTTTAATTCAAACAAATGCACACTCAAATATACTTGTAAAGCGTTCACGCAAGTGTTGATTTTTAAAACATATTGAATTTATGTAGAGCATAGCTGCTTTCCATATTTATAAAACTCTAGGTCATTTGTTTCGGAATTTATAATGGGGTATTATGGAATAATTTGAAGTCAGATTGTGGAATGGTTTTCCGCTTTCGCGAAAGCGGACTTCTATTAAATTTTACTTCTTATAAAATGGGATTCTATAAGAAATCCCATAGGAATAACCCACGCCTATATTATTAGTGTCATAGGTACGACCAAATCCAGGTACATAGAGATTTCCAAAATTTTCAGGGGCATCTTCACTAGCCATAACCTTCAACTGTACATTAATGTTCATATAAACATTATTCAACACCTCGACCTTAAGGCCAGTTTGAACCTCTCCCCATATGACAATAAGTCCTGTGGTTTTCTCATTAGGAAATACGGTTACCTGATCGTATAGTTCATTGTCCTGGTAGTAATTGTAGCGATTGAGGGTTTGGGAAAAATTAGCAGCTCCTACACGCAAGCCCACATAAATCATATTATCCATATCGAGCCAGTTGCGGTAGAAATTATAGTCGCCGCCAGCTTTTACATAAGATCCACTGGTTTCAAAATCAATTTGATTTGTTTCTCTTTCTAATTGTTCATTTCCCAATTCTGCTGCCAGGTACCATCGGTCTGTCAAGCGATAATCAGACAGGATTTGAAATCCAGAATACTCCTTATCAAAGCCAGTTCTAATCAAACTCGCAAGATCAACCCCTACTCGCAAACCATAGGTTTCTTTGTATTGGGTGCTGTCAGTTGCTACAGATGGTGCTTCCGCATTTTGTGAAAAAGCATTGGTACAACATAGAAAAACACAAAAGCTAGTGACGTATCTCCACATGGACATCTTGATTTGAGGTGACGCTACTATTTTTAACGATAATGTTTCTAATCCATTGTGCAGAAGGTGATTCTGTTACTGGTGTTGCAGTTAACTCGTTATAAACTGCCTTATAACCGCAGGCGCGGTTGATATATTCTGGAGCTGATACATATGTAAAATTGATAGGATCAGCGTTTGTCGCCCCATTCAATATCCTGACGAAATCATATTCAGACATACTCGCATTAATGCGTAAAGGTATTGCGATGGAGTCTACCTGAGTCAAACGGGTGTTTCCCGCATCATTCAAAGGAGCGGCTGTGTTGCTTGCTATTTCAATTACTTGAAGGTCTGATACCGGTTTTCTAATTAGGGGATTATTACTGTCCTTAAAAAGAATTATTAACCGTGGTGTTGCCGCTTCTTCTGGAATACACAAATCATCCTTCTCACAAGAAGACATAATTGTGCATAATAAAATTCCTACAATAAGAAGTTTTGATTTATTCATTAATAAGTTTTGTCAAAATTTCTGTGGTTTCTGGATAACTAGGCCTGTGAATATAATCTGATTGAACCATTTCTCCCTCTTTATTGAAAATAGTATAAGTTGGGAAACCTTCTAAATTGATCTGGCTTGCAATAACACTTGATGCTTTATCTTCTAAGAAGTAGTGTTTCCCTTTTATTTGAAACTGTGCGATAGATGGAATGTAAGCGGCACGTTCACTGTTGTGACACAGATAAATAAATTCTACATCATCCTTAAATTTTTCGTGAAGTTGAGGTGACGCATTTTTAAATTCTACTTTACATGGTCCACACCAGGTCGCCCAGTTGTCGATGTAAATCACCTTACCGTTAGCATTAGCCACGATTTCATCAAGATAGTTTTCTGGATCGTCAGATTTAAAAGTCAGTAGCTCTGCTTCTTTTGGTAATTCCGGTGAATCTAATAATCTTTTCTCATCGTTGTATCGATCGATCACTGACTTCTTAATAGCGGCATTAGTTATGGACTTAGAAATGAGCTCTTTGGATTTTTCATAAACGATTAGGTTATGATCTGCAAAACTTCCATAAGCCAGATCATGGATCACATAATCATAAAGTAAACCTTTTTCTTTTTGAGCTGCTGCGAGTTCAATGGCTTTAACATCCATGGCGTCGTCATCCATTTCTGCACCAGCAGTTGCTCTTGCTTCACTACGCAAACGATAGGTCAGATTATAAATCAGACGCTGCACCGTCCCTGTATTTACCAAATCGGTAGTTTTCAATTCTGGGACGTTATCGAGGAATGTGTAATATTCGCCATCTGCATCTGGAGCTTCAAAGTCATAGTAGCTGCGGTAATTTGCAAAATCAAGTAGGGTAGTGGGTAGGTAATATTTTTCTTGTGCCTTGATATAATTTTTCAAAACAGGCTCATCAGAATCCTGAATGAATTTAGCATTAAAATCCTCCAGTGTTTTTTGACTTTTTGAGACATAAGAAAGAAAATCTGCTGTTGCAGTTTCTTCTTCAGATTCATAAAATGGCTGTACATCTAGAGGGAATTGGGCTTTGTAAGCGACCAAGCGCTCGTTTACAACACTGCGATCACCTGTAAATTTATAATTGGTTTTAGATCTCAAGCTGTCCACGTCAACTGCAGTGTATGTCACGTGAATAGAATCTCCTGGAATTGCAAGAATATTAAAAGGAGCATTTCCCACCACAGTCAACTCAGCAGGACTGGTCAATGGTACTTCCAGTTTGAAACTTCCGTCTGCGTTAATATCTGCGGAGAATTCTTGATAATCCGTTGCTAAATAATCATATGTATAAACAGTGAGTTTATCAATTCCCAGAGCGTCCACATTACTTACGTTTCCAGAAATAATGGTTTTTGCATCAGCATCAAATTCGATTTCAAAATCCTCATCATTTTTACAAGAAAACAAGACTAATGCGATAAGCACGAGAGCAACATAATTCTTCATTAATTCTTATTTTTTTAATTCTAATAAAACCACATTTTCTACGTGGTGCGTTTGTGGGAACATATCCACTGGCTGGACTTTTATCACTTTGTATTTCTCATCTAAAAGCTCAAGATCACGGGCTTGTGTTGCACTGTTACAACTTACATAAACGATCCTGGGAGCAGAAAGTTGTAGCAATTGTGCCACCACATTTTTATGCATTCCATCGCGCGGTGGGTCTGTAATCACTACATCTGGGGTACCATGTGCTGCAATGAAATCCTCATTAAAAACATCTTTCATATCCCCTACATAGAACTCGGCATTTTCTACCTTATTATACAATGCATTTGCCTGAGCATCTTCAATGGCTTGTGGGATGGATTCAATTCCTACCACTTTGGCAGCTTTTGAAGCCACAAACTGGGCGATGGTTCCAGTCCCTGTGTAGAGGTCGTAAACGATTTGTGAGCCATCAAGTCCTGCAAAATCTCTCGTGATTTTGTACAGTTCATATGCTTGAGCACTATTTGTTTGATAAAAAGACTTAGCACTAATTTTAAACTGCAGACCTTCCATTTCTTCCATAATGTAATCTACACCGTTGTATAGAATCACATCTTGATCATAGATCGTGTCATTAGCTTTCTCGTTAATAATGTATTGCAACGAGGTAATCTGTGGGAAATCTTCTTTCAAATGCTCTAACAAAGCAATGCGATCTTTCGGTTCATCCTGGAAGAACTGGATGACTACCATTACCTCGCCGGTGCTGGACATACGTAGCATTAAAGTTCTTAAGGTACCAGATTTTTCTCGCGGAGAGAAATAGGAGATATTTTTCGCTTTCGCGAAAGCGTGGACACTCAACCTAATCTGCTCCCCAATGGCCGGGTGCAAATGACATTCATCCAAGTGCAAAATCTTGTCCCACATGCCGGGAATGTGAAAGCCAAGTGCTTTTTTATCATCTGCATCGATCTCCATGTCTGACTGAATCTCTTTTAAGGTCAACCAGCGATTTGCAGAAAAGCTGAACTCCATTTTATTGCGATAATAATATTGCTGGTCACTGCCTTTGATAGGCGTGATTTCTGGCAATTCCAGATGTCCTATGCGAGTCAGGTTTTCCGTAACCTCTTTTTGTTTGAAATAGAGCTGGCTATCGTAAGCCATTTCTTGCCATTTGCAACCACCACAAGTATCATAATGTTTACAAACAGGCGTCGTGCGACGGTCAGAAAGCACGTGGAATTTTGTGACATTCCCCTCGTAGAAAGATTTTTTCTTTTTAAAGGTCGTGATATCGACAACATCACCGGGAACGGCATCCGTCAAAAAAATCACGGCACCTTCTTCAGTTTTTGCAACACTTTTACCTCGTGCACCGGCATCCACAACGGGTACGTTCTCAAAGGTTTGCTGGGCTCTTCTTCTTCGTTTAGACATAGGGCTCAAAATTAAGGGAAACCGTCAGATCTTAACGAGTTCTAGACATAATTTTCACTTGTTTTGAAAGCAGAGAATTAACCCTAGATAAGGAAAAAACCTGCTGTGTTTTTGTAAATTGGCACAAACGAATTAAAATACTATTCATGAACGCAGTAGAATCTAAGAAAGCACAACATTTTATAGACATTGAAGATGCTCACGGAGCGCACAACTACCATCCATTACCCGTAGTACTGGAGCGTGGGGAAGGCGTGTATGTATGGGATGTTGATGGAAAACGGTACTATGACTTTTTAAGTGCTTATAGTGCGGTTAACCAGGGTCACTGCCATCCAGCGATTGTAGGAGCCATGGATCAACAGGCGCGCACATTGACACTTACCTCTAGAGCTTTTCATAATAACAAACTGGGTGAATTTGAAAAATACATAACAGAATATTTCAAATTTGATAAAGTGTTGCCCATGAATACTGGGGCAGAGGCCGTTGAGACGGCGATTAAAATCGCCCGTAAATGGGCTTATGAGAAAAAAGGAGTTGAAGAGAAGGATGCCCAGATTATTGTAGTGGATAATAACTTCCATGGTAGAACAACCACCATCATTTCCTTTTCCAATGACGAAAATGCACGGAAAAACTTTGGACCCTACACACCAGGGTTTATAAAGATTCCTTACAATGATATGCCTGCTTTAGAAAAAGCGCTACAACAAGATAATATTGCTGGTTTCATGGTAGAACCTATTCAAGGTGAAGCCGGTGTATTTGTTCCCGCAGACGATTATATGCGTAATGCACGTGACCTTTGTAAAAAACACAATGCGTTATTCATCGCAGATGAAATTCAAACGGGTATCGCTAGAACTGGAGCATTGCTTGCGGTTTGTGGTCAATGCGATTGTCAAGGTCATTGTGAACGTCAGGAAGCTACTTATGCGCGACCAGATATATTGATTTTAGGTAAAGCACTTTCTGGCGGAGCTTATCCAGTGAGCGCTGTTCTTGCAGATAATCACGTTATGGATGTCATTAATCCAGGACAGCACGGAAGTACTTTTGGCGGTAATCCAGTAGCAGCAGCAGTAGGTGTTGCGGCGTTGCAAGTTATCAAAGATGAAAATTTAGCACAGAATGCACGTGAGTTAGGAAACTATTTCAGAGCAAAAATAAATGAATACATAGAAACAACAGATACCGTAGTTCTTGTACGCGGTCGCGGTTTGCTGAATGCCATCGTGATCAATGATTCTGAAGAAGGAGATACGGCCTGGAATATATGTTTAAGATTGCGCGATCACGGTTTGCTAGCTAAGCCAACTCATGGGAACATTATCAGATTTGCACCACCACTGGTTATGAACAAGGAGCAACTGGATGAATGTATCGCAATTATTATCAAGACTCTAAAGGAGTTTGAATAGTTGAAAGAATGATGCAGTCCACATTACTTTGAATTGGTAATTTAAATCCCGGTTGAGACTGAGTTACAAATTTACCATTCAATAGGTTTACTCCAAGTCAGAATGAAGTCACCAAGCAAGTGTGAAGTCACAAATTAAAAGAAAAAGGGAAAGCGTTAGCTTTCCCTTTTTTGGTTTCAAGTGTTCCGGCCTGAAATAGTGATACAGTTATATCATAATTGGCTGCACGCTTCTTGTTGCTTTTCAATCCAGGGTTGGATTTGATCTGATGTTACGCTCGGGTTGTTTTGCATACTTTCCACAGCGTTACGGTAAAATTCGCAGGCAAATTCTGCAGACGTAGAGAGCATCACTATAATGTAAATTACAATTCCAGTAGTAATGATAGAAATAATCAACGCAATGATAGCTACGATTCTAGCAGTCTTCATGGCATTTCCATTACTATAAAGTTCTGGATTTTCTTTGTATTTCTTCAGGCTTTTATTTGCAATGTTAAGTCCTATCGCAGATGTTATGACGCCTATTCCTAGACAGCAACAAAGAAATCCTACGATTGATAATAAGTAAACGGTGGTCGTATTTAATTTTTGCATGATTTGATGGTTTAGCTGGAACTAATATAAGGATTGAGTTTTTAAGTAAAAAAAGGGAAAGCGTTAGCTTTCCCTTTTCAAATTAATTGTTGATTTCTAGAATCTACTCGTCTAAATTTGCTTCTGATTGAGTTCTCATTTGATCGATAAATTCTTGAGGAACTCCTAGGGATTCCATCATCTCGATATTTCGTTCCATCTGCTCTTCCTCTGTAAAAGCAAAGTAGTTGTAAGCCGTATAAGCCGTTGCAATACCAGAAACGATAAGTGCTATCAATGCTACCGTTTTTGCCGTTTTCATTTGTTTGCCGTTAGAATACATTTCTGGATTCGCAGCATATTTTTTCAATTCTTTAGTTGCGATAACAAAAGCAATGATGGAGGCAACAAGGCCAAGTCCCCATGCGCAGCAACATAAAAATCCAACAATGGATAGGATGTAGACTACGGTTGTGTTTAATTTTTGCATGTAATAGTTTTTAGGTTAAGGTTAGTTTGATGATGTAACTCGTAATAATAGTACCAACTGCTATTATAGTCCCCCATAATTTTAATTGCTCACTGTATTTTACGTTCACAAACATATCAAAAATAAGGAAACCTAAGAGAAAAATTATTGGTATTAATGCAGGGTACATTAAAAAGGAACTGATAATATCGCCTTGTAACAATAAAGAAATGGACCGCTGGATACCACATCCAGGACAATCCATTCCTATCATTTGCTTAGTCATACAGGGAAGCATCCAGCTATCACCCATGAAATCTGTCATAAAACTAGTTTGAAATACTCACTTTCGTAGCGCTTACAGCATCATCTGAAGTGGTTACTTTTACAATGTAAATACCAACAGAGAATGCAGTAGTATTAAAAGTGTATTCTTCATTGATGTCTTTTGGATTAGAGCTTGTAACCAGTCTTCCCGCTAGATCATAAACGGATATATTTGAAATATCTTTTCTGTTAACGTTGCGAACCGTAAGCAAACTTTGTGGATTGTTTTGGAAAACGAGCATACCTTCTTCTAGCGCCACATCTCCAGTTCCTAAAGTTGTTTTTTCTTCAAAAACGATTTCATAACGGTCTTTAGTTTCTCCTTTTCCAGTTTCAATCGTGAAACTATCGTTTAAAATATCGTGATAGGTGTTGTTGAGTTTGTCGTGGATGAGAACTTTATCAGTGTCGAAGTTTTCGAAAGCAGTTACCTTAATCTGGAAGCTAGCATCCTGAATATTTGATCTAAACTCTATAGGAACTATTGTCTCATCATTAATTGGCGGAATGGTTTGTATAATTGTTTCCTTTTTCTCGACGGGCATATATATATCTATATCCGTGCGATTCGCATTATTGCTTGCCTCCAGCCCCCAGTCCCAAGCAAAAGTAGCGTTTTCACCAAAAGCCAAAATCATGGGTCTATTGAATTGCTTATTGATAAAAGTGTTGATTCTAATTTTTGGCCTGACAAAAGGTGGATTGTTGTTACCTGTTTGATCACCTGAAGACCCTGGTGCCGATTTGAAAATGCTAGTAGAGGAGTTTTCCTTTTCAAAAATGCGTTGATCGTTTTTAAACGTTACCTCTCCAGGTCCGGATCCTAGAAGAAAATCTCCATCACCTTCTATTATTCCTGGTGTGTTAGGATCATCTGCTAAACTGCGTTGTATTACAAAACCTTGTCCTATTGCCGCGTACCTTCTACTAGCACTTTTAGGAATGCTACCCTCCTCATCAATACCGGGAGGACCACTAAAATTTACAGGGTCTCCATTATTATTATATGTTAAGAATGCAGCGTTTATATACATTCCTTCAGATTTATAGGTTCCATCTGAATTTTTTTCATCGCCGTCAGGAATATAAGCACCATAGCCACCCACATAATCCTGTACATAATGGGTTGTAGATCTAGAATCCCAAAAATAGAGTTGGCCATCAATAATCGGATTACCGCTTGAATCTTCTTTGTTATCGATCATAAACTTTTTCAAATCAAGAGCAGATGGATACGGGTTTCCTACAACAGAAAAATCAGCAGTTGCAACACCTACTTTAATGTCACCATTATTAGGTATACCTCTAAAATCATATCGTTGCCCATATTCATCAGTCAATTCATCAGAACCTTTAATGTTAACTCCACTGATTTCATAAACACCTTTCATTAAAAACCCATACCCGGGAAAAACCACAGCACTTGGATCTGAAATGGATTGAAAACCGTAATACCCAGGAACACCACCATTTCCACCTCCTGGTCCTACTCCTAGACTATTGTAACTGTACAACCATCTAGAAGCTATTTGTAAATCTGAAGTTACGCCAGACATATTCTGTTGATCTGTCCTTCCATCTAGAAAGCTATTACTAAAAGGTAATATTTCAGCTTTTTTTGCATTGATAACTAGATCTGTGTCTGTCGGGCCAAACTGTGCCATCAAAGTAGGAAAATAAAATTGCTTATTTGTAAATCCTTTGTCGGTACCAGAAGTTGCTTGGTCAAATGTTGCAGGGTCATAAACAGGTGATGACCAGTAATTATATGTAAAATTATTCCCCACACCTTCTTGGAAAACGGAAAAGGTTCCCGCTCCAGTGTTTTTTATATTATTATCACCTTGTCTCAATTGAGCCTCATCCCTTAAATAAAATGCAGAACCACCATTGGGAACATTATTAGTAATCGTCGGAGCATCCTTTAAAGTCAACTCCTGAGTAATAAAAATATCCGTCCCCTTGGAATACACAAATGCGTCGTTGATAACATGCATTTGAGCCACAGCCGTAGAAACCACGCCTAATACTAAAAAAAGAAGTGTAATTTTTTTCATAGGAAAACCTTTTACTTGTTGCAAAAATATACTCTTTACTAGAGTAATATCGTTAATTTTAGACACAATTATAAACGTCGAAAATAACATCGGCAAAATACAAATATTATCGATGAACAAATCATCACAGCAGCTTTTTAACGGTGTGTTA
Source organism: Nonlabens antarcticus (assembly GCF_015356755.1). GTDB lineage: Bacteria > Bacteroidota > Bacteroidia > Flavobacteriales > Flavobacteriaceae > Nonlabens > Nonlabens antarcticus. Next base: position 142,274 of record NZ_JADFCO010000063.1, on the reverse strand, counting down.
ATTTTAATAGGCGGTGCATTGTTAGTTTATACTCTGACAGTTACAGATACTAATATCTACGTTCAAGTACTGGGATTGGTTTTATTGATGATAGGAGCTTATCGAGCAAGTAAACATTGGTCAAAACATAAAGACGATCACCTGGATGAAAAGTAAATTCAACATAGGAGACGAAGTGCTCGTTATAGACGATGATCTTAGTGGGACAGTTATTTTCGCGAAAGCGGACCAAATAACAATTACCACCACTGACGACATAGATATTACTTTCCATGAAAATGAGTTGATTCTTGACCAGCGATTTAAAGTGAGCAGGGTCATTGCTAAAAGTGAGCCTGCTCCCAAAAAGCCGAAGCGCAGAATACAGTCCCGTAAAAAAGCAGCTTTTATACCAGCAGTTGAAGTTGATTTACACATCCATAACCTAACCGAGAATCAGAGAGGAATGGATAATTATGACATGCTTAATTTACAAATCGATACCGCACGTGATAAAATCGAGTGGGCACATCGCAGTAATATTCCTAAGTTGGTTTTTATCCACGGTGTAGGCGAGGGCGTCCTCAAACAAGAGCTTGATTACCTTTTCCAGCGATATGACTATCTGAAATACTACGATGCAGATTATCAAAAGTATGGTAAGGGCGCTACTGAGGTGTATCTATTTCAAAACGCGAAAATTAAGGATTAGTCGATTCCATTTCTGTAAAATCTGGAGTAACTCTCACTTGGTATTGAGGTCTGATAAAGGTGCCAAAATTATTGAAGTTATCAAAAACGACTTCTTCATTATCACGAGTCAAAATCAAATTTTCCAAACGTAATGTGAGTTGTGCAGTTCTTGAATAGCTATGTTCTTTAAAAAGGTCAATGGCAGGGCTTGCAGCTGTTGCAACTGACGGATTTAAGTAATTGGGCAGCGTTCCAGTCATATCATTCCGAGGATCTAAGTCACCGTTTAAATCTTCCTGAATGGTTAAGATACCGTCGCCATCATCATCATTATCAAGATAATCTAGGATGCCATCACCATCCGTATCCCGGCTCATAGATATTGACACAACACCATCAATAATAACAACGCCCTCATCGACAGTGGGAACATTATCCCCATCATCGTCAAAATCAACTTTATCTTCCAGACCATCACCGTCTGTATCCTGTCCTGACGGCTCCTGATTAGAAGGCACGCCATCATTGTCTGTGTCCACGTTTGGAGCTTCTGTATTTGTCAATGCAGCTTGACTGGTCAATGACTGATTTTCAGTGGTGATAAAAAATCTTCCTGCTGCAGATTTCAATGCGTCATTAACACGTGGTTCTGCAGGTGGTACAGAACTACAAAAATAGTCAGTTCCAGGAGCGGCATCGTACTTCCTGTATTCCACTGTATTTGCTGGGCCTATATCAAAAGGACCATAAGTGTCGTCTACATTGAAAATTTCTTCATTTGTTGTGAATTGTAAACTCAGACTTTCAAAATTGGTATTGTCAACTTTGTAAAACACATAATTTCTGGAACCATCGGTAGCTTGCGGGAGGCAAGCTTTTAAATCAATACCATCAAAACTAAAGTCTTCAATGATAATATCACCATCATCACAGCCGGCAACAGCAATTAACAAAAAAGCGTAAATAATTTTCTTCATATCGCAAAGGTAGTATATCATTATAGAGAAAGGATAACGGTTATTGAGTGTGAAAATTTTATTTTTGCAGGATGAAGCAAGTTTATCTAGATAACGCCGCAACAACTCAATTGCGTCCTGAAGTTGTGAATCGCATGGCAGAAGTCATGTCGGATAATTATGGAAATCCTAGTTCCACCCATAGCTATGGTCGCAGTGCTAAATCGCTCGTTGAAACCGCTCGCAAGAATATTGCAAAGCAATTAAATGTGTCTGCTGCTGAAATTATTTTCACATCTGGTGGAACTGAGGCTGATAACCTTGCCATCCATAGCTGCGTCCGGGATCTTGATGTTAAGCGCATTATCACGACAGGTATTGAGCATCATGCGGTTGTTTACATTGTGGACTATTGTAAGGAGAAATATGGAGTTCACGTAGATCATGTGCAGCTTCAGGAATGTGGAACTCCAGATTATTTGCATTTGGAAAAATTGCTGACGGAATCAGATCAGAAAACACTGGTTTCTCTTATGCATATTAATAATGAGATAGGAAATCGACTTGATATTGATCGGGTAGGGGCTTTGTGTAAAAAACACGATGCTCTATTTCATAGCGATTGTGTGCAGTCCGTGGGGCATTATGAAATGGATTTAGGTGCGATCCCAGTAGATTTCACAGCAGTTAGCGCGCATAAATTTCATGGTCCTAAGGGAGTAGGCTTTGCTTTTATTAGAAAAGGAACCGGTTTAAAGCCATTAATACTGGGAGGTTCTCAGGAGCGTGGTATCCGTGCCGGTACAGAAAGTGTGCACAATATCGTTGGGATGGATGTAGCGATGCAAATGGCTTATGAACATCTTGAAAAAGACCGTGCTTATATTAAGGAGTTAAAAGAATATTTTAAAAGTGAGCTCAAGGCGAAAATCGACGGAATCAAATTCAATGGAAAATGCGGAGATTCTGATAACTCGACCTATACGTTACTAAATGTGTGTTTGCCATGTCCAGCAGATAAAGCGGCAATGCTGTTGTTTACCATGGATTTGAAAGGAATCGCCTGTTCTAAAGGAAGCGCTTGTCAAAGCGGAAGTCAAAAAGGTTCTCACGTGCTCACTCAAGTTTTAAGTGATGAAGATATGGATAAACCTAGTTTAAGGTTTAGCTTCTCGATTTATAATACTAAGGAAGAATTGGATTATGTAGTTGGAGTGTTGAAGGATTATTTGGATGGGATAAAGAATTAATTTTATCTGAGATTACAAGTCGGGTTTGTAGATCAATTGATCATAAGGCTACAACTATTTCTTATTAGCTTGACAATGAATAAAGCAGAATAAAATATAATGCAGGTAGAGAACCAACAATTGTCAATAATATTTTTTTCTTAAGGCTATGTTTTTTGTTTATCCAAATTATTAGTGGAAACATGAATGATAAAGCAAAGGCCAAATACACCATTCCCTTAGATATTAAAATACCGTAATCATAGATGTAACTATTTTGAGAAAACCTGAAGGTTTCGAATTGTCCTTTCAAAAGAATATTTTGAGCTAAAAGACAGTAAATCCCTACTAATAACAGCAAAGGAGATAAGACAATATTCCGTTTTTCTTTTTCGTTAGCTAACATTTTGAATTTTTTTGTAAATCGTGGAATTCTACGTTTAAAGTTAAAATCTCCATTTAGAAAATCTTACATAAAAAGTTTCAATACAATCCTTCCTGACATAAAATTACCTAGGTAATTTGCGGATTTTAAGCTACCAATAATTAATTGAGCGGTCAATAATCATTTATCGAACTTACTAAACTCAGCCGAAGTGTAGCGGTTTTTCGTTAATAAATCAAAACCTTGCCACCAACCTAAAATTTAAAACCCGTGGAGTTAAGAAATTTGGAATACCAATCTGGCGGTTGGAAGCAATGTCGCGCACCCAGATGTTTGTAATGCTATTCTGATTATCAAAAATATTATAAAGCTCTGCACCTATGTAGAATTCCTCAAACATATCGAAAGTTTTACTTTCATTCTTATCATCCTTGAAAACGTAGTTAATTCCTAAATCGGCACGGCGGTAATCCCGCAAACGGAACTGGTAGTCGTATGGATCTGCATAACTGGGGGAACCTCCAGGTAGACCGGTGTTGTAAACTAGGTTCAAATACATTCTAAGCTGCGGCATGTTAGGAACATAATCTTGAAACAACATAGCAAATTTCAAACGTTGATCGGTAGGTCGGGAAATGAAACCGCGATCGTTGAGGTTTTCTTCCGTCTTTAAATATCCAGCCGATATCCAGCTTTCGGTTCCTTTGATAAACTCACCGTTTAACCGCAGATCCAGGCCATAGGCATAGGCTTTGGCATCATTATTTGCTCGGTATCGTATGCGTACATTTTCTAAAGTATAAGTGTTGACATCAGTTAGATTCTTATAGTAAACTTCAGAAGTCAATTTGAAAGGTCGATCATTCATGGTAAAACTCCAGTCGTTACCCAGGACAAAATGCACCGATTTCTGAGCTTTTACATCTGGTATAACAGCGCCATTGTCGTCACGCAATTCTCTGTAAAATGGTGGTTGATAATAAATTCCAGTAGATAAACGAAATAGCATATCTGTACTTGCCCAGTCCGGTTTGATTGCAAATTGCCCACGTGGAGAAAGTACCGTCTGTGTAGAATTCTTAAAAGCATCCCCAGAAACCGTCCAGTTGTGAACGCGTCCACCTAAATTCCAAAACACCTCACTATCGCCCCAGTAACCGCGACTGCTGTATTGCGCATATGCTTGAATACGCTGGATCTGCACTTCATTATTTGCACGAATAGAGGTAAAAGGAGCTAACGGAGCATCAAACGAATTATAAGGCTCATCGTTTCTAAAGCCACCATCTGGCGGTCTAACATTAAAACCAGCACTATCAACAACATTGTATTCCCGGACGCGATCGCGTATATCCTCCAGATTATATTTAACTCCCCAGTCCAGCTGATCGTTGGAAATACCCTCTTTCTTAAAAACATATGTTCCGCGATGTTCAACAGTAGCTATTAATGCGTCCAGATCATTACGGCCGTGTTCCAGTTCTGAGCCTATTCCAGTCACAAAATCCACCTGTCCAAAATCTCGACTCCCTATATCCGTATTTGGGTTTCCTATTCCATAGCGGGCGAGAATATCATAATGTTCTTGTTCCTGAGTCAGATAAACGCTGGAAATAAAACGCAGATTCAATCGCTCGTTCACGTCATAACTGGCTTTTGCAGCGCCAAAATAAGTTTCGTATTGATCTTGCTCCTGACCTTCATAATCAATGACCACCGCAATAGGTTCGTTTATGGTACCAAAATTAGTTTGTCGATCTTCCGGCATGAAATCATAGCTGTTGACAGCGATGTTTCCTAAAAATGCCAGTTCAAATTTGGGACTGACTCTATAGGTAATATAGGTTTGTGCATCGTAAAATCTCGGTACGGCGCTCGCCTGGGTTTCCAGAGAATTGATGAATAAACTATTGTCTCTGTAGCGCAATCCAGCTGTGGCAGTCAACGCTTTCGCGAAAGCGGTTCCCTCAACAAATGCATTAACGCCCAACAAACTCGCATCAACACCAGCGCTCAAATCCGTTGGGCGGCGGTATTCAATGTCAAGAACAGAACTCAATTTATCACCATATTTTGCCTGAAAACCTCCTGCCGAAAAGTCCACGCTGCGCACCAGGTCTGTATTGACAACACTCAAACCTTCCTGCTGTCCATTGCGGATTAAGAACGGTCTGTAAACCTCAATCTCGTTAATATAGACAAGGTTTTCATCATAATTTCCACCACGCACCGCATATTGAGTGCTCAGTTCATTATTGTTATTCACACCCGGTAGCGACATTAAAATATTCTCAACACCGGGCTGTGCGCCAGGAATCCGACGTATCAATTGAGGATCAATAGTAGTTACACCAGTAAATTCACGGGTAGAAGTCGAACTTATGGTAACGGGCGCAATCTGTTCCACATTGACTTTAAAAACAGGGTTTATTTCTAGAATCTCATTTGTTTTGAGAATTAGGTTTTTAAACAGGATAGATTTGTAAGAAATACTGGAAAACTGAAGTTCTATAAGTGTATTTGACGGAACCTTGATTTGATAATAACCATTAGAATTACTGCTGCTGCCTAATGTGGTTCCTATAATGGAAACATTTGCATTGTTAACCGGCTGTTGCTGCTCATTTAAAATCACACCTTGAACGATAGATTCCTGCGCAAAACTGAGGGTAGTTACGACAAATAATAAGCTAAATAGATAGTATTTCAATGCGGCTGGTTATTCCTTACGTTTGAAGTTGGCTTCAAATTTACTGCTATTTCCTACGTCGTCCGTCACGATAACAATAAGTTCATTATCAGGATCGGTAATTACAGCATCATCAAAATCATAAGTGATCAAGTTTGTTTTATAATCATATTCCATGAGTATAAACTTACCGTTAATTGTAGCGCGATAGGCCTTAATACCCGTTTCCCTGTCGCTTATTTTTAATTTTAAGTTTCTGTTTTTACTGATCCATTGTCCGTCTTTAAAATTAACGGGAACTATAGATGGTGGTTTAGTATCCTTACGTATCGCATAAGTCCCTAATGTTTTTGTGAAAGCCGTTAAAGTATTGCCGCTCAATCTGGAAGGAGTGTGATAAGCTGCTCCCCATGATGTAATTCTCGCTAGATAATATTTGCTCATATCATCACCTGTCTTGCTTTTCATATCGTAATTGATGACCATACTTTTATGCAGTGGGATGACATCTTCATGAACTTTCAAGACATCTGCATTTTCATTGATGTCTAGAAATGTGTCTTCATATAAAGTGCCTTTAAGTATGGTAAGGGTGTAGGAACCTTGAGTTGTTGTAAAGCTTTCATTGTGAGCAACGAGAATGGCATTTTTTGTATCTACTGGAATAAGATCTTCAACCTTTTGTTCATTATCAATGTCCACATTGATTTCACTTTCGTTGCCTTTAAAGTCGGTTATTGAAATTTTATAATTGTGCTGGGTTCCGGGATTATAAAGTTTTAGCTTACCGTTGTCAACAGATTCTCTATACATACTTAAAGGACTGCCGTCAGGAACATATAATTTAGAGATTCTACTCTTGGAGTTTTTGAAATGCTCATAATCAATCATCTGGTTTATATATCGCGTTTCATCAAAACCGAACTGGTCAAAAATCATTTCAAAACTAGGCTTTCCGTTAAAGTAGGTTTTAATGTCGTAAACTCCATTTTGATTATTAGAGCCGTCCATTTGATCATTTGTATTCACACCTATTCCTATTTCTCCGTAGGCAGAAAATGTTTCGGTTTTGAACTTGTTTCCTTTTAATGGGATCAATCGCAACATTTGGGATTGGTTTTTACCATTTATAGTAGATTCTGCGTTCAGCGGATAAGCCTTCACTTGTTTTACTAAAGGTTCCCGTGAATCCGGAATTTCAATACCAAATAGCATAGGGTTTGTAGGACGCTCTGCGCTGTTGCGTATTTCAAAATGTAAATGTGGACCTCCACTGCCACCGGTATTACCGCTGTAGGCAACCCATTCACCTGGATCTACACGCAATTCTAGATCATCAGGATACAACTGTATTTCATAATCTTCATTTGCGTATTGTTTTGCTTTTACATATTCCTCGATCCGTGGCGCAAACTTTTCCAGGTGTGCATAAACCGTGGTATAACCATTGGGATGGGTTATGTAAAGTGCTTTTCCATATCCATAGGTTTCAATTTTAATACGGCTTACATATCCAGAAGCTGCCGCATAGACCTTGGCACCGGTGCGCTGGTTAGTTTTGATATCCATACCGCTGTGAAAATGGTTAGATCTCAATTCACCAAAAGAGCCACTCAATTTAAGCTCAATATCCAGTGGATTTTGAAAATAGTCTTGTGGAAGATTTTGTGGTGTTTGGCTTTCGCCAAAGCGAACTAAAAACAATCCCAGTAACAATAAAATAAAATATTTTCTATGCATGATCTAAATATATGGTGGTAGGAGCGCTCCTCAAAAGGATTTCAAACTTTGTTCCATAAATATTTGGATTGTCTCAGGGGAATCCTAATTTTGTAGGAACTGCATTAATTTTGCTTGTATGTCAAAGGCCTTGAAACAAATAGATCAGATTGAGCTAAAGATCAAGACTTTGATAGACGAAAACCTGCGACTTCAAGGAGAAGCTGTCGATAATCTGGAAAGAATCGATGGCCTAGAAAAGGAATTAAAGGAGGCACAGGAAGAGATTTGTAATAGTGCTGAGAACACTATAGCGCTTAAAACAGCAAATGCGATGTTAGGTAGTGACGATTACAAAACAAAAACAAAACTCAAGATCAATGCACTTGTAAGAGAAATCGATCAGTGTATTGCACAATTAGCATAGTGTGGAAAATAAACTCAAAATCAAAATTTCGATTGCAGATAGGGTTTATCCGCTAACTATTGATCCCTCACGGGAAGAAGGACTGCGCAAGGCGGCAAAAAGTATCCAGGATATGATGAAGCAACTGGAACAAAGTTATGCCGTACGCGATAAACAGGACGTACTTGCTATGTGCGCATTGCAGTTTGCTGCAAGATCTGAGCAACATATTATTGACAAGAGTGATGACCATGAGGAAGTTCAGGATCGGCTGCAGATTCTAGATGACTTATTGAATCAACATTTGTCATAGACGTTCTTTAAACACAAACAGTTACTACCTGCACTTGTTTCATTTTTTGGTGAACTCAACAATTAATTCTTTAAAAAGGGTGAGTCGTGGTTGTAAAAGCAAGCCGTGCCTAGAGCCGGATCCTTGATCAGCCAGTTAGCCTTAAACTTTATTTAGGGAGTTCATACAAAACCGAACTTGTGCAGGTTTTTTTATTTATAACAATCATGGAGACCAATATAATAGTAATCATTAGTGCGATCGTCGCACTAATTATAGGCCTAGCAATAGGCTTTTTCATTGCAAAATCAATAGTTGAAAAAGGTAAACCTTCCCAACTCATCGCAGATGCTAGAAAAGAAGCGGAATCACTAGTTAAAGACGCTCAAGTAAAAGGTGAAAAAATAAAATCTGAAAAAACCTACAGAGCTAAAGAGAAGTTCATTGAACTCAAGTCTGCACATGAAAAGGATATCATGCAGCGAGAGAAGAAAATGGAGGATGCAGAAAAAAGAGTGAAAGATAAAGAGTCTAAAGTATCAAATGAACTGGCTCAAAATAAAAGACTGACCCAGAGCCTAGACAGCAAAGTCAAGGATCTTGATGATAAACGAGAAGCTTTTTCTAAGAAGCAGGAGGAAATTGAAAAAACGCATTCTCAACAAATCAAGCAGTTGGAAGTCATCAGTGGTATGTCTGGAGAAGATGCTAAAAAACAATTAGTAGAATCCTTGAAAGACACAGCTCGAACGGAAGCGATGTCGATCATACAAGACACCATTGAAGAGGCAAAACTTACGGCCCAACAAGAAGCCCGTAAGGTAATTATCAATACGATCCAACGTATAGGAACTGAGGAAGCCGTAGAAAACTGCGTATCTGTTTTTAATCTGGAAAGTGATGATGTCAAAGGTAGAATCATCGGTCGTGAGGGTCGCAACATACGCGCCATCGAGGCAGCTACTGGTGTTGAAATTATTGTAGATGACACGCCAGATGCGATTATCTTAAGTTGTTTTGATTCGGTTAGACGTGAAGTAGCTCGTTTGTCACTGCACAAACTGGTTACCGACGGTAGGATTCACCCAGCTCGTATTGAAGAAGTAGTTGCAAAAACAAGAAAGCAAATTGATCAGGAAATTGCGGAGGTTGGGAAAAGAACCGTTATCGATCTAGGAATTCATGGATTACATCCAGAACTGATCAAAATGGTAGGAAGAATGAAGTACAGATCTTCTTATGGACAAAACCTATTACAACACAGTAGGGAAGTAGCAAAATTGTGTGGAACCATGGCAGCAGAACTTGGTTTGAATGCAAAACTTGCTAAACGTGCCGGTTTACTTCACGACATAGGAAAGGTTCCTGAAGATGATGATGAGACTCCTCACGCAATCCTAGGGATGAAGCTAGCTGAAAAGCATGGTGAAAAGCCAGAAGTTTGTAACGCGATAGGAGCTCACCACGATGAGATAGAAATGACCTCTTTACTATCTCCTATTGTTCAAGTATGTGATGCCATAAGCGGCGCGCGCCCTGGAGCTAGAAGACAGGTGCTGGATTCTTACATCAAGCGTTTGAAGGATCTTGAGGATATTGCATTCGGTTTTGGTGGGGTAGAGAAAGCATATGCAATCCAGGCAGGTAGAGAATTGAGAGTGATGGTAGAAAGCGAAAAGATCTCTGACGAGCGCGCTGGCCAATTATCCTTTGAAATTTCGCAAAAAATTCAGACTGATATGACTTATCCAGGTCAGGTTAAAGTTACCGTGATTAGGGAAACTAGGGCTGTGAATATAGCCAAGTAACCAATTTTAGCTATGTGCTATGAGCTATAATTTTTGAGTATAACTTCTACAAGTAAAAGCTATTGGAAGTTATTGGTCCGAATTTTAAAATCTGGATCTCAAATAAATTGAAATAGAAAAATCCGTGGATGTATCATCCACGGATTTTTTCGTTCAAAATTATATGCGAGTTCCGGAATAATTAGGCATAGAGTTTCATGCTTCCTAATATATAATGGCTCGATTCTCTTATGATGATACTGCGTGTGTCATCATTTTATTGATTCTAATGAAAGAATAATACTAGCCAAAAGCATGGTCAACACAATCACAAAAAAGCCCTGACAGAATTGCTGTCAGGGCTTTTGAACTTGTTAAAATATTGCTCCTCAGATTGAGAAGAGTCAATTCTTACTTTTTACGTTTGATCACTGCCATTGCTTTCTCAACAATACTTGCTGCATTCAGTCCGTATTTTTCAAGAAGTTCCTCTGGGGTTCCACTTTCACCAAATGTGTCTTGTGTCGCTACAAATTCCTGTGGAGTAGGAACGCTTAGTGATAATGTTCTTGCAACACTTTCTCCTAGACCGCCCATATAATTATGCTCCTCTGCAGTAACTATGCAACCTGTTTTCTTTACAGATTTGATGATGGCTTCCTCATCCAATGGTTTGATGGTGTGGATGTTGATGACTTCTGCGCTAATTCCTTTTTCATTCAAGGCTTTAGCTGCTTCTAGCGCTTCCCAAACCAAGTGTCCAGTAGCAACTATAGTAACATCAGTCCCTTCGCTCAAAAGCACTGCTTTGCCGATTTTGAATTCGCCGTTCTCCGGAGTGAAATTGGCAACTTTAGGACGACCGAATCTTAAATATACTGGCCCATGATGCTCTGCAATCGCAAGAGTAGCTGCTTTAGTTTGATTGTAATCACAAGTATTGATTACGGTCATTCCAGGCAACATTTTCATCAATCCTATATCCTCTAAAATCTGATGCGTTGCACCATCTTCACCCAAAGTAACTCCTGAGTGTGAAGCACAAATTTTTACGTTTTTGTCAGAATAAGCAATACTCTGTCTGATCTGGTCATAAACGCGACCTGTTGAAAAATTAGCAAAAGTTCCAGTAAATGGTATTTTTCCGCCTATGGTCATTCCGGCAGCGATACACATCATGTTAGCTTCTGCAATTCCTACCTGGAAAAACCGCTCTGGATGTGCATCGGCAAAGGCATTCATTTTAAGTGAACCTGTAAGATCTGCACAGAGTGCAACTACATTATCGTTACTTTTTCCCAACTCTGAAAGTCCAGCTCCAAATCCTGATCTGGTATCCTTATTCCCTGTATTTGTATATGTTTTCATAAATGCGTCCCGCGATTTGCGGTCGTTTTTTGATTAATAGTCGCCTAATGTTTCTGGGTTTTGCTGCAGTGCATCTGCCAGTTGCTTATCATTTGGAGCAACGCCATGCCACTCATGTGATCCCATCATAAAGTCCACGCCATTTCCCATTTCTGTATGAAGAAGGATGCAGACGGGTTTACGCTTTCGCGAAAGCGAGATCGCTTCCTGGACTCCAGCAATAACAGATTCAATGTCGTTTCCTTTATCAACAGTTACTACTTCCCAACCAAAAGACTCAAACTTATTGCGCAAATCACCTAAAGCGAGCACGCTGTCTGTACTACCGTCAATTTGTTGACCGTTAACATCAATGGTAGAAATCAAATTGTCAACGTTATTTGCACTCGCATACATAATGGCTTCCCAATTCTGACCTTCCTGCAATTCACCATCACCATGAAGCGTGAAAACTGTTTTGTCATCACCGTTTAGCTTTTTAGTCAACGCAGCGCCTATTCCCACACTCATTCCCTGACCTAAAGATCCACTGGCAATACGCACTCCGGGAAGTCCCTCGTGAGTTGTCGGGTGGCCTTGTAATCTAGAATTAAGCTTGCGGAATGTGGATAATTCCTCCTTAGGAAAATAACCGGCATGGGCAAGAACGCTGTAGAATACGGGCGAAATGTGACCATTAGATAAGAAGAAAAGATCCTCATTTTTACCATCCATAGTAAAGGAAGGGTCGTGTTCCATGATTTCATTGTAGAGCGCTACAATGAATTCTGTACATCCTAGTGATCCACCAGGATGTCCACTGTTGACCGCATGAACCTGACGAACGATGTCGCGACGTACCTGCGAGACTACATCTTTTAAGTGCTGTATATCAGCCATTTTGTGAAAATTAGTTAGTAGCTGTAAAGGTAGGAAGATCCTATGGTAAAGACTTTTGGAGAAAATTTGACTTATCAACGATTTGGGTGGTTTTGTGAACAAACTTTAAAAAATCAAAATCTAATTTTGAATCTGAACCTAGATTAAAATGACATAAGACATAGGATGACTCGTGTTCCCTGCGGGAATTCTTGTGACGGTTGACGAATAATGCTCATGTTCCCTGCGAGAACTCTTGTGACAGTTGACGTATGACTTTATTACGGTATAATTGAAGTGGAAACTCCTGCTGAACCCTCAGCTAACGTTTTTCGCTTCCAAAATATCAATTTGTACGTAGAGCCTTGTAATGTCTCGCTTCATTTTGATTTTCGTTTTGATTTTATTTTTAATGGCGGTTTTTGTCGCCTCCAGAATACAGTTTGGCGTTGAGGTGTTCTTGTTTCCACCTTTATTTTGTTTTTGTTTTTGATTTTATTTTTGTTTTTTTAAAGGAGAAATATCCTCAGGATATCGGAGCTTTGGCCATACAGATTATGTCAGCAAGGTTGAAGCGTAGCGACAATCCAGCCAGTCATTCGTCAAAACTTCAAAGCGTAAACTCCCAACTCTCCTTATCTTTGCCACGCATGAAAATGAAATTTGACCTTCTACAAACAGATGCAAACAGTCAGGCTCGAGCTGGTGTTGTGCATACAGATCATGGTGCTATTGAGACACCTATATTTATGCCGGTAGGCACCGTTGCCACGGTAAAAGGTGTTCACCAGCGTGAACTTAAGGAAGATGTAAATCCAGATATAATCCTAGCAAATACCTATCATTTGTATTTGCGACCAGGAACTGAAGTTTTGGAAAAAGCAGGTGGTTTGCATCAGTTTATGAATTGGGACCGGCCTATATTGACAGATTCTGGTGGATTTCAGGTGTATTCCCTTAGTGCTAATAGAAAAATTAAGGAGGAAGGCGTAAAGTTCAAATCCCATATTGATGGATCCTACCACACTTTTACTCCAGAACGTGCGATGGACATCCAGCGCACGATAGGTGCTGATATTATTATGGCATTTGATGAGTGTACTCCGTATCCCTGCGAGTTCAATTATGCGCGTCGCAGTATGCACATGACGCACCGCTGGTTAAAAAGATGTATAGAACGTTTTGATAACACACCAGATAAATACGGATTCACTCAAACATTATTCCCCATAATTCAGGGGAGTACTTATACTGATCTAAGAAAACAAAGCGCAGAATTCATCGCGAGTTGTGAATTGGATGGAAATGCGATAGGCGGATTGTCTGTTGGGGAACCTGCAGAGGAAATGTATGCGATGACTGATGTTGTTACTGCAATACTTCCCAAAGACAAACCTCGATATTTGATGGGTGTTGGAACACCTATTAACCTCCTTGAGAATGTTGCACTGGGAATCGATATGTTTGACTGCGTGATGCCTACTAGAAACGGTAGAAACGGCATGATTTTTACGGCGCACGGTACTATTAATATGAAGAATAAAAAGTGGGAGATGGATTTCAGCCCACTGGACGATGCAAATTATGCCTGGGTAGATACAGAATACTCTAAAGCTTATGTAAGACATTTATTTACGGTAAATGAAATGCTAGGAAGACAGATTTGTACCATTCACAATCTGGCTTTTTACTTGTGGTTGATGCGGGAGGCTAGAAAGCATATTATTGCTGGAGATTTCAGAACTTGGAAAGATAAAATGGTGAAGCAAATGGACAATCGACTGTAAGTGTTTAGTATACTCGATAGATACATATTAAAAAGTTATTTAGGGAGCTTCTTTTTGCTGCTAATGTTGTTTTTACCAATTATGGTAACGGTTCATATTGCAGAAAAAATAGGGAAAATCATAGCTGAAGAAGTGCCATTCTGGGAAACGATCATTTACTTGGGAGATTTCACACAGGTATTCACGAACTTCTTATTTCCAATCTTTCTGTTTATTTCTACGATGTTTTTTACATCTAAGTTGGCTAACAATACGGAGGTCATCGCATTTTTAAGCTCGGGTGTCTCTTTCAATAGATTTTTACGTCCCTATATCATAGGAGCAAGCTTGATATGTGGAGGCGCCTTAGTTTTCAATGCCATTTTTGTTCCTAATGCAGCAGCTGGGTTCAATGAGTTCCAGTACAAGTATTTTAAAAGGGGTGGTGATATGGAAACCACCAATGTTTTTAGGCAGATCAATGACAATGATTATGTGTTTGTCAGCAACTACCAAAAAACCAATCAGACGGGTTATGATTTTACTTTAGAACACTTTGAGGGTAATGTTTTAAAATATAAAATCTATGCAAACCGAATTAGTTTCAAAGACAGCGTTTACACTTTGAGCCAGTATAAAAAACGCACAATTCTGGAAAACAGCGAGATAATAGTCCAACAAAGCAAACTGGATACCGTGTTCGATTTTGACATCGACGAGCTAACGCCCACTACTTATATTGCAGAAACGCTTTCTTATTCAAAGCTCAATGAATATATCAAAACAGAAGAAAAGCGTGGAAATGCAAACATGAATATTTACCTAGTTGAAAAATATAAACGCACGTCTATACCTGTAAGCGCTTTCATTTTTACCATCATTGCGGTAGCGGTTTCTTCTATTAAAAAACGTGGTGGAATGGGAGTAAATCTTGCCATAGGTATCGTTATAGCTATGAGCTATATGTTTTTAGACAAGGTATTTGGAACGATAGCAGAGAAGAGCACATTCTCTCCCTGGATTGCCGTCTGGACGCCTAATATTTTCTTTGCCATAGTGGCTTTATTCTTACTAAGAAATGCAAGACGATAGAGTACTCAATTACCTCCATTTACATTTTATAGTTTTCATCTGGGGATTTACCGCAGTATTGGGAGCGTTGATCAGTATTGAAAGCATTCCTCTCGTATGGTGGCGCATGGGAATTGCCGTTGTCCTGATCTTCATTTATATGAAAATCATGCGCATTCCGTTTAGGCTCACGGGTCCTGATGCATTGCCTCGCAAGCGCATCATAGGTTTTATGGGTGCAGGTTGCGTTATTGCACTGCATTGGGTCACCTTTTTTGGAGCGATTAAAGAAAGCAATGTATCAGTTACACTGGCGATGGTGAGCACGGGAGCTTTTTTTACTGCTATTCTGGAACCCATATTTACATCTAAAAAGTTTGTAGGTTATGAATTGATATTCGGTGCGATTATCATCGGTGCGCTGTATTATATATTTAATGTAGAAACGGAATACGTATTGGGAATGGTGCTGGGATTGATCAGTGCTTTATTAAGCGCCACTTTTTCCATTATTAACGTAAAATGGGCCAAGGATCACCCGCCATCCATCATTAGTTTTTATGAATTATTGAGTGGGGTAGGTTTGATAACTATTTACTTTTTATTTGTTCCTTCCGATTTTGTACCGCCATCTGCCTTAACGGATATGGACTGGTTGTGGATCGGGATTTTGGCAAGTTTTTGTACCGCTTATGCATTTATTGCCAGCGTTAAGGTGATGAAATTTTTAAGTGCTTATACCATCATGTTGACCATCAATCTCGAACCGGTTTATGGAATTTTATTAGCGTTTTTTATTTTAGGTGATGTGGAGCAAATGACTCCAGAATTCTACCTGGGCGCTGTCGTGATTCTGGCAGTTATCATTACGAATGGGATTATTAAAAACAGAATGGCAAAACGAGAGAGACTGGCGTTAAAGAAGCATCCTTGATAATTCTAAACTGTGATGCAGTCGTTTTTTGTAAGCTCATGGAGTGCAGCTTAGACTTTAAAAATTACGCTTTCGCGGAAGCGTGCTTCAAAAAGCCATTATTCTAACGCGATTAAACTGCGAGATTAGATAGGAATATCGCTATTACACACTGCGATCTTTCCTTATATTTGTTCACCCCAACTGGAAAACCCAACTATGGAATATCTAGAATTTGAATTGCCTATTAAGGAGCTGGAAGAAAAATACCGGCAAACACTGGAATTAGGCGCTGATAATCAAGTCGATGTCAGCAAAACAATTTCTCAATTAGAGAAAAAGATAAAAATAACCCGCAAGGAGATTTACAGTAATTTGACGCCCTGGCAAAGGGTGCAGATGTCCCGCCACCCTGATCGTCCATACACGCTTGATTATATCAAGAGTATGTGTGGTGATTCCTGGCTGGAAATGCATGGAGATCGCAATGTCAAAGATGACAAAGCAATGGTAGGTGGTCTAGGAAAAATAGGAAATCAAACCTATATGTTCATAGGTCAGCAAAAGGGCTACAATACTAAAACTCGCCAATATCGAAATTTTGGGATGTCAAATCCTGAAGGGTATCGCAAGGCATTGCGCTTAATGAAGAGTGCAGAGAAATTTGGTATTCCCGTGGTGTCATTAATTGATACTCCTGGGGCTTTCCCTGGACTAGAGGCAGAAGAGCGTGGTCAAGGAGAAGCAATTGCGCGTAATATTCTAGAAATGACCCGCTTAAAAGTACCTATTATTGTTGTTATTATAGGTGAAGGAGCTAGTGGTGGAGCATTAGGAATAGGTGTGGGTGATCGTGTGGTCATGCTTGAGAACACCTGGTACAGCGTGATCTCGCCAGAATCTTGTTCTTCTATATTATGGAGAAGCTGGGAACATAAAGAAGAAGCTGCGGAAGCTTTGAAATTAACCAGTAAGGACATGAAGAAATTAAAGCTAGTTGATGAAATCCTTGACGAACCTGATGGCGGCGCGCACAGGGATCGAGAAGAAATCTTTGTATCGGTTGCTAAATGTATTGATCGCAATTATGATGAATTGAAAGATTTATCTGCTAAGGAATTAGTAAAACAGCGTATGGATAAATATGCTAACATGGGAGTTTACAAAGGATAAAACAGCGGCTTGCCGATGTTTAAAAAATACCAGCCGATAGGCTGGTATTTTTTGTTTGAACTGGTTTTGCAAAGTTATTGTCAGCCCATAACCTGAGTTTCAAAATATAAAGTTTTTTCCTACAAGGGCTATCAAATAGTTTTAGGCTAGGCGGTATTAAATTTTGGGGTTCTCAACATGTTATCAACTAAAATTAAGGTTCGATTGTTGATTACCATAAGACAAGGAAATCATAATAATCAGTATCAAACCACTACTTTTGATCTCTATGGAAAAAGTACAAGAACGCACCTCATTAGTCTCTGGCAACAGCCCGGTCATCTCGTTGGAGAAAGGTAAGATACCGCCTCAAGCAGTTGATCTTGAGAAAGTTGTGTTAGGTGCGTTGATGATTGATGGGAAAGGGGTTGATGAGGTTATTGACTTACTGACACCTGATGCTTTCTATCATAAAGCACATCAATTGATTTTTGATTCCATCGATAAGTTGTTCAAGGCCGGTAGTCCAGTGGATTTATTAACCGTTTCCGCACAACTGCGTAAGGATGAGAAGTTGGAGTCCGTGGGAGGAGATCATTATTTGGTTCAATTGTCCCAAATGGTGAGTTCAACCGCTCACATAGAATTTCATGCGCGCATCATTTTACAGAAATTTATCCAGCGCAGTCTGATTAAAATTTCTACAGAAATCATCAACGATTCTTACGAGGAGTCTACAGATGTTTTTGACTTACTTGATAAGGCAGAATCAAAGTTATATGAGGTTGCTCAAGGGAACATAAGAAAGACTACAGAAACTGCAATGGACCTGGTACGCCAGGCAAAGCAGCGCATAGAAGAAATCGCAAACCGCGATGGACTTAGTGGAATTCCTACCGGTTTTACAGATCTTGACCGTTTGACCAGTGGATGGCAACCCAGTGATTTAATTATCGTTGCTGCGCGTCCAGGTATGGGAAAAACGGCTTTCACTTTATCTATGGCTCGTAATATTGCCGTAGGGAGTGGAATTCCTGTAGCATTTTTCTCTCTGGAGATGAGTAGTGTACAATTGATAACTCGTTTGATATCATCAGAAACTGGATTGCCTTCAGAAAAGCTGCGTACAGGCAAGCTGGAACCTCACGAATGGGAACAGCTTAATGTAAAAGTAAAGGATCTGGAACGCGCTCCTATATTCATTGATGACACACCGTCACTTTCTATTTTTGACCTGCGGGCAAAATGTAGAAGGTTAGCCTCGCAACATGGGATCAAATTGATTATGATTGATTATTTGCAATTAATGACGGCTCAAACAAACGCTAAAGGAGGAAACCGAGAACAAGAAATTTCTACGATTTCCCGTAATCTTAAAGCTCTTGCTAAAGAACTGGCGGTTCCCGTGATTGCACTATCACAATTATCCCGTGCGGTAGAAACTCGTGGTGGAAGTAAGCGGCCATTACTTTCTGACCTTAGGGAATCTGGAGCGATTGAGCAGGATGCAGATATTGTATCCTTTATCTATCGTCCAGAATATTACAATCTGGAAGAATGGGACGACGATGATCGCACACCCACTAAGGATCAAGCAGAATTTATTGTTGCAAAACACCGTAATGGTGCGACAGACTCCATTCGATTGAAATTCTTAGGACAATTTGGTAAGTTTGATAACTTAGATACGTTCATGTCAACTCCGCAAGAATTTGGCTCTAAGATGAATGCTGCAAATGATGATACCCTTAAGCCAGACGTACCACGTTTTGGCAATCCTAATGATGTTTTTGATGGTCCACAAAGTGCGGACGATGACGGGATTGCATTTTAAAAATAGGGATAAGGTCTTAGTTGTTATCTTGAGCAAGTAGTATGCTTTGTAGGATTATTAAGTTCGCTTTCGCGAAAGCTTCACTACATTAAATTACAGGATCACCTAAAATTAGAATTTCTAACAATGATATTATTTTTTAAATCGAAATTCTCCTATTTATTGATGATCGTCGCATTTTTGATGGTATCTAATGTTTCCATAGGCCAATATTTATTAATCCCGATGGATGCGGAAACGCAAACGGATCATTTAAAGGCTTATGGGATTTCCTATTGGCTGCTCGCAAAAGGGACTAAAGTCAAGTGGTTGCTCAACTACCGCGGTGGGTCCTTCCTAATTCCTGAAACAGACGAATTTAAAAAAGAATTAGTGGTGCGTGGTGTTTCATTTGAACCATTGTCGGAAGGTGAGGTTACTTCTATTCTAGAATTTATCGCCAGCCCTTCCCAGAATATGCAGGAAGTCTTACTAGAGAAAGCACCTAAGATAGCAGTTTACACACCTACAGGAAAGGCGCCGTGGGATGATGCTGTTACAATGGTTTTGACCTATGCAGAAATTCCCTATGAGAAGATTTATGATACAGAAGTACTGGCCGATGAGTTGATTTTATACGACTGGCTTCACTTACATCATGAGGATTTCACGGGTCAGTATGGAAAGTTTTACCGCAGCTACCGCACATCCCCATGGTATATTGAAGAAAAACAAAATGCTGAAGCACTTGCTACAGAACTAGGTTTTGCAAAAGTAAGTGAGGAGAAAAGAGCAGTGGCATTGAAAATTAGGGATTACGTCGTGGGTGGCGGTTTTATGTTTGCGATGTGTAGCGCCACAGATAGTTTTGACATTGCACTAGCCGCAGAAGGTATTGATATCGCAGAAACCATGTTTGATGGCGATCCATCAGATGCCGATTATCAGAATAAAATTGACTTCACAAAAACATTTGCCTTTACTGATTTCAAGTTGGAGCGATCACCTATGGTGTATGAATTCAGCTCGATTGACATGACCTCAAAGCGGAGGATTGAGAAAGAACGCGATTATTTTTCGCTAATGGATTTTAGTGCCAAATGGGATCCTATTCCCACCATGCTTAATCAGAACCACACGAGTCTGGTTAAAGGATTTATGGGTCAAACTACAAGCTATGATCGCGATGAAGTGAAAAAGAATGTCCTGGTACTGGGAGAAAATAAATCAAACAGAGAGGCTAGGTACATTCATGGCATACGCGGGAAAGGATTTTTTACATTTTATGGCGGTCACGATCCTGAGGATTACCAACATAGAGTAGGAGATCCACCCACAGAATTAAGCCTGCATCCCAATTCGCCAGGATACCGTTTGATTTTAAATAACGTTTTGTTTCCAGCGGCTAAAAAGAAGGAACAGAAAACATAAGCTTCTGAATACTTATATTTATTTAGATGATTCATGGTTTTTTGGTTGAGTTGATAATCAATTGATGTTTTATACTCAAACATGGCGGCCCAGCTCATAGAATCAAGGAGTAGTAATCTAGGATGAAAGATTTTTGATTGCTACTTTAAAAATCACCTTCTGTGATAAATTTCCTCAGAGACTCACAGCTCATTCAATCAAAAATTTTTGATAATTTTTGATTGATATTATATTACTGAACATCGTTTTTGTAATCTTGCTCAAAGCTCAAAGCTCAAAGCTCACAGCTAAACCTCTAAGCGCTCAACTGATCTAGCATCACAACATTGCGCATTTCATTTTTTCTTAAATAGGTATTGATGATTTGATACGTGTGATAATTAGGCGTTCTGCGTTCGATATAAGTTTCACACTGATCAATGGTGGTTACCGGAATATCGTGGTCCACAAAACCATAACCTTGATAACGACCATCCTTAATAAGTACCACACAGTTCTCTTCTTTGTGTCGACCAGATTCCTTAATGATAAAAGTAGGTTTGTCGCTTTGTAACGCGCCAACTGCTGCAATAACCTTTAAGTTATAATGTTCTACCTCTTCCTCATTATCGCAAATTCCCTCACAATTGCGCAGCTTATAATGCGTACACCGGCCAGTCGTTAACTGCAGTGCGCAATAGCGAGGACAAAGATTAAACTCTTCACACATCCACTCCAGCTTCTCAATGGCTTGAGCACGATTGTAAAACGTAATGACGGAGTAATCGAAAGACTTTGAAACTGCCACGGCAAGCTGGATCACGCCACGCTGATTTTTATAAGAAATTATTTGATAGGTGTTGCGAGGCTTCTTCTGTGCACTGTTGAATTTGGGATAATAATGTCTTATCAAGTCGGCTTCTCGCAGGAGGGCGACGGCTTCGTTTCCTGTTTCCTCAAAATCGATGTGATACATTTCCTGACCCATGAGGTAGGATTTGCTTTTCTTAGTATAAAAATGTGATAAGACGCGCTTTTTGATGTTGATTGCCTTGCCTACATAAATCACTTTGTGGGATTGGTCCTTAAAAAGATAAACACCAGGCGTTGATGGTAAGCTTTCAAACTGGTCTTTAGGAACGTGCGGCGGTAGCGTGCTTTCCTTGCTTTTTACATTCAAAAACGACTTGAACACTTCATAATCGTCATCCAGAGATAATAAGCGTTGGAATAAAATAACCGTGGCATCCGTATCTCCTTCTGCGCGGTGACGATTATCGAGCGGTATACTTAAAGAATAGCACAATCTTCCTAAACTGTAGGAGGACATGTGGGGAATTAGCTTTCGCGAAAGCCTAACAGTGCACAACCGCTTGCATGTAAAATCAATCTGCAATTTTTTAAATTCATTGCGGATTACATTATAGTCAAATCCAACGTTGTGTGCGATAAAAATAGAGTTTTCAAAAAACGCCAAAATGTCATCAGCAATTTCTGAAAATAAGGGTGCGTCATCCACCATAGAATCATCGATTCCCGTCAGCTGTGTGATAAATCCAGGAATGGGCTGCTCAGGATTGACAAGACTCACAAATTTATCCAGCTTGATACCATTCTGAATTCTAACGATACAGATTTCAGTGATTCGATTTCCGCCTAGTCCTTTTCCAGTGGTTTCGACATCTACTATTGCATAGATTTGGTTTTCTAGATTCATGTCACAAAGATAATCTGTAAGCATGGAATAATTCCTAATATGATTGATATATTGGAAATGTTCCTTGAGGGTGCGATATTTCATTATAGTTAAAGCATTGTGAATTGGATTTATTTTGTACAGATTAAAAGGTTTTTCAAACTAAATTTAAGCAACAATTAAAACAACCATAATGGAAACAACAAGAGAAGGCGGACAAAAAAAAGTACATGAGAATACCGTAAAACAATTGAATCAATTGTTAGAGAAATCATACGATGCTGAAAAAGGATATAAAAATGCCATTGATAAAATTGAGTCCCCCAGACTTAAAACATTTTTTCAAGAGCGTGCATTAGAAAGAAGTCGTTTTGCTACTGAATTGCATAACGAACTTTCTAAAATAAATGAAGAACCGACAACTAAAGGATCTACCGCAGGTACCATTCACCGTACCTGGATGGATATTAAAACGGCCTGGACTAGTGACAACGACGAGAGCATTCTAGAAGAGTGTATCCGTGGTGAGAAAGCTAGTGTAGAGGAATATAAAGAAGCTTTGAAGGAAGATAGCTTACTTGCAGAAGTCAGACCAACTGTAAGAGGGCAGTTATCACATATCGAAAGTACTCTGGAAACTGTAAAGAAATTAGAAGACTTGAATTAGTCGAGTACTTAAATATTTCGAAAAAATTAAAACCTATCTCAATTTTTGAGATAGGTTTTTTGCGTTGTTAAAATTGAACTGATTGATTAATACTGGAGCGATAAGGTTGCGTATAAGCTCCATAGAACTACAGTTGATTCCATAGAAAAACCCAGCCTGTTTTGGGCTGGGTTCTTGTCGCAATTATACCCTTAAAAAAGGTCCCTATGTATAATTACTACCCTAATTTTTAAAAGTAAATTATAACCTTTACCTTGTTTTACTCTTTGTATCATTGACGAAGATACTTAAGAATGATACTTTTCAATTTTGAATGTTCTGAACATAGGCTTATTTGTTCTGAATGACATGGGATGGATTTCAATACTGTCATTTTAATTAGATAGTATTGTATTAATTATTTAGATTTTAAAATATTGAGGTTTCAAAGCATCATTTATAAATCCCATAAAGGAAACGAGTTAATCAGTAGCTGGTTTCAATCTTGCATGGTGCTGGCTATTTTAGTTTATAGTACAATGATGTTTTCGCAGCAACGCGCTATTGACACTATACAAGATGAGTCTTTCGAGAATATTCAAGCTCTATTTGAAAATAAAATTAGATCTTTTGAAAGAGCGCGATCATTAGTATCTCTGAATGAATTTTTATTGTCAGACTTCAGTGATCAAGAGAAAAATGTTTTAAACACCTATAAGCTCAAAGCTCTTGTAGAAACAGATCTACTCGATGAGGCTTTGAATCTGGCAAATGAAATGTTGCTATCTTCAAATTTGCCACCTCAAATGGAAATTGCAATATTACTAGAAAGGGCACTATTACATGAGGTGATGGGAGATATGGTAATCAGCAAAAAAGATCTCAATAGAATTGCCCGTATTTATGATGAAACATTTATTCCAAAAGATCAGAATTATGGCAGGTATTTATACCGGCTGTCTTCCTGGTATCGTATGAATGATAGAAAGGAAGAATCCATTGTATGGGCAGAAAAGTCTAGATCGTATGGAGCTGCCAATAACTTTAAAGAAGTTGAGGCTTCTGGTTATTTATTGTTGGGATTAAATACGGACGATAAAGAGATTGAAGATAAAAGGGAAAACTTTAAAAAGGGCTTGAAAATTTGGAAACAAGACGGTATTCAACCTGGCGTGGTAAACATGTATTATGTGCTTGCCCACAACTACTGGAATGAAAATGAATTTAATGAAGCGTTAATCTATAATGATTCTGCCATACAACTTATAAATAATTCTAAATCAGACTTTTATAGACCCGATATTTACAAACAGCGCTCTCTCATTTTTGAGAGTCAAAAGAGCATTGACTCCGCTTTATTGTATCAAAAATTATTCATCAAAGAAGAACTCATTGCATTAAACAAATCGCGCAATCTCAAAGTACGCGAGTATGAATATGAGTTTAATAAAGAAAAGTCGGTGCTTCAAAACATAAAACTAGAAACCCAACTGGAAGATGCAAATCGGAAAGAAAACGTTCTTATTTATGGACTTATAGGAGCAACAATTTTCTTACTATCGTTAGGTTTTCTCTTTATAACCCTAGCTGCTAGAAACCGTAAAATAAACGACCAAAACTCAAAAATTAAAGTTGCAAATTATCAACTTTTGCAATCCTTAGAAGAAAAGGAATTTTTACTACAAGAGGTCAATCATCGTGTAAAGAATAACTTAGCATTCATCCAGAGTCTCATTTCTTTCCAGATGGATGAGACAGAGACTCTTGAAACTGTGGAAAATCTAAAGAGTTTAAATAATAGGATCCAGGCTATAGCCACAGTTCACGATCAATTTGTGGAGTCAAATCATGCTATGGCACATAAGGAAGTTCCAGTGAAGTCTTATATCGCTGCAATTGCAGATGCTTTAATTCAAGTGAATGGTGATGATGTGGCTTATCATCAAGAAATAGGGAATATCAAGGTAAACCTAGAAACGGCTGTCCCTTTAGGAATTATGATTAATGAATTAATAACAAATTCCCTTAAGCACGCTAGACCAGAATCTCATCAAGTAGCAATTGATTTAAAAATCCATGATAATTCAGATGGGCTTAATGTAACTTATAAGGATAATGGAGAAGCGTTTATAATTAAAAACGACGATCAAAGCTTAGGGCTTTATATTGTAAAAACGATGGTGAAACAATTGCAGGGCACCATAAAGCGAGACGGTTCTGACTATAGTATTCTGGTGAAAAGAAAAAGAAATACATGAAAAAAATTCTTATTGTTGAAGATGAATTACTGATTGCTGGAAGTCTAGAGCGTATGCTGGAAAAGCACGGCTATTCCGTTCCTGCCATCGCTATAGATTATGGCCAGGCGATAAGAGCTATGGAGCGTGAAAAATTTGATTTAGTATTGCTGGATGTAAATTTATCAGGTCAAAAGGGAGGAATAGAAATTGCGCACAAGATCAATGAAGACTACCGGATTCCATTCATGTATTTGACTTCAAATACAGATAAAAGAACCATAGAACGACTCAAGGACACAAAACCAGCAGGTTACCTTTCAAAGCCCATACAATCTGCATCACTAACCACTAACGTAGATATACTTTTTGAAAATTTAAAAAAGAACCATAAGGACACAGAAATATTAATAAAAATAGGTTCTGGATTGCATCGATATTTTTTAGAAGATATATGGTATGCCCAAGCAGACCATGTATACACAGAGCTGTTTCATAAAAAAGGCTCAGACCTTTTGCGCATCTCGTTGCAAGGATTAATGGATAGTTTCCCAGAAAATGAAATGATACGTATCAATCGTAGCGTTGCGGTACGACGCAAGGCTATCGATCGCATTGATAAAACACATGTTTATTTGAGAGATCAAGCGTTCAAAATTTCCCGAGGTATGAGTGATGAGGTACTGGATTTTTTATAATCTTTTGTATTCCTATAAGTCAGATAAAGTTCGCTTTCGCGAAAGTGGAATCGTTTCACCCTAGGTGTTAAACAAATACGCTGTTTATTTTGACTACCATCAATAAACAACTACTCTTAAATGTATTTCTTACCGTAACAAGTCTCACGCAAAGGAATGATTGGATTTTTATTCCAATTGCAATTCAAATTAAAGTGGCAATTGCGCATAAAAAAAAGGGAGGATTTCGAAAAAGCCTCCCTTCAAATCAATAAAAAAAATCTTTGTTTTAAAAGGTACTGTCAACTTTAGAGGAAGGAAGGAATATTTGAATTCCTAAATTTAATCCTAGACTATTCTGGTAACCAGCATTTCCAAAACCTGTCAAGCCGTTATACTTTACAGAAGTTTCCAAAGCAACATTATCGGTTACAAAATAAGAGTAACCTGGTCCAAATCCGAAGGCAAAACCATTAGTTGTTTCACCATCCTTGATGTTGACACCAGCTATACCAGCATTTGCTTCTAAAAAGAATCTGCCTTTATTTAATAAATTGTCAACTCCAGCTTCACCAGGAGCAAGGTAGTAACGAGATAAGGCTTGAATCCCATAAGTAGTGGCCTTGGCAGCCTCACCATTAATCTCTGGAGATTTAGTAAAACCTAGATTTACTACAGCACCTAGCATCACATTATCAGCAACGAAATAACCTACTTTAGGTGCGAGACCTACATTGTATCCTGCACCATCGTTAAGTCCAAAATTAAAACCGAAAAGTCCATTACTCGCGGTACTTGTAATTCCACTTCCTAAATCAGTCCCTAACATATAGGTCCCTTCCTGTAATTGTGCGTTTGATATACCTACACCGCCTATTATCATGAAAATAGCAAGTAAGACACTACGATTTAGGTTTAAGGCAGTATTCTTTTGTGATCTAGATGAACTAGATGCTATTTTTTCATTCTTAGCTGAGTTCATCTCATTTAAATTTTTCATAAATCTTGATTTTTAGTTGAGTTGTTTATTTTTAGTTTTGAAATTTTCCTTTTTGTGAGAATAAACAACATCATGGTTAACAATTACAAAGTTACGTTCGGTTCGTAATATTATGAACCTTATAGAAGTAAATCTTTGTTAATTATATATCAGTTTAGTTAACGTGGTGCTAACGCATATAAATTCCAATCGTTAATGGTCCATAAGACCTGGAAAAGTCCTTCCTAAAAAGCGAAACTAACCTGGTAACATTTTCTAGAACGACAGTAATAGATAGCTAGAGTAGAGGTGGGGTTATATTTTATGAATGCCGATGCACGCCAATTAGAAAATTGAATTACTAACTTTTAAAGTTGAGTTATCGACTCTTTTATAGTGATCTCAAATAACCATTGAAATGTTGTTCTGTGCTCTACACTTAAATTCATTGTTGAATTAATTATTTTCCAAAAATCTTAAGGTGCTACCGTTAAATCACTAAACCATAAAATCTAAATTTAGAGAACAAGACATTCATTTGTCTAGACAGGTGAATCGACAAACTTTTGGGATGAACCCTAAATGTCTTTAAAGCTTTTAAGAATTCTCTAAGATTATGGTTTTGTTAAAGAAACTATTTTTGG
The DNA here is from genome assembly GCF_015356755.1 of Nonlabens antarcticus. Classification (GTDB taxonomy): domain Bacteria; phylum Bacteroidota; class Bacteroidia; order Flavobacteriales; family Flavobacteriaceae; genus Nonlabens; species Nonlabens antarcticus. The sequence goes on along the minus strand of NZ_JADFCO010000063.1, from coordinate 114,909 downwards.
CCTTGCCAATTTATTATTGATGAATTCTTTTTATACCATTTGTTATATCAGTAGAGCTGATGAGGCTCTGAGCCATTTTGAAATTAATGATATGTTGCAACGCTCTTCTGAGTGCAATAATGAAAACGGAATCAAAGGAATTCTACTGTTTAATAGAGGTAATTTTTTGCAGGTTCTTGAAGGAGCTAAAGAAAATCTGGTAGCGTTATATGAGAAAATAGCATTTGATAAACGACATGATACCGTTTACGAAATCTACCATGGCGCAACAGAATATGCTACGTTTCTTAACTACAATGCCCAGTTCAATTTACTTGAAAAGAAAACAGATTTAATCGCTTTGAAGGAATACCTGCGTCGTAATTGTTATTCGGGAACCGATAGTGAGCTGGTAAGAAAATTGGAACCATTTTTAAGTGTGGAGCACTTTTAATAATAATTTGAAAACTGCAAAAATCTTAATCACAAAAAATAGATTATACTACAGTTTCTGTTACTACAGTAACCTAGAGAGACCCAAAGTAACTATGGGTATTTCTAACAAAAGAGTCTCACTTCTTGCGCTCAATTTTTTCATAGTCTAATTAATTTAACGTAGTAGCGTTGAACCAGATTATAGAACCACTTTAGAATTTTCTATAGATTCCATTCAAGTGGTGTTTAAGAAATAAATTCAAAAATAGAAGCTCACTTTTAAGCAACGCTTGACGTTTTCATAAGATCTATTGGTAGGAAATCGTGACGCTCATCTTAGCATTAGGATGTGACCCAAAGGAAGGAGTTGGTTGTGCGTTGTATATCAATGTCAACTCTAAGAGTTGGTCAAGAAGCATGATGTTAAAATTCATCACGCTTTCTTAATCACAACATAATCTAGTCAACGATTGTAGGCAGACATAAACCAACACTATTCCTAAACTACGGAACTGCGATCCATTTCCCACCAGTGTGAATCAATATATCCTAGGTTGTTTCCACGCTTTCAACGCGCTCTATACTGTCTTTTTTACTCAATGACAGTCGTACCACGCTATCTTCTATCGCTTTTAGATCGTGGGAAACACCACCTTCTAAGGCAATCATGGAACCTGCTTTCAAGATATTTTGTTCTCCTTGTATTCCAAAATCTATGGAGCCCTGAAAGACCTGAACGATGATGGGAAAGGGCGTTTTATGCTCTTTCATAACTTGATCCTTTTTGAACAGAATCCTGATCTCCTTGGAGGTTTCTGTCTCCATCATGATCTGGATGGCTGGTTTTTTATCGTTGTATTGTAAATCCTCAAGAATAGAAGCGATTTTCATAATTGGTTTGTTTTAAAAACTGTTATTCGATAATTTATGTTGAAACATTTCGGCCATTTTTACGACCCTTATTTTTGCATCATCGGTTATTTTACCGGAAAACTGTTGATCTATTGATTTGTTAAAAAGCGCTAGCCATCGATCAAAATGCTGGGCTTCAATCGGTAATTTTCTATGTGGAGCAAACGGTGATCCTTTATATGCAAACTGGTGTAAAAGAACGGTTTGCCAGAAGGAATACATGGTTTCTAGATGTGTTGACCAGTTATCTCCTATGACTTCATTGAATATAGGTCCCAGTAAATCATCCTTTCGGACGGCAGCATAGAAGCTATCCACCATGACTTCAATATCCTCTCGAGTTTCAATGTCTTTCATTACACAAATGATTTATATCCATCCATATTCCAGGATGTGATGAAATAGAAAATTGCAAAGGCAACAAATATGATCAATAAAGCCCATACCCAAGATGGAATAGCCTTAGGCGTTTCCGATCCTTGTATTATAAACCGCTCTGTTGTCTCACTACCATAGGCATTGATGGTAATCGCTGTATTTGATTCTATTATTTCATTCGGTTTTATTCCCAAAACCGAAATCGATGGACCGTTTCTAACCTCAAACGGAATTATTTTCACCCCTTCGATTCCGCCAGAGGAAATGGCTTTTATTTTAAGTTCGTGCTTGCCATCGGGAATCTTTGTAGTATCAAGAACAATTCTTGCAGGTGGTTCAAACACACCAAATGGTATGGCCTCGTCATCTAAAAATATGGTTACTTTTCTTTCGTTTTTCATGCTTAGTTGGAATTTTGATCTTCTACCACAAGATTTTTGATATGATCTTTTTGATTCTCTTTGGGTTTTACCAGGAACTTTATACTCATAATTAAAGTGTAACCCACGATTACGATGGCACTCCACATAATGATGTAATCTATGTTGCCTTCAGGCCCTTGACCGTGTGTTATATTTTCAAAACCTGCTGGTTGCTTTTCCTTGCAAACAGGACAAGCCATGCCTATCGTTCCTATTAATAGAGCTACAATTAGTGTTATTTTGTTTTTCATATTTCTATTAATTTATGTCATTTTAAGACTACAGAATTCAACAATATTGATTTTTGATAAAGCTCTCAATTGATCTATCTTTTTTTACTACTACTATTTCAAATGATTCACACACTTTAGATTCCTCACTTTAATTTCCAGAAACCCTAACCTCGGATTTAACTCTCATGACATGCTAATCATATAAGTCTCATGAACTAAAAAGTTTTGAGGATCTCTAGATTGGTAAATTTGAAATAGAGTCTCTAATTCTCGTAATAGTTTCTAAAGGCACTTCAGGAGCATTATTTCCCCAACTGGATCTTTCATGGTCTGTAATTGCTTTTATCTCTTCATCAGTAAGGTTATTTCCCAGTCCAGGCATAGCACCGTATTCTGGTCTAGCATCATATCCCATCATGATAATCTGGATAAGTTGCTCAGGGTTTTTATCGTTTACAATCATACTTCCTGCAAGTGGTGGGAAGGCGCCCTTGACACCACGTCCATTTGTCTGGTGACAGGCGGCACAATTGTTTTGAAACAAGCCAGCACCTTCGGGATTTTTTGAAGCCGCAGCACCTACTCCTGCCGTAGCATTTTTAGGTAAGGCCGGTATAAAATCCATGGGAGGATCATAATCCTCAAAAGAAAATTGCTGTAAACTTTTTAGGTAAGCGACTAAGTCGATAGCATCAGGACCAGCCACAACGACATCGCTTCCCGTCATTTCAGTAATGGATCTAGGCAGCGTGATATCTTTATCGTTTAACTGCAACGTGTCCTTTATATGGAACATCCACGTATACTGCGGCATGATAGAAGCTTCCACGACTAATCTCGGGTTGTAAAGATGGAGTAAATGCCACTCATCTGCCGGTTGTCTGGCACCTATGTTTGTCAGGTCTGGACCCGTGCGCTCACTTCCTAAAAGTGATGGGGATTGCCGCCATATGTCTAAACGCTTTTTACTGTAATAGTAGTCAGAGGCCAGTGCCGGTCGATCACCCCATTGTGCATCCATCTCTATATTTCTCACCTGCTGGGTGTGACAGCCTACACAACCTTCGGCAATGTAGATATCGAGGCCGCGACGCTCCTGTACTGTAAGATCCTGTTGTCCTGGAATAGGTTCATAACCTTGCATTTGATAGGCAGGAATAATAGCCACACCTACACTAAGTACTACAAACACGATAAATGCTAGTAAAACTAAATTCCTATGATTTTTATGTAAGTTCAGCATTCTTATGGAGTGTTAATTTGTTGTTCTCGTTTTTGCTTTCGCGAAAGCGTAATAGGTCGTTGTTTTCTGACCATCAAGTAAAAATTATAGGCAAAAATAAGATGTGATATAAACATCAGGGATCCTCCCACAGCCCGCCAGACCCAGTATTCTTTCATGAGAATTACAGATTCTATAAAAGGATTTCCTTCAATCCAGCTCAATCCTTTTAAAGTTCCTCCTACCATAAGTGAAACCATATATGCAATCAACCCGATAAATGCGAGCCAAAAATGCGCACCTACTAAATTCTGAGGTGGCTCTATACCGGTAATTTTAGGCATCAAGGAATAAACGCACGCCCATAAGAGGAATGTTATGATTCCATACATGGTCATGTGAGAGTGAGCCACGTTAAAATCGGTAAAATGCCATAGATAATTTGTAAACCGGAAGGCTTGAAAACTTCCTTGAACTGAACCTACAAAGTAAAACACGACGCCTACTAAAAAGAACGGCAAGACATAACTCTTTGAAATGTTGTTCCAGCTGCCGCGCATGGTCATTAGAAAGTTTGTGCTCCCTGCAAATACGGGTATAAACATTCCAGCACTGAAAACGATCGCAACGGTTTGCAACCACCATGGCAGTGGGCTAAATACAAAGTGGTGCGTCCCTATTAAAGTGTAGAATAACATTTGTGTCCAGAAGGCTAGTACCCCTAGAGAATAGGAGTAAATAGGCTTATTAAGCGCAGCTGGTAAAAAATAATACACCAGACCTAGTGTAAAGGTCATAAACCACATTCCCACACCCTGGTGCATATAATATCCCTGTATTACCGTTTCACCCAGACCATCTTGATAATGGGGGATGTAACCTATAAAACTCAAGACAATTGTCCAGATTAAGGAAGCGAGAATAAACCAGTTTGAAATGTATATTTCAGATAATTTGCGGTTGGCAACTGTTTTGTAGAAATTTATAAAAGTGATGATCAATCCTATGGCAAACAAGGCCATAACAGGCCAGATATACTCTCTATATTCACCACCACCATTGTTAATACCGGCCATCAAAAAGATGTTTCCTATGACAACACTGGCGTTCATGAGCCAAAAGGCAATTTTAGAACGGCGGTAACTAAATATCTCGCAGTTGGAAGTTTTTGCGACCACGTAATGTCCCAGTCCTACCATGGCGAGCGATGCCCACCCCCAGAATACGGTATTTGTATGTACTGGTCTTAATCTACCAAAGGACAACCAGCTGGCGTTATCCATCTCTGGCCATAGAAATTTCATACCTAGATACTGACCGACAAGCGTACCAAAAACTAACCAAAATACAGCGGCAGTCAAATACCAGACGATTATCTCGCGAAGTTGTGGTGAGACTTTTATCTTGTCAAATGTTTTTGATTTCTCATCAAAAAGGGGGTTCTTGGGATCGATGATCTTTTTGATAAAGCCGCTGTGGTTGGAGGGAATTTCTTTTATTACAGCAGTTCCATGTTCGGTTTTAATTTTGAAACCTTTTTGACGCAATTCTAGTATGTCATCAACCTCTTCTTCGCTTAAATTAATAAGCTTTCTTTCAAATTCAGTTTCAGTTAAATCCTCGGTGTTTTTATCTAAAAGATCGACATAGTTATTCAACCTTTTTATAAGAATAAAGATTGCTAGGAAAACAACAATGATAATGAGAATGATGGTGCCGATGACTCCGGGACTGGTCAACCAGTTCTCTGTAGAGAGATCATCTTGTAAGAGTATAAGTAAGTTATTCATAGTTAGGTTTTAGGATATTCACACCTTTTTATCCTGATTTATAATAAATGTTTTATCGTTTTAAAACGGTCAGTCCTAAGTTTAAATTCATAGCAACATCCAGCAGGTTTGCGTCTGTTAGCGTTTGATTTAAGGAATCTCTAATCGCAACGAAATCATTGTGCATGGGGCACGGTGCTTTATCATTACACTCGTCAAATCCTAACGCACATCCTTTAAATAAACTGTCTCCATCAAGTGCGATGACTATTTGCTTAATGGTAATCTTCTTTAATTGGACTTTCTCAATCTCAAAACCACCGTTTGGTCCTTTAATGGATTTAACGATTCCAGATTTTGCCAAAACCTGTAATATTTTTGCAGTAAAAGCCACAGGTGAGTTAATTGCCTCAGCAATTTCCTTTAAGCTTACACGCTCTTCCCATTGAGATTTTTGGGCTATATAAAGCGTTGCTTTTATTCCGTAAGTACAACTTTTAGAGAACATCAATTGTTTTAGATTCAGAGATCAAAGATACAAATTATTTCAAATTCGGATGCTATTATCCGAATCTTAAAAAAAAGATCCAGCATCAAATTAAATTGATACAATGGATGAATATAAGAATTATTTTAAAGAGAGAAGGTGGCTGGGAATAGACCTGTTAATAGTCTGTAGTTGTTTTCAAGAATCATATTCATACAATGTGATAATGAGTATGTGTAAGCTACGCGCATAACGTAATTCTTAATTTAATAAGATTTAAGATAATAGATGATTTAATGTCAGTTGCTTAGAATATCAAAATTCAAACTTGATGATTCAGCGGTAGTTTTATTAGGGTATTTCAAATGAGGCGAAACAGTAAGAATTACACAAACGAACTTATAAACAACTATAAAGTCGCTCATCATCTTTATTTAAATAGACTGATTCACGACTTATATTTTTTAATGAAATTATGTTTATGCGTTACGCTCTACATACTTGATAATAAAGTTGGCTATATTTTTTCCTGTGGCAGATTCAATCCCTTCTAGTCCAGGAGAAGAGTTCACCTCTAAAATAAGTGGACCACGAGCTGATTGTAATAGATCCACACCAGCGATACCTAAGCCCATGGCTTTAGCAGCTTTTAGAGCAGCATTTTCTTCATCATCAGTAAGTTCTACGACATTAGCGCTACCGCCTCTATGTAGATTTGACCTAAATTCTCCTTCTTTACCTTGTCTTTTCATCGCTCCTACAACGACGCCATCAACAATAAAGACGCGTATGTCTGCTCCACCGGCTTCCTTTATAAATTCTTGAGCAATTACCCTAGCTCGTAAACCGTTGAATGCTTCGAGTATGGATTCGGCAGAATTTTTATTGTCGGCTAGAACGACTCCTAGACCTTGCGTTCCTTCTAATAATTTAATAACCAGTGGTGCTCCTCCAACAGCATCAATAACAGATGCAACATCTTTAGAGTAATTGCTAAAAACCGTTTTAGGCAATCCCAATCCTGCTCTCGATAATATTTGCAAGCTTCTTAATTTATCCCGGGATCTTACTAACGCTTGTGATTCTGTAGCTGAAAATATTTTCATCATTTCAAACTGACGAACTACCGCAGTTCCAAAGAAGGTTACAGAAGCACCTATTCTAGGAATAACACCATCTATATCAGTCAGTTCTTTCCCTTTATATATGATTGTAGGATTCTTCTTTTCTATGACCAGATTACATTTAGTGTGATCAACAATCAACATCTCGTGACCTTTTTTTGTGCCAGCCTCTATTAAACGTTTGGTAGAATAAAGATTAGGGTTCTGTGACAGCACTGCAATTCTCATAAAATAGTTTTTCGTTGTTGTTTTAAAAGGTACTATTAAAAAATGTAAAGAGTTGTTATTTTTAAGTCAATACGTAGAGGCGCAAATATAATGGACATATTAAAATACCAACGATATTATTATGAGACACCTGAACAAAAGTTATTACTTAAAACCAATTGCTTATATTGAGGGGCGGACATTTTTAGTGATTCTGAGGGCAATCAGCATTCTCAATTGTTAATCATACGTTCAAAACCACAGTCAATCCTTGAAAAGTTTTGAGTTTACAAGACTAAAACTTTTGATCATTTTAATAGCTGACTGACAAAAGTCATGATTTATGTTTTGATTAGTCCCTAGTTTTATCTAATTCTTAAAACCTGAAAAATGAAAAAGAAAATTCTCATTCCGACTGACTTCTCTAAAAACGCTTGGAACGCTGTGACCTATGCGGCCGACTTATTCAAAGACCAAGAATGTACTTTTTACCTAGTGAACTCCTATGTTATTGACGGTTATCCTATAGGAGATATCAATGCAGCAGAGTTTGGAGAGACTTCGTTTGATAAAGCTCGAAAGATTTCTGGCGATGGATTGAACAAGATCCTAGAGATGCTCAAATTGAGAAACACTAATTATGATCATAACTATAACATTCTAACAGAATATGGTGATCCTATAAGTGTGATAAAATCTGTAATAGACAAGAATGACATTGACCTGGTTGTTATGGGAACTAAGGGGGAGAACAACCGCAGCGGCGCACTCTTTGGCAGTAATACGATAACGGCGATGGATGAGGTTCGCAATTGCCCTGTGATGAGTGTTCCTTTAGAGGCTATTCCTAAAGAAATCAAGGAGATCGTATTTCCTACCAGTTATAGCAGTAATTATAAAAGCAGGGAGCTGTTGCACCTAGTGCAGATTGCAATTGCTTATAACGCTAATATTTGCGTGCTTCATGTCAGCCCTGAGGATTCACTTTCAGAAACCAAAGAGCGCAATAAGCAAATGCTATCAGAGTGTCTTGAAGGTGCAAACTATAGCTTTCATCACATAAGTGGCTCAAAGCGTAATTTGGCGGTGCGTAATTTTGTGGAAAGTCGCGATAGCGATATGATCGCCATGGTAAATAGAAAGCATGCGTTTTTTGAAAAGATTTTCGCCACGCCCATGCTTAAGGAATTAGGCATGTTTAGTCATGTGCCCTTGTTAGCAATGCATGATTTGCACAATTAATCCTGGTAATCTTTAATTAGAAAATCCAGCTAATAAAAACCAACTGGTTTGTCCTAATAGGCATTTAAGGTTTGCTGAATATGTGGATGAGAATCAGCTGGCTTTCCAAGTTAAAAATTCAATTTTAACTTCGTTGTTTTATAATTAGCATTGCTCTGATTTCCTTTACTCCTGGGAACGAATTGGAGTTGAATCTATACAAATCTCAACCTCTTTCGAGAGCCGGCTTTACGTGTTTCTCAGCCTGAGCTTCAGGCTCGGTTCCTAGGTCAATCTCAGTAAGAGAATAACTAGCGTTGATCCCAACTTCTCTATACCTAACAAAAAAGCCCTGATATCGCTATCGCGATACCAGGGCTTTTTGTTTTTTCAGTCCGCTTACAAATGCTGCGCAGTTGGTGCAGTCTGAAAAAGAAAAAGCCCGATTTTCTTACGAAAACCGAGCTTTGCTCTAAGCGGAGAAGAAGGGATTCGAACCCCTGGAGGTGTGACCCTCGCTGGTTTTCAAGACCAGTGCATTCGACCACTCTGCCACTTCTCCAGTATCACAAAACCGGTCATTGATTTTGCGGGTGCAAATATAAAGATTTAATTCAATTAGAGGTGCTATAAAAATAAAAAAACTGCTTTTGAGGAAGCAGTTTTTTTGAGATATTCTATTTCTTACTGGTTACCTAGATTACCATCCCTAGGCTGGTGATGCTCTCGCTTATCCTGCACCTGGTGATTGATCTTCTTGCCGTGTGTTTCTTCCAGATTGATCGCTTGTTCTTTTTTACTAGTTTTTTCCGGATTTGGATTGTTGTCGCTTGATTTTTCTGAATTTGGATTGTGGTCGCTCATAACTTTTTCTTTTAAAGATAGAAATAAGTTCGAATGCCCTAACATGTTTAACATAACTTAATGCTACTGTGTTAAAGGACTTTATGATATGCTATTTGTCGTGAGTACGCGAGCTGCTGCCGGTAATTGGGATTACATCACCAGAAAAAGTAGGTTTGGATTCCAAGTAAATTTCTGTCCAGGCTTTAATATTTGCGAGCCATTCTCTACGTTGTAAGTAGGAAGTAGGTTCATAATTTTCACGATCTGCAACATAGCCGTGAACTTCTAAACCTAAATTACGACCCACATAGATAGCTCTAGGTAAATGAAATTTTTGTGTAAAAATGATTGCTTTATCCACTTCAAAAATAGATTTTGCCCGTATCATACTATCATAGGTGTCAAAACCGGCATGATCTAAAAATATATCTTCATCTGGAACACTTTGCGCATTCAAGTAATTTTTCATGGCGTTTACCTCGTCATAATCGGCTTGTCCATGGTCACCGCTCAGCAAGAATTTTTCGATCTTACCCTTTCTATAAGCAAGAAGTGCGGCATCCACGCGATCTCGCAGGATGGGAGAGAGGCTCTTGTCAGGACGAACACTAGCTCCCAGAACGATTCCTGTATACACGGGTTCCAGCATAGCAAGGTCCTCCTCCATATATTTAGCAGAGGTTCTTTGTATGTAAACTTGTAGGAAAACGACGGTAAGAAGTACGCCTACAACTAGAAACACAAGGATGTTAAGGAGTTTTCTCATAGAGTTTCAACGCTTAAGTTGATGACTGGCAGGTGAAAGAGTTTTCTAGGGTTTACCTTTGCAATGCAATGTTTAGAGGTAGCGGATTTACCCGCTTTCGCGAAAGCGAAATCACCTCAATTTTCACTGGACAAATATAACGATTAGCCATGACGAATAGTATTGAAAACCTTAAATGGAGGTATGCAACGAAGAATTTTGATCCTGCTTTACACCTGACTGGAAATGAACTTGAGATAATTACGGAGGCATTTAACCTGACTGCAACTTCTTACGGTTTGCAGCCTTGTCGTCTGGTGGTGGTCCAGAATAAAAAGCTGCAGGAAAAAATGTTGCCATTTGCTTATGGACAACGTCAGGTTGTGGATGCTCCCGCAGTTTTGGTGTTTTGCACCGTTACTATGGATGATGGTTATGTAGGAAGGTATTTTGATCTGGTTCAAAAAGTGCGTAAAACCAGTACCGAAATTTTAAAACCATTCCAGGACCAACTTAATGATCGTTTTACCGCTATGCAACACGACCAGGTGGAAGCATGGGCAAAAAATCAGGCTTATATTTCGCTAGGAAACCTTTTGACGGTTTGCGCAAACCAACGCATTGACAGTTGTCCGATGGAAGGTTTCAATCCTGAAAAAGTGGATGAATTATTAGATTTAAAATCCAAAGGTTTAAAGTCGGTTCTATTGCTACCCATAGGCCACAGGAAAGAAGATGACAAGTTTGCACGTATGGAAAAGGTGCGTCTTCCACTCCAAGATAGTGTTCTCTTTATGGATTAGATTTTTAAAAATAAAAATAAAAATAAAAAAAATCGAATCGAATCTGGATCTGAGACTCAATTTATTCTTTAATATAGATTGAAAGTGAATTGATTTATTCTTCACAGTTCACAGTTCAAATGATTTAGGATTGAAGATCAAAGATTTTTGATTGTTGATCTTTTCTCTCCGCGGACCTAATTTTATTAAAAAAATTAATTTTACCACATACCACATACCACATACCACATACCACATACCACAATCTACTCACTCACATAACTTACCGTAAATACTTGTGAAACCCTGAAATAGCCAAAAGGGAATTGATCGCGATCGTTGATATTTATAACATTACCCCTAACGGTTGCTGGTTGCGTATCAAACGGGCCACCACCGCCAGCATCGGTTTGCTGAATCAATGTTTCAAAAAAGCGGAAAGCTTGTCCGTCAATACCCGCGATTTCTAGACTAATAGTGGTTCCAGGTTCTAAATCTTCTATAAAAAAACTGGTAGGCGTGCGGTTGCCATTTATGAATTCGTCATCGCTAATAGATAGTTCGAAATTATTGAGGTCAGTATATTGGATCAAGTAATTATCTCCCAGAGCGGCAGGATCCTGGAAATAAGCGACAATCTGAGTGAATCCATCCAGACCGGCAACTTCCTTTTGTTCTACATCTTGCAAGGGAACTGTGGTAGCTAGTTTTTGTGTCGCCTGATAGGTCTGATTTTGATCGATAATCGTAATCGTATACTCCAGACTATTCTCAATTTCTAACGTGGTATTTTCATACCGCTCTGTATTCCCATTAAATAGAAAGGTATAATTGACTCCATTTCCATCCACGACAAATACTTGTGCATCCTCCACTAGCGGATTCACCTCTTCAAAAAAGCCGGACGATCGAGTCAATAATATCGTATTTCTGCTGCTGCCATCTTCCAACAATTCTAGGCGTGCATCTATGACCAGTCTAGGTTTTGATGTATTTAAATCTACATCAATGACATCTTCACATCCTAGAAAAAGAAATACGGCACAGACTACTATTAGCAACTTTCTCATGATCTAAAATTTAAAGTTATAAGTAATAGAAGGAACCACGCCAAAAATCGCAAGTCGCGTAGCCTCATTCCTATTCGTATCCTCGTTTTCTGCAAAACTGATACTTGCGGCATTCCTTCTATTGTAAGCGTTGTAAAGACTGAAAACCCAACTGGATTGCCATCCGCTTGTTTTGTCTGGTTTTGGTGTGTAGATAGCAGATAGATCCAGTCTGTGAATAATGGGCAAGCGGCTGGAATTACGGGATTCATAGGTGGGAACAAACAACCCGTTGAATTCATATTGACCATTTGGAAAAGTAACCGGTTGTCCTGTTTGCAGCGTGAAGTTGCTTCCTAAACTCCATTTCTCATTCCATTCATAATTAGCAGTCATAGTCAGATCGTGGGTTTTATCCCAGGGTGCGTTGTACCATTCACCGTTATTGATTCCTGGTTCATCAGCATTTCTTCCTGGAGTACGCTGTTCGCTTTTAGATAAGGTATATGCAATCCAGCCCTGTAGTTTTCCTTCGTTCTTTTTGAAGAGAATTTCCAGACCATAAGCTCTTGATTTTCCAGAGACCAATATCGTTTCTACCGCATCTTGTGCAATCAAATCTGCCCCATCAATGTAATCCAGTCTGTTTTTAACGGTTTTGTAAAATGCCTCTGTCTCTAGAGAGTAATTTCCTAAATTTTTAAAAAATCCAGCGGCAACTTGATCGCCTACTTGTGGCTTAATGAAATTACCGCTGGGCGCATATAGATCAAACGGAGTAGGAGCGGTAGTGTTTGAAATCAAATGTATGTATTGATTGATGCGCTGGTAACTTGCTTTCACGCTGGTATCATCATCTATACTGTAAGCAATGGATAAACGCGGTTCTACATTTAAAAAGGTTTCTAGCGATTCTCCACGACTGGTTTCAAAAGTTCCTATGGCTTCTCCAGCTTCATAAACACCTTGCTCTTGATTAAAAACGAGAGGCCCATCATTATCATAAATATTTGTGGATTCTTGTCCCAATCTATTAAAGGATGTCAAGCGTATTCCTGCATTCACATTCAGCTGGTCGGTCGGTCTAAACTCGCCATCTACATACAACGCATTTTCCCAGGCGTATTTTCTAATCAGTTGTCGCTCATTGATAGGACTTGTAGACGTTGTAGGAACAATTTTTCCAGGATCAAATTCGTAATATATAGAATTGAGTCCGTAGCGCAGTTTAGCTTTATCGCTGTAAAAATGGGTAAGATCGTATTTCAGATTGAGGTTTGTAATTCCTGTAAAGAATTCAAACTCCACAAACTCTAGTTCCAGGCCATAATTATAATCAGAGAAAATCACAGATGCATTGCTGAACCACTTATCATTAAACACATGGTTCCAACGCAGGTTTACAAACGAATTTCCAAAAGTATTTCCGAAGAAATTATTGATCTTAAAAACATCCCTTCCAAAATAAGCAGAGCCATACAACCTGTTATTATCATCCAGGTTAAAAGAAGCTTTGGCATTCAAATCATAGAAATATGCCTGATTTTCTAAACCGAACAATGGGAAAAATAAATGTGCATAGCTGCTGCGACCACCTACTAGAAAAGAAGATTTATTTTTTTGAATGGGACCTTCTAAAAGAATGCGACTCGCCACGATTCCTATCCCACCGGTGCCGCTCAATTTTGTGTTGTTTCCATCACGCTGGTAAATATCAAGAACACTGGAAACACGACCACCATATCTTGCGGGAATGCCACCTTTATAGAGTTTCAGATCTTTAATGGCATCAGGATTAAAAACCGAAAAGAAGCCAAATAAATGATCGCTACCATATAAAGTCGCTTCATCCAGCAACACAAGGTTTTGATCTGCCGCACCACCACGCACGTTAAAGCCGCTGGCACCCTCGCCCGCGCTGGTAACTCCGGGAAGTAAGGTTAGGGATTTAATCAGATCTACCTCGCCCAGAACTACTGGTATTTTTTTAATGGATTCAATGGACAGCGCATTCACACTCATTTGCGGTGATCGAGTGTTGAGTTGTTCGATGTCGTTTTTCAATACAATTGCATCCAGTTGTTCTCCAGATTCGGCTAGTTTGATGGATAACTTTTGGTTTTGGTCCAGCACCACAGTTTCCTGCACGCTTTGGAAGCCTATGCTGCTGTAAATGATTTCGTAGGTTCCAGCGTCTAGTGTGATGGAGTAAAATCCATATTCGTTGGTGATGGTTCCCGTGGAAAGCGCTGGTATGGCTACGGTTACATTGAGCAATGTCTCACCAGTTGCCTGTTCTGTGACCGTACCTGACAATGTAAATTTCTGTGAGTTCGCTTTCGCGAAAGCGAAAATCATCAAAACCAAAACAATCCACTTCATTCTTACCATGCAGCAAAAATAATGCATAGAAACCATGGAGATTGCCGTTCTCAAAATCAAAATGAAAACCAAAACGACAATAGATAGCTCGCGTTCCCTGCGGGAACTCTCGTGACTTAAGACGAACGACTTTTTTGTAAGAGCATTTAGCATTCACCTGAGAATTATAAGCTGAACTTAAATAAAAATCAAAACAGAAACCAAAACGACAAAAGACGACTCGCGTTCCCTGCGGTAACTCTCGTGACCTAAGACATAAGACTTTTTTATGGTCGACTGATTGACGGTTGACCTAATTAGATGGAGGACTTTTTAATGGTTGGCGACAGACTTTCCACAGGCAGCGATTAGAACTGAATACAATTAAGATAGGAGTAGCATTGTTATAATCATTTGCGAAGCACATAAAAAAACTCACACGCTCAACGACTGATAGCTGACAGACTCACGACTCAAAGACTCACAAAACAGAATCATTTTTTAGTTATACGTCTTTCGTCAGCGAGGTTAGAGCGCACCGAAAACCGAGCAAGCCATTTGTCAAATAATCCAACAAATTTTGAACCTGTCCCAGTTTACCCTTAACTTTATAAAAAAATGACCATGACTGGAACTGACCTTATCAATCGCTTATCATTGCCCGTTGTGGCAGCACCTATGTTTTTAATTTCTGGACCAGAACTGGTGATAGAATGTTGTAAAAATGGTATCGTAGGTACTTTCCCAGCATTGAACCAACGGACGACCGAAGGTTTTGAGGAATGGGTGATCCAGATTGAAAAAGAGTTGAAGGATTGGGAAACTGAAACCGGAAAAAAAGCAGCTCCTTACGGTGTCAACTTGATCGTTCATGGTAGTAATCCGCGAGTGGAAGCCGACTTGAAAATATGTGTAAAACATAAAGTGCCTTTGATCATCACCTCGCTAGGAGCGGTGAAAGATGTGGTAAATGCCGTACATAGCTATGGCGGATTGGTATTTCACGATGTGATCAAAAAACGCCATGCAGAAAAAGCTCAGGAAGCAGGAGTGGACGGATTGATTCTCGTTTGCGCGGGTGCTGGTGGTCATGCGGGAACTTTAAATCCTATGCCATTTGTACGTGAGGTTCGATCTTTCTATGACGGTGTTATTCTCCTTTCTGGAGCCATAAGTTCTGGTCAGGATGTGGCCAGTGCGTTACAAATGGGAGCAGATCTTGCCTACATGGGAACGAGGTTTATCAATACCGACGAATCCAAAGCCACCGACGAATACCGAGATATGATTATTGAAGCGGGATCTTCAGATGTTGTGTACACCGCTGCAATTTCTGGCGTGAGTGCAAATTTCTTAGGAGCAAGTTTAAAAGCGGCCGGTATTACAGAAGAACAATTGCATGCGACTGGTAAAATTGATTTTGGCAAAGAATTAGACACCGAAGCGAAAGCCTGGAAAACCATTTGGAGTGCTGGACAAGGATCGGCAACCATTGATGATACCATTCCTGCTCAAGATCTCATAAACCGATTGAAAACGGAGTTCAAATCGGCATTAGAAATGCAGGCGGAGAATTTGAAGCGGTTTTCTTAGGTATTTTACGGATCAATTTTATAACGGATAATTTGCGACTAGCACGGAAGCGGATATTAATAGCATTGTATCGAGTTGTTATCATTCTCCTGCAACTATAATTTTGGATTGTTGATAGATATGAAAGTTAAGCATGAAAAGTATTTCAAATATGGGCAACAATATAATTCCAAATGAAACTATTGAGGAATACATAAATTAAGCAATGGCAATAGCTTGAACTAGCTTAAGTATTTACTGCATTCCAGAATGCTTTTTATGTTCATATTACTGGTATGCATAGCACAATCATAAAGATAAAATAAGTTTACGTCTTCCATTAAGGTGATGCAGCGCGCTCTGATCATCAACTTGTTTTTATTATAAAATAAATCTAAAGCCAATTACTAATAATGCAATTCCTGATTTTGGTCTGGAATACAAACAGTTCACACAAGATCGAAAATTGTAAGAAATGCTGTGCATTTTCATAAAGTACTCTAGCCAATAATACTGGAAACCAAATCGATACTAAAAAAAATTTCCTAAATAAGAAACATTATCTTTGTGACTGAAGCTAATTGAATGAACCAAAAATTTAAAGTCGAATTAATGGAAGAAGTCGATGATTTCCTTTCTAAACTCGATGAAAAAGCAAAACGGAAAATAATTTATAATATTCGCAAATCACAAGTAGTAAACGATAGCGATCTTTTCAAAAAACTAAATTCAAGTGTTTGGGAATTTAGGACGCTTCACAACAAAATCAAATACCGACTTTTCGCATTTTGGGATAAAACTGATAAAACTGAAACTGTTGTTATCTCAACGCACGGAATGGAAAAGAAAACTGGTAAAGTGCCGCAAAAGGAAATTGACAAAACCGAGCGGATTATGAAAAAATATTTTGACGCTAAAAGAAATAATAATGATACAAATGGAAATTAAAACTTACAGTCTAGACGAAATTACGGACAAGCACATCGGAAAAGTGGGAACGCCAAATCGAGACGAATTTGAAAGCGAATTACGACTTGATTTGATTGGACTTGCTATCAAACAAGCAAGAAAAGAAAGAAAACTAACGCAAGCCCAACTGGGTGAGTTGGTTGGTGTACAAAAGGCGCAAATTTCCAAAATAGAAAACAATCTCAACGATGCTCGGTTTGAGACAATTTTAAAAGTATTTCGTGCTCTAAATGCAAAGGTAAATTTTAATGTAGAGCTACAAAATCAAAATTTGAACCTTACCTAGTTCTTTTATTCAGCATTTTTTATAGAAACTAATGATCTAAATGCAGTGCAATACTTGAAAAGTTTTTTTAAAAATCCTACGGATCAATTTTGTAATGAATAATTTGCAACTAGCGCGGAAGCGGATATTTGAAGCTTTTGTTCTAGTATTCTGGTCATATCCAGAGTTAGGTTCTTTTTAAGATTTATTCCCAGATACGCGACTTTTTCCTCTTATAATGCCAATTAAGTGTCTTTGTTTCAATTGAAGTTCTTTCATCCTAATTGTGATTGCTTCAATAGGAACTGGTCCTTAAATGGCATAATGCTCATTGTCGTGATTTTCTACGAGTAAGGACACTATTTCAGCTTCATCGTCTTCTTTACTATTTACAGACGCTTCAAAAATCACACGTAAAAAGTTTTAAAGTGAGTCGGTAATCTGCTGCTAATTTGATAAGGTTTTACGTCCATGACATTAATTTTAAATCTTGTTCTGCAGTAATTTGATCACAGTCTGCATATGTTCTTAAACTAGAATTGGTGTCTATTGTTTTGCATAATTAATTTTAAGAAGCCATTAATTAATGATTTTTCGACCGTTCTGATAAAACTGAAACATTAATGCGATTAATAGAACTTCAAATAATAAGGTCAACACAACTCCAATGGGAAATAGAACAAATGTCAAATTACATGCGCCTGCGATGGCAAGTAATAACCCTAGATGCTTAAATATTCCCTCAAATTGATTTCTCGAATAGAAAAAAGGAATGGCAAGAATTATTAATGAAATTGCATATAAGATATGAAGTCCTATGGCGACTCCCATAGTAGCGTAAGAGGCACTGTACCAAAAGTAACCAAACACTGTCGATAGTATTTCTAAACCTAAAAAGATAAAAACACAGGTCTTTAACAAGTGCGATTTGGTTTTCATGGAAAATGCAAGGCTGATGTAAAATACGCTCAATAATATAGAATAAAGAACCGCTATTCCAGAATAAACATAAATACCAAAAATTTGCTCATCTCTTAAGCTGGCAAATAGATCTGCGATTAATAATGGTATAGAAATTAAGATGTATAGAATTCCTAAAACTCCAATTAGGAGCCCATGATTAGGATTTTTCAGTAGGTTTTCTGTGTTCTTGGTTTCGTCAGGCTTTTTGTGGATCTCTTCGGTAAGATCCTCAAAAGAACTCCCCAACGCCCGCAAAATATTCTTGATCGTATAATTTCTAGGTGTCACATTACCAGCTTCAATGCGCTGGATGGTTCTAACGTTGATGTTGCAGAGTTCTACTAATTCTTCTTGTGTCAAACCTTGCTCTTTTCTCAGGTTTGCGATATAATCGCCCAGTTGTGGTTGTTTCATGATTCGGTTCATTTGGTTGTGGCAATTTTAATCATGAAACAGACTTGGTCAGCAATTTAAAGATGAATTTAAACCCGACATTTGCACGGCAATAGCTCGTAAAGCCTGCAAAAATTGAAAAGTAGTGATTTCTAAGGAAAGTTCTTTCTCTCCATTATTATAAATGAATAAGTGTAACTAAAGTCCGGATTTTCCGATTTATGAGCGGAGAGAAAAACTTATTACAAATATCTGGACCATTTAGAATAATGAAAAGAGTAGGCGAATAACAGGATTGTAAGGAGCTCGTTTTAATCCATATCATTCATTCGGAAAAGACCAATGTAGGGTTGTCAATGTAACTTACACAATCAGAATATGGTACTGCAGATGAACTTATATACACTTTCGCGAAAGCGAGAAAATAGCTGCTCAAACCAACCTAAAAGCAGTTTTGATTATTCTAAAAAGTATAACTCACGCCCACACTATTCAAGGTGAAGTTGAGGTCTAGCGAGGTGGTTTTAGTACGATTATCGTTATATTTCTGTTCGTACTTTCTGTCCAGATATAAATCGATCGCCTCTACCATAAAGTAACTAAGCGCCCAGCTTAAAAAAACATCGCTGGCAAAATGTTTCCCCTCATAAATTCTAGATAATCCGGGAACCACACCTAAGGTATAAATCCCGGCCTTGACCCAGGGGTTCTCAAATTGTTTGGCAATCACATGAGCATTGGTAAATGTCAGAACGGCGTGACCTGACGGAAAGGAGCGAAATTCTGAAGAACCGCCAAAGGGCCTAAAATGATTCTTGCCTAATCCCGCACTGGGACGCGCTCTTCCCGTTGCCGATTTGGTCAATTGCTGGAAAAAACCCGTAGCGGTGGCAGATGAGATCAGCAGCACGCCGGTACGTCGTAACTTTTCATTTTTGGTAAATAAGCCGGTAAGATATATAGCGCCAGAAAGTCCATAGTTGTTCTGCGGTGCTCCCGCATAATAGCCATAATCCAGTAGAATTTCTGGAATATCGTCTCTTTGTCCAGTGAGTTCTCTCGTGATGTTATCATCCACGGCATAAAATCCCAGAGTTGCGGCAGTAACTCCACCAGCAACAAGTAGATCGTTTTTATCCCAATACAGGGGTCTGCTGTAAGCAAAACCCACGCCCTGGAAAACATTCCCCATATCATAGGTGAAATCCTGCCAAAGATCTGTTTCTCCTCTGTCGATAATAAAATCATTCTGTGCATGCAACGAGATACTGGAAAGAAAAAGAAGAAAGAGCACTACAATACGCATGAAAAATAATTTGGTACAAATATAAAGTCGGCTAGCCTTTATAAACTTTATAATCGATATTGTATTTTGATATGGAGCCATAGGGATTCCAATAGCACTTGCTTTAGTTTAGACAACTCGCACTCTTTTTAAGAGTAAATAGTAGATTAGGAACTATGCGAGACCTGATAGAATCTCGGGCATTTTTTTGATCGCACAATCATAACCTATCTTAAAAAGCTCTTCCGACTTTTTCACGTCAAACATGCCGTAATTGAAGGAATCTTCTACTTCCAGCCCTACATCGCACTGTTTCAAACGGTATTTTGTATTGCTCCATACATTGAGCTGGAACACCCGTTCACTAATCTCGCGTATTCCCTTGACCTGCTCCAGTTCTTCATGGGGACAAATGCTCACGCCCATAATTTTCATGTTGCGATTTTGCAGGGGTTCGATGGGTAAATTATTGAGCACACCGCCATCCACATAAGTAATATTATTCATCATGACCGGCTTGAAAATCACGGGAACGGCGCAAGATGCAACGATGCAGGTGGTCAGGTCACCGCTCTTGTGGTACTCGCTGCAACCCTTATTGAGGTTCGTAAGACAGGCGTGAAAAGGGATTTTCATGACCTCAAAACTATTTTCTGGCAAATGTTTGTGCAACAATCGCTTGAGCATGGCCAGGCGGCTCCATTCCCGCGTTATCAATTGCCATTTAAAGATGCGCACAAATTCTTCCTGCATGGAAAGTTCCAGGATTTCCAGCGGTGAGTAACCGTGGCAATATAAAGCGCCTATCATGGCACCGGCGCTGGAACCAGAAATCTCGTCTGGAAAAACCCCATTTTCATTCAATGCCTGCAATACTCCTATGTGTGCTGATGCTCTAGCGCCACCACCAGCAAGCGCAATCCCTAATTTTTGCATGGTTGGGTTTTCCTGCAAATTAAGAATTTAGGAGGTGATCAAGGTTATTGCTTTTGCGCAATATGGAATAAAACATCAAATCCGAAACAGGTCGTGGCTGGATCTAGTGGTAGTTTAATACGATCGGTTGGGTAAGTTAGGAGGATTGTGCTAAAACTATATCTCGACTTTCGCTCGATACTGGTTTATGAAGATTGTGATGTAAAAAAAGTAAGCCGGTTCGAGCGATAGTCGAGAACGAGCGGTTCATCTAAGAGAATGTCTTTGTGCTCCAACCATATCTCGACTTTCGCTCGATACTGATTTCATGAGATTGTAACTAAGACAATGAAAGTCGCTGGATACTGGTTTACAAAATTCATAATATAAGAAAAATACAAGCCGGTTCGAGCGATAGTCGAGAACGCGCGGCTTATTTACCACGAAGTTTTTTAGGAATATATTCCGAAGAAACAAAAGCACTACTAGAATCATTCTGACATTGCGCTAATAACTTGAGCCTATCAAAATCACCATTAATCAGTGCCAATTTTTGCTGGCTGACCACTTTTTGATGCGCTTTTCGTAACGTAGGGCTTGGAACAAATCACCAATGGATTCTTGGAATACTAATTTGACTGGTCTGCGGTTGTAGGTGTAAGCTGTTTCTCTGTAACCAGTTTGATGTTCGAGAAGCCTGCGTTCTAGATTGCTTGTGATTCCAGTATATAATTTACCGTCAGCGCATTCGAGAATATAGATGTGAAAGGAATTGAACATCTGATGAAGATAGTGCTAAAATCATATCTCGACTTTCGCTCGATACTGGTTTGTAAAGATTGTGATGTAAAAAAAGTAAGCCGGTTCGAGCGATAGTCGAGAACGAGCGGTTCATCTAAGAGAATGTTATTGTGCTCCAACCATATCTCGACTTTCTCTCGATACTGGTTTCATGAGATTGTAACTAAGACAATGAAAGTCGCTCGATACTGGTTTCATGAGATTGTAACTAAGACAATACAAGCCGGTTCGAGCGGCAGTCGAGAACGAGCGGTTCATCTAAGAGAATGTCATTGTGCTCCAACCATATCTCGACTTTCGCTCGATACTGGTTTCATGAGATTGTAACTAAGAAAAATACAAGCCGGTTCGAGCGGCAGTCGAGAACGAGCGGTTGACTTGTTACAAAACTTATCGCTAGTTAGCTTTCGCGAAAGCGAGATCCCTCAAACCCATCCAGTAAATAACTCGTGGATAACAGATCTTAGTTTTACAAAAAGGGATTGGTATTTATGAAGTAGCTTAGCACTTCAAAATGTTATTCATGCGCAAATCATTATTTTTTAGTCTGTTATTTCTCGCTAGCATCGCAGTGCAGGCCCAACTTAAATCCCCAGCCGATTTCCTAGGCTATGAAATAGGAACCCAGTTCTCAAGACATGCAGATGTCGTGCGGTATTTTGAACATGTGGCGGCAAACAGCGATATGGTCACCTTTCAAGAATATGGAAGAACTAACGAGCGCCGGCCATTGACCTATGCGGTAGTGAGTGCTCCTGGAAATCAGCAAAATATAGAAAGTATCCGTAAAAAGAACTTATCCCAAACTGGAATTATAGCAGGTGATTCAAATGCGGAAGCTGATAAAGCCATTGTCTGGTTGTCCTACAATGTCCATGGGAATGAGGCATCTTCTACAGAGGCTTCCATGGTAACACTTTATGAATTGATAACCAATAAGAAGGAATGGCTGGAAGATACCGTGGTTATTATCGATCCCTGTGTGAATCCTGATGGGCGCGATCGCTATGCAAACTGGTACAATCAGGTAGCGAGCTCTCCCTACGATCCTTTACAGGCAGCAGCAGAACACCACGAACCATGGCCGGGTGGTCGTCCCAACCATTATCTTTTTGACTTGAACCGTGACTGGGCGTGGGCAACGCAAGTAGAAACACAGCAGCGTTTGAAGATCTACAACCAGTGGATGCCACAAATACACGTCGATTTTCACGAGCAGGGAATTAATGACCCGTATTATTTTGCTCCTGCAGCAGAACCATTTCATGAGATAATCACTCCGTTTCAGCGGGATTTCCAAACCGAAATAGGGAAGAACCACGCAAAATACTTTGATCAGGAAGGCTGGTTGTATTATACTAAAGAACTTTTTGATTTATTGTATCCCAGTTATGGCGATACTTATCCTACCTACATGGGCGCTATAGGAATGACTTATGAGCAAGCAGGACATGGCCGCGCCGGTCTGGGAATCAATACCGATGAAGGATATGAATTGACCCTTGTGGATCGTGTGGCGCACCATAAAACTACAGGGCTTTCCACCGTGGAGGTGGCTGCAAGAAACGTGGATAAACTCAATAGCGAATTCAAAAAATACTTTGATAACAGTGCTTTAAAAACCAAAAGCTATGTGCTCAAAGGGAATCTGGATAACATGAAATCCCTGGCTGCTCTACTGGATCAGCACGAGATTGCCTATGGATTTACGGGTAAGGGAAAAGCAAGTGGTTTGCGTTATGACGAGAGTTCTAAATCATCCATGGATTATGATATGGCAATGGTGGTGAGTACCGACCAACCAAAAGGAAAAATGGTGCAAGTTCTTTTTGAAGCCAATACTAAACTTTCCACACCCTTAACCTATGACATTACCGCCTGGAATTTGCCAACCGCTTACGGTCTGGAAGCTGTAGGTAGTAGCTCGCTGGTAACAGCTAATGGGGCAAATCCATTTATGACTGCTGCTCCTGTAGCAAGTTCTACGGCAGCTGGATATATTTCAAAATGGAACAGTATGGAAGACGCACGTTTTTTAGCGGCTTTATTGAAAGCAGATATCAAAGTGCGTTTTTCTGAAAAACCGTTTGAAAATAACGGCACCACTTATGAACGCGGTTCCCTGATCATTACTAAAAGTGACAACCGTAACATGGAAACGTTCAATGCGACCGTTAGTAAGGTTGCCGCCACCTTCAATCGTTCCCTAGATGTAGCTGAAAGTTCTTTTGCCTCTAGCGGACCTGACTTTGGATCTCCAGATGTAAAGCTGATCATTGCCCCTAGAATTGCATTATTGAAAGGTGAGCGCACGTCTTCTCTGGCTTATGGAGCAACCTGGTATTTCTTTGAGCAAACCCTAGAATATCCGGTGACTTCCATCGATACCGATTATTTTGCCAGCGTTGACCTGAGCAAATTTGACGTTTTAGTTATGCCTAGCGGTTATTACAGCAGCATATTGAACGAATCAGGATTAAAAAAAGTAACCGATTTCGTTCGCAGTGGCGGGAAAGTTGTGGCGGTGGATAATGCGGTTTCTGCTTTTGCCGGGAAAGAAGGTTTTAGTTTGAAATCAAATGAAGCTCCTAAAGATTCTACCAAAACTGAAGAAAAGAAAAAGAACCTTTTAATTCCCTATGCCTCCAGAGAAGAAGCGGGAACCGAAGATCTGATTACGGGAAGTATTTTCAAGACAACGATGGATGCGACACACCCATTGGCTTTTGGTTACGGTGATACCTATTATTCCTTAAAACTGGGCAGCGATTCTTACAGTTATCTAGAAGATGGCTACAATGTAGGTTGGCTTCCAGAAGACGTCAAAAATGTATCCGGTTTTGCGGGAGATAAAGCAAAAACCAAATTGAAAAATTCGATGGTTTTTGGCGAGCAGCGATTGGGTAGTGGTAGTGTGATCTATATGGTGGACGATCCATTATTCCGTGCGTTCTGGCAGAATGGGAAATTGTTATTCGTTAATGCCGTATTTATAGTGAATAACAATAAACCGGAGTTGTAGGAGTGTTGTTAGTTCGCTTTCGCGAAAGATTAATGAACGACAATCATCTTGCAAGCTGGCGATATAAAAACGGTTTGAATTAACCGAAATTAAACAAGAGATTATAAAAGGGTTCCTAAACTGCCAAATTGAAACTGTAGAAAACCATGCTTTGTAAACTCTATAGTGCTTTACATCTTTTAACTTAATATAACAGTGCATTTACGCTTGAATACCAGTTAGTAATAAGCTGGATAAACCTCGAACTAATCGATGAAAAAGATTAAACGAAATAGAATTGATATATGTAATATCTGTCGAGAAACTAAACCTCTTTCTTGGGATCACGTTCCACCGAAAGGAGGAATTAAATTGACAAGTATTGAAATTCAGGGAATTTTTGAACTTATTTCTGGACAAACAAAGGGGCAGAAAAAAATTTCACAAAACGGAGTGAAATATCGAACAATATGTTCTGATTGTAATTCAAAAATCGGAACTGAATTTGACCCAGAATTAAATAAGCTAAATAAAACAATAATTGAGTTTCTTCAATCATCTTCTGTATTACAGAAGTATTCGATAATCAAAGTAAAACCCGTCCGATTGATGAAAGCTGTATTAGCACATTTATTAACTGCGAAGCATAATATTGACGAAGTGGTAACAGACAGTAAAATTAGGGAAACTTTATTTTCAGACGATATTTCCATTCCAGATGACTTTCATATCCACTATTGGATTTATCCATTTAACTGTACAGTGATTATGCGTGATTTTGCATTGCCTGCTGAAACAGGGAACTATGCTAATTGTGCTGTGGCGAATATGATCAAATATTTTCCTCTAGCATTTATAGTGTCTGACAAAGAAAATTTTAGAGAATTAGATAGTTTGTCAAAATACCGTAATCTAGAAATAGATGATGTAGTAAACTTAAAAATAGATTTAGGAAAAATACAAGATTTAGATTGGCCAGAAAGAGTAGATGAAAATAATATTGTTTTTATGTCAGCGGAATCTACGAATGGTATTTTTGCCAAACCGAGATAAAACCTATTGCTTAAAATATATACAAAAAATAGCGCAAGCCTCTGTTAAAAAAATAGGGTTCAAGGATCTTTGGAAAACTGTCAAATTTTTAAATTACACGATTTCTAAAATAAAATAAATAGTAAAATTGTGAAATGTGGCTTGTACTTTTTACTAAAAATATCGCTTACAACGGCACTACTTTTCTTATCCTCGACTTTTACATACCAATAGAAAAATCCGCCCATGATAGAGAAAATAACAAAGAATAATGATAATTCAAGAGAACCTGATTTACATCCGATTGAAAAAATTATTGAAAAATTGGATTACTATCGCTCTTTTTTTGGCAAAGTTCAAGACCTAAGTGATGAAGAATTTGAGAATCTACAAAAAGATATTTCAAAATGTTTTACACTAAAAGTTGGTTCAAGTACCTATGAACCACCTAAAAGACTCGTTAGGATATCAAACAACAACAGAATTCTCAAAGCAAAAGGTAAGGAGTTAAATTACTTAACAGATATTTCCCAACTTTTAGCGCCACCAATTGACTGTTGTAATTTTGGAAGATGTAACATTCCTAAACAACAAGTATTATATTGTGCTACATCAGAAGCTGGTGCATATTGGGAAATAAGACCTCAAAAAGGAGATGTAATAACTATTTCTCATTTTGAGTTAAAGCCAGGTGTAAAAGTTAATACTTTTATTGTAAAAAAAGATGTGACCGAAAACCCAGAAATCAAGAGTAAACTTCATGAAGTTTATTATTTACTTGAAGAGTTCTTTGAAGAAATTTATAGTCTTCGAATTTCCAGAGATCGACCGAGAGATTACCTTTTTAGTGGTCAGATATCTTCAGACCAGTTGTTTTATCCATTCGTTTCTGAATTAAATTTTGATGCAATTTTGTATCCTAGTGTCCAGAGAAAAAAATACGGATGGAATGTTGCAATAAGAAATGAGCTTATTTTAGAAAAGTACAATTTAATTGGAGTTGAGACGAGATTTATTCTAAATGAATATGCTGACCTAGACCATACTACAGAAGATGTAACAACAGACCAAATGATTGGTTCTTTTGGAACCGAGGCTTTTGATTTTCAAAATGGCAAAATCCTCTATGACGAAGAAAAAGCTAACAAAGCTTTTGAAATATTTAGAATGCTGCAGATTGGAGAGGGAAAACAAGTTAGAAATGAACAAGAAGGCCTGCCGAAAAACATTTTATTTAATTGCACACCACAAAATTTTAAAAAAGAGACTAAGATTGGCGTGAGTAAAAGACTTGGTAGAAATGGTAAAATAAATGTAGTTTATCAAGACGGAAAACGAATTGATAATGTAAAATATAAAAAAGTAAAATCGGACATTGAATTAGGTAAATGTAGAATAACGAAATACTAAACAACTGCATCTAACAATTAGTATAATAAATAGCGTAAGACTTCGCTAACATGATGTTTTGGGAATTATTGGAAACCATCAAATTAAAAATATGCCTTGTGTCTAATCCACAAAGGTATCGCTTGTTTTTAGCTTTATTTCCTATGTTTGAAGCCGTGGTAAACAATTTAGGATAATCATCAAACTAAGAGATTTTGAAAGAAAATAAGATGAAAAAGTGTAATATTCAAATATTCTCACAAGCTGAAGATTTAAGATTGTATGTAATTGAACATAGTTTGCAAATTGAAACTTTGACATCAGAAGCAATAGGTAGTCTTTTGGGAGTAGATTACAAAGCCTCTAAATCATTTGGTTTTGGTTCGAGTTCTCTTTCTTTCAATCAAAAAATTCAAATTATTCAAGATATTAAAGGACTTGATTCTGATATGGCAAAGAAGTTGACTTGTCTTATGAATGTTGGTAATAAATTTGCACATATTCAAGAAGTTGATTCTTTTGACAAACTATTTGAAATTGCAAAGAACGGTAATTGGATAAAAAAAATACTTGAAACATACAGTCTTGAGGAGAAAAAGGATGATGACGAAAAATATCAATTCCTGTTTTTCAAATTAGCAGATGAAATAGCTAACATGCTTTATGAATTACAAGTACAAGAGGGTTTAACTAAAAGTGTTTTAAAAGCTGAAAAAGATTTCCAAAAAAGTCATCTAGAAGCTTACAGAAAAGTTATCGCAAAAACAGAAGGCGGAAAAGAATTAAATGATGAAATACTTGATGAGACAATGAAGAAAATTCCTCATCTGAAAATACATCGAAAAAAATAAAGTTATCCACTTAAAAGTATAAGATTAAATAAGCAATTTGATAGCTTAATTCAAGTTCAAGTACATTTTTAAGTAGTTGCTAAAATTTAAATTATCGATTTCTAATAAAAAGATAAATAGCAAAATTTAAAATCATTCTTGTATTTAAACAAAGGATAACTGTTTATTTTCAGCTCTAATATTATTACACAAAAGTGTAATCTTTTAAAACCGAAAATCAAATATGACAGAAAAGCACTGGACTGAACCTAATGGTATTTTTATTATCAACATTCCTGCAAATTGGCAATACAGAAATGCAGTGTTCGAAGATATTGAAGAAAAATCTCCGTATAGTTTTGAACAATATGAGAATTCTGCTGGATGTTTTCAATTAAGCAGCTATCCATTATCCGAAAGAGGAATTAATCCAAATTTTCCCGTTCAAAAAAGTGATTCAAAAGTTGAGTGGTTCGAATCAAGAATTGATAATGAAGAATTCGATATATACTTATGGCACGCCCAAGTTGACGACCAATTTTGTATGGCTAAATGTATCTATTCTGCTAAAGACAAAAAATTTTCCAAAGTGAAAAAGTTAATTGAGAAGTCAAAAAAAGTTCTCGAAAGTTTTAGAGTAGTACCTTTTGATGAAAGAGATTATGCGATTGCTTTAGATAAATACGACAATTTACATGGTTCATTAGCTAGTTCTTATGATTTGAGAGAAAGAGCAGTAAAATCTAAGTCTTATATAGAAATCATTGCAATAGTTTCAAATCAAATTGATGCCTATCTGAGAATTTCGATTGTTCTTAAAAAACAATTGGAACAAGAAACTAACAATATCGATGTGAAATATTTTTTTCAAGGAGAAAATGAAAGAGGATTAATGGAAAGAAGTATTTATGAGGAAGCTAAATCACTAAACATTATAACACAGAAATTATTTGAACAGTTGAATTTACTTTATGATATGAGGAATAGAGTAATTCATCGTTATATAATTAGTTACATAAAAACAATTGACATTGCTGATACAGCAGTAAAATATTTGTTGCTTTCAGAAAAAATAAGGGAAATTTTAAAATCCATAGAAGATGATCAAATTGATAATGGAATTGGAATTTACGGAAAAGGATTTTTAAAAGATTACGAAGTTACTTTAGAGGATCAAAGAATTGCTTGGTCTATGGCGAATGACAAACATTTATTAACGGATTTACAAAGAAAAATAAAATAACTAGAGCTAACAACGTTTATGACTAATAGCTAAATAGTTACTTAATATAAGTTAAGGCATGTTTGCAAAGTCGCTAAATTTTTAAAGTTGAAGACTTCCTAAATATAACATCAACAAACTATGAGCTTTTTAGAATCCATGCAAACGCCTTACACGACCAACAAGTATGACGCCTCTAAAAAAATTGAGCCCAGTAAAATTCAAGAATTAAAAGCCATTTTAAGGCTAAGTCCGTCGTCCATCAATAGTCAGCCTTGGAAATTCACGGTTGTTTCAAGCAAATTGTGCAATGTTTTTGATTTTCACTGCAAACTATCCTTATGTATGATCATCGAGTCATTTTCAATGAGAATTAATCAAACAATGGAGAAAGAATGAGAATTAATTGTCTTTCAGAATATGAAAAGGTATTAGCATCGTTGGAAACAAAACCTAATATTTTAAATTATTTTTCGAGCTCTTCTACCGATAAGTTTGAAATAATTAAAATTAAGGATGGCAAGTTTCCTGCTGTCATCACTATAAACGGCTTTTTATCCCAAGGCACTGAAAATAGCTCAAATTGGAAAAATAGTATTAATCATTTATACCCAGAGAATACTTGGCACCATTTGGAATGGGATTCGCAAAGTATTCCATTGACAAAAACAGAAAGAAGATCAAAAAGAAAGTATAAGAATAGTAACTCTTGGATCAAAGCCTTCAAAGTCTTCAATATTCTAGTTGCCCCTTACACTATAATTCCAATATTGAATCAAACTGCGTTAAACAACATCTGGGCCATAGCTCTTAGAAATTCAAAAAAATGTGGTTATCTATTGAGCGAAATTTTGAAAGCTACAGATGATAAAAACTATATACTCATAGGTCATTCTCTTGGTACGAGAGTTATTTATCATTGCTTAATGCATAACATAATGTCTAAATATTTACAAAAAGTAATTGAACTACATTTATTGGGTGGAGCTGTAGGAAACAATTACGAAAAATGGAAATTTATTACTCAAGATTTTAATGTTACAGTATTTAATTACTTCTCAAAACATGATTCTATACTAAAACATATTTATGGAAGATTTATGCTGAATAGAAGCACAATTGGTCTTAAACCGATTATATCAAAAAAAGTTATAAATACTGATACTTCTGATATCGTAAAGTCCCATTTTCATTACATAAAAAATTTTCACAGAATCAAAAAATCATAAGATCATTTACCACAATCCAGACAAATGATACTCGTATCAGTTGCTTAACTAAATAACTTGAGTATTTATAAGAAGTTTCCAAATACTGAAATTCAACGATTTTTCAAGAATAACATCAATACACATATGGGCTTTTTAGAATCCATTCAGACGCGTTAAACGACCAAAAAGTATGACGCGTCCAAAAAAATTGAACCCACTAAAATTCAAGAATTAATAGCCATCTTAAGGCTATGTCCTTCGTCCATCAATAGTCAGCCTTCGAAATTTACTTTTGTTTCAGATGATGAAACCAAAGAAAAGCTCTCCAAACATTTCATGGCACAATACCAATAAAGTGTTGTATTGTGATAGCTTGAATTTAAAGTTAGTAAATTCGAATTAGTTATTGTTTTACATTTTGGGAAACTTACGGAGTTCCTTTTACGAGAAGGAAATTAAAAATCCAATTCGTGTCCAATTCCAAACCTTTCACTATTTTGCTTGTTACGAATCCACACAAAACTTAAAAATTTATTATGAAAAAAATAATGTTACTTTTATTTATAACAATGTGTAGTTGCAAAAATGATCCTAAAGATCAGGATGTAACTATGGATACAGAAAATGAACCTAAGGAAATTTTAGAGTTCAGATTATCCAATAAAACAGAGTTGGAATTATATGACATTACCATTAGGTTGCCAGATACGGTTTTAGCTTATAAAACTCTTCAAAAGCAATCTCAAACAGAATGGATAAAAGTTAAGTCAGCTTACAGTTACGGTTCTGTAGAATTCTTTGATATAGAGAAAAGACAATATAATATCCAACCCATCGACTATGTTGGAGAAGAGTTGCATGAAAAAGGAAAAATGGAGTTTATTATTGAATCCATAGATACGTTAAAACAGAACTTCGAGTTGAATAGCAATTATAGTGCGGAGGAATAGCTCAGAGCAATCCTTAATTAATTTGAGATTTCCATATTTTGTGAATTTGGTGTTTTGAAAAAACATTAAGGTTAAAAAAAAGCGTAAGTACTCAGTACGGTGTCACTTATTTACACACTACGAGCTAATTGCTGCATTGATGTTATTTTAAGCAAACAAAAAGGATGCTGTAAATTATAAAAAGGCCTAAGTTTAAATACGATACTACTGCTTATTATTCTATTAATGATCTGTAATTATGGAATTTGTTCTCGTCCAGCATTAGAAGAATTTGACGCAAGAATTATGTATTGAGCTTCAACAGTTTGGTGCTGTTTATCTAGTTAAGAAAACATGAGGTTTTGAGAATATTTAGTTCTATGAATTACTTTTTCATAAATTGGGGTTAGTATAGAAAAACAGAACATGATGGAATTTGACAAGAGAAAGTATAAAGTATATACTTGGAAAAATTGGATGATGTTGCACTGGATTTTGAATCCAGCGTATTTACCGCCAAATTTCCATAAGTTATATTATAATCAACTGATTAGCACATATCTAATTATATATAATGTCAATTGATATCGTTTAAAATCATAATTTGTTGTACCTATGTTGTACCAAAAATGATTATCTTTATATCCTAATATTTAAGATATGTCATCAAATGCAAAAATAGTACTTCGGAAAAAGCCTAATAAAGAAGGACATTGTCCTCTTTGTATTCGTATCACAAAAAACCGTCGCTCAAATTATCATTATATAGGTCATAATATTGACCCTAATGATTGGGATGTGAAAAATATTAGAGTTAGAAAATCACATCCTTACTCAGATAGGTTAAACGGTTTGCTTAGTACTAAACTGTCTGAGGCAAATAAAATGCTGATTGATTTGCAGTCGAGCAAAAAGGATATATCGGCCAATCAAATAAAAGAGAAACTTTACGCTTCTTCGGAATCAGTTACTTTTTTTGAAGTGGCACAAGACTTTCTTGATGATTTAGAAGCAAACGAAAAGCTGTCTAGGCTTTCAACAGATAAAGCAAGAATTAATCACGTTTTAAAATTTACCACGTCAAAGCAACTAACCTTTCAAGAAATTGATGAAAATTTTCTAAAGAAATTTAAAACCTACCTCCTTACAAAACACAACCTATCAGAAAGGTCGATAGTAAATAATCTTATTGTGATTAGAACTATCTATAATAGGGCCATAAAATTGGGTATCGTAGATAGAAAACTTTACCCATTCGGTTCGGATAAAATACGAATTAAGTTCCCTGAAACTGAAAAAATAGGTCTTACTCGAAATGAAGTCATAGAGCTAGAGTCAGTTGATAACCTTACCAAGAATGAAACTCACGCTAGAAATCTCTGGCTTTTCAGTTTTTACTTTGCTGGCATCCGTGTAGCTGATATATTAAAAATTCGTTGGAACGACATTTTTGATAATAGACTTCACTATCGAATGAACAAGAATTCAAAACTGTTATCCCTAAAAATTCCAGATAAAGTTTTTCCAATTTTGAAAGATTACATAAATGACAAGCAGAGCGATGAGGACTTTATATTTCCTGAAATGAAAAAAGCTGATTTAAAAAATGCTAAAGATGTTTATGCTAAAACAAAAACCGCCAATAAGAAATTCAATAAATATTTGGTAACGGTAGCTGATAAAGCCAAAATATCAAAAAAAGTAACTATGCATATTGCTAGACATACATTTGGGAATATATCGGAAGATAAAATCCCAATTAATATGCTCCAAAAATTATACAGACATTCATCGATTACCACTACAATAAATTATCAATCTAACTTTATGCATAGAGATGCGGATGAAGCATTAGATAGTGTGGTAAATTTTTGAAGGAATAAAAAAATCAATTAGCGGATATTTTGAATATGCTAAACCTATCTGTAACAACAAAATATCCGCTCTTTATCTTTTCCAATAAAAAATTTAGTCTTTCCTGAATAGGAATTAAATTTAAATTGGATCCGCTAATTTTTGATTGAAACATTTTACCAACATTTTATATAGGTCAGGATGTTTCTTTTTGAGTAAGTCTGGACGCTCGAAGAAATATTCTGAAGCTACTGCAAAAAATTCAGCTTGATTTGTGCCTCCATATTTTCGGATATCCGAATGATTATCATTTATCGCCTCCATTTCCTTATGGATTAAATTCAACCAAGGTATCGCATATTGATGTTCTAATAACCGTTCTGGCACACCGTCTGTCTGGTCATCTATTTTATCAATAAGATGAACAAATTCGTGTATGCCAGTATTACTTTTATCGGTTGTGTTTTGAAAACCGTGGTACAATGCTTTTTTAGATAAAATCATTTGCTTCTCAAAACGTCCATTCCCAACTATTCCACCAATATTTTTTGAGTTATCCTTACTACTAAATTGCATATCCTCATTAAAATAATCTGGATATAAAAGGATACCGCTTAAGTTGGTGTAATGCCATTCTTTAAAACCAAAAACAGGGATTACTGCGCTTGCCGCAATTAAAATCTTGTCCAATTCTTCCAATTCAAACTGCACACCATCTATATAAACCTCACTTAAAAATTGCATCATTTTTTGTTGAAAAATAAGCTGCTTATTTTTAGATAGATTTCTATAAAACAGAACATTATCCATCAATAATCTGTGCCAATGCTCTGGAAATGACTTTACACTATGGCGTTTCGCTTTTCTGTAAAAATGAACAGCAAAGAGAATAACCACAACTGAAATTAAAATATAAGCCATATTAAAAGGAAAGTATTAATCTACAGATTCAGCTTTAAAGCCAACTTTTTGCAAGGTAGCCTTTACATCTTCTTCGGTTGCACCATCACTTTCAATGGTTAGGATTTTATCAGGATTAGCGGTATCCACTTCCCAACTTTCTATACCTTCTTGTTTGTTTAAAAAGGGGGTTACTTTTGATACACAACCACCACAATTGATATTTGTTTTAAATTTTAAAGTTTTCATCTTATTTGAATTTATAATTAATATTAAAGTTTTACTCGTTTAAGTCTTAAGCTATTTAAGACTACAGATACGCTACTGAAAGCCATTGCCATTCCAGCAATCATTGGGTCCAATAAAAATCCATTTACGGGATACAAAACGCCTGCTGCAATTGGAATACCAATGAGATTATAAATGAATGCCCAAAATAGATTCTGACGTATGCCCAACACGGTTCTTTTCGATAGTTCCAAAGCTTTGGGAATAGATTGCAAATCTGACGTTATCAATGTCATTTTCGCGACGTCCATTGCTATATCAGACCCTTTACCCATTGCTATACTCACGTTAGCCTGTGCCAAAGCGTGGGAATCGTTTATACCATCGCCAACCATAGCTACTATCTTTCCTCCCGCTTGTAATTTTTCAACAAAAGCGGCTTTCTCCGAAGGCATCACTTCTCCTTGGTAATTTGTTATTCCTACTTGTTTTGCGACAGCAGATGCGGTTTTATTGTTATCTCCAGTAAGCATATAGACTTCGATGCCTCTGTCTTGAAGTGTTTCTATAGCTTTTTTTGAAGTTTCTTTAATCTTGTCAGCAATGGCGAGTATCGCCAGCACTTGTTTTTCATTGCCAAAGAAAATGACCGTTTTAGCCTGCTCTTCGAGACTTTCTGCCGTTTGCATTAAGGAAGCGTCGATTTGAATATTCTTTTCAACCATTAGCTTATGGTTTCCAACATAGTATTTTGAACCATTTTCTGTTTGAGCTTTTACGCCTTTTCCTGTAATACTTTCAAAAGAAGCAATTTCAGCTTGTTCAATATTTTTCTCTTTCAAATAATTAACGACCGCTTCTGCCAAAGGATGTTCTGATTGTGACTCGATAGCCAAAAGAATTTTTTTGTATTCATTGCTATTTTCAAGTTTATCCTTCCAAAGGATATCAGTTACTAATGGTTTTCCTTCGGTAATAGTGCCAGTTTTATCAAGGATAATAGCATTCACTTTATAACCGAGTTCTAAACTCTCTGCATCTTTTATAAGAATATTGTTTTCTGCACCTTTACCAATACCCACCATAATCGCAGTAGGTGTTGCCAATCCTAACGCACAGGGACAAGCGATTACTAATACTGCTACCGAGGTTAATAAAGCTTGCGAAAATGCATTATCGCCTCCAACTGACATCCAAACAATAAATGTAATAATAGATATAGCCAAGACAACGGGAACAAATATTCCAGCAATTTTATCGACCAGTTTCTGAACAGGTGCTTTACTTCCTTGGGCTTCCTGAACCATTTTAATGATTTGTGATAGCAAGGTTTCTCCGCCTACTTTTTCAGCAATAAATTGGAAACTACCTTTTTGATTTACCGTTCCTGCGAAAACTTTTTCATCCTTTGATTTTTCTACTGGAACAGGCTCTCCTGTAATCATACTTTCATCTACGTAAGAGCTTCCTTTAGAAACTTCTCCATCTACAGGAATCTTTTCTCCCGGACGTACTAAAATGGTCTGACCCACTTGTACGGACGAAATAGGAATTTCTTTTTCTTTCCCATTCTCAATAATTTTTAGCGTTTTTGGTTGTAAGCCCATCAGCTTTTTAATGGCCGAAGATGTATTTGATTTTGCCTTTTCTTCCAATAGTTTTCCTAATGAAATAAAGGTTATAATTACTGTAGCTGCTTCATAATAAACGTGCGGTTCGATACCACGACTTACCCAAAATTCAGGAAAAAAGGTATTGAATACACTAAAGAGAAAAGCGATTCCGGTACTCAAAGCTACCAAGGTATCCATATTCGCTTTACCGTGTTTGGCTTGCTTGAAAGCATTGATGAAAAAGCTACGACCGAACCAAAAGAGGACAGGAAAAGTTAACACTAACGAAATCCACTTTCCAGGTTCCCATTGCATAAAAAACATCCCTAATACAAAAATGGGAAGCGTAAGTATGGCCGACCAGATGGTACGGTATTTTATATCTTGATAGTGCTTTTGCTGAAGTTCTTGTTGTACTTCTGATGGATTCTCCGCATCAATGATAATGTCATAGCCCACTTCACGAAGTGCATTTTGAAGTTGATTAGGGCTCAACGCTTTGTCATATTCAACAAGAACAGAACTGCTCGCAAAGTTTACGCTTGCATCAAATACACCTTCCGTATGTTTTAATACAGATTCAACACTTGATGCACACGATGCACAAGTCATTCCTGTAACTGGGAATGATTCTTTTATTCCTTGCTTATGGTTTTTCTCTTTGGTTTCAAATATATTAACTGTCTCCATAATCGTATTCTAATTTGTACTCTGTAAATTTCAGGATTAAAGAGCTTTAATGTGTTACGTTATATGCTGAATAAATTGTAAAATTACCTTGGTAAAGGTTGTTAAATTGAAGCTAATCGAGTTTCTTCTCTAAACAAGGTAAGTTATACTCATTTTTTATAAAAAAAAAGACCACAATGTTAGTTGTGGCCTTTCGAAATTTGAGGTGGAAAAACCTCATAATGCTTAATAAAAGTGAGTTGTATTATTTTAAATATTCCTCACAAGCTTCCTCACATTTTCTACAGGCATCTGCACATTGTTGACAATGTTTGTGGTCGTGCTTGGCACATACATCAGCACATTTTTTACAGATATCACGGCATTGCTCTACCATACCTCTTACATCTTTATAATTTGATGCAAGCAAATTTGCTGTTGCACTACAGATTTCAGCGCAGGCCCTATCAGTTCTTATACAATCTACCATCATCTTGATGTCGCCTTCGTCAAGACAAGCATCAGCGCAATGATTACAATGTGTTACACAATTGTTTAAAGCTTCGATTAATTTTGAATTTTTCATAAATATTTTAGAATTTAAATTGTTAAAAATAGTCCACTACAATAGCGGATATTACTAAAGACAATTTAATATAAACTGCATTATTTATTATTATAGAATATGCCGAATAATTTGTAGAATTTTCGGATTAACAGAGTTTAACATCAAATCTCATCCAAAGATTTACGGTTCTTATTAGTACTTTTTTTAAATTTTGAGGGCGTCATTCCTGTAACTTTTTTAAACTGATTGCTTAAATACGCAACACTACTATAATGAAGTTTAAATGCTATTTCACTCAAGGTTAATTCATCATAAATGATGAGTTCTTTTATACGCTCAATTTTTTGGTTGATGATGTATTGCTCAAATGTGATACTTTCTACTGATGAGAATAGCGAACTTAAATATTTATAATCAAGATGAATATTTTCGCCTATATAATCTGCCCATTTAATATCCAGTCCTTCCAAAGAATGATGGATTTTATCCACCACTAAAGTTTTCATTTGTTCAATAAGTTGACTTTTACGGTCGTCAATCAAACTAAAACCTGAATTTTGAAGTGCTTTGGAAAGACCATTTTTGGTCTGGACACTTAATGAAGAAACTAATTTTACCTCTCCCAATTTGATAGAGACATAAGGTATTTCAAGTTGCTCCAAAATATTGGATACTGCCGAGATACATCTTGGGCAGACCATATTTTTAATATGGATAATCTCATTCATATTGTACTTGTTTCAAAATAATGTTAATCCAGATTTGTATAGAGAATAATAAACAGCCGCTATTGCAGCAACCACAAAAATCAAGACTATCACAACTAAAGCTATAATTCTATCTTTTTTTGAAATATCACTTTTGGGCTGATACTTTTTCTTATCATTTTTTCTTCTATTTCTTCTGTTTTCACTCATTATCGTTCGCCGTGATAAAACCAAGATTACTTTAAGGTCTTATTCAGATTACTTGATTAATCCATAATTCGTTTTATTGTAAGGTTGCTTTTACCTCTCCACAGGTTAACATAGCTTCCCCGTAATATGGGTTTCGCACCTCTTTTTCCAAACTAATCCAATAAGCTCCCTTATTGTTATCGGCCATTGGACAAAACTGGATATATACATTTTCGTTAACACCAAAAAGTTGCACGCTACTTATCATATGCGCAGAAAGATGTTTAAAATGTGCTCTTTGTGTTGCTATATCTGAATTGTTCTCAATAGTATTAGCCGAGGTCTTTAGTTCTTTTTGAATGGTCATCCAATGGTTATGTGCTTTTTCATCAGATAATAATTTCATATCCACTTTTTTCAAAGATTGGTTTATTTGTTTTCCTGCCTGTTGAGCGCCCTTGGCATCATCATTTACCAAAGCATCTTTTAAAAGGATATAATCATCAAAAACCTGTTTTAACTGATTCTGAAATTTGTTTGAAACTTCAATCCTTTCTTTCATTTGAGAATGGTTGGCTTCATTTGTATTTTCTCCAGAATTATCTTCTTGCATTCCCAAATGCCCTTCGTGGCCTGTCATTGTTTTACCACCAGATGCATTCATCATACTTTTTTTTCCCTGTAATTGTGCAGCGGCATCTACGGTAAATGTTCCGTTAGTTACGACTTCATCTCCATTCTTTAAACCTTGAAGAATGGTATAACTATCGCCATTGGCATTGCCCAATAAAACTTCCCTCATTTCAAAAATAGCTTCATTAGGGTTTGTTTTGACATAGACTACAGAGCGTTCTCCCGTCCACATAACAGCGGTTGACGGTACGGAAACAGTATTCTCGGTGCTTGTTTGCGTACCCTCAATTATACCTTCCACAAACATTCCCGGTTTAAAGAGGTCTTTCTTATTTTGCAAGACCGCTCTTACAACCACCGTTCTAGTTGCAGAATTTAATAAGGGGTCGATGAATGAGACTTTTGCATCAAAAACCTCATTGCGATAAGCATTTGTGGTCACTTTAATAGTTTGCCCTTCTTTTAGGGATGCAATTTGATTTTCATAAGCATCAAATTCTGCCCATACTGTATTGAGATTCGCAATTTTATATAAGGGTTGTCCTTGCTTTAAATAATCCCCTTCTTCTACCATTTTCATTGTTACCGTTCCTGAAACGGTTGCAAAAACCGGAAAGTTTTCTTGCACTTTCCCGGCAGTTTCTATGGCGTTGATTTGCTTTTCTGAAAGTTTCCAAAGTTTAAGTTTGTTCCTAACAGCCTTATACAATTCTGGTTGCGATTCTTTTAATGATGAAGCGGTAAGCAGTTCTTGCTGTGCAGCAACCAATTCTGGCGAATAAATAGTTGCCAAGCGTTGTCCTGCTCCAACACGTTCTCCTGTAGAATTAACGTACAGTTTTTCTATTCTTCCTCCAAAATAGGTAACCTGTACAGCATTTGACTCTTCATTAGCTTTTATCTTACCAGATAATTTAAGGGAATTATTTCCCATTTGTCCTTTTCCTACAAGTGATGTTTGGATATTGGCCAGAGCCATTGCGTTATCGGTCATTTTTATTTCATTGGCATTGAGACCATCTGCACCAGATTCGGCTGGAATTAAATCCATTCCACAAATGGGACAATCCCCAGGTTCTGGTTGCATAATCTGTGGATGCATAGAACACGTCCACATTTGATTAGAAGCAATTTCTTCTGAATGGTCGTGGGTGTCTTTCACATTAATTGTTGCCTTGTCCGCAGAACCTCCACCGAATAGTAGAAAGCCGCCTAACAGGCCAACAATCAAGGCAACACTTATATAAATGATGTTTTTATTCATTTTAATTTTATTTATTTGTTATTTTCCAATCGTTTTATCATTGCTTTCATTTCTGCAATTTCCTTTTCTTGTGCCTTGATAATATCTTCAGCTAACTTTTTAACTTCTGGATCTTGGATATCAGCACGCTCACTTGTTAAAATCGCAATAGAGTGGTGAGGTATCATTGCTTTCATCCACAATATGTCTCCTACCGTTGACTTCTGGTCGCGTACCAATCCTAATGCACCAACAAATAGCACAATGCTACCCAAAACAATGGCGATATTCTTCTTTTTGTTTTGGTACATATTACGCATCGCCACAAACATTATAATGGCCATAGCAGCAATACCCAAGCAACTCATATAAAAACGAGTAAGGCTAAAATAGACGTGATCTAATTGATAAGAGTTTAGGTACATTGTAATGTACATTGCCACAAATGATGCCGCCAGCATACCTACAAATTTTGTGTAATTGTTTTTTTTTGAATTTTGATTTGAATTTTCCATTATATATTGATTTTAGTGTTACTTATTTTCGTTTCTTTTTAATTATTTTTCTAATGGTTGGGGATGAAGTGTACCAAAGTAAAAAACCACTTAATACAGTAATCAACCCTAATAGTGAAAACCCTCGCAATACTAATGTGTTAAAATTGTCTCTACCTTGATAATCCATAGTGTGTGTCATCCAAAGGAAATCGAACCAACGCCAATCCCTGTGTCTTACCGTTTGAAATGCGCCATTTTCAATGGCCACGTAGGCCTTTAAATTTTGAGGTGTTTCATACGAAATTTCATACGCCGGAAGTGGACGACCACGATATTCGTGATGGTCTCCAACTTCATCAATAAGTTCAATACCTGATATTTTGAGGTCTGATAACATATATCTAGTAGCCACTTGTTTTGCTTCATCTCTAGTAATACCATTTTTTATATCTCCAGTACTTGCGTTGAAAAGTGTGGTCTCATTAATCCAATAATAAGGTTTACCAGCTATTTCCAATAGTTCTAAAGTTTGGATTGGTTGCTCTGTATCGAGTTGAGATGTACCGAGTAAATCGTTAAAAGACTTCTGTTTAGGTGCTACTTTTTTAAACTGGTCGCCGTGAATTTCATCTATATCTGTCCAACTGAAATACATCCCGCTAATCGTCCACATCAAAAACTGGATACCTAAGAAGATACCCAAGTAACGGTGTGCTTTTCTAATCCATTTTGCTGTTTTTCTGTTGACCATTATTGTTTTTACTTTATTCTTTATCTATATTTTAATTCACGAAAAATTTTACAATCAGTCCACCTGCCAACCATATATAACAGATATAGGCCGCATATTTTAAAACACTTTCAAGCAATGGACTTTTCGGTGCCATTTCGCTCATTGAGTGCTTTACATCCTTTCTCTTGAAAAACCCTAAGTATATGAGATATCCTGAAATTGCGAGAAAAGCCATATTCAAATAGAAGGTATAGTCAATTTTGAAATGCTCTTTGTCCTGTATTTTAACTTGTGATGTGTCAGGCAACATACCCAACAAATCGAAAGAGTAATGCAGAGCCAAAGCTGTTCCTATTAATGCCGTAAACAGTAAGAATAAAATGAACAGCGACATTTTCCACCCATAATACTTGGCGTTAATACGAAGTACAGGAAAGACTACCAAATCACTAAAAATAAAAGCCATAACCCCTGCAAAACTCACGCCCTTTCCAAAAAGCAATGCCGCCAACGGAATATTACCCATTGAGCCAATAAAAGTTAAAAATGCGGCAATAGGTCCTACAACGATATGTTCCAATATTTCAAGAAAGGTAAAGTCTGTATTGCCTTGACCACTATTGATAAATAGTGTCTGGAAGAAAGAATCGGGAACGAAGGCTGCGACGATACCTGCAATGGTAAAGCCAACGGTAACGTCCTTCCATACCATCTGCCATTCCATCTTATATTTTTTGGCAACCCTTGCCCAACTATCTTCTTTCTTGATTTGTTTTTTCCAATCTTTGGAATCATCCATTGAATCGTCATCTTCGTTCTCTAAATTCTTGCGCGCTTTTTCTATGAGCTTTTTAGGATTGATTATTCGTATCAAAATCCACGAAATAAGAATTAAAAGGATTCCACCTACATATTCGCCGACTACAAACTGCCATCCCAAAAATATGGAAATGATGATTCCAAGCTCAATTACGAGATTGGTCGATGCAAGAAGAAAAGCAATGGAAGACACAAAGCTTGCACCTTTTTTAAAGATAGATTTTGTGCCCGCTAAAGCCGAAAAACTACACGAGCTGCTTATAAAACCGAAAAACGTGCCTAAGAGTACACTTTTACCTTCACTCTCGTTCATTGTTTTTTGCATCCTTTTTTCAGTCACAAAAATCTGTATCATACTACTGATGATGTATCCCAAGATGAATGCCCAAAGCGCCATCCAGAAAAATCCGGTGGTCGTATAGGCCGCTTCGCCCCATTGTTTTAAGAATTCGCTCACAGTTTAAATTTTATTTTACATTTCTTGACGAAGAATGTGTTTTAATAATCTTCCATTTACCATCCATCTTTTTTAAGATAGACGTCGCTACTCCTTTTTTCTTTATCGTTCTACTTTCGCCTTTTTCATCTGGATTGAGCACGATAGTGTAGATGTAGGTTTCAGTAGTAAATGCATAAGGCAAATCTACTTCCGCATCAATTTCATAATCTGAAAATTCAAATTTTTTGAAATGCCCCAACTCAGGCCCCAAATGGTGTTCTATATAGTGCGCATACGAGCCTTCTACACCACCAGATTCAAATACTTTTGAATCTTCTGTAAATAGTTCAAATGTCCCCTCGGTCGTTAAGTTTTGTAGTGCATCTTTGTAAGCTTTCATTACTGCGATAACATCTTCTTTATCTTTAGAATCTTTATCATTCTGTGCATTGGTAATGCTGACTGTTGAAATGAGAACAGTTACGAGTGTAATAATTTTAAGTACTTTCATATTTATATTTTTAAAGGGGTTATTTGTTAACGTGAATTCTATTAATGTTTGCAATACCAAATACCAATACCAAAAAGCTCAAGAAAACTTCCATCATTACCAATAGTTTACCTGCAATATTCAATGGTACAATATCTCCGAAGCCAACCGATGAAAAAGTAATTAAGCTGAAATATAAAAACTCAAAAAACTGTAATGAAAATGAGCCATTGAGCGCTGTACTCGATTTAAAATTTTCAGGGTTCAAAGTATATAAAGCGTGATAATCTGCTGAAAACGAAAGGACAATCAAAATAATCAATACTCCAAATAAAGTAAGAACGTGGGTTAGCTGATGACTTTCGCCTATTATTTTACTTAACTGTATAAAAGTGAGCCTTACGATAAAAATGGTTTTGACCAAAGCCAAACCAACAATTATAAAGGGTAGAAATTGGCTGGCGGAATCTACACCTACCCATAGTATATAACTTAACGATAGAGCAATCACTATACTTGCAGTAAGCAATACCTTTTTAAACAGTTGCTTGTAAAAGCCAATTCTTTCAGATTTTTCTATTGTGTTCACTTTAGTCATTTTCAATTTATTTCCTTAACTAAATAATTGAAGCGCCAAAGCACCACCAACTATTAAGATTAGTATGGTATATATTATGTAATTGAACCATTTTCTAACTACAGACTTTTCAGTTGTATTTTGACACCCGTCTTTGCAACACTCTTTCATTGTTATATCTTCCTTTTTTATATGCAAAATCCTTTAAATAATACTTGAAAATGAGAGGCAACCTTTATTAACCAATAAACCAACCAAATGTTTACCCCTCACAATCAAGTACTCTTCACTAAACTTCTCTTCATCATAAATTTTTAATTGCCTGACATAGGAAGAGAGATGTTATTATTTTAGGGATATATTCTCTCTCCCTTGTGCAGGCTGCTATTAACCAAATCAACTTTTCTTTTCAAAATTAATTGTGCCTGACTAGGGAAGGAACTAACACTAACCATCAACATTGTTTTCCTTCCCAGGACAGGACTTAAAAACTATTCGGATATCTTTATCATTTTACAACCTTCTGTTAACTAATAAACCAGAACATTGAAAATATTTTTATACAAAAGGCTATCTATTGAATAGTTTTTTGAACTTTTCCACATTTAAGCATTTTGCTTCCGTAATACGGGTTCCTAACTTCGTTACTTGTACTTAACCAAGCACTACCTTTATCATACATTGGGCAAAATTGCTCGTATAACGTGCTTTTTGTACCCGTAATAGCTACCATATCAGTAATATCCTTACTTAACGTTTTAAAATGCTCGCGTTGGTGGTCTATGGCACTTTCAGAAATATGTTCTGCGTGCTCGGTAGCATCTTCTATGATATCAGCAAGCTCTTTTTGTTGTTCTTTTGTATAACTACCCATATCAAATGCTTTAAGAGAGGCTACCAATTTTGTTCCTGCTTGTGCTGCCTTTTTTGTATCGTCCGCAACTAAAGCATCTTTTAAATTAAAGTAATCACTTAAAATAGCTTCTGCTTTTGCGTCACTATTTTTATTCATCATTTTGCTATGGTCCATTTTCATATCTCCGTGATCGTGGTTCATTTTTTCTTTTTCCTGTGCATTGGTAAAAGAAACTGCTAACAATAGCATTGCTGCAATACTCATTTTTAAATTTTTCATTTTAATTACTTTTAAATTATTGTTTATAAACTATCTTTTAATTGTGTGATAAAATTGATTAACTCTTCTGCTTCAGCTTCTGTAAATGTTGCCTCACTATGTATCAAAGTGTAAGAATCCAAAGGCATTTCGCCATTTTCAATCTGCTTGATAATAGACCTTAACTTACTTGCTTTTCTTCGGCTGGATAATGAATCCCATTCGTTGAAATTAAGTTCAGCTTTGCCTTCTTTAATATGGTCTTCCAAAAACCAAGCAACAGGTTGAATCTTATTATACCAAGGGTATTGAGTATTATTGCTGTGGCAATCATAGCAGGATACCTGTAACTTTTTTTGAATAGTTTCTGGTACATTATTGACCAGCATAAAATCAGTTGACGGTACAGTATCACTTTGATTGCGTGTAGTGGGAATAAATTGAATTCCCACGAACGCTACCAGCAGTATTATTGCTATAATCTTTACAATTTTCATTTAGTTAATTTCACGTTGTACTTTGCCGCATTTTAACATTTGACTACCATAGTATGGATTGCGCACTTCCTCTTTAGTACTTAGCCAAGCTGTACCGCCAT
Organism: Nonlabens antarcticus; assembly: GCF_015356755.1. Lineage (GTDB taxonomy): Bacteria > Bacteroidota > Bacteroidia > Flavobacteriales > Flavobacteriaceae > Nonlabens > Nonlabens antarcticus. Next base: position 70,089 of record NZ_JADFCO010000063.1, on the reverse strand, counting down.
CATACATAGGGCAAAACTGCTCGTAAAGCTTCATCTCTGCTCCTGTTATAGCTACCATATCTATTACATCTTTACTTAAAACTTTAAAATGTTCGCGCTGGTGTGCTATATCACTTTCTGAAATGTGTTCTGCGTGTTCAACTGCATCCTCAACAATATCCTTTAATTCCGATTGCTGGGTATCGGTATATTGTGAGGCGTCAAAATTTCCTAAGGATGTTGCGAGGGTTGCCCCAAGTTCTTTGGCTTTGCCATTATCATCTCCCACCAACGCATTCTTTAAGTTGAAATAGTCATTTAATACCGCTTGCGCATTACTATCTCCACTCATTGCCATTTCCTTCTTTTCGCCGTCGTGATGACCATCACTGTTATCGTGGTTCATTTGTGAATGGTCTCCATCCGTGCTATTTTGTTCTTTGCTGTTGTCTTTACAAGACATTACTGTTAAGGTTATGAATGCTATCGCAACTATACCTAATGTTGATTTTAATTTGCTCATTTTGTTTTAATTTAAGTTTGTGTTTATTAATTATTATTACTGCCTTTTTATAGTGTCTTATAATTTTTCAATGACGTTTTCCAACATTGCAGTTATTTCGCTGGCTACCTCATTCAATTTTTCATTTTTTACAGCTTGCATTGATGCCATTGGGTTTACGGCCGCAACTTCAATGATACCTGCTTCGATTTCCTGTACTATGACATTGCAGGGCAACATCGTTCCAATTTTATCTTCTGCTTGCAAAGCTTTATGTGCATAGGGCGGATTACAAGCTCCGAGTATCCTATACTTTTTAAAGTCTATATCCAGTTTTTTCTTTAGTGTTTCTGTTACATCAATTTCTGTAAGGATTCCAAAACCTTCTTCCTTTAATCCTTGTGTCACTTTCTCGATGACCTCTTCGAAGGTTCCATTGATTGTTTTATTAAAATAATAGTTCATCTTTTTAATTTTTAGTTGTTTAAAATCTTGCTAATAGTCCACCACCCAATCCATATCGGTTATTGTAGTTAGCTTGGATTGAAAAATTGCGCGAAAGAATGTATGCAACCCCTACCAACCATTGTGTTTCGCTTTCAAATGATTTATTATTCTCTAAATCATTGACCCATCCAAAATCTGCTCTGTATTCGTATTCGCCTTCCAAAAAAATTCTTGGAAAAATCAATAATTCTCTGTCCAAACGTATTCTTGGGCGTAGCTGATGGTCCATACTCACATCTACATTAAATCTATAAGGCGTAAAATACTTTACACCAACCAATCCTACGGTATTAAATGTATCGTAAGAATCTGGTGTTGACGTTTCGGTATTTACTCCTGCATAAACACGTACCCAATCGTTCAGATACCTATTATAACTTATTTCGGCTTCAAGATTTTGGTCGTAATCGAACTCTGTTCTCAAACCAAATTCATTTCGGATATTGCTCGACGTTAAAAAGAGTTCATTAAAGTTTGAACCTGCACGAGCCAATCCCCACGAATAATAATGGTCTGTCTCATCGATAAGTTTCTGAACTGGATAATCTTTCATTCTATCATCCCTTGGGGTATCGTAACTAAACACTCTTGCCATACCACCCATCATATGGTACAATACGTGACAATGAAAGAACCAATCGCCATACTCTTCGTTATAAAATTCAATAATAACTTTCTGCATTGGTGGTACGTTCACGGTATGCTTTAATGGGGAACGTTCTCCTTTTTCATTGATGACCCTGAAGTAATGACCGTGCAAGTGCATTGGATGGTGCATCATAGTCAGGTTATTTAATGTAATTCTGGTTACCTCGCCTCCTTTTATATTTATCTTATCGGTTTCTGATAATGGAACCCCATTCATACTCCATACATAGCGATTCATATTACCTGTTAGGTTAAGCAACACTTCATTTACTGGTAAATCTGCCTTAAATTCAGTTTTTTCTTTTGCCTCTAAAAAATCATAGTTGAAGTATGTCTTTCGCTCCTCATAATCAAAAGAAGTAGAATCCTTCTGCATCATTGGCATATTGTGCATATGACCTTCCATTTTATTTGATGCTCCATTATGGCTCATTGACATCGAGTCTTTTTTCATTCCCATTGTATCATCCATCTTCATATCCATTTGGTCATTCATTTTGCCATCTTTCATCGACATCTTATCGTTCCCCATTTTCATCTCGCCGTCCTTCATATTCATCTTCATTCCGTACTTCTGCATTAAAACTTCGGGTGTATTCTTCTTCTTGTTTCCAACCATTGCAGGTGCTCCCATTTTCATATCCATTTTAGCCATTTGCTTCATCATCGCTACCTTATCAGGTCTATCAATTCTTTTGGCTGGGTAAAGAGTGCCATTACCTAACTGTATAGAGGTATGACCTGAACCATCTTGAGCGGTTGCGGTAATTTCAATAGTTCCTTCTGGAATAGTTACAATTACATCATACGTTTCGGCTATGCCAAAGAGAAATCTGCTTTTGGAAACGGGTTGCACGTCAACACCATCACTGGAAACCAACATTGGGTTACCTCCGCCAAAGTCCATCCAATAATAGGTAGAAGCCGATGCGTTAATGAAGCGAAGCCTTACTTTTTCGCCAGCCGTAAATTCTGGATACTCTGCCAGTTTTTTACCGTTGGACAAAAATGCGGGATAATAAATGTCTGCAATATCAGCCCCTTCCATACGGTCTCTCCAAAATTTAAGTTGAGCACCAAAGGCACCTTCTGAAATGACCCTACTTAATGGCACTGCTGTGCCTTTTTTAACTTGATACCACTCGTTACCTCTTTTAAGGTTTCGTAATACATTCATTGGTTTTTCATTGGTCCAATCTGATAATACCACGACTAAATCTTTATCATATTCCAAGGTTTTCTCTTTTGGATGAATGATAATAGACCCATAAACACCTTTTTGTTCTTGTAGCATTGTGTGGGAATGGTACCAATATGTTCCCGATTGGTTGATTGGAATCCTGTATTGGAAGGTTGTTCCTGGCTCAATCGGTGGGGTAGTTAAATATGGAACCCCGTCGTAAAAATTGGGAAGTATCAATCCGTGCCAATGCACTGAAGTTTCTTCATCCATTTTATTGGTTACGTTGATTATAGCAAGGTCTCCTTCATTAAATTCCAAAACAGGCCCAGGGATACCTCCATTGATGGTCATTGCATTGGCAGTAACACCTCCAAGTGTCATTTCGTTTTCCTCAATGGTAAGGTTATACTCCTTAACAGGTCGCCCATCTTCCTTTCTATCATTTCCGTTTGTGCCTACTTGGGCAAAAATTGAAGTTGTGAAAAGTAATAGCGTAATAATTTTTATTGTTTTCATTTTGTCAAATAATTTATGATGGCATATTCTGTATAATACCCTCTATTAGATTCGATTAAATTGATTTGAAACCTTAACTGCAATTCTTGTACATCGAGCACATCGTTAAAATCTATAGTTCCGGTTTCGTAATTCTTAATGAGAATTTCTTCGGCGTCATTCGCCTGCTTTAAATTGTCTGTTTGTACATTAAACTTAATTCTCATTGTATTTCTATTATAAATAGCTTGTGCAAGACGTGTTTCAAGGTTATTGAGCCTCTCTTCTTTCTGTGATTTTATTTCCAATTGTTTCAATTCATTTTGCTTTGTCACTGACTTATATTTATTATTGAAAATGGGAATTGAAATAGAAACCATAGGCATCACAATGTCTTTACCATTATCGGAAAAATTCATATCTGGACGTTCTGATACAGGCACATAGTCCAAACCAAAACCGATATTGGGCGCACTCTCTTTTTGGTTTAATAATTCGGCTTCTTCGATAGATTCATATAATTTATCGTATTTAATAAGTTCTGGGTTAAGCTGTAGATTGTCAGTCAAAATAAACACATCTTCTTCGGGAATTATCATCTGCTTTACGACCTCTACGGCAATATTTTCATCACGATTCAAAAGATTATTAAAGAGCGCTTGCTCCGCCAAATAATCTTGTTCCAGCACTTCTTTCTGCTGAATCAACTCGTTCTGTCTTATCTGAAGGCGAAGTACATCAACCGCTGATGCCTTTCCCACTTCTACAGAGGTTAATGCAAGGCGTTCATAGGTTTCCAGAAGTTCTATATTCTCATCCAGAATACCCTGTTTTGCACTTATGGCATAGAGTTTATAATAGGATTGGGATACTGATAACGAAAGTTTTCTTTTTGCAATCGCTATATCAACAAATTGGGCTTCGGCCATTGATGAAGTATAGTTTTCCCTTGCTGATATGGTTCCAAACCAAGGCAACATTTGCTTTACTGAAAAACGTGCACGTTGCGCCCCTGTTCGGGTTTCTGGTTCACTTATAAAGTAGCCTACGCCAATCTCTGTATTTGGTAACCAGTCAACTTCATTTACCTTTTCTTCAGCTATATTATAGCGCAGTTCAAAAGCCTGAATTTCAGGATTGTTCTTTTCAGCTTCCTGAATATAGGAAGCTAAATCTTGTGCATTTACTTCCGCGAAAGCGAAAAAAACAAGTCCTATTAAAATTATATATCTCATTTTGTAGCTCGTTTTAATTGATATTCTTTCTTCCAGCTAAATAGCACTGGTAATAAGAAATAAGAGGTAATATCGATAATCATTCCACCAAAAATTGGGATTGCCATAGGTATCATTATATCACTTCCTTTTCCTGTGGATGTGAGGATGGGTAATAGTGCCAGAATGGTAGTTACCGTTGTCATTAAACAAGGGCGTATTCTCTTGCCGGCAGCTTCAAGCGTTGCCTGTCGAATTCCCTTTTTGTCCGTTGGATTTTCTCTATCGAAGGACTGTGTGAGATAGGTTGCCATTACCACGCCATCATCTGTAGCAATGCCGAAAAGTGCAATAAAGCCTACCCAAACCGCCACACTTAAATTAATGGTTTTCATATTGAACAGGTCTCGCATATTTTCCCCGAAAAGATTAAAATTGAAGAACCAATCTTGGCCGTATAACCAAATCATAATGAAACCACCAGCAAAGGCTATAGTAATTCCTGAAAATACCATAAGCGATGTGCTGACTGATTTGAACTGGAAATATAGAATCAAGAAAATGATTACAAGTGCGAGCGGCACTACAACAGAAAGTGTTTTCTCTGCCCGTAATTGATTTTCGTAGGTACCTGTAAATTTGTAACTGATTCCTTTAGGAACGATCAACTCGCCAGCCTCAATTTTCTTTTTAAACAAAGCCTGCGCATTTTCAACCACATCTACCTCGGCAAAACCATCTAGCTTATCAAAAAGTACATACCCCACAAGGAAGGTGTCTTCACTTTTAATTACTTGCGGTCCTTGTTCATAGCGAATATCCACCAACTCGCCTAAAGGAACAGGACTTCCTTTTTCCACAGGTACATAAATCTTTTTAAGGTCTTCTGGGTTGCCACGCAACTCTCTTGGGTAGCGAACACGAACCCCATAACGCTCGCGACCTTCTACTGTTTGGGTAAGTGGCATACCACCAACGGCGACTTGAAGTACTTCTTGAACATCCATAATTGAAATTCCGTACCGCGCCAATTGCTCTCTTTTAATATCAATTAACAAATAGGGTTTACCTACAATACGGTCTGCAAAAACAGCTTGTTCTTTTACACCTTCGGCTTGTTTCAAAAGACCTTCCAATTGCAAACCAAAAGCTTCAATGGTTTTTAAATCAGGCCCTTTCACTTTGATGCCCATCGGTGCTCGCATTCCAGTTTGAAGCATTACCAATCTTGTCTCGATAGGTTGTAGTTTCGGTGCAGAGGTAACTCCAGGGAATTTAGTGACCTTAACTATTTCATTCCAAATATCATCAGGACTGACTATTTCTGGTCTCCAGTTACGGTAGTATTCCCCATCATCATCTGGAATTAAATCTTCATTAGTTGCGTTTGTTTTAAGCTGAGATGCTTCGTAGTTTGCATCGTCACTGATTTCGTTATTTGGGTTGATGATGAATTTTTCATTTTTCAATACAAACAATCCGTCATCATTCATTTTATAACGTTGGCGCTCTCCAGATTCATTCCGCATATATTCAGATTTATACTGAATCATATTTTCATACATCGATAGTGGTGCAGGGTCGAGCGCGGATTCTGTTCGACCTGATTTTCCTACTACTGTTTCTATTTCTGGAATCGTGGCAACCGCCATATCGAGTTGTTGCAGTACACGCTTATTTTCTTCTACACCAGAATGTGGTAAAGAAGTAGGCATTAAAAGAAATGAACCTTCGTTGAGCGATGGCATAAATTCTTTACCAGTATTTCGCATTATAACCACTCCTAAAATAAACACCGTTGTTGGAATGATTAAAAACAGTAGTCGGTTTTGAAGTGCCCAGCGTAATATATTGTCATAATACCTTTGGAAAATTGAAAACACACCCAGTAACCCAAAACAGATAATCGCTACAAAAATCAAGTTCATTAAGATGCTCCGATCAAAACCGAGCGGTCGCCAATATTCAGCAAGCAAGAACACAATAGCAATGCAGGAAATAATTATGTGAAATAAATTAGCTCTTTTAGTTGTTATAATATCTCTTACGCTCAAGAGCGCAACAACGCCATAAGCTATTAAGATAAGCCCTAACCAATAGCCGTAAACAATGGCAGTGATGCCAAGAATAATAAGCAAACCGTTGAGAATATATTTAGAACGTTCTCTAATATTCGTTTTCCTAAACAAGAATGCGGCAAATGGTGGTATCAAGAAAAGAGCAATAACCAAGGCCGCAGAAAGTGCCATTGTTTTAGTAAATGCCAGTGGTCTAAATAGTTTGCCTTCAGCACCTATCAATGTAAATACTGGTATGAAGCTTATAATAGTTGTGAGTACAGCTGTTAAAATAGCTCCTGAAACCTCAGCAGTAGCATTATAGACAATTTCATTTGTTGTGTATTCTATTCCACTTTCTTTAAAGCGTAATTTTTCATCTTCCAAATGCCGAATCATATTTTCGGCAAGTATGACGCCTACATCCACCATTGTACCAATGGCTATAGCAATACCTGATAAGGCAACAATATTTGCATCTACATTGAATAGTTTCATCGCAATAAATACCATTAATACGGCAACAGGTAATAATCCTGAAATAAGAATAGATGCGCGCAGGTTGAACACCATCACGATGATGACCAAAATGGTAATTAAGATTTCAAGTGTAAGAGCTTCATTAAGCGTATGAAGTGTTTCTTGAATGAGTTCTGTTCGGTCATAAAATGGGACAATAGTTACCTGTGAAGTGCGACCGTCAGCTAAAACTTTGCTTGGTAGTCCTGTTGAAAGTTCAGCTATTTGATCTTTGACGTTATTAATGACTTCCATTGGGTTTGCACCGTAACGAGCCACAACGACACCACCCACAACTTCGGCACCTTCCTTATCAAGAATACCGCGTCTGGTCTGTGGTCCTAAATTTACTTTTGCGATATCCTTGATTCGTATAGAAGTAAAATTTTCTGAAGTAACTACTGCATTTTCAATATCAGCCACAGATTTTACATAACCCAAACCACGAACTAAATATTCTGCTTGATTTATTTCCAGTGTCTGCGCGCCAATATCTTGGTTGCTTTCCTTTACTGCTTTTACAACATCGCTTAAACTAATACTGTATTGGCGCATTTTTTCAGGGTCAACATCAACTTGGTATTCCTGAACATAACCGCCAATAGAGGCAACTTCTGAAACACCACTTGCCGAGGACAATCCGTATTTTACATAGTAATCTTGAATACTACGCAGCTCCTGCAAATCCCAGCCTCCAGTTACATTTCCTTTTTCATCACGCCCTTCTAACGTGTACCAATATATTTGACCTAAACCTGTGGCATCGGGTCCTAAAGATGGATTTACGCCATCTGGTAATAGGTTGGCTGGCAGTGAATTTAGTTTCTCTAAAATCCGACTACGTGACCAATAGAATTCAATATCTTCTTCAAAGATGATATAGATACTGGAAAACCCAAACATAGAGGAACTACGAATGGTCTTTACACCAGGAATACCCAGAAGCGAAGTAGTAAGTGGATAGGTAATTTGGTCTTCAATATCTTGTGGTGAGCGACCTTGCCACTTGGTAAAAACAATTTGTTGATTTTCCCCAATATCTGGAATAGCATCTACAGCAACAGGATTAGATGGTAAAAAGCCGGTGTCCCAACCAAAAGGTGCGTTTACAACGCCCCAACCTATAAATAGGGTGAGCATTAAAACTGCGACGAGTTTATTCTCTATTAGAAATTTGATGCTTTTATTCAGCATAGAAATGATTATTAAGTAATTATAAATCTTGTTTAAAAAGTGACAAACAAGCACAAAGGTCCAAAACAAATTAATGTAGGACTACAGTTCTAATTACTTAAAAATCAAATAAGGAAGGTTTGGTCTAAAACTTGAATATCCCTGACCAAGGGAGGAGGTGTATAATCTCTATATGAATTTAAATCTTCTTGAAATTCGAAAAACAAATTTATATAGGTGTGGATAAAAGCAGCAACAAACAGTTGTTGGTCTTTATCCAATTTGTCGAACGACGTTTTTAAAGTATCTTGACCTTCAACAATCACTTGTTCATCACTACAAAAACCTTTTTTGGAGATATCACACTCTGATGAATTCGATTGCTGTTGAACTTCCATACCGCAGGTTTCAGCGTGACCGAATAAAGAAGTATCCACTAAAGTATCGCCACAGTAATGACTATCAACAGTAAAAGATACTGTTGATAATAACACAATAAGTGCTAAAGAAAATGACGCTATTTTATGAAATATTTCTTTCATTATTGTTGCAAAGTTATGAAAAAATAATTCTAATTCCTGTATTTAACTTTTTTACAGCATAAAAATACAATGGATTTATCTATCAAACTGTCTTAAGAATTATGTACAAATAGACACCTTTTATATTAAATTTTATATGACGAAAGTCATATTCTTGTTGAAGTTTGTTAATTATCTTCGTAAAATATATCTCTATACTCTATACATAAAATTCTGATAATGAATTTATTAAATAAAATATCATATAGTTACTAAAAATCAAATGTTAAACAAAATTTAACTATCTTTAAGCGTGAAGTCTACTTTTGCCAAAATATTGTCCTTCTTTTTAGCAGTATCAATACTGTTTTCTACCTCTTCCTTTACGGTAGATATGCATTTTTGTTGCAATAAATTAGTAGATATGGCTTTTTTTAGTAAAGCGAAATCTTGTATGGAGATTGTGAAAAAAAAAGATGATAATACCAAAAAATGTACTTCCATACAAGAGAAAGACTGTTGCGATAATCAGACCATTGTAAAAGAAGGAGATGATACTTTTAAAAAGTCTAATACAATACTCACAACCGAGACTATCGTTTTCTTAAACACATTCGTCTATTCCTATATAAATCTTTTTGAAGGATTAGATGAAAACGTAATTTCCTATAGAGCCTACAGGCCACCATTGCTCTCTACAGATATAATAATTCTCAACGAGACCTTCTTAATTTAAATTTCTACTGCGCAGGTTAAATTTAATCTGCATTGCATCTATAGCCACAGTTTCACTTCTGGCTAAAAATTGTTGTACCCCATTTTCAACAACACTATAACACCATTAACCCTGTTAGGTCTTATCCTTTCAAACCATTGAGTTAAAACTCAATGACAATACATTCTATACTATGAGCGAACCAAAGGAATTTTGGATTAAGAATATGGTCTGTAACCGCTGTTTAAAAGTAATTATGCAGGAATTACAAGAACTTGGAGTAACTGTACTTTCATTGGAACTGGGAAGACTATTGGTAGAAGCACCAAAAAAAACCAACAATGAAATTATCAATGCAGTAACAACCGTGCTTCACGCCAATGATTTTGAAATAGTGCAGAACGAAGAAGAAATGCTCGTAGAAAGAATCAAGATTATTCTAATTGAACAATTGCAAGAGCTACCATTACATATCAAAGTAAAAACATCTGAACTATTGGCATCAAGCCTTCATAGGGAATACAAGACATTGAGTAAATTATTTTCAGCAAATCAACAGACAACCATTGAAAAGTACTTTATCAAATTAAAGATAGAGAAAGTTAAAGAGCTCATTCAACTCAAACAACATTCCTTTTCAGATATAGGGTACTTATTGGACTACAGCAGCGTAAACCATCTGTCTAGACAGTTCAAAGAAGTAATTGGAGTGAGTATGACCGATTATAAAAATACTGAAAACTGGAAAAGAAATTTTTACGATGAAATTATGTAGATAACAACGAAAGTTATGCAGATAAACGCTTAAGGCAATCATTAATTTTATCAAAATAAATCAAACTAAAATGAAAAAACTACTCATCACATTAGTATTAATTCCGTTTCTAGGGATTGCACAAACTATAGAAAATTTAGAGTACATCTCGCCTTTTAACAATGAAGTAGCTGCCATTAAAAAAGGGAACGAATGGGGGTTTATTGACCAAGACGGCAAAGTAATCATTGATTTTCGAAATGATTTGGTGCTAACCAAAACAGGAAATGCAACCTACCCCATATTCAGTAACGAAAAATGCTTGATTGCCCATCAAAAAGATGGCATACTGTATTATGGCTATATCGATAAAACTGGAAAAACTGTCATTACACCTCAATTCTTGAATGCGACCAATTTCGAATATGATAAGGCATTGGTACTAAAAGTTGAAAAAGAGACCATAGGCTATAATGACATTTTCAACAAAGACGTCGTTAGCTACCATTATTTTGAAGTAGTTATAGATAAACAAGGAAAAGCCATTGACCATCTAACTCAATTGGCCATTCACATATCGCCTAAAGATAAGGAGGGTAAAAATCCACCTACCATAACATCTAAATTCATTTCGGAAAATTTAGTGGCCATTAAAGACAGCAACAAGAAATGGCGTTTAAAAAAAATTGAATAACAACGAAAAAGTTCCGGACAGAAATGAAATTAAAGAAGATTGAAAACCTTTTTAAATCTGACAGTTAATAGCTGATAACCCATTCCCTAAACTACGGTTTGTGGATTGTTGGGAATGGGTTTATAAAAATAAAAGTTTAACTCAATAAAATAGAAAATTATGAAAACATTACTAATTGTTTTATCAACAATCGGGCTTTTAAGCTTAAGCAGTTGCAACCAAGGAGCAGATCCTCAAGCACTTTTGGAAAATCCTGAAACTCGTACGGAGGTGTTTAATGCCATTACCGAGAACCACGATTATATGACCGAGTTTATGGAAAGTATGCACGGCAGTCAACACACAATGGCAATGATGCAGGGCAACAAAAAAATGATGGGCTCTATGATGCAAGGAGAAGGAATGCAAATGATGATGAAGGACAGTATAATGATGCATTCGATGATGAACCAAATGATGAATGACGGAAAAATGATGGGAACAATGATGAAAATGATGCACGAAAAAGGAATGATGAGCGAGGACTGTATGGAATCTTGCTCAAAGATGATGGGCGAAAAAGGAATGGATATGCAGAATATGAATAGTCCAAACAAACAGGATCATACCGAGCATCATTAATTTTTAACTTCTAAATACAAAAACAATGAAAAACAATCACTGGATTTGGATGGTCATAGGTTGTGGGCTACCACTATTGTTCATCTTTTTAGCGCCCTCATTTGGTATAGGAGGTGGTTCATCACTATTTATTTTCATCCTTTTTATGTTCGGCATCCATCTGTTTATGCCCCACGGTTCACACGGACACGGAAGGCACAATAATCATAAGCATCAGGATAGCGACCACAATCATTCTGAACAAGAAACAAAAGAAGAACACAAAGGACATCAACATCACTAAAAACTATATACAATGAAACAAAAATTTCAAATAAACGGAATTAGTTGTGGTGGATGTGTAGCAAGGGTCAAGAAGACTTTGGAAGAACATCCCAATATCGAAAAGGCAGAAATTTTTCTGGCACCAAAAGGAGCTACACGTATCACGATGAATGAAGCACTTTCGGTTGCCGACTTGCAAAAGCAACTCGATGAGCTCAATGGATATACAATCACAGAACTTAATCAATAACAATTAAAACCTAAAAACTATGCATTTATACGACGGACACTTTGGAGGAATGCACCTAATATGGTGGATTATATGGGTCATCTTACTTGCTTGGATATTCTTTATCCCAGCAGATATACCCTATCAAAAAACAATGAAGGACAGCCCACTGGATATTCTTAAAAAACGCTATGCAAAAGGCGAAATATCCAAGGAAGACTATGAAGAATCTAAAAAAATTTTAAACTCGGACAACTAATCTTAAACTATAAAATTATGCATCGCTTAAACGTAAAAAAACTCGGATTTGCCTTCGGTCTTACAGGAACCATAATTTATTTGGGCTGTATGATAGTAATGGCTACAGCAGGACGGGAAGGTTCAATCATCTTTTTCAATAGCTTATTGCACGGCTTGGACACTTCCAATATCATTAGAATGGATATTCCCCTATTAGAAGTGTTAATGGGTATCGTACAAACTTTTATCCTTTGGTGGCTTATAGGCGCTTCTATTGGCGCTTTTTATAATGCGCAAATAAAAATAAAAAAGTAAAAAAACCTTTTAGGATTTATGCAATACGTCTGGTTTATATGGTCACTAATTATTCTTGCCCTTTGGGCAATAATCTATTTTTCAAAAAAAGGGCATAGAAAAGAAATGCTCAAAATGAGCCTGATTACGATGCCCTTTGGTTTAACAGAACCGTTGTTTGTACCAGAATATTGGTTTCCACCTTCGCTTTTTGATTTGGCCGAAAAAACAGGCTTCGATATCGAAAGTTTGATTTTCTCTTTCGCAATAGGTGGCATTGGCACTGTACTCTACAACCTTATTTTTAAAAGAGGACTTGCCCAAATACCGCATAGCGAACGAAGTCATAGCAGGCACCGATTGCATATTTTTATACTTTTTATACCAGCAGCTGTATTCATCATTCTGGCGCTTTTTACGTCGCTCAATCACATTTATTGCGGCATTATAGCTTTGTTCATAGGTGGATTGGCGACTCTTTATTGTCGCCCAGATTTAAAAGGAAAGATTTGGGTTGGGGGAATTCTGTTTACGGTATTGTACTTCATTTATTTCGGAAGCATCCTTCCGTTCTATCCTCAATATGTGGAGTTGTACTGGAATCTTGACAACCTGACCCATATTCTTGTCTTGGGCATTCCTATTGAAGAATTATTATTCGCCTTCACTTTTGGGATGTTCTGGTCTGGATTATATGAACACATCTATTGGCGGAAACTCATAAAATCAAATAAAACAAGTAATCAATTTAAACCTATATAAAAAAGAATAAAGCATAGGATATTTAATCAATAAAACATTCAAATTATGAAAATAGTATTAGCAGTAGATGGCTCGGATTTTAGCAAGGTTGCCATTAAGAAACTTGCAAAATTTCCATTACCACAGGGCAGTGAAATTAGTATAATAAACGTTTATGAACATCCTGCGATGTCAACCCCAGAACTCATATCCACAACAGTAACTCTTGACGTGTATTATCAAGAATTTATAGCCAATGCTGAAAAAATAGGGAAAAAGATTGTTTCCGAAGCTGGTAAAGTATTGAAAGAAAAAAATCGCTCACTTCTTATAACAACAAATGTAATCAGCGGTCTTCCAAAAAGAGAAATTTTGGAAAAAGCGGAATCTTTTGATGCCGATTTAATTGTAGTCGGTTCGCAAGGGCAAGGAGCATTTTCACGTCTTTTATTAGGTTCTGTTTCACAATATCTAGCAACACACGCCAAATGCTCGGTATTAATTGTAAAAGAAAAAGAAAATGCTTAAGCATTTGTAAATGAGCTTCAAGCAATCTAATCTTTAAAAACATTCAAATTATGAAAATAGTGTTAGCCATAGATAGTTCTGATTTTAGCAAGGTTGCCATTAAGGAACTTGGAAAATTTCCATTACCAAAGGAAAGTGAAGTTTGCATCATAAATGTTTATGAGTATCGTGCGTTGCCAACATCAGGGTTACATTCAACAACAGCAACACTTTATAAATACCCTGATGAAGCTATAAAAAATGCACAAATAATAGGGGATAAAATTATTTCCGAAGCCATCAAGATATTAAAAGAAGAAAATGAATCGCTTAATATCACAACAAGTGTTATCAGCGGTCTTCCAAAAAAAGAAATTTTAGAAAAAGCAGAATCGTTCGGAGCAGATTTAATCGTGGTCGGGTCACAAGGTCAAGGGGCATTTTCACGTCTTTTATTGGGTTCTGTTTCACAATATTTAGCAACCCAAGCCAAATGTTCAGTAATGATTTTGAAAGACAAGGATGCAAAATAATCTATGGCTAATAACAATGTATAAAAACTAAATATGAACGTCAACCATTCAAATACTGCTATTACAGAATCTGCTTGCAAGATAACAGATGAAATCTGCCTTCCAGATACTAATTTACCTCGTGTTGTTATTATAGGTGGTGGGTTTGCAGGTTTGGCATTGGTTGAAAAATTAAAACATAAAGAGGTGCAGGTAGTATTGTTCGATAAAAATAACTTCCACCAGTTTCAGCCATTATTTTATCAGGTAGCAACGAGTGCTTTGGAGCCTGACAGTATTGTTTTTCCATTTAGAAAACAAATCAATGGCTATAAAAACGTATTGTTTCGTTTGGCTGAAGTGGAAGAAATCCAACCTTCTACAAACACCATTATAACCAATAAGGGAAGCGTTCATTTCGACTATCTCGTATTGGCAACGGGAACAACTACTAATTTTTTTGGTATGGACAATGTCGAGTCCCATAGTCTTGGGATGAAGGACATTCGCGATTCTCTAAATATTCGTCATATGATGCTGCAAAATTTAGAACAAGCTGCAATCACTTGTGATGACAAAGAACGTGATGCCTTAACAAATTTCGTCATCGTTGGAGGTGGTCCAGCTGGCGTGGAAATGGCAGGAGCTTTGGCTGAATTCTGTAAATACATTCTTCCTAAGGATTATCCCGAGTACCCTTCTTCCATTATGAACATTTATTTGATAGAGGCCATTGATGAATTGTTAAGTACGATGTCTGAAAAAGCATCTACGAAAACCCTGAAATATTTGAAGGACTTGGATGTAAAGGTACTATTCAATGAATCGGTAAGCGATTATGACGGCTCAATAGTAACAACCAAAAGTGGAAAAACCATTTTAGCCAAAAACCTAATCTGGACGGCGGGTGTTAAAGGACAGTTCCCAAAAGGTATTGATGAAAAACACGTGGTTAGGGGCAATCGCTTAAAAACCGACTCATTTTTAATGGTAGAAGGCTATGACAACATTTTTGCCATAGGCGACATAGCGGCTGTAATTACAGAAGAAACGCCAAAGGGGCATCCGCAAGTAGCACAAACAGCTATTCAGCAAGGTAAGTATTTGGGTAATATATTATTGAAAATTATTAAGAATGAGGGCGTAAACCCTTTTGAATATAAAGACAAAGGCTCATTAGCAACAGTAGGAAAACGCAGAGCGGTTGCCGATTTAGGCAAATTTAAATTTGCAGGCTATTTCGCTTGGTTGCTGTGGTCAATTGTACACTTATTATCCATAAGCGGATTTAGAAATAGATTGATGGTTGGTTTTAATTGGGCGGTAAGCTATTTCACTTATGAAAAGAGCAATCGCCTAATTATTAGAAATTTTGAACCAAAATCTTCAATTAATAACACAAAGAAATAATTTACAAATGAAAAACACCACAAATGAAAACGATAAGCTTTCCCTAATAGGTTCCATCTCTCTTGGTACAGGTGTAATGATAGGTGCTGGCATATTTGTACTTATGGGACAAATAGCTGAATTGGTAGGCGATTTATTTCCGATTGCTTTTATTGCAGGTGCTATCGTGGTAGGTTTTAGTTCATATTCTTATGTGAAGTTCTCAAATGCCTTTCCGTCATCTGGGGGGGTGGTTAAGTTTTTCAATAAATCCTATGGACCTGGAACGACCACAGGTGTCTATTCTTTACTAATGTATGTTTCAATGGTCGTTGCACAAAGTTTGGTCGCGGGAACCTTTGGCGCATATACCCTTCGATTATTCCCAGAAAGTTATGCTGGTTATGCATCCATTCTTGGTATTCTACTTTTGGTAACAGCGTATGTCATAAATATTCTAGGAAATAAAGTGATTGGAGCAACGGCCACATTTACAGCAATTATTAAAGTAGGTGGTATTGCATTGCTCGCCATTGCAGGTTTAGTAGCTTCCGGATTTGCAGATATTACAGGAGACTATATCCCACAAAATACCGAAACGCTACCACAAGGGCTAAGCTTTGTAGCGGCATTGGCATTATCAATCCTTGCCTATAAAGGGTTCACAACAATCACGAATCAAGGTGGAGACATCAAAAATCCACACAAAAACCTTGGAAGATCCATTGTGATTTCTATTCTTATCTGCACACTTATCTATGTGGCCTTGGCACTTGCTGTTGCAGGCGGTTTGAGTATCCCTGAAATAATAAAGGCAAAAGATTATGCTTTGGCAGCAGCAGCCGAACCTGTTTTTGGGGAATGGGGTTTATGGTTTACTATAGCAATCGCTATTGTAGCAACCTTTTCAGGGGTTATCGCCAGTGTCTTTTCGGCATCGCGCTTATTGGGGATGTTGAGTAATATGAAACAAATACCCTCTTTAAAAAAAATGGGTAATTTTAAAAATCCAGCACTCATATTTACGGTTGCCCTTGCCGTTTTACTCACTTCCTTTTTCGATTTAACAAGAATCGCTTCTATAGGCGCTATTTTCTATCTCATTATGGATATCGCTATCCATTGGGGGCTTTTTCGCCACTTAAAGAACGAGGTAAAATTTAAACCCATCATTCCTTTAATAGCCATTGTAATGGATATAGCAGTACTATCAGCTTTTCTATATATAAAATATCTGAATGATCCAATGGTGCTCATCGTAGCAGCAATTGGAATTATCCTGATTCTTGTTGCGGAACGTTTTTTTATGATTTCGCATACAGATGATGATGGCAATATGCCAATGGGAATGGGCGAGGATAAATCAAAAATAATAGAAAATCAAGTTAATTAATTTAAAATCAAAAAAATGAAACAACAAATTGAAATTACAGGAATGACCTGCGGAGGTTGTGTTAAAAATGTTAAAGAAGCATTAAAACAAATTGAGGGAGTACAAACGGTAGAAGTAAGTCTGAATCCACCCCAAGCAGTTATTGAAGCAAATGAATCTATAAGCAAAACGCAACTCAGTCAAGCCTTGGTAAAAGCAGGTGGTTATAGTATCGCGGGCGCAGAAGGGGATAAAAATCAAAAAAAATCAGGAGGATCCTGTTGCAGTTAAAAACCTGATTAAAACTCGGAGTAAAAGAAAAAGTTAAGATTTATTCAACAACATATTTATAAACTAGAAAATGAAAAATATAGCAGTTATAGGATACGGAGTCATTGGAAAAAGAGTGGCCGATGCCATCAATCTACAGGACGATATGAAGCTTTCGGGCGTGTGCGATATCATTAGCGATTGGCGCATTCAAAATGCCGTGAGAAAAGAGTACGATATCTATGCAGCCACCCCAGAAGCAACTGATAAAATGAAATCCGAAGGTATTTCAGTAAAAGGCGATATGCACGACCTGTTGAAAAAATCAGATCTCGTCGTGGACTGTACCCCTAAAAAGATTGCGGCTCAAAATGTCGCAATTTATAAAGAACAAAACATCAAATTTATTTTGCACGGAGGCGAAAAACACGAAACAACAGGCCATTCCTTTAGTGCTGAAAACAATTATCAATCAGCTCTAAATCTAGATGCTACAAGAGTTGTTTCTTGCAACACCACTTCTATTTTAAGGACGTTGACCGCTTTAAAAAGAGCCGATTTATTGGATTATGCCAGAGGAACACTTTTAAGAAGAGCAACAGATCCTTGGGAAAGTCATTTGGGCGGAATTATGAACACAATGCTTCCAGAAAGAGATATTCCAAGCCATCAAGGTCCTGACGCTAAAAGCGTAGATCCTGATTTGGACGTCATCACTTCCGCAGTAAAAGTTCCAGAAACATTAAGCCATATGCACTATTGGAACGTGAAGTTAAAAAAGCAAGTCTCGAAAGAAGAAGTCTTAAATGCTTTTAAAACGTCTAGTCGTATCAAACTAATTCAATATGACCAAGGCCTGGTTTCAAACAACACCATTAAAGAAATGTTCTTGGATATGGGAAGACCTTGGGGCGATATGTACGAAGTAGCCCTTTGGGAAGATATGCTGAAGGTAGTGGGAGATGAACTTTTTTATGCCTACGTGGTCGATAACCAAGCCATTGTAATCCCAGAAACGATTGATGCCATCAGAGCACTTACTGGAATTGAAACAGATGGTGCCAAATCCATCGCCAAAACAAATGAAAGTTTAGGAATTCATTAAATCTTATTCCAATGAAAACAAATATAAATATTACAGAACTATTAGGTGAAAAAGCGTCCTTCTATTTGAATCACGTTTGTGAAAAAATAACCAAGGACGAATTGCAAACACCTAGTAAGACAAGCCTAGACAGGGTATTTACTCAAAGTAATAGAAATCCGCAGGTACTACGAAGTCTTTCACAATTGTATAACCACGGAAATCTTGGTGGTACAGGCTACTTGAGCATCCTGCCTGTAGACCAAGGTATCGAGCATAGTGCAGCTTTTTCTTTCTATAAAAATCCGGATTATTTTGACCCAGAGAATATTATAAAATTAGCGATGGAAGCAGGTTGTAATGGCGTGGCTTCCACCTTTGGTGTATTGGGATTGAACGCTAGAAAATATGCCCATAAAATTCCCTTTATCGTAAAGATTAACCACAACGAACTACTTACCTATCCCAATAAATATGACCAAACCTTATTTGGCAAAGTAAAAGCTGCGTGGGATATGGGAGCAGTTGCCGTCGGTGCAACTATCTATTTTGGTTCCGAAGAAAGTAACAGACAGCTTAAAGAAATAGCTGAAGCTTTTGAAGAAGCCCATAATTTAGGTATGGCTACCATTTTATGGTGCTATACCCGAAACGAAGCTTTTAAAACCGAAAAAGAAGATTATCACGCCGCTGCCGATGTAACTGGACAGGCCAATCATTTGGGTGTTACTATTCAAGCTGATATCATCAAACAAAAATTGCCAACAAACAATTTTGGTTTTAGGGAGATAGGATTTGGAAAATATGATGATGAAATGTATGAAACGCTGACAACAAAACATCCCATTGACCTATGCAGGTTGCAAGTGGCTAATTGCTATATGGGGAAGATCGGATTAATTAATTCCGGTGGTGGCTCTAAAGGAGAGTCTGATTTAGTGGAAGCGATTACTACAGCAGTAATTAATAAAAGAGCTGGCGGTTCTGGGCTGATTATGGGAAGAAAGGCGTTTCAAAAGCCCTTCGGTGAAGGTGTGGAAGTATTACAATCCGTTCAAAAAGTTTATTTAGACCATAAAATTAGTATTGCATAACAAAATAAAGAATGTTCGAAACAGAAGTAAAATCACTTAAGTCACTAAATCACTATCTGGTAAAACTGGTAGAAAGCCGCTTATGGCTTAAGGTTATTATTGCCTTGTTTTTAGGTGTTGGATTTGGGTTGTTGTTAAGTCCTCATAATGGTTGGATTACCAAAGAAACAGCTGATGGTTTAGGAAATTGGCTGGCATTGCCAGGCGTACTCTTTCTAAAGCTGGTTCAAATGATTATGATTCCATTGATTGTGGCTTCAATCATCACAGGAATCGCCAGTAATGACAAGGATAGTTTGAAAAAATTAGGTGGTGGCGTATTATTATATTTTCTGGGCACTACCATAGTTTCGGTAAGTCTCGGTGTTATACTATCACAACTTTTTAGACCTGGTCGTTTTTTGCATCAACAATCGCTATCCGAACATAACGAAATAATGACCACCTCTACGGAGGATACCGAACTTTCTTTTGGGCTTGAAAATATTCCAGATGCCATTTCAAACCTGCTTCCCGAAAACCCTTTGGCGTCTATGGTAAATGCCGATATGTTAAGTATCGTGATTTTTACAATTATTATTGGTGTGGCTGTGCTCTCACTTAATGCAGCATTATTGCGCCCAGTAAAGATACTCTTAAGTGCCATTCAAGAAGTCTGTATGACGGTAGTGAAATGGTCTATGTTGTTAGTACCTGTTGCTGTTTTTGGGCTTATGGCACAGCTTACCTCTAGTGTTGGCTTGAGCTCTCTGTCAGGTCTAGCCTACTATGTTGTGGTGGTGTTACTCGGTCTATTGTTACTGGTGTTTTTCTATTTAGGACTGGTTGTCCTTCTTGGAAAAACAAACCCATTGCATTTCCTAAAAAAAATAAGGGATGTTCAACTATTGGCCTTTTCAACCACGAGCTCTGCGGCTGTAATGCCCTTGTCACTAAAAACAGCGGAAGAAGAACTGAAAGTGGATAAGAGCATTAGCAATTTTATTATACCTATTGGCGCAACCGTCAATATGGATGGAACGGCGCTCTATCAAACTATAACGACTCTTTTTATAGCCCAAGCCTATGGACTGGAAATGAGCTTACTCAATATTATAGTGGTCATCGTAACCATAGTAGCTGCTTCCATTGGCACACCAGCCATTCCTGGAGGCGGTGTGGTTATACTCGCTTCTGTTTTGGGAAGTGTCGGCATACCCGCTGAAGGCATCATTATTATTATTGGTGTAGAGAGACTCTTGGGGATGTTTAGGACTGCGGTAAATGTAACTGGTGATTTGACTGCCTGTATGGTTTTCAATAGATACTATGGTAAAACCCCAATCTTGGTTAGTGAGAAAACGGATAATAAATCAATTTCAAAACAATGACATTACTACTCATATCCATAGTGTTCATTCTTCCTGTTGTAGCTATAGCAAGCTATCAGCATTACAAAATTGGTAAGCAACCAGCTTATGATGCCAAAGAAACACTGTTGAATTATGAAATAATAGGCTCTGGAGAAAACAAACTTGTTTTGTTGCACGGTTTAACAGGCTCATTGCATTATTGGAAACGCAATTTAGAAAGTATTACAACTACACATAAGCTACTTTTAGTCGACCTGCTAGGTTTTGGTGATTCGCCAAAACCACAAAGTGATTATTCCCTTTCAATACAATTGCAAGCCCTTGAATTAATTTTAAACAAAGAAGAATTCAATGATGGCAAAACAATTATTGCGGGACATTCTATGGGAGCTATGATTTCATTGGCACTATTGGAAAAGCAACCAACTTGGTTCAAGGCAGGAATTTTTATAAGCATACCTGTTTATAAGAACGCTGATGAGTTTAAAGAAATTATGTCATCCCATTCCTTTGTGGATAGGATTTCAACAAGCAAATTCTCGAAATACATTTGTATGATTCATCCCATTTTTATGTCGAGTGCATTCAAACCTGACAACCTCACAGATGATGTTTATGAAGATGCAAAAAAGCATCATTGGCAGAGTTATTATTATTCACTTACAAAGGTCATCTTGAAAACAGATTTATATGCGATTGCAAAGAAAATTAAGGATAAAGACGTGCTTTTTATTCACGGAGAAAAAGACACCACTGCACCTTTAGAAAATGCCTTAAAATTATCAAAGGAATTTAAAAACGCACAACTAATTACTTCATCTGAAGGAGACCATCAGTTCTTTCTGAAAGAAGCAGAATTTGTTTGGAACACAATTCAAGATTTTACTATTTCAGATAAAAAATTACAAAAAACCATATCTAATGAGCACTAATAAAATTAAACATATAGGCGTATTTACTTCAGGAGGCGACAGTCCTGGAATGAACGCTGCATTGTACGCCATTGCAAAATCCGCTGAAGTAAAGGGTATAAAAGTAAGTGGTTTTCGAAAAGGGTATGAAGGGTTGATAGACGGTGATTTGGTTCCATTAGCATCACACGAACTAAAAAAAATAACCCAAAAAGGCGGTACCATTCTAAAAACAGCAAGAAGCAAACGATTTCTGGAATTAGAGGGCCGTAAAAAAGCATTGCAAACTCTAAAAGCAAACAACATAGATGCTTTAATTGCTATTGGTGGCGATGGCACTTTTAAAGGTTTATTGGCTTTTTCAGAAATATGCGACATCCCATTCATTGGTATTCCCGGGACTATTGACAACGATATATCTGGTACTGATTATACCCTTGGTTTTGATTCCGCAGTAAACACGGCTATTGAAAATATTGATAAAATAAAGGACACTGCCGAATCTCATAACCGCGTATTTATTGTTGAAGTAATGGGAAGGGATTCAGGCTACATCGCTATTCATTCGGGATTAATGGTAGGTGCAGATGCCATACTAATTCCTGAAAGTGCAAAAGATTTTATTTACCTATTGGACAAGATTAAAAATTACGATAGCGAAGATGCTTTTCTTGTCGTGGTTTCTGAAGGTGATGAAATAGGCGCTGAACTGGTTTCCTCAAAAATAAAGGAAGTCAATCCCAATGTCGATATACGAATTACGAGGCTTGGGCACGTTCAGCGAGGTGGAAATCCTTCTGCTTTAGATAGGATGTTGGGTATTAGGCTTGGGGTGGAAGCCGTAAAATCACTTTTACAAAGTAAAAAGAATGTAATGGTCGGGATTTTAAACAATCAATTGCACTTAACCCCTTTTAATGAAGTGGTCAAACAACATCAGGTCAATAAAGAATTGCACGAACTCTTAGAACTATTTGGAAAATAAAAACGAGAAAAATGAAAACATACATAGAGGAAAGACCTTGGGGAAACTTTGAACGCTTTACCCATAACGAGATTAGCACCGTAAAAATACTTACGGTTAATCCAAACGAAGAGCTAAGTCTACAGTTTCACCATAACAGGGAAGAATTCTGGAGAGTAATAGATGGAACGGGAACTTTCGTAATTGGCGACAATACCAAAGTTGGCCATAAAGGGGACGAATTTTTTATCCCGAAGGAAACCGTACATCAAATAAAAACATCTGATTCTTCTGTAAGTGTACTTGAAATTGCTTTTGGAAATTTTGATGAAAACGATATTGTCAGGCTAAAGGACAAATACAACAGGGAAGACCCCAAATAAATATTACAATATGGAACATACACATCAAATTAATACCAGAATACCCATAGAGAAAAAAGGGATACTGCTCAGTCCCACTAAATTGAAATTTGAGAGCAATGGGGTTTTAAACCCTGGAATATTTCAAGAAGGTGAAGAGGTGCATATCTTTTACCGTGCGGTGGAAGATGGCAATTACTCTACCATTGGATATGCCAAAACCAATGAGCATTTAGATCTCATAGAAAGGAAATCAAGCCCGTTAATAACTCGTGATTTTGATTATGAAAAACATGGTGTGGAAGATGCTCGTATTGTTAAAATTGAAGATATCTATTATTTAACTTATACAGCTTATGACGGGTTCAATGCCATGGGTGCTTTGGCAACTTCAAAAGACCTGAAACATTTTGAGAAAAAGGGGATAATCACACCATTCATTACCTACAAAGAATATAAATACCATTTGGAGCATTGTAATCAGGAAAGATTGAATCCAAAGTATTATTATTACTACAACTTGTTTGCACAAATTGGATTGGCAGATGAAAAACATAGGTATCTGAGGGATAAGGACATTGTCCTGTTCCCCAAAAAAATCAACGGTAAATTTGTAATGCTCCACCGTATATGGCCAGGAATACAAATAGTACAGTTTGAAAAGTGGGAAAACCTTACCAAAGAATTTTGGGAAAATCATATAAAGAACCTTCACGATCATATTCTTATGGATCCGTTCTACGATTTTGAAGTGAATTATCTCGGTGCCGGATGCCCTCCCATAGAAACAAAGGATGGTTGGCTGATGATTTACCACGGAGTTTGTGAAACCCACATTGGAAAGACCTATCACGCCGCCGCTGCGTTACTGGATATTGAAGACCCTATAAAAATAATTGGACGATTGCCCTATCCCTTATTTTCCCCTACCGAAGAATGGGAACTGCTTGGTGTTGTAGATCATGTGGTATTTCCTACCGGGACCGCATTGTTCGGGGACGACCTTCATATATATTATGGAGCGGCCGACAAACATACGGCGGTAGCTAAAGTAAGCCTACAACTAGTATTGAATGAATTAAAAAAAACAGCTATATCATGAAAAATCATAAAATTTTATTCGTATGCTCATATCCTCCACGCGAGTGCGGTATTGCTACTTTTTCACAAGATTTGATACGGGCTTTGAAAAGATGCTTTGGCTCAACCATAGAGATCGAGGTTTGTGCTCTGGAAAATGAGTGCTGCGACGCTAATGATTATCCAGAGGAAGTTAAATATAAAATAGATGCCCAAGAGTTAAGTTCCTTTTTCAAAGTAGCTAATAAGTTAAATGAAAGGGACGATATTGGAATGGTTTGTATACAACACGAGTTTGGGCTGTTTGGAGGTGACTACGGTGGCCATTTAGTGGCTTTTCTGCTAAAGTTAGACATCCCTATTTCTTGTGTGTTTCATACCGTGCTACCCTATCCAGATGAAAAAAGAACTAAAATAGTGCAAGCGTTGGGTGATCTTTCCGAGAAACTGATCGTTCTTACCAATAAATCCGCAGAAATACTAGAAAGTGATTATCATATTGATACTAACAAAATAGCTGTCATACCCCATGGCACCCATATTGTACTATGGAAAGAAAAACAACGGCTTAAAAATAGATATGGCTTTCAAAATAAAAATGTGCTCTCCACATTTGGTTTATTAAGTGAGAATAAAAATATAGAAACAGCCCTTCGTGCATTGCCAAAAATACTCCAAAAATTCCCTAACACAGTTTATCTGGTTTTAGGCAAAACACATCCTGATATAATAAAGAGAGAAGGCGAAACATATAGAAATGCGCTTTTAACAATAGTCGATGATTTAGATATTAAAGACCATGTCATTTTTATAAACGAATATTTGGAACTTTCCAAATTGTTGGAATACCTATCCTTGTCCGATGTTTACTTATTCTCATCTAAAGATCCCAACCAGGCCGTTAGCGGCACTTTTGCTTATGCCATGAGTTGCGGAAACCCTGTTATATCAACTCCTATTCCCCATTCTAAAGAATACCTTGATTCCAGTACTGGTATTTTATTGAATGATTTTGAAGATCCCATAGAAATTAGTAACGCTGTTATCGATTTGTTGGAACAACCGCTAATAGCAACATCAATGGGAAAAAATGCTTTTCTTAAAATGCGTGCTTTTAGTTGGGAAAATGTAGCCATTTCCTATTCCGATATTTTTCAGGATTATTTGCAACATAATAATTCTTTGGATTTTAGTTTACCACCCATAAAAACAGACCATATTGAAGATATGACTACTGACTTTGGGATGCTTCAATTTTCAAATTTTAGTGTCCCGGATACGTCTTTTGGTTATACACTTGATGATAATGCAAGGGCGCTTATAGCAATGCTTATGTATTATAAGAAAAAAAGAAATGACAAAGTCCTGCGGCTCATTGAAATTTATATGGACTTTATTGTGTTTTGCCAACAGGACGATGGACTGTTCTATAATTATGTGGATTATGAAAAGCAATTTACCAATCAGAATACCGAAGTGAACCTGGAAGATTCCAATGGCAGGGCCATTTGGGCACTTGGCTATGTATTGTCTGATACAGAAAACCTGCCAAAAAGTTTAGTAGCCAAAGCAGAAAACTGTTTTAAAAACGTCATACGAAATGTAGCGGATTTCAAATCCCCACGAGCCATTGGCTTTATATTAAAAGGACTTTATTATTATCAAGAAAATGAGCCTAAAACCCAATATAATCAGTTAGCAGATACATTGGCCCAAGAGCTCTTGCGCATTTTTAATATTACCAGTGATAAAAAATGGGAATGGTTTGAAGATTACCTGACCTATGCCAATAGTATATTGCCAGAAGCGCTTTTTTATGCTTGGCTAATCACAAAAAATAAAAAATACAAGGACGTTGCCGAAACTACTTTTGACTTTTTATTATCACAATATTTTATGAAAGGGCAAATTAAAGTCATTTCTAATGACGGATGGTTTCACAAAAGAAACAAACGTACCTTTCACGGCGAACAACCCATTGAGGTGGCTTATACCATTCTTTCATTGGACCTATTCTGTAAAGTTACCCATAAAAAGAAATACTCCAAACAGCTTCATACCGCATTTAATTGGTTTTTAGGCAATAACCATCTCAAGCAAATTATGTACAACCCTGTTAATGGTGCCTGTTATGATGGTCTTGAAAAAGAAAATATTAATATAAATCAAGGTGCGGAATCCAGCTTGTGCTACGTAATGGCGCGTTTAGTTGTTGAGGGTTACCCTTTGGAGGTTGGTCTTAAAGAAAATAAATTAGATTTAAGTTTAAAGATGGACTCGGCTTCAAAACGTGGCAAAAAGATCATCCAAGAAAAGTGCATCGGTAAAAGTTTAAAAATAGAACGAAATGTATCAAACAGTTAGCGATTTTAATCCTACCAAGCAATAAAAAAGTAGTTATGACCGAGGCCTTTAAAAATATCAACCCTTTCATCCTTGGACTGCTCATCAGTCTGGGCATTGGCCTTATTCTTGGGTTGGAACGTGAATATGATAAATTGAAGGAAGAACAAGGCTTTGCAGGTATAAGAACCTTCCCAATTGTTGCCATTATTGGTTTTATATTGGGAAATCTTTCCACAACCTATACACCTTGGTTGGTCATTATCATTGCGGCAGCATTTCTTTTGTTTCTGTCTTTGAGTCATCTTTCCATAGTACAAAAGCATATTATGACTGGTATTACCACCAATATGGCCTTGTTCGCTACGCTAATTTTGGGTGTTATGGTTGCCAATCATTTGCATAAGGAAGCAGTTGCGACCGCAGTAGTCGTGGTTACGCTGTTATCATTGAAAACGACCTTTAATACATTCATTAAGAATATTACTTCTGAAGAGCTCTTTGCTTTTATTAAGTTTTCAATTATTGCGCTTCTTATTTTGCCTTTCTTACCAAATCAAGATTATGGTCCAGAAGGTTTGCTAAACCCTTTTGAGATTGGAGCGATAATAGTAATAGTATCTTTTCTGAATTTCATCGGCTATTTTCTTGTAAAATATGTAGGTTCTAAACGTGGTATTCTGCTTACTGCTATTTTAGGTGGATTGATTTCAAGTACCGCAGTAGCTTGGATATATGCTTCGCGAAGTAAAGAATCGCCAGAACTTTCAAAAGAATATGCTGCGGGTATCATTATAGCTTCCGCAATTATGTTTCCCAGACTTGCGATTCTGGCCTATATTTTCAATAGTGCCATACTTTTAAATTTAGTCATTCCATTTACTATTCTTACCCTTATCTGCTTGATAAGCGCACTCTTATTCATCAAAAAGAATACAGATGTCACAAAAACAGCTATCAATCTGGGTAATCCGCTCAATATTTGGAACGCTCTTGGGTTTGGTGGTATTTATGTGGTCATCCTGTTTGCAGTTTTTTATGGAAATCAATTTTTTGGCGAAAGCGGTTTATACTATTCAGCCCTAATTGCAGGATTGGCAGATACGGATGCGATAACTATCAGTATGGCAAAATTTGGGTCATTGGAAGAAAAACTCACGCTGGCCACCAATGTCATTATAACAGCAACCATAAGCAATATGATTGTAAAACTTGGTATTACCTATTTCAAAGGTTCTAAAAAGACCGGGAAACTCGTGATGCTAATTTTTGGAACTGTTGTCATCGTAGGGTTAGTATATATTTTAATACAGTTAGGAAATTAAAAAAAGTGAAATGAAAACAACAGTATTCAGCACGCATAAGTTTGAAGAGCCGTATCTCGTAAAAGCGAATGATGGTAAGCATCAATTAAAGTTGCTTGAGAGTCGTTTAACTCAAGAAACTGCTATTCTCGCAACGGGTTCTAAAGCAGTAAGTCTATTTACGGGCGATGATGCCTCGGCACACATTCTTGAAAAATTCAATGCTTTTGGCGTAAAATATATTGCTCTGCGTTCAGCAGGATTCAATCACGTGGATTTAGCAAAAGCAGCTGAACTGGATATGAAGGTGGCACGTGTTCCAGCCTATTCCCCTTATGCCATTGCAGAGCATACAATGGCACTCATACTTGCATTAAACCGAAAATTGATTAAAGCACATAACAGGGTTCGTGACCAGAATTTCTCATTGAACGGTCTTACCGGTTTCGACCTCAATGGAAAAACCGTCGGCGTTATCGGGACTGGAAAAATTGGGTCTGTATTGGTAAAAATACTACACGGTTTTGGTTGTAAAATACTTGTTCAGGATGTCATTGTGGATGAAAATTTAATCAATTCCTACAATGTAATCTATACCAATTGTGAAACTATTTGTAAGCAGTCCGATATCATAAGCTTACACGTACCACTAACGTCTTCAACGAAACACTTGATTGATGCAAAACATATTTCATTAATGAAGCAAGGCGTAATGCTTATCAATACAAGTCGTGGAGGATTGGTCGATACCAAAGCTGTTATCGAAGGATTGAAAACTAAAAAAATTGGGTATTTCGGAATAGATGTGTATGAGGAAGAAGAAGGATTGTTCTTTGAAGACCATTCCGATGACATTTTGCAAGACGATGTGATTGCCCGATTAATGACCTTCAACAATGTTTTGATAACCAGTCATCAGGCCTTTTTAACCGAAACTGCATTGACAAATATTGCTGAAACCACAATATATAATCTGGATTGTTTTGAAAAAGGCAAAGTTTCAGGAAATGAAGTTTCTTGATTAAGAAGCAAAAAATAGTAGTAACACTTAAATCTTAAAATTATGAATCGAGTAAAAAATAAAGTAGCCATTGTCACAGGAGGTGCCTCTGGTCTAGGGAAATCAAGTGCTATTTTATTAGCACGTGAAGGAGCAAAAATCGTTGTTACAGATATAGATGAAGAAGATGGAAAAAAGGTAGTCCAACAAATCAAAGCTAACGGTGGGGAGGCTATATTCATTAAACAAGATGTATCCAAAGAAGATGAATGGAAAAATGTCATTGAGACCACGCTCAAAACTTTCGGAAAATTACACATATTAGCTAATTCTGCCGGAATAGGATTAGGTGGAACTGTAGAAGAAGTTACCCTTGAAGATTGGAAAAACCTCATAGATGTAAACCTAAATGGCACTTTTTTAGGTACTCAGTATGGTATAAAGGGTATGAAGGAAACTGGAGAAGGTGGTTCCATTATCAACTTCTCTTCCATTGAAGGACTTATCGGGGACCCTAACCTACCTGCTTATAACGCAAGCAAAGGCGGTGTTACCATATTCACGAAATCTGCTGCCCTGCATTGTGCAAGACAAGGCTACGGAATCCGTATCAATTCTATACATCCTGCTTATATCTGGACACCAATGGTAGAAAATTTTCTGAAAGCTCAAGGTGATGTAGAAGAAGGCAAAAAGCAATTAGAAAGTTTGCATCCTGTTGGCCATTTGGGAGAGCCTGATGATATAGGCTATGGAGTCGTCTATCTAGCTTCGGATGAATCCAAGTTTATGACTGGTTCTGAATTGGTAATCGATGGTGGCTATACCGCACAATAACAAACTACCCTAAAACAAAAAATTATGAAAAACATACTTGTACCTACCGATTTCTCTGAAAACTGTACTAAAGCTGCACATCTCGGGATTAAAATGGCAAAAACATACAATGCAGAAATACACTTTCTACATCAAATGACAACACCTGTGGATTGGGTAAAATTAGACAAACTTAAAGAAAAGCGTTATCCAGAAACCTTAAAGCAGATAGGTGCTGCAAAGGCTAATTTACGTGAACTCGAAAAAATAGCAGAACACGAAGGTCTTAAATGCCGAACCTTTCTTCAGTTCGATTCAGGACAAAAAGATATTCTGGAACATTCTGGCCATTTTCATCACGACTTTATCATTACAGGTAGTAGCGGAACAAAGGGTCGTGTACGGGAGATAACAGGCAGTAATGTTGAGAAAATTGTCCGAAAGGCTAATGCCCCGATTATTGTGGTCAAAGAAGAGGAAGTAACATTTCCCTTTAAGGACATTCTGTTCGTATCAAATTTTGAAGAAGATGTGAGTCATCCGTTTCAAGCGGTGCTTTCAATAGCTGAAAAATGCGATGCTAAAATTCATTTGTTACGTATAAATACAGAAACAGACTTTAATAGTATCAACGCTGGATTAAACCCTGTCAAGCAATTTCTTGAAAAGTTTCCCGCCTTAAAAAACTTTTCTATGAGTGTTCATAACGAATCTTCAGTAGAGGCAGGTATTAATACATTTTTAAAACATCAGCCAGCAGATTTAATTGCGATGAGTACCCACGGAAAGACAGGTTTTTTGAGCCTATTTTCAAAAAGTATTGCCGAAGGTGTAACCAATCATTCAGAACTTCCTGTAATGACCATACATATTAAAAAATGAAACATCCAATAAACATAGTAAAATATTCGGGCGACGTGGTAGCCTTTGATGTGGATAAACTTATCAATTCATTAAGACGTTCGCAAGCAAGTGAAGAATTGATTCAGCAAATAGTAGGGCAAGTTGAAGACCAATTATACGATGGTATTACCACAAAAAAAATCTATCAAATGGCATTTAAAATGCTAAAAGGTAAGTCGAGAGTAAGTGCTTCAAAATACAAACTCAAAAAAGCCCTGATGGAATTTGGTCCTTCTGGCTTCCCATTTGAGAAGTTGGTAGGCAAACTATTGGCGCACGAAGGATTTTCAACACAGGTTGGTGTCATAGTTCAAGGCAATTGCGTTCAGCACGAAGTGGATGTGATAGCCCAAAAAGACAATACCCATTATATGATTGAATGTAAATACCACAGTGACCAAGGTAGGTTTTGCAACGTGAAAATTCCCTTATATATCCACTCAAGATTTTTAGATGTTGAAAAACAATGGGAACGACAAAAAGGTCACGAAGCCAAGCTTCATAAAGGAGGCGTGTACACCAATACACGATTTACAAGTGATGCGGTGCAATATGGTAAATGCGTAGAGCTACTATTGACAAGTTGGGATTATCCAATTGGTGACGGTTTAAAAGACAGAATAGATAAGTTGGGACTGCACCCTTTAACCGCATTAACTACCCTAACCAAAGCTGAAAAAACAAAGTTATTAGATGAAGGTATCGTGCTCTGCAAGGAGCTTCACGAAAAACCTGTGTTATTGGAAAAGATAGGAATTGATAAAAAAAGACACAAAAAGATTTTAGAAGATTCAGAAGCGCTATGTAAAAGCTCTTGAGAATTAATAATATAAAAGTTCAACAATCTTAAAACAAAAATTATGAAATGAGCCATAGCGATTCTTGATAACAACCGAGATTTTTAATGGCGAATTACATCTGACCGATAAAAAACAATAAAATTTAAACAGATGAAAACAGATGAACTGCAAGAACAGAAAAAAATTGACCTAGAGCCATTTTACCAAGCATTGGAAGATGACCCAAAACTACTTGAGGAAGCCCTTGAAATATTATTGGGTATGGTACACTTCGAGCCTAAATCCGTAAAGAAGTTGGCACTCTTAATCAAAGAGGATTCCCGCAATCTATATAATGAAATAGCGGAATTGAGCAAATCAAACCAAGAAAAAGGAAATACGCCTTCCTGTTGTGGTGGACATTAAACAAATAACATAAAGATGAAAAACAATAAAATAAACATCCACTTTCTAGGAGCGGCAGGTACAGTAACCGGCTCAAAATATCTAGTGGATACAGGAGATAGAAAGATACTTATAGACTGTGGACTTTTTCAAGGGTTAAAGGAATTGCGTCTTAAAAACTGGGAGTACCCACCTGTTAATGTAGGTGATATTGATGCTGTTTTGCTTACCCACGGTCATATGGACCATACAGGTTATTTACCCAGATTGGTAAAACAAGGCTTCAATGGTCCCATTTATGGTACGAATCCTACTTTGGACATTGCAAAAATCATTTTGAATGATAGTGCAAAAATACAGGAGCAAGAAGCCGAACGTGCCAATAAGGAAGGCTATTCCAAACATAGTCCCGCAGAACCATTATACGATTTAAAGGATGTAGAAAAAACTATCCCACACTTTAAAGGAATTCCACAATCACAATGGATTCCATTATTTGACGGTATTAGAGTTCGCTTCCAATACAACGGACATATTCTGGGTGCAACCTATATTGAGTTGGATGTGCACGGAAAACGTTTTGTCTTTTCAGGAGACATTGGTAGAACCAATGATTTATTGCTATATCCACCCCTAAAACCAAAAAAAGTGGATGTACTTTTTATAGAATCTACTTATGGTGGAAGGCTTCATCCTGACGAAGTGGAAGCACTTCCGCAAATTGAAAAATTGGTCAACGACACCATTAATAGAGGGGGCAGTCTATTTGTCCCAAGCTTTTCGGTAGAACGTGCCCAGCTAATGATGCTCATCTTTTGGAAATTATTGAAAGAAAAGAAAATTCCAAAAGTTCAAATGATTATGGACAGTCCGATGGGTGCCAACGTATTGGAATTGTTTCATAGAACTCGTGATTGGCACAGACTGGAGGACAATGAATGTGATGAAATGTGTTCTCACTTTACGGTCGTAAGCAGTTATCGTGAAACAATGGAATTAAGAACAGACAACAAACCAAAAATCGTGATTGCTGGAAGTGGAATGCTTACAGGTGGAAGAATGCTCAACTATCTCGAAACCCAAGCGCAAAACCCAAATAACACCTTACTTTTTGTAGGCTATCAAGCTGAAGGCACTCGTGGAAGAAAACTATTGGAAGGCGACAAGGAATTAAAAGTGTATGGGAAAACGGTATCCTTTCAAATGGAAGTAGCCGAAATTCAAGGCCTCTCGGCACACGCAGACCACGCTGAACTTATAGACTGGATGAGCAAAATAAAAAATAAACCAGCCCGAATTTTTATTGTGCACGGAGAAAAAGAAGGTGCCGAAGCCCTTCAAAAAGGAATGAAGGAAACCTATGGGTGGGATGCAGAAATCCCACAGCTCTATAATATTGAAGAAATAGAATAAATCGAAAAATCACAACAATCAATAAAATATGGACACACACTCAAACATATTAAAATATAAACATCTCGGAATCTATACCCAAAACGAAAATGTAGTGTATATGCGCGAAGATTGCCACGTCTGTATTTCAGAAGGGTTTGAGGCACTTACCCGAATAAGAATATCCAATGCAAATAAATCAATCGTAGCAAGTCTTAATGTCCTGAATTCTGATATTCTGTTGCCCAATGAAATCGGACTATCAGATGCTGCTGCGAAAAAACTGAATGTTTCCCCAAATGATACATTATATGTTTCCCATTTAGAACCAATTGAATCTTTAAGCCACGTCAGGGCAAAAATCTACAATCAAAAGCTGGATTACAATGCATATAACAACATCATAACCGATATCGTTGAAGGCGATTATTCCAACATCCACCTTTCGGCATTCATAACTGCCTGCGCAGGTGACCGAATGGATATTGATGAAATATCTGACCTTACCAAAGCAATGATTGCTTCTGGTAAGCAACTGAACTGGAACAAAGATATCGTGGTGGACAAACATTGTATTGGCGGATTGCCTGGAAATAGAACAACACCGTTAGTCGTTGCCATTGTTGCCGCATATGGGCTTACTATGCCAAAAACATCCTCACGGGCAATCACTTCGCCAGCAGGCACAGCAGATACAATGGAAGTACTTACCAATGTGACGCTTTCTTTAGAAGAAATAAAGACCGTGGTAGAAAAAGAAGGCGGTTGTTTTGTTTGGGGCGGAACAGCCCAATTAAGTCCTGCGGATGATGTGCTCATCAAAATTGAAAAAGCCTTGGATATTGATAGTGAAGGGCAGCTCATTGCTTCGGTACTCTCTAAAAAAGCAGCAGCTGGTTCCACTCACGTGGTCATTGATATTCCCGTGGGTGAAACCGCCAAGGTTCGTAGTACCGAAATGGCTCAAAAACTAAAAAATCATATGGAAACCGTTGGGACATCTGTTGGCTTGAATGTAAAAGTTGTCATTACAGATGGCTCACAACCTGTCGGAAGGGGTATCGGCCCCACTTTAGAAGCCATTGATATTTTAAAAGTTTTGAAAAATGAAGCAGATGCACCAAAAGACCTAACAGAAAGAGCATTGCTTTTAGCCGCTGAACTAATAGAGCTTTCTGGCAAAGTAGAAAAAGGGAAAGGGTTAGAAACCGCACATCAAATTCTCACATCTGGTCAGGCTTATAAAAAATTCCTTGCTATTTGTAATGCGCAAGGTCGCTTTTCAAAACCTGTTTTAGCACCCTATAAAACCGAAATTAGAGCAGAAACCCCTGGGGTTTTAAAGCGAATTGATAACCGAAAAATCGCAAAACTCGCCAAGCTTTCCGGAGCGCCTCAATCCAAGTCCGCAGGGATTCTTCTAAATGTTCATTTGGGAGAACAAATTGAGGAGAACCAATTGCTTTATACTATATATGCTGAATCCAAAGGCGAACTCAACTATGCCCTGGAATATAAAAACAACCATAACGATATCATAACTATAATTTAAAAAACTATGAAAACAATATTATTCAGTCTTCCCGGAAATGAAGAACTCACAGAACTAATGGCTACAAAAATGGAAGCTGAAGTGGGCAAAGCCACTTTACGGAAATTCCCTGACGGAGAATCATACACGCGCATATTATCTGATGTTAAAGACAAATGTGTGGTACTGGTATGCACCTTGCACGAACCAGATGCAAAACTCTTGCCACTCTATTTTCTAAGCCATACAGCCAAATCGTTGGGAGCAATGTGTACCTGTTTAGTAGCGCCCTATTTGGCTTATATGCGTCAGGACAAAGTCTTTAATGAGGGTGAAGGGGTAACTTCTGGTTTCTTTGGAAAATTGATTTCAGGTTTTGCGGATAGCATTACCACGGTTGACCCTCATTTGCATAGAATTAGTTCTTTAGGAGAAGTGTATCAAATTCCAAATAAAGTGATTCACGCTGCCGATGCTATTTCAGAATGGATTAAAGAAAATATCGAAAATCCGGTACTTATTGGACCCGATTCGGAAAGTGAACAATGGGTTTCTGAAGTCGCCAAAAATGCCGGAGCACCATTTACAGTATTACAAAAGGTGCGTCACGGCGACCGTGATGTAGAAGTCTCTGTTCCCGATGTGGATAAATACAAAGATGCTACTCCCATTTTGGTAGATGATATTATTTCGACAGCACGTACAATGATTGAAACCGTACAACATCTGAAAAAAGCAGGAATGAAACCACCTATTTGCGTAGGTATTCACGCCGTTTTTTCAGGAAATGCCTATCAAGATTTATTGGATTCCGGAGTGGAAAAAATAGTGACGTGCAATACCATCCCGCACCCTTCAAATGCTATTGATTTAAGCGATATTATGGCAAAAGAGGTCAAAAAATTAATGCATCACATATGAGAAAACAAGGCTTCATAGTACTATTTATATTATTCAGTATCACAATAAATGCACAAACTGAAATGCTCATTGGGCAGATTTCAGGTAGAGTTGTTATTCGAGAAAATTTTGATGAAGAAGGCTCTTTTCTAAACAAACAAACTTTTGAAGCTGGTGAAACAATAAAGAAAAATGGATACTATGAAATTGAGGTGGTTACGGAATTGTTTGATAAAGACAAAATAGCGACCGATAAATACACCACAACCTATCGCTGTAAGCCTGATGAAGCCAGTATAATGGTAATGGCATTTCCATTTTCAAACCCAAAATCAAAAGAAACCGAAATTAATACCACTTCTAAAAAATTTAAAGAACTCTACGACTTGAAAAATCTTGAAAATATAGAACTGGAAATGAGTTTTGATTCGGGCTTGTTGAATTTTTTTGGCTCAAAAAGTACCATAAAAATTTACGACCGAAAATTTAATAATAGCGAAAATAATATTAATTCAAAAATTAACATTAAGGCCTATGCCTTGGGAATTCGCATTAAGCAACTCAATTATACTGTTAACGAGAAATTAAATGCACAAGGTCTATTGACCTTTCAAAAATTTACAGAAGAAGACAACAGTTATTTTACAATGACTTATAAATAAAAATAAATGAAAAATTATGACACCCTTTCAGAAGCTATTAACGATTTGCAGACAAACGAATACCCTTATGATTTCAACTTAAAACCTGAATGTCTGGAATGTGCTTCCCTGAAAATTGAGATTCGACCAGAAGATTTTAAAGTGGATAAAATATATCGCTTTGAAGGAATGAGCAGTACCGATGATAACAGCATTTTATATGCAATATCTTCCAAAAAAGGGCTTAAAGGTCTTTTAGTAGATGCTTATGGCGTCTATGCCGAAAACATATCGGAAGCAATGAGAAAAAAATTACGATAACACTTAAACAATACTATAATGGAAAATCACGAGCAGCACAAAAACAACGAAATGGACCATTCGAAAATGGATCATTCTAAAATGAACCACGAAAAAGAAGATCATTCCAAAATGGATCATTCCAAGATGAGAAATGGAGGTGGAGACCATTCGGGTCATAATCCGGGTCACGGACAAATGGGTCACGACCATCATAAAATGATGATTGCAGACTTTAGAAAACGGTTTTGGGTAACACTCGTGCTTACCATCCCCATATTGTTCTTCTCACCAATGATTCAAGAATTTTTTGGTTATGAATTTTTACTTCCAGGAAATCCATACATCCTTTTTGCACTTTCCACTGTTGTATATTTTTATGGTGGTTGGCCTTTTCTTAAAGGATTTGTTTCCGAAATAAAGAATGGTGCACCTGGTATGATGACACTTATATCTATGGCAATAAGTGTCGCCTATTTCTACAGTTCTGCAACTGTCTTTGGTTTACGAGGAGTTGACTTTTTCTGGGAGCTGTCAACACTAATTGCTATTATGCTTGTTGGTCATTGGATAGAAATGAAAAGTGTATTAGGCGCTTCAAAAGCATTACAACTTTTAGTTAGTATGATGCCTGCCGAAGCTCACAGGGTAAAAGGCGACACTATTGAAGATATACCACTTGAAGATTTGTTAAAAAATGACGTGATTTTGGTAAAGCCAGGAGAGAAAGTTCCAGCTGATGGTATCATAGTAGAAGGTTCAAGTTATTTAAACGAATCAATGCTTACAGGGGAGTCCAAGCCTGTAAAAAAAGAAGAAAAGGATAAGGTAATAGGTGGTTCAGTAAATGGCAATAGCACTTTAAAGGTAAAGGTGGAACATACAGGAAAAGACAGCTATCTCAATAAGGTTATTACGATGGTTGAGGAAGCACAAAAGACCAAATCTAAAATGCAAAACCTTTCCGATAGGGCAGCAAAATGGTTGACTTATATAGCTTTGGCTATTGGTTTTGGTACGTTGGCAGTTTGGCTGATTTTAGGCTTTCCGTTTGTGTATGCATTAGAAAGAATGGTTACCGTTATGGTCATCGCTTGTCCACACGCATTGGGTCTTGCAATTCCTCTTGTAGTTGCCATTTCTACTGCTGTATCTGCACAAAATGGATTATTAATCCGTAATAGAACTGCCTTTGAAGAATCACGTAAGATATCCGCCTTACTATTTGACAAAACAGGGACTTTGACCAAAGGGGACTTTGGCGTTACTCGAATCAAATCTGTAAATGCGTCCTATTCAAACGATGAAATCTTAAGACTGTCAAGTGCGTTGGAACAAAGTTCAGAACATCCAATTGCTGTTGGGATTATTAAAAAAGTTAAAGAAGACAATATTACAATCCCAAAGCCTGAAAACTTTAATGCGATCACTGGTAAAGGTGTAGAGGCAAATGTAGAAGGAAAGCAAGTAAAAGTGGTTAGTCCTGGTTATTTAAGGGATGAAAAAATAACTATTCCTGAAGATGCTTATAGTGACGCTGCTGAAACTGTTGTATTTGTATTAATTGAAGGACAACTAGCAGGATACATTGCGCTTGCTGATGAAATAAGACCTGAATCTGCGGAAGCTATAAAAATATTTAAAAAGAATAATATCAAAGTTTTGATGGCAACTGGGGATAACGAAAAAACAGCCAAAGCTGTGAGTGAAAAATTAGGATTGGATGGCTACTATGCCGAAGTGCTACCGCACCAAAAAGTAGAAATTGTAGAAGAATTACAAAACAAAGGAGAGTTTGTGGCTATGACTGGAGACGGCGTAAACGATGCGCCCGCACTTGCCAAAGCTGATGTAGGAATCGCTGTTGGTTCTGGTACTGATGTAGCCGCCGAAACAGCCGATATTATATTGGTAAATAGCAATCCACAAGATATTGCAAACCTAATTTTGTTCGGAAAGGCTACGTACAATAAAATGATTCAGAACCTAATATGGGCAACTGGGTATAATGTGGTGGCCATTCCATTAGCTGCAGGTGTTCTATACTCTTCTGGCTTTGTTTTAGGACCAGCTGTAGGAGCGGTATTTATGAGTTTGAGTACAATTATAGTGGCTATTAATGCGCAATTATTGAAGCGAAAAATCGGTAAAAAATAAATGGATAGAAAAGAAAAACTCAACAGGATATTTTTAATTCTATTGAGTTTGTTTGTAGTGATGTTGGGCTATGGTATATTATTGCCAACCCTTCCTTACTATACCGAAAGATTAGCTTTAAAAGACAATCTTGACACCGACCTTATCAATTTCCATATTGGATTGCTCACAAGCATTTATCCATTTTTTCAGTTACTATTCGTAGTGGTTTGGGGAAAACTATCGGACAGATACGGCAGGAAACCTATTATCATTTGTGGACTAATCGGTTTTGTAATTATGCAATTACTTACCGGCCTAGCCACATCCTTGACAATGCTATATATCGCTCGAATTTTTGGTGGAATTTTTACGTCATCAGTTATTCCAGTTAGCAATGCATATTTAAGTGATATTACATCTGAAAAACGTAGAACAAAAATAATGGCCTGGTCTGGTGTTGCCATTAGCTCTGGTGTTATTTTCGGCCCTGTCATTGGCGGCTTTCTGTCCCAAACTGATATTCATATAAAATATACAATAGGCCTGCTACATTTAGACCGATTTTCAGTGCCCTTTTTATTCGCTGCACTACTAGGATTGATTGTCCTTTTGGTTGTGATGAAATGGTTAAAAAACACCGCTCGCGTACATAAGTTCACAACACGAAAAGTGAGTTTGCGGTTCACATTTACTAAATATTTTATCGTATTACTAGTGCTATCGTTTGTTATCCAATTTGTGGTGACGCTATTTGAAACTGTCTTTTCAATCTACGGAAAAGATGAATTAGGATTTAATAGTAATCAAGTTGGTATTGGTTTTATGCTATGTGGTTCAATAATGGCTGTTTTACAACCTGTGTTCGCTACTTATGGAGAGAAGTTTTTATCAACAAAGAAACAAATTGCTTTAGGGTTATTAATATCTGGTTTATCCTTGATTGCCTTTCCATTTTTTAACAATGAATTTTTAGTCTATGGATTAATCGTTGTTTTTGCTGCTGGAGGCGCTATGGTAACACCAAATTTGCTCTCTGCGGTTTCATTAATATCAAAGAAAAATACTGGCAGGAATATTTCTATTCAGAGTTCGACCAATAGTATTGGTCAGATTCTAGGCCCCGTTTTAGGAACTTGGCTGATTGCAGGCGGTTTTTACTATCCTTTCATAATTGCTGGTAGCATTGTTTTGCTCGCTATTGGTTGTCTGTTCTTTTTTAAAAATCCCCCATAAAAAGATATAACATACAAACATTACTTATTGATAATTAACCCAAATCTAAAGCCCCAAAAATATTTTGCATAAGTTAATTCATATAATACTAGACAATTACAAAGAGGAAATAAAAGTAGTTGAGGAATCTAATCTAAACGATTTCAACAATGTTGAACAAGGTATTTCTATTTCAAGACAATACTTGCAGAAATTACGCATCTGTGTAAGGGAAAATGAATTCGTAGATAAAAAGAATGAAATAATATTCTTTAAAAAGCATAAACCTTACATCTATAGCAGACTGAAATTTTATGCCAAACTCTACAATTTCTTGATAAATAGACCTGCGGGAACAATAAAATCTCAACAGGAATTTATTGATTCAGAAATAAATAGGCTACAAGAAAGTAATCGACGGAATATAGATTTCATTAAATATTATAGAGAGGATTCTGAACTTCTGGATGAATTCTATTTTCTGCGAGGAAATGATAAAATTAGCTTGGTATCAAACACTTCTCATTTTTATACAGATGCTGAATTTTCCACAAGCCACGATAATGCAATTGCCAAAATTATGGCCTATGACCTATTAATAAGCCATTACGTTGAAGAGTTAAGTAATTTAAGGGATTTGTCATACGGCATACCGAATAAGCTGAATACTCTATCAAACGGTGAGCGACTTGGTTGGACTGCTTCAAAAACAGACCTAATTGAGTTAATTTATGCATTACAGGCATCTGGCGCAATAAAAAGTGGTACAGCTGGTATTAAAGAAATGGCATCAGCTTGTGAAGATATTTTTGAACTTAATCTTGGTAACGTTTATAGAACTTTTCTCGAAATAAGAGAACGGAAAATCGACCAAACCAAGTTTATTGATAGACTAAAAGCAACACTTTTAAGGCGAATGGAAGAAACGGACGGTTGATATTTTCATTTTTAAAAATGTTAAATTTCTTCCCAAGTTGGGTCTTACTTGGGAAAAAATAAAATTAATTTTATCTATTATCATTTGGCATAGATGATTTTAAGTGACACCTCTAAAGCAAACCAATTTAAACCATTGAAAATGAGTAAATAAAAACACCCTACTTGGGTACAACTTGGGATTAAAATCCAATAAACCATCCCAAATTTGTAGAACGAAAGTCAAATCAGGTCAGGGACTATCAAATTAGTTGAAATCGATACGATAGTCCCTTTCTTTAAAACCGTTCTATTATG
Source organism: Nonlabens antarcticus (assembly GCF_015356755.1). GTDB lineage: Bacteria > Bacteroidota > Bacteroidia > Flavobacteriales > Flavobacteriaceae > Nonlabens > Nonlabens antarcticus. The sequence goes on along the minus strand of NZ_JADFCO010000063.1, from coordinate 28,944 downwards.
CCAGCAAATATTATTACCACCGACGACCTTCGAGAATTTAAAATGGAATTGCTCGATGACATCAAGAATCTTCTATCTAAACAAGCAACTGGAAAACTCAAGAAATATTTAAAATCTTCCGAGGTAATGGACTTGCTTCAAGTAAGTCCAGGTACATTACAGAATCTTCGCATCAATGGAACGTTGCCATACACAAAAGTTGGGGGCATTATCTACTATGATGCAGAGGAAATTCAAGGTGTAATGAACTCAAATCGAGTGCAGCACAAGCAAAATTCTTAAAAGATGAACTATATAAAGCTACTAAATGCGGCTTTTGAAAAGTTCTTTTTTGATGACCGCCTCAATCCAACGCACATAAGCCTATATATGGCGCTGTTCCAAGAATGGAACAGTAGTCGGTTTGCAGATGAGTTCTATGTAAACCGTCGCGAATTAATGCGCGTTGCCAAGATTGGTTCAAAATCCACTTATCATAGATGTGTGACAGACCTCGATTCTTGGAACTATCTATCCTACTTCCCTTCTAACAATCCCTACAAAGGCAGTAAAATCAAGATGTCCATTATTGGGACAAGTGATGAACCTGTTACGGGACAGTACAATCCCATATTAGAACAGCTTGCGGAACAGTACCGTCCCATACGTGAACCAGTAGTGTACCAACACCATCCCAATAATGAACAAGCTTTGGACTCGCACCGTCCCACCAGTGGACAAGCATTGGTATCTACTATAAACAATATCAAACAAGAAAACTATATAAAACAGCCAAAGGGCTGGCAGGCCGTTTTTATTTTTTTTAAAGAAAAAGGTTTTGATGCTGATGAAGCAAAAAAATTCTATGAGCATTACCAAACCCGAAATTGGCAAACGAGTGATGGAAATGAAATTAGAGATTGGCGTGCCTTGGCTACGAACTGGATGGACAGAACAGAATTATACGCCGAGGAAAACAAACCAAACAAAAAACAAGCGTCCCAAATCAAGGACAACTTGCGAACCACTAAAAACAAAGACTATGGACAACCCCTCTAAAATAACCGAAGGTGGCGTGGAATACTCGCTCGGAAACTTTGATGGTAAAAGCGTTCTCTACGACTTCCCAAAAATTCTAATTTACTTGAATGCCAAGGGCAAGCTGCTATTTGGGAAGAAGTTTAGGATTTACGATGAGGATAAGGTGATACTGCTAAAGCTCTGTTCTTACTTCATCAAGGATAAAGAGAACTGCTCAACTTACGGAATTGACATCGATAAAGGTATCCTGCTTTCTGGACCCGTAGGCTGCGGTAAGACCAGCTTAATGAAATTGCTACGTCATTTGGTGCCGTTGCAACGTACTTACGAAATGATTCCTTGCCGGAACGTAACCTTCAGCTTTAATCATTTAGGTTTTAAAACGGTCGAGGAATATGGAAATACCAAATTTTATTGCTTTGATGATTTAGGAGTTGAACCCGCTGGTCGTTTTTACGGTAAAGACCTAAACGTTATGGGCGAGGTTTTACTATCACGCTATGAATTATTTATACAGACCAAAGGCAATATAAAAACCCACGCCACAACCAATCTCAATGCTCAAGAACTGGAAGAACGCTATGGCAATCGTGTTCGTAGCAGGATGCGTGAACTGTTTAACTTGATTGCTTTCGATACAAAAGCTGGCGATAAGAGGAAGTGAATTATGCAATAATAATAAAGCTTAAAAATCACTAAACTATTTAGAAATAATTGAAAACTATTTTTACGAGCATTCGATTTCGCTATATTAGAAGCTTAAAATTTTTAATTTAATATGACCGACCTATTTGACCAACCTTCAAAAAAAATTAATCATCAAGAACTTTTCTTTAAACTATATCAAGCAAAAGACGAGAATGATTTAATAAGTATTATCAAATCATACCCTTCAATATTCGATGACTCAAACTGGAAACCACTGGGTGGAAATTTTAGTAATTATGGTGTGGTAAAAAACCAACAGTCAAGCCCCATTGCTGCTTTGATAGAGAAAGTAACCAACGCCATTGATGCCATACTAACTAAAGAATGTATTCTTTCAGGAACTGACCCAAAATCTGATGTTGCACCAAGAACTATGGACGAGGCTATTCAAAGATTTTATCCAGAAAATAATTGGGATTTACCTTCATTTCGCAAAAAACAAGCTGAGAATATTCAAATTATTGCTGACGGGAAGGGACCACGGAACCAGCGGAATCAACATCCAACATCGGTAATTGTTTATGATAACGGTGAAGGTCAACATCCAGAAAAGTTTGAGGACACCTTTCTATCACTACTTCGAGGTAATAAAAATGATATTCACTTCGTACAGGGTAAATATAATATGGGTGGAAGCGGTGCCATTGTATTCTGTGGAAAGAAAAGATATCAGCTCATTGCTTCAAAGCGTTACACGAATGATGGTGGTTTTGGATTTACCTTGGTACGTGAGCATCCTAAAAAAGAATCGGACCAAGCAAAAGAAACCTGGTACGAATACTTGCTCATTGATGAAAAAATCCCATCTTTTACAATAACGCAATTAGACCTTGGCCTCAACAATCGTCAATTTGAAACTGGCACCATATTAAAACTCTATTCGTATCAATTTCCTAAAGGCTATTCTGGTTTTGCCCAAGACCTAAACCAAAGTGTAAATGAGTTTTTATTTCAACCTGCACTACCAATTTTAACGGTCGACACCGCAGAACGTTATCCAAACAATAAAGTTCTCGAAAATGATTTGTTCGGATTAAAAAGACGGTTGGCAGCTGAAGAATCTGAATATCTGGACGAGAGTTTTTCAGAAAATTTTTCAGATGATGTATTCGGAAAGATGAAGGTGTCTTGCTATGTGTTTAAAACTAAGGTAAAGGACTACGACCTTAAGAGAACCAAAAAAATTATACAGGACAGGTATTTTAAAAATTCAATGTCAGTTATGTTCTCACTCAATGGTCAAACTCACGGACATTATACTGCTGAGTTTATAACACGCTCATTGAAGCTCAACCTTCTAAAGAGTCACTTACTTATTCACGTGGATTGCACCGAAATGAAATATAACTTTCGGAAGGAATTATTTATGGCCTCTCGCGACAGACTTAAAGATGGTGACGAAACCCAATTTCTAAGAAGTTATCTAGCTAAAAAACTAAGCGCGAAAGATGGAAGGTTGGCAGAAATAGAAAAACGTCGAAAACAAGCAGTGGATATTGACACGTCCTCAAACACGAGTGATTTATTAAAAAGCTTTACAAAGAATCTACCCCTTGATTCAGAGTTGGCAAAATTGCTAAACCAAACGTTTAAGCTCGACATTAAAAAGGATAGAAAAACTGAAGGACAAAAGAAACGTACTTCTACTGAAAAAGAACCCACACCTTTTGAACCTAAAAGGTTTCCATCATTTTTTCAAATTGATACTAAAAATAATAATGAAAAAGAGGTCGCCACGATACCACTAAATGGTGAAAAGTCCATTCGCTTTTCCACAGATGTAGCAAATGATTATTTTGATAGGATTGAAGAACCTGGGGATTTAAGGGTTAGTGTGCTCAATATAAAACCAAACGATTCTAATGGCGGAAATAGACCTGGTGAGCCAAAAGAAATAGATGAAGTTTTTAACGTGATAAAAAGTAGCCCGAACAAAGGAAAAATAAGAATCTCTCTTAATCCTAAAGATGAATTGAAAGTTGGCGATAGCGTTCAAATCAAAGCAAGTCTATCATCACCCAATGGTAATATAGAGGAAATGTTTTGGGTTAAAATTGCCGACAATAGTAAACCAAAAGACGAGACGCCTAAAAAAGAAAGCGATAATGATTTGTTGGGATTACCAAAATTAGTTTTTATGTACAAGAACGTAGATGAGAATTCTGATACAGATGTAACTTGGGAAGCGGTAGAAGAAGCTACAAGCCTTGATGTAGATTATTCGACGGTTATGATTCCAGATGCTGAGGGTGATTTACTCAATCGCATTTTTATCAATATGGACAGTACTGTATTGAAAAACTTCAAGTCGAAAGAAAGGAATATCAACCACGAGCAATTAGAACTTGCTAACCGAAAATATTACACCTCAGTATATTTTCACACCTTATTTCTTTACACTATAAGCAAAAATAGGGGTTATGAAATTAGGCAAAAAGTAGAGGGAAAAGATGATTTAGAACACGTTGATTTGGGCCAATACCTTAAGGATTTGTTTGACCATTACTACTCAACCTTTATTTTAAATTTTGGCGGGATGGAAACTATGATGCAGGGAATTGGCGACTAAAATTAAGTGTTTTCCTGATCAATAATCACAGAGCAGAAATAAAGTCATTATATCTCATCTCAATAGTTGTTAATGGCCTAAATAATCCTATTTTTGTAAGGACAATATTTGTCTTTAAAATAAAATTCAACGGCGATGGAAACATTGGGTGAATATCTCAGAACACTGAGGGAATTGAAAAATCTACCTATAAGAAAAGTTGCGGCTGCGGTAGACATAGACCAATCCACACTTGGTAAATACGAGAGAAATGAGAGGCTTCCTAAAAGAGGGCTTCTTTCTAATTTTGCTTCATTTTTTGATGTTTCCGTATCTGAGTTGGAAAAAAGATATTTAACCGATAAAGTGGTGTTTTCCCTTTTAGAAGAAGAAAACCCAGAGAGTATCTTGGTTGAATGTAAAGACAAATTGATTTATTTAAAAAATAAAAACGGCGAATCGAAAATAAATGAATAAACTAACATTCACAGGACACGAAACATTTCACTGTCGCCATTTTTGGTTGAAGAAGGGCTACGATTATCTTTCTACCGGTCAGTCTTTCAAAAATCCGGATGCCGTAACAGCTTTAGGTGTTGGGAAAAATATGGTAATGTCCATAAATTTCTGGCTGAAGGCTTTCGGTATAAAAAATCAGGAAGGCCAAACAACTGTTTTTGCCAATAAAATCTTTGATAGTAATACAGGATATGACCCACTTTTAGAGTATGAAGGAACCTTATGGTTGTTGCATTATAAATTGTTAGATACCAATTTAGCATCTATTTTTCCTTTAGTTTTCAAAGAATTTAGAAAAAGTAGGGTTAATTCACAATTTACCACTCAACAATTACTTCGTTATTTACTTAGGGCAGCGAGTAACCATCAAACTTCGATAGCTGAAAACTCTTTAAAAAACGACATTAAGGTATTTATAAAAACATATTATTTAGCTGATAAGAACATAAAGGATATGGAAGATGATTTATCATCCATTTTTATTGACCTTAATTTAATCACTAAAGTTACCGATACCGAGGAAGGTTCTGTTTTTCAATTAAAAGTGAGCGAAAGACCAGAGATAGCCAAAGAAATATTTTACTTCTTAATCTTAGATAAATTCCCAAAACATACGTCTATAAGCTTTGATGAAATACATAACAAAATTGGCGATGTATTCGCTTGTTCTTCTGAAGGCACGGAACTCAAGATACAGGAAATCTCAGAAACTTTTAAGGACGTTGTTTATAAAAAGGATGCGGGAAGAAAAGAATTACAAATTAAAAATATCCCTAATAAGTGGGACATATTAGAGCAATATTACGATGCATAAATTTACAACATCCACAAACATTGAACGTGATGTCGTAAATGACATTAATTACGTTGTTACACCCAATGCAAAAAATGTTTTTGAAAGAATAGTGACTGGGTTTCAGCAAGGACATCACTCATTTAATATAATTGGCTCATATGGTACAGGAAAGTCCAGCTTCCTTTGGGCTTTAGAAAAAAATCTTAACGACAAGAAGCCCTACTTTGCTAATCTTAATGGGCAATTTAAAGGATTTGAAAAGTTTTCGTTTTTAAAAATTATTGGTGAAGCTTCGCCTTTAACAGACGTATTAAAAAACTCTTTTAAGCTTAAGGAAAACACATCCAATTCTAATCTTATCGATACTATAAGCAAAAGAGCTACATCGCTTAGAAAGAAAGATGAAATATTAGTTGTGTTGATTGATGAGTTTGGTAAATTTCTTGAATATGCAGCCAAACATAATCCGGATAGCGAATTGTACTTTATACAACAGTTAGCTGAGTTGGCAAATGATTCCAATAGAAATATCATTTTAATTACAACGCTGCATCAAAATTTTGGTTCCTATGCCAATAATTTATCTCAAAACCAAAAGAATGAATGGGATAAGGTAAAAGGAAGACTAATTGATATCTCGTTCGATGAACCTATTGAACAGTTACTTTATTTGGCATCAGCCAGAATAGAAGACCTTGAAATTGAAAGACCAAAAGACATTGGGTTCGAGGATTTATTCAATAAAATAAACGAGAGCAAGCTCGTAAGTAATTCAGAAACGCTGAACTACGATTTAGCCAATAAGCTTTATCCATTCGATATTTTATCGGCAAATATTTTAGCTCAGACTTTGCAAAAGTATGGCCAGAACGAAAGGTCTCTATTCTCTTTCTTGGCAAATAGTCAAGTTTTCTTTGATAAAATAGATAAGGACAACCACACCTTTTTTAGTGTAGCCGATGTGTTTGATTATCTAACGCTTCATTTAACAAGCGAATTAGAAGACAGATATTCAAACCCTCATAAGCCTCAATGGAACACAATTGTTAAGGCATTGGATAAAGCTGAAGCTATTAATGATTTTGGATATGAGAACTTGGCAAAAATCATAAAAACCATAGGTCTGGTAAATTTATTCGCAAAGTCTTTTGGTAAGCTCGATAAAACTTTCTTAGAATATTATGGAAAATATGCATTGAATATTCCTGACTCTGAGCAATACATTGAAAAATTAATAAGCCAAAAAATAATTAAGTTCTATAATTATCGTAATAAGTTTTTCTTCATTGACGGAACTGACGTGGATATAGAGCAGGAATTGATAGATGCTAATTCCCATATCGACACTGCTATCAATATTGCTTCAAAAACCAAACATTACTTTAAAGAAAAATATCACTTTGCAAAGGAAGCCTATTTTGAAATAGGTACACCAAGATTTTTTAAAGTAAACATATCTAATCATATTGAAAATATTAATCCAGAAGGGGAAATTGACGGTTATGTGCATATAATCCTTAATAAGGATATAAAGCTAAAAGATTTAAAAAATAACGATACGCAACAACCAGCACAACTATATGTAGTTCTCAAAAACTTCGAGTTTGTAAAATCACGTATATACGAGATTGAAAAGATGGACTTTGTATTGCGAAAGTACTCAGAAGATAATGTGGTCAAGAAAATACTAACCGAAGAAAAGGCTTACGAAGTACAAAAATTACAAAAACTATTAGAGCACGGCATCTATGAAAAATCTAACGCAGACTGGTTCTACAATGGTAAAAAACTCAAGATTGACTCAAAAGTTTCCTTAAACAGGAATCTCTCTCAAATATCAAAAAAAGAGTACCCTTCGACACCTCGATATTTGAATGAAATGGTCAACAAGGAATACTTAAGCACCCCTGTTTTAACCGCAAGAAAAAATTTATTGAAGGATTTGCTTGAGCATAGTGAAAAGGAAAACTTAAATTATGATGACCGCAAGTTTCCACCACAGAAGTCTATTTATTTAGGGCTTTTAAAAGAGACCGGAATTCACAGAGCTCATAACAACGCGTATATCCTAACCGAACCTACAGATCCTACATTTAATCCTCTTTGGTTACATTGTGAAAATTTCTTAGAGGATTCAAAACATATTAAAAAGAACTTGTCAGAACTATACGAATCACTATCCAAAAAACCATTTAAACTTAAAAAAGGGTTTATAGACTTTTGGATTCCTATATTTCTCATAATCAAAAATCAAGACTATGCACTATTTCATAAAGCTTCTGGGTACGTACCTTACCTAACAAGTGAGGTTCTTGACCTTGTACACAAAAAACCTTCTGATTATGAATTGAAATCATATAAAATTGAAGGTGTCCGGCTGAACCTTTTCAATAAATATAAAGAAATTACTGGTGTTGATGCGTCAAGCAATAAACCAGAAAGTTCGCTAATTTCTATTTTCAGTAGTTTCATAGCATTTTATAATGCACTTCCCGAATACGTTAAAAAAACCAATCGATTAAGCCCATCGTCTAAAGGTTTAAGGGATGCTATTGCTTCCGCTAAAGACCCAGAGAATGCACTACTATCAGAAATACCAAAAGGATTAGGCTACAAAAACATTAACCTCGAAGAAAATGATGCTGAAATTCTAAACGGTTTTATTGAGCGCTTAAACGATTCCATTAATGAAATACGAATTGCCTACGAAGGGTTGTTAAACAGATTTGAAGAGAATATTTGCGACACTTTAAACTTCAATAGTAATAATTTCACTACCTACAAAAGCAAAATTCAAGCGCGTTATAAGTCTTTGAAACCGCATTTGTTGATTCAAAAGGAAAAGGTCTTCCTTAACCGCATAATGTCTAAACTTGACGAACGTGATTCTTGGTTAAAATCGATTGCCGATGTGATTCTTGGCAAGTCAGTTGAAAAAATGAATGATGAGGACGAAGCGCTATTAATGGATAACACAAGAAAGGTTTTTTCAAATTTAGACAACCTATTAGAGCTACATTCTTTGGCGGATGATGTAGATAATGAAGTGGTACAGTTTCAATTCACGGATGTTTCTGGTAAAACGGTAAAGCAAAATATTGTTTTAAGTCCTTCAGACGAAAAGTACGTTTCAAAACTACAGGAAGATTTGGCCAAGGTGTTGTCCAAAAATGAAAAATTGAGCGCAGCTGCTATTATTAGATATTTAAAAAATTTGCACGATGAAAGTTAAACACGTACTTGGTATCTCAGGCGGAAAAGATAGTGCTGCCTTAGCGCTTTATCTCAAAAACCTATATCCAGATTTGGATGTAGAATATTATTCTTGTGACACAGGGAAAGAGTTAAAAGAGACCTATGAGCTTGTTGAAGCTCTAAACAGTAAATTGGGCAAGGACATCAAAACAATTTTTGCTGTCGAACCAGAAAAAGAGACCCCTTATAAAACCACATTTGACCATTTCTTGGCCGAATACGGCGGATATCTTCCCTCATCAACTGCAAGATGGTGCACAAAAAAGCTAAAATTAGAACCGTTTGAAAAATATATTGGGGATGAACCCACAATATCATATGTAGGGATTCGAGGGGATGAAAACAGAGAGGGTTACATATCTAAAAAAACCAACGTTCAATCTATTTTTCCATTTAGAAAAAATATCTGGAGTGAAGATGTTATAAAAGAAGTTCTGGCTAATAATAATATTCCAAAAGTAGCAAGGCTTTATGACAATCTTAGTCCAAGTCATTTAAAAGAAGATATACTCAAGAGAGTCAACCAGCCTATTTCACCAAACTTTCGGCAAGGACAGAAATTAGAATTCCTTTTAAACAGCGATATCAAATTATTCAATAGAGTTGTTTTTCATTATCTAAAAGAAAATACTGATTATCCCATAGCGCTTTTAGACGATTTCCCTTTAATAGAGAATGATGAAGTTTTAGTATTGGATGATATTTTTAAAATACTCGATGATAGTGGTGTTGGGATACCTGCATACTACATAAAAAAATCATACCAAGTAGAAATTGACGGTAAATTAGAAACCGGCACTTACTCACGTAGCAGGTCTGGTTGCTTTTTTTGTTTTTACCAGCAGAAAATAGAATGGGTCTGGCTACTTGAAAACCACCCTGCCCTATTCGATAAAGCCAAAGAATATGAAAAGGATGGTTACAACTGGATGGATACTGAAACATTAGAGGAACTATCCAAACCCGAACGTGTTCAAGCAATCAAGAAAGAACATTTCACTAGAATGAGAAGGCAACTAAGTAAAAGGAACACTAACAGCTGGAAAGATGAAATTATTGAAGCAGAAGGCCTTGGTTGTGCCAGTTGTTTCATTTAAAATATAAATATTATGAGTGATAAAATTGATTTATCCATAGATGCCGGTAGGCTTCTATTTGGATTGAGCAGAATTGGCTATACAACCTCTGCTGCCATTTGCGACATCATAGATAACTCTGTAAGGGCTAATGCAAATAATATAAACCTCTTAATCAAAAAAGAACGCGAAGACTTTTCCGACTATAAAAGGAACAATGTCAAGGAATATATCATCATAGATGATGGTGATGGTATGGATGAAGGTGCAATTGAAGAGGCATTAAAACTCGGTTCAACAGATGACCATTATGATGACAAATCGCTATCGAAATTTGGATTAGGCCTAAAATCCGCTTCTTTTTCGCAAGGTGATGTACTTAAAGTTATTTCTTCAAATGGAACGGGATTTAACAAGTATGAAGTCTCTCTACCAAAAGTAATGGAAGCAAAAGAATATTTTGCTGAAAAGACTGAAATTGAAGAGAATGAATCTGAACTGATTGAAACCTATCTAAAAGAAGGTAAGGGTACCATCATTATCATTTCTGAAATTAGACTAAACAACCATCCAAGTGTCAGAAACACCATTAAAGAACTTAAGACAAAAGTTGGTGTAATCTATTTCTATTTCCTTTCTGAAAGCGGTGTGAATATTACCATTGGTGATAAAAAAATTGATGCAATTGACCCATTGTTTATATCTGAAGCCAACGAAAATGGAAATTTGAACGAAAATGAATGGGATGGAACTGAAGTACGTTGGATAGAAAAACCAAAAGAGCTTACTCTTGATGATGAACTTGAAATAAATGTAACTATTGAAATTACCCAACTTCCCTATCCACCTATCTATAGAATTAAAAATATAGGCGAATCAAGAGACAAAGAAGTTCGCGAAAGATATTTAATTGAGGCTGGTAATTACGGTTTCTATGTTTACAGAAATAAAAGACTCATATCCTGGGCTTCAAACCTACAAGGCATAATCCCATACGACCAAGATTTTTATGCCTTTAGGGGAAGAATACTCATCAATGACGAGGCAGACGATTTCTTTAATATTGATGTAAAAAAATCTTCGCTGACTCTTTCTGAAGAAGCATTTAGGAACATAAGCGATTTTACCAAAGAAGCCAAAAGCAAAAGCAAAGCAGCTTGGAAAAATGCCGGAAAGATTAGTCGTGACATTATAAATAAAGCACCTAATGAAATCGCAAATAAGCTATTAGATGAATTTGAACAGATAGAGATTCTGCCAGGTGATGACCTACCTGATGAGGAAATAGCCTTAGAACGATTAAAGGCGATAACCGATGATATGACCTCAAAAATCAAGTGGATAATTAAAATGATGAAAGAGGATAAGGGTGAAGAAGTGGACGATACTGTTGACGATGACTATACAGAAGACGAAAAGGAAGAGGCCATTAAAGGCGAAAAGAACGCTAACCTCACTAAAATATTCAGGGTATCATCTGTTGAAGACAATCTGCTTTGGGAACCTTACTATGATACCGATTTAGGTAACTGTGTAAGGATTAATAAAATTCATCGGTTTGCAAGATTAATCTATGAGGATAATGCAGAGAACAGAGATTTACAGATTCTCTTTGATTTAATGATGCTTCAGTTTGCCGATTCCGAATTATACGCCTATAAAAATATTGGAAAATATGAGTACGACGACCTTAAAGTTATTTTGCGAGAGTCCAGAAGAATAGTATCAGAATTTCTAGCTAATATGTGCAGAAAACTAGAAAATGACTTACCGCCAAATTATAGCGACGAGAAGTATGCTTGAAACTAGTATCCTCGGCGCATTCAATGGTGCCGACCAAGCCTATATCTATATTTGGCTTTCGAAAAAACACAAAATAGTGTACGTGGGAATGACCAATAGTTATACAGGAACAATTGGAAGAGCGGGTGCTCATTTTAACAGAACAGGGACTCTCAGAAAGCGATTTAATGAAGCTAAGGGCTACGAAGTCAATGATGTTGATGACATCCTTCTTTTATCTTTTCCACTACCAAAATCAAGAGAATTCACCTCTGTAGAAAAATCCTATAGAGAGGCTGTAGAATACCTTGTACAGAAAGAACTTATATTATTGCGAGGAAAACTCAACCCTACTTTTGATGTTATTTCTTGGGTAAGGTTGAGTCCTAGAACTGGGAATTCGAGAATCAAGAAATTAGCTGCTTCAATAGTAGAATCTTTTGAAACTAATTATTCCCGCTTTTAATAGCATTGAGCAAAACATCTAATTGTGATTGAGTTGTGGGACTTCCAAAACTTATCCTGATGCTACTATCTGCTTTTTCCTTACTCAATCCCATACTTTTAAGAACGTGAGATTGTTCTATTAATCTAGAGTTGCAGGCAGAACCCATCGACACCGAAACTGAATTTTTGTTCTTTAAGATAAATGACTCAGCGTCCTGATTTATAAGTTGTATATTGAGAATGTAAGGACTTCTACTAGCTGATAATCCGTTAACAGCTGCTCGTTTAGATTGATACAGTTCTACTTGCAAATAACTATTCAAATGGTGAATCCTATTATAATTGCTTTCTAATTCTGTCATCGCAAGTTCACTTGCTTTTCCTAAACCAACAATTCCTGGTACATTTAAAGTTCCTAAATTGACCGATTCAATTAGTTGCTTAACCAATACATTCGATTTTGTTTTGGCTGTTGTTTTAACCAATAACCCACCGATACCTTTAGGCCCATAAATTTTATGGGCATTAAAGCATAATAAATCTATGTTTTCCTCTTGGAAATTCAGCGGAAGTTTTCCATAAGATTGAGTTGCATCCGTAAAAAACAGAACATTCTTCTTCTTGCAAATAGCACCAATATCATCAATATCGGCAATCACACCGGTTTCATTGTTAACGTGCATTAAGGCCACAAGTATTGTGTCTTCAACAAAACTGTGTTGCAGTAAATTTATATCTATTTTTCCGTTGTCATCTACATCAAGATAGGTTACTTGAGCACCGATTTTTTCCAAATCCTTGCACGTATCCAAAACGGCTTTGTGCTCTGCCTTTGATGTGATAATATGGTTGCCATTATCTAAACTGTTGTAGAAAACTTGACTTATGGCCAGCTTGATAGCTTCAGTTGAACCACTAGTAAAAAATATCTCATTTTCTTTACAGTTTACAAGTTTAGAAATTTGATTTCTTGCTTTATCAATCGCGTTAGAAGCTATTGACCCGTGTCTGTGAGTACTGCTAGATGCATTTCCATAATGATCAAGAAAGTATGGGGACATTGCCTCGTAAACTTCTTGTTTTACGGGTGTGGTTGACGCATAATCAAAATAAATTGGTTCTTTATTCACTCTCTTCAAATAACAACTGCAAAGTTAAAAATATAAATATCTATTTTTTGAGTTTAGAATTCTTTTTAATAGATTTTACAATTAAAACTATCTCTTTTAAAAATAATGCAATTGTATGTCTTAAATTTCCAAAAATTTCTGTGTACATATTTTTCATAAACTTACTCGTTTTAAAAAGTTTAGCAAACTATGAGCTAACATCGTTAGATTAATGTCTTTAACAAAATAACTTTCCTCATCTATGTTGCTCAAAAACCCTAATTCCAATAGTACAGAGGCACAATAGCCAATTGTTTCTCGAAGCACCTGAAAATTCGCAAACTTCACACCTCTACTCTCAAAACCCAGCTTCCTATTTAATCCACCTTGCAGTTGAAAAGCGAGCCAAATAGAATCATCAGAATACTGTGAAGTAGCGTTTGCCACGTAAACTTCAATCCCTCTTGCATTAGGGTTATCTGAATGATTGCAATGCAAGGACACAAATAAATCCGCTTTTAATGCTTTGGCCAGCTTAGTTCTGTCCAATAATGAAATAAGCGTATCACTATACCTGGTCAAATAAATATCCAAAGGTTTTTCCAATTCATTATTCAGCTTTAAAATGGCGTTTGAAATATCCAAAGCCACATCCTTTTCTTGGATACCATTTTTTCCAATTGCACCAGAATCTTTTCCACCGTGTCCAACATCAATTACAATTCGTTTTTGAGCACTCGTTTCTTGACCAAAAATGAAACACATTTTTAGAAGCAAAATCACAAAACTGACGTTTTTGAGCACTTTTTTCATTTTCAATTTTCGGGTTATCAACAACTTCACTTCAAAATTCAATAGAATTTGATGCTAATTAATAGCAAACGAATTCAATTGATTTCAAATAATATTTTATTCACAAATATTTGATTTTCAACTATTTATATTCAAATATATGTAAATTTCTAATAACGAAAATGAACTAAAAATTTAAACTTTTCCGTTATGAAAAAATCACACTATTTAGCATCCATTCTTTCGCTATTATCCACTTCGCTTTTTGCTCAAATTGGTGGCATTGAAGATTCAGTTAATGATGTTGGCGACACTATCCGAACTATTTTTCCAATACTACTCGGTGTAATCTTCCTTGTAGGTTTCCTGTTCAACGCAGGACATTTTTTTGGGGAAAATGCAGATTTAAAAAAGGGGATTACCCGAGTTTTAGTATTTGTATTGATTGCAGGTGCAGTAGTCGGAATCTTCACATACTTAATAGGAATCGTAGTATAGATGAAACGCTTCGAGGTCTATAAAAATATCAGGAAAAGGGCGGTCATTTTTGGATTGCCCATTTCCCTGTTTGCCTTAATGATGGTTTCCATTTTGGCTTCGTTGCTCATCATCATCTTCTCATTCAGCTTTGGGATGATAATAGGTGTGTTGGTCTTTAATGCTTCCCTATATGTGGCGCTGACACGGATAGCCCACAATCCACAGCTTTTCCAAATGGCAAAAGCATTTCCGCAAATCATTAGTAACAAAAGAAACTCTGGCTTCGATTATGAACAAGATTAACCTTTCGGCATATCTACCCATTGTAGATATTCAGGACAATATCGTATTTGCCAACAATGGCAATGTTGTACTATGCTATAAAGGGAATCTACCTGAAATCTATTCACTATCCGAAAAGGATTTTGAGGATATGCACGGTGCTTGGTTTCAGGCATTAAAGTCATTGCCAGTTGGTACTGTAGTCCATAAACAGGATATCTATTTGAAGAAATCTTATTCTTCAGAACAACTTCCGAATTCTACTTTTTTAGAAAAAGCTACCCACGAGCATTTTAAAGGGCGTGGGCATATCGAGCACAGCTGTTATTTGTTCTTCATCTTGACTAAAAATAAGGCGCTCAACAATCCGAAATACGTCAACCCTTTCAGAAAAGTTTCAAAAGGAATCGTACAGGAATTGGATGATAATATCAAGAGTTTCGCCAACTCGGTTAGTGATTCGGTTTCCTTTATCAACAATAGCCGAAAAATGAATTTTGTTGCGCTTAAAGCGGAAGAGATACAGCAACTAACAAGTGCTTATTTCAATGGCTTTAATGAAGGCTATGATACCGATATTTTACTTAATAAGAAAAGCGTCAATATTGGCGAAAACCATTTTGATGCCCTGGCTATCAATAGCGAACTGTGCTTTGGCGAAAGTGTACAGAGTAGCAAGACCAATGAGAAATTCACTTCTGACGATTTTGTATTTCATCAAGGGTTTATTGATGGCTTAGGGCTTACGCTTAATGAGAACCACATTGTCAATCAAATCCTTTATTTGGATGACAAACAGAAGTGGCGCAAGCTACTTGATAAGAAAATTGAGGAACTCAACAAAAGTTCCAATTTCGGTTCACAGAATAAAGTAGTACTTGGCAAAATTCAGCACATCCTTGACCAAATCAATGCCGATGACAATGCACGAATCATTCGTGGACATCTCAATATTGTTTATTGGGCAAAGGAAGCCAAAGAGCTTGACAAGATAACTTCAAAAATAAAGACTGAATTTAAGGAACTGGATATTATTCCATATTACCCGAGAGGCGAAGAACGTAAGAATTATATACTGAATAGTTACTGTTGCTTCTCATCCAATTTTTCGAATAATGATTTATACGTAACTGATTTAAAACACGCGCTTTGTCTATTCATTAATAACACCAACTATAAAAGCGATGCTACTGGAATTATCTTTAATGACCGCGAACATAATATTCCTGTTCTGAAAGATGTCTGGGACGAAAAAAAGAAACGCATCAAGGCACGAAACTTTGCCATTTTCGCCCCAACAGGCGAAGGAAAATCCTTTTTGGCCAATAACATATTACGCCAGTATTTTGAAAGTGGTGTTCGTTTGGTCATCATTGATTTAGGTGGCTCTTACACCAAGTTTGCAAAACTCTACCCTGAAAAATACACGGTGCTTCGTTACGAAAGTGGAAAGAACTTAGGTATCAATCCTTTTTATATAAGTGATACTAATGACCTCACGCCAGAACGGTTGGAAGACTTATCTGTGTTCCTTTTCGAGTTATTCGCTTCAGATTTAAAAGTGACCAAAGCACAATCGGTTTCGGTTAAAAAGATATTGCGCCATTATTACGATAGCACTTCAGAAAATCATTCTTTAGATGGTTTTTACAGCTTTATAGAAAGGAATCAGAACGACCTTCTGGACACCTTAAAAATCCATCCCGACTACTTCAATGTTACGAGCTTCTTGCACGTAATGTCCGAATATGTCGGCGATGGTCTATATAGTTTTCTGTTTGAAGTAAGTGAAGACCAGACCTATAAAATTGAGGACAAACGTTTGATAGTTTTTGAACTGGATGAAGTCAAGGACAATAAGGAAATCCTTTCCGTAATGTTGAAGCTGATTAAGTCGGCTATACAAAGAACCATTTGGAAAAACAGAGCCGAAAAGGGAATCATCCTCTTTGACGAGTTTGCAAAGCAACTGAAGTTTGAAAACGTACTGGAAAGTGTAGAATTCTACTATCAAGCTATCCGTAAACAAAACGGTGCGATTGGGATTATTCTTCAGTCGATAAATCAGCTGCCCAACAATTCAACTTCAGCAAGTATTCTCGAAAACACGCAAGTCATTTATAGCTTAAATAACGAAAAAGGCTATGACGAATTGGTCAAAAGGCTCAACCTAACCAGCCACGACTTGAACCAATTAAAGTCCATCAAAAACAACCTTTCTGGTCCACGCAAGTACACCGAAATGTTTATCAAAATTGGACGGGAAAGCAACATTTTCCGGCTCGAAGTTCCGAAGGAAGTATATGCCGCTTACTTGACCGATGGACAGGAAAATGAGGAAATAATGAAGCTCTACAATGAGCATAACGATATGCAAAAAGCAATAATTCAATTCACATCTAAAACATAATATTATGAAAACAAAAATTTTAATTCTCGCAACAGCTTTCATCTTCTTATTGCCTGCACGCGCTGCGTGCCAGGGAATGCCAACTTATGACAATACCAATTTTATCAGCTTGGTTAAACAGCTCATAGAATCAGGTAAACAGACAGCTCAGATGATTAAGTCTGTAAAATTCCTGAAAGATGCAAAAGAGGCCATAGAGAAAGTATCAAGTGTTGTCCAACAACTTAGGGCAGTTGAAGAAATTGGACAAAACAATCAGCGCCTTATCAATATAATGCAAAACGATGTACAGGATATTCTTAACTCGCCATATATTAAACCCGATGAAGTTTCAAGGGTTGTGGAATCTTTTGATGCCATAGTTCAAAACTCATTGGACACGGTGGATTTTATCGATGAAGTCCTATCGAGCGACTATCTCAAAATGAGCGATGCTGAACGTGCTGAAGTTTTGAAGCAGAAAGAACAGGAATCAAATGAAATGGTTTCCAATATAAAGACAAAAACGAAACGCTATCGTGATATTATTTCCTTCAGAAAAATGCAGGATAAAGTAAATAATCGAGAAACGAACTATTAAAAATGACAGCAACTATAATTTTAGGGATTGGGTTGGAATATATAGATACGGTGTTCCAGACTATACAAAGCAGCAGCTTTTCGCAATATACAATTGCCGGAATGAAAACGCTTGCTGTCCTATTTTTTCTGGTCAACATACTTAAAAGATACAATGAAGGCATTGCCGATAAGGACGGATATACTTGGGGATTAAGTCCAGGTGAACTTGCCAAGAATTTTGCAATAGTTATTGCAGTCATATTTTCAACGCAAATATTGGGATTTTTTGATGGTATTTTAGTGGCTATTGAAGGGCAATATAGAGGGACTGCACCTGCGTTATTGCCCCTACAAATGCAGGACATCCCGATTGAAGAAGATGTAAGTATCATCGAAGTAGCCAAGGCAGCTATGACGCTATTATATGAAGCATTGGTAACACCACTTTATGGATTCAAAATATTTGCCTTTATCATTAGCCTTTTCCTGTGGATATTGGATTTGTTCATCTATCCGCTGTTTTTGGCAGAACGCTTTTTTCTTTTAGGGATAATGCAGGCTTTTTTTCCATTGGTCATTAGTTTGGCAGTATTTGAAAAGTTCCGTTCACTTGCCTATACGTTTTTCAAATTGTACGCTGCGGTTTATATGCTCGTACCAGCCTTCTTTTTGGTCAACGTTTTTATCAATGCGCTCTATACAGAAATCAACACCAATTTTTGGACGAATTTATTCGGCACCGATGTTGGAAGTGGATTTTTTGCACCTGTGGTTCAATTAGGCTCAGTAGGCTTTATTGTTTTCCTAAAATTCAAATTGTACAAACGTGCCACATCCTTCACACTCAGATTATTTACTGCCTAAATCAGATTAAATATGAAAACACCATATAAGAATATTTACAATGTCCTAAAACTGAATCGATTTATCGTTTTGGCGGTTGTTGTGTGTGCCTTGCTTTCCAGTACTTTTTCAGTATGGATGGTATTCAACACCAATCAAAAAGCACTCAATAGTGCTTTTGCCATTAATACCGATGGCAGTATTATTCCGCTGAAGCTCGTGACTCAAAAAGAGAATTTTAGAGTTGAAGCTCTGGCACATTTGGATCTGTTCCACAACTACTTCTATAACATCGATGCCAGTAATTACGAGCGCAACTTGGAAAAGGCATTGTGGTTGGGTAATAGTTCCGTGGACAATCTCTACCGCCAGAAAAAAGCCGATGGTGTTTACAATAGATTACTTCAGTATTCATTGGTTCAAAAAGTGCTGAGTATCGATTCAAGGATAACTGAAAATAATGGTTCGTATAGTTTTACCACGACGACCATTTTTGAAATCAATAGAGGTTCAATCATCGACACCTACGAATTGGTTTCCACCGGAAACCTGATTATGGTCGACCGAAACTTTCCGAACAATCCGCACGGATTATTGATTACAAACTATTTCGAAAACACCTTAAAGAAAATATCAGATGAAAGTTGAGCCGACCCGCCTGACTTCGGGCAGGTAATTGGCATTTAAAAAAAACACGATTATGAAAGTAGAAAAAAACAAGATAGTATTTGCAGCGGTATTGGCCGTGATTTTCATATTTCTGATTTCCTATTCCATGATGGTAATGGGCGATGATGAAAGTGAAACAGAAAACCTTAAGCAGACCTTAGTTCCTGATTTAGAAGAAGGCCAAAAAGAGTATGATTCCAAATTGGATGCAATCAACGACTTAAAAAAAGTACGTGAAAACAATGCACCCAGCATCTACGATGAAAAGCTAATTGATTCCTTGGGATTTTACGACCCAGACCTTCCAGAACGCGAAAAAGAGCGTATCGTAGATAGCATTTATGAAGCTGGTAAGATTAAGTATTCAGAAAAGCGATACCAGAATTTGGGACAGAGAAGTACTGTTCGCGGAATGGTATCAAAAATTGATTCTGCTGAAGTAAAAAGGGAAGAAAAAATTGAAGCCAAAGAATTAGGCTTAGAACATCAATTGTTCTTTGCTGCTTCGCCAAAACCCAATGAAGTTTCAATCATAGGTAATACAGATGAAACTATATACGTAGTAGTAGATGGCGACCAAGTCGTAAAAGCGAATACTAGATTGCGGATGCGCCTGACCAAAACTGCTACAATCAATGGTAAAGAAATGCCTGAGAACACACCTATTTTCGGTTTCATCAGCTTTCAGCCCAATCGGGCGCTAATCGAAATTGAAAACATAAAGCACCATCCTACAAAACTCAAAGCCTTTGATTTGTCAGATGGTAGCGAAGGCATCTACGTACAGAACAATTTTAGGGCAGAAGCCACCACCGAAGTTCTCGACGATATTATTGGCGATATCAACATACCTACCGTTCCGCAAGTAGGTGGCGTTACAAAAGTACTAAGACGAAGTAACCGCAACGTAAAAGTTAATGTCCTGAACAATTACAGATTAATCTTAAAACCGAAATTATGAGCCCATATTGGGTATTTAAAACGCACTCTTATGAAAAAGTATATCATTATTTCCGCGCTTATTATTGTTTCCGCTTTCGCGAAAGCACAACAGCAACCAATACCGCTTGATACAATCTATGCCAACGACACCAAAAACGTTGCGCTATTCTTTCCAGAACCTATACGGCAAGGTATTACTGGTTCAGATAATTTTGTATTTACATACAATCGTGAAAAAGAACAGTATTTTGGACTTCTTCAAGCAAAGCCTGGGAAGGAAAGTAATTTGCTGGTAGTCAACAGAAATGGTTCAATTTTTTCGTATATTGTAAGATATAAAAAGCAGCTCTCTAAGCTCAATTATTTCATTCCGCTATCAAATAGTATCGGTAATGAAAAACCGATTGTAACTGATTCGACGCTTGTTGAATCTTCTGAAGAACTTGTAGATAACAAAACCTATTATTACCAAAAATTCTGCTCGTATCTTCTTGAAAGAGGCATACGATTTGGTTACTTCACAAAACGAAAAAGTGGTGTAATTTTGAGCATTGAGAATATTGTTTTTGATAAAGAAGAACTCTACTTCGTTATCCGAATTAAGAATAATTCTACATTGGATTACGATTTGAATTTCTTGAACCTTTCGATTGAAACTCGGCAAAAAGGGAAAAGAAAATCATTGCAACGTCTCTATCAAGAACCGATATACAAGCATAATCTGCCGTCTAAAATCAAAGAAAGTGAAACGGTACGATTTGTTTATGTGATGCCTAAATTTTCATTGTCCAACGATCGTAGAGCGATTTTGGAATTGAACGAGAAAGATGGCGAACGAAACATAGAACTGAAAATATCACATAGATATATCAATAACCCAAATTAGAATATTATGAAAAGAATAGTTATTTGCTCGTTAATACTACTATTCATTTCCTGTTCAGGAAATAAAAATTTGTCGCCCGCAGAAACTGCAACAATCGTAGCGGAAAGTTTCTTTTCAAAAGATAAATCTACCCTAAAAAAGCATACCACATCAGAAGGATATGCCAGTTTGAATACGTTATTAGATATGATACCAGACACCGAAAAGGAAATCGAGGTTGACATCTTAGATGAAGCTGTCGATGGTGAAGCGACTTGGGTAAAATATAGTACATCTTATGATGGCAAACCTGGTGTTTTTAAGTTGGTTCAAGAGGATGACCAATGGAAGGTCACGCATAATGGTCCGAGGGAAAAAGGGCCTTTTTAAATAGATTAATTTCTCTGTATTTATTAAAGTGATGTCAGCCTTTTATTGGTGCTGAATAGCTATAACTATGCTCTAATTGTAACGAAACCAATCTGTGTAACAGATGCAAAAAATACTAAATATAGACTGGAATATCGGTATTAAGTCCGTTGCTAATGGTAGTGTAGACTTGGTACTGACCGACCCACCTTATGGCATCAAATACAGAAGTAATAAGCGAGGTAAGAAGCATAAAAAAATGCCAAACGACGATAACTTAGATTGGTTAGATTATTGGGTAAAAGAATTGAAGCGCGTGTGTAAAAATAATGCGCATCTCTATGTATTCTGCTCTTGGCATAACGTGGAAGTCTTCAAGTTTTTTCTTGATAAAGAATTTAGAATAAAAAACATCCTAATATGGGAAAAGGAAAATCACGGAACTGGTGACCTAAAAGGCGACTATGCACCAAAGTATGAAATGATTATTTTTTGCAGTAACGGAAGTAAAAAATTGAATGGTAAACGCGATTGTAATATTTTAAAATCTGCTAAAACCAAAAACAATAACCATCCTACAGAAAAACCGGTAGAGCTAATTAGTTACTTAATTGAAAAAAGTACAACACCTGGGGATTTAGTCTTAGATACCTTTGGCGGAAGTTGCTCAACAGCCATTGCCAGTAAACAGACCAATAGGAATTGTATTGTTTTTGAGATTGAAGCTGACTATTGTAACAATGGCCGAAAAAACTTGGCAAGTGCTTCACCAAGATTATTTGGGATGGATAATTACTTATAATAGCGCGTTTTAGTTTGAAATTTTATTCAATCGAATCAATTAAATCACTTTTTTCACCACCTATTACACCACCTATTTGACCACCTATTTGACCACCTAAGATTAAAAATTCTAAACAAAGACTGTCCTTAAGATTGTGAGGACAGTTATGTTATAACTAATCTTCTTTGTCTACAAATTTTATTTTGTCCCTGGATGTTATAACTTTTGGAAAATTGGGAATTAAATCTTGGTTTTTAGAAAGGCGCATCTCAATATCATCCCTATTCCACCAAGAGACCCATAAGCCTTTTGACTTTAGTGATTCAAGTTTTTCGGTTAATGGTGCAGAAACTTGAGTATTAACTGCCAAAAAAAATCCTTGAGAATCGTGAGTCTCTACCGTATCTCTAATGTCCAGAACCTTGCCTTTTCCAATTGTAGATGTTCCAGATTTGCACTGCCCTACAACTTTAATCAATATTCTTGGCGGTGCGGTATCGGACATATATTCATTTATTACATTCCACTCAATAATTAAATCTCTACCCTTATCACCTTGATTTATGGGTGCCGGTCTTCTTACACTTTTTACATTTGGTTCACGTTCCAATAGTGCTTTAACTAATAATTCAAATTGGTCTGGACAGACCTTTTCTTTCCATTTGAACTGTGGAATCGGGAATAGAAGTTCTGACTCTCTATTATTCCGCTTTCTGATGATTTCCCTTTCTTTTTTATATTCTTCAAATCCACATATTCTACCTAAGGCAATGATGTAATCATCCATAACGGTTACAATCATATTTTCCATTGGAATAACTGGATATCCTTTTAATTTACCGTTTGTATTTACTTTTTTAAAGTACTCATCCATTTCAGAGTTGGTATCATCGTGAACAAAATTTTTTATATTGTCGCTTAGAACGAATGTCCCATTCTGTCCTTTCAACTGTTCAGTTTTATCTGTATACAACTGCAATGTTGCCTTGAGAAATTTTGCTAGGCTACTTGATTTTATCATAGTAACTTCCTCTTCTATGTCATAGAAATACACCCATTCAGGTCGTTCACGGTCCCCATAATTATTACGGCTGGATATGCTATGCAAATCTGAGAACAAATCTTCGATATCCTCAAGTGAATACTTGTAATTTGAATTATCAATATTCTCATTTTTCATACATTTATCACAAGGGCAGCCAGTAAAATACCATAAGCTTTCTCGCCAAAATGCAACCATTTCTATAATTTCCGTGACAACTTCAATAAGTTGTTTAGCAGTCGATATTCCGTGTAAAATTGGGACTTGAATAGGCACCAAATACCTTCCCCATATTTCATCTTGAACGGCAGGATGGGCAATATCAAATTGCTCACAAGAAATTCCTGACTTGTAGAACCTCAAGAAAGCTGTAAACATCAAACTTAGAACTACGTGCGCATCAGACCTATCACCAGTATAAAACACATCGTATGTTCTCTGAAGAAAGTAAAATGATAAATTTTGGTTCTCATCTAACTGAAGAAAAAGTGTAATACCAGAGGATTGGTCCGTAAATATCTTAAAATAATTATCCTCGGCGATTTGTATGATTAAATGATGTTTTTTACATAATTTTTCAACAATTGCTTTTAGTTCTTGTATTTCTTCAGCGTTCTCTATTTTCATTTAAAGCATTAAAATAAGTACAATTTAAAACTTATTTTACCAGTCATAAATATACTGTTATCCTGTCAAAAATAGCGAAATCATAATTTTTAAATATAGCATCACTCTTTAAATTAGTTAAATATAGATTTTACATCTCTATAAATTTTTTCAAAATTAGCCGCTAAATCTGCCTGAGAATATTGTCTTGATTCTTCTGGAAGCTGTCGTTGAATCTTAGACAATCTAAACTGCACCTTTTTATCTTTGCCGTCCGCATAAGTGATAAACTCGCCTTGTTTCAATCGGAAAAAGACATCTGCTCTAATCTTCGGAATTTCCTTTTCGCCAGTAGTAATTCTTGTATCGAAATCCAAATTGTGACCTCGACTTATGCTTTTCGTGGGATCTTTGATAATTTCAAAAAAGCGCTCGTAATATTTTGCAGTATCTGGGTCGTTGACCTTGCCGAAAAATTGGTAGGATAGATTGCTCAAAATCGCTTTGCTTGCCTTATCGCCATACATCATATCATTCTGTATCTTATCCTGCATCACATATATGGTGGCAATATCGTAACTTCTAAGTGTTGCCGGAATACGGTGCATATTCAATAAACGAATCGTAGGTGCTTCTTCCATCAACAAAAATGAAGGTTTAGAATTTCGCACACTCATTTGCTTGGTAATGGTGTGAATAATTGTGGCGATAACAGGCGAATAGGATGTCTCATATTTAGGGTTGTTCACTACCGAAATGATTGCAGGATTTTCCTCGCTATTGATGTTCAATGGCACTTCGTCTGCGGATAGTGCCATAAAAATACGTTGTGTACTAATTCGTTTCAGCGCATTGGCTAAAGTACTTTTTACACCAGCGGTCTGTCTATCCGAATCTTTCCCACTAATAAAAGCATCTGCCATCGCTCTCGATGTGGTGTTGGTTTCCAAGAACTGGATAAGGCTATCGGTATCGAGTATTTGATAAATGGCTATCAAATGTGGCAACGTACAGCAGTTGGGATAGTCGGTTTTCAGTTTCCAAATCAAACCACCAATCAACCCTTCCGCAGCATCGTTGAAGAATTTTGTCGTGCCAGTTGTTCCGCTTTCCCTTTGCTCTAAAAGGTTTTCGATTAACACCCGTGACACTTCGTTTACGCTTTCCTCGTTCTCTAAATAGCGTGGTGCGATAGGATTTACTCTATGAATAATTTTATCAAAGGAAATGACCTTAAACGGAATATCGCTATCCTTAAAAAGTGGATATGCCATTTCGGTCAGCTCAAAATCTTTATAGTCGTGGATTATTCCGCAAAATTTCTCTTTTCGGAAGTGTTTTAAAAAGCCATAAACAACGCTTTCTGTTTTACCGCTTCCCGCAGAACCGATTATGGATGCGCCCCTTTTGATGTTATCCAATTTGAAATTTCCCTTGGTAGTAGCAAAATTGACTTGATTTTTTCTATCGTTATTTTGTGCATTTTCAGTCTTATGCAAAAAAACATATAATCCTATATTAATTAGCATTAAAGGACACACCAGATAAAGCAGTATCGATACTAATTCGTTCACTTCGGTTAAATAGATAACTAAGCACGAAAGCATTGTGAAATTCAAGAATAGTGCGTACTTGCTCACTCGAAACATTGCATAGGAAACGATACTGGCCACACCAATAATTGAGAGTATAGTTATGACATTATCTATCTGCATATTACTTAGATTCCTATTGAACTTGATTTGATGGCCACTTCTGCGCCACGTCTTAACCGTTTAAAAACCCGAAGTGCAATTTGCGTTTGACTTACTGGAATACTTGGCACTATTGGCAATCCCGTTTTTGTAATCATTTTGAAAGCCAATGCCTTTTCATTAGCTGGTAATTTCATCAAGGCAGCGAAATAGAGATTGGGATTTTTTACAAAATCCTTTCGCGCTTTGTAGGTTTCTGCAAAGTTGCGTTTGTACCCAAAATTCTTGTCAAACGTCTTTTCAGCCTTCTCAAAAAACTTATCTCTGTCAAAACCACGTTTTACGGTTTCCCCATTCAACTTTACATCAGAAGCTTTGTATTTGCTTCCGGGTGACAAGCTGAATCGGTTTGATGCATCCTTTCGGCTCACGATGATATGGATATGACTTTGGTTTCCATCTTTCGCCATTCCCTGGACAATCCGTTTTCCATTTTGTTGATGTGGTGCTTGGCTTTCCAGTTTGGTAATTTCCTTTTTCATATTGTTGATATTCCCTTCGGCTCGTCCATCTTTAATATTCCGGATTTCAGTTTTTAGCTGAAGAATTTTTGAAGCGTAAGGTTGATTCTCTTTAATCTGAAAATCTGTTCCCTTGAAGGTTCGTTGATGTTCAATTTTAGCATAGTACTTTATGTCATCGATTGTTATAGGTCGTCCATTTATTTCCCGATTGAAACTGGCAACATAATTTTTCATCAGCTCACGGGTGTAGGTTTTTAAATCTTGACTATTGTTCTGAAGTTTTCGTAATTCATATTTTGAAGGACTTACCGTAATGGAATAAAATTTGGGTTCTTTCTTTTTCAATTTTGCGGTGTTTCCATCGATTTCCTTTACCACTTCTTCAGCGGAAATCTCGTCGCCAAATTGATTGAAAAAGTGTTCCATATCTCGTTGTTCTAAACCTTCATTTTCTTTCTCTAAATAGCCTACAAAATCCGCTGAACTTTGGCTATAATTACCACCCATTTTTTGAGCTGTGATTGTGATATACATAGTTCAAATATTTAGAGCTGATTACTCGGGTTTTGCTTTTCGCGAAAGCGGACTTCCTTCTTCTCTTCAGCATATTTCTTTTCTACAATCAGCGGTTTTTTAGTTGGCTCTTCCATTTCAAAAAGGGATTGAATCATCGCCACCGTGGGTTTGGTTTGTGTCTTTTCTACATCTCGCATTATGGCGATAACGGCATTTATTCTTTTGAGAAGTTTTGCTTCGATGGTTCGCCCTGTTGGTCCTAATTTTTCCTTTGGCGATATTTCGTTGTAGAAGAAAAAATCGAGCATCGTAGCCATCGCCTCGGTGTGCGATTTAAAGTAAGTGCGTGAGAAAGTTTGGAAACGTTTTGCGGTTTCCTTTTTAAATCTAATTCCAATAAATGAGTCCATATTTCGCCTATTTGTCGCAAAATCTTCCCTAAAAATTGGCATTAACAGCCCGTTTGTCGCAAATTGTTGATTGTCCGGAAATTATAATATGTTCAATTCGCTGATTATCAGCTATTTGAAAACGAAAAGGAATCCGAAACATCGCGCAGCGTGTTACCCTCTTGCTATTCCTTTTCGTCACGCGCAAGCGTGGCAAAAATCCATACAATCCGGCTAAAAAGCCGATTGCCATTTTCAGGGAAAATGATTTTCCGATATGTTATTTTTCGATGTGTAGGGTTATCGGCGAAAGTCGAAAAGTGGATAACCCTACTTAAATTTGAATGCTGAATTTCAGCGAAATAAAGATACGTTTTTTTCTTTACTATATGTTAATTACATACAAAAACACCTCTAAATTTTAGAGGTGCTTTAAAATTATCATTGGGAAATCAGATATTGAAAACGAAATTGTAAGTGTATAAATTCTTAATCATTTCTTCATCTATCAAACTATCATAATCTGCCCCAGTTTCGTCAACATATTTTTGGATGGATTCCCCATAAATATGTGTAACGTGTTCTCTCGAAACCTGTAAAAGTTCCTCTTGTTTTTCCTCGCTCAAATCTTGAAATTTAATGTAAATCATAACTTCAAAATTTAGTATTCGCTTGGTAACATCAGCGTATCATTTACAAAAAATAACCGCAGTTCATCAAGTGGGAAATCGGTTGCCCTGTAACCGTGTTTTTCCAAAATATTATCGTTGCCGTCGCTGTAAATTATCTCAGCTTCATAACCAGAATAATCCTGTTTTTCTTTGGGCAATCTTTTAAAATCGATGGTTACAAATTCGCTTCGGTTCATCAGACTTTTTGCGATTACGGACGTGTCCGTAATGAGCCAAAAGCATTCTGCTACTTCCGATAAATATTTCAATCCGTCCGTAAAACGGGTTCGCAATAATGGGATTTGATAGAACATTTCTGTTCCCGTAAAATATTGCAATCGCTCTTTTATTTCGTTAACTTGTGCTTTCATTTTAATTTGATTTAAAGAGTTAATAATGAAAAAGAGGGCGCATCTTTCGACGGTTACGCCCTCTTAATTTTAGAGATTACTTGTCGCTCTTGCTTCCAAGTAAAAGGATTTCATCGGCTACAACTTCTGTAACGTAGCGTTGCTCATCATTTTCGGTTGTATAACTTCGGGTTTTAAGTTTTCCCGTTATTCCTACTTCCTTGCCTTTTACAATATACTTCTCAACAATTTCGGCAGTCTTGCCCCAAGCTACTATGGTATGCCAGTTGGTGTCCGTTTGCTTTTCGCCTTTGCTGTCTTTGTAATACTCGTTTGTAGCGAGTGAGAAGCGGGCTACTTTCTTACCGCTTTCAAGGTTCGTGATTGTTGGCTCTTGACCAACGTTTCCAATTAACTGTACGTGATTTCTAAT
This sequence comes from Nonlabens antarcticus, assembly GCF_015356755.1. Taxonomy (GTDB): domain Bacteria; phylum Bacteroidota; class Bacteroidia; order Flavobacteriales; family Flavobacteriaceae; genus Nonlabens; species Nonlabens antarcticus. Next base: position 462 of record NZ_JADFCO010000063.1, on the reverse strand, counting down.
AGTACTCATAATAAAAAGATTTGTGTCTGCTTTGTTACAGACTGGTTTATATTTCCCCTATTTGTTTTAAACTGAATTAAATTTTAAGGGGTGTTTGTTCTTTTCTTCTGTGCACCGCACAATGGATAAAGTGGGTTTTGTCCAGACTTTTAGGGTAAAATCAGGTGTGTTTGCGACGTAGTAAATCCGCTTTTTTCGGGGGATTTCAAGGAAGTAGAAACCTTATTTTTCACTAAAACTTGTACAGTCTTGACAAGTTCCATAAGGGCATTAGCAATTCTTTTAAACGCAGTTGCGTTTGAGCGTACCGACAGTTAAGCGAGATAAGCAGCTGTGTTTACATTAGAATTGGTTATGTCGTGCCTGTTTTTCGCTGTACCGAAAAACAATAAAGGCTTTATCCATTATAAACCCCTTAAAATGTGTAAGGCAGCGGTTCGGTTTTTAAGGATTTTCGAGTGA
>NZ_JADFCO010000062.1 GCF_015356755.1 Nonlabens antarcticus | reverse complement strand
TCAATCTCATCGACCACTTGAAGCTTGAAAGAAAGCGAGTAGTCTTTTTGGGTACGCTTCACGTAACCCCTGTTTATAGGTGTTTCCATTACACTAAGGTTTTTGTGTATCGCTATTTCAGGACGGGACAAAAATTTCAAAAAAAAATCCCTTGTCAAACAAATGACAAGGGATTCTTCATATCAATAAAAAGAAAAACTTATTCTTCTTCTTTGGCTGCTTTCTTAGACTTCTTGGCTGGCTCCTCTTTAACTGGTTTGCCTTCCATTCTTTCCTTCAATTGCTGTAGCTTAGTATTTGCGTCACCTAAAGTAGGCTTCTCAGCTGCTTGCTGCTGCTTAGCGGCTTGCTTAACAATCTTAGCTTCTTCTTCCTTATGGATTACCATGTGTGAACCAACAACGCGTTTAAATTCTTTGTTGAATTCGATGATTTCGATTTCAGCCTTCTCCCCTTTTCCTAGTTTGGATCCGTCTTCTTTCTCAAGGTGACGTGCCGGGATGAATACGGTGATATCGTCGTTGAATTTAACAACAGCGCCTTTATCTACCATTTCTGTAATCTCCACATTATGTTTCGTACCTAGACCAAATTCAGCCTCGTACTTATCCCATGGGTTATCAACTGTCTGCTTATGTCCTAGAGACAATTTGCGACCGTTAACATCAAGTTCAAGAACAACAACGTCAAGTTTATCACCTACCGCACAGAATTCTGATGGGTGCTTGATTTTCTTAGTCCAAGAAAGGTCAGAGATGTAGATCAATCCATCTACTCCTTCTTCCAATTCTACAAATACACCGAAATTTGTGAAGTTTCTCACGATACCATTATGATGGGAACCTACTGGGTACTTAGTAGTAATATCAGTCCATGGATCTTGAGTCAGTTGCTTCATACCTAGAGACATCTTGCGATCTTCTCTATCAACGGTAAGAACTTGAGCGTCGATAATATCTCCTACTTTTACAAAGTCACCAGCACTTCTTAAGTGCGTTGACCATGACATTTCAGATACGTGAACGAGTCCTTCAACTCCTTCTTCAACCTCTACAAATGCACCGTAATCTGCGATTACAACTACTTTACCTTTCACTTTATCACCTGGCTTGATCTTGTCAGATAGAGCTTCCCATGGGTGTGGCTCTAGTTGTTTAAGACCTAACTGGATACGTGACTTATCTTCATCAAAGTCAAGGATAACTACGTTAAGCGTCTGATCTAGTTCTACAACCTCGTTAGGATGGTTGATACGTGACCAGGAAAGGTCTGTAATGTGAACCAGTCCATCAACACCACCTAGATCAACAAACACACCGTAAGAAGTGATGTTTTTCACAACACCTTCCAGTACTTGTCCTTTCTCTAGACGAGAGATGATTTCTTTCTTCTGCTCTTCAATATCTGCCTCAATAAGTGCTTTGTGCGATACAACAACGTTCTTGAATTCATGGTTGATTTTCACCACCTTGAATTCCATTGTTTTATCTACGTATGCATCATAATCGCGAATAGGCTTCACATCGATCTGGGATCCTGGAAGGAACGCCTCGATACCGAATACATCTACGATCATACCACCTTTAGTACGACATTTTACATAACCGTTAACGATCTCACCTGTATCATGTGCGTTGTTAACACGTTCCCATGCCTTGATCAATCTAGCCTTACGGTGAGATAGAATCAATTGTCCGGTTGCGTCTTCACGTACATCAACAAGAACCTCTACTTTATCGCCTTCCTTAAGGTTGGGATTATAGCGGAATTCGTTAAGGGAAATAACACCTTCTGATTTTGCATTGATATCAATAATCGCATCACGATCAGTGATTTTAATTACAGTACCAGAGATCACATCAGTATCGATGGTATCTACAAAGTTTTCTGCAACTAGCTTTTCAAAAGATTTCAACTGCTCCTCATCTACCTTCTCAATACCTTCACTGTAACGTTCCCAGTCAAAAGTGTCAAGAAATTCTTGAGGATCTTGTGCTTTTTCTTCTTTTTTAGGAGCCTCGCCTTTAGGCTCGTCTTCTTTCTTTGTTTCCGTAGATTCAGCCTCTTCAAGAGGAGTTGCTGCTTCTACTTTTTCTGAAACCTGAGTTTTCTTAACACCATCTTGTGCTGCCTCAAGTTCTTGTTTTGTTTTTTCTTCAGCCATAATAGGTTGCTGATTTAATTTTGTATCCTAGTGTCTGTTGGAAACTTATAGAAACTTCTCTAGAAGATTATTATAAGATTTTGATTCCCAAGCGGTTTCCTTATTCTCGCTTTGGGCTTGCAAAAGTACGAATATTTTTAATTTCTTCCTATATAAGTATGTCGTTAGAGTAATGGAAATAATTTCGCTTTCGCGTAAGCGGGATCCTTCTAAAAATAACTTCTATTTTAATGCTTTTTGAAGTCACATACAGTTATTGCATTTACAGATTTAGCCGATACCCTCAAGAAGGATAGATCTTCAAATCATTTCCTACTTTCACGTTATGAAATTGACTTTGATACTACTGCTCATCGCTTTTGGGTGTTATATTGGATATAGAATTGCACTACAGATGGCGCATAAAAAGGATCCTAATGACAAACCCGGCTGTGTACTAATAGGATACGTAACGCTGGTATACCTGTGCATGTGCTCCTTATCTTTTCCTTTCATAGGAATTACTGTTGCTGGTTTGTACGCCACTGTCGCGCACGATCGTTTTGAAGCCACCGTCACCCAAGTCAGGCAATACGAGAGTGAGGATGATGAGGGAAATTACCATACTATGTACTCTCCTACTGTGATTTTTACAAATAGTAGTGGAGCCATCATAGAACGGGAACTTAACATAAGTTCTGGTGATCCTTATTATGTAGGAGAAAAACATCCCATCACTTATGATGTTGACAGTGACAAGGTGAGTTCTAGGTCAATGGCGAGCGTTCTACTTTTAACCGGCGGTCTTATCATGTCGCTCCTACTTTTGGGCTACGTTATCATTGGGTTTGCATATGCCTATACTATTCCCATAGAAATTACTGGTATGGACTACACTGTGATTATTTTTCTCTACATTATTATGCCCCTGGGAATGATAGGTATGAATGTAGGACTGATCTATTATATGGTCCAGCGCATTTTTTATGATTACAAATCTGACCATCCGGTGTGGGTGCTTTTTCTAGTAGGTTTCTTTATTCTGGTGTTGACACTGGCTAGTGTAGGTATTGTAAAATTGATGTGGAAAAAGAAGAAAACTAAGAATTTGTAATTTTAAATTCGGTTCGCTTTCGCGAAAGCAGAATACCTAGAAATTTTAATGCTAAAATAAAAACAGAAAATCGTACAAAGCCAAAACCGGTAAAGTACACGTCATGAATTTCCTAAAAATCAAAATGTATTCTTTTATAAATTACCTGGAAGTATTAAAAAATATTGTTTGAGAGATATTTTAGAAAGCCAAGAATTCTGAAATAATCGCAATTTGTATTCCTTTCAACATTATTTCCTGAAGGCAATCATGCGGTAAAGAATCAGTGATATTGTCCTATGATTATATTTTTTTACTAAAAGCACATCCCACTCGATCAAATGTGTATCTGCATAAATCTCAACTGGCTAGCATGCTTTCTAAATGAATTCTCCATCCATTCCAAAACTATACGAGATCTATGAAAAAAAGGAAACCAATTTAAAATAATTGATATATTGTTTTATGACTTGATAGCCGAACTTTGTGGCAAGATTTCTGTTATTAAATGGATTGAAAATTATCTAAACCAAATCAAAACGCTAAGCCATTGAAAAATTACGTATTCGCCATCATAGGACTCTTGATATTAAGCAGCTGTAATGAGAAGCCAGTAGTCATTGAGGATCCCAGAAACAATCCAGAGCAATTCAAAAAAGTAGACACTCTTTCAAAAGAGTTGCAAGTACTAAAACAAGACTCTTATTTAAACGATCTTGATATCAATGCCGGTATGGAAATTACCTCAAACCTTATCAATATGTTCTACCGCTCAGAAACGGACACTACAAACAATTACTACGACTACATTGTCGATCAAAGCCTGAATGGGAAAAGCACTGCAAATAAAGGCATAAGTTATCTGCATTTAATACGGGAAAATGATTCCCTACATTATGAAATCTTGAAGAATGACCGCACTGCTCTAAGATTTAAATTTTTAAGAGATAGCACAATTCATGAATATTTTCCTGAAAACAAACCAGGTACACCACCTACTGTAATTCCTGATTAGCCCAATGCAATAAGGTATCAAATTGCTGTTTGCGATCCATGTAACTTGTATCCAGCAATAGAGCATCATCTGCCTGAATAAGTGGACTGTCTTCTCGGGTAGAATCAATTCTATCTCGCTCAATAACGTTTTCTAGGACATCTGCATAATCTACTATTTGACCGCTATTGGTCAACTCCTCAAACCTACGTTTTGCTCTTACATCTGCTGCTGCCGTCATAAAAACTTTAAGTTCTGCATCTGGAAAAACGACGGTTCCTATATCGCGACCATCCATGACCACACCTTTGGCAGCGCCCATTTTTTGTTGTTGCTCCACAAGTTTAGCACGTACGGCACTATTTGAAGCAACAATACTCACGACATTGCTCACTTCCAGCGTGCGGATTTCTGACTCAATATTTTTACCATTTAAGCAAACTTCATTATTTCCGGTTTCTGGATTGCGTTCAAAAGTGATGGCAATATCTTTCAAACGACGTTCTAAAACCGACTGATCCAGTTGACCTTGATTGATTAGATTTTCGCTTAAAGCGAAAAAAGAAACAGCTCTATACATAGCACCAGTATCAACATAAAGATAGCCTAGCTCATGTGCGAGTTGTTTTGCAGCTGTGCTTTTACCGGTACTGGAATGGCCATCAATAGCGATGGTGATTAGAGATTGCATCATTATTGCAAGTTAATATTTACCCCTATAAAACTGGTGTTTGATGCCAGACTATATCGAGCATGGCTGTAACTGAATCGCATCTTATTGATTTTTAGGGAAAAGCCGGCACTCAATCCAGAAAATGCTCTCGTATCCTGAATGCGCAATTCTTCAGCCCGACGAAAGCTGTAACCTAATCGCAATTCAAAAACGCTTTCTGGGAACAATTCTAATCCTATAACTGTATGCCTTAGGGCATTGTTGAAAAATCCTGGATCGTCATTAACTACATTTCCGTCCAGATCCCGTTGTGCATTTGCATCGTTAGAGAAAGCTATATTCCATTTCTGTAGGTTTTCCAGCGTCACGTGTAAACGCACAGGCAAAGTACGCATGGTGTTTGAAAAGCCTAAAGCCACTTCTAAAGGAAGACTCTCATAAATCTCATCATAGGCGGTAAACTGGGTACCAATATTACGCACTACTAAAGCACCACGTATGGCTTTCTCCTCATCATAGTACAATAGTCCAAAGTCTAGCGCACCACCAATAGAGGTGAAATTCTCCAATTTAGAACTGATCAGTTTCACATTGGCTCCGACATAAAAATCAGACCACGGAATATTGTAAGCGTAACCCGCAGAAACGGCAACCTCATTACCACCAAATTCACCGGTAGAAATCCCTTGCTCATCATAACCATCAAAAGTTCCATAATCCAGATAAGTCACCCCTATATGGAAAGTTTGCTTACGACGGTCCCAGGTGTAGGCATAACTGGCCGTTCCATAATTAACATCACCTAGATAATTAACATAATTCACTTGAAGCTGATTGTCCATTTTAGGATTGATGGTCGCCGGGTTGTAAAGTGCCGTTGTAGGGTCATAATCAACAGCAGTAAGTACCCGACCACCTAGTGCAGCCTGCTTAGTTCCAGAAACAAGATTCAAAAATTGATACGTATTTTCACCTCCTATCTGCGCCTCATGCTGAAGCGGAAATAAATAGAAAATACATAGAACTATTAGACTAAAACGCATCAAAGGGCTTGTGGATTGCACTTACTTAACGACTGCAAGTTTAATTTATTTTTAATGGCCAATAAACGTGTATTCATTATTTCTTGAATAAGCCAGCTGTAAAAATTGAAAGCTAGCAAAAGACAATACGTCAAAGTGAATCAATCCGAGTAATTTTAACCATAGTACAACCTATCTACACATGACTTTTACCATTTGGGAAATCTTAAAATTATCGGTTGATGTAGGTTTGCTCGTCCTTATATGGATGGTGCAACTCTTAATCTATCCCAGTTTCTGTCATTTTGGAGCCGCTGGATTTCAGAAATGGCATGCTATCCACATGAGAAACATCACCTTTATTGTACTGCCATTGATGCTTGGGCAATTGGTTTTGTCGGGCTACCTCCTATTCTACGTTCAAGAATTTACGCTCGTGAGGATTTTAGATTTTATCTTAGTCGGCTCGATGTGGTTGTCCACTGCCTTATTTTATAAACCTCTTCATGAACGATTGATACAGGAACCTCAAAATGTGCATTTGTGTCACAGGTTGGAGAAAACAAACTGGTGGCGTGTAGCGGTGTGGACGTTAATTGTTTTATTGCATTTAATTTAAAAGAATTTAGCTGTGTTCTGTGGGAGATTTGAAACCTCATTGCCTTCGGTATTTCTTCTCTGGAAAACCAAAAATTTTGGCGGTTTTTGATTTGTAGCTTAGAGAACAATTACTTATTCCCAATCGTATTTCTTTAAAACTAGGAATTAGATTAATAAGAAAAGAAATAGAGTGTTTACTAAACTAAGAAATTGAAAAAAACCTCTCCAACCAGTCTGTCAAAATATCAAATACGAATCATAAAATTTAGATTGTAAACTATAATCCATCATCTCGACTTTCATCTTGTCAACATAAAATGCAATGATTCTATCGTTGCATTTCTAATTAAATTCAAAGCTCATGAAATTAACTCTTAAACTTGCCGCCATTTACAATGTTCTATGGGGAGCATGGGTCGTGCTGTTCCCACAAATGTTTTGGGAATTGGTAGGTATGGAGCCTTTAAATCAGCCTATGGTCTGGCAAGGAATGGGAATGGTGATAGGCGTTTACGGTTTGGGCTATTGGTGGGCGAGTTATGATCCTATGCGACACTGGCCTATTGTAGCCGTGGGTATGTTAGGAAAGATCTTTGGGCCTTTAGGGTTTGTTTTCAATTATGCGCAGGGTAAAGTACCATTTGAATTTATCTACACGCTAATCACTAATGATTTCATCTGGTGGATTCCTTTTTTCTTGATTTTAAAGAAAGTGCATACAGAATATAAATGGAGGCTGACTTAGATTTTATCTAGGTTTAAGTTTAAAATATTGGACCAAAATCTTACGAGGGCGCTGTCCTTATTGACGTTTCTATATTCTTTTGCGGCCGTATTAAAGAAATAACTGACCTTGAAACCATCCTTCATGAGAAATGCGCCGTGACATTTTCGTCTGACAGCTTACAATGATTAGTGTAACTAAATAATTTTCACACTTTCATTATGGAGCTGCGTCTAAGACTTTTTGAACTATTTAAACTTAACCATTGAGTGATGTACGAGATTTAATTTAAGACTGCGATATCGTAATAGTACTATGGTTTAAAAGGAAATACGCTTTCGCGAAAGCGTAAAAATCTATCTACTGTGTAACAGATAATACGTCAGTGCGACTAATAAAATAGTTGTGAAAGTCGCGCTGTGCCTAGTCTGAATTAGTGTCAGACAAAGCTGTTATGGTACGATTATTGCTACTATTATGTCTGGGTTTCAAAAGCTGAAACCCGCCTTAATTACTTAATCTTTTTATTTTAATGAGACAACTCAAAATCACCAAGCAGGTTACCAACCGTGAGTCTAAATCCCTGGACAAGTACCTACAAGACATCTCTAAGATCGACCTGATCACTGCAGAGGAAGAAGTGGAACTTGCACAGCGTATTAAAAAAGGTGATCAAGGGGCTCTTGAGAGACTGACGACCGCAAACTTACGTTTTGTGGTTTCTGTTGCAAAACAGTACCAGAATCAAGGTCTGAAATTACCCGATCTTATTAATGAAGGAAATGCCGGTCTCGTAAAGGCTGCCAAAAGGTTTGATGAAACTCGTGGGTTCAAATTCATATCGTACGCGGTATGGTGGATACGCCAGTCGATCTTACAGGCACTTGCAGAGCAGTCACGTATCGTGCGACTTCCATTGAACAAAATCGGTTCGATTAACAAAATCAACAAGGCTTTTTCCCACCTCGAGCAATTGCACGAGCGTCCACCATCTCCTGAAGAACTAGCGACTGAGCTAGATATGACGGTAAGTGACGTGAAACAATCGCTTAAAAATGCCGGGCGTCACGTATCGATGGATGCGCCGCTTAAAGAAGGTGAGACTTCTAACCTGTACGACGTTGTTCGTAGTGGTGAGTCACCTAATCCTGACAGAGAATTATTGCATGAATCTCTTACCTTAGAAATCACTCGTGCACTGGAAACTCTTTCTCAAAAGGAAGCAGATGTTATTTCGCTATACTTCGGTATCGGGAATCAGCAGCCTATGAGTCTGGAAGAAATAGGTGAAACTTTTGACTTGACTCGTGAGCGCGTGCGTCAGATCAAGGAAAAAGGAATCAAGAGATTGCGCCAGAACAGCCGCAGTAAAATCTTGAAGTCTTATCTAGGATAAGCTATTTTATTATTTTATACACACTGAAGCGCCCTCACAGGCGCTTTTTTATTGGGGGTTGTTTTGGTGGATTTACGCTTTCGCGGTATCAAAATAAAAAAATTTATGTTACACTTGAGGTGGTATTAAATAGGAAATAGTTTCAATGCACCTATTTTTCTCGCCAGCTGTCACGTTGAATTCATTTCAGCATGACAAACTTCTAGTTATGGGAAGAAGTTGCTGAAATAAATTCAGCATACCTTTCCCGCATTGTACCTTTGTAACTACAATAATAGAATTTAATATTTACCGTAATGGATTTACAAATAGGAGATAAAGTAAACCTCATCATTGAAAAAGAAACACCCTTAGGATATACCGTTCTCATCAACAACGAGTTTGAAGGCCTACTCTATCACGATGATGTGTATCAAGAGATGGCGGTAGATATGGAAGGTATTGGTTTTATTAAAAAAATACGCGAAGATGGTTTAATAGACGTTTCTCTTAGACCTCAAGGTTTTTTAAATGTAATCGATACAGATGTAGAAACAGTTTTAGCACTGCTGAATGAAAGTCCAAATGGTTATTTATTATTGACCGATAAAAGCACACCTGAAACAATACGCCATCATTTGAATATGAGTAAAAAATCCTATAAAAAAGCACTAGGAATTCTTTACAAGCAAAAGGTAATTACCATTACTGAAGATAAAGTTGAATTGGTTAATAAAAATAATTTCGATCTATAGACTCTGTGGAGGATTAGTTTGACAAGTCTGCGCATAGCGATTTAAATTTCAGGAAGGGTAACCTTTCATTTAATTCGGTAAGTTTAAACATCCTGAAAAAAAAAATATTTATGAAGTCGATAATCCTGTTATTTATTTTTTTACCTATTTGTGTAGTGGCACAGGAGCAAACCAGTTCAGAAAAGTTCTGGGCACAGCTGGAAACACACTGTGGTGATGCTTTTGAAGGTGAAATTATTACAGGAGGCGTTGAAGGTGATGGGTTTACAGGTAAAAAGCTAATTATGCATGTACGCTCTTGTGAAGAGAATACCCTGCGCATTCCTTTTTTTGTAGGGGAAAATAGATCACGTACCTGGGTTCTTACCATGAATCATGACAAAATCATAAGTCTTAAACACGATCACCGTCATGAAAATGGTACGGAAGAAACACTTACTCAATATGGTGGTACAAGTGCCAATGTAGGTCTAGCTACTTTGCAAATGTTTCCAGCAGACGCACACACAGCTAAAATTTTACCTGCTGCTTCTACTAATGTATGGTGGTTTACCATCAATGATACAAACTTAACCTACAACCTGCGCAGGATAGGTTCTGATCGCTTGTTTACAGTACGTTTTGATCTAACTAAAACAGTATCAACTCCAGAAGCTCCTTGGGGAGCTGTAGATTAATTCTCTTTCTACTTAGAATACGTTTTAGATCTAAACCCAGCCTACTAGCAGGGTTTTGCTTTGAAGTGAAATTTATGCATTAACCCTCTATTAATGCCATAAACCCGAATATCGCCACCGGTAAGAATACGAACGGCATCATCCACGAATTGATACGTAGGAGTAACACCAGTGATGTTACAGCTGATAGTCGCAGTTTATGTAAAATCGACAAATAATTAACCTATGTTTTAAGGTGTTATTAGATGCTTAAAAAGTGGTTGAGAAATCTCCTTTCAACCTAAAGACTAAATTAAATGCGTTATTTCAATGTGTTTTTAGCGACTTTTCTATATTACAGTCACTATTACTATTTCATGCATAAGATTACAGCCTACTTTAAAACGTTTTTTCAAAAGGATTCTTCTACAGGAATCCTGCTCATAGCGGCCACTGTAGCCGCTTTGATTGTTGCTAACTCACCCTTTCGGCAAAATTACCATGATTTCATGGAATTGAAATTTACAGTAGGATTTACAGATTTAAACATTTCAAAATCTTTACATCATTGGGTGAACGATGGATTGATGGCCTTTTTTTTCTTATTAGTAGGTCTGGAAATTAAAGGAGAATTAAAATTTGGTAAACTTAACTCCTTCAACTCGGCAGTATTTCCAGTGGTTGCCGCAGTATCTGGTGCTGCGCTCCCTGCTTTAATATTTTGGATTTTTAATCAGAATACAGAATACATCGATGGATGGGCTATACCTATGGCAACCGATATCGCTTTTGTTATAGGTATTCTAGCCATGATAGGATCACGTGTTCCTTCTTGGGTAAAAGTATTTGTAACGACTATTGCTGTAGTTGACGACCTCATAGCAATACTTATTATCGCTTTGTTTTATACAGAACAAATCAACTGGACACCACTGGGTATTGCAGCTTTATGTGCCATAGCACTTGGAGTGCTCAATTATCGCAAAGTAAACAGCCTCACTCCGTATCTATGTATCGGTTTTTTTCTATGGTGGGCCATTCTAGCTTCTGGTATACATGCCACTATAGCTGGTGTCATTGTAGCCTTTACTATTCCACTGAACCGCAAATGGAATTTAGAACAGATTCAGGGTTTTGCAACAGAAGGTTTTAACCAATTTAAAAAAGCTAAAGACCGTACGCTTTCTAATACCACGCAACAAGCCCACTATTATCTTGAAAATACGCAACGCGATATGGAGTCTCCATTGAGACGTCTGGAACGAAAGTTACACGATCCAGTATACTTTTTTATCATGCCTTTATTTGCATTTGTAAATGCTGGTATTTTTATGGATTTGGAAATTTTGAGTCAGGCCTTTCAAACCACCGTCACATGGGGCGTTATTTTAGGATTATTACTGGGTAAACCTATAGGAATTATGTTAGCCATCTGGATTTTATTAAAGGTTTTCTATAGAGATATACCCACTTCTCCAACAATATGGAAGGTACTACTCGGAATTGCCTTGCTATGTGGTATAGGGTTTACGATGTCTTTATTCATCGCTAATTTATCCTTCAATGACGATGTTCTTCTTCAAGATGCTAAAATGGGTATTTTAACAGCCTCTCTAGTTAGTGGTTTCTTAGGATATTACATTCTTTATCAAAGTACAAGGAAACAAAAAGATCTCCAAAAAGGTACGTTAGGCTTTGGAGACGAGACCCAGGATGATAGTAATGAAAGTGAGGAAAAGCAATAGACGACTTTATGAAACCTAAAAATACGGATCAAGAAAAATACCAGAAGGATTTAGAACAAGAATCTAATGAAATTGATGGCATTAATGAATATCGCGATATCCTAAGTCGTGTTATTCATGAAGGTGAGGTTATTTTCAAAATAAAAAATAAAGCAATAATATTAAGCGCCATTGTTGCAGGAATGGAAATAGGAATCAGCTATTTACTCATATCCATACTTTACTATTCCTTAGCAGGATCAATGGAAGAGAGCTCTGTTTTTCAACTTTTTGGTCTTGTATATCCTGTAGGGTTTATTCTTGTCATTTTAGGAAAGTCGGCGCTTTTTACAGAACAGACTTCAGTTTTGACATTACCCGTATTAAATGGTCAGCGCAGCATTTGGGAATTATTGCGTATTTGGGGATTGGTCATATTGGGGAACGTCGTTGGCGGTATTATTTTTACCCTATTCATAGGCATACTGGCACCGCAATTAAATTTGTTCACTCATGAAACCATGGCTTCTATAGGGAATCATGTCGTAGATCACGATGCATGGGTTCTTTTTTTAAGCGCTATAGTGGCTGGCTGGTTAATGGGTTTATTGAATTGGTTGTTAAATAGCACTATGAGTTCATTCTCCCGCATTTTTCTAATTTTTATGATTACCGGCGTTATCGGTTTTGGAGGGTTTCATCACAGTATTGTTGGAAATGTTGAAGTGTTTGGCGGATTTCTTTATTCAGATACCATAACCGTTACAGACTATTTATGGTTCTTGTTTTTGGCCTTAATAGGCAACAGTATTGGTGGTGCCATTGTAGTTGGGCTTTTTAAGTATCGTGTATTTCAATCTAACTACAACGAATAAAATAGCTTTGTATCAATGTTCCTTAGGTGCAAGAAGTAACTATTTTATTTTAATGATATTTAGGTGTGAATAGAGGTTTGTTGAATTAGAGGTTAGTCCAGCCCAACTATTCTTATATCGGTGGGTAATCAAAAAGCACATCGTATTAACTATTAAGTGAACAAAGGAATTTCGAAAAATAAATACCAATAATTTGTAAATCAAATTTATAACATAGCTATGAGTGAATCAAAATGTAAAAAATGTAATTCAGTTAAGATTATAGAGAATACCAGAATCACCGATTTTAGTCATGGTAATATTGAGAAGAATCTATCTGTCTATATTCAAAAGACCGATTGAATCCTGTTTAACAAGCAAGAGCAAGGTGAATTAATAGCTCAAATTTGCGGAGACTGTGGTAATGTAGAATTTACTATCAGTAATGCTGCCGCTCTTTGGGAAGCCTATGTAAAATCAAAAGATTCTTAGGGCTAACTTACAGCTCAGTAAAAGATAAAGCGAGGTTTAATTGATAAAAAGGTTTCACTGTCACTACGAAATTGAATTTCTTTGTGATTACATTTTAGGTGATATCCAGAAGCCTGATTCAATGCATAATATAAGACCGTAAAGCTAAAAAGAGATGGATTTAAGTAATTCACTAATAAGTGGCTTTATACTCAAATACAAGCTTACTTTTTTTGAGGAATTTTTAGAAATACTATAAAAGTACTCTCATGGCTTTTACTTAAACCTAAATAGGATCAAATCATGAAAAAGAATAAGTACACGAGAAAACAATTAAAAAAACGCTACTGGATGTTTGGAGGTTTAGGAACTGGAATATTGGGTTTCGGATTTTCTGCTTTAGTGGAGAGCGGTTTTTTGAAACACAGCGATGTTCAATCATGGCAATGGGTTGCCGCTGGCACGATATCATTAGTCCTAATTATGACAGGTATTAATTTTTTGTTTGAATCTTTTGCTTGCAAACTAGCATTGAGCAACTCTAATCATTCGGAATAAAGTGACATTATGCAATAGCCCTATATCCTACTTTCATAAGTATATAATTCATAATATCTCCCTTCCACCGCAATCAACTCGTCATGAGTCCCGCGCTCCACAATCCTTCCATCTTCTATCACAAGAATCTGATCTGCTTTTTTAATGGTGCTCAATCTATGGGCAATGACGATGGTGGTTCTGTCTTTAACCAATTCTGACAAGGATTTCTGAATCAAGCCTTCACTTTCGGTATCAAGATTGGAAGTAGCTTCATCGAGAATGATAATTTTGGGATCTGCGAGTATAGCTCGGGCGATAGCAATACGCTGGCGCTGACCTCCTGATAATTTGACACCACGTTCTCCTATCAAAGTATCAAGACCATCTTCAAACCGGTCTGTAAATTCATTCACATAACCTGCGTTTACCGCAGCGAGCAAACGCTCCTCACTGGCATCTGGTCTAGGAAACAAAATGTTTTCCCTAATGGTTCCCTCAAAGAGAAATTCGTCTTGGAGAACGACGCCTAAATGTTTTCTGAAACTAGCCAACTTAATTTTAGACATATCTTGTCCATCAATAGAAACCATTCCATCGGTAGGGTTTAAAAAAGTAGCGGAAAGTCCTGCAATGGTGGATTTACCGGATCCAGAACTACCCACCAAAGCTACGGTTTTTCCAGCGCTAACCTCAAAAGAGATGTCATGAATCACCTCTTTGCCTTTCTCATAAGAAAAGGATACGTTATCAAATTTCAGATTACCTTTAAAGTTGTCCAGTTCAATGGTGCGTTCGCCCATCTCGTCTTCTGGCGTTAGATTCATCAATTCTTCCGTGCGGTCCAGTCCTGCGAGCGCTTCTGTGAGTTGGCTTCCTATGTTTGACATCTGCACGATAGGTGCGATCATAAAACCTAGCAGGATTGTAAAGAACAAAAATTCCCCTACCGTCATGGTACCTTCCATCATAAAGTAACCACCTATTCCCATAATTCCAACCGAAGCCAGACCCAGCAAAAACGTAGAACTACTGGTTACCACAGCCGTCGCGGTTAGACTCTTTTTCACATTGAGATAGAGCTTATCCACCCCTTCTTCAAATATTTTATTTTCTTGCGCCTCTGCACCGAAGCCTTTTATAACCCGCACGCCAGAAAGCGTCTCAGTCAATCTACCGGTGACGTCTGCACTTATTTTTCCGCGGTTTCTGAAAATCGGTCGAATGTACTTGAAGGCTTTCAGCGCTACAAATCCAAAAATCGCTACCGGCAAGAATACAAATAGCGTCATCCACGCATTGATACGTATAAGCAACACCAGCGATATTACTGCGGTAATCGTTCCTCCCACCAGTTGAACAAGTCCAGTTCCTATTAGGTTGCGCACTCCTTCCACATCATTCATAATGCGGGAAACTAGTGCTCCAGATTTTGTATTGTCAAAAAAACTAATGGGAAGGGAAAGCACTTTTTTCTGTACCTGCACCCGCAGTTCTGAAATCAAATATTGTGCCTGCACACTTAAAATAATCGTCAATAGATAGGAAGTTACCGCCTGTACCAGCAGGGCAAAGCCTACCAGCCATAGCAAATCGTAGAGAGCGGGAAAATCCTTGTTGGGGATGATGTCATCAATCAGCGCTTTAGACTTCCACGGCAAGATCAAACTCGCCAGACGTCCTATAACAATGAGGATCAGACCTATAAAAACCAACTTACGCCTTGGCCAGATGATCGTTTTAAAGGCTGATAGCATGGTCACTTTAGATGTTGCACTCGTGTCGTCCCTCATAGCTTGTAAAGATAGCGCGTGTGGGTGGTTCGCTTTCGCGAAAGCGAAAACAATTAGGAATTTCTATAACCATAAGTTGACTTGGGTTTTTGAAATTTCGAGATTTACATAGTCGTAAATAATCGTTATTTTGGTAATCCACAAACGATATTCATTAGGGCATGAGAATTCTCAAATACATATTTTTAATACTAATTGCACTAGTTGCATGGACCGCATTTCTGTTTTTTGGCATGAGCAACGGCTTTCTATTGAGCTCTATAAACGAAGAAGACAGCGCAAAATCGTTTATAGAATCCACAAAAGTTAATCCCGACGAAGAGTTTGTGGGTAGCCGAGCCATGGCACTCATCCAAGACGGTAAAATAGAAGATGAATATTACTATTCTATTGACCAGCCCGTTGATAGAACAACTGTTTTTCCAGTTGCTTCCATTAGTAAGTGGGTCACGGCATGGGGCGTTATGAAACTTGTGGAACAGGGAAAATTAGACCTAGATGTACCCGTTGACAGCTATCTTACTAGGTGGCATTTGCACAAAAGTGATTTTGACAACAAGCAAATAACCATCCGCCGGTTACTGTCACATTCCTCTGGAGTAATTAGGGATATAGAGGATGATAACTTTAAACCTGAAACAAATACCCAGACTATTGAAGAGTTGCTTAATTCCTATGAAGGTGATTCCTTTATCTGGTTTGAACCAGGGTCTCAATATGCATATTCAAACATAGGATATGCCATTTTGCAGTTGGTTATTGAAGAAGTAACTCAACAATCCTTTCCCGATTATATCGAACAGACGGTTTTTGAACCTCTGCAAATGAATAATTCGACATTTCTACTGCGCTCAAAACCAGACTTAAAACTGGGGCAACTCTATGATGAAGATAGCAATCTAACACAGCCAAACACACATACCGCACTTGCAGCTGCGGGTTTATTCACCAGTGTGGAAGATCTTAGTAAGTTGATGCAGGCTACCATTAGTGATAATGTAGTTCTTTCTCAAGCTACAAAGGATTTAATGAACGCTCCACAAACCTATGTCAACGATGTACCGGTATATGGATTGGGCCCAGATTTATACAGTCAAAGTGATGAAGATTCTAAAGTCATAGGTCACGACGGTGTGGGCGGTGTGACTGCCATGAACACCGCAGCCCGTATAGACTTGAATTCTAAAGACGGTATTATCATTCTTCAAATGGGAAATTATTACACAGCTTCTGGAATAGCGGAAGAATGGTTGTTTTGGAAATTCGGAATAGCCGACTTTAAAGTGATCCAAAGAAATAAATCGTTTTTATTAAGCTTACTGATCATAGGCTACTTAGTGATTGGCGCTGCTGCATTTGGATTGATCAGACGAAGCAAAAGACGAAGGTTAGCAGAGTAAATAGACCTAAAATTATAATTAAATTGAAATCGAACTTGAAAAAAAAGTTTAATTCTGAATGCCAAATTTTGAATTCTGAACTTCAAAAACGGAGCAACTGATCTCTATCATTCCAAGAAAATATCTTTGTACTTTGTTCTTCTTAATTATTACCTTCTGCCTTGAACTTTGAAGGAGAAACTTTAAACCATAAAATGGATTACGATTACGATTATATCATCATAGGCAGCGGTTTTGGCGGTTCGGTCAGTGCATTGAGATTATCCGAAAAAGGCTATAAAGTATTGGTGGTTGAAAAAGGAAAATGGTACAAAGCTGATGATTTCCCTAAATCCAACTGGAATTTCAAAAGATGGCTGTGGATGCCATATTTGCGGTTTTTTGGTATTATGAAGCTTTCCATATTTAGACACATTGCTATTATTTCCGGAACTGGTGTGGGCGGCGGTTCTTTAGTTTATGCAAACACATTGCCCACCCCTAAAACTGCCTTTTTCAACTCCGGATCTTGGAGCAAGCTCGCCGACTGGGAACAGGAACTCAAACCCCATTACACCGAAGCATTACGAATGCTGGGCGCAGCGCAAAACCCAAAATTGTTTGATGGCGATCTTGGACTTAAAAAAGTAGCAGAAGATCTGGACATCCTCAAAAAGTTTGATTCCACTCGAGTGGCGGTATTTTTCGGAGAAGAAAATAAGACGGTCAAGGATCCTTATTTCAATGGTAAAGGCCCAGATCGCAGCGGTTGTAATTTCTGTGGTGCCTGTATGACGGGTTGCCGTTACAATGCTAAAAATACGTTGGATAAAAACTATCTCTACCTCGCACAACAACAAGGTGCCGAGATTCTTGCCGAAAACGAAGTGATGGACGTACAACCTATAGCCAAAGGCGACGGTTCACAAGGTTATGAAGTTACCATAAAGAGCAGCACAAAACTCTTTGCCAAATCAAAAAAGATCACTGCAACTGCAGTCATATTCTCAGGCGGTGTTTTAGGTACCGTAAAATTGCTGCTGAAACTGAAACAAAAATCACTGCCCGATCTATCCGACAAGCTAGGCGAGGACATTCGCAGTAATAATGAAACCTTGATCAGTGTTTCCAGTCTGGAAAAGGACAAGAATTATTCAAAGGGAATTGCCATAGGCAGCATTCTGGATACCGACGAAAACAGCCACTTGGAGATTTGCCGTTATGGAGAAGGGTCAGATGCGTGGAAGCTTGCACACATGCCTTACGTCACCGGGTCAAATGTGGTATCGCGACTGTTCAAAACGGTAGGCAAATTCCTGAAACATCCCGTGGATTACTTCAAGATCTATTTTGTGAACGGTTGGGCAAAAAACACGGTGGTATTGCTGTTCATGCAAACCCTAGACAGCACCTTAAAATTTAAAAGAAATGCATTGGGTCAGATGACGTCCACCGTCAGCACAGGCAAGGCTCCTACCCCATTCATTCCAGAATCTATTAAGTTGGTAGATGCCTATCAAAAAGCTATTAATGGCGTTAGCACTTCGTTTGCTTTGGAAACACTGGCAGGAATTCCTTCAACCGCACATATTCTAGGCGGTGCGGTGATGGGAAAAGACCGCAATCAAGGTGTCATTGATCAGGATAACAAGGTTTTCGGGTATGAAAACATGTATGTGATCGATGGTGCAATGATATCAGCTAATCCGGGTGTGAACCCATCTTTATCTATTACCGCTATTGCGGAATTTGCAATGTCTAAGATTCCAGGTAAAAGTGAATTGGAGGAAAGTCAATCAACTACCATAAATAAGACAGTGAATACTGATGTAATTTTTTAATTTTTGAAATACTTTTGAATAATTATTTTGTCAAACAAAATGCTATTTACACCATTAAAATAAACGATTTATTGTGTGTAAGAGCCCTTTAATTTTCGTCCTTAAAATTATATTTGGATAATTAATTCGTAGTTTTTTTCTTACAGCAGAAGCTGCAATTTGAAAATATCTTAAATTGCATCAAATAAACTTAATGAAAAACACTGCACGAGTGTTAAGAGAGAACAATTCTGATATTTTAGCAGCTTGGGAAAAAGAAGTAACATCAGAGGTTCCTGCTGCTAGAATGGCTACTACAGTTTCATTGTATGATCATCTGCCCAACATCATCAATGACATAGCTGACATTATGGACCGTTATATCGACATGGGCTCGCTACTCGTGGATGCTGGCTATAATGGAATATTAGAAAATAGTCAGAATCATGGCCGTCATCGTGCTAAGACTGCAAATTACACTGTGGAACAGGTGATTCTTGAATACATCATCTTCCACAGATGTTTGTCTAATTATTTAAAGCTCAAGCAAGGATATAATGAAGAAGTTTCAGACTTGCTCAAATATGTTATAGAAACCTCCATTCTTAAATCTGTAGGTTCCTTTTCTAGGTCTATTCAAGAAATGCAGGAAATGCTAGTTGGTACTATTGCTCATGATATACGCAATCCACTTGCCGCCGCACAGTTATCATTAGAAATGATAAAACAGGATAAAGAAGGTAAATGGGTTGGAAAAATGCGGGATGCCGCAGAACGTAGCGTGAGAAAAGCTATAAGCCTGGTAGAAGGCTTGATGAATGGAATTACTGTACAGGCAGGCCAGGGAATGATGCTCAATTTTGAAGAGAAAAACCTGATACACGATATCAAATGGGTTTTTGAAGAGGCCAAAGAAGTTTATGGAAGTGAAATAAAATTATCATGTCCAGACGAAGTAATTATAGGGGTGTTTGACGGTGCTGCTGTAAGACGATTGCTAGAAAACCTGATCGGAAATGCTATTAAATATGGATCTAACTTGCATCCCATTACTATCACAGTAAAAGATTTAAGGGATCGTATGAGTATTGAAATTCACAATTATGGCAATCCAATTTCTAAAGAAAAACAAGAGCATATATTCGAATTTTTAGGCAGAGAAAACATAGATGACGGTACTATAAATAGTTGGGGTATGGGATTAACTCTCGCGCAAATTGTTGCAGAAGCACATGGAGGTTCCGTAGACTTGAAAAGCGATGAAGAAAGTGGTACTACTTTTACTACTATCCTACTTAAAAAGTTCAACTCACCCGGTAAAAGACGTACACTACTAGCATCAGAAACAGAGGATCATTAGTAAGCAGTTGCAGCTTCTCATTAATGTAATTTTGACACAACCATTTAATTCCTGCACTCAACGCGGAATCTATCACATCCCCAAACTCCATGTTAGAATAGCCTGACAAGTTGGTTTTGATTTTCGAGTAGCAACTTCGTTCTCGCAGATATTCCTCAAGCGGTAAAAACAAGTTATTATTCAGCTTTGAGCAAATGTAAGTCGTACAACAATAATATAATTACCTCAGCGTCAAACCGTCGTAGGACGGCTTCGCTTCTCAGTTAACGTAAAATCTTGACACAACCATTTAATTTCCGCACTCGATGCGCGGAATCTATCACATACACAAATCTGAAATTAGAAATGCGGTGAATTGGCTTTGTTTTTTGTTTTTTTAAGCGGTAATTAAGTTTTGCCTAGGAACACTATAATCGGCAATCGAATAATTATTACAGCCTTCGGTTCACACCACAACAAAAAAGCCTCGCAAATGCGAGGCTTTTTAAATATAAACTAAGATTCGAGAATTACTTCGCGAATTTCTTGTATTTGTTTTTAAACTTGTCAATACGACCAGCGGTATCGATAAGTTTATTAGTTCCTGTGTAGAACGGGTGAGAAGTTCTAGAAATTTCCATTTTAACTAATGGATATTCCGTACCATCTACATCGATAGTTTCTTTTGTATTTGTAGTAGATTTAGTAATGAAAACTTCTTCATTAGACATGTCTTTAAAAGCGACTAGTCTGTAATCTTCTGGGTGGATTCCTTTTTGCATGATCTTGTACTTTATTCTTTAGCGGCTGCAAACTTAATCATTTAAATTATATACGCAAGGCCTTGCTCGTAAAAATACAATGAACTTGCCATGTCAACAACTTTCATAACGGTTATATTTGCAAGCAAACCCAAAAGAGTTATTAAAGTGGATAATATCGTTAAGAAAATAGCAGCTATTTTTGGACTTGCGGGAGCAGCCGTTGTGGTGTCCTGCTATCTTTACATATGGCAAAATCAAGACTTTCAAAACGTCTGGATAGGAATAGCCACTTATGTGATCCCACTTTCAATAGGGATTGCTGCACAAGTATACAGCAAACGACAGCTGGGTGGTTACCTTTCATTAAAGCAGGCCGTACTCGCTTTTTTCTTATCAGTTCTCATCATTTTTATAGCAGAAGCTGCTATCAATTATTTAATTTATGTGGTATGGGATCCTGCAGCACAAGAAACAATTCGTTTGTTGCAGGAAACGATGGTGGAACAGCGCAAAGCTACTTCAAATGCTGCCGTTCAAGTCAGCGACATTGATTACAGTGCCATCAGTTATATAAAGGCCGCGACTTCAAAATTGCTTTTTTACACAGTTATAGGAATTGTCATGGCATTCTTTATTAAGAAAAATCCTGAGACCGCCTAGAATGCAGCTTTCCATCATCATACCGCTACTTAACGAGGCAGAGTCCATTCCAGAGTTACAGGAATGGATAGAACGCGTCATGGTCACAACAAGTATTTCATTTGAAGTCATTTATATTGACGACGGCAGTACTGATAGCAGTTGGTCTATATTAAGTTCGCTTTCGCGAAAGCGAAACAACCTCACCGCCATAAAGTTTTTGAGCAATTATGGTAAATCACAAGCGCTTCATGCAGGTTTTAAAAGAGCAGAAGGCGATGTGGTCATCACTATGGATGCTGATTTACAGGACAGCCCTGAGGAGATTCCCGAACTGTACCATATGATTGTTGACGGCAATTATGACCTGGTTAGCGGCTGGAAAAAGAAGCGATATGATAACGTCATCTCTAAAAATTTGCCCAGTAAATTATTCAATTGGGCTGCGAGACGCACCAGTGGGGTTCAGCTCAACGACTTTAATTGCGGCTTGAAAGCCTATCGTAGCGCGGTAGTGAAAAATATAGATGTTCACGGCGAGATGCACCGTTACATTCCTGTGCTTGCAGCAAATGCGGGTTATACTAATATTACTCAAAAAGTAGTGCAGCATCAGGCCCGCAAGTATGGCGAGACAAAGTTTGGATATGATCGTTTTATAAAAGGATTTTTAGATCTAGTGACCATTGCATTCATATCTAGATTTGGTAAACGTCCGATGCACTTTTTTGGGACTTTGGGATTTGTGATGTTCATATTTGGTTTTGTCGTGGCCGCATACATCGGTGTTTCTAAGCTTTACAAAATGGCGGCAGATTTACCCTATGTATTAGTGACCACAAACCCTTGGTTTTATATTGCTTTAACCGCAATGATTTTAGGAAGTCTTTTCTTCATCGCTGGTTTTATAGGTGAGCTTATTGTTAGAACTGGCCTTCAACAAGAACGATATAAAATTGCAGAGGAAACCACCAAGATCTAATCTTTTTAAAGAAGAATCTGATAAAAAGTAATCAATAGATGTTCTGGAATTGATGCCTTTAAGCGGTTAAATTGATAGCCTAGATCCTAAAAAATCCAATAGCAACCACAATGTCACCACTCGTAGCTTTAGTCATAAAGTTAGTACCACCGATTAAAAACCAACCTACGTACGTTTCTCTTGCTTCTTAAACCCGAAAGGCTATTTTAGTATTTTAATACACCACAGATGGCCAGCCGATTGAAATTATCTATTATTATTATCTTTTGCTTTTTTCTGACGGTTACTAACGCTCAAGAGCTTTTTGGGATTCAATTTCCCACTAGTGCTGAAAGAAGCGCCGTCTGCTCTTATTTTGAACAGGCTTTTCAAAATAAGCCCAAGGAAACTTCTTTTGTCATTAAAAGAGACGGGCGTAATCTTTTCTTTGAAACTAATGATGAGAAATGGGTCAACCAACTCTTCAAAAAGTCAACCGACGGTATAGCCGTGGAAATTGTTTCAAAAGATCGCTACTCTTGTGAAAGCACTACAATGGCTTCACAAATAAAAGGAAAACTACTTGCTCCTATTTACACCAGCGACTTGAAGAAAGGAATGAAACCTTTTGAAAAAGACAAATATCGTGTGGCGGTGGGAACGATTCCCGGTTCTATGATGAAGCAGGATCTAGAATTCAACATTCTTTTTTTAAATGAAAATACACTTTGTAAATATTAT
Organism: Nonlabens antarcticus; assembly: GCF_015356755.1. GTDB lineage: Bacteria > Bacteroidota > Bacteroidia > Flavobacteriales > Flavobacteriaceae > Nonlabens > Nonlabens antarcticus. Next base: position 197,668 of record NZ_JADFCO010000062.1, on the reverse strand, counting down.
ACTATTTACAACCTGGCATCCTATCCTTGGGATTTGCTGGATATGGGAATTTATCTGGATTCACTGACCTTCAAAAACCAAAAAATTATCAGCGATTCAGAGCAATCCATTACTCGCTATAAAACGTTGAAATTTGTAATTCCGTTTGAGAAAAATAAATCGGTTTATGAGGCGACAGACATTAAACCTTTATACGATTCCCTGCGTTTGACAGATTTCAATATTAAATCTATTGATATCAAGGCATACGCAAGTATTGAAGGAAGTACAGAACGTAATATGGAACTACAACAAGAACGCGGCAGCAGTATTGCCAGTTCCATGCAAACCTTCCAATCACCAGAAATAAAAACAAACATCACAACCTCTGAAAATTGGGTGGAATTTTTCAATGACATTTCAAAATCAAAATTTGCCGACTTGAAATCGCTCTCCAAAAAAGAGATCAAAGCAAAAGTAGTAGGGCAAACTTCCACTGAATTAGAACCTATTCTTGCAAATCATCGTAAGGCAGTGGTTACCCTAGAGCTGGATCGCATCGATTTATATAAGGACAAGTCTGTGGATGAATTGATTGTACTTTTCAACGCTAACCTTAAATCTGAAAAATTAGAAGAGGCTGCAGCGATTCAGGCATCCTTATATGATAAGGTAAGGGGTCTAGTGTCTCCAGATGCCTTGAATAAATTAGAAATCCCCAGACAGAAAAAATACATTGATTTTCTAGTCAAAAATAATATGTATAAATATTCCATGGATATACGCCAGTCCATGATTGTTTACAACGACTTAAAAGGCCTCGCAGATCTCGATCCTAAAAATCCCAAAATCCAATACAATCTCGTCGTATTGAAATTTATACTTTGGAGAAATGATGCAGCTCCCATCGATGCCATCCAGTTTAAGAATCAAATTTCAAACCTCAAAAAATACGGGATCGAGCGCAGTCTCATAGATCGCATGATGATTAACTACCATATAGTTCGTGCAGAGCGTGAGATGCGCAAGCGCAACTTTGACGAAAAAGATAGGAGCGTCCGCAACATTCTAAACACCTACAAAAAAATCTCTCTAACCGATTCAGATTACCTAAGTCTTGCGCAATTCCTGACTTATTATGCTCAAAGCAGCGAGGCCGTAAAATTACTAGAACCACGTGCCCAAGAAATTACCATTGATGAGGATTTGTTATTCTACTATTTAAATCTCACCATGATTGACAAAAAACTGACACAAACTGATGCATATCGGACAATTATGCTCAATGCAGTCAATCAAAACATGGAGCGGTATTGCAAATTATTTAACCCATCGCTAGAAGGTGGCGTGACGTTTCAATTATTAGAAGATGCTTATTTGAAAATGACGTATTGCGAGAATTGTGAAAACTAAAACGCGTGAATCAATGCTGCTCGCGAGCGTTTCATAAAATAGTACCTTTGTAAATCTATATTTTTAATATACATGGATAAAGATCACATTCGCAACGTTGCAACGGCATGGACTAAAAAACCTTTTGACGTTGATACCATCTCAAAAACCGAATTACTGATTCAAGCACAATCTGAAGAATACCTGGAATCTTTCTATAAAAATTTAGAATTCGGTACTGGTGGAATGCGCGGTATCATGGGCGTAGGAACAAATAGAATAAATAAATACACCCTAGGAAAAAACACACAAGGATTATCTCAATTCTTACAAGAGTCATTTCCCGATGAGGAATTAAAAGTCGCAATTGCTTATGATTGCAGGCATAATAGTAAAGAACTTGCGCGAGTTGTTGCAGAGGTTTTAACCGCTAACGGTATTCACGTATATCTATTCCCAGAGCTGCGCCCTACCCCACTGCTGTCATATACCGTAAAACGTAAAAACTGTCACGCTGGTATTGTGCTCACTGCCAGTCATAATCCGCCAGAGTACAACGGGTATAAAGTATACTGGCAAGATGGCGGTCAATTAGTACCACCGCAGGATAAACAGTTATTAGACACCATAGATAAAACAAATTTTGCCGATATAAAATTTAGTGGAAACGATCGTTTAATTCATCTTTTAGATAAAACCGACGACCAGGCCTTTATCGAGGATAGTGTCAGCGCTGGAAAGATTGCAGGTGATATTGATCGTTCTAAAGTAAAAGTGGTGTTCACCAGTTTACACGGTACCAGCATTACCATCTTGCCAGACACCTTGCGACTTGCGGGCTATACAGATCTACATATTGTAAAAGAGCAGGAAGTTCCCGACGGTAATTTTCCCACCGTAAAATCTCCCAATCCAGAAGAGCCGGAAGCACTGGAAATGGCAGTGGGTCTGGCTAACAAAATAAATGCAGATATCGTCATCGGTACGGATCCAGATAGCGACAGATTGGGAATTGCAATTCGAGATAATAATGGTGAGATGCTGTTACTCAACGGCAATCAAACTATGATTGCGATGACAGCTTTTTTATTAGAGCAGACAGATCTTAAAAAATTAAATAAACCTTTCATAGGGTCTACCATCGTCAGCACACCCATGATGCAAGATCTTGCCGCCGCTCATAACGTGGAATGCAAGGAAGGGTTGACAGGATTTAAATGGATTGCTAAAATGATTGTGGATGCTCCAGATCAAAACTTTATAGGTGGTGGCGAGGAAAGTTTTGGATACATGGTAGGCGATTTCGTTCGGGATAAGGATGCCGTTACTGCTAGTTTACTGGCTTGTGAAATGCTCGCTTTCGCGAAAGCGAACAAAACAACAGCTTACAACTATTTATTAAATCTATATGTAAAACATGGCTGTTACCAGGAGCGTTTGGTAAGCTTAGTTAAAAAAGGAATCTCTGGGGCACAGGAAATAAAACAAATGATGATTGACTTGAGAGCGGCGCCACCTTCAGAAATTTCTGGTAAAAAAGTAATCATTATCGAGGATTACCAGACAGGAATCCGCAGGAATCAATCTCTGAATAAAGCTGAAAAAATAGATGTTCCTTCTTCAAATGTCTTGATATTTTATCTGGAAGATGGAAGTAAAATCGCAGCCAGACCTAGTGGAACTGAACCTAAAATCAAGTTTTACATGAGTGTTAAAGAAACACTGGATAATGTCGATAATTATGACGCAATGAAAGCAAAATTGAATAAAAAATTAGACGCTATTGAAAAGGGTCTTGATATTAATTAATGAATTACTTTAAAGAAATACTTCAGTTTGCAAAGCCGTATCGCAAGTATGGAATTGCAAACATTATCTGTAATATTTTCTATGCCTTCTTCGGTACGTTGTCATTTGTAGCGCTCGTTCCCGTTATGAAGGTTCTTTTTCAAACGACAGAAGATGTTTATCAAAAACCAGTATGGGAAGGGATTACAACGGCTAAGGATTATCTAGAAGGTTATGTAAACTGGTACGTGACTGATGTTGTGGGCAATAATCAAGAACAAGCTTTGATTGCTATGATTGCTATTGTTCTATTGCTGTTTTTGCTTAAAAACGTATCGGGATATTTAGGGACTTACTTTATTACATTCCTGAGAAATGGCGTGATGAGGGATATTAGAAATGCTTTATACGGTAAGATTGTAAATCTGCCCATTTCCTATTTTTCTGAAAAACGCAAGGGCGATGTTATTGCTCGTGCTACCAGTGATGCTCAGGAAGTACAAACGAGCTTTTTATCCATTCTTGAACTGATTGTTAAGGAACCGTTGAACATACTTTTTGCTCTGGCAGCTATGTTATTGTTCAGTGTAGAGTTAACCATTTTTGTTCTCGTATTCATACCTATTTCTGGATTTATCATTTCCCTCATAGGAAAGCGTTTAAAAAAGCAGAGTGATAATGTACAGCGAGAACAAGGTTTCTTTCTTTCTTTATTAGAAGAAACACTGGGTGGACTCAAGGTTATCAAAGGTTTTAATGCTGAAAATCGCATGGAGGACAGTTTTAAAGATAGTACGCAACGCTACTACAATTATGCAAATAAATTAGAACTGCGCAAAGGATTAGCAAGTCCGGTGAGTGAATTTTTAGGAATTCTGGTGATAGGTGTTTTGCTTTGGTTTGGTGGAAAAATGGTATTTGACAATAACATTGATGGTGCGATTTTCATATCTTTTATGGGCCTTGCCTATGGAATTTTAACACCGGCTAAAGCGATTTCAAAAGCTAGTTATGGTGTCAAACAGGGGAACGCAGCTGCAGAGCGCGTTTTGCAGATATTGCATACAGAAAACCATATCAAGGATAAAGAAAATGCTGTGGAGGTGTCCGCTTTCGCGAAAGCGATAGAAATTCGTAACCTAACATTTGCTTATGAGGATGAAAATGTATTGGAAAACTTTACATTATCCATTCCCAAAGGCTCTACCGTTGCCCTAGTAGGTCAATCAGGTAGCGGGAAAAGTACTATCGCAAATCTTGTAACTCGTTTCTATGATATCCAACAGGGAACGATTGAAATCGATGGCGTCAATATTAAAGATGTGAAGTTGAAAAGCTTGCGCGATCAAATGGCTCTGGTAACTCAAGATAGTATTTTATTTAATGATACGGTGGCGGTGAATGTAGCGTTGAGCAATAAAAACGCCACTGATCAGGAAGTAATAGAAGCTCTTAAAATTGCCAATGCCTGGGAATTTGTGTCTCAACTTCCCAATGGAATACAAACCAATATAGGTGATAGCGGTAACAAATTAAGTGGTGGTCAAAAGCAACGTTTAAGCATAGCTAGAGCAGTGTTGAAAAACGCACCTATTCTTATTCTAGATGAGGCTACTAGTGCGCTGGATACTGAAAGTGAGCGACTGGTGCAGGGTGCTTTAGAAAAGGTGATGGAAAATAGAACCTCGATAGTTATAGCTCACCGATTAAGTACCATTCAAAAGGCCGATCAAATCATAGTGATGAGCCGCGGTAAAATAGCAGAACAAGGATCTCATGAAGAACTTATTGCTTTACAAGGAGTTTATAGCAATCTGGTCAATATGCAAAGCCTGGGATAGGAATGAATAATGATAAAAACGATCTTGATTCCAACTTAAACCAAGTCAAAAAGATGGTTTTTGATCCATGTGGTTATGATATATCTGGTTTCGTTTTAGAACGGGAAAGCAAGGAATATCATGCGAGCCGGTTTTTACTTGATGGAAACCATATTATATATCGCAGTGCAAAGGTCACTCCAAAAAAGATAGGCCAATTTGTGACTTTTTGGAAAAGAAATAGTCATGGAGTAATCGAACCTTTAGAGCAAACAGATCCGTTTGATTTTTATGTAGTGACGACTGAAGCTGAATCTGAATCTCGATTGGGACAATTTGTATTTCCTAAATCTGTCCTTATTGATAAGGGCATTGTTTCTTCTGAAAAGAAAGAAGGAAAAAGAGGTTTCCGATTATATCCTGTCTGGGCCGTGCCCAACAACAAGCAAGCAATACGAACCCAAAAATGGCAACTGGACTATTTCTATGAAATCAACGATTCCTTAAGTCTTGAGCGAGTCAAGAAATTATACGAACCCGTATTTGAAGCCACCGCGTGATTCATTCTTTCAAAACTGACGTAGACTCCATTGAAAAACCGTCACAGTTCAACTTTCCGTTTTATTATCAGCCTCATGAATTGGCTAGAATTGCGGCGCAGGAGTTGCAAGAATACCTCGCATTGCAAACGGAATGGTTTTCGATTGAAGGTTTGCAGGAGGCTGGGAAAATGTTTGGAGTTTTAGTGGTGGAAAATCTCAATGGAGAATTAGACTACCTAGCCGGGTTCTCGGGAAAACTGGCTGGAGAAACTACCCAACCATTTTTTGTACCACCTGTTTATGAATTGGAGCGCGTAGATCAATTTTTTAAACAAGAAACACACAAACTCGATCTTCTGACTCAAGAATTACAGAAATTAGAAACAGATCCTTTAAATACAGAACTGATTGCGAATTACAGTAAAGCAGCAGCAGAAAACCAGCAGAAATTAAAATTCGAAAAAAAACGGATTCAAAGTCGTAAAAGACAACGGCGCATTTACCTTAAGGAACAAAAAAAGTTACTTCCTAAAGTAGAGTTTTCGACTTTTGAAGCAGAACAGCGACAATTAAGTTTAAACGACAGCTTCTACTTGAAAGAATATGACGTTTATCTCGAGCAAAAAATAATGCAATTGCAACAAAAGTTCAATCTGTTGCAAGACAAGCTGAACGCCCTGCGCTCGCAACGGAAAGATGGATCAAACTGGTTGCAAGACTGGTTGTTTGATGAGTATAATTTTCTAAACGCCCGCGGTGAAACTAAAAGTGTCAAGAATATATTCAAGTCTAGAATCCCAGAATCACCACCGGCTGCAACGGGAGATTGTGCAGCTCCTAAGTTATTGCAATACGCTTTTCAGAATAATTTAAAGCCTATCACAATGGCAGAGTTTTGGTACGGGAAATCACCCAAGTCAAAGGTTCGCAAGCATGGAAATTTTTATCCAGCTTGCCGCAGCAAGTGTGAACCGGTATTAGAATTTATGCTCATGGGAATGGACGTAGAAGCAAATCCGCTTTTAGAAAGTCCTGTGGTGGATGAAGAGTTGGAGATTATTTATGAGGATGAGTATATGCTGGCAATTAACAAGCCACCGGAATTTTTATCTGTTCCAGGAAAATCCATTAATGATTCGGTTCAAAGTAGAATGAAGAAAAAGTATCCAGATGCTACCGGGCCATTGATCGTTCATAGACTCGATATGTCAACTTCTGGAATTCTATTAATCGCAAAAACTCTGGAAGTCTATCACGACTTGCAAGAACAGTTCACAAAACGCAGCGTTCATAAAAGGTATGTTGCGATTTTAAATGGCAATGTTAAAGAGGACGATGGCTATATTGATTTACCGTTGCGTGTGGATCTCGACAACAGACCGTACCAGCTGGTAGATTACGAGTATGGAAAATCTGCTAGGACCCGGTTTGAAGTTGTAGAGCGCTTTGACGGTAAAACAAGGGTTCACTTCTACCCCATTACTGGAAGAACGCATCAATTGAGAGTTCACGCTGCCCATGTAGATGGTCTTAACACTCCCATCGTGGGTGATGATCTTTATGGCAATAGGGAAGGTAGATTGCACTTACATGCCCAGCAGATTACATTCGTTCACCCCATTTCGCGTAAGCGAACGACTTTAAAAACGCAATCAGAATTTTAATTTTAGCATAAAAAAACCATCCCAATTGGGATGGTTTCATGACGCAACATCAAATATTTAGGGATAATTTGAGGCACGCATTACCTTAATTCTATCTTACAAAGATAAACTCAATGCAATTATTAATTGTTCAGGTCTTGTATCAATTCGACTGCGGTTAATGTCAAAAAAGGTTACCTCATTATCTTTGAAACCACGCTCATATCGTAAATCGATTCCCAACCTACCTAGATCCAGTCCAACACCAAATTGTGCCCCTACAGAAAATTGATCTTTTACATCATCTACGTCAAATCCTTCTAGATCTGTATCAAGAATATATTGAAGGGAAGGTCCCGCGAAAACATTTAAAGGACCGATGACATTGACGCCCACAAGAATAGGTAAATCCAACTTTTGAACCTCAAAGTCACCAATCGAATATTCGCTATTCAGTTTTGTGTAAATCAGTTCTGGTCTAACATATATAGGTCCTAGGTCAGCTTTAGCAAACACGCCTAAATGAAATCCTATTTTAGAATCTGGGTCTTCTGTATTGCTATTGATTTCATCTTTAAACTCACCAGAAGATCCATAATTTAAACCTCCTTTAATACCAAACCCACTATCAGTTTGAGCAAAAGAAAAGATCCCTATCAAAACAAAGGCTGCTGTACATAATTTTTTCATAATAGATAGTTTAGAAACCTAACGCAACATTCGGTAAATTATTGAATTGAGAATAATTTAAGCTGCAAATTTATAAATAAAAATCAGCCCATGACTTATAAAAATTTACATTTGTAGATACAATATAAGTTATGACTATGGATGAGACTGCGGGTATTCCGCTTTCGCGAAAGCTAATTACCACTATCGTAAAAAAGAGTACAGAATTCACAGAGGCTATTGCTCACGTACTTAAAGAAGAGAAAATTACTATACAGCAATTTAATGTTTTGCGGATATTGAGAGGTAGAAAAGGAGATCCAGCTAACCTTCAAGATGTAAGCAAAGACATGCTGCATTCCAACTCTAACACAACCAGAGTTGTAGATAAACTTGTTGTTAAGGAATATGCGCAACGCGTGCAATGTTCCAACGATAGACGACAAATTGAAATAACGATTACTGAAACTGGTTTAAAGCTACTATCTAGGCTCGATCTTAAGGTTGATGAAAGAGAAAGTGAGTTAGTTAAAAATCTTTCTAATAGTGAAGTTCAGGTATTGATTGAGTATCTCAAAAAAATATGATCTAGATCTATCATCTATTTCTCTAACACCTACTTAGATCATTAGCAATTATCTTCTCAATTTGAGGGAATTCTCTTTTCACTAGTGCAATAAATGAAGTGAGATATCTTGACGTTCCTACTATTCTAACCGATCTTTGTATTTATGAAATCTACTGAAGCAACCAAAACAGTATTAGGTCTCAATTTACCCACAGATCCCAGGTGGGTAGATCTGGCAGCAATGAGCCTTCAAGATATTTTAACAGACCATGCTTTTTGCGAACAAAAAGCAGCAAGTACTATGATATCCATGGTACAGATGCATTCTGATAAACCAGAGCTCGTAGAAGCTCTAGCACCTGTAGTGACAGAGGAATGGGGTCATTTTAGAATGGTACTTGCAGAATTAAAAAAACGCGGTTTAACGTTGGGATTACAACGCCCTGACGACTACATCAAAACATTGATGAAGGGAAAACCAAAGGGTGAAAGCCGGGATTTTTTGTTTCTAGATCAATTGCTAATCTGTGCGTTGATCGAGGCGAGAAGTTGTGAACGTTTCAAAATGCTGTCGCAAAATTTAGAAGATGAAGATCTACAAAAATTTTACCATCAATTCATGGTCGCGGAAGCCAGTCATTACAAATTGTTTCTTGATTTATCAAAGACCTATTTTCCTGAAGACAGGGTTATGAAAAGATGGCAATACTGGTTAGCATATGAAGCTGATTTTATGAAAACGCTAGAAGTTCGCGGTGATAGGATGCACTGATTCTGCTAAGAGTTGAGTAAAAATGTTAGTTCTAGCGCAGTCCAGAACAGTTTGAGAATTACCATATTGAAATTAGGTAAAGTGAAGGAAAAGCGAGTATTGATCAAATAATAACGAACACCGAAAGACTCTTTTCAAGAATACACAGGTTTAGGTTTATTAAGGAATTATGTGGAGTTTAAGTCAATAAGAGAATAGGCAATCACGGTTTCGGAAGAGAATCAAAAATTGACGATTTGAGATTTGACATTGCAGGTTTCAGGTTTTGAATTAAAATATTAGAAGTGGCTACAATACTATTTACTACAAAAAACTATCGCCGCTGGTTGCGGTTGAGTATACTTGTTATCTACTTGATCATTATTGCAGGTGCTGTCGTGCGCATGACTGGAAGTGGGATGGGTTGTCCAGACTGGCCTAAATGTTTTGGGTACTGGGTACCACCAACTGAGGAAGCTGAGCTTGAATTCTCCCCTGACACACCCTACAAGAAAGGAATGGTCATCATTCACGAGGAAGCGTTGCAAGTTGCTAAAAAAGATTTCTTTACCTCAACCACTTATAAGGCAGAAAATTGGGAACCCTACACTAAACACGATTATGCGGTTTTCAATAAGTTTCATACTTGGACTGAGTATATTAATAGATTAATAGGCGCTCTAGGTGGATTAGTAGTGCTGATTGCAGCATTATTATCGCTGCAGTTTATTAAATCAAGACCTAAAATTACAATTCTTACCGTGGTGGCTTTACTATCGATGTTGATACAAGCAGTGATAGGTAAAATCGTTGTCGATACGTTGCTGTCACCAGTATTGATCACGATACATATGATTGTAGCGCTGCTGATTGTAGGTTTACTCATTTACTTATTGTATGAAGTTCTACCGCCTGACAACCGCTACAAAAACGACGGGAAGTTGGCAAATATCGCTTCCGTATTAATAATTTTGACCCTTGTACAAGTAGTCATGGGAACTCAAGTTCGTCAATATATAGATCATCAAGTAGATCTATTTGGCTACAACCTTAGTTCTGAATGGTTGGAAAATGGTCCCGTTTTATTTTTCATCCATCGCAGTTTTTCCATCGTTTTGACGCTATTGCATTTTTGGTTCTTTTATATAGCCATTAAAAAATGGAATCATCCTAAGAGATCTTACTACTGGCTTGCCTTCTTAATCATAATCACTATGATTAGTGGTATTCTAATGAATTACGTTGATTTTCCATTTGGTTCACAGGCTGCTCATTTAGTCACCGCCTCTTTGATTTTGGGACTTCAATTTTACATTTGGATGCGATTGAGATCGGCTAGAATCGTGGGATAATAATTATAGGATCGGGAGAAACTTTAGGGTCACAATTCTTTAAAAACCTATCTTTGCAATCCTTAAAAAAAATCGGAAATGATCTATAGATTAAGAGCTATTCTCGACACTACGCAGGACTGTTTCCGCGATATTGAGATCGAGTCTGACGCTACCCTAGAAGACCTTCATAATGTAATTGCGCAGTCATTCCAGCTCCAGGGCGATGAGATGGCAAGCTTTTATGCTTGTGATGCTGACTGGAATCAAGGTGAAGAATACTGCCTTTTTGATATGAGCGATGGTACGGCACCTGTTAAAAAGATGCAGGATACAGCTATTGATGATGTAATGGATAAGGGGAATACAAAGATGATATATGTCTATGATTTCCTAAGCATGTGGACTTTTATGATTGAACTGGCAGATATTGCTGGTCCAGTCGATGGTACCGCATATCCTCAAGTCATATTTGCAATGGGAGAATTACCGGACTCGCCACCAGATCCAGAGTTTGAGGCAGACCCACGATTCCACGAGGGCGAGGATGAAGATGATGATTCTTATGGCGATGATGAGGAATCTTATGATGAATACGACGATAACGAGTTTTACTAGACCTACATGATCAACCTATTTAATACGAGAATTGAAGACCTTGCGATCCATCGCGTAGGAAATAAAAATAAAGGAGAGATGCTTCTTACTTCCAGTAATAGCACACCGCTGGATGATGAAATGCACTCGCTACTCAAGGAATATTTTTTAAAACCCTTCCGTTCCAAAGAAGAGGCGTATTATAGTTTTCATCATGAAGAGGACTTAGAATTTCATGAAATGTACGCTTTCGCGAAAGCGATATTTAGCACCCCAGCAACCTTACTGGAAAACTCTAAAAAGATAGCAAAACAACTCTATCAACAGTCCGTACATCCACACATTAGAAGCGGTGAGGTTTACGTTTGCTATTTTACAAACGTCATGCTGGACAACAATAAAGTAGACGCCATAGGAATATTCAAAAGCGAAATCAAACAAGATTTCCTTCAATTTGAAGAATCAGAAACCGACTTGAAAATGCTCCTGAAACAAGGAGTCAACCTCAACAAACTGGATAAAGGCGCCATAATTTTCAACGCAGAACAAGAAAATGGTTTCAAAATTCTTTCTGTAGATTCAAACCGCTACGATGCTAAATATTGGCTAGATGATTTCTTAGGTGTGGACGTTTTTGAAGATGAAAATTTCTTCACTAAAAAGTATCTTAAATTCTGTCAAGACTTTGCAAAAGACGTTGTCCTCCCAGCAGAGGATAAAAAAGAAGAGGTGATGTTTATGAACAGATCTGTAAACTATTTTGCCAAAAATGATGATTTTGAAGAGTCGGCTTTTTTAAATGAAACCCTAGAAAATCCTGACCTAATTCCAGAATTCAAAAATTACAAAACAGAAAAGGGCCCTAAATATAGTATTGAGGACGTTTCCAGTTTCCCTATTTCAAATACTGCGGTAAGTGCTGCGAGAAAAGGTATCAAAAGCGTGATCAATCTGGACACTCACGTACAGATCAAAATGGACTTTACAAATTCTGACAGCGCAGAGAAATACATTGAAAAAGGCTGGGATGAAGAGCGACAGATGTACTATTATCTAGTGTATTTCAACCGCGAGGAAAAGAAGTAACTTAAAGTTCAATGGAGTAATTACGGCGTACAAATTCTAGCGCCGTATGAAGGACAGATCCCATATTCCGACAAGTTTTGAATTTTATATCGCCCGTAAAATCTAGCAAATCGCGCTTCAATTCTTTTAGTTTTTCGTTCGTGGTAAGATGGTCAGCACGCATGCATTTAATTAAGGCTTTATAGCGATTTTGAGTATTGATCAATCTTTTAGCAATTAGGGCTCGTTCCTCTTTTTTATATTGTTCTATGCTTTCATTCTTAAGACAGTCAGCAACATTCATAACCATGGGTACATTTTCCTTAAAGAATTGCGGCCGGTACACTTTAAGCCTCCCTTCATAACTCTGCTGGTCAAAATCAATGGCTCTTATCGCATAACTTACACGGTCAAAATCGTGCGTGGGTATGATTACATAATTGTAAGCTCGCATATCTCCTAGAAGCCTTATTAAACAGCGCTCGTTAAATTTAACAAATTCTTTTGCTATTTGAGTGCGTTCTTGATGGTCGCATTCCTCTAGATAATTATCAATAAATTCATCACCGGGAATTCCCGCGATATGCTCTTCTATTAAAGTGTCATCGTGAACTAGAAAATTGATCCTGTGTGGCGATAGCAAATGTTCCAGCTCCAGACCGTAAACTCTTGACGCATCTGCACGTTTCACATAAAAATAGGTAAACGCATCATTTAAGATATTACGCACCTTAATTCTGAATGGTTTTGTGTTACCAAAGGTGCAGTAGTCCACCGCATCAACATTTAGAAAATCCATTGTATTGCTGCGACCATCACTATGGAGTACATCATAGATGTGTCTTAAGTCTTTATCTATATTTTCTCGTTCATGATCTGCATAATAGCAACGTACCCATAAGGTATCTTCTTCATTGCGGTCATAAACCGTGATTGCACCTTGAAAACGTAACAAGTCGTCGTAGGAAACAGAGATATCAGAATCACGATTGTATTTTTTTAGATAATCCCTAAGCTTTTGGTGTACGGGAAAAGCGGGCTTTTTCTTAGATAATAACTTATCTTCTTGAACTTCATTCATGGAATTGGTAACGTTTTACTTTTATCTTAGTCTCATAATACAACAAAAACGCCAACTGTGGAAAAAATCCTTGAAATTAAAGATCTCTCAAAGCACTATGGTGCTCTAAAAGCAGTAGATCACGTAAGCTTTCAAATACAAAAAGGTCATGTGTATGGCATTCTAGGTCCTAACGGCAGCGGCAAATCTACCACTTTAGGAATGGTTCTCAATGTCGTTAATCCTACCGCAGGTAGCTATTCCTGGTTTGAAGGTACTGTTAACAATCACAATGCTCTCAAACGCATAGGTGCTATAATAGAAAGACCCAACTTCTATCCTAATATGGATGCGGTGCAAAACCTAAAACTGGTTTGTAAAATCAAAGAAATAAGTGAGGATAAAATTGATGAAAAACTGGAACTGGTAGATTTGCTTTCGCGAAAAAATAGTCCCTTCAAAACCTACTCACTAGGAATGAAGCAGCGTCTTGCCATTGCCAGTGCATTATTGAACGATCCCGAGATATTGATCCTAGACGAACCTACTAATGGTCTGGATCCACAGGGAATACGTAAAATAAGGGATATCATACAGCATATTGCTAAAATGGGAACTACCATTTTACTCGCCTCTCACCTACTAGATGAAGTTGAAAAAGTGTGCACCCACGTTATTGTTTTGCGCAAGGGACAGATGTTGTATTGCGGTCCTGTGGAAGAAATGAATAAAAACTTTGGTTCCATATTGATAGATGCCGTCGATAAAGCAGCTTTAATGCGCTTTATGAAAACACAAGATTATGTGGGGAGTACAGAAGATCAACTTGATGGATTTGAAGTCAAATTATTGAAAGATGTCAACACCACCCAAATCAATCAAGATGCCTACAACGCAGGTATTGTATTAAGTAAATTGATGTTTAAAAAGCAGAGCCTAGAAGATCAATTTATAGAGCTAACTAAAAACTAACCACTACAGATGAAAAGATTACTTGATATAGAATTTCACAAATTCAGATACAGCCGTAGTAGTAAAATATTGACCATAATTTACCTATCCATCGTTGCACTTATGATGCTGGTGGGAATGATCAAAATTGATTTCAACGGGTTCAGCGGTAGTTTCTCAGATTTAGGCATTTTTGACTTTCCTTATGTCTGGCATGTTAGCACCTATTTTACCAGCTTTCTAAAAATATTCATTGCAATTGTAATTGTCTCTCTAACAGCAAGTGAATACAGCAATAGGACGATCAAACAGAATTTGATTGACGGGTTGAGTAAAAAGGAGTTAATTTTATCTAAATTTTACTTTGTATTGATACTTGCCGTGTTAACCACACTAGTTGTGTTTCTAGCATCATTAACTTTAGGTTTAATCTATTCAGATTACAACGAGATTGGTATCATTTTCTCAGATTTACAATTTATAGGAGCCTTTTTCTTAGGGCATCTGGTATTTTTTAGTTTTTGTCTTTTTGCAGGAATTTTATTGAAACGTAGTGCGTTTGCTTTGGGTTTTGTCGCTGTGTGGTGGCTTTTTGAGGGTGCCGTCAATATAATTGCCTACGTGATTGATAAGGCATATGGTACGCAGGTGTATGATTATGTCCTTCATATCCTTCCATTAAACGCCATGGCAAATTTAATTAAGCAACCATTCACAAGAATTGATTTGATAGGTTCTAGCATTAATCAGGTAACGCAAGGAGGTCTCGTTTTTGATTATCAAGTCGAATGGATTGATGTCGCATCTGTATTAATCTGGAGTTCTATTTTTATTTATTGGGCTTTTGCGCTACTCAAGCGTCGCGACTTATAGGTCTAATCCTTTAAATTAGCAGCATGATAAAAACACGTATCGCTTTAATTGTGCTGGTTATTTGTACGGTACAATTAAGCTATGGACAGTTAGAGGCGCAGAATAGATACTATGGAGAGAATGAGGAATCAAGGTATAATTCTAATACAAATGATGCGGATGATTTTGACACCTATAGAAACCAGCTAATTACTACGATCAACTGTGATCCAGCTACCATAAACGCTATAGAAATAATTAATGCAAACGGTGGGGAATTTGGGTCTGCAACTGCAATGGTAAGTGGGCTGGGTGATTATGAATTCCGCATCGATGAAAATGCTAGTTATCAGGAAAGTCCTTTTTTCAATGATCTTCCACCTGATTTTTATACCTTATTCGTTAATGATAAAAATGGGTGTGGGGTAACTCAGCAACGATTCAGCATCGTGGGTTATCCGCGGTTTTTCACACCTAATGCTGATGGATTTAACGATTTCTGGCAACTGGATGGCGTTAACAACATGTTTGAACCAAAGGCTAAAATTTTTATTTTCCATCGTTATGGGAAATTATTGAAACAATTATTGTCCACTGCTCAAGGTTGGGATGGTACCTTTAATGGTGAGCCCCTACCCTCCAGTGATTACTGGTTCAAAGCAACCCTTAAAGATGGAACTGAATTCTCTGCCCATTTTAGCTTGAAGCGCTAGTCAAAAGAGCATTACCTCTAAGAATAATTTCAGGATAGATTATTTATTGTAGACTTTGAATTGTTCCGCTTTCGCGAAAGCGTAATAGAAATCCGTCTTGGAATTATTGAGCGATATGGCAAGAACCGACTCCGATTCTGGAACCTTTAAAAAAATAGAAGACCGCGTCATGAAAAACGGTTGTGGCTGTGACGCATAATCAATGGCGCAAAGAAAATCATGTTCCTTAAATACAGTTGAAATTTCTACAATGACAATAATAATGTCATGATGAACGTCAATGGATTGAAGTGAAATTGTTTTATCTCCAGTCGCGCAGTGCTTGTTAGATTGCCGGAACCTGCGTCAAGATGCCTTTTAATTGCCTATCCTAAATGCTGAAAATCAATAATTATTTCGGTTAAACTTTAACAAGTATACTATGCGTGCATAATACTTTTGATTATATTTGAGACTCAATTTTATGAAAGATAAAACCATAGATTACGTCTTGAGATCGACCTGGATGGCCGTTGCAAAGATGTACAACGAACAGGCAAGCGTTAAGGGAAGCACCATGGCTACTGGATTTGCGCTGATAAGTATCGATCCAGAAACAGGTACTCCCAGCACTGCTTTAGGGCCTAAAATGGGAATGGAGGCTACTTCTTTATCGCGCACTTTAAAAGCGATGGAGGAAAAAGGTCTGATTACTAGAAGCCGCAATCCTGAAGATGGACGCAGTGTTTTGATACATTTAACCGACTTTGGAAAAGAGATGCGCGATTTTTCTAAAAACGTAGTTAAAACCTTTGATAACGTGGTGAAATCAGAAATTTCAGAAGAAAAATTAAGTATCTTTCTAGAGGTGACTAATCGGATAAATGATTTGGTCTATTCAAAGAAAGTTTACACAAAAGAATAAGTACTAGCTATAAAACAACATGGGAAAACGCAGAATTAAACACGTCACAGTTATAGGTTCAGGGATTATGGGAAGCGGGATTGCTTGCCATTTTGCTAATATAGGTTGCGAGGTGTTGTTGCTGGATATTGTTCCTAGGGAACTGACAGAAAAAGAAAAAGCAAGCGGATTGACGCTGGAAGATAAGAAAGTGCGCAACCGCATGGTGAATGAAAATCTTGCAAGCGCGATCAAGAGCAAACCAGCACCACTCTACCATAAAGATTTTGTCAACCGTATTTCCACTGGAAATCTAGACGATGATCTTAAAAAAATAAAGGACACAGACTGGATTATTGAAGTTGTCGTTGAAAGACTCGATATTAAAAAATCCGTCTTTGAGAAAATTGAAGAATTCCGTACTAAAGGGACTTTAATTACTTCTAATACCTCAGGTATTCCCATTCACTTTATGAATGAAGGACGTAGTGCCGATTTCCGCAAGCATTTTGCAGTTACCCACTTTTTCAACCCACCGCGTTATTTAAAATTATTTGAAGTCATCCCGGGACCAGATTGTGATCCTGACGTGACTGATTTCTTAATGAAATATGGAGAAAAATTCTTAGGTAAAACTTCCGTTCTTGCTAAGGATACTCCAGCGTTTATAGGAAACCGAGTGGGAATTTTCTCCATTCAGAGTTTATTCCACACGGTAAAAGAAATGGGATTGACCGTTTCTGAAGTTGACAAATTAACCGGTCCAGTTATCGGCCGTCCTAAATCGGCTACATTTAGAACAGTTGACGTTGTAGGACTTGACACTTTAGTTCATGTGGCTAACGGTGTATATGAAAATGCCCCTGAAGACGAGCACAGAGACACCTTTAAACTTCCAGAATTCATCGACACGATGATGACTAACAAATGGTTGGGAAGTAAGTCTGGACAAGGATTTTACAAAAAAGTGAAAGGCAAGGATGGAAGTAGCGAGATTCAAGGATTGAATCTAGATACTATGGAGTATGAAGTCCAGCCACGAGCTAAATATGCCACACTAGAACAAACCAAAACTATTGATCATGTACCAGATCGTTTTCCGGTATTGATCAAAGGAAAAGATAAGGCTGGCGAATTTTATCGCAAGTCATTTGGAGCTTTGTTTGCTTATGTGCAACATCGCATTCCAGAGATTTCTGACGAATTATACCGCATCGATGACGCGATGAGCGCAGGGTTTGGTTGGGAAAATGGACCTTTCGAGATTTGGGACGCCGTAGGTATTCAGAAAGGAATTGACTTAATGAAAGAACTGGGCAAAGAACCAGCTTCATGGGTAACTGAAATGTTAGAGAAAGGATTTGAATCTTTCTATACTATCAAGGAAGGAGCTACTTACTACTACTCTATTCCAGATAAAGACTATGTTAAAAAACCCGGTCAAGATGGTGTAATCATCTTAGACAATATTAGAAAATCAACAGAAATCTGGAGTAATTCTGGCGTTTCTATTCAGGATCTAGGCGATGGTATCATTAATTGTGAATTCCGCTCTAAGATGAATTCTATAGGTGGTGATGTACTTGCTGGTATGAATAAGGCGATTGATCTCGCAGAAAAAGATTTTGATGGATTAGTGATTGCAAATCAGGGAACAAATTTCTCTGTGGGAGCAAACATCGGTATGATATTTATGATGGCCGTTGAGCAGGAGTATGAGGAGCTCAATATGGCTGTGAAGCAATTCCAGGATACGATGATGCGCATGCGTTACAGCAGTATCCCGACAGTTGCCGCACCTCAACAAATGACGTTAGGTGGTGGTTGTGAGTTATCCCTCCACGCAGATGTTGTGGTGGCTCATGCAGAAACATACATAGGTCTGGTAGAATTCGGTGTTGGTTTGATTCCCGGTGGTGGAGGATCTAAGGAAATGACCTTGCGCGCTGCAGAAGGATTTAGTGAAGGTGATGTAGAACTCAACCGTTTGAGAGAATACTTCCTAACTATAGGTCAGGCTAAAGTTGCCACTAGTGCTTACGAAGCCTTTGATCTAGGAATCTTGAAAAAAGGGAAAGATAAAGTAGTGGTCAATGCTTCTTTACAAATAGGAGCTGCAAAAGCAGAAGCAAGAATGTTAGCCGATATGGGTTACACCCAGCCACCGCCTAACAAGAATGTAAAAGTTCTTGGAAAACAGGCATTGGGAATGTTCCTGGTAGGAACAGATGCAATGCACGCCGGAAAATACATCAGCGAGCACGATCAGAAAATAGCTAATAAACTTGCCTACGTGATGGCAGGTGGAAATTTGAGTCAGCCGCAAGAAGTCAGCGAGCGCTACTTATTAGATCTGGAACGAGAAGCTTTCTTGAGTTTAGCAGGAGAACGCAAGACATTGGAAAGATTGCAGCATATGTTGCAGAAGGGGAAACCGTTGAGAAACTAGGCTTACGCCTTATTTCTGACATAGGATGGAGTTTGCTGACGCAAACTTGACTTAAGACGTAAGAATAAATATTGATACAGGAACATTAATACTAATTATTTGACCTATAGAATATTCACTGAAGCTTAAAAATAGTTATGAGACATAATTTTAAAAAGTTAGAGGTCTGGTCAGCTGGGATTGATTTGTCTATAGATACGTGTGCCTTAACTAAGAGTTTTCCTAAGGAGGAACGTTTTGGCTTTATAAGTCAAATGCAAAGGGCATCCGTTTCAATTCCATCAAACATCGCTGAAGGAACCTCTCGTAAATCAGATAAGCATTTCATTACTTATTTAGAGAATGCCCTAGGTTCTGGATATGAATGGGAATCTCAATTAGTAATAGCATTTAGAGTAGGTTACATAGAGAAAAATAGGTTTGAGGAGTTGGAAAAAAAGATTCAAAATCTTCAAGGTAAAATCCATAGGTTTATAGAAAAACTAGAAAAAAGTCTTACGTCCTAAGTCAAATTCGCTGAAAGCGAATTAATTCTTATGTCATTAGGAATTTAAGAACTATCAACAAAATTAAGAACATGAACAAGACAGCATACATAGTAGCCGCAAAAAGAACCGCGGTAGGAAAATCAGGAAGAGGCGTATTCAGGTTCAAAAGACCTGATGAGCTTGCGGCAGAAACCATACAAGGAATGTTGAAAGACCTCCCTGATTTTGACAAGGGTCGCATTGATGATATGATCATCGGCAATGCAATGCCTGAGGCAGAACAAGGGTTGAACATGGCTCGACAGATCTCTTTGCTAGCATTGGATCGTGTAGACGTTCCAGGAACTACCGTCAATCGATGGTGTGCTTCTGGCCTTGATGCCATAGGAACTGCAGTCGCTAGAATACAGTCAGGAATGGCAGAATGTATTGTTGCTGGTGGCGTTGAAAGCATGAGTTATGTTCCAATGGGTGGTTACAAACCTACTCCAGACTATAAACTGGCTAAAGAAGGTCATGAAGATTATTACTGGGGAATGGGTTTGACGGCTGAAGAGGTAGCCAATGATTACAATGTCTCCCGAGAAGAGCAAGATCAATTTGCATTCGAATCCCAATCTAAAGCACTAAGAGCTCAAGATGAAGGTCGTTTTCAAGATCAGATTGTTCCTATTGATGTAGAAGAAGTTTATCTGGATGACGATGGTAAGAAACAAACCAGAACCTATACCGTGACTAAAGATGAAGGGCCACGTAAGGGAACTAATGTCGAGGCGCTTTCAAAGTTACGTCCGGTATTTGCAGCTGGCGGTAGTGTCACTGCTGGAAATTCTTCGCAAACCAGTGATGGTGCTGCGTTTACTATGGTGATGAGTGAGGATATGGTCAAGGAGCTGGGCATTAAGCCTATTGCTAGAATGGTAAGTTTTGCCGTTGCTGCCGTTGAACCACGAGTGATGGGAATTGCACCAATTATCGCAATACCAAAAGCATTAAAACAAGCCGGTCTTAAAAAAGAAGACATGGCATTGATCGAACTGAACGAGGCGTTTGCTAGCCAGTCTGTTGCAGTAATACGAGAATTAGAACTGAATAAAGATATTGTAAACGTAAACGGTGGTGCCATTGCACTAGGCCATCCTCTAGGTTGCACCGGCGCAAAATTATCAGTGCAAATTTTTGACGAGATGCGCAAGCGTGGAAATCAGGGAAAATATTGTATGGTTACCATGTGTGTGGGAACTGGACAGGGAGCTGCTGGGATATTTGAGTTTTTGAATTAAAGTCCTTTTAGTATTAAGTACAGAGTACAAAGTATTAAGACAGTTGCTAATGGTGTTTTCGCTTTCGCGAAAGCGGAATATTTAGAAGTTTAATCTAAAACAAAACATATGCATAAGTTTGAGAAGTTGAAAATTTGGCAAAAAGCAATGGATCTAGCAGTAGATGTTTATAATGCTACAAGTTCATTCCCGACAGAGGAGAAATACGGATTGATTTCTCAAATGAGAAGATGTTCTGTTTCCATTCCATCAAATATTGCGGAAGGCTCAGGCAGAAATAGTAATCCACAGTTCAATCAATTTTTAGGAATTGCCAATGGTAGTACATCGGAATTAATTACGCAGACATTTCTCTCTGAGCGATTAGGATTGTTAGACACAGAAACTATGAGAATATTAGTCGATCAATGTGTAGAAATATCAAATATGAACTACGGACTTCAAAAAAGTCTAAAATAAAAAAGTAATGCTTTTCATTCGATCTTTGTATTTATTACACACTACTTTTTACGAAATGAGCAAAGCGAATTAATAACACCCACTCAGTCTTTGTACTTTATACATAATACTTTGTACTAAGAGCGAAGCGACAAATACTAAATACTATTATGAGTACAGAAACACAAGAAAAAACAATGATCCGCGGTGGTCAATTTATAGTCACTGAAACAAAAGCGGCAGATGTATTCACTCCTGAGGACTTCTCAGACGAACAAAAAATGATGCGGGATTCCGTTCGCGAATTTGTGGATAAAGAAATTATTCCAAACAGGGAACGTTTTGAAAAGAAAGACTACGCACTTACGGAAGAAGTGATGCGCAAGGCCGGAGAAATGGGCTTTTTGGGCGTTGCCGTTCCTGAGGAATACGATGGCCTAGGAATGGGGTTTGTTTCTACCATGCTCGTGTGTGACTACATATCTGGAGCTACGGGATCTATTGCAACCGCTTTTGGTGCGCATACGGGAATCGGCACTATGCCTATTACCTTGTATGGTACAGAGGCGCAGAAGAAAAAGTATGTTCCCAGACTCGCCACCGGTGAATGGTTTGGCGCTTATTGTTTGACAGAACCGGGTGCAGGATCTGATGCCAATTCAGGGAAAACAAAAGCAGAGCTTACAGAAGACGGGAAACATTACAAGATCAATGGTCAAAAAATGTGGATCTCAAACGCAGGTTTCTGTAATGTTTTTGTAGTATTTGCGAGAATGGGTGATGACAAAAATATTACCGGATTCATCGTTGAGAATGACGCCAGCAACGGCATCACTATGGGTGATGAAGAGCACAAGCTAGGAATCCACTCCTCTTCTACCCGTCAGGTATTTTTCAACGACACAATGGTACCTGTTGAAAATATGCTAGCTGGTCAGGGTGAAGGTTTTAAAATTGCAATGAATGCCCTGAACATAGGACGTATAAAATTGGCTGCGGCTTGTCTGGATGCACAGCGTCGTTTGATTACGCTGTCCACTACTTATGCTAATGATCGGGTACAGTTTGACACACCTATCGCAAAATTTGGTGCGATTCGTAAGAAGCTGGCAGACCTTGCTACAAATGCCTATGTAGGTGAAAGTGCTTCCTACCGTGCTGCAAAAGATATTGAAAATAGAATCCACAGACGCCAGGAAGACGGAGCTCCTTTCGCGGAAGCGGAATTGAAAGGTGTGGAGGAATTTGCTATTGAATGTTCTATTCTTAAAGTGGCCGTTTCTGAAGATTTACAGGAATGCGCAGATGAAGGAATCCAGATTTATGGAGGAATGGGATTCAGTGCAGACGCGCCTATGGAAGCCGCCTGGAGAGATGCGCGTATTTCTAGAATCTATGAAGGTACTAACGAGATTAATCGCATGCTAGCCGTGGGAATGCTTGTTAAAAAAGCAATGAAAGGTCATGTTGATCTATTAGGACCTGCCACAGCTGTAGGACAAGAATTGACATCCATCCCATCATTTGAAACACCAGATTATTCCCAACTATTTGCGGAAGAAAAAGAAATGTTAGGGAAACTCAAGAAAGTGTTCTTGATGGTAGCCGGTAGTGCGGTTCAAAAATTCGGTACAGAGTTAGAAGAGCACCAACAATTGTTAATGGCAGCTTCTGATATCCTGATCGAGATCTATATGGCAGAAAGCGCTCTTCTTAGAACTGAAAAGAACGTGAACCGTTCCAGTGAGGAAGCTCAAAAAGAGCAAATCGCTATGTCTAGACTTTATCTATACAAAGCCACTAAGATCATCCAGGCAAAAGCTGAGGAAGGAATTGCCAGCTTTGCAGAAGGTGATGAACAACGCATGATGTTAATGGGCTTGAAACGCTTTACTAAATATGCAAACCTGCCTAATGTGATTGAATTGAGAAATACGATTGCAGACAAGGTAACTAAAGAAAATAAGTATCCTTTCTAGGATTCTAAAACGTGAATGTTGAAATGCCCTGAAGAGATTTAGGGCATTTTTTTGTGGTCTTAAATAGGATTGAAATTCAGGTACCGAAATGAGATTCCGCGTTAAGAGCAGGAATGAATAATGACCAATTAAAATCCTATAAGAGATTTTTTGAGTTTATGAATATTCAGCTTCTTAAATATTCAAAGGAAAGGCTCTAACAGCAGCAATTAATGCGTTGTGGCTAACGATCATTTCGCTTTAGACAATAGCCTGTATATCTAGAATCAATGGCAAGTTCAGAAAATCAATTTTCGACGAATATTGTTTTATTCCGCTTTCGCGAAAGCGAAATTCTCCCACTAATTATTTTCACCAAAAGAGCCGTCACCTAGCGAGGTAGCAAGTTCTTCTACCTTCCTTTGATCTGTGGGGGAATCAAAGTTAACGTCTTTCATGAGAACCGATATTTCTCGTTCTATGGATTCATTGTAACTGTCCACTTCACAGGGCTGTTGTTTTAGATAGCTGAGCATCCATAACAATTTTTGAACAACGATAGGGTCATGTTTGCAATAGGTACGCAGGGAGGACATCACGTAATACAGCAACTCACTGAAGCTCACTACTGCTATCCTGATTTTTGCTTTGCCATCGAAAACAAGTACTCCTGAATCACTTTTCTGTAGGCGCAAGGCAAATAACTCCGTGAGATAATCAATGGCATTGATCGCGGTGCCGGGATCATTGATTCCCGGTGACATGGCTTTTAGAGCGATCTCACAAATCTGCTTGAAGGATAATACATAATTATCTTCAATATATTCTCCTCGGGCGAAGTTCAGGTTTTGGAAAATATCCTTGATCACCTCTTGAGAAAGTGCTTTCTCTGACTTGAGTATGGGAACATTTTTAAGTACAAAAAGCCCCTTAGGTACGGTGATGTGAATTTTAGTTTCCTGTTTTTCACAGATATCCATTATGTTCTTCTCTGCCAGGTTTTGAAAATATCCAGTTTTGGGAGATATGTAAGCGGTCCAGCCCTCAGTATCTGGAAAACTTTCCACCACAGCGGTCGGATTTTCTTTTTCCTTTTTGATAACCTCTTCCATACGTTTTGAAGCCTTATCATAAATACCGTCCATGATATTATTGATCTGAATGGATTGCGATATGTTATGTATGAAAAATATGAAAGCACTCAAACAAATGATAGTCAGCAATACCCCTATCAAGATAGAAAGCCCGGGCAGCGTGTACTTTTTTTCACTGGGTTCAATGGAAAACAACGTGAAAATATTATAGATAATCGTGGCGAGATAAAACCCTAATATCAACTGATGCTTTTTATTAGAGATCAAACCTGGCAATAATCTAGGTGAAAAATTACTGGAGGCCTGACTCAATAACAGCATTACCATGGAAAAACTGAAAACCATCAGGGAAATCAACCCACCTATACAAGTGCTCAACACATTAAGAGCTGTATCTCCATCCTCAATAACAATAAGGGGAAAGATTTCAATTAATTTACGGGAAATCCCTTCCTTTTCAAGCAGTATCATCAATAGAGCCACCAGAAAGCCGCCGAGTGACAAAAGCGTGGGATAGAATGCGATTTTACTTTTTATGGTATTGTAAAAGGCGGTAATGCGATTGTATAATTTTTTCATTTAAGAAATTAGCGGGTGATGTGTTAGTGTTGTTTTGAAAAGGTCTTATTAATTGCTGTATTAAGCTTTCAAAATATAAGGCTGTCATACAAACTGGAGGGCTAATGTAATATTTTATAAGCTGGGTATGGTTGTAGCTTAAATATTTATCCCGTGTAATGATTGATAGATCTGCTTACAAAGAACCTTAAAAGATCGTAATTGTCTCTATAAATGCTGATGGTTGCCAATGCATCTATATTTAGAATCTATAAAGTTGAGTGGCATCTAGATATTTGATCCGCTAATTATTCAGGGTTCAGTGCAATTAAAGTAAAAGATTTATCGTGTATTAATCTCTTTGCGGCTTTCAATTTTTAAAAACTTAAAGATCCTTATTATGACTTTTATACACTTAACAATTTACTAAGGAGATTTGAGTATCAACGTAATAACTTTGCGCAAAATTCAAAAAATTACCATGGGAGATTTTAAATGGGAAAGTGTCATAGCTCTAGCTCTGGAATATGGAATACCGTTATTGAAGGCTATTGCAATCTACCTTATAGGTGCCTGGCTGATTAAACGCCTGGTTAAGATTGTTAAGAAAGTAATGGTAGCCCGGGAATATGAGTTAACCCTTCAAAAATTCTTGGTTAACATTATAAATTGGGTGCTGTGGATCCTCTTACTCGTTGCCATTATAGGAACATTAGGGGTAGAAACTAGTGGTTTTGCCGCCGTACTCGCCGCAATGGGTCTTGCCATAGGATTAGCATTACAGGGTTCCCTATCTAACTTTGCCGGAGGCGTACTTTTGCTGGTCTTCAAACCTTTTAAAGTGGGCGATACCGTAGAGGCCCAAGGAATTTTAGGTACTATCAAGGAAATTGATATTTTACAGACTAAAGTCGTCACCTTTGAACGCAAGCTCGCTATCATTCCTAATGGACCTTTATTAAATGGGAATATCATCAATCACGACGGCACCGGAATCTTACGTTGTCAAGCCGTTGTACGAGTCAATTACGGCGCAGATCTTCCTAAAGTTAAAGAGGCGCTACTCAAACTATGTAAGGATAATCCTCTAGTCCTAGAAGATCCAGCACCGCTTATACAAATTGCAGATAATGCGGACAGTTGCATTAAAATTAATGTGAGACCCTATACGCTTTCTGACGATGTATGGTCGGTTTACTGGTATCTACAGGAAAACTTCAAAACTACGCTAGATGCAATAGGAGTTGAAATTCCTTACCCACATCAAGTGGAAATACACAAAAAAGACTGATTGTCTTGAATATCAAAAGCCGCTTCCTTAAAGAAGCGGCTTTTTAATGCTTTTCAATTATCTGCTCTGTTTATGATTATTGAATTTAAGTTCTCCCTTACAGAAAATGTGAAGCTCAAAGAGGAATGAATACTCCATAGAAGTGAAAGGAATCAGTGTTCTCCTAATAAACAAAGCTTTGTAGATTTAAAAGTTGGTTAAATATTTGATTATTTCTGACAGATGGAATTATGAAGCAGAAATTTAATGTTTAAGCCAATTTTTGATTTTATTCTTGAATTTATTTTTGCTTTGTTTTTGTTTTTGTTTTTGATTTTATTCTTGAATTTATTCTTGCTTTGTTTTTGTTAATTACTAATAATAATGAACCTAGTCTACCGTTTCTTGAGTCTAATTTCCATCCCCATGAAATACATCTCTTCTATTTCTTTTCTTCTATCGGTTTTGGCTTTATTTTCATGTACCGCTATGAAAGATCAGGATACTAGAATGGATACTATCAATCCTGGCACCCGCACCGGCAATGTTGACATTGTCAATGGTATTATGATTCCAAGACCTGGTGCTACTTTTGAATGGCGCCTCGATGATTTACCTGATGATTTTCAAACCGGCGTTGACATTATTGATATTGATGCATTTGCCGCTACCCCACAACTGGTGGCTAACCTACAAGCTCAAGGAACTAAAGTGATTGCCTATTTATCAGTGGGGAGTTTTGAGAATTTTCGAGAAGATGCCGGCTCATTTCCCAGCAGCGTCAAGGGAAACAAGTACGAAGGATTTCCTGACGAAAAATGGATTGACGTTAGAAAAATTGACATTGTGGGCCCTATTATGGAAGCAAGACTGGACATGATTAAGGCTAAGGGCTTTGACGGGATCGAACCAGACAACATCAATGGCTACCAAAACAACTCTGGATTTGATCTGACAAAAAAAGACGCTATCACCTTTTCCAGATGGTTGATACGCGAGGCTCATGAGAGAGGATTGAGCATAGGTCAAAAAAATGCGGAAGAACTCATCCCTACTTTAGTTAATGAATTCGATTGGTTTCTTGCTGAAGATGCTTTTGTAGACGAATTTTACACTCAATTGACTCCTTATATCGATGCTAACAAAGCCGTATTCCTGGTAGAATACACGGATCGTATGAGAAGAACCGACTTCAATAACCAGGTCTGTCCAGAAGCAAGGCGACTTCAATACAGCAGCGTATTAAAAGATCGTGATCTTACAAACACCACTTTTTATTGCAACTAAACCTCTCTGGTTTAAGTTGGTTTTAGCAATGATAAATGTCCACATGAGCTAACTTTCCAAAAAGTATTTTTTATGAAATATCAAATTGTAATCGACGATTTTGATTCGGTTAACGAAATAGAAAATAAATGGAATCATGATGACTATGTGAACCTTTTAGAATTGATCGAGTTTGGTGATACTGGAGAAGCAACAGATCAGGATTTACGAGAATTACTCTTCCTCGCCCTATCAGAATACGATCCACAGGAAGCTGCAGAACTTGTATTGCGTTACAAATTTAAGGACGAATTGAACGACGGTCAATATGGTCAAATCTCAAACGATATGCTCAAGGAAAACGTGGCCGAAAAATATTCTGATATAACACTGCACAGTAGGCTATTTGATGTCAACGAGTTCCTGTATAAAGCTTACAATGGTAAATTTCCTCATGGACAGGCAAGTGTTATCAAGTTTACCGCAACTACTAAATCAAACGAAGGTCAAGAAATCGACAAAGCTGCCGCTTTGCGATTATTATGCGCTGGGATTGATCCACATTCTATTTTGCGACGATTGTTCAAAGATCAAATAAGTGGTGAAGAAGAGTTTCCTGAAGCAGAAAATATCGCCTGGTACTTTGATAAAACCGGCGATCATAGTTATCAATTGATTACGTCAAACTACTGGATCAGTACGGAGGAATTGACCGCAAGAGAATTTGAAGCTACTTTACCAGAAGTTGAGGAATAAAAAGCTGAGTTCAACAAAAATCCTCATGGCTTTTTTCAAAAGTCATGAGGATTTTTAATTTAGGTAGGTCAAGAACTTCCTACCTGCCGGCAGCTGTTTCGGCAAACGTTGCAAGTGCATTATTAATTATAGCAATGTTCTCAGCGTTATTTAAATTATGACGTTTTGCCATAAATGAGGCGTCGTTAAAAGCAATCTTTACTATTCCCGTAGCATCTTGATAAACCAGCATTTTCTGCGGTAGATCGAGCGAAATACTGCCGCCTTTCTGCAGCAATGGTGTTCCTGACGTAGGATTTCCTAAAATTACGACCCTTGTAGGAAGCAAGCTCAAATTTACACTAGCTGCATTTTGTTGGTGGTCAAGCTCTGCGATAATCTTGATCGCTGGATTAGCATTCAAAGCATTTATCAAACTTTGATAAGTCAACTCAAAGTCCCGATCGCTCTTCACGACAACCACACCTTCGTCCCTCGTCACAGATTCCTTATTTTGAATAATTTGGGAATTTTTAGCTTTTAACGCAATGTTTTCTAATGCGGTTGCCACTTTGGGAGCGGTTGCCGGGTCAACTCCGTGTCTATTTTTAAGATAATCCACGTCATTATATATAAGGATGGTTGTATCATTTTGAGTGGTATAAACTGCAAATTTTTGAGGTAGATCCAGTCCAGCTTGTTGGTTTTCTTGCATAAATGCAGTTCCCAACGCAGGATTACCAAAAAATATCGTTTTAGCATCCTTCAATTCTTGATTCACACTGGCAGCATTTGATTTATGATCCACTACCGCAACGATACTTATGGGCGCAGCTGCTTTCAAGCTATTCTCAATACTTTCGTAAGTCTCTATAAAACTCTGGGTGGAAAGCGCATAATTTGCGCCAAGCACATCCGGTAAATCACTTTCTCTTTCCTGACTTTCACAGCTTACTAATGCCAGTATCAGTACTATCGCTAATTTTTTCATGGTTTACTTTTTAGAAAAATATCTCTTATCCATCGGTCAACCAACTCTTTGCGCATTCTTTAACTAGGCAGCATATTTTATTTTAATGGGGTATTGTTTGGTTTTCGCTTTCGCGAAAGCGGAACAACCTTTATCTTTAAAACAAAAACACATGCGCATTCTTACCCTCCTTATGCTTACAGCCAGTCTGGCTGCGGCACAAATCCCTACTAAAAACCAACAAGATATTTACAAGATCGTTGATGAAGTCAGCGCAGATCGCATTGAGAATGATGTTCGCAAACTGGCGGGTTTTGGAACAAGAAATACATTTTCTGATACTATTAGCGATACTCGTGGTATAGGCGCCGCAAGACGATGGATCAAAGCAGAATTTGATAAGATTAGCGCTGACTGTGGTGGTTGTCTAGAGGTTTTTTATCAAAAAGATTATGTCACTAAGGATATGAGCAACCGCATCCCAAAAGATACTTGGGTCGTGAATGTTATAGCCATACAACGAGGCACTACCAATCCTAACAGTTTTGTGATGATGAGTGGGGATATTGATTCCCGCAATAGTGATGGCTCTGACTTTACTAAAGATGCTCCTGGCGCTAACGACAACGCGAGTGGTATGGCAGGAACCATTGAAGCAGCGAGAGTACTTAGCAAGCGGACTTTCAATAATTCTATTGTTTACGTAGGATTGAGCGGTGAGGAACAGGGATTGTTTGGTGGAAAAGGCCTTGCAGAATATGCCAAAGAAAAAGAATGGAACGTTATAGGCTTTCTTAATAATGACATGATAGGTAATATCAAGGGTGTGGATGGTGTGATCGATAATCGAGAATTCCGCATATTTTCTGAACCTACAGACCCCACCGAAACAGAAAGAGAACGCGGTGCCAGACGTTTTTACGGTGGTGAAGTAGATGGGATTTCCCGACAGCTAGCAAGATATATTCACAAGAGCGTAACTCATTACATGCCAGAAATGCACCCCATGATGGTGTATCGACTGGACCGTTTTGGTCGTGGTGGTCACCATAGACCTTTTAATGATTTAGGATTTCCTGGAATCCGTATTATGGAGGCGCATGAGAATTATACCCAGCAACATCAGGATATTAGAGTTGAGGATGGCATCGCTTATGGCGACGTGGTAGAACATGTAAATTTTCCTTATGCTAGAAAATTGACGGCAGTGAATGCCATCAACCTGGCACAACTGGCCTGGGCTCCTACCCGACCACAAAATGTAAAAATAGGTGGGATTGTAGAAGCAGATGTAAAACTATCCTGGGATGCTGTGAAAGGCGCTAAAGGGTATAAAATATACTGGAGAGATACTACCAGTCCTACTTGGGATCATTCCAGATATGTAGGAAATGTTAACCAGTTTACACTCAATGGTATCGTGATTGACAACTCCTTCTTTGGCGTTGCTGCGGTGGGTGAAGACGGCGTGGAAAGTGTGGTTTCTTTCCCTAGTGGAACAATGAGATAATTCATTTCAAATTCAAAAAAATACCCATTAGTGGGTATTTTTTTTTGCCTAATTTCAAGGCATATTTGAACCTAGTCTAAAACCTTCATACCATGAAGTCCACAGAACCATCTCAACACCTTTGCATCATCTCCCAAGACACGTGCTACAAACCCGTTTGTCTCTACGACAAAAACGGTTTGCAAATCTGGGCGTTTTTTGAATGGAGCGATAAAAAATCGTTGAGCAATGTTGTTTTTTGCCAATTAGATGGGGATCATCAAGTAAGCTATGCTCATTTTCAAAAAGATGGAAGTTTTCTTATAAAACTAGAAAGTAATGTAAAACCGTTAAAGGTATTTTCTCTTAAAAATAAATTATTAGTGAAAGATCAGGAATACCCTGTAATCATTCATCTGAATCAGGAGAAAGAAATGGATGACCCGATTGACGGTGGTGTAATTATTAGGCATAAACCTTAATGAAGCTAATCAAAATACTTTTATTTTTATTTTCCGTTACTAGTCTTGCTCAAGTAAATTTGCTAGATCAAGTCCGCAGCAAAAATGATGTGGGTAAATACCAAGAAGGGAAAGATATCCTAGTTAAGATTGATACCGTCGGTTTCAATAGGCTCAACAAGGCAAAATATCTTTACGAATTTGCTCTTTGCAAAATTAACCTTGAAGGTGAAGTTGTGAAATCCTACCAGATTTTACTGGATGCAAAAAGACTCCTTAAAAATCAGAGCGATGACTTATTATTCAAATTGAACGATGAGCTAATTTATGCCCAACTTTCTTTTGATAACAGCCAGAATACCGCCAGTGAATTAATGGCAGAAAACTGCGCGATAGCTGCAAAAACACAAGATCCCGAACATACCATCTACTGCAACGGTTATTTGTTCTATCAAATTGATCAAGATGATCCATTAAAGTTCCAAAAACAATTGGCGCTATTGCATAAAAATCGTGTGATTGCAGAAAGATCAAATTTAAAAACCATCTATGGCAATGAGGTTATTAATATCGCCACTACCCATGAAAGGGCAAAACAGTTCGACTCTGCAATGATTTACTATGAGAAGTCCAGAAAATATGTGGAGAATAAGGAGTACATACCCACAAAAATCGCTTTCTACAATAATATCGCAAATACCTTGAATAGCCTTGGCCGGTACGATGAAGCCATTGACAATTTGAATAGAGCCTTGCAATTATCAAAAGATGAAAACGTCAACAATACTAAGCTCAATATTCTATTTAATCTAGCGACAAATTATGACCTGAATGAGGAATATGAAAAAAGTTTAGAATCCTATAAAAGTTACGTTTCCTTTAAAGACTCCCTAAATGCTACAGAAAGATTCAATGCATTACAGGAATTAGAAACAAAATACCAAGTCCAAGAACGCAAACTTGAAAATGCTGAGTTAAGTGCTGACAACGAACGTCAAAAACTGATGATCATTTCCATTGCAGGAAGTGCTCTAGTTCTTTTACTGGTCGCAGGATTTGTGTATAACAACCAGCGCAAAAAGCAACGTATTGCTAAACAAGAGATGGAACTGGAAAAACAACGTGCCGATAACTTGATGAAGAACCAAGAACTCGCCACGATCGACGCCATGATTCAAGGTCAAGAAAAAGAACGTAAAAAATTAGCGGAAGACCTACATGATAATCTAGGGAGTTCATTGACTACCATTCGGTTGTATTTTGATAATTTGAAAAACCAATTGAAACCAGAGACCTCGTCAGAGATTTATGATCGTACGGATAAGTTATTGGAAGATACCTATGCGACCATACGTGGGATGTCCCACAGCCGTCACAATGGAGTGCTGGCAAGTAAAGGATTAATTCCTACGCTCAAAAAGCTGACAACTAATATTTCCAATAGCGGTAAATTACAAGTGGATATATTTCATCACGGGATGGATCGAAAGATCGAAAACTCGCTCGAACTTAACATTTTTAGAATGTTGCAGGAGCTGCTAAGCAATATTGTAAAGCATGCTGGTGCCAGCACGGCAAGTATAAATATTGTAGGCTCTGATACAAGCATCAACCTTATGGTAGAAGATGATGGCCAGGGCTTTATCCTTGACCGTACTAAAAAAACAGATGGTATGGGATTGACCAGTATTGAAGCTAGAGTGGAAGATATGGATGGTCAGTTTGAGATTGATTCAAATCCAGGACATGGCACCACCATAACCATCGAAATACCTTTTATATGATACAGCTAATCATTGTTGAAGATCATGTCTCCCTCATCGACGGTCTTAAATTATTATTTGAAAAAGATACAGATATTGAAGTTATCGATACAGCACTAGATGGTATAGAACTCATGAGTATTTTAGAATACAGAAATCCTAACGTCATACTCACAGACATAAGCATGCCTAGAATGAACGGCATCGAATTATGTAAAAGAGTAAAGGAAAAGAACCCTAAAATCAAGGTTGTAGCTTTCACTATGTTTGACGATGCATCCGCAGTAAAAGAAATGATGAATGCTGGTGTGGATGGTTACGTTTTAAAAATAAGATCATTATCGACAGTTCGCGAGGCGATTTTAAGTGTTTCTCGAGGGAATGCGTATATCGATCCATCAATAACCGTCAATCCAAATTCTGAAATTCCTAATGGTGATACTGATATACTTTCCCGCAGTGAGCGAGAAATTTTAAAGCTCATGGCGGCAGGAAATCGTTCATCAGATATAGCAGAAATCCGCCATACTGCTGTGAGTACTATTCATAAGCATCGCAAGAATATGATTCAAAAATTAGGCTTGGAAGGTAAAGGTGAGCTGTTGAGATTTGCCTTGCAGCAGCACCCTCATTATAAGTAATGTGATTCACTGCATCTCGCTTTCGCGAAAGCGGACTTCTTTCCATTTTCAGTAATACATCAGATAATCAACGTGCTCGATAAAAATCCTGGCACCTCTTCTAAGCTGCTTATCAAAAGCACAAATCTTATGAACTAAAACTTTATGCTTGTTTTATTTCTGGAATCGAGTAACAGTTTTATTCGCGATTATAATCCGCGACTACCTTGCCTATTGAAATCGTATATCTTTTAGCTTGCTTTATTGTATTATAACCTGTTTTGAAAGTTGGTAAGCTAATTACTTTCTTTCCTTAGAGCATTACGACTTTTGAAAATATACCCAATAGTGGGTATTTCGTCTACTTTCCTTACCTCCTACCTTTGATTCAAATTACTTGAGAGAGTAGTAGGGGAAAAGAATCGCTTGCGTTTCTTTCTAACTGCCAGACTTAAATCTGGCAGTTTTTTTATGACCTGTGATCACTTCATATAAATTGTATCTTTGATCTACAACCATTTTTTAGTATGAAAGCCTTAAAGTACATTCTTATTTTACTGCTGGTGGTCATCATCGCAGGTGCCGTCTATTTCTCATTACAGGACGGACATTATGACGTGAAACGCACTTCTATAGTAGATGCACCATCCAGCCTAGTTTATGATCAAATAGCCGATTTTGACAATTGGGCAAATTGGAATACTTATCATCAACGAAGTGATGTTGATGTGCAGCTCAATGAGCAATCTGCTGGTGTTGATGCAAACTATTCTTTTACTGATGAAGATGGAAAAGGTACAATGACGATTACAAGATTGAATCCTAATAAATCCATTGATCTTGAAATGTTTTATAAACATAGCTTAGGTAGTTCTCGGGCTAAAATAAATTACAAGCTCGCACAAGTTGAAAACGGTACAGAAGTCATTATCCATACGACTGGCGATAAAAATTTAGTCGGCAAAATATTATCAACCTTGAGTGGAACGAGTATGGATGAGGAATTAGGTCCATCGTATGAGAAAAGTATTGCTAATTTAAACCAGTACCTAACTACCGAGATGGATAAATACATCGCAAATGTGGATGGAAGAATCGATTACAGTGGTGGATATTATTTATACATGTCTTCCAGCTCTAGTTATGAAAACCTTTCCAGTCTCCAGTCGCAAATGTTACGTAAAATCCATAGTTTTATGGATGCTAATAACATTGATTCTTATGGAGCTGATATGGTTCTCTATGAGAAGTTTGATGAAGACGGAGAAAACGCCATATTTTCTGCAGCTGTACCTGTTCAAGAACGTGTTATTACAGCCGCTAACTCTCGGATCTTAGTTGGCTTCATGGAACCTCAAAGTGCCATAAAAATTACGCTCAAAGGAAGTTATGATTACCTAAGAGAAGCCTGGAAGAACGGTGACGATTACATATCTGCAAATGGTTTAGAAAGGTCTGAACAACCGCCTTTTGAGGTTTATAAAACTGATCCCAGTAAAATAGACAATCCAGCGAATTATATTACTGAAATCTATTTGCCCGTTCGATAATGATTAAAAGTTTATTCTTTGTTTTTCTGGGCGGTGGGTTAGGCAGTTGCCTACGATTTCTTATGAGTCTATGGCTCAATTCAGACGAGATTAAATGGATACCTACAATCGCAGTTAATATTATAGGCTGTTTACTCTTGGGAAGCTTTCTAGCCTTAAACGATAAAAGCCAGCTATCAGAATCTACATTCCTATTGCTGGCTGTGGGTTTTTGTGGTGGCTTGACCACCTTCAGCACTTTTTCTGCTGAGTTGTATTTTCTGCTGAAACAAGCTGCCTATACACAGGCGGTAATTTATTTTTTACTGAGCAGCATTTTGGGAATTACTGCTGTTTTACTATCCTATCAATTTATAAAATCTATAAATTAAACCATCATAACTCAGATTATCTTATGCTGATGCGTTGACGCAAAGTCTTACTTTTATCTGTAAAGAATACAAATTTACCTATCAAAAGAATAATCGCAATGTCAGCGGTAATTAAAGTGAAAACTCTTAAAAAAGAAGTAAGAGCAGAGTCCGTTGTAAAGCCTATGATACCACTAACGGTAGCAAGAGTTACAAGTAAGAGTATATATTTATTCATGGATTTAATTAAGCTGCAAATATCGTCCTGAAATCGCTCTGAAGTCGTTAATACATAATTAATTACCTTATAATTAACTATTAATAACCGAGCCGATTTTCATTCAGGTAATTGAAATCTAAAAATTATTTCATTCCGTCGGGAAGTACTGAAAAACTTTCTAATCCCTGTTTACTCATTTGATCTCTGGCACTCTTCCAGTTTTCCATGCTTGGCTCTTCCGGCTCTTGTTCGTGTGCAAGATCAGGTTCATACGTAAGATATGCATAGGTTGGAAAGTGATCACTTCCCGTATTGACTCCTCTTCCTACTTTTGATAATCTGAATTCTGGCGCTATCAAAATATGATCTAAAGCCCATCTAAACATGGGGTACTGCGCATGATAGGAATTATAGAATCCTCGCCCTACTCTTAAATCCAGTAATTTTCCGATCGTCTCAGTTAACTCCGTACTTGAAGACCAGGCTACATCATTAAAGTCACCTAAAACAATAACGGGAAGAGTAGACTGATAACTTTTAATGGCGATTTTCATCAATTCTGTATCACGGTCTGAACTTGATGGGTTTTCCTGCGGCATGGGCGGTGTTGGGTGTATTGCATACAACTGGAACCAGTCGCCATTACGCAATTTTACTTGAGTATGTATGGAAGGTATTTCCGGATCTACCATAAATTGCACAGAGGTTTCCCTTAGTGGCAATTTAGAATACAAGATGATTCCATACGTGTTTTCTAATGGCTCTTCCACCTTGTAAGGATAATCAGCGCTTAAAGCTTTTCTAATTTCCTTCATCCATATTTGATCTGTTTCTGTAAAAACGACTACATCTGGTTGACGCTGCGTGATTTCCTCAAATAAGGCTTTTCTATTTGTATTCGTTTGTAACACATTTGCTGTGTACAGTCTCAGTTGATCTTTAGAGGAAATATTTGCAGAACTGTCTTTCAATTCAACAGGGACTAATGGTGTGAATCTAATTATTTTATAACATTGAAAAGCAAAACAACCCACTAAAATCGCCAAGAATATGTAATCCTGATACCACCGCCATTTGAAGGTAAATAACGATAAAATAATAGCTGCTAGAGTGAAAGCAGTAAACTGTAGATGCGGATAATCAAATACCCTAATCCACCAGTAGTCTGCTGCGATTAATGGAAGTAAAGAAAATACAGCGGCAATAAGGCCTAATATTTGAAACGCGAGACGCCATTTCATAGTGAAAGAGGTTTATCCAAATATAGTTTTAAAAACCAGTAATTATAGAGGTTTTGCGTCAATGAACGTATTTATAAAAATGCTTCTGTATCAAAATCTTCATTTCCCTCACCTTTAGGATTAGGTCCCCATTGATTTGTTCCAGGCTTACTATCGTCAACGAGAAATACTATCAGTATAAAGATCCCTACGAGCGGGATAAGTGTCATAAAATAATACCATCCACTGCGGCTGGTATCATGTAAACGGCGCACAACAACTGCTAATGTAGGTAGGATTGTTGCTAGGGAATACAGTATTAATAATATTACGGGCAGCCAGAAAGCATCGCTCTTTGCTACCATAAGCGCTATTGCAGGAATAATTAAGGCAAAAGATATAATGATATTAAAAAGATAAAAATACCAATATTCTGACCTGCGAGAGCGTCCTTTAAAATCAGCATATTTTTTAAAACAGTCTTTGACATAGTCCATCATTCCTTGAGCCTCAACCGTGGCATCAAAAGGTTCTCTATTTCTTCTAGGTCTGTAATCGGTCTTGTCCTCCGGTCGGTTAAATTCACTCATTTTTTTAATTTATAAAGTGCAATATATAAAAATGGTTGTTCCGCTTTCGCGAAAGCTGGATCATCAAGAAATAAAATACATACTAGATATTTACTGACCTAAAAAGGATATCCTATGGCAAAATTAAACACGGGATTTGCAAAATCATTCACCCAGCGATCTTCTACCGGGAGCGATGGATCGTGCAATGGCGCGGCAAGATCAAAACGAATTACAAAACCCTGAACGTCTACCCGTATTCCAGCACCGGCACCTATTCCCAACTCATTCAAGAAATTGCCCGAAAACTTCCCGCCTTCCAGTCCATTATTAGTAGTGTTCCACACATTTCCCGCATCTGCAAAAAGGGCACCTTTCACATACCCAAAAATGGGGAATCGATATTCTACGTTTGCCTCCAACCTCAAGTTACCGGACCTGTCAAAAAACGACCGGTCATTTGTACTTTCTGGCGTGTAGGTTCCCGGGCCCAGCGATCTGGTTCTAAAGGCACGAACGCTATAGGCACCACCAGAAAAGTATTGTTTACTGAATGGCAGTACATCACTATTTCCATAGGGCAAGCCTATTCCCGCAAAAATCCTTGTGGCGATGCGCTGTTCCTTACCGGTTATAAAATGATACCTGAAATCCACATCAGCCTTCGCATATTGTGCATATTCCAGTCCCAGAAATTCCTTTTTACCCATGTCGTTTTCTTTTCCCAAAAAACTAATGGAGTTGCCTGCAATATCTACCGTACTGTTCACAAAAAAGAGATGGCGCTTGTTTTGTTCTATCATCCCATTATAAGTAAAGGAATAAGTTAAACCAGAAATAAATTGCTGATCAAAACTGTTTGATAAAAACCTATTTGACATTAAAATCTCATCAAACTCCTTTGATTTATTCAATGGATTCACATAATTAATGGAAATGGGATTGAACTCATGGGTAACAAATTTATTAGCCTGCCATACATAACCGAAACTACCAGAAAAGGTCAATAAACTATAGAGTTTACTCCTAGTCAATAGATTCACATTTGCACTGACTATGGTTTTGGGAATTGAATATTCAAAAAAATCATCGTTTATTTTAATAGGTGTCAACACACGTGGGAAGATCAAGTCTGCTCCCAACTCAAATTCTGTACTGGTCAATCCGGCCTGACTGCTTTTAGCAATCTGGACCTCATAGGAAGTTTTGGCCGTGATATTAAGGGTTTCTCCTCCCTTAAAAAGATTGCGGTTGGAAAACGTCAATGCTAGGCTAGGTCCCGCAAAATCGTTTGATTTTGTCACTCCCTGTAATTCCGCACGCAATGCTCTTTTATTGAGCGGTGAGAGGTAAATATTAGCTTCCAGAAAATTGAGGGAATCATTTTGTAGGGAGTCCAACTCTTTATATTCAATATTCACAAATTTGTAAGCCCCTATGGAACCCAATCGCCTGCTGGTTGCTTTTGATGTAGTAGGGCTGTAAAGGTCTCCTTCTTCTATCAGTACAAAAGGATCTAATCGATCTGCCCTAAAAAACTCTTGATCTTGGATAAAGTTCTTCTCTGCATATCGAGTCGTATCCTTAATTATGGAATCTGCTCCCACCACATTATGGGGATAGATATTTACCTTATTGATCTTATAGGGCTTGACAGATTTGCTGGGAACATCTTGTTTCAGTTTGAGAAATAGGTCAAACCTGCGGTTGTCATATTGGTTCGTATCTGCTTGAAAAATCAGGAAACCAGAATTGAAGTTATAATATCCCTTTTCTTTAAAATTCCGATCGATGCGCTCCCGCTCCAGTTTCATGGCAGACAGGTCAAATCTTGAGCCTTTCTTTATAGGGGAGTTTTGAACTTCCTGCTCCAGCACATCATAAAATGGTATGGAATCCCGATCTACCTGATAGGTCTCCATCGTATAAGGTTTGGGCAGCTTGATCTTGTAATTAACGGTAGCCTCTTTAGCATCTTCATTACGCTCTACCTCTGATGCTATATTGCTAAAAAAGAAGCCTCGGTTTTCCAGGCGGTTTCTTAACAGGTCTTTCGTTGATTCCTCTTCTACCTGAGATAGGTAAACGGGCTTCTCGCCTATTTTTTTATTTATAAATTTATTTATAAACCCGGCACTGTCCACATTCACTTTATAATAATAATGCAGTCCCGGACGAAGGCCCAAAAATTTAGAGTTGGGTTTGGGAGAAACTGTTTTTTGCAATTCGATCTTGAGAAGATCCACATCTTTTACAACCACGGCAGAATCAACCATTAACTCTAGATTGTTAGACTCCAGAAGTAGCTCATCATCTGGTACGTATTTTTTAACGGCACAGGAATATACCATCATTGAGAAAAATGACAGCAAACCAATTTTTATGTACGTGTTTTTAATCAAGGTTATCTTTTTAAATTCCAAAGCTTAAAACGTAATTTTCATTCGAGAGTTATTGTTTTTGATCTTCGTTTTCGTTCTCCTTTTTTCTCATTGCTTCCCGCTCTTTTTTAGTGGCATCCAGCTGTTTTTGACGCTCTTCTTCCTCATCTCGTTTGGCTTTCGCTTTTTCTTCTTCCCTCTTCTTTGCTGCTTCCTCTTTTCTTTTTTCGTCTGCTGCTGCTTCTTGAACAGTTTTGGTAAACAAGTTTTTGAATTCGTTAAATTCTTTGGTAAATATCAAACTGATCCCACTCACGACTAATTGTCCATCAATAACGTTATCATACTGATTGCGACGGAATCCTTTTAACCTCCATTGCCCAGATTCGTTCAATAGATATTCCAGACTCACATTACCCACCACAGGTGTTTTGCCTTCAGACTCTGCGGCACTACCCTGAATATCCACCTCACTACCTACACTTACAATTAATCGATCATCCAGTAATTTCTTACTAGCGGTTACATCCAACTGGGTGCGGTCCTGTCCCGTACCACTTTGATAATCTGTAAAACTATCAAGACCGAAATTTAAATCTATTCCAGAATTACCCAATAATTTACCACCAAACTGGTTGAGCTGATCGCTCAATGCCTGATTGATATTATCACGGGCTATCGTTGCCGTTCCACCAGAACTACCATCTGCACCACTGGTTGGAAAGAACTTGTTGAGCACTAAAAGGGAAAACACCTGTTTATTCAATTCCTGATCTTGCGTATTCAATTGTCGCAATCGACCATAGACTTGTCCACTGGCGTACCCTCTTTCATTCTCAGGCAAGTCCAATTCAAAACTGATTATCGGTTTTAGTAATTCTCCATCCACATTCAGGTAGACTAGAAACGGTAATTCCTGACGAAACTTATTTTTCTCGTTCTGATCAGCGCCGCTAGTCTGGGATGCCATAAGAGCACTCGCACTGGTTTCAATCTCATAAATCGCACTTACATTCAAATCTGCATCAAATGGATCGCCTGACCAGGAAACAATACCACCTTTTTTAAGGTCAAATTTTCTCTTGACGATATCGTACAAGCTCAATTCATAATGACCATTGTCAATTTCATAACGACCCGCAAGCGTCATTCGTCCATTAGGAGTCATTCTAAATTTAAGATCTGCATCCCCAGACACCTGTAAATTGTCTCCAGTAGTAGGATCAACAATAATATTTACAACAGCTTCTTTCCCAATTTTCAAGTTTGCGGTGATATCAAAACCAGTTAGGGTAGCGCTTTCTTCCTCAGTACGAGTAAGAATATCATCAGGGTTCTCTTTATTTACAAATTGGACAATGCCATCGCGTTGAACGATATCCAGTTCGGTACCTGGGATAACATAGGTCACATTTGTAGAGTCATCTACATTAAAGGTTAGATCCACTACGGGAACCGTACTATTTCCCGTTATGGTTGCGGTGGCGTCAAAAGTGGCTTTACCGTAGTACAAATCGTTGTCTGAAGCGGTGGAGTTTAAGGCCGTGAAATTTTCAGCCTTCATTCGCAGATCAAATGTAGGCGTCAGCAATTCTTCTGTTCCTATGAGTCCATCCACTACAAAAGTGTTATCGTCTGCATCACGAATGGTAAAGTCAGCCATGGACAACCCGTCATTGTTGATAATTAATTCTTCATCTCTGAACTCAAATGGGGCATTGAGCATATCCACGGTAAATTTTGCGTCGTTAAAACGGAAAGTTCCCACGTAATCTGGTGCTGCCGTAGTCCCAGTAATTTTCATTTTTCCGGAAAGGTTTCCTGAACCTTCAGATAAAAAGTCACTTGCAATTCCGGTTAAGGTTTGCATACCCAGTTTCTGTAGATCAAGGTTTAAATCCAGTTGGGCAGCCTCAGGATCTGCCACGTAAGAACCGTCAACCGCTAGATCAATGTCATTGCCGTTAAGACTCATGTCCATGGTGTAGCGCTGTCCGTCTTCAGTCCCGGCATCTAATCCCATTGTGCCCAATGGAACCTCTAGAACTTTTAAATCATCGATAGATAGACCTGCAGAAAAACCTAGCTTATTGAAAATATCTTCTAAAACCAATTTCCCATCTACACTGCCGCTTGCCAACTCCTCGTCAGAATTTAAGAGAGAAATAATGGATTGTAGTTTGAAATCATTCAGTAAAATCCCCAGATGATCTTTAGTGATGCCAGATACATTGCTACTAAATTCCACACTTTGAGAACCATTGGAAAGTTTGAAGTCATTGAAGGCTAACTCATTCTCATTATACGTCAGGGAATTATCTGCGGGTATGGTCCACGATTGTTTATTAAGAGTTAAATTCTCGGGCTTTACACTATAGATAAGCTCTTCAATACCTTGAGCATTTGATCTTCTTTTCAGTGCACTATTGAACTGCATCAGCACTTCTTCCTCATCATAAGAAACAAAATCAATATTTAACGCCTTACTTGTAATGACTCCATTAAGGTTTGTTCTTTTTATGTGGAGAGGTCCAGCGACAACGTTTTTAAACCCTAAATTAAAAGTTAGATTCTCAGCATCTGAAGTAGAAGTGATCAAAAGACTATCAATCTCGCTACCTGCATA
Source organism: Nonlabens antarcticus (assembly GCF_015356755.1). Taxonomy (GTDB): domain Bacteria; phylum Bacteroidota; class Bacteroidia; order Flavobacteriales; family Flavobacteriaceae; genus Nonlabens; species Nonlabens antarcticus. The sequence continues at coordinate 155,306 of NZ_JADFCO010000062.1, read as the reverse complement.
TTTTACGTAGGGAACCTTGATATCTGCATCGAGTTTACGATCTAACTCATTAAAATCCACTGCAATCCTGATCGTGTCAAGAGCCTCAAGACTGGGTAGGATTACATCCCTTAAAATGGGCGCTGGACTGATGGTTCCCTTCACTCTCATGACGACTGGTTTGATCGTGTCAACCGCAGTTTTAGGACTGAGATAACGATCAATATGTCGTTTCATCGCGGCGGTAAGATCTGTAGGATCTGCATTGGACCTTAATTCTAAATCAAGCATCTTATTTTTCACATCTACTGATGTTGAATCTGGATTTACAAATGCACTCAAATTTAAATTCCCCAGCAAATAGGATTGTTCGTCAAATACAGCAATACCATCTGTAATGGTTGACTTTACTTCAAAATTTTCTGCATCACCCTTAAAAAATGCCGATATTTTTCCGGCTGCCTTCACGTTTTGGGTCGTTATCCCAAAAGCCCGCAAGTCCACACCAGCAATATCGAGTTGCATGTTTGCTTCTGTGGCCACACTATCCAGCTTGATCTGACTGTCCAGATCCAGATCGATATTTTTATCCCTGTATTTTGAAGTAACAGAGCCATTGCCGTCTTTAAACTTCCCATTAATGGGAAGATCCTTTATCTCATAATCATTATAGGTAAAACTTGAAATGGTAGCATCAACAACAGCATCTAGATTATTTAGTGTTGATCCAGAACCATTCGTTTTGATACTTAAATTCAATTTCCCCAGTTGCGGATTTTGCAAAATAGCACCCAGATCTACTTCCACGGCCTCAACATCTGCATTGAAAGTCATTAATTTTTGGTTCTTGAAACCTCCATCTAGCTTTATCGTTCCTGAACTCGTTGTTAACGTGGCTTTGGCGGTTATATCATCCACTCGACCCTGTGCATTTCCTGCCAATGAAAAACGCTCGGGTAATTGAATCCCCAAGTCTTTTTCACTAATAAAATTCGTAAGATCTGCTCTTGTGGAGCGCATTTTTATGGAAGGAAAATCGATATATAGATTATTTGGATCTGTCGCATTGCGCAGGCTTCCCGTTGCCATAATAGCAGTTTGATTTCCCCAGTTAGCCACAAGATTTGGTATTTGCAAGGCAGCTGTAGAGCCTTTAGCTTTTAAGCTTCCCGTTAGTGGACGTTTGCTTAAAGCAAGTAAATATTCATTGGATCTCAAATCTGGCTGGAATCTGAAAATATCAGCTAAATCAATCATATATCTTGGGATTTGAACATCCAGCTTTACTTTATCTGGATTGCTGATAAAAGCATCCATACTAGTGTATCCCAACATCACATTACCTTGCAGAGCGTTATTATTAACCTGCGCATTGAGATCTGTAATATTAATGGCCTTATCGTTTGCAGTTAATGCAAACGCAAACTGTTTCACGTTGATTCCAGAGGCCTCTTCAAAAATAAGCTCTGAAATCTCTGCGTTGGCCTCCTTATTTTTATAAAGAATCTTATCTGCAAGCAGGTTAAAATCAGTTAGGACAATCGCATTTGGATCGAACGTGTTCCGTACCGGTGCAGCACCATCCATCCTATAATCCACGCTATTATTACGCAGCGCTAGATCGTTTACATCAATAACGAAATCTGGCCATTCAAATGGAGCGGTTTCACTAGTTACAGCAGTCGCATCATCTTCAACCACAGTTTTCATGGCCACTTTTATATGGCTTTGGCTCAAATTGAAATAGTCAACGGTATAGGCACTTGCACCCACATCTGCTTTAGAAATAGAAGTTTCCAGCAACCCTATGATACTGTTGAAATTGATCGCATCAGGCACAGATTCATATTCGAGTGCCACCCGGTCCATTTTAAGGTTTCCTACGGTTATCAAGGGCAATGGAGAGTCACCTGCGTCGTCTGTGATCGCCTCTGCGATGGTGGTGTCTGTGTTGGGATCGCTGTCCTTTTCCGCTTTCGCGAAAGCGGTAACCGTATCCTTATCATATTTAATCACGGCATTTGTAAGCGATACAGCATCAATGTCCACAATCATCTGCTCGAGATCGAGCTCATTCATGGAAAGATGAAACTTTTCAAATTGGACTATAGCGTCCAGTTCCTCAACATCGTCCTTGAACGTAATGTCAAAATTAGAAAAATCCAGATCTCCTATGGAAACCTGTACAGGCTCTGAAGTAGTAGTTGTATCCTCTACCACAAAGGCATCCATCAAAAACTGATAGTTAAAACCACTGATGGAATCCCTGCGGGAAACCCGAGCTTTAAAACCATCCCAGCGCGCATAATCGATGCCAAAACCATCGCCTTTAATGATAGGCAACAACGGAATACTTGCTTCTAAATGTTTAGAATAAACGAGCGTATCGCCCTTTTTATCTGCTAGATAAAGATCATCCAGTTGTATATTTCCATCAAATGTGACAAAAAGTTTACCAACAGAAACCTCAGTTCCTGTTTTATCCTTCACATATTTGACGGCCTGACCCACGATAATATTCTGTCCCCACGGACTGCGAATAAACAATAACAACAGGATTAAAAAAATCAGAATACCCAGAAATACCCGTGCCAGCCTGCGCAGCCAGCGGAATCTTCTAATTGGTTTTTTGTCTTTTTTTTCTTCTTCCTTTTCCACTAGAGATGCGTGTTTAGAGTAACGCACATAAGTCGTGCAAATTGCTAAAAATCAGCGGGAAATTGAGGGTGTGGGGAATAAATTTGTGTTAAGAAAATTAACGACTAGTAGACTAATCAAAGTCGTTTGATGGAGAACTGAGTTAAATCTTCAAAAATTGTAATAGTAGTTGCTTTATTGCTGGGATTTAGTCCCGCTGGTCGAAAACCTAAAGCATATTCAGCATTAGCAATCAAGTTGACATTACCAACAAAAGTTACCGAATTTTTATCGGATGATAATAAGCCGGATGTTACTGTAGACTGCATTAAATTATTATTTTGAGTTGTGTAAAACTCAATTTGATTAGATCCAACAGTTTTATCATTTTTAAAAGTAACTGTAAATTTTATCTCATAAAGACCTCCTAACTGAGTATTCATTTTAAAATTTGGCTCGTTGAGTGTGACACCTGAAAACTTTCCAGTTGAACTTCCTTTTATTGACACTACAGTATTGTTAAAAGCTGCACGTAAATTTCCTTTCACGTTTGAGCTCAACTTTAATTGTCCAAACACCCCAGACAAACGATCATCAACAATACCAAACCTCTTCCATTCCCCATCCCAATAATAAAAACCTTTTTTTGCCCCACCATTTTTAGTGTCTGTATTCCAAACTACTAGACTTTCTTGTGGGTTCGAAATTGGAGATGCCTCATTCAAATTCTTCAAATCCATCCTAGGAAACAAAACCCCTTTATCAGTTGAAGTAATATCTAAGATGGCCGAGTCGTCTGGAGTTGCCGTATTGATTCCAACTTGAGCAAAACTGGATGCAACTATTCCAAAAACCATCCAAAGAATAAAACTATTTTTCATGAACTTCAATTTTCATCAAAAATAATCTTGGTTTAGTTGTACAGACAATTACAATTGTTAATTCCTAAAGCGTAGAATTGACTGAAAAATGCTGATTTTGCAGGATTGTCAGAAATCTAGTGGATATCATTAAATAATTTTAATCAGAAGTAAAGGAGCTTTTATCTTAAGAGCTTATTTAGACTGAAGGTAAAAGACTAAAAAAAAGGTCAAACTACAATATTGCTTGTTCGCGATGAAACCTAATCCGGATTAATTGAAAAGACATTTACTTAAAATTCAAAAGTAGAAATTGTTAAATGCCTTCTTGCCGATTCACTCAATTTCTATTTATTCCAGAGCTGATTCTACCAGCACCGAATAGTTGCTGAAGCTAAATTCTTACAAAGGTTTACAACGCTTTTGTGCAGTAGGTTCGTGATATGCCGTCGTGATATAATTTCTGGTTACTACACAAACTTAAAGAGTACCTCAAATAGTGGCTGAAAATCTAATTATTTTTCCAGCTGCTTCTATTTTAAATACAACTCCCTGAAATACTGAAAACGCTTACCGGGAATAACCAATTTCCAGATGTCTTTTTCAAGAATGATATTTTTACTGGCGAGTCTTTTTCCGTCTGTGTAAGTTCGATATACAAATGTATAAATGAGCAGAATACTCATGAACAACCAACCATCTAGAAATTCAATCTTAGTCAACCAAATTAAAAATGCCAAGGGCACTAGGATGATTAGGTAGAATATTATTAAATTTTTCATCTGGATTAGTTTGTTGTCCTCTAAATATAATGGATTCAAACGTAAATTAGTTTCATTCACAAATATTTCAAAGAAAGTGATCCCCAGTCAAGCTTAGGAAAAGCTGCCTGCAACGTAACGAAGCTGTATTCTACATAAGGTTCTGCTCTCACTGCGCTTAGCGGGATAAGCGATTCACACATAACCCTTCTTCAGTCAAAATCTTTACAAAACGATAGATCCCGCTCTCGCTGCGCTTAGCGGGATAAGCGATTCACACACATCCCGCGCAGCGGGTTATGGTTCTCTGCTTACATATTGCGCCTATACTGCCCTCCTACTTCAAACAATGCCTCAGTAATCTGACCCAACGTACAAACTTTAGTTGCTTCCATCAAATGTTCAAAAATGTTTCCTTGTGCTACTGCTGCGGCCTGTATCTTATCAATTTGCTCTTGTGATGCTTTCGCGAAAGCGGAATGCAAATTATTCTTGGTTGCAATTTGAGCCTGTTTCTCTTCTTCAGTTGCTCTGATTACCTCAGCCGGTAATACCGTTGGGCTTCCTTTAGAACTTAGGAATGTATTCACTCCTATGATTGGGAATTCGCCAGTATGTTTCAGCATCTCGTAGTGCATGGATTCTTCCTGAATCTTACTGCGCTGATACATCGTTTCCATAGCTCCTAACACTCCGCCACGTTCTGTGATGCGGTCAAATTCTTCCAATACGGCAGATTCTACCAGATCAGTTAACTCTTCAATGATAAAGGATCCTTGAATCGGATTTTCATTCTTAGCAAGTCCCAATTCTTTATTAATAATCAGCTGGATCGCCATCGCACGTCTCACCGATTCTTCCGTAGGTGTCGTGATTGCTTCATCGTAAGCGTTTGTGTGTAGCGAATTACAATTGTCATAAATCGCGTACAACGCCTGCAACGTGGTTCTAATGTCGTTAAAATCAATTTCCTGAGCGTGCAGTGATCTACCACTAGTCTGAATGTGGTATTTCAACATCTGTGCTCTGGAATTCGCACCGTATTTATGTTTCAACGCTTTAGACCAAATTTTCCTCGCCACACGACCGATCACAGAATATTCTGGATCTACACCATTAGAAAAGAAGAAACTTAAGTTAGGACCGAATTTATTGATGTCCATTCCTCTGCTCAAATAGTATTCTACATAAGTGAAACCATTTGCTAGCGTGAATGCTAGTTGGGTAATCGGGTTTGCTCCCGCCTCTGCAATGTGATATCCTGAAATAGAAACACTATAAAAGTTGCGTACTTTTTCCTCAATAAAATACTGCTGAACGTCACCCATTAACCGCAGAGCAAATTCAGTAGAGAATATGCAGGTGTTTTGTGCCTGATCTTCTTTTAAAATATCGGCTTGAACGGTCCCACGAACCTGTGCTAGGGTTTCCGCTTTGATTTTGGCATAATCTGATGGTTCTAGGATTTGATCACCTGTTAAACCTAATAGCATCAACCCCAACCCATCATTTCCTTCTGGCAATTTAGAAGTGTCGACTTTGCCGTTTTTTGAAATGACTTTTTCGCCATCTGCATTTAGATAGGAAGGGCGTTCTACATCGTGATCGTCATAAACCTCTTTAAGCTTTGCTTCTACCTTGTCGCCCAGTTCATTTTCTGTAATAAATCGTTCACAGTTCTGATCAATTGCGGCATTCATGAAGAAACCTAACAACATGGGCGCTGGCCCATTAATCGTCATAGAAACGGAAGTCATTGCATGAGACAAATCAAAACCAGAATACAGTTTTTTAGCATCATCAAGACAGCAGATACTTACTCCTGCATTACCAATTTTCCCATAAATATCTGGTCGCAATCCAGGATCGTTCCCGTATAAAGTTACACTATCAAAAGCCGTACTCAGACGTTTTGCAGGCATGCCCAGACTTACGTAATGGAATCGCTTATTTGTACGTTCCGGTCCACCCTCACCAGCAAACATTCTAGTAGGATCTTCACCCTGACGTTTGAATGGGTACAATCCTGCGGTATATGGATATTCACCGGGAACATTTTCCTGCAGACACCACTTTAAAATATCACCCCAAGCGCTGTATTTAGGCATCGCTACCTTTGGAATCTGCTTATGAGAAAGAGATTCTGTGTGGGTTTCTATTTTGATAACCTTATCGCGAACTTGGAATTCGTAAATAGGTTGTTTGTATTTATTCACTTTTTCTCCCCAACCGAAGATAACTTCCCAGTTGTAGGGATCAAGGTCTTTTAAGGTTTTATTGAATTGAGCGATAAGTAAATCTAAAAACTGCTCATCAGCTTCAATTCCATCTGTCCTGCGAACATCTTCTCTAAGAGAAGAAAGTATTGCTTCTTCATTGAGACCTTTATCGGTCAGCATTTCTGAATTCTCCATTCTAAATTCAGAATTATCAAGAACCGCTTGGATTGTTTTATAAATTCCAAATAGCTTTTGAGCAACCTCTGACTGTACTTCTGCTGTTTGATCGTAGGATCTATTGCTTTCTGCAATCTCACTTAAATAGCGTGTTCTCGCTGGTGGAATTACAAATATTTTCTCGCTTTGAACGGTGTTCAGTTTGTTGGTGGAACTGAAATCGGCATGGGTTTTTGTAGTGATTTCTCCCATCAATGCTTCATACAACGCATTCATTCCCGGATCGTTGAACTGACTTGCAATAGTTCCATAAACAGGAAGTGTATCAGGATCTGTCTCCCACAGATTATGATTGCGCTGATATTGTTTTTTAACGTCACGCAAAGCGTCTAGCGAACCACGTTTGTCAAATTTGTTGATGGCAACCACGTCAGCAAAATCTAACATATCGATTTTTTCCAACTGAGTTGCAGCACCAAATTCTGGTGTCATCACATATAAAGCCACATCGCTATGGTCCATAATCTCTGTATCACTCTGCCCTATCCCGCTTGTTTCTAGAATGATAAGGTCATAATCTGCTGCTTTCAGAACGTCAACAGCTTCCTGCACGTGTTTAGAAAGAGCAAGATTTGATTGACGTGTTGCTAGAGATCGCATATAAACGCGGTCGTTATTAATCGCATTCATGCGTATTCTATCTCCCAACAATGCGCCTCCCGTTTTTCTTTTTGAAGGATCGACTGAAATTACCCCAATATTTTTTTCTGGGAAATCGACTAGGAATCTTCGGATCAGTTCATCAACGAGAGATGATTTTCCAGACCCACCCGTTCCAGTAATTCCTAGCACTGGCGCTTGGATTTCAGTTTTATCGGCTTCTGCAAAGTGTTTTACGTAGTCCTCGTGACGGTTTTCTGCTAGAGAGATCAATCGGGCAATGGTGGGTACGTGATTTTCCAGCAATTCTCCATTTAATTTCGCTTTCGCGTCCTTGTCTTTTGATTCCTTTACAGGAAATGGGGGAACCTCCACATCACACTGCTCTACTAGATCATTGATCATTCCCTGGAGTCCCATCTCACGTCCATCATCTGGCGCGTAAATCCTGGTGATTCCATAATCCATCAATTCCTTAATTTCTGATGGAAGGATGACACCGCCACCGCCACCAAAAATCTTGATGTGCCCAGCGCCTTTCTCCACCAGAAGATCGCGCATATACTTGAAATATTCGGTGTGACCACCTTGATAAGAAGTCATCGCAATACCGCTTGCATCTTCTTGAATTGCTGTATTTACAACCTCTTCAACGCTGCGGTCGTGGCCTAAATGAATCACCTCACAACCCGTAGATTGAATGATGCGGCGCATAATATTTATAGCGGCATCATGACCATCAAATAGACTGGCTGCGGTTACAATTCTTACTTTATTTTTTGGAGTATATGGGGTCTGATCCTGCATTGCGATATCCTTATTTTATATGTTGCAAAATTACGAAAACGATAGCGTACGATTGCCAATGCTATTTTAAACTTCTAATAGAATTAGATTTTAAAAAGATTTGTAAGCCTAAGTATTAATTTGAACAATTAGTATAACCTTTTGATAAAGGGTTTCATCCTATGTGCGTCACTATTATCTTTGCGCGACAGTTCTTCTAAAACCAATTATTGAAAAATTCCAGACGTTTTGCAAGAGTAGGAATCGCCACAAAAGGCATCGTCTTCTTTCTGATAGGCTTCATGTCATTTATAACAGCGTGTAATCTAACTTATACTCTGAAAAATGAAAAGGAAGTCATTCAATGGATTTATGGTTTATCTTTTGGGTGGTTTTTATTGCTAGCAGTATCCATAGGACTAATCGGTTACATTTTCTCTCGCGTCTATCTCACCTTTAATAATAGAGATTATGATGGGTCTAAAAACAAACCTAATTTTAGAAGAGCAGCCTATCTTATCAATGGCTTAGGATATTGTCTTTTACTGTTCACTTGTATCACGATACTTTTAGGAGCCCAAAGCAACAGTGATTCCAACTTTAAATTGATGGTATTACAATCAATTTATGGGAAAATTTTAGTTTACATAATAGCCATAGGACTGGCAGTTAGTGCTATAAATGAGTGGTGGATCTCTTTTTCTGACATGATGAATAAAATGACGCTGCCTGATAACCTGACCACATTACAGTACAAATGGTTGATGGGATTAGGTCGCTTCGGTAGATTCTGTCGTGGGATTGTTTTTGGTGTTTTTGCTTATGTATTGGCCCGATCTGCTTACTATGATATGGAAAACTTACCGAAAGGTGCTGATGCTGCTTTTGCCTTTATGGATGCGACTTATGGAGCAGTCTTCATGGGTATTGTTGCTTTTGGAATGATGTGTTATGGTTTGTTCCTCATTTTAAGCGGAAAGCACCGCAACATACCAATTGATTAGAAATCTGTTACGTATCTTTTTATTATATTTACTACGTATAACTATTTAAGATCTTCAGGATGAACACAAAACTTACGTTAAGCATTAAAAAGGACGTCATTGAAATGGCCAAAGTGTTTGCCAAAGAACAAAATCAAAGTTTGAGTAAACTGGTGGAGAATTATTTGAAACACATCTCGGGAAAGAAACAGATTTCTATTGAAGAAGATGAATTGAGTCCTTGGGTAGATTCATTGAAAGGCGCTCTCACACCACCTAAATGTTCAGGTTTTGATTACGACTATAAAAAGATTTTGCAAGAAGAACTGGAAAAGAAATATTTGTAGGTATGGATCACGTACTAATAGACAATGACGTTATGCTTGATTTTCTGCTCAATCGTCAACCATTTTCAGATGATGCAGCTAAGATTTATGAGCTTTGTAAAACTGGGGTTATTAAGGGGTATACTAGTCCCGTTATCCTCTCCAATGCTCACTATGTATTAAGGAAAATTCATTCTCACGAAAACATTGTAAAGAGTTTTTTAAAATTATTGGAAGTCATCGATCTTGTTGAAATAAATAAAATCACTGTGATTGACGCTCTTAATTCTAGTTTCAAAGATTTCGAAGACGCTTTACAAAATTTTGCAGCAGCCGCGAACAAAGATATTTCTATAGTAATTACCCGAAACTTCAAAGACTACAAAAGCAGTAGGCTCTCCATTCAAACTCCACTAACTTACCTCAAACAGAGGCCTTAATATCGTCTCCTAGTTTCCGTATACCATTAAAACATTCCGATTCAAAAATTCTATCTTCACCACCTATGAAAAAATACGTTCTTTCACTGTTAGTTGCTTGTTTTATTATAGCAACGTCTGTGGCACAGGAAAACCGACTGGGCGATAGGCCTACCAGCAGTTCAGAGATTTATCACAAGATCGAGAAGTTGGGTTTTCTAGGGTCGGCGCTTTTTATTGCGGCGCATCCTGATGATGAAAATACCAAGCTAATCGGCTGGCTGGACAATAAGAAAATGGCGCGTACGGCTTATTTGTCACTTACTCGTGGTGATGGTGGTCAGAACCTCGTGGGACCACAATTAAGGGAACAACTGGGAATGATCAGAACACAAGAATTACTGGAAGCCCGCAATATCGATGGCGGCGAGCAGTTTTTCACTCGGGCAAATGACTTCGGGTATTCTAAGGACCCAGAGGAAACCCTAGAGATTTGGGATCGTAATGAGGTACTTTCTGATGTAGTTCAGGTGATCCGCAAGTTTCAACCAGATATTATCATTAATAGATTTGATCATAGAACCGCAGGGGAAACCCACGGTCATCACACCAGCAGTGCCATTTTAAGTGTTGAGGCATTTGACCTTGTAAATGACAAAAATGCTTTTCCCGCACAATTAAAATATGTGGACACCTGGAAGCCGGAGCGTTTATTCTTTAATACCAGCTGGTGGTTTTATGGCAGCGAGGACGCTTTCGCGAAAGCGGACAAAACCAACTTATTAGAACTAGAAGATGGTGATTATTTAAATTATAGCGGTTACTCTATAGGTGAAATTGCTGCATTGAGCCGAAGCAGACACCAGTCTCAAGGATTTGGTTCCAGCGGATCTCGTGGGTCGTCAACAGAATACCTGGAGTTTTTAAAAGGAACCCGACCTACCGATAAATCAGATCCGTTTTCTGGGATCAATACAACCTGGACACGTGTTGATGATGGGAAAAAAGTATTAGCGCAACTGGAAAAGGTACAGTCTGCTTATGACTTTAAAAACCCATCTAGCAGTCTGAAAGGGTTGCTAGAATTAAGAAATGAAATCGATACTTTGAACTCAGGGTATTGGAAAAGTATAAAACGGGCAGAAGTCGATGGAATCGTTGAAGATATTATCGGGCTTTATGCAAAGGCATATGTTTCCCAAGCATACGCAACGCCTGGAGAATCAGTAAAATTAAATGTGGAAATTGCAAACCGCGCGCTGGATCAATTGGATTTTCAACTTAATAATAATGCAGCCGTTTCCTTTAAAGAGTCCAAAGGATCACTGACAAAAAATAAATCAATAACGATAACTGGAACGCTTAAAATTGCTGAAGATGCAAAAGCTACAAATCCGTATTATTTAGAGGAAGAGGGCACCGTGGGAATGTACACCGTTAATGATCCTAACTTGATAGGTTTACCTGAGGCAAATGCTGCCTTTCAAGTACCATTGATCTTAAATTTTGGCAATCAGAAAATTGAAATGTCATTGCCTGTTATTTATAAAACCACAGATCGTGTGCGAGGCGAAGTTTATGAACCTTTTATGGTGGTTCCGGCAGTTTCAATCTCTATCGAGAACCCGGTGTATGTTTTTAGTGATGATGAATCTAAAACGATCAATGTCACTATTAAGGCCTACAAAGATATCAAAGGTTTAAAAATATATGGAAGCGTTCCAGACGATTGGGAAAACCAGATTGTAGAGAGAATACCAAAAGATCTACAAAAAGGACAACAAACTACAGAGCACTTTTACATTACGGCACCTTATGGTTCTTCTCAAGGCGAGCTGGACATAGTTGCTAGAATTGATGATCAAAAGTTTACTTCAGAAGTAATTCTCATTGATTATAACCACATCCCAAATCAACAGTTGGTAAAAGCAGCTAGCGCTAAGATTGTTAATCCAGGGTTGACCAATTTTGCTCAAACAGTCGCGTATATCAACGGCGCTGGTGACGAGGTTGCTCAGGCCATTGAAGCCATAGGTAGTAAGGTTTTCAAGTTTGAGCCTAGCGAAGTTCCCGCAGACTTAAGTAAATATGACGCTGTTGTGGTGGGAATTAGGGCGTTTAATGTAGAGCCAGAAGCGATGGCAAACCTTCAAAATAGATTTGACGCTTACGTGAAAAACGGCGGTACACTTATAATGCAATACAATACAGACCGTGGGATTCCTAATGATGCACTGGGACCGTTGTCAATTACGCTTTCGCGGAAGCGGGTTACTGATGAAAACGCCGCGGTAACCTTTTTAAATCCCGAACATAAGGTGCTCCAGTCACCCAATAAAATTACCGAAAATGATTTTAAAGGCTGGGTTCAAGAACGTGGATTGTATTTCCCTGAAAAGTGGGATGCTGCCTTCACTCCTATCTTAGGAATGAACGATAAGGGTGAGGCTCAAACAAAAGGAAGTTTGCTGGTTGCTCCATATGGTAAAGGTCACGTGGTTTATACAGGTTTAAGTCTATTTAGAGAATTGCCTGCTGGAGTTTCTGGAGCTTATAAGCTGCTCGCAAATATGATTAGTTTAAGTAAAAATGAAGCCAACCTTGAAAGAAAACAAGATCAAAAGTTCTAAAAAGTGGATGTATTTCTACATTCTCATAGCTGTCGCTAACCTATTGTTTGCCGTTGCATTCTATATAATAAGCTCGGTTTATGGGAATAGTTGATTGGTTCTCAGGTAGCCTGGGGGAATTATCCATTGTCGACTGGTTTATACTTGCCTCCACGCTTGCATTTATCGTGCTGTATGGGGTTTACAAAACACGTGGAAAACAGACCAGTGAGCAATATATAAAAGGCGGTGATGCGCGATGGTGGACAGTAGGTTTATCTGTCATGGCAACACAAGCTAGTGCCATTACTTTTTTGAGTACGCCTGGTCAAGCCTATACGGACGGGATGGAGTTCGTCCAGTTCTATTTTGGGCTGCCTATAGCGGTCATTATTATCTGTGTCACTTTTATTCCCATCTATCATAAACTTAAGGTTTATACCGCCTACGAATTTCTGGAGCAGCGGTTTGATGTGAAAACAAGGTCACTTGCCTCCATCCTATTCCTTATCCAGCGAGGCCTAGCTGCAGGAATCACGATATATGCGCCGGCGATTATTTTGAGTGCGGTATTGAATTGGGAACTCAAATACCTCAATATTGTTATAGGAATATTAGTTATTATCTACACCGTTTCTGGAGGTACCAAGGCTGTGAATGTGACTCAAAAGCAACAAATGATCGTTATTATGGCGGGTATGATCACCGCTTTTGTACTTATAGTCACTCAATTACCAGATACCGTTTCTTTTGACAATGCGCTGACTATGGCAGGTAATGCCGACAAGATGAAGATTTTAGATTTCAATTTTTCTCTGGACGATCGCTATAATGTATGGACGGCAATTTTTGGCGCCAGTTTTTTAATGCTCAGTTATTTTGGAACAGATCAATCGCAGGTGCAACGCTACTTATCAGGAAAATCAGTAAAGCAAATGCGGATCGGCCTACTCTTTAACGGGTTGCTTAAAGTTCCCATGCAGTTCTTTATATTGATGGTAGGTGTGATGGTTTTTGTATTCTACCAGTTCAATTCCACACCACTTAACTTTAATCCAGCAGCAGAAAAAGCTGTTCTTGAAAGTGACTATTCTGGAGATTATCAGGCTTTACAGTCTAATCATGCTTCCATTCTCGAGGAGAAACAAGAGAAGCAAATCGCCTATGGAAAATTACTAGAGAACGGAGTTTCGGCCGAATCAAATAGACTGAGCAACGAGCTCAAAGTTTTGAGAAGCCAAGAAGAATCAAACAGACAACTCGCAAGAGATCTCATCACAAAAGCAGATCCCACGGCGGAGACCAATGACAAGGATTTTGTATTTATCAATTTTATTTTGCACCACTTGCCTAAAGGTTTGATAGGTCTTCTTCTAGCGGTAATTATCAGTGCCGCTATGTCATCCACCGCCTCAGAATTGAATGCTCTTTCTTCTACCACCACAATTGACATCTATAAGAGGTTTAGCGGTGCTGGGAAAGAAGACGATCACTATGTTATAGCGAGCAAGTGGTTCACTTTAATGTGGGGTATAATCGCCATTGTATTTGCAAGTGTGGTCTCCTTATTTGATAATTTGATCCAGTTGGTGAATATTATCGGTTCCTTGTTTTACGGTACGATTCTCGGGATTTTTCTTACTGCCTTCTATTTGAAAAAAATCAGAGGCCGAGCCATTTTTATTGCAGCATTGATTTCAGAAGTTGTTGTGATCGCTTGCTATTTAATTGACTTGCAGGATAACGGAATCAAAATCCTACCTTTCTTATGGTTGAATCCGCTGGGAGCCTTGTTAACTATGGGGCTTGCTTTATTAATTCAGTCGCCTAAAGATTCTCTTCCCTCTACTCCTAAAACAGTATTAAATGAATAGATATTATTACGGCGATGGCTTGCGCGAATTTGGGCCTTTTACAGTTACAGAAATGATGGACAAAAAGCTACGTCCGGATTTTAAGGTTCGGGAAGCAAATGAGGTGGAGATGAAACCCATTTCAGAACATCCTGAACTGCGATTCATTGTAGGAAATAATAAAACTTTTCCTGCTGAGTCAGAATTTAAGAGGCTTGATGAAAAAGAAGAAGAGAGCGCTCAGGCTCCAAGGTTGGAAAAGGATCGAGAAGCCTGGCGTGACCCCCTTCTATTCGGTGCTGTGGTTTTATTAATGTTTGTACTTATTTTACGTTTCATATTAAACATCATAAAATCGGAATTAGAAATAAATATTTCCAGCAATGTTTATTTGATTTTAAGAATTCTAACAGCATTTACGCCTTTGCTCATCGCCTTAGGAATTCAAAAGAAGATTTATAGGATACCAGGTTTAATTCTTGCAATTGTGTTGGTTATTGCTAACTTGTATGCTGCCTGGAATATTTTCTCAATTTACGCCGCATAAAAAATCCGCTGCAAGTGCTGCAGCGGATTTTCTGATACTATTTAGAAATTCACTTTTTTAAGCTGACTTTCAAATTAATCTTAGCTTTAAAAAGCTTTGAAACAGGACAAACCTCTTTAGCTTTATTAGCGATCTCCTTAAACTTATCTGCAGAGATTTCTGGAACTTCTCCCGTAACCTCTAGATCAACCGTAGTTATCTCACCATCTGCAAAATGCACTTTAGCATCTGTATGTAAATTAGTTGCTGTAAAATCCTCCTCATTTAATAGGAAGCTTAACTGCATTGTATAACATCCTGCGTGAGCTGCACCTAATAATTCTTCAGGATTTGTACCCTTTTGTTCGCCTTCAAATCTAGTTCCAAATGAATAAGGAACATCTACCATTGCCTTACTACCAGTGGTCACATGACCTTTACCTTCTTTTCCGGTTCCTTTCCATTGCGCTTCCGCATTTCTTGTAAATTTCATAACTATAATTATTTAATATAAAAGTAAGCTGCAAAAAGGGGCTTTTCGGTGTCTTTAACTAAGGTTTAATCAAGGTTGAGATACTTTAAATTTAAAGTCACAATTTAAGTCAAATCTAAAATTAGACGTCACTACGTTAATCACAAATGGATGACTTTCATAATAGATAACCAGCGACTTATATCTTTTATAAGCAAACATCGACTCGTATTCATGACGGACAACGATTTAACTAAATACTGTTCGATAAAAAAAACCGCTCTATGTAGAGCGGTTTTAGATTAGTCAGCTTTCGCGAAAGCAGAAATAGTTTAAAAGATATTACATCTTAACTCCCCACTCCTCTAAAGATATTTTGTTGAGTCTTACATAATCTGGATTAGGTGCGGACGTCGCAAGAGCTAATGATTTTTTTGCACTCTCGATTGCCATGTTCTTATCACCCATTTTTGCCTCTATCAAGGATTTCATTCTCCACATCCAGTAAGCATTAGGACTTTTTTCAACGGCGATGTCAATCCATTCTTTTGCTTGATTGATATCTTTACCTGTTTCCATGTAAAAACTCGCGGCACTAAAATAATCCGTTCCCGTTGGACCCGCAATAATCCTGTTAATACTGGCTAGCATTTTCTGATCTGTAGGCACTGTAAATGGCACAGAAACCATTGTCTGGTCCCACATAATGTCAAGAGTAGCTCCATCAACCATAAGATTATTAACCGCAATGGTAAAATTTTCTGTTTTATTAGAAGTTTTAGTAACCGGCGCCATTACCGTGGCAGCTACTTGAGCCTCATCCCAGTCCTCTGGTGTTCCCCAGTTTTCTGTATTATTATAAAATATGACTTCCCACTGACTCTTACCCGGTTTAGTATACAAGGCATAACTACCAGCTTTCAATTTTTGTTCCCCAAAACTTACACTATCAGAAAATGTGACAACAGTATTTGAGTTGGCTCCTGTTCTCCACACTTGATCAAACGGAACTAATTCACCAAAAATCGCACGGTCCCGCGCAGCAGGTCTTGAGTATTCAACATTAACTTCTGTCAAACCTACGGTTTGTGTCAATTTTGCACTAGGACTAGGCTGTACTGGAGTTATTTGTGCCTGCATGCTCATTCCTATGGCACAAAATGCTACTAAAAAAATATTTTTATTCATGATTTTTATTTTAAAATTTTAAGCTTTAGCTCCTGAAAAGAAGATCATTTTAATCGCAACGATTAGCATAATAATCCCAAACACTTTCTTAAGAACTTGTTGATTCAAATTTACTGCAATTTTCGATCCTAAATAACCACCTACTACAAATGCCACCGCAATTACTAACGCATAGCGCCAGTCTAACTCATGACCACTTGTATGATATGTATATGCAGCAATAAAGGTTACAGGAACCGCGAGGACCGCGAGACTCATTCCTTGTGCCTGATACTGATCGTACCCTAAAAACCAGATTGCAAGTGGTACCATTACCACACCGCCACCTACTCCTACACTGCCACTCAAGAATCCTGCTATTAAACCTAATAGCAGTAATAGCAACACAATTTCTACTGTCATTTTACCTTTTTTCATGTTATAATAATGGAGCCCACAATCTACAAAAAGACTCTTTAAACTTATACATTTTTGATCGATTCTGCCATTCTTTCATATCTATGAGCTGGCAATCTTTAATATCCATATCAAACTTATCATTAAGATTTTTTGCGGTATCGCTGTCAAAAATCAATGCGTTGATTTCAAAGTTAATCCCAAAACTACGGTAATCCATGTTACAGGTTCCTATGGTTGCAAAATTGTTATCTACCACCATCGTTTTTGCATGCAACATACCCTTACAATACCAGTGAATTTTGATACCGCTCTCCATAAGTTCCTCAAAATAGGACCTGGAAGCGTATCTCGCTGCCCAACTATCTCCTATTCTGGGCAACATCAACTCTACTTCTATTCCAGATCTGGAGGCACTTTTTAAAGCAATTAGTATAGCTTCATTAGGTATGAAATATGGCGTAGTAATACGCACTCGTTTTTCAGCAGAGTTAATCCCGGCAAAAATGGCTTCCATAATGTTAGCCCAATCTGTATCTGGCCCACTTGCTGCAATCTGGACTGCCTTGTTCTCTTTTTCATCAATCTCTGGAAAGTAGCTGTCATAAATTTCATCATCACTGTCATGACCCTCTCCATCACAAACAAAAAACCAATTCAACAGCCATTGAGATTGCAGACTTTTGACAGCATGACCTTCAATACGCAAATGAGTGTCTCTCCAGTACTCTAGAGGGTCTCTATCTGGTGTGTTGACATAATCATCACTTACATTGACACCTCCTAAATATCCTATGTGACCATCAACAATACAGATTTTACGGTGATCGCGGTAATTTGCTTTTCTAGTGAATCGGGACAGTAGAACTGGCATAAAAGCATGGTGATCAATTCCAGCAGCAGTCATACGGCGCTGAGCTGCAGTGGATAAATCACTTCCCACAGAGTCATAAATCAACTTAACTTTTACACCACGACCTGTAGCTTCCACTAAATGATCGATGAATTCAGTTCCTATTTTATCATCGTTAAAAACAAAGTACTCTAGATGAATATGGTTTGTAGCCTTTTTTAAATCTTGAAAAATTGCTTTAAATGTATTTTCTCCATTGTAGATTACCTCAAGATCATTTTGTAATGTGAGTGGTGATTTCTGATTGTGGCTCAGCAGTTTCACCATTTTCACACGATCTTGTAAAAAGCTATCGCGGTATTGTTCCAGTTGATCGTCTGAAGGAAACAAACGCTTATTCCACTTTTCTATAAGTGCATTAGAATTTAAATCTTTGCGTTTAAATATTTTGGATTTGCGGTATTCCAGACCAAAGAAGTAGTATATCCCCAATCCTATGAAAGGAAAAGCGACGAGGAATAAAAGTGATGATAATGTTTTACGCGGATTCTGATTGTTTCTGATCAGAAAAAACGCTGCACTGAGAGCTACTAAATAATTAATTATTAGTGATGTAAAGAACCAGTGCATTCCTAACCATTCTAGCATATTTTATTTATAATATCCGGCTTTTGGAATGGATATAAAATATGTTTTTCCAGACTTATTGTTCAGCATTGTCTCCCGCAGCCATGGGTTGTGAATTTTAAGCACTTTATATGAGATTTTGTTCGCTTTCGCGAAAGCGACTAAGTCATCAATTTCATAATCAACCTCAACCTGACTAACTGGAACATTTTTATAGAAATGTTCTGGCAGAACATTGAAACCATAAGCCTCAGGTTTTTCTAATATTTCTTTCAAAGCAAGAATTCTAAAAACATATCTAGCAGTCTCGCTATTCAACAATAAATCATAATATTCACCTTCTTCCTGACGTTCCTGCTGGCGGTTGACTCCTCTATTTCCAGCATTATAAGCTGCTGCCGCAAGTGTCCACGTACCGAATTTCTTCTTACTATCCTTCAAATATTTACAAGCTGCGCGGGTAGACATTTCCATATTATAGCGCTCGTCGACATTATCATTAACTTCCATATTCAACTCGCGCGCGGTTGCAGGCATCAATTGCCAGAAACCTTTTGCACCAGCTGGAGAAACAGCATTTGTAAGTGCACTTTCTGCCACCGCTAGGTATTTAAAGTCATCAGGAATTCCTTCTTCTCTCAAAATAGGCTCGATAATAGGGAAATACTTATGTGCTTTCTTAATTAATTTAATGGCATTTGACTGGAAATAAACATTAGATAGCAGTTCATTATCAAATCGCTCTTCAATATCTGGATCTGAAAGCGGAACTTTTTCACCTGCAAAAGAGAGTTCTTCTGGCATGGCAAGAGAATATACATTGTAATCACCTACCAGCGATTCTGGATCAGTAACACTTTCTTTTTGAGATGAGGAGTCAGACATACTCGATGCGCTGATGGCAATGACGGATACGATGGCTATAGAGAAGCCGATTACGATCTTTTTCATCTTTTAATTTTTGTTTAAATATAGAAGATTCAAGCCAAAAGAAATCTATTTCCCATCAATGATTTCAGGTAAATTTTCATTAAACCACCGGAAGCGATTGATGATCATCACATGAGTTCCACCAGGCACGATTATACAATTCTTAATGTATTTAATGGGGAAAATAGGGTCTTTTTCTCCGTGAATGTGAATCACATAATCAAGTGGTTCCTCTTGACTCCAGTTCATTACTGAATCCAGTGCCCAGTCGAGATAAACCCTGTTATTCATATGAATGTATTTCTGATATAGCTCAATTTTTTTAGGCGCAACTCCAACGGCATATTTTGAAATACCTTCAAAATTCTCCATTAATCTAGTGGGCAATAATCGATGCAATTGCGTTTTTCTACAAATGCGCATACGTCTGGGAAATTCTGCAACACACTTTACACTGGAAATGATGATGACCTTTTCTACCGCAATCAATTTAGAGATCTCCTGAACGATGATTCCACCAAACGATACTCCAATCAACACCGGGTTGACATGCTTGATTTGTTCTAGTAATCGCGTGCAGTAATCTGGAAGAGATTCTTTCTTTTCAGGATTGATCCAGTCCATAAGATGGATTTCAAATCGGTCTTTAGGCAATTCAATGTATTCAAAAATCAAGGGCGATGCTGCCATCCCAGGCATTAAATAAACATGCTTCATAAAGAATGGGAATTGCCAGTCAAGGTTTTAACTATATAAAAAAGCGTTAGTGCTTGTAATAAAGTATCTTTGCAAAGTTAAACAAGCAAATTTTACTCTTCTGCTAACCAGCCCATAACTTTGCTTGATTTAAAAATTACCTCTCTCACATTTTAGAACGAGTCAAATAAATTGAATATGGATACGACTATGATCGAAATTACTGATAATGAATTTTTAAGACAGTATCAATGTGAATTCGATGGGGCACTTGCCAAAATCGAATATGCGCAACAGGAACGCAAGATCTTCCTGACTAAATTAATTATTCCAGAAGTTCTAGAAGAAAACCCTACTTTCAAAGATGATTTTTTGAAAGCAGTTTTTGCTGACATTCGAGATAACAAAAAACTAAAAGTAGTTCCTACACATCCTAAAATTGCAGGATTTGTACGCAAGCACCGCAATGAATATAAAGAAATGCTTCCCGTAGGAATTAGTATTTAAAAAACCTCAATCAAGATTCCCACAGTACACGCGCCTTCTCTAAATCAGTAGGCGTATCTATTCCTATGCTGCGATTTGAAGTTTTTACCATGCGTATTTTCTTGCCGTGTTCTAGGTATCTTATGCATTCGATTTTTTCTGCCATTTCTAAAGGTGTGGGTGCGGTTTTATAAAATTCCATCAACGCTTTCTTTCTAAAAGCGTAAATTCCTATATGTTTCTGGAACTCAATATCAACGGATTCATCACGTACAAAGGGAATAGGCGATCTTGAAAAGTAGATCGCGTTACCCAAGTCATCTACAATTACTTTCACATTGTTAGGATCTTGAATTTCAGATTCTTCTGTCAACGGGTGCATCAGCGATGCAAGGTCAACTTTATGATCTTTATCTTCCTCAAACACCTGGATCAACCGCTCAAGATCACCACGATTTGTAAAAGGCTCGTCGCCTTGAACGTTTACTATAATATCATAATCCAGATCTAATACAGCCTCTGCAATTCTATTGCTACCACAATCATGTTCTTTTTGACTCATGATAGCTTTTCCATCATATTGACGTATGATTTGATATATATCCTTGCTATCTGTGGCAACCAGGACCTGATCAAACAATCCCGTTCGAACTGCTGCCTCATACGTACGTACAATTACAGGTGCGCCACCTAGGTCTTGAAGTAATTTTTTGGGAAACCGCTGCGCCTCTAGCCTGGCGGGTATTACGGCAATTTTTTTAAGCATATCAATAATTTAATGGTAAAGAAAAGTATTTTGATCGTTCCTGAACGGGAATATTGTGATCGTGCAGGAAAGAAGCAAACGATTCAAATTGTGGTCTTGTTACAAAATAAAGCTGTCTACATCTGCCGTTTTTCAATTTGACATGAATCCTAGTATGGCTATTCCCTTTTATAATACCACCTTCTATTGATTCAATATCAACACTAGTAGCAAGACTGACAGTTTTAATACTGATGCTAATGAATAGAATATTGAGAGTACCAAAAATCGAAATTAATATGATCCAGATTATCCCTCCTTCTAGGTAGGCTGTTATACCCACATAAATTAATGGCCAAAACATGAGAAAAAACTGCATGATCAACTTCCATTTTACATGATCCTTAAACTCTAAAACGTTATTTTTATTGGAATAGTTCCACGCTGTCGGTTCTCTTTCGAAGAAACTCATGAGTTGTCAGTTGTTATGTGGTTGTTACGCTTTCGCGAAAGCGAATTCCCTTTAAACATTCTGCGATATACTTTACGAATACCAAAAAACGTAAGAATCACAACAATTACTGCAATAATAGGCGCTATAAGCGATAGAATACTCAAGAAAGTTGAAAATAAACCTTCTAAAACACTAATAACAGGATTGCCTATTCCAGCTGTGGTCGCGGTGCTTGCCGCCCTTGCAGCAGTTGTAGTTGTAGCAATAGTTGCAGCTGTACCACCACCGGCAATAATGGCTAATGTCCAGCTAAATATAGGATCAAGATCGCCTACTACTGAAACCATTGCCAGAGTGCCTGCAACTGCTGCTAATGGTATTGAAATAGTATCTAGTAAATTGTCCACATAGGGAATAAGGTACGCAACCAACTCAAATATTGAGGCTGCCGCTAAAACAAGAATAGCCGTTAAACTTGCTGCCCACGCCCAGTCTTCATTAAGAGGAATCCATTCCATATAACCAGCAAGACTGAGTAGCAATAAAGGTATAAAAACACGGAAACCAGCGCTTGCCGCAAGCCCTATTCCTAAACAAATGCTAATAATGATTTCCAGCATAGCGCTATTCTATAAAACTTTCATTTTTGAAACCAATAAGATACAAATTAGTTTTGGCCCGTGTCACAGCCGTGTATAACCATCGTAAGTATTCCTTACTGGGCCCTTCTGGTAAATAAGGTTGTTCCACAATCACATTTTCCCACTGTCCACCTTGTGATTTGTGACAAGTAATCGCATATGAAAACTTCACTTGGAGTGCGTTGAAATATTGATTTGCCTTAATCTCCTTATACTGCTGCCATTTAGGCAATTTAAGATAATCCTTGCGCACCTCTTGATATAACTGATTACTTTGCTCATAGGTTAAAGAAGGTGATTCTGATGAGAGCGTATCTAGCAGCAGCGTGGTTTCAAACGACTTTGCATTGGGATAATCCACCATGCGCACCTTAACATTGGCAAATTTAAATTCATAAATTTCCTTAAAATCAAAAATCTCCAGCACTTCTATAATGTCACCATTAGCAATAAATCCAGCATCACTAGTACTTTCTAGCCAGTGATAATTGTTTTTTACCACCATTAAATAGTCTCCAGTGGCAAGTTCGCTTTCGCGAAAAAGAATACGTGACCTAATTTGTTGGTTGTACAGATTAGCTCGTTTGTTCGATCGTACAATGATCGCAGTTTCCTCATGTCCCTGGTTGTCATAAGCACTCATCACTGTTTCCATTATCTCATGCCCGTCAATTAACCTATGAATATCTGGAAATGGCAATACGTTAAATTTGAAAGCGGGATTATTTTCCTCTATGTGATCCCTTATTTGTGTGGCGTTATATAAAATTCCAGATTCAACGCTCTGTCGTTTGACTTCGTCTAATTCAATATCTGTTACTTCTTTCAAATAGCGCTGTCCTATCAAAGCAGCGTCTAGCGCTGGCGAAACGTCTAGTTTCACTGGCGGGAGCTGCGCTGTATCACCTATTATAATCAATTTGCATTTGTAACCATTATAAACGTATTCAATCAAATCGTCCAACAGTGAACCATTCCCACCAAACATTTTATTATCTGCCGCAACATCTGGAATCATAGAAGCTTCATCAACAATAAATAACGCATTTCTATGCTTATTGACTTTTAAAGAAAATTGAACATTTCCCGAACCTTGACCCTTGGGATAATAAATTTCACGATGTATGGTGGCTGCTTGTTGATTTGAATAGCTGCTTATCACTTTTGCAGCCCTACCCGTAGGCGCTAGAAGTACGGCGCTCTTCTTTATTTTCCAGATGCTTTTAACTAAACTACTGATAATTGTAGTTTTTCCAGTACCCGCATATCCACGTAACATAAATATCCTGTCCCTATCTGGATCCAGAATAAAATCTGAAAGCGACTCTAGCGCCTTCTCCTGCTGGAAAGTGGGTTCAAATGGAAAATCTAGTTTGAGAATTTTGAAGAATTCTGGAGGAGTCATAAATGAGTTGTGGGAATGTAGAGGATAAACTTAGTTCAAAAAAAACACTGCTCATTAGGACGAGTGAAAAAAAATTGTAGATTTGTTTCCTTTGAAATAAAGCTAACAAACAATTCTTCTTATGTTCAATTTGATCTTGTCGGTAGTTATAGGTATCATCGTGCTTGTACTACTTGCGATATTTATCAACAAAATCCCACGTAAACTTCACATCGTTATCATCATTGTATTGCTGGCGCTCATAGGTTTCTTCGGATTCAAACTTTATCAATCCATCGCAGAGCCTGTCAAATTTGAAAAGGTGAAAGAGGAACGGTATCAAAAAGTAGTTGCCCAACTTATTAGATTGCGTGATGCACAAGTGGCTCACAAACTAATTACTGGCAAATACACTAAAGATATTGAAGCTCTTGCAAGGTTTATTGATACCGCACAGTTTGCATTAACCCAAAAACGTGATAGCAGTATCATTGACGTGGAAAAAAACAAACGATACGGTCTGTCAGGAACTGGAGGGTATTACAAAGAAATTACAATGGTGGATACTCTAGGGTTTAAATCGGTTAAAGATTCACTGTTCCAAAATGTGGATGTACGCAACCTATTGAGTTATGATATTCCTGGTGCACCAGGAAAAATCACCCTTGAAACAGGAACTGTTGCAGATGGAGATAATCAACTGCAAGTATTTGTAGCGAAAGCCTCTAAGAAAGAAATCCTTTTTGACCAACCAGAAAGATTGGTTCAAAGAGAATTAGAAATCAAACAAGTGGAAGCCATTGACGGTGCTGAAATTATAGTAGGTAGCTTAGAAGAAGTTTCCACAAGTGGTAACTGGCCTAGACAATATGCAATCTCCCGCACAAAACAATAATCAAAATATAATTAATAGACTGTCCGTCCTGATTCATCAGGATGGACTTTCTTTTTATATCCATACCTCATCTGAGGTTATTAGTGTATTTAATAAATCTTTTAAACACGCTTCTAACCCCATTGAGATCTTAACTGCTGTGAAAGATTGTTTTGAAAAGGAGGAGTCTCTCAAAGCAGACTTTGAATCGGTGAAACTGATTTATCATCATGATATTTTCACTCTAGTTCCTAGTGATATCTATCAAGAAGAAAATGCTGCAGATTATTTAAAATACAACACCAGATTGCTGCAAACCGATACGGTAAGCGTTGACGAAAACCTTCCAGCAATAAATGCGAACCTGGTATATGTTGCTTATTCAAATGTCAATAATTTCTTTTACGACAGGTATGGAGATTATAGTTATTTCCATTATTCAACACTCTGTCTGCCTGTTTTAAATACCAGACCTGATGGAGTTTTTATTGAAGTCATGCCATCGCATTTTTATCTTACTATTTTTAGCGATGGAATTTTAGTTGCCCATAACCTATTCCAGCACGAGCAAGTAGAAGATATTTTATTTTATACCCTATTTGCCGCTGAACAAAACCAACTCGATCCAGAAACGGTTCATTTAACTATAATTCAGCCAGAAATCAATCAACAGCTTTTTAATTTATTATACACCTATGTGCGCCACGTAGCTTATATTGATGACTATCCTAAATACTTACAAACACTCCTATGCGCATAATTTCAGGCATTCATAAAGGCCGCAGGATTCAAGCTCCTAAAAAGCTTCCCATACGCCCTACAACAGATATGGCTAAGGAAGCCCTATTCAACATTCTGCGCAACCTGGTTCATTTACATGGCTTGAAGGTTTTAGAACTTTTTGCAGGAAGCGGAAACATGTCCTATGAATTTGCAAGTCGCGGTGTAGGGTCTGTTCTAGCTGTAGATTCACACATGCCCTGCATTCAGTTTATTGAAAAGACAGCAGAGTTACTAGATCTTCCCATTGAAACCACCAAAGCAGATGTTTTCATGTTTATCCAAAATCACAAGGGCAGTTACGACATCATTTTTGCTGATCCTCCTTACGGTATAGAGCTGGAGGAATTTCTAAAAATTCCTGATGCAGTTTTTGAAAATAACCTTCTCAATACTGATGGGATTTTAATTATCGAGCATTCAAAACACACCGATTTAAGTAGTCATCCTTCCTTTGATAACCAGCGCAAATATGGGGGGACGGTTTTTAGTTTTTTCTTAGGTGAAAGTTCCGAGGAGGAATAATAGTCTGAGCCTAATAGCGAACTTAAATATTATCGAACACAGATTAACGAATATTGAATATTGAATATTGAAATGTAGTTTTTTTTAGTTTCAGTTTAGGTTTAAGTTTTTCAAGATCTGTGTTTTCTCTTGAATTAAAAATTGAACTACACAATTGTTCTCGACTGCGATCCAACTGACGTTGTAGTTTTTCTATTTACAAGCTGTATAGTAGTACCTGAATGAAATCAGCAACTAAAGCTTGCTAAGGAGGCCAATAATTAAGAATCGAGAATGAAAAATGGGTAGCGATTTCCAATAGATAATTGACCATTAAGATTAGTGAAAAAAATCAAGGCGCTGCTACACAACTGTTCTCGACTGCGCTCGAACTGACGTCGAGAGATTTGTAATTTTACAAAATGATCTATCTATGATCAGTGAAATATCCTGGAAAAGGAATAAATGGTTGCGCAGCAATTCGCAATCGATAATTAGCAATAATGGTTTGCTTAGCAAATCAAGAATCAGCAATTGGTAATTAAAAAAGCAGGCCTATAAGCCGGATCCTGTTACTCCATAAATGAAGCACTCTATCATTTATCTAGGATTGCAATTACTCACAACCTCTAACTGCCTACCCTTCAGAATCGCGCGGATCGCACTCAAGCTCTGATTTACGCGACATTTCACCACATAGAGTTTACCTGGTTTCACTACAGCATTACCTGTACATCCTTTCTGTTGCACTGGTCCTAATTCGTTTTCGCTTTCGCGAAAGCGAACCGACGGCCGTTAGCCGCTATGTTATCCTATGGTGTCCGGACTTTCCTCATAATTCCCAGATAAATCTGAGCGCTATACGATAGAGCGGCCTGCTGCGGCAAAATTACATGAATTATGCCCGAACTGTTGATAATTATCATAAAAACAAACCCACAATCGATCCAGTTGCGGATGGTTGAATTTATCTTTGGCGCGCATGGAGCCCTTTATAGTATCAGCCCGAAAATACAGACCCGAGACCTTTGAAGATGTGGTGGGACAGTCTGCCATTACCCGAACGTTAGATAACGCTATCGAAAGCAATCATCTAGCGCAGGCCCTGCTATTCACCGGACCGCGTGGTGTGGGAAAAACGACTTGCGCTCGTATTCTGGCGAAGAAAATTAACCAGCATAATGTGGAATATGATCCTAATGAGGATTTTGCATTCAACATTTTTGAACTGGATGCGGCATCCAACAATAGCGTGGATGGCATCCGGGAATTGATTGCCCAGGTGCGCGTACCTCCGCAAGTGGGGAAATACAAAATCTATATTATTGACGAGGTACACATGTTGTCTTCTGCTGCTTTTAATGCGTTTTTGAAAACCTTAGAAGAACCACCAGCGCATGCGATTTTTATTCTCGCAACCACAGAGAAGCACAAAATAATTCCTACGATCTTGTCCCGTTGTCAAATCTTTGACTTTAAACGAATCACGGTTAGTGACATGCGAGAGCATTTAAAGCGAATAGCGGTTAAGGAAAATATTGATGCGGAGGAAGAAGCACTGCAAATCATCGCTCAAAAAGCTGATGGTGCCTTGCGGGATTCCTTATCCATTTTTGACCGGGTTGTGAGTTTTTCTGGTAAAGATCTAACGGTACAAGCGGTAACTGAGAATTTGAATGTACTGGATCGGGATACTTATTTCAGTATGACTTCTTTGATTCTTGAAAATAATATACCACAGCTACTGGTAGATTATGATCAGATCATGATTAAAGGTTTTGATGGTCAGCATTTTTTAAATGGTCTTGCCTCACATTTTAGAGATCTAATGGTTTGTAAAGACGAACGTACGATTGTGTTGCTGGAATTGGGAGAATCTACTAAAAAGAAATATCTAGAACAGGCAAGATTGACAGAGATGAGCTTTTTGCAAACAGCCATCGAGATCACTAACGATGCCGATTTAAAGTACCGCAACAGCCGCAACCAGCGTTTGCTTGTGGAGCTTTGCTTGATGCAACTTGCCTCTATTCTTACGCCAGCTACTGGCGAAAAAAAAAAGTCTCTAACCTACATCCTACCCGCTGATACATTTGCTGAAGCTGTAGTTTCAGAGCCTACTACTTCTACAGATGAGGTTATAGCTGATTCCCAATCGAAAATTGAAAGATCTAATTCTAACCAATCGCTTCCTGGCCATACCGAAAATGTAGGTCAAGTTTCTAACTCCAGTGCAATTGACGTTCCCGAGAAGACAGAAGAAAAATTAAATTCTCTACCACAGCCTGAAGTAAAAGTTGTTCCGCAAACGAGTACTTCTGAAGTAACAAATCCTATACCTCCTACTCCTAGTGAATCTTCCAATCAATCTCTAGACGAGAGACGTAAAGCTTTATTAGATAAAAATCGCAATAGGGTAAGCTCGCTTTCAATACAGGGAATAGAGCGTAAAAAGGAACACATTGAGAATAAAAAGGAAACTGAAGTGATACACGACAGTTTACCTGAAGAACCTTTTACACAAGAGGAGCTAGTGGCGGTATGGAATAAATATGTGGAACACTTAAAAGAACGCGGCTCACTGATTCTAGCGAGTATTTTAAACGTGGATAGTCCCAAGTTGGAAGGTACAATAGCACACCTGCGATTCCCAAATGTTTCTATGAAGGAAGATTTGGAAAAAAACATGGGTCAAATACTTGAATTCTTAAAGCGAGAATTACAGAATTACAATCTGGAAATCGCCATTACTGTGGACAAATCAGTACAAAAAAGATACGTCTATACGGATCAGGAGAAATTTCAAAAATTAGTAGATAAAAATCCTTCTATAGATTTACTTAGAAAAACCTTTGACTTAGAATTTTAAATGAACTTTTAAATCATAATCGGTTTCAATCTGGAATGAAAGTAGGACCATAAAATTATCGAGTTATGACCTTACCATTAAAGATAGATGTGATGAGCTGTTCTAAAAGTCTATTCTTTATGTTTGAATTCTAGAATTATATATAGATTTAATGATACCATCCGTTAATCCTATTTTTGGAACATGAATGTTTTTTGCATCACTCCATTTCATGGCTCTCAGATAGATACGACAGGCTGGAATTATCACATCTGCTCTATCTCGATTAAGTGCTAGATGATAGATGCGTTCTTCATAAGTATAGCTTTGCAGTTTCTCATAATAACTCGATAAGTACAAATACGATAAAGGCTTGCCGTAAACCTTACCGCTGTTTTTAAAGATATTATTGATATTACCACCAGAGCCTATCAATTCTATTTTATGATAGGGTTCACAAGCTTCTTTTACCCATTTCTCAGCTTCTTTCCACAGTTCGCTTTTAACCATATCGTGCAGTAGTCGAACAGATCCGATTTTAAAGGATTTTGATTCTATCGGGCTACCATTTGCATACAAGGTAAATTCTGTACTTCCTCCACCCACATCCACATATAAGTAAACTTTATTCTCATCGATCAAATCGCGCAGGTCTGTCATGGCAATCATAGCAGCTTCATGTGTTCCATCAATGATTTCAATATCAATTCCCGATTGCTTCTTTATAATCTTCACCACATCTTTACCATTAGAGGCATCACGCATCGCACTGGTAGCATAAGCCTTATAATCAAGAACCTCATGAACTTCCATTAAGTTTTTATAGGATTTCATAGTTTTGACCATCCTTTCAATGTTATATTCCGAGATATTTCCATCCATAAAAACTTCCTCGCCCAGTCGAACAGGAACACGTATCAGACTGGTTTTTTTAAATACAGGGGACAGGTTGTCAAAGGTATTGACCGTCGCAATTAATAAACGTATTGCGTTAGATCCTATATCAATAGCTCCGTATTTCTCTGTATTAAATCCCATTAAACATCTATATTTTGTTGATAATAAGCATAGGTAGCGTATTGCGACCTGATTTCTGGCATTTCATTCCTTACGTAGGAATTTGACTGATCCTCATCAATTATTCTTGCCTTCACATTGTCATTCCAGCAAATATCCAGCGTTTCTAAAATCTCTTTTTTAATATCCTCATCGTAGATGGGACAAGCGATTTCTACACGATTATCTAGGTTGCGTTGCATAAAATCTGCGCTAGAAATGTATAACGAGGTATCACCGCCATTGTGAAAATAATAAACGCGTGGATGCTCTAGATAACGATCGACAATACTAATCGCTTTAATGTTATCACTCATTCCCTTAACACCTGGAATCAGACAACATATGCCACGTATGATTAGCTCAATTTGAACACCTGCATTGGACGCTTGATAGAATAAATCAATCATTTTATAGTCTGAGAACGAATTAAGTTTCAACCGTATCAATGCCTTTTTTCCCGCTTTCGCGAAAGCGATTTCACGTCTAACCATCTGCTCAATACGAGATCTCAAAAAAGTAGGACTCACAAGTAAATGCTTATACCTGTGCTGTTTGTAATTGACTTCAAAAAATTCAAAAACACGTTCCACCTCTTTTAATATCTTCTTATCTGCTGTGAATAAAGTATAATCTGTGTAAATTCCTGCAGTCGCCTCGTTGAAGTTCCCAGTAGAGATAAAACCATACCGTTTCAATTTACCTTCCTGTCGGCGAGTTATGAGACAAGCTTTGCAGTGCACTTTTAAGCCTGGAACACCGAAAATCATCTGAATCCCCTCCTCCTGCATCAACTCTGCATAATTGATATTTGCTTGTTCATCAAACCGTGCCTGTAACTCAATAGATACCGTAACCGACTTTCCGTTTTTGGCGGCATTAATAAGAGATCCTGCAATCTGGGAAACTTCTGCCAGTCTATATATTGTAATCTTTATATCCTCAACATTAGGGTCCAGCGCAGCTTCTCTTAAGAATTTTGTAGTATTTGCAAATGTATGATACGGCGCGTATTGCAGAATATCCTTCCT
Source organism: Nonlabens antarcticus (assembly GCF_015356755.1). Classification (GTDB taxonomy): domain Bacteria; phylum Bacteroidota; class Bacteroidia; order Flavobacteriales; family Flavobacteriaceae; genus Nonlabens; species Nonlabens antarcticus. The sequence continues at coordinate 124,546 of NZ_JADFCO010000062.1, read as the reverse complement.
TGCAATGTGCATCAATAGAGAACCTTTAATAACAAGATTTTTAATAGGTAAAGGTGTGAGTGGTTCATATAATAAGTCTTTACGACCTAAACTGGGGAACTTTAAATAATCACGCCTGTTGTGATACCTACCGCTGGGAATGATAGAGTCGGTATCATCTATCTCCAGTTTACTCATTATCAAATCAATCGTTTCCTTATTGATTTCTCTATCAAAAACGAACCGAACTGGATCCCCATCTTTACGATCATATACACTATCTCTGATTTTTTCTAGTAGACTTTTTTTAAGGTCTAAGTCAATATCAAGCTGGGCATCTAGTGTTACTTTTATCATATGTGCCTCAATGCTTTCATATTCAAAAATGCTGAATAGATAATGCATTCTGTGACGTATCAAATCATCTATCAGCAAGACATATTGCTTACCGTCTTTTAGATCTGGAAGTACAACAAATCTGTTCAAATGTTTAGGCTTCTCGATCAGAGCATGTCGCACCTCGCCATCTTTGAAAGTCATTCGAACCGCGAGATACCCCATTCCATCCTGTAAAGGTGGGAATGCAGCCTTACCATCAATCATGATAACTCCTAACGCAGGGCTTATTTTTTCATTGAAGTATTTACGTAAATAATCCTCATGTTCTTTTAAAACTTCGTTCTCATCAACAATGATAATGTGTTCCTTAGCGAGCTCATTTTCAAGGTCATTGAGAATTTGAAAACTAAGCATCTGATCTTCCATTACCGTCAAGTTGATCTCATTCAACAAGTCAGCAGCGGAGATACCTCCTAGGGATTTAGTAGCATTTTTTCCTGCACGATAAATACGTTGAATAGCAGCATAACGTACTTTGAAAAATTCGTCAAGATTGTTAGAGAAAATCCCTAAAAACCTAAGCCTCTCGATGAGCGGTACAGTAGGGTCGTTAGCCTCTTGCAGCACGCGTGCGTTGAATTTAAGCCATGATAGCTCTCTATTAAAATAGCGTGGTATCATTAAAGGTTTTTTGGAAAAAGATGAAAGGTTGTAGTCCCTTTAGAAATACTTCTCCAGCTGGAAGCTTCAAACTCAATAATCACAACGCCTGTGGTAGGAACGTTTGAAAAATGTGTATCACCTAGCTGGTTAGCGAGTTCTGTCAAACCATGATTATGCGATACGATCATACAGCTTTCCATATTATCTGGAATCGTATGTACCATTTTTAAGAGTTCGCTTGAATCAAAAGTATACAGCTCTCTTTTAAGTTGTAAATTCTTGAGATCGTAATCTATATATTCGGTAAGTATGGTAGCCGTCTGTAGCGCTCGTGCAGCTGTGCTTGACCAGATTAAACCGGGATGCTTAGGAAATTCTTGAAGCGATTGCCCAATGATATGAGCATCTTGAATTCCTTTAAAAATTAGGGGTCGATCATGGTCGCGAACATCAAATTCCCAGCTAGACTTCCCGTGGCGTACTAAGATAAGTTGCTTTTTCATTAAGGTTGTAATCTTTTAAATTCCCAGGAGTTATTATTCTGGAGGTACAAAATACGATCATGCATTCGATTAGGACGGCCTTGCCAAAACTCAAAAGACACTGGTGAGCAACTATAACCTCCCCAAAACTCTGGTAATGGAACATCTTTGCCCTCAAATTGTTTTTCTATTGCTTTTAATTGATCATCTAACTCTTCTCTAGAAATTATTACATCACTCTGATGACTAGCCCATGCGCCCAATTGACTACCTCTGGGACGACTGTTGAAGTAAGCAGCAGACTTTTCAGCAGGTACCTTTTTCACATTTGCCTTGATAATTACTTGTCGCTCTAGACTAGGCCAGAAAAAATGAATGCAAATTTGAGGATGCGCTTCAATAGCGACAGCCTTTTCAGAAGTATAATTCGTATAAAATAAGAACGTGTCGTTTGCGATTTCTTTAAGAAGAACAATTCTGGTTTTAGGAAATCCATCACCTCCTATGGTAGAAACACTCATTGCATTAGGTTCTTCCACCGCATCGTCATTTTCTGCTTGCTGGAACCATTCTCCAAAGGTTTCAAAAGGATTTCTATTAAGATTTGACTCTAATAGCGCATCCTTGTCATAGGATTTGCGTGAATCTTGAAGGTCTTTTTCCATTGCAAACGTTTGAATGCAATTTAAGGATTTGAAGACAGATTTCACAGCCCTAAACAAAGGTTTTACATAAGGTGAGATGGTGATATCAATCTATTAAGGTTGCGGAGATAAAGCTATATTAAAAGCATGCAGTCTTCAATCGAGCACCTCAATACTATGTGCCACTCATTTTTCTATTGTGATAATAAGAGTTAAAATACCTAGCTTCCAGAAGTTAATCCGTCTAGGAAATCAAATTTATCTGAATTAACATAGGGCGAAAACTTTAACGGTTACTTCCATTCTTGCCTATTAGATCTCCTCGATCACACTCCCGCAAGTCATCATTTGTTCGCCATAGTAAGGGTTGCGTATATCTTGTTCTGTACTCAACCAGACTGCGCCCTTGTTATTGTTAGCCATAGGGCATTTCTGAACATAAAGCGTGGGGTCTATACTCCCGATATTCATTGCAATGGGAACCATGTTTTCATTCAAGATCACATAGTGCGCGCGCTGATTTTCAAGAATATCATTGGTCGCAATAGCGTCAAGCATCTCGATACTTTTTTTGATATGCGCTTGTTCCATTTTTCCTAAGCTACCTATACTTACAGATTTTAAAGAGGTCGATGTCGCTTTCGCGAAAGCTGAAACCTTACCAGCATCACTACTCACGAAGGCATCTTTCATTTGTAAATATGGTTTCAGTACCTTTTTAAAATTCAGCTGGAAACTCTTTGGAAACTCCATTTTCATTTGAGAAATAGGCATTTCGGTCATATCCGGCTTTCCTTGATTCATCATAGATTTTTTACCTTGAAGTTGAGCCGCCGCATCCACGGTAAAAGTCCCATTAGTAACGATTTCATCACCATTTAAAAGACCATTTGCAATTGAGTAATTATCACCATTCCGGTTCCCCAGAGTTACTTCGCGCATTTCAAAAATAGGCTCGTTGGGGTTTGTTTTGATATAAACTAGGGATCGTTCTCCGGTCCACATGACGGCAGTTGCGGGTACGGTCAGTGTTTCTCCAGTCATTTTTGTTGCGCCTTTAAGTTTACCGGTAACAAACATTCCTGGCTTGAAAAGGTTATCGGTGTTTTTAAGCGTTGCTCTTACCGTCACGGTGCGAGTCGCATTATCCAGCATAGGGTTTATAAAGGATATCGTTGCGTCAAATTCTTTATTGGGATAGGCATTCGTCACGACTTTAATGTTTTGACCTTCCTTCAGGTTTGAGATCTGATTCTCATATCCATCAAATTCTGCCCAAACCGAATTCAAGTTACTGACCTTAAGGATGGGTTGCCCTTGTTTGACGTAATCGCCTTCGCGTGCCACTACCTCGGCAACCGTTCCAGATACGGTGGCATAAATGGGGAAATTATCCCGCACTTTTCCTGAGGATTCAATAGCATTGATCTGCCCGTCAGAAAGCTTCCAGTTTTTTAGTTTATTGCGAACTGCCTTATAAAGTGCCGGTTGTGATTCTTTTAGCGAAGCTGTTGTTAGCAATTCCTGCTGTGCAGCGACGAGAGTAGGCGCATAAATGGTAGCCAGCAGCTGCCCGCGATTAACTTTTTGACCTTCATAATTTACATTCAATCGTTCAATACGTCCATCAAAATAACTTGCCTGAACCGAGTTGTTTTCTTCGTTAGTAGCAATTTTCCCTGATAAGGAGATCATACCATCCTCATCAGATGCTGTCCCACTACCTACAATGGTCGTTTGGATATTAGCCAGTGCGATGGCATTCTCGGTCATTTTAATCTCGTTCATGGCAAGACCTTCAGCGCTGGATGCCGCAGGAATAAGATCCATTCCACAAATAGGACAATCGCCAGATTCTGGTTGCATTATTTGTGGATGCATCGAGCAAGTCCACATTTGAGCCGCCGTTTCACCATCATGACCGTGATTGTCTGACATATCAGAAACGTTCTTTACGTTCATCGATTCATCATTGCCGTTCCCAAAGATGAGCCAGCCAGCAAGTAACCCAACGATTACCGCAATGCCTATATATAAAATGTTCTTTTTCATAATTTCTATTTCTTATTGAAACCCTTACCTGTGATTTTAATCCAACAGTTTTTTAAAAACCCTCTTTATTACCTTACGAAACCTAACAGGTATTGAAAACCTATTAGGTTTGTTCCTACAAGGTTTTTTGTTTTGCGCTAGGGATAGAAGTGGAAATCCTTTTTAAATGCCGATAGGCATTAAAAAGATTGTAGCGAATAGCCCGCTCGAGCGCCCAAAAAAAAATCATAAGTATTATTTCCCTTCTAACCTTTTTATCATAGCTTTCATCTCACCTATTTCCTTACGTTGGGCCTTGATAATATCATCAGCTAATTGTCTTACTTCTGGATCCTTTATATCAGCACGTTCACTCGTCAAAATAGCAATGGAGTGATGCGGAATCATCGCTTTCATCCACAAAACATCGCCCACGGTAGTTTTTTGATCACGCACTAAACTCAGTGCTCCAATAAACAAACTGATGCTTACAAAAATAATGGCGAAATTCTTCTTTTTATTCTTGTACATCCCGCGCATCGCCACATACATAATAATCGCCATGGCAGAAATACCAAGACAGCTCATATAAAAACGGGTTAGGCTAAAATATACATGATCGATGGAATACGTGTTCAAGTACATCGTGATGTACATAGCCACAAACGAGGCGGCGAGCATGGCCACAAATTTTGTGTATTGGTTTTTTTTCATGGAATCATGATTCATTTTGATGTCGTTTTGCATGTTGTTTGATTTAGAAATTAGTTAATTGATTTTGATTTGAGCCTCAATGCATTTGCAATCACGGAAACCGAGCTGAAGCTCATCGCTAGTGCTGCAATCATGGGTGATAATAATATTCCGAAAAACGGGAAGAGCAATCCAGCGGCAATTGGAACGCCTAGAACGTTATAGATCAAAGCAAAAAACAGGTTTTGCTTGATATTTCTCATTACGGCATGGCTCAAATTTTTCGCTTTAACAATGCCGTGTAAATCCCCTTTAACCAAAGTGATCATAGCACTTTCTATGGCAACATCAGTTCCTGTTCCCATGGCGATTCCTACATCACTTTTGGCCAGTGCCGGTGCATCGTTGATACCGTCTCCAGCCATTGCCACTATTTTTCCTTCTTCTTGTAATCTAGTTACTTCTTTGAGTTTGTCTTCTGGCAGCATTCCCGCTTTAAAATCGGCTAGGTTTAGGTCGCTGGCTACAGATTGCGCGGTATCGTGGTTATCGCCGGTCAACATAATGACGGCAATGCCTTTGTCTTGCAGTTCTTTGATGGCCTGCGCACTGGTTTCTTTAATTTTATCGCCTATGACCACATAACCTGATACTTCACCGTCTACGGCTAGATAGGAGACGGTTTTTCCCTTCTTCTGAAAGGATTGCGCTTCTGCTTCCATTTCTGAGGAGATGCTGGCTTTTGCGTACTCCATCATTTTTGCATTTCCCAGATCGAGCTTTTTACCATTAACAGTTCCTTCTACTCCTTTTCCAGTAACTGCGCTAAAGTTTTCGGTTTTTAGGATTTCGACTTTTTGTTCTTTTCCGTATTTCACGGTAGCCTCTGCCAACGGGTGTTCACTAGAGCTGTTCAAGGAAGCAATCATTTTAAGTATTTCGCTTTCGCGAAAGCGGTCTCCAAAAACGCCTATTTTTTCAACGGTTGGTTTACCTTCTGTAATCGTTCCTGTTTTATCAACGATGAGCGTGTCTACTTTATCGAGCTTTTCAAGGGCTTCTGCATTTTTAATGAGCACACCGTTTTGAGCACCTTTACCCACGCCTACCATAATGGACATGGGAGTCGCAAGTCCCAACGCACAAGGACAGGCAATAATCAATACCGCAATGGCATTAACCAGGGCATAAACGTAAGCGGGTTCTGGTCCCCAGATTGCCCAAACCATAAACGTAATTATGGAAATCGCAACGACAACGGGTACAAAATACCCGGAAACCGTATCGGCCAACTTCTGGATGGGCGCGCGGCTGCGGCTCGCGTCGTTGACCATTTGCACTATTTGGGATAGCAAGGTATCGCTGCCTACTTTTTCGGCTTTCATCAAGAATGATTGATTACCATTAATGGTACCGCTGCTTACTTGATCATTCTCAGCTTTATCAATAGGAATGGGTTCTCCAGAGATCATCGATTCGTCAACCGTGGTGTTTCCCTCTGTAATAATACCATCCACAGGAATTTTATCGCCAGGTTTAACCCTCAGGATATCTCCTTTTTCAATTTTATCAATAGAAACTTCTTCCTCGTTTCCATCTACTACTCGGGTAGCTTTATTAGGAGCCAGTTTGAGCAATTCCTTGACGGCAGAATTTGTTTTACTGTGCGCACGAGCTTCCAAAACCTGTCCCATCAACACCAACGTGAGAATCACTGTTGCCGCTTCAAAATAGACGTGTACAGCACCAGATTCAGTCTTGAATTGGTCTGGAAAAAAGTCTGGAAACAGCATTCCGAAAACACTAAATAACCACGCCACACCAGCACCGATGCCTATAAGTGTGAACATATTGAGCTTCCAGGTGATAATACTGCGATAAGCGCGTTCAAAAAACATCCAGGTCGCATAGAACACCACCGGAATGGATAAGCCAAACTGAATCCAGTTCCACCACTTCTGTTCCATTAAATCATATAGTGGATTGCTGGGAATCATCTCACTCATAGCCATTAGAAAAATGGGAAGTGTAAAGGCGACCGCAACCCAGAATTTCTTGAGTAGTTTCTTATACGTCTTTTCCTCGGCAGAACTGTCTGCTTTCATGGGAACTAGATCCATCCCGCAAATGGGACAGGCTCCGGATTCATCCTTGATGATTTCTGGATGCATGGGGCAAGTCCATTGTTCTGTGGTGGTTGCAGATAGATTGACTTCTTCTACCAGATCCATTCCACAAACGGGACAATCGCCTGGTTTGCCATACGTCTTGTCGCCCTCGCAATGCATGGGGCAGTAAAAGGTTCCCGTTCCTGAAGTTCCCGCAGAGGCGGGAACCTCATTTGGTTTATCAATGTCAGCCGGTTTATCACCGAGTTTATGAATGGAATAACTACCTCCATCATCTTGAAGTGCTTTTTGAAAAGTTTCGATAGGAATATGTGATTCCATTTCAATGGTAGCTTCGGCTTTTTCCAGATTGACGGTTGCATTAGAAACACCATCCACTTTAGAAAGTGTCTGCTCCACGTTACTGCGGCAACCATTGCAGGTCATTCCGTGTATGTGATAAGTGTGCTTCATTGTTCCGTTTTCTTTTGGCATATGTATGCTGTAGCTCCCGCCATCCTTTGATAATGCATCTTGAAATGTCTCGATGGGAATGTGAGAATTCATTTCAATGATTGCTTCTACTTTTTCTAAATCAACAGTAGCGCTTTTAACACCATTCACTTTAGAAAGTGTCTGCTCTACGTGACTGCGGCAACCGTTGCAGGTCATACCTTGTATGTGATAGGTGTGTTTCATATTATTTATTATTACATTTTCATTGTTTCTTCTCCGCTGCTTTCCATTCCCATATTCATATTCCCATCGTTATCAGTATGCGATTTCATAAATATAAATTGTGTGAGAAAAATGAGCGCGATTCCAATTGCAGCAACTATAAGCACAAATGGGTCGTTCACATATTTTAAATAAATGAATGCTGATAAAATGACAACATCCATTACTATGGCTATTATTGGAATTACCGGATTAAATTTTACTTCTTTTTTTAAATGTCTGAAAAGTCCCCAGTGGATAGCAATATCCATTATCAAATAGAAAATAGCACCTATGGAAGCTATCCTCGTTAAATCAAACAATATAGTTAACACTATGGCTAGAGAAACGGTAAAGATTAGTGCAGGATTTTTAAGTTTTTTGATGGCATTCAAGTTTGGCACTTGTTTCATACTACTCAACATGCCTAACATTCTTGAGGCAGAATAAACGCTGGCTATAACACCAGAAACCGTTGCAACGATAGCAAGTAAAATGGTCAATGTAGAACCCCATTCCCCAAATATGGGTTTTGCAGCAGCGGCCAATGCATAATCCTTAGCTACAATAATTTCTTCTATACTCAATCCACCGGCGACAGATAACGCTAAGGCAACATAAATAATGGTACAAACGGCGATTGAAATTATAATAGAACGTCCCACCTTTTTATGAGGGTTTTTAATATCACCTCCTTGATTTGTGATGGTTGTAAATCCCTTAAATGCAAGAACTGATAACGCTAATGCCGCAATAAATCCAAAACCTTCAGGAAAAGACTGGCTGTTAGAAGCCACATAATTGCCAGTTACAGTAGGCAATCCCGAAATCACCAAACCAGCAACAGCTAATAAGGCAATACCTGCAACCTTTATAATTGCGGTATAGGTGGCAGTTGCTTCGATAACTTTATTACCAGAGATATTTATGATATATGCGGTTGCAATAAGAACAACCCCCAATAAAGATGCATTACCCGCGTACTCCTCTGGAAATAACCGCAACGCATAAGCGCCAAAAGTACCAGCTACTAAACTCTCTGCGACCACCATCGACACATACATTAATAACGAGTATGATCCCGCAAGAGTGCCTGGCTTATAGGCTTTGGTCAAAAATTTAGCCACACCACCAGAAGATGGGTAAGCGTTTGAAAATTTAATATACGAATAGGAACTAAATCCTATAACAATAGCTCCAGCCACAAAGACGATAGGAAATAAATCTCCGACCAACTCGGCTATCTGTCCCATTAAAACAAAAATACCAGCACCTATCATCACGCCTGTACCTAAAGATACAGAGCCCAATAAAGAAAGCTTTTGGTTACTTATGTTTAACGGCTTCATTTTTATCTTAATTTTTGTCTCATTGTTTCAGTGATGTTTTCTGCATATACACCATAGGCATCTACCAATAAACCTTTAATTCCTTTTTTTGAAGATATAGCATATAGAATACTATTATCGTCCGTACTGCTCATCCCTTCAAACCGAAACGTCTGGTCAACATCAAAATCTTCTGGATGTAATTTCAGTTTGAGTGAATTGCATTCTATATGTCCGGAACATAGATTAAAATCACAGGTATAACCCTGCTCTTGTAATTGCGCCATTGTGGTCGAAAGTGTATCGTAATTTTCCATATTAAAGGTGAATTGTCATCACGGGTTTATTTGAATGATTCGTCACACTTTCGGCAATGCTATTTGAAAACATACTCGATAATCCTTTTCTGCTATGGGTGTACATTACTATTAAGTCGACATCATTAGAATCTTGAAACTTTTCAATGCCACGTAAGACGTTAGGTTCATTATAAACGTGCATGGCATAGTTTTCTAATTTTGGGAAGTGCTTTAAAAAATCCTTGATGGGTTGCAATCCATTCTCAATACTATTAGAATCTGATGTAGTGTTGATATTCAACAAGTGGATTTTAGCATTGCATTTTTGGGCTATCCTTTCAACCACTTCGAATGCAGTAGAAATATCTTCCTTGAAATCAGATACAAATGCGATATTTTCGAAAGGAAACCTTACCGTTTCTTCTTTTATCACCAAAATAGGCACTCGTGCATTACGGATGATTTTTTGCGCATTACTTCCTAGCACCTGTTTCAAAAAACCTTTTTGTATGCCTTTGCTTCCCGTTATAATAAAATCATGATCAAAGTTTTTAGAATGTGCCACAATTGCTTCATCATCTAAAACAAACTCTAAAAACGTTCTAGACTTTACACCATTATGTCCTGCTTCTATATCTAAATCTCTTAATTTATTTTTGGCAGAACCTATTTTTGCAAGTGTTTCAGGGTAGTTACGTTCGTCTATTTTATCTAGTTTCACCCAATCTACAGGAGTATTCAATAGATGCAAAAAATGGATTTCAGAATTAAAAAGTTTTGCCATATCAATAGCCAGTTTTGCTGCTGTTTCGCAGTTTCTTGAAAAGTCTGTTGGTACTAATATGTTTTTCATTTGATCTGTTTTTTTTAATTTCTTACTAATATTTTTTACAACACTTTTTCAGAAAGAGTAAACTTATCAGGCAAAGCTCTTTTTAAAATTTCTGTATCAATGTGACTAATCATGGTCACTTCAACTTCAGCCGTCTGAACATTTGCTTCGACATTGATGATGTTATCTACTTGATCCAAATATTTTTCTACAGATGCTTTACATCCACCGCAAGTCATTCCTTTTAGATTATATGTTTGTATCATAACGTAATTATTTCGCCTAAAAAAGAGAAAGGGTTCAATAAACCAACCAATAAAAATTCCCTTTCTTTAATCAGGACTTAATTTTTCGATTTCAATTCTTTTAGGAAATTGATAACCGTATTTTGTTTCAATGAATCCATAATGGCATCTCTATGAATAAGCGTGTAACTCTCCATGGGCATTTCACCACTTTCGATCTGCTTGATCATTGATCTTAATTTACTGTTTTTACGTCGATCGGAATAGCTGTCCCATTCATTAAAGTTAAGTTCAGACTTCCCTTGTTTGACGTGATCTTCTAAGTACCATGCCACTGGCTGTACTTTATTGTACCATGGATATTCTGTGTTATTACTGTGGCAATCGTAACAAGAAACCTGCAGCGTTTTTTCTATCGTTGCAGGTACTTTGTTAACCAGCATGAAATCTGTTTTTGGTACGGTTTCACTACTGTTATAATCTACTGGAAAAAACTGAATCACTATAAATGAACCAAGCGCAACCCATGCTATTATTTTAAATATTTTCATTTTAGAAATTTAAGGATGCACTCGATTCATTATTTTCTAATCTCTGATAATTAGTTGATCTCTCTCTGCACTTTACCACATTTCAACATAGAGCTACCGTAATAAGGATTGCGAACCTCTTCGTTCATACTCAACCATGCACTACCTCCATCATACATAGGACAAAACTGCTCGTACAGCTTCATGTCTGTTCCTGTAATGGCAACCATGTCAGTAACATCCTTACTCAATATTTTGAAATGCTCGCGCTGGTGCTCTATCGGGCTTTCTGATATATGCTCCGCATGCTCGACCGCATCCACCATGATGTCTTTCAATTCTGTTTGCTGGCTATCAGAATAGCTTGAGGCATCAAATGACTTTAAGGAATTCATCAATGTAGCTCCCAGCTCTTTGGCTTTGGCATTGTCATCCCCTACTAAGGCATCTTTCAAATTGAAATAATCATTCAAAACGATTTTTGCATTTGCCGTTTGGTTATCATTCATCGCCATATCTCCACCATCATTCATGGCTTCTTGTTGCATATCGCTGCTTTCTGTCATTGACTCCTCCTTATTTACGTCTTTACAGGACACGTTGAAAATTAGCGTTGTAGCTAGTGCTATTGTTCCGATTGTTTTTTTCATTGTAATCATAATTTTAAATTTTAATTGTTGTTATTTATTTTTTAAAGTTCCCCATCCTACAACAGGTGGTAATTTGTTTAGGCTAGATATGCTTCACAAGCATCTGCACAGGCGTTACAAGCTTCAGCGCAATCTTTGCAGTGCTGGTGGTCGTGCTTGCTGCACTCTTTAGCACATTGTTTACAGATCTCGTGGCATTTTTCTACCATCGCTTTCGCGAAAGCGGAATCCATCGCCAGTAATTTTACGGTCGTAGCACAAACTTCTGCACAAGCTCTATCTGTTCTAATGCAATCTACCATCATTTTGATGTTGTCAGAATCTAGGCAAGCGTCTGAACAGTAGTTACAATGCGTGATACAATTGTTTAATGCGTCAATCAATGTTTGATTTTTCATAATTTAAAATTTATCGATTAATATTTATTTTTTTTAAAATCTCCAAGAAAGTCCACCACCGGCACCGAAACGGTTGTCATAACTTCCCATCAGTGAAAAATTCCTAGATAAAAAGTATTCCAACCCTGCATTCCAGGTCACTTCTTTATTAAAATTGTCTCCAACAGCAAGGTCATCCACCCAACCAAAATCGGCTTGATATTCATACATTCCAAAAATGGCTGTTCTTGGGAAAATCAGGATTTCGCGGCTCAGGCTTATTTGTGGGCGCAGCTTGCTATCGACACGCACATCAAGGTTAAATAAGTAGGGCGTCAAAAACCGAACTCCAGCAATAGCAGTGGTTGTGATTTCGTCCAAACTATCGTCTATTTCATTTTCAACATTCACCCCACCAAAAACACGTAAATAATCGTGTAAATAGCGCTCGTAGGTCACCTCGGCTTCCAGGTTTTTGTTCCAGCCGTATTCTGCAGTGACATTAAATTGGTTTCTAATGTTTGAGGATACAAAGTTAAACTCTGTCATGTGTGAGGCTGCATCCACCATGGCCCACGTGTAATATTGGTCTGCCTCATTAATTAGGTTTTTAACTGGATATTTTTCCAATCGTGGATCGCGAGGCGTTTCATAACTCACGATACGCGCCATACCACTCATCATATGATATAAAATGTGGCAATGGAAGAACCAGTCGCCATATTCATCGCCATTGTTACCACTAAATTCAATCGTTACCTGCTGCATGGGCGGCACGTTAACAGTGTGTTTAAGGGGCGAGTATTCTCCGTTTTCATTAATAACCCTAAAAAAGTGACCGTGCAGGTGCATAGGATGATGCATCATCGTCAGGTTGTTGAAGGTCATTCTGGTCACTTCACCACTCTTGATACTGATGTTATCTGCCTCACTTAAAGGAACGCCGTTCATACTCCAGATGTAGCGTTGCATATTCCCGGTAAGATTCAGTAGTATTTCCTTTACGGGAAGGTTTTCATCATAGGTCGTTTTTACTGGCGATTTTAGAAAATCATAATTGTATTCAGAAAACATATTCATTCCGTCCATCTGCATCGTGTCCTCATTCATTTTCATTTTATCCTCTTTCATGTCCATTTTTGAGTGATCCATCATGGAATCCTTCGGCATCTTCATATTCATTTTGGTATGATCCATTTTCTTACCCATCATGGAATCCTTCGGCATCTTCATTTTCATTTTTCCATCCTTCATCTCCATTTTAGAGTGATCCATTTTTGAATGGTCCATCTCATCATTCCTCATGGAATCCTTCGGCATTTTCATATTCATGTTACCATCATTCATATTCATTTTTGAATGGTCCATCTTCATCCCTTTCATATCCTCCATTTTCATTCCGTCCATCTGCATACCGTACTCGTCGTTCATCTCATAACGCTCATCTTTCTTAGGCTGGAATTTTAAAGCATGTGCTCCCATTTTCATATCCATTTTAGCCATTTGCTGCATCATTTTGATCTTATCTGGTTTCGCTACAACTTCTGCAGGAAGTACAGCTCCATTTCCTATAAACGCAGTAGCAGTTCCAGAACCGTCCTGGGCCATTGCTCTAAATTCTATTTTGCCATTTTGGGGAACGGTAACGATAAAATCGTAGGTCTCAGCGACGCCTATAAATGTTTTATTATGGGCAACTGGAACAACGTCATTCCCATCAGCAGCGACAAGCATGGGGGTCTCACCACCAAAGGTCATCCAGAATTGTGAAGATGCAGAACCGTTAATGATTCGCAATCGAACCTTTTCACCAGGAGTATATTCTGGATACTCTATAGATTCTTCGCCGTTAATTAAAAATGCAGGATAATAGATATCCGCTATATCAGCTCCACCCATCCGTTGTCTCCAGAAATCAAGTTGTGCGCCAAAGGCACCACGAGCAATTACTTTATTTAATGGCGTTGAGGTACCTTTTTTCATTTGATACCATTCATTACCTCGTTTTAGGTTACGCAATACATTGATCGGTTTTTCATTGGTCCAGTCGGACAACATCAAGACTAAATCCTTATCATAATCCATCGTTTTCTCTTTTGGATTAATGACTATAGAACCAAAAACCCCACTTTGCTCTTGCAACATGGTATGGGAGTGATACCAATAGGTACCAGATTGGTTCAGGGCAAATTCATACTTAAAAGTTGTACCTGATTTAATGGGAGGCGTATTTAAATACGGTACTCCGTCATAAAAATTAGGTAATAATAGTCCGTGCCAGTGCACAGATGTTTCCACACTCATTTCATTTTTAACGTAAATGACCGCGTATTCACCTTCGGTAAATTCAATGGTAGGACCTGGAATACTTCCGTTTACGGTCATTCCCATCACTTCTTTTCCTGCCTTGTTCACCATCTCTTCCCTCAGCGTTAAGGTATATTCATGTACCGGCAAATTGTCCACATTCCCCTCCGGTTTATTTGCTGTCACTTGTGCGGTAGCTCCTAGGGAAGCAAATAGCACTAATGCAAATAATATTCTCATTTTCATAGGTTTAGTATTAGGATATTTTAATTATAAAAATAACACTGTAAGTCAGCAAGTTGTGTCATAATTATGGTTCATATCTACATAATTTGGTCCAACGGATTTCTAAAATTTTTATGTTCCGTTTTGTACTGGGACAGACTCAATCCTGTTTCAGTTTTGAACTGGCGGCTCAAGTGGTTGATATGGTTATAGTCCAGCAGTTGACTGATCTCTGTAAAGTTTTTCTCTTGTGCCTGTATCATTTCCTTGACCTTTTCAATCTTGAGTTTGATGTAATATTTTTCAATCGTAATACCTTCTGTAAAGGAAAATACCTTGCTGATTTTAGAGTAATCCTGATGCATCTTTTCTGCGAGATGTGTAGATAGTTTTTCGTTTAGATCGATCGGCAAATTTCCCACGATCTTGATTAGGTTCACCTTTACTTGTTCCGTTATTTTATCCTCAGTTGAATCAATAATTTCAAAACAATTACTTTCTACTACCGATTTTAAAATTTCAAGTTCTCTATCATCTTTAATATCAAGCACTACAAGTCCCAGCTCGATTTCCAGCAAAATAATTTCCTGCGCCTCAATCTCATTTTTGAGCACCTTGATGCAGCGATCACATACCATATTTTTTATGTAGAAATCTTTGATCATTAGTTTTTGGTTAGGTAATTAATGAGAGATTGTTGCACATAAAACTCCTGTACAGATTGAATCTGGTTCATTTGAAATTTCAGTTGCAGTTCCTGAATGTCTAGTACATCATTAAAATTTATGGTTCCCGTTTCATAGTTTTTAATCAGAATTTCTTCGGCATCTTTAGCCTGTTTCAGGTTTTGAGTTTGTGTATCAAATTTGATGCGTGCTTGATTACGTTGGGAGTTCGCTTTCGCGAAAGCAGACTCCAGCACATTTAACCGTTGACTTTTCTGGCTCTCAATCTCACGCTGGCGCAGTTCATTCTGCTTGGTAATAGACTTATATCTATTATTGAAGATGGGAATGGAAACCGAAACCATGGGCATCAAGATATCCTTACCGTTGTCAATAGGCATCATATCTGTCCGGCCACTTACCGGGATGTAATCCACACCAAATCCTATCATGGGTGATGCATCCCGCTGGTTGAGCAGTTCAGATTGTGTCACTGACTCGTAAAGTTTATCGTACTTGAGCAACTCTGGATTAAGGGACAATCCATCAAAACTGAAAGCCATCTCACTCTCGGGCAGCGGTAAATCAGAAACCGTTTCTACCGCTATATCATACTTGCGATTGAGTAATTTATTAAATCCCGCCTGTATGCCCAATTCCTGTTGTGCCAAAACCTTTTTTTCTTGAACCAGCTCGTTCTGTCTGATCTGTAGACGCAACACATCTACCGCAGATGCCTTGCCAACTTCCACAGAGGTCAGCGCCAGCCGCTCATAAGTTTCTAAAAGCTGGATATTTTCCTCTAATACGGCCTGTTTAGAACGGATTTCATAGAGCTTGTAATACATTTCAGCAACGGATAATGCCAGTTTCCTTTTAGCAATCGTGATTTCCACAAACTCCGCATCTGCCATAGAGGATGCATAATTCTCCCGAGCCGTTATCGTTCCGAACCAGGGCAACATTTGCTTGAAACCAACGCGTGCGCGCTGCGCTCCCACCCGTGTTTCTGGTTCACTTACAAAATATCCAGCGCTGAATTCAGTATTCGGCAACCAGTTGGCCTCATTTACTTTCTCCTCTGCGATGTTGTAGCGCAGGTTGAAAGCCTGGATTTCTGGACTGTTGGTTTGGGCTTCGTTGATGTATGATTCCAGAGATTGTGCTGATGCGAAATTTTGGGTAATTAAAGCTATCGCAAGGGCTGTTAGAAACTGGAAGCTAGAAGTTGGAAGCTGGATTTTTGCTAGCGTCCATCTCATTATTGTTTCTGTATTTGATATTTTATTTTTCATAATTCTTCCAGTTTTGATGAAGTTTTGTCAGCATTCTTCCAATAGAGTTATTTTTCTCCACTAAGTCCGTAAATGTTTCTTTGGGAAGATATCCGCACTCAGAGGCGTAGTTCAACCAATCATCAGTTTCAGAATTGGATCCCAACGAATGAATTAGATGTTGTTTAAAAACACCTTCATAAACCCGCTTTGCCCAGCCTTCACTATTATTTGCACTCACAGATCGAGACGATTGAACTATTTGTGAAGTCAATGAATAAACCTCCTCTTTGGGAAATTTTCTAGTAATCCAAAAAATATCCATAGCCAGAGCAAATGACTTTTTATGTACTTCTAAATCTTTATAGGACTGTATCATTCCAGTATTTTTAAATTTCACATCCAACATCCAACATCCAACATCCAGTTTCCAACTTCCAGTTTCCAGCTTTCAACATCCAGCTTCCAGCTTCCAGCTTCCAGCTTCCAATTTCCATCTTCCATCTTCCAACATCCAACTTCCAGTTTCTAGTTTCCAATTTCCAGTCTCTCTTTTTTCTTCAACTGATACTCCTTCTTCCAGCTATAAAGCACCGGCACTAAGAAATATGAAGTAATATCAATGATCATCCCTCCAAAAATGGGGATCGCCATTGGGATCATGATATCGCTACCTTTTCCGGTTGATGTGAGAATGGGCAGTAGCGCAAGTATAGTAGTCACCGTGGTCATCAAACAAGGACGGATGCGCTTTCCTGCAGCCTCAAGCGTTGCCATTCTAATTCCTTTTTTGTCTGTTGGCGTTTCCCTGTCAAACGTCTGTGTGAGATAAGTCGCCATAACAACTCCATCATCTGTCGCGATCCCGAATAACGCAATAAACCCTACCCAGACCGCCACACTCAGATTGATGGTCTTCATATTAAAGAGATCTCGCATATTCTCGCCGAACAAGCTAAAGTTGAAAAACCAATCCTGTCCATACAACCAGATCATAATAAATCCACCCGCAAAGGCTACCGCAATTCCTGTAAACACCATGAGCGATGTTGAAACCGATTTGAACTGGAAATACAAAATCAAGAAGATGATAGCTAAAGCTAAAGGAACCACTACAGAAAGTGTTTTTTCTGCCCGCAGCTGATTTTCATAAGTTCCCGTAAAACGGTAACTGATTCCCTGAGGTACGATTAGTTCTCCACTGTCTATATTCTGCTGAATCAGTGCCTGAGCATTTTCCACCACGTCAACCTCTGCAAAGCCATCGAGTTTATCAAAAAGTACATAACCTATCAAGAACGTGTCTTCACTTTTTATAACCTGTGGTCCTTGCTCATATCTAATGTCCACCAAGTCGCCCAGCGGAACTGGACTTCCTTTTTCAACGGGAACATAGATACTTTTTAGGTCTTCTGGGTTTTCCCGTAACTCTCGTGGATAACGTACTCGAACACCATAACGTTCACGTCCCTCCACGGTTTGTGTGAGCGGCATTCCTCCTATCGCCACCTGTAAAACATCTTGAACATCCATAATGGAAATCCCATAACGAGCTAATTGCTCTCGCTTGATGTCTATCAGCAAATAGGGTTTCCCGACGATGCGGTCTGCAAAAACGGCTTGCTCTTTTACCCCTTCGGCTTTTTTGAGTATTTCTTCCAATTGCAATCCAAAGGTCTCAATAGATTTCAAATCTGGACCTTTCACCTTGATTCCCATAGGCGCACGCATTCCCGTTTGAAGCATGACCAGGCGAGTTTCTATAGGCTGTAACTTAGGTGCAGATGTCACACCTGGCAACCTTGTCGCATCTACAATCTCATTCCAGATATCATCGGGACTGTTGATGGATGGTCGCCAGTTGCGGTAATATTCGCCGCTGTCATCAGCAACGAGGTCGTGATTATTCGCATTGGTTTTGAGTTGGGAAGCTTCATAATTTGCATCCTCATCAATCTCATTATTTGGGTTGATGATAAATTTTCCATTTTTCAAAACAAAAAGGCCATCATCATTGACACGGTAGCGTTGTCGATCACCATCCTCATTGCGCATGTATTCAGATTTGTACTGAATCATATTTTCATACATCGACAGCGGCGCGGGATCCAGCGCAGATTCAGTCCTACCAGATTTTCCAACCACCGTTTCTATTTCTGGGATACTGGCAACTGCCATATCCAACTGCTGTAAAACACGCTTGTTTTCTTCCACACCGGCATGCGGTAAAGACGTGGGCATCAATAAGAAGGAACCTTCATTTAATGCGGGCATAAATTCCTTACCCGTATTGCGCATGATTAGCGCCCCCAGAATCAATACCGTGGTGGGAATAATTAAAAATAGGATTCGGTTTTGAAGAGCCCATCGCAATATATTGTCATAGAATCTTTGAAAAATGGAGAAAACTCCCAGCAATCCAAAACAAATTATGGCTACAAAAATTAAGTTCAAAATAATACTGCGATCAAAACCTAGCGGTCGCCAATAATCTGCCAGCAGGAATACGATAGCCACCACAGAAATGATAATGTTAATCACATTTTGCGTGATGGAGAATTGAAATTTGTAGAATGCTAGCTGGTAGTTTTCTTTCGCTTTAAGCGAAAAGAACAATCCGTTTACTCCAAAAGCCACTAAGATTAGTCCTGACCAATAGCCGTAGATCACGGCTGCCATGCCTAATAAAATCAGTAGACCGTTAAAAAGAAGTTTGGAGCGTTTTTTAAGACTCGTTTTTCTAAAGAGATACGCCGCAAACGGTGGGATCAGGAAAAGTGCGATCACCAGCGACGCGGTCAACGCCATAGTCTTCGTAAATGCCAGCGGTCGGAAAAGTTTTCCCTCAGCGCCTATCATTGTAAATACCGGTATAAAACTGATAATTGTGGTGAGAACGGCGGTCAAAATTGCACCAGAGACTTCAGCAGTTGCGTTATAGATTATTTCGTTGGTGGTGTATTCTATTCCGCTTTCGCGAAAGCGTAATTTCTCATCTTCCAAATGCCTAATCATGTTTTCGGCAAGAATTACACCCACGTCCACCATGGTTCCAATGGCGATGGCAATACCCGAAAGTGCTACAATATTTGCGTCGACATCGAAGAGCTTCATCGCAATAAAGACCATCAATACGGCAACTGGTAATAATCCTGAAATAAGAATGGAGGCACGCAGGTTGAGCACCATTACAATAATGACCAGAATCGTAATCAGGATCTCTAGGGTAAGCGCTTCATTGAGCGTGCTTAGGGTTTCCTGGATTAATTCAGTACGGTCATAAAAGGGAACGATGGTCACTTGAGAGGTGCGGCCGTCTGCCAGAACTTTTGTGGGAAGTCCTGTGGAAAGCTCGGCCATCTGCTCCTTTACATTGTTGATCACTTCCAGCGGGTTTGCTCCATATCTTGCGACGACTACACCGCCCACAACTTCGGCACCTTCTTTATCTAATATTCCACGTCTCGCTTGAGGACCCAGATGAACATTAGCAATGTCTTTAATACGGATCGAAGTAAAGTTTTCTGAAGTGACCACGGCATTTTCAATATCTGCCACAGATTTTACATATCCCAGACCACGCACTAGATATTCGGCTTGGTTGATTTCCAGGGTTTGTGCTCCTATATCTTGGTTGCTTTCCTTTACCGCTGTAACTACCGCTCCTAAACCGATGTTGTACTGACGCATTTTTTCAGGATCCACATCGATCTGATATTCTTGAACATAACCACCAATGGAGGCCACCTCTGAAACACCGCTAGCTGAGGATAATCCATACTTCACATAATAATCCTGAATGCTGCGCAATTCCTGCAAATCCCAACCACCGGTAACATTGCCTTCTTTATCGCGACCTTCCAACGTGTACCAGAATATCTGCCCCAATCCAGTTGCATCTGGACCCAAAGCTGGGTTGATACCTTCCGGCAGTAAGTTCGCAGGAAGCGAATTCAGTTTTTCAAGAATTCGACTGCGCGACCAGTAGAACTCGACATCTTCATCAAAAATGACATAGATACTGGAAAAACCAAACATAGAAGAACTACGGATCGTCTTCACACCGGGAATACCCAGTAATGAAGTCGTTAACGGGTAGGTAATTTGATCCTCAATATCCTGTGGAGAACGCCCCTGCCATTTAGTAAATACGATTTGCTGGTTCTCACCGATGTCCGGAATGGCATCAACGGCTACTGGATCAGTAGGTAAAAAACCTGTCTCCCAATTAAAAGGAGCGTTTACGACACCCCAACCGACAAATAGAGCGAGAAGTAAGACGGCGATGAGCTTGTTCTCGATTAGAAATTTAATTGCTTTATTAAGCATATCATCTGAATATTAGATAGTTGAAATAGTGTTTGAATTGGATCCTAAAGAATCTGGAAACAACAAAACGAGCCCTAACGAATCTATCGTTGGGCTCAATTCTCGACCCAACAGTAGTATGGATCGAGACTATCTAATTAATCAAATTAAGAATGTCTGGTGCAGGATCTGCACATCCTGTTCAATAAAAGGCGGTGCGTAATCAAAAAATGGAGTCTCTTGTGAAGTAGTTCCATCCAACAGGTTAAGATAAGAATAAGTAAAAGTCGCAACAAAGAGCTGCTGTTCGTGACTAAGCTGACTAAAGGAAATCTTTAAATCATCATTCCCCTGCTTGATCAACTGAGTATCGTTGCAGCAGGATTTTTGTGATAACATGTTGTTTTCACAATTAGTAGTCGTGGAAGATAATTCCATCCCGCAAGTATCTGCCGACTGTGAAAAAGAGTAATCTACAAACGTATCTCCACAAAAATGCATGTCCATTGTAAATGACATCGTAGCCATAAGGACTACCGACGCCATGAATAAAGACATTGATTTGTGAATGATTTTCTTCATCGGCGATAAAATTACCATACTTATTTTAAAACTCGGCCTTATTTACAAACAATTTAAATTATACAACTATTGGGGAAGGATTCCGGTAAGATGGATCAATGAATTAAAGATTATTTAAAGCTCATCTTATTCCGCAAAAATGAGTGTGAAACTCGTGCCTACATTCACCTCACTTGCCACTTCAACACTTCCTCCTAGACTTTTCATGTAATTATTGATCAAGTAAAGTCCAACACCTTTACTTTCTGAATGACCATGAAAGGTTTCGTTCAAGCCAAATATTTTTGATCCTACCTTTTCCATATCAAATCCCACTCCATTGTCTTTAAAAGTGATGTGAACATTGTTGGCAATTTTCTTAGATGAGATAGAAATTATTGGAGAGATACCAGTTTGAGCATACTTAATCGAGTTTGAAATCAAGTTTAAAAAAATACTGCGCAAGTAAAATGAATTAAAATTAAGATATTGCACCTCATCAAAATTCAATTCAAAACGTGCTCCCGTATTTTGTATGAGATACTTGATGGGAACCAATGTTGACTCCAGCACCTCCATTAAATTAATTTGATCTTTTTTTATCAGCGAAGTGTTTTTCTCTCGTATTTTATCAATGTATTCATTTAAGATATCTCTCAAGCTTTCAGACGATTGCTTTAATAGATTCATATAAATCAGGTTATCTTCATCCTTTATTTCTTCTAAATCTAAAAGACTAAATAAGGCAATGAGATTGTTAACCGGTGATTTGAGGTCATGCGTTGCTGTATAGGAAATTTGTTTTAGTTCCTTATTTAAATTAGTAAGGTCTGTGATGATATTATTTCGTTCTTCTTCATTTTTTTTTAGATGCGTGATATTCTTTGCAATTGCATAAATGAGATCATTGTCTTGTCCTGGAATTGAGGTCCAGCTTAGCCACACAATTTCTCCAGATTTAGTCACATATCTATTATCAAAATTTAATAATGGCGTACCTTCCGTAAGGAATTCTCTTGTCTCTGCTGTTTTTACGCGATCTAATTCATGAACGAAATCTCTAATTGGCCTAGAAAATAATTCCTCTTCGGTAAACCCTAGTAGATTAATGAATGCAGGATTTACTTTTCTAAAAAAACCATCATATCCTGCGATGCATAAATAATCTTGTGAGAGATTAAAAAATTGCGATAGAATTTCTTCTGAATTGAAGATATTATTGGACTCTTGCTTCATTATTCCTTGTAATTAAATGATAAGGACTTCAAACGGAATAGAAATTTATCACGCCATTTGCCAGAATCGATATTATAGATTGTGAAAGATTGTAAAATCACTAAAATACCGAGTGATAATTTAAATGGTTCTATTGTTTATATAATGCTTAGATATGTCAAACATGAAAGTCAAAGTGGCCATGTTAAAGAGATAAATACAATATTTCTATTCGTCTTTCATGAATAAATATAACTTGTAGAGTCTTAAGCAAAGGTACCTTTTTAGCAACTGATAGGAAGTGGGATTTTGATACAGTCATTTTGTGCACCTGATGGGATTACAAAGATTTTAGATCCCGAAAGATTTAGGCTGAAACTATACATCCGTGACATAACTGCCAATTAGTAATACCAGATGAGAAATGTGGTTTAGCGAGAACGACGTTAGCAATGGCATGCGTTCTGAACTATTGAACGAGCTTAATCAAATCGTGATTATGGAAACAGATTTAATGACGGATAAACAATTACGTGTTACCGTATAGGCAATAAGTAGGTCTGGCAACATTGCTTATGATAATCGAGAAACTTTCTGGCGAAATTGTGAAAAAGACATCTATAATAATGAGAAAAGGACTGGGTGATTTCCAATGTTCCCAGATAAATGAACCCTTATCCTTTTAAAGTAAAGCAGTTTATCAATTATCGTTAAGCTTCAATACTGCAGTGTGGGAAGAACTACTATAACAGACCTTGTACCTAATAGAACAAAGGTGGCTGCTAAGAATAGCTTTTAACTGTAATTAGTTTATTCCATAAAAAACCGACTTTAAAAACATTAAAATTAGGATAATAGTAATGGTGGGATTATCTATTCACCGCATTAATAGACTAAAGATCCACTAATGTCCTAGATGTCATAATTCAATAAAAAGCTTTTTATATTGATGTTATCATGGATTTAGACCAAGTAGATTCAAAAAGATGTCAAATTAGCTATTATCCAATAGAAAAGGTTGCTAATTTTTAGTGACCTTCTTAGAAACCACAGAAGCCCTTTTAGTTTAGTTTTAATTGATATTCAAACCATCAAAACGCGGCGGCCGGGAATGTAAAAAGCCTGTTAAACATAAGTTTAACAGGCTTTTAGTTTCAATCGTTACCGATTGTAGTCGGGGTGGCAGGATTCGAACCTGCGACCTCCTGCTCCCAAAGCAGGCGCGATGACCGGGCTACGCTACACCCCGATTTTAATTTGTGTCAGTTTCGGTTCTGACATTATCTGATTGCGGAGAGACAGGGACTCGAACCCTGGCGACGGTTGCCCGTCGACAGATTAGCAATCTGCTCCATTACCACTCTGGCACCTCTCCTAATTCTAAAGAACTGCCTTCGTTTCTGAAAGCGGATGCAAATGTAATCTATGTTTCATACTTGCCAAAACATAAATGCGCTTTTTTTATGCATTCTATTCTGGATATTCAATCCTCAAATGATACATACTGGCTAACTTCTTTTTAATCACCGTTTTGATGGACTCCAGCTGTTTGAAAGTAATATCAGCATTTAAGAATTGACCCGCTGCCATTTGTGAATTTATGATGCTTTCAACCAGTTTATCAATGGCGACACTGCTAGGAGCTTTCAAACTCTTAGAGGCTGCTTCCACGCTGTCTGCGATCATAAGAATCGCAGTTTCAGGACTGTAAGGTCTGGGGCCAGGATATCTAAAAAGGGATTCATCCACTTCTTGATTCTCCTCCTGTGCTTTTTTGTAAAAATAATAGACCAAGCTGTCGCCGTGGTGTGTTCTTATAAAGTCGATGATACGATCTGGTAGGTTGTACTTTTTAGCGGTTTCAATCCCATTAATAATATGATCGATAATTATTTGCGCGCTTTCTTCTGGGTCCAGATCATCGTGAGGATTAATACCGTTTCCCTGATTTTCTGTAAAGTAAGTCGGATTTGCCATTTTTCCGATGTCATGATACAATGCTCCTACCCTGACTAGCATAGAATTTGCACCGATTTCATTTGCTGCAGTTTCGGCAATATTTGCAACATTGAGGGAATGATGAAATGTACCAGGTGCTTTATTAGACAGTTCTTTCAATAGTTTAGAATTCGTGTCAGATAGCTCTAATAACGAAACGTCACTTACCATATTAAACACTTTCTCAAAAACATAAATCAATGGCCAAACAAATAACATAGCAAGACCACACAAGATAAAGTAGATAACCCTATTCCATTCCCATCCTATCACTCCACCTTGATATACAGCATAAAAAGCGAAATATGATATGAAGTAAACGGTAACAATCTGTCCTACGGTAATAAATAAATTGGCTCTCTTGTAAATTTCCTTACCAGAAAGTATCGTCACGATACCAGCCATCATTTGCAAGAACAAATACTCATTGCTGTAAGGAACCACAAAGCTTAAAATGAAAATAATAATGACATGTGTAAAAAGCCCTAGTCTCGCATCAAAAAATGCTTTAATAATTAATGGCACCATACAAACGGGAACGATGTATACAAAATCTGCATCTAACTTTACAACCGTTGCCGTGAGCACTACAAAAAGGCAGAGGTTAAAGTATATAAACAGTAACTTTTTATTGCTGTTGTAAACTTCATACCTGTACTTATAGATAAAAAGCATCAACATTGTCAAAGCCATACCTACAAGAACGAGGTAACCCGTTAACTTCCAGTTGTATTGAGAATCAGACCATGTCTGGGATTCATAGGTATTATTTAATGTATTTAGTATCTGTAATTTGTCTCCTTCCACAATTTCGCCTTGAGCGATAATCCTAGCATTTTGAGCAATTAGACCACGAGTAGGCAATATTTTATCCATCTCGCTCTGAATATTTAAATCAGTGAGCTGTTGATCGTAAAAAATATTAGGCTGCATCAGAACCAACAATCTCCTGATAAGAATAGGCCTGAGTTCTCGAGGGGAATCAGCAAAGACCTTACGGAGGTCTTGTTGTAATTCTGTAGGAAGAATTAATTCACCATAAGTAAGCTGTGTCAACTCATCTCCTTTCTTGAGAACAATAGGATGAGTGTCTTTCAGGTTTTGAAGATCTTCTAAGTATCCACTGGTGTAAAGCTGTTGCAAATATGATTTTGCGGCGATCATATATTTGCGAGAACTAGCCTTATACAAACTGTCAGAAATAGCTGATTTTACACTTTCATCAAAATTTCTGAGAAGCTCTTTGCTATTTAGGTCCTTGCTATAAAAATGACGTGGTGTTTGTTCAATAGCTTGTAACTTCTCACTTTCTAACTCTTTTTCTCCTTTGAGAATAGCAAATGAAAATGGCGCGTATAAGGTTTCATATTCCCAGGGTTCTCCTTGAGCATAATCATATTTAAACCGGTCACTTTTAGGAAAGAAATAAACTGTAACGGCCGTACAAAATGTTATCAATAGGATTTTAACTATAATATCCTGGTGACGGTACAACTTGTTTTTAGAAGAATTCATAGTGCAAAATAACAACATAGCTATCAATTACCGTTTAGAAATCGTGATAGCTTATGTTTTGAGATAGAATTGACAAAAATTGGGTGGTATAATTGTTATTTTCGCATAAAATGAAGATTATGAAAAAGGTAGTTATAGTTTCTTACGCACGCACGCCTATAGGTAGTTTTATGGGAGCATTAAGCACTGTTCCTGCGACCGAGCTGGGCTCGATTGCAATTAAAGGAGCGCTTGATAAAATAAAATTAGATCCTAAACATGTACAAGAAGTATATATGGGGCATGTGGTTCAATCTAATACAGGACAAGCTCCAGCAAGACAGGCGGCAATAGGCGCAGGATTACCTATGGAAACTCCAGCAACTACTATTAATAAAGTTTGTGCTAGTGGAATGAAAAGTATCAGCATGGCCGCACAATCTATCATGCTCGGTGACCAGGATGTCGTTGTTGCAGGTGGTATGGAGAATATGAGTATGATTCCTCATTACGCTTATTTGAGAACTCCGCAGAAATTTGGATCTTCAACATTAATTGATGGAATGCAGCGCGACGGACTTGTTGACGCTTATGATCAAAACGCGATGGGAGTCTGTGCAGATTTATGTGCCAGCGAAAATGGATTTTCCCGTGAAGATCAAGATAACTATGCCATTCAATCTTATAAGCGATCTGCTGCAGCCTGGGATGCTGGGAAGTTCAAGAATGAAGTAGTTCCTGTATCTGTAAAACAGCGCAGAGGTGATGATATTATCGTTGATCGCGATGAAGAGTTTACTAACGTTAAACTTGATAAAATCCCTCAACTTAGAGCAGCATTCAGTAAAGATGGAACCGTAACCGCAGCTAACGCGAGTACTATCAATGATGGAGCAGCAGCGGTAGTTTTAATGAGTGAAGAAAAAGCAAAAGAACTGGGCATCAAACCACTTGCCACCATCTTAAGTTATGCAGATGCATCACTTGAGCCTATTCATTTTACCACAGCACCTTCAAAAGCAATACCTAAGGCGCTGGATAAAGCAGGATTGACCTTAAAAGATGTAGATTTTATAGAGCTCAATGAGGCTTTTGCTGTGGTAGGTCTTGCTAATATCAAAATATTAGGTCTGGACGATAAAAATGTCAATGTTTATGGAGGTGCCGTTTCATTAGGCCACCCGCTAGGTTGTAGTGGCGCTAGAATCGTTACTACCTTATTAAGCACGCTAATTAATGAAGGTGGGAGTATAGGCGCAGCAGGTATATGTAATGGTGGTGGCGGTGCTACTGCAATTATAATTGAGGCTCATAAATAAGATGAAGTACGGTATTTGCCCCATTTCAATAATCCCCCTGCGATTAGAAGCTCGAGATCAGAGTGAGATGGTATCGCAGGTACTATATGGAGAGTTATTTAAAGTCATAGAACAGCGCAAAAAGTGGTCGCGTGTGCGATTGCATAACGATTCTTATGAGGGCTGGTTAGATAATAAACAATTTCTGGAAATTTCTAGTGAAGATTACCACCATCAAGCAGAGCAAAAAGATATCGCTTTCGCGAAAGAACCTATATCGATCACCACACATAAAGACGGAACTCTAAGTGCGATCGTAATGGGCTCACAAGTGTCATCGGGCGATTTCTTAGGTGATGAGTTTCAGAAAGGAGTCGCGGTAACTGAAAAGCAAACGCACTCTAAATCTAACATCATTGATAACGCTTTGTTACTTTTAAATGCGCCGTATTTATGGGGTGGTAGAAATTGTATGGGTATCGATTGTAGTGGTTTTACTCAATTGATATATAGGTTAAATGGATATAGACTTTTGCGGGATGCCAGTCAGCAAGCTTCACAAGGTCAGGTATTAAGTTTTATAGAAGAATCAGATCCAGGAGATCTAGCTTTTTTTGATAATGCAGATGGACTGATTACCCATGTAGGAATTATAATGAAAGATAATCACATCATTCATGCTCATGGGAAAGTGCGTATAGATCGTATTGATCAAACTGGAATATTTAACGTAGAAACCTCTACTCATACACACAAGCTTAGAATGATCAAACAGATTCTCTGAATAAATACTAAATCATATTGTATAAAAAAAGTCCTGCGCAATGCAGGACTTTTTATTTTTATCTTTAAAATGCTATTACATTTTCGCTTCTAGCGCCGTTGCTTTGTCACTCATATCTAGGAATTTATAGAGACCTAGCAAAGTTTGCTTTGCACTATCTAATTCTGGCTTAAGCTCGATAACCTTTTCTAGATGAGTGGTAGCTGCTGTGTAAAACTTAGCTTGATCTTCTACAGTAGTTTCTTCTAAGTTTCCTTTATTAATGTACGCTACTGCAATATTATTTTGACCTACATAATTATCAGATTTAATTTCCAAGCTCTTAGTGTAATAAGTAATCGCTTGATCCCAATTTTCCTTTTCAGAAGCAGCTACTCCTAAGTTTTCGAATACTTGAGGGTCGGTAATCTCTGTGTTTAATTCTTTAACTGCTACCTCATACTTATCCTTCATTCCTAGCATCAAATACAAATCTGGAGTGGAAGCTTTCAAACTAATATCCTCTGGATATTTCTTTAGAGAATCCATTATGAGACTGTTTGCTTTGTCCATTTCATCATTCTTTTTATAAATCCAGGCTAGATTAGTAACCATAGATCCCAATTGAGAAGCGGTGGATTCAGTTTTGACATCCTTATATGCTCCTGACAATACAGCCATTTTAGCTGATTGTTGATTAGGAAACACAGACACTATGCCTGTTTTTACCTCGGTCGCAATTATGCTTTCCTCTGAGCCGGTGTAACCCTTAGCAATAAGTTTCTCATAATTCTCCTGTGCAGATTTAAAGTCTTGATTTCCATAAGCTAGGTTTGCTGCATTTTCTCTCATCTTATCGTTCTCAGGATAGACTTCTAGTAGATACAAAACAGATTCTAAAGCAGCTTTTTGATTACCCGCTTCTAAATCAGTTTGTGCTTCTTTAAAAATAGCATCCGCAGCTGACTTGCGATAATAGGCAAGATTATCCTTCTCATCATATCCAGACTTTTCAGAATCATCTAACATCGTGATGATGTCTCGCAATTGCGTTTTTTTAGCTGTAGGAGCATCTGCTTTTCCTAAAAGGATCACTGCCTTATAAAATTTATACTCAGCCATGTACTTATCCTCTACTTCAGATTCATTTATTCCATTGAATTCCTCAGTAGCTTCTTTGATATCTTGATTTTCGATTGCTTTCTCAACCTTTCTAAGCTCTCTTTTTTGAGCAAGTCCTATAGTAGAGACAGCAAGAGCTACAGCAATAATTATCTTTTTCATAGTTTTTAGTTTAATTTTTATTCTTCACTATCATCATTTGCAAGGGTTGTGCCATTTTCAGATTCTTCTTCTGACCCTTCCGTAGAAACACTATCATCTAAATCTGACTCCTCAGTTTCTTCCGGTGCATCTTCTTCCTTGGCAACTTTCGCGACAGCGGCAATGCTATCATTCCCTTTAAGGTTAATCAAACGAACTCCCTGAGTTGCGCGACCCATTACTCTAAGATCAGCAACATCAATTCTAATGGCGACTCCAGATTTATTGATAATCATCAAACCATCTTCATCCGTTACATTTTTAAGAGCGACAAGTCCACCCGTTTTTTCAGTAACCGATATTGTTTTGACTCCTTTACCACCGCGGTTTGTTTCGCGATAATCTTCAAGACTAGAGCGTTTCCCGTATCCCTTTTCTGAAACCACTAGGATGTTAGAATCCATTTCATTCACCGCTACCATTCCTATCACCTCATCTTCATCATTTGCAAGACGAATACCTCTAACACCACTGGCATTTCTACCCATAGCTCTGGTTTTCTTCTCATCAAATCGGATCGCTTTTCCACTCTTCAAGCCTAATAATACATGGCTATCTCCAGTAGTTAATTTTGCTTCTAACAACATATCACCATCGCGAACGGTTATGGCATTGATACCATTAGAACGTGGTCTAGAGTATTGCTCAAGAGAAGTTTTCTTGACGACACCTTTCTTAGTACACATAATCACATAGTGACTATTGATATATTCCTCGTCCTTGATATCTTGAGTACAGATCACCGCTTTCACGTTATCATCCTGCTCGATATTGATCAAGTTCTGAATCGCTCTACCTTTTGAGGTGCGGCTTCCTTCTGGAATCTCAAAAACCCGCATCCAGAAACATTTCCCCTTCTCGGTAAAAAATAACATATACTGGTGGTTTGTTCCCACAAATATATCTTCTAGGAAATCTTCATCTCTGGTTGTACTTGCTTTCTGCCCTACTCCACCACGATTTTGAGTTTTGTATTCATTCAAGCTTGTTCTTTTAATATATCCCGCATGAGATATAGTAATAACAACTTGCTCATCTGGAATCATATCTTCCATACTCAAATCGCCACCAGCATATTCGATTTGTGAACGACGATCATCACCGTATTTTTCACGAATCATCGCAAGCTCTTCCTTAATAATGATCATTCTACGCTCTTTATGAGCTAGAATATCTTTTAAGTCAGCAATAGTTAAGAGTAGGTCGTTATATTCTGTACGTAATTTGTCTTGTTCAAGACCTGTTAACTGACGTAAACGCATCTCTACAATAGCACGTGCCTGAATTTCAGAAAGCTCGAACCTTTTGATCAGGTTTTCTCTAGCTTCCTCCCCATTCTGACTGGCCCGGATAATTTTGATCACCTCATCAATATTATCACTCGCAATGATCAATCCTTCTAGAATGTGTGCTCGTTCCTCTGCTTTACGTAATTCATAAGTGGTACGACGCACGACAACATCATGACGGTGCTCCACAAAATGGTGAATCATGTCCTTCACATTCAACATTTGTGGTCGTCCTTTAACTAGTGCGATATTGTTCACACTAAAGGAGGACTGCAACGCCGTATGCTTATATAAGGTATTAACCACAATGTTAGGAATCGCATCACGTTTCAAAACGTAAACGATGCGCATTCCATTTCTATCCGACTCATCGCGAATAGAAGAAATCCCTTCTAATTTTTTATCATTTATAAGATCTGCCGTTTTCTTTATCATGTCGGCTTTGTTGACCTGGTATGGCAGCTCGTCCACGATAATACATTCGCGACCTTTTACTTCGTCAATTCTAACCCGTCCACGTATTTTAACGCGTCCTCTACCGGTATGCATGGCTTCCTTAACGCCATCATAACCATAGATGATTCCTCCCGTCGGAAAGTCTGGAGCTTTAATGAATTGTATAAGTTCATCAATCGTAATATCGTGATTGTCAATGTAAGCAACAATACCATCCACGACTTCAGTCAGGTTATGAGGAGGCATGTTTGTAGCCATTCCTACCGCGATACCACTGGCACCGTTTACTAATAGGTTAGGCACTTTAGTAGGTAAAACTGTAGGCTCAGACAAAGTGTCGTCAAAGTTAAGCTGCGTGTCTACCGTCTCCTTATCTATGTCTGCAAGCAACTCTTCAGAAATCTTGCGCATGCGAGCCTCTGTGTATCGCATTGCTGCTGGAGGATCACCATCCACACTACCAAAGTTTCCTTGTCCATCCACAAGCATGTAGCGCAATGACCATTCCTGGGCCATACGTACCATGGTGTCGTAAACGGAGGTATCACCGTGTGGGTGATATTTACCGAGAACCTCTCCTACAATTCTCGCACTTTTTTTATAACTGCGGTTTGATAGAACTCCCAACTCATACATTCCAAAAAGTACCCTTCTGTGAACCGGTTTCAAACCATCTCTCACATCTGGCAGTGCCCGTGACACTATGACTGACATCGAATAATCGATGTAAGCTGACTTCATTTCATCCTCAATATTGATCGGGATTAACTTTTCTCCATCTGCCATTTAAAAATCTATTTTAAAGCTTATAATTTTAACAACGAGCAATTTAAGCAAAATGACAGTAACGATAAGGCTCTAGAAGCGTTCTAAGCGTGTTTTTATTAACACTTACAGGTCAATGGTGTGGATAAGTTACTTTATAGCTTAAATCGCGCTGTATGGATGATGTTAGGAACGCTTTCGCGAAAGCGCAATTACCCTTTAACCCATTATTATAGTTCGGAATGCTTTTTGAAACATATCTTTAATTACATTTAGACAAAGAAGCGAAATGGACGACAATTTTTCACCAAGAGTTAAGGACGTGATCGCCTACAGTAAGGAAGAAGCACTGAGGCTAGGACACGATTTTATAGGAACTGAACATTTAATGTTAGGATTATTGCGCGATGGAGATGGTAAGGCGATAGAGATTTTAAACAATCTGTCTGTTGACCTAGATCACCTGCGTCGCAAGGTAGAAATACTGAGCCCTCCCAATCCTGGGACTGGCGCAGCAATCAATGAAAAGAAGAATTTGCACCTTACCCGTCAGGCAGAGCGTGCATTGAAAACGACTTTTCTGGAAGCAAAACTTTTTCAAAGCACTTCCATAAATACAGCTCATTTATTATTATGCATATTGCGTAATGAAAACGATCCCACTACAAAGCTTTTAAATAAGCTACGGGTAGATTATGACAGCGTTAAAGAAGAATTCAAATTAATGCTATCACAGGATGATGGTTCTTTTGAAGACCCACTGGCGCAATCCTTCAGCGATGATCCTGAGGACATGAAAGACGATGACGGTAAGGAAAACCTTTTCTCCCCTACTGGTGGCGATAAAAAGGGTAATAAAAAATCAAAAACTCCGGTACTGGACAACTTCGGTCGCGATCTTACTAAGATGGCAGAAGAGGATAAATTAGATCCGGTTGTAGGAAGAAATGAGGAAATACAACGTGTTTCCCAAATTTTAAGCCGTCGTAAGAAAAACAACCCTCTATTAATAGGAGAACCTGGTGTAGGTAAAAGTGCCATTGCCGAAGGCCTAGCCTTGCGCATAGTGCAGCGAAAGGTTTCTAGAATTTTATACGATAAGCGTGTAATCACTCTGGACCTTGCGAGCCTTGTTGCTGGAACCAAGTATCGTGGTCAGTTTGAAGAGCGTATGAAAGCGGTGATGAACGAGTTGGAGAAGAATGAGGACATCATACTGTTTATTGATGAAATCCATACCATTGTTGGTGCTGGAGGTGCGGCAGGTTCCCTAGACGCGAGCAATATGTTCAAACCTGCATTAGCGCGTGGAGAAATTCAATGTGTAGGAGCTACTACCCTTGATGAATACCGCAATAGTATTGAAAAAGATGGTGCACTAGAACGCAGGTTCCAGAAAGTAATGGTGGAACCTACAACGGTAGAAGAAACTATTGAAATCCTTAATAATATTAAGGACAAGTATGAGGATCATCACAATGTAACTTATACAGACAAAGCTATTGAGGCTTGTGTAAAGTTAACGAGTCGATACATGACAGATCGTTTTCTTCCCGACAAGGCTATTGACGCACTGGATGAAGCAGGATCACGGATTCATATAGCCAATATTGAAGTGCCGCAGCAAATTCTTGACCTTGAAAAGCAGTTAGAAGAAGTCAAACAAGAGAAGAATAGTGTTGTCAAAAAACAAAAGTACGAGCAAGCTGCTAAACTAAGAGATGATGAGAAAAAGCTAGAAAAAGCACTCTCAGAAGCTCAAGAAGAATGGCATGAAGCTTCTAAGCTCCAGCGCGACACCGTGTCTGAAGAAAATGTTGCTGAGGTCGTGAGCATGATGACTGGAATACCCGTCAATCGTATCGCCACTAAGGAAATGAAGAAGTTGAGCAACTTGAATCACTCTATTACAGATCTAGTAATAGGACAGGATAAAGCGGTTAAACAGGTGGTTAAGGCGATCCAACGTAATCGCGCTGGATTAAAAGATCCTAACAAACCCATAGGTTCTTTCATATTCTTAGGTCAGACGGGAGTTGGAAAAACGCAACTTGCAAAAGTTCTTGCAAAGGAGATTTTTGATTCTGAAAATTCCTTGATCCGTGTTGATATGAGTGAGTATATGGAGAAATTTGCCATATCTCGTTTGATAGGCGCACCTCCGGGATATGTAGGTTATGAAGAAGGTGGACAACTGACTGAGAAAGTTCGTAGAAAACCATATTCGGTTATCTTGTTAGATGAAATCGAGAAAGCACATCCTGATGTATTCAATATGTTACTACAAGTACTGGACGACGGATTTTTAACGGATAGTCTGGGACGTAAAATTGATTTTAGAAACACGATCATAATTATGACTTCTAATATAGGAGCTCGTAAACTGAAAGACTTTGGATCTGGAGTTGGATTTGGAACTGCTGCGCGTAAGGATGCAGAAATGGATAACGCTCGTAGTGTTATTGAAGGTGCCTTGAAAAAGACCTTTGCACCAGAATTCTTAAACAGAATAGATGATGTGATCATATTCAACCCGCTAGAGAGAGAAGATATCCATAAAATCATTGATATTGAACTGGCTAAGCTATTTGCACGAATCGATGACCTAGGATATCATTTAATTTTAAGTGATACCGCTAAGGATTACATAGCCGATAAAGGTTTTGATAAACAATATGGAGCTAGACCCTTAAAAAGAGCGATCCAGAAATATATTGAAGATACTCTTGCAGAAGAAATTGTTAATTCACAATTAGTGGAAGGTGATTCTATTTTTATGGATCTAGATAAGGAATCTAATGAATTGACTGTCAAAATTGAAAAAGCGAAAGAATCAACGGAATAAAATAGTTATAATTTTCAGTTATCAAGCCTTAGAAAAATTCTAAGGCTTTTTTTATATGTCGATTTTACGATATCTTTTATTGGATACTGTTTGAGGCTAAAGTTGGACTTCTTTAGCATGATAGACCGCAATCCGTTTATTGTTTAATTTTACATTGTTTCAGCATTTACCGACTACTTTTGTCCCCTTTTTAAGTGTACATGACAATTCAAAAATTAGATTTCGGATCTTTTCAGATTTATCCTAACATGATTATAGGTGAAATGTACCCTGGAGTACACATCGACAAAGACAAGAATCAATTGATATTAGATCTAATAAGATCTAATTTTCCTGGAAACACACCTTTTGGATATATTAGCAATCGTACTTTTAATTACAGTATCGATCCCATGGTTCACCACATCAATCGAGAGTTCTTAGATTTAAAGTGTTTCGCATTAGTGGACCCCAATGGGATAAAGCCTATGGCGGCTATAGAATCAAAGTTTTTTAATAAAGAATACTTTCAAACTTTCCATTCACTGGATGACGCTATCGAGTGGGTCAAATCCTTTCTGAGCAGCACTCCTTAATAATTTTCCTCTTTTATTTGGGATGCAACTGGTTCTTCTCTGCGAAATAACTGTAGTATAGCAGGCCCTATAAAATTAGATATGATTCCAGCTCGCAAGCCTTCATGTGCATAGGTTATTGATGCAACATCTCCCGCAGCCCCATGAATATAGACGCCAAAAACGGCTGCCATCAATGGCTCATACTTCTGCGCAATAAAAGCGGCGATGATTCCAGTTAAAACGTCACCACTTCCAGCGGTTGCCATACCGGGATTCCCACTGTCGTTGATGTAAAGATGATCTCCTAAAACGGTTATCGTGTGTGATCCTTTCAGCACTAAAATCACATCGTGCTTCTTTGAAAATTTAGAAGCTTTTTTCAAACGATCAATATCGTTTTTCCAGGATCCGAGCAATCTTTTTAATTCTCCATCATGCGGAGTCAATATTGAAGATGCCGGAACGAACTCCATCAGTTCCTTATGTTGAGCCAGGATGTTCAATGCATCAGCATCGATGACGATGGGCGATGACTGTTGTTTAATCGCTTTCGCGAAAGCGGAAACCACTCCATCTTCAAGACCGATTCCAGGACCTACACATAAATTATAATCCTGCAAGTTGGGATTGAAACCGGCAAGATGATCCTGACCACTATCAGAAATTGTCATCACCTCAACTATAGCAGATTGTAAAATATCACTACCGGATGCCGGTACATAAGCCGTTACTTTTCCAGCACCCGCATTTATTGCAGCTGTTGAAGAAAGTACTGCAGCTCCCATCTTTCCTTTACTACCAGCCATAACAAGCACATGGCCATAGTCTCCCTTGTATGTAAATTTTTCTCTAGGCTTATAAATATGCTTAGCTGCTTGTGGAGTAATTAAGGTCGCAAGTGGTTCTAAACCTTGTATATATTCTGGGTCTAAACCTATATCGATGACTTCAAAGCTGCCCGCAAAATTACCCGTCTGCGGTAGAAAAAAGGTAAGCTTAGGGTTATTGAAAGTGAAAGTATGATTAGCCTTTATAATTGCAGCATTTTTAGAGTATGCCTTTTCTGCAAACAGCCCACTAGGCATATCTATACTAATTATAAAGGCCTTTGAGACATTGATCTGCGTCACGAGATCTGCCATCCAGCCTTCAATAGCTTTATTTAAGCCTATCCCAAAAATCGCATCTATAACTATGTCACCGCTTTTTATCTCGGGAATATCATCGGTACAATCCAGCAATGTGGGCCAGTCATTTGTCACGCCCTTAATCAGGTCATAATTATAAAGGAAATCCTTTGATCTATGCTTACTACAATTCGTAACGAAAACCTCAACTTGATAACCGTGCTGGATCATATGTCTAGCAATGGCAAGACCATCACCACCATTATTTCCTATACCACAAAATACTTTTATAGGCACGATTGCTCCACCCAGCCGCTCGTGAATCTTATTGAAAACTAGAATAGAAACGCGTTCCATTAATTCATCACTAGTGAGGTGTTGATTCTTCAAGGTGGCACGATCTGCACGAGCCAGCTGTTGGGCTGTTAATAATTTCATAGGCCTATTTTAAATAAGCAAGTTACCACATAGTTGTCAAAAAAACCACGATACATAACGTGTGAGCTTCTATGAAATCTTCTGTATTACCATCATAATTTGATACCTTTGTTTACCATAAATTAAATAAGAATGAAGAATACCGCTCTGTCCAAAGTTCATGAATCTCTAGGTGCCAAAATGGTTCCATTTGCGGGTTATAACATGCCTGTTCAATATGAAGGAGTAACTGCTGAACATATAACCGTACGTAAAGATGTAGGTGTTTTTGATGTTTCTCACATGGGAGAGTTCCTTGTGGAGGGACCAAATGCTCTGGATCTTTTACAAAAAGTATGTTCAAATGATGTTTCAAAACTCACTGTAGGACGTGCACAATATTCCTATCTACCTAATGAAACGGGAGGGATTGTTGATGATTTGTTAGTTTATAAATTGAAGGAAGAGCAGTATTTATTAGTGGTGAATGCCTCTAATATTGAAAAAGACTGGGATCATATTTCAAAATTTAACGAGAGCATTAAAGCTGATTTGAAAGATCTAAGCGAGGAGTATTCACTGCTGGCAATTCAAGGTCCTAAAGCGGTGGAGGCCATGCAGTCGCTTTCTAGTGTAGATTTGTCTGCTATCAAGTTTTACAACTTTGAAGTTGCAACTTTTGCTGGAATTGATGATGTGATTATCAGCGCAACAGGTTATACAGGTAGTGGCGGTTTTGAGATTTACTGTAAAAACAGTGAAGTGGAACAAGTCTGGAGCAAAGTGCTGGAAGCTGGAGCAGGTTTTGGAATAAAGCCTATTGGCCTTGCGGCAAGAGATACCTTGCGACTAGAAATGGGTTTCTGTCTTTACGGCAACGATATTGATGATACTACAAGCCCACTGGAAGCAGGTTTAGGATGGGTAACAAAGTTTACTAAGGATTTTGTTAACTCAGAAGCCATTGCAAAACAAAAAGAAAGCGGAGTTAACCGCAAACTCATAGGCTTTACGATGGAAGAACGCGCCATACCACGTGGAGGTTATGTAATTGCAGATGTTGATGGCAACGAACTAGGAATTGTAACTAGTGGTACTATGAGCCCTTCTATGAATGTGGGCATAGGAATGGGCTATGTTCCTTCTTCCATGGGAGTTCCTGACACTAAAATATTTATACAAATTCGTAAAAAATTAGTTCCTGCAACAATAGTCAAGTTACCTTTCTATAAAGCTTAAATTTATTTGAAGAATATTTTAATAATAGGCGGTAGTGGTTTTGTGGGCAACGCGATCTATAAAGAACTGGCGCCTTATTATTCCGTTCACGCGACCTATTTTACCGACAATAAAATGTTGGAAAAAAATCGGCATTTCCATCAATTTGATATGGAAACGGAAGAGGTCTCTATCCTTCTGGATCAGTTAAAACCTCAATTTATCGTTAGCGCTCTGCGAGGTAATGTAAATGGCCAAATTCATTTGCATTATAAAATAATCGAATGGGTCCTGAAAAATGATTCTCGCATTATATTTCTTTCTAGCGCTAATGTTTTTGATCGCTTTACGAACTTTCCTAGTTATGAGTATGACAAGACATTTTCAGAAAGCATTTACGGTAGATTCAAAATAAAAATTGAAAATGGGCTGTTAAGACTGCCTAATAATAAATATTTAATTTGCAGAGTTCCAATGATATTCGGTGCGAAGAGTCCGCGAGTTCAGGAATTAAAGAAGCAAATATCCGCTGGAAATTCTATTGAAGTATTTCCTAATGTGGTTATAAATGCTACACACATAGACAAACTGGCACAACAGATTCATTATTTAATTAATAGAAGACGTAGAGGAATATTTCATTTAGGGAGTAAGGATTTGATTCATCACAGCGATCTTATTCAAGATATCTGCAAGAAACTAACGGAACAACCACCATTGTTTAAAAATGTTTTCGATTCTAATGAAGATAGACAGCTTTCTGTGCTCCCTAAAGACAACATTTTACCTAAACATTTACAACTTACTATTGAGGAAGTGATAAATAGAACTGTTATATAAATGTTTTATCTAAAGGTAGTGCTACTATAAAATTGGTAATTTTATAGGAATCTTTTGTTACGTGAATATATCCTCCTATTCCTTCCAAATATTTCATAGCAAAGGCAATTCCTAGACCTAACTTTTGAAACACAAGTGTGTTTTTAGTAGCATCTTGTTCATGCGATTGAAAAACAGCGTCAAGTTGCGTGGAAACTAATTGAGGACCTGATATTTTTACATTGATGACAGCATGGTTATCCTTTCGATAGGTAGATATAGAAAGATCGCTTCCCTTAGAAACTTTAAAAGAATAGTCTAATAGGTTTTCAAAAGCTTGTTTTAAAAATATGGGATCTGCGGTAATTGAAGTAGGCATCTCAAAATTCTTAAATGAAAAATCAAGATTATAAAGATCTGCACGATGCATTGTTCCTGAACGCATATTATGTAGAAAAAGTGACAAATCGATAGGTTCTTGTATGAAGTAAAAGTTCTTCTCGTATGATGGATTATTTATCATGCTGTCAAAAGCATGCATCAATTGGTCTGCTCCTTCTATTTGAGCCGCTATTAATTGATCCTCCTGATCAGCTATACTTTGTTTCTTAAAAATATTTTTAGTGGATTCAATCAGCTCATGAAAAGGCGTTTGTGCATCCTTTTCTATTTGTGAGAGAACGTTGTTTTTAAAATGATGTACTGTTTTCAATTTGTCTTGAAAAGATTTCAGATCTTCTTGCATCCTTACCTGATCTGTCAAGTCAAAAAGGTAGAATACAAAACCATCTATACGATTGGAATAATCCAGTATAGGTTTGAACAAACCTTCGTAACAGTTGCGGTTTTCATCAAAAAGATCTAAATAAACCTCTTTTCTATACTCCTGACCTTGATTTAAAACGCGTTCAATGATATTAAACTTAAGCAGATCATGATCACTTAGAATCTCTTTAAATAAAACTTTTTTGAGAATAGGATTGTAACCTAGTTTTTCTTGAAGTAATGAGCGCGTATTTCCATCCAACCCTGTGATAACCCCTTCCTTGTCCAGCAAAATACTGCGTACAAAGGTGTTTTCTAATAAGGTTTTCATGTGATACCTATGCTTATCCTGCATTTTAGTTAAGCGGTATTTATCTTCAACATCAATTAAATTTGCCACTAATTTAATAGGATCTCCATTTGAATCGAACACTTTAAATCCATGTACTTCAAAATGTCTGAAAGTATCATTCTGAGATTGTACCCGGAATGCATTTATATAGAAAACATCACTAGTTGCGATTTCTCTATTATGTTGCAATTGTGATTCCTTTCTATCTTCAGGATGCAAATGATTGATAAATTCTTCTTGAGATAGTTTATTCGGGAAATTCATTTTATCTGTAAAGGAATCGCTATACTCGATCTCATCATTTATAAGGTCGTGCGTAAAATAACCAGAGTTCATTGCCCTTAAGGCTAGTTGCATGTTAGCCCTAGTTTCTTCTAAATCTATTGTTTGCTCTTTATATTTAGTTATGTTCTGGCTGATTCCCTGGACAAAAGTCACCTCACCTTTATATACTTCTAATGTAGCTACAGAACGAACCCATATAATTTTATTAGCAGTAGTGATAAGTTTAATTTCGATGTCAAAAGGAAGATGCGACTCAAAAATATTCTTGATTGATTCAACCATTAACGCGCGACTATCTGGATGCACAAAATTCATGGCAGCTTCTTTACCTATCTTTCGATCTTTAGGAATTCCTAAAAGATTGTAAAAATATTCCGTGTAATGCATACGACCCTCTGAAGGAATATAGGACCAGCCACCTATTTCTGCAATAGCAGAGATGGTTTTAGAATCAGTATGAGCTACAACATCCTCTGTAATATTTATGCCTGCAACATAGATTCTATCACCATGAACTCCTATGTTGCATTTGAGATAAACCGGCTGTCCGTTTTCCTTAAAAAATTTAAGAGTTTTGGATGATTTTGATACGCACTTTTTTTCATCGTCATTGCATTCTGGCCATTCATCTTCTCGAGCTAGAATATCATAAATAGTATGATCATCAAAAAAAGATTCTTGGCGACCTACTGCTTCAAAAAATTCTGTATTAGCTTGTAATAATTTGGCATTATCATCCACTACCCAACAAATAACACAAGTATGAGTCATCATTTCTTGATAGGGGAACTCGCTTTTTTTTAAGTCATCAACCATATCAATATTTATTTATTACATCACCGTGGAGTTAATTTATAAATATTTCTAAAGATTTTACTTAAAAATGTGCTAATAGAACCTTTGAACTACATCTTTTGTGAAGTTTTGCCTAATTTTTATCTCAATTATAGAATGAGAAATGCAGACCAAGATAAAACATGTCTCAAATGAAAGGATGAAACAAGAATAAGAATTAAGCTGAGGCATCAGAATCTTTAAAAATTTTGAAGCATTAAACATAATCCTCCAAGTTCCTTTTTAATCTTCTCGCTTAATCAGCCAGTATAGGTGTCAACACATAGCCTTGTGTTCGCAACAAATTAATCACTCCGCGTTCACCAGCCAGATGGGCTGCTCCTACACCATAAAAAGCAGACTGTTTTTGTGCTATGGAAAGAATCCGCGGTATCCATTTTTGATTTCTGTTATCGAGTAAAGCGTTGCTGTTCTCCATAAAATTACTGCTCTCCTCTTTCATAATAAGCATAAGTGCATTTAAATCGTGTTTCATATATGCGTCTTGCATCCTCTTAAACACTGCTTTATCCAGTTTCCCATTATCATATGCTTTTTTTAATAACGACAATACTTGTTCCTTCAAAGGAATCTCATTAAAAGCATTGAATTGATCTTGGACTGCTTCAAGTCCCATTACCTCTTCCTCTTCTCTTTGAGCATGTGCCATCAAATTATTTTCTATGGATTGCATTGGACAGTCAAGCATGGAAGGAATGAGCAGACTCTCTACCATAAGAGGCACCATTTTATCAACCATAGAGAGTTGCATCTTTATCTGAGTATTCAAATATTCATCTAGAGTTTTTGATTCTTCCACTGTGAGGTATTTGGAAATGGATTCCCCCTCTGGAAGCATGATACCTTGCATCATTTCTGTTTGCAGTGTTGGGCTGTCCATATCTATTTCTAAAACGACTACATCTGTTGCATAGAGCGCTTTTTCAACATTAGGCGTAAGGCTTGCGTCACACAAAACATGCATGGTTCCTAGTATATAACTGGTCTCAATATCTTTACCTTCTAATTTCCACAATAAAGCATTTTGAACGGTTTGAGCATGGCTCAATTGTACGACTAGAAAGGCGGCAATAATAGTCAGTTTATTCTTCATTTTTTCATAGGTTATATGTCAACATCTCAAAGTAATAATCCCGAATTTAACCGGCACTCCATCAAAAGGTTTGAAAGACAATTGGATTAGGGTATCCAGCGGTCCTTTCCAAAGTCTGGTTTCCGCTTTTCAAGAAATGCATCCCGTCCTTCTTTGGCTTCGTCTGTCATGTAAATCAGTCTAGTCATTTCACCAGCAAAAACTTGCTGCCCTACCATCCCATCATCAGTAGCATTCAGTGCAAATTTTGCCATTTTGATCGCGGTAGGAGATTTTTCCATAATTTCTTGAGCCCAATCATAAGCAGTTTGATCCAGCTCTTCATGCGGGACAACGGCATTCACCATTCCCATGTCCATCGCTTCTTGGGCATTATAGTTACGTCCCAAAAAGAAAATTTCGCGTGCTTTTTTCTGACCTACCATTTTGGCCAGATAAGCACTTCCATAACCCGCATCCACACTGGCCACGTCTAGATCTGTTTGCTTGAAGATGGCGTGTTCTTTACTGGCAATCGTCATATCGCAAACCACATGCAAACTGTGACCACCGCCTACCGCCCATCCTGGTACGGCACAAATAACAACCTTAGGCATGAATCTTATCATGCGCTGTACTTCTAAAATGTTGAGTCTTCCGGTTCCAGAACTGTCTTTATAGCCGTCTTTTCCACGAGCATTCTGATCGCCACCGCTACAAAAAGCCCAGCCACCATCTTTAGAACTAGGTCCCTCACCAGTTAATACCACAACTCCTATAGAAAGATCTTCCTGAGCGTCATAAAAGGCATCGATCAACTCACTTACCGTTTGTGGTCTAAAGGCATTGCGCACTTCTGGCCGGTTGAAGGCAATTCTTGCAACGCCGTTGGCTTTTTTGTAGGTGAGGTCTTTGTATTCCTTGGCGGTTTTCCAGTTGATGCTGCTCATAGTTTTCAGTATTATATTCAAAGGTAAAACCTCCTATCCTTTAAACCATATTCTAATGATCTGGAAATTCTGTACAGATTGTCCACCGGTATAAAATTGGGTGGTTTGATCTGTTATAGCTTCAGATTTCTTATAAATATTAGGCAGCACCACGGTTTCCACGTTGATAATTTCCTTGCTGTAGTTCCTATGCATCCATTCGTTTGCACGATCTAGTGTTGCCCTAATGTTCTCATAAGAATGGATTCCCCAAAAAGATTTTTCCAGTACTTGAGGTTCAAAATCGATGTAATTGATGGTTGTCGTCATGCTTATAAGTTGTCAGGGAGTCTGCTTTGTTACACCTTATTTTGTTCGCTTTCGCGAAAGCGAACTACAACCAGATTCTCCCCTGGATAGAATACAAAAGCATTCCCATAATTTCTAATCAATAGGCAAAAACAGAAATGCCAGCTAGATATCAGCCGATTCACAAAATCCCGTTAGGACTTCAAGAACCTGCCGACTATCCCTTAAATTTGTGGTATGAGTGAAAATAAAAAACCAGATTCAGTAGTGTACGATTCAGAAAGCGGCACTTATAATGCTGCGTTATTACCTTATGCCAGTGGTGTGGGCGCTCCCAGAATTACGACTCCAGACATCACCTCATGGAAACAAAACAATATTAATAAGGTCAATCACGAGATTAAATCGCAATTTGACCAGCTCAAGGCCGAGTATGATGCGATGGTGAAAAAATTTGATGATAATCAGTTGGTTTACGGCGCTAAATTTTCCTTTGAACCTATCGTGGGAGAAACCTATCACCTTTATCAAGGTAAAGATGTTGTGTTTTTATCGGTTATTTCACCGCAGGAATGCCGCTGGGATTTTCTGGGAACCTACCGCCTAACTTCAGAAAAACTTTGGGAAGAGATCAAATGATCTCTTTTTATTTGAAATATTCAACTAAAATATTAGTTTAACTAGAAAGTTAGTTTATATTTGAACTAAACTTCCAGTTCATGAAAACACTAACTCAGGCCGAAGAGGAGATCATGCAGATCTTATGGCACCTGCAAGAAGCAAATGTTGCTGCCGTTATAGAGCAGATGCCAGAGCCTAAACCGGCTTACAATACGGTTTCTACCATTATAAGAATTCTAGAAAGTAAAGGGTTTGTGTATTACCGCAAGGAAGGTCGCGGGCACATCTACTTTCCTATGGTAGATCGGGATTCCTACTCTAGAGCTACTGCCGGGAAACTTGCAAGTAATTATTTTAAAGGATCTTACAAGAGTATGGTTTCCTTCTTTATGGAGCAGGAAAAACTGAGCGTTAAAGATTTAGAAGAAATTCTTGAAGAAATCAATAAAAAACCG
Organism: Nonlabens antarcticus; assembly: GCF_015356755.1. Taxonomy (GTDB): domain Bacteria; phylum Bacteroidota; class Bacteroidia; order Flavobacteriales; family Flavobacteriaceae; genus Nonlabens; species Nonlabens antarcticus. The sequence goes on along the minus strand of NZ_JADFCO010000062.1, from coordinate 80,062 downwards.
AATTCATGATACACTTACTACATAGCTGTGTACTGGCGCTCGTTTTCTACTTGTTATACTACTTTTTCTTTAAAGGAACTCAAGGCTTTCAAACCCATCGCATATATCTGCTTGCAATACCTTTTGTTTCATTTTTATTGCCGTTGCTGGTGATCCCAGTTGATAATTTTATCATTCAGGATGCCATTGTGATGCAGGATACCGCCGCTGCTCCAGAGGTAATGATGAGTCTTAATAATGCTGCCTTTACAACCGTCCAGCCATCACAATTTGATCTGACAACCAGTTTGTGGACACTTTATGGTATAGGAACTGCCGCTGCCCTACTCCTATTCCTGTACAAACTCGCGCGTATTTATCAATGGAAAGAGGAAGGCCAGACCAGATATATAGATGGTTTCTATATAACGACGGTACATAAGTTGCCTACCGCATTTTCATTTTTAAACCATATTTATATCAACGACGCTTTCGCGAAAGCAGAATATGATCAGATATTATTACACGAAAAAACTCACGTAATAGAACGCCACAGCTGGGATCTTTTATTCTATGAAGCATTGCGCATTGTTTTCTGGTTCCACCCTATTTCTTACCTGGCCCAAAAAGAGCTCAAAATGATTCACGAGCATATCGCAGACGAGAAAACCATTGCTGTACACGGTAAAAAATCCTATTACGAGAACCTTTTAAAGCAAGTTCTGGACTGTCCTGACTTCTCATTTTCAAACCCATTTTTCAAATATAAAACCATTAAAACCCGAATAGCCATGACACAAAAAAACCAAATCTCCCGATTCCCAGTGCGCAAACTGCTCTGGATGTTACCCGTACTTTTTGCAAGTTTGACTTATACGGCTTGTACTACGGAACAGGAACCGGATGAAGAAATTACTGCAAAGACAATAGAATTAACTGATTTACCCACATTACAAGATCATGTGTATGGTCAAAAGGATTTCTATAAAGGAGTAACTGACAAAGAAAGATCTAAGCTCGAGAACATTTCTAAAGAAATGCCATTAAATTTTGAGAATGATAAGAAAGATCTTTACAAATCCATGCAAAAATTCTTGACAGATCCTGCTTATGCGGAATACCGAGCCATAAGTCAAAAAATTAGTAGAAATGGAAATACCGTGGTTCGTGATACAGAAAATAATAATTACATTTTAACCATTCATGAAACTCCCAAAGGAACACCTAGTTTCTCTGGAACTGGACCTATTGATCAAGCAAGAATGTCTAAAGAAGAGTATCTAACTTTTATTGCAGAGCAAAAAGCGAAATACGAGAACCAAGGTGAAAATAATGGATATGAAGAAATAGTGCAAACGGAAACAATCGAAGAAAACTTAAGTGCTCCAAGCAACAATGATACAAACCTAATAATACAAAATGGTGATGTTCCATTTGCCATAATTGAAGAGGTTCCTACTTATCCAGGTTGCACAGGAAATAATGCTGAGAAAAAGAAATGTATGCAGGAAAACATAACCAGGTTCGTAAATAAAAATTTCAATACGGGACTGGCTAACGACTTAAGTTTAACGGGTAAACAAACTATAGCTGTTCAATTTAAGATTGACAAGAATGGTTTAATTACTGGTGTTCAATCCAGAGCTAAAGCACCTGAATTACAGACAGAAGCTGCCCGTGTAATTAATATGTTACCTAAAATGAAACCTGGAATGCAACGAGGTAAAGAAGTAGGAGTAATATACGGACTGCCTATAATTTTTGAAGTGCAGTAATTACTCTATCTTAGTTTTTTAAATTTTAAACACTATGAATCAAGTATTCACCAATTCAAAATCTCAAATGCACAACCTAATATTCATCTTGATGCTATTGATTGCTGGAATATCCATCAATACAATTACTGCTCAAAAATTAAGTACTGAATCTTCGGTGTTACAAAACATTGAAAATGAAAAGGTACTCGATGGTTTTCAATTTGGGCAACAAGATATATACAGCGGTATTTCAACAGAAGCAAAAGAACTGGTTTTGAGAATTAGCAAAGAGTTTCCAGATGAGTTTATGGTGCGCAATGATAACAGCATGACTGGTGATGAGTATGAATTATACATAGCATCAATCAGAAACATACTCATCAATGGAGCTACCAGATTTGAAAATGATAACGGTACTCTTTCGTTACAAGTTATGGAACTGCCGAATGATCGCTATTTGTTCATCAAAACAAATCAGAGTGAAAATCAGCAAATGAATGGATCTGAATTCCTAGCGTATATAAAAGGTTGGGTTCTAGCTACTGGAGAAAAGTTTCATAAGGTGGAGTTGTCTGAAAATGATGATGCGAAAACTACTTACAAAATGGTAGCAAAGACAAAAAATTGAAAAGAGATACACACTCTTTCCTTATGAATATCTGAAGAACAAGTAGAGTCTTTCACCATTTAAAATTTAAACCTGAGCCGCAAGCTCAGGTTTTATTTCATAAATAAACTATCTAACTTTCAGCTTAATAAATAATAATACTACTTTGTTTTGCATAGTACTGTAACATATTAATAATTTGAGCGTCTATTAAGTATAACCTTAAAACAATAGTATTATGAAAGCTTCAAACACCTTTAACACGACCAAAGAATTGATCAACAAAAGATTCCGCCCAGAGAGAGGTTTCTCTGAGTCCTGGAATACCAGAAGAAGATATAAGTTGGCTTAATGCACACGTGCTTGTCGGCTAGCTTCGTTTTCTTATTTTACGATCCAAAATCCTTAAACTAATACATTTAAGGATTTTTTTATGCCACAAGTCTGTATTATCCAATGGTTCAAAGTATTTTTAAAGAAATATCTTGTTATGAAAAATTCTCTGCTGCTATTCTGTATGTCTGTACTTTTATTTTCTTGTAAAAAGGAATTCAGTGAAAACAGAACTCTTGAAGTATTGCCAGATTCTATTTCTGACAACACCACTATTTTACCTGTTTCAGTAAATCAGGATATTCCAGAAGTAGAAAACATACCTTTAATTGAAGATCAAAAAAACTATACCATAACTCCAGTAGTAGAAGGGTTAACAAATCCATGGGGAATGAACTGGTTACCTAACGGTGATTTGATTTATACAGAAAAAGAAGGGAAACTTTACCGCTACGACGGTACAAAATCTACAGAAATTAAAAATGTTCCTGACGTTTATATTCGAGGACAAGGTGGACTGATGGATGTTACTGTTCATCCAGATTTTAATGCTACTAATATCATTTACATATCTTACGCTAGTTCTAATTCTGGAGATGGCGGGAATACTACAATTGCAAGTGCCGTATTAGTTGAGGATGCGTTAACTAACTTAAAAGTACTTTATAAAGCATCACCTGATACTAAGAAAGGGCAGCATTTTGGCAGCAGGTTTGCCTGGGGAACAGATGGCAAGTTATTCTTTTCCATAGGTGAGCGTGGTGAACGTGATGTGAATCCGCAAGATCTAACTCGAGATGGAGGTAAAATTTACAGAATTAACGATGATGGCAGCATTCCTGAGGATAATCCATTCGTGGGAATTCTAGATGCTAAAACAGCTGCTTACACTTATGGAAATAGGAATCCGCAAGGGTTGTTGCGCCATCCAGTTACCGGTGAGATAATGGCAAATGAACACGGCCCGCGCGGTGGTGATGAAATTAACATCATCAAACCAGGCGTGAATTATGGCTGGCCTGTAATAAGTTACGGTATCAATTATAGCGGTAGCTCCTTCACTGAAATAACTGCTAAGGAGGGAATGGCACAACCCATCTATTATTGGGTTCCCAGCATCGCCCCCAGTGGTTTTGCAGTAATCAATGATGAATCATATGGCGACTGGAATGGTAGTTTATTAGTAGGTAGCTTAAAATTCCAGTATTTAGAAATGCTCTATATGAATGGAAATAAAGTCACTAAGCGAGAAAAAATAGCAGACGGCATCGGTAGGTTGCGCAATGTGCAGACTGGCCCAGATGGCAAAATTTACATAGGCGTGGAAGGAAAAGGAATATATAGAATCACAAAATAACTTTAGATTAGCATAGCGAAATCTGAAGAAAAAAAGTTGGGTAATACTAGCTATTTTTTTAACGCTGTACCTTATTGTGATTGTGATTAAAGTTTAATTTGAGCTTCTTTTTCTGTTTTGGACTCCTTTAAATTTCAGTTTCAGTTTTAAGAAAGCGAAACGCCTTAATATCTATTTACAACAACTAGCATTTAAACTATTTACTACTTCTTAATACGTAATACTTAATACGCTTAACTTTTAAACTTTGAACCCTAAACTCCAAACTATGAAATACTTATCCCTGCTTCTCATAATATTTCTTTTTTCAAGCTGTAAAAATGAAACCGAATATCAATCGGAGATCGGTAGCACTAACGTTGAAAAAGAAGTGTCGCAAGATCCCTTAACATTGAGTGTAAAACGCGGTAAAGAGATTTATGGCGAGTTGTGCATTACCTGTCATCTTCCTAGCGGCAAGGGTGCGCCAGGAGCGTTTCCACCACTCAATCCTTCTGACTGGTTGACGGATCGACGCACAGAAAGCATCCATGCGGTCAAATACGGACTTAAAGGAGAAATAGTGGTGAACGGCCAGCCTTACAATAGTATCATGATGCCTTTAGGTCTAGACGATCAAGAAGTGGCAGATGTAATGAACTATACCATCCAAACCTGGAATAAGGGAGAAATGGTAACTGTTGAAGAGGTAGCCGCTGTATCAGAATAGTTGAGCGCATATCGCAAGCCAAAAATCCCCAAGCCTAGGCCTGGGGATTTTTTTTGAAAGCAATTAATTAATTTTGGTTTAGTTATAAACCGCTTGTTTTTTGTGGTGTTCGCACAGCATATAATAAATTACCGCACGATATTTAGAGCGGTTGCTCTTACCATATTTTTCCATCACAGCTTCTACGGAAGCCATTAGGTTATCTCCTGACAACCCCAGTTTTTTAGTCAAATAATTATCCACAACTCGCTGCATCTCTGCTTTTTCAGCGCTTACCGTTTCTGCGTCACGATTGTAAATAGATGGCCCCAATCCTTTTGTAACCTTGCTCAACAGAGCCTCATCCAGCTTCCCTCCTACATGCTCCTTATGGGATGCAACATATTTTTCCAGCTTTTCATCAAATTTACTCATAGTTTTATCAGGTTTAAATTAGTTGTCCTTAAATCTAATGAAAAATTAATGCGTTAAAAAGTTTTATTTCAAGTATTTGAAGTAGTCCAGCAATATCTGATCGTTGATTTCCCGTGGTGTGAAAATCTCTAGCAATTGTGGTTTATTGTTATTGTTGATGAATGTTTCCCACGCTTTCGCGAAAGCGGACTCATTATCAATATTTTGATATTCTATTTTGTGCATGTGACACAAATCGCTGGCGTTGAGCTCGTGCTTTGTTTCAAAATAAGTAGCAAAATAGTCTTCATCCTTTTCACCAGGAAGAATTCTAAATATACCGCCACCACTATTATTAACTAGGATTATCTTGAAGTTACTAGGTATATAATTATTCCACAATCCGTTGGAGTCGTAGAAAAAGCTAATGTCACCCGTTATAAGAATCGTCTGTTGATTGCTACCCACCGCAGCCCCTATAGCTGTGCTGGTGCAACCATCAATACCGCTGGTACCGCGGTTTGAGTACACGCGATGTGTAGGATTCATTTGGAACAACTGTGCGTATCTGATCGTGCTGCTATTTCCCAACTGTAACAAAATATTGTCAGGCAATTGATCAAATACCCTTTGAAAGACCCTCATGTCACTCCATGGAATCTGTTCGAAATAAGCAGGTCGTTTTTCTAGATAATTTTGAAAATGAGCTAACCAGTGCTCCTGATAATCACTGGAAACAAAGTCATTAGAAAGGTGACTCAACCATTTTGTGGGTGGCATTTTTATATGGGCTGTTAATTTAAAAAACGTATCGTAAGCCCGACGTTTGCCTATGTGATAATGTGTTTTGGTTTCAAATCTGCGTAAATATTGTTTGATCTTTTTAGAGACAATCATACCACCTATGGTAACAACTAAATCGGGTTGCAAGGCAGCGATTTGCTCATCATCAAACTCAATGGGCGCAATTAAAGTGTCGATTCCCCATACTATTTTATCATGAACTACATTAGAACTCACCTCACTCATAACTAGAACACTAGGATCTGAAGTCAACTGGTCTAGATCTTCTTTTTCAAAAACCGGCGGATTCAATGTGGAAAGAATAACGAGCTTTCTTGAAGCTGCATTCCACTGATTAAAAAATTCTTGAGGGATGATCGTAGTTTCATCTTTTAAAACATCCATCACCCTGACTTCCAAAAGCGAGTGATCCACTTTATTATAGAGTGGCTCTTCAAAAGGAATATTCAAGTGTACCGGACCGTGTTTAGAAATGGCCGTATTGATCGCTTTGTTAATCGCCCGTTCATTAGTTACCAGATACTCTTTTTGAGAAGTATTTGCTATCATCTGCAGTTGTGCATCAAATAAAATATGGTTTGCATATACATGCTGTTGCCTAATGGTCTGACCGTCCCCTATATCAATCTTATGTGGCGGCCGGTCTGCGCTCAAAATAATTAGCGGGATCTCACTATAAAAAGCCTCTGTTACCGCTGGGTAATAATTTAACAATGCACTTCCACTGGTGCATAATAATGCAGCAGGCTTTTGCAATTGTTGCGCAATTCCCATGGCAAAATGTCCAGCGCAACGTTCATCTACTATGCTGTAACAATTAAAATATGGATCTGACGTAAAACCAATGGTTAATGGTGCATTGCGAGAGCCTGGCGAAATAATAATATCCTTAACGCCTCTTTTCTTAAAAAGAAGAATAATTTGCTGGGCATGAAGAATTGCTGTAGTCATAACTCAAAGGTAAGATTCAATGCTTATTGTAGGCAATGGATTAACAGCATCTTTAAGATTTGAAGCTAGCATTTAGACTAAAACTGTGGCCATGGTCATCAACTTGTTTTGAACCTCTTGAAATTCTGCATGTGGATCACTCAAGGAGGTAATACCACCACCCGCGTAAACATTTATGTGATCATCAAATAGTTCCATACAACGCAAATTCACATAATAATCTGCCGTTTCATTTACGGGATCATTCCATCCTAAATAACCGGTATAAAAACTACGGTCATAATTTTCATGGGTCAGAATGTATTCTAAAGCTTGTTTTCTGGGCAAACCACAAACTGCTGGAGTTGGATGCAATTCTGAAATACATTTCTGTAAATTTTCAAAATGAGTTATTGCTGTAATTTCAGTTTTAAGATGCAGCAGATTTCCCGCACTTGCCGTTTCTACTTCGCCTACTTTAATCTCCTTTACTGCTGATGATTCTAGTGCTCTTACTATAAAATCAGTGACTAATTTCTGCTCCTCTTTTTCCTTATTTCCCCAAGTAATTTCGCTGGTATTTTGAGCTGGTTGTGTACCGGCCAGAGACATGGTTTGCAACTTGTTATTTTTGTAGGAAAGAAGAGTTTCTGGCGTAGCTCCCATCCATTTACCGACGACAGGATGGTAAAAGAAATAACAGTTTGCATTAGGGTACATATCCAGCAAATTCTTTAGGATATCAAGGTCCGGATTTGTTCTTTTCAACGTCTGCTTTTTAGACAGTACTACTTTCTTTAATTCGGTATTTTTAATTGATTTTACAGCGTTATCTACTAGTTTTTCATGATGCATTTGTCCTTCATTATGGATTTCAACAGCTGAAGTACTGCTTGAGGTGACAGCATGGTCCCAAGTAAACTTTTTAATCATTTCACCCCATATAAATATCTGGTTTTCCGATTTTTGAAATTTTGAAAAAACACCACAAGTCATTTTGTCAGGCACTGTTTTATGAAGCTTTCGGGAATTCTGATGAAGCACATCAACGCTGGTGCCTCCTTTTTTACGTAAAAGTAAAAATGGCAGGTCTGCGGTAAGAAGTTCTGATATATATGTGAGTAGATTTTCGCGCAAGCGAGCAGGTTTTAAGACTCTTTTTTAAGAGCGATGGTGGTTAATTTGCAAATGGAAATTAGTCTATTTTCCTCGTCCGTGATCCTGATTTCCCAGAGTTGAGTCGTGCGACCTTTGTGTAGGAATCTAGCGGTAGCGAGTACGTAGCCATCGACCTTTGAACGGGTATGATTTGCACTTATTTCTAGCCCGCGAATCGCAAAGGAATCGGTATCTAAAAACAGGTAACTGGCAGCACTCCCAACCGACTCTGCAAGAGCAACGCTAGCTCCTCCATGCAGCACTCCATCGGGCTGATGTACCCTAGAATTTATCGGCATTTTTGCGGTCAGAAAATCATCTCCTACATCTACAAATGTGATGTCGAGTGTTTCCATTAATGTGTTTTTGCAAATCGCGTTGCAACGTTCAAGGATGATTTCTTTGTCCATATCTTTATCAAAAATACGGCATCAAACGCAGTTCTATGATTAAAACAGTCTCCTATACAACTTCCAACAGTTATGAAATTCTTTACCCCATTAAATCAACCACTGAAAATATATGGATTTGCCTACACGGTTTAGGATACCTATCGACGTTTTTCAAACGATATTTTTCTAAACTAGACCCTGAGTTAAATGCAGTAATTGTCCCTCAGGCACCTTCAAAATTTTATCTCGATAAAAAGTTTAAACATGTAGGAGCTAGCTGGCTCACACGAGTAGATACGGAACGGGAGATGCAGAATAATCTATATTATTTGAAAGCATTACTACGCCAAGAACATATATATGACGATCCGCGATTAGTGATTATGGGTTATTCTCAAGGCGTTTCTATTGCTACTAGATTTCTAAAAGATTACGAAAAACCTATTAAAGCATTAATCATGCACAGTGGCAGTATACCAGCAGAATTGGATGCTGCGGATGGAACTGTTTTTCAATCCCTAACTAATAGGTTTATCCATATAGCCGGGACTAAGGATGAATATCTTACCGATGAATTGATCGAACGGGAGGAAAAGAAGATCAAATTGCTTTTTGGTACAGATTGTGAATTACATCGTCCGGAAATTAAACATGAGGTGGATACCGATTTACTTCTTCAAATTTCTAAAACCCTATAAATTTTATGGAACTCATATTTGCCACCCATAACAATAACAAACTCAAGGAGATTCAGGCTATGATGCCTGATTCTATTAAACTTTTGAGTCTTGAAGATGTCAAAATGCATGATGAGATTCCTGAAACAGCAGACACTATTAAAGAAAACGCCATTCTGAAAACAGATTACGTAAGAGACCTGTTTGACTTACCCGTTTTTGCAGACGACACTGGACTCATTGTACCAGCGTTGAATGGAGAACCTGGTGTGAAATCTGCTAGATATGCTGGGTTAAATTGTGATTCTGATGATAATATGAATTTATTGATGGAACGCTTAAGTGATGAAAAAGATCGCTCTGCCTATTTTCTAACTGTGATATCTCTTTATTTAAATGGTGAGCAACATACTTTTGAAGGTCGCTGTGATGGAGAAATTTTAAGGGAACGTTCTGGAGCAAAAGGTTTTGGATACGACCCTATTTTTCAACCAGCTGGTTTTGAACAAAGTTTTGCTCAAATGGAGCTTGGCGAAAAGGCTTCCATAAGTCATAGAGGCAAGGCTTTCAAAAAAATGATTGCTTTTTTATCGGCCACTAATTTTAGTAAATAATTTTCTTTAACAATGCAGTTATCGTATTTTAGTCCCTTCCTATGAAATCTAATAATCTCGTCTTTTTAATATTATTTGTAGCTTCCATATTTGTTGGAAATGCTCAAATTAAAAATAGCTCTAGCACTGAACCCTCAGAGACCACCGGCATCGTGAAGGGAAAGGTCTTAAATGCTAAAGACGACAGCATTTTACAAGATGTAAACATTGTAAACCTCAACAAAGTGATCGGTACGATTACAAAAGGTGATGGTACGTTTGAGATAAGAGCTGCCGTAAATGATACTCTATATTTCTCCTACATCGGTTTTCAAACCATTAACGTGCGTGTTACTGAAGACTGGTTGAAATATGGAGATGTTACGATTTCTATGACAGAGAAAGGAATTGCCTTAGAAGATGTTATTGTGAAGAATAGCGGTTTGACTGGTTATCTGGAAATTGATGCAAAGCGCGCTCCTATATATGCGAGTAGAAAATTTAGCATTAGTGGTTTACCAGAGTCTTATGAAGCTGGAGGATCTGGACCAGCCGCAGTAAATAAAGTATTAAGCTCCATCTTTAATCCCGCAGACTTCTTGTTCAACACCTTTGGTAAAGAAGGAAAATCCCTGCGCAAGGTTAGAAGAATTAAAGAACAAGATGAGATCCGCAATCTGTTGCAATCTAAATATGATCGCGAGACATTAGTAAACCTATTACAAATGGATAAGGTAAGTATCGATGCCATTTTAAGAAATTGCCAGTATTCAAAAGAATTTATAACTGGAGCAAACGACCTTCAAATTCTTGATGCTATTAGTGAGTGTTATGAAGAATATAAGGTGCTCAAAAAAGATTAATTAATAACTTATGATACGTAAAACAATTCTCACAGCCTCTATGGCTGTTGCTATTCTTGCTTCTTGCAATAGCATGAAAAATCAATCATCAGACACGACTGAATCACCAGCGCCGCCAGAATCTTCTATGGGAGACCCAGAGTCATCCATGATGGCTGATAGCGATTTAGTGATGAAGTATATGAATACGATTACAACTGCAGAGTTGAAGGAGCAACTCTATGTGTATGCTGGTGACGATATGGAAGGTCGCATGACTGGAACACCAGGACAGAGAAAAGCAGTCGAGTATTTAAAAGGAAAATATATGGAAATGGGCGTTCCCGGCGGTGCTGGTAACGGCGAGTACCTACAGCCTATTCCAGAAGAGTTTTTCGGTAAACGAAAAATTACCTCAGAGAATGTTTTGGCTTTTATTGAAGGTTCAGAAAAGCCAGAGGAAATTCTAGTAATATCTGCTCACTTAGATCATGTAGGAATTCAAAAAGGTGAAATTTACAATGGAGCAGATGATGATGGAAGTGGAACTATCGCTTTAATAGAAATAGCTGAAGCTTTTCAACAAGCCAAAGAAGACGGCCACGGTCCTAAAAGATCCATTCTTTTCTTGCATGTAACTGCAGAAGAAATAGGATTACAAGGGAGTAAGTACTACACTGACAACCCTGTTTATCCGCTCGCAAATACAATTGCAGATCTTAACATTGACATGATAGGTCGCATCGACCCTGAGAGAGAGAAGAAATCTAACTATATCTACCTCATCGGTAGTGATATGTTAAGCCAGGATTTACATGAAATTAGCGAAAAGGCAAACAAAAATTCTGTAAACCTAGACTTAGATTACACTTACAACGGAACGGATGATCCTAACCGATTCTACTACAGATCTGACCACTACAATTTTGCTAAAAATAATGTTCCTGTTATCTTTTATTTCAACGGTACTCATGCAGATTATCACAAAGCATCTGATACACCGGACAAAATCGAGTACGAACTTTATAAGGAACGTACACATTTGATATTTGCAACTGCATGGGATCTTGCAAACGGTGCTAACCGTCCTACTTTAAAAGTTACCGAATAAGTAAATTAGAAATTGGATTTAAAAAAAACGCACCCAAAAGGGTGCGTTTTTTGTTTTCAGTGATTAAGACTTATCTAGGCTCCTGTTTTCAAAATAGGATTGATTCCGACATAAATGTTCCGCTTTCGCGAAAGCGGTATTTTTAAAACTGCCCTGCTGATTTTCAACTTTCTACTCCTGCAAATTCTTGCTGTAAAGCCATACGCAACCTGCGGTAATAGTCCTCTTCCAGCCAGTCTTTGTAATTGTTTGTATTATTAATAATACAATAAGAGTAACGTCTGATGCGGTCTTTAATATCCTCTTTTAAAAGCTTAGCTAGAATCCTTGCGTCAAACACATCCTCACTATTCTCTACGCACCATTGAACATGTTGAGCAATGGATTCATCCAGAACCTCTTTAGATTTGCGGTTTTCCTTAGTAATACGTTTATAAACACCACGTACATCAAAAGCAAAATCTTTTGTTTTAGGGAATTCAGATTTAACTTCTTCTGGTAATTTATAGACAAAATTGCGCTCAATTTCCTCGTCAGAAACAATATTTTCTACGTAGAAGTCTGGAGAACGGAATACTTGCTGCCAGTCCACTGGCTCATTCCATAAACCAAATCTGGCCACGTTATTTCCTAAATCAATAATTTGAAACTCTTCTTTATCTTTAAAAATACGAGACCCACGACCTATCATTTGGTAATAGAGCGTCAAAGATTTTGTTGCACGATTCAAGATAATTGAATCTACGGAAGGCTCATCAAACCCTGTGGTCAATATACTAACTGACGTCAAGATCGCATCTGGCTTTTTCTTGAACCAGCGCAGGATCTCCTTACGTTCTTCCCGTGAATTTGTATTGTCAAGATGTCTTATTTCCAGTCCAGCTCTTTTAAAGGTATCCTCAACCTCAATACTGGTGCGGATTCCATTGTTGAAAATAAGCGTCTTCTTCCCGTTAGAAGTATCATAATAGGACTGCAATAATTTGTCCTGCATGCTGTGGTTTGTGTACAGTTTCTCACTGGATTTAACCGTGTAATCTCCATTCATCCCTATCGTTAGTCCGCTTAAACCTACATCGTAAGTATGCGTTACCGCCTGGGCAAGAAATCCTTTTTCTACAAGTGACGTGATGCTATCACCTACCAGAAGCTCGTCATAGTTGTCCTTCATGGGCAACTTAAAGTTTGAACTCAATGGTGTCGCAGTAACTCCCAACATAAAACAATGTTCAAAATATTTGAACAGTTTGCGGAAGCTGTTATAATGAGCCTCATCTACAATCACCATTCCTATATCTTCCAGCTTTAATTTATCGTCTTGGATTCTATTGTTAAGCGTTTCCACCATGGCAACGAAACAGTCAAAATCCTTTTGATCATCAAGCTCTTTCACCTTTGAGTTGATAATCTTATTCTTAACATTAAAGCTGTCTAAAACCTTAGAAGTCTGCTTGCACAGTTCAATACGGTGGGTTAGGATGACCACCTTTTTGTTTTTTTGTTTGATATAACGGCGCACGATTTCAGAAAAAACCACCGTTTTACCGCCGCCGGTAGGCAGCTGGTACAATAATTTATAATCGTCTGGCTTATCGTCAATTCGATCAAAAATCTCACTTAAATCACGTTTTTGATAATCGTAAAGAGTTTTGATTTTCACTTGCGGATCTGGAGCCATAAATTCTTTGTTTTTCATTTTTGAGATTTGCAAAAATAGCGAATTTAAATCCTTTGAAACGAGCGATGCTGCTGACTTTGTTCAAAAACTTTTATTGTCGAGAATTTAACAAGAATCAGCTCATGATATCACTAATTTTGCAGTTCCGTAAAAAGTCATAATGCCCTCTTTTAAAGACAAGTTTCAACCTAAACGCGCTCACCGTTACTATCAGGTTACTGGATTCTACTCCTTTGTTGTTGAGAGCATTAAAAAATCGATGCCACCGGTTTTACTGGTTGTTGCCTTACTGGTCCTCTTTCATTTCTTTGTACTACCATTACCAGAGGCTTTAGATCTTGCAGTCGCAGAACTACCCAATTATGGCGTTCTAGCGTTCTTCTTCGTATCTGAAACTATTTTAGGCTTGATACCACCAGAACTATTTATCGCCTGGGCCGGTAAGACTGCAGATCCTGCACTTAATCTCTTTTTTATAGCACTACTCTCCTATCTAGGCGGGATGTGTTCTTATTTCTTAGGAAGGTGGTCTCTTAAAATTCCAGCCATCCATAACTATCTAGAAGTAAAAATGGCCAAACAACTTATTATGGCCAGAAAATGGGGTGGTATATTAATTGCCGTGGGTGCCTTATTACCGCTCCCTTTTTCCGTTGGTAGCCTTGTAGCGGGAATGTTGCGATACCCTTTCAAAAACTGGGTGATTATTGGATTGTTGCGATTCTTACGATTTGCCGTCTATGGCGTTGCTATATTCTCTGTGGTGTAAAACGGTAAGAGATTATTTATTTCGGATAATTGATCTACCAAAAAGATATTATACATTATTATTCTCTCCATCTTATTGCCGCTTTCGCGAAATCTGCATCTATCGATTTATGCAATTGAACTGTAGAACTTAAGGTAACAACTTGATCAATCACAATACAATCCCCACCCTATCATAACTAAATCTGAAAAGATTGCTTGAGTCTTTATTAAAATCCCGAATCCCAACTTGCAAGAAAACCAATAGTTTTAACTAATCCGTTACCAGTTAAGAAGCTCTCAAGGATTCTATTTTCGCGAAAGCGATAGCAACATACATATCATATCAATAATAAAGTCTCTCGAAAGCGATACCTACATCAACATTACATCAAGGAGGATTGTCCATTAAATAGAGGTCTACAACCAATTCTTGAAGCTATATTTTGAGAAAAAAAACTCCAGCTCATCATCCCAATAATACTTAGCGATTAATACGATAGTAATAATTTCCCAGCTCACATAAAATCTTGAAATTACACCCTTGGCTTTAGGGCATAAAAAAAACCTCCTTTTAAAAGGAGGTTTCAATAATTTTAATCTTTAAAGATTACTCGCCAGCTTTAGCTTTTGCCTTAGCTTCTTCCATACCTTTTTCTACGATATCAAAGAATTGATCTAATTTAGGAAGTACAATAATTCTTGTACGTCTGTTTTTAGCACGACCCGCTGCAGTATCATTACTAGCTACTGGAATGTAATAACTTCTACCAGCTGCTGTCATGCGCGCAGGATCTACATTGAAGTCTGTTTGTAGCAATCTTGTTACAGAAGCTGCACGTGCAGAACTTAACGCCCAGTTATCTTTGAAAAGTGGTGTGTTGATTGATTGATTGTCTGTATGACCTTCTACCATAATTTCGATTTCTGGCTTGTCATTTACAACCTTGGCAACTTTACCTAAAACTGATTTTGCTGCAGAATTGATGGTAGCACTACCACTAGCAAATAAAAGCTTATCGCTTATAGATACGTACACCACACCTTTTTCTACATTAATGCTAATATCCTCGTCATTTAAGTTACCTAGTACACCTTTGAAACTTTGAACTAAAGCAAGAGTTACACTATCTTTTCTAGTAATCGCATCATTCAAAGTACGGATCTGTAGATCCTTCTCACGAAGACTTTCCAATGATTTTTCTAAATTATCAGCACCCTTCTTTGAAAGCATGGTAAGATCACCCGTGTTGCTAATTAAACCTTCGTTGTTTGCACGTAGATCTGCAACCTGGCTGCGCATAGCTTCCAGTTGTGCATAAGAAACTTTTTTGTCAGAGAGACAAGCGTTCAATTCTACAGTAGCTGTGTCTAATAATTCTTGTGTGCGTTTTTGTTTTTCTAGAGCGGACTCTAGGTCTTTTTTGGATGCACAGGATACGGCCATTAAAGCAGTAAGTGCAACTAGGGCTAGTTTTTTCATTTAAAGTGTGTTAGAGTTAATTTTAACATTCAAAAATATACATCTCCAGGAACCTAATCGAACTGTTAACATAGGTTTACCATAGGGATTATTGCTGGTGTAAACGTTTCCTACCCATAATATAGTATGTAGCCACCACAGATTTTACACCTTTATTTTTAGCAGATTTTATCGACCTTTTTTGAACCTCATTTCTTTTTTTAAGAATCTTTAAAAAATCGTTGTAGAAATTCAAATGTGCCTTTAAAATTGCCAGCACGTGTTTGAATTTTAGTCCTATCATAAATTTGAAAGCAGCCAGACCGTCAAGAAGAAGACGTAAAAAAATGATAAGCCACCAGTAAGATCGAGCGTCATTTTTGACAACGGTAATTAGACTGTTCCTAAAGTTGAGAAAGGTTTTTTGAGGGTTGATGCTATGGAGAGTTCCACCACCCACGTGATACACCTGAGATTCTGGAATGATTTGAACAGAATAATCCATTTGCCGCAAGCGCCAGCAAAGATCAATTTCTTCTTGATGCGCAAAATAGTCAGCATCAAAGCCCTTGCAATCCTCAAAGGCACTCTTACTTATAAACAGAGCAGCACCGCTAGCCCAGTCTATATCAATTCTTTGGTCATATTGACCATGATCCATTTCTACATAATCAAAAATGCGACCTCGACAGTAGGGATACCCCAATTGGTCTAGAAAACCACCGGCTGCTCCAGCATACTCAAAAGTATCCTTGTTATTGTAATCCAGAATTTTAGGCTGAGCTGCACCCAGGTTAGGACTGTTTTGAAAAGCGTGCAACATAGGGTCGCACCAGCCCGCGCTAACTTCAATATCACTATTTAATAAGCACAAGACGTCCTCGCTCACCATGGGGATTACATAATTGTAACCGCCTGCATAGCCTCGATTTTCTGGAATCTGTAGTATTTTGATCGAGGGATACGTCTCTTGAAGCCAGTTTACACTTTCATCGGTAGAGGCATTGTCTGCTATATAGATTGTATGACCCTTAGAAAATTCTATAACCGATGGTACAAACTTCTTCAAAAGCTCGAGTCCATTCCAGTTGAGTATTATTATTCCTAATTTCATAAGGTATATTCTGGCAGGTCTTTTATGAAGTCATAACGTTTGTTCTTATAATCCATGGTGCAAAAGTAATGTTCCATTCCATTGCTGACCATCAAATAACTTGCATTTGCAACCAGGTTATATTTGGCGATCTGATCAAATGCGTTTTGATTAATGCTGATTTCTGGCGCTTTACACTCAATAATTATATGAATGCTTCCATCAGGATTGAAAACAATAATATCGTACCGTTTTGAAGTTCCCGCAACAACCAGTTGTTTTTCAACATTAATCAAACTGATAGGAAATTTTTTGAAATCCCTGAGCCAGTGAATGATGTGTTGACGTACCCATTCTTCTGGTTGTAGGGAAACAAACTTTTTACGGATAGGATCAAAAATGAAACGCCCTTTTTCAGTACTTTTAACCCTGAAATTTGCAGGCGGCAGTCGCAATGCCTTCATTCCACAATATTACAAAAAGCAGCACGGCTCTTCATGAGTGATCTCAAGAATATTCTTTCAGACATTAAGAACAAAAAATACGCACCCGTATATTTTTTACACGGTGACGAACCCTATTTTATCGATCAGATCAGTGATTATATTGAAGAAAATGTCTTGGATGAAGCCGAAAAGGGATTTAACCAGATGGTTATG
Organism: Nonlabens antarcticus; assembly: GCF_015356755.1. GTDB lineage: Bacteria > Bacteroidota > Bacteroidia > Flavobacteriales > Flavobacteriaceae > Nonlabens > Nonlabens antarcticus. Next base: position 62,781 of record NZ_JADFCO010000062.1, on the reverse strand, counting down.
TATGGAAAAGATGTCAAGGTGGAAGAAATAGTAGAGTCTGCTAAAAGATTTCCCATGATGGCAGAACATCAAGTCATTATTATTAAGGAAGCCCAGCATCTAGCCTCAAAAATGTCCCTGATGGAAAGCTATATGGCAAATCCATCAGCGAGCACGATCTTGGTTTTTAATTACAAATATAAAAAACCAGACGGACGGACTAAGGTTTTTAAAAATATCAAGAAAAACGGAGTCGTTTTTGAAAGCAAGGTAATTTATGACAGTCAAATGCCCAACTGGATCACGAGTCATTTAAAGGATAAGGGGTTTACGATTGAACCTAAAGCGACCCAGATGCTGGTGGAATTTATAGGAAATGATTTGAGTAGAGTGAGTAATGAGCTGGAAAAATTAGCTATTGTTCATAATAAAAGTGTTCCCATAACGCCGCTAGTCATTGAGGAGAATATAGGCTTTTCAAAGGATTTTAATAATTTTGAATTACGCAAGGCGCTGGGCGCAAGAGATACGGTGAATGTTCATCGCATCATCAATTACTTTGCAGAAAACCCAAAAGACAATCCTATTGTTCTGACCACCGCGCAGCTGTACAGTTTTTTCATCCAGCTATTAAAGGTACATGCTCTAAACGATCGCTCTCCTAGAAATGTCGCCAAAACGGTAGGAATCAACCCTTTTTTCGTCAATGAATTGATGGTCGCCGTTCGCAATTATCCTATGAAATATTGCAGCCGTGCCGTGAAATTAATCCGCGAGCTGGACGTGAAATCAAAAGGTGTGGGCGCAAATCAAATCCCCCATGCAGATCTGCTCAAGGAGGTAATGGTTAAAATTATGGCATCATGAATACGGTAGCTCAGGCCTGGATCAGTGCGGCTCGCCCTCGTACTTTACCTTTAAGTATTAGTGGTATTCTTTTGGGAAGTAGTTATTCTTATTTGGATTTCGCTTTCGCGAAAGCGGAAACATACAGCCTACTGCTAGGACCGGTAACCGTTTCTACCTCCTTCAACTGGTGGATTCCTATTCTTGCGCTGGTTACAACCCTCGGGCTTCAAATTCTATCTAATTTTGCCAATGATTACGGAGATGGCTTGAAAGGAACCGATAACCATGAACGGATAGGTCCCATGCGGACGATTCAAAGTGGGATCATTGCTCCAGCACAAATGAAACGGGTGATTATTATCACATCCATTCTTACTTTCTTGAGTGCCATCGCTCTCATTTATGTAAGTCTGGGTAGAGAACATTTGCTTATTTCCCTCTTATATCTAGTGCTGGGTATTGCTGCGATATGGGCTGCGATAAAATACACGGTAGGTGATAATGCCTATGGTTATCGCGGGCTGGGTGATTTATTTGTATTTATATTTTTTGGACCCGTCAGTGTTATGGGAATTCATTATTTAATCCTCAAGGATATGAACTGGCAACTCATTCTACCTTCAATTACGGTGGGATTATTAAGTGTAGCTGTTCTGAATTTGAATAATATGAGAGATCTCGCATCAGACCGTAAAGTAGGAAAAAACACCATTCCTGTGAAAATAGGACTGGCTAATGCTAAAGTGCTTCATTACTTTACGGTAATCACTGCTCTCGTTTGTATGTTAGGATTTACATATTCAATTTATCATGCCATGGATGTTTTAAATAACAGCTGGTCCATGATTGCTTTTTTGCCGCTGCTGGCTTTCTTGCCGCTTTTGATTCATTTGAGAACGGTTTCAAAAAATGAAAGTCCTATCCTATTAGATCCGGAACTAAAAAAAGTAGCTCTTTCTACATTTTTTATGGCATTACTTTCCATTATCTCGATAGCAATCCTGGAATAATCTACCAGCTATCGTTTAACGGCATTGAAATAATCAAATTGTCTGTGGGCAAAACCTATCATTTCAGCATCTTTTTGTTGTGTCTTCCTTCATGATTTTTGATAGAGAAGGAAACTTTGTTAATGAATTAGTTTCTCATTTTAGAAATGTAGATTCAGACCAACTCATACACTTGTAAAGCGGTAGATTTAAAGAACACTTTTTATAATAAATAGTGGGAGAAATCATGCCTGGCCAGCTTGTGGCGCATTAGCATTATTTCTTGACATTATTAACGTAGTGCTGCGATCTCCTGATTCAGTGATTTAAGTTAGAATTGCAATGGCTTCCTGAGCTATTTAAATGATTTTAAGAGTACTTGATTAAATGCATTTGCGCTTTGAATAATTGCTATTCGTCATTAATTGACCTTCAAAGTGTTTCCAAATATTTAAGCCATTAACCTGTCAATTGTTAAAGTCAAAGTAAATATGACATTCAAAATCCGTTTTAAATCACTATATTTAATTCACCAAATGATACGATCTGACCTAAAATTACGCTACTCCTAATTTATAAATTTATGGCCCGAGCAATGTTTGAGTACACGTTAATGATATTGGAAAAAGTAAGTTTCGATTCCTCATTATTCTGTAGAGAGCTTCAAAAAGCAATGGATCGATTACTGCCTTTTGAAATCGAAGAATTAAAAATCTGGTTGAGTAATCTCTATGAATTACAACCGGAATTGAACGTTTGCCTGTTACAGGAAGGTTCCGGCGGTTAGCTTCATATGCCCGTTTTCGATAACTTCTATTGTTTCATAAAAATAATAGACATCAAATGCAAGTCAATTATTTGACTGTTTTGATATCTATTTTATTCTTCATTCTTTTCACAAACAAGTGCAATACCATCTTTATGGATTGTGAATTGAAGTCCCACATCTAATCCTAAGTATTGAATTAATTCCGGTCTAATTTGAAGTAGGTCGCTAGCTTTCATCGGTGAGAAAAAATTATTCGATTCCGTAAGATCTCCAGTCCAAATATCCCATCCTGTTTGTCCGTGTTGCGGTGAATGTCTCGAGCCGTGAATGGGATTATCAATAAACCTGGACCACAACGAATTTTCCAATTTTTATTTATAGGATTCCAGTTAGATAGATGCTTTTTACACACATGTTGCTGGCGTTCTATATGTACATTCCATGAGTTGTAATCTAGTAGAAGATCTTCATTTGTTTCCAATTGATGCTTCCATAGTTGGACATTTACCTGATTGATCGGAAAACCTAGTTTAATATTGAACCAACCGTCTATAAAGTTTAAAATAACGACGTCATTCCATTCCAAATACTCTGCATAGGTTCATTTCCATGTGTAGTCTACTAAAACATTTTTGTCAATTTCTTTGTTTAAAACTGGTCTCAAAGTGTAATTAGGTTTCAACCGGAAATGGTAATGTCTTGATCCAATTTTCAATGGTTTGCTTATGACTTCAAAAATTCGTGTACAGTTGTTAGGTTATAAACAGCTGTGCTGATTTCCTATTTCTTCCCCAGCGGACTGATAATTTGCACATTACTAAAGGCTATTGCTCCCTTTACCACTCCAGCAATTACCGCCTGTAAAGCGTCAATAATCTGCATTTTTAATTCTGACTTATGGTATATCAAGCTTATCTCGCGGGCTGGTGATGGTTCTTCAAAATACCTCAAGTTTTTCATACGGTTATCAGATAGGTCCAGCGTATTTAGATAAGGCAATAACGTCATTCCTAATCCCTCATCAGATAATTTTATCAAGGTTTCAAAGCTGCCGCTTTCCAGCGTAAAACGCTCCTCGTCAGAATCTCGAGAGCTTTTGCATAAATTCAGAATACTGTCCTTAAAACAGTGCCCGTCTTCTAGCAATAGTAGGGCGTCAATATCAATGTCTTCAACCTTCAGTTTTCCTTTCTCTGTGCTGGCATTTCTAGGGTCGTAACAAACAAAGGGCTCGTAGTATAAAACACGCTCCTTTATCATATCATTTTGTAACGGTGTTGCGGCTATGGCAGCATCAATAGAGCCCTCTAGCAAACCTTCAATAATATTATCTGTAGTTAACTCTTCTATGCGCAAGCGCACTTTAGGATATTTATTGACAAAATTAGTAAGGAACATAGGTAACAGCGTGGGCATCACCGTAGGGATTACCCCTATTTTAAACTCGCCACCAATAAATCCTTTTTCTTGATCAACAATATCTTGAATGCGATCACTTTCATTTACAATATTATGGGCTTGTTGTACAATCTTTTTCCCAGTTTCAGTAAGCTCGATTGGTTTTTTTGTTCTATCAAAAATCTGTACATCCAGTTCATCCTCTAATTTTTGAATCTGCATACTTAAGGTAGGCTGGGTGACAAAAACTTTATTAGCCGCTTTAGTAAAGTTCTGATATTGAGCGACAGCAAGTACATACTTCAATTGCGTAATGGTCATGATAGATATTTTAAACAAAATTACCTAAAAGCATATGATTTCTCTATACCTTAAGCAGGAGTTTGTAGTACTTTGTTCCTTTTTATTTTAACATTTTACCAACTTAAACAGCCCCACTGTTCGATAATTTTGTAGAAAACACAACTTAAAGACAACCTTATGGCAACTATCACACTAGGCGGTAATGAAATACACACTTCAGGAAATCTTCCAGAAATAGGAAAACAAGCTCCGGGTTTCAATCTACTTTCCACTGACCTTTCAAAAACCAGCTTACAGGATTTTAAAGGGAAGCGTGTCATCATGAATATTTTCCCGAGCATTGATACAGATGTTTGCGCTACGTCCGTACGCAATTTTAACAAGAGAGCGACACAACTGGATAATACAGAGGTTCTTTGTATTTCTAGAGACACTCCATTTGCCATGAAAAGATTTGCAGATAGTGAGGATACTAAAAACGTAACTAACCTGAGCGACATTAAGGATGGAGCTTTTGGAGATGCATATGGTCTCACCATTACAGATGGTCCTTTTGAAGGTTTTCACTCTAGAGCAGTTGTAGTGCTAGATGAGAACGGCAAGGTTATTTACAATGAGCAAGTCCCAGAAATAGGTAAAGAACCAGATTATTTAGCCGCGCTTAAATCACTTCTATAATTGAGATTTTATCAATTTTTAAGAGGCAGGATCAAAGGGACTAAATATGCTTTTAATGGAGCTGTTAGCCTCATAAGAAATGAACCCAGTATTATGGTTCAAGTATTTCTTGCCATTTTAATGACTGTCTTAGGGTTTCTATTTGAAATCACCGCAACGGAATGGATGATCCAGTTTTTTGCCATTGGTCTGGTTTTAACTGCTGAAGGTTTGAATTCTGCCATTGAAGGTATTGCAGATTTTATCCATCCTGAATTCCATATTAAGATCGGTCATATAAAGGATATTGCAGCTGGTGCCGTCTTTTTTGCGGCCATCATTGCCGCGATTATAGGCCTTATCATTTATGTTCCCTATTTCAGGGTGCTTATAGAGATTTAATTTGTTCAAACATAAATTTGGCTATTTCATAAAAGCCATACAATAATGCTATTTTTGCCCCTTCACACCGTTTTATGGCGCGCAAGAAATCAACAACAAAAAAATCTACTGTAAAGAGCAGCAAATCGGCAACGGTTCGTTCTTACAAATTAACTAGACTTCAAGAAGTTATCGTTGGTTTTTTAATGATGGTCATAGGCATTGTGCTCATACTTTCTTTCACCTCCTTCCTACTTTCCTGGCGCAGCGATCAAAGCATTTTGGGCCGATTGACAGAGCGTGAATTAGTGGCCGAAAACTGGTTGAGTAAACTAGGTGCATGGCTGGGGGATCTATTCGTTTACGATGGTTTTGGTATAGCAGCTTATTCCATTGCCATCCTTGTTATTATCACCGGAGTATATCTTTTTGCTGCTAAACGTGGGGCTTTTTCGCTTTCGCGAAAGCGAATTTCCTATCTATGGATCTGGGGCTTACCGCTCATGGTTTGGTTGTCCATATTCTTTGGATTTTTCCATGAAAAAAACCCATTAATGGGCGGAATGGTAGGTTATGAACTCAACGACTTTTTACAAGATTACATAGGTTTTATAGGTGCGATTTTATTTATGATATGCGCTGCGATCCTATACCTAGTATTGCGTCTAAAAGTAACACCAGAAAAAGTAAGTGTATTCTTCAAATCAAAAGCCAGCCAAGTAAAAGAGGGATTTGAAAAGGAAGAACTTAACATAAATACAGAGGTTTCTGACGAAGAAAAAGCTTGGGAAACCTCTACTGTAGAGGGTAAAACTACAGGTACCAATTCACTTGAAAAGAATGATAAAGACGATCAGGTTCCAGAGCCAGTCTTAAAAACCGAAACCCCTGCGAAACCTGTGATAAAATCAATTCCAGCGACAGACGATGATGACTTAGGAATGGATATTGAACAAACGGTAGAAGAAGAGGAAATGGACAATACCGCTTCAAAACTGGTACAGGATTTTGGAGAATTTGATCCTACTTTAGAGCTTAGTAACTACAAGTTCCCTCCTATCGATCTTTTGAAAGATTACACCCAGGGGAAAACTATTACCATTAACGAGGAGGAGCTACAGGCAAACAAAGACAAAATTGTTGATACGCTTAAGAACTATAAAATAGGCATTGCAAAAATCACTGCTACGGTAGGCCCGACTGTTACTTTATATGAAATTGTTCCAGAAGCCGGTGTTCGTATTTCTAAAATTAAAAACCTGGAAGACGATATTGCATTATCATTAGCCGCTTTGGGAATACGTATTATCGCGCCTATTCCCGGGAAAGGAACTATAGGTATCGAGGTTCCTAATCAGAATCCATCCATCGTCTCCATGAGGTCTGTTATCGCAAGCCCAAAATTCCAAAATGCAGAAATGGCGTTGCCTATTGCCTTTGGAAAAACGATTAGCAATGAAACCTTTGTGGTCGATCTTGCCAAAATGCCTCATCTACTCATGGCAGGTGCTACAGGTCAAGGAAAATCAGTTGGTTTAAATGCGGTATTGACATCCTTACTCTACGCTAAACATCCCGCAGAAGTCAAATTTGTCCTGGTGGATCCCAAAAAAGTAGAGCTTACCTTATTCAATAAGATCGAACGCCATTATCTAGCAAAACTTCCAGATAGCGCAGATGCTATTATCACAGATAATTCTAAGGTTATTAATACCCTTAATAGTTTGTGTATCGAGATGGACCAGCGCTACGATATTCTTAAAGATGCTTTGTGTCGAAACATTAAGGAGTACAATGCAAAATTTAAAGCACGTAAACTCAACCCTGAAAACGGTCACAGGTTCCTCCCTTACATCGTACTTGTCGTGGATGAATTTGCAGATTTGATCATGACTGCTGGAAAAGAAGTGGAAACACCTATCGCCAGACTCGCTCAACTAGCCCGTGCCATAGGAATTCACTTGATTATCGCTACCCAACGTCCGTCTGTAAATGTTATCACGGGTATGATCAAGGCAAATTTCCCAGCACGTGTTTCTTTCAGAGTCCAACAAAAAGTCGATTCCAGAACTATTCTAGACAGCGGTGGTGCTGATCAATTGATAGGACGTGGTGATATGCTGTACACTTCTGGAAACGAGATTATAAGAATCCAGTGTGCTTTTGTTGACACGCCAGAAGTGGATAAGATTGTTGACTTTATAGGCTCGCAAAAGGCTTATCCAGATGCATATTTATTACCGGAGTACAGCGGTGAAGAAGGTGGCACAAGTCTTGATATTAGTATCGAAGAACGAGATGCAAAGTTCCGCGAGGCTGCTGAGATCATAGTGATAGCGCAGCAGGGAAGCGCTTCTCTTTTACAACGTAAATTGAAACTGGGCTATAACCGTGCCGGTCGTATTATCGATCAACTCGAGGCTGCAGGAATTGTAGGAGGGTTTGAAGGAAGTAAAGCTAGACAGGTTTTAGTGACAGATCTTGCATCGTTAGAGGTATTTCTAAATGAAGAAAAGAATAATTAAAATGAGAATGACGAGGATTTATTTAATGGCTTTTATGTGTTTCGCTTTCGCGAAAGCGGCAACAGCACAATCAACTCAAGCAACAAAATTATTAGACGAGGTAGCCACCAAATATAACGGCTACAAAAACGTGATGTTTACTTACAAAGGAAATTTGAAAAACGTCAAAGCAAACTTTGACACAGACCTGCAAGGTGAAGCAAAATTGAGCGGAAATAAATATAACGCGACCTATAACGGTACGACTTATATGTTTGACGGTAAAAAATTATATACCATCAATCGGGAGGATGAACAGGTTACCATCGCTACTCAAACTAATGATGGAAGTGAAATGATAAACCCTTCCAATATCATGACTTTCTACCAAAAGGGATATACAAAAGACCTTGATATCGTTCAAAATGTGAAGGGTCGAAAAATCCAATATGTGAAACTAAAGCCTATTAAATCCGGCTCTGATTATAAGAGTATTTTGTTAGGAATTGATGTGAACACAAAGCACATTTATAATACGATTATTACAGAGCGCAGCGGCACGGTGATTACATTTACCTTAAAGTCGTTTAAAACAAACGAGCCATTGCCTAGAAACAGTTTTATCTTTGATCCCACTCAATATAAAAATTGGGATATTGAGGAAATGAACTAGATTGAAAATACTAGATCGCTACATATTGACACAATTCATAAAGACGTTTTTAAGCGTCTTTATTGTGTTAATGTTTATTTTGATTCTCCAGGCGATCTGGCTCTACATTAAAGATATTGCAGGAAAGGACATCGATGCGATTACGATCGTAAAGTTCATGATGTACACCATTCCCGTAATAGTCCCACTTGCATTACCATTAAGTATTTTGCTGGCCTCCATTATGGTTTTCGGTAATATGGCTGAGAATTATGAGTTTGCTGCCATGAAGTCAAACGGGATCTCATTGCAACGGGCTATGCTCAGTTTAATTATCGTTATTTTTAGTTTAGGAATTACCAGTTTTATTTTTGCGAATACTGTTATTCCATGGGGGAATTTAAAGCAGCGCAATCTGCGGCGTAACATAGCCCAAGTCAAACCTGCCATGGCAATTAGTGAAAATGTGTTCAACCAGCTGGGCGATATTAATATCAAGGTATCTGATAAAAGCGGTGAAAAAGGAGAATTTCTCACTGATGTGATCATACATCAGAAATCCCCAAGAAGTGCGGGAAATTTTAAGGTTATAAAGGCTGAAAAAGGCGAACTCAAAAGCTCCCTTAAATCAGATGTTATTCAGTTGGTACTTTATAATGGGAACTATTATGAGGATCTCTTTGTTGATAAACCTCAAAAAAGAGCGTCGTCTCCTTTTGTTAAAAGTTATTTTGATGTCTATACTTTAAATCAGGATGTATCTGCATTGAATGATGTAGATATGGATAGTGAGAGCGTTACCGATGATCATCAAATGCTAAAAATTAATGAACTACAAACGCAGATAGATTCGTTCTCCTATAATTTTAATAATACTAAGGAAATTCACAATAAAAATCAGTGGCTCAAATGGTCTCCAGATCGATTGACAGAGCGGGTTGCAAAATATATTGATACCACAACCAATACTTCTCCATTTTTTGAACGGCTTAGCATCACAGAGCAACGGCGCTCGTTGGAAGATGCTATAAATAAGGTTACCCAACAAAAATACCTGCTCAGAACACGTAAGGACCAGCTGCAACAAGAACTGGTACGCTTGAATAAATATGAAATTGAGATTCATAAGAAATTTGTTTTGGGAGTAGCTTGTATCATTCTGTTTTTCATAGGAGCACCGTTAGGAGCTATTATTAGAAAGGGAGGCATGGGGTTGCCATTAGTTATCGCTACTATTTTCTTTCTTACCTATCACTTCATCGGGATATTTGCTGAAAAAGCATCGGCAGAAGGGGCTTTCCCGGCATGGATAGGGGCATGGTTGAGTACGGCCATAATATTCCCTATCGGCATATTCCTAACCTATCGAGCTACTACAGATCAAGGTTTTTTCAATATCAACTTTACCTTCAGTGCCCTATTGGACAAGTTTAAAAAGAAGCCCAAACTCCCACCAACATCGGCATAATCCTTATCTTTGTGCTCTAAAAAGAGACTTAGATTAATGGTTACTACACCCCAGGAAACTAGCATTAAGTTAGATCGTATAGAAGATGCCATCGCCGACATAAAAAACGGAAAAGTCATCATCGTTGTAGATGACGAGAACCGCGAAAACGAGGGTGATTTTCTTGCCAGCGCAGAATCTGTTACGCCAGAAATGATCAATTTTATGGCCACTCATGGTCGTGGTTTGATCTGTTGTCCCATAACGCCACAGCGCGTGAAAGAACTGGATCTAAACATGATGGTCAATAACAATTCTGACCCCATGGAAACAGCTTTTACAGTATCGGTTGACTTGCGAGGTAATGGTGTGACGACCGGTATTAGTGCTAGCGATCGTGCCTTGACCATTAAAGCTATAGTTGACAAGAACACACAATCGCATGATCTGACCAAGCCAGGACATATCTTTCCATTACGGGCAAAGGACGGTGGTGTTTTAAGACGTACAGGCCATACAGAAGCTGCGATTGATTTTGCAAGACTGGCAGGCCATGAACCCGCGGGAGTTATTGTAGAAATAATGAATGAAGACGGTACCATGGCGCGTTTACCACAACTTATGGAAGTGGCTAAAAAGCATGGTTTAAAACTCGTCAGCATTGAAGACCTTGTCGCTTATCGCATGAAAAATGACAGTCTGATTGTTAAAAAAGAAGATTTTATGTTGAAGACTAGGTTTGGCGAATACCGTCTCAGAGCCTACCAACAAACCACTAACGATCAAATTCATATTTCCTTAACTCTAGGAGATTGGAATCACGATGATGTTGTGATGACCCGCATGAATTCTACCCAAGTTAACAATGACCTCTTCTCTACCCTAACTTCAGAAGCAGATCGCAAACTGGATGCGATGTTTGAGCGACTTAATAAGGAAGGAAAAGGTGCTGTCGTATTTATCAACCAGCAATTCGAACCAGAAAATATGCTAGGCCGACTGGAAGAATTGAAAGCATTACAAGAAAATGGAACCAATAAAGCACCACGTAGAAATTTAGACAATAAAGATTACGGCATTGGTGCTCAAATTTTACATGATTTGAACATATCCAAGCTCAAGTTAATGACCAATAGTGAGCAAAGCAAACGTATAGGAATGATAGGTTATGATCTGGAGATTGTGGAAACAGTGGGATTCTAAGGTTAGAGGTTAGAGGTTAGAGGTTAGAGGTTAGAGGTTAGAAAAATAGAAAACTGAACACCGATTACGGAATATTGAGTATCGAAAAGTAGTTTTTTTAGTATTTAGTATTTAGTAAAAATGTCAGTTCGAGCGCAGTCGAGAATAGGTTTCCTGTTAATGTTTAGAATGTAACCTTAGGGTTTGGAAAGCTAGAAGCTGGAAAATGAAAACTGGAAACTGGAAACTGGGAACTGGGAACTGGGAACTGGGAACTGGGAACTGGGAACTGGGTAAAATGTCAGTTCGAGCGCAGTCGAGAACAGGTTTCCTGTTAAAGTTTAAAATGTAACCTTAAGGTTTGGAAAGCTGGGAACTGGAGACTGGAAGCTGGAAGCTGGAAGCTGGAAGCTGGAAGCTGGAAGCTGGAAGCTGGAAGCTGGAAGCTGGATAAATATCAGTTCAAGCGCAGTCGAGAACAGGTTTCCTGTTAAAGTTTGGAATGTGACTTTAGCGTTTGGAAAGCTAGAAGTTGGAAACTGGAAGCTGGAAGCTGGAAGCTGGATAAAATGTCAGTTCGAGCGCAGTCGAGAACAGGTTCTTTGTTAAAATTTGGAATGTAACTTTAGGGTTTGGAAAGCTAGAAGTTGGAAAATGGAAACTGGAAACTGGAAACTGGAAACTGGAAACTGGAAACTGGAAACTGGATAAAATGTCAGTTCGAGCGCAGTCGAGAACAGGTTCTTTGTTAAAATGTGAAATTAAACTTTGATTTCAAGTTCATTTTCAAGCTGAAATAGAAAGTTTTGAGGCTTTAATCGCTAGATGAATTTATTTTTACTTTTCGTTTTATTTTTTCTAATTTTTATCTAAGGATGAAATCATGATCACACATCAACCCAGTCCATCAAGAATAAAAACATCCCATGGAGTTTAAGAATATCTCAGAACAAGATTCCAAACATGATCATCTAGAAAAGATGAGCACGACAAAGCTGTTAAAGGCGATCAACCAAGAAGATCAAACCGTCGCTACAGCTGTTGAAAACATTCTTCCCGCCATTGAAAAAATGGTGGATGCGATTGTGTTAAAAATGCAATCTGGTGGCCGGCTTTTTTATATTGGCGCCGGTACCAGTGGTAGATTAGGTGTTTTGGACGCAAGTGAATGTCCGCCCACTTTTGGGGTAGCTGCTGATAAGGTTATTGGGATCATTGCTGGTGGCGATCATGCGATACGTCATGCGGTAGAAAATGCAGAAGACGATGGTGAACAAGCTTTCAAGGACCTGCAAAAATTCAACATCAGCGATAAGGATGTCGTTATAGGTATCGCCGCAAGCGGTCGCACTCCGTACGTAATTGGCGGATTAGATGCTTGCAATACTGCTGGAATTACAACTGGTGGTATCACTTGCAATCCTGGTAGTCCGTTAGATGTGACGGCGGTGCATTCTATGGTGGCAGTTGTAGGACCAGAATTTGTAACAGGCAGCAGTCGCATGAAAGCTGGAACGGCACAAAAGATGATTTTGAATATGATCAGTACCAGTGTAATGATTAAATTAGGGCATATTAAAGGAAATAAAATGGTGGACATGCAACTTAGCAACGATAAGCTTGTCGATCGAGGAACGCGAATGATTATGGAAAGCGCACAGCTGGATTATGATCGCGCTCAAGAATTATTAAAAAAATACGGTAGCGTGCGCAACGTACTCAACCACATAGGAATTTGCTAATGTCAGAACAACCCTCCACAGATCGTGATGTTTTAAGTAAAGGTATCAAGAAACTAATGCTTGCGATTCCCTTTTTTATCGCAGGTCCTATCCTCATTTACATTGGAGCCGGCAGCGAGCATCCCATTGTATTTTTAATGCCTGGGATTGCATTTGCGATATTGGCGGTCGTATTTATGTATCAAGGCATTCAAACCATTATGGATTCAATGTTCAAATCCACTAAAACTCGGTAATCAATGAACCTAGATTTATGTTCTGTCCCATTATGATTTCTCATATTTTAAGCCTTGAGCACGATTTATAAATTGCTATTTAACTATTGAAAACTATATTTTCCTATTTCTTTTTTTTTACTTCCCTCCTATTTTTAATGGGTTGCAAACCTGATGCGGGAAGAGAAGTTAATACTGTCAGTGACAATGACACCCATTCAATGACTTTGTCCGGCAGTATTTCAAAGTGGAATAAACCAGAGGGCGACATCAATATCATGGGTTATTTTGTGGCTCCTCAGTTTTCTGGAACCATTGATTCCAAAGGTCATCTGGAGATCCTGCTGCCTGATGATTTTAATAATTTGACAGCATCCGCTTTCGCGAAAGCGGACTCTTCAGAAACATTAGGATACGCGTTAGAAATTCCAAATGCCCAGGAAACTTTTGCAAATACAGACGGGTTGGTATTTGATGGCGCCACAGTAGAACTGGCATTAGCAGGAAAGAATTACGGGTTCCAAGTTTTCCAAAGAAGCGAATATGTAACCACCATTTATCCAACTACCTCAGCGGAATTTATAAAGCAAGTGATAACGCCAAGTGTCAACAAAGCCATAACCGGCACCTATTACTACTTTATCTACTCAGAAAAACCAGTTGGCATCAAAGGAAATAACAGCACACAACAACTTTTCTCTAATGAGAACGACGAGAGTTATGATCTTTCCACTGTCTATGAGGTAAGCATCAAACCCGGCTGGAATACACTTAAACACGAAGTGAAAGAAATCACAAGCAGCACAGACGCAAAATATTCTGCCAGTTCTAGAGTTCTTATTTCAACAGTACATGATTTGCCTGAACCGATGCTATGGGTTTCCTTAGCTTCGCAAAAAACTGCTCTATAATGAGAAACCTAGCAATCCTATTTTTTATAATTTTTACGAGCACTCAAATGCAGGCTCAAGAGCAACCGGTGGATTCTTTGATCCGTGTGAAAGCACCATTTGCTACCGTTAATCAAGATGAATTTCCAGGAGCTGCTATTTATTTTAGAGATGGTGGCGAACAGGTTTTTATTGAACATCGCGGCATTAAAATGTATTGTGATAAAGCGGTGTTTTATGAGAAGAGTAATTTTGTCAAAGCTATAGGAAATGTCAAAATGAATCAGGGCGACAGCATCCGCATGAATTCAAAATATGCAGAATACAATGGGAATTCACAGCTTGCCTATGCCAGTGGCAATGTGGATATGAAAAGTCCCGAATCAACCCTTCAAACCGATACGTTATACTTTGACCGCGCAAAGCAGCAAGCTTATTACCGCAGTGGCGGTACCGTTCGCGATACAGCCAGCACCCTTAAAAGTCGGGTGGGCAGGTATTTTATGAAGGATAAAAAATATCAATTTCTGGACAACGTAGTCGTGACAAATCCAGAATATGTCATCAATTCAAATCATCTAAATTTCTATTCAGATAACGGTCATGCTTATATGTACGGCCCATCTACTATTACAGGCCAGACCAGTAAGGTTTATTGTGAACGAGGTTTTTACGACACGCGAGCAGATGAAGGCTATTTTGTAAAGAATTCCAGCATTGACTATAACGACAGGAATGTAAAAGGCGACAGCCTGTATTTTAACCGAGGTCGCAACTTTGCCAGCGCGGTCAATAACATCATCATTACAGATACCATCAATAAAAGCATCCTGAAGGGCGATTATGCAGAAGTTTACCGGGATAAAGACTCCGTGTTCCTGACCAAACGTGCGGTAGCGATTACCCTACAAGATAAGGACAGCGTCTATATTCATGCCGACACGCTAATGGTCACCGGTAAAGAAGACGATCGCCTCGTACGCGGGTTTTACGGCGTTCGCATCTTTAAAACCGACTTGAGTGGAAAGTCAGATAGTATTGTTTCTAGGCAAGTTACAGGATTGACAAAAATGATAGGCAACCCTATCTTATGGAGCGGTAAAAGCCAGATGACTGGCGATAGTATTTTTATCCAAAGCAACGTCAAGACAGAAAAACTGGACTCACTTCGGGTATTTTACAATGCTTTTATTGTAGATCGGGATACCGCTGGTGGCTTTAATCAAATTAAGGGGAAAGAACTTACGGGCTTTTTCAAAGAGAACGAGCTGGACATTGTAAACATTAATAAAAACGTCGAACATTTGATCTACGTGCGCAATGACACCCAGGAATTAATAGGCATTGATAAACGTACCAGTGGCAGAATGGTGCTGGAATTTGCAGACGGAGAGGTAGCTGTCAATACCAACTATGATGATGTGCGAGGAACGACCTTCCCACCCGACGAGCTTCCAGAAAATGCACGAACCTTGCGTGGTATGAAATGGCGTGGTGACGAGCAAATTTTTTCAAAGGATGATTTGTTCAAAGGAAAACCCATTCCCAAACAGATTAAGATACAAGGTTTACCCTTGCCAGAAGTTGAAGAAGATTTCTTTAAAACTGAAGAGCCTTTAGAGCTGGATAAAAACAGCGTACTTAAAAAGAAAGATTTGAAGACCCGAGAAAAAGACAAAGTGAAAAATCTACCAGCAAAAGAAGATAATTGAAAGAAGATTTTTTCAAATACCAGGCTCCTACCACGCCCTACGCTTCAGGATTAGAAATCGCAAGAGCGGCTGGAAGTTATATCTATGATACAGACGGCAACGCCTATCTAGACATGGTTGCTGGGGTGAGCGCATTGCCATTAGGACATTGTCATCCAGTGGTAGTAAAAGCTATCCAGGATCAAGCAGAGCAATACATGCATGTTATGGTCTATGGGGAATATGCGCAGTCGCCAGCAGTTAATTTATGTAAGAAACTCGCGTCCACACTTCCAGATCCATTGAATATGACCTATCTGGTCAACAGCGGGACTGAGGCAATAGAAGCTTCCATAAAACTGGCACGAACCGTCACGGGAAGAAGTGAAATCATCGCCATGAGAAATTGTTACCACGGAAATACTTTAGGTTCGCTAAGTTTGATGGATTTTGAAGAGCGGAAATCGGCATTTAGACCTTTGATTCCAGATATCAGACATATCAAATTCAATTGCATTCCTGATTTAAGGAAAATTACGTCAAGAACGGCGGCCGTGGTGTTAGAAACTATTCAAGGAGCCGCTGGTTTTTTGATGCCTAATCAGCAATGGTTTGAGCAGTTGCGGAAAACCTGCACCAGACTGGGCGTATTACTGATCTTGGATGAGATCCAGCCGGGCGTCGGACGTACCGGTACCATGTGGCATTTTCAAAAATATGGAATTGTTCCAGATATGGTGATTAGCGGCAAGGGATTGGGCGGTGGCCTGCCCATAGGTTCTTTGACTGCCAGCGAGGAACATCTTTCGCACTTTAAAAAAACCCCTATGTTGGGACACATCACTACCTTTGGTGGGAATCCCGTTATTGCTGCGGCAGCACTGGCTACTTTGAATGCGATTGAAAACGAGGGATTGATGGAAGAAGTAAAGATGAAAGAAGCACGCTTTCGCGAAAGCTTAAACTCCACAAATATCAAACAAATAATAGGCACCGGATTAATGCTGGCTGCCATATTGCCCGATGACCGATTCACGGCTGCCATTGTTGACGAATGCCGAAATCGAGGCGTTATATTTTTCCTGTTGTTGTTTGAAAAACGCGCTATACGCATCACACCTCCTTACACGGTGACTGTGGCCGAAATCGATAAGGCTTGTCGCATTCTTACCGATGTTGTTGACGAGTTTTATGCCTAAAATAGCAGTAAAATCAGTGTTTATAAGATGTTGACAATAGATTGCTGGGAAGCAGTGAGACTTTGGCAATAATTTTGAACTTAGTAAGAAGCGAATCATTAAATATTCGGACTATGGAATTCAACCTTAATAATGACGACGATTTGAGCATTGCAAAGTTTGAATTGATGCTTAAAACGAACGAAGTTGGTTTTTTTGACAGCGATGAATTTGAAGAGATTATTGAACATTATCTCGACGAGGGGAAAATGACGCTGGCACGCAAGGCTATACACCTGGCTATGGCGCAACACCCCACATCAGTGAATTTAAAGCTGTTTCATGCAGAGATGCTCGTGTTTGACGATAAGTTTGACCTGGCACACAACCTGCTGAATGAGCTGCATGAATTAGAGCCTCAAAATTCTGAAATATACATTCAGAAAGCAAACATATTTTCCAAAACAGAACGTCACGATAAAGCAATCAATCTATTGAATGACGCACTCATTTTGACAGACGATAAAGCTGATGTTTATAATTTAATGGGCATGGAATTCCTTTTTATAGAGGACTATTCCAACGCCAAAACAAATTTTATGCAGTGCCTGGATCTCGATGAGATGGATTATTCCGCACTTTACAATATTATGTATTGTTTTGATTTTCTACAGGAGCATGAACAAGCTATTGAGTTTTTAAACTCGTTTTTAAATGATAATCCTTATTGTGAAGTTGCCTGGCATCAAGTGGGTAAACAATATTTTGATTTGAAGATGTATGAAAAAGCACTTGCTGCTTTTGAATTTGCTATTATTTCTGATGATTTATTCATCGGTGCTTATCTTGAAAAAGGCAAGGTGCTGGAAAAATTAGGCCGTTATAATGAAGCAATTGAAAATTATCAAATCACTTTAGAGCTGGATGACCCTACCTCTTTCGCTTACCTGCGACTGGGAAAATGCTTCAACAAATTAGGCAATAAGGAGTTGGCTTTAAAGTATTTTAAACAATGCGTCACAGAAGATCCTTTACTGGATAAAGGCTGGATTGCAATTGTGGATTATTATACGAAAGACCTAAACTATCCCAAAGCATTAAGTTACATTGAAAAAGCAGTGGATGTTGATGGAGAAAACGCGTTATACTGGATCAGATATGCCGACCTCAATAGACGCCTCAATTTTTTTGAAGAGGCAGAATATGGGTACAGCAAGGCGATTGAGTTGGGAAATTATGAGGAAAAGACCTGGACTTCTAGAGCAGATATACTACTCGCACTAGGAGAAACGGAAGCCGTAGTTTCCAATTTAAATCATGGAATGGAATTTTATCCTGCGCATGTTGCCATGGAATATAGAATTGCAGGCGCTTATTACAAACTTAACGAATCTGTGAAAGCAAGGTTCCACCTTCAAAACGCCTTGAAATCCGATCGTGAATCTGCCGTAATACTGGAAGAATTGTATCCGCAGGTATATGAAATGCCAGAAGTTCAAGATTTATTATCTCAATACAAGTAATGACTTTTTTTAGCCGTAAAATCTATCTCGTAGATCTTTTAGAAGGAATGGTGGACATCCACAATCATTTGCTTCCCGGAATCGATGATGGATCTCCAGATCTAGCCACGACTTTGGAAATGATTGCCGGATTCAAAGCTCTGGGGTTTAAGGGTGTCTACACGACCCCACATACGATGGAAGATTATTATGGCAATGATGTAGAAAGCATTGTCACCTGTTTCCATCAAACAAAAAACCAACTGGGCATTCACGCTGATTTCCTACTGGGAACATCCTCAGAATATATGATGGATGGTGGGTTTGGAAAACTATTGGAAACGGGTGATTATCAAACACTTCCGGATAATCATTTATTATTTGAATTCAGCTATTTTCAAAAGCCTCAAGAAGCAGAGGAATTAATTTTTGAAATGGATCATAAAGACCTGAATCCCATACTAGCCCATCCAGAACGTTACCGTTACTTGAGTCCAGAAGAAATGTTGGAATTTAAAGAGCGAGGCTGTGCGTTGCAACTGAACTTGCTTTCCTTGTCAGGTCATTACGGCAAGGATGCCTTGCGTAAAGCTATGACGCTTTTAGAAGCTAATGCCTACGATTTTCTGGGTACGGATGCGCATCGTGTAGAGCACCTGACCAAAATAAAAGAAACAAAACTCTCCAAAAAACAATATAGTCAATTAAAAACGCTAGTGGAAAAACACAAGGCCATTTTCATTTGAGGGTAAGTTAAAGATCCGTTTTTTATTTCTTCAGCTTCACTGTTTTTAGGAATTTATCCCAACCACTATCTTGATCAACACCGTAGGAATAGGCATACTTATTCCCGTAGCCAAAATTGGCTGTTTTAACATTGTTCAATACCATAGAGACATTTTTGAGTTTGCCATTTTCAATAGTATCACTTACAAAATCCAACAATGGTTTTTCCGTATAGTTTGCTCTAGAAACATAAACCGTGACATCTGCCTTATCGCTTATTAATAAGGTGTCAGTCACCAACATCGATGGTGCTGAATCAATGATGACGACATCGAAAGTATCCTTTGCGTAATCGAGCAACTCATCCACACGTCCACTTAACCATAATTCTGCTGGGTTAGGTGGAATGGAACCTGATAACATGATCTTAAGGTTTTCGTTCTCATCACTGGTATGGATCAATTCTTGGTTTGTGTATTCTGGATAAACTAGAAATTCAGTAACACCTTTTAGGCTTTTACTTCCCTCTTGCAAATACCTATGAAGTTGTGGGTTTCGTATGTCACCACCTATCAAAAGTATATTTTTGCCAGAATTTGCCATAGTCATGGCAAGATTGTAAGATACAAATGTTTTTCCCTCTCCCTTTACGGAAGAAGTCACAATAATGACCGGAGCTTTACCTGTTTTAGGCAAGGTCGCAATTTTATATTGCAAATTTGTTCTCAAAATACGAAAGGATTCTGCAAGTACAGAGCGATCATTTTTCTTGATTGTATCTTCGTCGTCAGTCGATAGCTTGGGTATTTCACCTAGGAAAGAGGTGTTTGTCAACTTCGCAGTGATGTCCTTTCTGTTTTCTATTTTGTTATACAGCAAGCCCTTCAGGTAAATAAAAGCAAACGGAATCAGCAGACCTACAATAAGCGCACCCAGCAGGATAATTTGTGGCTTGGGCGATATAGGTTGGTTTGCGACTAAAGCGCTGTCAACAATTTTTGCTTTTGGAGCCGTTACCGCAAGACTAATGGCTGTTTCTTCTTTTTTCTGAAACAAGTATAGGTATATAGCTTCAACGATCGTTTGGTCCCGTTCTATATCACGTGCAGTACGTTCCGTTCCCGGAACTTCGCCCAGTCTTCGATCAATCGTGCTGCTTTGTAAAGAGATGCTTCCTAATCTCGTTTCCAATGATTGAATATAGGAATTTAACGAAGAATTGATCGCTGTTTTAAGACTACTCAACTGACCTTGTAATTCTTGTATCAGCGGATTTAAATCCGTAGCCGTCTCGGTACGCTGATTGTAAGTAAGCAACAACTCGTTGTAGTTGTTGATGATCTGATTAATCGAAGAATTCTCCATGGTCAGGTTAGCTGGAATATATTCATTAGTCCCCAAGCTTGACATGTAATTCTTCAGATCTCTAGCAATACTTAATTGTGTTTGAGCTTCTATTTGACGAGCAGTATATGCTGCGCTAGACTCTAAATTTAAAGTGGCTTCTGCTACAATGTCTGATAAGTTGTTGCTTCTCTTAAAATTTTCTTTTTTAATTTCAACGGAATCCAAGGACAGCTCAATATTGGCCAGACGCTCATCGATAAAGTTCACCGTGTTCTGCGCTACAATATTTTTATCCTCCGTCGCGTCTTTGTTGTATTCAACAATCAGCTGATTCAAAATAGCCTCAGCCTTGTTTGGTACTGGGTCTGCAATTGACAGGTTAATGACACTTCCAGATTTTACTGCCTGATCAACCATTAATTTATGAGTATAACGGATAACCGTCGATTCTAAATCACTTATTGTAATGAGAAATAAAGGAAATTTCTCCTCTTCCCTAGTGATTGCAATTTTAGAGTCTAAAAAAACAACACTCAGTTTCTCCTTTAGAGAAACTGCAGATCCCATTTTAACCGTCTTACGCTCTTTATCCTCTTCGTTCCAATAGCTTATTTCCGTGGCTGATATTTTTTGTGCATAAAACGCAACAGGTTCGGATAATTCTTCGGTTTGGTTCTTTACAATTCTAAAACTAGCACTTTGAAAAGATTCTGATATCTTGACATTACCCTCATTAAAGTATTGAACATCTAAAGCAAGCTCTTCTACGACCCGGGACATTAATTTTCTGGAAGAAAGAATTTCGATCTCGTTTTCTACGGTATTGAAGTTACTTCCCAAACTGCCCAGATCGCCTAAAGCTGCAATTTCAGAAATACCGCCGCCTGACTGTGTGTCCTTAATCAGTATAGAGGCTTCTGCCTGATAAATACTCGTGGAATATCTCAGATAAATCGCGGCTACGGATAAAATAACAAGGGCTGAAACCACGAACCACCACCATTTTCTCAGGTAAGGCTGGATTTGTTCGCTTAGACTTTCTTCGTTTTCCATAGAGGGGGAATTCAATTCTTTCATTATCTCGCAATTAAAATGATGACAGACAGTAATAAAGAAGCAATGGATACGTACAATCCATTATTTCTATTAAAAGCAGAAGTGGCTACTTGAGTATCATTCGGGTTTACCACAAGGACATCATTTTGTTGTAAATAAAACAACTCACTTTCTAATACATCAGTTTGCGTAAGATCTATGACATGACTTTCCTGTACTCCATTATTATCCCGCAATAGGATAATATCTTTACGTTTTCCATAAACTGTCATATCTCCAGCCATTCCCAAAGCTTGAGGTAGCGTTACCCGCTCATCTCTGATGGGATAAGTACCAGGTTTATTTACCTCACCCAGTATGGTGATTTTAAAATTAGTCAACCGTATGGTGACAATTACATCCTTAATATATTTCCTATATTCTGCAGTCAGTTCTTGTTCCAGCTCAAATCTAGATTTACCAGCAACTTGTGTGATCCCTAATTCCGGTAAGTCAATACTTCCATCATTGTCCACTAGGTAGGTCTGTAATTGAGGCTGACCTGTAAGTCGAGTATCCTGATCATCTCGGATACTTGGCACCAGTCTATTGTATTTTATAGCACTCGCCATATCTGAACTACTGACAATAATGGAAAGCAGGTCGTTATTTTTGATAATAGATTTATAGGGTTTCGGGCTAAAAGATTCCTTAGCCTCTAAGTTTTGAAAATAAAGAATGTCTTTTTTATTGGAACATCCTGTAAGTAGAAGGATCGCAATCAATCCGCAGAGTATAGAGAAGGTACGCAGCATTATTATTATTTAATTTTGCAAAATTAAGGTTTTAATCATCAGCATTTGCAGGCAAATCTAGCAATTGATACACACTATTTTCACTGATAAACTCAGGAACTAAAGTTTTTAGTTTACTGATCATAAATGTATCATTAGACGTTTCCGCCGCCGCCGCAATTTCGATAATAAGGTTCATGACATCCTCTAATTTCATCGTCTCGTCAATAGCCCTCATGATTTTTTTATGATGTGTGGGCAGCGTGGTGGAGGCATCGCTTAATAACTCTTCATAAAGCTTTTCCCCAGGTCTTAACCCTATAACAGCTATTTCTATATCTTTTCCTGGTACTAAACCAGAAAGCTGAATCATTTTCTTGGCAAGATCCATAATTCGTACTGGTTTGCCCATATCAAATACAAATACTTCTCCACCTTGCCCCATAGTTCCTGCCTGCAGTACCAACTGACAAGCTTCTGGAATGGTCATAAAATACCGGATTATATTCTCATGGGTCACCGTTATAGGCCCTCCATTTAAAATTTGCTCTTTAAAATATGGAATTACAGAACCGTTGGAACCTAAGACATTACCAAATCGTGTAGTTATGAACTTTGTAGTAGAAAGGTTTTCTTTCATCAGTGCCTGGACATAAATCTCAGCAGCACGTTTGCTAGCCCCCATGACATTGGTAGGATTTACTGCTTTATCAGTACTGATCATTACAAATCGATCTACATGATATTGAGCGGAAAGATCTGCTAGGGTAACGGTTCCTAATATATTCACTTGTACAGCTTCTGTGGGGTTGCGCTCAATTAGTGGTACATGTTTATACGCTGCCGCATGAAATACAACGGAAATCTCATGAGCGGCAAATATCATTTCCAGTCGGTTCTTTTTACGCACATCAGCCAGTACAAATTGGAATTCAATCTCTGGATAATTTTTACGTAATTCTAACTCTAGGCAGTGCAAGGGGGATTCGGCCTGGTCTAAGACGATCACCAGTTGAGGACTATATTGACTTACTTGGCGCACAATTTCGCTTCCTATGGAACCGGCACCACCTGTAATCAGTATTACCTTATCATTTAGATAAGCGTTAATCTGAGTATCATCCAGGGTGATGGGCTGACGTTCTAGCAAATCCTCGATTTGGATTTCCTTGATTTGAAAATTTAAAGTGGCATCTTGATCCCATTGGGTAATTGTGGGTGCATGATAAATGCGCAGCTTATGCTCTAGTGCCCGATCGACAATCTCATTTTTTTCTTTAACACTCAATTGGTTACCTACCATGATGATCCCGTTCACTTTATAGGGTGTGATCGCTTCGAAAAAATGATCATCAAACCTAAATATAGGAACACCTAAAATATTAATTTTCTTGTATTTCTTTTTAAGGCTCACGAAACCAGCTAGTACAAAATTCTGTTGCTCGGTGGTTGCCAGTGCTTCTCCTACGGCAATACTGTCGTCATTCACTCCCAGTATCAATACCCGATGTTTTTTCTTACCCATAGTAACCATGTAGGAATACAGAGACTTTACCACCAGACGTAACATTAACATGCAGGAAAAAGTGATGACCATATTGATCATCAAAAACGGAATCAAAAATATTTTATCGCCGTAAAAAACGAAGTAGGAATAACTGATTGCCGTTAAAAATAGCGCACTGGCCAAACAAGAAATTGCTATCTTAAATACATCCACAAACGTACTATGACGTATCAGTCCAGCATATGTGCTGAATAAAAAAAAGGAACTAAAATAGATCAAGGAAATAAAAACACATTCCTGCGGTCGTGTCAAGATCTTATAAAAAGAGACGTTCATGTTTGAGGCAATCAACCACGTCAGGAAAAAAGAAAACACAACGATTCCCACATCGATTAAAATAATCAACCATCTGGGAAGGTAATTGAGATTACGCAATCGCACCCTATTGTCTTCATTCCAAAGTATCTGTCGCGTACGCACTTTAAAATAACTCCACCTCACAAATTTCTTTTTTAGCAGGTGCAAGATAGGGTTTTTCGATATATCCCGTTGTTGTTTATAGTTTTGGTGGAAGAATGGAATTTGGAGGTTGGTGATTGGAAATTGGAGGTTGGAAGCTTGAGATTGGAAACTGGAGACTAGAAGTTGGAAGCTGGAAGCTGGAAATTGGAAATTGGAAATAAATATTGGTCTTAACTCGAATGCGCTGCACTGAGCGAAGTCAAGGTAACGCGGGATCTATTGGATGGATGATTAAAAAACAAATTGAATCAAATTTGATTCGTGATATACCATCCCCATTGCCTTCGGCATTTCCCCAAAGGAAAAACAAGTAAAACAAAAATAGGTTTACAAATAAAATTTCAACATCTCTGATTGTTCTTGTCATGCTGAACTTGGTTCAGCATCTCCTGAAACTGATTGTTAAATTGAGGTTAACTAGAATCAACAGGATCTCAATCGCAACTGCTGACCAGATTTGACCGCTGCATCAAGAGACCCTGAACTAAATTCAGAGTGACAGGCCTCATCATCATCTTAACTATTCATCCATAAATGCAGTAACCAGTATCGAGCGAGAGTCGAGATGTGGTTTGTTGATTCTTGTTTGGTACAAATACCTTTTCTCGACTCTCGCTCGAAACATAAATCAGTAGATGAAGTAGTTCAGATTGACTTTGATTTTGATTCTCGATATACCATCCCCATTGCCTTCGGCATTTCCCCAAGGGAAAACAAGCACATCAAAGTTTCTAGCAAATATTCAAAATCCATCATTTGTCTTCCGCTCGAAACAGGAATCATTAGGGGAAGTAATTCAGATCGACTTTGATTTTTTCATCTCTCATGCCTCATGCCTCATGCCTCATGCCTCATGCCTAAACTAAATTATTGACTCAAAACAAAATCACCAAAATATTTTAAAATAGATTTATGAATTAAAAACCTTCAATACCGCAGCCTTAATCCTACTTCTATCAGTATCAGTAAGATTAGATCCAGACGGTAAACATAAACCTTGTTCAAACAATTCTTCGCATACCGTTCCACCATAATAGGGATATTTTTCATATAAAGGTTGCAAATGCATGGGTTTCCAGAGCGGTCTGGATTCGATATTTTCAGCCTCCAAGGCCAGTCGCAGATCTTCTCTTGAAATACCTCCTGTTTTAGATGGATCTACCAGTATGGCGCTAAGCCAGTGGTTGGAATAATAGTCTGCCGTCTTCTCCACCTGTACCGTGACTCCAGCAATATCCTTAAATAGCTCCTGATAAAATGCATTCATAGCTCGCCTAGATCGTATTCTTGACAGTAAATAAGGCAATTGAGCCAATCCTAATAACGCATTGATGTGCCCCATTCGGTAATTGTAACCTATTTCTTCATGCTGATAATACGGCTGTTTCTCTTTTGCTTGTGTGGCGAGAAACAAACCTCTTTCATACTGTTCCTGACATGGACAAACTAACAATCCCCCTCCAGATGTCGTTATTATTTTATTATTGTTAAACGAGATAATTCCATAATCGCCCAATGTTCCGTTGGCTTTATTTTGAAAAGAACTTCCCAAAGCTTCCGCGCTATCATCTATGAGTTTCAGTTGGTTCGCTTTCGCGAAAGCGGAAATAGATTCATAATCAAAAGGCATCCCATAAATACTGGTAAGCATTATCGCTTTTACATGAATTCCTTTTCCTTTTAAATCCTGATAGGCTTCTTCCATCAATTGAGGATCCATGTTCCATGAGTTCTTCTCGCTATCAATAAAAACTGGAATAGCACCTATGTATAACAGCGGATTCGCACTTGCTACAAAAGTCATGGATTGACAAAGCACATGATCACCTTTCTTAATTCCCGCTAATAACAATGATAGATGAATCGCAGCTGTACCACTATTAAGTGCTAAAATAGGCCTATTTATATTTAAAATGCTTTGGCATTGTTGTTCAAAACGGCTAATATCTTCCGCTATAGTGTTTGAATTAAAAGCACCTAAAGACAATTTAAGTTCCTCTTCATAAATCATAGGAGAAAGCACTATCCTCGCTGGTTTAATCATTTTCAAATATTAGGGTATCTGGCTGGTATTTGTAATTAGCAAAAAGATAAAGAAGAGTAGTCAATAGTAATGTGACTAACGAGATAATAATTTGAGCAAGAATACTCATCTCATATATAAAATAGAAAATAGAACATAACACAGCTTGTAATCCTGCATAAAGAGCGGAAACAGTAAGATGCGAGGTTCCTGCTTTATCCACAAGGATTTGATAAACATGACGCCTGTGAGCTTCACTAATACGTTCTTTTAAACGCAATCTTTTAAGGATAGTGATAACACCATCAACACCATAAACACTAAAAATCAAGATCACAGAAGGAGCCTGTATCACTGCATACAACTTGAGTAATAAAAAGAAAAATATCACTCCCATACTAATACTTCCAACATCCCCAGAAAAAAATAATGCTTTTTTTCGAAAATTATAAAACCCAAATATTATCAATGACAGAGCGATAAACACAAGTAAATCAAGATCAATAAACGAATAACTATATTCATTAAATACAATCATGAACAGCACAACTACCAAAGAATACAGACCCGTGAGGCCGTTAATACCATCCATAAAATTATAAACATTGATAAATCCTACACCACAAATAAGCAGCAGTAATAAAATATAGTACGGAAAGTCTAAGTTCAATTGCAGCAGTACCAAAACAATCGAAATAAATTGTACGGGCAAACGCAGTTTAGGGGGTAAAGGATGAAGATCATCAATAAAACTCACTACCGCAATCATCGTTATTCCAACAAATAAGAGGGGGAAATTGAAATCGCTCCAAATAAAATAAATAAGTATGGCAAAGTAGAATAAGATACCGCCGCCTCGAATCGTATTTATGGTGTGGGAGCTGCGATGATTGGGTTTGTCGACGATATTAAAGTAGTCTGCTATTTTATAATATGCAAATGACAACACCATCAATATGAAAAATATTATGAGATAAGTCATTATTTAAGGTCAAATGATTCAATTGTTTTCTTTAGGCCAGCAATAGTATCCCAAGGCTGGGTTATATTAAGGCTTTCTTTGACCTTTTTATTACTGACAACATAGCTTTCCGTTAGTTTTTGCAATGCATTGGTATCAAATGGGGCTTTCAGCATACCACCTAGTCTACTCAATCCTTGCATTACAGGCTTTGGTACATTTAAAATCATTGGTTTCTTTTTCAAAACAGCTCCAATCAATCGAATCAAATCAGATGTTGAAATAGGCTCATCATCAGCAATATGATAAATTCCTGATGCTGGTTGTTGTTTTATGAACGCAGCAATAATAATATTGAGGTTTTGAATGGAAAGAAAAGACCTTTTATTCTCATAAATTCCCAACGGATAAGGAATTCCATTTTTTACCACTTGATAAAGTAGATTCAAATTTCCCTTATTACCAGAGCCATGGATCATACAAGGTCTTAGTATATACAAGTTCTTACCGTGAGGTAAGTTTTGGGCTAGCAAATATTCTTCCGCTTCTCGCTTTGATTTTCCATAGGGAGTTTGGGGATCTGGAATATAGGATTCTTCAAGAACTCCTTCCACTTCATCTGCCGCTGCTTTTACGGAACTCATAAAGATAAAGGTAGAACAATCACTCTTTAAAAACTGGTTGAATAATTTTATAGTCAGATCTCGGTTAACTTCAAAATAAGCAGAGTCATCAGATGTCTTTTTAAGGTCGTGCGCTTTGCCTGCTAGATGGACAAAGGTGGATGCGTTATTCCAGTTATCTATAGAAATACCGTCGTATGTAATTGTTTTTGCAACTTTACTTTCGCGTGACAGTGCAATAACATTCAATCCATTACCCTCTAAATAAGGTATAAGGTTTTGCCCTACGAAACCTGAGGCTCCTGAAATAATAATTTTATTCACTGGATATACTTTTATGAATTTTCCGAGATTTGAAGGCTAAATTTTAATGTAAATTAACCTAAATCCTTTTTTAGTATTTACGATTTCAACAATACGTTACAGACCGCCTATTAAAAATTTCATTATTAATAAATGGTCTTTAGTTATCATAAGGGTAATTAAATGGATGTACATTTCTTGAAATCTAAAACTTCCGTTTAATTTGATGTCGAGCTATGCTCAAAATCTAATAATAATTTAAACGATAGAGATCAGAAATTATCGATGTAAATTTACTGTTCTGCAATATTAATTAGTTTCCTGAAAGGATTTCAGTTAATTTAAAAAGTAACTTATCTCTATTAAAATTATCTCCACAGTAATTCAAGGCATTTTGTCCCAATACCTTTCTTTCTTCATCATTTAATTCAAACATTTCAAGTATCACTTTTGCCAAATCATTAGGATTACCAGGTTTACAGGATCTTCCAGATTTTGACTCATTTACAATTCTGGAAGCAGTTCCATCTAGGGAAGCAATTATGGGCTTACCGCAAGCCATATAACTTTGCAATTTAGATGGAATGGTTAATGAGAATATGCGTTCATCTTTTAGGGAAACTAACAAAGCATCGGCGCATGCGAAATAATGAGGCATAGTTTCAGGAGGTCTGCTGCCGAGAAAAATGATGTTTTGATTTAATCCTTCTTCAATAATTTGTTGCTCAATTTCATTTCTCTTCCTACCATCCCCTAAAATTACGAGATTAATCTCTTTAGTAGTGTTTAGAATAATTCTGAATGCTTCTATAATATTATCAAAATCTTGAGCTTCACCGATATTGCCAGCAAACATAACCGTAAAAGCTGAATCAGGAACTTGTTTTTGTATATCAATCCTAGGTTCTACTACTTTATAGAAACTTTCTGTGGAGTTGGGAAAATAGAGAATCTTACTTTCACTCACATTTTGATTTAATATATACTCTTTAAAACCTGGGGACTGGATCAGAATCTTCTTAGAATTTCTATAAACCCATTTAGTAAATTTATTAACTAGTGCTAAGATATTCCTATTAGAGAGTTGACCGGCTGCCTCTATACTTTCTGGCCATAGATCCTGAACCCAAAAGTAAACAGGAACTTTTTTTCTTTTACCCAAGGTAATAGCTGGCAGGCCTACAGTGATAGGCGATGGTTCGTAAACAAATACAGCATCAAAATCCCCTTTGATAAACAAACTTTTTAGTGACGCGAAAACTGCAAAACTTAAATAGTTAATAATCAATCTAAGGCCTCCACCCTTGCCTCTAGGTACTAACGGTGAGCGATGAATACTTATACCTTTCCAAGTTTCCTTGGATGGTTTAAAAAAACCATAACCATCATAAAATACTCCCTTTGGATAATTAGGCTTACCAGTTAAGACAGTCACCTCGTGGTTAAGGTCCTTCAATCCTAGAGCTACATCATTGATCCTGAAATTTTCCGGATAGAAGTATTGTGTTACAATCAATATCCTCATTAATGGATGTTATAATGAGGGTAAGTTGCGGACTTAGATATCAGGTATTTTTTCATATTATACAGCATTACATCATAATTAGATATGATGTAATGAAAATCTTTCTTAGTAGATATTAAACTTTTATTGCTTTTGTAATCATCTTTCTCGGTTATAACATGTAAATCATTACTAAATACCGAGTTGAACTTTTTAAGAAGCGTAAATTTATCTATACTGGGAACTACAGATGCTATTCTAAGACCTGTTAAATTAGCGTCTATTGATTGGATGACTATGTCAGCAAGTTCAATTGTGGTCAATCCCGACCAGAACACTTGAGAAAACCCTTGAAGTTTATCATCCATGGAGTGCGTCATAAACCAATGAAATAAACCGATTCCCTTTGGATTCAATTCTGGTCCGATAATGGAAGTTCTTATTGTTAGATCTTTTTCGTTTTCTAATTCCCCCAAAGCTTTGGATGTTGCATAAAAGCCGGTTCCGTCCCGAAAATCGTTTTCAGTGTAAGAGCCACGTTTTCCTGAAAACACGCAGTCTGTGCTAATATGTATGATCTTTACATTTGTGTTTCTAGTGATGTTCTCTAAATAATGAGGAAAATAACTATTGAACCATATCGCTTTAGCAGGATTATTCTCTGCGTCCTTATTCAAAATTCCAATGCAATTTATAACGATATCAAAGTCATTCTTCTGAATAATGTTATTGAGCCCCTCGATATCTGTTACATCAAGATTAAATGTCCTATCAGTGCTCTCGATTCCTCTCGCTAGTCCATATACGCTATATTTATTTTGAGACGATAAAATGTCAAAAAGAACATGACCTGCCATTCCTTTACTTCCCAGTATTAAGATTTTAATCATAATTATATACTTTTATCCCAGATCACCTTGTTTACGATCGATGTATAGCTTTGAATCGCTTTGATAACTCTTTCAGAACTATTACTAATGTTGTATTCAAATGGCAACTGAATATCCTGATGAAATAGGCCTTTTGAAATATTAATCCCATTTAGAATTTCATCTTCTGTAATACCTCCCAAAACTATGGTTCCAGCATCAATAGCCTCAGGCCTTTCTGTACTTGTTCTTATACTTACCGCTGGAAACTTCATCATGGCAGACTCTTCACTTATAGTGCCGCTGTCAGATAACACTATGTATGATTGTTGTTGAAGTTTAACATAATCAAAAAATCCGAGTGGCGGGACGTTTTGAACGAGTTTATGAAATTTGATGTTTTCCTTTTCAATCCTATTTTTTGTACGAGGATGTGTTGAAAAAATAATGGGCATTTGATACTCTTCTGCAACCTTATTTAACGCTTTAACTAGGACAGAAAAATTTGATCCTAGATCTATGTTTTCCTCACGATGTGCACTAACTACCATGTAGTTATTTTCCTTGAGGTCTAATTTTTTAACAACGTTGCTACGTTCAATTTCGGACTTATATTTCTCAAGCACTTCTCTTAACGGAGATCCTGTTAGAAAAACGTGATCTTTTCTAAAGCCCTCACTCAATAAATAACGTCTACTGTTTTCTGTATAAGTTAAATTTATATCACTAATGTGATCTGAAATTTTGCGGTTAATTTCTTCTGGCACGTTTTGATCAAAACATCTGTTACCCGCTTCCATATGGAATATTGGGATTTTTAGGCGCTTGGCGGCTATCGTGCTCAATACACTATTTGTATCCCCCAACAATAATAGGGCGTCTGGTTTTTCCTTAGCTAGTATCTCATAAGAAGAAGAAATAACATTTCCTATTGTTTGTCCCAGATTATCTCCAGCAACGTTTAAAAAATAGTTCGGTTTTCGCAAACCTAGATCCTCAAAAAATATTTCATTTAATTCATAATCATAATTCTGACCGGTATGAATCAGAACATGATTAAAATATTTATCTGCCTTCTTAATGCATTCTGCAAGACGTATTATTTCAGGTCGTGTACCTAAAATTGTTGCTAATTTTATTTTTTTCATGATCGTCTATTATTTAATTAGCGTTAAAGAAATAATCGGTAGGAAATTTATATTCGTCATCAACTTCATCTAAAGCATGGTCGGACATTACCAAAACTTTCGATAAAGCCTCATTACATTTTATACTGGTTACATAACCGTTAGGTACATAAAGAATATCAAGACCATTGCCCTTTAGCTTAAAAGATTTTACTGGTAGATTTTTGTCAGGCTGGTTCCAATCATCTATGTGTATAACTTGTATCTCAACTTCTCCAATAACGTTAGAAAACCATCTACTCTCAATCTTGTGTCCCTGCCATCTACGGTATTCTAGATGCACTGAGTTTGAAATTAAGTACATGCGTTTGATAGCGGTAGCGTCAAAATTATTATTAAAATTAATTGTACCACGGTTATCTATATGAAATCCTCCTTTTGTAAATACTAGTTTTTTCAATTATGTTGACTTGTTTTAATTGCCTCCTGAACTATAGGAAGTTTCTTTAAAAGTAATTTCATTCCTTCAACATTTTTTTGTTCCGTATTATGGGAATGATAATCATGAGAGACGGATTGCTCCATTTTTCCTTCGGAAAAATATTTAGCGTAATTTAAATCTCTGTTATCGGCTGGTATGCGGTAAAATTCTCCCATATCCTGAGCCTTTGACATTTCTTCTCTCGTACATAAGGTCTCGTACAACTTCTCGCCGTGTCGCGTACCTATGACTTTCACTTCATTATTCGCATTCAATAGCTGTTTTAAGGCTTCTGCTAAGTCACCGATCGTTCCTGCAGGGGCCTTATTAACAAATAAATCACCTGCCTCGCCATTCTCAAACGCAAAAAGAACTAAATCCACTGCCTCATCCAGAGACATAAGGAATCTGGTCATCGATGCATCCGTTATTGTTAATTCTCTTCCTGATTCTATCTGCTCTATAAATAATGGAATTACAGAACCTCGAGAAGCCATTACATTACCATAACGTGTCAAGCAGATTGTGGTATCTGGACTATTTCTGGAGGCAGCGACTGCAACTTTTTCCATTAGCGCCTTAGAAATGCCCATTGCATTAATGGGGTACGCTGCCTTATCAGTACTTAAACAAATTACTTTCAAAACTTTACTTACCACAGCAGCGTCTATAACGTTTTGAGTTCCTAAAACATTTGTACGGGTTGCTTCTAAAGGGAAGAATTCACAGGAAGGAACTTGTTTTAATGCAGCGGCATGAAAAACATAATCAACACCTCTCATCGCCCTTTCAACACTATCATAATTACGAACATCACCTATATAAAAACGCAGTTTAGGGTTTTTATATAAATTACGCATGTCATCCTGTTTCTTTTCATCTCTTGAAAAAATACGGATTTCGTTGAAGTGATCTGTATCTAAAAACTTATTGAGTACCGCATTCCCAAATGATCCCGTGCCCCCAGTAATTAATAGTGTTTTATATTTAAGCATGATTTATATTTTCTTTACAATAATTTTTGTGGATATAAATTAAATATTCTATGGTTTCTTTAGCTGTTTTCTGCCAGGAATAGTTGCCGATTTTCTTTAGATTATTTTCCGCAAAAATACGGCGTTCCGTTGGATGATTTATCAATCTCGATAGCGCATTCTCAATGGAGTCTGTGGACTGCGCGTCAAAATAATAACAGTCTTGTTGAATAAATTCTGGCATCGGTTGCTTATCACTACATGCAATTGGAGAGCCAGATGCCATCGATTCGAGTAAAGTGTTAGGCATATTTTCACAGGTTGATGCAAAAATAATAGCATCAGTATCTTTATAAATATTGTCAATTTTATTATAAGGCAAGTGACCGTGGTAAATTATAAATGATTTATTCTGTGCATGATTCAATGCATTTTTCAACATTACTCCAGCAGGATTATAAATGATTGACCCCACAAGGTTCAATTCGATGGGGTATCCAGAGCTAATTAAACGATCCACAGCTTTGACAACGTTCCATTGATGTTTATAGGTATGAACCTGACTTACATATAATACTTTAAAAGGATTTTTGGCATTATAATTAATTATATCCTTTTGTTCTTTTACATTAGATTCAAATCTTGTGGAAACCCCATGATGTATGAGTTTAGTATTTTTTTTATCGAGTCTAAGTTGTTTAATGATTATTTGAGTGGCATAATTTGAAATAAATATTATGCCACTGGAGTTTTTAAAACACCACTTTTGTTTTAAATAATTGATGTAAAATCGAGCTTTCTCTCTAAAACTTTTTATATCACCCCATACATTTCTTTCATAGAGTAGCATGTTACGTGACATACCGACTAAAGGTTTAAACTTGCCTAGATAGTCACCTGTAAGAGATAGTAAAATGTCACAACGCTTAGATACCTCTTTATCATAATTAAATAACTGAAAAAAAAGCCGCTTTGCAAGTGATTCATTGAGAGCAGGAAATGTTACTTTACTTATCCTTGTACATGGACGTAAATGCTCTAGTGTTTTTCGACTGGCAAAAACCACAATTTCATCAACATCTTCAAATATTTTTTCATTACAGAAATTTTCCAAAATTTCTTTTAAGTGAGTGATACCACCCCCACCGCCAATATTACTTGCATCAAAGCCTATTCTCATTTAATGAAATTAAATTAAACTAAATCTAAACTTTTTGAGGATGAACAAAAAAATTAGAACAAAACTTAATAAAAGAAAAGTTTTATAAAATGTTATGTACCCATACCAGACCGTCCTAGTTCCTAGAAATATCAACACTATAAATATGTAACGATACTCATAGAGAGCTCTTGCTTTTTTTTCTATTATTAAAAAAAGAGAGCTAAATGAATGCATGAAAAAGAAAACACCTAATATACCGAAATTAAAATATGGCTCTCCAATAAAATGCGTACCTCCCAAGGTAGAATATTCTTTCACTAAGAACATCGATAAATCGCCTGGTCTTTCAGATTGAATAAAACTAGGCAGCGATCTCAAAAAATATTCAAAAAACGTAATACCGTAAGCAAACCCAACCCTCTCAGTATGGTAAACCACAGCCATCAAAGAATAAGTTACCGGCGTACCAGTGAAATTAGAAAAAAATGAACCTAAAAATGTAGAAAAATTAAATGTTGTTCCAGATCTCATAAGACCATTGATCATAAATACAGCAACACCAAAACTACCATATAATAAAACTTTCCAACTTTTAATTTTTAAATTAGTTTTAGATATCTTTAATAGGATAAAGAATACTAATGGAAAAACCTCACCCCTATTACCAAACAAAAACCAATAAAGGATAACAGCAATAGAAAAAAAAAGATGTCTTCTATTTTCTAAATTAGTTTTATAAATGTAAAATGCCATTGTGACGATAAAAAATACTGACCAACCACCGAAACTTTCTCCATCTACATAGCCATCACCATGATAGGAATTATATAAAATATTCGAACTATTCCGATTGATCATAAATGAAAAAAAAAGAATAAGAATTTCTAAGAATAAAGTTTTATTTTTAGTTATTTGTTTTTGAATTTTAGTAAAAGAAAATCCCAAAGTTAAATTTAAATATGAACTAAAAATAAAAGTAGAAAAAAGAATTAAGTCGAATACTACACCGTAGATTCTTTCGGACAGAATAATTGATCGAATAGAGTTTGGACGGACTAAATCTGAAAGAATACCCAAATTAACGATTACAAGCGGAAGTAATGTTGATAAAAGTAAAATACAATAAAAATAAATTATAGAAAATCCATTCTTCAGGTTGCTAACTAGGTTATATAGTAAACAACCGAAAAAAATACAGTTTAAAATAAATGGAAAATCGCTAAATAATAAAAAATAAAATAAACCAAATAAACCCAGAAGAAATTGAATTCTAAATAATAAGATTCTAGATAAACTATGCATTTCTACTTATGTGTAATAAATAATGTAATAAATATTTGTGAACAGATAAGTACCTGACAAAATTAAAACGTAAAATGAATTTTAAAAGAGAAAAGGTACTTATTTTATTTTTAGAAATCATAATTGCTGATTGCATGATCTCTTTCTGTCGTTTATTTACTTTAAGAACATTAATTTTATTGAAATTATTTTTACCCGATATATCAATGCCATAGGATATCATGAATTGGTTTATATACATAAGTCTATTACCGTTACTAAACTTATATTGTTCGTTATAATTTTTTTTACTAATTTGATTATTGGATATTCTATAATGAATGAGAGGTTCTGATATATTATAAAATTTCCCAAGGGAAGACATTCGCACCCATAACGCATAATCTTGAGATTTTTTTACATGTTCATCGTAATGAATATTTTTAGACTTTAAAATATCATTTCTTAACATCACGGTTGGATGCGTTATGCAATTTCTTAAGAGCATTTCCAACTTAATATTTTCATCGGTAATTGGTAATGTCACAAGATTCTCCTTTCCCTCGATTAAATCAATTCGACTTGAACCGCACAAAATATACTCTAGATTTTTTTCTAAAAATTGAACTTGTTTTTCAAGCCTCAATGGCAAGGAAATATCATCGGCATCCATCCGAGCTAAATACTTCCCTTTTGCAATTTTCAACCCAATATTCAATGATTTTGTCAATCCTAAGTTTTCTACATTACTTATAACTTTGATACGAGAATCTTTTCCTTTAAACTTATTTAAAAGAACAATATTTTCATTTCTAGAAGGATTGTCATTGATGATTACAAATTCAAAATTCAGGAATGATTGATTCAAAATCGAAGAAATTGAGCAATTGATCCATTCTATGGGCTCATCGTAAATGCTCATCAATACAGATACTATAACCTGAGTTTCCAATATATTGTTTTTTTATTACAATTGAAAAATTGCTTAAAATAAAATTTTGATTTTAATCCTTATTTTTACATTTAGCTCGAAAACAAATATCGAAGCAATTATTTATTACAAATTTTATTATGTTACAAAAAATTTTTTAACGTAACCTTTATTTTGATATATCATAAATAATAAGGATAGTAAAGCTAAACTATACCTAAAATAATCATTAAAATTATAATTCATGAGAACCACTACACATATAATACTCGTAGTTAAATAAAGTAAATATTTGTTCAAATTCATTCCAATATGATATAGCTTTTCCGAAAAAAACCATCCTAAAAAAACTATCACAATGTTAGTAAGTAACATCGAATATACAACACCTTTTAAATCAAAGAAATATATTCCTAAATACAAAAACCCAACATTTACAGAAGCTCCAATAAAATAAACGTACGATATATAAATCATTTTCTTTGTTATTACAATTCCTATATCTGTGATGGCTTTAACAATAAACAATGCATTATACAATATCAATCCTGGTAATAAATACGCTGCGTCGTAATAAGCTTCGACAGTAAACAATTGAATGATTTCTTTTGAAAACAAACTAACAACAAAAACAACAACGAAAGTTATTTGAATTACGAATTCAAAAACCGTTTTGTAAATTTCTTTGTGATCACTTTTCTTTAAATTCTCATACATGAATGGGATCCAAGCCATCGAGAATGAGATATTTAATAGTTGCATCACAGACGCGAATTTTAATGCAACAGAAAAGATTCCAATTGCCGAAGTCGTTAATAACGATAGCATAACAAATCTATTAAGGTAAGTTACACTTGCACTTCCAATTCTAGCAGGGAATTGCGGAATAGCAAATACCAACATTTTTTTGAGAATCTTTCTGTTCCATTGTAATACAAGATTATTACGTAGTACGTATAATTGAACTATTGCAACAATTATGTAACCAGCTAGTTGTCCTAAAAAAACGCTTTTAATTCCAAGATCAAATTTTAAAACTAGTAATAGCGTTAAACCTGCACTTGTTACTACTTGTAGCAATATCAAAACTGAAAATAAAACTGGCTTTTTCAAATAACGCAAAACGATGAAAAATATAACGGTAATATTTAAAAAAGGTATAATTAGCGAGGCTACAATTATTTCAGTGCTGTAAGATGGTATATCAAACAATGCAGTTGAAATTAATTTTGAGAATATACTTATTACAATAACTAGGACTATTGAAATGAAAAATATAGTAAAACATACTGTAGAAATCATCATTTTCCTGTATCTCCCCCTCGTTTCGTAATAATAACGCTGAATTGAAGTTTCCAATTGCAAGATTCCGAAAATAACAATTACACTTACAACGGTTTGAATTATGTCGATAACACCATATTCACTTGTGTTAAAATACCGGACATAAATAGGAATTAGAATTAGTGATATAAAACGACTTAATCCTGTGCTGACTCCATAAAAGAGAAAAGAATTTAATAACTGCTTATTCATTTCTGAAAATTTCACTTAAAATCGATTCAACCTGTTTTTCATAATGAAACATTTTTGAAGTCAATATACCGTTTTCTCCTATAGAGCGTAATTCATTTACAGACTTAAGAGAAATATTATTTATCTTTTCCCTCATTTCTGGTAAGTTATCTGCTTTTACTAAGTATCCATTATGACCATCAATAATATACTTATCTAATTCGCCAATATTTGTCGCCAATACAGGGGTTCCGGAAAATAAGAAATCTGCTAATTTTGTGGGAATGTATCCAACAGACCGCAGATCTTGTATTTTAGGAATTACTAGTAAATCTTGCTGTGATAAAACAATCTTTGTTTCCTGATTACTTTTCGCCTTCTCAAATTTAATATTCGAATAAGAAAAGTAGTTATGCTTCAAAATTTCAAAATAGGTTTTATCTGAAGGTCCAAATATTAATAATTCTAATTTAGAGTTATTCTTTATAGCTTCTAATAACAGTTCAATTCCGTTACTTTTAGAAATGGCACCTGCATAACAAATTTTAAATCTAGAAAAATCATCGATCTTTCTACATGTAATACTTAGAGATGCATCAATAAGAATTGGTACAATAAGTATTTGGGCTTCTTTTTTGAGGAATTTTTTATAATATTTGGAATGTTCATGTGAAATAACAATCAAAAAATCAACAGCCTTTAACAAGATTTTTAAAAGGCAATAATGGAAATCCTTTATATATCGAATATAAAGTTTTGATGGGGGACTATGGTAAATTAGAAACTCATGATATTGTGCTATTACTTTATTTTTTCTAAATAATTTAAAAAATATAAAGGGAATTACTAAATTGATAGGTAACTTATCAATTAATAGTGAAGTCTGTCTTTTTATTCTACATAGAAAAAAAATAAAGTAAAATGAGTTCACAATATGATTAATATAAACTGCTATTTTAATTTTCCCAAGATTACTACTAAACAAATACTTTCCAGACGGAATTTGTTTTTCGACGTGCTGCGCAGTTGAATAAGAAAATATTTCTAAATCTATCTTTTTTTCTAATCCCTTATGTAAAAGTTTCGTCCTAATAGCATGGGCATCTCCATTATCCGTTTCTAAATTTATATTACTTATACTAATTATTTTCATGATGGTACCTTTTATACCAGGCGGCAAATTTTTGGATTCCTTCTGTAATACCCGTGGTGCTATTATATCCCAAACCTTCTAGTTGAGAAATATCGGCCCAAGTATGAGGAACATCTCCATCTTGGATAGATAAAAAATCTTTTTTCGATTTTAAAGAAAAGTTAAACTCGATAGCACTTATAAAGTCAGTCAAAGATTGTGGATTACCATTTCCTATATTAAATATTTTGTAATTCACATTTGAGGAGTTTAACGAGTTTTCATTAGGAGTTTTTGCTAAAAAAAATTGAATTCCATTTACTATATCGTCAATATAAGTAAAATCTCTACTCATTTTTCCATTATTGAAGACTTTAATTGGATTGCCTTTAGATATTGCATCCGCAAATAAATAGATTGCCATATCTGGTCTTCCCCAAGGACCGTACACCGTAAAAAAGCGTAAACCTATAGTTTCAATCCCAAATAAATGGCTGTACGTATGTGCCATTAATTCATTACTTTTTTTAGTGGCCGCGTACATACTTATCGGGTGATCTACGTTATCATCGGTAGAAAAAGGAACTTTCACATTCATACCATAAACACTAGAACTGCTGGCATAAATCAATTTTTTTACTTTAAAATTCCTAATGCATTCCAATAAATTCACAAAACCTACAATATTGCTTTCTACATATTTCATGGGTTTCTCAATACTGTAGCGAACGCCTGCTTGAGCGGCAAGATTACAAACAATGTCAAATTTGTGGTCTGCAAAAATCTTAGGCAACTCCATTTCGTCCTGAAGATTCATTTGCACGAATTGCATTTGCAATCCATGAATTGTACTATCAACAAGATTATTAAAGCTAATGGAATCTCTGATTATGCCTAACTCATTAAGCCTAGCATATTTTAGGTCGACATCATAATAATCATTAATGTTATCTAAACCAACTACTTCATGCCCAAGACTAATAAGTTTTTCACACAAATGATAACCAATAAAACCAGCTGCGCCTGTAACTAAAATTTTCATACTAGCTTTTTAAGTTTAAAACGCCTACAGAATTATATTTAAATCCTATTTCTTTCATAGCATAACCGTTCAGTATTTTTCTACCATCAAAAACAAATGCAGGTTTAATTATAGTCCCGAAAATATTTTTCCAGTTGTATTCTTTAAATTCATCCCATTCTGTTAAAACAGCTATAGCATGTGAGTCTGTGCAGGCATCATACGGATCATCAACAATTTTCAAGAGTCGTCTATTCTCTTCTGGACTGCGAGAATTTAGATAATCTAAATCGGCATATATTCTTTCTGCGCTAACTTTCGGGTCATAAACTGTTATTTCTGCTTTTTCATTTAATAGAGCATCAGCTACATAAATAGCAGCTGACTCCCGTGTATCATTAGTATCCTTCTTAAATGCCCAACCGAGAAAAGTGATTTTTTTACCCGAAACTGTGTTATACAAAGTGCTTATTATTTTATCAGCAAATCTATTTTTTTGATGATCATTCATAATAACTATCTGCTCCCAATAATCCGCTACTTCGTGTAACCCGTAAGATTTCGCTATATAAACCAAATTCAAAATATCTTTTTGAAAGCAAGAGCCACCAAAGCCTACAGATGCCTTTAAAAACTTAGAACCAATTCGACTATCGGTCCCTATAGCTTTAGCAACCTCATCTACATCTGCTCCAGTAACTTCACATAATTCTGATATAGCATTTATAGAAGACACTCGTTGTGCTAAAAAGGCGTTAGCTGCTAATTTTGACAATTCAGATGACCATACGTTAGTGGTGAGTATTTTTTCTTTAGATATCCAATTAGCATATATATCAAACAAAGCCTTAACAGCAATCTTACCTTTCTCACTTTCTTCACCACCTATTAGAACACGATCTGGGTTTACAAGATCGTCAATAGCAGTTCCTTCTGCCAAGAACTCAGGATTGGATAATATTTGAAATTCAACTCCATTTCCCGTATGATCAAGAATATCTTTTATGGCCTGTGCGGTTCTAACAGGTAAGGTTGATTTTTCTACCACGATTTTATTCGTCTTAGAAACCTTAGCAATCTGCCTCGCACATAATTCAATGTATTTTAAATCTGATGCAAATCCCTTTCCCTTTCCATAGGTCTTCGTAGGTGTATTTACAGATATAAATATCATTTCAGCCTCCTCAATAGCTTTTTCTACTTCCGTGCTAAAAAATAAATTTCTACCTCTTGCCTCATTTACAACTTCTTTTAATCCTGGCTCATAAATAGGTAAAACCTCTAAATCTGATGCATTCCAGGCAGCTATTCTTTCTTCATTTGTATCCACTACAGTTACCCTTATCTGAGGGTTTTTCTGAGCGAGCACGCTCATCGTAGGACCACCAACGTAGCCTGCTCCGATGCAACAAATTTTCTTTATCTCCATTTCTACTCTTTATTCAAACAAGCTTATTTTGCCTGAATTAACTTAACATGTTTGCTTTTGCCCTAAATTTTAGAATAGTTTATAATTTGGCTTGTGCCTGATCTCCTAAAATCCCCTTCACATCATAAACCACCGCGTCGGTACTCTTCAAAGCATCAATATCTAACTCCATAAACTCCTTGTGAGAAACTGCTAGAACTACCCCATCATATTTTTTCGAAGGTATTTCTCTAGTCGTGATCAAATTATACTCCTTCATCACCTCTTCAGGACTTGCCCAAGGATCGTAAATATCCACAGTAGTCCCATATTCTTTTAATTGCTTGATCACATCCACCACCTTAGTATTGCGCACGTCTGGACAGTTTTCTTTAAAGGTGATTCCCAAAACCAAAATATTTGCTCCCTTTACCTTTAAGTCATGATTCAACATCAATTTGATCACTTCACTTGCGACATATTGTCCCATGCTGTCGTTCATTCTTCTACCTGCCAAGATAATCTCTGGGTGGTAGCCTAATTCTTGTGCCTTTTGAGCCAGATAATAAGGATCTACCCCAATACAGTGACCACCAACTAATCCAGGCTTGAAGGGAAGAAAATTCCACTTTGTCCCAGCCGCTTCTAGCACATCGTGGGTATCAATGCCCATGATGTTGAAGATTTTGGCCAATTCATTGACAAAGGCAATGTTGATATCGCGCTGGGAATTCTCGATCACTTTTGCAGCTTCTGCCACTTTGATTGTTGGTGCTAGATGTGTTCCAGCGGTAATCACTGCGGCATATAATGCATTCACTTTTTTTCCAATCTCAGGTGTTGAACCAGAAGTAACCTTCAATATTTTTTCTACCGTATGCTCCTTATCGCCTGGATTGATGCGTTCTGGGGAATAGCCTACGAAGAAATCTTCGTTAAATTTGAGTCCGCTGACCCTTTCAAGTACCGGCACACATTCTTCCTCTGTAACTCCAGGATAAACAGTGGATTCATAAATGACGATATCGTCTTTTTTCAAAACACTAGCTACGGTCTCGCTGGACTTGTATAGTGGCGTGAGTACGGGACGGTTGTTTTTATCGACTGGTGTGGGAACCGTAACGATGTAATAATTGCAGTCCTTTATAGCAGCGATA
Organism: Nonlabens antarcticus; assembly: GCF_015356755.1. Lineage (GTDB taxonomy): Bacteria > Bacteroidota > Bacteroidia > Flavobacteriales > Flavobacteriaceae > Nonlabens > Nonlabens antarcticus. Next base: position 20,050 of record NZ_JADFCO010000062.1, on the reverse strand, counting down.
TCTGCAGAACAGTAAAGACCGTTATTACGGTCATTTTTATCTTTTAACGCATCCTGCAAAATATCATCAGCCACTTCTAAAGTGCTGTCATGACCGTTGCGCAACGCATCAACTCTGGATGTATTGATATCAAATCCCACCACAGGGAATTTAGTAGCGAACAATCTCGCTAAGGGCAACCCCACATATCCCAATCCTATTACTGCTATTTTAATTTCCATTGTTATTTTTAAAGTCTTCGCTTTCGCGAAAGCGATATTATAAATTTTCCCAGTACCACTTTACCGCCTCATCAATACCAGATTTGATATTGTATTTAGGGTTATAATCCAACAGCGATTTTGCTTTGTCAATAGAAGCCAAGGAATGAGGAATGTCCCCTATCCTATGTTCTCCGTAGGTGGTTTTAATCTGGGCAATTTCAGGATCATACTTGGCAAGTGCGTCTCTAAGAAGATCTACCAATTGATTCAGATTAGTTCTATCTCCGTAAGCTACGTTAAAGACTGTATTCACCGCCTCAGGATTAGTGGAAAACATTGCTTTTTCATTAGCCTGAATCACGTTGTCGATGTAGGTGAAATCCCTAGAAAAGGTGCCGTCTCCATTAATGTTAGGAGACTCCTTAGACATTAATTTTTTTGTAAATAAAGGAATCACAGCAGCATAAGCACCGTTGGGATCCTGCTTGCGACCAAAAACATTAAAATAACGCAACCCTATCGTATCCAGTCCATAGGTTTTATAGAATACGTCTGCATACAATTCATTGACATACTTTGTAATCGCATAAGGAGACAATGGCTTTCCAATGACATCCTCCACTTTAGGCAAAGCTTCTGAATCGCCATAAGTAGAACTACTGGCGGCATATACCATTTTCTTCACTCCCGCATCTTTACAAGCGACTAGCATATTTAAAAAGCCTCCTACGTTCACGTCGTTAGAAGTAATGGGGTCTTTAATGGACCTGGGAACACTGCCCAGAGCTGCCTGGTGCAATGCATAATCACAGCCATCAACCGCTTTATGACAGGTATCTAAATCCCGAATATCTCCTTCTATAAATGTAAAGTTCTCAAATTTTTGCAGCGGCTCAATATTGTGACGGTGTCCGGTAGCAAAGTTGTCAAGACCTACAACTTGATGGCCTTTATCGATAAAATATTCTGATAAATTACTTCCAATAAATCCGGCGGCACCGGTAATAAGTATTTTCAAGCTGATTGTTTTAAACGGTCGTAAACATTTGAGCGGCAAAGGTAAGAATATTCTATACTACCAGATTCATTTATTGCATTTTGGTAGCTCAGGTTATGCTACAACGTTATCGTTTTGATCTTTTTAATTGGAATTATTAGGGATTAGCGTCCTAGGCGTATGGAATAATTTGTTTTGTCTTCCCGCGCTTGCGCCGCACTGAGCGGAGTCGAAGTGACGCGGGATCCACTGGGCGGAGGAATAATCTGCAAGTTATCAGAATACCGTTTGTGATTGACTAAACTCAATTGTAACAAATCTGATTCATATTCAGAACTTGAAAGAAGGATTCCATAGACTCCGCGTCCATGCGCGGAGAAACAACCTGTGTGTATTTGTCTTCCCGCGCTTGACGCGGGATCCACTGGGCGGAGGGATAAACTGCAAATTACTTGAATACCGTTCGTGACCTCCTCAACAGGATTTTTCGTAATTTTCCCATACGTCAATCATTAAAAATGACGTTACACGCATAGACAGCCGCGTCCAGGTGCGCAGAATCAGAAGCCCAAAATCAAATGCCCAGAAGAGACTATCATTGCTACAACGTCTATATTCTTGCCAGTAAGAAAAACGGAACTATATACGTTGGTATGTCCGGCGGAATTGATAATAGGATGGAACAACATAAACTGGAAATATTCGAGGGGTTTACCAAACGGTATAATGTTAAAATGCTGGTTTACCTTGAAGAATACCAATGGGTTCACGATGCAGCTGCACGAGAGAAAAAATTAAAAAAGTGGAAAAGACAATGGAAGATTGACCTGATCGAAAAAGACAATCCCGAATGGTGGGATTTGACGGATGATTGGAAAGGGTTTATGGATAATGAACAATAAATCCAAAACCTTCCATTGCCCTCTGTCTTAGCGCACACGCGCCGCACCGAGCGAAGTCGAAGTGACGCGGGACCCAATGGGTGGAGGAACAATGTATTCATTTTACAAAACTTAAATTGTCTTCCCGCGCCTGACGCGGGATCCACTGGACGGAGGAAAAGCCTACAAATTATCAGAATACCGTTCGTGACCTCCTAAACTCAGTTTTACATAATCTGATTCATGTTTAGAACTTGAAAGAAATACTCCATAGACTCCGCGTCCAGGCGCGGAGAAACAATAAATCAGAATACCGTTCGTGATTGCCTAAACTCAATTGTAACAAATCTGATTCGTGTTCAGAAATCGAAAGAAGGATCCCATAGACTCCGCGTCCAGGCGCGGAGAGACAATGTATTCATGTTCAGAACTTGAAAGTAAGATTCCATAGACTCCGCGTGCAGGCACAGAGAAACAAAACAAGATTATTTTATATACCAACCGTACATCTCCCGAATCCCTTCCTTCAACTGCATATTATATTCCCACCCCAACTTTTTCAGCTTGCTCACATCCGTCAACTTCTTCATCGTACCATCTGGTTTCTCATCCCGAAAGAAAAAGCTGCCTTTAAAGCCTACCATGCTCTTAATAAGCTGGGCTAGATCTGCTATACTAATATCTATGCCAGTTCCTATATTGATATGGGTATTGCGGATCTCTTGAGAATCTGGGGTTGAGACCTCAGCGATTTGTTGGAAATCCACGGTTTTCATGATAAAGGTACAGGCATCTGCCATGTCTTTGCTCCATAGAAATTCCCGCATGGGTTTACCTGAGCCCCATATTTCTACTTGGACTGCTTGATCTGACAAAATGATACCGTATTTATGAAGAACTTTCAGTTGCTCCTCCTGGGTAGCGTCACCATTCACTCCTTCAATGGGTCGTGAGTTTAAGTCGGCTTTTATGATGTACCAGTTGCCTTCTTCCAGCGCTTTTCCTAAATGTACTTTTCTAAGTAAAGCGGGCAATACGTGGGATTTTTCCAAATCAAAATTATCATTGGGACCGTATAGATTGGTAGGCATGACAGAAATGAAATTGGTACCATACTGTAAATTGTAGCTTTCGCACATTTTGATTCCGGCAATTTTGGCAATCGCGTAGGGTTCATTCGTATATTCCAGCGGCCCGGTCAACAAATATTCTTCTTTCATGGGCTGTGGACATTCCTTGGGATAAATACAGGTGCTGCCCAAAAACAATAATTTCTTTACCCCTGACACATAACTTTGATGGATCACATTGTTCTGGATCATGAGATTCTCGTAGATAAAATCTGCCCGATAAGTGTTATTAGCCACGATGCCTCCAACTTTCGCAGCAGCGAGAAAAACATAGTCCAACTTCTCCTTATCAAAGAAGTCTTTGACGGCAACCGGATCCCGCAAATCCAAATCGGTCGAGGTTCGCATAACTAAGTTTGCGTATCCCTTATCGCTAAGATTGTCAACAATCGCACTTCCCACAAGACCGCGATGGCCTGCTATATAAATTTTTGAAAATTTGTTCATAGCGTTTAAATTATGATAACGTGGTGTGATTCAATTATGGTACTCGTATCAGGAGATGCCGCATCAGGTGCGGCACTTCGACTATTCAAAATAATTAAGGGTATCATACCCGTTATCCTTAAGAAACTGGTCTTTTTTCATGAGCTTGACATCGCCCTGCATCATTTCTTTAACCAAATCCTGTAGATCGTATTGGCATTCCCATCCCAGCTTTGTTTTAGCCTTGGTGGCATCGCCGATGAGCAGGTCCACTTCTGTAGGTCTAAAATAGGCAGGATCAACACTTAAAACTTCCTTACCGATCTCCACTTGAAAATCATTATGGGTACAGTTGACCACGGTTGCCGTTTCTCCTGCACCAGACCCGTTGAATTCCAGTTCGATTCCCACTTCTAAAAATGCCATTCGCACAAAATCCCTAACCGAAGTGCTCTTTCCCGTGGCAATCACCCAGTCCTCTGGCTCGTCTGCCTGCAGGATCATCCACATCATGCGCACGTAATCCTTAGCATGGCCCCAATCGCGTTGTGCATCTAGATTACCCAAATAAAATTTATCCTGAAGCCCTAAAGCTATACGTGCTGCAGCTCTGGTAATCTTTCTGGTCACAAAAGTCTCACCACGTATGGGCGACTCGTGATTGAACAAAATCCCATTACAGGCATAAATACCATAAGCCTCCCGATAATTTACCGTAATCCAATAGGCATACATTTTGGCAACCGCATAGGGCGACCGCGGATAAAAAGGTGTCGTTTCTGACTGCGGCACTTCTTGCACCTTCCCATACAACTCAGAAGTTGAAGCTTGATAAATTCTTGTTTTCTTCTCCAGCCCCAGCAATCGTACTGCTTCCAAAATCCTTAGTGTACCTAATCCATCGGTATTCCCGGTGTATTCAGGCATTTCAAAAGATACTTGAACGTGACTCATCGCAGCGAGATTGTAGATCTCATCTGGGTTGATATGCTGTATTAAACGGGTCAGGTTCGTACTGTCCGTCATATCTCCATAATGCAATATAAAACGCTGGTTCTCCACATGCGGATCTTCATATAAATGATCAATACGATCTGTATTCAAAAGAGAAGACCTGCGTTTCAGCCCATGAACTTCGTATCCTTTTTTGAGAAGAAACTCGCTCAAATAGGCACCATCTTGTCCTGTAACTCCTGTAATTAAGGCAACTTTCATGAAACTTGTAAGTTTTAGTTGGTTTTAAGAATCAATTGCTGATCCTTTGCTGGAGTGGTAAAGATAGAATAATAGGATAAAAATGACCTACGATGCTTGTTTTCCCTTAGTAAAATCTCGTGACTTAAGATATAAGACTTTTGACGGTTTGTGGTTTGTTGACATCTCATCTTCCGTCTTCCCTAAGGCGTTGCTCTGAGCGGAGTCGAGGTGGAAAACACTTGGTTTAACGAAAATAGATCGATTCGCAGGAATTACATTCTTTCTTTTGGATGGTAAGAGTTAGGATTTTGTGAACCTGAACTATAAAATTATATTTACCTCCTGTGCTGGCCCCATTGCCTTCGGCATTTCCCCAGAAGGGAAACAAGTTTTTGTAAGCTTTACCAATAATATATCGATTTGACACTTCATTTCATTTTGCATTTCTCCAGCGGAGAAAGCAAAGGCTGTGAAATTGTAAAATCTCAATAATTTAAAATACAAAACCTCTTACCAGTATCGAGCGAGAGTCGAGGTGCGGAAGGAACTAGGTGCCTCATTGTCCTATCGGACATTTCTCCAGCGGAGAAAGCAAGAGCCATGAAATTGTAGAATATTCTAATTCAAAATTAAGAACCTCTAATCAGTATCGAGCGAAAGTCGAGATGTGAAAGGAACCAGGTGCCTCATTGTCCTATCGGACATTTCTCCAGCGGAGAAAGCAAGAGCCATGAAATTGTAGAATATTCTAATTCAAAATTAAGAACCTCTAACCAATATCGAGCGAGAGTCGAGATATGGATTGTCAGCATTCTATGTTCCTTCAGATTGCTATTCCCGATTTCCGTTCAAAACATGAATTTTAAGATTAGAGAAACAAAAACAATCAAAAGCGGTTGAACGTTAATGAATTATGAATGAAACCAGACACCTCATTGTCCTATCGGATATTTCTCCAACGGAGAAAGCAAGAGTCATGAAATTGTAGAACATTTCTAATTTAGAATAAATAACCTCTAACCAGTATCGAGCGAAAGTCGAGATATGGTTTGTCAGCATTCTATGTTCCTTGCACATTTCTATTCCCGACTTCCGTTTAAAATAAGAATTTTGAATGGAATCAATCACCTCATTGTCCTATCGGACATTTCTCCAGCGGAGAACGCAAGTGAGGAAAAACAAAAAAGTCTTTTGTCCTACGTCGGCAAGATTGGAGTGAAGCGAATATCGAGCTAGTCCTTTGTCGGTTTCAATGAAGAAGCAAAAGCCGGCAAATTCTGATCTTTCAATGAAATAATTTGATCATGAAAAGGGATCTTCCAATCGATTGACAATTGAGCATCATCATAAGCAATTCCCGACTCGCTGTCCTTGCTATAGACATTATCACATTTATAGAAAAACAGAGCGGTTTCAGACAACACGGAATACCCATGTGCAAAACCTCTGGGTACAAATAGCTGTTTCCTGTTCTCTCCAGAAAGCTCCAGCGCAACATGTTTTCCAAAAGTATCTGAATCCTTTCTAAGGTCCAGCGCTACATCAAGAACTTTTCCCTCCATCACGCGTACGAGCTTTGCTTGGGAATGCTTGCCTTTTTGAAAATGTAACCCGCGTATGACTCCGTAGGAGGATCTCGCCTCGTTATCCTGAATAAAATCTACAGCTAGCTGCGTTGCTTTCTCAAAACGCTCCTTATTATAGCTCTCCATAAAATAACCGCGCTCGTCTTCAAAAACAGTGGGTTCGATAATAAAACAGCCCTTTAAAAAAGTCTCGGTTACTTTCATTTTGTTAGATCCTTAAGGTTCGTACCATAACCACTTTTTAGAAGAGGCTGGATCAATTGACCCAACTCCTCCCGGGTTATATAACCCATTTCATAGGCGGTGCCTTCAATAGAACCTACTTTCAGGCCCTGGCGTTGTTCGATGACCTCCACAAACTGCGAGGCCTGCATCAGGCTGTCAAAAGTACCCGTATCCAGCCACGCAATTCCCTTATCCATAATCTGAACCTGGAGTTTTCCTTCTTTTAGGTAGGCCTTATTAACGTCTGTTATTTCCAGCTCACCGCGCTTGCTGGGTTGCAAATTCTTTGCTATTTCTACTACGGTATGGTCATAAAAGTAAATCCCTGGAATTGCAAAAGATGACTTGGGCCGTTTGGGCTTTTCTTCAATGGAGACTGCCGTGCCATTCCCGTCAAATTCTACCACGCCATAACGCTCTGGATCCTGGACGTGGTAAGCATATACGATCCCGCCATCTGGATCTGTATTGTTTTGTAACAGCTGTGCCAGACCAGAGCCGTAAAAGATATTATCTCCTAAAATCAAGGCGACGGTATCGCCATCAATGAATTTCTCGCCTATGATGAAAGCTTCGGCAAGGCCGTTGGGTTCAGGTTGTTCTGCATATTGAAAATCGCAGCCGTACTTTTTGCCGTCGCCTAATAATTCCTGGAAAAGTGCGGCATCTTTGGGAGTTGTGATGATCAGGATTTCCTGTATTCCCGCCGACATCAAGGTGGATAGCGGGTAGTAGATCATGGGCTTGTCATACACCGGCAACAGCTGTTTTGACACTAAGTTTGTTAACGGGTGCAATCGTGTTCCTGAGCCGCCAGCGAGTATGATTCCTTTCATAGTGGAGTATTAAATATGGGGTACAAAGTTCAAAGATGGCCTTGTGCGCATGTTAAAAATCTAATTTTTTAGTAAAGGCCAAATGTAATAAGATCTTATGTTTTGTGATAGTAATGATGTTGTTTCCACTTTCGCGAAAGCGAGATCACCATTATTCCTTCTGCAACCATTCTGGATTCTGGAGAAACCAGTCTACCGTCAAACGCAACCCTTGTTCAAAATCAACATCAGGTTTCCACCCCATATCATTCTGGATCTTTGAAGCATCGATAGCATATCTTAAATCATGGCCCGGGCGGTCCTTAACAAATGCAATCAATTTGCGGGAAGTACCGTTTTCCCGGTTGAGTTTTTCATCCATAACATCACACAATAAATGCACAAGATCCATGTTTGTCCATTCATTATGGCCTCCTATATTATAGGTCTCCCCTGACGTGCCCTTATGAAACGCAAGGTCGATCGCCCTAGCGTGATCCTCGACATACAACCAGTCCCGGGTGTAATTCCCATCACCATAAACGGGAAGCGGTTTGCTGTCTATAATATTTTTAATAAATAAGGGAATCAGTTTTTCCGGATAATGGTGCGGCCCATAGTTGTTCGAACAATTAGAAATAATAAACGGAATTCCATAAGTTTCCCCATAAGCCCTGACGAAATGATCGCTGCTAGCCTTTGATGCGCTGTAGGGCGAGTTGGGATCATAAGCGGTCTGCTCTGTAAACAACCCTGTTTTTCCCAGGCTCCCATAAACCTCGTCGGTACTCACGTGATAGAACAGGTGATTCTTATCATCTTTCCAAAACCGACGTGCTACTTCCAGCAGCTCCACCGTTCCCATCACATTAGTCTTCACAAACTCCAGCGGATTCTCAATCGAGCGATCCACGTGGGATTCTGCGGCAAGGTGGATGATGTGGGTTATGGAATGCTTCTCAAATAACCCTTCTAATAACTTTCCATCTGTAATATCTCCATGGATAAACTGATAATTGGCGTGATTCTCAATATCCTCAATATTCTTCAGGTTCCCAGCATAGGTCAGCGCATCCAGATTGATAATGTAATAATCTGGATAATTCACTACAAAGCGTCGCACCACGTGAGAACCTATAAATCCAGCGCCGCCGGTGATGAGAATTGTTTTTTGCATGAATTGGGTATTTAGTATTTAGTATTTAGTATTTAGTATTTAGTATTTAGTATTTAGTAAAAATGTTGATTTGCGCGCAGTCAAGAACAGATTAGCAGTTGAAATTCAAAGATTTCTTTCAAATTTTTCCCAATTAATTTTTCAATTAGGTTCAAACCGATTCCGCTCTCCAGCAGCGTGGCAATAAGTAATTCGCTATAATATATTGCTTAACAAAATGGAATCGGCATTCATAATTGAAATTTACAACTCACATTGAACTTGTCTAAATGTGCAACTGAAAAATAGGTAATCAACGGCTGTCGGAATAAAGTCTGAAGTTCACTCCTACTAAAAAAGTCTCCATTTATCTAAAATCAAGTCGATTGTCTTTCGTCAGCAAGGTTGGAGTGCAGCGACAACCGAGCCAGTCGTTTGTCAATTTAACCCTACCCTTTCCCTATAGCAAATCCTTTAAAACCAATTTCGCTCAATTGTTCCATGTCAAGAATGGAACGACCATCAAATATAAAGGCTGGTTTAAGCATCTTATCATAAACCATTTTCCAGTCGATTTCTTTAAATTCATCCCATTCTGTAAGAATAGCAATCGCATGCGCATCATTAAAAATTTCGGTTCGGTCATGAACTATCGTAACTAACTTCCTGTTTTCTTCTTCGGTTCTGGTGTTTAGGTAATCCAGATCTGCATAAATTTGTTCTGCGGTGACTTTTGGATCGTAGATCACTAATTCCGCTTGCTCACTCAATAAGTAATCCGCCACATAAATCGCCGCCGATTCCCGGGTGTCATTCGTATCTTTTTTAAATGCCCAACCTAAGAGGACTATCTTTTTACCGTTAACGGTATTATATAGCGTACTGATTATTTTTTGGGCAAATCGGCGCTTTTGATAATCATTCATGATGATGACCTGATGCCAATAATCGGCTACTTCCTGAAGTCCGTAGGTTTGACATAGATAGACCAAATTCAAAATATCCTTTTGAAAACACGAACCGCCGAAGCCAACACTCGATTTCAAAAACTTAGATCCGATCCTAGAATCTTGACCTATGGCACGCGACACTTCATCTACATCAGCTTCCGTAGCTTCACATAATGCACTTAAACTATTGATACTGGAAACACGCTGTGCCAAAAACGCATTAGCCGTTAGCTTAGAAAGCTCTGATGACCAGACATTAGTTTTTAGAATGCGCTCTGTAGGAACCCAGTGGTTATAAACATCGTGCAATGCTTGCATGGCTTCTTCTCCAGCAGGAGTTCGTTCCCCTCCTATCAACACACGATCTGGTTGTAATAAATCTTCAATAGCCGTTCCTTCGGCAAGGAATTCAGGATTAGAAAGCACCTGGAATTTAACTCCATTACCAGTGTTGGAAAGTATATCGTTCAACGCTTCTGCCGTCCGTACCGGAAGGGTCGATTTTTCCACAATTATCTTATCGTTTTGGGAAACAGCCGCAATCTGACGGGCACAAAGCTCGATATACTTCAGATCTGCCGCCATGCCTTTCCCTATTCCATAAGTTTTGGTAGGCGTGTTGACCGAGATGAAAATCATGTCGGCATCTCTTATGGCTTGATCTACCTGCGTGCTAAAATGCAAATTCACACCACGAGATTTACCTACAATCTGCGCAAGTCCCGGCTCATAAATAGGTAATTTTTCAAGATCGTTATCATTCCAGGCGGCAATGCGTTGTTCATTAAGATCTACCACGTTCACTTGGATGTGCGGACATTTTGCTGCAATAACAGACATAGTAGGCCCTCCCACATAGCCTGCTCCTATACAGCAGATATTATTGATTTTCATATTATAATCGTTTGTTGGCTTTATATCCCAGTATGCCTTTCATATCGTAAATAACAAACTTGGGCTTTTTACATTCTTTTAAACTCTATTTGATTTATAAAAAAGCATTTTGCGACAATGACAAAATTAGTACATCATAACGGCTTACTGGCATTTGGTAGTAATAATATAGTTCACTCTGCTCTTTAATTTTGGTAGCTGAAGGTAGCAGGTTACAAACCACCACCTACATACCTTGTTTATATAAGTAAGAAGAAGATCGATCACCTTTGTATTTCGAACATCAAGACAGTTTTTCTTAAAGGTCAGTCCCAATATTAATACCTTCAAATTTTTGAAAGCAATTTCAAGAGGTCACTTGTTTTTAACCACCTCGCTAGCGACATAGTTTCACTTGCTATAGTTCATAAGTCTGCCTGTCAAAACAATACCTTATTATCATTATTATCATTCCATTTGCTGCGCCTATTGAGCATGTTTATAACTATCACTCCTATATAACGATAACCTATTAAATCTTGATTTGAAAGAGAAAAAGCTCGACTTTGTTTCAGCGGCTTCCAATATAATTTGATTATCAATATCAAATTTTGAAATAGCCTAACCCAATTTGCTGAAAGAACTTGAAATCAAAAGATTATTTTTTATGACTGTCTACCAACCCAGCAGCCCTGTACATAAGACTTGATCCAATTCATGTATGAAAATATTAGTATTGCTAATTTCTTAATAACATCCTAATAACAAGATGATTTGAGCTAATAAAGAGTTAAAAGAGGAATTTAAGAATCAAATACGTGGATATTTAAACTAACCAAACTATATTTGCCCCTTGAAAGCAAAAACTTATAAAATGAAAAAATTATTATTTTCAGTACTCTTACTTAGTGGCGCAGCTGCCATGGCTCAAGAGACTATGACTCAAGATGGTCCACGTGACCGTGACGTAATACCTTATAATCAATGGTCTATTGATGTAGGAGCAGGAGTTCACAAACCAGTTCGTCCTCTTGCTGGCGGGTATTTCACAAACACACCATCATTTGCACAAGGAGATTTAGGAGTTCGTTACATGGTGAATGACAAATTTGGTTTCAATTTAGATCTAGGTTACAACAGATTTGAAGGAGATGATGATAGTGCCCCTTTCAAATCTCATGCATATCGTGTTTCTCTAGAAGGTGTTGTAAATGCTGGTACATTTTTAGGTTTTAGAGAATGGACAGATCGTTTCAATTTCTTGGTTCACGCTGGTGCTGGTGTAACTGCAATGTCTTATAAAGAGCCTTTAGATATAGACGATAGAGACGAAATGTTAAATTTCACTGTAGGTGTTACTCCACAGTTGAGATTAAGTGACCGCGTAACGTTCTTTGGTGATCTTTCCATTTTTGGACACGTAAGACAGGATCGTACGTTTGATGGTACTGCTGCACAAAACTTAAGAGGTTTTGACGGTTTTCTAGTTAACGCATCTGTTGGTTTCTCTTTCGCTTTAGGTGGAAATGAAGTACATGCAGACTGGTACAACGGAAGTGTCCAATCTCAATTGAATGATCTTGACTCTAGAGTTTCTACTCTTGAAACAGAGGTTGCTAATGATACAGATTATACTCTTCCTGGATATTTAGATCAGAATGCTCTTGATAGTAAATATGCAATGAAAGGTTCTAACGCAACTGGAACAAACGGTACAGACGGTTCAGGATTGATTAAGCAATTGATCAACGAAGGTTATGTTAACGTATACTTTGAGTTCAATAGTACTAAGCCAACTAACTATTCTCTATCTTCTATAAACTTCCTTGCGAAGTATATGAATGAGAACCCAAGTGCATCTGCAAATCTTACAGGTTATGCTGACGAATTAGGTACTTCTGATTATAATCAAACACTTTCTGAGCGTAGAGCTAAGATGGTATATGATATTCTTGTTGCTACTGGTGTTGACGCATCAAGATTAACACATCAAGGTCAAGGAGAAGATGCTTCCGTTGAGAAGTCAAGTGATCCTGCTAGACAATTAGTAAGAAGAGTGAAGTTCCAAGTGAACTAATAACATCACACTTTAATATTAGAAAGGGCTGCCAAATGGCAGCCCTTTTTTTTTCCTGTTTTTTAAAAAAAATGAACGATGGATTTTAGTGGTAGGTATATTAGTAACAGGAATATATGAGGTGACTTGCTTTCTCCGCTGGAGAAATGCCGAAGGCAATGAGGCCTGCGCAAGATTGAAGATTCCCCTCATTTTCAGATTCAGTTTCATTTTCATTTTCAAGTTCAATCAGAATTGCTTTCCATTTCCTGCATCCGACGAGCTTTTGCGAGAGGAGGCACGTTGAAGGCAATGCGTATGGCGTACAAGTGGATTTTGATAAATACTATCAACACCCTGCACCTTCAAACATTCCTGATCGCATCGCCATAAATGGCAAGACCGATCTGTCCTCTCCTCATCTGAGGCAGGGAACTGTTTTTTAGGTTCATTTTCAAGTTCAATTAGTTCTTGCTTTCTCCACCGGAGAAACACTAAAGGTGATGTGGCCTGCGCATAATAGAATTTTGAAAACCAATATTAAAACCCTACACCTTCAACCACTCCTGATCGCATCGCCATAAATGGCGAGAAAGATCTGTCCTCTGCTCATCTGAGGCGAGGAGCTGTTTTTTTAGGATCACTTCATAAGAACAATTATCATTCTAGATCACTTGGCTTACCTTTTCCTGCATCCTACGAGCCTTTTTGCGAGAGGAACGCACGTCGAAGACAATGGGGTGCGCAAGAGTGAATGCCACCAAAACTCATAAGCATCATAGCTCAAAGCTCAAAATTAGACCTCTATTCCTTCTCCTCAATATAAGCAGCTACTTCTTCCTCTAATAAGCTCAATGGCATCGCTCCGCTAGTTAGAATCACATCGTGAAACTCTTTGATGTCAAAATTTTTACCTAAAGCTTCTTTTGATTTATTTCTTAAGGCGAGGATTTTATTCATTCCTACTTTGTAAGCTGTAGCTTGCGATGGCATTACGATATGACGTTCCACCATTTTAACCGCATCACTTTCTGCATTGGGAGTGTTAGCTGTGTAATATTCAATAGCTTGTTCCCTAGACCACTTTTTGGAATGGATTCCGGTGTCCACTACGAGTCGGCAAGCGCGCCATAGTTCCATAGCCAATCTTCCAAAATCGCTATATGGATCCTGATAAAAGCCTATTTCCTTAGGAATCAATTCAGAATACAATCCCCAACCCTCCACATAGGCGGTGTAAAATAGATGCTTGCGAAATTCTGGTATACCTTCTAATTCCTGTGCAATTGCGATTTGCATGTGATGGCCCGGAATCCCCTCATGGTAAGCCAGTGCATCCATCTGATAAATAGGCATAGCTTTCATATCGAATAGGTTTGCATAATAGGTTCCAGGACGGCTACCATCTGCTGCGGGTTGCTGGTAAAATGCCTTTCCAGCACTTGCTTCCCGAAAGGACTCTACGGCTTTTACAACAATATCTGCTTTTGGCATTGTGTTAAATAACTCTGGCAACTTTACTTTCATGGCTTCGATTTTAGCAGTCGCTTCCCTTAGGTATTTGGCTTTTCCTGCCTCGGAATCTTCGTAATAAAATTGGGAATCCGTTCGCATGAAGCTAAAGAAGTCTTGAAGTGTTCCTTCGAACTTCACTTTTTTCATGATCCCTTCCATTTCCTTGTGAATGCGGTCGACCTCCACTAATCCAAAATCGTGAATTGCTCCCGCACTCAAATTTGTAGTGGTAGTTCGTTTTAAAGCGTATTCATAAAATTCTTCTCCTTTAGGAAATTTCCAGGCACCATCATTTCCAGTTGCTCGTTGCTGTTGGTCCTGTAAGGTGGCAATCAAACTCTCGTAAGCTGGTTTTACGTTATCAACTAGAGCTTCATTAGCCGCTTCCACTAACGCTTTCTTTCTATTTTGCGCTATTTTTAATTTTGAAACTTTATCTGAAAAATCTGCTGATAACGTACTTTGAAAGGCAGATTTTTCAAATGGTGCTCCTAGCAAAAGGTTTTTGCAATCCTTCAAGACCAACTCATAAACAAATTTGGGCAACATAATTCCATTGATCTCCCGCAATTCCAGTCCCTTATTTAACTCTGCAAATAATGGCTGTATTCCTTTTAATCTCGAGATGTATGCTAGAGCATCTGACTCGCTTTCTACCTGATGCATATTAATTAAAAATGCAGGGATCTCAGCCTGCATTCCATGCATTTGATTGACTGGATAAGTATATAAACGATAGTCGTAATCTGCAATTTCTTGTTCCTGAATGGTTTTATATAATTTGTAGCTCAACAAATCTTGTCCTTCTAAAGCGCTAACTTTAACCGAATCTGCGAGATAAACTAAGCGCTTTTCTGCTAGTTGTTTATCCTCTAGATCACGCTCCGCAGAAATGTCTGTCCACTTATCATAATCGGTTTTGATTCCCATTCCAGTTTGCATTTCTGGATCGCGGGAGAGATCTACCTGGAATTGAGTCTCCAGCCAGTCGTTGAATTGTTTTGATATTTCTTGCTTGTCCGCTTTCGCGAAAGCGGAATTATCAGCACTATCCTTACAAGAGATCAACATGATCACTAAACTTAAAACAATAACTTTTTTCATAAACTTATTTTATTGATCCAGCGCGGATTTCAACCACTGGGTATATTCCTTCAGGTCTGGGGTATAACCTACGGGCGCCACGAGATCGTTACCATCAGCATCTACCAATGCATAGAAAGGCTGTGCGTTTACCTGGTATTCTTCAATCTGAAAATCACTCCATTTGTTTCCAATCGTTCTGATTTTCTTACCGGTAGAAGCGGAAATAACTTGCTCATCTTTAGGCAAATCAGCACGCTCGTCCACATATAAAGAGATCAAAACAATGTCATTTTTAAGGATTTCCAGAACCTTTGGCTCTCCCCAAACGCGTTCTTCCATCTTTCTACAATTCACACAAGCCCAGCCGGTAAAGTCAATCATGGCAGGTTTCCCAACTTCTTTAGCATAAGCCATTCCCTTTTCATAATCATCAAAAGCGACGATATCATGGACGGTCAAATGGGCACCCTCTGGCAAGTCAATATCAGAAACTCCTGAACTGCTGGAAAAACCATACGGTGACTCACTATAAGTCATAGGCGGTGGAAAACCGCTGATCAATTTAAGCGGCGCGCCCCACAATCCTGGAACTAAGTACAAGGTAAAACACAAGGCAAGAATCGCGAGCAGTAAACGTCCCACCGAGATTGGCTGGTCCTTATCATCATGAGGCAAACGAATTTTTCCAAACAGATAAATCGCCATCGCACCAAATATCGCTATCCAGATCGCAATGAAGAGCTCCCGCTGGATCCAGCCAGCTTGCCAGACGAGGTCTGCATTTGATAAAAATTTGAAGGCAAAAGCCAACTCTAGGAATCCTAAAAAGACCTTGACAGTATTTAACCAGCCTCCGGATTTCGGTAAATTATTCATCCAACTGGGGAAAATTGCAAACAATGCAAATGGAACTCCCAATCCAAAACCAAAACCGGCAAGTCCAACGCTTAGCGCAGTAGCACCACCATCAGAAGAAAGTACACTTCCCAAAACGCCACCTATCACGGGACCGGTACAAGAAAAAGAAACCAGCACTAAGGTCAGCGCCATAAAAAACACGCCTATAATCCCGCCAGCCGTAGAAGCTTTATCTACTTTATTGATCAAAGAATTAGGCATGGTGATCTCAAAAGCACCAAAAAAGCTAATCGCAAAAATCACGAAAATCACAAAGAAAAATATATTCAAATACGGATTCGTACTGAATTCGTTGAAAATATCAGGAGAAACGGATTGAAATATATGGAATGGCAAACTACAAAGCACGTAAATCAAAAGGATAAAGAACCCGTAGAGCAAGCCTTGAAACTTCCCCTTGGCCTTATTCTCACTCTGCTTCGTGAAAAACGAGACGGTCATAGGGATCATGGGATACACACAAGGCGTGAGCAACGCACTAAACCCAGCCAGCAGACACAAAATAAAGATGGTAGTCAAATCATTTGAATTATCTTCTTCAACGGACTCCCCTTTTGTAGAATCGCTTGCCGCAACATCTTCATCAGATTCTCCTGCTGTTGTAGTACTGTTTAAGCTGGATAAATCTGGTGCGCTTGCAACTAGTGGCTGTTTGTCGTTATCATAGTAACTATCAATAATGGTAGTAACATCATCGCCTACAACGGCGTCTGGATCTATCTTGAAAATCAGCACTTCAGGCGTGCCGGGAATACAGCGCTCATCGTCGCAAACCATAAATACAGCCTCTGCAATGATGTATTTTATATCAAGGTTTTCTAATCTTATTTTTTGTTTGAAGACTGCTCGATCCTTGAATTGAAGGACGTCAGTTCCCCATACGTCTGTAAATTCTGCATAGGTTCCTATTTCTTCGTTGGGACCTAGAAGTTTATAATTTCCATCAGCTTCATAGAATCGCAACTGGGTGGGCGTCGGTCCTATTTCTGCATCGATGGGAACCTGTGAATATATGTGCCATCCCGGCTCGAGCGTGGCGGTGGTCATTAATTCGTACTCGTTATTTCCTAAATCATTTACTTCAACTTGCCAGCTGGTGGGGTCAGATAACTGGGCATGCATCACTGCACTAAAAAGCAGCGTAAAAGCTATAATCAGCTTTCTCATAGAATCCATTTAATTTTTAGTATCTCTTTCGTTTGCTGTGTCACAGGGAAATGTTTGCTCGATCTAATTCCTGGAATCCAAAGCACTTTTTCTGCGGAATAAAGTACCATAATCCGATCCTTCTCTGTTCGAGAAAGTTTTTTATTTGTCAAAATATCACTAACCAATTGTGAACCATTAAAACCAAAAGGTTTCATGCGATCGCCAGCTTGCCATGCCTGTAAAGTTAACGGATATTCCAGCCGTTCCTTATCCAGCCACAGTACATTTTTGTCTATGTGGGACTTCACAAAATCTATTGGGTTTTCCGTTGCGATCGTTTCTAAAACTACCATCGCAGCCGCTACTTGTACCTGTGTCGTTTCAGGAAGTAAATACCACTTTTTTGTAATGGGCTCCTGTATTTTTTCAAGCCGCAACACATCTCTATCCTTCAGTAGAATATATTCAGCATTGGCTAGGTATTTACCGGTTTCAGATTCCATCAAACGCAGTACTTCAGGCACATTTGAAAAACCATACTCGTGAAATACATAGAATATATATTTCTTATAATTGGGATAAGCTTTGACTTCTTCCAGGTGATAATCAATTCCTGTTGGATTTGTGGTGGTAACGCTTTCGCGAAAGCGGACTACCGCATCATCCACAATGGACTCCACGTCTTTCAAGTACCCCAGCGTTTTAGAGAAATTTGCACGTAGAAGCGGTAACTCTTCATGCAAGCTGGGAAGCACCTTATTTCTCAGGGCGTTTCTCTGATAGTCGTTACTTTCATTACTGGAATCCTCCCGCCATGTCAAACCATTTGCTCGTGCATAGGCTAGAATCTGGGCTCTGGAAAAAGGCAATAATGGCCGCAACAGTTGGTCCGTATGTTCTGGAATACCGCTCAGGCCGGTTATTCCTGTTCCGCGATTGAGGTTCATCATAAAAGTCTCGATCTGATCGTCTAGGTGGTGTGCGGTAAGAATAGCTTTAACACCTTGCTCTTGCAATAGCTGGAAAAACCAATCGTATCGCAATTCCCGTGCTGCCATCTGCGTAGATATACCTTTCTCAGCGGCAAATTTCTTTGTCTGAAAATGCTTTTTGTGGGCTTTAAGTTCTAATTCTTTTGCTAACTGCTCTACAAACTCCTCATCCCCATCGCTTTCTGCACCTCTAAGATTGAAATTGCAGTGCGCCAGTTCAAAATCAACATTGTTTTTAAGTAGTAAATGGGTCAAAACTACACTGTCTAATCCGCCACTTATGGCGATTAAAAATCTCTTTTTAAAAAGTTGCGGGAACTGTTGCTGAATATGTTGCGCAAAGGCTTGTTGCATGCGCCAAATTTAAGGAAAATCAATGCCTTGCTGCACTAGAACCTTCATCAAAGCTGCAGCTTTAACAAGGCATTCCTCATATTCAGATTCTGGAACTGCTGCAGCTGTAATAGCACTGCCTACACTCAGGGAAACCACGCGCTTTTCTGCATTATAAAGAAGCGTTCTAATGACCACATTAAAATCAAAATCTCCTTGCGGACTCATATATCCCACGGCGCCACTATAAACGCCTCGTTTAAAAGATTCGGTTTGTTCAATGATTTTCATGGCGCTGATCTTAGGCGCGCCCGTCATGCTTCCCATAGGAAATGTCGCCTTAATCGCATCCATTCCAGAAAATTGATCTGAGAGGGTTGCTGTAATACTGCTGATCATATGATGTACCTGCGGAAAAGTGTACATACCGAACAGCTCAGAAACCTCAACACTACCTTTTTTTGCTATTCTAGAAAGGTCATTCCGCACCAAATCCACAATCATTACGTTTTCTGATCGTTCCTTTTGATTTGCCAGCAAATCATTTTTGATCTGGCGATCTGTTTCTGGATCGCTGGACCGCGCAGCGGTTCCTTTTATTGGCTGGGAAAGCAGCTGTCTTCCGGTTTTTTTTAAGTAGCGCTCTGGGCTGGCACTGATAATATAATGATTATCAAATCGAGCATAAGCTGCAAAGGGCGGAGAGCTGCTCGCATTCAAATCTGCAAACGCTTTTAGCGGATTCAACTCCACCTCTTTCGCATAAAATTGAGTGCACAAATTTGCTTCATAAATATCACCACGCTGGATGTGTTTTAGAAAAGCATTTGCTTTTTCTAAATAATCTGTTTTGGAATCGGTCGCAATTAGTGGGGATTGTGCCGAAAATTTGATGTCCGATCTCAACTCCTGTTGCTGGATTTTCTCAAAAAGCTTTTGAAGCTCGTATGGATCTTCTTCGTAAGAATGGAATACAACCTGGTCTACTCCTATTTCAACGACCGTTTCAGGGATGAAAAACTGAAGGTCTGGAAATTCCATCAGATCCCTATTTTGACTTTGTAATGGTTCTAATTCGTTCTTTAAGTCATACCCTAGATAGCCAAAAATCCAATCTTGATGCTCTTCTTGAAACGATTCCAGCCGATCTAAAGCTCCTCCTACATTACACTTTATTAGGTCGATGGCACCTATACCGCATAAACAGGCATACTCGTGTTTTTCGGCTTCATTGCTGTCCAGAAAAACAACATACTGCTCGGTCTTATAATATGCCAAAAGCCGTTCTTTAAAACCTAGTTGATTTTTAAGCTGAAAACTATGGGAATGTCTATGGGTTCTCACGCTGCAAAGGTAATTGGGTTTCCTCAATAGTACCAACTAGAAACAAAAATCCCAATTAGAAATTAATTAGCACAAAGGACATTTATTCATTGCACACTGTCCCGTTCTGAAATAGCGATACACAAAAACCTTAGTGTAATGGAAACACCTATAAACAGGGGTTACGTGAAGCGTACCCAAAAAGACTACTCGCTTTCTTTCAAGCTTCAAGTGGTCGA
>NZ_JADFCO010000061.1 GCF_015356755.1 Nonlabens antarcticus | reverse complement strand
AGTTTAGAACAACTTCAACCTATCCGTCTTCCGTTCTGCTACCGCAGATTCAGAATCCACCTTTCCTTTTTCTAGGAAAGGAGCTTTTTAGAGTTTAAATCCTAGTTAAAATTACACAAGATTAAGGCATCTCGCCTATAAGCCTGCAACTGACGAGCTTTCGTGAGAGGATTGCACAATGGCGGACTGGACTCGTCTTTTACGGCGATGCAATCAGGAATCGTAGAAGATCCAGTGAATTTTATTTACCCTTTGACATTGAATCAAACAGAATGAAACTTCGATCTATCCGTCTTCTTATCTGCTATTGCAGATTCAGAATCCACCTTTCCTTTTTCTAGGAAAGGAGCTTTTTAGAGTTCAGATCCTAGTTAAAATTACACAAGAATAAGGCTTCTCGCTTAGAAGCCTGCATCCGAAGAGGTTTCGTGAGAGGATTGCACAATGGCGGACTGGACTCGTCGTTTACGGCGATGCAATCAAAAATCGTAGAAGATCCGGTGAATTTGATTTATCCTTTGACATTGAATCAAACCGAATGGAACTTCAACCTATACGTCTTCTTACCTGCCATCGCAGATTCGGAATCCACCTTTCCTTTTTCTAGACAAGGAGCTTTGGCCTGAATGAAACAAATAAGTGTTTTTTGATTGGTAAGCTTTGCGTTAGGGATTGAAATGAAAAGCCCACAGTTTTATCGATGGAATCGATAAACCGAGGACTTGTAACGGAAAGCCCGACCCTTTGGGAACGCCCAAATTAAAAATAAAACAAAAATAAACTGACTGCTACCCTTGTAAAATCAAAATGTTTTGCCTCAAATCTCATTATATCGTCCAGTCCTATTTATTTTTGATCCCTTAATTTAATTTTAACGCATAACATAATGAATGCACAAGATCTATTGAACGTAGCGCAGGAACACGGTAGTCCGGTCTATGTCTATGATGCGGCGGCGATTATCTCGCAGTATGAACGTTTGACATCCGCTTTCGCGAAAGCTAAAAACCTACGTATTCACTACGCAGTAAAGGCATTGTCAAACATATCCATCTTGAAGCTTTTTAAACAGTTAGGCGCCGGACTCGATACCGTGAGTTCACAGGAAGTGCAGCTGGGACTGGCTGCTGGAGTTGATCCGTCCAAAATTATCTATACGCCCAACGGTGTTTCTCTGGAAGAAATCGAAAAGGTGGCTAAGCTGGGTGTGCAGATCAATATCGATAACCTTTCTATACTCGAACAATTTGGTGCAAAACATCCAACCATTCCCGTTTGTGTGCGTATCAATCCGCATGTGATGGCGGGTGGGAACGCCAATATTAGTGTGGGTCACATCGATTCAAAATTTGGTATTTCCATACATCAGATTCCGCACTTGCTGCGTATCGTGGAAAATACGGGAATGACCGTGAATGGTGTGCACATGCACACTGGTAGCGACATTCTGGACATCGGTGTATTTTTATATGCCACAGAAATTCTTTTTGAAACAGCAGCGAAATTTAAGGATCTAGAATTCATCGATTTTGGCTCTGGTTTTAAGGTTCCTTATAAAGAAGGTGATGTATCTACCGATATTGAGGATCTGGGCGAGCAGCTGAGCGAGCGCTTCAATGATTTTTGTAAATCTTACGGTCGCGAGATTGCTCTGGCGTTTGAACCCGGGAAATTTATGGTTTCAGAAGCTGGTCATTTTTTGGCGAAAGTCAATGTGATCAAGCAAACCACGAGTACGGTTTTCGCTGGAATTGATTCCGGCTTCAATCACTTGATCCGTCCTATGTTGTATGGATCCTATCACGGAATAAAAAATATATCCAATCCAGAAGGAAAAATGAGGTTCTACAGCGTTGTAGGCTACATATGTGAAACCGACACGTTTGCACAAAACCGACAAATATCAGAAATCGCCGAAGGCGATATTCTTTCCTTTTCCAATGCTGGTGCCTATTGCTACTCCATGGCGAGCAACTATAATTCTCGTTATCGTCCTGCGGAAGTGCTTTGGTACAACGGCAAACCTCACTTGATACGCGAGCGTGAAACGATGGATGATATCTTGAAGAATCAGGTGGATGTGGAGTTGGAACTGAATGTGGATTTGGTTGAGGCTTAATTCTTAATCAGATTATCGTTTGACAATAGGACATTGTTAGAACTAAAATGTAAAAAAATTCCGGCGCGTAGCGCTGGGATTTTTTGTGTTTCCGTACGTTTCATAGAATACTGTTTAGGACTTAGGAATAGAAACTAATTGTTTTAAACGATACATAAATCCTCTCACTGGTCGATATCAGTTTCCTAAGCAGCACCTCAATGTAATTTTATTTTCTTACCACTAAACTTTTAATGCTTTGCCGAAAAATTAATAAAATACCATCCAGGAAAAGAATTCCCCAACAATAAAATGCGTGCTCCCTTTGTACATTTGCAGCAAAAGTTAATTCAACCCACATGGCCTCAGGATTTTTTGCATTATTAGATGATATAGGTGTTCTGATGGATGACGTCGCCACCATGGGGAAAGTAGCGACTAAAAAGACAGCTGGTATCTTAGGGGACGATCTTGCGGTGAATGCAGAGAAGGCTTCGGGTTTTGTCTCTTCACGAGAAATACCGGTATTATGGGCGATTACGAAAGGCTCGTTTTTCAACAAACTTATTATTCTACCCATTGCATTTTTATTGAGTGCTTATTTGCCCATTGCCATCACGATTATATTATTGATAGGTGGGATTTATCTCGCTTTTGAAGGGGCAGAAAAGATCTACGAATGGATTTTCCCGCATGCAAAGCCAGAGACCATTAAAGCTCCAGAGTTATCAGAAGAGGAAATTCTAGCCTTGGAAAAAGACAAGATAAAGTCCGCAATCGTGACGGACTTTATTCTCTCGGTTGAGATAGTAATAATTGCACTTAGTTCTGTTGTTGAAGAGCCTATTCTCAATCAAGTTCTTGTAGTTTCCATTGTAGCCATTATAGCTACTATAGGTGTTTATGGAATCGTTGCGGGAATCGTAAGGATGGATGATTTAGGACTTAAGCTTATCAAATCAAGCGACGGTAAAAAAGGATTGAAAAATACGATTGGAACTTTCTTAGTTCAAGCGTTGCCCTGGATCGTTAAGAGCTTATCGGTTATCGGTACCATTGCACTCATCCTTGTTGCTGGCGGAATTTTTGTCCATAATTTGCATTTTGTTGAAGAGTTCTTTGATACACTTCCTTCCATCATTGCCGAAGCAATTACAGGAATTGTTGTGGGCGGTGTTTCCTTTGGCTTATTTGAAGGCGTGAAACGCACATTTTTTCATAAGAAGAATTCTCAAATGAATGCTTAGAAATTCACAACTACATAATGAGGTAGAAGATAATTTACTTCATGTGAAAACACCTTTAGGTTTGATCTTACTATTTTAAAATAGTCATCAGTTTCTTAGCAATATTTGCTTAGATTTAAACTTACAAATTTATAAAAGGAACAATCATGGGTAAAGGTCAAGATGCCAAGAAAAGCGTAAAAAAAGAACCTGCTAAAACTGCTAAAGAGAAAAAAGCGGATAAAAAAATAAAGAAAGCTAAGTAAATCATTGTGAGGCTAAGAGCCTTTCATTTATTTAAAGTCTTAACTAAACACTTTTAAAACAGAGGTTTAGATAAGGCTTTTTTAGTTTTATTGACAAGTTTAAAACCTTTAGACAATCAGTCTAAGTAAGATTGTTGATATGTTATAAGATCTTCCACTCTATTGCCTTACGGCAAAATGCTAACTAATACAAATTACAGTAAATACGAAACTGGGTACAGATCTCTATATTGTAACTTGGTATTTATAGAAGTCTTTATTTCAATTGATATAAAACTTATTTTCAGTCTGAGGATTAGATTAATTTTAATCTGATCACAAACAAGAGTAATGTTGAAATCTGAAATTTTTGCTTCTTCAGCTGTGATGAGTTAAACTTTCCCTCAAATCTTAAGGTTTTATTCGTATGCGATTTTAAAACATTTCGTTTCTTAATACACGTAGAAAGTAAAAGACATGAAAGCAATTCAAATAAAAAAAGCAGGTGGTCCAGAAGTGTTGGAACTTGTTGATATTATAAAACCTAAACCCACCAAAACAGAAATACTAATCAAAGTGAAGGCGATAGGTATCAATCGCAGTGACATTATTACTCGTAACAACTTTGATTCTAGTTCTGAAGATCCATTAATTCCAGGACTGGAAGTTTCCGGTGAAATTGTTGAAGTTGGTGACAGTGTTATTGATAAGAGCGTGGGAGATAAAGTCTGCGCTCTCATTGCAAGCGGTGGATATGCCGAATTTGTTGCAGTAGAAAGTTCTCATTGCCTACCCGTACCCGATGGGGTTTCCATAGTAGATGCTGCTTCCTTACCAGAAACAGTTTTTACCGTTTGGTTTAATGTGTTTCATTTGGGTAAACTTCAACCTAGGGAAAAGCTCTTGATTCACGGCGGCACTAGCGGAATAGGCACTATGGGATTGCAAATGGCTAAAGCACTGGGATCAATTATATATACGACAGCGGGAACTGACGATAAAATTGATTTTTTAAATAAAATGAACCTTGGCAAAGTCATTAATTATAAAAAAGAATCCTTTAAAGAAGTCCTTAAAGAGGAAAAGATCGATGTCATCCTAGATATGGTAGGCGGCGATTATACTCAGAAAAACCTAGATATACTCAATACAAAAGGCCGTTTAATCAATATTAATGGTATGAAAAGCTTAAGTGTTACTATTAATTTGAATACCATAATGAGCAAAAACCTCATCCTCACCGGAAGTTTTTTAAAACCTCAACCTGCTGCTGTTAAGACGCAAATTGCCAAGGATGTTAAAAATAATATTTGGCCGCTATTTCAAACTAAACAAATGCATCCAATTATTTATAAAACATTTCCCTTAGATCAAGCTGCAGAAGCTCATAAGCTTATGGAAAGCAGTGAGCACATTGGAAAGATTTTGTTGACGATAGATTAAAGGCACCTAACCACGCTAGGAAATCTAAAGTTTAGATGGTTTGCAATGGAGAATAAAAGTCTGACACTATATAAACTGCGATTGCTTTATTCTTTAAGAGCAGTTGCTCGCAGTGAATTCTTACTTCAAATTAAAGATACAGTTACTTAAACACTAGTTTGCAAAAACCATATTTGAAATTTATTTTTCATAAGAATTATGCCCAAATGAAACTTGTAAAACCCCTTCTTATCGGTTTGGCCATGTTCGTAATCCTTACTGCTAGTTATGAATATTATATTTATAACTGGTCTAAAAATCAAATAGGTGCATTAATAAGAGTGGATATTATCATTGTATATCCTATTATCCTAATGATATGTGGGATCGTATTTTGGATCAGCAAGAGACTTCTTAAAAAACATTAAATCCTTCAAAAGTCCTTAAATAAGGAATGAAGAATAGTGCTACTATCGTTGCAACCGATTTTAAGAGTCAAAAACTACGGCTATTTAAAGATCAAATACACATCTGAAATCGCGGTAATTAACTTCCAAGAGTTCTGATCTTTCCAATCCCGCTTCATAGTTTCGTTAAATAATATTTCTTTCATTTAATTTATATTAGAACCTGAACGTTGTTGAAAAGAGAGTATTTATTTACTTAGAACATCAACGCACTGTCAAATCAGTTTTTTAATCAAAGCACAAGTCACTACACGCATTGGTCAATGAATTTTAAAGTATCAATTGATTCCATTAGGCTTCTACTGTCAAACCTTATCGTAAATTAATAATAATGCAGAACACCTTTTTTTACTTAGAATCTAATACCATTTAATTTATATTGTTAAAGAGGCTCTCCTTAACTAAACGATAGGTTAGTTTTGTGCATCATAAAAATTATGGCTAGGAAGAAAGAATATAAAGAAGAAGAAGTTTTAGAAAAGGCAATGAACTTATTCTGGCATAACAGCTATGAATCAACCTCCATGCAAATGCTCGAAAAGGAAATGGGAATTAATAAGTTTTCTATCTATTCCAGTTTTGGAAGTAAACATGGACTTTTTATAGAATGCTTGAAATGTTATAAAATCAAAGTGAATAGGGTACTTCAGAAGTTCAAAAATGCTTCAGAAGGAGTAGCTGATATTAAACAATTTTTTAAGGACTCTATAGATATTGATGGTGAAGAAAAAAAATTGAAGGGCTGTCTATTGACTAATACCTACAATGAATTTTCTGAAAGCGAAGACTTAATAATTAGAGAGCAAATGATTTCCTTTATGGATAATTTAAAATCACTATTTATCCTCAAGCTTAAAATGAATTTAGATAAAGATGAGGAAACCGTTATGAAGCAGGCAAATTTTTTGTTGCTAGCAAAACACGGTCTAGCCGCAGCTGCTCGGGTAAATAGTCCTGAAGAAATAAAAGATTATATAGAAATGACCTTCAAAAACATCTAACTTTTTTTTGCATTAAAACTAAACGAATGTTTAGATATTAAATAATTTATCAATTTAAATACAGAACATATGACAACGATGAAAATTTACGACAAAGAATCTGCACCAGAACAAAGCAAACCATTATTGGAAAAATCTGAAAAAGCGTATGGAATGATTCCTGGTTTGCATGGTGTATTAGCCGGATCCCCAGGTATTCTAGACGCCTATCAACAATTGCACGAACTGTTTATAAACTCTAATTTTAATGAAGAAGAACTCACAGTAGTATGGCAAGCTATTAATGTAGAACACAGTTGTCACTATTGCGTTCCGGCTCACACCGGTATAGCACAAATGATGAAAGTCGGTGATGAAATTACAGATGCACTAAGAAATGAAATGCCTCTTAAAAATGCAAAACTAGAATCATTGCGTACGATGACTTTGAGCATAGTTCGCAATCGAGGTTCTATTACTCAGGAAGATTTAGAAACTTTCTTTGAAGCAGGTTATGAGGAAAAGGATGTTTTAAATATTATTTTGGGTCTATCTCAAAAAACCATTAGTAATTATGTCAATCATATTGCAAACACACCGGTGGATGAAGCATTCAAAAAGTTTGCATGGAAGAAACAAAATGTAACTTCTTAATTTTAAAATTGTAATATTAAGGTCAGCCTTCTGCCTCAAACGCAGAAGGCTTACTTTTTAAGTATTAATAAAGATTTAAATTATGATAAGAGTATCTGTATTGTACCCTAATAGCGATAACGTAAAGTTTGACGTAAATTACTACAAAAACAATCATTTACCGATGATTTCAAATGCCTTAGGTGATACATTAAAAGGTCTAGAATTGGATTTAGGATTGTCAAGCAGATCTGATCAACCCGCTCCATATGTTGCTATTGCGCACCTAAAATTTGATGACATAGCTTCTTTTCAATCCGCATTTATTCCTCACGCACAGTCTTTTGCTGCTGATGTGATCAATTACAGCAATGTAAAAGGAGAATTACAAATCAGCGAAATTATAGAATTATAAACATGGAAAATAAATTGAAAATTGACATAGTATCAGATGTAGTTTGTCCGTGGTGTACTATTGGTTATAAGCGTTTAGAAAAAGCTCTCAACGAACTGGAAATCGTAGATAAAGTTGGCATAGAATGGCACCCATTTGAGTTGAATCCAAATATGCCTGTGGAAGGTCAAAATGTTAAGGAACATATTACTGAAAAATATGGCTCTAGTTTAGACCAACAAAAGGAGTCAGAACAGCGAATGATCGATATAGGCGAAGAATTAGGGTTTACATTTGATTATTTTGAAGAAATGAAAATGGTAAACACTTTTGAAGCTCATGTTTTGTTAGAGTATGCAAAGGACTTCGGCAAACAGACCGAGTTAAAAATGGCACTTACTACGGCTTTTTTCAGTGATAGGAAAGACGTATCTGACAGAGCTATTCTACAAGAAATCTTATCAGAAGTTGGTTTAAACGCGGAAGAGGCTATGACTCAATTAGAGCAAGATGAGCCACGATCCCATGTGAAAAATGAAGAAAGCTATTGGAAAAACCTTGGTGTCACATCTGTACCGACCTTTGTCTTTAATCAAAAAAACGCTTTGACCGGCGCACAACCCGTTGACGTGTTTAAAAAAGTATTGTTAGAGCTTTTAGATCATTCAAATAATAAATCTTGAGTTAGCAAAATTGGACTTGATATTTATAGGTTGAAAATCCATTTTGGCCCCATCATGCCCT
Source organism: Nonlabens antarcticus (assembly GCF_015356755.1). Taxonomy (GTDB): domain Bacteria; phylum Bacteroidota; class Bacteroidia; order Flavobacteriales; family Flavobacteriaceae; genus Nonlabens; species Nonlabens antarcticus. The sequence continues at coordinate 151,959 of NZ_JADFCO010000061.1, read as the reverse complement.
ATTTAAAATTCGATCATTTGTATTATCAAAAGACCTTTATTGTCTATCATTATTAGATGTGAAACATGAGTCTTAATAATTCAATTTTTTCCGCTTTCGCGAAAGCGGTATTTTTTTAATCAATATGAAAGGAAAGCTTTTTAAGGCAAGTGGTCCATTTGCACTGCTCTCTAAAAAATGTCAAACCTTCATGTGTGTATAACCTCCACCGAAGGGCTGTAACTTTTATTGGTTTCATGCTGCATATTTTAAACTATTATTTGAAAAATAACGAAAAGGTTTACTGGATGAATGTTGGTTGTAAAACGAAGTAATTAATCCATCCTTTTTATTTTTTAGTGGTTTAACGTGTTTAAATTTGTAAAGGCATACATACCGTACGTGTCATGAATCCGCTGATCAATGATGTACAAAATTAAAAAGCTCTACGTTAGCTTTTTACAGTTCAAAAAAACCTTCGTCAACTATCCATTCAGGAAGTTCAACGTTATTGAAATATTCCTTTTTTGGGTTAGGGAGCGTGTAAACAGATCTCAATTCCTGATTATTTCTGGTGTACTTGTAGGTCTCACAGCTGGACTAGCTGGGGTTCTTCTTAAAGTGCTAGTTCATCATATACAATTCTTTATAAATAATGATGTTCCATTTAGAGAACGCATGTTTGTTTACGGTCTTTTCCCTTTAGTAGGAATTCTTATCACCACTTTAATAGCCAAATACTTTTTCAAGTCGGATGAGGATAAGGAACTGTCTTTTATTCTTAAAAATATATCTCAGAACGACAGCAAAATGAAATCTACCAAGATGTACTCTCAAATTTTACAGAGTGCAGCAACTGTAGGCTTTGGAGGTTCTGTAGGTTTAGAAACGCCTATCGCAGTGACTGGATCTGCCATAGGTTCAAATTTTGCACAACGTTATAGTTTAGGTTTTAAGGAACGCACACTCCTACTCGCTTCTGGTGCTGCCGCCGGTATCGCTGCGGCATTTAATGCGCCTATAGCAGGTGTCATGTTTGCCTTTGAAATTTTACTGGTAGGTCTTGTGTTTACGGACTTTATACCACTGGTAATCGCAGCTATTTGTGGAAGTTTGTTGTCAAAGATTATACTTGATGATGAAATCTTATTTAACCTTCATTCCAGAGATGCCTTTGATTATGCTAATACCTTTTACTTCATTATCCTGGGACTTTTAACGGGACTCTATGCTCGTTATTTTATTGTAGTCAGTCAGATCGTTCATACTTTTTTTGAACGGTTTAAAAAGAAAATTCTAATCAGAGCGCTAGTGGGTGGTGCCGTAGTCTCTTTATTATGCGTTGCTTTCCCACCATTGTTTGGAGAAGGATATTTGAATATTCATATTTTACATAAGGACAATGCGGAGCAGTTGATTGCACAAAGTCTATTTAGAGGTTTTGGGAATTCACAAATCATTATACTCGTCTTTCTTGGGTTAACCGTGTTACTTAAAGCTTTTGCCACCAGTATTACATTAAGCGCGGGTGGAAACGGTGGTAATTTTGCTCCAACATTAGTAGCAGGAGGATTGCTGGGATATATGTTTGGGTTTTCCTTGGAAATGATGGGTGTTTCTGATGTACCTACCACAAACCTGATGCTGGTAGGAATGGCTGGTGTAATGTCTGGTGCGATGTATGCTCCATTAACAGGAATATTTCTCATCGCCGAAACGAGCAGCGGTTATGATCTTTTTATTCCTTTGATGATTGTATCTGTCATTGCTTATGCCGTCAATAGATTCTTCTCTCCTACTAACCCTGCCTTTGATAAACTGGCCGCAGAAGGTGAGATTTTTACCACACAACAGGATCAAAATATTTTATCTCACCTCTGGCTAGCTGACTGTTTAAACGCTTCACCCTTGATCATTAATATAATAAATCATATGGATGAAGTAATCAGCGCCTTCAGAAAGAGCAATCAAAATACCATGGCAGTTGTAGACAGTAATGGTCAGTTTTACGGTATCCTCAATCGCGATCAATTGCGCCCCTATCTTTTAGGAGAAAAATCAACTGAAGCAACTAGCGTCGGCGATTTACTGGTGAGCCCTTCTTACACAGTGGAGTCAACTGACTCCATGATGAAAGTTATCAAAATGTTTGATGAGGCAGATGTATGGCAGCTTCCTCTATTAGATAAGGAACGAAAATTCCAAGGTTTTGTGAGTCGTTCTATGATCCTCAACAATTATCGCAGATTACTCAAAGACTATTCGGAGTAAGGGGGTTATAATAACTTTTTATTTCGTGCTATTTAGAAATACTTACAATTTATATCGGAGCTTTAATCAAAAGGCAAAATTAATTTTAAGTTTATAATATTAATCTAAAACTTTCCATTTCAGTGCTATTGAATGTTAACGCAAGGAGCATTTCCCTTTGCCATCATTAAAACCTAAAGTACCATAGGAGAAATCGTGGTCCAGCGCTTTTAAAATTGAACCAACGAATGTATATTACAATTATATCTAAAATAATAAAATATGAACCACAGCAATGTGATGAATTATATCAAAGACATTATTGAAAACATGCCTGCCGGATGGTTAGGGATTACCACACATAGACTTGACATTTATAATGAGGAATTAGCAAAAACTGAATTTCTAGAAGAATTAGATAATTTATACAAGGATCATAATTCTCAAACTTCGGCACTTGACAAACTTCCCACAGCTTACGATTACATTCGTTTAGGACATCCTTTATCTTGTGTACTAGAATGGGGTATTGGGAAGTTGAATAATCTAAATGCGGAGAATGTGATTAGTTTTTCCTCAATGACGATGCCCGTACTTTCTATTCTAAGAAAGAATTCTCTTGAAAATCGAAATACTCAAATCCTATATTCTGGTGATTTACCAGAACATTTTGATGCTGAAATTTTAAAAAGAGTGTATCAATACAAATTTGACCTCAAGAAAATAAATGATTTTAAAAGTGCTCCAAAATTTAATGGAAGCACCATTTTTATTTCTCAAGATCAAGGTTTTGCGAAAATAGAGCTCCCTCCCAACGTCGACTTTTTTGTAAACGTTTTTAAAAAATTAGGGAGTATATTACTAATTAACGGTAAAGAAAATGCAAAATTCATTTCTGATATTCAACACGTCAGAAGGAGAGAAACCATTGCAATGACGCCTGCCGATTCACTACAAGCTCTCAAATTGATGATAGACTCATCTAGGAAAAGGCATGAGGATAATGATGATTCGAGCAAAAACAAAGTTGAATCCTCTGTTAATGAGGTTACGGGCACTACTACAAAAGCTTTAGTTGGTTCTAGTGGTTTATCCATCCAATATGCTATTATGATGGGGCTTGTGGATAATGCCATTGAACAGCACCCAGGTAAGAGAATTAAGTTTATAGTCCCACCTAACTGCTATGGTGGTACAAATGACCAAGCACGAAGAGTCGCTGCTTGTCTAGATAATGTTGACATCGTTGATTTACCCGTAGATGGTGACAACGATATGGTGCAAAGTATCGATAAGGTTTTGAAAATGATCGCTAGCGAGAATGCAGTGCCCTACATCATCGCAGAAATTCCAACAAATCCCAGAGTTGAAGTTCCAGATCTATTAAAGTTAAAAGAGGTGCTAACGGTAACTCGCAAAACACCTGAAGGAGCAACTGCCATCGATCCTGTTTTTATTCTAGATCAAACATTTTGCCCAAACGTACACTTCCTAGGTGAAGGTGAAATACTGTCGGCAGTAAGAACGATTTCCTTTGCTAGTGGATCCAAATTTCCAAGTGGTGGAAAATGTACTGCTGGATACTGTGTTGGAAATAACAAAACGGAAGGATTGATGTCTAAAATAGAAATGCATCTCAATCTATGTGATAATGAGGCTACCGGTCTTCAATATAAAATACTGGCAGAACAGTTACCTTCTATGAATGAAAGAATTATCGAGGCTTATAAAAACACTCGCGAATTCGTAAACTTTATTCACGAGACGTTGCCAGGCGCAAAAATCAATTTTGTATCGGAAGAGCTGGCAAGCGCAGGGTTTACTCCATCTGTATTTTCATTAGATCTGCCTACCAAAGGCGAGAACGCCGCAGAAAAGGAAGCTTACAAGAGAAAATTAAACTTAAAATTAATCAACCTGATGATTACTGAAATTCCACAGGAAAGTAAATTCTGCGTGAGTTATGGACAAGTAAAAGGATGTTATTGGACCATTCCAGCCACATCTACTCAGGGAACCACTAAAGAAGGGGATAAGGATTATATAGTACGTGCATCGCTGTCGCCAAATTTAGACTTGGAAAGGCATAAACAAGTTTTTACAGAATTTGTAAAAAGTATATAATTAATCGGGAGGCAGTTATAGCCTCCCTTTTTTTGTTTAAGGGTTTAAATTAAATTCAGTTGCAATTGCCAAATAATCTTTCGTGTACATACTGGCACTATTCAAATTAGGTCTAAGAACGATAATTTCATTTTGTAGCTAACTTCTACCTGTTGTGATATTGATTCTATTTTTAAGATTGAAAGCATTTTACTATACCACGTTTTATTTGATTTATGTACTAGCCTTTTGAATTTCAAAATTTGTTAGAAGCATATCAAAGATGCGTTTTTATGAACTTCTTTTTCAAATTTAATTCTTAGTCCACACGCCATATCCTTCCGATACCAGATTTATATGCTAACTTAGATTCTTGTTTCATTGCTTCAAAAGAATCCTGAAGATCACAAATAACAAAACAAAATCAATTAATGGATTTTAAAGATTATTATAAAGTGCTGGGTGTTTCAAATACAGCAACAGTTAAAGAAATTAAAACTGCATATAGAAAACTTGCTCGTAAATATCATCCTGACCTCAACCCAGACAATAAGGACGCAGAGCAAAAATTCAAGGAAATTAACGAGGCTAATGAAGTCCTGAGCGATCCTGAAAATCGTAAAAAACACGATCAATATAGCCAAGACTGGAATAATGCTAGATCCTATAATCAATCTGATAATCGTAGCAGTCAAAGAACATCCGGATCATCAGCTCAACAAGGGTTTTCTCAAAGCGAGTATGACGATTTTATAAATTCCATGTTTGGAGGTGGGGGATCTTCCTTTAATCAAGGTCGTAATCCTAGATTCAAAGGTCAAGATTTCAATGCTGAATTGAATTTAACCTTAAAAGATGTTTACACCAGTCAGCAACAGGTGCTTACCGTAAATGGTTCAAAAATAAGACTTACGATTCCCGCAGGTGTTGATAATGGACAGGTTATTAAAATTTCAGGAAAAGGTGGTTCCGGAAGAAATGGAGGACCTAAGGGCGATCTCTATATTAAGTTCAATATTGCAAATGATGCCTTTTTTAAACGCGAGGGCAATAATTTATACAGCAATGTTGATCTGGATCTTTATACTTCCATTTTAGGAGGAGAAATTACGGTTGACACATTTGATGGTCAGGTAAAATTGAAAATTAAGCCAGGAATTGAGAATGAATCAAAGGTCAAACTAAAAGGTAAAGGGTTTCCAGTTTACAAGAAGGAGAACCAGCATGGTGATTTGATCATCACCTACCACATTAAGATCCCGACAAACCTTACCGATAGAGAAAAAGAATTATTCACGGAACTTCAAAAAATTAAGAACCAATGAATGAACAAGCAATGATACCCGCACAAACTATTTGTTTGCATTACAATGTTGAATTCTCTTTTGTAGATACTTTACAGAAGATGGGTCTTATACATGTTGAAATAATAGAGCAAACCCAATTCATACACAAAGATCAGATCAGTGATTTAGAAAAAATCATCAGGCTACATAATGAGTTAGAAGTTAATTTAGAAGGAATAGATGTGGTGCTTAATCTTCTGCAAAAAGAGCAAGAGTTACGCAAAGAGCTTCACAGTCTGAAAAACCGACTGAGATTATACGAGAATGACTAATTCTCGAATATGTATTTTAGTTGAATTCTGATTTCCTCTTTTCTAAAGAAGTTACTTTTGAGAATCCAGCTTTTAGCCAGGTATAGCATGTTCGATGCTTTAATTATTTTCATTTAATACCATAAACTACTCATTACCTTTGTCACATGAGTGAGTCCATAAAAAGCCAACAGCAAATCCTTAAGAAATTAGGGATTGAACGATTAAATGAGATGCAGGTAGCTGCACATGAAGCTATCAAATCAAACGATCAGATTGTACTTCTTTCTCCTACAGGTACTGGAAAAACACTAGCATTTCTTTTGCCCATTGTGGCTGCTTTAAATCCAGATATTCATAAAGTTCAAGTACTGATACTTGTTCCCTCTAGAGAACTAGCCATACAAATAGAGCAAGTATTGCGAGAAATGGGCAGCGGTTTTAAAGTTAATGCTGTTTATGGTGGACGTTCAGGATCTGGTGATAAAATTTTACTTTCTACACCTCCCGCAATTTTAATAGGAACACCAGGACGGGTAGCAGATCATTTACGCCGTGGCAATTTTGCCATTGATGAACTTAAAACATTAGTATTAGATGAGTTTGATAAATCATTAGAAACAGGGTTTGAAAGTGAGATGAAAGAGATTGCTGAGTCACTTCCTAAGCTCAACAAAAGAATACTAACGTCTGCCACGCAGAAGGTCGGTATTCCGCGATTTATGAAAATGAGCGTTCCTAAAAAACTCAATTATTTAGTAGAGGAAAAATCTAAACTTAAATTAAAAACTGTTGTTTCAAAAACGGAAGATAAACTGAGTAGTCTTAGGGATTTGCTCGCGTTTGTAGCTCCCGGCCGTGGAATTATCTTTTGTAATTTAAAGGACACCATTGCAGACGTAAGCGAGTATTTAAGTGACCGGGAACTGGAGCATTCTGTTTTTTACGGTGGACTGGAACAACTGGATCGAGAACGCGCATTGATAAAATTCAGGAATGGAACACACAGGATACTGCTTGCAACAGACCTTGCTGCACGTGGGATCGATGTTCCAGATCTTGACTTTATTATTCATTTCCAATTGCCTTATAAAAGGGAGGAGTTCATTCATAGGAACGGTAGAACAGCAAGAATGAATGCAAAAGGAACCGCCTATTTAATAAAATATGTTCAACAAGAGTTGCCTGACTTTATTGAAGATGCACAGCTTGTAGAAATTCCTGAAGTCAAAAAGCCAAAGTCTATTCAAAAATGGGAAACCCTGTATATTTCGGGCGGTCGAAAAGATAAAATATCAAAAGGTGATATTGCTGGTCTATTCTTTAAACAAGGAAACCTAGAAAAAGAGGAACTAGGAGTAATTGAACTTAAACAAGATTGTGCTTTTGTGGCTGTTCCTTACAATAAAGCCTTTGACCTAATTAACACATTAAACAATAGTAAAATCAAGAAGCGAAAAGTTCGCATCTCGCTTTTAGATCAATAAAATATTTTATGAGTACAGAAGAAAATACAACACCAGATAACGACCTCTTAAAGGAGCAAACCTTCTTAGTAGAAAAGGTTTTTTACGGTCTAGATAATAAAAACGAAGGCCTTGAAGCTGACAAAAATTACTTTTCAGAAGATGACTTTGCCTCCATCCTCCTGCGAGCAGAGCATTATGGTATTGGAATATTTGATATGGAAGCTTATCACGACGGCAAACTTTTTGGTACGGACAATCATGAAGTTTATCGCAAGAAATCAACGCATCCACAATGGTACAAATCGGCATTTGGGAAATTGAAACGGGCACAGAAAGAAATGGTTTACCGCGCTGATTTTAAAGTCTCTAAAAAATTATTAGATCGTCAGGAATAAGTCATCTTCTGCCTTATTACGATTTTAAAGTACTCATGTGTAAGTGTCCATTTAACGGTAATTTTAGAGCTTAATTATAAGTAGTCGCTAACTTTAAGGTCATAAAAATAAATTTATGAGCACAAATAAAAATATAAAAGCACAAGAAAGATTTGGCGAAGCTGTAAACACAGGAAAGTTAGAGATTATTAGAGAAGTTGTCTCAGATAAAGTCAAAGATCACGATCCCGCAGATATTCAAGGTGATGGCCCTCAATGATTTATAGACTTTTTTAGCATGATGCGATCTGCGTTTCCTGATTTTGGTATAAAAGTGGAGCACATTGTAACTGATGAGGATAATGTGAGTTTTGCCTACACTGCCACTGGAACTCACAAAGGAAACTTTATGGGAGTTGCACCTACCGGAAAACAATTCAGCGTTCGAGGGATGCAAATAGGCAAGTTTGAAGATGGTAAATTAGTAGAGCGTTGGGGATCTACCGACGAACTGGGAATTCTAAAACAACTGGGAGTTCAACCAGTTTAAAAATTCATTTACAAGAATATAAATGCGGATTTATATCGGTTTAAGATGTTGATCCGCATTATTTTTTCGCTAATTTATAATTGGCATGTATTCTTTATCGCGCAAATCTCCCTGCTACACCGCCATTATACTTAAAGTTTACTATCCGCCCCTTTTTTAGCATTGATCCAGTAACTCATAAATTTAAAATGAGCATCAGCGTGGTAAATCATCATTTGCTCATCAAAAGTTCGCGATTTATAAACTTTATCTCGATGCTGTTCGATGTGTTGAAATAACGCTTTCGCGAAAGCGGACTCCTTATAAATCTCTTTTAATATCTTAAAACCGTTATTCGCATATTCATTCCAGCGCTTCTGATCTGAATACAAAACAATCGCTGACTGAGCAAAATTGATGGGTTCATCGTGGATAATTCCGGGAGCAGGATGTTCACCAAACATACCTTCTGCCGCAATATTTGTCATTATGGAAGGAATACCATTCTTCATCGCATCAAATATTTTACCTTTTAATCCAGCTCCATAACGCAACGGCGCGAGTAATAACCGGTGCTTTTGAAGCGCCTTATCAACACTAGGCACATGACCTTTTACAAGAAAACCTGTTTTGGGATCGTGCATTTCCAATACTTCCTGTGGCGCATTTGATCCATAAATAAAAAGTTGTGCCTCTGGCAACTCTGATCGTATTTGGGGCCATATTGCAGTCTTCAATTGTCTAACCGAATCAAGATTAGGCGCATGTCGTAAATTTCCTATGGTACAAAACCCTTGTCTTTCTTCAAAAGGTACTGATTTATTACAACGATCTAAGATGTCATTTTCGTCAATTAAAAATGGCAAATGAAAGATTCGGCTAGATTCCATTTGATATTGATTCATTAGAAACTCCATTTCAATACTAGAAATGATCAAACTAAAATCAACCCTCCTTATACTGCTTATTTCTCGAATCGCGAGTTCGCTTTTAAAGCTTTGAATTAATGAAATTTGATTTTCAATATGGTTTTTTCTGGCATCTCGTAGAAAATGCAAATCCTCAGTATCCAGTATCTGTAATGCGGCTGGTAATACCTTACGCACGCGCCATCCATACTGCTCTTCAACTAAAAACCGATCATAAATAACGATATCTGGTTGAAGTTCCTGCAATAATTGGTCAAAATCATCATTATTTAATTGAATAGGAATCATAGGAATTCCTCGAGATTCTAATGCTTCTGAAGATGTGGGTTTTATCCTCGCGGCACAGCATAAAGTCACCTCATAATGCTGGGACAAAAACAAGTCTATTATTTGCAACATGCGGTATCCCGCAGCTGTGCGATGCGGTTCTGGCCATATGTAACCTATGATCAATAATTTTGACATAACGCAAAGTTAGGCTTCTATACTGTACATAAGTGACGGATAACAATGTATAAGTTTCTCAAGAAACCGGTTAGAAATATTTACTTTAGCTGTCTTAAATTTAGGAACCGTTTTCATGGGTAAAATCATTGCAATTGCAAATCAAAAAGGTGGTGTTGGAAAGACAACGACTGCAGTTAACCTAGCGGCATCGCTGGGCGTGTTGGAAAAAAAGGTATTACTTATTGATGCAGATCCTCAAGCAAATGCGTCTTCTGGATTAGGAATAAATGTCGATGATGTAGAGATGGGAACCTACCAACTGCTGGAACATACTGCCGCAGCAAAAGATCTCATTGTAAAAACGGAATCACCTAATCTAGATATTATCCCTGCCCATATTGATTTAGTCGCTATCGAGATTGAGCTGGTAGATATGGAAGAGCGGGAATATATGTTGCGCAAGGCACTAGCGCCCATTAAAGAAGATTATGACTATATAATAATTGACTGTGCTCCTTCCCTAGGATTGCTAACCTTAAATGCTTTATCTGCGGCTGACAGCGTGTTGATTCCTATACAGTGTGAATATTTTGCGTTGGAGGGATTGGGTAAATTACTTAATACCGTTAAAAGCGTTCAGAACATACATAATAAAAAACTTGATATTGAAGGGTTGCTACTTACCATGTATGATAGCAGACTGCGACTTTCAAATCAGGTGGTAGAAGAAGTTAACCAGCATTTTCAAGGTTTGACGTTCAAAACAATCATTCAGCGTAATGTGCGTTTAAGTGAAGCACCGTCGTATGGTGAAAGCATTATAAATTATGATGCTTCAAGTAAAGGCTCTGAGAATTACTTGAGTCTTGCAAATGAATTAATAGAAAAAAACTCTTAATTGAATGGCAAAAGCAACTAAAAAACAGGCCTTAGGTCGTGGATTATCTGCCTTGCTCAAGGATCCATCAAACGATATAAATACGGCACAAGATAAAAATGCCGATAAAATTGTGGGCAATGTCATTGATCTACCGTTGGTAGACATAGACATGAACCCCTTCCAGCCACGTACCAGTTTTAATGAAGAATCCTTGCGCGAGCTAGCATCTTCTATTAGAGAGTTGGGCGTTATTCAGCCTATTACCGTTCGTAAGAAAGGTTTCGGCAAATTTGAATTAGTTTCTGGAGAGCGTCGTTGTCGTGCTTCTAAACTCTTAGGGTTAAAAACGATTCCTGCCTACGTGCGCATTGCAAACGATCAGGAATCCTTAGAAATGGCTCTGGTTGAAAATATCCAGCGTCAGGATCTAGACCCTATTGAGATTGCCTTATCCTATCAGCGATTGATTGAAGAGATCGACTTGACTCAAGAACAAATGAGCGAGCGTGTAGGGAAAAGTCGCAGTGCGATTGCAAATTACTTGCGACTACTCAAACTGGACCCGATTATCCAGACAGGAATGCGGGATAATTTCATTACAATGGGACATGGACGCGCCCTTATAACCATCGAAAGTCTAGAGGAACAACTCGATATTTATCAAAAGATCCTATCAGAAAGCTTATCGGTTAGAGAAACGGAAGCGCTTGTAAAGGGAGCCAAGGATAGTTCGCTTTCGCGAAAGCAAAAACCTTCCAATTCTCTGCCTAGCTATGTAGAATCGTCTGTTCAAGATCTAAGCGGGCGTCTTAACACAAAAGTTACCGCCACGACAAATTCTAAGGGAAAAGGAAAAATTAGTATTGCTTTCACCTCCAAGGAGGACCTAGAACGCATCACAAAATTAATAAATGGGTAAGTTTTGCCTCTTCATACTATTATTGTTTAGCGGGCTTGCAATTGCGCAAGATCCTACCGATAATATTGTAGTAGATGCCAAGACGAAGCGCTTGCTAGCGACACAAGATAGTATTGCAAACCTTTATGATGCAAACCGCCCCTCAAAAGCAGCTTTTTATAGCGCAGTAGTTCCAGGTTTGGGTCAGGCTTACAATGGGAAATATTGGAAGATACCATTGATTTATGGCGCCATAGGAGGTTCTATTTATGCATTTATGCTAAACGACAATGAGTATGATCGATTGCGGGAGGCATTCCAAATAAGACTTGCTGGTGGTTCCAATGATGAGTATTCAAACCCTGATGGCACGCCTATTATCAGCAACTTGGGATTAGAAAGAGCGCAAAAGGTTTCACAACGAAACAAGGAATTGAGCTTATTAATTGCAGCTGCTTTTTATGCTATTCAAATCATAGATGCTAATGTTGATGGCCACCTTAGTCAGTTTGATGTGGATCGGGATTTGAGCTTTAAACCCTATTTAGATTACAATCAATCGGCATCTGGAACCAGTTATGGTTTTGCTTTATCTTTTACTTTTTAAGAATGAAAATAGGACTTCTAGGTTACGGCAAAATGGGAAAAGTCATCGAGCAAATAGCGGTGCAAAGAGGTCACGAAATTGTAGTCAAGATTGATCGTTCTGACAATAAAGAAAACCTTAAAAAAGCTGATGTAGTAATAGAATTCACCGCTCCAGAAGCAGTTATAGATAACTTAAAGTATTGCATTACTAACCACCTTCCAATCATTTGTGGAACAACAGGTTGGAATAGCGCTATAAAAGAAATCTATAGCCTTTTAGAACAAGAAAACGGCGCTTTAGTTCATGCGTCAAACTTTAGTCTAGGCGTCAATATTTTCTTTGAACTCAACCGAAAACTAGCCGCTATGATGAAAGGTTTTGAGGAATATAATGTGAGTTTACAAGAGATACATCACACAGAAAAAAAGGATGCTCCCAGTGGTACGGCTATCACAATTGCAGAAGGCATAATGGGAGAAACTAATTACAAGAATTGGCATCTTGGGAACACAAATCAAAAGGACTCTTTAGGCATTGAAGCATTGCGAGAGGATGATGTCAAAGGGACACATTTAGTTTCTTATGACAGTCTTGTAGATCAAATTGAAATAAAGCATACTGCTCACAGTCGGGATGGTTTTGCCCTAGGAGCTGTTATTGCTGCAGAATGGATTGTGGGTAAAACTGGAGCTTACGGCATGAAAGAGGTTTTGGGATTGTAACAATCTGCTTATTTCAGGCACAAACAGAAAGAAAGAATTAAGAAATTTAGATATTAGAGCATGAGTTGGACAGGTTGGTTAATCCTATTTATCATACTACAAATCGTACACGGTGCGGGAACTTGGAAATTTTATAAAGCAGCAGGTAGAAATGCTTGGGAAGCTTTCGTACCCGTTTACAATGCTGTTATTTTAATGAAAATCATTAATCGTCCAGTATGGTGGACGGTGCTACTTTTTCTTCCCGTCGTAAACCTGATCATGTTTATGGTCATCTGGGTAGAGACACTAAGATCTTTTGGATACAACCGTGCTTTAGACACAGCTTTGGCCGTGTTAACTGGCGGACTCTATTTGTATTACGTAAACTACACTCAACCGCTGGTTTACATTGAGAACAGGTCTTTGAAACCTCGCACCAGTTCTGGCGAGTGGACCAGTTCCATATTATTTGCTATTGTTGCTGCTACCATAGTTCATACCTATGTGATGCAACCTTTTATTATCCCAACACCTTCATTAGAAAAAAGTTTGCTCACGGGAGATTTCCTGTTCGTTTCTAAATTTCATTATGGTCCGCGCTTTCCTATGACACCGGTTGCCGCACCCATGGTTCATGATACCATCCCGATTTTAGGAATTAAAAGTTATTTAGATCGTCCACAATTGCCTTATCTACGACTGCCTGGTTTGAGTAAAGTTAAACGTAATGATATTGTCGTTTTCAACTGGCCTGTAGATTCTGTAAATACATATCCCTATAACGATGGGAAGTTTCATTATAAACCTATTGATAAAAAATCCAACTATGTTAAGCGCTGCGTAGGTGTTCCTGGCGACACACTGTCTATAATCGCTGGAAAAGTCCACATCAATGGAAAACCTTTAGAACTACCTGGACGTGCTAAAATCCAGCATTCTTATGTGTTTGAGACTAAGGGAGAACAATACACAGACGAACAGATGCGATCCTACGGGATAACGGACGGTTTCCAGCAAGGTCAGCTGGTTGAAAAGGATGTGCCGGGTCTAACCGTAAAAGCGGCGACAGAAGAAGCTGTGGCAATGCTGGAAGCAACGGGTAACATTGTGAGTAAGGAGCAAGTGGTATTTTCAGATGGAGGTTCACAGCGGTATTTTCCTTATGATGGTATGGTAGGTAATGATTATGATAATTTCAAACCTTTTCTGATTCCAGCCAAAGGAATGACTACTACCATTAATTATAAGAACATCGATTTCTATAAAAGAATCATTGAAGTTTATGAGGGAGCAGAAATGAACATCTCAAACACCATTGATTTTAAAGGAAATCAAGTTTTATTAAATGGAAAAGCGTTAACGGAATATAAGTTCCTTCAGAATTATTACTGGTTGATGGGTGATAACCGTCACAATAGTGAGGACAGCCGCATCTGGGGTTATGTTCCTGAAAATCATGTTGTAGGTAAACCTGTATTTGTCTGGATGAGTATCGATCAAACAAAACCATTTTCAAGTATGGTGCGATGGGATCGAGTTTTCACAACGGTGCATGGAAGCGGTGAACCCACCTCCTATTTAGTTTATTTTGTTGTTTTGTTGATCATATATTTTGTAGTCCGTAAGATTATGAAGATTCAAAAAGCTAAAAAGAAATAATGTCGCTCGTTCTACATCCTAGCTATTTCATGGATGTAGTAACGCTACATCACGTTTACAATGCCTCCCGAGTCTGCATAGATATAAACGATAGTTTTGTGAAGCAAACCTACCGCAACCGCTGTGTGATTGCTGCTGCAAATGCTAAATTAACACTCAACATACCGATAATACATCAGGGTTCTACCTCTTCTGTAGCCTATTGTAGCATAGAAATTGACAACACTCAATCCTGGGCTTCAAATCATATGAAAAGTATAGGAAGTGCTTACCGCAATAGTCCTTACTTTGAATACTATGAGGACGATCTAAAGCAGCTTTATGCTATCATCCCAGAGCGATTAGCAGATTGGAACTTAAAAACCATGCACTGGCTGTGTGATCGTCTTCATATCACTCCAGAATGGGAATATGCCTCTAGTTACAGGAATCATTCTCTAGCTACTTACCTAATTACAGCCAAAAAGGAATACTTAGAAAAACTGCCTACCTACATGCAGGTTTTTCAAGAAAAACATGGCTTTATAGAGCATTTATCTGCTTTAGATTTATTGTTTAACCTAGGTCCCAGCGCGAGAGATTATTTGAAAAATCTAAATCTCAACCGTGGCAACTGATTACGGGCGATTACTTGCATTTTATCAAACCGCTAGTTTCTGGAGTGGAGAACTGGCAGGCGTAAAACAGTTCCAGTTATCTCATCTAGATCTGAGCCATTTGAAAGAATCTCCAGATTCAATCAATTTACCAGATATTCCAGCAGAGACTGTATTAGGAAAAAGGGCAGAATCTTTCTTTCAGTTTTGTGTGGAGCAAAGTTCAAATTACAATGTGATTCTCGCAAATGAGCAGATCTTTCGTGGAAAGGCTACTATAGGAGAGCTGGATTTTATATTAGAAGAACGGGCCAGTAAGAAATTGATCCATGTAGAGTTGGTTTATAAGTTTTACATCTACGAGCCTTCAAAACAGTATCGATCTGACTTCTTGTCTGCTATTCAAAATTTTGAGCTTGCGCATTATGTGGGACCTAATCGCAGGGATTACTTTATCAAAAAATTAGATCACTTAATTTCAAAACAGTTACCGTTGCTGTATAAACCAGAAACTCAAGAACGTTTGTCACAACTGGGTATTTTTACTGATAATATAGAGCAACAAATATGTTTTCTTGCCCATGTTTTCATTCCTCAAACGGCATGGCAGAATGATTTTAAATATCTAAACAAAAAATCGATTGTAGGATATTATGTGGATGAATACGCTTTCGCGAAAGCGAAAACCAGTAACAAATATTACATTCCACAAAAAAAGGAATGGAAGCTCCAACCACAGGAACTAGCCGTTTCTTACAACCACAAAGAGGTTCTAGATCTAACAAGCTCAAGTTTAAAAAGAGGTTTTGCCCCCATGATCTGGATGCAATGGAGCAATGGTGATTTTGAGTCCTTCTTTATCGTATCTACCACTAAATAAGGGTTCACAGCATTTAACAAGATGTTGTCATGAATTTTGAGGATGGTTACTATCTTTAGAAAAAGAATTATTATGGAACGCAAATTTGAGAGAAAAACGGAAGACCAACCTCTAGGAAAACTGGGAGATAGATCAAAGCCAAAAGATTTTGATCTAGGAAAAGAGAATATCAATAAAAAAGATAAAGAAAAAAATAAATAAATGAGTTACCTGAATTTTAATACTGAAAAAGCAAAATTAACCTCGAAAGAATTAAATATTTTGCTTGCAGATTACCATATGTATTATCAAAAGTTACGCAATTACCACTGGAACATTGTGGGGAATAACTTTTTTGATTTACATATCAAATTTGAAGAAATGTATGATGATGCAATCATGAAGATCGATGAAATTGCAGAACGTATTTTAACATTGCGTTTTCAACCTACTTCAAATTACAGTGATTATATCAAAATGTCTAGTATTAAGGAAACTAAATCTGATCTTGCGGACAAGCAAATGGTCGATAACCTATTAGATGATCACGCCATTCTTTTAGAGCAGATGTCCAAAGTTGTAGATGCTGCAGGAAAGGCGGAAGATGAAGGAACGATTGATTTAATAGGTGCTTATATACGCCAGTTAGAAACAACAAGCTGGATGTTAGACGCTTGGAGAATGAAATCTAGCGACAAACATAAAGCGATCTAAGAAATCTTTTTTTGAAAAAATTGAAGCCGTTCCATTTTATGGAACGGCTTTTTTATGAAACCCTATGTTTTATAGAAACTTATATTCTTAAAGTAAATTTTATTCTTTAATATTTTAAAGAATGATCAAGCAAAGTGCTTGTACTGATTATGATCACTTGAAGTAGACTCTCGAGTATTTAAAACTTTACTGCTGTTTTTTGTTCTTGTTCTTTCTCAAATGTCTTAGAAACGTAATACCTCCATAGAGCTCTACAGCAACACCAATAAGTATCATACCAGTATAACCAAAAATTTCAAAGATGTACATTGCTATTCCTGCAATGACAATAATACTACCTAGGGCAATTAATAAAATACCAGATCTGGGGTTGAGCATAGCCTATTTGATGATGTCACAAAAATAAATAATCAAATTCGTTTTTATGCTTTATGGTTTACTTATGAGTTATTTCTAAACTAGAAATTAAACCCTACCTGAAAACTAAATCGCGTTCCATCCTCTCCATGGAACAAATTAAATGTTGCTCCAATAGCTTCAGCAGAATTTATCCAGATACCGCCGCCATAATCGTTGTGCCAGCGTTTGCTGCTCACCTCATCGTTCCACACGCGACCTACATCCCCACCACCGAATAGCCCTATCTGAATAGGAATCAAGCCGGTTTTGAATTCGCCAAAACTATAACGCAGATCCACCGTTCCTGCAAAAGAACTTTCACCAGAAAATCGCTGGGTTCTATACCCTCGCAGTCCATTATTCTGACCTAGCTGTGCACTTTGATAAAATTCAAAATCATCACCCAAAATCACATGTGCTTGAGTAAGAGTTCGCAAGACCAATTTCCGATCCGTGGTAATAGAGTTATAAAAACCTAACTTAGGTTTAAAGTAATAAAAAATATCTTCTGATTCCTGTAGGTTTCCAATGAAGCCATTGTCAAATTCAAATATCATCCCTCGAGATGGATTCAAAGGATTGTCATAGGAAGAATAGTTGTATGTAGCATTTACGTCAACATACCATTTCCTATCAAAGAATTCTGGATCATCTATAGTTTCTGCATATTCTGTTATGAAGCGATCGTTGTCCTCTTCTACCTCTATACCTCTAAAAATGGCACTTAATTTCAAGTTAGAACCATATTCACCCCTATAGATAGTACCAGCGCCTATGGAGTATGTACTAAGACGTACCCGGTTGAAGTCATAATCAACATCACTGTCTGGATTAAAGCTCTCATTGTCGAGTCCAAAAAAGTTTTCAGAAAAATTGGGCCCTGTTAGCTTACCATATAAAAATAAATTTGCTTTACGAAATATTCCGGCAAATTCCCCTTCATATTCAATAGAGTATCCTTGCGTGGCAAAGAAGTATCCTGCGGTCAATTTATGTACTCGTGTGTTGGGGTTTCTATTAAACCCGTCAACGGTGTAAACGTTTTGAATCCCGATCCTAATTCCATCGTCCGGATTAAATCCTATGGCTGGGGTCAACACATTATATGCTTTTATATTCTTTTTAGGATTATAGAGGTTTATGTTATAAGAGTCTGTAGTACGTTTAACAGCTCCCGCCTTGTCTACAAAAGTGTTTTCTCTTGTCTGGTGATCAAATAGCGTGATGCGCCGCCCTTCTTCTAGGTCATAGGTGTCATTATCCTGTCCACCTATAATTCTCACTTTGATAGGGTTTGAAGCCGTTCCTGTAGCGTGGATGATATCATCATCGTCCAGAGCATATATCCATATTTCTTTAGTGGTTGATCGATCATATATACGATCCAAGATCACATCTGCTTTCTTACCATTTTTATTACGATAAACAGTCACTCTCGTTTTACCTTTTGCAAATCGATCTACCTCAATAATGTCATCTTTATCGGTTCCTGTTACGATTGCAAGTCGGGAAACAACATCATAATAGCGATCTGCAATATCTACCATATTATTCCTGCGCTCCTTCATACTTGAAATAATGAGTTGGGTGGATTTGTGAGGGTAAATTTCTGCGGGTAAATTTTGAAATGCGGCTTCAATTTGTGCATCGGTAAGATTATCTTGAATATATTTTGCTTGTGTGAGCCACACTTCCCGGTCAGCTTGTTTTGCTAAACTTCTATCTAGATATATTGCAGCGGTGTTGAACCACTTTACATTTGTAAGACCATCACCGTAGGTCGCAAATTGCTTTGTAATTCCCACCAGAGTTCTTAATGTAGCGAATACTGCACCGTCAAAATTTGAAAATACTTGATCGCGATCGCGTGGTATGGGTTTAAACAAATGAGTTCCATCTGTCTCTTCAAACTCTGCCCAGCGCCATTGATCCTGATGTCTGTCCCAGTCTCCTATCAACATATCAAACATGCGCGCACGCACATAGGAACTTTCATCAATTTTATATTTCTCATCACGTCGCAAACGTTCAAAAACATCAGCTGTACTTTCTATATCGTCTGGTTTCCCAAAACTTTCTAGTTCCTTATGTTTTTCTTCAGGACGTTCTACCAGCATATATAATTCATCGCCATAATCATAATTGTAATTGCCTAGAGCTTTCTGTTTAGGCACATAATAGATTTCGGGATTTGTATGAAAAATATTTAATGCTTGAGATAATTCTGGGACTACCAGTGATCCATAGGGATGTGCAGCCGTATAGAAATCGTACAACAAATCTTCGGCAGCTGTTTCAGTGAAACCTCTACTTACATTCTGATTCTTAAAAACGGTAGTTTGCAAAAACTGGACGGCACTTTTTTTAAGTGCTCTCAAATTGTACTCTCTTCCCTGCTTATCTTTTAACCTTAAAGTTCTAGTCTGGTGACCACCTCCTGCCCGGACTACTTCTAGCCCACCCTTCAAAGTATCAAGTAGAGCTACTGTTGCATTGATTTCAATGCCATAAAGATCGCGGTACTTTTTACCCCATAACCCTTCATAAGCTTCAGATTTTTCTGTTCTGTCATCTTTATATATGTTCGCTTTCGCGAAAGCGGGAAATGTAGTAGGTAACGAGTCCACATTGTAAATCCTAGTTTCTTCAATCGCCTTTTTTGTGAATAGCAGCTTATGTTTACCATCTTCAAATCCATAATACTGCAGCCAGGAACTGCCATCCTTCAATACGTCCATACGCACAAAACCATTACCTCCATAAGAAAATAGTCCATCATTATTTAATGACGCATAACTCTGTTTAGAGCCAGAACCAGAAACAATCTGACGTACGCCATCGTTTACAATATATTGTAGACTATGTTCATGACCGCTTGCAAAAATGATACGCGGCGCCTTAGATGATATCGCCAGTGCGGCCATACGATCTGCAAGTTCCTTATACCTTTTGTTTTGATTATCCTGAGCACTCACACCGCCACTAGTTCTTATCAAGCTTGCCAGTGAAGCAAGAACTGGCACGGGAATATCGCTTTGTGTAGGGAATAAATGTTTTATCGCAGCGTATTGTCCACCGTGTACACCGTTAGTAAAAACGGGATGATGCATGACAACGACGATCGTTTTATCTTGATTTTTTTTGAATTCGTTTTCTATCTCTAGAAAAAATGCATCTCTTGTTTTAATCTGATCACAGTCAGAATTTATCGTGGGGATTTTATCCCATTTAGATAAAAACCACTGGCTATCGATAATCAATAATTGTACATCCTCGCCTAATTCTTTACTTTCTATAGGACAACCCACTTTAGGCTCCCAGATGTCTTCATCCTTTAGATACTCCTCTATATATTTTTTCTCCCGCTCTACATTAACAAGATTCTCGCTATAATAATCATGGTTTCCAGGAATAAAGATGGTCCTGCCATTAAAATCCTTGGCGACATCTAATTGTGCGTCTAAATGATTTTCTGCAATAGGACGAAACTCTGTACCCTCTGCTGGCATCCCTACTGGATAAATATTGTCTCCTAAAAATACCAGATAGTCCTGCTTTTTCTCCTGTACTGTATTTAGATAGCTCTCTAAAGACAGCAGCCCATCACTTTTACCACCTATGGGAGAATAACCTACATCACCTATAAGGTAAAAGCTCTTTTCAATTTCTGAAATATTAGGATTGTAAGCCGGTCCTTTTTCATCATCTTTATACTGTGCTTTGTAACTCGCACAACTGCTTATAATCAAAAGGCCAACTAATAAAAGAATGTTATTTTTATTCATTAATGGGTAATTCATAGTAATTTTAAATCTCAATCTCTCCTATGACGGAACTACTGAAAGCAACTGATAATTATGTGTTGCAATTGTTCAAAGAAAATCTAGACGAAATATACGTATATCACAACTATACTCATACAAAGAGAGTCGTTAAAAGTACGCAAGAGATCATCGATAATACAGATATTGATGCAAATAAGAAGCAAGCTTTATTGCTTGCTGCCTATCTTCATGACACTGGTTATATTGATGGAGCACATGAGCATGAAGAAGCTAGTGCTTTAATTGCCAGAGGGTTTTTAGAACAGAAAGATGTCGATGAAGCCTTGATTGATCGAGTTCAAAAATTAATTAGAGCTACAAAATTCAATAATCAGCCAGAAGGTGAGTTAGAAGAAATTTTAAGAGATGCAGACTCTTCCCACTTTGCTAAGGATTATTATTTTGAGACGAGTGAGCTTCTTAAAAAAGAGCTGGAACTGCGCGGTATAGAATTTACCGATAAAGAATGGCGTAAGGAAAATATCAATGTTTTCACAGAAAAACATCGCTATTACAGTGATTACGCGGTGAAAAGCTGGAATGTTCATAAGAATGAAAACCTTATGAAACTCTTCAAGCAAAAAAAGAAAAATAAAGCCAAGTTCAAAAAAGAACAACTTAAAGTTGATCTGAAAAACCAAAGTCCAGAAAGAGCCATTCAAACGCTTTTCAGAACTACTCTAAGAAATCACATCAAACTGAGCGATATTGCTGACACAAAGGCTAATATTCTTCTCTCAGTGAATGCAATTATTATATCACTTGCTCTGGCAAACATAATTCCAAAACTAGACCAGGTAACTAATAGACATTTACTCTATCCTACTTTAATACTGGTACTATTTTCTGTAGCGAGTATCATCCTTTCCATAGCCTCCACTAGACCTAATGTTACAAGTGGTGAGTTCACTGATGAGGAAGTTGAAAAACGACAAGTGAATTTACTATTCTTTGGTAATTTTCATAAAGTTCCCTTCCCTCGCTATGAAAAAGCCTTGATGGGTTTAATTACCAATAAAGAAGAAGTATACCAAAGTCTATTAAAGGATTTATGGTTACTGGGTCTGGTCTTAAATCGCAAGTACATGCTATTAAGATGGACCTACACTACGTTTGCAATTGGTATTATCTGCTCAGTAGTAGCATTCATAATCGCTTTTACTACTTATGATTATGAGGTTGTTGCAAATGTAATTCCTTAGTCAGATCATCATAAGTCATTCTGTTTTCAGAAGCCTTGAATCCGTAAAGAATATTTACTCTCAAGGCTTTTAAACCTATAACACCTTGAACGTCTTCTAATTCTAGATGTTCCACCTCGTCACCTAAGTATTTTTTATATTGAAGAAAGTTTATGTAACGCATGTATTCGCGTTCATTCTCTTTGTTTGTATAAATAATGGAAATAGTTCCTTTCTGGGTCACACGTTCTTGTGTTCCCTTGATATTTGCTTTATCAATACGCTTTTTGATCACTTCATATCTAGCATTGTAAGTGCCGTCAACATCAAAACGTTTTTCATCGATTCTATATCGTATGCTCAACGTATTATCAAATACAAGTATCATGGAAGCTGCATCTAGTTGAGATGGCAAATTCTTTTGTATGGAGTAAAACTTGTCTTCCATCTCGATCATGGTTTGCAATTGCCATAATCTTAGGTTGTATAAATAAACAATATTGAAGTCAAGATCTTCTCTAATACTACTACCTATGTAGATATTATGTTCTACACCATCGGTTTTGAATCTTTCAAAAAAGTGGGTATAAATATCTTGTGCTTCCTTCTGTTTATTGTCTATATATCTTGATAAGGCGTGGTTTATAGTCTGTACGGTATTATCATAGTTGTTCCTTTTCTTATAGATAACCCCATTTAAAGGATCTAACTGATCTTGATATTCCTGTGTGCGCTGCATTAGATCTGACGATAGGGTTCTAACATGATCCATAACTGGATTAATTTCTTCCGTCAGTAGTTTTATGATGCCTCGTTCAGAGTTAGCATCAATAGGTCCTGAATTGAGCTTCTCGTTGTAACCTTTTACTCTAAATCCTATTTGTTCATAAATAGGTAAAGGCTCAAAGTCTTTAGCAGAGTCTATTATAGATCTAACCTTTTCTAGTTGATCGCTTAAATCTTCCTTAATAGCATTGTTTCTAGCATCACTACTTCCTACTACATCTATTTGACCATATAAAGGATAAACATCTTCAAAACCTACGTCCCTGAAAGTCTCCTCCTTGTCATTGTTTCTAGCTTTTAAAATACGCCTAGCTTCTTTTTCAAATTTCCATTGAACGCTAGGGTGAATTGAAGTACATTCAGTTTGGATTATAGCTTTGATTCGGTTTTCATCCTCTTCTTCACCTCGCAATACGGCAGATTTTATGTAGTCAATTACATTTTCTATTCTTGAGGCATTAAAGCTATTGAGTGCAAATGGAACCTCGCTTCCTATTTCAAGTACACCTATTAATTTTTTCTTTTTAGTGACTGGATAAAGAATCGCACTTTTAATCCCTGCATTTATCAAATTGAATGTCATAAAATCATTCTCCTGTCTTTCGTGGTAATCAAGTACATCAGGAATAATCAATGGTTCACGCAATTTGATTAAGTGGTCATAAGCATCCTTACATAACGTATTTTGGCAATTTTTGCTGTGACTAGATCCCAAGATGTAACTTTTAGAATCAGTAAAATGCATTTGTTCAAAAGTGCCCTCATAAGCATCAAATGACGTAAATCCAGCGTGGATCTTATCCATGTTGAACATCTTTTTAAAGACGTCCTCAATATTTTGCTGCTGAGCAAGCTTTGATCCGGGATTATTTAGAAGAATTGTTTTAAGGTCAGAAATCGCTGAATCTACTGTTATATCAGTAAAAGTGATGATTCCAAAGCCTTCAAATTTATAAGATCCCATTGGGAAGCTGCTTTTCCACAACTCCTCATCATCTGGATATCTCAACAATTGGTTGATGTCTTCCTCCGAAAGCTTTTTTGTGTTTTGATGGGGAGCGACATAGATATAATCAGCATTATAGGTAATTCTATAGGTTCTTACATTTCCATTACTGTCTGGAATTTCTGAATGCATGAACGTGCCCATGTCTAATTCTCTGTCATAGCACTTATTAAGTATCAAACCACAGGCAAGTAAAAATCTATTGCTTTTTGAATCGTCCAAAAAATTAAATTCGAAATCATCTCCTGCAGCATTTAAAATTTTTTGTAACCTGCCAGAGCAATTAAACAGCTTAGAAGATAATGGAATAGTGGCCGCCTTTATCTCGTTAAAGGTCAAAGATTCGGGAAAAAGCTCTGCCAGAATCAGGCTAATTTGCTCAGAGTAATCATTAATATTACTATCGGTAATATTTGCTGCTGGAAAACCGTCTTTAGAAATAGCTTGTAGCAAAGCAGAATAGTATAGTTTTTTAAAGCTATTCTCCTCACCTTCCATCCTATCCTTATAAGCATGTATGAGTTTATCAAAACTCAATACGATGTCCATACCCAAATTCATATCTTTATTTTTGCTCACAGCCATAATTTAAATATAACATATATAGCAAACCTAATGCCGTATCACTACTGTTTTAGATTTAATTAATCCTAGTATTCCCTTATTTTTGCTATAAAGTTCAACTATGAGAATTCTTTTATTGATTTTGACCAGTCTATTTCTATTAACATCATGTAAAACTGATACACCTGAATTTGCCAGTTTATCAGGAGAAACCACAGGTGTTTATGACGGTTTGAGGATTTATCTGAAGAAAGTATCGCCAGAAGGAACACTCACTTACTTAGACACCGCAATTGTCATAGAAAATAAATTTGATTTTGGAGTCATTGAATCCACTGACACGCCAGAACTTAGGTTTTTAGAACTTGACACGGCTCAAGAGCAATTCAATTTTATTTCAGAGAATCAAGAATTAAAATTGGTTATTTATAAAGATAGTATGTTAACCAGTACCATCACAGGTGGTATGGAAAACGAACTTTTTAGTAACTATCGTAAATTACGAATTAGCCACAGAGATGACTATAGAAGCTATCAGGCAATGAGCAATCAGAACCTCAAAATAGGCGATGAAGAAAAAATAAAAACCTTAAATCAGGACTGGCAAAATAGTGAAGAAAAATACAAAAATAAATTAATGGCTTTAGTAGTTGAAAATCCAAGTCAACTAGTTGCGCCATTAGTGCTGGATTATATATATGGTGCAAATTATATTGATGAAATCAAAGCAAGGAAACTTTATGATAAGCTAAGTCAGGAACTAAAGGAAAACCCAATAACACTGCGTTTCAACGAAAATCTCAAAAAAATGGAGCTGACAGGAATAGGTCAGAAAGCGCCATATTTTGAGGGGAAAAGTCCAGATGAAAGCGTCATTAAACTACCAGAGGTATTAGGAGAAGTTACCTTAATCGATTTCTGGGCATCCTGGTGTGGCCCTTGCCGTGTTGAAAATCCTAATATTGTTGCTGCCTATAACAAATATCATAAAAGGGGATTTAATATTATTAGCGTATCTCTAGACCAACCAGATGCTAAAGATCAATGGATAGCAGCCATCCAAAAGGATCAACTGGCCTGGAACCACATCTCTAGACTTGCCTATTGGAATGACCCAATCGCAAGGCAATATAACGTCTCAACGATTCCTGCGAGCTTTTTGCTGGATAAGAATGGTATTATTATCGCCAAGGATTTGAGAGGTGAGAGCTTACATGAGAAACTATCAGAATTACTAGATTAAATTTTACCCAGGCGCATTAGTACAAATAAAACTACGATAGGAATAAGTAAGGCTACCACGGTAATAGTTTGAGTAAATATTAAATCTGTATTATAAACAAGAGTGACTAAATAGCCCGCTACTGCACCACCAAAATGTGCATCATGACCTATATTCCCTACTTTTTTCTTTATTCCATAAATGGAGTAAATCAAATAACCTATACCAAAAATATATCCTGGAATGATCCCATAAATCATCATTTCTGGCAATAGAAGTATAGCACTATAAATAATTCCTGAAACTGCCCCACTTGCACCTATAGCGCTATAATGATATTCATCTTTATGGAACATATAACTCAGAAAATTCCCACCCAGCAGACTCACAATATAAATGATTAAGAAAGCTACAGTACCAAGACTGTAAACGACAATTCCTGCAAAAAAATAGAGCGTCAACATATTAAAAAGTAGATGTTGAATATCTAAATGCAGGAATCCGCTTGTGAAAAATCGATAGGATTCACCGCGCTGGATGCCTAGAATATTAAACTTGTATTGATCAAAAAAATCATAATCTTTAAAACCCTTGAAGCTAATGAGACAAGTAATTCCTATAATGACAATCGTGACGATGTCGATGTCGTAGAGCATATTGAAAATCTTAGGAGCCAAGATAGTATATTTGCGAAAAACTCAACAATGCAAGCCGTCGGATTTTATCTTGCTTATCCCATAATCTGGCTGATTTCCAGACTTCCCTTTCCAATCATCTATTTCATAAGCGATTGCATTTATGTGTTACTTTATCACGTTTTCAAATACCGCCGTGATGTCATCTTCTCAAACATAAAAATTGCTTTTCCAGACCTGAATGACAAAGAAATCACTCGCATATCAAAAGAAAGTACACAGCACTTTTGCGATATTTTCCTTGAGATGGTTAAGTCAACGGGTATTACACATGATGAAGTTCAAAAACGCTTTATATGTGACAACATTGAGGAGGTTAACGCTTTCGCGAAAGCGGGACAGCCCACAGTTGTAATGCTAGCCCACCAGGCCAGCTACGAATGGACTATTGCACTGGATCAATTTCTGGATTTCAAATCCTATGTGGTATATAAACCCATCAAGAATAGATATTTTGACCAGTTTATAAGGAGAGTACGATCAAAATTTGGTTCTACTCTCGTACCCATGAAAAAGGCCTACAACATCATACGCGGCAGCCGCAACTCCATGGAAGCCGGATTATATGCACTCGTCGCAGATCAAGCTCCCAAACAATCATCAGCACAGTTCTTCACCACTTTTTTCAATCAAACCACACCAGTATTCATGGGCGCAGAACGCATGGCAAAACAATATGAAATGCCGGTCTACTTCCTGCAAGTGAAAAAAGTAAAACGAGGTTATTACAAAGCACATTTTGAACTCATCACTAGAGACGCGAGCAAAGAACCGGAATGGATGGTCACCGATAGCTTTTTTGTAAAACTGGAGGCGCTCATAAAAAGCCAGCCCGAATATTATCTATGGTCCCACAAGCGCTGGAAAACCACGCCTGATGATGTTACCCGTGCTGTTGAGCTATCCCCTCGAGTTCTGCAATAAAGCGGTCTGCTAGTTGATCTGCAGCTTGTTGACTTCCTGATTCCGTATAAATTCTAATGATAGGTTCTGTGTTTGATTTACGCAAGTGCACCCATTCGTTTTCAAAGTCGATTTTTACACCGTCTATGGTGGTTAGATCTTCTGAAGCATATTTTTTTTCGACGTCTTTCAAAATAGCATCTACTGGCATTCCCGGCGTTAGCTGTACTTTTTTCTTACCCATAAAGTAGGAAGGATAACTGTCACGCAGATCGCTAACTTTCATTTTCTTCTCTGTTAAAAGGGATAGGAACAGTGCCACGCCTACTAATGCATCACGACCATAATGGCTGTCTGGATAGATGATACCGCCGTTTCCCTCACCGCCTATAACGGCTTTCACGGCTTTCATTTTAGTAACGACATTTACCTCGCCCACAGCTGCTGCATGGTAGTTACCACCATGTTTTACGGTCACGTCCCGCAATGCTCTGGAAGAAGATAGGTTGCTCACCGTATCTCCTTTTTTCTTGCTCAGCACATAATCTGCGCAAGCTACGAGCGTATATTCTTCCCCAAACATTTCTCCTTTATCGGTAATAAAGGCAAGTCTATCCACGTCTGGATCTACGGTGATGCCAAAGTCGGCTTTATGTTCTGTGACTGCTGCGCATAAATCGCCCAGATGTTCCTTCAATGGTTCTGGATTGTGGGGAAAGTGTCCCGTGGGATCGCAATATAATTCTACCACCTCAACACCTAATGCCTTGCATAATGCAGGAATGGCAATACCTCCCGTGGAGTTCACTCCATCCACCACCACTTTAAATTTGCCGGCCTTTATCGCATCGACCTGGACCAGTGGCAATTTTAATACTTCAACAATGTGTTTGTCAATATAGTCGGTTATCGCAGTGACTTGACCTAGATCATCAACTTCCGCGTAAGCGAAATCCTCTGCAGCTGCCGTATCCAGAATCTTCTGACCTTCTACTCCATCCAGAAATTCGCCTTTGTTATTGAGTAGTTTAAGGGCATTCCATTCTTTGGGGTTATGGCTAGCGGTGAGAATGATACCTCCATCTGCGTTTTCTTGGGGTACGGCAATCTCTACGGTAGGCGTTGTGCTCAAACCTAAATCAATTACATCACATCCCATTCCCACCAGTGTATTTTGAACCAAAGCCTGGATCATAGCACCACTAATACGAGCGTCACGGCCTATTACTACTAGTGGTCTTTCCTTGCCTGAAGCTGTTTTGATCCATTTTCCATAAGCGCTAGCAAATTTCACGGCATCTAGCGGAGTTAAATTGTCTCCAGGGTTGCCCCCTATAGTGCCGCGAATTCCTGAAATGGATTTTATGAGTGTCATGTGTGTAGTTGTTATATTTACGACAAATGTAGTTTTCTACGAGATCACCCGCAAAACCTATTCATGAATTATCTGGCACACTTAGTATTATCAGGAAACGACACAGAACTGCGAATCGGCAATTTTATTGCAGATTCCGTACGTGGCAAGAATTTTTCAAAGTTTCCAGACCGTGTATCTCAGGGAATCATGCTACACCGCTACATTGATACGTTTACAGATCATCATCCTATTGTAAAACAAAGTAAAAACTTAATCAGACCTAAATACGGGTTGTGGAGCAGTGTTATCGTCGATTTATATTATGATCACTTTCTGGCAGCAAACTGGTCTGATTTTCATCCCGTCGAACTTGAAAAATACACCTTGGGATTCTATGAAGATCTCAAAGAATACTGGGATATCCTACCGCCCAGAATTCAGCGGTTTTATCCCGTTATGGTAGAACAAAACTGGATCTACAGCTACCGAACGGTAGAAGGAATGAGTCATATTCTGTACCAGATGAACAAACGTACCAATGGTAAAAGCAACATGCAACATGCGGCTGTGGAACTGCAGGAACATTATGAGGTTTTAGAAGAGCAATTCAGACTGTTTTTTGAAGAGTTGCAACAGTACGCAAAAGACCTCATACAAAAATTGCCACCCGATGGGGCAGCAATTTGAAGAGTTGCAGGTTCATAATGTACCTAATAATTTATTTATTGGGAATGATAAGATTTTGACCTGGATGGATTAGGTCCGGATTTTTCAACTGATCTGTATTTGCCTCAAAGATCTTTTTATACTTCATGGGATCGCCATAATATTTCTTGGCAATAAGGCTTAAAGACTCCCCTTTTTGCACTTCGTGATGGCAGTAAATACTAGTGTCTGCGACCTTGATATCTGCCGTAATATCTGATGGATTTTCTCCGCCTACTTTTTTGATCTCGTCCCACAGCTGATCTTTTTGATACTGATTACGGGTGGTACCACTTATTTCTAATTTGTCATTATTTACCTTGACATCACCTCCTATAATGTTTAGTTTTTCGCCCAGTTCCAGAACGCTTTGATATTTCTCTTTTACCATGGTATCGTTTGTTTTAAGTTAGGTTGGAAGATAGTTTTTCAAAAGTTACCAATCAATAATTAAATATTAAAGTCTTTTTTAAGTATCAAGTACAAAGTTCCAAGTATAAAGACCGAGTGCTGCTGGATGCTGGATGCTGGATGCTGGATGCTTGATGCTTGAAAAATTAAAAAACCTACCACTGCTTCTCGTGTTTTTTATACAATTTGAGATTTTGAACTTGTGGTTTAAAGTCAATACCTTTATTATATCGTCTTAACCGTCAAACTAGAAACCGGCACGATATATCACAATACTAATCTTCCTTGATCGTCGTGTACACATTATTCACATCATCATCCTCTTCCAACTTCTCTAATAATTTGTCCACATCCTCTTGCTGTTCTTCGGTCAATTCCTTTTGAACCGTTGGAATATATTCAAATCCAGAACTTAAGATTTCAAGCCCCAGTTCTTCCAGTCCGTTTTGCATGGTTCCATAATTTTGGAATTCTGCATAAATCATGATACCATCAACACTATTGGCGTCTTCTTCATCCTTTTCATCCAGAAACAATTCTTCTGCACCAAAATCAATCAGCTCTAATTCTAATTCCTCCAGATCCTTCCCTTCCGCTGGGATTCTAAAGTGGCATTTATGTTCAAACATAAATTCTACAGAACCACTGGTACCTAGACTTCCGTCGTACTTAGTAAAATAACTACGTACGTTTGCAACAGTTCTATTGTTATTATCTGTTGAAGTTTCCACTAAAACGGCAATACCGTGAGGCGCATAGCCTTCAAACAAAACCGTTTCATAATCTTTAGTATCCTTATCACTTGCTTTTTTGATAGCACGTTCAACATTTACCTTAGGCATGTTGACAGACTTTGCATTCTGTATAACCGCTCGCAATCTAGCATTAACATCAGGATCTGGCCCACCTTCTTTTACAGCAGTCACAATATCTTTTCCAATGCGTGTAAATGCCTTAGACATCGCACCCCATCTTTTCATCTTGCGCGCTTTACGGAATTCAAATGCTCTTCCCATTTCTATAGTTTAGTTTGTTATGTAAAATTAAGGTTCTGTGGTCTATGTTGCAAGAACGTTGACATGGTAGACCTATAAAAATATTACAGACCGTGATTTTAACATAGGGTTCAAGTAAAAACTTAACTTCGCAAAACACCCATCTCGTCTCTTTACTCAAGGGAAGATGATAAAATTGTAAACCACTCGTCTTTCTCAAAAACTTCTTACTTCTTGTTTCCCTTCAGGGAAATATCGTAGTCAAAGGGTGTAGCACTCATTTTTCATTATTTCAAAATAAACGAAATCTTCCAGAAAGAAATAGAAAATTATTTCACAATCACAAATACGTCGTTTTTCATACGTCAGGAGGTTTTGTGAAGACGCGGCGCTGAGCCTGTCGAAGTGAAAAACGAGCGTCGTTCGTCATAAAACAAAAAAATCCCCTGCTCGCGCAAGGGATTTATATTAATTAAATGCAGAAAGATTATTCATCACCTACAATATGCTCAATGGCTGCAGCAAGTTTAAAATCCTTTTCGGTTAATCCATTAACATCATGAGTACTTAAAGATATCTCAAGAGTATTATATAAATTATGCCAGTCAGGATGATGCTCCATCTTTTCAGCCTCCATGGCAATCCTTGTCATTACTGAAAAGGCGTCCATAAAGTTATCAAATTCAAATGTAGTGTGAATGGCATCATCGTAATAATCCCATCCTTCTACATTTTCCAAATGTTTTTCAATCTGTTCTTCGGTCAGTTTCTCCATGTTTACTTTTTGTCGCCGTCCAGCGCATTTTTCACATCACGTTTTGCCTCACCGTATGCTTCTTTAGCTTTTCCTTTAGCTTGGTCTGCTTTACCTTCAGCTTCGGTGGACTTATCGT
Source organism: Nonlabens antarcticus (assembly GCF_015356755.1). GTDB lineage: Bacteria > Bacteroidota > Bacteroidia > Flavobacteriales > Flavobacteriaceae > Nonlabens > Nonlabens antarcticus. The sequence goes on along the minus strand of NZ_JADFCO010000061.1, from coordinate 120,442 downwards.
CGGTTAATTTTCCGTATCCTTCTTTGACCTTACCTTTAGCTTGATCCATTTTTCCTTCTAGTTCCTTGTCGCTCATGATAATTGTTTTTAAGTTAATTTGAATACCTAAAGTTAGTTCGCTTTCGCGAAAGCGAACAAAACAAAATCATAATCTTATTTAAGAAATTGCCAATTTGTATCAAATATCTTTACAATATGAGACAAAAACTTCTTTTACTCCTTTTTCTTTTTCCCATCCTTGTGATAGCTCAAACTGACGATGCAGAACTTCCATTGCACCTACGAGAAATCCCTAAACACAATCTCTCCATTGACCTGGGTATTGCAGAACCTACCGGCGATTATGGCAATGTGGCCCGTACAGGCCTGACAGCAGGAATAGTCTATGATGGCTATTTTAATAAAAACATTGGGCTATCGCTGGGGTTGCACCATGGATATAACGAGACTGCTTTTACCATGCAGCCTAATGGGCCTAGCCCTCAAAATGAATCATTTACACAAATTACTGCTGGCGTTGTGATGAGCAAAACTATAAATAGGTTTCAAGTAGATGGGTTTGCCAGACTAGGAATATTATTTCTGGATGTCAACGATACTAATGGTTTTGCAAGTACAAATGATGATCGATTTCATTTTATTAATGGAGATACTGACGATTCAAGTATGGTTACACATGCTGGTTTGCGTTTCAATTATTACTTCCGTCGCGGTACGCAGATCTATTTTTCTCCGCAATTCCTGACCAGCTTAGGCAAACCTCTAGTATACAATACTTCCATTGAACGATTGAGTTCAAACCCTACAGATCTCCAAGGTTTTAGAAGAGAATCAAACTTATCAAACCTATTATTTACCCTAGGTGTAAAGTTTGCCATCGGTCGTAAATACACCAGCGGTGAATTGCGTGACGATTCATCATGGGACAATTAACAAAGGATTGTTAGCCCTAATTTTCTTTAGCGACTATATTTAAAAACTAAATCACCAGCCATTGAAATTATACCAAGTTCATACCAAGCAAAAGTTACCCATAACATTAGATGAAGCCTGGGCGTTTCTCACAGATGCTAATAATCTGAAACTTCTTACTCCACCAGCAATGGAAATGACAGTTCTCTATGGAACGGATCGCGGGATGTATCCTGGCCAGCTCATTGAATACTCTGTTAAGCCATTGCCTTTCTTTACGACAAACTGGGTGACACACATTACCCAGGTGAAAGAAAAGCAATATTTTGTGGATGAACAGATGTATGGTCCCTACGCAACCTGGCATCATAAACATTTTGTGAGTGAAATTCCCGGTGGGACACTTATGGAAGACATTGTCCATTACAGATTACCCTTAGGCTTTCTAGGGAAAATGGTGCATCCGTTTTTGGTGAAACCCAAACTGGATGAAATATTTCGCTTTCGCGAAAGCGCACTCGTTAAAAAATTTGGTGTGTACACAGAACCTGAAAATCAATCTACTTTAAAACAAGATATACTCAATTAATATGTCCAGAAATATACTACTTATAGGAGGCAGCCATGGAATAGGCAATGCTATCGTTCAACATTTGCATGAGGGAAACAATGTATTTGTAGCCTCTCGTGAAAACGAAAATTTACCAGATGGTGTTACTCATATCACTTTTGACGCTAGCACTGATTCCCTAGATTTATCAAAATTACCAGAATCCCTCGATGGGTTTGTGTACTGCCCTGGTAGCATTAATTTAAAGCCTTTCAAAATGCTCAAACAGGAGCAGTTTGAAGAAGATATGCAAATCAACTTTTTCTCTTTGATTAAAGTTACTCGTGACGTTCTACCACTACTTACCAAAGAAGGGACCAGCAGTATAGTTTTCTTTTCTACAGTTGCTGTACAAACAGGTATGCCCTTCCACACCAGTGTTGCAGCTGCAAAAGGTGCCATTGAGGGATTTGCTAAAGCACTAGCTGCAGAATATGCACCTACCGTGCGCGTCAATGTCATCGCTCCTTCCCTAGTCGATACGCCACTTGCAGGCAGATTATTGAATAATGATGCAAAAAAAGAGAAAATGGGCGAACTCCATCCTTTGAAACGAGTAGGAACTCCAGAAGATATTGCGGGCCTTGCTGTTTATTTATTAGAACAGAATGCAGGCTGGATGACAGGTCAAGTTTTAGGACTTGATGGTGGAAAATCAACACTGGACTTGGGATAATATGGCAGATAAAGTAAACGTATTTTGGTTCAGACGGGATTTGAGACTAGATGATAATGTAGGCTTTTATGAAGCTTTAAATTCAGGTCTTCCCGTGTTACCTATTTTTATTTTTGACAAAGAAATTCTCGACAAGTTGCCCGAGGATGATGCTCGGGTAACTTTCATATATGAGGAACTCCAGCGCATGCGCAACGAGCTGCAAAAAGAATGTGGAAGTTCTATCGCCATGTATCATGGAAAACCAGAAGAAATCTGGAAAGAAATTCTAAAGGATCATGAGGTTCAAGCGGTTTATACAAACCACGATTACGAACCTTATGCTAAAGAACGTGATGCAGCGATCAAGGAATTGATGGGTAAAAGTGATATAGATTTCCATACGTTCAAAGACCAAGTGGTTTTTGAAAAAAGCGAAGTTGTAAAAGGCGACGGCGATCCCTATGTCGTTTACACACCCTACAAGAATAAATGGTTAGAACGTTTCCAAGAAGAGTATAAAAATGAAGAAGGACTGCGTATTTATTATACCAGTTCTGTTCTTGAGAATTGTATTCAGAATTCGCGTTTGCCCAATCTCACTTTGAGCGACATGGGTTTTAAAAAATCTGGTATTGAAATCCCTGCCTACGACGTTACACCTACAACCATTGAAGAATATGAGGACACTAGAAACTTTCCCGCAAAGGAAGGAACGACTCGATTAGGTGTTTATTTGCGTTTTGGAGTTGTGAGTCCGCGAAAGATGATGAAGAAGGGAATGCAGTCTAAAAATAAAGTGTTCTTATCAGAATTGATCTGGCGAGAATTTTTTATGCAGATTTTGTTTCACTTCCCACACACGACAGAAAAATCCTTCAGAGCAAAATACGACCGCATCGATTGGAGAAATGATGAAGCCGAATTTGAAAAGTGGAAAACAGGAACGACTGGATATAAATTAGTAGATGCTGGAATGCGGGAACTCAATACAACTGGTTACATGCACAATCGTGTACGAATGCTTGTCGCAAGTTTCCTATGCAAACATCTTTTGATCGACTGGCGCTGGGGCGAGACTTATTTTGCTGAAAAGTTGCTGGATTATGAAATGTCCAGCAATGTAGGGAATTGGCAATGGGCAGCTGGCAGTGGTGTTGACGCAGCCCCTTATTTTAGAATCTTCAACCCTATTACCCAGAAGGACAAGTTTGATAAGGACCGGAAATACATCAATGAATTTGTTCCAGAACATGATACGGACGATTATCCAGAAATGATGGTCGATCACAAAGAAGCTCGAGAGCGCTGTTTGAAAACCTATAAAGCCGCTGTATCTTAGCCGCCTAAATATAGATCTCCATGAACCGTTTAAGCTTCTCCTTTGTATGTTTAGCTTTAGTGATCTTAATCAGCTGTAAAGATCGTACCTCGTCAAAAGTTACGAATTCTAAAGAGCCTAAACTGACTGATAGTGACTCCTTATTAACAACAGTCACACCCTTGGAACTTACCAATGACGAAACCATTTCTCAAGAATTAGAGGTTGATATTGTGGAGCCCGAGTTTATTTACACACCTTTCAGTCCTGGTATAGTAATGAAGAGGTTGGGACTTTCAGAGGTTCTACGTGATCGTAGTGTCAAAACATTGTTATCGGCCACTTTGAGAAAAAAAGACACCTTGCGTCCTATGGTCATTGAAACCGGAGATGGCGCCTTTGATATTTACATGTTATCCATAGATAGCGAGGAGGCAGTCGAGTTCTACTATGAAAATGATGTGATCACTTCCATTCAAGTTATTAGCCCTGCCGGAGGTCCTGCAGATATGATAGGACCAGGATTAGCTTTTGAGAATCTTCGAAAAAGTTATGTCAACCCAGTGGCATACGGCAGCGAGATTGAAGCTCGAGTTTTTGTACCGTTAGATAGTGTCTACATCAGGCTGGCCACAAATTATGGTGTTTATGAGCCTATAGATGTGGAAGATGATACCGAGATAATGTTGATCAGCTTCTAAATAATATCCGGTTTAAAGCTCCTAAAACTATTTTTACGAAAACGTTGTAGTTCTCGTGCTATTTTTTTTTAAGTTTTTAAAAATTATTCAATTTACTAGTTATCAGTTCGTTATAATTATTTTTCAAGTCCTATTAACTTAATAGGCTTACTTCAATTATGTTTTGGCACGCGAGTTGATTTTATAGGTTAGGTAAGTACTGATACTTGCCATTAATACCTAACTATTATGAAAAATATCTCTACCCTATTGGCGTTTTTATTCCTAGGATTTGGAATAGCCCAAGCAGAGAATGCTGATGATGGTGATCGCAACCGCGGTTATGACAACAGCTTTATTTTCACGGAAGGCGGCATTGAGTTCGCTGTATTTCCTGATGGTCAGTTTGATTTCAATTATTTGGACAACGGGCCACAGCTCAACAGCAATGCAAATTACGGCAACGTGAATATTTCCTTTAATACAGGATACGATTATGATCCCTATGTTCAGTACGATCAGTATGGAGCTGTGATCCAGATCGAAAGTACTCCTATATATTATGATTCTTATGGTCGTATCATACAGGCTGGAGGTATCGATATCAATTATAGAAATGGATACGTTCGCAACATAGGAAACCTTTATGTGCGTTACAGTCGTCCAGGTGTGATTTATAATTATTCTGGATACATCAATTCGTTCAATAGATATTACGTTTACAGACCATGGCACCAGTATTATGCGGTTCCATTGTTTAATCATGTAATTGTATATTCCTCGCCGTACCGTGCTTATTATAACCCTATTCGGTTTTCATACAGCTATCACCAGACGTACTGGAGCAGTCCTAGTTACTATAATGGATGTTATGTAGATAATAGAGCACAAAGAAATTTCTACCATCCCTATGATAATGTTAGCTATAACAGCTATGAACGTGGACGTAGAGATACGAGAGGTCGTGCCGTTGCTACTGGACGTAGAACAGAAATAAATCGCAATCAGATCGCAACCGGTAGAAATACTATTGCAAGAGAAAACACTGTGAATTCAAATGGTCGATTGGTTTCAGATGTTCGCAGCAGTGAAAACCGCAGATCTTCAAATAGCACAGCTAGAAATAACAGTGTTGCGGGAAGATCCACAACGGCTACTGATTCTGATTCCCGTACTAATAGCATTAGTAAAGGAAGAAATTCAGGTACTTCAAGATCTGGAAGATCCTCTACACAACGTGGTAGTACAGCTGCCAATAGAACGGTAGAACGGGAAGACAATTCTAGAACAAATGGTAGAACGGTATCTTCAAACCAGAGATCAACAAGATCTAGCGGTACGATACAGCCTCAAACCAGAGTTGAACAGCAGCAGGCTAGAAAAACGAATAGTAGGTCCACGACTTCTAGATCTTCTAATGGTAGATCCAGCAGCACTCAAAGAACGGTGCAACCTAGACAACAAGAGAGTTCTAGTAGAAATAGTCGAGCTACACCAGCACCTCAACGTACTACGAGAGCGCAGTCTTCACCTGCACCGCAACGTTCAACAAGATCAACGGCAACGTCATCAAGATCCACTAGACCAGCGGTTCAAAAATCGGCTCCCAGTCGTACAGAATCTTCTAACAGATCTAATTCTGGAAGATCCAGTGGGAGAAGCTCCGGTCGCCGATAATATCTAATTCAATAAAATAGTAAAACGCCTGCCTTATCGCGGGCGTTTTATTTGGTCTAAAAACTTTTGGACAGCGGCATTAATTTCTGAAGAAAGCCTTAGAACGTAGACAGTAATGGCAAAAGCAATGGTGATCAGAATACTTTTAACGCCGATGTTTACATACACATTCCATTGAAAATCCCACGGATAAAATAGTGCTATCAACACCACAACCAATAGTAAGGTGATGCTCGTTTGCGTGGTCCATGGATGGATCTTAAGTTTGATCTGTACGTAATACGCTTTCGCGAAAGCGTAAACCACATAAGATACACAAGTCGCCGCCGCAGCCCCTATAAAACCGTAAGATGGAATGAGCCAGATGTTCAACAAAAACGCAATAACGGCAAGTCCTAGACCTAGCCAAAGCGTGAACTGATAGAGGTTTGTATTGTACAAAATAGCATTATTACTACCCAGCAGACTCTCTGTAAACTTGACCAAAGAAATCAAGAATACCACAGGAATCGCAACTGCAAATGCAGGTGGTAAAATTTCATAAAACTCGTTCACGTTACAAATGATTAGCACCATCAACAGTCCAGAAATAATGGTCAGGTTAAGGGAGCTGCGTTTGTACAACCATTCCACCTTTTCCATATTTCCAGCATTAAAATAACCCGCCGTCAATGGATGTATAATTTGAGCCATACCACGCGCTGGAATGGCAATGACCGTCGCAATAAAACCTGCAACCCCATAATAACTGATGTTTGAAATATCCATGTATTGATTCAACATATTCTTATCGAGGTCAATCAACGCGGTTCCCACGCTCCCAGCGATGACCATTAAGGTCGAGTACCATATCAATTCCCTCGATGCTTCGAGCTTGTAAAAAACAAATTTGGGCGCGAAGGTCCGCCACGCCATGATTCCCATCAGCAGCATGCGTAGGAAATAAATCAGAATCAAAGCATAGATAAATTGAACCTGGGTGATGAAATCAAATGCCACTAATAATAGTGTTACCGTCGCGGCAGCCCTATAAAAAACTTCTTTTAAAAAATTACCTCCTATCGTTTTTAAATACACTTTAGTCCACGCATAAAAGATCTCAAAATAGGCTTGAAAAACTGCAATTAATAAAATGGGCCACAGGAAATCACCCACCATTTGATTGGTAGAGGAAATCAGCAATCTGATATCGTCATAAAAAACAAAGACCAATAAAAATATAGGAATTGCTCCCACAAATGGCCAAAATAGCATTTGAGTCAGGAAGTTATTGCGTTCCCGATCGGTTTTGAAAGTGGAGTAATATTTTACGATAGTATTGTGCAAACCGAAGGACATCAACGGAAACAACAAAAATGAGGTGCTCAGAATATAATTCCACAGACCGTAATAATCGTCGTCTAAGTAAGTGGTGGCAAGTGCCAAAACATTGATTGCGCCCAGTAAAAAACCAAATCCAGTCACTACCAGATTCCAACTGCTATGTTTGATCACGATCCCCATTAGTTCTGGAGAATTTTCATAAGTTGCTGAGTCAATTGCTTGCGGTGAAAGTTTGAAATATCAGACAAATTCCCAATTAATTTACCCTCTTTAAACAGGATGTAAGATTTCAGAATCTGAGCCTTGAGGCTATGCCCGTCATAGGTAAAGTAGGTTCCGGCATTTGTATCTTCCAATATTTTTTCAATATCTGAATCGGCAGGACCTATGGCGATGATGGGCCTGCGGCTGGCTAAATATTCAAAGAGTTTTCCAGGAATGATGACTCGTGTATCTCTATCATTAATCTCAATCAATAACAATATTTGAGATGCGTACATCAACTCCAAGGCCTTTACGTGGCTTACATAACCCAGGTTTTGAAGGTAATTTTTCAGTCCAGCATCCTTTATGGATTGCAGCACATTGTCGCTAACATTGCCAGCCAATTGCAACTCAAGATCTGCAGCAAAACCTGGATTATTTTTTGCGATATCCCTTAGCGCAATCCACAGCGTTTTGGGATCACGGTCTGCCAGAAGGGTTCCTATGTGGCTGATGGTAAATTTACCGTTGGGCTGCAATGTGTCGTTCGTTTCTAGATCAAATCCATTGGTAATTACCGCAATGGGTTTTTCGGTTTTTTTGGCAAATTCTTCCTTGGTAGCGGGACTTGTGACTAGGATTTGGTCGGCTTTTGTTAAGACTTGTTGTTCCAGCCGCACGTGTTCTGCGGTAGACGATTTGGTGAGTTTCAAGGATTTATGATACCCTATAGTCGTCCATGGATCCCGGAAATCTGCGATCCATTTTACGGTTGAATGTGATGATTGTTTCAACCACAATCCTATTAAATGCACAGAATGTGGTGGTCCAGTGGTGATGAGGAAGTCCGCTTTCGCGAAAGCGGAATCATCTTTCAACTCTTTAACCACTTTGTTCACCCAAGAAACTCGAGCATCTGGAATGAAAAAATTCCCACGGATCCACAACAAGATCCTTTCTATGAAACCAGGTTTCTTCTCGATAAAACCGCGTTGCAATTGTTTTGTCTTAGACCCAAACAGTTTTTTCAAAAATCTCGTGGGCTCTTTGATTGCGACTTTAGTGACTGATATTCCAGACGGAATTTCTGCCATCAAGGAATCGTCTGTACTAGGGTAATCTGGGTTTTCTGGAATGATAACGTGAATATCAAAATCCTCTTTGGGTAAATGGGTAACGAACTTCAACCACCGCTGTACGCCTGGCCCACCAGCGGGAGGCCAATAATAGCTAACGATAAACAGTGTCTCTTTCAATTATCGTGATTTACGAAACCATACCGCAGCAGATCCCAATATGAGCAAACCGAGCAATATATTACTGGCCAGCATAATCGTATTACCTGTAGCGACCACCTCTGGCTCAAAAGTGAATTCGATCTTATGCGTTCCTGCCGGAACATTTAAACCGCGTAGAGCAAAGTTGACTTTAGCAATGGGAACTTCTTTTCCATCAATCGTTGCCTTCCAGCCATGTGGATAATAGGCTTCAGAAAAAACAGCGAGTCCTGGTTGCAGATTATTAGACGTGTAACTCAGATTTTCGGGAGCAAAACTATCAAGAATTATGTTACTTGTGCTGTCTGCTCCTATGGTTTGAATTCCTATTAATTCTTTCTGGTTATTTTGAAGAAATGCAATTCTGTTGGAGTCGAGTTGGCTCAATGCCATGATCTCTTCATTTGCATTTGCGACTGTCTTGTATTCCTTTACAAACCAGGCTGGGCCAAGATTTGTTTCATTAGGAATGGTTTGAACACCTTCCTCGGTAGAACCTAAAATATACTTGACATTAAACATATTAAGGATCTCAGCGTTTTGCGGAGTTACCCCTTGAATCAAAGCGCCATTCTCGTCTCTTAAATAGAAATCTGCAAGTTCTTCCATTCTTTTAGGTTTGGCACCGTGATAACCTCCCAACGATCTATGGAAGTACGGACTTCTTCCAGAATTGAATGGATCTACCAAGAGATCATAAACTCTAAAAAAACCTGGATCCTCACTAATCTTGCGATCTGCAGAAGTTGGCAAAAACGGAACGTCATAATCTCTGGCCGAAACAAAATTGCTTTGCTCCTGCGGAGTGTCTTTGTAGGAAATAAAGTTTTGATTAAAACCTATTAGATCAACCATTATCAAAACAATCAAACTACCAATTACTAGGTTTTCTGAGAGCTTTGATTTTAAATACATCCACAAAGCACCCACAATCAATCCTACAAATAATAAGGATCTGAAAGCATCTGCCTGCATGATTTCAAATCGATCCTGACGTAGTGCATCAACGAATTTAGGTCCTAACTGATCACTATCTCTATAAGAATTATCATAAGAACCTGCAAAATCAAATAATTGATTCCCGAGAACCGCTATAACTAAAATCACACCTCCCAGCCCTAAACCTGCATATTTCAATGCCTTTATTTTGTCTTCTCGTTCTTGAGTTTTATTAAAAAACTGGTATAAACCGACTACCGCAAGAATAGGAACACAGAGTTCTATAATAACTTGAATAGAAGTAATTGCTCTAAACTTAGAATATAACGGTACGTAGTCGATGAAGAAATCAGTTAAGAAATCTAGATTCTTACCATAAGAGAGTAACAATGCTAGAACGGTTGCTCCTATTGTCCACCATTTCAATCGACCTCTTATTAAGAAGCATGCAAATAAAGCTAGGAAGAATACCGTGATTCCTATGTAAGCTGGCGCTTCCACAATAGGTTGTGCGCCCCAGTATAAAGGAACGCTTTGCTGTGCAAACTCAAGAGCTTCAGATTTAGGAGCACCGTATCTATCAATTATAAAATTCACGGTGTTAGAATCTTCCTCTGGTCTTGCACCGCTGCCACCGCCAGCAAAGCGCGGGATGATTAGGTTCCAACTTTCTGCAATTCCATAACTATACTGAGTGATATAATCGTAATCCAGGCCATTTGTAGCTTCCACACTTTCGCCTTGAGCGTTAATGGAAATATCTGAAGGACCACGCGTGCTTTCCTGGCTGTATTCCTGAGTCGCCAGTAAATTTGCTGCATTTGTTCCCAGCGCAATCACGACGGCAACCACCATAATAGCCACCGCTTTAAAATAATGTGGTAATATCTTACGACGTATGGCATCAATGAAATAGGCAAGACCCATAATGAAACAGGCAATCCCTAAATAGTACGTCATTTGTGGATGGTTTGCCTGCAATTCTAGCGCCATCGCAACGGCTGTGAGAATTCCTCCCCACAGATATTTACGTTGAAATACGAGAATGAGACCGCTCAAAACCAGCGGGAAATATGCAATGGCATGTGCCTTTGCATTATGGCCTACACCTAATATAATAATGAGATAGGTGGAAAATCCAAAAGCAAGTGCACCAAGTAATCCCAGGCGCCAGTCAACTCTCAACACCATCATCAGCACATAAAACCCAAGAAAATAAAGAAATAAATAATCTGCTGGTCGTGGTAAAAAACGGATCGCTCGATCTAGTTGATCTATAAAATCGTAATCATATCTCGCTCCCAATTGATAAGTAGGCATTCCACCAAAGACAGAGTCTGTCCAATAAATCTCTTCTCCGGTAACCTCTCTGGTTTCAATGAGTTGGCGCGCATTCCCCTTGTATTGAACAATGTCATTTTGATATAATTTCTTACCGCTCAAAACAGGGTAGAAATAGGCTAATGATGTGATTATAAAAATCAGTAACACCACGAGATGTGGCGCTATTTTTTTAAATGAAATGCGCATTAAGAGTCAGAATGGTTTGAAATTGAAAATTAATCAATTTCTTCATAGTCGACGTACTCTCCCACGGTTTTGTTGGGATTCTTTCCAGATGGAGAAGAATGGCTGCGTTTAGACTTGAGTTCTGTTTCCCCATCTTTAATAGTAGAGCCGTCAGCTGGAGTTTGACGCTGGTTGAACTGTTTCTGTACCCGCTGCATAGCTTTCTTTCCAGCCCAGCTAAGTATGGATTTACCGTAATGTTTCAGAATCAACCTAACAGCAAGATAAACGCCTATAATGATTAAAATGGCCTGTAATAATTTCAATGGCTTATAGTTTGCGATAAAATTACGGCCTCCCGCATTTCATACTCTTTAATAAATCTTAAATTTGGTATTCATTATCGTTTATGAAAATCTTTAAAATAGTAGTTGCTGCCGGTTTGTTTTTGTTTGGGTTCAATACTCCTGCAATCGCACAGTATACGGAAACCATCAACACAAATAATCCAGGACGCTCTCAAGGTGCCTTTGCCGTGGGAACAGATGTGATACAAGTAGAAGGTTCTGCGTTTTATCGCAGTGAGGATCATGAATTGCTCAACTATCAGCGAGATATAACTGGAATGGCATTCCAGCTGCGCTACGGGTTGCTTTGGGAAGAGCTTGAAATCTCTTATTTCGGCACGTTTAACAGCGTTAATGAAACCCTTAATCAAGGATTTGGTTCTGTAGATCGCACGTTTTCTAACTTTAGTAGAAGTACTTTAGGAGCCAAATATTTAGTGTTTGATCCTATTAAAAAATGGGGTAAGCGAGAGGTTAATATCCGCAGTTGGAGAGATAACCGCCGTATTAAATGGAAGGATCTGATTCCAGCAGTTTCGGTTTATGCCGGTGTTAATTTTGATTTGAGCGATACTAACTCTCTACTACCGCAAGATATCGCTAAGATTTCGCCACGGGTTGAGCTCATAACGCAGCATAATTTTGGCCCTTGGGTTTTTGTTATGAATTTTATAGGCGATAGGGTGAGCACAGACGTTCCCACTTATGAAGGTATTTTTACCTTAACACATGCTATTGATGGAAGGTGGGCCGTTTTCGGTGAGTATCAAACGCTCATTTCTGATTTCTATAGCGATGATATTGCTCGTGGCGGCGTCGCTTACCTTATTGATAGACAATGGCAGGTTGACGCTAGTGCAGCTGTGAATTTTAAAGAAACGCCCAGCCTGTACCAGGTCAACGTGGGTATGAGTTACCGCCTGGATTTTCATAAGGATGCTCCTGTTACAGCACTTCAATAATTACCTACAACCATCTACATGAGTATTACTGTTAAACGTATATCGAGTAAAAAGGATATCAAGAAATTTGTGAAGTTCCCTATGGATCTCTACAAGGACAATCCCTATTTCGTGCCGCCATTGATCAACGACGAAATGGCCAACTTTGATCCAGAGAAAAATCAGGTTTTTAAAAATGCAGAATGTTGGTTGTTTCTCGCTTTCCGCGAAAGCGAAATTGTGGGAAGGGTCGCTGCAATTATCAATCATATTGAAGTAGAGGAACAGCAGAAATCTAAAATGCGTTTTGGGTGGCTGGACATGGTAGATGACGTGGAAGTTACAAAAGCACTGCTTGCCGAAGTTTCTAAATTGGGAACCGAAAACAACCTGGAATATATGGAAGGTCCGGTAGGTTTTACACTCATGGATCGAGCGGGAATGTTGATCAAAGGTTACGATGAACTTGCCACTATGATAGGATGGTATAATGATCCCTATTATATGGAACATATGGAACAACTGGGTTTTGTGAAAGGTGCAGAGTGGGTCGAATTCAAATTTGAACCTCCCAATCCGGTACCAGAACGTTTCAACAAATTTGCTGATCTTATTGCTAAACGCTATGGTCTGCGAGAACTCAAATTCCAATCCACCAAGGAAATTGAACCTTATGTGGATGCGATGTTTGTATTACTCAATCAGTCCTATTCAAAACTGGTAAGCTATGTACCCATACAGCAATATCAGGTAGATCTGTACCGTGAGAAATTTCTACAGTTCATCAATCCAGATTTTGTGGTGGCTGTCGTGGACAATGACGGGAAATTAGTTGCGTTTGCGATCACCATGCCCTCCTTTTCTAAGGCCTTGCAGAAAGCTAACGGACACTTGTTCCCTTTTGGTTTTTTACATCTTTTGAAAGCAAAAAAGAAAAATAACCTCGCATCATTTTATTTAATTGGAATTGACCCTAAATTGCAGGGAAAAGGCGTTACAGCAATGGTGTTCCGCAATATTACCCAGAATTTCATGAACTACGGGATCGACCTTTGTGAGACAAATCCAGAACTTGAAGACAATTATGCCGTCCAGGCTTCCTGGAAAGATTTTGACCCTATTCTCCACAAACGCAGACGTACATATCGTAAAGATCTGTAATGAATAAATTAGATTCCTCCCGTATATTGTTTGAAGACAACCATCTGATTGCGGTCAATAAACATTCTGGTGACCTGGTGCAAGGTGATAAAACTGGTGATACTATTTTGCCAGACTTAATCAAGGAATATATTGCGGTAAAATATGATAAACCCGGCGCGGTTTATCTGGGTGTAACGCACCGTCTGGACAGGCCTACTTCAGGAGTTGTAATATTTACAAAAACTTCAAAAGCTCTTTCTCGTATGAACAAGCTATTTGCAGATCATAAAACGGAAAAAATTTACTGGGCGGTTGTAGAAGGCCACGTCTCAAAAGAACAGCAAACGCTCACCCATTATCTCGTACGCAATCCCAAACAAAATAAAAGCTATGCGCACGATCACGAGGTCCCTAATTCTAAAAAAGCAATGCTGCATTACAAGCTTTTACAGCGTATGAACAATTATAGTTTGTTAGAAATACGACTGGAAACAGGTCGTCATCATCAAATTAGATCACAGCTTAGTAAAATAGGATTCATCATTAAAGGCGACCTTAAATATGGTGCTAGACGCAGTAATAAAGATGCGAGCATACATTTACACGCAAGATTCTTATCTTTCCTACATCCAGTGAGAAAGGAAGTCGTGCAGATTACTGCACCAATTCCTGCTCTCGACCCTATCTGGAAAGCTATAGAAAAGAATTTATGACACCATCACAAGTACATCAGCAACAAACCGACTTTTTCAAATCCCGTATTACCTTTAATATAGAATACAGGGTAACGGCACTTCAAAAATTGCGAGCTGTTTTACTTAGAGATGAACAGGATGTTTACAAAGTTCTAAAGGAGGATTTACGCAAAAGCGAATTTGAAGCATTTGTGACAGAGTTTCAAGTGGTCATAGGGGAACTGGATACCTACATAAAGAATACTAAAAAATGGTCAGCTCCCCTAAAGGTGAGAGCTGCCTTACTCAATTTTCCCTCAAAAGCACGACGTTATCCCGAACCTTTTGGGAATACATTAATTATATCGCCGTGGAATTATCCGTTTCAGCTGGCGCTGGCACCTCTAATAGGTGCGGTCGCTGCGGGAAATACGGTAACCTTAAAACCCAGCGAATTCTCAAACGCGACCAGCGATTTGTTAAAGCGGGTTTGTGAGGAAAGTTTTGAGCCGGGTCATGTGAGCGTTGTTTTGGGCGATGGAAATATTGCTCAGGAATTAACCTCGCTCAAATGGGATTACATTTTCTTTACGGGAAGTCCAGGTGTAGGCCAGAAAATTTATGAAGCTGCGGCAAAACACTTGACACCGGTAACACTGGAACTGGGTGGGAAAAATCCAGCCGTTGTGCATCAAAGTGCAAATCTAGAAGTTTGCTCTAAACGAATCGTATGGGCAAAATTCCTAAACACCGGCCAGACCTGTATTGCGCCAGATTATCTGCTGGTACATGAATCGGTTAAAGCGGAGTTTGTTGGGCTTTTGAAAAAAGATATTAAAATATTTTTTGGTGAGGACGCAAAGGAGTCGGCAGATTATCCGCGTGTGATAAGAGAAAAACATTTTGAGGCGTTGATGGAAATGATTGAAGATTCTACCGTAATCACTGGTGGAGAAAATGACAAATCAGACCTGTATATTGCTCCTACCCTACTGGACGAGCCTTCCCGGGACAGCAAAGTGATGAAAGACGAGATTTTCGGCCCTATTTTACCCATTATAAGTTACGCAAATAAGTCAGATATTGAAGAATGGATCTCTAGTTATGAGAAGCCTTTAGGAGCTTATGTTTACACCAGTCATAACGATTTTGCAAGCTGGTTTATTGAAAGATTTTCCTTCGGCGGTGGCGTGGTAAATGACAGTATGGTGCAATTCTTGAATGAGGGACTACCTTTTGGCGGCGTTGGTAACAGTGGGATTGGAAGCTATCACGGTAAGAAAACATTTGAAACCTTCAGCCACTTTAAGAGCGTGGTACATCGCGGTACCTGGTTAGACCTTCCCCTGAAATATCCGCCCTATGACAAGCGCATCGCTTTAGTAAAAAAAGCGTTGAAGTGGATCTAAATTAAAACACTGTGTATTTTCTGGTAACTAATACTACTTACATTAAAAGGTTAAGTTGATGTTATTTCGCTTTCGCGAAAGCGAACTTCTCCTATCTTTAAAGGAAAAAGGTGATGATAAAAGAAGGGACTAAAGTCAGATGGAAATGGGGCAACGGTACTGCTGAAGGAGTCGTGCAATCAACCTTTAGTAAAAAAGTGACCCGCACCATAAAAGGCAGCGAAATTACACGTGATGGCGAGGAAGGCAATAAAGCACTTTACATAAAACAAGAGGACGGTGATGCCGTTTTAAAGTTAGAAAGCGAAGTAGAACGCGCTGATTAATTAAAACTTTGAACAATGAATTACATGGTATTAACTGGCGGCATGATAGAGTTTCTGATTTTATCAATAATTGTAGCGGTTCTAATTTACGGTTTCAGGGAATTTACAGACCATCAGGATCGCATGGCTATCAAAATACGCAAGGATGGCCGTCATGAATATGAACGAATTTCCAGCAAACCTAAAATAATGTTTCCATTATGGTTAAAAATTGCGATATTTATTGTGATTGCTAGTGTGCTATTTATGCCGCTAGACTTCATTCTAAACAGATCTTAATTATGGCAGAACTAATAAAACTTTACGAAGAGAAAACCGACCAAAAGCAATTGCGTAAAATTGCCAAGGCGATGCGAGAGGGCGCACTAGTCATTTATCCAACCGATACGGTTTACGGTTTAGGTTGTGACATTACAAATAAAGCTGCAATTGAAAAGATCGCACAAATTAAAGGGATCAAGTCTGATAAAGCTAACTTTTCTTTTATTTGTGAGAGCCTGAGTAATTTGAGCGACTATACCAGCCAGATTGACTCTGCTACTTTTAAATTATTAAAGCGTAACCTTCCCGGTCCATATACTTTTATATTACCAGGAAATAATAACCTTCCCGGGATTTTTAAGAAGAAAAAAACGGTAGGAATACGTGTTCCTGATAATTCTATAGCAATAGGCCTAGTTCGTGAACTAGGAAATCCCATCATATCTACTTCTATCAAGGATGATGATGAGGTTTTAGAGTACACTACAGACCCTAGTTTAATTGCTGAAAAGTGGGATAAATTAGTGGACTATGTTATTGATGGTGGTGCCGGTGGAAACATAGGGTCTACTGTCATCGATCTCACAACCCCAGAACCGACGTTGATACGGGAAGGAAAAGGCAGTATAGAACTATAGATTCATTTACATTTTAAATATATAAGACCTCCAGAAATGGAGGTTTTTTTCATCTTAAGGAAATGCAAATTCTTAAAGCTTTAGAATGACCGCACATTGATAAGGTTTATTTTAGAAGTAAATCAATACAAATTTATGCCTTATCTAGAAACGAACACCGCAAGCGCAAATTCAAATATTTCAATTTACTACGAAGATTCGGGATCTGGAAAGCCTATTGTTCTAGTTCATGGATGGCCGTTAAGTGGAGACATGTGGGAATATCAGGTTCCAGCATTAGTTGATGCCGGTTATCGTGTAATTACTTATGACCGTAGAGGATTCGGTAAATCATCCAGGCCGTTTGACGGCTATACTTATGATAGCATGTCTCAAGATTTAAATAATCTTATAAAAGAACTAGATCTTAAGGATGTTACATTAATTGGCTTTTCAATGGGTGGCGGTGAATTAGGTAAGTATGTTGAAATGTTCGGTACAGACAATTTAGCACACCTGATATTTGTGAGTTCTATTGCTCCTTTCATGCTTAAAACAAATGACAATCCTGATGGCGTGCCGTCAGATGTATTTGAAGGTATGAAAGATGGTGTAAAAAAAGATCGAGCAGGATTCTTACAGGAATTTGGTAAAAACTTTCTCAATTATAAAGATAACCAAGAGACAATCTCTCAAGGAATGTTAGATCATAGTTTTAATATCGCCGTGAGCGCCTCTCCTAAGGGAACTCTAGACTGTATAGATGCTTTCGGAAAAACGGATTTACGTGCTGCTATGAAAAAAATAGATGTTCCTACTTTATTTATTCATGGTGATGCAGATGCCGTCGTTCCACCCGCACCCACGTCAAAACAGGGGCACGAAATGGTAGCCAATTCAACATTAGAAATGTTCAAAAATGCACCACATGGATTGTATTTAACTCATACCGAACAATTGAATACAACGGTCCTAAATTTTTTAAAAGAAAAATAAAAGCTATAACTATCTAAAAAAATCTTGAATTGAACAATTTCCCTTTTTAGAGATATTTGTTTTCTAAAATTAAATAATTCTATTATTATCTGCCAAATAGTTCATTAAAACTCAACGAAAATCGGCTAATATTGTATTTTGTGCATCAATTAAAAGAGATTAATGAAGAACATCGATAAAATTTTCGAAAACAATAAAGAGTGGATTAAAACGAAGCTAGATGACGATAACAAATATTTTGACAAACTAGCTTCCGGTCAAGATCCAGATATCTTATATATAGGTTGTTCTGACAGTCGTGCCACAGCAGAAGAAATAATGGGCTTAGGTCCAGGAGAAGTTTTCGTTCATAGAAATATAGCAAACATGGCGTCTAATCTAGACCTGACAGCCATGGGCGTTATCAATTATGCAGTTACTCATTTAAAGGTCGACCACGTTATTGTTTGTGGCCATTACGGTTGTGGTGGTGTGAAAGCTGCTATGCAGTCACAAGATTTAGGGATTTTAAATCCATACTTGAGAAACATTAGGGATGTCTATCGCACTCACAAAGATGAATTAAACGCTATTCATAATGAAGATGCTCGTTACAAAAGACTTGTGGAGCTCAATGTTCAAGAACAGTGTATCAATGTTCTTAAAACTAGTGATGTGCAGATTGCAGTTAAGGATCGCGGCATTACAGTTCACGGTTGGGTTTTTGACCTTGCCACTGGAAAATTAATTGATTTAAAGATTGATTTTCAAGCTATTCTGAAAGACATTATGGAGATCTATCACCTGGATTAGGCCATTAGAAATCTAGTAGTTCATAACGCTCTATGTTTAAACGTAGAGCGTTTATTTTTTGATTCATTTTTTGGAAAAACTTTTTTCTGTCCTTCATATTTGCATGAGTCATTGACATTGATTGTTTCATTTGATGATCAAAATACTGGTATTGCTGCTGTAACATGTGTGTTGCTGTGAATCTAATGTAACCTAACATAGTCATCGTTACAAAACCGGATACAGGTCTGTTATGTTTTATTGCCATTGAATTATTAGTCATGATCAGCAGTTCATTATAGTAAATCTCTAGCTTGTCCGTTTTCAATTCAGATTCGATAGTTTTTAAACAGTGTTCTAAATCTGCACAGAGCGCTATTGCCGTTTGCTGCGTCAGAAAACCAGATTCATGATAATACTGGATCTGTTTCAAACTGCTGGATATGGTTGTATCGTTCCAAATCTCCACAGAATGAAAATGACTAATCAGTCTAGATATTTCTTTAATTTGTTGTTTAATATCCAAGGGTAGATGAAAGTCAACAAATGGCTTGTTATCACTGTTAGGATCTAATAGCTGCATCCATACATAAATTTTAAAGCGTGATAATTCAGATTCATCAAAATGATGATAAATAGGAATATCCTTGGCACTATAAAATAGCTGAACGCCATCTTTCCCAAGAATAGAGAGATTAGAAATTGTTTCCTGGAGGTATTTTTTAAGCGTGTCCATCGAGTTGACGCGTGTCGTCGCGATTCCCAAAGCGGTACGTTGTTCACTATTGACCATAATGTTATCCAACGAGAACTGCCCTTCCATGGCTAACTTCATTGCTTCATCCACATTTAGTTTTGCCAGTCCCTGTATGCGACGGTATGCTGCGTCATAACTTATAGACAAGCAATCTGCCACCCGTTGAGTGAACGAGCTTGCTGATTTTATGCTTTCGCGAAAGCGTATAAATATTAATTCTTGTTTTTCCATTTTGCGATTTTCACAAAATGAATATACTGCTTTTGCGTAAATCACGGATTGTTTTGTGATTACTGTAATAGTTTTGGATTAAAATCTATCGTCATGAAAGCAATCATCATATTTTTAACTCTATGCACGTTTGCATTAAACACTGAAGCTCAAAACTGGCAGCTAGAGTTAGTGAACATCAAAAATGAAAAATCTAACACTTTAAATATAATACCCATAAGACGAGGTGTCGTTTATTATCTGAGTACTGGTCTTGCAGAGCGTCAAGCCTACAGAGTTATAGACATAAGACCAGACACGCTAGTAATGACCACTCAAATAAAAGATACTAGTGATACCATTACTTATAATTTTAACTACATTAAACTTTTACCATATAAGTTGATCAAGGAAATAAGTGTCCCAACTTCGGGCAGATTAAGTTCTAAAGATTATAGAAACCTAAAAAATTATAAGGCCAATTTTTATCAATCAGATAGTCTTAAAAAAAGCGAACCTCAACCTATAAAGCCTTTTATAAATTCAGATTCTTTGCAGATACCTGTTCCCCATTATACAGTGAATGGCATTAAACAAGCTGTATTGGTAAATTACAGGTATAGACTGCAAAACAATAATTTTGAATTGTGGCATCATCGAGCTATCGATACTACATTTTCAAGTAGCTGGATAGGCGTTCCTGATTTGAGTCCAGTAGATCAGATTAATGGATTTTCCATAAGTTATAGAAATACACCACACGTTTTTAAAAAGCATCTTACCGTCAATGGGTTAAGTATTACCGCAGATCCATTTTCATTACCCTTAATAATATTTGAAGCGGCAGATAAAATCATTACCTCAGATCTAGATTTTGATTTAACGGAAGATAGCGTGGCAAGCGTCAAAATTAATGGACTGTATTTAAGCACTCTATCCGCTATATCTGAACCAACCATTGTAAACGGGATGAGCGTTAGCGGTATAAATGCTACTCTAGCCTCGAATGGGTTACAGATAGGAGGTTTAATCAATATGAGCGTCAAACTGCAAGGTGTACAAATTTCTGGATTTCGTAATACGGCTATTGTAGCGCGAGGATTACAAATAGGATTGTGGAACAATGCAGCAGATTTGAAGGGTTTACAAATAGGAATCTGGAACAGCAATCAAAAAAGATCGCTACCTTTAATTAACTGGAATTTTAAATAGCTGACTTATGAAAAATCCGATTATTAAAACCAGAGACAAATTTGACACTTGCAACAAAGGATTGCGACGACAGCTTAAATACTTGCGTTCTAGATGGGACGCCACTAAACTTGTAATACTACAAGAAAAGAAAAAAAGCCTTCCTTAAACTAATCGTGTCCTGCATTAATTATCGAACTATAATTTTAATTAAAGGAACTCTTAAGAATTACACAGCTCAAGAACATTTTTCTAATTATCATAGTTAAAATGCAATTCAAAGAATCTATTATTTTGATGAAAAGTGGTAAAACCAGATTACTGCTTCTAAAACTGTAGATTCCCGCTTAGCTTTGTAAAAATGGGCTGTTCAGAAATATCAATGGGCGATTACCTAATGTTTAGATTTGAGAAAATTTTCAAAATTAGGATCCTCCTATTGTATAAATATCAACTATATGGTACAAAATAATGACGCATAAGCATTTTCTTATTTACAAACCTTTTAAAATGGTCAGCCAGTTTATTTCCAATGATAGACACCAGAAAAACAAGCGATTTCTGGGAGAATTATTTGATTTTCCAGAAGGTTGTATGGCAGTAGGGAGACTGGATGAAACCAGTGAGGGTTTGCTGATCATTACGACTGATGGTAAGCTGAGTCATACCATTAACAACTCGGCTGCGTTTGTTAAGGAATACTACGTGCAACTGGACGGCGAAATTACCGCTGAGGCCATCGAGCAATTAAAAAACGGAGTTGAAATAAGCGTGAACGGTAAACAATATCTCACCAATGAATGTCCAGTTAAAAAGTTGAGTAAAACTCCACTTTTACCACAAACATCTCAAAGAATAAGAGATGACCGGCACGGCCCTACCAGCTGGATTTCTGTAATTTTAAACGAGGGAAAATTTAGACAAGTACGTAAAATGACAAGTGCTGTAGGATTTCCAACACTTAGGCTCGCAAGAGCAAGAATTGCAAATTATAGCATTGGTAATATGAAGTGCGGAGCGGTACTAGAACTTGATGATGATAAATTGAGAGCTATTTAGCTCTTGATTACAATCATGGTGGCCTTCACACCAGCAGCCAGGTTCCATACGTTTTTTGAAATAACCTCGCCCTTAGTATTCATAACCTTAAACTCGGCAGTATTAGGGCCTGATGAGCCTTGATTTAAGGCTTCAATCTCTAGCTTGTTAAATCCTGGTTTTAAATTGATGGTAAACCCTTGAAACACATTTCGCAGGTAAATTCTTTCAACTAATACTACACCATCGAGCCACACCCTAACAAGGTCACCATCTTCATATTGATGGTCGCGGCAAACCATTTCAAGAACATTTTCTCCTGTACGTATCTCGCCTAGAAAAGTATCGCTTCTAAAACCGATAGCATTCCCGTTATCCTTAAAAAATTTCTGCTTTTTAAATTGAACCCCTGGATCTAGTAAATCCGTGTCGGTTCGCATGCTTACTTGAGGACGTTCACTCGTTCTAGAAAAAAACGGAGTGGTTTCCTTTTCTTTTTTTGGAAATAGTATAGAACCTCCTTCTTCCGTTTGTGGTACGGGATTGACCTTTTTATTTGAAGAACGCGGCGTCTCTTGTGCTCCAGCACAAAGGCCAATTAAAAAAGTAAAAAGTAGCAACGCTTTTTTCATACTTTAAATGTAGCAAATTCCTTGCCCAATTTATTTTAGCTTTGAGAAGCTACTTATTGGACCATTAAAACCTGATTTAGTTGCATAGAGATATATGATATTTTCCGCTTTCGCGAAAGCGGAAAATTCTACTATTACCAAACCCTAACTCAATCGCTGTATATGTGCACCGATGCGTTTGAGACGGGTATCGATATTCTGATAGCCACGATCTATCTGTTCTATATTATGAATGGTACTCGTTCCCTGTGCGCTCAAAGCAGCTATTAACAAAGAGATCCCTGCGCGAATGTCTGGCGATGTCATTGTCGTTGCTTTTAAACTAGACTTAAAATCATGACCTATTACTGTAGCACGATGTGGATCACACAGGATAATTTTCGCTCCCATGTCGATCAATTTATCTACAAAAAACAAGCGACTTTCAAACATCTTTTGATGGATTAAGACACTGCCTCTCGCTTGTGTCGCAACCACAAGCACGATACTCAAAAGGTCTGGTGTAAATCCTGGCCATGGCGCGTCAGATATGGTTAAAATAGAACCATCTATATAACTCTGGATTTCATAGCCATCTGTATGAGCGGGAATATAGATGTCATCACCACGACGTTCTAAGGTAATTCCCAACTTCCTAAATGTAGATGGAATTAAACCCAATTCATCATAAGCTACATTTTTGATTGTAATCTCACTTTTAGTCATTGCCGCTAGACCTATCCAGCTCCCTATTTCTACCATATCTGGTAAAATGCGGTGATCTGTTCCAGAAAGCTCATCCACTCCTTCAATTGTGAGGAGATTAGAACCGATTCCTTTAATTATCGCCCCCATGCGCACTAACATTTTACATAGCTGTTGCAAGTAAGGCTCACAAGCGGCATTGTAAATAGTGGTGGTCCCCTTTGCCATGACTGCGGCCATAACTATGTTTGCCGTTCCCGTTACTGACGCCTCGTCCAGCAACATATCGGCTCCCTTCAGTTCCTCCGCCTCTACTCCGTAAAAATATTCCTCTCGATTATAGCGAAATTTCGCTCCCAACTTTATAAATCCTTCAAAGTGAGTATCTAAGCGACGACGACCAATTTTATCACCACCAGGACGAGGAATATATCCTTTGCCAAAACGAGCGAGTAATGGGCCTACTAGCATGATAGATCCTCTCAAACCGCGTCCTAAAACTTTATAATCTTCAGACTGCAAAAAATCCAGATCGATTTCATCTGCTTGAAAAGTGTAGGAACTAGATGTGTTCTTTGTAACCTTTACTCCTAGGTGACTTAATAAGTCGATTAATTTATTGACATCAATTATATCTGGAACGTTGTCAATTTTCACTGGCTTTGCTGTCAGTAAGACCGCACATAAAATTTGCAGTGCCTCGTTCTTTGCGCCTTGTGGCTGTATATCTCCTTTAAGGGCTTGACCGCCTTCAATAATAAAAGTTCCCATGTGTAATTTAGGTTTGGTTTTTAAAAATAAGAATCTATACTATTATGACGGGAATTATAGAACACTAATATTCATAATTAGTAAACATTGAAATATCGCCGCCACTGATTTTACTCTAAGCAATTAACTAAACTAAAAAAGACAGCCTTTAGGCTGTCTTTTTTAAATCAAGCAGACAGCTGTTAGTTGCGTCTGCGTCTATTGTTTGAGTTATTATTGCTGTTGCTACCGTTGCTGCGGCCTCCTTTTTTAGAGCGACCACGGTTATTGTTATTGGTAGTATCTCGACGAGTACTTGTATTGCGATAAATTAAGTCTTTAGATGCAAGTAAGTCTTCATCCTTAGCTGCTAGATTAATTTCACCTTCACTCAATTCAAATAAATGTTTAAAAATAACAGAATCATCCACAGAATCCTTATTCCAATTCAAGAAGGATTTCTTCATGTGATTAGCTATGATAAAGGTAAGTGCTTCACGCTTCTCTCCTTTTTCCCATGATGTAGCAACATTAATCATGCTCTGGATGTTATTGCCGTAGAACCTATATCTAGGTTTCTTTTGTGGGTAAGGCATGCGAGGCGGGTGAGCATCAAGATCTTCCTTCTTAGGTAATGGATAAGGAGAATCAACGTCCAGATCAAACTCTGCTATAACAAAAAACTGATCCCATAATTTATGTTGGAAATCTGCAACATCCCTCAAGTGTGGATTTAGATTTCCCATGACGCCTATGATAGCATTTGCCATGCGATTGCGTTCTTCCTTAGTTTCAAGGGTCTTACAGTGCTCGATCAGCTTCTGTATGTGGCGACCGTATTCAGGAATATTAAGCTGATTACGCTCTGTGTTGTACTCTAATGATGATATCAAAATGAAATGTAATTCTTATTGTGAAGTGTTGCAAAATAAACAAAAAGCTGTTAATCTCTTAAAAATAATTGATAATTGCATAAAACACCTAAAGAGAAATAACTCCTTCTACCTTTGAAACCTCTAAATATTTCTCAACAACGGCTTCGGGATTTCTCATTTTAACCATTATTGATATGCTCGTATATTTTCCCTTACTGGATTCCTTTTTATTTATAACAGCACCTAGGTTGTCAAACAAACCTTCAATCTTGAGAATCTTATCACGTTCTGACGGGACAATAAATTTATAAAGGTATTTTGCTGGCCACAAACTGGTGTCTGCGAGCTGTAATTTGAGCTTTTTATAAAACTCTTCTGATTTAGGATCGTTCATAATTGCAATAACTTGTGCAAATATAATCATCGTATGGCGGCTGCACTAGTGCTGGATTTAGTTAATTTGTAGTATGAATCAAGTAACAAGAATTTTATTGATAGGTGGTCCGGGCTCTGGAAAAACTACTTTAATAAACGCCATAGAAAAGTTAGGTTATACAGTACATCACGAGGTCTCAAGGGACATTACGCAAAAAGCGCAAGAGCAGGGAATCCAGCAGTTATTCCTGGATGACCCCATGGCATTTAGTAACGAGCTTTTGCAACGCAGGATACAACAATTTCAGGAAGCAGAGAATTCCATCCACTTCTACGATCGTGGTATTCCTGATGTTCCTGCCTATCATAAATTTACAGGAGATCCCATACCACAGTCCTATAGAGATGCTTGTTTAAATCATAAATACGATCAAGTTTTCTTCTTACCACCTTGGAAAGAAATATACCAAAGTGATAATGAACGCTATGAATCCTATGATCAAGCCGTGGAAATAGGTAAAATTTTAACCGATTACTATGAGTTTCTAGGATATACGGTCAATATAGTATCAAAACTACCCGTAGAACAAAGATTGGAAAGCATACTAGCTACTGCAGGTCTTGATTGAAGAAGCTAAAAATATATTGCGCAAGGTTTATGGATATGAGGATTTTCTACCCCTTCAGGAAAAGATTATCCACAATGTTCTGCTTCAAAAAAATACACTAGCATTACTTCCTACCGGTGGTGGAAAATCACTTTGTTATCAAATTCCAGGATTGCAAATGGATGGTATTTGCATCGTTGTATCACCATTAGTAGCCTTAATTAAGGATCAAGTCGCACGGCTTAAAAAGCAAAATGTAAAAGCGATGGGTATTACGGGAGCAGTGCGCTACAACGATCTAGACGACATGCTCGATAATGCCGTCTACGGAAATTATAAATTTCTTTACCTAAGCCCTGAACGCCTACAACAATCTTTAGTACAAGAACGGCTTACTAAAATGAAAATAAACCTCATAGCAGTGGATGAAGCGCATTGCATTAGTGAATGGGGTCATGATTTTAGACCTGCATATCGTGACATTGCATTATTGAAAAAGCTGGTGCCAGATGCCCCAATTATAGCCTTGACAGCTACTGCCACCCAAAAAGTACAGAGTGATATTTTACAAAATCTAGGGATTAAAGAAGCCAACGTTTTTAAAAATAGCTTCAAAAGAGATAATATTGCCTATAGAATTCTAGATACACCTGATAAAAGAAAGGCCATAATTCAGTTCTACAAAAGCAAACCAGAAAGTTCAATAGCATACGTGCGCAGTCGTAAGAATAGTATAGAGTTTGCCCATTTATTAGAACACAATAACATAAAAGCGGCATTTTATCACGGTGGACTTAACCACAAGTTGCGAGATCATGCCATGAAACAATGGATGAGCAATCAAACCACAGTTATGGTTGCTACAAACGCTTTCGGGATGGGAATTGATAAGCCAGACGTGCGCAGTATTGTGCATTTACAACTGCCTGATAGTATTGAGAGTTACTTCCAGGAAACGGGTCGCGCTGGTCGAGATGGCAACTCGAGTGTTGCACAGTTTATCTATAACATTAATGATCTCAATCACGCCCACAACCAGTTTATTAAAGGCCTTCCTACCGTAACCTTGTTAAAAACCGTTTATCGCAAATTGAATAGTTACCTTCAAATTCCCAAAGGTGAGGGGTCTGAAACTTCCCATTTTATTTCATTTTCAGATTTCTGCCGCGCCTATGGCTTTAATGGAATTACTAGCTACAATGCCTTGATGGCACTAGATCGGTTTGGTGTAATTTCTATGTTGCAGGATATTAAAGGAAGAACAAGTTTACGCTTTCGCGAAAGCGGAAAAACAATCCTCAACTTCACAAAGAATGACTTAGTGGCAAGTTCCATCCTGCAGGCTTTAATGCGCACTTACGGAAGCAGTCAGAATCAAGATCTATCCATTAATTTAGGCCTAATTGCCCTGCGGAGTAATACCACAGAAAAAAAAGTGATTGAAATCATTGAGAAAATGGTGAAGCTAAAACTAGTAGAAGCCCAACTGAGTACGGCAGATACTCAAATTACTTTTCTGGTTCCTCGAGAAGATGATCGCACCATTAACAAGTTTTCTAAGGCACTGGAAAGCCAGAATAAATTGAAAGAATCAAAACTTAACGCGATGATGCAGCTGGTTCAAAATAAAGACGAGTGTATTCAAAATTTTATTCTTGATTATTTTGACGAGCCTAAACAAGCACCCTGCGGGAAGTGTTCTATTTGCAATCCCAAACAACCCAAGGTTATAAATCTGGATGAAATCTTACTTTTGCAACAGCTAAGAAATCCTTTGGGCTTTGAAGAAATTCACTCTTTTTTTGACGCAGATAAAACCCAACTTACAAAGGTGTTGAGAAACCTACTGGAGCGTCACAAAATTTACATTACAAACGACAATAAATACCATATCAATGAGTAAGCCTTTAAACATTGTATTCTACGGAACTCCAGAATTTGCTACGGGAGTGTTGAAAAAATTAAACGAATCAGTTCACAACATCATAGGGGTGGTCACAGCACCTGATAAACCAGCAGGTCGTGGTCGCAACCTGCAACAGAGTCATGTAAAAACGTTTGCACAAACTCACGATCTCAATATTTTACAACCTACTAACCTCAAATCAGCAGAGTTTCATCAAGAACTTGCTGCTTTAAAGCCGGACGTTCAAGTGGTGGTTGCCTTCCGCATGTTGCCTAAAGAGGTCTGGTCACTATCTTCCATGGGGACGTTTAATCTCCATGCCAGTCTATTACCACAATATCGAGGTGCTGCCCCAATAAACTGGGCAATTATCAATAGAGAAGAAAAAACCGGAGTTACCACCTTCTTTATAGATGAGAAAATTGATACCGGTGCTATCATCGATCAAGTAAAAAGCAATATAGAAGAACAGGAAACTGTGGGAAGCCTTTACGGTAAGCTGATGGAGCTGGGCTCAAACCTATGTTTAAAGACCGTAAATGACATTTCCAACGGCGATGTACAAACAACCATACAAAAAGAGACACAAGGTTTAAAAGACGCTCCTAAACTAACCATAGAAAATACTACCATCGATTTTAATCAAACAGCAGGAAATGTGGATGCGATGGTAAGGGGATTATTTCCGTTTCCTGTTGCAAAAGCAATCCTTGAGGATGACAAATCACAAACGGTAAAGATATACCAAACCGAAATTTTAAGAAGAGCGCATAAAATGAAACCTGGAAGTATTGTGGTAGAAAATGGCAAAATTAAGGTCGCCTGTAAAACAGATTTTATAGAAATTATAGAGTTGCAATTGCCCAATAAAAAAAGAATGAAGGCATCAGATTTGTTAAATGGGTTTCAATTCTCTCCGGACGCTAGATTTGGCGTGGCCTAGCGATAAAGTGACGTAATTAACAGATATTTATTAACAATTGTTCAAGGTTATAAACAATTTTTCTCATTTCTCGCTCTAATCCTTGCGTGCTAGCAGAATCCGTATAAATTTGTTTCCACGTTTTAGTTTAACCAACATTAATTTAAATTCTATTATGAACAAAACAGATTTAATCGAAGGAATGGCAGAAGCTTCTGGTATTTCAAAAGCAGCTGCAAAAAAAGCATTAGAGTCTTTCTTAGGTAACGTAGAAAAGTCTCTTAAAAAAGGTGACCGTGTATCTCTAGTAGGTTTCGGATCTTTCTCAGTTTCTAAAAGAGCTGCTCGTGAAGGAAGAAATCCTCAGACTGGTAAAACCATCAAAATTGCTGCTAAAAAAGTAGTGAAATTCAAAGCAGGAAGCGATTTACAGAAAGCTGTAAATTAATTACACCTCCCGTTAAAATCAAACCCGTTTCTTTCCGAAACGGGTTTTTTTATTATTCATTTTAATTTAAAGAGAGAAATCCATAAATTTATGTTAATTGCTAATTTGATTTTATTAAGTTTAAGGACTGAAATTTACATATGAACACACTTGCTCCTGAACGCGGCAAATTATTAGTTTCTGAACCTAGAATTATAGGCGATGTATCTTTTTCAAGATCTGTTGTGTTGTTGACAGATTTTAATGAAGATGGAATCGTCGGTTTTATAATGAATAAACCACTAGATTACAGCTTAAGCGAACTTATTCCAGAGATTAACCAAAAGTTTGAAGTTTATGATGGAGGTCCTGTTAGCCAGGATAATTTATATTTTTTGCATCGCATACCAGATCTTATACCTAACTCTCATTTAATACAAGATGGAATCTACTGGGGTGGTGATTTTACCACGGTAAGCAGATTGATTAATGAAGATAAGATCAAAACAGAAGATATCAGGTTCTTTCTAGGCTATTCTGGATGGGAACATGATCAATTGCAGCAAGAATTACAGTCTAGATCCTGGGTAGTAATTGATAATGAAGATAGCGATAAAATTCTTTCTGACCACATGCAGGACATTTGGAAGAATAAAATGCGTGATTTAGGGAACGGCTATGAAATATGGTCAAATGCTCCTGAGAATCCCAGCTATAATTAGGAGAACAACTTTTTATTAAAAAAGGTTCTCAATTCTTCACCAGTTGTTTGCTCAAATTCCTTTTTGCGATACTTTGTTATATTTTTTATTCCTTGAATAACATTGGTGGAAAAAAGTTCGTCCGCTCTTTGTAACTCAAAAGGTGTGATGCTCTCTTCTATTACCTCATAATTAAGCATACGTTTGAGTTGGGTCATGACTTGTTCCCGCATGATTCCATTTAAACATCCATCTTTGAGTGGTGGTGTCTTGATAGTTCCCCCAGTACGCAAGAATAAATTTCCAGAAATGCTTTCTACCACCATTTTGTTCTGGTTGAGCAACAACATATCGTCGTAGTCATTTTCAGTTTTGTAAATACCCGCCAGAATGTTTACGGTTTTTGTGGTGGTCTTCAGATTGCCCAACATTCCCAATGGAAGTAAGTGATCTTTAAATAATTCCACCTCATTTTTACCCTCTGTTTCAAAAACCTTATGTAGCGATGTCATTTCTATACTATAAGAAATAGTGCTATCCATTGGGGTATATAATCCACCTGTATTGCGCCATACTGTGATTCTTAACCTACTGTGAGGTGAGCTGTCCTTTGTTGCTTTTTGAAGTTTTAGAATCTGTTCTTCAAAAAATTCTGGAGTAAAGGATTGCGGGATTTCCATGCGCAAGATGCGCATACTAGACATAAGCCTAAAATAATGCGATTCATAGAAAATAGCTTGTCCGTCCAGACACCGCATAGTTTCAAAAACGCCATCCCCATAATAGGTACCACGATTATTGAAAGCTATTGTAGCTTCCTCACTCTCTATCAATACGTCGTTCAAAATTACCATAAAAAAATGCCCTGAAATTCAGGGCACAAATTTAATTCTTATATAATGGTCTATCTAGAACCCAGCACCTTTTTTAGCTCACTTATCTGGTTGTCCCAGAACATCTTTTGTTCTTCTACTTCTTCCTCATCATCACCAAAGTCTGTCACCATCAAAGAAACGTCCTTTGTGATTTCATCAACTTCAATACGCAGTTCGAAATATTTTTTAGTATCCTCATCATAATCCCATTGGAATCTTGCACGCTCCTCGCTTACACGTTTAATGATTTTGGCTTTTTCTTCCTGGCCATCCCAGATAAATCTGAAATATTCACCACGACTGTTTACATTATCAGCAAACCATTCTGACATACCAGAAGGTGTTGCGATATATTGATATAATAAAGCAGGTGACACTTGCACAACAAACTCTAACTCAAACTTAATAGGATCTTGCATTAACTTAAATCTTTGACGGCAATATAATGCAAACCTTTGAAGCGTTTAAATTTAATCGAATGAAAATTTTAGCTGATTAGTATTTGGTTATAAATGGATTTTAAAACTATATTTGCAGCCGCTTAAACAACCAGCTGTTTAAGTTGAAATGGCGTGGTAGCTCAGTTGGTTAGAGCGCAGCACTCATAATGCTGAGGTCGGCGGATCGTGCCCGCCCCACGCTACTAAAAAACCTTCCAATTTTGGAAGGTTTTTTTATGCTTTGATAGTTCCTCTTTTATAAAAGCGGCTTTAATAAAACGGAAACTCAACTGTCGGATCGTTACTTTATCGATAAATACAGTGCCTAAAAGGGCTCCATCACATTTATAATAGGAAGCCTAAACTTTATTCAGCAAATCTTTTCAAGAGATCTTCAGGAGACAAGGTTTCCTGCTCACCTGTTTTCATATGCTTGAGTGTGAGTTTTCCAGCTTTTATTTCATCCTCACCGGCAAGAATCACAAATGGGATCTCATTCTTATCCGCATAGGTCATCTGTTTTTTCATCTTTCCAGCATCCGGGAATAATTCTGTTTTGATTCCGCTTTCGCGAAAGCGAAACATCCATTCCATACAATAATTAGCCTCTGCTTCACCAAAATTTATGAATAAAGCCTGCACGCCAGCTTTCACTGTTTCTGGAAAAAGATGGAGCTCTTCCAACACTAAATAGATGCGATCTAATCCAAAACTGATTCCCACACCGCTCATATCCTTCATTCCGAAAATACCAGTAAGATCATCATAACGTCCACCACCACTGATACTTCCTATGTTTACACCCTGTGGAGCAGAAACTTCAAATATGCAACCTGTGTAATAATTAAGACCGCGAGCAAGAGTTATATCTAGATCCAGATGAGCCGTTTTCATCTTGAGAGTGGTCAGTTTATTTTTTATAAATTCCAACTCTGCAATACCTTCCAGTCCAATAGTACTTTCTGAAAGTAAAGATTTCATCTGGGTTATTTTTTCCTCGAAAGATCCTGAAAGCTCAAATACAGGTTGTAATTTTTCAATCGCTTGTGGATCGATTCCTTTATCAAGCATTTCTGTTTTAACCTGCTCTGCTCCTATTTTATCTAGTTTATCCAGCGCTACTGTAAAATCTATGAGCTTATCCTCTGCTCCCATCATTTCTGCAATACCAGCAAGAATTTTACGATTATTGATTTTTATGGTACAGCCATTCAGTTTTAAATCGGTAAAAACATCATCAAAAAGTTTGATGAACTCTACTTCCTGCAGGAGGGAATCGCTACCCACAACGTCTGCGTCACATTGCGTAAACTCACGGAATCTTCCTTTTTGTGGACGGTCTGCTCGCCACACATTTTGAATTTGATAACGCTTGAACGGAAAAGCAATTTCATTTTGATGTTGAACCACATAACGTGCAAACGGCACCGTCAAATCATAACGTAAAGCACGGTCGCTGATTTTTGAGGTGATGACACTTTCATTTTTAGAGGATAATAATTCGTCGTCTACCTTGTCTAGAAATGCACCATTGTTCAAAATCTTAAAGATCAATCGATCTCCTTCCTCTCCATATTTCCCTAAAAGTGTTTCTGAATTCTCAAAACTGGGAGTTTCAATAGGCATAAATCCATAAAGTTGAAATCTATGTTTGAGAATATCGATGATATATTGCCGACGTTCCATTTCATTAGGACTGAAATCTCTGGTGCCTTTAGGAATAGATGGTTTTTGTGCCATGATGTGGTTTAAAGCTGCAAATATAAAACCTTGCTATTAGATGTGACTGGAAGTATGACTAAAACTGAGAGGTTAGAAAGCAGGCGAGAACTAATTTTTAAACCTTTAAATTTAGGGCTCATAACTGTAACGTTATAATTGATAAATAGTCAAATAGAGCATGATAGGATTATTTCGCGAAAATTTAAGTATTGCACAGCAAAGCATCAAAAGCCAGTTGTTGCGTACGATTCTTACTGTATTTATTATAGCCATAGGAATAACAGCATTAGTAGGAATATTGAGTGCTGTGAATGCTTTAGAACGCACATTAAGCAGTGGTTTTTCAGATATAGGAACAAACACATTTAATATCCAGAGGTATTCTCTAGGTTTCCAGCGCAATGGTGGTGGAGAAGTTCGCAAAATAAATCCAGTCGTAGATTATACAGATGTTCGCGAGTTTGAGCAGAATTACAATTTTCCAACCTCACAGGTAGGTGTCTCTTTCCAAGCTACTTCTCAAGCGGAAATTAAAAGCGAGGATCGTAAAACAAAGCCAAAGGTTATTGTGTCTGGCGTTAATGAAAATTTTATTGACAACAGCGGTACAAAAATCCTGGAAGGTCGTGGTTTCTCTATTACAGACATAGGAAATAACAGTCGTGTTGCGCTGGTCGGAAGCGATATGGAAGACGCCCTTTTTCAAGGCTTGAATCCCATAGGACAAACAATAAGCATACGTGGTAATAAATTCACCGTGATAGGACTGCTGGAAGAAAAAGGTTCCACGTTTGGAAATAATGTGGATTTACGGGTGTTGATTCCCATAGGAGTTGCTCGCAGTATTTACACCTTGCCCAACATTAGCTATGATTTGAGTGTAAAAGTGCTGGACCAGCAATTAATGGACAATGCTAGAGATAAAGCAGTTCTTTTAATGCGTAGCATACGCGGTT
Source organism: Nonlabens antarcticus (assembly GCF_015356755.1). Lineage (GTDB taxonomy): Bacteria > Bacteroidota > Bacteroidia > Flavobacteriales > Flavobacteriaceae > Nonlabens > Nonlabens antarcticus. The sequence continues at coordinate 86,781 of NZ_JADFCO010000061.1, read as the reverse complement.
TAACACCGTTGGAAGAAGACAATTTTGGAATTGTACAGCGGGATGAATTGATGTCATCAGTTGATGAAATTAGCGTAGCTCTCAATGCAGCCGCCATAATTATCAGTGTTATAACAATATTCGGTAGTTCTATAGCATTGATGAATATCATGCTCGTTTCTGTAACAGAACGTACTCGAGAGATAGGAGTCCGCAAAGCACTGGGCGCAAAGCGCAGCACTATTTCCTGGCAATTTTTTATGGAAACCCTATTGATCAGTCAATATGGTAGCTTGCTGGGAATTATTTTAGGAGTTTTAATAGGTTATGGTGTTTCAGCAGGATTTGAAATTCCATTTATGATACCCTGGACGGCCATCATTCTCGCAACGATTATTTCCATTCTGATTGCCATTTTCTCTGGAATTATTCCTGCGATTAAGGCAGCGAAATTAGATCCTATCGAGGCATTGCGTTATGAGTAATATCATTACAACAATCTACAAATCACCCGTTGGTGAAATAACCTTAGGCGTTTTTGAAGATAAGTTATGCATGTGTGACTGGACTTATCGCAAGCAAAGAGAAGCTGTGAATAAACGAATAGAAGTTACTTGCCAGGCAGAAATGATTACTGGGACCCATGAGTTGATCGACCAAACCATCTATCAATTAGATCGTTATTTCACAAAAGAGATTCAAAAGTTTCATTTGCCCATTCTTCTGTGCGGTACGGAGTTCCAAAAAAGCGTGTGGAATGATTTAGTAGAAATCCCATATGGTGAAACGATGTCCTATAGTTCGCTTTCGCGAAAGCGTAAAAACCCTAAAAGTATAAGAGCTGTGGCAGCTGCTAATGGAGCAAATGCCCTATCTATAATAGTCCCATGCCACCGTATTATAGGTGCAGATGGCGCTTTAACTGGTTATGCAGGAGGTCTGAGAGCAAAGCAAGCATTGCTAGACTTAGAAGGAATAGACCTTTCCCACGGACAGCAATCGTTATTTTAAAATTCAGATTTCCGTTTTCCCATTTCAAGAAGGTCATCAAAATATCTAAATAAATCACCTTTAGTAATCACTGCACCAGATTCTATAAGCTTGAATTTATCTAGGTTCTTGTCCTCTCCATAAGCTTTTGCGGCGGTGAATATTTTCACCTCTTCATCGAGAAGATTGTTCTGCAACCATTTGTAACCAGTTGCGGTGGTAATGTCAATTTTATCGTCTCCTACGATAATAGAAATCAACCCCATATCCTTTTCACGCAGCTCAAAAAGATTCATGGTATTCGTACTGATGTGTTCTAAAAATCCTGCTTTTGAAAGTACACCTTCCCAAACGAGATCAGAGAAGACATCAATTTCCTCTTCTGCAACTTCAGGTTTATTGGATTTAATCTCTTGCCATTCCGTAGCGGTAATAGTTTGAGTTGCCAGAAAATTAATGAATTCTGGTTGTAACTCCTCTAACTGTTCTTTAGTAAGTCTTCTATACTTCATATTATGGAATAAAAAAGCCGTTCCAATAATGGAACGGCTCTGTTATAATTACGTTTGAATTAACCTTTAAGGCCTACTACTTCAAAAGTGAAGATTGCTTGAACCTGGCGGTGAAAACGAATTGTTGCTTCATACTGGCCTAATCTCTTGATGTTACCACCAGCGACAGTTATGTATTTCTTATCGATTTCAACACCTTCTTTAGCTAGAGCGTCAGAAAGATCTGAAGTTGTTACAGAACCAAATAGTTTGTCACCTTCACCTGACTTTACAGCCATCTTAAGGTCCATTCCATTCAATTTATCTGCCTGTGACTGTGCAGCCTTGATATTAGATTCTTCTTTGTGAGCACGTTGCTTCACAGTTTCAGCAAGTTGCTTTTTAGCTCCAGGAGTTGCCATTACAGCTTTTCCTTGAGGAATCAAAAAGTTACGTCCATAACCAGCCTTAACGGTAACGAGGTCGTCGGTAAAACCTAAATGATCTACGTCTTGTTTTAGTATAAGTTCCATTATTATAGTCTGATTAAATTATTTTAAAAGATCTCCTTCAAACGGCATCAAAGCGATGTGTCTACATCTTTTGATAGCAACTGCTGCCTTACGTTGATACTTCAATGATGTTCCAGTTAAACGTCTAGGAAGAATCTTCCCTTGCTCGTTTACAAGTCCCATCAAGAAATCTGGATCTTTATAATCTATGTATTTAATACCGCTACGTTGAAAACGACAGTATTTTTTACGCTCTTGAGTCTCGATCTTTAAAGGAGATAGGTAACGTATGTCACCATCTTTTTTTCCTTTAGCTTGTTGTTGTAATGTTGCCATAATTAAGCTTGAGATTTTTTAGACATTCTACTTCTTCTTTTTTCTGCCCACTCGATAGCATATTTATCAAGTCTAACAGTAAGGTATCTCATCACTCGCTCGTCACGACGGAATTCGACCTCATAGTCATTGATTACTTCACCTGGAACGGTAAATTGGAATAAGTGGTAAAATCCACTCTTCTTGTTGTCGATTGCATAGGCCAATTTTTTTAGGCCCCAATCTTCGCTAGCTACCATTTCGGCACCACGTTCAGTAAGGAAATTCTCAAACTTCTTTACTGTTTCCTTTACCTGATCATCAGATAAAACGGGATTCAAAATGAAAACAGTTTCGTATTGATTCATGTTACATTAATTTAAAAACGAGTGCAAAAATACTCTTTTTCTATTATCTACACAACAATATTTTGACATAGCTATTATAGTGCTGTTTCAAGTACTTAGAAATCATTAGTTCGATATAAAAACTCGATTTATCGATAAAACGTGCTTTGTATTTGCATTACATCGATAAAGGTATTAGTATTGTTTGTACTTAATTCGTTTTCACATATGACCGATACTTTACTCAAATGTTTTGTTGTTGATGATTCTAGCATTCAACGACTTGCTATCGTAAAACTAATAGAAAACCATCCAAATTTAAAACTAATAGGAGAATATAGCAACGCTATTGAAACCAAAACCGCCATTAAAGATGCTGGTGTTGACCTCATCTTTCTAGATGTGGAAATGCCTATTCTTACTGGTTTTGATCTCTTAGATGATATCACAGAAAAACCAGGGGTAATATTTGTAACCGGTCAGACAAAGTATGCCTTTAAAGCCTTTGATTATTCGGCTATCGATTATTTGCAAAAACCTATTAAAAAAGATCGTTTTCTTTATGCAGTGGAAAGAGCACTTCTCGCTCACAAAATGCGTACAGAAATGGTGGAAGATAAAGGCGAATTCATATTTGTAAAAAGCAATTTAAAAAAGCGTAAAGTATATCTAAAAGACTTGAAGTTTATTCAAGCATTAGGAGATTATGTAAAATTAATTACTGAAACCGAAAGCTTAGTAGTTCTTTCCACCATGAAATCCTTTGAAAAGCAATTGCCTCCAGAGGATTTCTTACGCATTCACAAATCATATATCGTCAATTTGAGACGGGTAGAAAAATTCAACTCAAAAGCAGTGGAGCTGGACTCAGAAGTTCTACCTCTAAGTCGTAATCGCAAGGCTGATTTGATAGAAGCGCTCTCACAATTTTAGAATTTTGACAATCTATAATAGAAACCTGTCCATTGTGGCAGGTTTTTTTTATTACCTGATATATTTAATGCGATCGCAGATTGACTTCATTTTAAGATTAGAACTGAAGGTTATGTAAGAATAACTTAAATAAATATATTTTATCAGCACCAAACTAAAGACCTTCAAATCAGTAACCACACCCAAAAATTTCACCTTTTTAACCTACGGTCTTTTAATGACTGGTTTCATTTATGCATCAGGTATGAGTTCCGTTTCCTTTTATGTTTTTTACAGCAAGTTAGAAACTCTAGGAACCGATGCTGAATGGAAATTTTATTTCTCATTAATCGGCTTCCTAATCTTTTTCTTCATGTTGTTGCTACTTATAGTTGCGACAAGTGTCTATCTCTGCCTCAGTTATTTTAAGAATAGATCTGTTATAAAACTCCGATCTTAATAACAATCCACATCCACATTACAGCGCACAGACCTGAATTGTTTTATACTTTCAAAGCTGCGGCGCACTTTTCCAATAAATCCCTTTACTGTTTCTGGGCTGTGTTTTTTCCCAATCTTTACGAGAACGTGAACGTTATAAAGATTACGCACTCTGGAAACCGCAGGGAATTCAGGACCTAGAACTTCGACTCCATGTTCTATTTGGTTTAATGCGTTCACAAACCACTGTCCAGCCTGCAAGGTTTGGTTGTAATCTCTTTGTTTGAATGTTATTCTAATCAACCGCTGGTACGGCGGGTATTTAAATTGATACCTATCTTCCGATTGCTGATTAAACATCGTGGAGTAATCATAAGCACTCACCTGTTGCAATATCATGTGATCAGGATTATAACTTTGCAAGAGTACTTTACCACGTTTCTCCGTTCGACCGGCACGTCCTGCAACCTGAGTCAACAACTGGAAACAACGCTCATGTGCCCTAAAATCAGGAAAATTGAGCATGGCATCTGCATTTAAAACCCCTACTAGACTTACATGCCTAAAATCCAATCCCTTAGTAAGCATTTGAGTTCCTATCAGACAATCCACAGCCCTACTTTCTACTTGATCAATAATTTTTTCATAGCTGTATTTTCCTCGAGTAGTATCCAGATCCATTCTTGCCACTTTTTGATCTGGAAAAATCTCTAGGAACTCTTTCTCAATTTGCTCCGTACCGAATCCTTTTGTATCCAGATCTGTACTGGAACAAGCCATACATTCTATAGGAATCAAGGTGTGATACCCGCAGTAATGACAACGCAGTTGTTGCTTATGCTGGTGTACTGTCAAGCTCACATCGCAATTAGGACATTGCGGTGCATAACCACAAGTATTGCACTCCATAATAGGTGCAAAACCACGGCGGTTTTGGAATAGGATTACTTGTTCCTGATTTGTAAAAGCATCTTTCATATGCTCTATCAATGTATCAGAAAAGTGATGGGTCATTCGTTTTTTGCGATGCTTTTCTTTAATATCGATCATATTAATCTCTGGCATCTTGACGTCACCGTAGCGCTGCTTTAATTCTACCAAGGAGAACTTATTTACTGTTGTATTATAATAAGTTTCCAATGATGGCGTAGCACTTCCCAACAAGACCTCAGCATTTTTCATTTTTCCCAAAACGATGGCTGCATCTCTAGCGTGATATCGTGGTGCTGGATCAAATTGTTTGAAACTGGTCTCATGTTCTTCATCAACGACTATCAAACCCAGATCTCCATAGGGCAACAACATTGCACTACGAGCGCCTATGATTACGTATGGCTCTTTAGATTCTAATACAAGGCTCCAGACCTCCTGCCGTTCATTGAGATTGTATTTTGAATGATAAATTAAAACTTGATGCTTGAAAAAATACTGTAATCTTGAAATAAGCTGTGTCGTCAAAGCGATTTCAGGAAGCAGGTATAGACATTGTTTCCCCTGAGCCAAAACCTCTTGAATGAGCCGGACATAGATTTCTGTTTTACCGCTAGAAGTGACGCCGTGTAACAAACAAACCTTATGCGTTGCAAAACTCTCACGTATTTCTAAAAGCGCCTTCTGCTGCCCTTCATTGAGTTCATGTAATTCGTTTCCTTCTTGCGCATCCATCAACATGCGGCTTACCTCTTGTTCAGTCTCCAGGAGAATTGATTTATCCACTAATGATTTTATCACTGCACGACTTACATCAGCTCTTGATTCAAGATCTTTACTTTTTACCAGTTTATTGCCAGCACGCATCATAAACAAGGTCATTATCGCTTGCCGTTGCATAGGTGCTCTGGTCATGGAATCCAAAAGGTCGCGCAATAGCTCCTCATCTTTATATTCTGTAGCGAGCTGGATGTATTTTTCAGTTTTAGGTTTGTAGGTATTATACAGTTCTTCTTGAATAACGATCAAATCTTTATTCAACATTTCCTTCAAAATAGGTAATACAGTTTTACGATCAAGAATCGCCATCACGTCGTCCACTTTCAAAGCTTTGCGATTTTCCAAAGCTTCTAAAATCAGGAATTCATGGTCAGAAAGATTTGCCTCATCTGGAATCGTACTGTCATTAATCTGGATAACGGTTTCGCTTTCCAGCAATAAAGATTTAGGAAGCGATGCTTTCATTACCTGACCGACGCTGCACATGTAGTAAGATGCAATCCATTCCCAGAATTTGATCTGACCGTCCTGCAGGATAGGCTCTTCATCAATAATAAATTCAATATCTTTTATCTCATATGCCACGGTTATGTTTTCTCGCACGCTTACTGCAATCGCAGTGTATAACTTAGATTTACCAAAGGGAACCGCAACTCGCATTCCTGGCTGGATAAACTGTGCCTCTGCTTCATTAATGCGATAAGAGAAATATCGCTCCAAAGGCAATGGTAAAATGACATCGAGAAAATAATCCATAAAAAAATCGGTTATGTAAAAATAACCGATTGCTTTTTTGTTCCCATAAGATAGTTATGGATTTTGCAAAAACTTATATGCGTTCCCAGGTTTGTGTGCGGTATATGAATAACACATAACCACGTACCATAAGTAAGTCTGGGTTATCCTCATTAAGCCATATTTTACAATCATAGGACTTCCCGCTTTCTGGATCTACCACTGATCCACCTTTATACATTTTTCCGTGTTTTTCAAGACCCTCCATTATAACTAGACCTTCTAGGGGTTGATCCTTCAATTTTCCTTCACAAGACGTACACTTTGAATATTCGGCGCCCTTTTCAGATAATACTTTAAGAATTTTTCCGTAATATTTATCACCGTTTTTATAAATCTCAACATGTGACTTTACTTTTCCAGATTTCTCGTCAACGGTTTTCCATGTTCCTGTGACATCCTGCGAGTACGCTTTCGCGAAAGCGAAACACATCAACATCAACATTACAATATTCTTCATGTGTATGATATTAGAAAGCCCATGGTAATGCATGGGCTTTTAATTAGTTCAATGTACATCTATTTGGATCCTAACATTCCGCTTTTCAATCCTTTATCTGCTGGGTCATTACCTAACCAGATTCCAAAAAGTCCTTTTTTGAAGTCTAAACCTTCAATAGATCCTAAAAGCTTCCCGTTTTTATGAGCCATAGTTCCTTTTCCTGGTACATATGATAATTGGAATTCATTCCCCTTGACTATTTCTTCATTGAAGAAACCTATAAATTTATCAATCTTAGGTTGTAAAATTTTACGCTCAGCATCTGAAACGCTATCTTCAAAACCCTCTGTGATTGCTTCAATCATCTTATCCTGGGTCACTAGCTTACTCACGATATCTAGAGTAATCGCCATAGGCTCGTTTGCATTCATGATCGTTGATGCATTGCTTGATTTTGTTGTCGTGTACAATCCACCAACGTATAAATCAAATATGAATTTTTCACGCAACCCTGCACCATTCAAAACCAATTCCTTACCATCGACGGTAAGATTTTTTTCTACCTTGACACCTTCAATGGTCATTTGGGCAGAAGCTGTATAAGTTCCTATGAAGGCAACAGCTATTAAAAGTATTTTTTTCATGAGTATAGATTTAGATTTTAAATATAACATTATCATTTCAAATTCCGTGCCTTTAATGTTCTGAGCGATGCATTTAGCTCAAATCCCAGCAACAATATATTTGCATTGAGCCATATGTAAATCATTAGAATAAGCAGTGCGCCTATAGATCCATAAATTTCATTGTAAGAGGAAAAGTTATCGATGTACAGTCCGTATAGATATGAGGACAACAAAATTAAGAAGGTGGTAATTACTGAACCTATAGAGAAAAACCTCGTTTGTCGCCCTTCTTTAGTTCCTGTATAATATAACGTAGCGACAAAAGCATACAGTAAAATTATTATCGTCACATAACGAACGACAATCAAACCGATTTCAGTAGAACTTTGTGTCATAAAATCCTGTGCTCGCAGTGTACTAATCCAGTACTCAACAACTCCTGTAAGAGCAATTGATATGACCAGAAACAAACACAACATCAAGGAAACACCTAGCGAAATAAGGTATTGCCTAATCATATTTCTATTGAATGATGAGTGGAAAGATCTTTCAAAACCATCAAAAATAGCGTTGATACCGTTGCTCATAAAAAACAAAGACGTCACAAAGGCAATGGTTAGTAATCCCTTGTTCTCTTGTAATGCAATTTCTCTAAAAATATTATCAAATGAGCCTGCTGCTTGTGCTGGTAATAAACCATTCACAAATTCCAAAAATTGTACTTGGAAATTATCCACCGGTACAAACGGAATCAAGTTCAACATAAAAAGAATAAAGGGAAAAATAGCCATGAAAAAACTATAGCTTATCGCACTTGCTCGCAGTGTAAATGCACCTTGTAGGATTCCCGTGCTATAGGTTTCCCAAAGATCATAGGCAGTCATCCCTTCAAAACCGGGAAGCCTTGCCCTACTGGAAACCGCGACAAACCAAGAAACGACTGGAACTTGACCCAGAATTTTTTTGAGTTTACTCATGCATGGCTTTCAAACTGAGGTCCATATTGTAGACACTATGAGTTAAAGCACCGCTAGAAATATAATCAACACCGCAATCTGCATATTGTCGTGCAGTAAGGAGTGTAATACCACCACTACTTTCCGTCAAACATTGATCACCTATGAGTTCTACCGCTTTTCTTGTTTGATCAAAATCGAAATTATCGATCAAAATACGATACACCTTTCCAGATTTTAGTATTTCCTTAATCTCATCTAGATTTCTCGCTTCTACGATAATTTTTAGATTCAATTCTTTTTCATGAAGGTAATCCAGAGTTTTTTCAATCGCTTTAGTTATACCTCCTGCAAAATCGATGTGATTATCCTTAAGCATAATCATATCAAACAATCCTTGTCGGTGATTAACGCCTCCTCCTATATGTACCGCCCATTTTTCTAACAAGCGTATTCCAGGCGTGGTTTTTCTGGTATCCAGAATTTTTGTTCCGGTTCCTTCGAGTAATTCTACAAAAGCTTTTGTTTTTGTTGCTATGGCGCTCATGCGCTGCATGCTATTTAAAACAATACGCTCTGCAGTGAGGATTGATCGCGAGGAACCAGAGACGTAAAAAACCTCATCCCCATAAATAACTCTATCGCCATCTTTCTTTAATTCCTCGATCTTTAATGCAGGGTCTACATGGTGAAATACCGCTTTCGCGAAAGCGATTCCAGCAATCACTCCTTCATCTTTCACTAGTAAGCGCGCTTTACCAGTTGCATTGCGAGGAATACAGGCAAGACTGCTGTGGTCTCCACTTCCCACATCTTCCCGTATCGCATTTGTGATAATACGGTTTTGTTCTTTTTCAAATAACTCGCCTTTATACTTCATCTGTGACTATTTAATCGGGATAAGTCAAAAGTAAGATTATAAGGCCAATCCTATAAATATGTTTAAAGATTTTACCTTTACGATATGAAGATTACACTCCTTGCTGTTGGAAAAACTGACGATAATCGCATTGCAGACCTTGTAAATGTCTACTCCAGCCGACTCCAACACTACATAAATTTTGAGATTGAGGTGATTCCTGATCTTAAGAAGACAAAAAATCTAAGCTTAGATCAGCAAAAATCCATGGAAGGTGATTTGATTCTAGCAAAACTTCAAACCAGTGATTTTGTAACTCTACTGGATGAAAAGGGAAAAACCTATTCCAGTCTTCAGTTTGCGGAATTAATTAATAAGAGAAGTCTATCAGGCATGAAACGACTTGTTTATGTAATAGGTGGACCCTATGGTTTTTCTCCAGATGTTTATTCAAGGTCTAACTCAAAATTATCCTTGAGTTCCATGACATTTTCCCATCAAATGGTTCGGTTATTTGCGGTAGAGCAGATTTATAGAGCATTTACCATTCTGAAGAATGAGCCTTATCATCATGAATAAATTAACATGCGAGACTCTTGTGTCCATTTACATCAAAAACGCACCATGCCTAGACAAAGTATCTTCCCTACAGAACTAAATGATGAATGGCTAAAAAGCCAAGTCAACAATCAGGAATATTCCAGCATGAGCGAGCTGGTAAATGATTTGATTAGAAATGCGCGAAAGAAAGCAGAGCAGCTGGCGCCGTTACAGGACAAATTAGAAAAAAGCGAACAAAGCAATTTTTGGAACTGACCGTGGAAGAGGTTTTTCAGAAAGCTAGAGAAAAAGCAGGTATTGGAATATAAAATTAGCAGTCAAGCAGAGCAAGATTCAATGCGAATAGACTTTTATGATTTATCCTAGTTTGGACTTAATTAAGCAGAAGTCTATTCTGAAAAATTAATTGAATGCATTAAAACAATATCTAAAAATCCTTACGCCTTCACAGCCGTTGATGAAGTAAGACCTGACTATTGTAGATGTCCATAGGGATCAGATAGTATTTTTAAAAGGTCAAGAACATAGTTGAAATTATTGCAGTAGTAGGTAATCAAGATATTCATACGATTCTCTAACTATTCCCACCAACCCATTACCTTTGCATTCAAATCTAAAAAATGCTCATATTAGGAATCGCAGGTGGAACAGGTAGTGGAAAAACTACCGTGGTCAATCAAGTGGCGCATGAATATCCAAACACAGACGTCACCGTGATTTCACAGGACTCCTATTACAAGGACACCAGCCATCTATCTTATGAAGAGCGCACAAAAATAAACTTTGATCATCCCAGCTCTATTGATTTTGACCTACTCAAGGAACATTTGATTCAATTAAGAGAAGGTAAAACAATTGATCAGCCGGTATATTCCTTTGTGGAGCACAACCGGACACCAGATATATTAAAAACAGAACCCAGCACCGTGATTATTGTAGAGGGGATTCTGATTCTGACCCAGCCCGCCATTCGAGATCTTTTTGACATTAAGGTTTATATTGATTGTGACAGTGATGAGCGTTTAATTCGCAGGTTAAAAAGAGACATCGCAGATCGTGGTCGCGATTTAAATGAAGTTCTAGACCGATATCAAAGTACCTTGAAACCCATGCATCAACAGTTTATTGAGCCTACAAAGGCGTATGCAGATGTTATCATACCGACGAACAAATTAAACCGTGTAGGTGTTAAAATTTTACGCTCCATATTGGATCAAAAACTGGGCTAAATCCGTATATTGGAATTATGAAGTGGAAGGAACTCAGGAAGAAATGGTACATTAATAAATACGTGATTATTCTCGCATGCTTTGCCGTGTGGATAGGATTTTTAGATACTAATGCCTGGTTCACTTCTCATAAAGCTCTGGATAAACAAATTTCAGAAAAAGAACAAACCGCAGATTTTTATATGCGCGGTATCGCGGCAGATCAAGCACGGATTGCACAATTAAAAGATAGTATAGGGATTGAAAAATTCGGTCGAGAACGCTATTTAATGAAGAAAGAAAATGAAGAAGTATATATTATTGAATATGCTGATTCCGTAAAAAAAGAAGATTGATGAAGAAGCGATTATTTGATGATTTCTCTCCAGTTTCAGAAACCGCCTGGAAGCAGAAGATCCAGATGGATCTCAAAGGCGCAGATTACAATCAAACGCTGGTCACGAGTACTCCAGAGGGGATTAATATTAAACCAATTTATCATTCTGATAGCGCGCCTGTATTTGATGTTCCAGATAGCGCTGGCAAGAAGAAAGACTGGTATGTTTCTCAAAAAATTTATTGCGGTAATGCTAGGGCAGCTAACAAGAAAGCACTTGACATTCTAGAACGTGGTGCAGAAGGTGTTATTCTCGATATTCCTGATCCAACGATTGATCTTGAGGTTCTCTTAAATAACCTTCCGGAAATAGGAGTTCAAGTACACCCACAGTTTTTAGATCTAGAGTTTTTAAAAAAGCTTTCTGGCTTTCTTCCTAAAGCTAATGTTCATTTAGATCCTATTCATAGATTAGGGTCGAATGGAAACTGGTTTAAAAATAAAGATCATGATTTTAAAAATTACCAAGAGTTTTTGAAGATATTCCCTAAATATTTTTCAAATATTACTATCAATACGAGTAATTATCAGCAAGGTGGCGCAACAGCAACTCAAGAACTCGCATATTTTACAGCTCACTTAAATGAATATTTAAATGCTTTTTGCGATTCAGGAAAGGAGCATGATGAGGAAATTTTTTCCGCTTTCGCGAAAGCGGAAAAAAGGATCAATATTGACATTACTATTGGAGCTAACTACTTCATGGAAATTTCAAAGATTAAAGCGTACCGCATTCTTACCAAAACTATTGGAAATGCCTACGGCCTTGAGTTAAGCTGCTACATTACAGCAACTCCCAGCATTAGAAATAAATCCTTGCTCGATTACAACGTCAACCTTCTACGCACCACGACGGAATGTATGAGTGCCGTTTTGGGAGGTTCAGATACCGTTTACAATTTACCATATGATTCTTTTTTTCACAAACAGAATGAGTTTGGGGAACGCATTGCTCGCAACCAGTTGTTGATTTTAAAAGAAGAAGCTTACTTGAATAAGGTGGCCAATGCAGCTGATGGTAATTATTATATAAATACGCTTACGAAAGAGTTAGTGGAAAAATCGCTGGAAATCTTCAAAACTATAGAAGCTTCTGGTGGCTTAATAACTTCTCTTTTTGAGGGAACGATCCAGCGCAAAATCAAGGAAAGCGATACGGCAGAACGAGAACTTTTGAAAAAAGGTGAAAAAACACTGGTAGGCGTCAATAAGTTTCCAAATGCCGATTTGCCATTGCAAAAAGAATACGAGATTTTACCATTCCAGAAAATCGAACCACGCAAAACCTTGATAACACCTATTTCAGTAAAAAGACTTGCAGAAGATCTGGAAAAATCACAAATGCCGAAATGATGATGAAAAGAAAAGACCTTTCCCATATTAAAGCAGACTTTGAAAAACTTACGTTTCCGAAAACTATTGCGGCTTCTGAAGAGCAAGAGTATCAAACCTCCGAAGGCATATCATTAAAAAAGGAATATTCTGCTGAGGATATTAAAAATCTGGAACATTTAGATTTCGTTGCTGGTATAGCTCCTAATTTGCGTGGTCCATATTCTACGATGTATGTAAGACGTCCGTGGACCATCCGTCAATATGCTGGTTTCTCTAGTGCTACCGAGTCAAATGCTTTTTACAGACGTAATCTAGCGGCTGGACAGAAAGGACTTTCGGTTGCTTTTGATCTTGCAACGCACCGCGGTTATGATAGTGATCATGCACGAGTAGAAGGCGATGTGGGAAAAGCAGGTGTTGCGATCGACAGCGTTGAGGATATGAAAATTTTGTTTGACTCTATTCCGCTGGATAAGATGTCGGTTTCCATGACTATGAATGGGGCTGTATTGCCTATTATGGCGTTTTATATCGTTGCAGCAATGGAGCAAGGTGTTGATATCAAGGAATTGAGTGGTACGATTCAAAATGATATTCTCAAAGAATTCATGGTTAGAAACACCTACATCTATCCGCCCCAACCTAGCATGCAGATCATCTCAGATATTTTTGAGTATACAAGCGAGCACATGCCTAAGTTCAACTCCATCTCCATATCTGGTTATCATATGTATGAAGCTGGTGCGACCAGTGATATTGAGCTCGCTTATACCCTCGCAGACGGATTAGAATACGTGCGTAAAGGGCTTGATGCTGGAATGGATATAGACACCTTCGCTCCTCGCCTATCCTTCTTTTGGGCGATTGGGATGAACCATTTTATGGAAATTGCCAAGATGCGTGCGGCTAGAATGCTCTGGGCAAAGTTGATCAAACAATTCAATCCTAAAAACGAGAAATCACTTTCCTTAAGAACCCATTGCCAGACGTCAGGCTGGTCTTTGACAGAACAGGATCCATTTAATAATGTAGCTCGAACTACTATTGAAGCCACCGCTGCAGCCTTTGGTGGAACACAGAGTTTACATACTAATGCACTGGATGAAGCCATCGCATTACCAACAGATTTTAGTGCGCGAATTGCTAGAAATACCCAAATATTTTTACAGGAGGAAACCGCAATTACAAAAACAGTAGATCCTTGGGCAGGATCCTATTATGTGGAATCTCTTACAGACCAAATTGCCCATAAAGCCTGGGAGTTAATTGAGGAAGTTGAAGAACTAGGTGGAATGACAAAAGCTATTGAAGCTGGAATTCCTAAAATGAGAATTGAGGAAGCCGCTGCTAAAAAGCAAGCTAGAATCGACTCAAATCTCGATGTTATTGTGGGAGTCAATAAGTATCCTAGTCCGGATGAAGATCACATTGATACTTTAGACATTGATAATGCAGCAGTGCGTATTGAACAGATTGACCGATTGAAACAAATACGTCAGGATCGTGATGATTCTAAGATCAAACAGACATTAAAGGCATTAACCGATTGTGCCAAAACTGGGAAGGGAAACCTCCTCGAACTTGCAGTCAACGCAGCAAAAGAGCGTGCAACACTGGGTGAGATTTCAGATGCATTGGAAAGTGAATTTGGTCGTTACCGTGCCCAGATCAAAAGCGTTCAAGGAGTGTATAAAAAAGAGATTATGGATGATCCCGCTTTCGCGAAAGCGCAACAGCTAGCAGATTCATTTGCAAAAAAAGAAGGTCGCAGACCACGGATCATGATTGCAAAAATGGGTCAAGACGGCCATGATCGCGGTGCCAAAGTTGTAGCCACCGGTTATGCCGATGTAGGCTTTGACGTGGATATTGGACCATTATTTCAAACCCCTAAAGAAGCCGCTAAACAAGCCGTGGAAAACGATGTGCATGTATTAGGTATTTCATCACTCGCCGCCGGACATAAAACATTAGTTCCTCAGGTAATGGCCGAATTGAAAAAATACGGCCGAGAAGACATTATGATTATTGTAGGTGGAGTCATTCCTCGTAAAGATTATCAGTTTTTATTTGATGCTGGGGTAGCAGCTGTTTTTGGACCGGGAACAAAAATTAGCGCAGCCGCTATTGACATTTTGACCTTATTAGACAACTAAATATTTCAAGTTTAGTATTCATTTAAATATTTAAAGCAACAACCTATGGCTTGGTTTTTTTTAATTATTGGTGGTCTATTTGAAGTAGCCTTTACTTTTTGTTTAGGCAAAGCAAATGAGGCAACGGGAAATGAAGTTTATTGGTGGTACGGCGGTTTTGCGATAAGCATCGCTATAAGTATGGGTTTATTAATAAAAGCCACGCAAACCTTACCTCTGGGAACGGCTTATGCCGTATGGACAGGAATAGGTGCTCTAGGTACCGTTCTAATGGGAATTTTAGTATTTAAAGATCCTGTAGGATTCTGGAGAATGTTCTTCATGTTCACACTTGTGAGTTCCATCATAGGAATCAAATTTGTCTCTAATTAATTTTATAGTTCTTAGCCTCAGTTTGATTATTTCTCAACCAGTACCCTTTATCGCGATTGACTTTACCTTTCGATTTATATAAATAATAGTTTATGCGAGCGCTGATACTCTCGCTTAGCATATTGAAATAGAAGGTTAGCAGCAATAATGACTCACTATTAAAATACTATTAAAAATAAGCAGACTGAAAGCCTTAGAGCTGGGAACGACTTATATTGAAAGTCATACCCATGAAACTTATACTCATTTTAATAAATCTTGCCATTATGAGCACTCCTATCACACTTTTTGATTTTACAAAAAATAGTTCTATTAAAGAATGGCTTATTGTCAATGATGGAGTTATGGGCGGGTTTTCAAAAGGTAAAATTTCGCTTACTGATGAAGGTCATGCTCGATTCAATGGTCATGTTTCTTTAGAAAATAATGGAGGGTTCACATCTGTTCGATATTATGCACCATCGGTTGCGGTTGACCCTAAACAATCTGCCATTTTAAGAGTTAAAGGAGATGGAAATGAATACCAATTCAGGATCAGTCATAAAAACCAAGTAGAATACAGCTATGTGGCTACATTCAAAACGAGTGGAGATTGGGAAACGATTATCATCCCACTTTCAAGTATGGCTCCTACCTATAGAGGTCAAAAAATGGATTTACCCAACTTTAATTTCAAAAAGATTGAGGAAGTCCAGTTTTTAATTGGCAATGGGAAAGAGCAGGATTTTGAACTATTGATCGATTGCATTGAGGTTTCAGATTCTTAATCTAGTATCGTATCCGTCGCGAGGTATTTTTTATCCTTGTTGTAGTACCATTTGCGAACTCGAGGCATAAGAATACCGTTGGTCTTATATTCTCCCGATAGTAAAATGTATTCGCCAGTTTGTAAATCTGGTTTCCTTTCTTCCTTTTCCTTGTAGAACTGGTATGCCTCCATGCGATAGGTCACGGGATCAAAATAAAAGTACCAGACATCGTTTCCCACACCAGGTTTATAATTGACCTGTAATACGAGATAGTCCTTCTTATTCAAGTTCTTACGTTGCACCTCATAAGACACAATAGTTCCCGGATCCTTTAATTTCATGGGTAAACCGTATAAATAGGTATAATAATTACGCATCGTTAGGGCACGTTCAAAATCCTTTTCGGTGGTAGTAATGATACTATCAGGTTTAGAAATATCAAGTTTAGCAACGGTGGCGCTGTCTTTAAAAACTCTATATTCATTGATCATTTCGCCGCGTTTTGAGATAAGTTCAAAACTTTTTTCAGGTAAATTGATATCGATGAAACTTGTTCTGTCCTCTGTATCTGGCGCTATTGTCAGAATTTCAAGGTTACCTACAAAGTTTGACCAGGCATCGTTAGGATCATGATATGCAATAGCTTTATTGAGTAACTGTGGCCCGGTTAATTGTGGTGGCAATTCTTGAGAATTTACCGCCGCGAAGGCAAAAAACATCAAAAACATACAACTATATTTCATAAAGCAAGAATATTTGATATTTAAAAGTATATTCCTCAAACTGTCAGTCAGTTAATGGGATTATTCATCGTTCAAAAATAGGCAAAATGATCTCATTTATATTCGCCAGGTTTTTATTTAATGATGATTTGCGTCGCGATGTTTATCAACGACTATAGGATACCATCTTAGATTCAGATGAGGTATGGAATAAAAAAGTAGAGTCTCTTTAAATCAATTTAATATGATTTAATCCCAGGCATTCTTTCCTCATAAGGAAGTAGATTAATCTGAGTTTGTAGTGAACTAAAAATTTGCTTGAATTAACTCAAAGAAAATGTCAAAAGCATGACAAATTTAGAAGGTGGTTAAAACCCTTCAAATCGTCCATCGGGAAGTACGATCTGCAATTGCAAAAATGTAATTCGCTAATTAGAAAATTACTTTTTTAAAGTTTGATACTAGCAAAAGGCGAGGAATCTTGAATTTGTGGACAAATCAAGCTTTAATCTTTATGCATAAATGCCTGCTTTGCTTTGAGTACATCTTGTGACTCTACGACATTATCATCGGGAACACAGCAGTCCACTGGGCAAACCGCTGCACATTGCGGCTCCTCATGAAATCCTACGCATTCTGTACACTTATCAGGTACGATGTAATAAAACTCATCGCTAACGGGCTCTTGAGTCTCGTTTGCATCCACATCTTTACCGTTGGGCAACACGACGTTACCGTCCAGGTCAGTACCGTCAGCATATCTCCAGTCGTCTGCAGCTTCATAGATTGCCGTGTTAGGACATTCTGGTTCGCAGGCGCCACAATTGATACATTCGTCTGTAATGATGATCGCCATAACTGTTTTCTTTACTTTTGTGCAAAAATAAGATTCATTGCCTGTTAAGCCAATTAATACCTCGTTAAATGATAGAGTTTCCGCTTTCGCGAAAGCGGGCTCCATTCTAGCCCAATATCTACAATCCAGCGGTAGCGATATCGACATCAATAAGGACTTGTGGACGGTGACCATCAATCAAACTTTATTGCTCGCAGAGCAGAAAAACTCCTGGTTCACCCGCGATAATTTGCTCTTTGCTTTAGAGCAATGGTCGCAAGCATTAACCGTAGAAAATCTAAATAACTGGCTGACACCCTATCATTTAGATAGTGTTAGTCCCCAAAAGGTTGCGGTAATCGCTGCTGGAAATATCCCCATGGTAGGATTTCACGATGTATTGTGCATCATTCTAACCGGTCATTTTGCGCAGATCAAAACCAGCAGTAATGATGATGTTTTATTGCCGTTGATGTTGCAATTAGCCACCGCAGAAACTCCTAGTTTAAAAGATTCTTATGAATTTACCAGCGAAAGATTAACCGATTTTGATGCTGTCATCGCCACGGGAAGCAATAACACGTCGCGATACTTTGAACACTACTTTGGTAAAAAACCAAATATTATTCGGAAAAACAGGAATTCTATCGCGATTTTAACCGGTAATGAAACCCGCGAGGAACTCATTGCTTTAAGCGATGATGTATTCTTGTTTTTTGGATTGGGATGTCGCAGTGTAAGTCACTTAAAAGTACCTACTGGTTATAATTTTGATGCCTTCTTTAATGCGATGTTTGAAAAAAGAGAATTGATCAACTACATTAAATATTCAAATAATTACGATTATAATAAAGCAGTTTATTTGATGAGTGAATTTAAACTGCTGGATAATGAATTTCTTATCATGAAGGAAGAAAATGATAGTTATTCCTCTCCTATCGCTTCATTAGGATACAGTTTTTATGAAAATGAAGAAGAAATAATGGCAGAGATCAAAGCAAAGTCAGATAATTTACAGTGTGTGGTTACAACAACCGCAATGCAAAATGTTTTGAAACCCGTCGTGGAAGAACTTGCAGCACCACAGTTGGTAGATTTCGGAACTACGCAAATGCCTAAGCTTAATGATTATGCAGATGGTGTTGATACCGTGCACTTTCTAGTGACTTTAACTTAAAAAGTTAGCGGTTTTTATCAGAATCGGAATCCATTTTTGCACTTTTGTAGAAATCAAATTGAAATCCGAATGCTTAAACACAACTTTAGTGCTGGTCCATGCGTGCTGCCTCAAGAGGTTCTTAAAAAAGCTGCTGACGCCGTTTTAAATTTTAATGATTTAAGTATCCTTGAGATTTCACACCGCAGTAAGGATTTCGTTGAAGTCATGGAAAAAGCCAGGTCTCTTGCATTAGAACATTTGGGATTGAGCGGTAAAGGATATACCGCCTTATATCTCGCTGGCGGCGCTAGCATGCAGTTCTTGATGGTCGCTTACAACTTAATGGAGAAAAAGGCAGCATATTTAGACACGGGAACCTGGTCTGCAAAGGCGATCAAAGAGGCTAAAATGTTTGGTGAGGTGAATATTATTGCTTCTTCCAAAGCAGATAATTACAACCACATTCCGAAAGATTACTCTGTTCCAGATGATGCTGATTATTTTCACATTCAGACTAACAATACTATTTTTGGAACACAGCTTAAAAGCACACCACAAGTTAATGTACCATTAGTTTGTGATATGAGCAGCGATATTATGTCGCGCCAACGTGATTTTGAAAAATACGACTTGATTTATGGTGGTGCTCAAAAAAATATGGGTCCTGCTGGAGTAACTCTCGTTGTGGTAAAGGATGATATTTTAGGAAAAGTAAGCCGCCAGATTCCGTCTATGTTAGACTATAACAAGCATATCGCTAGCGATTCCATGTTCAACACGCCTCCCGTTTTCCCTATTTATACGACGATGCTGACCTTAGAGTGGTTAAAGGAAAACGGTGGAATTGATTGGGTTGAAAAGATCAACAACCACAAGGCAGATCTTATGTATTCTGAGATTGATAGGAATGAGTTGTTTAAAGGCTATGTGATTGATAAAGAAGATCGTTCCATCATGAATGCTACGTTCACCATGAATGAAGAATCATTATCAGACAAGTTCAATTCTATGGCAAAGGATGCTGGAATCAGCGGTATTAATGGTCATAGATCTGTAGGTGGTTATAGAGCTAGCATGTACAATGGTTTGACGGTAGAAAGTGTCCAGACTCTAGTTGATGTAATGAGAGAATTGGAAAAGAAAGCATAGAATGTGGTAGAGTTCGCTTTCGCGAAAGCAAAAAAACTATCATTATTAAAACAAAAAAAGTAACAAGCTGTCCATCGACGGCCAGACATTCAAAATTTAACTGTAGGTAACGAATTCTTGAGATTCCTGCCTACGTAGGAACATATATTATGAGCAATAAAGTACTCGCCAATGATGGCATTTCACAAACTGGAGTTGATAAATTAAAAGCTGCCGGTTATGAAGTAATCACAACTAACGTAGCCCAAGATCAATTGCAAGATTACATTAACAAAAACGAAATTAATGTCTTGTTAGTACGCTCTGCAACAACCGTGCGCCAGGAATTGATCGATAATTGTCCTAGCTTAAAAATCATAGGTCGCGGTGGTGTGGGAATGGATAACATTGATGTAGAATACGCACGTCAAAAAGGTTTAAAAGTCATCAACACTCCTGCAGCCAGTAGTGCGAGCGTGGCAGAATTGGTTTTTGCACACCTATATGGCGGCGTTCGCTTCCTGCACGATTCAAATAGAATTATGCCTCTAGAAGGTGATAGTAATTTCAAAGGCTTGAAAAAGGCCTATGCCAAGGGCGTTGAACTGCGTGGAAAAACAATAGGCATCATAGGTCTAGGAAGAATAGGTCAAGAGGTTGCCATAATTGCTGCCGGTGTAGGAATGAACGTTATTGCTCACGATAGCTTTGTAGAAAAAGCGCCGACTGTTTCTTGGAAATTATTTGATGGTCAAGAAATTAAAGTGGAAATTCCATTAGTCGAGAAATCTTATCTTTTAAAAAATTCAGATTTCGTTACCCTTCATGTACCCGATCAAAAAGGCTATGTTTTAGGTAAAAAAGAATTTGAAATGATGAAAAAAGGTGCTGCAGTTGTAAATGCGGCCCGTGGAGGAGTTCTGGATGAAGTAGCTTTGGTAGATGCATTAGATAACGAGCATCTTAGCTTTGCGGCATTGGATGTTTTTGAAAAAGAACCAGCTCCAGAGGTAATATTAATGATGAACAGTAAATTGTCGTTGACGCCGCATATAGGTGCAGCCACAAATGAGGCTCAAGATCGTATAGGAACAGAACTAGCAGATCAAATTATAGCCATAATGGGATAATCTCAGAACAATAATTTTGAAAGCGCATCCTTTTATTAGGATGCGCTTTTTGTTTAGGAGGTCATTGACTTCAACCCTCATGTACTGTTGATGCAGGAGTATTATGTTTGCCATTGATGAGAAAGAATTAAAGTTTTCTTCCTGCTAAAAATCATGATTCTATGAGTAATGTAATACGTGAAGCTCGTCGTTCCCAGAGAATTTAACAGTCTCCATAATGTAGAAATAAAAGGATACCTTTAAAACAACCAAATCAACCTCACAATGATAAAACTAATCTCAAAGCAAGATCCGGATATTCTAGCGTTTAGAGTCAAAGAAGAACTTGAAAAAGAAGATGTAGACTGGCTTATAGAACGAGTTGAAAAGAAGGAGGAACGAATGGATCAACCTATATTACTTTACATAGAATTTGAAAATTTTGGAGAGCTAACCTTTACTCGCATGTGGGCGCAGTTTAAAAAGCTATTGACCCATGTTGTAGACTTGATGGCCAAGGTCAATAAGATTGCGGTAGTCACTTCTGATGTTGCTTTAAGAGATAAGTTGTCTCTTGAATTTGCGCTAATTCCTACAATCAACTTTAAAACTTACAAGGAAAAAGATGAAAATATGGCGGTTAAGTGGCTCACTGAATTTTAAATGAATTAGAAGTTAAACCTATAGAAATAGTTGAAATTTGAAAGCGATACTAGTATTTATAGCACTTTTATTGAAGGTTCCAATCGCTCATTCACAAGGTACAGAATGGAGCTCCATCAGGGAAGATGTTCTTAAAATTGCACAAGTAGATAAATTA
The DNA here is from genome assembly GCF_015356755.1 of Nonlabens antarcticus. Classification (GTDB taxonomy): domain Bacteria; phylum Bacteroidota; class Bacteroidia; order Flavobacteriales; family Flavobacteriaceae; genus Nonlabens; species Nonlabens antarcticus. Next base: position 64,855 of record NZ_JADFCO010000061.1, on the reverse strand, counting down.
CCTACCCTAGAATTAACCATTTGGAACCCTAAGGATTCTATTTATATAGATTATCACAACCCAGAAGTACAGGATATTAAAAGCTATGGTATAGGAAGCACCACTAAAATGATGGTTGCTGTTTTTATCTTAGATTTAGTTGAGCAGGGGAAGATAAATCTTGAAGATCAGGTCAGTTCCTACATAGAAAATGATGATCGTTCTTTGTGGAAAAACATCAGCATAAGACAACTGCTCAATCACACCAGCGGCTTACCAGATTATACACAGAATCCAAAATGGGTAAAGCTAGTTACTATTGGGAAAACTCCGCGTAGCTTTGAGGAACGGGCAAACTTAATTTCAGGTATTAAAAAACCAGCTAATATCTTTAATTACAGCAACTCCAACTATTTGATATTAGAAAAAATAGTTGAAAAAGTTAACGGACAAAATTATGCAGTTGCCTTCAACGACTTTTATAAAAATCAAGGATTACGTAATATCAGGATGCTGAATGCTAGAGATACCACTCAAACGTTTTTTGCTCAAGATCTCAAGTCAGTTAGTGATGTTAGTGATTCTCAGGAAGTGTATGGTTATGCCGGTGATGTTCACGCTACCAGCGAAGAATTGCTGAAATTCATGAAGAAGTTATTTATTGAAAAAACAATTCTTAACCCAGACCAGCTGGATCTTATGAATACCTCCATTGAAATGAAACCCATGACAATTCCTATAGGAACAGGTATTATTGATCATTATGGCCTCGGTTTAATGGACTTGACTTTTGACAATCAGTACTACGTTGGACATTCTGGCGGCACCTTGAAGTATCAATCCTTTCTATTTTACAGACCATTAGATCAAACGATTGTTATAGCGTTGACGAACAGCAGCGGCGCTTTCTATAATAATTCCTTTGTGCAACGATTAATTCCAGCAGTTTTAGATAAGCTCTAAATTTTAAAATTTGAGGGTTTGATAATTAGCTCGCTTTCGCGAAAGCGAGATTCAATTCCTACTCATAAAAAATCAATCCTTCACTGAGATCAGTGGTAAAACTGTTGGAAATATCTTTAAAATAAAAAATCCTCATCAAGGATGAGGATTTTTGTGATCGCAGCAGGATTCGAACCTGCGACCGCCTGCTTAGAAGGCAGGTGCTCTATCCAGCTGAGCTATGCGACCGTAAAATAGCTTCTTTCAAAGCGGTTGCAAATATAGAGCAATTTTAAAAAGCCAAAAGAGATTCTTTAATTATTATTCAAGTGCTTCACAACTTAATTCCGAACCTTCTGAGCATCTTCTTTTCGAACGCCCAAAAGAATTTGAATTGGCCGAAAAGCCATCCCATTAAAACAAGTAAAACTTGATAGAAAGGAAATAAGATTAGTATGCGTAAAGGCCAAAATATCCAGCCACTTGTAGTTTCCCTATGAAGTCCCAACCAACCTACTACAGGACCAGAAAGCCTTGCAGATGCAGATCCAGTGATTGCGAAAACTATAAAAATAGCGACCAGTTGCCAGCGATATTCAACTTGCCACCGCGGTTTCAACATGGTAAAAAGCCACATACAAAGTTTATAAAATAAAAACGCGCTAATTAGTGTAACCGCTAAAACAAAGACATATTCGTAAGTAACATCGTCAAAATTACTAGGTATTATCCTTGAGGCCACAAAAAAGCCGCAAGCAAGAAGTCCTATAATTCCTAAAAAAATATAAATGAGCTGCCAGTTTTTTGTAATCTCCCAGCGTTTTTTCAATTCCTGCATGCCACAAAAGTAATCTACAGACGTTGATTGTACCGCTCTTCAAAGAACTTAAAGTAATTGAATAATAAATACGTGACCTCATAACCATAGTCCACGCTCCTATCGTAATCAATTCTAAAGGGATACAAATCTGGGCCGTATCTTAAAGGATTATTTACTCTAATATTATATTCTGGAACTTTAAAATCATTACTCAAATCCATTGAGATAAGGGATCTATAACCTCTAGATGGTTGAGTAACAAGCCAGGAATTGAATCCAGGCTCGATGATGATGATCTCATATTCAAGACTGTCATTTGCAATGCGAATCGTATCTCCCTCATTTGAGGTTTGCTGATCAATAGGATTTGTTGATTTCACACTGCCACAACTTGCCACTAACAGCACAACAACTAAAACCAATAAGAAAGTCAGAGTATATCTCATATTATATTTATTTACCAAAAAGTCCACCTAACATACCGCCAAGTCCCTTTTTCTTGTTGTCTCCACCGGACATCATTCCTGCTACATCATCCATCATACTCCCATCACCGTCTGCATCAAGGATGGAGGTTAGAAAAGAAGAGTCTCCAGACCCAGATTGTCCCAGAACAGATCCCAAAAGGTCTCCTATTCCTCCTTGACTAACTTGGTTCTGTTGTTTTTGCTTCCCGATCAACCCCATGACTATAGGAGCTGCGATTTTAATGATTTGACCCACAGATTGCATGTCAACGCCGCTTGAGGCTGAAATCGCGCTCTCGACTTGTTTTTGTTTACCGCCTAAAACATGACCTAAAATGCCTACACCATCTTGTTCTAATTCTTCAGAACTGCCGGGTCCATCGCCAAATAGTCCACCCAGCATATCCATAATCCCACCATTGTGTTTAGGATCAGATAACGCGTTGTTTAATGATGCCGCTCCTTCTGGAGTTTTGGCATTGCGTTGCATCGCGCCTAAAATTAAGGGCATCGCCTGCGAAAGAACGTTTGCCGTCTTGTCTGGTGCAGTATTTGACTTTTGGGAAGCGCCATTAATCAGCGTTTGCCCCATGTCTGTTTGTAGTAGGTCTAAAATTGAAGCCATTATTTAATATTTTTTGAAGGTATAAGTTACAACATCCGGGAGATTTGGGTAAATTGTTAAGCAGATAAAATTTCATCAACAGAGTTCTATTGAAAAAGATAAAACTTTGCTCCTTATATGTGTGCCCTTAGGTTTTGAACATCAATGCGGTAAAAATCGCTTGACCACTCCATACAAAAATGTTCCCGCCAGCGCACCAAAGATCACGATCAAGATGGAACCATAACCAGCACCCGCCAAAACATACATAGGCCCTGGACAAGCACCCGCCAGCGCCCAGCCTAATCCAAAGATGATGCCGCCTATGAGGTACCGAGCAACACCCTTGGATTTTGGCTTTAGGCTCATCTCGCTCCCATCGGTAGTTTTAATATTCTTTCGTTTGATTATTTGAACGCCTATAACTCCTAAAGCAAGCGCAGATCCTATAATTCCATACATATGAAAACTCCCGAATTGGAACATTTCATAAATGCGAAACCAGGAAGCGGCCTCTGATTTAAACATTAAAATCCCAAAGAAAATTCCGATTACCAAATAAGTGATGTACTTCATAATTAAAAAATTAAAGGATAAATAAAGTGAACCATTACCAGTCCACCTATAAAGAATCCGACTACTGCGATAAGTGATGGCAACTGCAAATTGCTCAATCCAGAGATCGCGTGTCCAGAAGTACAACCGCCTGCATATCTAGCGCCGAAACCTACCAATAAGCCACCGATTAATAAAACTGCTATTATTAAAGGGTCTGATAACGCTTCCAATGAAAATAGCTCTGGTGGTAGATAATGCTCCCCAGCACTTTGAATGTTGTAATCATCCGCAAGTTGTTGTGCCACTTCAGGATTAATTTCTACGGTATTTTCACTCATAAAATTTGAGGCTATAAATCCACCGATAATAGCTCCTACAACGACCATCAAGTTCCAGCGTTCTGCCTTCCAATCAAACTTGAAAAAACCAGAGGCGTTTCCAGCTCCTATTGCAGCACAAGTGGTTCTCAAGGAGGATGACATCCCAAATTGCTTCCCCACTATTAGTAATAAAAACATGATCAACGCAATTAAAGGACCAGCCACATACCACTGCCACGGTTCATATATCCAATTCATAAGTTTAATTTTAAAGTGCAAAGATGCCGCTTTCGCGAAAGCGAAACAGTAACAATTGTTACCCTACTACTTATTAGCTACATATTGTTTGACAATAACATTTACCTATGCCTAGTTGAATATAATAGCTAATGATTTACATGAATTTTTGAGAAATTGTTTGGGAAGGTGATCTATTCAAATAGACCTGAGGAAAGATATCGATCGCCACGATCACAAATAATGCTCACTACAATCCCACTCTCCAACTCGCTAGCAAGTCTTAAAGCCGCAGTGGTACAGCCACCACTGCTCATTCCCGCTAGTATGCCTTCCTCTCGTGCTAGACGTTTTGTCATTGCTATGGATTCCTCCTGGCTTACTTCCATCACCCGGTCGACCTTAGAGGAGTCAAAAATAGCTGGTAAATACTCTTTAGGCCACTTGCGAATTCCCGGAATACTAGACCCGTCTGTGGGCTGTACACCTACAATTTGAATGACTTTATGTTGCTCTTTTAAATAGGTAGAGGTTCCCATGATTGTTCCCGTAGTTCCCATAGATGATACAAAATGAGTTACAGTTCCATTAGTATCTCTCCAGATTTCTGGACCTGTAGTTTTATAGTGAGCTTTCCAATTATCCTCATTGGAAAACTGGTTGAAAGAGAAGTATCCTTCCTTAGTAACTTTATCATCAGCATAATCCCGAGCTCCTTCAATACCATCAGGATGCAGTGTCACGGTAGCGCCATAAGCTCGCATCGTTTGGACACGTTCTTTTGTAGCAGATGCAGGCATGACCAACTCAATATTTAGTTTGTAAATACCAGCAATCATGGCGAGCGCTATCCCAGTATTGCCACTGGTAGCTTCAATAAGCTTTGAGCTTTTATCAATCGCACCTGACTCAAGCGCTGTTTTAATCATATTATAGGCAGCTCGATCCTTAACGCTGCCTCCAGGATTGTCTCCTTCCATTTTAAAATACAGACTCACATTTGGGTTTGTATTCAAAGCAATTGATTTTACTAAAGGTGTATTTCCTATTTGATCTAATAAAGTATTATTCATCCTGATTATTTGGATTTTTTATTATTTGAGTTTCTGGAGAATGTAACACTATTGAGTTATTTTCAACCGATGAGATAATCCATGCGTTACCACCTATCACACTGTTTTCCCCTATAATTGTGGTGCCACCCAAAATAGTTGCATTTGCATAAATGGTGACATTATCTCCAATAGTAGGATGTCTTTTACTGTTTTGGAGTCCTTTTTTTACAGTTAAAGCTCCTAAAGTTACACCTTGATAGATTCTAACGTTGTCGTGAATTTCTGCGGTTTCACCTATAACGATTCCAGTACCGTGATCAATAAAGAAAGAATTGCCTATACTCGCTCCTGGATGAATATCAATTCCCGTAAGCTGATGCGCATATTCCGTCATCAAACGCGGAATCAGTGGTAATTTTAATTTGAAAAACTCTCTAGCCATTCTATAGATTGCGATAGCAAAAAAACCAGGATAAGCTAGATAAATTTCTTCTAATGATCTAGCAGCCGGATCATTCTCAAAAATTGCCTGCGCATCCTTTTTAAGACTACAGAATAACTCTGGAATGACTTGGGTGAAATCTTCCCAAGTTTTGCAAGGTTTACCTACTATTTCTGGACAAGCAAGATTTCGAATAACTAGAAACAAATCTTCCAGCTCTATTAATGTCTTATCAGCTTCCGTCTCACTATCAAATAAAGCATTGTAAAGTAACTGGGTAAACCGCTGTGATTCTCGTTTCAAACGCATGGAAAATTTAATTTCCTGCTTTTGTTTGCTAATAGCTAATAATAATTCAGATGGATGCATCATTCGTATTTGTAAAGACGTAGGACAGTTATATTTGAGAAGCTTTGAAAAGTAATTTTTACCACTCTTTTATTCTGTATATAAACTAAGCTTGTGAATTCTGGTAAAGATATTGACTGGAACATTTTATAGCCTTAAACACAAGCCAATGTTAATCAATTCAAGGTATGGATAATATACCAATACAGATCAACTTCTGGATTTATCGAATTCATGACTTAAGTTTACAGGTTCTATGGATTCACTTACCCAAATAATATTAGGAGCTGCTGTTGGAGAAGCTGTTCTAGGAAGAAAAGTAGGTAACAAAGCAATGTTATATGGCGCGATCGCTGGCACTATTCCAGACTTAGACATCATTGCAAATTACTTAACAGACACGGTTACCGCTATTTCCATACATCGTGGTTTTACCCATTCGATTGTGTTTTCTGTGTTGTTTGCTCCCATTTTTGGATGGTTGGTTTCTAAATATGAACGTTACAGTGATTTCAAAGGTTGGTCGTGGCTATTTTTCTGGGCGTTTTTTACCCATCCTATTCTAGATTCATTTACAACATGGGGAACCCAATTGTTTTGGTCATTTGATTTGCGATTAGCTTTTAAAACTATTTTTGTCATTGATCCATTGTATACGGTGCCGTTTCTACTGTTTTTGATTTTAGCACTATGGCAAAAACGAACTGCTCGCAAAAGATTTTTTTATAATAAAATGGGATTGCTGGTAAGTTCTTGTTATCTCCTACTCACTATTTTTTTAAAATGGGGCGCTACTGCTCAGTTTGAGTCTGCATTAAAAACACAACATATTGAATATTTAAATATAGACACCAGACCAGCGCCACTAAATACGATTCTTTGGAATGCTAATGTAGAGACAGAAAATGCTTTTTTATTAGGCAGTTATTCCTTTTTTGATACACAACCTATCTCTTTTGAAAGCTATCCTAAAAATCACGAATTGCTGGGTGAATTAATTGAAAAAGAGCCCGTCCAGCGAATGATCGCGATTTCAGAAAAGTGGTACACCATTACCAAAAAGGATGACGGACTCTATTTTAACGACTTGCGTTTTGGTCTTTTAAGCACTGCGCCTGATGCTGAAAACTTTGTTTTTCAATATAAAATAGAGATGGATAATTCTGGAAAAGTGACATTTACCGAGGTGAAGAAAGATACCAGCGACGGAAAAAAATTAATGCTCGAATTATGGACGCGTATTAAAGGAAACTAGGTTAAAGCAAAGTTATTGGTTCGCAGAATACATTGCCTTATCTCCATTCTTACTATGTTTGCGACAATAGTGAAAGCACCAACTCAAATAGCGATTCTCCTGCTCTTTATTTTCTTAGCAAAACTCATTGCTATAGAAGGAAATGGACTAAATATGTTATTCAGCGGTTCTGAAATTAGCTTTGTCAAGTCACATTGTAAGAAGAGCTATTTCACTCAAGACTCCCAACAATCTGCAGATTTTTCCGATGCAGATCCAGTTAACTTTCAAATTATAACCTTTCAGAGCCTTTGTAACTCTGCGTTTCAGCTGGAAGTCTTCACATGGGATGCCTGTATTTATGAAACAGGTGTCGTTTACAATGAACACCACATTTCTAATTTGAGTTATCCTTATATAGATAACAGTTCTCCGCCTCCTCAAGGGGCGTAAATAAGATCTCTAGGAAATTCCTTACGGTTACTTATGTTCTGTTTAAAAACGGAAGCATATCAAACTACATACAAATCATTTTTCCTAGAGCAACTTTTGCTACTATCGAGACAATAATCTCATGATTTTACACAGGATTCTATCTAACATTCAACTTCAAAAATAGAGCACTAAAGACAATCCTCTTTTATCCCGATTACCATATTTACTCAAACAAAAACATTTCTAATGAACGATACTAAAAAAGATAACAACTCCAGAAAAACCTGGATTCAATACGGCATCATAGGCGCCATAGCGCTCACACTTTACATCACCGGACTACATACCGAAGTCATTGCGTTTGCCCAGCGCGGACTGCTTGCAACTGGCATCATGAACCCTGATGTAGAAGAGGTGGCGGTAAATAGAAACATGGAAGGCCGTGATTCAACGCAAGTATCTCCTGATCTTGTGAAAGCAGATTTTAATTTTGATTTAATCAACGAACAGGGGAAGATGATATCATTAGCAGATCTAAAAGGCAAAGTCATTTTTATAAATATGTGGGCAACATGGTGTCCTCCATGTATTGCCGAAATGCCCAGTATTGATAGGCTGCATGAGGAATTAGGAGATGAGGTAGCATTTGTGATGGTATCCCTTGACCAAGATTTTGAAAAGGCAAAAGCTTTCAATAAAAATAGAGGCTATAACCTACCTATTTATGCACCTGGGAATAACCCGCCAGCGATGTATCAATCGACGACCATTCCTACCACTTACGTTATTGGTGCTGATGGAAACCTAGCTTTGATTCACAAAGGAATGGCAGATTATAGTACATCAGATTTCAAGGAGTTCCTGATCAGTTTGAAATAATATTTTTTGAATTTTTGACTTCAATTGATCCATAAAAAAACCGCAATGGCGATAGCCATTGCGGTTTTTTGACCTTCACAGTTTTGAATTATTGAAACTGCTTCACATTATCGCTTAAGTCATAAATAGTTACATCCTTTAATACTGCCTGAAGAATACTGCTTCCAGCTGCACTGCGATACCCTCCAGCGCAATGAACAACAATAGGTTTATCGGTCGGGATCTTGCCTGCCGTTTTGCGCAAGTTATTCAATGGATGCGATAGCGCATTCTCAAAAAATTTACCTTGTTCTACTTCGCTCGTATTACGTATGTCCACAATCGTATAGTCCTCAAGATTGTTTTTAAAATCGATCAAATCTAAGTCTGGTGTTGACTGCAGATTTTCAGCAGATACTGTAATTGCCGCATTCAGTTGTTTTTCATAGCCTATTTTAGCAATACGTCGCAGGATATGATTCTTGTTTTTCTTTACATCAACCACAAGCGTATAGGATTCTTTAGGCTCAACAATAGATCCCAACCATGTTTCAAATTTCGCATTGTCAGATACGGCTTGAATATTTATACTTCCTTTCAAGTGTCCTTGTTTGAAGGACTTTTCATCCCTCATATCAATGATAAGTCCAGAAGCATTCTCATCTTCAGAGAAAGGAACTTTATCAATGGAGGGCTGCATGGCTGGCGCACCCTTTTTGTTCATATCAACATCAAATCCAAAGTAGGAAGGAATAAAAGGTTGTCCCTCAAGTAGTGTATCTATAAAAGACTCTTTGGACTGCTTTTGGAAGGCCCAGTTATTGGCGCGTTCATCGCCCAATGTACTGCTAGAAGCATCACTCAAGCTTTTTCCACAAAGAGATCCTGCGCCGTGAGCTGGATAAACAATGGAGTTATTAGGAAGATGTGTAAACTTATTAGAAACTGTTTCAAACATCATCTCTGCAAGCTCTTCACGTTTTCCCTTTATATTTCCAGCATTTTCTCTCAAGTCTGGTCTACCCACATCACCTATGAAAATGGTATCGCCTGTAAAAAGTGCGGTTTCTTCACCTTCACTAGCCATTATTGTGATACTATCCGGAGAATGTCCGGGAGTGTTGATCGCCGTTAAAGTAATGGCACCTAACGTAATACGATCACCATCATCAAATGATTTATGCGGATAATCAGCACCTAATATTTTACTATTATAAATCGTCGCATTGGTATGTTTGTGTATTTCTAAATGTGAGCTTACAAAATCTGCATGCGGGTGGGTTTCTATTATTGTAGTGATTTGAGCATTGTTCGCTTTCGCGAAAGCGTAATATTGCTCAGGATCACGTTCAGGGTCAATGATTGCCATTTTCCCGTTGCTCACAATGGCATAAGAATAGTGGGAAAGCGGTTTGTATTCAAATTGTTTGATCTTCATAAGTATTACTTTTTATAAATTTAAAGAAGTCTAAGCTGCTTAGTTGTAACTTTTGATACACAACTACAAAGTTTTACCGTGTCGCTTTTTAGAGCTACAAATTGAAAATTCTGTGATGTGTAAAATGGCGTGATATGATCTATGGTCAGATATTTAGTTCTGATAATTTGATCTTCAAAAATTTCCGATCATTTCTCTTAATTGAATTGCTTAATCTTTAGACCATTGCACTCCAATGGTTCTTTTATGAATTACGCCCCAATAATTAATCGTTCTGCCACCCAATTAGCAGTTAATAAGTGAAACTTAAGTTAGTTGATGAAAAATTACAACTAACGTATTCAGAATTGAAATTTTTTTATCTTGAAGGCCCGTTAACACTCATAATTAGCGGAGTTCAAACATCTCCGACAATCTTATAATAACTAAAGCGATAAGATTCAAATTGACATCCATTCAAACTAAAAATCATTGAAATCTGCAACATTTAAAAAACCTCTATAATTTAGTGCAAACACATAGATAGTAACTGCATTAAATGATTATTGCTTTATTAAAAATAGAAGCTATTTAAGAAGCATGAATTTACAATCGGTAATGGGAGTTACTCCGTGTTTTTGTTCTTTGGGCAAAATTAACATATCTCCCCTAGTTAAAACTGTTTCAGCTTCCCCTATAACTACTCTAGCACTTCCTTCCAGCATGATCATGGGTGCATCCATGGGAGCACTGTGCGGTTTCAAATCCTGTCCTTTTCTCATTGCAAAAAGGATGACTTTGTAATTGCTTTCAAAAACCGTCTGGGTTGAAATCTCATCTCCATAGGAAACTTTTAAAGCGAGGTCGTTTTCAGTTATAACTTCCTGACCAGAATCATCACAGCCAACCATTAGCATTATTAGAATTAAAAATATTGATAGTTTTTTCATGTTTCTACTGTTTTCTTTCAGGCCAGCCCATGTAGCCACCCTTGAGATCAAATATTTTTTTAAAACCCATAGTTTCTAATCTAGCAGCTGCTTTTTGACTGCGACTTCCTGATCTACAGTAAAGGTAAATAGGTTTATCCTTATCTAGTTTTCCGAATTCTGTTTTGAATTTTTCGATTTCAAAATAATCGATGTTTAATGCATTTTCTATAGCACCTTCTTTAAATTCTTCCAATGTTCTCACATCTACAAGCTGTACTTTATCCTCTTTAATTGCTTTTTTAAATGCTGTCACAGTTAAAGTTTTAATAGCATCTGATTGCTGTGCAGTGGCACCTAAGGCGAACCCGAAAAGTGCCATAAATAATATAATATTTTTCATCACTTTGATTTTAAAAGATTAATACATATTAAGGTACAACTAGCATTCCAAAGCTGAATTTAATTCCCTTAATCATAAAGAAAAGAGCCAAGTTTTAAAAGCTTCTAGCTTCATATACTTTAGCCGAAGAATAATATTTAGATCGATTTTTTAGCAAGGTAAAAATCAACTTTCTCTAGACTGTTATCTGCCATACGGTCATTCATTTCATCTAAGGTTTTTGGTGGCGGTACAATTACCTTATCTCCTTTTTTCCAATCTAACGGCATAGCAACACCATTCTCATCTGATATTTGTAGAGCTTCTAATGATCTTAAGATCTCGTCCATATTTCTTCCTACGTTCAATGGATAATACATGATCAATCTAATCTTCTTCTTAGGGTCGATGAAGAAAACAGCTCGCACGGCGGCAGTTTCACTTTCATTGGGTTGCAACATACCGTAAAGCTTTGACACTTTCATATCAATATCTGCAATAATGGGAAAGTCAAAATAGACTCCCGTCTTTTCCCTTACATTATTCACCCACGCAAGATGCGAGTGGATGCTATCAATACTAAGCCCTAGAAGCTCTGTATTCAATGCTGTAAACTCATCTTTCCGTATTGCAAACCCACTCATTTCTGTGGTACAGACTGGTGTGAAGTCTGCCGGATGCGAAAACAAGACTACCCATTTGTCTGGTGCAAAATCTGAAAACTGAATAGCTCCTTTTGTGGTTTTCGCTTTAAAATTAGGAGCATTATCACCTATCCTGGGCATCGAATGCCCGACATTTATTTCTGAATTTTCCATAATTGCTAAATTTGATTATTTACTAAAGTTAGGCACAATCAAGCAGTAAAATGGTAACAATTGTAACAGATAATCATTTTAAACCTGTTTATTTGAATTACAAATTATAAAACGATGAATACCAAACAAACCTATAATCTTCTAGGTAATGTAGACATATATCTTATAGATCAAATTTTGAAGGGCCGGTTTCAAGAAGGTGAATCTATACTGGATGCTGGTTGTGGAAATGGTCGTAACCTGAAATGGTTTTATCAAAATAACCACCCCATCGCTGGAATTGATATCAATGGAGAACGAATTGAAATAGCCAGAGCAAATTATCCAGAATTCAACTCAAAATTCACCATAGGATCCCTAGATAATCTAACTTATGATAATTCTCATTTTGATCATATCTTATGTAGTGCTGTTTTGCATTTCTCCAATAGTGAAAAGCATTTTCACACCATATTTTCAGAATTAATACGAGTGTTGAAAGGATCTGGAACACTCTTTTTACGTTCTGCATCCGACATAGGACTTGATAGTAATAATTCAATAGTTAAGGACAACCAAAGCGGAGAAGCTGGCGGATTATTAATGTCTAGAAGTTTAATTACAGAACTCTTGCAAATGTACCCTGTTGTTCTATTAGAGCCTGTGAAAACTACTAACGTTCAAGATTTAAGAGCGATGACAACCTTAGTCTTTCAAAAGCTATCATACTGATATCAGCGTTTAACACAACAACTGTCCTGCGAAACTTAAAATGAATCAATTGAATTTGTGCAAGTTTTTAAGTAATAGAGTCGGCTAGGTCAATGTAAACATTGTCTTATTTCAAAGTGGTAGAGTGCTTTAGATCAATCGATTAAAAAATCAATTTTAAGCTGCCAACACTCTATAAAGAATATATATACCCATAGCCAAAACAAACCATCCAAATGCTTTTTTCAATTTTTTGCCATCAATAAATTTGTTAAGCCATATACCTATGAAAATCCCAGCTACAGAAATTGCAGTAAAAGAAAGTAAAAAGGTCCAATCAATGTGATGCGTCTGTACATCCCCCAGAAAACCGATCAATGATTTAATAGCAATTATAAAAAGAGACGTGGCCACCGCTTTTTTCATGGGTAGTTTTGCAAGTAAAACCAGTGCTGGAATGATTAAAAAACCACCGCCCGCGCCCACTATTCCAGTAATCGTCCCAACAACTACACCTTCAATGATTATTAATGGATAATTATAGGAGATCACTGTATCCTCATCGGTTACTTTTTTTCTATCTCGTATCATTGTAACTGAGGCGAGAAGCATAATGATGGCGAAAAACAACATTATACCTAGATTTTTAGTTAAGACAAATTCGTTAACCTCAAATAAAACATCGGGTATTGCTGGAATTAAAAATGCTCTTGTAAAGTAAACGGCGATAAAGGCGGGAATGGCAAAAACGATTGCTGTCTTAAAATCAACCATTCCATTTCTCATGTTCTTAATCGCTCCTACCAGAGAGGTCGTACCAACAACAAACAAAGAATATGCAGTGGCTATAACTGGATTTAAAGCCAGAGCATAAACTAAAATGGGAACCGTTAGAATCGAACCACCACCACCTATAAGACCTAGAACAAGACCGATAAAGAATGCCCCAACATACCCTATAACTTCTACAGCTTCCATTACTATTTCAAATTTGAAACAAATATATCCAGTTGTGCAGCTATGTTGAGTGACCTATGTTACAGGACTTCAATAAAACTGCGATGCAACTTAACTTTACGGTTATTTTCCATCTTTTTGAGCAGGCGAGAAATGACGACACGGCTGGTATGAAGATCTGCAGCGATCTCCTTATGGGTTGTGTAAATGTGTTTACTATTAAAAATCTTTATTTTATTTTTCAAGTATAAGTCTAACCGCTCGTCCATATTATTAAATGCGATATTGTCAACACTCTCTAATAATTCCATCATACGCTCATGGTAACTAGAAAAAACGAAGTTGCGCCAGGTTTTATACTTACCAGACCATTCTTCCATCTTACCTATAGGGATCATCAGCAATTTCGTATCCGTTTCTGTTACTGCATGAATCTCACTTTTAGTATTTCCCAAACAACAAGTCATGGTCATGGCACAGGTATCCCCTTTTTCAAGATGATACAATAAAAGTTCATCCCCTTTAGAATCGGGTCTCATAATTTTGATGCTTCCAGATAAAAGCAACGGCATAGATTTTATAAATTGACCTGGATTTATGAGGTCCTTGCCTTCTGGAACCTCCATAAAAATAGCTACTTGATTTATTTCTTCTAGAAGCGCTGGTTCAAATTGCGAACCGTAATTTTCGTGGAGATCTTTGACCATTTATTCTTTATTTTTTTGTGATGACGTGTTAGGAAACACGATCCGTTTATTGATCAGGTATTATTGAAAAGTAAACGTAGAGTTAGTTCTAGAAATAAGTATGTAAAGTGAGATACATACAAGTATAAAGTTAGTAAAGATAAACTACTACTTAAAAGAGGTTAAGACTAGATGTTTACTACATCTTGTTCGAGACTATCAATTCAAAACCGTGATAAAATAATCCGAATGATTTCTTTAAAAATCGCTTATTTTAATCATGGCCTAAATTAAGGGGGTTCTCCTTATTATTTATATTCTATAATTTTGCAGAAGATTAAAGACTAAATTAATTACTCAATATGTGGATCGCTACTAATCTTGGAGTTTTCAACACCTCAAGAATCCCAAAAAAATATTCTCCTAAAGCTTCGCAGAAACAAAAACACCTTTGCTTTTTCTTATAAAAATATATTTTATTACAACTGAAATCAAACCATATATTTCACGACAAAAGTTTTTTTAGAATGCCTTTACAAATTAATTGGTTGGTTTTCTATTCCATGCTAACCTTGAATTCCAAAAATTAAAACCCATGCCTTACCGTGTTTTTGAAGAGTATAATATAGAAGTAACTAGCAATGTTCAGGAGAATTATAAAAGTGTAATTGAGAGTCTAGGAGAAGATGTTACCCGTGAGGGTTTAATAAAAACTCCAGAAAGAGCTGCTAAAGCCATGCAGTTTCTAACTAGTGGATATGATCAAGATCCCGCGGAAATTTTGAGAGGCGCGATGTTTGCTGAAGATTACCGCGACATGGTTATTATAAAAGACATAGAATTATATTCTCTTTGCGAGCATCATATGTTACCGTTCTTTGGAAAGGCACACATCGCTTACATTCCTGATGGACATATTGTAGGCCTCTCTAAAATCCCAAGAATTGTTGATGTTTTCTCAAGACGTTTACAAGTTCAAGAGCGACTTACTCATGACATTCTAGAATGCATTCACACGACACTCAAGCCGCAAGGAGTGGCTGTGGTAATTGAGGCAGCTCATATGTGTATGATGATGCGTGGTGTGCAAAAACAGAATAGCTACACAACGACCAGTGGCTTTAGAGGCCAGTTTGAAAAAGTAGAAACTCGCAGTGAGTTTCTTAACTTAATCTCTTCTAACCTTCATTAAAACCGGAATACTTTTTGAATAGTCTTTAAGGAAATTATTAAACAACACTATGTTTCAATCAAAATCCTCAAAGCTTTTCTTCAGCATTTTATTTGACCTTGTTGGAATGGTATCTTATGTAGTACCAATTATTGGGGAGTTTACAGATATTATATGGGCTCCTATTGCAGGTTATTTAATGACCCAAATTTATCCTGGGCGTACTGGAAAAACAGCAGGTATTTTGACTACCATTGAAGAACTAGTTCCCGGACTCGATATTATACCTACGTTTACTTTAACCTGGATCTATACTTACATTATCAGTAAAGAAAAAAAAGCTTCTAATAGCCCTCAAATTATTGAGGTAGAAGCTCTTTAAAATTACACCGCTAGATCTGCGTGCTTTGCCAGCAGCTTGCGTATTTTAGGGTCAATAATGATTTGACAGTATCCTTGTTCTCTATTGTTATTATAATAATTAATATGTTGCTCTTCTGCAGGGTAAAAACCTTGAGAAGGTGCAATTTCAGTTACTATAGGGTTTTCAAATTCACCAGATTTTCCTAATTCGCTGACATATTCCCGCGCAATTTTTTCCTGTTGATCGTTGAGATAAAATATTGCGCTGCGATAATGTGTTCCTATATCGTACCCTTGTTTATTTAGTGTTGTAGGATCGTGCGTGGCCATAAAAACCTGCAATAGATTGTGATAACTAACAACAGATTCATCAAAAGTTATTTTTATTGCTTCCGCATGTCCAGTTCTACCTTGCACCACTTCTCTATAAGGTGGATTTTTTATAGCACCGCCGCAAAATCCTGGTTCTACCTTACTTACTCCTTTAACGCGTTGAAAGACTGCTTCTGTACACCAGAAACATCCCCCAGCTAGTATTGCTTCCATAGCTTTTTTTACCAATTTACGACAGCATTCGCATTAAAGAAATTTCTTAACAACTCTTTATCGCTAGCCGTTCATAAAATATTATTTTTGCAAAATGGGTCAAATTTCGGGTAAGCAGTACTTCCTATTAATTTTATGGATTTTAATGGTTTCCGCTTTCGCGAAAGCGCAGTCTCAAAATGCCGATTCAACCGTCATAAAACGCAAACAATACAGCGCCACCAGGGTCACTTCTCAACCAAAAGTCGATGGTAAACCCTTTGAGGATTTTTGGAACAATATTCCTGCTGGAGGTAATTTTAAAATGATCGAGCCTACCAGCGGTCTCCCAGAACGAGAAACCCATAGGACAGAGTTCAAGATCGCTTACGATAATGATGCACTTTATGTCGCAGGATTTTTATATGATGATGATCCTTCTCAAATATTGCGTCAGTTCTCCCAGCGAGATGAGATATCTGCACAAGCAGATTTGTTTGGCTTTTTTGTAAACACCTACAATAATCAAATCAATCAAACCCGATTTTACGCAACTAGCGCAAACAGTTTAGGTGATGCCACAGCAGAAAATAGTCGAACTGACTTTAGCTTTAATGTTGTTTTTGAATCAGAAACCACCATAGGTGCCAATGGGTGGTTCATAGAAATGCGGATTCCTTACCGGACCTTAAGGTTTAATGAAGCACCGGTGCAGGACTGGAGTTTTCAGATATTTAGAAAAATCACACATTTAAACGAGGAATACTCCTTTAATTATATTGATCGCACACGAGGTTCCTCCTCGCAATATGACGCCCTATTGACTGGAATTGAGAATATCAATCCTCCGCTACGTTTAAATCTTTATCCTTTTGCACAGGCAAGTTATGATCAGTTTGATGGAAATAGCATCAACAACTTTTCTGCTGGAATGGATCTGAAATATGGTCTTAATGAAGCATTTACTCTGGATGCGACATTGATACCAGATTTTGGTCAGGTGGCATTTGATCAAGTTCGACTCAATCTGGGTCCATTTGAGCAAACATTTGGTGAGAACCGCGCTTTTTTTACAGAGGGAACAGATCTATTTAATAAAGGGGATATTTTCTTTTCAAGACGTATAGGGCAATCCCCCAGTGGCGCAGGAAATATTGCTCTATTTACAGATGAGAATATTGTCGATAATCCCGATGCTTCAAAATTACTGAACGCTGTTAAAGTGACGGGAAGAAATCGCCAAGGTTTAGGCATCGGTTTTCTAAATGCCATTTCTGGAAGAACGGAAGCGACAATTGAAAACAGTCTAACTGGGGACCGTCGCAACGCACTGACGGAGCCGTTAACTAATTATAACGTTCTCGTTCTAGATCAACAATACGGTACAAATTCTTCCATAGCCCTTGTCAATGCAAGCACACTGCGCAACGGTAGCTTTACAGATGCTAATGTTACCGCTCTAGTTTTAGATCACAACGATAAAAATCTAAGTAATAATTATCGTGCAGAGGTTAAAATGAGCAATCGTTTTACTGCTGATGGCGTGGATAGTGGTCTGAATACAGAAGCACGATGGCGCAGAACAAGCGGAAACTGGCGCCCCAGTTTATCTCATGTATATGTGAGTGAAAACTGGAATCCCAACGATCTGGGCAGGAACTTTAGAACAAATTTTCAGCAATTCGGTGGTGAAATGGAATATAATCAGTTCGTACCTACAGGGATTTTTAATAGTTATAATATTGAACTAGGTGCTAACCATAGAAGATCATTAGATCCAGACTTTCATATAAGAAGTACAGTAAGACTTAATGGCAGATTTAACACTCGAGAGCGAAATGGTTTTGGTATGGATTTCAATCTTGCGACCCGTGATTTGAATAGATTTGAATCTAGAATTGAAGATTTAAACGTGCGCTACAATGCAAATTTTTCCACAGGAGGATTTATTTCTACCGATTATCGTAAAAAGTTTGCGATAGATATAAGAGCTAATTACTTCTCCGCTTTTAACGATGATGAAAAAGGGTATGGTTACAATATTTCACCTCGTTACCGATTTTCAGATAAATTTTTATTGGTTTATCGATTTGAGTGGGATAAAAACGATCAACGCAATAGCTATGTGCGTCGCATAAACAATGGTGCTACTTCTATCTTAAGTAGGAGAGATACACACAGTGTTGAAAACAGAGTTTCAGGCACCTACAATTTCAACAATAAAGAGGCATTAAGTTTATCCTTTAGGAATTTCTGGTCTCGAGCGCGATTTAGTCGCAATTTTGGAGAATTACAGAACGATGGAACAACCAAACCCAGTAATTTTGAGCTAGCAGAAAATTCAAATCCTGATGCTAATTTTAATGTCTGGAATCTTGACCTTTCCTACCGCTGGAGATTTGCACCAGGTAGTGAAGCCACGCTATTGTACAGAAACAGCATTTTTAATGTAGACAGTCAGGGAAGCATAGATTACAGGAACAGTTTGACAAATTTATTTGAAGAACCGGTTAGGCATAATATTTCCTTGCGTATTTCCTATTTCATAGATGTGAACAATGCTAAAAACTGGTTCGGATAAAATTTAAGCGAGTACATTTGTTATGATGATTGAAGCTAGAAATATCCATAAAAGTTATGCAGACCTAGAAGTGCTCAAAGGTGTTGACCTAAGCATAAAGGAAGCAGAAATAGTAAGTGTGATAGGAACTTCCGGAGCCGGAAAAACGACCTTACTACATATTCTAGGTACTCTAGAACGTCCAGATAAAAATCAAGATACATCTCTAATTATTAATGGCACTGATGTTACCCAACTATCACAGCGCCAGCTCAGCCATTTCCGCAATCAGTCTTTGGGATTTATATTTCAATTTCACCAGCTATTACCTGAATTTACGGCACTTGAAAACGTGTGTATTCCAGCTTTTATCAATAAGAAATCTAAAGCAGCTGCAGAAAAACGCGCTAAAGAATTACTAGATTACTTAAAATTAGGCGATCGCATACACCATAAACCTGGTGAATTGAGCGGTGGTGAGCAACAGCGCGTAGCCGTCGCGCGATCACTAATCAACGATCCTCAAGTTATCTTTGCAGACGAACCTACAGGAAATCTAGACAGCGGCACCGCTGCAGATCTTCATAATTTGATCCTAGACTTGCGAGCATCTTTCAACCAAACCTTTGTCATCGTTACCCACAATCACGAACTCGCGATGCTTGCAGATCGCACACTTACCATGAGTGATGGTAGATTTGTGGAGCATGAATAAAAAGGAACTCAAAGAATTTCTTGATCATAAAGTAGGCATTTATAACACGCCAGACTTTATACCTCACGACCCTATTCAAATTCCCCACCGGTTTACAAACCCTAAGGATATTGAGATTGCTGGATTTCTTGTGGCCACTATTGCCTGGGGAAACCGTAAATCCATTATCAATAATGCTGACAAATTGATGGGACTGATGGACAATTCCCCTGCAGATTTCGTTCAAAATTTCCAAAAGTCAGATTTAGATAGGTTTGAAGGTTTTGTACACCGCACATTTAATGCAGATGACCTAAGAATGTTTTTGAGGGCATTGCAAAACATAGAAAATATTGATGGTGGTTTAGAGAACGCTTTCGAGAAAGCGTATTCTTCATCAAGCAACCTGCAAGAAGGAATTTCTAAGTTTAAACAGCGGTTTTTTGAGACAGACCATTTGCCGCGTACTCAAAAACACGTGAGCGATCCCATGAAAAATAGTAGCGCAAAACGCATTAATATGTTCCTGCGCTGGATGGTTAGAAAAGATGATCGCGGTGTAGATTTTGGGATATGGAATAAAATCCCAATGAGCAGTTTATCGCTCCCACTTGATGTTCATACGGGAAATATTTCCAGGAAACTCAAGCTATTGAAAAGAAAACAGAATGACGGTAAAGCTGTTTTAGAACTTGACAATGCTCTAAGGAAAATGGATCCAGTTGACCCAGTAAAGTACGATTTTGCATTATTCGGTTTAGGTGCATTTGATGATTTATAGCTGCTGGGCAGCATGTAAATTAGTTTGTAATTCCTAGGGAACAACCTATCTTTGAACAATCAAGATAATCGATGCTTTTTAAGAATCCCACACTGCTTTACGGGCTTTTATTTCTTCTCGTTCCGATTATTGTTCACTTATTCCAACTCAGAAAATTTAAAAAAGTTGCGTTTACTAACGTTGCCTTTTTAAAACCACTGGTCACTCAAACTAGAAAAAGTCGTACCCTCAAAAAATGGTTGACACTAATGGCAAGAATGCTAGCCATTGCTTGTCTCGTTTTTGCTTTTGCACAACCGTATTTCTCTTCTGAAAAAGCAAACGGTTCAAGAGATAATACCATTATATATCTAGATAATTCCTACAGCCTGCAAGCAAAAGGCGCTAATGGAATGCTTTACCTAACCGCAGTCAATCAACTTATAGAAAAACTGCCGGCAGATCTTAATTTCAGTCTTTTTACCAACGATAACGTATATAAAAATGTCTCCCGACAAGAGGTTGCCAATGAATTGTTGAACGCTCCATTTTCTGCCAGTTCACTTTCTCCAGATCAAGTGGAGTTGAAAGCAAATTCATTATTAGAACAACGTAATTCAGAGGCAACGCTGGTCTGGATATCAGATTTTCAGAAATTTGAAAATCAAGAATTTAATTTGAAATCCAAAAATCTATCTGCAAAACTAATCCAGCTTAAAGCGGAAAGGAATCAAAACATTAGTCTGGACACTGCTTATATCAAAACAAATGATAAAGAAGAGCGTTTTATAGATGTGAAACTATCATCTCAGGAAGATGTCAAAAATCCAATAACTGTGAGTTTGTTCAATAACAATATACTGCTCGCCAAAACAACAGCTCCTGTTTCTAAACTAAAAGGAACCGCCCAATTTAAGATTCTAGAAAACATTAAACTCAACGCTTATTTACAAATTGATGATGAGGGACTTTCGTTTGATAATAAGCTCTTCCTTTCAACAAACGAAAAAGATAAAATCAAAGTTTTAAACGTTAATGACAGTGATTCTGACTTTTTAAAGAAAATTTATACGAGCGACGAGTTTGACTATCAATCTGTAAGCAGTAATCAACTCAATTACAACAGCATCAAAGATCAGTCAGTTCTTATATTAAATGAAATTTCCAACATTCCCGCAAACCTTGTGGTTGAACTCAATAGTTTTACCTCTAATGGTAATACTTTAATAATCATCCCATCGCTAGATGGTGAGGGCTATAATTCAATTACAGGTTTTGGAAATCCGCAAGCAAGGATTATTGAAAAACGGATTGTATCCATAAATTTTGACCACCCATTGTTGAGCAATGTTTTTAGTGAGCGGGTAACAAACTTTCAATATCCTAAAGTTAGCGCCGTATCTTTTATAGAAAATACGATGAATAAAATTCTTTCTTTTGAGGATGGAACCGCTTTTTTACTGCAAAAAAATAATACATATATTTTCACCGCACCTTTAAATGAAGAAAATTCAAATTTTCAGGATTCACCTTTAGTAGTACCTATTTTTTACAAGCTTGGTCTAAAAAGCTCTGATTCCGGTGTTCTTTATCAGCAATTAGGCTCTAATAATATCGTAAATGTACGCTCAAAACTAGAGGGTGATCAGATTCTCGAATTGAAACTGGAAGGTCAGAGACTAATTCCAGAACAACGCGCTTATGATTCCTATGTTGAGTTGCAGACTGGTAATGAGATTCAAAAAGCTGGAACTTATGATGTGTTACTTAATGACGCAATAGTCGCTTCTATTTCCTACAACGTGCCGCGAGATGAGAATAATCAAGAGTTTTATACTAAAGTAGAGTTAGGAGGGAAAACTCTAGAGAGTGTCACCACATTTGTTCAACAATTTCAAGATAATCGAGATGCTATAGAACTGTGGAAATACTTTGTGGCGGCAGCATTATTTTTTCTAATTTGCGAATTGATGATTTTAAAATTTATCAAATGATTCTTATTAAAAATGCAATAATCGTATGTGAGTCCAGTGAGTTTCATTTAAAGAAAATGGATCTATTGATACGTGATGGAATCATAGAAAAAATAGGCATTGATATTAATGTTGATAACGCTCAAATCATAGTAGCAGACAATTTACATGTTTCTATTGGTTGGTTTGATAGCAGTGTGAGTTTTGGTGAACCTGGATTTGAAGAGCGACAAACGATGAAAAATGGGTTAGCAACAGCCGCTTCAAGTGGATTTACCCATATCATGTTGAATCCAAACAACAAACCAAACCCTCAAGATGAAAGTGGTATCAATTATTTGAAATCTAAAAGCGGCGGTAATGCAGTTACTTTACTACCAATAGGAAACTTTTCTTTAGATCAAAAGGGAAACCATCTCGCGGAGTTGTATGATATGCATCAGGCTGGAGCTGTTGCTTACTATGATTTCAAACTCCCCATAGAAAACCCAAATTTATTAAAGATAGGATTGCAGTATTTAAAACCTTTTAGCGGCATTCTTCAATCTTTTTCTCAAGATGCGCAAATTGCTGGAAAAGGAATTATAAATGAAGATCAAACCGGGACAGAACTAGGCCTGAAGACCATCCCTAAATTTGCAGAAGAACTGAGAGTTGCCAGAGATATTGAAATTGCGAGATATACAGATGCTAGAATACATTTCCCAACAATCACAACCAGTGGATCGCTGGACTTGATTAAAAAAGCAAAGAAAGAAGGTTTGAATATTACCTGTAGCGTCACCGTTCATCACTTTACAACTGCTAGCGATGCTCTGTTAGATTATGATACTAATTTCAAAGTACAGCCTCCATTGCGTGAGGTCGCTGAAGTAAAAAAGGTACTAAAACATCTTAAATCTGGAACAGTTGATATGATTACAAGCGATCATATACCATTGACAGTTGAGTCTAAAAATGTAGAATTTGATCAAGCAGATTACGGTACAATAGGGTTAGAAAGTTCTTTTGGTATGGCTTGTCAAGTTCTAGGAATGGAGTTGTCTATAAAATTACTGACTGCCGGCTACATGGCATTCCATCAAGATCAACCAGAAATAGCAGAGGGAAAACCTGCAAATCTTACATTCTTTGATCCAGAAGATTTGAGAATTTTAGAAAAAAACAACTTAGAAAGTACTTCAAAAAACAGTCTTTTCATCGGCAGGAAATTGAAAGGAAAGGCTTTAGGAATATTAAATAACAATAAACTAGAATGGAATGACATCAGATCCTAAAGGAAAGACACTGGCACTTGTTGCTTATGCGTCCGCACTGTTGCTATATTTTCACTTCATAGTATTCATTGCAGTACTAGGAGTAGTTTTATTACTCAACTTTAATAAAAACCAGTCTTTTGTAACATTTCATCACAGACAAATGTTTGGGATCGCAATAATTGCAATTCTGATTACTGCATTTAGTAATATCGTTCCTAGTCCATTGATTGCACTATTGCTCATTTCTCTTATTGTTTTCATAGCCATTTTAGGTTTTGTAGACGCATTAAAAAATCAAACAACACCCTTGCCCGTGATAGGAACAGCCTTTCAAAAGTGGTTTAGCTTTATAAAATAAAAATGAATACAGATTTAAGTCTTAAATACGTTAGCCGTCCTGCAAATTGTGAAAACCCTCCGTTGCTCTTATTACTGCATGGATACGGGAGTAATGAAGAAGATCTATTCTCTTTTGTACCTCAATTAGACGCTGGAATTCACATCATTTCCGCACGTGCCCCTTTTGATATGCCGCCACAGGGAGCAGCGTGGTATGCCATCAATTACACCGCGGATATGGATAAATTCTCAGACCTAGATCAAGCACGAGAGAGTATGGAGTTGATCCGTAAATTTATTAAGGAAATCACTGCTAAGTATGATGTAAATACCTCTAGTATAAACATTTTAGGTTTTTCCCAAGGGGCCATATTATCAATCGCTTTGGCGCTTTCTGATCCTCATTTATTCAAGAATGTTATAGCAATGTCTGGTTACTTAAATAAAGATCTTGTGGAGCAATTTAAGGGAATGGAAGCACGCTTTCGCGAAAGCGAGAACCCATCAAATTTCTTTGTATCCCACGGCACCATGGATCAAGTAGTTCCTTTTGCATGGGGAATGCAGACACAACCTATTCTTGAAAAACTGAATGTCGATTACGTTTTTAAACAATATCCCATAGGTCATGGAGTATCGCCTGAAAATTTTCATGACATGAAAAACTGGTTGGAAAGCCGTCTGTAAACTAGCGGTACTTATCGTTTAAAACAGACGCTGTCGTTTCTAAACTTATGCTTTTATCTTCTTTTATCGTGTAGGTAACAAGTAATTCTCCCCACTGATAATTATCAGAGAAGTTTACCAGCACCCATTTATGATTGATAAAGTGCGTTTCGTTTACCTGGAATCCCCTACCCTGACCTATAAATGGCACTAATGGATTCCCGCCATTTTCAAGATTTAGATCCAGCAATTGATCTGTAACTTTTTGCTTGACTTGATCTGTAGTGAATCCTAACTTCTCAAAATAATTTGAAGCCTCCTGATTTTGCTCCAGTGTGAAATTAATGGGAGCCGCCATTTGTGAGTCTGCAATACTGTCCAGTATGGCATCCTTTTTAAGAATCTGCTTGCGCAGGCTGATGACATCTTTTTCAAGAACTTCTTGATAGTTTCTTGCATTGACGTAAATGATCAATGAGATTAATGAGGCAAATATAAATAGGTAAAGGAATAAACTTCTTCTCATGAATCAATGGTGATTTTAAGGTTGTCATAGGCCAGGAAAACATTTTCTGGTAAGGATTTTTCTACCGCGGCATGAAATCCTAGATGATGGCTAATGTGTGTGAAATAAGTACGTTTAGGTTCAATTTCCCTTACAAGTTCCAGCGCTTCTTTTACATTAAGATGCGATAAATGTTCCTCCTCGCGCAGCGCATTAATTATAAGAACATCTAATCCTTTTAATTTTTCCTTTTCTGCAGGTTCTATCGTTTTAACATCTGTCATGTAAGCAAGATTACCGAAGCGAAAGCCGTGAACGGGTAAAAATCCGTGATCTGCTCTTATAGGAGTAACTTTTACACCATTTATTATGAAGTCGTCAGTGTCAAATAAATGAATGTCAAGATCTGCAACACCAGGATATTTATCAGTTCTGGTCATCATATAACGAAAACGCTCGTTTAAGGAATCTTCCACTCGCTGACTCATATAACATTGAATCGCTCCCTGCCTGAAAAAAAACGGACGTAAATCATCAAGTCCCGCGGTATGATCTGCGTGCTCATGGGTAAAAAGCAATGCGTCAAAACGGTCGATATTATTCGTCAACATTTGCTGTCTAAAGTCTGGACCGCAGTCAATTATAAAGCGTTGACCCTCGATTTCTATGACGCTACTTACCCTGAGCCGTTTGTCTCTGGGGTCATCGCTTAAACAGACGGGATGGGTACTACCTATGACGGGTATTCCCTGTGATGTTCCTGTTCCTAAAATGGTGATTTGTACTTTCATTAATTATTTATAAAAGTATTGATATTTTTTTGTTCTACTATGGGGTTCGCTACCTTTGTTACATAACAAAAATGGCTACTTAATGGCAATTATGCTTGCTGGAGACAACGACTTTGAATCAGTTCCCTCGTTGAAAAACAAAGCTTTACGCGTCAATTTGAATCGAAACATCTATGGGACGTTTGCAGAAATAGGTGCTGGACAAGAAACGGTGCGTCATTTTTTCAGAGCAGGAGGCGCATCTGGAACGATAGCCAAGGCAATGAGTGCCTACGACAAAGATTTTTCTGATGCCGTTTATGGTGTTCAAGATGACGGTCGTTATGTTACAGAATCTAGATTGCGCAAAATGTTGCGTCATGAAACGCAACTAATTGAAGATCGCATCTCACGCGAGAAACATCCAGAAAAGTTATTTTTTACCTATGCAAATACCGTTGCAACTATTGACTTTGCTAAGAAGTTTTTAGGTCACGGTTGGGTGGGATTAAAGTTTCAAGCAGCTCCCTCAGAAGAATACAGTGAAATAATACTGCACGTTAGGTTTAAAGAACGTGATGCTAGATTGCAGCAAATCACATTGGGAATTCTAGGAACTAACTTGATTTATGGTGCTTTCTATAAACACGATCAACCTAAAAAGCTTCTAAAATACCTGTACGATCACATCGATAAGGATAAGATCGAGATTGATATGATCAATTTTGACGGCCCACGATTTGAAGATGTAGATAATCGTTTGATGAGTTTGCAACTGTTAAGAAATGAAATGACTGAGGCCGTAATGTTCGGTCCTGATGGAAATAATATCCTAGCTGCAAAAATCCTTTACAAAAAGAACGTCCTCGCTTTGAGGGGAAGTTTTAGACCCGTTACAAAGGTGAATATGGACATGTATAAAAAATCCCGCGCCATGTTTATCAAATCGGGAAAGGTACAGGAAGATCGACTTGAAACAATCTTTGAAATTACCCTTAGCAACTTGAAAGCTTCTGGTGAAATTGATGAAAAAGATTTTATGCACCGTGCAGAATTACTTTGCTCACTGGGCCAGACGGTAATGATTTCTAATTTCAAGGAATATTATCGATTGGTAGAATACTTAAATAATTATACTAAAGAGCGCATAGGACTGGTCATGGGAACAAATAATCTCATAGACATTTTTGATGCAAGATATTACAATCACTTAAGCGGTGGTATTCTAGAAGCCTTCGGCAAGTTATTCTTTAAAGATTTAAGAGTGTACCTCTACCCAATGACCGATGCGGAAACTGGCGAATTGATAACTAGTGAAAATCTAAAGGTTCACCCACGTTTGAAGGAATTATATAAATTCTTTAAATACAATGGTCGCGTTATTGACATTGAAGATTATGACCCAGAAATAGGCCATATATTTTCACGCGAGGTGTTGCGTATGATTTGTGATGGTGATTTAGCCTGGAAAGAGATGGTTCCAGAAGGACTTCCAGAACTGATTAAGGATGGACACTTCTTCGGCTGTGGATTACCGGAACCAAAAGCATCAGATTCTTAATTAAAGAATCTGATCTGCGTGTTCCTTTGTTTTTACTTTAGTAATTACCTCTTGAATAACTCCTTCTTTATCAATTACAAAAGTGGTGCGATGAATGCCATCATATTCTTTCCCCATGAACTTTTTAGGTCCCCAGACTTTATAAGCATTTAATAACGTATGATCTTCATCAGCAAGTAAATCGTAAGGAAGTTCGTATTTATTTTTAAAGTTAGTTTGTCTCTTAGGACTATCTGCGCTCGCTCCAAGTATTTCGTATCCGCTTTCGCGAAAGCGTTCTACGTTGTCTCTTAGACTGCAAGCCTCTGCAGTGCATCCTGGAGTACTGGCTTTGGGGTAGAAGAATAAAACTAACTTCTTACCTTTAAAATCTGATAGGGAAACAGTGTTACCGTCTTGATTAGGAATGGAAAAATCTGGAGCTTTATCGCCTGGTTTGAGAGTGGTCATAGATTAATTTTGAAACATAAAGATACAAAATGAATAAGCAGGAAAAAGTGAATTTTGTGATGGATACGTTAGAAGGATTATATCCAGAGATTCCCGTACCACTGGATCATCAGGATCCTTACACCTTATTGATAGCAGTATTGATGAGTGCCCAAAGCACTGATGTTAGAGTGAATCAAATCACACCATTACTCTTTGAGAGAGCTGATAATCCATATGACATGATTCATTTATCTGTTGAGGAAATTAGAGAGATTATTAAGCCAGTGGGTCTTTCTCCCATGAAAGCTAAAGGAATTCACGGACTTAGTCACATACTAATTGATAAGCACAATGGACTAGTGCCGCAAACTTATGAATTTTTAGAAGAGCTTCCTGCTGTGGGTCATAAAACAGCGGCTGTTGTAATGTCCCAAGCATTTGGTATTCCTGCATTTCCCGTGGACACTCACATACATCGATTGATGTATCGCTGGAACCTCACTAATGGTAAAAATGTAGTGCAAACAGAAAAGGATGCAAAGCGTTTATTCCCTGAGGAGAAGTGGAACGATCTTCATTTACAAATTATCTGGTATGGGCGTCAGTATAGTCCAGCACGAGCCTGGGACATGGAAAAAGATATCATCACTAAAACCATAGGGAGAAAAACAGTACTTGACGATTACTATAAAAAGAAAATCCGCTCTAAGTAATAGTAGCGGATTTTCAAAATCTAAAAAACAAAATACTAATTGTTAAGTGTCTCGATGGTCATATTGCCCACACGATGGACACTCAATGCTTTGGAATAGGCTAAAATCCTATTAATGGTTTCGGGTTTGGGACCTAAATGATTCACTCGTTCTGAAGATGAAAATTGATTGTAAAGTTTTGGCATGTTGAAGTTTATTTATAACTACTAAACGCACCTAAATTGACAATATTATTTACAACTCAAATTATTTTGTTAGAACGATGTTGTGTTTGTCAATTACCTTTCTCAGGTTGATTAAAGCGTAACGCATTCTACCTAACGCCGTATTGATACTAACGTCAGTAATCTCTGCTATTTCTTTAAACGACATCTCTTTATAAATGCGCATCAGAAGCACTTCTTTCTGGTCATCAGGAAGTTCCTCTACCAGTCTTCGCACATCTTCATGAACTTGACTTTCAATCATTTCAGACTCAATACTATCTTGACCATCGCTGATCACGTCAAAAATATCAAAATCATTACGAGATTGGAACTTAGGCATTCGTTTATTACGACGGAAATGATCTATAACCAGGTTGTGCGATATGCGCATCACCCATGGCAGAAATTTTCCTTCCTCGTTATATTTACCGCGTTTGAGCGTGCGGATCACCTTAATAAAGGTATCCTGAAAAATGTCTTCTGTTATATCTCTATCTAAAACTTTAGAAAAGATAAAGCCGTGAATTCTTTGCTTGTGGCGATTGATCAGGATTTCCAGTGCGTATTCCCGACCTTGCATGTACTCACTTACAAGTACAGCGTCATTTGCGTTTATATCATTCATACTGTAACATCTAATAACCCAACTAGTTAGCAGGATCGATTTTTTAGAGTAGTGTTATAGTATACGCGGTAGATTAATATTTTGTTAACGGGTTAAAGATAACAACATTTGTTCCAAACTAGCAAAACAACTCTTTACAATTTAACATATTAATGATTCTTGCTCGTCATAATTCGTTGAACCGCTTGTTATCTTTGTACTTATGCCAGAGAAAATGATCTTCGATAATATAGATTCCCTTAGTCCTAAAAAGAACATTCTTGTTAAGGGCGCTGAATTACATAACCTTAAAAAATTAAACGCGGTCATTCCCAGGAATGAAATGGTCGTGATTACAGGTCTTTCTGGTAGCGGGAAGTCATCTCTTGCTTTTGACACGCTCTATGCAGAAGGTCAGCGGCGTTATGTAGAGAGTCTTTCTTCTTATGCACGACAGTTTCTAGGTCGTTTAAATAAACCCAAAGTAGAATACATTAAAGGTATCGCTCCTGCCATTGCGATTGAGCAAAAGGTAAATTCTACGAACCCAAGAAGTACTGTGGGAACAACGACAGAGATCTATGATTATCTGAAATTGCTGTTTGCCCGTATAGGCCGCACATATTCTCCCATATCTGGAAACGAAGTCAAAAAAGATACTGTTACTGATGTGATGAACTACGTCAAACAACAGGAAGATGGCACTAAAATGCTCTTGACTACACGATTAATTGTCAAAGGTAAAAGAGACATTCCACAGCAACTAGCAGTATTGTTACAACAAGGTTTCACCCGTATTCAAGTTAACGGCGATGTCGTTCGAATTGATGAGAATGAAATTAGCTTTTCCAGTAAGGACAAGGTTTTCATCGTTATTGATAGGATTATAAAGCGTGACGATGAAGATTTCTACAACCGGCTTGCTGATGCTGTAGATACCGCATTTTTTGAAGGTAAAGGAGTGGCTTACATTGAGGCGTTGGACAATTCTTTCTCGAGAGAGTTTACCAATAAATTCGAACTTGATGGAATGGAGTTTTTAGAACCAAACCCCAACCTGTTTAGTTTCAACAATCCTTATGGTGCCTGTCCCAAATGTGAGGGTTATGGCGACGTAATTGGGATTGATGCAGATCTTGTGGTTCCTAACACTGCCCTATCGGTTTATGATAGCGCGGTATTTCCTTGGAGAGGTGAGAATATGAGTTACTATAAAGATCAACTCATTAAAAATGCAGATAAGTTTGATTTCCCCATTCACAAGCCCTGGTTTGAGTTGAATGAAAAACAAAAAAACCTGGTTTGGGATGGTAACAAATTCTTTACAGGACTTGATGGTTTTTTTGCAGAACTGGAATCCAAAGCCTATAAAATTCAAAACCGCGTCATGCTTTCTCGTTATCGTGGAAAAACACGATGTACTCTATGTAAAGGAAAGCGCTTGAGACCTGAAGTGAATTACGTGAAAATCAACGATGTCACCATCACAGATCTAGTAGAAATGCCTATCAAAAATCTTAAGGTGTTTTTCCAAGAGATGGAACTAGATGAAAATCAAAAGACCATTGCAAAACGATTAATGAAAGAAATCAACAGCCGTTTGGAATTTTTGTCTGATGTCGGACTTGATTATTTAACCTTAAATCGTAAATCAAACTCGCTTTCTGGAGGAGAATCACAACGTATCAACCTAGCGACATCATTGGGAAGCAGCCTTGTGGGAAGTATGTACATTCTTGACGAACCTAGTATAGGACTGCACCCGCGGGATACGAAGCGATTGATAAAAGTCCTTAAAAACCTGCGTGATTTAGGGAATACGGTAATTATTGTGGAGCACGATGAGGAAATCATGCAGTCTGCAGATCGAATTATTGATATAGGTCCTGAGGCTGGAACTCACGGTGGTGAGGTCGTAGCAGCGGGAACACTTGCAGAAATATTGAAATCAACCAGTTTAACTGCTCAATATTTAAATGGTACGATGGAAATTCCGCTTCCGCGAAAGCGAAGATCCTACAAATATCACGTTGACATCATAGGCGCTAGACAGAACAACTTGAAGAACATTGATGTCACTTTTCCATTGGGAGTTTTGACCATGATTACAGGGGTTTCTGGTAGTGGAAAATCAACGCTCGTAAAACAGATCCTATATCCAGCGATGCTTAAAAAACTAGGAGGATATGGTGCAAAGCCTGGACAATACACAGACATTAAAGGCAAGTTTGAGAATGTGAAAACCGTAGAATTTATCGACCAGAATCCGATAGGGCGCAGTTCTAGGTCAAACCCAATTACCTACATTAAAGCTTACGATGATATACGGAGTTTATTTGCCAGTCAGAAATTGTCCAAAATAAGAAACTACCAACCGAAACACTTTTCTTTCAATGTGGATGGTGGTCGTTGTGAAACTTGTAAAGGAGATGGCGAGGTAACTATCGAAATGCAATTTATGGCTGATGTTACTTTGGTTTGTGAGACATGTAACGGAAAAAGATTTAAAAAAGAAATATTGGAAGTCCAGTTTGACGGGAAGAATATTGATGACATTCTAAATTTAACGATCAACGATGCCATGGCATATTTTGATGCCAACAGCCAAGAAAAAATCACCAGAAAAATTAAACCCTTACAGGATGTAGGTCTAGGGTATGTAACATTAGGACAAAGCAGTTCAACCCTATCTGGTGGTGAAGCACAAAGAATTAAACTGGCTAGCTTTTTAGTTAAAGGAACCACGACAGACAAAACGCTATTTATATTTGATGAACCTACCACTGGTTTACATTTTCACGACATCAATAAGTTGCTAGACAGTTTCAATGCACTTATTGAAAAAGGTCATAGTGTTATCGTCATTGAACACAACATGGATCTCATCAAGTGTGCTGATTATGTCATCGATTTAGGTCCTGAAGGCGGTGCGGAGGGTGGATATCTAGTTGCATCTGGAACGCCAGAGGAAGTAGCAAAAGTAAAAGCTAGCTACACCGCCCCATTTATTGCAGAAAAACTACATTAGAAGTTTTAAATCTACCCATGAAGAAACCTAGATTGCGTCGTCGAGCCACTCCTAAATCCCGCAATAGTGTATTTCAACCACCGGGAACTATTTCATATGTAGGGGAAGATCGTACTGAAAAGGTGCATACCGAAACGATTCTCTATGATGCGAAAGAATATACCAAACTTGAGGGAATATTTTTAGAACGTCTGGAAGATGATCATGTGAACTGGTTTAACGTCGATGGCGTTCACGAAATTGATTTGTTAGAGAAAGTGGGAAGTAAATTTCACTTACATCACTTATTGTTAGAAGACATTGCAAATACTACACAACGTCCCAAAACCGAGTTCTATGAGGAGTGCATTTATCAGTGCATCAAAATGATTAGTTACGATCCTGTAGAAAACGATATCAATCAGGAACAAGTAAGTATTCTTTTGACTAAAGATGCGGTGATTACTTTCCAAGAGAAAACGGGTGACGTATTTGAAAATATACGGGAACGTATTGAACAATCTAGAGGACGTATTAGATATAGTAATAATGACTATTTGTTTTATGCCTTAATCGATAGTATTATAGATCATTATTTTATTGCTGTCGAGCAGATCGGTGAATATCTAGACGAACTGGAAGACGAGATTTTTGACGAGCCTACAAAATCCTCACTGGAACGTGTACAAAAAAACAAACGGATGTTGCTAACGTTGCGACGCGCCATTTTTCCATTGCGGGAATCCATCAGCCGATTATTGAAAGAAGATTCTAAATTTATTGAACCCCAGATCAAAAGTTATTTTCAAGATGCTTATGATCATTGCATTCAGATTACAGAAACGGTGGAGTCCTACCGAGAAATCAATGGAGGCCTCAGGGACATGTACCTTTCTAGCGTGAGTCACAAGATGAATCAAATCATGCAAGTGCTGACCATTATGTCTTCCATATTTATACCGTTGACCTTTATTGCGGGTGTTTACGGGATGAACTTTGATAATATTCCAGAGCTGCATTGGGAAGATGGTTATATGTACTTCTGGATATTCAGCGGACTTATTTTCGTAGTATTATTGGGATACTTTAAATGGAAAAAGTGGCTTTAAATACAATATCATTATCGTCAGACTCACTGAATAAGGAACGCTGTGCTCTATGAAATAGGATAAAATTCTTTTTTGAAGAAAATAATGGAGACCTCAAAATACTGGGGGTATTCATAAAATTGCTGCGATTCTAAACCTTAAAAAATATAGACTGTTAGGTCTGGATTATAAATATTGCGCTTGATTTCTAGCTTTGAGTATAGTTTTGGATTTTTCATAAGCCACCATTAATTCTGAATCATTTAAATACTAGTATGGCATACCATTTGTAATCTACTTATTGAAAGGTTGTTTACTTGAGAAATAAATTACTTTCATTAGTTTTTTGGTTGGTTAGTGGGAAATCTCGAGACGTCTTAGGACTCTCGGGATTTCCTCGTTTAAGAAACCTTGATTGATTGGAAATCGGTTTAAATTTGAAGTTTACTAATCCTAATTTATGAATAACATTATTAAAACAGTTCTCATTTTTACCTTGGTAGTTTCCATCACCAGTTGCAATCCTGATAAAAAATCTGAGGAGTTTACACAAACCAAGCTAGATGAAGTTAAAGAAAAAGTTTTTCCTGAAGATTTTCTAGGGGTTTACAAAGGCGATCTCAAAATCACCACTAGTAAAGGAACTCAAAAGCTTCCAATGGAATTTCATCTTTCCAGTACCGCCAACACAGATCATTTTAATTATGTCATTTACTATGGAGAAGAACGTGATCCTAGAAACTACAATCTGGAGCGCACTCATGATCCCAATTTATTTCTTGTTGATGAAAACAATGGTATTGTACTAGAAAGCGCTTATGCAGATCAGACACTTTACAGCACCTATGAGGTGATGGGTAACTTACTGCACAGCACTGAAATATTCTATGATGACAGGATGGAGTTTATGATCGCAATGGCCAGAGTTATGGATACGTCTACTACAGGAAATGCAGAAAGTGCGATCGTCAAAAATTATCCCATGTCCATATTACAGCGTGCAACACTATATAAGCAAGCAGATTCTATAAATACATCCAAATAAAAAAGTCCTGCTTCTCGCGGGACTTTTTATTTTATCTAGATTTCGCGAAAGCGAAATATTCAAAGTATTTATGCGAAAGCCTCAGCAACGCCGGCACTTAATCTTTTATAGACACCAGAATCAAGACGCTCTCTGATGGCATCAAACGCATCTAGTGTGATCTCTATATCTTCTATGGTATGAGTAGCTGTAGGAATCAATCTCAATAAAATAAGACCTTTAGGAATTACTGGATACACGACGATAGAACAGAAAATACCATGATTCTCACGAAGATCTTTAACCAGTGCCATAGCTTCTGGAATACTTCCTTTCAAATACACTGGGGTTACACAGCTTTGTGTTGTTCCTATATCAAAACCGCGATTTTTCAAGCCTGATTGTAGAGCATTTACATTTTCCCAAAGCTTTTCTTTTAACTCTGGCATAGTGCGCAACATATCCAGACGTTTCAAAGCTCCTATAACCAACTGCATTTGCAAAGATTTTGCAAACATCTGCGAACGCAGGTTATATTTAAGGTAATCCATGATCTCTTTATCAGCAGCAATGAACGCTCCTGTACTTGCTAGGGATTTTGCAAAGGTTGCAAAATATACGTCAATCCCATCCTGGATGCCTTGCTCCTCGCCTGCACCTGCTCCTGTTTTCCCCAAGGTTCCAAAACCATGAGCATCGTCAACAAAAAGTCTGAATTTATACTTCTCCTTCAGAGCTACTATTTCCTTCAATTTACCCTGTTCTCCTCGCATTCCGAAAACTCCTTCAGAAATCACTAGAATTCCGCCGCCTGTTTCTTCGGCAAGTTTCGTCGCTCGTTGTAGGTTTTTTTCAATACTTGCAAGATCGTTATGTACATAAGTAAAGCGCTTTCCTTGATGAAGCCTTACCCCATCAATAATACAGGCATGTGCATCTACATCATAAACAATTACATCATCCTTAGACACAAGTGCATCTACGGTTGACATACAACCTTGATAACCGAAGTTTAACAAATATGCAGCTTCCTTCTGAACAAATTCTGCAAGTTCACGCTCTAGCTGTTCGTGCAGGTCTGTGTGTCCACTCATCATGCGCGCACCCATTGGGTAAGCACTTCCATATTCAGCGGCAGCCTCTGAATCTACTTTGCGCACTTCAGGGTGATTTGCAAGTCCTAGGTAGTCATTGACACTCCAGGTAATTACCTCGCGCCCGTTGAAACGCATGCGATTAGAAATAGGTCCTTCAAGTTTTGGAAAAACAAAATAGCCTTCTGCTACAGAAGCCCATTTTCCCAATGGTCCCTTGTCCTTATAAATTTTATCAAAAAGATCGTTCATCATCAAAATTAAGGACACAAAGATATGATAATAAACGCACAATTCCTATGCAGGAAAACACATGTGATGCATTGAATATATTAACAAGGTATTGATAATCAGTGTTTTGAAAGGGTAAATTGCAGGGTTATATTCTAGCAATTATTCACAAATAAAAGAGATGAGCGCAATATCTAGTTGTAGAGTAAATATTTTAAAGACTAATAATTAGACTATTTACTTGATATACTCAATATGCTGCTCTGCTCCTGTAGAAACCGAATCAAAAAATCCCTGATCCTGCATCCATTGATCGTTGTAAATTTTACTCATATAACGGGAACCATGGTCTGGAAAAATCACTACCACAACGGCATCTTCACCAAATTCCTTTTCCTTGACCAATTGCTTCACTGCTTGCATTGCTGCACCACTTGTGTATCCTACAAAAAGACCTTCAGTCTGTGAGATTTTGCGAGCCATGTGTGCGGCATCTTCATCTTTTACCTTGGTAAAGCTATCAATCACATCAAAATCGGTTGCAGACGGAATTAGATTTTTACCTAATCCTTCAATTTGATATGGATAAATTTCGTTTTTATCGAATTCTTGGGTCTCATGGTATTTTTTAAGAACACTACCATAAGCATCTACTCCCAGAATTTTAATCGCTGGGTTCTGTTCCTTTAAATATTTTGCCGTTCCTGAAATCGTTCCACCGGTGCCACTGCAGGCCACTAGATGAGTGATTTGTCCCGCTGTCTGTTTCCATATTTCTGGACCGGTACTTAGATAATGTGCTTCAATATTTAATTCGTTGAAATATTGATTGATGTAGAAACTGTCTTTTATTTCTTCGTGCAATCTTTTAGCAACCTCATAATAACTGCGTGGGTCATCTGCACTCACGTGTGCTGGACATACATACACTTTAGCGCCCATTGATTTGAGCATGTCTATCTTGTCAGCACTGGATTTTGAACTTACGGCTAGAATGCAATCGTAACCTTTGATACGGCTCACCATAGCAATACTAAAACCCGTATTTCCAGAGGTCGTTTCTATAATCGTATCACCAGGCTTCAAAATTCCTTTCTTTTCTGCCTGCTCTATAATATGTAAGGCAATGCGGTCTTTTGAAGAATGTCCAGGATTAAAAGACTCCACCTTAGCATAGTAATCACCAGGAAAGCCTTTTACCGTTTTAGATAATTTGATAAGAGGAGTTTCTCCTATCAACTCAAGAACATTGTTGTACGCTTGAATTTTTCCGCTCATATAATGTGTTTTCGTTTTGGCTCAAAAAAGTCCAAAACGTTGCAAATTTAAACAATTAATTATTTGCTGGACTTTTCCTCCAGATCGATCAAGAATGCAAAGTCGATAGCGACTTCTTTCAAAGCGTCATACCTACCAGATGCACCGCTGTGCCCACTGGTCATATCTGTCTTGAAGAGAATGACTTGAGTACCTTTTTGATGATCTCTTAGCCGCGCGACCCATTTTGCCGGCTCCCAGTATTGCACCTGGCTATCGTGATATCCCGTTGTTACTAAAACATTGGGATATTCCTGATCAATCACTTGATCATAAGGCGAATAGCTCAACATATACTCATAACTGTCCTTATTATTAGGGTTTCCCCACTCATCATATTCTCCCGTTGTTAACGGTATGGAATCGTCCAGCATGGTGCTCACAACGTCCACAAATGGTACAGCGCTCAAAATCCCGTTGTATAATTGCGGCGCTAGATTCATGATCGCTCCCATCAATAATCCTCCTGCAGATCCACCTGATGCGTATAGGTGTCCCGCTTTCGCGAAAGCGTTATCGACCAAATATTCCCCACAAGCCACAAAATCTGTAAACGTGTTCATTTTCTGGAACATCTTGCCCTGCTCGTACCATTCGCGACCCAAATATTCTCCACCGCGCACATGCGAAATCGCAAAAACAAAACCGCGATTCAACAAACTGAGTCTAGAAATCGAGAAGTAGGGATCAATCGTGTGGCCATAACTTCCATAACCATACTGCAACAAAGGGTTCCCATCTGCCTTGCGTTGGTCCTTTCTGTATACCAGACTAATAGGGATCTGGACACCATCTGCAGCCGTGGCCCACACCCGTTCTGAAGCATAATCATCCGGATTAAAATCAGGATCTTCAATGGTTTGTGTCTTCAGAATCACTTCTTCCTTAGTGCGCATATTGAACTCAATAACGGACGGCGGCATGGTTAGCGAGTTATAACTGTAACGCAACAATTCAGAATCAAACTGAAAATTTGCACTCGTCATCGCGGTGTAGGTTTCGCTAGTAAATGGCAAGAAATAATCCACGGTACCATCCCAAGACTTGATCCTGATCCTATTCAAACCGTTAAACCGATCTGTAATTACCATGAATTCTTTGAAAATATCAAGATCTTCCAATAAAGACGCAGGGTCGTGCTTGATCAAATCCACCCAATGCTCCATTTGTGGGCTCTCAATGGGAGTCTGCATTACTTTGAAGTTAGTGGCACCATCAGCATTTGTCATGATGTAAAAATGATCGCCATAATGCGAAACACTATACTCCATCTCTGGCTGGCGTTCCTGAATCATTTTGAAGGTACTGTCCGGCTGGCTTGCGTCGATATATTGTATCTCATCGCTTAAGGTGGAAGACGATTTGATCATGATATAGCGCTCTGACATCGTTTTATAAACGAAGCAGTTAAACGTATCTTCCTTCTCTTCAAAAATAACAGCCGCATCATTGACATTCTGATCCAGACTGTATTTGAAGATTTTATTAGCTCTCAAGGTCTTGGGATCTTGACGTACAAAAAATAGGGTGTAATTATCGTTTGCCCACACAGAACTTCCCGTAGTTCCCAGAACGGCATCTGCTTTTATTTCGCCTGTTTCCAAATTCTTTACGAATAGCGAATATTCCCTGCGGCCCACGGCATCAATACCATAAGCAACTAGATTATTGTTAGGCGAAATATTGATACCAGAAAGCTTGAAGAATTCATGACCTGTGGCCATGTCATTCACATTGAAAAGTAGTTCTGTATGGTCTGTGTCATCTTTGCGGCGGTAATAATAAGGATAGGATTCGCCTATTTCCATTTTGGTAAAATACCAGTAGCCATTGTATAAATAAGGAACCGACTCATCGTCTTCCTTTAATCTGCCTTTAATTTCTTCAAATAAAGATTCCTTAAGATCTGCAGTGTTAGCAGTCATCTTCTCGTAATACTCATTTTCCTCATTCAAATAACTAATCACTTCAGGCGCGTCGCGCTCCTTCATCCAGTGGTAGTTATCATGACGTTTGTGTCCGTGAATCTCGTGTGTGTGGGGTACTTTTTGGGCTTTTGGGGCTTTAATATCCATAGGGAATTTGAGTCGGCTAAATTTGGGGCGCAAGATAATCAACCTAAAGAGATGCTGTAGATTCTGGTTAGTTCTTATTTTTGCTAAATAACAATAAAATTAGAGACTATGTTAGGAGATATGATGGGAATGATGGGCAAGCTTAAAGAAACCCAACAAAAAGTAGAAGAAACCAAAAAAAGAATGAGTACCGTATTAATTGATGAGAAATCAAGCGATGGCCTCATCGACATCACTGTAACTGCAGACCGACAGATAAAATCCATCAATATTGCAGATGAATTGCTGGAAGACAAAGAACAACTGGAAGATTATTTGATTCTAAACCTCAACAAAGCTCTGAATCGTGCTTCAGAGATCTACGATAAAGAACTTGCTGCAGTAGCATCAGAGGGAATGCCTAATATTCCAGGGCTGGATATGTTTAAGTAGGATTTTAGCATGAGATTTCAGGTATGAGGTATGAGGTATGAGGTATGAGGTATGAGGTATGAGGTAAAATTAAAAAAAATCCTCTAGTTACAATCTGGATTTGCGAGACATATCTAGGGGTAGGGAGTTTTTAGGTAACTAAATTTTGTCATGCTAAATTCATCTTGTGCTGAATTTATCGGTATTCAGTATTTATGCATCTCTTCAATTTGATTCCTAAATTTGATGTGAGCAGGAAGGTATAAGCATTCTAGTAAGTTGAAATCCTGCGTGTGATGGATTCAAAATATTGTCACGGGAGACCCTGAAATGAATTCAGGGTGACAATTATGATAAGTTTTCATGATACCTAATTAATAATCTAAACTCTTAGTTATTCTCCCCTAAACTTTTCCATTACTTCCATAAACTTCGCATGCTGATTGTCTGTATAATCTAGATGTGTGACAAGCCTTAATTTTCCCTGTCCCATATTACTGATTATAAAATCATGTTTCTTGCAATAGTCGCTGACTGATTTCTCATCAGTTACTTCAAAAATGACAATATTTGTTTCTACAGATTCTACTTTTTTGACCCAAGATTGGGATTGTAGAAAAGTTCCTAATTCGGTTGCTTTTCTGTGGTCTTCATTGAGGCGATCCATATTATTGTCGAGTGCATATAATGCAGCGGCGGCCATGAATCCGGTCTGTCGCATTCCGCCACCCAAGACCTTGCGAACTCGCATTGCTTTTTTCATGAGCGGGTTCTTACCAGTCAAAACAGTTCCTAGCGGCGTTCCCATTCCCTTAGAAAAACAAACGGAAACTGTGTCAAATAATTCACCGTATTCTTTCGGATCTTGATTGGTTTTTACGATTGCATTCCACAAACGTGCGCCGTCCAAGTGCAATCCTAGACCATGCTTCACACAAACCGCTTTGATTTCTTTTACAGTTTCCCAATCATAACAGGCACCACCGCCTTTATTGGTCGTATTTTCCAGACAGACCAATGTCGTCAATGGGCTGTGATAAAAATCTGGCGGATTGATCGCTTCCTCCACTTGGGCTGCAGTAACCATCCCGCGTGAACCGTCCAATAATTTACAAGACACGCCGCTGTTAAAGGAAACGCCACCGCCTTCATAATTATAAACATGGGCGTATTTGTCACATATCAATTGCTCGCCAGGTTGAGTATGCATTTTAATCGCAGCCTGATTTGCCATGGTTCCGGTAGGGAAAAATAACGCATCATCCATCCCAAACATCTCCGCAACCCTACGTTCCAGCTCGTTTACCGATGGATCTTCCTTATAAACATCATCGCCCACTTCTGCATGAAACATCGCCTCAAGCATCGCAGGACTAGGTTTTGTAACGGTATCACTTCTTAAATCGATCATGGATTTTGTTTAGGGTTTGAAGTTATTTCGCTTTCGCGAAAGCGAACTCAAAAGAAAGCGGATAAACAACGGGAACATTTGCAACAAATATAACAAGCAAATTTCCAAAACCAGACTTAAGTCAAGTTGCTCTATGCTCATTATAAACACGAAAAACCTATCTTACTGATTATTCAATAGTCTATTTGACAAGCTATTGAGTTAATACTTATGTCCCTGCTGATTGCTTGAGATAAAAATGCAGCTACATTTCAGAATAAATTATGGAAGACGACGATTTGAAAAGAACCGGAATGCACAGCCGAGCGTCGCCCACCATTTTCAGAAATGCAGAAAAACTGCGGGTATCCATGACCCCAGCTGAAGTGATTTTGTGGGATTATGTTAAAACAAAACCACTAAGTTTCAAATTCCGCAGACAGCATCCCATTGCGGGATATATTCTCGATTTCTACTGTCATAGAATCCGCTTAAGTATAGAAATCGATGGCGGTTACCATTTAACACAGGAGCGGAATGTGAAGGATAAAGTACGGACTGCATACCTCCAAGATCTTGGAATCTCAGAAATCCGATTTAAGAATAGTGAGATAACGGACGATCTAGAGCGTGTTGTTGAACGCATTAACTCCATACTGCGCGATAACCTTCCATAGGCAGTATCCGTGCGCCAGCAATTCCTTCAGATCATTCAGTGGCCGAAAACCTTGCCCCATCCCTAAAGGGTGGGCTTTCTAATTCGAAACATTAAACAAAGCGTTTACCCACAAATAATCAGAGCGATGGCTCCCTTTAGGGTAAGGACAGTGGTGGCAATTCTTCCACGATACGAAAACCTTGTCCCAGGCCTAAAGGGTGGGCTTTCTAATTTGAAACATTAAACATAGCGTTTAACCACAAAAAATTAGCGCAATGGTTCCCTTTAGGGTAAGGGCAGCGGTGGCAATTCTTCCACGATACGAAAACCTTGCCCCAGCCCTAAAGGGTGGGCTTTCTAATTCGAAACATTAAACAAAGCGTTTACCCACAAATAATTAGCGCGATGGCTCCCTTTAGGGTAAGGGCAGCGGTGGCAATTCTTTACTAATACACAGATTTAAGCCGTATTTTTGTGCTCCTAAATCTTTCCAATCTATGATTACAGCAGACCATATCGCGCAATTACAAGAACGTACCAAAGCGTTGAAAGACTATCTGCAAATTGAGTCTAAGGAGATTGAAATCAGGAATCTAGAGGAGAAAACATTTTCACCAGATTTTTGGAACAACTCTAAGGAAGCTGAAGCGACCATGAAAATCCTACGTAATAAAAAGGCATGGACAACAGATTATGCGATGGCTTTAACGCTAGGTGAAGATCTGGAAGTGCTTTACGAATTCTACAAGGAAAAAGAGGCTACCGAAGAGGATGTGACCAATAAATACAATGCCGCATTTGAGCTGGTGGATAAATTGGAGTTCAAAAACATGCTGTCCAATGAAGGCGACGATTTCAGCGCTGTTCTACAAATAACTGCCGGAGCTGGTGGAACGGAATCCTGTGACTGGGCAGAAATGCTGATGCGCATGTACATGATGTGGGCAGAGAAAAACGGTTTTAAAGTTAAAGAGCTCAACTTTCAGGCTGGTGATGTGGCAGGTATCAAAACAGTGACTATTGAGATTGAGGGAGATTATGGTTTTGGATGGTTAAAAGGTGAAAATGGCGTTCACAGATTGGTACGCATGTCTCCATTTGATTCCAATGGGAAGCGCCATACCTCCTTTGCATCTGTTTATGTATACCCGCTAGCGGATGATACGATTGAGATTGACATAAATCCTGCAGATATCTCTTGGGAATTTGCAAGATCCAGTGGTGCTGGTGGACAGAATGTGAATAAGGTGGAAACTAAAGCCATTCTAACCCACCATCCATCGGGAATTGTTATTCATAATTCTGAAACAAGATCCCAATTAGAAAACCGAGAAAAGGCAATGCAGATGTTAAAGTCTCAACTTTACGAGATTGAGTTACAAAAACAGAATGCGGCGCGCGATGAGATTGAATCGGGAAAAATGAAGATCGAATGGGGTTCCCAAATACGCAATTATGTACTACATCCTTATAAGTTGATTAAAGACGTTCGAACTGGTCATGAAACCGGAAATGTAGATGCGGTTTTAAATGGCGATCTAGACGCCTTTCTTAAAGCATTTTTGATGGACGCAGGACAAGAAAAGCCATCTGATCAATTGTAGGCTGAATTCGTTAACAGCGTTTTAAGACATGCTTTTTTGATTTCACTTAAAGTTAACAATCATAGATTAAACCTTGATGTTTTTTGATGGTCAAAAATTAAAGACCAAATCTCTCATGAAACATTCACTCTCTATTTTATTCTTGTTTTTATCCATTTGCTTGTATGCACAAGAAACAATTCAGGTAACTGGAAAGCTCCTCGATAAAACAACCCAAACCCCTCTAGAATTTGCTACTGTATCATTATTAAGTAATGATCCTAATAAATCTCCACAAGGAGGAATCACAGATCTTAACGGGAACTATAAGATTCTCGTGAGTCCAGGTACATACACCCTAAAGTGGGAATTTATATCCTTTAAACCAGTTGTGCGCAACAATGTTGAAGTGAAAGAAAACATCGATTTTGGTACCATCATTATGGAACAAGATATTTCAAATCTCGAAGCAGCTGTAGTTGTAGCAGAAAAAACAACTGTCGATTTGAGACTGGATAAAAAAATATATAATATAGGAAAGGATCTAACCGTGCGCGGTGGAACAGTTAGCGATGTACTGGATAATGTGCCATCCGTTCAAGTGGATGTAGAAGGAAATGTTTCTCTAAGAGGGAATGAAAATGTACGTATTCTTATCGATGGGCGACCTAGTGCTCTTGTAGGTTTCAATGGTGCAGAAGCCTTGAGACAGATTCCCGCAGAAGCTATTGAGAAAATCGAAGTGATAACATCACCTAGTGCTCGTTATGATGCGGAAGGAACGGCTGGTATTCTCAATATTATTTTAAGAAAAAATCGTTTACAAGGATTTAATGGCTCGGTAAATCTAAGTACTGGATATCCAGAGCAATTTGGAGCTTCTCTCAATGGAAATTACAGAACCGAAAAATGGAATCTATTTACCAATACGGGATATAGCTATCGCACATCTCCTGGAAATGCGTCTTCTGAAACCTCATATCTATTTCCTAATGGTGGTGCCGCAAATTCAAATGCTTTTGTATCTGAAGATAGAAACTTTGACAGGATTGGAAGAAATTACTTTACCAGTCTAGGTGCAGAATATTTTATTAATGACCAAAGCAGCATCGTTGGAAATTTAGTCTATCGATTTGGAAAAGATGATGATTTAACTACCAATAGTATTCGCAGAATAAAATATATTACTAATGTAGAAGAGAATAGTTTTAGAAGGCAACAAGAGGAAGAAAAAGAAAACGACATACAGTTCTCCTTAAGATATGATAGTGA
Source organism: Nonlabens antarcticus (assembly GCF_015356755.1). Taxonomy (GTDB): domain Bacteria; phylum Bacteroidota; class Bacteroidia; order Flavobacteriales; family Flavobacteriaceae; genus Nonlabens; species Nonlabens antarcticus. Next base: position 20,426 of record NZ_JADFCO010000061.1, on the reverse strand, counting down.
ATTAGATGATAATGGCCAAAAGCTTTCCATTAACTCACAATATTCTATTTCCAATGAGGAAAAGCCGCAGAACATTACCGAGTTCTCCCTTGCTTCTAATACAAATACTGATACAGAACGAGTGTTTGAAACCGAGGATGAGACTGAAGCATTATTGCAAGTCGACTGGGAAAAGCCTGTGGGAGAAAACATTCAATATGAAGCAGGATATCGAGGTAACTATCGTGATATAACAAATAGCTTTTTTCTTGAAGAAAGTGCAGATTTTCCCAACATACCATTAACTCCTGATTTAGGCTTAAACAATACCTTCAGTTATGAAGAATTCGTAAATGCTGTTTACGGTCAGTATGGTCAAGAATTTGGTAAGATTTCTGTATTGGGTGGATTAAGATTTGAACAAACTAATGTGAACATCAACCAGGAAACTACTAATAGCAGTGATACTAAAAGTTATTCAAGTTTATTTCCCACCGTTAATCTAGGATATGAATTACAAGATGGAGAAAATATAACGTTAGGATATAGCCGCCGCGTTAATAGACCTCGCGGACGTTTTCTAAACCCATTTCCAAGTAGGTCTAGTGAATCAAATGTATTTCAAGGGAATGTAGACCTAGACCCTGCTTTTTCTAATGCCCTCGATTTAGGTTATTTAAAACGCTGGTCAAAATTAACTTTGAGCACCTCAATATATTTTAACCGCAGTACAGATAACTTTCAATTCATTCAACAGCCTACGGGAGAGATTACCTCAAAAGGTGATCCCGTAATAAGAAGGTTTCCTATCAATCTTTCCACTCAAGATCGCTTAGGATTTGAGTTTACATTGACTTATAATCCAGTCAAATGGTGGACTATCAACTCTGATTTCAATTTATTTAGAGTAGAGAACAACGGTGAAATCATGAACGACCCTGAATTCCAAGATGAAAATTTTGATTTCATAAATACTAGTTATTCTGCTCGATTGAATCAGAAAATAAGTTTACCCGCAAAAATTGATTTTCAAGCAAGAATTAATTATCGTGGAGCATCAGAAGATTCACAAGGGACTAATAATGCCATAACAACCGTAAACCTAGCCGCCAGTAAGGACATTTTAAAGGATAAAGCCTCCCTAACAATTAATGTTAGTGATCTATTTAATTCTAGAAAAAGAGAAGGAACTACTAGAACGGATGATTTTATTTCTGCTAGCAGATTTCAATATAGAGAACGTCAGATCACTCTAGCTTTCACTTATAGATTCAATCAAAAGAAAAGAAATGAAAACAATCGCGGTGGAGATGATAATGGCGAAGATTTTGAATTTCAAGGCTAAGTGAACGGTGAACCACCTTTCATTATTAACAAAACCTAAGGTATTAGCTATGCTTTATGTTTACATATTTGTAACCTAAACTTACACTATGAAAAAATTAATATTTACTCTCGCACTAGCCTTAGGTGCTTCTCTATCAATGCAAGCTCAAGAAATTGCTGATAACGCAATTGGATTAAGAATAGGAGATGGCGATGGCTTAGGAACTGAAATTTCTTATCAACGTGCCTTAGGCGGTAACAACAGATTAGAAGTAGACCTAGGAATTGAAACTGGAAATCGTTTTGATGCATTTAAAGTAACTGGTGTTTATCAATGGTTATGGAACATTGAAGGTGGTTTCAATTGGTACGCAGGTGTAGGTGGTGGACTAGGTAGTATTGATTTTGATGATGACTTCCGTGGACCTAACAATGATGATTATGATGATAGCGAAATCTTTATTTTTGCAGCAGGTCAAGTAGGTATTGAATATAACTTTGACATTCCATTGATTTTATCGCTAGATGTTCGTCCAGAAATTTATTTTGCAGATTATCGTGATGATTTAGAGCTTGATATAGCTTTAGGTGTCCGTTACCAATTCTAGTAATTTTATCATACAAATGAAAAGCGACCTATTTAGGTCGCTTTTTTTTGCTCACAATGCACGATTATTATTCCTCTAAAACCCGCTGGTATAGCGCTTCATATTGTGGGATGATAAGGTTAATGTCAAATTGTTCCGCTTTCGCGAAAGCGGCTTTTTTAAACCCGTTCAACACATCATCGTTCTTCAATATTTTTATGGCATTCTGTGCCATTTCTTCAACATTGCCGACATCGCTGGTAAAACCTGTAACCCCATCCTCATTAACTTCTGGTAATCCACCAGTATTTGAAGAAACGACAGGCGTGCGGTTTGCCATTGCTTCTAGGGCTGCAAGTCCAAAACTTTCTTTTTCAGACGGCAATACAAACAAGTCTGAAAAGCAAAGAATTCTGTCAATTTCTGTACTGTTACCTAGCCATTTAATACTCAATTGCAACTTGCGACTGCGAGCATATTCTTCGGCTTCAGCACGCTCTGGACCGTCACCTACCATAATTAGAACGCTGGGAACTTCCTTTTGAACAATTTCAAATATCTTGATGATATCTGTAATACGCTTCACGGGACGCATATTACTAATGTGGGTAATGATGCGTTCTTGAGGAAATGCCATCACAGACCTATCGCAATCATTGAATTCTGTTTTGTAAAGGGACATATCAATAAAGTTGGGAACGACATCAATTTCCTTTCTAATATCAAATAAATCTAGAGTATCTTTTTTAAGACTGTCAGAAACTGATGTGACCACATCACTGTGATTGATACTAAATGTAACCGACGGTTTATATCCTGGATGATTTCCTACTAGGGTTATATCTGTTCCATGCAGGGTGGTCACCATAGGTAATTTAATACCAAGATCTGCTAGCATCTGTTGCGCCATATAACCGGCATAAGCATGCGGTATCGCATAATGAACGTGCAAAATATCAATGCCATATTCTTGAACCACGTTGACCAGTTTACTACTCAAAGCAAGGTCGTAAGGCTGGTAGTGAAACAACGGATATTCCTCGACATCTACCTCGTGAAAATAAATTTTCTGAGAAAGCAACTCTAATCGCACTGGCATTTTATAGGTAACAAAATGTACCTCATGGCCACGATGTGCCAGCGCTGTACCTAGCATGGTTGCCACTACTCCACTACCTCCGAAAGTAGGATAACACACAATTGCAATTTTCATAAAACCTTTCTTTTATTTAATGATCGAGTCATAAATTATTTGTTGAATATTGGTCCGTATGTTTTGGTTAATTATAAAACGGTTGTCTGCATCAGGATAGACCCGGTTTGACAAGAATACGTAAACCAACTCTTCCTCAGGATCTGCCCATGTAAAAGCTCCCGTGAATCCACTGTGACCAAAGCTAGAATCGCTCGCACAGTTGCAGGTGTTTCCCACATTATCTAAAGAAGGTTTATCCAGACCTATACCACGACGTACGTCATCATTAGCATAATACCGATGGTTAAACTTATCAAATGTGGAAGATTTAAAATAAGTCTTCCCACCATACGTACCTTTTTGAAGATACATTTGCATCATTTTGGCCACATCGTTTGCGGTAGAAAAAATTCCTGCATGGCCACCTATTCCCCCCTGCATTGCCGCACCTTGATCATGGACATAACCCTGTATTTGTTGTTTTCTAAATACAAGGTCGTTTTCTGTAGGTGCAATTTGATTCTTAGGAAATCTTTTGAGCGGTAAATATCCTGTGTGTGTCATTCCCATGCTTTCATAAAAGTGATCCTGTGTCAACTCATCCAGGTTCTTTTTATAATAGCCTTCTATATAGTCTTTGAATATGTAATAGGGCAAATCGCTGTATTTGTATCTTAGTTTTGTCAGTAAATCGCTACTTGCAATTCGGTTTAAAATTGTGTCTTGTACTATTGAGCTGGCATAAAGATGATCTGCAACTTCAGTGGGATACTTTTTGCTCCTTGTCTTTGAGTAAAACTCTGGTAAAGGCATACCGTCTAAAGTGTCAAGGGTGTACTTATAAAATGGAATCCAGGGCTTCAATCTGGCATAATGAGATAGCATTTCCTTTACCGTGATTTCAGACTTATTAGTAGATTTAAATTTTTTATCAAATTTACCCAGCGGTTCATCTAGTGACAACACCTTACGATCTTCTAGCTCCATGAGAAGTGGCAGTGTTGCTAGAATTTTTGTTATTGATGCAATGTCATATAAGTCTGTAGGCTGTACGGGATCATCTTTACCATAAGTGTGACCGCCATACACTTTATCAAATATTACTTTACCCTTGCGGGCTATTAAAATTTGCATACCAGGGGCTCCTTTGCCATCAATAGTAAATTTTGCGATAGAATCAATTTTGGAAAGAATCGCAGCATTCATACCTACACTTGCTGGTGTGTGACCATAGGACAGCCGGTTAATTCCTTCTAGACTGATACCGTCACCAACGTCAAATTTACCTGCTGAAACTGGTAGTCTTCCGTCAAAAGATCGGGCTCCAAAGATCATTTGAGCGCTCAGCTCTTGACTCCAGACACTATTTTGATAAGACATAACAATCGCCTCAATATTACCAGTATTCTTCAACTGTGCAAGCATATAAGGATTGACAAAGGCATCAAAAATTACTCTATGCTTTTTACTGATCTCAGATAACATGGTGAGTTCTCTAGCAGTCAATTGATAAGATTTCCACGGGTTTTCATTGCTGCGATGAGCACCTATAATCACTGTGTTATACTCAGATAATAAGTTGAGCATCGTTTTCAGATCATCAGATATGAGTTGATCAACCTTTGCATATTTATTCAATTCTTTTAAAAACACAACGCCGGAATCATCTCCTAACTGTACGTAGGCGATTTTCTTAGTTTCCAAATCTCGAATCGGTAAAATCTTCTTCTCATTCTTAATTAAAGTAATCGCCTGCTCCATCGCAGCTTCATATACAATATCATCAGCTTCTGTAGAAAGATCCTTTACAAGGTCTTTAGTTTCTATAGGTTTATAATTATTTAAACCCACTTTATATTTTGCCATCAATATTTTACGAACGCTGTATTCTAGTCGTTCATTAGTGATTTCACCACTTTTCATGGCTGCCTTGATCTTTGCCATTGCAGTAGGAATATCTTCAGAAATCAATAGGATATCATTACCGGCTTTAAAAGCGGCAAGATCGATATCGCCAGGCTTGCTAAAATTGCTCGCACCTTTCATATTCAAAGCATCCGTAAAAATTAGTCCTTCAAACTGCATCTTATCCTTGAGCAGATCAGTTACTATCTTTTTACTGATACTTGATGGGTATCCAGAACGAGACTCTAAACTGGGAATATTTAAATGGGCCACCATGACGCTCGCAAGACCATGATCAATCAATCTACGGTATGGATATAATTCAATGCTGTCGATGCGCTTTGCCGTAAAATCGACGGTAGGTAAAACTTTATGGCTGTCTTGATCTGTATCGCCGTGACCCGGGAAATGTTTAGCACTCGCGAGCGTTCCTGTGCTCTGCATTCCCTTCATGAATGCATATGCTTTTTGAGTTACATTCTCTCTATCTTCTCCAAAACTGCGGTTCCCGATGATGGGATTTTTAGAGTTCGTATTGATATCTACAACGGGCGCAAAATTCATATGCACTCCCAGCCTTTTTGAGTGTTCTCCTATACGTTTCCCTACTTCATAACTGCTGGTAGATTTTCTGGCAGCCCCTAACGTCATGTTCCATGGGAATGCATAAACACTATCTAACCGCATGGCAAGACCCCATTCAGCATCCATGGCGATCATTAATGGCGTTTTAGATTTTGACTGTAATTCGTTCGTTAATAATGCTTGCTGTACCGGGCCACCTTTAGAAAATATGATCCCGCCTATTTTTTGTTGCTCTACCAATTTACGAACTTTGGAGATGCGTGACATTTCCTTACTAGAAAATAAATCCACCATAAATAATTGCCCGATGCGTTCTTCTTGGGACAAAGATTTATAGACACTGTCCACCCATATTTTCTGAGCTTCAAAATCAGTCGTGGCTAGTGGGTTTGTGGATTGTTGGGAGTTCGCTTTCGCGAAAGCAAAAACAATAAACAACCAGTACATATGCTTCATCATAATAATCTAAAAAATGGCTTGTTTGCTAGAAAAAACAAGAATCGTTCCCTTAACCGAAATATAGAGAAAATGCAGTTGGCTTATCTTGAAATAAGGCCAAAATAAACCTTGATTTTTAACTAGTTTGTTAATCATTTGCATATCAATATCCTAGGCTTTTTAGGATTTTTAAAGCTCTAAATTTTTGAGAATACATTAGCAATTCGGCATCAATTATTAACGGATTTCTAAGGATTTCAACTGATTTAATTACGGTTCTTTACAGAAAAATAAACCCTATTATGAACAAGAAATTTTTAGTATTACCCCTGATTTTATTCGCTGCATTATTCAACTCTTGTAGCGAGGACGACGATTTATTGGACCGCTTGAGAACGGTAAGTGATATTCCTGCAAATGCAGATTTAAGCGTTGATTATCTACCGATCAATATATTTGCCATTCCTATAGAAACTAGCCTGGATCTGCGCCAGCTAATTGAAGATGAATTAGGAACTGACGAAGTTTTAAATCAGGTTAAAGAAATCGAATTGGAAGATCTGGATATTGAACTCGTAAGTGCAGATGACCAAGATAACTTTGATTTTATTGACTCAGTAACCCTAGGAATTAAAACGGATGATTTGCCCTACAAAGAAGTTGCAACCCTAGACAATGTTCCTAACGGCGTTACAACTATGGAGCTAAGTACAACTGATGATTTGTACATAGATGATTATGCAAAATCAGAGAGTTTAAAGTTAGTTGTGAAATTTAAAAGCACTCAAGATGCTACAAATTTAAAGGTAACTTTGAAGATGAAGTTTGATGCTAAAATCGATCCTTCTCTATAAGTGAAACACTTCCAAAATTAAAATCCTGCATTCTCATGTAGGATTTTTTTATTTATAAAGTAGGTTTCAACTCTAGAAGAATCTTTTATGCCAGCTTTCAGAAGCAGGCACTTCCCAGTATTCCTTGTACTCCCCTACTGTTTGCACAAGATTATTGAATACAATGGTGTTCGCAGAAACCGATTTTGCCTTCGCCATTTTACGGAAGTCGGCTAGATCCTTATAGGCGACGTAAGGTCCGTTTTTGAATGAGACATTCATTTTATCCATCAGATCAATATTGAATTCTTTCTCCAGTGCCTGAATGAAATGTACGGATGCATCAATGGAACATCCAGTTGCATTAGCCTCAGTTTGATCCAGTCCTAACACAATAAATCTATTGTAAGGTAAATCATATCCAGCCTGCAAATCTTGTCCATGAGCCGTCCATTCTTTCAAAAATGAATCCAGCTGCGGTTTCAATGAAGCTATTTCATCCTCGGTAAAAGTTCTATTAGCTTGATAAATCCAGACTCTGGATTCTTCTGGAAGTTCTTTAAAATCTACTAGCATTGAAATTATTTTATTTTGGTAACTTTATTCTGAAAAGCGAACCCAATGAATCCACCGATAAAAACGGTATTAACTATTAATTTCCAAACTTTGAATACTCCGTCATCATAGAAATCCCATCCTAACATTAAAATGGCATAAAACAAACCCGCAGCTATTCCCGTCAGGATTATAGATTTGACAGGTCTTTTTTCTATTCTATTTGGAATTTTTTGGTTTTAAGAAAAAATACGACACTATAATAAACACGGTAAGATTCTTAATTACCGACTTGACAATGATTATCCAATCAATAGCAACTTCATCGTAAAAATAACTGATGCTCATATCCAGCAAGGAAGTCAAAATGACGGCAATGATAACAAAAAGTATGCGCGTCTTTAAACTAAGCCTATTTTCTTTTGTTGCAAGAATCCCCATTCATTTTTTTTAAAGATCGTCCGCGTTAGCAATCAACTCCGCTAGATCCATAACCTCAATTTTTCCTTCTTGATCAGAACCTTTTATACCATCACTCATCATCGTATTACAGAATGGACATGCGGCTGCAATAATATCTGCACCAGTGTCTATAGCTTCTTCCGTACGTTCTATATTGATCTCTTTATCACCAGGTTCAGCATCTTTGAACATTTGAGCACCACCGGCACCACAACATAATCCATTGCGTTTGCTACGTTTCATTTCTACTAAAGCCGCATCTAGTTTTTCAATCAATTCCCGTGGGGCTTCATAAATCTCATTTGCACGTCCTAAATAACAAGGGTCATGATAGGTGATTTTCTTGCCTTTAAATTTTCCTCCTTCAATAGTCAACCTTCCTGTAGCAATGAGATCTTTCAAGAATGACGTGTGGTGAATAACTTCATAACTTCCACCCAGTTCTGGATATTCATTCTTCAAAGTATTAAAACAATGCGGACAGGCGGTGACTATTCGTTTGATTTCATACCCATTCAACACCTCAATGTTCATCATCGCCTGCATCTGGAATAAGAACTCGTTTCCGGCACGTTTTGCAGGATCACCGGTACAGCTTTCTTCTGCTCCTAGAACGGCAAAATCTACACCTGCTTTATTTAGTAGTTTGACAAATGCTTTGGTTATTTTCTTAGAACGATCATCAAAACTACCGCTGCATCCTACCCAAAAGAGAACTTCTGGTTGTTTGCCTTGCGCGATGAATTCCGCTACTGTTGGTACTTTTATTGTTTCACTCATTTCTATTATTTCAAAATTATGAATCCCAAATGGTGTGATTCTTAAACCCGTTCCTTAATTGATTTTAAAAAGCAGGTGATTTTATAGGTTTCCGCTTTCGCGAAAGCGAACTCGTTTCAATTATTTGTGGTTTTTAAACACTTCTACAGTGACTTCCTTTTCAATCAAGTGGGTGAACTCGCCGGTGTAACGTGTGGCGCGTACCATGTGATTGTCTATCCAGTGGTAATTGCCGCCTCGAGGTTTACCCATTAATAAGCTATGATATTTGAAACCGTGTTCTTTCAACCAGGTCTCTGTAACTTCTCTATGATCCTCCGTACGTGAGGTGAAAAAACAGATAATATGACCATCTTCATACCATTCATTCAATGTCGCTAGTGCATCAGAAAATGGCTTGCAGGTTGCCATGCGCTCTGGCTCTTCATTAGGAACATCTTCTGTAATGGTACCGTCAATATCAATCAAGTAATTTTTAACACCGTCAGCTAGTATCGGACTAATGGCTTCTCCTTCTTCATTTGTGGCAGCTGTTAAATCGATCTCCTCTTCCATTAATTTTCTTTTGCCCAGTTCAATCTGTCCATTTGATTATAAGGCCATGGCGCACCGTTGTTCTCAATATTACCCATCATCGCATTCAACTCTGTAGGCGCAGCACTGTTTTCTAGTACTAAATACCTTCTCATCTCCATAATAATACTAAGCGGATCAATACCTATAGGACAAGCCTCAACACAAGCGTTGCACGTAGTACACGCCCACAATTCTTCCGGACTCACATAATCATTAAGCAGCTTCTTCCCGTCATCGATAAATTTACCCTCCTTATTAATTATAGCACCTACCTCTTCCAGACGATCTCGAGTATCCATCATGATTTTACGTGGACTCAATAATTTACCGGTAATATTTGCGGGACATTCATCAGTACAACGACCACATTCTGTACACGTGTAGGCATTGAGTAACTGTACTTGATTCAAATCAAAGATATCGTTTGCTCCTAATGAGGCTGGTACTTCATCCTCGGTTCCTGGCTCTGGAGCGGCAAACGGGTCAGCATCCGGATCCATCATTAATTTTACTTCTGCAGTAACGGCTGACATATTAGTAAACTGTCCCTTGGGAGTTAGTTTTGCTAGATATACATTAGGAAAGGCAAGCATGATGTGCAAGTGCTTTGACCAGTACAAGTAATTCAAGAAAATTAAAATTCCCGCAATGTGCAACCACCAGCAGGTGCGCTCTATAATATGTAGTGTATCAAAACTAAGACCTGAATACCAGGGTGTCATCCAGCTGCTAATGGGAAAACTCCCAGCGTTGACATAATGCAACGCCGCTTCACTTGTAAACGTTCCCGCTTGAACCCCTTGTTGAATGGCAAGATCTGTGGCGTTCATGGTTAAAAACAAACCCATTAGAACAACCTCAAAATATAGGATATAGTTGGCATCATCTTTAGGCCAGCCTTTCAACTCCCGAGCTAGAAACCTGCGGATTTTCAGGACGTTTCTTCTGATCAAGAAAACGATCACACTTACCAAAACTAAAAATGCGAGGATCTCAAAAGTGGCTATGAGAATGTCATAAACTGGACCTAAAAACGGAGAAAAAATGCGGTGTTGACCTGTTAAACCATCAATGATGATCTCTAAAACTTCAATGTTGATAATAACAAATCCTACATAAACGATCACATGGAGAAATCCAGCAATAGGTCTTCTTACCATTTTAGATTGGCCTAAAGCAATTCGCGCCATCTGTGCCCATCGTTCACTCTTGCGATCTGATCGATCTACTTCTTTACCCAACTTGATGTTGCGTATCATCTTGCGTATGTTCATGGCAAAGAAGCCTACCATTCCTAAAAGGAGAACGGCAAAAATGAGATTAGATAGGTACTCCATAGATTATTGCTTTCGGTCTTCCGGTTCTTCGTATTCTTTATTCTTTTTCCCAAAAACAGAAATATTGATATATCTGGTGGGATTGAGTTTTATGTCTTGCATCAGCATTTCTGCTTGTCGGGTGGCTCTTTCAAGGTTTGTGTACAGTCTGTCGTCTGTCATTAACTTTCCTAAACTCCCTTTCCCTTCGGCTACATCATCAAGAACACCGTTAAATTTACCAATGGTTTGCTCAAGGTCTTTTACAACACTCGCGATCTGCACTTTAGCAAGGGTATCAGATATCGCCGCAAAATTTTTGGAAGTCTTATTCAAATTCTTGATCGTGCTGCTCAATTCTTTGTCGTTAGCCGCAAGAAACTGGTTGGCATTGGCAGAAAGCCCCTGTACTTGAACCAGTGTTTTGTTAAGCTCGGTTAAACTAACTGCAATAGCTTTACGAGTGTCTGGGTTTAAGGTTTTATTTACATTAGTCAGCACGCTATCTGCACTTACGACCATGTTTTCAATCTTATCCTTTAAAGGTAGAAATTCATCCATGATCTGCCCTTCAATACCACTATCGGTTTTTGAAAGCAGCGTATCGCCTGGTTGTGCACGACGAGCATCAGATTCAAAATTTGGGATTATGGCCAGCGCCTTTCCGCCTATGATACCTGTACTATAAACTGTCGCAGTGCTTTCCTTTGAGAAACTGAACTTTTCCTGAACGTGGAATTTTACCAGCAATCTTCCTCTAGAATCAAGAAATGATATATCATCAATATTTCCTACCACTAAACCATTGATGGTTACGGGAGCAGATTTAGTCAGACCTTCTACATTATTGTAAACGGCATAAAACGAGCGATCTGCTTTTAAAAGATTGCGCCCATTAAGGAAAGAATAACCGAATATGAACAAGGCAACGGCAGCGACCGTTAGTACACCTACTTTAATCTCTTTGGTAAATTTCATTGTATAGCGATTTCCACAAATGTAAATATAAGGCTTGCTCGAATATTAAGCCTAACATTTAATTAGCAGTTATTAAAGCCTGCGTCGCACACCATTCTCAATAATTACAATAAATGCGGTATCGTACCCTTTTTTAATTGCCTGCGCCTTCAACTCACTTGCCTTTTCTAGGGAATCTGTGTTGCCCGTGAAATATCTGTAAATAGCTCCATCTTTCTCTTTAGAAATAAGCGGAAGTTTTTTAAAATTCTTTGAAAGCGCATTAATAGATTTACTTCCCGCAGAAATCTGCACCTTATAAGTGGCATTTGCACTCATGGGTTTAATTATAGCCGTACCTGACGGTTTTCCATCAATTGTCGTGCTTTTGACTTGTTTTTCCACAACGTCCGGCTGTGAGTTTTTTAGCTCAGCAAAATTGATATCTCTGTGGCTTATGTAAGAAATTATGCCTTCATATACAGAGTTGACAACATCTTGATGACCTTTTTCGCTCGTTAAATAACTACGCTCATCATTATTTGAAAGAAATCCCATTTCTACTAATACACTCGGCATGTAAGACTTCAATAATACCACAAACCAGTTTTGTTTCACACCACGATCAACTCGTCTTACATTTTTTTTAAAATTTTTCTGAATCATGGCAGCCAGCTCAATACTATCATCCATAAAAATCTCTTGTGCTAAAACGCCCGTTGCATATGACGATGGATCTTTAGGATCAAATCCGTCATAATTTTCCTCATAATTATCCTCAAGTAAAATAACACTGTTCTCTTTCATTACGACATCTAGGTTGTCCTTGCTTTTTGTGAGTCCTAGAACCCACGTTTCATTACCATTTGCACGTTCTAGATGGAAACTATTGCAGTGTACGGAAACAAATAAATCTGCCTGAGCCTTGTTAGCAATATTTGCGCGTTGGTTAAGAGGAATAAAAACATCGGTTTTTCTAGTGTATATAACCTTAATATTTGGTTGAGACTCTAGTTTTTTCCCAATCGCAAGTACCGATTTTAAAGCAACATTTTTCTCATAAATTCCTTTATGGGAATTACCCCCATCATGACCACCATGACCGGCATCAAGAACCACCACAAACTTGCGCGGTGGATCATTGGATGGAGATTCCTTGAGCGACGTGGCAAAAATTAATGCCGGTTGCAGTAACAGTACAATAATGAGTTTTATATTCGTTTTCATAAAGGCAAATGAGTAGCTGTATATTTTTGTTTAGTTCGCTTTCGCGAAAGCGTAATTATCACAAAAAACGCTTAAAAATTATATGTAGTTTTGATATTTCAAAAACCAGACCAATTCTGTTAACGAATATACCCTAGTCTAGATTGTATCCCATTTTAAGGCATATCATTTTATCAATAGTTTTCTTAACAGGACTGGGACATGCTTATGGGCAAGAAATCCCTGTAAAGCAGCAACCTATTCCAGTCGTAGTCGACTCTCCGCCCAGTGAGGTGCGTTTAAACACAAAGGATGTCATTACGGTCATTGACACCACAGAGCAAGACACCATAAAACCTAAGGGTTTTCTAGAATACAAACTGGAGTCAAATGCACTGGGCTACAATCGCTTTGACCGTCGTAAAAACTCGCTTACTCTCTATGATAAAGCTGTTATTGTTTATGGTGATATCACGCTAGAGGCAGGTAAAATTATTATTGACAATAATACTGGTGATGTTTATGCTTATGGAATTGTAGAAGATTCTACAGGAAATTACGTTCAAAAACCAGTTTTCACCCAAGGTGCTAATGTTGTAAAACCCGACTCCATTGTTTTTAATAAAAATTCAAAAAAAGCACTTACCTACAACTCTAGAACGGCACAAGGCGAGTTCAATGTAGTTGCAGAGGTTACTAAAAAAGTAAATGACAGCGTCTTCTTCATGAAAAACGCCCGATTTACAACCTCAAAAAATCCTGAGAATCCTGAATATTATTTTCTCGCCAGGAAAATCAAATTTGTACCCAAGAAAAAGATTGTAACGGGTCTGGTCAACATGTACATCGCAAACGTCCCTACTCCCATAGGATTGCCTTTTGCCTTTTTCCCCATGACGACAGAAAGGCGCAGCGGTATACTACTCCCGTCTTTTGGGAATAACAACAATCAAGGATATTTCTTGCAAAATGGCGGTTATTATTTTGCCATCAATGATTATGTCGATCTTACTGTTTTAGGAGATTATTTTACAAATGGTAGTTATGGTGCACGAGTAGAAAGTAATTATCGCAAGCGTTATAAATATTCAGGAAGTGTGCGATTTTTATTTGAGACACAAATTCAAAGCGAGCGTGGTTTCTCTGATTTTAGAAAAACCGGTCGTTATAATTTAAACTGGCAACACAGTCAAGATCCCAATACAAATCCCAACTCGAGATTTAGTGCGAGTGTAAATTTAGGAAGTCCAGATTTTTACAGGAATTCTTTCAATCAAACAAATCAAAGTGCCACGCTTATCAATAACTTGAGCAGTTCCATTTCCTACTCTAAAACCTTTCCAGGAGAACCGCAGGTAAATTTGAATACCACCGTTTCTGTCAATCAGAATGTCAATACAAATCAAACTACCATGCGACTTCCTAATTTTCAAGGGAGCGTTTCTAGAGTATATCCTTTCGCCCCAGAAAACGGAACTAAAAAAGGAATTATTCAAAACATAAACTTGCAATACACAGTAAATGCAGAAAACACTATCAATTCAAACGATACAAATTTCTTCGGTCCAGGGTTTCTAGATCAGGCTCGTGCTGGGATTCAGCATACGATTCCTGTGGCGACTAACTTTAAGTTGGGATACTTTAGTGTGAGTGCAAATGCTAATTATGAGGAATCTTGGGTTTTTGATACCGTGGATCAAACACTTATACCTAATGAGAGTGGCGCTCTAGAAGTACGACGCGATACCATTAATGGCTTTGATAGTTACCGCACCTATAACTATGGTGCCAGTATAGGAACTACTGTTTATGGACAGTGGAATTCTGATAATAAAGAAGCTAGAGTACAGGCGATTCGTCACGTGGTACGTCCCTCACTTTCCTATAATGCAAACCCTAGTTTTGACCAGTATTATGAACGCCTGTTAGACGAGCAGGGCGTGATTGTTTCTGATGAAGAGCGCTTTTTCAGCCGTTTTCAAGGTTCCATTTATGGTGCACCTGGCCGCGTTTATTCCAGCAGTGTAGGTTTCAGTCTTCAAAATACCCTGGAAGCTAAGGTTAAGGATAGGGACAATCCTGATGGTGAGCTTAAAAAAGTAAAATGGGTCAAAAGCTTAAATCTAGACACCGCGTATAATCTCGCTGGTGACTCCCTTAACATTAGCCCCATAAATGTGAGAGGTGTCATTCCCGTATTTAAAGATGTTGATTTACAATTGAATGCCACGCTGGATCCTTATGCATTAAATAATAACAATCAAAAAATAGATCGGTTTAATATTGATAATGGCGGCAGCTTATTCCGTTTGACTAACGCGGGTGCTCGTATCAACTTTAAATTGAGCAGTAAGGATTTTATCAAAGGAGATGAAGAGGAAGAAAAAGAGGGCAAGGTCGAGAATACCACCTTGCGCAATGGCGGTCGGGAAGATGATCTTTTTGGGAAGCCTATCGATCCACAAACAGGATTAGCCTACGAGGAGGAGCCGTTAGTAGAACAAGAAGTGGATTTGAAAAAAAGCAGGTATAAATTTGATTTGCCATGGACCTTAAATTTTGCCTACACCATGAATTATGGCAACAACGCTCGTCAAAATGCCATTACTGGAAATAGTATTATGGTAAGCGGCGACCTAGAACTTTCCCCACGGTGGAGCATCGGTGGGAATACGGGTTATGATTTTGTAGGTGACGGCGTTTCTTTTACCACCCTGCGATTTGAGCGCGATCTGGAAAGCTTCCGCATGAGTTTTAACTGGAATCCTATAGGGGTAAATAACAGTTGGTTTTTCTTTATAGGCATCAAGTCTGGTGCGTTGAGCGATATCAAGTACGATCAGCGCAAGCAGCCAGATCCTCGATTTTAGCAGGGTTTAAAGTTCAGAATTCTCTATAAATATTTACCTCCTTATGTAGATAGGGCAGAATATTCTGATGTTTTCGCTTTCGCGAAAGCGGATTCCCTCAAAATACCTAAATTTAAAACCTGACTTACAGACCACCTTCCATGAAATTTGACATTTTGAAGCCCAGAAAAGCCATCAATAAAGCTTTTCTAAAAATAAAGCCGAACCGTACGGAAATCGAAAGTTTCAAAACTAACTTGATCCAGCTGCTGGACCGGACGAATGATACAGAATCTGAAGAGTTTCACAAGAATCTCGTTTCTGACTTTCTGAAGAAAACGTATTACGAACCCCAGCATTTTATAAATACCAAGGGTCGCAATGACCTAGTCATTCACAACGGCGCTACCGCAAAAACCAGCGTGGGCGTTATTATTGAGGCAAAAAAGCCTACCAATAAGTCAGAGATGCTGACAAAGACGAAAATCAACGTCAAGGCTTTTCAAGAACTGGTGCTGTATTATTTGAGAGAACGCATCACCCATAAAAATCTGGAGGTAAAGTACCTGGTGGCGACTAACATAAATGAGTGGTTCATATTTGACGCAAATCTGTTTGAAAAGCAGTTTGCCCAAAACAAAACCCTTGTTAAACAGTTCACAGATTTTGAGGAAGGACGATTAGCCGGAAAAACTACCGATTTTTTCTACAAAGAGATTGCAGAACCTTTTATTCAAAACATCGCCCAGCATGTAGAATTTACATTTTTTGATATACGGGATTATGAAAAGCCGCTGCGCAATGATAATCCTAAGGATGATACAAAGCTCATTTCTTTGTTTAAGCTGCTCTCTCCAGAGCATTTATTGAAATTACCTTTTGCAAACGATAGCAACAGTCTGGACAAGCGGTTTTATGGAGAGTTGCTGCACATCATCGGTCTGGTAGAATCAAAGGATGGCGGTAAGAAAATCATAGGTAGAAATAAAGCTGGAGAACGCAATACGGGATCGTTTCTAGAAAATGCGATGATCCAGTTGGACAGTCTGGATAAAATTAATAGGCTGGATAATCCCGCACATTTTGGAGCGACTCATGAAGAACGTTTATTTAATGTAGGTCTGGAACTGGGAATTACCTGGATCAACAGGATTCTCTTTTTGAAACTTCTGGAAGCACAGCTTAAAATCTATCATAAGGAAGATGTGAGCTATGAATTTTTGAGCTTTGATAAGATCAAGAACTATGATGATCTCAATAGCTTATTTTTTCAAGTCCTGGCAAAAAATTATGCCGATAGAAATGAGGACGTCAAAGAGCTTTTTGCCAAGGTTCCCTATCTGAACAGTTCGCTTTTTGAACCTACGGGAATAGAACACGGTACTTTATTCATAAGCAACCTGCGCGATGATAAAACCCTTCCCATTTACCAGGGAACAGTTTTAAAAAATAAAAACGGAAAGAAAAAGACTGGTGATCTAAACGCGCTGGAATACCTGTTTGAATTTTTGAATGCCTACGATTTTAGCAGTGAAGGATCAGAGGCAATTCAGGAAGACAATAAAACCTTGATCAATGCCTCAGTATTAGGATTGATTTTTGAAAAGATCAACGGTTATAAGGACGGCTCCTTTTTTACACCGGGATTCATCACGATGTATATGTGCCGCGAGACCATTCGTAAATCTGTGGTGCAAAAGTTTAACGAGGTCAAAAACTGGAATTGTAAAAATCTGGACGATGTTTATGACAAGAGCGAAAACCGTCAGGAAGCAAACGACATTATCAACAGCATAAAAATCTGTGACCCAGCGGTAGGTTCTGGACACTTTCTAGTTTCTGCACTCAATGAGATCATTGCGATTAAAAATGACCTGCGCATTTTACAGGACAGGACCGGCTCCCGATTAAAGGAATACCAGTTTGAAGTGGTTAATGATGAATTGATCGTGACAGACGAGGAAGGAAATCTCTTTGAATACAATCCTACCAATAAAGAAAGCCAGCGCATTCAGGAAGCGCTGTTCCATGAAAAGCAGACGATTATTGAAAACTGCCTTTTTGGGGTCGATATCAACCCTAATTCTGTAAAAATCTGCCGCTTGCGATTATGGATCGAGCTGTTGAAAAATGCCTATTATAAAGTTCCTTCTCCGCTGGAGAAGACGGAGGTTGAGGCTCTAGAAACTCTACCTAACATTGATATCAATATCAAGTGTGGTAATTCCTTGATCAGCAGATTTGATCTGGATGCCGACCTTAAAATGGCCTTGAAAAACAGCAAATGGACTATTGACAGTTATAAAATTGCCGTGGACACCTATCGCAATGCTCAAAACAAAGAGCAGAAGCACGACATGGAAAAGCTCATCGCAGATATCAAGAGTGATTTTAGAAGTGAGATTTCCAGCAATGATCCCAAAGTCGTAAAGCTCAATAAAATTCAAGGTGAGATCTTTCTCATGGCAAATCAAACCCAGATGTTTGAACTCTCCAAAAGAGAAAAAACTGCTTGGAATAAAAAACTAAAGAAACTAACTGCCGATTCAAAGAAGCTTCAAACCACAATAGAAGAAATCAAGAATAACAAAATCTATGAAGATGCCTTTGAATGGCGTTTTGAGTTTCCAGAAGTACTGGATGATAATGGGGACTTTTTAGGTTTTGATGTGGTGATTGGGAATCCGCCTTATCAAACTATAAAAGATTTAAATAGTAATATTAGAGATTATGTTTTTAGAAAAGGCACTGAATATAAATCTGCAACATTCAAAACAGATCTATACTCGTTTTTTATTGAATTGTCTTTAAAGATAAAAAATGAACTCGGAATAATATGTCAGATTACTCCATATTCTTGGTTATCCAGTAGTAGTTTTGAAAGTTTGAGAAAATTGATTTTTAATAAAAGTTCAATTAATAATCTGGCAGTATTTCCCAATGGTATTTTTGAAGAGGCTAACGTTCTAACAAGTATCGTAGAGATTGCTAGTAATAATGATGATTTTATAAATTTAAAAGATTATCGCTTTGAAAGCATCGCAAAAATAAAAGAGATAATTAATAGTTCAAATAGCAGGAAAATTCCATTAGAATTCATAAGGTCTCAGAAAAAGAAAGAAATCCCGATAGACATCTCGATTGAAGATTATTCTCTAATACAAAAACTAAATAAATCAAAGAGAAAACTTAAGGATTTTTTTAAAATAGATTTGGGAATGAATACAGCAGATGATTCGAGGTTTATCTACAGTACTAAAGAAGGTTTACAAAATCCCAAAAAGGTTTTGGAAGGAAAAGATTTTAATAGCTACATAATGAAATGGTCGGGTAAATATGTAGAATATCTACCTGAATTAATGAAAAAAAAGTCAACGGCTAGACCAGGAGAAAAAGAAAGATTTGAAAATGAAAAACTCATATTATATAGATTCATAGGTAAAGACGGTTATTTGAAATCCACCTATGATATAGATAACTATTATACTTTAGGTTCTACTTATGTAATTCGAAAGAAAACTACAGAATCCTCTTTAAAATTTCTAGTGGCAATTTTGAACTCAAAACTTGCTGGTTATTTCTTCACCAAGCAATTTTCTGGATCGAAAGTGACAAAAAATGAATTAGATAAACTTTCAATACCAAATATATCTTTAAGTGAACAGCAAGATTTTATTGAAATTGTAAATAAAATTATAAGCCTTGCTATTCAAAACAATGTTAAAGAACTTAATATTTACAAGTCCCAAATCGACCAACTCGTTTACCAACTCTACGATCTCACGGCAGACGAAATAAAAATCATCGAGGAAGCCACCGCATAAGTCTGTTTCTAGATCTTTCAAGATCCAAATCTTAAAACCCAAAACGCCCGAGCAATGATTTGCTGCGGCGTTTTTATGTTTCGATGATTTGTGGTGATTTGAGTCGGCTGTTAAAAACTAAAGTTGCTAGTTCAACTTAAATCGTTTTCTGCGCTTTCTTCAAATTGATCAAGACTACAGAACAAAGAATAATCACAATACCTAGCCATTGCAATGCACTGATGTCTTCATTGAGAATCAGGTAAGCACTAAAGACAGAAACCGGAATCTCCACTGCTGCAACGATACTTCCTAGACCAGTACCTATTTCAGGAAAACCTTTGTTGAAGAGAATCGGCGGGAGAATGGTTCCAAAAAAGGCAAGGAATGCGCCCCATTTGAAAAATACTTCCCAACTCATAGTTTCTAAAATCTGAACATTCCAAAACAATATAGCAACCACAAGACCACCGTAAACCAAATATTTACTTCTATTGATAACAGAGAGTTCCAGAGAAACCGTATTTGAAGCATACATCGTTCCCGTATAACTTAGCGCTGCTAACAATCCAAAACCGATACCGATTAGATTAACGTCAAAGTCGGTTTCAAAGACTTTTGCAGCCAGCAACGTTCCTATAATGGTAACGATCGCTCCTATAACTTTAATCTTAGTAATTAGATGTCTAGCAATAATATATTCCAGAACAACACCCATCCAGATGGCTTGCATGAGCATTATAATTCCTACAGATACAGGAACATATTGAATCGTTAAATAGTAAAAACTACTGGTAAAACCCAAAAGCGTTCCGAACATCATCAGCTTCAACTTAGGATATTTCGAGCTGGGTTTTACTTTTTCTATACCTTTTTCTCCTTTTAAGAATAGAGAAAGTAGCGTGAGACAAATTGCTCCCACCACAAACTGCGAAAAGACCATCCCGCCAGTTCCCACGCCGTTGTTATTGGCATATTTTACAAAGGTTGCTAAAACTCCATAACTGGAGGCACCTAATGCGATGTAGATAACACCCTTTAAATTACTGTTCATTCCAAATTTTGTGCAAAAAT
>NZ_JADFCO010000060.1 GCF_015356755.1 Nonlabens antarcticus | reverse complement strand
GACTGCAAACTGCGACTGCAAACTGCGACTGCAAACTGCGACTGCAAACTGCGACTGCAAACTGCGACTGCAAACTGCGACTGCAAACTGCGACTGCAAACTGCGACTGCAAACTGCGACTAAACCCGTTCCCACGTTTCATAATCAAACGCATATTTATGCTTCTCGTCAATCCCATGAGATTCACTACTGACTAATTTCCATTGGGATTGATCAATAGCAGGAAAATAGGCATCGGCTTTGAAAGTACCGTGGACTCTGGTTAGTTCTATTTTATTTGCATAGGACATTCCTAGCTTGTAGATTTCCCCACCCCCTATGATAAAAGGTTTCTTTTCAGCACCTACCGCAGCAAGAGCTGTTTCCATATCGTGTACGATAATCGCATCGGCACTTTTATAGTTTTTATCTCTGGTAATCACTATGTGTGTGCGGTTGGGAAGCGGGCCGTCAAGGCTCTCAAAAGTTTTGCGCCCCATGATAATATGGTGGCCAGAAGTAAGCGCCTTGAATCGTTTAAAATCATCTGGCAAGTGCCATACAATGCCGCCATCGTTACCCAGTTCGTTATTTTCTCCAGCGGCAGCAATCATGGTAATAGTTTTGGGAGCTGAGAGGATTTTGTCAGCCTTTCTGGATTCCGGTAAGGGATGATTCTTATCCACCTTTACCTGTAGTTGTTTTACTTTATCCAACTGCTTTTGAACGAGTTTTTCGTATTGACGTTTTTCCCATTCCGGGCCTAAAATGCGCTTTGTAATAAACACGTTGAAAGCATGATACACTAGAATCAAGAACCAAATCATGATTACCCATACCCACCATTCAATTCCTAAAAGCTGAGGAATTTCTTGAGTTGCGTCTTGTTTAATTAAGAACTGACTTGCTACGATCAGAGCTACAGAACCCAATAAGAATAATACAAAATGAGTGAACAGACCGCGTTTTTGTTTAATGCGCAACCGTGCATTCTCAATCATTTCTTTTTGGTCGGGATCAATTGCCGTCCCTACTTTTTTATTACTTCCGAACATTGGGTTACATTTATGTCAAATTTACTTAAACTGCGACTTTCTTCATCCCAACCTATGCATAATTTCAAGCAGCTCTTTCCGGCGCTTCAAAACTATACCTATCTCAATACCGCATCTCATGGATTATTGAGCACCACACTTGTCGATCATAAAAATCAGTTGACGATACAACTAGCCCAGCAAGGCAGTGTGTTTACAGACGAACGCGGTGAGAAAATTAATAAAATACGCAAGACGGTTTCCCTTTTTATAGATGCAGCGGAGTCATTGACGGCCTTGATTCCCAACTTTTCCTTAGGCTTTAACGCACTTCTGGAGGGCATCGATGAAAAAAGTAAGTTCCTGTTGGTTCAAGATGATTATCCGTCGGTTAACTGGCCGGTAGAAGCCCGTGGTTTTGAATGTGTATACGCAGCTTTAAACGCGACGCTAGAAGAAAATATCTGGCAGGCCTGCGAGCAACACAAACCAGATTTCCTGGCACTTTCGCTGGTGCAATATATAAGTGGTATTAAACTGGACCTTGAATTTTTAAAGGATCTCAAAGTGCAGTTTCCTCAATTAATAGTCATTGCAGACGCAACGCAGTTTATAGGTGTTGAAGAATTTCGCTTTCGCGAAAGCGGAATAGACATCATCGCAGCAAGTTGCTACAAGTGGCTCAATGCAGGTGATGGCAATGCATTTATGGCTTTTAAGGAAGAAGTGGCAGATCGCGTTAAACCGAAATTTACCGGTTACAACAGCAAGTTGGGCTTCAAAAATGATCGCGGTGCCTTTATGGGACATTTTGAACCTGGACATCAGGATCTTGCAGCATTTTCTGCTTTGCAAAAGGCCATTGAGTTTGTCAATGATTATGGCTTAAACAACATCTCTAGTCAAATAAACGAGATGGCTATCATGACAGAAAACCAACTTTCACAGTTGGGATTGATTGATGAAATGGTGCTCGCCCGCAAGCAACATTCCTCTATTTTTAATATTCCCGGCGATGAAGCGTTATACAACCGGCTTAAAAAAAGCCATATTATAACGTCCCAAAGAGGGAGCGGAATACGCATTAGTTTTTCCTATTTTAATGATCAAAAAGATCTCCATAATTTAATAGACTGTCTCAATGGATAATTTGAAAAAAACATCCTGTTTTATAATCGTGCTGTTTCTACTGCTGTCAGCTTTACAAGTTTTTGGACAAGGTCTCGTTGTAGGTACGAATCCCAACGATTGTACAGGTGCATTGCTTATTTGTGGGAACACTCAAATAGGAATAACTCCCGATGGAGCGGGTATAAATGAATTTGCAGAACCAGGTAATAAAGTTCCTATATGTTATAATTTTAACGCAGATCAAGCCTGGTTTAAAGTGGAGGTTGCCTCTGATGGAACTTTTCAATTTGTCATTGAACCAGATGTCCCGTTAGCCGATTATGATTTTGCCGTTTTTGGCCCCACTGCAGATTGTAGTAATCTAGGACCGGCTATACGTTGTTCCAGCACAAACCCAATAGCTGCTGGTGTTCCTGGTGCTACGGGATTAAATGCTGCTTCAACGGACGTCAATGAAGGTCCTAATGATCTAGGAGATGGATTCTTACGAGAACTGGATGTTAAAGCTGGAGAAACTTATTACATTATTGTAGCCCTTGCTGTAGGTTCTGGAGGATTTTCTCTTAGTGTGGGTGGTACAACTACATTCCCAAATGCGGTGAAGGCAAATGATGTTAAAGACATTACAGAATGTGATAATGTGGATGGAATCCGTGATGGGATTAAGGATTTTGATTTTTCTTCTCTTGAATCGCAGATTCTTAATAGTCAACCGAATGCTGAAGTCTCTTTCTACCGCACATTAAATGATGCAAACCTAGGTCTAAATCCTATCACCTTTCCGTTCAGAAATACAAGGACTTCTCAAGAAATATTTTATCGCGTAAAAAGTACTATCTCAGATTGTGCGGACTTCAATAGTTTTAGCATTCAGATTGATGGGAAAAATGTGGACGAGGACCCTATCTATATTTGTTCTTCAAATGCCAGTGAAAATTTTGACCTCGCCACAGAGATCGATAGGCTCGTTCCCAACAATGGAATGTTTGATATAAGTTACTACAACTCGCAAGGCGATGCCGAAACGGACAGTAACCCTGTGTCCTCTAATATTACGGTTACCAGCACCATGAGAAAAGCCTACATCCTCGTTAGTGATCCAACAGGCGTATTGTGTGATGTAGTTATCAATGTGCCGCTTGTCCTTGCAAATCCACCGGTGATAGCGATGCCCGCAAATCTTCCTGTATGCGACGATGATTTTGATGGATTTGTAACTACTGATCTAAAGGATCAAAATGCGGCTATTTTAAATGGTCTTGATCCGGCAAATCACACGGTCAACTACTATACGGGCAGCGTAGACCGTAATGCACAACGTGATGCGATTAATAATTTTTCAAATACCGTTAATCCGCAGCGGTTATTTGCCAGAGTGACGAACAATACCACCGGCTGTACAGCAGATACCGATTTCCAATTGGTCGTCAATTCCATACCCATTCTAGCCCCACAAGCAGATAAAATCTATTGTTTGAATGCCATCAATCCTCTTGAGTTAATTGTGGAGCCTGGTTTTGCCTTTTATGAATGGAGCACTGAAGAAAGTGGTGCCACGCTCAATTCCATTTTTATTAGCTCACCTGGTGATTACACGGTTGTGGTAACTAACGGTTTTGGTTGTGAAAGTTCGCTTACCATTACCGTCAACCCATCAGACAATGCCACCATTGAAAGCATCGATGTCATAGATTTCCAAAGTGGAAATAACAGCGTGACCATCAATGTTTCCGGTATTGGAGATTATGAATTTGCCGTGGATGAAGGATTTTTTCAAGATAGTCCTGACTTTACAGGACTGGATGGTGGTTTTCATGATTTTAGAGTACGCGATAAGAACGGTTGCGGAACCTATAGAGGCCAATTTTCAGTATTAGATTTTCAACCATTTTTTACGCCTAATGCAGATGGGTTTAATGATATCTGGACACTAGATGCACTGTCTGATTTTCCAGAAGCACGGCTGTTGATTTATGATCGCTACGGGAAATTGTTGAAACAGATTCTTCCAGGGGCTGTAGGGTGGGATGGTACTTTTGCCGGTGAGCCCTTGCCGTCGAGTACATATTGGTACACGCTCGAGGTTCCCGGTAAAACGGTGGTTAAAGGGTATTTTGCTTTGAAGCGGTAATTAGATTTTTTGCTTTTGCCGCCACCGCAACCGTTATTTGAATAAAAGATGATCAGAGAGAATCTATGACGGTTGGGAAATCTAGATTCACCCATCATAAGCGCAGATTCAAAAAATGAAACGTTTATAATGATAGTCGATTGGACTAGTTCTTATTAGGAAACTCTCTAATAACCGACTGATGGCCAGAAATAGCGTTTCTGGCTTTTTTAGTTTTAAAAACCTTGAGCTCTATTCCTGCGTATATTTGGTAGTACGTTTACATCTAATCGACCTCTATTATGAAATTAAGACTACTCCTCCTATTATTTTGTTGTTCCATTCTCTCGACCACTTTTGCACAAGTGGGTATTGGTAATGCAACTCCAGAAGCGATGCTGGATATTACTTCTAGCGATGCGGGAGTTTTATTGCCGCGGGTTAACCTAACATCCGAAACAGATAAGACGACCGTAACAAATCCAAACACTGGCGGTGATCCCGTTAACGGTACTTTGGTGTGGAATACGGGAATTGACCCTGGCACCGGTGTTTTTCTAGCTCCCGCTGGATTTTATTATTGGCAAAATACTAGATGGATTGAATTGACAGGAAATAATGAGCAGCAGGTATATATAGGAAGGGTAGTTATTGAAGCAGCTGACTTTGCTGCACCTATGAAAAGAAAAATAATTGATGGAATTCTATTTCAACCAAGGTCTATTGAATTTACTGCCATTAGTAACACTGAAACTGAAAACGGTAAGTATATTCAAAGTACAGCAGCTAATGACAAAAATAATAGTGTAGGTTATACATTCGGATACGCTAAAGCAATTGCCACTGATCCATTTATAGAACAAATTGCAATTTCTGGTGCGGGTAGTGGTAGAAGTATTAACAGAGTTGGTAATTATTCTTCAACTAATCATTGTTTTGCAGCACAATTTGTAAATCAAGAAGCTGTTAATCTAGGCAGAACTTCTGGATCTTTACTTTCATTTAATTCAGATGGTTTTACTTTGACTATTGAAGAATTTACTGATCCTATTGTTCTGCTATATAAAGCTTACAAATATTAATAATAGTAATCTTTTTTACGTCAGGCTTTTAATCTATCCTAAGTTCTTTCAGCATGAGATCTCCGCCTGCGCGGAGATTGATCACGGCTCAGCCGTGATCAATGCGCCTCCAACCAGTCTTGACCAATCCCAACCTCAACATCCAGCGGGACTATCATTTTATAGGCATTCTGCATTTCTTCTTGGATTAATTTTTTCATGTCTTCCAGTTCGTCTTTATGGATGTCAAAAACGAGTTCATCATGGACTTGTAGCAGCATTTTTGATTTGCAATTCAGTTCTTCGAACTTCTTGAAAATGTTGATCATCGCAATTTTGATAATGTCTGCAGCGCTTCCCTGGATGGGTGCGTTGACGGCATTACGCTCGGCTGCGCCTCGCACGACAGCATTGGAACTATTGATGTCTTTTAGGTAACGACGTCTTCCCAACACCGTTTCTACATAGCCATTTTCTCTGGCAAAATTGACCAGATCATCCATGTAAGTGCGCAGTTTTGGATAGGTTTTGTAATAAGTTTCAATCAGCTCTTTAGATTCTGTGCGGTCCAGGTCTGTTTGATTGCTCAGTCCGAAGGCAGAAACGCCGTAGATAATCCCGAAATTCACTGTTTTTGCATTGCTTCTTTGATCTCTGGTGACATCTTCAAGCGCAACATCAAAAACCTTTGCTGCGGTGGAAGAGTGAATGTCGGCACCACTTTTAAAGGCTTCCATCATATTATCTTCCTCACTTAAAGCTGCTATGATGCGCAGTTCAATCTGCGAATAATCTGCCGCCAGCAATACATAATTCTCATCGCGTGGCACAAAAGCCTTACGCACCTGACGACCGCGCTCTGTGCGTATCGGGATATTCTGTAGGTTGGGATCGGTGGAACTCAAACGACCGGTCGCAGCGACGGTTTGCATATAATTTGTATGAATGCGGTGTGTGGCCGGATTCACCTGATTAGGCAATGCATCTACATAAGTACTTTGCAGCTTGGCAAGCCCGCGATATTCCAGCACATCAGCAATAATTTGATGATCTGCGGCGAGGTAACTCAGCACATCTTCGGCGGTGGAAAATTGACCAGTTTTGGTCTTTTTAGGTTTTTCCACGAGCTTCAATTTGCCAAAAAGAATTTCTCCCAACTGCTTCGGCGAGCCTATATTGAACTCTTCACCGGCTTCCTTATAAATATTTTCCTGCAGGCGGGCAATGTCTTCTGTTAGCTTTTGCGAAAGCGATTTCAAATAATCCTCGTCCAGATTGATGCCTTCAATCTCCATCGTCGCGAGGACTCTTAGCAACGGGATTTCAATATCGTGGAACAGTTTATCCAGATCTGCTGCCTTCAATTCTGGTGCAAAATGGTGTTTGAGCTGGTAGGTGATATCAGCATCTTCTACGGCGTATTCCTTGACCTTCTCGACTTCAATATCGCGCATGGATTTCTGATTCTTGCCTTTCTTACCTATGAGCTCTACGATGGATTGTGGTGTGTAGTTGAGGTAAGTTTCGGCCAGAATATCCATGTTGTGGCGCATGTCTGGATTGATCAGATAATGGGCGAGCATCGTGTCAAATAACGGGCCGCGCACGTTGACGCCATATTTATCCAAAACCTTGATGTCATACTTCAAATTCTGGCCGATCTTCTCAATCTCAACGGAATCAAAAAATGGTTTGAGCTCGTCGACAAGAGCTTGCGCCTGCTCGCGATCTCCTGGAATAGGCAGGTAATATCCCTTGCCTTTCTCCCAACAAAACGCAATACCCACAAGCTCTGCCGCTAACGGGTCCAGACCTGTTGTCTCCGTATCAAAACAAACGCTGGTTTGCTTCATAAGCGTTTGCAGGAACAATTTAGTTCCCATTCCTTCTTCCACAAGTTGGTACAAATGATCTGTGGTCGCCAGCGTTTGACGGCCGGTAGTTTGAGCCTCGGCTTTACTGCCGGATCCTGTCGCATCAAAAAGAGAGAATTGGCCAGAACCGGCAGATGAATCGGAATTTGAGCTGGAATCTGAACTGGTGCTCTGTTCTAAATCCTTAGAAAAGATCTTGGCCAGGGTTTCCTTTGCTCGGCGAAATTCCAACTCGTCAAAAATAACGTGAACGGCTTCTACATCTGGATCGTCCAGCGTGTACTTTTCGGCACTGAATTGTACCGGACAATCGAGTTTTATAGTAGCAAGTTGCTTGGAAAGCAGTCCTAATTCGGCATTTGCGACAATTTTTTCGCCCAGCTTTCCTTTGATGTTTTTGGCATCTTCCAGCAAGGCTTCCATGGAGCCGTATTTCTTAATAAATTTCTTAGCGGTTTTATCGCCCACACCTGGAAGCCCGGGAATATTATCACTGGCATCGCCCATCATTCCCAGGTAATCAATCACCTGTTCTGGACGCTCGACTTCAAAGCGTTTTTGAACCTCAGGAATACCCCATATTTCTATGCCATTTCCCATGCGGGCAGGTTTGTACATAAAAATATTTTCAGAAACCAGTTGCGCATAATCCTTGTCTGGCGTGACCATATAAACGGTAAAACCTTCCTTTTCTGCCTGTTTTGAAAGCGTCCCTATCAAGTCATCTGCTTCAATGCCCGCCTCCACAACGATGGGAATATGCATGGCCTTCAAAATGCGCTGGATGTAAGGAATCGCGAGCTTAATGGCCTCGGGCGTTTCATCTCGATTTGCCTTATATTCTGGATACAGTTCCACACGTTCTGCACTTCCTTGCTTATCAAAAGCAACCGCTAGATATTCTGGTTTTTCCCGACGGATTACATCAAAAAGGGAGTTGGTAAAACCCATAATCGCGCTGGTATCCATTCCCGCAGAATTGATACGCGGATTCTTGATTAAGGCGTAATACCCTCTAAAAATTAGGGCATAGGCATCCAGTAAAAACAATCTTTTATCGTCGGTTCCGTCGTTTGTCAAAGTCGTAGGATTTTGTGAATGATAAAGATAAAATTCTCAAATGAAACCCAACCTGAAATTCAGCGCGAAATTGGAGCGAAAAATAAAATGAAAGTTGATTCGTAAACGGTCGAGAAGATTCTGCGTATAGCGCGGAAAATAATAGGATCTACTTTAAGTCCTTGATTTTGGTTTATGTAGAATAAGGGAGAGTATGTTCGCTTTCGCGAAAGCGAAATTACCAGAGGTCCTAAAAATAAATTTGTCTAAGGGCTTGTCGTTGGTCAATTTTCAGTCTTTATACTTAATACATTGTACTTGATAATCTTGTAGTCAACCGTCAATCCTTCTCATTGGCCTCAAAATCCTTTCTCAAGTCTAATTTTCTGAAGGTAGGCGATACAATACCGGTAGTAATCACCGTAATCAAAGTCATCGTTCCACCGAAGACAACCGCGGTGACCGTTCCCATTAACTTTGCAGTGACGCCGCTCTCAAAAGAGCCCAACTCATTAGAAGAACCTACAAACATGGAGTTTACAGACGCCACGCGACCGCGCATGTGATCAGGAGTTTTAAGCTGGAGAATAGTCTGACGAATTACCATGGAAACACCATCAGTCACACCGCTGAAGAACAGCGCCACCACAGAGATCCAAAATACAGAAGACAGTCCAAAAACGATGATAGAGATCCCAAAGCCAAAAATCGCCACCAGTAATTTCATACCCGCATTCTTACTAAGCGGAATATAAGCCGTAGCAATCATTGTCAATATCGCACCCACTGATGGCGCGGCTCTCAATATCCCGAAACCCTCGCTGCCCACGTGTAATATATCCTGAGCAAATATGGGGAGTAAAATAACGGCCCCACCAAAAAGCACCGAAACCATATCCAGTGTCAAAGCTCCTAAAATGGCTTTTGTATTGAAAACAAAACTCAATCCCTCTTTTAGGCTTTTTATGATGGGTTCATTGATTTTAGTGTTGAGTATGGGCTTTTTTGAAATTTGAAAAACTGTGATCAAGGCTAACATCACCAACCCAAAAACTATGCACAAAGACCAGTGAACCCCAAACCATTTGATGGCAAACCCTGAAAGGCCCAGTCCAACAACCGATGCAATCTGCCAACTAGAACTGCTCCAGGTAGCAGCATTAGGATAGACTTTTTTGGGAACGATCAACGCGATCAGTGAGAATAATATGGGCCCGAAAAAAGATCTCAAAAAACCACCGAAAAACACGAGGGCATAAATGGAATACAATACCGTATTTGTAGACCAATCGCCGGTTACCTCTGGCCAGGTCAATAAAAACAGACCTAAACTGATCAATGAAAATGCGGCGATACAGATGGCAAGAAGATTCCGTTTTTCTTTTTGATCCACGATATGACCGGCAAACAACGCCATCCCAAAAGCGGGAACAAATTCCATCAACCCAATAATGGCTAATGACAACGGGTTTTTTGTCAAAGAATATACCTGCCACTCAATCACGATAAACTGCATGGACCACCCGAACACCAGCAAAAACCGCATTAAAAGGAACACGTTAAACTCTGGAAAACGCAGGGCTGCGTATGGATCGTTTTTCTTTAGGTTCATATAATTCTCAAATCCATGAGGTTTGTTTCCCACTTCTTACAAATGTTGCATGTGGAATACGGCTCAAAATTAAAACAACTCAAGGCGCTATCTCATTTTTAATACTGATAAACTAAGTTCACTATCTGATTTATCTATATGAAAAGCGGATAGGAATGGTGAATAGATAGCAACCACTGACCAAAAGTATAAACAGCAAATAAAGATGAAACAGATGAGAAGAATAACGATAACTATCTGCGATAGCTGCTAGTGCAAGCCCATGACTTTAAGATACATCATTAACTTTTGACGCATAGCAGGTAGCGTGCCTGATTGCATACATTTAAAAAATCTAATTTTGGGTGTAAAGAAAATTATTTAAAAACCTCAACGAGATTGAAGGATTAGAATATCAATTTATCCTTGAGATTTTAATGGTTGCATTAAACCTGTATTTTTTTGTTTTCGCGAAAGCGAACTCTTTCTAAAAATGCTGTTCTAGAAAGGCTTTAGTTTTAGTTAGAAGGTCCTTGTATTGCTCTGCATTCCAGTTAGCATGTCCACCGTCATAAATAGTCGATTCGTAAGGGATATTATTTGCTTTAAGTCCATCCTCCAGACGTTCCAATTGACTAAGAGCCACCAGCTGATCCGTGTTCCCGTAAAAATTAATCATGGGTGGCGTATAAGTGTTGACCTGCTGGGCGGGACTCAACGCCATGGGAACATCACTTCCATTTTCATAGTTATTCTTGTCTATAAGTTTGTCAAGAAATACCTGGAAGTTTGAGTTATCACGATAATAAGGGTCCGTAAAATCTGTAGGTCCCACAATATTTACGACAGCTTTTACTTGAGAATCCTGATTAATTTTAATGGCATATAAAGCAGCTATGTGTGCTCCAGAGCTTAGTCCTACTAGAGTAACATCACCATTAATTTCTAAATCTTTTTTCTTTGATTTAAGATGATTTAGTAGGCTTTGAATGTCTTCCAATTGATTTGGAAATGCTTTAATATCAGAACCGTTTGCAAGCCTATAATTCATATTTACAACCGCATACTCTGGAAGGTATTTTTGTAAGCCCTCAAACATGAAATTGATGCCTTCCTTGCTACCGCCTATCCAGCTGCCACCGTGTATTATTACAAGCGTTTTTGTGGTTGTCTCATTGCGGCCCTTAGGAAGGTATAAGTCATAAATTTGTTGGGGATTGTCTCCATAGGCAATATTTTTTTCTACGGTCTGCGGTAAAATGTTTTGGCTTTCTGACACATTAACAGCCTGATTTGTGCTGGAACAACTGGTTGCAGTAATAAAGGTGCAGACAATAATATATAAAATGGATTTCATGATTTTTTGTTTGTTTGACAAGTGCGATAAGATACGCACCACAATTTAAATGTGTTTCACGATTATACTAAACGATTTATGACAACCTTAATAGGTGGGAATTTCAATTGCAAGCTTGTTGATACTAGCTTTGCAAAATGAGATGGATCATCGCCTTAGGCTTCGTTATATTATTTGAGTTTTACTCTTTTCAATTAATCAGAACTTTATCCCGCGGGCACTGGTGGAAATGGGTTTACCTAACAGTTTCCATAGGAGTCATTCTCAATGTTCTCTTGCAATTTTACTTACAACCAAACAGAGCCGTTATTTCTGGATCACGGGATCTTGCCATCACCTTTTTTCTTGCCTTTTTCATGGCAAAGGTGGTGTTCGTGCTCTTTATGTTGGGTGAAGATATTTACCGATTTTTTGAAGGACTTGTGAATAAAGTAGGAGGATCAACCGCTAGCGATGGCTTTTTGCCCAGCAGACGTAAATTTATTTCTATTGTAGGATTAGGCCTTGCGGCGCTGCCGTTTGGTGCTATTCTTTACGGAGCTTTTAAAGGTAAATATGATTATCAGGTGCGGGAATATGAGTTGTCTTTTAAGGATCTTCCTGAGGCATTTGAGAATTACAAGATTACCCAAATAAGCGATATACACGTCGGTTCATTTGATGATAGGGAAGAAGTTGCCTATGCACTGGATCTAGTAAATAAACAAAACGGAGATGTAATATTATTTACTGGTGACCTAGTCAATAATGTTTCCAGTGAATTAGAGGGCTGGGAAGAATTGTTTGGCTCGCTTAAGGCGAAAGACGGAGTGTTCTCTATTCTAGGAAACCATGATTATGGGGATTATGCGACCTGGGATTCTCCAGCAGAAAAACAAGCAAACCTTCAGGAATTGTTTGATATTCAAAAATCGATGGGATGGCGTTTGTTGCTGGATGAACATGAAACCATACAACGCGGTACTGATTCATTGAAACTTGTAGGTGTTCAAAACTGGGGTGGTGGACGTTTTCCCAAATATGGAGATTTAGAAAAGGCATCCGCTGGATTACAACCTGATGATTTTAAAGTCCTAATGTCACACGACCCAACACACTGGGATGCACAGGTAAAACAGAACCCCACTAATTTCCATTTAACCTTAAGTGGTCATACGCATGGTATGCAAATGGGGATTGAAATTCCTGGATGGATCAAGTTAAGTCCAGCATGGTTTGTTTATAAAAAATGGGCTGGGATTTATAAAGAGCATGGACGTTTCTTAAACGTCAACCGTGGTTTTGGTTTTCTTGGATATTCTGGTCGTGCTGGAATCTGGCCTGAGATCACGGTAATTAAGCTGAAAAAAGGTTGAGAAAATTGAAGTCATATAAATCAACAATCAGATGATTCTAAGCAACAGTAACGTGTTAAGAAGACCTTTAGATTACAAACACCATTTTTTATTACATTTACAATAATAACTAGGCTTTTCTATGTCAAAATTTGGTGAATTAATAAACTCAAACGTTCCTGTTCTATTCGATTTTTTTACGGAGTGGAATGAAGATAGCGTGAGTATGCATCCTGTTCTTAGGGATGTGGCAGCAGCACTGGGCGATAGCGTACGCATCATTAAGATTAACGTAGATAAAAATCCAGAGCTTTCTGAAGCTTTACGCATTAAGGGTTTGCCTACATTGATTATTTATAAACAAGGTGAGATGAAATGGCGTCAGAGTGGTATTCTAGATGGAAATTCTCTGATAACCTTGCTCAAAAAATATGCGTCTTAAAGGCGCTCGCACTTATATCCCTTAAGACGTAACCAATTCAAATATTCAGGCAAAACCTTTTTGAGTATTGGAAATGCTTTTTCGCTATCATGAAAAACGACAACACTGCCATTCTTAGTGTTGCTAATTAATGACTTCATGCAGCTTGCTGGACTACGAGTGCGATCAAAATCTCCTGATAATACATCCCAAAGCACTATTTTATAACCCAATTCACGCAATTTAATAGCTGCGGTTTTCCGGATTCTTCCATAAGGAGGTCGGAATAATCTAGATTCTATCAGGTTAGAAGCTTTATCAACATTTGAAACGTAAGAACTTGAAGAATGTTTCCAGCTGTTCAAATGATTGAAAGTATGATTACCGATAGCATGACCCGCGTCTTTTAGAACTTTCGTCAATTGAGGGTTTCTTTGAACGCAATCACCTATTAAGAAGAAAGTAGCTTTGAAATTATATATAGCTAATTGCTCCAAGACAAATGGAGTTACTCCAGGAGATGGTCCATCGTCAAAGGTGAGGTAAACGCACTTAGTTTCCCGATCGCCATGCCAAAAGTAACCAGCAAAGAATTTATTGAACCAGTCTGGAATGTGATCGGGATAAAGCCTCACTCTGGAACAGTATCGCCTAATGGAGCTACCGTACGTTGTGCATCTGCATTGTCAATTTCTGATTCTAGCAGATTTATCAGTTCTTGGGTCTTTTCATCACCTGGCCTTTTAAGCTGTTCTTCCTCACTATAAAACCTAGGAAATGATTTCACGTAGCTGTTGAATTTCTCAAAATGTTTTTCAATCGCTTTATCGTCCTCAAACTCTATAGCGGTGATGATCAGACCGCGATAACGTTCGATAGCTGTAATTACTTCCTGCCCTACCTGTGCTTGTTCATCTAATGGTAACCCCTTATAATAGTTGAGTTCATCCTGATATTTTAAAATGACTGCATCCAGAAGTTTATCAGCCTTTTGTGTTTTGTTTATCGTGTAATAGCCTCTAACAAATGGTTCAATCATGGAGTAATGACCATAGAATTCCAGCGGCATTTTTTCCATTCCCAGATCAAGGAGCTCTTCAGCTTTTGCGTCTTGGCCATCTTCAGCCAGCGCCATTGCTGCTCTTGTTACATTACTGCGATATCCTACACTGTTGCGTCTCGTTTCTACATCATGATAAATGTCAGAACTTCCACTATTGCCCCAATCCCATCCTTTAATTATTTTGTAGGCCACATCTGGATCTACACGTCCCATATCAAATGGATCACGATCGTTTGATGGTGGTGTATAAATAGGAGTGAGTTTGTAAGCCGTTCCATCCAGTTGTAAATAGTCTTTCATCCAGATATAATCCTCATC
Organism: Nonlabens antarcticus; assembly: GCF_015356755.1. Classification (GTDB taxonomy): domain Bacteria; phylum Bacteroidota; class Bacteroidia; order Flavobacteriales; family Flavobacteriaceae; genus Nonlabens; species Nonlabens antarcticus. The sequence continues at coordinate 125,974 of NZ_JADFCO010000060.1, read as the reverse complement.
ACCGAAGGCACCACCAGAGAAATAAATAGGACGTTCCCAATTATTTGCATTAATGATGTCTAGCATGAACATGCGGTTTTTGTAAACTAGATTTGAATTAATAGTAATGACTATATCATCCACAATTTTATCAGCATCCTTTGCGGCAACAACTCCGTTTTTAAGGACGGCTTCCTTGTTTACAGGAATACGTATGGATCGAGTTGGGAAGGTGTGCTCGCTATGATCATTGCGCATCAATTCTTGAGTAAGCTTACTTTCACTAGCAACCCATTCCATCCATTTATCCAGATTCATAGTGTCTGGAAATACATAATTAGGATCTCCTTGTGCCTCTCTCAATCTAGTTTGAATACGCTCTTTTTCGGCATACCATAAAGCGTCTCGGGTCCCATATACATACTTGTCATGAGTTAAAGTAGAGGGAACTGGAGCACTTTCATACGCCTGTTTTTTCATGTCATCCATATACCAGTCTGTACTTAACAGAGAAGTACAAACTATGCGAACGTCAGTACGATAACCTTCCACTTCCTGTGCGTACCACAGTGGGAAAGTATCATTATCGCCTATGGTAAATATGAGCGCATTAGGTAAACAACTGTCTAAGTATTTTTTAGCGCTGGAAAGTGCGGTGTACTTTTCAGACCTATCGTGATCGTCCCAATTCTGGAACCCCATCAAGAAGGGTACGGCAAGAAAGCATATTCCTAGAGTAACATACTTCATGACCGGGCTCTTTACCTTCTCTCGTATCGCATCATAAAGAGCATAAACACCTATTCCTATCCACATGGCAAATACTAAAAAGGATCCTACATAGGCATAATCACGTTCTCGCACCTGGAACATGCTCTGGTTGAGGTAAATAATGACCGCTAATCCCGTGAATAAAAATAGCATCAACGTTACAAAAAACGATTTCGGATCATTTTTAGCATGGAATACAGCTCCTAAAACGCCTAATAGTAAGGGAAGGAAGAAATAAAAATTACGTCCTTTGTTATGGAGCATGTCCTGGCTCAAATCATCTTGAGATCCTAAACGCCAAGAATCAATAAATGTAATCCCGCTCATCCAGTTACCATCAAATCGATCCCAGGTCCCTTGAACATCGTTTTGTTTTCCTGCAAAATTCCACATGAAATAACGCATATACATGTAGCTTATTTGAAAGCTCGCGAGATAGTTTAGGTTTTGAGCAAATGAAGGTTTTTTAATATCAATAGCTTCTCCTAGTGATGATATAACCTTAATATATTCATCTGAGGTGATCCTGCCGCGTTCAAACTGCCGCTCATAATCATCTAGAACACTCAATAATTCCTGATTGCCCTTGTAACCTGGTTTGATCTCATACTCTAGACCGCCCATAAAATCGACATAGTTCCCAGCACGGCTGGCATCTGTCATGCGAGGAAAAACACCTTTATGCGCATTATTTGTATTCTGTACAGCATTTTTATACTCATTCACAATTACATATTCACCAGTCTCATAATTGCGCTCATATTTTGGTTTTTCATCTATGTAGGGCTCATCTGGATCAAGTCCAGAGTACATATCTGTAAAAGATTCACCGTAGAAAAGTGCTGGAGCTGGGTATTGCTCCCTATTGTAATAAGAGAGTAGCGCCCTAGCATCGTTAGGGTTGTTTTCATTTATGGGAGTTCCCGCATTAGCTCTTATAGGCAACATCGTCCAACTGGAAAACCCTATCAATACAAACATGATACATAATGTCACGGTGTTTAAAAGAGGTTTGTTCCGCTTTCGCGAAAGCGAAATTAATCCGATAAATACGGCTACAATAAGTAAGAATGCGATGATGGTACCGCTATTGAACGGCAAGCCTATTTCATTTACAAAAAACACCTCTAAATAACCAAAAATACTAAGTGTGTAAGGCAACAATAGTTTGAAAACAAAGAGGAGTACGGCAGTTACAGAAACCAATGCGACAATAAAGTTAAGCGGAGTGATTTTTCTGTAGTGTCTAAAATACCATAGCATTCCAATAGCGGGAATAGTAAGAATTCCTAAAAAGTGAACTCCAAAAGAGAGTCCTATGATGAACGACATGAGAATGAGCCAGCGGTTGCCGCGAGGGAGCATCATATCGCGTTCCCACAGCAATCCCAGATAAAACATGCTGCTCATAATGAGTGAAGCGGGTGCGTAAACTTCTGCTTCAACGGCATTGAACCAGAAACTATCAGAAACGGTAAACGCTAGCGACCCTATGAAAGCTGCACCTAAAATCATGGTTTCATCCAGTCTATCTTTTAAAATATGTCTTTTTAAGAGCAGAGTGAGCGACCAAAACATAAATAAAATGGTAAGCGCGCTCGAGAAAGCAGACATGAGATTGACCATGTAGGCAATTTTTGTCGCCTCTGTTGCAAATATGGCGGCTGTTGCAATCATCATTTGATAGAGTGGTGCTCCTGGTGGGTGACCCACCTCAAGCTTAACGGATGTTGTGATGTATTCTCCAGCATCCCAGAAACTTACGGTAGGTTCTACGGTAAGCCAGTAAATAGTTAGAGCGATAAGGAAGACCGTCCATCCTAGGATTTTATTGAGATTGTTATAACTTAATTTCATAGGTATTTTTAACAGCTGCTAAAGTAGTAATTATATAAGGACACTGGTAAATACAACGCTACAAGTCGATTTTCATTTTACAGAAATAAATTTTTTAAAAAGAGTTGCATAAAATCAGAATTGTTCTAAATTTGCACCCGCAATTGTCCCATGGTGTAATGGTAACACATCGGTTTTTGGTACCGTCGTTCAAGGTTCGAGTCCTTGTGGGACAACTGTTGAATCCCGGCTCTTTTTTAGAGTCGGGATTTTTTATTTTCAGCATGTTTGGTTGGAGGTTCAAAGGAGGTTGGTTTCTAGTTTGAAAGTTCAAAATTTAAAGTAGTCCATAGTAGGACTCCGTTGAAAACTGATAAACTCTATATTATAAACAGATATTCCGAATCAAAATAAATATAAAATTAATAAAGGATATATTTGTCCGAATAATAATTATGCTTATTTTTGTATTGATAATTTAGCCGAACTATTCTTATAAAAGGATAAAAAGATAGCATTATCTGATTAATAAAAAATATTATGGAATTACTTACAAAAACCTTCACACACCCAGTTTCAATGTCTAACGACCATACAACTTCCATGGTTATAGACGCTCATCAATCACAGAGTAGAGCAGCTGAAAGAAATGAAACGTCACGTACAAATTACGTTTTAGATCTTTATAATAGTTTCATGGAAGAATATCGTTCGGGCTCCGTGGCTTATGCTACCATAAGTCTTTTAGGGCAGAGTTGTTTAGCATCTGTTGCCGCTATGGTGTTGCTGATGAATCCATCTGGGTTTTCCCGGCCAGTGCAAATGATAGAATTGTTTCTAGTGACAATCTTTTGCATGGGATTCAACGCATCAGTTCTTTCTCAGCAAAAAGAAAAGTTTCAAGTAAACTTACTTATTGTGAGTGTGCTCGTGAGCCTGACTGTTATTTGCCTTCACTTATTTTAGTATAAGCGATCTGTTATTAAATATTGAAAACATTGTCAAACTGCAAGGTTATGATGTTTTCTCATATACGCTATAAGCACATTCTGCAGTTTATTCAAAACACCCGCTATAAAATGATAAATAGTGGGTGTTTTTAATGATCTAATAGTGATGAGTAAAATGAGTTAAAAGAAAGCCTTTCAACGATCATAACTGTTTCAAAGTCTGACCTACTTTTATGTTTTAGGTTTCTGGTTGAACAAATTTAAATTTAAGTTGGTTCCCATTTTACGTGCTCTCAACTTGAGAGTGGTAGCATTATCACCTACAAATAAATAATCTAGAGTTTGAACCCAATGGTTCAGCCAAATACCAAAATGAGTCTCATCGATGGTATACTGTTCTATTTTATCGACTGCGTTGTGAGCAGTTATTGGATTTCCCTTGTAGCTCGAAGTTCTAAATAAGCTAGTTTCCCAGAAGTCTGTGAGTAGTTCTAGATGAGATTCCCAGTCTTTTATGTGTCTGTTAAATACAGGTCCTAAAGTTGGATCTAGCCTTACTCTTTCATAGAATGTCTCTACCAGTAGCTTAATATCTTTTCTAAATAGTATATCTGCTTTCATATTAGAAATATTTATAGAATTAGTTTCCTGAAATCACGACCCGATTATCAAAACCGAATCTGATACAAATATCAAACTTATATTCGGATAGAAGTATCCGAATACGAACTATTAACCTTTAGAAATTATAACTTAAATAAAATAGAGATTAAAACCACTTGCTTGAATTTATGGCATTATGGAAAGGTTCAAAAAAGCACTCCCTAGAATAAAGGAAGTAGGAGCTGATTAGCTATGAAATGATTGCTGCTCTAATGCTAAAACTATGATTGCAGATAAACAGATAAGCTTAAGACTCATTCCGCAATTGACACAAAACACCTGGATAATCGGTAATGATTCCATCAACTCCCATTTTCATAAGCGACTTCATGGTTTTGACCTGATTGACCGTCCATGGTATAATTTTGATTCCGCGATCCTTAGATTCTTTTACCATTTCTAGTGTGACAATCTTAAAATAGGGACTGAATATTTCTGGTTCAAAACCTATTGGTTCTAAATGTTGTTCTACACTTTTATTATTATCAGCCGTTAGAAATGCTACTGGAATCTCAGGGCATGTTTTTTTTACTTCTTGAATTTGTCTGGGATCAAACGACTGGATGTAGTAACGGTTTTCAATATTGGCCGATTTAAGTATGGACACGACTCTTGCAATTAAATGAATGGGCGCAGGGTGGAGTTTGAGATCTCCTTCTGGACCCGCTTTAATTTCTACATTATATAAGACAGGTTGTAATTTATTATCTGATACATACTTCTCTACTGCGGCAATAAGCTCACCCAATTCTGGAATATAGGCATTGGCTTTTTGTTGTTGTAAGTATTTAAGATTTCCTTTGGAGCCTACGTCATATAAACGTACGTCGCTATAATTCATCCTGTAAAAAATATGTTTCCGTGCTTGACTTTTAGGAATATCTGCTCCTGTCTTGTCTAGGCTATAGGTTCTATTGACAAAAGGATCATGAGCAACAATCACCACTCCATCTGCGGTAAACTGTAGGTCCATTTCTAATACGTTAGCTCCATCTTGGATTGCTTTTAGCATTCCTGGAATGGTGTTTTCAGGCATCAAACCTCTGGTTCCTCTATGGCCTTGCAAGAAAAATTCAGGATATTTCATTATTATTTTTCACTCATTTCTAAACTTTAATAAATTTTTAATTCAGAACTAGAGGCCCAGTAAAGTTGTTTGGACCATTAAATTATAGATTAAATTGTTAGAGGTTTTGTAATAATTTTGCTTTCGCGAAAGCGGTGTAACTTCATTTTTAGAACTACATTCCATGCAAAGGTTAAGATAATATTCTGAAACTGTTTTCACTATAAATCATGAATGAGGAACCATACATTGCAGAAGCTTAAAAAATTACTATCTTTGCACTGTATTTGAGCAATATGAGGGGACAAAAAGTCCCCTCTTTTTATAAAATATGTTGGAAAAAAGAGTTCGTGAACTGCTAGATGCAGCATTTGAAGAAAGAACAGATCTATATCTGATAGACCTGGATATTGCAGCCGGCAACGTGATTAAGGTCATTGTTGACGGCGATAAGGATGTCATGGTTTCAGATTGTATTTTTGTATCAAGAGCCGTCGAGCACCAGCTTGATCGCGAGGAGGAAGATTTTTCTCTGGAAGTTACCAGTGCTGGAGTGGGCAAGCCGCTCAAGCATCATCGACAGTTTGTCAAGAATATAGGTCGTACCCTTGAAATAACAGACAGGGAAAAATCCAAAGAAACTGGAGTGCTTGAAAAGGCAGATGAAAATGAAGTGACCATCACGTGGAAAGCTAGAGAGCCGAAACCAGTGGGAAAAGGAAAAGTGACTGTTGAAAAGGAATTGACACTTCCTTATGAAGAGATCAAACAAGCAAAAGTTGTTATAACATTTAATTAAAAAGTGAATATGGAAAATCTCGCATTGATCGAGTCTTTTTCTGAGTTTAAAGATGATAAAATGATAGATCGCGTCACATTGATGGCGATCTTGGAAGATGTTTTTAGAAGTGCGCTTAAAAGGAAATATGGTGAGGATGACAATTTTGACATCATTATCAATCCAGATAAGGGCGATTTAGAAATATGGCGCAACCGTGTGGTTGTTGCTGATGATGAGGTTGAAGACGATAACTCAGAAATTTCACTTACTGAAGCACGTAAAATCGAGCCTGATTATGAGGTTGGTGAAGATGTTGCCGAAGAGGTGAAGTTAATTCAGTTAGGGCGCCGTGCGATTCTTGCATTACGTCAAAATTTGATATCAAAAATTCATGAGCACGATAATACTAATATCTTCAAACACTTTAAGGAGTTAGAAGGTGAGTTGTACAGTGCTGAAGTGCACCATATAAGACATCGTGCGATTATTCTTTTAGATGATGACGGTAATGAGATAATCATGCCTAAGGACAGACAGATTCCATCTGATTTTTTCCGTAAAGGGGAGAATGTTCGTGGGATTATAGAAAGTGTAGAGCTTAGAGGTAATAAGCCTAATATTATACTTTCTAGAACATCTCCTAAGTTCTTAGAGAAATTGTTTGAACAAGAAATCCCTGAAGTTTTTGATGGTTTAATTACCGTTAAGGCTGTCGTTCGTGAACCAGGTGAGAAAGCTAAAGTTGCGGTGGATAGTTATGATGATAGAATCGATCCAGTAGGCGCTTGTGTAGGTGTTAAAGGAAGTCGTATTCATGGTATAGTTCGTGAGTTAGGAAACGAAAATATTGATGTTATTAACTGGACTGCAAACACACAGTTATACATAGGACGTGCTTTAAGTCCTGCAAAAATTGTATCTATTACAATTGATGAAGAAAAGAAAAGAGCAGAAGTACGACTGAATCCTGAGGAAGTTTCTAAAGCCATAGGTCGTCGCGGTCATAATATTAGACTAGCTGGGAAGTTGACTGGTTATGAAATAGATGTGATCCGTGAAGGAGTAGAGGAAGATGTAGAATTGACAGAATTCTCTGATGAAATCGAAGGATGGATTATAGAAGAATTGAGTAAAGCTGGTCTGGATACGGCAAAGAGCGTATTAGAGCAGGATGTAGAGGATTTAGTAAAAAGAACAGATCTGGAAGAGGAAACAATCGTCGAGTTGATGAATATCCTGAAGTCAGAATTTGAAGATTAAGAATTAAAAGACAACCCATAGGTATTTTATGGCCGAAGTAAAAAACATGAGACTCAATAAAGTGCTTAGAGAATTTAATATTTCTCTAGACCGTGCTGTGGAACATCTCTCTGCCCAAGGTATTGAGATAGAGGCTCGCCCTACCACAAAAATTGACGAATCCGTCTATCAAGCACTAGCAGATGAGTTTCAAACAGACAAAAGCAAAAAGGTAGCTTCTAAGGAAGTTGGAGCAGAGCGTCGTAAAGAGCAGGAGGAATTGCGCTTACAACGGGAGCAAGAACAGGAAGAAAGACAACGTAAGCAGCAAGAGGTCGTTAGAGCTAAAGCTGAAGTGACGGGTCCTAAAACTGTAGGCACCATAGATCTGGATGCGAGTAAGAAAACTCCTCCAGAGAAATCTACTGCAGATGTTCCAGTGAACAAAGCGCCAGAAGAGAAAAAAGCTGAGGCTGTTAAAGAGGCGGTAGCAGATCCTTCCGTTATTTCTAACAGACCTAAAGCTTCAGGAGCGACAATCAAGGGGAAAATCGATCTTGATAAAAACAAGCCAAGGCCAAAGGCAAAGTCAAAACCAGAAACTGCTAAAGCGGAGGCTCCTAAGAAGGAAACCCCTAAAGCTGATTCTCCTAAGGCAGAAGCTCCTAAACCTGCTACTCCAGTGGCGAAAACAGAAGCTGCTAAGCCAGAAGAGAAAAAAGAAACCGTTAAACTGGTTGAAGAGGCTAAACCAGAACCAGAAGTCGCTAAGGCTGATGAAACTCCGGTAACAGCTGAAGTACCTAAAGACGCTACTGTAGAACAAGCAGAAGGTCAAACGGCCGAGTCAGAGGTGATTAAAACCGAGTATAAGAAACTAGGTGGGCTTAAAGTGACAGGGCAAAAGATCGATTTGTCGAAATTTGCCAAGCCTAAGAAAAAAGAAGATAACAAGCGCAAGCGTAAACGTATTTCTAAGCCAGGAGCTGGTGGTGCTGGTGCAAAAAGCGGTCCTGGTGCAAGACGAGGCGCTCCAGGTGCTGCAAGAAAAACTCTTGTTAAGGCAGAGCCTACAGAAGAAGAAATCCAAAAACAGGTTAGAGAAACTCTTGAAAAACTTCAAAGTAAATCCTCCAAATCTAAAGCGGCAAGATACCGTCGCGATAAAAGAGATACCCACCGTGAAAAGGTAGAGGCTCAAGAACAAGAACAAGCAGAAGACAAGAAAATCCAGGTTACAGAGTTTGTAACTGTTAGCGACCTTTCCACCATGATGGACGTTCCAGTCAACCAGGTGATTGGAGCCTGTATGTCATTAGGTATGATGGTAACCATGAATCAGCGTCTTGATGCTGAAACGATGAGTATCGTTGCTGAGGAATTTGGCTTTGAGATGGACTTTGTTAATGCAGATATTGAAGAAAGTATTGCAGAGACTGTAGATACTGAAGATCAATTGATCACTCGTGCTCCTATTGTTACCGTTATGGGTCACGTAGATCACGGTAAAACTTCTTTACTGGATTATATACGTGAAGAGAATGTTATTGCTGGTGAAAGTGGTGGAATTACCCAACACATAGGTGCTTATGGTGTGGAGTTGAAAGGTGGTCAGAAAATGTCCTTCCTTGATACACCAGGACACGAGGCCTTTACCGCGATGCGTGCACGTGGTGCTCAAGTAACTGACATTGCTATTATCGTAATAGCAGCAGATGATGATGTGATGCCTCAAACTAAAGAGGCTATTAGTCACGCACAAGCAGCAAATGTGCCAATCATATTTGCTATCAATAAGGTTGACCGCGATGCGGCAAACCCAGAAAAAATTAAAGAATCGTTAGCTAATATGAACTTGTTGGTGGAAGATTGGGGTGGAAAAATTCAGTCCCATGATATATCTGCTAAAACTGGACTGGGAGTTGCAGAGCTTCTAGAAAAAGTATTGTTAGAAGCAGAATTATTAGATCTTAAAGCGAATCCTAATAAACAAGCTACCGGTACTGTTGTAGAGGCATTCCTAGACAAAGGTCGTGGATACGTTTCCACTATATTAGTACAGGCAGGAACATTAAAAGTAGGAGACTATGTACTCGCAGGTCGTACTCACGGTAAAGTGAAAGCGATGCAAGATGAACGTGGTCATGAGGTTAAAACGGCAGGACCGTCAACCCCAATTTCTATACTAGGTTTAGATGGTGCTCCACAAGCAGGTGATAAATTCCATGTATTTGAGGATGAAAGAGAAGCTAAATCTATTGCTTCTAGACGTACTCAATTGCAACGTGAGCAATCTGTAAGAACTCAGAAAACTTTATCTCTTGATGAGATCGGTAGACGTATTGCTCTAGGAGACTTTAAAGAATTGAACTTGATTCTTAAAGGTGACGTGGATGGTTCTGTTGAAGCATTGACAGATTCATTCCAGAAGTTGTCTACAGAAGAAATTCAAGTGAATATCATACATAAGGCAGTAGGTGCGATCACAGAAAGTGACGTATTGCTGGCGAGTGCTTCAGACGCAATTATCATAGGATTTAACGTTCGTCCGCAAGGGAATGCAAGATCTGTGGCAGAGCAGGAAGAAGTTGATATCAGAATGTATTCAATCATTTATGATGCAATCAATGACCTTAAAGATGCGATGGAAGGAATGCTTTCTCCAGAACTTAAAGAAGAGATCACAGGGTCTGCTGAAGTTCGAGAAACATTCAAGATTTCTAAAGTGGGAACTATTGCAGGTTGTATGGTTCAGGATGGTAAGATCTACCGCAACAGCGGCGTGAGATTGATACGAGATGGAGTTGTAGTTTACACAGGTGAACTGTCTACTCTTAAACGATTCAAGGATGACGTTAAAGATGTTGCCAAAGGTTATGAATGCGGTATCCAGATTAAGAACTACAACGATGTTCAAGAGAATGATATCATTGAAAGTTTCCGTGAAGTAGAAGTAAGAAAGAAACTCAAATAATATACTGAGCTTAATAAAGACAGAAAGCCGTTTCAGTTTTGGAACGGCTTTTTTATTGGCTTGAATTGATCGAGGGAAGTAGATGTTTTTAGTTGAAAACCATAAATGGAATGGTATGATTTGCTCATATCATTTAACTAGATGTTTTAGCTATTGTATTATGGATAGATAGTTTTCTCTACGCAATTCACTTCACTTAAAGATTTATATGCTAAATGGAGGATCTTCATGTTTTACCCTTGCTTTAAAATTTAATCAAATCGATAATGAAATGATGGGGAAGAACAAATTGCCAATGCAACATTTAATATTGGTCAAGAAATTTAGAATGTGGAGGTGATTAGGAGTAGCAATTGTGGTTATCCTGAAATTTGAATTGTTAAGTGACTACTTGAGGATATTGAAATTAATCACAAGTCTGAAAATATTCATTTCCACAGCTATTTAAAGTCATTAATTCGGCCTTTATACGCAGAACCTCTTGAACCTCTAACCATGTTTAATTATAAGGATTACTAATTTATGACCTAGGGAAGAACAGATTGCTGTTGGGACTCTTAACACTGACCTATGAAGTTAGAACCTCGTAGTGCTTAAAATTCGCAAATCCTAAGTTTACCGTAATACGTAAACCAGTTTGAAAATATTGAACTGCTCAATTCATACAGTGTAAACGAGATTAGATAAAATGTGTTTTCAATCCCATGCGATTGACAAAATTGGGATAAACAAAGCATCGCTTAATACCAATTCAAAAGGTATTAAGCGATGCTTTGTTTAGGAACTAGGAATTTTTAAGAAACTAACCTTTTGGCTTCATTACGAAAGCATGAGGAAATGACTTTTTAACCTCTAACAGCGCACGTTCAGCCTCAAGTCTACTGCGGTATTTGCCTATCCATACTTTATGATAGGGCGGCTCATACTTTAATTCAGACTTCCATAGAAGCCCTAGCGCGTCATATCTTGATTTTACAGATCCAGCCTCCTGATTTTCGCCTTGAAAGATGTGAATCGTGTATCGATCATTGAAAGCTCCCTCTTTATCCATGGCAACTTTAGCGGCAACCAGGCGTTCCAGATCTGCTTCATTGACCTTTGTAGTACTTTGTCCAAAACCTAATTGGGACGTAAGAACCACACTTCCAATTAATAAGATACTTTTTATCGTTTTTGTAATCATAGCAATGGGTGTGATGAGCCCGCTTTCGCGAAAGCGAACTTCTATTTAGAACCTTTATAAATTAATTTCTTCATTAGCTCCTCCCAAAAATAAACCATTTTTGACCTATTTTTGCAAGGCTTTAAGGATACAGTAGACTACTGTAATTATTGTGCCAAAGTTATTGTAATAATCATTAAACGAGATGATAAAAAAGAAATTACATCTTTCTACGCTACAGCTATTTTTAGCTTCCCTGTTCCTGGTTTTCTCCATGATGGGAGCTCAAGCTCAAGAAGATGCCACTACATCAGATGCTGAATCTGCAACGCCAGTAGAAGCGACCCCAAGTGAATCAGATACCTCAGGTGGTAATGCGACCCAAGGTGAAGCGCTTTTTAAAGCAAATTGTGCTTCCTGTCACAAACTATATAAAAAAGCTGTAGGGCCAGCTCTTTTTGAAGTTACTAAACGTCACGACCGAGAATGGTTGTACGAGTGGATCAAAAATTCTGCCGCGCTTATTGCTACAGGTGATGCGGAGGCTCTAGCGATCTACAACGAGTATAATCAATCTAACATGAATGCCTTTCCAGGGCTTTCAAATCAAGATATTGATAATATTCTGGCTTATACAGATACTCCTAAACCCGTTGCAACAACTGCTGCACCTGTTGATGGAGAGGCTGCTGCTGGCGGCGGTGGAACCAGTTCTATGACAAACAATATTGTGTTAGGTGCATTAGCTCTTGTTTTAATAGTATTGATTGTTGTTCTTTTTGCGGTAAATACTACCTTAAAAAGATTTGCTACTGCAAACGGTATTCAAACGGAATTTGAAGAAGAGGATAGAACAGAAAGAACTCCTATCTGGAAAGCATTTGTACAAAATCAATTCCTAGTACTAGTGACGGCAATATTTTTATTGCTTGCAAGTGCTTACTTTGTTTATGGTGCTTTAATGAGTGTAGGTGTAGATCAAGGGTATGCCCCAGTGCAACCTATTCACTACTCGCACAGAATTCACGCTGGTGTAAGCCAGATTGATTGTAAGTATTGTCACTCTAGTGCAAGAGAGTCTAAACACTCTGGGATTCCTTCTCTTAATGTTTGTATGAATTGTCACAAATCCATTGCAGAGGTTGCAGATGGAACCTATCAAGAAGGTATAGAGGAGTACGGTATCGATTATAATAAAGAGATCCAAAAACTATATTCTGCTACAGGATGGAGTGAAGACGAGCAAGCGTTTGTAGGAGAAGAGCAGCCGGTAAGATGGGTGCGCATTCACAACTTGCCTGATCTCGCCTACTTCAATCACGCGCAACACGTTACTGCTGGTAATATTGCATGTCAGACTTGTCATGGTCCCGTAGAAGAAATGGAAGTTATGTATCAATATTCTCCATTAACGATGGGATGGTGTATTAACTGTCACAGAGAAACTAATGTAGATTTAGCAGGTAATGGATACTATGAAGAGATTCATAAGGAATTATCAGAGAAACGTGGTGGTCGTCAATTGACGGTTGCAGACTTGGGAGGAATTGAATGTGGCAAGTGCCACTACTAAAAAAAATAGCTTAAGAATTTTATGGCTACTACTAAAAAATACTGGAAAAGTACTGCGCAACTCGATACGAGCAATGAGATGATCAAAAGTCTCGAGCAAAACGAGTTTGCAACGCCTGTTCCAACTGAAGAATTTCTAGGAGACGATAAGGCGATGGAATCTTCCAGCACCACACGTCGTGATTTCTTGAAATACGTAGGTTTCAGTACCGCTGCAGCATCACTTGCTGCCTGTGAAGGTCCTGTTATCAACTCTGTTCCTTATGTGAATCAACCAGAAAGGCTTATTCCAGGAATCGCAAACTATTATGCGACTACCATTGCTAACGGGTATGATTTTGCAAGTGTTCTTGTTAAGACTCGTGAGGGAAGACCTATTAAAATTGAAGGTAATAGAGATATTGCTGCTCGCGGTAATGCCAGCGCCCGTGTCCATGCATCTGTTTTAGGTTTGTATGACAATAATCGTCTTAAAACCCCACTAGTAAAAGGAAAAGAATCCACCTGGTCAGAATTAGATAAGGAAGTGCGTCAGCAGTTAAATGCTAATGCAGGAAAGCAGATCGTTTTTCTAACACAGACTTTTGCCAGTCCATCAACAGCAAAATTGATGGAAGACTTCAAAGCTGCGTATCCTAATGTTCGTCAGGTAACCTACGACACTGTTGGTGAAGATGCTGCACTGGATGCCTTTGAGGCTAAATACTTCCAGCGCGGTCTTGCAGATTATGATTTTAAGGATGCAGAATGCATCGTTAGTATAGGAGCAGATTTTGTAGGAGACTGGCAAGGTGGTAGTTTTGATACCAACTATGCACAATCTCGCGTTCCTAAGAATGGTAAAATGTCACATCACGTGCAGTTTGAGTCTAATATGTCTCTGGCTGGTGCAAATGCAGACCAACGTTATCCTGTAACACCTACCGAGCAAAAACAAATTATTGCAGCCCTTTACAGTAAAGTTGTAGGTGGTTCTGCAAATAGTAACCTGTCTGATAAAGTTTCTAAAGCTGTTGAACAAGCGGCGCAAAAATTGCGTCGTGCAGGAAGCAAAGGCGTTGTTCTTTGCGGTCTTCCAGATCAAGGAGCACAACAATTAGCACTTGAAATTAACGAGCAACTAGGTAGTACTATTATTGATACTGCTAATCCTATTCTTACGAGACAAGGTAGCCGCCGGGCGGTTAACCAGCTGGTTAAAGACATGGAAAGTGGTGCTGTAGGTGCTGTTTTTGTTGCAGGTGTAGATCCTTTTTATAGTTATGACGACAATGAAGCTTTCGCGAAAGCGTGGAAGAATGTACCACTCAAGGTATCATTAGCATCACGTCTAGATGCTACAGCAGAGCAGTCTGATTATGTAGCTACTACACCGCATTATTTAGAATCTTGGGGTGATGTAGAAATGAAGAAAGGAACTGTTTCCTTGATGCAACCTACGATCAATACGTTGTTTGATACGCGCCAGTTGCAAGACTCTTTGTTAGTCTGGTCTGGTAGCAATGAAACATATAAAGATTACCTAAAAACAAGTTCCACTGCAAATGGTTCCAGCTGGAATCAGTCGTTACAGGATGGATTTTACACCGCTACTCTTTCTGAAACCTCAGGTACAGAATCAGAAGTCCCAACAATAAACAATGCAGCTGCATTGCGCGATCTGGGTGCTTCAAAAGCTACTGGTGATTACGAATTAGTGTTATACACTAAGATTTCCATGGGTGATGGAACGCAAGCAAATAACCCATGGTTGCAAGAACTTCCTGATCCTATTACTAGAACAACTTGGGATAATTACATTACAGTTTCCCAAAAAGATGCTGACAATTTAGGGATTGAGAATTTCAACGTTGCAAATGGAGCATTGGATGGTTCTTATGCGATCGTTAGAATGGATGGAGTGGAACGTAAGATCCCAGCGATAATACAGCCTGGTCAAGCAGTAGGAACTATTGGTCTTGCTTTAGGATATGGTCAGACTTCTTCAATACAAGAAGAAATGCAAACCGGTGTTAACGCTTTTCCTTTCTTCAAGAACGGAAGGACAGTTCAATCTGTAAGTGTTGAAGTTGCAGGTGGCGTTCATGAGTTTGCTTGTACACAACTACAAAATACCATGATGGGTCGTGATATTATTCGCGAGACTGACATGGGAACTTATTTAAAAGGTAATAGAGACGAGTTCAATCCTATGATCGAGGTTTCCTTGAATCATATAGGAACACCCGTAACATCTCCAGATGTTGATCTCTGGGAAAGTTTTGACCGCTCTGTAGGGCATCACTTCAATATGTCAATTGACTTAAACGCTTGTACCGGTTGTGGTGCTTGTGTAGTAGCATGTCATGCAGAAAATAATGTTCCTGTCGTTGGTAAAACAGAAGTAAGACGTTCAAGAGATATGCACTGGTTGCGTATCGATAGATATTACTCTTCCACAGATAGTTTTGAAGATGATGAATCTAAGAAAGATGGTTTTTCTGGGCTATTCGGTGATAATGGTTCTTTAGGAGGATTCGGTGAATTGGAAATTCCAGCGGACGAACCACAAGTGGCATTTATGCCTATTATGTGTCAGCACTGTAACCACGCACCATGTGAAACAGTTTGTCCTGTTGCAGCATCATCACACAGTCGTCAAGGTCAGAATCACATGATTTATAACCGTTGTGTAGGTACAAGATATTGTGCTAACAACTGTCCTTATAAAGTACGTAGATTCAACTGGTTCTTATATAATGGTAATGATGAGTTTGATTACCACATGAATAATGATCTAGGTCGCATGGTAATCAATCCAGATGTTACCGTTCGTTCCCGTGGGGTAATGGAAAAATGTTCTATGTGTATTCAGATGACTCAAATGACGATTCTAGAAGCTAAGAAAGACGGTAGAATGATCGAGGATGGAGAATTTGCTACGGCTTGTTCAAATGCCTGTTATAATGGAGCCATTACATTCGGTGATATTAATGACAAGGAGTCTGAGATTTTCGAAGTGAAACAACAAGATCGTATGTATCACTTGTTGGAAGAAGTAGGAACTGAGCCTAACGTGATGTATCAGGTTAAGGTAAGAAACGTATAATAACTAAGAAACTAATTAACGCACTATGGCTCATTATGAAGCGTCCATAAGAAGACCCTTAGTAACCGGTGACAAAACGTATGCCGACGTTACTAGAGATATTGCTTTTCCTGTAGAAGGACCAGCAAACAAGCAGTGGTGGTTTGTGTTCACAATTGCCATGATTGCCTTTCTTTATGGAATAGGATGTATTACTTATACCATCTCTACCGGTATTGGAGTTTGGGGATTGAACAAGACCGTAGGTTGGGCTTGGGATATTACAAACTTTGTATGGTGGGTAGGAATCGGCCATGCTGGAACCTTGATTTCAGCAGTATTGTTGCTATTCCGTCAAAAATGGAGGATGGCGATTAACAGGTCTGCAGAGGCGATGACTATTTTCTCAGTTATTCAGGCAGGTTTATTCCCAATTATCCACATGGGTCGTCCATGGTTAGCTTACTGGGTATTGCCTATCCCTAACCAATTCGGTTCTTTATGGGTGAATTTCAACTCTCCGTTACTTTGGGATGTATTTGCAATTTCAACTTATTTGTCTGTATCCCTTGTATTCTGGTGGACAGGGTTACTTCCTGATTTTGCTATGATTCGTGATAGAGCAATTACACCATTTAATAAAAAAATATACGGAATACTTTCCTTCGGTTGGTCTGGTAGAGCTAAGGACTGGCAACGTTTTGAAGAAGTATCCTTAGTACTTGCAGGATTAGCGACGCCGCTGGTACTTTCAGTTCACACGATTGTATCCTTTGACTTTGCAACCTCTGTAATTCCAGGATGGCACACGACCATTTTCCCACCATATTTTGTGGCAGGAGCGGTATTCTCTGGTTTTGCGATGGTGAACACACTTCTCATTGTTATGAGAAAGGTTTGTCATCTGGAAGACTATATTACAATACAGCACATCGAATTGATGAACCTTGTAATCATGATTACGGGATCCATTGTAGGTGTAGCTTATATCACAGAGCTGTTCATGGCATGGTATTCCGGTGTGGAATATGAGCAGTTTGCATTTTTAAACAGGGCTACCGGTCCTTACTGGTGGGCTTACTGGAGTATGATGACCTGTAATGTTTTCTCTCCGCAGTTTATGTGGTTCAAAAAATTACGTACGAGCATTGTATTCTCCTTTGCAATATCCATAGTGGTAAACATAGGAATGTGGTTTGAACGATTTGTAATTATCGTAACTTCATTGCACCGTGATTATTTACCTTCCTCATGGACTATGTTCTCACCTACATTCGTAGATATAGGAATTTTCATAGGTACTATAGGATTCTTCTTTGTGTTATTCTTGTTGTATGCGAGAACATTCCCTGTAATCGCGCAAGCAGAAGTTAAATCTATACTTAAAGCCAGTGGTAATAAGTACAAGGAATTGAGAGAACAAAAAGCGACGTCTAACCCAAATGCTGCTTCCGGTGACCCGATGGCACATCCTAGCGAGTAAATATAATGGCGACACATAAAATACATGCTCTTTATAACGATGACGATATTTTACTGAATGCAGTAAAACAAATCAGAGAGCAACGATATCACATAGAAGAGATATTTTGTCCTTTCCCTGTTCATGGCCTTGAAAAAGCTATGGGTTTAAAGGATACAAGACTAGCGGTAACCTCATTTCTTTTTGGAATAGTAGGTCTTGCAGTAGCTACAGTAATGATGAATTATATCATGATTGAGGACTGGCCGCAGGACATAGGAGGAAAGCCTAGTTTTAGTTTTATTCAAAACATGCCGGCATTTGTACCGATCATGTTTGAATTAACCGTGTTTTTTGCAGCCCACTTGATGGTAATTACCTTTTACTTACGTAGTAGATTATGGCCATTCAAAAAAGCAGAGAATCCAGATGTTAGAACAACAGACGACCACTTTCTAATGGAGGTTGACGCTTACGGCGAGGATGTAGACTCCATTACAAAGTTTTTATACGATACCGGTGCTGTAGAGCTTGTACTAATCGACAAAGAAGAACATTAATGAATATTTATTTGAAACCATTCATATATGCTGCTTGTACCTTGCTTCTCATTTCATGTGGGGATGACGGTACAAAAGAAGTGGATGCAAAATCCAATCGCAGTTTTCAGTATTTTCCTAATATGTATGAATCTGTAGGTTATGAGGCTTATCAGGAAGGAGCAATCTTTCCTGGAAACATGGAAGCGCAAAAACCGGTAGATGGAACTGTTTCCAGAGGGTGGATGCCTTATGAGTACGAGGATGATAATGACGGGTACGCTTCCGCGAAAGCGAACTTAATCAACCCTGTTCCCTTAACGGAAGATCACCTGTCTAATGGACAAGCCCTATATGGCATCTATTGTGCTATATGTCACGGAGCTAAAGGTAACGGTGTAGGTTACTTAGTGGAGACCGAGAAGATCTTAGGAGTTCCTAGTTATGACGCAAGAGAGATTACGGAAGGTTCCATTTATCATGTAATGTATCATGGTATTAATTATATGGGATCCTATGCTTCACAGACCAGCATTGAAGAGCGTTGGGAAATCGTTCATTTTGTAGAAGCTTTAAGGGCAGACCTTATGGGAGTTCCTAGAAAGCCAGTAATGGATAAAGATGGTAAAATAGTTATGCCAGAGTCTGGAGCAGCGCAACAAGTAACGGATTCTTCTGAAACTACAAACGTGGCTGCGGATAGTACTATGACGACTGCTGCAGGAAACGCTCCGACAGACCCACAAGATCAACAAACAAACGACGGCCAGTAACCGGACACAAGAA
Organism: Nonlabens antarcticus; assembly: GCF_015356755.1. GTDB lineage: Bacteria > Bacteroidota > Bacteroidia > Flavobacteriales > Flavobacteriaceae > Nonlabens > Nonlabens antarcticus. The sequence goes on along the minus strand of NZ_JADFCO010000060.1, from coordinate 107,127 downwards.
GATATTATATATGTATACTCTTACAACCAAATTGAAAGTTTTTGCAATCATCCTGATGGTATTGGGAGGATTGTTGACAGCTGTAGGTTTTTTCAATGTACCGGAAAATGAAGCCGCTGTAGAACAAATGCTTAGCGAGGAAGCCTCACACGGCGGTGATAGTGCTGCTGCTTCAGATCACGAGGCTACAATGGAAGGTGGCAATGCGATGGAACATGGTGATGATTCTCAAATGGAGACTGGTCATGTTACAGAAAACAAAGAGGCATCGTTGACATCCAATGAGCACACCGTTACACCACACGAGGCGGAAGATCATTCAGGCTCACATGCAGAGCATGTTTATCATCAGCTTGTTAACAGACCATGGTCTGCAGTTTATGTAGCTTGTTTTTTCTTTTTCATGATTGCCTTAGGTGCTCTGGTATTTCTAGCTCTTCAAAAAGTTGCACAAGCAGGCTGGTCACCAGTTTTGTTTCGAGTAATGGAAGGGGTTAGTAGTTACATACTACCAGGTGGTATCCTCATGTTTGTTTTGTTACTACTTAGCGGTCTAGGTTTAAATCATCTATTTACATGGATGGCTCCAGGAGTTGATGATCCTACAAGTCCAGCTTACGACCATATAATTGCGGGTAAAACTGCATACTTAAATGTTCCATTCTGGTTAATTCGTGCGGGTATATTTATAGTAGGTTGGAACATCTACATGTGGAACGTCCGTAGATTCGGTCTGAAGCAGGATGATAGTCCAGAAGGAAATATCTGGTATAAAAAGGCCTTCAAGCACAGTGCGATGTTTTTAGTGTTTTTCATAGTAACGGAATCCATTATGTCTTGGGACTGGATTTTAAGTTTAGATCCACACTGGTTCTCTACTTTGTTCGGCTGGTACGTGTTGTCCAGTATGATTGTTGCTGGAATTACCATGATTGCATTAGTGACCATCTTTTTGAAAGGTTCAGGACATCTTGAATTTGTAAACGACTCTCACATTCATGACTTGGCAAAATACATGTTCGGTTTCAGTATTTTCTGGACATATCTATGGTTTTCCCAATTTATGCTGATTTGGTACTCAAACATTCCAGAAGAAGTCACCTACTTTGTCGCTCGTATTCAGGACTATAACTTATTATTTTTCGGAATGGTTGTAATTAACTTCCTTTTCCCGATATTAATCCTAATGAATTCCGACTTTAAACGTATCAATTGGTTCGTTGTAACGGCTGGTATTTTCATTATAGTAGGTCATTATCTTGATATCTTTGTAATGGTCATGCCGGGTACAGTTGGCGCCTCTTGGTTTATTGGTTTTCCTGAAATCGGAGCGTTCTTATTCTTTGCTGGATTGTTCTTATTATACATTTTCAATTCACTGACCAAAGCACCATTGCTTCCTAAAGGCGATCCTTATCTAGGAGAAAGTAAACATTTCCATTATTAAAAATTTATAGAATTAAACTGTAATGACAGCATTTCTAATCATATTTATTGCAGCTCTTCTTGCTGTTTCTATCTGGCAAATCACTAAGATTATAAAGCTTGGTAAATCACCTGATCCAGACACAGAGATGAGTGATGTGGCAAACGACATTGACAATAAGCGTAACGGACAAGGTATGCTTGTTTTCGTTGTAGCGTTCTATATCATGATGATCGCTTGTTTTATTGCCTACAAAGATTTTTTCCTCCCAGATGCTGGTTCAAAGCATGGTGCGGAATACGACAACCTTTTGCTTTTAACGGGTGTCGTTATCATGATCGTTCAGTTCTTAACCCAAGCTTTACTTCACTGGTTTGCTTATAAATACCACGGAAAGAAAGGTCAAAGAGCTTTGTTTTATGCAGATAATGATCGTTTGGAGTTTATCTGGACAGCAGTTCCTGTTGTGGTGCTAGCTGGATTGATCCTATGGGGTCTTTTCTCTTGGAATGACTTGATGGATGCTAATCTAGATGACGATCCATTAATAGTAGAAGTTTATGCTTATCAGTTTGGCTGGAAAATTCGATACAGTGGTGCAGACAATACACTAGGTGATGCTAATGTTCGCTTTATTGAGGGTACAAATGCATTGGGTATTGATCCTACAGATGCTGATGGTATGGATGATTCTGTTGCGCAAGAGATACATTTACCTGTAAATAGACCTGTTCTATTTAAATTCCGTAGTCAGGATGTTTTGCACTCTGCTTACATGCCACACTTTAGAGCACAAATGAATGTTGTTCCGGGAATGGTGACACAATTTAAATTTACACCTACCGTAACTTCAGAGGATTATAGAAATACGGAGTTTATGAACCGCAAAGTTCGTAAGATTAATGAAATCCGACGACAAAAAAGTAAGGAACTCATAGCTGACGGAGACGTTGCACTAGATCCTTATGAATTTGATTATTACATTTTGTGTAACAAAATTTGTGGAAATTCTCATTACAATATGCAAGCAAAGATTATTGTAGAGACGGAAGAAGAATTTAATGAGTGGTTATCTACTCAAGAAACATTTGAAAAATCATTAGCGAAAGCTAAAAACTAGTATTTATGGGACAAGCTGTTGCAGTTGAGCATGATGACCACGGACATGACGATGGACATCACCACCACAAAGAAACTTTTGTAACGAAGTATATTTTCTCCCAAGACCACAAGATGATTGCAAAGCAATATCTTATTACGGGTCTTATTATGGGTGTTATAGGTATAGCTATGTCTGTACTTATGAGAATGCAAATCGCAAACCCTGAGCAGCCTAGTGTTGTTTTTGAAATGCTTTTAGGTAAGTGGGCACCGGACGGTGTTATGGATCCAGGTATTTACCTTGCGTTAGTAACTATTCACGGTACCATTATGGTATTCTTTGTTCTTACCGCAGGATTGAGTGGTACGTTCTCTAACTTTCTGATTCCGCTACAGATAGGAGCACGAGACATGGCATCAGGATTCCTTAACATGGTTTCTTATTGGTTGTTCTTTGTTTCTGCCGCAATAATGATAGGGTCTTTATTTGTAGAATTAGGTCCAGCAGCTGCCGGATGGACTGTTTATCCTCCATTAAGTGCATTGCCAGAAGCAATGTCAGGTTCTGGATTGGGTATGACTTTATGGTTAGTTTCTATGGCGATATTTATTGCATCTTCACTTTTAGGATCATTAAACTACGTCGTTACTGTCATTAACCTGCGTACGAAGGGGATGTCAATGACACGTTTACCTCTTACCATTTGGGCATTTTTTGTGACAGCGATAATCGGTATTGTTTCCTTCCCGGTATTATTTGCTGCTGCTCTATTGCTTATAATGGATAGAAGTTTTGGAACCTCATTCTTTCTTTCTGACATATATATTAAAGGAGAAGTACTTGCACATCAAGGTGGTTCACCAGTTCTTTTTGAGCACTTATTTTGGTTCTTAGGTCACCCAGAGGTTTACATCGTTATTTTACCTGCGATGGGTCTGGTTTCAGAAATCCTGGCAACTAATTCACGTAAACCTATTTTCGGATATCGTGCGATGGTAGCTTCCATACTAGCAATTGCTTTCTTATCTACCATTGTATGGGGTCACCACATGTTTGTATCAGGGATGAACCCGTTCTTGGGATCTGTATTTACTTTTACAACTTTGTTGATTGCCATTCCTTCGGCAGTAAAAGCCTTTAACTGGATTACTACCTTGTGGAAAGGAAATCTCCAGATGAATACGGCGATGCTGTTTTCGATAGGTTTTGTATCAACATTTATCACGGGTGGTCTTACCGGTATTATATTAGGAGATAGTACGCTGGATATTAATGTTCACGATACCTATTTCGTAATTGCTCACTTTCACCTTGTAATGGGAATTTCTGCCCTCTACGGATTCTTTGCGGGAGTTTACCACTGGTTCCCTAAGATGTTTAACCGCATGATGGATAAAAACCTAGGTTATGTTCATTTCTGGTTGACTTTAATTGGGGCGTACGGTGTATTTTTCCCGATGCACTTCGTCGGGATGGCAGGATTGCCTAGAAGATATTATACCAATACGAACTTTCCATACTTTGATGATTTAGCAGATACGAATTCGTTAATTACCTATTTTGCTATTTTCACATCTGTTGCTCAGTTATTCTTTGCTTACAATTTTGTAAAAAGTATATTCTACGGTAAAAAAGCTCCGCTTAATCCATGGAAATCTAACACGTTGGAATGGACAACTGGAGATAAACATATTCACGGGAACTGGGCTGGAGCAATCCCTCACGTGCACAGGTGGCCTTATGATTATAGTAAGTTGAATGAGGAAGATGAGTATGTAATTGCTGGACAAGATTATGTGCCGCAGCATATTCCTTTACAACCTAAAGAAGAAGAAATGAATCACTAGAACATGATTCTAGAGAACAAAAAAAGGTGGAGCATTTGCTCCACCTTTTTTGTTTTAAACCAGTTGACGTTTAGTTGTTCAATGATTCATAGATTCATAATCCGTTGAATGATGTAATCATGAATCGATCATATTATTAGGCTTCCCCTCGTGCTGGGTATGACTTATCTTCTATAAAGTCAATCGCTTTTAGTACATCTTCAAATGCTGGTCTTGCAAATGGCATTGTTTGAACAGATGAGCTGTACAGTGTGCCGTCTTTTTTAATCAGAAACAACCCAGGTTCAGAAAACAAATCTGGTTCAGTATCGCCTATTCCTTTAGAAAGGTACAATCCCCATTCTCTCGCTTGTTTCTCAGTCATTTCAAATCCTACGGGAATGCTTTCTATATCCCATTCTTCACCAGCTTGTTTCGCACGCTTTTCAGAATCCATACTTACAGCGATGACATTTACACCTCGATCTATAAATTCGTTCATATTATCCTTAAGACTTTCGAGTTGCTTTTTACAAATAGGGCAATGCAAACCGCGATAGAAAATAATCATCGTGTATTTATCTGGATCTTGCTTTTCCATGGACCATTTCGTGTCGTTTATAAGGTCAACATGTAAGCTGGGTACTTTTTCTTGTGGTTTCATTATTTTTCTTTTGAAGATAATTTTCAAGAATCAGTTATTTATTAAATTGAAGCTAATTAGCAGAACTTTGAAATCGAGGTAAAGACACCGTATGCTATTGCAGATTTTGTTGGGATGATCGCTTTCGCGAAAGCGAATATCCCACATCATTAGAACAACATAGAGAACCAATTATTCTATCGAGTATCTTTGAAACATGAATGAAAATCTTGATGCCACTAACGAAAACCTATTACCTGAGGAACATGATATAGAGCGGGCGTTGCGACCGTTATCGTTTGATGATTTTGCGGGTCAGGATCAAATACTAGAGAATCTAAAGATATTTGTTCAAGCATCAAACCAGCGTGGCGATGCGCTAGATCATACTTTATTTCATGGCCCACCAGGTTTAGGGAAAACGACTTTGGCACATATTCTAGCGGCAGAGTTAGGTGTTGGTATAAAAGTAACCTCTGGACCAGTCCTAGATAAACCTGGCGATCTAGCCGGATTATTGACAAATCTGGATGAGCGCGATGTGCTTTTTATTGATGAGATCCATCGGTTAAGTCCCATTGTTGAGGAATATTTGTATTCTGCGATGGAGGATTACAAGATTGATATCATGATTGAATCTGGCCCCAATGCGCGCACCGTTCAGATCAATCTTGCACCCTTTACCCTAATTGGAGCCACCACACGCAGCGGCTTACTCACGGCTCCTATGCGAGCGAGGTTTGGAATATCTTCCAGACTGCAATATTATTCAACCGAATTGCTATCAACAATAGTAGAACGCAGCTCAGAGATTCTACAAGTAGAAATCGATCAAGACGCCGCTATTGAAATCGCAGGCCGCAGTCGCGGAACACCACGAATTGCAAATGCATTATTACGTCGCGTTAGAGATTTTGCACAGATTAAAGGAACAGGAAATATTGATCTGGAAATCGCACAATATTCACTCAAAGCACTGAATGTAGATGCTCACGGACTGGATGAAATGGATAACAAAATCCTCACCACGATTATCGATAAATTCAAAGGCGGCCCTGTAGGGATCACCACCCTTTCCACCGCTGTCTCAGAAAGCGCCGAAACCATTGAGGAAGTTTACGAACCCTTCTTAATCCAACAAGGTTTCATCATAAGAACACCTCGAGGTCGTGAAGTTACCGAACATGCTTACAAACATCTGGGCAGAACGCCTGCTGCAAAAAATGGGGGACTTTTTGATTAAAGCATCAGATATGACTTCTTAGTCACAATTTTGAACGTTTCTGTTTGTACCCGCTATGATTCGATTGACTTCTTGGGCTTACTTACTCGTAATTTGAAGATTACGAATATTTCATGGAATAATTACGCTACAATTTTTTAGGTGTAAACGGAAATGCAACCGAATAAAACTAAAGACCTGTTTGTCGTAATTCCACATATGTTCAATCTTTTTCAAATTTTAATGTGTTTAATCGTAGAATTGAGTCGTACCAATAGTTACGGAAAGAAATGAGGCCAGTTTAAAACCAATTTTAGTTTCTAGACGTATTTTTACGTATTGTCTATAAATATTAAAATATGATTAGGTCTCTACACTTTAAAAATTACATTCTTGCTTTAATTCTTGTATGTACCATTACTGGAGTAACTGCTCAGGTGGGTATAGGTACGATATTGCCTAAGGAATCTTCAATCCTGGACGTTGATGCTTCAGATAAGGGTGTACTTATACCAAGAGTAAGTCTAACAGGTCTGACTGATCAGGCGACTATTGAGGGTGCTTTGGTAGAGAGTCTTTTGGTTTACAATACTTCTGTGAATGCTTCGCAGGGAATAAACAAAGGATTTTATTATTGGGATGGTGTGAAGTGGGTGAAATTGCTTGCTGGTGGTGCGGATAGTGAGAACATTTATACTACAGATGGTACCCTTACGGCAAATAGAAACATAAATTTTAGTGGAAGAAAATTGACATTCGCGAATGGTGCACAACCAAATTTTCAATTTGAAAGCGATGGTAGTTTACTCTTAAATAGGTATACCGGTAATAGATTTAACGGTACTCCAATAAATTTAATGGGACTGGCTATAGATGGTTCTGTTGTTAAATTAAATTTGCAAACAGCACTCACAAGTGCAAATCTAGACTGGTTTGAAGCTAGTACAAATAGGCCGCCCAATGCAATAACCGATAATATTTATACACAAGGAAGAGTCGCTATAGGCAAAAATAATCCTGATGGTAGCGCTTCATTGGACTTGGCAGCAAACGATAAAGGCTTATTAATTAATCGGGTGTTATTGACCAATGCAAATTTGGCATCACCTGTAATTAGTCCAGCAGATGGGCTTCTAGTATACAATACCAACACATCAGAAAGTGGAGTAAATGCTGTAAGTCCTGGTTTCTATTATTGGATTAATAACTCTTGGAAACAGGTTGGTTCTCAAGTTGAAGCAAGAAGTAAACGATTAACTTTATATAGAGATTTTGGTGGCGCAAACATTATAAATGCAAACACAGATTTTAATAACATGCCTTTAGGTGGGATATCAACTGATATTCAAGAAATCGATAGTGATACTTTTAAAATTTTAAGTAATGGTAGCATCCGAGTGCTAAAAACTGGTTCATACCTCATTTCAAGTAGTATTTCGATTCAAAACCTGGGTTCGGGAAATACAAAATACATATTAGCAGTATTTCAAGGTTCAAATCGTTTAGGTTACTTAACTCGTGGATTTATTAATAGTTCCACAAAGGCTGAGTTTTTCGGAACATCAGGCGTTTTTCAATATTTTTTTACAGCTAATCAAATTATAAATGTTCAATATTTTTTTTCTAGTGCAACTCCGAAGATGTATGAGGCAGACCTTTTACACTTAGGGATCGTAAAAATTTAAATCTTGCATAAAAATTAGATTTGATTTTTTGCTAAGTATAATCACGAGAACATTAACGAACGTTTTCTCCAGAGATTAAAGCAATGCTTTTGAAAGGTGGTAATTCCATGAAATCTACGGTAAATGAATGGTGCAGCCTGCTATAGGCTAAAGTAATTTAAAATTATCTCGACCCAAACAGTCATGGTGTTTTCATTTATACCTATTTCTCTCGACCAGAAATACGATTTGTAAATTCACTATCCTTACACCGCAAGAACCACCAAACATTCCGACCAATAACTCATGCGCACCATCCACAAAGTTTCCGCTTTTAATTTTCTTTCTCGATCCAGAGCGATTTATAAGAATCCGCTGCCGTTTCATAGGGATAATTTTCAGAAGTACGGGAATACCTTTAAGATCAGTCCCAAGCCTGGGTTGACCATCCATTTTACTTGTGATACTGACATTACCCAACACATTCTTCAAAAAAACCAGCGCAATTACCACAAGTCCAGCCTACAAACAGACGATTTAGGTAAATACATAGGTCATGGTTTATTAACTGCAAACGGTGAAGAATGGCGCAAGAACCGAAAACTCATACAACCAGCTTTTTATAAAAAGCAGCTGGCAACGCTCGTTGATTCTATGGAAGAAGTGATTCAGAAAGAACTTTCCAGAATCCAGCCTGATGTTGAAACAGACATTCACGCCATCTTCAGCGATCTTGCTTTTAAAGTGGTGGCCCGCAGTTTGTTTTATTTGGAAGACATGGACGAGAAGATTGCCAGACTCCAGTTCATTACCGAGCAAGCCCAAAAAATGCTCATAAAAGAACTGCGACTGCCGTTCCTTATGTGGTATTATGACCGCCGCTGGATGTCTGGAGATTCCAGCATTGCCTACCATTTGGAATTGATCGATGAAGCTAGAGCGATCCTACAAGATATTATTGATCAGCGCCGCAAAGAAAAAAAGGAATACGGCGATTTGCTGGACATGCTCTTGCAGTCTACCTATGAAGATGGAACTCACATGAGCGACCGCCAGCTTATTGACGAGATTCTGGTACTTTTTATTGCTGGCCATGAAACGACATCAAACGTATTGACTTTTGCCACCCAATTGCTAGCGCAACATCCTGAAAAAGCAGATTTAGTCCAGAAAGAAATAGCAGATTTAAGTTCGCCAGATTTAATGGAGCAGTTGAAAGAACTGGAATACACAAAACAGGTTTTGGATGAAACCATGCGATTATATCCGCCGGCTTATGTGACAGATCGTGTTGCAGTAGAAGACGATGTTTGTGGTGATATAGAATTAAAGAAAGACAGCATCTGGTTGATTTCGTTTTATGAAATGCACCGACGTAAAGATTTGTGGAATCAACCGGATGAATTCCTTCCAGAGCGCTTTGATGCGGACAAGCGTAAAAGTTACAGTGATCACTATTTTCCTTTTGGCGCTGGACCGCGCATGTGCATAGGGAATAACTTTGCGGTGTTTGAAATGGCGCTGGTCTTAAAAAACATGCTGCGAGACTATGACCTCAAGGCTGTCAACGATAGCATTGAATACCATCCGTTGATCACGTTGCGACCCAAAAATGCTTTAGTTACTTTCAGAAGTAGAAAATAAATTAGTAACCGCACGAGCCGGAGGCTCGCGCCAACATATATAAATTATACTAAGAGATAGCGCGAGCCTCCGGGTTGGCGCGAGCCTCCGGCTCGTGCTATAGATATTCTAAAAATCTATATCTATCTCTAAAACTGACTGGTCATCCTCCATATAATTTCGTGCGCTGCTGTATTTCCATCCAGTTGGGTTTGCCGCAAAACCGGCCTTTACAGGATTCTGGTGGATGTAATTTAGCTTTTGCTCAAAGACCTTAGAGCTCCAGACCTGGATAGGTTGGTTGTTTTGTTGCCAGAATTGGTTGTTGGTAACGTTGCTATTTTTAGCGCCAGCGGCTGCAAACATGGGAAGCATCCAGTCCTTACGGCTTTCTTTTTTGTTTTCCGCAATAGACTTTAGGAGCTGTTTAGAGGTAAATCCTTTAAAATCTCTTATTAGCCCAGATGGATCGCCAGTTGCAGATCTAAATATCAAATGAACATGATTGGTCATGATGACATAACCGTAGATTTCCATGCCTTTGTTTTTCCTACAATAATCCATCGATTGAATCATACAATCAAAATAAACCTCGCGTGTAAAAACGTCTATCCAATTAATAACTGCAAACGAGATAAAATAAGCGCCATCCTTTTCTAAGAACTTGTATTTTCTGCTCATGGTTTTTTGGAAGTTAGGAATAGTAAAAGATAGTCGATTAGTTTTAGAGATGATCGGCACGAGCGGGACTAATTGGGCGGGCACGAGCGGGACGCTCGCGCCAACTTCTATATTATTAGCTAGCGCGAGCGTCCCGCTCGTGTCTAGTGAAATCTAGCCTGACCTTAAAACGGGTTGAATCCTTTAATCGCTATCTTTGTAAGAGCCTAAAAAGCATTTTATGAGTCAAAGTCAGAAGCCTAGTAGAAGAAGAGAAGCGCTGGTATATCACGCAAAACCCACGCCTGGAAAGATTAAGGTTGTTCCCACAAAAAAATACAGCAGTCAGCGCGATTTATCGCTTGCCTACAGTCCTGGGGTTGCAGAACCTTGCTTAGAGATTGTAAAGGACAAGGCTAATGTCTATAAATATACCGTCAAAGGAAATCTGGTTGCGGTAATAACAAATGGTACGGCAGTTTTAGGTCTGGGCGATATAGGTCCAGAAGCAAGCAAGCCAGTAATGGAAGGTAAAGCGTTGCTATTCAAGATCTTTGCTGATTTAGACTGTTTTGACATAGAAATTGATACTAAAGACATTGAGGAATTCATTGCTACGGTAAAAAATATCGCTCCTACTTTTGGAGGTATTAACCTAGAAGACATTAAGGCTCCAGAGGCTTTTGAGATCGAGCGTCGATTGAAGGAAGAACTGGACATTCCGGTGATGCACGATGACCAGCATGGAACTGCAATTATTTCTAGTGCGGCATTGTTGAATGCCTTGGAATTAATTGATAAGAAGATTGAGGATGTAAAGATTGTTGTTTCGGGCGCTGGTAGCGCTGCGATTTCTTGTACCTCTTTATATGTGAAGTTAGGCGCTCGTGTAGAAAATATAGTAATGTTTGATAGCAAGGGCATGATTACCAAATCCCGTACAGACCTGGGAGAATTGCAAATGCAATTTGCGTCGCACCATGATTCCATGACTATGGCGGAGGCTATGGTGGATTCAGATGTATTTTTAGGCCTTTCTGCAGGGAATATTGTAAGTCAGGATATGGTGCGCAGTATGAATACCGATCCTATCGTGTTTGCCATGGCAAATCCAAATCCAGAAATCGATTATGATCTCGCCATGGCCGCCCGTGAGGATATCATTATGGCGACAGGTCGCAGCGACCATCCTAATCAAGTGAACAATGTATTAGGTTTTCCATTCATCTTTAGAGGTGCTATGGATGTGCGTGCTACTAAGATTAATGAAGAAATGAAGCTGGCTGCTACTAAAGCCATCGCTCAGCTTGCTAAAGAACCTGTTCCTGAGCAAGTGAACATTGCGTACGGAGAGTTGCGACTCAACTTTGGTCGTGATTATATCATTCCTAAACCATTTGATCCACGATTGATTACAACCGTACCGCCTGCAGTAGCGAGAGCGGCTATGGAATCTGGCGTTGCTCAGGAGCCCATTACAGACTGGGCTGCCTATGAGGAAGAATTATTGTCCCGAATGGGTTCTGATAACAAGATGGTGCGATTGATATTGAACCGTGCCCGTACCAATCCAAAACGCATCGTTTTTGCAGAAGCTGATAACCTTGACGTTTTAAAAGCGGCACAAATCGTTATGGAAGAAGGAATAGGAATCCCTATTCTGCTGGGTCGTAAAGATGTTATTGAAGGTTTGATGCACGAACTGGAATTTGATCAGCACTGTTTGATTATTGACCCTAAAACAGATGAAGAGTCCACTCGCAGGGATCGATATGCGCATGAATTCTGGAAGTTGCGCCAGCGTAAGGGAATAACGGAATTTGATGCAGGTAAAACATTGCGTCAACGTAATTATTTTGCGGCAATGATGGTGAAATTAGGCGATGCAGATTGTTTAATTACCGGTGTTGCTCAATCCTACCCGCGTTCTGTACGTCCTATGATGGAGATTATCGGTATGGCACCAGGCGTTGAAAAAATAGCGACGACAAACCTTATGGTTACAGATCGCGGTCCATTGTTTATTTCTGACACTTCCATTAATATTGAACCCGATGCTTTAGAACTGGCTAAAATCGCACAAATGACTGGTAAAACCGCAGCAATGTTTGGTGTGGACCCAATAATTGCGATGATTTCTTATGCAAATTTCGGTTCTAGTAAACATCCTAATGCGAGCAAGGTGACCGAAGCGGTTAAATATTTACATCAATATTACCCTAGCATCGTTGTTGACGGTGAGATTCAAACAGATTTTGCCCTAAACCCTACAATGTTGAAGGAGAAATTTCCATTCTCTAAGCTAGCTGGAAAAAAAGTAAATACGCTAATTTTTCCTAATCTTGAAAGTGGAAACTCCACTTATAAATTATTGAAGGAAATGCGCGGGATAGATTCCATAGGGCCTATTATGATGGGAATGCAAAAACCTTGTCATATTTTACAACTGGGAGCCAGTGTGGATGAGATCGTGAACATGTCTGCAGTTGCCGTTATTGATGCACAACAGAAAGAAAAAAAGGAGGCGCAACAATCAAAACCAGTTGCGAACGTTGATTAATTTCTATGATTTTCAAATGATATTGATGCCGGTTTATAGCCGGCATCCTTGTTTTAATTTTATTACATTTGGTCAATTGCAAATATCCTGTTAAATGATTGCTCAAATTCAAGGCCAGCTGGTCGAGAAAAACCTTACTGACGTTATTATAGACTGCGCTGGAGTAGGCTATTTTGTGGAGATTTCACTTCACACTTATTCTTTGATTCCTGATGGGGAACATCTAAAGTTGTACACTTATTTAATGGTGCGCGAGGATGCTCAACGACTGTTTGGGTTTATGGAAAAGAGCGAGCGAGCCGTTTTTAAGCTGTTAATATCTGTTTCTGGAATAGGGGCAAATACGGCCCGTACGATGTTGTCCAGTCTTGATCCTTCACAAATCGCACAAGCGATCGCAAACGGCGATGTGAAAACCATTCAAAGTGTGAAAGGTATAGGAGCAAAAACTGCACAGCGCGTGATACTTGATCTCAAGGATAAAATACTTCAGGTGCTGGAGGATCCACAGATTTCTGTCTTGCCGAGCAATAGAGGTCGAGAAGAAGCGTTATCTGCACTGGAAACTTTAGGGTATTTGCGCAAACAGGCTCAGAAAGTAGTCGATAAGATTCTTTCCAGCGACCCAGATGCGACCACAGAGCAACTTATCAAGCAAGCACTTAAACAATTATAAGATTTGAGGTACGATTATATTAAGGGGATACGCAAGTATTTATATGTCGTAATGTGTGTAGTTGTTTTCGCTTTCGCGAAAGCGCAAGACCCATCATCAACGCCACAAGATTCTACTAAAACGGGATTTAAAGTCGGTAAATTGACCTTGCCGGATCCGCCTAGCATTACTACACTCTATTTGTATGATGCAAACCTTGATCGTTATATATTCTCCAGTCGTTTTGCTCAGTACCGCATTCAATATCCCTTCACATTAACTCGTGAGGAATACCAGAAAATGGTCGTCAAGGAGCAAATGCGTAATTACTTTAGGGAAAAATCTGCCGCTCTCGCCGGGAAAACAGCTGCCGATAAAGAAAAACAAAAAAATCTGCTTCCTAACTTCTATGTTGATTCAGATCTTTTTACCAGTATTTTTGGTGGGAATGAAATAGCGATCATTCCTCAAGGAAACGTCGCTATCGACCTGGGATTGCTCTACAATAAGACAGATAATCCTAGTTTTTCTCCCAGAAACCGTCAGAATCTTACGTTTGATTTTAATCAGCGCATCAATTTAAGTTTAGTGGGAACCGTGGGAACCCGACTCAATGTGAATGCAAATTATGACACGGAAGGATCGTTTGATTTTCAGAATCAAATCAAATTAGATTACACGCCTACAGAGGATGATATTCTCCAAAGTATAGAAGTAGGTAACGTGAGTATGCCGCTCAATTCACAATTGATACGTGGTGCTCAAAGTCTTTTTGGGGTAAAAACAGAATTGCAATTTGGGAAGACCAGAATAACGGGAGTATTTTCAGAACAACAATCTGAGTCAAGAACGGTACAAGCGGCTGGTGGTGCAACGATCAATGATTTTGACTTTTTCTCTTTGGATTATGATGAGAATAGGCATTTTTTCTTGGCCCATTACTTTAGGGATACTTACGATCAAACACTTGCAGATTACCCATTCCTCAATACAAACATTCAAATTACCCGTGCGGAAGTATGGATTACCAACCGTGGCAATCGTACAGAGGATGTTCGTAATCTTGTAGCGATTCAGGACATAGGGGAATCAGATATTACGAACATAGGTCTGGATGTCTTGCCTCCTGGATTTATAAATGCACCAGCAGGAAGTTTTCCTAGCAATAGAAATAACGATTTTAACCCTACCGCCATTAATTCTGGTGGTGAGACTATTTTAAACCGACAGATACGTGATATTGCAACGGTAGAGCAAGGCTTCGGCAATGCAGAAGTCAATCAAGGGTTTGATTATGTTACTTTAGAAAATGCGCGCCAGCTTAATCCTAATGAATATACACTCAATACGCAGCTAGGATACATTTCATTGAACCAGCGTTTGAATAATGATGAAGTGGTCGCTGTTGCGTTTCAATACACGGTAGGTGGTCAAGTTTTTCAGGTAGGTGAATTTGCAAACGATGGAGTAAATGCTACTGAAGTCAATCAAAATCCAAATGCAAACCAGCAAGCGGTTACAAATCAAAATCTCGTTGTAAAATTATTGAAGAGTAACTTGACGAATGTGTCAGAACCTATCTGGGATTTGATGATGAAAAACATTTACAATCTAGGAGGAAGCCGTTTATCTCCAGAAGATTTTAAGTTGAATATCTTTTATCAATATCCTCCAGAACTCAATTATTTAACTGCTGCTACAGGAACCTTGGCAAATCCAGCTGTTCCATTACCTGCAGATGTAGATCAAACTACTTTGATTAGGGTTTTTAATCTGGATCGTTTGAATAAGCAACTGGATCCACAACCTTCTGGTGATGGGTTTTTCGACTTTGTTCCAGGAATTACAATTGATCCAGAATCTGGCCGAATTATTTTTACGACGGTCGAACCTTTTGGACAAAATCTATTTCAAAAGTTGGATAATACGCCAGCGACAGGACCAGAAAACTACAACGACCCTACCACTTATAATGCAAACCAGGCACAATATGTATATCGAGAGATGTACCGCACTACTAAAGCACAAGCATTACAGAATACAGAGAAAAACAAATACCTTATCAAAGGAGAGTATAAATCAAGCGGTCAACAAGGAATTCCTATCGGTGGCTTTAATATTCCACGTGGGTCAGTGACTGTAAATGCTGGAGGAAGAATCCTTCAAGAAGGCATTGATTATACGGTCGATTATGCCCGTGGTGTTGTGATTATCCTAGATCAAGCGCTGTTAAATTCAAATGTTCCTATTCAGGTTTCAACAGAGAATAATTCTACGTTCAATCAACAGACCAAACGATTTACTGGGATAAATGTAGAACATCAATTTAGTAAGGATTTCATTTTAGGCGGTACATTCCTAAACCTTAAGGAACGACCCATAACCCAAAAGTCAACCTATGGAACGGAGCCTATAAACAACACCATTATAGGGGCAAATTTCCTTTACAATACAGAACTTCCATTCCTTACCAGGCTAGCAAATCGTTTGCCTAACATTGATACTGACGTGATGTCTAACCTTTCGTTGAGAGGTGAAGTAGCTTATCTTTTCCCGGGATCGCCTGATAGTGATAACTTTGAGGGAAGGCCAGCAGCCTATGTTGATGATTTTGAGGGCTCACAAACCTCTATTGATATTTTATCACCGCTCAGTTGGAACCTGTCCAGTACACCATTAGCGTTTCAAGGGGCCGGAAGTCCTACTAATCCGTTAGCTTATAACTACAGTCGTGGTCGTCTCGCATGGTATAGCATTGATCCCATATTCTACGGGAATCAGCGACCCGGAGAAATCACGGATGCTGATGTTTCTGAATATAGAACAAGACGTGTATTTGTAGATGAAATTTTTCCACAAGTCGATATTCAGCAAGGTCAAACACAGGTTATCAATACGCTGGATTTATCTTTTTATCCTCAAGAACGTGGTTCATACAATTACAATCCTGCCGCAGCGGGAACTAATGTCTTACCAAATCCAGCAAACAACTGGGGAGGAATTACCAGGACTTTTCTAAGCACAGATTTCGAACAGACAAATGTGGAGTACGTACAGTTCTGGGTAATGGATCCTTTCCTTTATGAGCCTACAAATAATGGTGGAACTATTACACTCAACTTAGGTAGTATCTCAGAAGACATATTAAAGGACAACCGCAAGCAATATGAAAACGGATTGCCAGACGATGGTGGAAATGATTTAACGGTAGCAACATCATTTGGTAAGGTGCCATTGAATCAATCGCTCGTATATGCTTTTGATACGGAAGGTCAGGAACGTACAAATCAAGATATAGGTCTAGATGGTTACAGCGATGCAGAGGAAAATGCTGATTTTCCACAATTCGGTCCAGAAGATCCTGCTAGTGATAACTATGAATACTTTCTTGCCGCTAGTGGTGACATCGTGGAGCGCTATAAACGCTATAACAACACGCAGGGAAATTCACCCACACAAGTTTCCCAAACGAATCGCGGTTCCACAACATTACCAGATGTTGAAGATATCAATCGGGATAATACCATGAATACTATCGATAGCTATTTTGAATACGATATCGACATTTATCCAGGTATGGATGTAGGGAACAATGAAAATATATCTGATTCCAGACTGGTAAATACAACTCTGCCTAACGGTTCCACGATAGAAACCAGGTGGGTGCAATTCAGAGTTCCGTTGAATCAGCCAGAGTTGGTAAATGGGGTACAGAATCCTAATTTTAGAAAAATAGGTGGGATTAACGACTTCAGGGCTATCCGTTTCATGAGATTGTATCTATCCGATTTTGAGGAAGACACCTTCTTACGTTTTGGAGCTATGGATTTAGTCCGTGGTGATTACCGCCGTTTTACAGCATCCCTGGACGATGATGATCCCGATGTGGAAAATGATGCTACCACATTTGAAGTTCAAGCAGTAAATATTGAGAATAATGACGCACGCACGCCTATTCCATACCGTTTGCCACCCGGAGTGAACCGTGAGGAATTGCGCACGCAAAACCAAAATATTCGCCAGAATGAACAATCTCTTTCTCTAAGAGTGCAAGGATTAGAACCGCTGGATAGAAGAGCAGTTTTCAAGAATTTACGCATTGACATGCGTCAATATGAAAACCTTCAAATGTTTGTACATGCAGAAGCCTTGCCTAACCAAGGAGTTCTTGCTGACGGTGAGATGGAAGCATTTATAAGAATAGGTGTAGATTTTACCAACAACTATTATGAGATACGATTGCCGTTATCGCCTACGGCATTCGGCACAACGACACCGTCAGAAATCTGGCCAGATGCTAATGAATTTGATATCGATTTATCATTGCTGCAAGAGATTAAGTCAAGGGTTCTAAGCGATCCTTCCTTGCAAGTAAGTGAAATCAACTTTTTTGATCAAGCAGATCTAGATCCAGACTCTGCAGGAGAGCCCAACCAGCAGATCTATGGAATTAAGGGAAATCCTAACTTTGGAGATGTACGTTCCTTAATGCTGGGAGTGCGCAACAGCACAAACAGAACGATAAATGGTGAGGTGTGGTTGAATGAATTGCGACTGTCTGGATTAAAGAATCAAGGAGGTTACGCCGCGGTTTTAAATATGGACGCAAACGTGGCAGATTTTGCCACCATTAGCGCAAACGGTAGAAGAAGCACCGTCGGTTTTGGGTCTATTGAACAAGGTCCTAACGAGCGCAGTCGGGAAGACCTCACACAATACGATGTTACCACAAGCATTGGTTTTGGACAATTGTTTCCTAGAAAATGGGGATTGAATATCCCAGTTTCTTATAGAATTGAAGAGGAGACGGTCACACCACAGTACGATCCACAGTTTGAAGATATTGAGTTAGACACGCGACTATCTAATGCTGCTAGTGATGAAGAGCGTGATGCCATTAAAAACCAGTCAGAAGATTATACCAGACGCCAAAGTATCAATTTGATAGGTTTACGTAAAGATAGAACCGGTGAAAGCAAGCCCATGCCGTACGATATAGAGAATTTTGTATTTTCTGGTTCTTACAATCAAACAGATCAACGCAATTTTGAGATTGAACAATTCCAAAACCAGGCGGTAAACGTTAATGCTACTTATAATTATGCATTTCCACAGTTGCCATTTGAACCTTTTAAAGAAGCAGATACAACGCTAGCTGGTGATTATTTCAAATTCATTAGAGACATCAACTTCAACTTATTGCCTAATAATTTTACCGCCAGCGGTTCCATCGTGCGCCAGTTTAATACCCAGACGTTCAGGAACCTTCAACTGGATACAAATCCCGTGGATCTGGACGGCGATGGAATTCCTGATGCACAAAATATCGCTATTGCACCATTGACAAACCGCAATTTTACACTGGGCAATCAATATGCAATAACTTGGGATTTGACCCGATCTCTCAACCTGAATATTTCTGCAAATAATGATCGTGTGGTGCGCAGTTATATTGACGATCAAGACAGTACGATTGACGAGAACTACACACTGTGGAGCAACTTCCTAGATGAAGGGATTCCCGATTACCACACTCAGAAATTTACCGCTACTTATGAATTACCGTTAGAGAAATTTCCTTTCCTCGCTTTCGCGAAAGCGACCTATACCTATGATGCAAACTTTCAATGGCAGCGCAACTCCCAGCAATTCCAGCAACTGGATGGTATTTCTAACTTGGGAAATAGCATCCAGAATGCAAACACGCACCGTATTAACGGAAATCTAGATTTAGATAAATTGTATTCCTATGTAGGTTTAGAGAAGAAAAAATTTGGCGCTGCAGCTCGCAAGGAAGCACAGCAACGCTCTAGAAGTAGGTCCAGAAGCAGGTTGCCTAAAGCAAATGAAGAAGCCGGAAACGCGACCGCAGATAAGCAACAGGATGAGGTAGATATACCTAAGGAGAACTTTGCAAATAAAACCTACAACACGGTGGTAGGAGTGTTAACGTCGATAAAACGCGCTACTGTAAATTATGAGGAGACTAATGGTATTTTCCTTCCAGGCTATACGCCTAGCGTTGGGTTTATAGGGACATTGAAACCTACGACAGGATTTACTTTTGGAAGCCAGGCAGAAATTAGAGACCTTGCAGCGAGACAGGGTTGGTTGACCTTATATCAAGATTTCAACGAACAATATACAGAAGTAGAGCGGAAGAAATTAAGTGTAAACTTCAACATTGACTTACTTCCAGATTTAAAAATTGACATTAAGTCTAACCGCGAATATGCAGAGACCTTTACAGAAAACTTTAGAGTCGATCCAGATGAATTGACATATCAGTCTTTAACCCCACAGACCTATGGAAACTTTAGTATTTCCACGATTATGATAGGTACGGCGTTCAGCGACAATAGTATTGATAACTCTGCGGTATTCAACGATTTTAGAGAAAACCGACTGGAAGTAGCAAACCGACTGGCGTTGGATTTTTACGGTAACAATAATTTCACCAGGGACGAGGATGGTTTTCCAAACGGGTTTAGTCGCAACAGTCAGAATGTGTTACTGCCATCATTTCTAGCCGCTTACGAAGGCCGGGATTCAGATAGTCAGAAAAACAATGCTTTTAAAGATATCCCGTTGCCCAACTGGGATATCAAGTACACTGGGTTAATGAAAATGAAATGGTTCCAGAAAAGATTCAAACGTTTCTCTTTACAACATGGCTATGTTGCTGCTTATACCATAAATAGATTTCAGACAAATTTAGACTTTGCACCAGGGAACGGTGGTCTTGATTATGCCCAGCAAAACCAGCAGACGCTCAATCAAAATGGTGATTTTAAAGCCCAGGACCTTTTTTTTAACGTGAATCTTGCAGAGCGTTTCAACCCATTGATTAAAGTAGATTTTGAAATGAAGAATTCATTTTCGCTTTCCGCGCAATTAAATAAAGACCGCGCTATATCCTTGAGCTTTGATAATAATCTTTTAACTGAAATTAGCGGTAATGAATTAGTGCTGGGAATAGGATACCGGATTAAGGATGTGCCCTTCCGCACTAAATTTAGTGGAAGAAGTCAGGTGATTAAAAGTGATTTGAACCTGCGACTGGATGGGTCTGTACGGGATAATGTTACTGTAATACGATATCTCGATATAGAAAACAGTCAAGCGACGGCTGGTCAAACAATTTATGGTGCAAAATTCACTGCTGAATATGCTTTGAGCAAAGCATTCCAAGCCTTATTCTATTATGATCACTCGTTCTCTAAATTTGCGATTTCAACAGCGTTTCCTCAAACCACCATTAGAAGTGGTATCACCTTGCGATATACCTTTGGTAATTAAACGTTTTTACTACTTAAATCAACCCTAATTTTCTAAATTTACCGACTTTAAAAATATACTATGAATATCCCAGCAGAATTAAAATATACCAAGGATCACGAGTGGATCAAAATTGATGGAAATACCGCTACTATAGGAATCACAGACTTTGCTCAAAGCGAGTTGGGTGATATCGTATATGTAGAAGTAGAAACTGTAGATGAAACACTGGATCAAGAAGAAATTTTTGGAACTGTTGAGGCTGTTAAAACGGTTTCAGACTTGTTTTTACCACTGACTGGACAGATCATTGAATTTAATGAAAAGCTGGAAAATGATCCAGAATTAGTTAATTCTGATCCTTATGGTGATGGATGGATGATTAAAATGAAAATTAGCGATGCTAGTCAAGTAGAAGAATTGCTTACTGCTGATGCTTACAAAGAATTAGTAGGGTAAACATGCGTAAACTGCTCTACTGGTTAGCACCTTTTTATACGCTGGTCGTAGCTTATGGGTCGCTGGCTGATAGTCCGCCTTTACCAGATGTCTCCTACCTGTATGCAGATAAATTGTATCACGGTCTGGCATATGCTATTATGATGGGGCTTTGGTATCTATTTTTTTACCATCGTTTTTTAGAAAGACAGTTGCATTTCGAATACAACATCATTACGATCCTTTCTGAATGGTCAAATACGATTGCAGTTGCAGCAGGAGCGTTTTCCTTAGTTATAGGTGGCTTGATAGAAATAGGGCAAGAATATTTTTCTCAATACAGGACCATGGATGGCTATGATATGATGGCAAATTTGGCTGGCATTATTATTGCATCCATTATATTGTGGATCATTTCACGAATTATTTCAAAGAGATAATGAAAATTGTCTTTCATTTGAATAAGTATTTACATATTTTTAGCCTTTAAAGCAATCCGATCATGGAAATCAAAAAATCAGAAAAAGCAGACTTGCGTAAAAACATTACGGTCTATGCCCTTATGGGTTTAGCCTTTATGTTATTAATGTCATGGCAGGGCTTAGAATTCGAAACTAAAGAAGTTGAGAAAGAAGAAGTTTACGAGGTTGTGACAATGGCACCCGTTGAGGAAGATATTCCCATCACGCAAATGCTAAATACACCACCACCACCGCCACCACCGCCACCAGCACCGGAAGTAATTCTTGTTGTAGAAGACGAAGTTGAAATTGAGGAAGTTCTTATTGAAACTACAGAAACTACGGAGAAAGAAGAGATTGTTGAAATTGAGGATGTAGCTGTTGAAGTAGGTGTTAAAGAAGAAGTAATAGCAGATGTTCCTTTTGCAATTATTGAGAATGTGCCGATCTATCCAGGTTGTGAGAATGAAAAGAACAACAACGATCGTAAAAAATGTATGCAGGAGAAAATCACAAGGTTTGTGAATAAGAATTTTGATACAGGTCTGGCTAATGAATTAGGATTGTCTGGTAAGCAAACGATCAGTGTTCAGTTTAAGATTGATAAAAACGGATCGATAACTGGAGTACAGTCAAGAGCGAAAGATCCTAAACTACAAGTTGAGGCAGCACGTGTAATTAACAAATTACCAAAAATGACTCCAGGTAAACAACGTGGTAAGCCAGTAGGTGTAATCTACGGATTGCCTATCATATTTGAAGTACAGAACTAAATAACAATCAGTTATAAATTACAAATCCGCTACAGTTACTGTAGCGGATTTTTTTTGTGGTATATTTTTTGAAACTGGTTTTATAGAACACTAAACCATTAATTATGAGAACTCTCCACAAAAGTGTCGATGCTGCAACGTCAACTGCTAGTCGTAGGTCAGACAAAAAGCTGACAAACGTAAAAGTCAACCCGTTTATCAATTTCCTTTTAGGCCTTACTGCAGCGATGCTAGTTGCTTTTTTAATCATTGAATTGCAAACGCCCATTAAAGAACGTAGCTATCCTACGGTTTCAAATCAGGAAACGGCAATGGAAGTTAATATGGATCGGTTCATTATTGAAAAACCGCAACCTAAAACAGAGCCTAAGAAAACTATAAAAAAGCAACCTGTAGAGCGTGTTCAAAAAGTTGATAGAAATAAACCTCCTGTCATCGTTGAAAATACAGAACCAGACCCTATAGTTGATGTAGAACCTTTTCAAGATAACAATCCTGTGATTGACAACTCAAATACAGAAACACCCGTAGAAATATCAAAACCAGAATTGCCTTCTAGTTTTAACTTAGTTGCTGTGTCTGAGGTGCCATTATTTCCAGGATGTAGCGCAAAGCTGGATAATAACGAGCGCATTGAATGTCTCAATGAAAAGATGGCTAGGTTTATACAGCGGAAGTTTGACACCTCCCTAGCAAATGAGATGGATGGAAAGGATATCGTAAATATTACCGTTCTCTTCACCATAGGAGTTGATGGTTTTCCCAAGAATATACAAGTACGCGCGCCTAATGCTCTTTTAGAAAAAGAAGCAAAACGTCTCATCTCAAGTTTGCCACAGATGAAGCCTGGAAAGTTTGATGGTGCTGTGGTCAATACAACCTATGCCTTACCGATACGATTTAAAGTTCAATAATAGAGAATCATTTAAAAAAATGCTTGCGGCAATGTCGCAAGCATTTTTGCGTTCCACCATCTAAATCAATTATATTTAGCCCGGATTACCCCTATGTTTATGAGATTTAGAATTGCTTTTTTGGCCCTATTTTTTAGTGTATGTGTAACGGCACAAACTGACGTGGAGCAGTTCCCTAGCTTTACAACTTGTGACTCTATTAAGGACAGCGCACTAGCCTCTTGTTTTTACGATCAGTTGTATCAAGAATTATTTTCAAAATACCAGCATCCCAGTGCTGCTGAAACAAGTAGGGTCACCTTAAGGTTTGAAGTCGATCGCAACGGTGCCTTTATTCCTATATTATTTGACGCCAGGAGTGCCACTGTAAAATCTGCGCTCAATACAGCCTTTGAGCAATTACCCGTGATTAAACCAGCGACGTACAACGGCAACCCCACATTTATGCAATTTATCGTAAACTTCCAGGTGCCTATGGCTCAAGGTGGTTCATTTACCCGCATAGATACCGGTGATAAGACAGATGAGAATGATGCAAACAATAAATTGGATGATATCGCTTTCGCGAAAGCGAATAACGATTACATCAAAACAAATTCCAAAGGTTACAACGGGCAAGAATTGCGGTCTAATGCTTTGATTCCGTTTTCTTACCAGAGATACCACAGGTATGAGGCGGCGATGAATCGCGTGGGGAGTAATGCCCACACCGCAGTAAAACCATATACATTTGAATATGTCAGTGATTATTTTGATCTAGAGACAGAACGATCCTCGTTGTTAAAAGATGCAGAAAGCTGGTTAGGTCGTAAGTTATGGAACGAGCATTTTATTGAAGTAGCTGGCGATGATTACTGGTTTGTTGCAGATCCTGGGGTTGATTTGCAATTAGGTAAGGATACGGGTGAAGATACCAACACTTTTAACAACACGCGATTGGTTGCTATTAATGGTGGCATAGGAAAACAATTAACTTTTGGCGCTACCATCCAGGAATCTCAAGGTCGTTTTGCAGAGTATTTTAATCGGGAAATCACAAATCGAGCTCCAGATGGTGGGAATCCAGGAATTGTTCCTGGACGCGGTATTGCAGAAGACGGCGGTGAGAACATCTATGATTACCCAGTAGCGACTGGTTATGTGAATTACAGACCTAGTAAATATTTTAATTTACAGATAGGTCATGGTCAGCACTTTATAGGCGATGGATATAGGTCGCTTGTACTTAGTGATAATTCGCAGCCATTTCCGTATTTTAAATTAAACGCTAAATTTTGGAAACTGGATTATACGGTACTTTATACCTCGTTACGTGATGTAAGATCTGAAGTCACTGCGGATGATTCCTTCCGTACAAAATATATGACCCATCATTATTTGAGTTGGAATGCAACTAAAAGATTGACATTAGGCTTTTTTGAAAGTGTATTATGGCAAAATGATAATGGCCGCGGCTTTGACTTCAATTACGTTAATCCACTCATATTTTATCAAACCGTAGAACTAGAAACCGGCTCACGCGGTGGAAATGCATTGTTGGGAATTACGGGAAAATATAAGCTTACAGATCAGGTTACAGCCTACGGTCAGCTGGTTCTTGATGAATTCTCTAGTGAGGCCATAACAAGTGGTAACGGCGGTTATCAAAATAAAAGCGGTTACCAGCTGGGATTAAAATATCAGAACGCGTTTAGCGTACCTAACTTAATGTTGCAGGCAGAATATAACCGGGTGCGCCCCTACACTTACAGCCATAATACGGTAGTTTTAAATTATGGTAATTCAAATCAAGCACTAGCACATCCATGGGGAGCGAGTTTTTATGAAGCTATTTTGATAGGTCGATATACTCAGGATCGCTGGTATGGAATTGCAAAGGCAATTATAGGAGAGCGTGGTTTTGATATTCTTGCAAATGGTGATAACGCCTATTATGGAGGAAATATTTACAGAACCGAGGATGATCGCATTGCAGACAATGGCAATATGGTAGCTCAAGGAAACAACGCACCTTTCTTTTATGGAGAGCTGGAAGCTGGTTACCTGATAAATCCAGCAAGTAATTTGAAAGTTTACGGTCAGTTTATTTATAGAAATATAAGTCCAGAAGTAGATAACGCAGTAGTTCAAGAAGCGACAACTACCTGGTTCAACTTTGGAATCCGCACTGATATAATGAACTGGAGCTTTGATAGGTAGTAAATTGCATTAGAACAATGTTTTAACACTAGTAACTAATAGTCGGTTTTTGAATTGTAAGTGATGTCATTATGATGGGATATTATATTATTGCTGGCGCTATTTTTTTGATCAGCGCTTTTGTGAGTAACAAGCTCAAGTCAAAATTCAAAAAGTACTCTCAGATCCATTTACAAAATGGAATGACTGGCGCACAAATCGCACAGAAAATGCTGGCCGACAATGGTATTAGAGATGTTCAAGTAATCTCAGTAAAAGGCCAGTTAACAGATCACTATAACCCTTCTAATAAAACAGTAAACCTTAGTGAGTCAGTTTACTCACATCAAAATGCAGCCGCAGCTGCAGTGGCGGCTCATGAATGCGGTCATGCCGTGCAACATGCTACCGCTTATTCCTGGTTAGGAATGCGTTCTAAATTAGTTCCTATGGTGAGTATAGCCTCTAAATACTCTCAATGGGTATTGATAGGTGGACTTGTTCTGGCAGCGAGTACGGCATTTGGAAACTACATATTTCTTTTAGGCATCATTATGTATGGATTAGGAACTTTATTTGCTTTCATAACCTTGCCGGTGGAATATGATGCTAGCAATAGAGCACTGGCATGGTTAGAAAACGAAAACATGTTGACCCCTAAAGAACATGCGGGTGCAAAGGATGCGCTTAAATGGGCAGCTAGAACCTATCTCGTTGCTGCGATAGGCTCACTTGCTACCCTATTATACTTTATTTCAATCTTCTTGCGCAAACGCTAAAGGTGTAAAGCATTGTACCCTAGATAGGGCGTTTCGATTTCGCGAAAGCGAATATCATAGGCCTCTAACTCTTTTAAAATAGGTTCATAAATCTCTTTTAGAATAGGGATTTGCACACCATAGGTTTTGATCTGGCCATTCAATATGCGCAATGCGGCCATTCCAACTGGTAGCCCTACCGTTTTTGCCATAGCGGTTTGTTCATTGCCGTCTCCTAAACATACCATAGTGCTATCGATCTGATTCTTCTCACCATCCAGCTCGTATCCAAATTTGTGATACATCACGATCATATCTTTCTCTCCTGGTTGTAGCGTCCATTTATCTTCTAGGATCTTTTGAAGTGCCTGCGCTGGCGTGGCGTTTTCAAGTCCTATTTTTTTCTCATCGTTAAAGATGTCGAGCTCTAACAACTTACTCCACATGATGTCGTCTTGATCAATCTTGAGTTCTAGACGCATTTTTAACTCCACGCTATCAGTAGGAGAGTAGGGAAGAAAACTATTTATGAAATCGCGATAACTCATGTCTTTAGAATCCTCCATTTGATACGTGTCATCTGTAATTCCTAGTTGTACAAACATATTCCACGCACGGCTGAAACCTACACGACGCATCGTCCCTCTATATAAGGTCAAAACATTTTCAAGTCCGTAAACTTCCATATACTTAAGACTGTTCCTGTTTGCCAGTGCTTCAAATCGTCCATAACCTTCCACATCTAGAAACTCTGTCCTGCGAAAGAGTCGGTGGTAGGGAATGTATTTAAATTTCCCTTCTTGAATAAATTTTGCGGCTCCGCCCTGTCCTGCCGTAACTACATTTCTAGGGTTCCATGTGAATTTATAATTCCATAAATTATCGTCGTTTTCTGGAGCCACAAGACCACCAGTAAAGGATTCAAAGAGTATCACTTTACCACCTTTATCACGTATTTTATCAATAACTCTCATGGCACTCATGTGATCTACTCCTGGATCTACACCTATCTCATTCATAAGAACAAGATTTTTCTTTTTTGCCTCACTATCAAGTTCCTGCATTTCTGGACTTACATAACTAGCAGTAACCATGTGAATTCCCAGTTCAACACAATCTCTCGCTACTTCAATATGAAAACGTGCTGGAAGCATAGAGATGACAATATCTGCTTGTTTTAATCGATCAGTTCTTTCCTTCTGATCAAATACATCCAGCTCAATGGCTGTCGCATTAGGGTGGTTATTGCATAACCTTGTGGCGTGTGATATATCCTTGTCTGCGATGGTAAGTCGCAATTCTTCTTCCGTTGATTTGTTTAAAAGGTAATCGACAAGAACTCCTGTTGATTTTCCAGCACCTATAATCAGTATGTGTCGCATAGCTATCGTAATTTTAGTCCAAGGTAAAATTCTCTAATTGAAAAACCCACGATATGGAAAAGAAGTTATTGATAACAGGAAGTTTGTTGCTGTTAATAGCAGTTATTTTAGGAGCTATGGCTGCGCACGCTCTGGAAGGTTATTTAAATGCAGATCAATTGAATAGTTTTGAGACCGGAGTGCGTTATCAGGTTTATCATGGACTTGCTCTGCTCATATTTTCTCAAGTAAACATGTTATCGATCAGAGCAAAAAATATAATTTGGATACTCTTTTTATGCGGTACTATTCTCTTTTCTTTTAGCATTTATTTGTTATCAACTTCGGCAATAACTGGTTTAGAACTTCGTTTTTTAGGACCGATTACCCCAATAGGTGGACTATTGCTTATTTCTGGCTGGATATATGGAATTGTCAAAATTTCAATATTTAGACGCTAGAATAATTGGAGAACAGCCTCTAAGATTTCTATTTTTGCAGAACAACTTGAATTACAACTAAATTATGAGCTCAAAAGCTTTAGTAGCGAAAACGATTTCGTTAACCAAATACGGGATCGAGAATTCAAAAATTAATTACCAACTTTCTCCGGAAGAATTACAGGGTCTATCTGTAAAGTCCTACGGCGGTAAAGAAACCGCTAATGGCACACTTGCGGTACACACAGGAGAGTTTACAGGGAGATCCCCTTTAGACCGTTTTATCGTCAAAGATTCTATCACTGAAGATAAAGTCTGGTGGGGAAACATCAACATTCCCTTTAATAAAAAAGATTTTGACAATCTTCTGGGTCGAGTCACAGAATATTTAGATGGTAAGGAATTATTCGTGCGTGATGCATATGCCTGTGCGCACAAGGATTACCGCATGAATTTAAGGGTTATCAATGAATATCCATGGTCTAACATGTTTGCTTATAATATGTTTTTAAGACCTGAAGATTCAGAATTGGAAAATTTTGATCCAGAATGGACGATTATCAACGCTCCAGGATTCATGGCAGATCCTAAAATTGATCGCACACGCCAGCATAACTTTGCTATCTTAAACTTTACAGATAAAATTGCCTTGATAGGTGGAACTGGTTATACCGGCGAGATTAAAAAAGGAATATTTAGTGCATTAAATTTTATATTACCAGTAGATAAAAACACTTTACCCATGCACGGTAGTGCAAACGTGGGCAAGGATGGGAACACTGCCATATTTTTTGGTTTGAGTGGTACTGGAAAAACGACCCTTTCTACAGATCCAAACCGCGAGTTAATAGGTGACGATGAGCATGGCTGGACAGCAGACAATGAGATCTTCAATTTTGAAGGTGGTTGTTATGCTAAAGTCATTAACTTAAGTGAGGAGCAGGAACCAGAGATTTTCAAGGCTATCAAGCCAGGTGCGATTCTAGAAAATGTCGTGATGAATGAGGATAAGACGGTAAACTTTGAAGACATCAGTATTACTCAAAACACGAGAGTAAGTTATCCTATTTATCACATCGATAATATAAAAGTACCATCTGTAGGAAAAAATCCTAAGAATATTTTCTTTTTAACGGCAGATGCATTTGGCGTTTTGCCTCCTATTTCAAAATTGACTCCAGGACAGGCAGCGTACCACTTTATCAGTGGTTACACTGCAAAAGTTGCAGGAACAGAAGCTGGTGTTACGGAGCCTACTCCTAATTTTTCAGCTTGTTTCGGTGCTCCATTCATGCCGTTACATCCCGTAAAATATGCTGAGATGCTCAGTGAAAAAATGCGCGATGCTGATGTTACTGTCTGGTTAGTAAATACTGGATGGACCGGTGGACCTTATGGTATAGGGAAGCGCATGCCGCTCAAATATACTCGAGCAATGATAGCTGCAGCATTAGATGGATCATTAGAAGAAGCAAACAAAGGTCAATACCACGAGCATTCTATGTTCGGACTGGCGCAACCACGCACTTGTCCCAATGTACCGACAGAGGTTTTGAGCCCGCGTAGAGCATGGAATAACGATAAAGGTTATTATGAGACCGCTCACAAACTGACTACCTTTTTCAGAGAGAACTTTAAGAAGTACGAAGCTCAAGCCACGCCAGAAATATTAGCTGGAGGCCCGCTGAAATAGTAAGTTCAATTTGCTACATAAAAAACGTCCCGAATGTAAATTCGGGACGTTTTTGTTTTTGGTTGAGATTGCTTTCGCGAAAGCGAATTTATTTCTATATCAGCCTAGATTCTTAATGTAGTTTTCTATCGCCATAGTCATAGAAGGCGATTCTGGTGTAGGTGCTTGAATATCAATTCTCAAATTATGATCCTTGGCGGCTTGACTGGTTGTATTTCCATACACAGCGATTTTAGTTTCGCCTTGCTCAAATTCAGGAAAGTTCTGAAATAATGATTCAATTCCACTAGGGCTAAAAAACACTAATACATCATACTTAACATCTGCAAGATCTGAAAGGTCGCTGATAACAGTTTTGAAAAATGTAGCAATTTTCCATTTAATGCCTAGAGCATCTAGTTCTTCAGGAACGAGATCCTTTAATTTATCGGTACTTGGTACCAGATATGTTTCATTTTTATGTTTCTTGATCAAGGGGATCAGTTCTGGGAAAGTACGTTTTCCCACATAAATCTTACGTTTTCTGTAAACAACATATTTCTGTAGGTAGAAAGCAACGGCTTCACTCTGGCAGAAATACTTCAGACTGTCTGGAATTTTATAGCGCATTTCTTCTGCCACTCTAAAAAAGTGGTCAACGCTGTTGCGACTTGTAAGGATAATAGCAGTAAATTTAGATAGATCTACTTTCTGTTCCCTTACCTCTTTAGCGGGAACACCTTCCACGTGAATAAAGGAACGGAAATCTATCTTGACCTTCGTCCGATCAACGAGACTTTGGTAAGGTGAATTTTCCATTTTAGGTTCAGGTTGGGAAACTAAAATCGTTTTCACTTTCATACAGCAGTTTTGTTTGTTTGGCAAGGCTTCACACGATAAAATACTTATACAAAAGCAAATAAGGTGCGATTTCCAGCGTGCAAAGATATAAAATAAAATAGAACAGTGATGATCCTAGCAGTCTTCGATGGCTATAAAGGAGAATAAGGTGATAAAGTAAAAGAAGCACACAGACACTTATACATATCCCATAAATAATATGGTATTCATATGGGAAAACATAAAATATTAAAGCGTTGACTGTCAGGAAGGCAAAGCTAAAGGCAGCGCGATATAAATTGCGCTGGTGATCGATCATAAGTACTATTTCATCAAAATCACCTATGGTAGCGACTAGTTTTGATAAATAATGTTTGAAAAGTAGAAAAGCATTCACGGCAGTTAGAATCAAAAGGAAGTCTGTAAAACCGGCATTTGGCTCTGTACTAATCGTATATATCTTATATAACATGAGCGAGATTCCAGTCGTGTAAACTATAATTCCCGTCTGTTGCAGTAAAAGGTAGTTATCCACGCGATCATCACGTGTGATTTTAACAAATCTCGAGCTCGTGTAAACGCTTAGAAACTCTGTAATGGAAACGCTAGAAATCTGCCTAATCGCAGCAATAGTAAGCAAGCTGGCAAAAAGTATGATACTTATCCAGTCAAGGGATCCAGCGATGCGATTGATGGCTTCCATGGATTGGTAAAAATAAGCGGATTTAACGAACCCTTGAGAGCCTAGCGCATTAATTAGTTATTTTTGTACGCTGAATGAAGAACACTTTAATCATTATTCCTACCTATATGGAGCGTGAGAATATCACGTTGATTGTCGATGCTATTTTACGTGATTACCCGCTAATTCACTTGCTGATTGTGGACGATAATTCGCCAGATGGCACTGCTGGTCTTGTCAGGGAGAAAATGCAGCAATATCCTGACAGGTTATTTTTAGAAGTTAGGAAAAAGAAAAATGGATTGGGAACCGCTTATATTCATGGATTTAAGTGGGCGCTCGCAAGAAATTATGAGTATCTTTTTGAAATGGATGCCGATTTTTCTCACAATCCAGCAGATATTCAAGTTCTTCACGATGCTTGTCATATTCATCAGGCAGATCTTGCCATAGGCAGTAGATATGTGCGCGGTGTGAATGTGGTAAACTGGCCTATGTCGCGAGTACTACTTTCTTATACAGCTTCAAAATATGTGCAGCTCATAACGAGAATGAATATAAGTGATACAACCGCTGGATTTGTATGTTATAGAGTTTCGCTTTTGCGAAAGCTGAATCTTGACAAAATACGGTTTGTAGGTTATGCTTTTCAGATAGAAATGAAATTTAAGGCCTATTTATTGAAGGCAAAGATTATAGAAGTACCAGTAATATTTACAGACAGGTCTAGAGGTCAGTCAAAAATGAGCAGTGGCATCATAGGAGAAGCCGTGATGGGAATACTAAGTATGAAATTGAAAAGCCTTGTGGGCAAGTTGGAATTATGAAAAAGACGTTGATAAAAAATGCTCGTATTGTTACAGATATGAAAGTCGTGAATGGCGATATTTACATTGAAGGAGATACGATTATTGAAGTGGCAGATAGCATCAGCGCAAAAAGCGCCGATACGAAGATCATAGATGCAGAAGGGAAGTATGTACTTCCAGGGGTCATTGATGACCAGGTACACTTCCGTGAGCCAGGATTGACTCATAAAGGTAACATCGCCACAGAGAGCGCTGCTGCTGTTGCTGGTGGAATAACCTCTTTTATGGAAATGCCTAATACCACTCCACAAACCACGAGTATGGAAGAGTGGCAAAAGAAAATGGATATTGCAGCTAGTGATAGTTATGCAAATTATGCTTTCATGCTGGGTGGAACAAACGATAATTTGCAAGAAATTCTTGATGCAGATACTTCTAAAGTTCCAGCATTAAAACTTTTCCTAGGATCATCAACTGGTAATATGTTAGTGGATGATGTAGAAGTTCTAAAGAAAATTTTCTCCAGCGTTAAATTGCGCATCGCCTTGCATTGTGAGGATGAAGAAACGATTAAAGTGAACCTGCAAAAGGCTATAGATAAATATGGCGACGATATTCCCTTTGATCAACACCCTGTGATTAGAAGTGAGGAAGCGTGTTATATAAGTAGTTCTAAAGCGGTAGAGCTTGCAAAAAAAACCGGTGCGCGCATTCATGTATTTCATTTATCCACTGGAAAGGAAACCGCACTTTTCGAAAAGAAAACAGCTCTAAAAGACAAGCAAATCACTGCTGAGGTTTGTGTGCACCATCTTTGGTTTACAGATAAGGATTATGCATCAAAGGGTTCTAAAATTAAATGGAATCCCGCCGTAAAGTCAGAAGCAGATCGGGAACAACTTTGGAAGGCTTTGTTAGACGACCGTATTGATGTCATTGCAACAGATCACGCACCTCATACTTTAGAAGAAAAGAATGGCAAATATTTAAAAGCCCCTAGTGGCGGGCCACTTGTTCAACATGCTTTGACAGCGATGCTACAATTTGTTCATGATGAACGCATTTCAATAGAGAAAGTAGTTCAGAAAATGTGTCATAACCCTGCGATCCTTTTTGACATTCCAGATCGTGGTTACATCCGGGAAGGTTTTAAAGCAGATCTTGTCATCGTGGATACCAACAACCCATGGACTGTTACAAAATCTAATATACTTGCTAAATGTGGATGGTCTCCCTTTGAAGGAGTTACTTTTAAGAGCCGCATTACACATACCTTAGTTAATGGACATCTGGCCTATCACAATTTCCAAGTGAATGAAAACAAGGCAGCACAAGCCTTAACTTTTGAAAGATGAAGAAACTAATGTCACTTTTGTTTTTACTCATTATTGCTTCTTGTTCGAGCGTTTTAGAGGCGCCTAAACCAGAAGATTTTTATGGTGATGATAAAATGGCAGAAATTATGACAGATCTATATTTGATGGAGGCATCCATGACCTCTGATAGAGGTGCCTTTACAGCTCTGGAAATGTTGCCCCACGATTATATTTATAAAAAGCATGATACTGATAGTATCGTTTTTAAAGAAAATCTATATTATTATTCAGATCGAATCGAGAAATACGAGAATGTTATTGACCTGGTGGAAGAACGACTTGATATTTTAAGGGACAGTGTTGCAGTGCGTCAGGAAAAAGAGATGAGACTTAAAGAAGCTCAATATAAGAATACTGACAGGGTTTTAATAAATGACATTGAAGACCCTGACAACCAGATCGAAAATTAATTTAGATTCTTTAAATAGTTTAAGGAAATCCGGTCTATTGTTTTTGACACCGTGCGGAATTTATACCCTAGTGCCTTTTTAATTTTGGTATTATCATAGTTTGAATCAGAAGTTAACGTATTGATTTGAGCTCGAGATATACCTTCAGTAACTCCTAAAATCATAGGTATTTTTACTAGAGCATAAAACCCATAAAGCATCCACTTTCTTACTTTAAATTGTGGAGGGTTTTTACCCAGAGCCCGAGCGACATTAGTTAGAAGGGGTTTGAAACTTAGATTCTCTGCAACGATAATGTAGCGTTCGTTATAAATTTCAGAATTCATGAGGAGTTCCATGATCTCAACAACATCTGCGACATCAACAACTCCCGTACTGCCAGACGTGTAAAACGGCTGACTTTGATAGGTTTTTGAGAAGATCCGGCCGCTGCCTTCCTTGTAATTACCTTCTCCTAAGATGACCCCTGGATTTACGATTACCACCTTAAGTCCTTCCTGCGAGGCGCGCCATACCTCCATTTCTCCGCCATATTTTGTCAGCGCATAATCTGTATTAAGAGCATCTGGATTGAAAAAATCCTCTTCGGTTATGGGATTGCTTCCTATTGGGTTTCCCAATGTTGCAATACTGCTTACATAGCAGAATTTTTTCACCTTCATGGCAATCGCAATATCAATAATGCGCTGTGTGCCAGTAACATTAATGTTTGTTATTTCCTCAAACGAAAGATCGCCTAGTGCAGCCGCACAATGATAAACTTGAGAGATACCTTCCATGGCATCTTCCATACTGGGAATATCCAGTAAATCTGCTTGAATCCAGTTAATGTCGTTGACCATAGCCGCATCACCCTTTCGGTAAGAG
Source organism: Nonlabens antarcticus (assembly GCF_015356755.1). Taxonomy (GTDB): domain Bacteria; phylum Bacteroidota; class Bacteroidia; order Flavobacteriales; family Flavobacteriaceae; genus Nonlabens; species Nonlabens antarcticus. The sequence continues at coordinate 72,489 of NZ_JADFCO010000060.1, read as the reverse complement.
TCAAAAACGGCACGTGTTTTATTGATAGAATCCTCTGTTCTGTATATGGCATTGATGGGTATTTCGCTTTCGCGAAAGCGATATAACAAGTGGCTGCCCACCATACCAGTTCCTCCTGTGACTAGAATCATACCTGTAAAAATACACAATAGCAGGCTTTGTGCGCCCGCAAGTTGCTTAAAGCCTATATCTTTGCAGGCTTTAAACTATAGATATGTCCTACGATTTTGTAAATGAACTGCGCTGGCGTGGAATGATTCACGATATTATGCCTGAAACGGAAGAATTAATGAATTCTGAAATCGTGAGCGGCTACATAGGATTTGACCCGACGGCTGATTCCCTACACATAGGAAGTATGGTTCAAATTATCCTATTAATGCACCTGCAACGTGCCGGTCACAGACCGATTGCACTGGTAGGTGGAGCAACAGGAATGATAGGCGATCCATCTGGAAAAAGCGCGGAACGTAACTTGCTGACCCAAGAAATTCTTGATAAAAATATCGCTGGAGTAAAGTCAGTTATTTCTAGATTTATTGATTTTGAAGGAGGCAAAGAAGAAAACCGGGCGCTTTTAGTCAATAATTACGACTGGATGAAGGATTTTACCCTGATTGATTTTGCTCGTGATGTAGGTAAACACATTACGGTCAATTATATGATGGCTAAGGAGTCCGTTAAAAAGAGAGTTTCTGGAGAAGGCGACGGAATGAGTTTTACAGAATTTACATACCAATTGTTCCAAGGTTATGATTTTGTGCACCTCTACAAAGAACTGAACTGTAAACTACAAATAGGCGGTTCTGACCAGTGGGGAAATATCACTACAGGAACAGAATTAGTGCGTCGTATGACGGGTGGTAAAGCTTATGCTCTAACCACACCGCTAGTAACCAAGGCTGACGGAACAAAATTTGGTAAAACAGAAACTGGAAACATCTGGCTGGATACTGATAAAACTAGTGTCTATAAATTTTTCCAGTTTTGGTTCAATGCGACCGATGAAGATGCGATCAACTGGATCAAAATCTTTACGTTTCTGGATGAAAAAGCCTGCAACGATTTGATTGAAGAGCATTCAAAAGATCCAGGGTTTAGAATACTACAAAAAAAGCTAGCAGAAGAAGTAACAGTGATGGTTCATGGTCTAGAGGCTTATGAAACCGCTGAAGAGGCAAGTAAAATATTATTCAGCAAAAAAGTGTCCATGGATCAATGGAACCGTTTTGATAAAGAAACCTTGCTAGACATTTTTGAAGGTGTTCCTCAAGCGCATGTTTCTAAAGCAGATCTTGAACAAGGAATTGAAATCATTCCATTTTTGACAGATTCAACAAGCTTTTTGAGTTCAAACAGTGAGGCACGTAGAGCATTGAAAGAAAACAGCCTTGCGATCAATAAGGAGAAGTTTGAGGATGATAAGATTGTGAGAATGGAAGACGTGATTGCAGGAAGCATGATCTTACTGCAGCGTGGGAAGAAAAATTATTTCTTAGTATTAGTAGACTAGCATTATGAGAAAGTCAAACAGCATTATGGCAAGAATTATGGTAGTTGCGGCTTGTGTCGCCGCCGGCATATTCTTTTTTCAGCAAATTAATAGACCAGACAGTTGGCAATTTTATGCAGCTCTCGCCGGGTTATTGATATTTGTAGGATTTGCTGTTTTGATTTTCCGCAAGACGAGTTGACTTTTTGGGTGAGTTAATCTCAAACAAGATTGCGTCAAACTAGAGGCGGAGCCGTCCTGCGACGGCTTGACACTAAAAGTAGGTTTTGAGTTTTCTAAATAATTATTGTCAACTTCAAGCTTTCAACATGTAGGTCATACGTCAGCGAGAGTTGTGCGTAGAACAACATAAGCTAGTCATACGTCAATTTTAACCTATCGCCAGTAAGTTACAACCACGGACATCAGAATGGTCAAACCGTCCCAAAACCTCAAAGGTTCCATCAACATAGGTTTTGCATAAATCTTGAGTGGCAATAAATGCGCAGGATTCGATATTGGCTAGATCAATCACATTCAACCCGCCCGTTTTACCGTGGGAAATTCGGGTAAGCGGGTCGTTTGTATCTCTAGCGCTTACCTGCATCCAGGCAGGTGTTTGGAATTTGACGCCGTCAGGAGCATAGGCTTGTGAAAGCAATTCTGTCATCCCGTATTCGCTGTGAATTTGAGCCTTAGGGAAAGCAGTTTTTAGAATATCGTGAAGTTCAGATTTAATAAGTTCTTTACGCATGCCTTTCATCCCGCCGGTTTCCATAATGATGGTGTTGGGAAGTTCCATCGGGAATTCTTCTGCGAGTTGCAGTAATGCAAATGTGACGCCTATCAAAATAACTTTACGATCAGCATCCTGCAACGATTTAAGAACTGCAGAAAGATCTTTGATGTTGTTGAGGTAAAACCCGCTTGTTTCATCTTTGGACTGTCTGATCCATCGATCCACCATATAAACTAAAGAGGAGCCTGTGCGCTCCAGATAATGGGGTAACAATGCAAGAACGGTATAGTCTTCAGGATTGCCATAAAACTGTTTAAAGCTACAATCTAGACTGTCATTATAGATTTCTATATCCAGAACCTTATGTGATGAAGTTGTGAGACCCGTTGTACCACTGCTGGTAAATGTTATTTCTTCTTCAATTTTAGAATTGGTCGTTACATCGTGGGTTTTGAAAAAGGAAATGGGCAGGAACGGAATCTCTGCAACTTGAGTCGCTATTGATTGTCCTAGAAAGGAACAATACTCCTTATAAACGGCACAGTTTTCTAATTGATAACGGTAAATATCCAAAGCAAGTTTCTCAAAATGCTCAGTAGTTTTAATGTCAAAAACGGGAAATCTCAATGTAAAGGCTTTGGTACAAAAATAAACAAAAAGCGCCGCAGGATGATCTGAGGCGCTAGTTTGATATAAAACGATTCACCACTAATTGACGATCAATTTGCGCGTTTGAGAGTTGTCTCCCTGCACAATTTTCACAATATAAAGTCCGCTGGCTAGATTATCTATATTAATGGAACTTGTGACTGATTTTTTAAAGATCACTTGTTGTCCTAAGGTTGAATAAATGGTAACATCAAAAACACTTCCATTAGATGATTGAATGTTTAAAACTCCTGAAGCTACTGGATTGGGATATAAAGAGAAAGTGAGTTTTTGAATTCCTTTGATGGATAACGTAAAATCATTTATAGTTCCTGGAGTACCAAAGTCCCCAGCACCAAAAGTTGTTGTTGCACTGCCCCAGTTTACACCATTATCATTATCTGTCGCGCCTAGTTTAGTGGCAGCTAGCTCCATGCTTTTTCCTACATCATTAGGAAACGTGCTGTTGTTATAAATTACCTGATCAACGGTAGCGCCATTACATTCTATGATTAAACCATCAGTTCCATTACCTAAGCTGACGTTACCAGTTCCTCCATAAACGTACGCAGGTGATAGGCCACCATTGTCTGTGCTGGATCTAGCTAAAAGAATGTACTGACCAGCAGCAATGATAACTGAGTTTTCGATAACATGCATTTCGCTACCAGTTGCGTCATCTTTAATGACCCAGGATTGCAGGTCTATATCGTCAGATGTTGTGTTGTATAATTCAAAGTATTCTCCTGTGTTATCACCCACGACTTGAGGATTTTTCATAATTTCAGTAATAATAATACTCCCTTCAGAAGCACAGGCAACAGCTGCTGAGACACTACCTGAAACATTAAGTGATTGATCGTTTGCACCAGTCGCACTTGCGATTAATGCAACGGTATAGTCGCCTATGTTTTGCCCAGCATTAAGTCTAATAAAGATATCAGTTGATGCTACAGTTCCACTAGTATTTGCAGGGAACGATAGTGTCTGCGAGTATGTACCGCCAGCTGTGGTAGAAATCTCAAACGGGTTTGGTACGGTGACGGTTATTCCATCAGTGTCCAGAAACAATCCAGAAACAGAGAAGTTCTCGGGCTCAGATGGGCCGTTTCCAACTGAATATTGCAAATTATCTAGGTTTGCGGTAATAGTAACCTGTGGATCATCTGCTGTTACCGTTCCTGAAACATTTACTTCTTTATCAATGGCACCAGGAGATGTAAGCATGATAGTCTCTGCATATTCATCAGGAGATAGTCCCGCAGGCAGTCGTACATATATAATTGTGCTGGGTACGGTTCCAGTAGTAGGAGAAACAGCAATACTGGTTGTATAACCAGACCCGGAAGTAAGTGAAATTCTAAAAATACTAGAAGTTACTGTCACATTACCAGTTAAATTCATTGCGGATAAAGAAAACGAATCCTCGTTTGAGGGACCATTATTTTCAAAATAACTTAAACCTGTTATAGCTGCGTTGACTTTTATAGTGGGGTTTGTAGTAGCAGTTGAATTGTAGGAACCTGCATCAATTACTGCTGATAAAAGCGTTCCTCCATTACATAAACCTTGATTATCTAATGTATTAGCAGCATTAAAATTCCAGTTATCAGGTATAAATGTAGCGTCCGGCCCAGTCCCATTGATGCGTTTAGCAAACGAATCCATGTAATTCCAGTTGAAAGGTTCATTGTCAGAATCTACAAAACCATACTGATCAACAACATCTCCAGAACTGGTAAGAATTATTCTCACTGGGTCATCGCCGTTGATGGAAGCGGTCCCAGATTGTAGGATATTAGCATCTGCCACATCGGGAAATTCTGCTTGAAATTCTACTTTGTTATTTACCAGATATACAAAATCATTGGTAACGGTTTCAAAAAAAGAAAGATCTACTATGGTGCCAAATGTGCCGCCATTACTAGATTTTTCTGCAGAATAGAGTGTGAAATCTACAGCGCCATCTGCAAAAATCTCAACGACCTTAGGTTCACCTCCACTACAACTGCCATCTAGAATTCCTGTGATCAACGGTTGTTGCGCAAATGCGACAGCCGTTATTAAGAATGATACGATTAGAAAGTAAGTTTGTTTCATGAGTAGGTATTTTCTCAAATATATGATAATCAATTAGTTTGATGTAATTATCCTGCAGTATTTGTGTTTCCGTAAGCTTGATTGGACCGTTATCGACTCTTATTGTAATAGAACGATAAAGTAAGTCCGCTTTCGCGAAAGCGAACTCACATCAATACCACTACATTTAAAGTAAATGGTTGTGGTGACAAAGAGTTAACCATAAGCTAACCTTACAAGAAATAGCTTATAGGTAGATTTACCTAAATTAGCAGTCCATTTAAAGTCCTATGAAAGAGTCTAAAGCAAAAATTTTACTCGTTGACGATGAGCCAGATATTCTGGAAATTGTGAGTTATAATCTCAAGAACGAGGGTTATCAGGTCTATACAGCAGAGAATGGCGAGGAAGCAATCAAAAAAGCTAAAAAGAAAAAGCCTGACTTGATCATTCTAGATGTTATGATGCCCGTAATGGATGGCATTGAAGCCTGTGAAAAAATGCGCAAAATGCCAGAATTAGATAAAACGATTATTACCTTTTTCACGGCTCGTAGTGAGGATTATTCTATGATTGCTGGGTTTGACGCAGGTGCAGATGATTATATTACAAAACCAGTAAAACCTAGAGTTCTCGTTTCTAAAGTAAAATCCTTACTCAGACGCAATTCAACCGACAAGGAATTAGAAGACACAACAAAAAAACTGGGCGATCTAATTATAGATCGAGATCAGTATAAAATCTTCTTTAAAAAAGAAGAACTTATTTTACCTCGTAAGGAATTTGAACTGCTTTCCTTACTTACTACGCAACCAGGTAAAGTTTATACCCGGGAGGAAATACTTGACGTAGTATGGGGAAATGATGTTGTCGTTGGAGGTCGTACGATTGATGTTCACATAAGGAAATTAAGGGAAAAACTAGGCGATAAAAGATTCAAAACAGTTAAAGGGGTAGGATATAAGTATGTCCAGTCAAAGTAACAGCACAAGGCGCAGCTATAGATTTGCGTTAAGATCATCATTTTTTATAACGATGATATTTGGCGGGTTTCTTGGTTTGCTTCACATATCAGGAGCAACAATATTACCGTGGCAGTTCCTGACCTTAATCCCTTGTATTTTCCTTGTATGTATTGTTGTTATTCAATACAGAGTGCAAAAATTTATCTACCGCCGCATCAAAAAGATCTACGAAGATGTGAGTTTACTGGAGTCCACAGATTTTGCAGAAAGAGAAGTTGCAACTGACATGCGCACACTTACTAAGCAAGTCGAACAATTTGCACGAAACAAAAAAATCGAGATAGAAACATTAAAAGTGCGTGAGGCCTATAGAAAAGAAATCTTAGGTAACATTTCTCATGAACTTAAAACGCCGCTATTCACCGTACAGGGATATATCGATACTTTAATTGAAGGTGCTCATAAGGATAAAGCTATTCGTAAAAAGTATCTGGCAAGAGCACAGAAAGGGGTAGAACGATTGACTTATATCGTGAATGATCTAGACATGATTACAAAACTAGAAATAGGCGATATGAGTCTAGAAAAAACCGAATTTGATATTGTCGATTTGATACGCCAGGTATTTGACCAATTTGAAATGAAAGCGGCCAAAAAAAGCATAACGATTGATTTTGATATGGTGTATAGAAAACCGATCATGGTGCGAGCGGATCAAGAACGCATACAACAAGTGATAGCAAACTTACTTGTCAATTCTATTAAGTACGGCAAAAAAAATGGTACTACAGAAATTGCTATTGAAGACCTAATCAACAACAAAGTCATAGTCAGAGTTACAGATAATGGTGAGGGAATTGCAAGACCTTTCGTCCCGCGATTGTTTGAACGTTTTTTTAGAGTAGACCGAACAGGTTCTCGTAAAGAAGGTGGTTCTGGATTAGGACTTGCGATTGTAAAACACATAGTAGAAGCTCATAACGAGAGAGCTTATGTGGATAGCGAGCTGGGTATAGGGTCTGAGTTCTCGTTTACTTTAGAAAAGGTTGCTGCTATTAAAGAACCTAAATCTGTCCTTCCTTCCTGAAGACTTCCTAATCCTGAATAGCCCTTTACTCGATCCAGCATGCTCATCTCAAAATTATTTTGAGTGGCAAAAGGTGCTAGATTTTGTTCCTCTAAGTGTGCTGCCAGGTATTCTTGTTCAAATTGACCTGGTGTGGGGATAAAGAATGCTTTCTTTTTTAGGGCGCTCAAATCCATAATACTGGTGTAGCCACTGCGGCAAAGTACTATTTCAGACCTATCCATTGCTTTTTGTAAACCTTCAGTAGATAAAAAATTATGATAGGTGAGGTTGCCCTTTTTATGAACTGTTTGGGTAGATTCTACAATTCCAGCGATAAAAAGAATCCTACCATTATAAGTGCTTGCTTGTTCCAGCAGTTTTTTTTCTACAATACTGCGTTGAGGTTCTGGACCAGAAAGCAGTATTAGTAAATCATATTTGTGCATTTTAATTCCGTTCTCATTAAATCGACTTATGGGTCCTAAATAAACTTTTTTTAGGGAGCTATCAGTGTTCAAGGAAAGCTTTCCGGTGAGATTTGGATAATTTTCATGGTCGGGAATCCAGCAAGCATGGAATTTTTTGATATAATGTAAATGCAGCTGGGTACTCAACCAGGTCGTTCCTCCAGACAATACCTGCAACTGGTGTGATATGATTACGCATGGAATAGTAGCATTATACAAACCTAGCCGGTTATCACTTATGACTCCATCCAGATGATATCTATGGATGATATGCGATAATAGTTTGTGCTCTGCTCGTATGGCATTCCAGATTTTAGGAGAATCTTTAAGTAATTTTAATTTTAGATTTTCACCCTCTGCTCCATATTTGATATGATAAGAGGGTAATTCAAGAGCGAGAAGGTCTGGAAATTCCTTCTTCAATAGTTCAAGAGCAGGCCCATCGCTAGCTACAATGGGGCAATCGCCATTATCTAAAATCGCTTGGACCACCGGAATACATCGAGTCGCATGACCCAATCCCCAATTTAGTGGTGCAACCAAAATGTTTTTAGATATTTGCATGCGATAAAGATACTGCCTACTATCAACGGTATGGCAAACGGTAGATTATCTAACCTTTAAATAATTGTTTTGGGAAGTAAAAATAAATTGAAGCGTTTTAGGGAGAATGAAACTTTCCCAAACGTGATCCAGCCCACCCGTGAGGAAATGGTAGCGGATTTTGAGTGGAAAGGAAAATGGGCAAAATTCTTTAAGAATGATAAACCCATTACATTGGAATTGGGCTGTGGTAAGGGTGAGTATACAGTAGCACTCGCTCGTAAATATCCAGAACGCAATTTCATAGGAATCGACATTAAGGGCGCAAGATTCTGGCGTGGTGCAAAAACGGCGATTGAAGAAGGTCTGGACAACGTAGCATTTATTAGAACCCAGATTGAGCTGGTGGATTCCGCTTTCGCGAAAGCGGAAGTTTCAGAAATATGGATCACTTTTCCAGACCCGCAAATCAAATACAAGCGCACAAAACACCGCATGACAAATCCAGAATTCCTGGATAAATACCGCCAGATCTTAAAACCAGACGGAATTATCCACCTAAAAACCGACTCAGAATACATGCACGGCTACACGCTGGGTCTTCTGGAGGGCATGGGTGAAGAGATTTTATATGCGCACCATAATATTTACACTAATACAGAAGCGCCAGACGAAGTGGTGGGAACTCAGACTTTCTACGAAAAACAGTATCTTGACATAGGCAAACCTATTACTTATATGAAGTTCAAGTTACGTGGATGAGTAGTTTTTTACACTTTATTTTTGGCTTTGCCATAGGTTTTGTAGGTGTCATACCGCCAGGATTGCTGAACTTAACCGCGGCTAAAATCAGTGTAAAACAAGGCCGGCGCGCTGCCATTATTTTTGCAATGGGCGCTTCACTGGTCGTCATAGCCCAGGTTTATATAGGTGTCTTTTTTTCTGAATTATTGAGTAACAATCCAGATGCGTTGTTGATGGTGGAACGTTTTGCGATCATCATTTTTGTGGGACTGTCCGTCTATTTTTTCATACGCGCACGGCTCGATACAAAACCTACCTTAAAGCCAGTCCACAATGCAGATTACAAGCTATTCGGGCAAGGAATTATTTTGTCTGCGTTAAATGTGTTTCCCATTCCGTTTTACATAGGATTTAGCGCTTTTCTTGCCGGCCGTGGTGCTTTTACCTTTAAATTTCCCATGGCGCATTTATTTATTCTGGGAGCGACGCTGGGAACTTTTTTGATGTTGTGTGCCTATATAAAATACGTCAAACGCTTTGGATTTGATAGTGACACCTTTGCGAGAAAAATAAATTATTTACTTGGAGTAATGACTCTGGCGATTGCCATTTTCACCTTTATAAGAATCACATAATGGCAAATGCGGACTTTTTTAAACGCGTTTATGATGTCGTGGAACAAATTCCAGCCGGTCGGGTCACGAGCTACGGTGCGATTGCCAAATATCTGGGAACGCCACGTAGTAGCCGTGCGGTAGGTTATGCCATGAATGCAGCACATTCCAGACCAGAAGTGCCCGCGCAGCGGGTCGTAAACCGCAATGGATTGTTGACGGGAAAACATCATTTCCCAGGCACAAATCTGATGCAGCAACTGCTGGAAAGTGAAGGAATTATGGTTGATAAAGACCAAGTGCAGGATTTTGATGAGGTGTTTTGGGATCCTTTGTTGGAGTTGGAAGCATTGGAATGATTTTCTAAGTTATTAGTGACCAGTTACCAGATTACACTCTCTTTCTGCTACGCAAATTTTGATTTTTATTACCAATTTTTCAAAATTTGATTTTGGCCACTTCCTATAGTTCTCGGGAAAATTTCTGTTTTATCTGTTTACTGCATAAATTAAAAGTGGGTAGGAGCGTCATGCTAGCATTAATTTGGATTGAAGGTGATTTTTTAAATTTTCACTTTCTACCTTCCACTTACCAATTCTAGAATTTTAATGTGCATTTAGTGACATAAAATTTATTTTTTAATTATCCATTTCTTAAATTTTAGCTCATACCTCATACCACATACCTCATATTTCACATCGCACACCGATCCGACGATTATGCACACTTCTACAACGCAAAGGCTGTCAATTAACCAGCCGATTTCAAATTAAATGATGCAATACTAATCATTGAATTGAAAAGATGAAAGAAACAGGAAGTCAAAAAAAACCACGGCGCAGCCGTGGTTTTTTACTCTAAATAAATTTCAAATTCAATTTAATTGAGAACCGGAAATTACATCTCCAATCTCATGATCGCTTTAGCGTTTACAAATTCCTTCACACCAAAGCCACCGTGCTCGCGTCCATAACCAGAACGTTTTACACCGCCGAAGGGCATATTAGGTTGCGCAAGCCCGAAGGAGTTGATAAATACCATTCCCGTATCAAAATGTTTGGCCGCCATTTCAAAAGCTGCATCCTCATCTTCCGTAAAGATTCCACCACCTAGACCGAACAAGCTGTCGTTTGCAATGCGCATCGCATCCTCAGCATCTTTAGCTTTGATTAAGGAAGCTACAGGACCAAAAAGTTCTTCATCATAAGCTGGCTGCCCTGCTTTTACATGTTCTAAAACAGTGGACGGATAATAGAATCCCTTACCGCTAGGCATCTCGCCGCCGCACAATAATTTAGCTCCTTTTTTAATACTTTCTGTCACTTGTTTGTGCAGGCCTTCTCTTAAATCTTCTCGAGACATCGGGCCTATATCTACACCATCCTTGGTCGGATCACCGTGTTTGATGTCTTTCATGGCTTTTACAAAAGCTTCCTTAAATTGATCGTAAACCGCGTCAACTACTACGAAACGCTTTGCAGCAATACAAGTTTCACCATTATTATAGATTCTTCCCTTAACACAAGCTTCTACAGATTTTGCAATATCAGCATCTGCCAAAACAATGTACGCATCGTTTGCCCCTAGTTCAAGCACCGTTTTCTTCAGATGTTTCCCAGCAAGTTCACCAATTATCTCACCAGCTCCAGGACTTCCCGTCAAGGTAACACCTCTAACTAGATCGTGCTTGATCACATCATTTGATTGATCATGATTTATAATTAATGTGGCAAACAAACCTTTGGGCAACCCAGCATCTTCAAAAATTTCTTGAATTTTCTGCCCACACCCTGTAACCGATTCTGCATGCTTTAAGAGTACACCGTTTCCTGCCATTAAGTTGGCAATCGCATATCTTATAACTTGGTAAGCAGGATAATTCCAAGGCTGGATACCGTAGATCACACCTATAGGCGAGTACACAATTCTCCCGCGGCCACCATTTGGTAAGTCACGGTCTTCATCAGCGAGTTCTTTTGGGCCGTTTTCTGCGGTGTAGTCACAGATTCCTGCGCACAGTTTAACTTCTTGATGCGATTGCTTTAATAATTTCCCCATTTCTTGGGTCATCAGTTTTGCAAGGTCAGATTTATGTTCTATTAACTTTTGGCCTATTTTTTTTAGCACCTCGCCACGTTCCTTAGGTGACTTTAATTTCCATTCTTTAAAGGCCTTATGGCAATTTTCAATGGTACTATTTATCTCGCCACTACTCATTAATGGGTAGTCTTTTATTTTTTCTCCTGTAGTTGGATCAATTGTAGTTATTCCTTTATCGCTCATGGTTGTTTTTGTTTATACTTAAAGATAGGAAGGAATAGTAGATCATGTTTTCTCTTTAAGTCTCTCTTAATACAGAATTGTATAAAGCTTAGCAAAAGGAAATCAAGAATAGGATTAAGCAGAAGTTTTAGCAGATTATGAGGTAATGCATATACAATTAAGATGCTCTATGTGTGATGTGGCAAAGGGATTTAATTTTTCGTTTTCGTTGTGATTTTTAATTTGGGTGTGACTGCAAGGGTCGGGCTCTCCGTTACAAGTCCGCGCGCTGCTGATGAAAATCAGCAGCGCTGTGGGCTTTTCACTGCTACCTGCCTGTCGTTCTTTTGGCAGGCAGGTCTCTTACGCAGTTAATAGGTGTTTAGCAATCTAATTGGAAGTTGTGGGAGCGACAAAAGGCCCCATTGTCCTGCGGACATTTCCCCAAAGGGGAAAAATTCGTAATCTAATTGGGAGTTGTAGGAGAGATAAAACGCCTCATTGCCCTACGACATTTCTCCTAAAGGGTAAAAACTCATAATATATTCTGGAATTCAATCATTTTTAAAAATCATCATCCACATACTAAAAAATGATTTTCCTCTTCAAGAGTAGTTGCTGAGCGCAGCTGAAGCCAAGTGTTCAAAACTCTAACACCTCACCCCAGCGGAGATGGATCTTGTGAAAATAAATACTAGGATTTCTTAATCAAGAAGCAGAGTAACTATTTTTTATTTCTCAAACTCACAAACTCATAGCTCAAGGACTTATAACTACGATACAAACGCACTATACCCAGTAATGGCGCGTCCCACAATCAATGTATTAATTTCTTTAGTTCCTTCATAGCTGTATATCGCTTCTGCATCGGCTACAAATCTGGCAACGTTGTGCTCTAATAGTATACCGTTACCACCCATTACTTCTCTAGCTCTAGAAACAATATCTCTTGTGCGCATGGAACAAATAACCTTGGCCAGTGAAGCATGTTCATCTTTCAAAATTCCTTGATCCTGCATCTCGCTCAATCTAAAACATAGTGTTTGAATGCTGGTAAGATTGGAAAGCATTTCCACCAGGTGGTTTTGAACCAACTGGAAACTAGCGATCGGTCGGCCGAATTGTTCTCGCTTCTTAGTGTATTTCAATGCATTTTCATAAGCACCGCGAGCACATCCTACGGCTTGCCATGCAACACCAGCGCGGGTCATGCGCAGCACTTTGGCAGTATCTTTAAAACTATCTGCTTTTTGCAGTCGATCCCCTTCTGGAATAACGCAATTTGTTAAGGTGATTATAGCATTTTGTACAATACGCAGCGCCATTTTATCTTCCATTTTTTCTGCATGGAATCCTGGATTTCCTTTACGTATCAAGAAACCTTTAACTTGGTTTGAATCTACATCACGAGCCCATAAAATTATGACATCTGCAAATGTGGCGTTGCCTATCCATTTTTTCTGACCGTTTAGGATCCAGCTTTCGCCATCCCATTTACAAGTGGTTTCCATTCCGCCAGCAATACCGCTACCCGTTTCAGGCTCTGTTAGACCGAAGGCTCCTATTTTTTCCATTCGTGCCATTTGTGGTAGCCATTCTTGTTTTTGCTCCTCACTTCCACACAGGTAAATAGATCCCATCGCAAGTCCACTATGGACCCCAAAAAAGGTAGAAATTGATACATCAACACGAGCGACCTCCTCTGCGATAATTCCTTCAGTAATAAAATCCATTCCTGGACAGCCGTAACCCTCATAAGCGATTCCAGCGATATTGAGTTTGGCAAATTTTGCGATTAAATCGTGTGGAAATTCCGCACGGTTCCAGTAATCATTGGCAATAGGCTGCACTTCATCTTCCATAAAGTTGCGTACTTTCATTTGCACGTCGCGTTGCTCCTCCGTCAATTTGCGGCTCAAATCATAAAAATCTCCATTTATGGGAGGTAATTTGTGTTGGCCTTTTTTCTTTTTGGTGGATAACATTTTCATCAAGCCAGCGAGTTGTCGATCGTCCAGGTTGCCTACCGTATCCATGACTTTAGAGAGGTCAACTTTTTCGTTTAAAGCAGCGAGCTGTTCTAAATCTATATTTTTCATCAAATTGATGGTTCCCTTAATTTTTGAAAATAATGACATGTGAATAATTTTAGAGTAAGGTATATTCCATCACACCTTCTTGCTGTTAACGAAAACGTAATGTTGTATCTCTCTTTCTCTACAAAGCGCGAATGATCCTATATGGCACGATATTGGAAATATATTCGCTTTCGCGAAAGCGAGATAAACTTCAATCACTAGTGCAGTTGAACCAGTTAATTTGCTATTAAACAAGGGTTTTCTTACGCGGCAAACTCATATTTTTGAAACATGATTAGAACTTTACTATCACTTGTTATCCTTTTAGGATGTGTATCGCAACAATCTGTTGCCCAGGATTTTACTAACGACCGCATAACGACGATGATCAAAGAGTATCGTGGTCTGGATCGAGGACCTTACAAAAGGATTGAGTGGTTTTGTGAAGATGGCACCACCCGCGGTTCAAAAGATCCATGCCCAGATGCGATAGGTGGCGGTATACAGCATGCCAGTTATAGGAGTGAGATTGTGCAATTAGGAAATCGTGAGCACATCTATTTCAGCGAGATTCTTGCTGCAGCAGACTTGTGGGAGTTTTGGGATGCAGACCAGAACCATTCTCGTGTGAAACAATACCAGATCAATAATTATCTCGTGTCGATAGATGATGGTTGGATTTTAGAAAAAGCTCGTTATTACAGAGGTTCAAAACAAGTTGAAGATGAAGAAGAATGGGGAAGAACATTTTATTATACTGTTTTAGGAGATAATGATTTAATCGATCGAGATTTTTTCTTGCTGCGTGAAAGCTTGCGTGATATTCCTCACGATGGCGATACAAATCTTGCCCAAGAAGTGCGCAGCGTTAGCAAAACCCTTGCGGAAAAGCATCCTAAATTCATGGACTTAAGGATTAAAATCCATGGAAATCCCGAGGCTCGAGATATCACTGCTACCCAGCGATGGATTAAGGAAAATAATGAAGACTTAACTTTTAAAGAACGGAAGGAATTTGAGGAGCTGATAAATGTTATGCAAGAGTTTTTTGAGCCGGTTCCTGTAACTAGTCTTGATAAAATGGTAGCAGATTGGGATACAGATTCTTATATCAGAAAACAAACGGAGTTGTTTTCTAAAACATACACTAACGATACAGAACCATCGATTTTGATCCCTGCGGCGGCAAATTTAATGTGTGACATAAGAACTAATCTTAAGGATGATAAGCGAGGAACTCGCAGGACATCTGCCATGACACTTAGTTTGCGATTAGAGGAGTTGATATTTCAAACTACTTCCCGGTGGGAGCCTACTACTTTACAGGAGCACCTAGATAAGGTTTATGCATTGAGTGAAGCACTTTCTGCCGGTGGTTATGTGGAGCAGTGGGAATGGAACGCTGTAGAAGACAGGTTGTTTACAACGGAAGGTGAAACGATGAAAGCCCATCAGTTGCTAGATTTTATTTCTACCGCGCGCAGTCAGGTGGAATGGGGAACAGGTATGGTGAACACGGTTTATGGAGATGATGTAGAGCGTTACATGAAATTTGAGCCATTGGCCTATGGATTTTTAGATGATAGAATTAGAAGTTCTCTACTACTTCCTTTGGGAGATGCCATAGGAGAATTAGGAGCATTAGTTTCTCGTCAAATAGGATTGACGAGTCAAGTAGATCAAGTGGGTAATCCATCTACCGTACGCGGTCTGAATGCTGGTTATGCTAAAGGAAAACTAGTTGTTGTTGAAGGAAATGCGGAAGGAATGACGGTAGACCCTAACAAGATTTATGTATTTGATAGACCGCCCAGTGATCTAAAACCAGTAGCAGGAATTGCAACGGTATCTGAAGGAAATCTTGTTTCTCACGTGCAATTACTGGCTCGCAATCTAGGAATACCCAATGCCGCCATATCCACAGATAATCTTGCCGACTTGAAAGCTTTTGATGGAAAGGAAGTCTTTTATGCTGTGAGTAGTCGCGGTACGGTAGTGCTTAAGTCTGTGGACAATATGACTACTGCAGAAAAGGTGTTGTTCTCCTCAAACAAAAAGAATAAAAAGACCATCCGTATTCCAGAAGGAAAATTGAAATTAGATGGCACGATGCCCATTAATATGGCAAATGTTTCCAGTGCAGACAGCGGTATTTTGAGCGGTCCAAAAGCAGCCAATTTAGGCCAATTGAAACAAATGTTTCCACAGCACGTGGTAAATGGTATTGTGGTTCCCTTCGGAGTTTTTAAGGATCATATGAACCAGCAGATTCCAGGTGAGGATAAAACCTACTGGGAATACTTGACAGAGATTTTTAAAACTGCTGAAAATATGCGCAGTAATAAACTACAAGAATCCGAGGTCATTAAATACCAATTAGCCGAGTTTACTAAGTTACGTGCGGAAATTGATAAAATGCCCATGAAACCTGCGTTCATCGGTCAACTAGAAAGCGATTTCAAAACTATACTGGGCGGGAAAATGGGAGCTGTTCCCGTATTTTTGCGTAGTGATACAAACATGGAGGACCTAGAAGAATTTACAGGTGCCGGATTAAATTTGACCGTTTTTAATGCTGTAGCAAGAGATAAGATCATTCAAGGAATAAGAGATGTATGGGCGTCTCCTTACACAGAACGCAGCTTTAAATGGAGACAGGTTTATCTAGAAAATCCAGAAAATGTATATCCTTCTATTTTAATTATTCCATCAGTAGATGTTGATTACAGTGGTGTTTTGATCACTAAGGATTTTATTAATAATGATGATAATAAAATCACTGTAGCAATGAGTCGTGGTGCAGGTGGCGCCGTTGACGGACAAGCAGCGGAAACTTATCTTATCGATAAAAAGGGAAAAGGAGCATTGATATCTCCCGCTAGGGAAAATAAAATGCGTAAACTTCCTATAACTGGAGGATCTGTGATGGAACACGTAGACTTATATACTAGCATTCTCACTCCAGAGAATTTGAAAACTATAAAAGAGTTTTCAGAGGAAGTGCATAAAACAATGCCAGGTTCAAAAAATGGAAGTTATAAAGGAGCATGGGATATTGAATTAGGCTTTAAAGATGGAAAGCTCTATTTGTTCCAGATAAGGCCATTTGTAGAAAATGATCAGGCTAAAAACTCTGAATATCTTTCATCTATAGATAAAGACATTAATCTGAACACAGAATTATACCTTAATAAAAATATCAAAAATTGAAAAAGCACTACTATATCGCAATAACAATAGTTGCGGCCATCATTACAATGGCACTTTATCCTATTGACGGATATGAGCGTACAGGAATCAAGCGGTTAAAACGTCTTGAAAAAACACTCGATAGTACCATCACGGAATACTACTTGAAACCTGGTTCCTTCAAAAAAACAGAAGAAATCAATTTATGGCTGTGTGAGGATACTGTTTCAACAGACTCCATCATGGTGGTCGATAATGATTTCCAAGATAAAATGACACGTTTGTTTCCCAGACGTAGTGGTTATGCAGTAACCGTTCTTGATATTTCTGATCCCAACAACCTGCGCTATGCAGAGATGAATGAGAACAGCGGTTTCCAACCAGGGAGTGTTGGTAAGCTAGCAGTTGCGACGGCATTTTTTACACAGCTTGCAGCCTTATGTCCAGACGATTTTAATGTACGTACAAAATTGATGCGTGATAAGGTGGTTAAATCTGGAGTGTGGGGAACAGGTGATCACCATACCGTTCCATTTTATAATTTAGAAACAGAAAAACTAGTCAAGCGTCAAGTAGTTGCTAGTGATGAATTCACGCTCTACGAATGGATGGATCACATGTTGAGCGTTAGTAACAACGGTGCAGCAAGTATAGTATGGAGAGAAGCGTTGTTGATGAAAATATTCGGAGATGACTATTTTAATCTAACTCAAGAAGAGGCAGATGAATACTGGAAAACTGCTGATAAAAAAGAATTGTCTGAACTTGCAACAGCAGTGGTGAATGAACCATTGAGAGATATGGGAATCACTCATGATGAATGGAGATTAGGTAGTTTTTTTACAAATGGTCCAGATCGTATAGCTAGAGCCACAGGAGGTAGTATAGGTACTCCTAAAGGATTGATGAAATGGTTTATAAAGCTGGAGCAAGGTGAGATGGTAGATGAGCAATCCAGTCTTGAATTAAAACGTTTGATGTATTTGACCGATCGCCGCATACGTTATGCCTACAGTTCACAACTTGATGATGCATCTGTATATTTTAAATCAGGTAGTTATTACAGCGGCGGAAATGGGAAATATGCTGGAACTAATTTTAATTATATGAATAGTGTCATTATGGTAGAGCATCCTGATGGAACTAATTATATCGTTTGTTTGATGTCAAACATATTAGGTAAGAACTCTGCAGGAGATCATATGTATCTTGCAAGTGCTATTGACAAAGCAATTAGAAAAGAAAGCTAAGACGTTAGGCAGTTTTAGATAAATTGCGAATTTTCATATAGGCCTCAGAAGCTGCCGCGGCAATTTTGGGGTCTTTTTTTGTGGTGGCACGAACCAGTAGAGGTACTAGTTCTGGATTATTAGAATCTGCGATTACTTTAATGACTAGTTTATTGATCTTTCGATCCTCGACTTGCAATAAATGATAGTAGCATTGCATTTCAGTTGGTAATGCAACACGATCGTGCATTTCAGATAATTCACCGTCTGGATTACTTATACCAGCCTCAATAATAGGGAACAGCTGTGACTTATAATTGCGCGTTATTAGACCTTCTAGAAATTCCATGGTTGCAGCTCTGGTTTCCCGTTTCTCACTTTGCAAACCTCTGTAGGCGATAAATACATCTTTATAATTAAAATGTAGGGCGAGAATATTGAAGATACGCTCTAAGGAATCGTCCATTGTTGCTTTAATCGCCAGAATAAGTTTTTTTCTTTTACCTGTTTCTGTGATACTAATGACCCGTTCAGGATACAAATTAGATCGTTCTAGAATACGTTGGCTATAGTAACAACCCTGCAATTGCTTATAATCCTCGCACTCTTTGCGAATCATTTTAAAAAAAGTTTTCTGGGGAATCTCAAGACTTCCGTTCTCTTTTTTGAATTTCAACAACTCCACAATCATGCGTGTGCGGTATTTTAACGGCCCGTTTTTACTAATCATCAACAAGGCCCTAACCGCTTTAGTCGTTCCCAGTTCCAGTAAGATGTCTGGAAGGTATTTCTTTAGACTTTTAGGCCCCATTGGGTCGCTGTAACGTTTGTTCAAATATGTAATAATGGGATTGCCATAATCTGCAATCGCCCTGATTGCGCTTTCGCGAAAGCGAGACTCCTCTAATTCATCCAGCAATAAAGGAAGGAATCGTTCGTGAGCCGTGTTTCCCGCAGCAACTAATGCGGCAGTCTTTAATTCAGGGTCTGGATCGTTAAAATATCGTAAGATAAAACGATGTCTGTTCTCGCCCTTAGCATAACCTATAGCTTTAACTAATTCAATAATTTCTTGTTTTCTAAAACTACTTTCATTGCGATCTAATTCGTCTAAAAATAAATTAATCCGCAGGTCAAGATTATATTTTGAGGCTAGTTTAGGGTTGTCTTCGGTCTCTTGTGCGAGACATAATAGCGCCGCGCTGGAAATATAATCACTCTCATGATCCAGATAATTCTCAAAGAACTGTGCAGGGAACTTTGTGTCTTGCGCCATCAAATATTGCATAGCAGTTAACACCACATTATCGTCATCAATGTATATTAAGTCATGAACTTCAGGAACTGGATGACCACGATCGATGTGTTTAAGCTGGTTAATTGCCTCTGCTTTTACACGATGATCTTGATGTTGTAATAATTTAATGATAGGTGCTTTTAAAGAGCGGTGAGCCATCTCTGGAACGCGATCAAGCATGTATAAAATATCTTCAGCTCCACCAGATTCAAATATGATCTTCATGTTATTACGGACCATAGAATTAGATCGCTTATCGACTTTGATTTGCTCTCTATTTATAATTTGTTCTTTAAATGTGCCGAAATATGCATCTCGCACCTGATTAATCATAAAGACCCACACGACCACGAGCACTAGAATTAAAACGGTTATGAATACAGGAGACAGATCAAAAGCGCGTACTACAAATATCAGAATCAACCCTGCAAGACCAGTGGCAATACTGTCTACTACAACATCGATAAAAGTCTTAGTTTTGTTCTTTACATCACTGGGAATAGGCAATGCTAACAGTTCCACCGCACTTTTATGCAAGGATTGTTTTAAGCTTCCATCAAGACCTTTAAGGACTATAACGATCCATAATTCTGGTAATATCAATAGTCCTACACAACAGAACACAATGCCGATGGGCAAGGCTGCAAGTCCTGCACTAACACCTCGTCTCGCCAGAATATGCCGAGTCAAAAAGAGCTGGATTACAAGAGAGACGATATTAAATGTTGAAAACCAAAATCCAAAGAATGAAGCCAGTTCTTGAGAGTCTGGAATATTTCTGGAACTGATGTAACTAAACTGATAATCCACGAGTTTTGCAACTAAAACGCCTATTCCTATCACCGCTGCTAGTGAGCTTAAGTGTTTGGAATTAAAAATAAGTTTTACGCTATTCTCACTGGATACAGTTGCGCGCTCTTTTCTTTTGAAAGAACTGAGCTTATCAACTCTATTGCGCCAGATGGCGTTCATCACGAAAATACAGCCCATAATCAGAAACCCTGCAAAAATTAAGAGGATTCCATTTCCTACATGTTCTGCTAGTAATGAGGTTAGATAACCGCCAAAAATTCCTCCTGCTATCCCGCCTGCGCCTATAAATCCAAACAACCGTTTAGCCTCACGTACGTTGAAAACTACGTTTGCCATCACCCAGAATTGACTAGTTGCGAGTAAGGCAAATAGGGCGACGATGGTATAAAAGGTGTATGCGAGAATCGTATTAAAATACCCAAAGGCAACAAGGGTACCCATAATGATAAATATTCCCGTGAATACCATCAACGTGTATCGCATAAGCGACTTGAGCTTAAACCGTTCTAAAGATTTGTTATAAAGAAGGGAGCCAGCTACTGCTGCTATAGCAATAATGACAAAAGCCTCTGCGAGAGCATCTGCACCTAGCTCAGATAAGAAAAGTGCGTTGACGGTAGGTTTGACTACGAGCAACGCACTTATGATTAAAAATATGTATAACTGCATAAGCAACGAGATTGAAAGCTCGCCGCTTCTAATATCAAATATCTTACGTATCCTGTCGGACAACCACTCCATCACTATTATCTAAATCTGTAGGCAATATAACTGATTTGCGCAAAGCTAGTTCTGCCGGCTGCACTAAATTTCTAATAATTTGTTCGCCGCTCGCATCCTCGATAAGAGCCACTAGAATATACTTGCGTCCATCTTCTCCCCATACTAGAATAGAGTCAGAATGCCAGTTTTTCCAAGATCCACTTTTTCTAAACAATCTTGCGTTAGGTGCAATACGATCTAGCGTGTTTACAAATTTATGGTGTAAGGATGGATTCTCCATTATATCGAGCATTTCCTTGCTGCGTTGCTTGTTGATCAACTGGCCAGTAGCAAGTTGGTAATAAAATTTAGCTACTGCATCAGTTGTTGCAGCATGGCTCAAACCTTTGATAGGGTCTGGGTTTCTTTTTCCTTGAGCAGCATAGCGTTTGCCTACCCAAAGACCACCTATTCCATCTTTATCAAAAAACGGGTTAGAAGGATCACACATCACGTCTTCAATTTTTTGAAAACCTACACGGTCGATCATTCTTGTAGAAGCAGCATTATTTGATTTTGAAATCATCAGCCACATATCATCTCTTACTTTGGGAGTATCTTTTAATTCGCCTTTTTCAATAGCGTCCATTGCAGCATAAAGCACGGCAATCTTAGGAAGACTAGCGGCATACATCATATGATTTCCATTGACGCTTGCATATTTGATCGCTTCCGGGTCATTGAGATCTACAAGACTTACTGACATGCGTTTTTGCTGTATCAGAGTTCTCCAGGTAGGGTTAGCCATTAATTGCGCCCTCAGATTTAATTGTAGTGAGGTATTTTGGAAAGTTTTTACTTCTTTACTGTTGATTGCCATATTTACAAGTGGGGCATCGTCAGCGATTGGAGCATCATTAGCGGCAGCTGCATTAAAAGTTGCGCTAACGAATAGGATCATCAATAAAATCGGTTTTAACATAAAATCTTTTTTGAATTTTGACTCAATCTTAATTTCTCATAGACCGTGCCGAAGCTATTTAATGAAAAAGTATTAACAAGCTAAAAACCAACATTTAACACTTTTTCATTATAATAATCTTAACGATCTAGTCTTTAAACGATACAACCTTACATTTGTTGCACATGAGCGGCATATATATTCATATACCTTTTTGCAAGCAAGCCTGTCACTATTGTGACTTCCATTTTGTAACTTCTTTGAAGCACAAGAACCGAATGACAGCGGCAATTAAGAGCGAATTGCTGCTGCGTAAAGACGAGGCTCAAAACACAATAATTGAGACTATATATTTCGGTGGAGGAACGCCCAGCGTTCTGGAAAGTACCGCTATCGATGAAATTATAGAGACGATTTATGCCCATTATGAGGTGATCGTTGATCCAGAGATCACTTTAGAAGCAAATCCCGACGATCTGACCCCTCAAATAATTGAGGATCTCGCATTGACAAAGATCAATAGGCTGAGTATAGGAGTTCAATCCTTTTTTGAAGCCGATCTCCAGTTGATGAACAGAGCCCACAATGCAGCAGAGGCTGTGGATTGTATCTCGCTTTCGCGAAAGCGGTTTCCAAACATTTCCATTGATTTAATTTACGGTATTCCTGGTTTAACGGATGATCGCTGGCGAGAAAATCTATCCAAAGCAATTGAGCTCAAAGTGCCCCATATCTCCAGTTATGCGCTGACCGTGGAAGATGATACCGCATTGAAATCTTTTATTGAACAGGGGATTATTGATCAAGTGGATGATGAACAGGCGCAACGCCAGTTCAATATATTATTAGACATGATGCAGTTGCATTCTTATGAAAACTATGAATTCTCAAATTTTGGTAAGGCTGGTTTTTTCTCAAAGAATAATACAGCTTACTGGACTGGAAAATCCTACATGGGAATCGGGCCCAGCGCTCACGGTTTTGATGGAAAGCGGCGATCCTGGAACATTAACAATAATGTAAAATATCTCAAAGCGATTGAAAATGGCGACCTGCCACAAGAAGTGGAGGTACTTACAACTGTCGATCGCTACAACGAGTATATTATGACAGGCCTGCGCACAATTTACGGTGTTTCTTTAACCCATGTGGAAAAAGAATTTGGCGTACAATTTAAAGAGTATCTGTTGGAGCAGTCGACAACCTATTTGAAAGATCATTTGCTATATCTAGATGCAGATATCTTACTCGTTACCCGTAAAGGAAAATTCTTAAGCGATGGAATTGCTAGTGAACTTTTCATGGTGAATTTGGGTTAATACAACCTAGCCGCATTTCGAGAACCTAATGCTTGACCATAAAAACTTGAGGATTGAGTCACTGGGAGCTTGACTCCGTTAAAAATAAAATCAAAAGGAAGAATAAAAATAATTGTGATCGGAATCAGAACTAAAATTCTAGAATTAAATTCTGAAAGTTCCCTTCCTTTTTGGATTTGCTAGTGATTGTTTCTAAAACTGGAAATAAATAAAGGGTTGTACAGCGCTACTAGCTGTGGCACTGATGATCCAGATCACCACTGCAAGAATCAAAGCTTTTAAGAGCAACGGGAACTTGTGGAACAATCGCAGTTGTTTTGCTTGAATGGATTCTGGAACAAAATGCCATGCAAATCCAAAAGCCATCACCCACATCACATTGCCATAACTACTCAAAATTGTCCACCACTGGCTAAAATCCGGTTGCAGTGTAGAAATGTTATCAATCACATTCATCGCTACCCCAAAATCAGCAGCGCGGAAAAAGATCCAGCAAAAAGCGACAAAATGAAAGGTCAACAAACCGAAAACGAACCTCCTGCCCAGATTCTTACTGCTCCACTGTGGAATGCGGAAGGCTTTCTCCACCGCGAGAACGGTTCCATGCATTGCGCCCCAAAGCACAAATTTCCAGGATGCGCCGTGCCACAAGCCGCCCAACAGCATGGTCATAAACAGATTGAAATAGGTGCGCAGTTTCCCCTTGCGGTTGCCACCTAGTGAAATGTACAAGTAATCTCTAAGCCAGGTGGAAAGCGAGATGTGCCAGCGTCTCCAGAATTCTGTAATACTCGCAGATTGATACGGCGTTCTAAAGTTGGCCGGTAAATTGAAACCTAGCAAAAATGCCAGTCCTATCGCAATATCTGAATATCCAGAAAAGTCACAGTAGATCTGCAAAGTGTACCCATAAACCCCCAACAAATTCTCAAAAGCCGAATAATTATCAGGCAAATCAAACACCCGATCCACAAAATTTACACTGATATAATCTGAAATCACGGCTTTCTTAATAAGCCCACCTATGATCAAGAACAGCGCATAACTCAGCTCTTGTTTTGATAATTTGAGCTTTTCATAAATCTGCGGAATGAAATCCTTTGCTCTAACTATAGGTCCTGCCACAAGTTGTGGAAAAAAGGAGACGTAGAACATAAAGTCCATGACATTCTTTGTGGGCGTCAATTCTTTCCTATAGATGTCTATAGTATAAGACATAGTTTGAAAGGTGTAAAAAGAGATTCCAACTGGTAGGAAAATGTTGCCAAAACTCAAATCACCATTGAGTAGCGCATTAAAATTCTCTGCAAGGAATCCAGTGTATTTGAAATAGGCTAATAGTCCCAGATTAATAACGCAGGAGGCGAGGAGTAGCAACTTCCGGTTGAGCGAGACATTGCTTTTATAAATCCACAGCGAAAGGTAAAAATCTACCACTGATGAAAATATGAGCAACAAAAAATAAATGCCGCTACATTTGTAATAAAAGAAAAGCGAAAACGCAATAACATAAAGAATACGCAACTTTCGCAGGTCTTTGAGTAGGATATAGATGGCGTAGAAAGCAAGAAATAAACCCAGAAAAAGCGCGCTATTAAACAGCAAAGGTTTTTGTGGGTGGTACGTGAACCATTCTATAATTTGCGGCCAATCTATCATTGAGATTCCTTAAAAGACTTAAGTAAAGACTGTACAAAAAGATGTGCCTGTAATTCATAACCCAGACGGTTAAAGTGGATTTTATCGCTGGAGGTTAAATTTGCCGTGTACCAATCAGGCATTGCATTGCTGGTGCGGGTTGCACTGTGCAAGTCAAAAAATGCCCAAGAATTCAGGTTTGCAAATACACCCATTTGATAACTGTAGACCGTTGCAATATCATTGATGTTTTTCCTGTTTTTCATTGATGGCGGCGGGCTGGTTGCAATCACCGGTGCGTTCATATTTTTAGCGATCAACTTACGGTTGAATGCATCCATATCTTTCATCAGGTCACCCTCTGTGTAGGTATCGTAAAAACTCTCATTCGTTCCTAGAGAAACGATTATGAGGTCTGGCTTCAACGCTTCCAGTTGCTTAAAAAACCTATCAAACTTTGTATAATCTGAATATTTAGCGCCATTGACTCCTATAGCGTGGAAGGAAATACCGTTTGATTTTCTTTTGAAATTGACGCCGTCCAGCAGGTATTCTTTTTGGTTTTTAGCGGCTCTTAGATAAAGAGTTCGAGTGTTTTTAGGTAATGGGAAATCACCATTGGGCAATCTGGAAATATCTATAAAAGAGGATTCTTTTACGATGGATTGTTTTTTACCGGATGGTATTTTTAGGGTTTGACCTATATTAATGCGAGTGGAACGCATTCCATTTGCTTTCTGAATCTTAGAAACAGAACTTCCATATTTTCCTGCAATTGCTCCTAGGTTATCGCCAGACCTGACTTTGTAAGAAGTTGTAGCATCTACAATCCTCACAACGTCACTGCTGGTAGAGGTACTCAGTTTAAAAGATTCTGGTGTTGGGCTAATGATCTGGATAAAATCCTGAGTTTCAAAATCTCTGGGAAGATCAATTTGGAGTACAAAATCGGCATTTGTGGTGGAAAGATAAATCCCGCTCAGTCCTACGTCGTCGCTTCCATTGCTCTTGACATTTCGTACAGATTTCCAATCGGTACTCGATTTATATTTCACATCTGTCGCGCCATTCGTTTGTGCAACGCGGTAGGGAAACGTAAAACCGCGACCTGAATTGCCAAATCTTTTTTGCAAACTATCCCGTATTGCCTGTGGAAAAAAGGGGCCTTGAACATGAGAATCGCCTATTTGTACAATCGTAACTTGGGATCTTTTGCCTTGTTCTAGATCTTCTAGTTTTCTGAAAAATGGTTTTAACGCCTGTGCATCTTTCAACACTACAAACTGCGGATCTACCAATAACGGATTGATCTGCAGGTCAGAGATCTTTTGCGCAGAAACCCAACTACTACCTAAAATAAGAATGCCTAAAATAATTTTTCTCATTGGTCGCTAGGCGTGTTCGTGATGGTATCTTGAGGTAGATTCAATTGCTGTTGTTCGTTTGCTGCTGTGATGCTGTCTTTTTCCGCTTTCGCGAAAGCTGCCTTCTCAACAGTGCGGCGTTTCTTGAAAATGGCGTAGTCCTTTATAATTTCGTTAGAGATCATTCGGCCGATGCGTGCTGAGCCCTTAGGATTGAAATGGGTATAGTCCGTATTTGCCAGTCGTGGACTGTGATTCACCCAGATGGGCATGGAATTGGGGCCGCCCATCATGTTAAAAAGACTCATAAATCCAGATTGTGTGCGTGCTGCATATTTCTGTTGTGCCTGCAATAAGTTGATGACGGAAACATCAGTACGCACTAGGGCATCCATCTTTACCCCATGGTCTGCCGTTCCCAGAATGAGAATATCTGCCTCTGGAAAACTGAGTTTTATATGGTCGATAACCCGTTCCATACGGTCTGCATACCAGCCATAACTCTCTGCTTTTGTAGCAAGGACATTAGCGCCATACTGCAAAATGATCAGGTCATACCCCAGTTTGCGGTCAAAGTTGCGCATCTGCGAGGTGCTCAAAATGCTAAGCGGTAATCCAGAATTCCCTCTATTGGAATACCCGTCAACAGTCACACCACGACCATCGTAAAAACTAACACCGTATAACGGTACATCCTGCGCAGATCCCAGTTGGATCTTTAACTGTTGCAGGTTTCCACCGCCTAATGGTAGGGAATTTAACGAGCCTAATCCTTTTAATTTTTTCTCGATCAATGTGGTATCATTTCCTACTTGGATTTTTATGGAAGCTGTTTCATTGCCAGTCCCATAAAATAAAACAGGTGAGTTTAAACGGTACGAATTTTTGATGCCACTGGAACGATAGGTAACCTGGCTAGAAGAATCTGTGGCAAAATAAACCGTGCCGCCCACGCCGTAAGGAGCAGTTTTCCCGCCGCCTTTCATGTAAGATTCTTCTCTAAAACTACCACTGTAGGAATGCTTCACACTGTATCTGGCACTGGAACTTTCAGAATTAATGGGCACGAAGCCAGCGCCATTACCGCCAAATTTATCTTGCAGCGTGCTCCTAAAATCCTGAACGATTAAATCGCCATCAATCATGGAATCGCCATAATAGGCAATGCGAACGCTGCCATTACCATTTTCTTCTAATTCTAACAACTTCTCAAAAAACCGATTCAGATATTCCGTGCCTTTATAAGAAGTCAAGGGCAATGCTTTAGGCAGGGGAACGCTGCCGGTAGAATCGATCTGATAGGTGATACCCATATCAAAATCTGATAATTGCATCAATCGGTAGCTGTTATTTCTGGGTGCTATGGAATCTTTAAAAACGGAGTCCTGTTCTACAATAATGGAATCTATAACGACTGCACTGGTGTCCTTCATGGCTTGTTGCATCAGGCTGTCCATTACAATGGCGACGCTAGCTTCTTGCTGTACAAAAAGTTTACTGGGCAAATAGGGTTTTGAGAAATAAAAGACAGCCGTTGCAAGTGCAATGATGCAAAAAGCTGATATGAATTGTGGGCGGTTATTCGGCATTTGAGAAGTGTCGCTGTGAATGTAATTCAGTACACAAAAGTAGTATTCTAAAATCACTATTGCGTGTTAATCATAGAGGTAAGTATTACATCATATTTGTATTGAACTGCTTAATTAGCATCTGTGTCATCTTGATTATATTTACATAAAAACCAATACCCGTGAAAAGAATTGCTTTAGTATTATTCTCTCTTCTTTTATTCTCTTGCTCAAAACCACCCATGAAAACTTCACTTCAAATAGCTGATAACACCTATAACATTGATCTCAACTCAC
This sequence comes from Nonlabens antarcticus, assembly GCF_015356755.1. Classification (GTDB taxonomy): domain Bacteria; phylum Bacteroidota; class Bacteroidia; order Flavobacteriales; family Flavobacteriaceae; genus Nonlabens; species Nonlabens antarcticus. The sequence continues at coordinate 44,412 of NZ_JADFCO010000060.1, read as the reverse complement.
CTATCGACATCAGTCTTGCCGTGCAAAATAATGCTGGCGTGGGGGCGTGGTACATCGATCAACCTAAAATCACTCATGTAGAAGTGGATGGTTATGTAGGTAAGGTTTCCATGGGCGGCAGCACAAATTTTAACGACATCTTTTTCAATCCGCATAGTCATGGGACGCATACGGAATGTATTGGGCATATAACTAAGGAGTTTCATAGCGTCAACAAGGCACTAGAAAAGAGTTTTTTCACGGCGCAAGTGATAACTGTGACTCCAGAAGATCGTGATGGAGACAGAGTGATTACAGCAGCTATGTTTAAGAATCTCAAAAATGTTGAAGCAGTTGTAATCCGTACGTTGCCCAATACGGACGTTAAAAAAGACATGAATTACAGCAATACGAATCCGCCGTATTTGAGTGAGGAGGCGATGTTACGCTTTCGCGAAAGCGGAATCAAACACGTGCTCATCGATACGCCCAGTGTCGATAAAGAGAAAGATAATGGTGCTTTATTAGCGCATAAGGCATTTTGGGACTTTGACGGAAAACAGAGGTTACACGCTACCATTACTGAGTTTATCTATGTTCCCACTGAAGTTACGGACGGTGATTATATCCTTGATTTACAAGTGGCGCCCATTGAAAATGATGCAGCGCCATCGCGGCCTATTCTGTATGCGATAAAATCCTAACTTTGTGATATGGAGCAATTATTTATAGGACTTGCTGTAGGAGCAGTCGTCGCTTTTTTCATTTTCAAATTTTTCTTTAAGGGAAATAAGGATAACAGGCAGGAGCAAAGTGTGGTGTTGATGGAAAAGATACGGACGGTTTGTAAGTTCATCACAGTAGAAGGCGACTTTGCAGAGATCTACCATTACCAAAACGTCAAGGATAAAATCGCTACTTTTTTACTGGGTAAGAAAAAAGCGATCATATTGATCAATGCCAAAGCACATATAGGATTTGATCTTACTAAAATACGGATGGAAAGCGACACTTCAAATAAGATCATAAAACTCACAGAATTTCCGCAACCTCAAGTGATGAGCATAGAAACTGACTTTAACTATTACGACAAGCGAGAGGGTTGGGCAAATTATTTTAGCAGCGATGAACTCACAGAAGTCACTCGTAATGCTAAGCAACATATTGTAGATAAAATACCGGAAAGCGGTTTGATGGAACAGGCGCGCAAGGAAGCACTCAAAACCATCCAACTGATGGAAGGACTTGCCCAGACTATAGGTTGGAAACTTGATTACACCTCGTTGATTTTAGACAAAGCAGCCGACACAAAAAAGCTCCCTGAAAATGGAAGTTGATCAGTTGCAGGAATACTGCCTAGCCAATAAAGGAATCACAGAAGAAATGCCCTTTGACAACTATACCATTACCTTCAAAGTAATGGGTAAAATATTTATGTTGCTCAGTCTAGAACGATGGGAACGTGGCGAACCTGCGGTTAACGTTAAATGCGATCCTCAGAAAGCTATTGAATTGAGGGAGCAATATGATGGTGATGTTACCAGCGCATGGCATATGAATAAGAAGCACTGGAACACGATTTTTCTTAATAAATCAGTCGATGATCCTACAGTTTTCAAATGGATTGATCACAGTTATGAATTAGTTGTTTCAGGCCTAACTAAAAAATTACAGGCCGACTTAAAATCACTTTAATTGAACGAATTACTATCTATATATGAAGCTCGCGTGGAGCGGTTTTCGCTTTCGCGAAAGCAATACAACAGCCAGCTGCGCATCTCTGGAATTATTAGGCTTTCCGCTTTTTTATTGACCATTTTTGGCATTTATTTTTTCTGGAGTTCTTGGCAAACGGCTACGCTCATTGCGATAGCTGGAATTGCAGCTTTTTTGTTTTTAGTTTCCCGCCACGAGAACTTTAAAACGAAGCGGAATTATTTTAACGAACTCATACGGCTTAATGAGCTTGAAATCACTGTGGCAAATGGCGATTATGATGATCTGCCAGATGGAACCGAGTTTCAGGAGGACGATCATGATTACAGCCGCGATATTGATTTATTTGGAATAGGTTCTTTTTTTCAATTTATCAATAGAACTGCCTTGCCAGAAGGAAGAAAGTTATTGGCGGCAAGACTTACAGCAAATGAAACCGAAGGTATTAAAAAACGTCAGGAAGCGATTGAGGAGTTGAGCAAGATGCTGGATTTCAGGCAGGAATATGAAGCCACAGGAAGGCTGCTGGACAATAGAATCAAACCCTCATCTGTTCTCGACTGGATTAATGGCCACACATCCTTTGTCCCAAATGTGTTTTCATGGCTTTGCTATGTGCAGTTTTTTACATCGGTACTCATAGGGGTGTTATATGGCATGGATATCATCAGTGGTTACTGGTTGGGAGGAATCTTTTTAATTGGGATGATTATCTCAGGTAGGTATGCAAAGAGACTGATAGCTTTAGGCAATTACATTTCAGAATTGGAGGCATTTTTCACGCAATACGGGAAACTTTTAGAACAATTTGAAAAATCAGAATTCAAGAGTAAAGTGTTACAGGGATTGAAAAACCAAGTTCATACTGAAGGTAAATCGGCTTCCAGTCGTTTGTACGATCTTGGAAAAGCAGTCACCAGACTGGATCAGGGAAGTAACATGCTATTGGGGATTTTTTTAAATAGTTTTGCATTGTGGAATTTAAAGCAGGTGCATTCCATTGAAATCTGGTTAGAGCAAAACAAACAATTTATCGCACCATGGATAGAAGCGGTGGCACAAATGGACGCAATGAACTCCTTAGGAAATTTTGTTTACAACCATCCTAAATATATATTCCCTGAAATTCTTGAGGGTGCATTCCAGTTTAAAGCAACACAATCAATCCATCCATTACTCGATCCTGAAAAGGCAATAGGAAATGATTTTGCCATTGAATCTGGAGAATTCTTCATTATTACGGGAGCTAACATGGCTGGGAAAAGTACGTTTCTTAGAACGGTTTCCATCTCAATAGTAATGGCAAATGTAGGTTTACCCATTTGGGCAACCATGGCTAGATATGCGCCCATCAAACTCATCACCAGCATGCGCACCAGCGATTCCTTAAAAGATGATGAATCTTATTTCTTCAGCGAATTGAAACGTTTGAAGTTTATCGTAGATAAGATGGAGCAGGAAAAATATTTTATCGTCCTCGATGAAATTCTTAAAGGAACAAACAGCGTCGATAAGGCCAGCGGTTCTAGAAAGCTCATCGAAAAACTAACGCTCAAAAAAGCTACTGGAATCATTGCAACCCATGATCTAAGCCTCACAGAAGTAGCAAAAGAACACGAGCATATTTCCAACTACTATTTTGATGCGCAGATTATTAATGATGAATTGTATTTTGATTACACCTTTAAAGATGGTGTCGCCACAAATATGAATGCGAGTTTCTTGTTGAAGAAAATGGGGATTGTTTAGGCAAACTATTACAAATACTTTTTTACTAGGTAATCGGTAATCTCTTTTTTGTCATCTATATCAATAGACATAATTTGTTCGGATGAAATACTTTTTACGAATGGTGAGATTTCAATATGTTTCTTCTTATTGTTTGCACTTTTTACAGGTTTCATTTTAATAAAAATTAAAAAGGAGTTGAAGTTTCCATTACTCATAAGTAGTTGTAGGCTCTATTTCATCCCACGGAATTTCGACAACCTCGCCATCTCTAGAAACGACCAAAGGTGTTTTTTTATATTTTTTGAACTCTACCATTTTTTCATACGCTAATTCAAGCCCTCGAAGAAGGTCTTTGGTTTTCGGATTCTTTGTTTTAGTCTTTTCCATTGTAATTTTCTTTAAGTTGATTCCAGATTTTGGTTTCGTGAACCACTAAAATGCCATCTGTTGTTTCAGCAATGGTTTTATAAGGCCTTCCAGAATTATCAATCAATGTCCATTCCGAAACTAGATCCTTAAAAATAGTAAAGAAATTATTCAGGCCATTATCGTAACGCCTTAGGATTACATTTTTGGAAATATTATGTCCGCCTTCCTTGACTCTCGTTTCCACCCTTTTTACTGCAAGTTCCTTTGAGTTTAAGTAAAAATACATCAAAGACACAGAATAACCTTTGGCTTGCGCTTTTTCAATAAAGCCGCGATAGCTTTTTGTGGCAAGAGTAGTTTCAAAAGCAAAAGTTTTACCACTTTCTATGAGTGAATGAATTCGTTCGAGCATAATTCGGCCAGCTTGAAAACTAGCGCCATCAGGATTGAAAGGAGAGATTCCCTTTGCTATTTCGTCTGCATTTATAAATTCGTCACAGTCGAGAATCTCTGGTAAAATAGTATAAGAAGCTGTCGTTTTACCAGCTCCATTACAACCTGCAATCACATATAGTTTTTTCATGATTTTGTTGTAAAATAAATTTCTTCGTTAGCGCTTGCTGTTATACTTGGGTTACAATTCTAATTAACTCCTTTAGATTTAAGTCGTTCCTTCTTAAACGCAGCGCTCTTGCTTCCTATTTATTCTAAATCAGCTCAACCAACTTCTCAAAATCAAGTCCGCCATAGTTGCCGCTGCTCATTAACAGTAAAGCAACATCAGCAAGTTCCTGCTCGTACAACCACGATTGAAAATCGGCTGGATCTGTCATGATGATGAGGTTATCGTTTGCAAAAGCTTCCTTTATCTGCTCTTTAGAAATAGCTTCTAAGCCTTTTAATTCAACCGCATCAAGACTGTAGAAAACTACAGCAACATCTGCGTTGTCTAACGCACCTTTGTATTCCTTTAAAAATTCTGGATTAAGACTGGAAAACGTGTGCAACTCTAAGCAAGCAATTATTTTTCGCCCGCTGTATTGTTCTGCAACAGCATTTGTGGTTGCCTCGACTTTACTGGGCGAGTGGGCAAAATCTTTGTAGATGACTGTCTGCTCATTTTCGGCAATTTTCTCTAGGCGTTTTGAGGCACCTTTAAATGTGGCGATAGCTTCGTAAAAATCGTCTTCGTCAATTCCCATGTGCTGACAAATCCATTTGGCTCCAGCCATATTGCTAAGGTTGTGCTTTCCAAAAATTTCTATAGGCATAGCACCTTCTGGCGTTTCCAGAAAAGTTTTTCCATTCTCAACGCTATGTTCAGGAACCTTGTAGGCGTGTTTCCTGGTGGGTTTTGTACTGGCCTCAGCAATTCGTTTCACCTCTGGATCTTCTTCATTGTAGACGAGAATACTTCCATTTTTCATGAGGTCTACAAATTCCTCAAATTGTTCCACATAATTCTCATAGGTGGGAAACACATTAATATGATCCCAAGCGATACCTGAAATAAGCGCAATATTAGGCTGGTATAAGTGGAATTTAGGTCGGCGATCGATGGGGCTAGAAAGATATTCATCCCCTTCTAAAACGATAAACTCATTATCGTGCGTTAAATGAACCATAGTATCAAACCCTTCCAGTTGCGCTCCTACCATATAATCAATCTCACGATCGTGATAATGCATCACATGTAGGATCATGGAAGTGATGGTGGTTTTCCCGTGGGATCCTCCTATGACAACCCGAGTTTTATTTTTTGACTGCTCAAAAAGATATTCGGGATAGCTGTAGATCTTTAACCCCAATTCCTGAGCTTTCAATAATTCTGGATTGTCTTTTTTAGCATGCATTCCTAAAATGACGGCATCCAGATCAGTTGTGATGCGGTCTGCATTCCAGCCCATTACGCTAGGCAATAATCCTTTTTTGTCAAGCCTACTTTTGCTAGGTTCAAAAATGGCGTCATCGCTACCAGTGACTTGGTAACCTTTTTGGTGTAACGCAAGAGCCAGATTGTGCATGGCGCTGCCGCCTATCGCGATAAAATGTACGCGCATGTGTGAGGAGTTTATGAATTAAAAATTGGCTTTTACCGACTTTGACTTATGACTGCTGCTCTAATGGACGAACAACGAATGACTAAATTAATGATGTAATGAAGTTTGAACAAGATAAAGAAGTTATTAATTGAAATAGACCTTTCTCTGATACATTAATTTAAGATTTCTAGATAGACACACTTAGATTTTTTGAAAAGAATTTGAATCATGTTGAGAGTAGCCACGGTATTCATAAGGGCAGGTTTAAACCTGCTCTTATGAAATCTCGGTATCTTGAATTTCTATGTGATCATGAATTCAACTTCTCAATTTCCGCAAGTAATTTAGGGTCCTTGTGGATTTTATAAGCGGTCTCAAGTGTTGTTTTTGCATCTGCCTCACGATCCATTTTGTCAGAATAGAGGTTGGCTAGTTTTAAATAAGTCAAAGAAGACCCGCCTACTTTGATGGCGTTTTTATAAGCTTTCTCGGCATCATCGTATTCTTTGTCATACTCCTCGATATAGCCGGTAGCGAGGTAACCATCTACTGGTGATAAACGCTGTAATTGTGTGGCATATTTGCGGGCAGTGGAAAGTGAACCACCTATAATCCCGGGTAATTCTGTGTATAACTGAACCAGTGCCCAGCGTACTTCTATGTGTTTCGGATCCAGATCTGCTGCTTGTTTGAGATGCATTTTTACATCGTCCAGCAGTCCCAGAGCTTTGAATTTTGAGGCGTTTTTGGCCCACATTCCCATAGCACCACCGTAGAAAAAATGGTAGTCGGCGTTATTATCATCTGTGGCAAGCAGTCTCTTATAGATCGCGGTAGCCGCTTCAAAATCTTCTAATTTCCCATAGGTCTGACCGGTCGCGCGCAATAATTTGGCGTCGGTGGGGTCTTCTTGCAACAACTTTGTGTAGATAGGCAATGCCGCTTTGTAATTGTTTTGTTTGTAGAGGGATTCCGCTTTCGCGAAAGCGGACTGACCACAAGCAACGCTGCAGGAAATAAAACTCAGAACTAGGAACAGGTTTTTCATATCGCAAAAATATCAAAAAGAATACCACAGATTGCGGTATGGGAATTGAAGTGGGATTAAATGAGGTGCCAAATTTCAAAAATGCGGTACCTTTAAATTCTATCACATCATTATGAAGCAATTTCTCTTTCTCATCGCATTCAGTTGTATAGGTTCGCATGCCGCACTAGCCCAGGATTATAGTGATCAATGGCGGGAGGTGGAGCAGCTGGAATCAGAAAATAAACTGGAAGAAGCCCAGAAGCTACTGGAAAATATAAGCTCAAAGGCATCCAGAAAAAACGACGAGGCACAACTGGTGAAAGTATTTTTATTCCAGTCAAAATTCTGGATGGTCAAAGAAGAAGACGCTCAGAAGAAAGTTATTGAGGCGCTGGATCTAAGAATTGCCAAAGCAAAATTTCCTGAAAAGAATATCTACTATTCCATAAAAGGACAACTTTACAGCCAATATTTGAATCAAAATCGCTATCGCATCAACGGGCGAACATCTGTAGCAGATGGTGGTGATGACTTTATGGCGTGGGATCTTAAAAGATTCTACAGCGAGATTTCTGATATTTTTCAAAAGTCCCTCTATGATGCAGACAAGCTTTCAAAAGTAAAGGTTTCAAACTATGATCCCATTCTCCAAATCAAGCCATTGGGAAGAGAACTGCGCCCCAGTCTGCTGGATATTCTAGCCCATCATGCGCTTGATTTTTATGAAACAAGCGCTTATGGCATCACAATGCCTAAAGAAAATTTTTCCATAACAAAAGAAAATGCTTTTCTCTCTACGGAGGAATTACGCGAGCTCAAAAGACCTGCAAACGATACCGTTTATTCCAGTTATGATGTGATACAGTTGTATGGCCAGTTGGAATACTTACATAAAAAGAGGAAGGAGATTCCAGCGTTTTTGGCTGCGATTGATGAACGTCTGGAATACACAAAAAACAAGATTTCAAGCAATGATTCTTTGCCAGGATTAGTAACGATCTATGAAACTTTAATTCAGGATTATGCAGATAATGGTGCTGTGACCTTGATTCAAAACAGTCTAGCTAACTATTACTTTCAGCGCTCTAACAACTCTGAAAATAAAAGTAAAAAGGAAGACCGTGAAAAAGCAATAAGTATTGCTAAAGCTGCCATAGTAAAATATCCAGAAACCTATGGTAGTTTGAAATGTGTACAATTACTTTCCCAGATTTACCAGCCCAGCCTTAGCAGTAGTTTGCAAACGAACGTAATTCCCAACCAGCCCAGCCGTGGGGTGGTTTCCTATAAAAATGCTAAAAGCGCCACCATTTATTATATCAAGGTAGCACAAGATTTCAGTGAAATTCAAGGAAATCGCGATTCTATTCACAACGCCGTTTATGAAAAAGCATTGAAGAATAATTCTTTTGCACACGTGGAAGAAGCTGTGCTACAAGATGGTGAAGATACTTTTGATCATACCTATGAATATGCGATTCCCGGTTTGGAAAAAGGGCACTATTTAGTTTTGATCAAGGAGAAAGATCACAAAAATGTAAGTTCGGGAACTTATATGATGGTTTCTGGAATTGCTTTAACAAGTAATAATGTCTTGGGAAAAACTGTAGTAACCGCAACTGATCGCGATTCTGGAAAGGCTATGGAAAACGTCAGCATTAATATCTATCGTGACGATAAGAAGACGGCCAGCCATCAAGGTAAGACGGATAAAAATGGTCAGGTTTCATTCCTGCTTTCAGATAATTACTATAGGAATAAACTGGAGGCTATCAAAAACGGAGATACGATTTATACCAATATCTACCGTGGTTATTATCGTAAAGAAGAAACAGACAACAGTAAAAAAGCATCTGCATTTATTTATTTAGATCGCGCTATTTACCGCCCGGGACAGAAAGTATATTTCAAGTCCATTTTTGTAGGGAACCAAAATGGAAAGTCTAGTGTGATCTCTAAACAAGAGCTGGAAATTGTGGTGGAAGATGTCAATGGAGAAAACGTCTTCAAAGAAAAATTTACGACCAATGATTACGGAAGTATCAATGGAGCGTTCAGCCTTCCTGCAGAAACACTTACGGGAACGTTTAGCATTTATGTAAATGTTGATGATAAAAAATATAATTGGTCTGGTCAATTGGAATCCAATGGCAACACAAATTTCCAGGTAGAAGAATACAAACGCCCCAGGTTCAAGGCAGAATTTAAAGAGGTAACCGCCACTTATATTGTGGGTGATAGTGTTAAAGTCGAAGGTTTTGCCAAAGCCCTGTTGGGCAGCAATATAACAGATGCAGACGTGGCTTATACCGTAACACGTACTGCAAATGTGCCTTACTGGAGATATGGCTACGTTCCCGTGGATGATGAGGTTATGGCAAAAGACACCACGATCACAAAAGCAGATGGAACCTTTACGATTCCGTTTAAGGCGTTGCCGGATTCTTCCTTGGTTGCAAAGAAAATCGAGTCGGTTTATAATTATAGGATTGCCGCATCTGTAACTGATGTCAATGGAGAAACAAGAACGGCACAAACGACCGTGCGTGTGGGATACAAACCCATCGAGATCCAAATGTCAACTAATGGGACACTAAGCGTTGAAAATAACGAAGTCCAAATCATGGCGCGCAACCTTAATGGCAAACCCGTCAATGCGACCCTAGAATTTCAGGTAAGGAGCAACATAGAAAGCGATCATATTATAGTTGATAGTGAATTGGCAGAAGCAGAATTCCAAGAGCTGAACCTTGAAGAATACCGCAAACAATTCCCGCTAGCAGAATTGCGCAAGGAAGAAAAAATAGCCGATTGGAAAAATACGCCCATTCTTTTCAAAGTCAGAGTTACCACTGATTCGCTCACGACGATCAAACTTCCCATCACCGCAAACTGGAAAAACGGAGATTACATTCTTTATGCAAAAGCAATAGAAGTAGGTAAGAATCTAAGCCTTGAGGATGAAAAAGATTATGTGGAACAGAAACAAGATGTTCAGGTCTGGGCAGATAAAAATCTTCCGGTCGTTCCGTCGATAATTAGTCATGATGTAGCCGTAAAAGATGGACTGGCGGTCGTTAATTTTTACACCAGCAGCGATGGGATCTACCTTTATTTGACAACTTATGACAGCAAAAAGATTCTAGAATCTAAATGGATTTATCTGCCTAATGGAAAGACCACCAAAACATTTTCTTTGGGTAAAATTTCTGGGAACGCCTTAAAATTTCAATACGTGGTGCAGAAGTATAACGACTTTGAAACGGGTAGTTTTCAGGCCAATAAACCTATCGAGCCCGTGCAGAACTACACGATCCAGACCCAGACCTTCCGCAATAAGTTGTACCCGGGAACTGACGAGGAATGGTCATTTACCATAAAAGATCAAGACAGTACCGGCATGCAGGCAGAGGTTCTAGCGAGCATGTACGACAAAAGTCTGGACGAGTTTGCGAGCAGTTATTGGAACGGTTTTTATTTCTACAACCGCAGCCGTGATTTTTATTCATCAACGCCCAGTAACCTGACCGCAGCGACTCTCACTAGCGTTTATGCGCAAATACCCTACAAAAATGAACCTACCATTTCCCTTGAGAAGGAAGAGTTCAATCTCTATGGATTGACTTTTAATAATTTTGAGCGTAGTTATAGATATTATAAAAACTCGCTTTCGCGAAAGCTGGAACCCGTGAAAGCAGTGGAAGGAAAGATAGTGGGTAAATTAACAGATTCTGAGGGCTATCCTATTTTAGGCGCCACAGTTAGCATTGTAGGAACTAAAACGACAACAACCACTAATTTTGATGGTATTTATGTCATAAATGCTGCCATTGGAAATAAGCTGGAATTCTCATTTACAGGTTATGATTCTGAAATAGTAGTTGTTTCACAGCCGGTTATGAATTTGACCCTTGGGACTTCGCTAGATGCCGTTGTTGTGCAATCGTATCGCACTTCAGCTAAACTATCCAGCACTATTTCTTCTTCAGCATTAGAAGACTCTGTTGCTGATAGACCTAATGAAGAAGTCGTTCAAAGATTAGAGGGACAAGTTCCAGGACTACAAGTTGAATATGAAAAGGGTCAGCCGGGAGAAAGTGCTTCTGTAGTTATTCGTGGCGCTGCATCTGCTGATGGGAATCCAGAGCCTTTATATATTATTGATGGTGTTCCTATGACCGCTGCCGAGTTTAAGTCGATTAACCCTGATTCGGTTCAAGAATTATCCGTTTTGAAAGCTTCCGAGGCTACTGCGATTTATGGAAATCGCGCTGCAAACGGAGTAGTTATCGTCAGCACTAAAGCTGGTGTTTCTACCGCAGATATTATCAACGAGGCCATCGCTTTACAAAATGTGCAGGTACGCAAGAATCTGGATGAAACCGCTTTCTTTCTGCCAGAATTATACACGGACGAAAAAGGGAACTTGAAATTCAGTTTTAAATCACCAGAGGCGTTGACGCAATGGAAATTCAGGTTATTTGCCCATAACAAGCAAGCGCAAACGGCACAGTTTGAAGGATTGGTACAAACACAAAAAGAGCTGAGTCTGGTTCCCAACCCGCCACGGTTCTTGCGGGAAACAGATACGATTCGGTTTTCTACTAAGGTGGCAAACCTTTCTGGAAAACCTATGACAGGTAAGGCAACGCTGCAATTATTTGATGCGTTGACGATGCAGCCTATCGATGTAGAACTGGGTAACAATAAAAACATTCAGGCTTTTGAAGCTGCGACCGGTGGAAATACCAGCGTGAATTGGACGTTTCATATTCCCATAGGTACGCAAGCGGTTACCTATAGAGTTCTTGCAACCTCAGGAAATTTCTCTGATGGTGAGGAAAATACGTTACCCGTATTGACCAACAGAATGTTAGTAACAGAAAGTAGAGCGCTTTGGGTACGTGCTGGGGAAACTGCTAGTGTGACCATGGATAAATTGGCGAACACCACTTCCAGTACTAGAACAAATCACCAATTGACCTTTGAATACACTTCAAACCCCTCCTGGTACGCAATTCAATCACTGCCTTATTTGATGGAATTTGAGCATGAATGTTCAGAGCAGACTTTTTCCAGATATTATGCAAATGCCATGGCAGCGCATATTTTAAATAGCAATCCTAATGTCAAGGAAGTCTTTGACAGCTGGGCAGCAAATGATGTTCCCGCGAGCAATCTGGAGAAAAATGAGGAGTTGAAATCGGTTATAATTTCGCACACTCCATGGTTGCGCGATGCAAAATCAGAGGCTGAAAAGCAGAAAAGACTTGCTACCTTATTTGACCTCGCCAAAACGGCGATGGAAAAGAAGAACACTCTTGCAAAACTAGAAGCACAGCAGATGTCAAACGGCGGCTTCCCATGGTTTGCCGGCGGGAAAATGAGCGAATATATAACTCGACACATTGCTGCGGGAATAGGCCATTTGAACAAATTGAACGTTAATGATGGCGACCGCCCGCAGACAGATCGTATTTATAACAATGCGATAAAAGCCTTAGACCGGGAATGGGAACGCAGTTTCAATGAATACCTGAAACGCAATAAGACACTCGAAAATTACAATTATGGCGTTAGTTATTGGCATTACCAGTATGCACGCAGCTTCAGTACGGACAAAAATGTAACGGGAGTCTTGAAAACGGGTCGTGAGTCCGCTTTCGCGAAAGCGAAAACCAACTTTGCCTCACAACAAATCTACCAGCAATTACTGATGTCGATCAGCCTGCAGCGCAATGGGGAAGTGGCAACCGCGTTGAAAATCGTGGAAGGCCTGCGACAAAGTGCGGTCAACAGCCGTGAAAACGGAATGTACTGGAAAGAAAATGTGACCGGTTACAACTGGTATTCCAGCGATATCGAGACCCAAGCGCTGGCGATCGAGACCTTCACAGAAGTAGGAAACGACGAGAAAAACGTGGAAGAATTGAAGGTCTGGTTGCTGCAAAACAAACGCACAAATCGCTGGAAATCCACCAAGGCGACTGCAGATGCTACCTATGCATTATTGCTGCAAGGCAACCAGTGGCTGGACGTTCAGGAAAGCAACCGCATATTATGGGGCGGAAAAGCGATCCCAGAACCCCTTATGAAAGACGTGAAAAAAGAAGCCGGCACCGGTTACTTTAAAGTGTCTTTAAAAGAAGGTGACGTAAAACCAGTTTATGCCACGGTTGAGGTTAAAAACAAAAGCGAGGTCACAGGCTACGGCGGTTTGTACTGGCAATACTTTGAAGACCTGGATAAAATAACGGTGGACGATAATTTACCGATGTCGGTTAAAAAACGCCTGTTCAAAAAAGTGAACACAGATACCGGTAAAAGGCTGGTGGAAATAACGGCAAAAGATGCTTTGGAAATTGGGGACTTAGTAACCGTTCGTATCGAAATACGGTCTAGTAAAGACCTTGATTTTGTCCATTTAAAAGATATGCGCGCCAGTGGTTTTGAACCTGTCGATGTGATCTCAAAGTATAAATATCAGGATGGTCTGGGCTATTACCAAAGCACTAAAGATGTCGCCACACACTTTTTCTTTGACCAGTTAAAACCTGGAACCTACGTTTTTGAATACGACGTGCGGGCAAACAATGCGGGTCAGTTTTCAAATGGAATAACCGAGTTAGAATGTATGTACGCGCCAGAGTTTTCCAGTCACAGTGAAGGGGTGCGGGTTACTATTAAGGAGTAGGTGAGTTATGAGTCACTGAGTCGTGAGTCGTCTATTTTATTGTGACCAAGTGAATTTATTGATCAATCCCTATATCCTCAAAAGGGTGGACTTAAGTCCACCTTTTTGAGGATATTTTGATCATGAGCTAGGACCCCCAGCAACTATTTATTCTAAGTTATCCTGAAGCGAGAAGATGTTTTCTGATTTAACAAATTTAGATTTAAGGCTACCATTTTGAAGTACGCTTCTAATTTGATTTACTTCTTATGCTTTGCAATTGCTTCCTTGATCCTTTCAATACGGTTTTCAGGATCTGGATGAGTGGATTGAAATTCTGGAGCGCGATTGGGACCGCCAGCAGCTTTTAAAATCTCCATTACTTTAATCATTTCGTAGGGATCATAACCGGCATCGATCATCATTTTTACGCCTAGATCATCGCTTTGTAATTCGTCATCGCGGCCGTATTTCATAGTGATCATTTGGGCGATGGCTTGGGCAGCCTCACCACTACCTTCTACACCTACAGCAACTCCCGTAATCACGCCGTTGGCAAGTCCTTGCTGCTGGATGCGTTCTGCGCTATGTCTTGCAATAACGTGTCCTATCTCGTGGCCCATAACTCCTGCGAGCTGGTCTTCATTTTCTAACTGGCTGTAAAGTGCTGCTGTTATAAAACATTGCCCGCCAGGAAGTGCAAAGGCATTGATGGTTTGAGAATCTGCTAATAGATGAAAATCCCAATTGTACTGGGTGTCTTTTGCAATACTGCTTTGTACAAGTATTGCTCCTACACGATCTAATTGATCTTGTGCATCCTGATCAGGATATTCACCGCCGTATTGCTGCATCATGCTGGGTGCAGCTTGCAATCCCATGGCAATTTCTTCTTGAACTGTTAGATCAACATATTGCGTCTCGCCAGTATATTCGTTTGTATTTCCGCTGGAGCAGTATTTGAATACGGCAAAAGCTACAATAGCAAATCCTATAAATAATTTGATTTTTCCGGAACCGCGTCTCATGAGTAATCATTTTTGGAACTGGAAATTTAATCTTTTTTCGGATTTAGCATCGGGTTGATTCCTTGAATATGCTCTATATAGTAACGCTGTAATCTTTCATCGCTAATCTGGTCCATTCCTAAGATATTTTCAGAACGTAAGAAATTGATAAAGTCTATCTCTTTTAGGTAATCCTTCAAATAATCCTTTGAAACAGGTGCATAGCTATAATGCCAAGGTTCGTACTTAAAACCGCTGCGATTTTCATTTAAGGTGTAAACCAACTCAAATCCAAAATCCCTCGCGTGTACATCCATCCAGTCTTTGAGTCTACAAAAAGGTCCGTCACCGTGAAATTTATCAGTTACGAGAACAGATCCTGAATACTTTGTATTTGCATCGATCAAATCCATGTCTGTGCCCCAGTGGTGTCTGGAAGTTCCTGGAACGGTAGAGTATTCTACAATTTTATTAAAAATCGCATCAGGCACTAATCCTTCTGCTTCATACTTTTTATATTTTCTATTCCAGATCTGACGCTGGCGATTAAAACTGCGGTATCCAGAAGCTACCTGAATTTTGATACCGTCTTTCAGCGCTGCTTTTTGCATTTTTAACAACGCTTCCTGGGTTTTTGTTTCTAGTGCATTAAAAGAGTTTGAACTTTGCCCAGTTAATAAGGTTTTTGAAGTTTGAGCTATAGAGTTCCCGGAAAATAATATAGAACTAACTATAAAAAATAAAGATGCCAGCTGTTTCATAATTTCTTGAACATTTTAAAATGGGTTCCTATGTTTTTGACTTCAAAAGGTTCGCCAGTTTTTTCGAACCCCATACTCTCATAAAATGGTACCGCGATGACTCGCGCATTGAACCACAACATATCAATCTGGTATGACTGTAACTTTTCAATACCTTTTTCTAATAAAAGCTTCCCTATTCCTCTACCTTGATGGTCAGGAATCACTCCCATTCCTCTTAATTGATAATACGAATTGATAGTATCAAAAACAATAGGAGATTGTCGAGCTTCTGATTTCAAAAAAGTGGCAACCCCTATATGGAGTTCTTCATCATAAGCCCCTAAATGGAAAGTAGATTCTAGGTCATCACCTTCCATAGCACAATCTTCCAGTGGCCGTCCAGCACGTAATACGGGATGTCTAACACCATACGTTTCAAGTGCGGCAATTTCTTTAATTATTATAGGCATCTTTTCTAATTTTATAATAACGTCCAGGCAACTCTCCATCCCATAAAAACCTGTGTTCTAGTGTAAAACCCAATTTTTCAACCACTCGTTGGGATCCATAGTTATACTCATGTACATGGGCTACTATTTGATCTTTTAGGTGAGTTTTAAAGCCAAATTCTAGCACGGCAATGCAGGATTCTGTAGCATAACCTTTTCCCCAGTGTTTTCTTAAAAAGCGGTAACCTAAATCTGTTATTCCAGTATCCTCATCTGTTTTGAGACCGCAGAAACCTAGGAATTCACCGTTGGTTTTATCGATACAAGCAAGCCTTCCCATTTTATACTTTTTGATTTGACCATCAGGATTTGAGACATAATCTGCTATATATTCCTGAGCGTCTTTGAGATTTTCAAATCCTGTATCACCGGTATATTGTAAAACTTCCGCATCTGTATTCATTGCGAATAGACTAGGCGCATCGCTTAGGTTGTATGGACGCAGGATCAATCGCTCTGTTGCTAGCTGTATCATCCTACACGCACCGCGCTCCATTCTGGATTGCGATCAAACATGACCTCTGCAAATGGACATAACGGATTTATTTTAAGGTTGTTCGCTTTCGCGAAAGCGTAACTTTCCTCCACCATTTTACCACCCAGGCCTTTTCCTTCATGAGATGGGTTTGTTTCTGTATGATCTATAGTCATAACTCCATCTTCTAACGAATAGGTAAGTTCTGCAATTGTTTGATCATCTTCTTTTAGAAAAAAGATACCTCGACGGTCATTGTGTTTGTGTTGGATTGAGTCGTTTGACATAAGTTTTTTATTTAAAGTTAATAGAAAATTAAAGGACAGCAAAGTCAAAGCCAGGAGCAACCTCTATAGCTGGTTGGTTAGGCTTAAAAACGCGAGCGTGATGTGGTCCTTCTAAAATTTCTGATGTATCGTTGATATTAATATAGCTTCCTTCTCGCAGGCCTACTACTGGAAGATGATTATATATGTGGAATTCCTGTATGCGTTGCTCGCGGGTCTCGCCCATGTGCATGTCGTCTTTTATAGGGTCTTGATAGTGTGCATTGATGTTGTAAGCAATAGCACCTGTAGCTTTAAAGCTTTTAGGCTGTACGATAGGCATATCGTTTGTGGTACGAATGTTTAAACCGCAAATATTACTACCGGCACTAGTTCCCAGATAAAAAACACCTGAATAAATTGCTCTACGCAAGGGCATCATGAGTTCTAGATCGTGCAACATTTTAACCAGTTGAAAAGAATTCCCGCCGCCTGTGAAAATTGCTTGTGCATTTTCAATGGCTTGTATGGGATTTTCAAAAGTGTGAATACCTTTGATGGTGATGTTCATTTTGGCGAAAGCCAAACCCGCCTTATTAGAATAATCGTCGTGACTAATACCGCCTGGACGAGCGTATGGGATAAAAATAACCTCGCTAATTCCCAGACCTTTTAATCTTTCTGACAAAACAGGCGTCAAATATTCTAGATATTCACTGCCATAAATGGTGGAAGTACTGGCGATAATCATATTTCTCATAAAAATAGCTGGCTTTCCTCAAAGGTATTTAACAAATCTCAGGCACAATGCTGTGCAGAGTCTTTATAACTTTATATTAGTATTTAATAAACGATATGAAACATCTACTACTTTTTTTACTCCTTACTTCAACGGCTTTAATAGCTCAGGAACGTAAACAGATTCAGGGAACGATCAATGGCGTGTTGCAAGAGCCGCTGGAGGGAATAACTATTTTTAACAATACTACCCTTGAAGGTACGGTTACTAACGATATGGGAATTTTTTACATAGATGTTAGAGCGGGTGATAATCTGTCTTTTAATGCCGTTCAATATGATCCATTTATTCTTAAAATCACACAAGCGACAGTAGATAAAGGAACAACACTTCTCACGTTTAGTGAAGGCGTGAACTTACTGGATGAGGTTGTTGTAACAGATCAATCAGTACGTGTGGCGGTTAAAAGAACTGAAATGCCAGATACCGGGATAGATAAAGTAACTGACAGAAATATTAGAACTCCAGCTGTTGATAGAATGGAGAATACTTTTTCTGATCGCGTGAGACAGCCTGAAGAAATCCCAGTACAGCAACTTGCATTTAACCAAAGTCAGCTAAGGTATAATTCCTTTAATCTTGTAGGGTTATTAAGTGGTCTTCTAGTAAATGGTGCTCTTAGTACTGTAGATTTGAGTGTTGGGGAGCCGAATGCTCAAGAGAAGCGATTCAAGACTCTTTTAGGTAAGGACAAATACAGTACAGAATATTTATCTGAATTCCTTGATCTTGATGAAGAGCATCTCTATGAATTTATGGTTTTTGCTAACGAACAAGGGCTTAATAAAAGCATGCTTCAAAAAGATAATGAAATTGAGCTTTTACAATTCCTTGATGAGCAAGCAACTACTTTTAAAGCTAGACTCGCCAAAAACGAAAAAACATCTACACAAAGGTCTGTGAAACAATAGGTATTGTTTTTGCACTGTTCTTTCAGTCAAGATCGTTTTGCTTTGAAACTATCTATTTCTAAAAGAATCTATCGTTTATACTTCTATGAAAATCTTATTTTATTTCAACTTTTTTTTCTTGTCTTTGTTTGCAGTGTCTGGACTTAAGGCAAACAGCCTTGCCATTAAATATTTTCCAGAGCTGACACAGGTAGCGACTTCAATCTCTACAAATCCAGATGCAATACCTCATGTGAAAAATGAATGTATTGACTTTCATAAATATTATTTATCTGTTTCAAACGTCACCTATAGTCAGAAAGCTAAAGCGTTGCAAATGATTTCTAGATACTTTATAGATGATTTAGAAGACGTTCTTAACGAGCGGTTAGAAAAACGCCTGCAATTAGGTAATGCAGACGATCTGCCAGAGCTAAAACCAATTCTAGAACGTTATTTTTCCAATAGAATTCGCATTAAAGTTGATGGTAAGGAATCAATTCCTACCGTTATAGGAGCAGAATATGACGTAGATCAAATTGTAGTTTATCTCGAGATTCCTGCAGATATGCTCCCTAAATCAATTGAGATTAGTAATAAATCCTTGATTGAACTTTTCCCAGACCAAAAGAATCTGACACATTTTAAAATAAATAATCAACGCAAATCTTTGCTCAATAGCAGGGATACGCCCACAGATAGTGTAAAGTTTTAGGGATTTGTTTCCCAGCAACCACTTTATTCTTAAATTAGCGCTAACAAGAAAAACTACACAATTAATGAAAGCAATTAAATTTTTGTTCATCAGTATGATGCTTGTGTCTTTCGGTTCCTTTGCACAAGATGCACCTAAGGAAGAGAAAGCACCAGAACACTACAACGGGAACAAATTCCGTCAAATGTACCAGGAGTTCTCAACTCCTAATGAATACCGCAGCGCCAGTGGCGCGCCAGGTCCAGCTTATTATCAGCAACGTGCAGATTACAAAATGGACATTAGACTGGATGATGCAAACCATCATATTTACGGTTATGAAACCATTACGTACACTAATAAGTCTCCAGATGTTCTTGAATATCTATGGGTTCAATTAGATCAAAATATGCGTGCTAAAGATTCTAATACTCCTTTAATTGAAGGTGGTAGAATTGACCCATATGCAACAGCAGAAGGTTTTGCAGGTGCCTTTTTGAAAGAACCATTTGATGGAGGTTTCAATATTAAAAAAGTATTAGATAAAAGAGGAAACCCATTGAAATACACCATCAATCAAACGATGATGCGTGTCGAACTTCCAGAAGCTTTGAAATCTGGGAAAGATTTTGAATTTGATATCGAGTGGGATTACAATATTAACGACCACGTTGACGGTCGTGGTAGAAGCGGTTATGAGCAGACTCCTGATGGGAATCGTTCTTACGTAATTGCGCAATTCTACCCTCGTATGGCGGTTTACAATGATGTAGAAGGATGGCAGAACAGCCAGTTCTGGGGTCGCGATGAATTTGCGTTGCCATTCGGTTCTTTTGAAGTGAACATCACCGTTCCCGCTGATCACTGGTTAGACGGAACAGGAAAAATTACAAACCGCAAGGATGTATATTCTAACGTAGAGATGGACCGTTACGAGCGAGCCATGAAATCTTACGACAAGCCAGTAATTATACGTACTCAGGAAGAAGCAGAGAAATATGCTGCTGGAAACTCTACAGAAACAAAAACGTGGAAACTTGAAGCAGAATACGT
The DNA here is from genome assembly GCF_015356755.1 of Nonlabens antarcticus. GTDB lineage: Bacteria > Bacteroidota > Bacteroidia > Flavobacteriales > Flavobacteriaceae > Nonlabens > Nonlabens antarcticus. The sequence goes on along the minus strand of NZ_JADFCO010000060.1, from coordinate 24,436 downwards.
TCGCGATTTTGGATGGACATCATCCAGAAGATATATAGCAGACGCGATGGCTGTTAAAGTAGGCGATAGCGATGTTATGGCGGTTTCTATTTATCCACCAGAGGGAAATCCTCTATGGGAACAATGGTCCACATATGCAATTGCTCAAACTTTGGAATCTTATTCTAGAATGACTTTTGATTATCCTTACCACAAAGCGATCTCTGTTCATGCAAAGAATCAGGGGATGGAATACCCTATGATTTGTTGGAATTATGGCCGTCCAGAACCAGATGGTTCGTACTCTGACCGTGTCAAATACGGTATGATTTCAGTGATTATTCACGAGGTAGGACATAACTTTTTCCCAATGATTGTTAACTCTGACGAGCGCCAGTGGACATGGATGGATGAAGGGTTAAATACTTTTTTACAATATGTTGCAGAGCAGGATTTTGGTGAGAGCTATCCTGGATCTCTGAAAGGTGAGACAAATCTTGACAAATATCCATCACGTCGTGGCCCAGCAGCTGCCATCGTTCCATATATGGGTGGCGACCAGCGGTACATTGCACCTATTATGACTAAGGGTTTGAATACGTATCAATTTGGTTCTAACGCTTACGCGAAACCTGCTACAGGACTTAATATCCTGCGTGAAACTATTATGGGAAGAGAGTTATTTGATTATGCTTTCCGCACCTATTCTGAAAGATGGATGTTTAAACACCCAACTCCAGAAGATTTCTTCCGTACCATGGAAGATGCAAGTGCTGTTGATCTAGACTGGTTCTGGAGAGGATGGTTCTACAGCACACAGTACACAGATATGGCTATAGGTGATGTAGAGCGTTACTACGTCTCTAACGATATGAATCAGGAAATGAAGGACCTTGCGGAAGCTCGTAACATCCCACTTGAGCGTTTTCAGGGCCTAGTTTATATGGTAAAAGAAGGGACTGGAGATTTTAAGCCAGAGATGAAAGGAAAAGACCCTAAGGAAGAGGCCGTTGCTCTAAAAGAATACTTGATGGATAATTTCACGCCAGAAGAAAGAGCGATGATGAAAAATCCTAAATTTTTCTATCAAATTACTGTAGATAAACCAGGCGGACTCGTAATGCCTATTATCATAGAATATACTTATGCTGATGGTACTACAGAAATGGTTAAGCACCCAGCAGAAATCTGGAGGTTAAACGATAAGCAAGTGACCTTGAGTAAAGGAACAAGCAAAGAGATCGTAAAGGTTGTAATCGATCCTAACCTAGAAACTGCTGACGTTGATGTTACAAACAACTCTTGGCCTAAAGAACCAACAGTAGACAAATTTGAAGAAATGAAGAATTAGGTTCTTTATTAAATAATAAATATCAAGCCAGATTCACAATGAATCTGGCTTTTTTATGTTTAGAGGATATGAGAAAGCTGATTTTTTTAGTCTTGAGTGCGATGCTAATTTTTGGTCTGTATTCCTGTGATGATAATCTGCAGGAAGAAACTGAGATAATAGATATCGATGAACCTATGGACGATTTGGTGCGGTTGGAAAGTATAGTGATTTCAAACACACCTAATGGAGCTCCTGTGACCTCGATAGACATCACATATGATATTAATCAATTAATCACCAGCATTGCTTTTACAGGAACTTCTGAGAGTAACTTTCAATTCACCTATGCTGCGAACAACCGATTGACTCAAATCGATAAAATAGAAGGTTCACAAATAACGATTGCAACTCTAGCCTACGAAAACAACACCATCACGATAACCACAACAAAACCAGATCAAAGCCGCGAGTTCAAAGAATTGCACATCGATTCACAAAACCGGATAGATCGTGCGATTACATATGATAAAAATGCTTCTGGAACTCCAATGTTAAAGAAGCGCTTGAAGTACACCTACACAGAAAATTTCAATGTTTCCAGAATCGATGAGTTGGCCAGCGATGGTTCGACAATCTTAAAGTTTACAGAGTTTACCTATTTCTTAAACAACAACCCATTTCGGGATATGAATGACGTGATTAGGTTTCTCGTGTTTGAAGACTTTATTCCATACACCAGATATTTACCTTTAACCCGGATTGATTATGAGCGTGTCGGCAGTGCTTTTTTAGAAAACAGATCCATCAATTATAATTACACTTTACAGGACGATGATTTTCCCAATTCTAGAGAAGTGGAAACGACTACCGCAACGGGAACAGGAACCTCTTATGAGTTCTTTAATTATCAATAATTATAATAGACACTCCTTATAAGAAATGTAGAGATGGCCTTGAAGGGTGACATACGTCTATGAAGTTGTATGGACTTTTAATTTATAAACTATGTATGCGTTAGAGATTGTAGTGAAAATCCTTTTAAAGCCTTCGACAGCATGAATTTTAAGCTTTAAAAGATGGAAACGGAAAGCTCGACCGCTAGAATGAAGCTATAGCGAAGATTCTAGTGGGAACGCCCAAATAATTATGCTACAAACAGAAATATTATCGCGTTGCTGGATCGTATATTTGCAACATGTTTTCATTGCCACTTTTTATAAGTACGCCAGAGATGATGATCGTTGGGTTAGTCATCATATTGGTATTTGGATCTGACAAACTTCCAGAAATAGTTCGTGGAATTGCCAAAGCCATGAAGACCGTTCGTAATGCCACAGACGATATTAAGAATGAGATCTCTAAGTCTGCAGATGAGCATGGATTTTCTCAAGATATTGAAGAGATTACCAAGCAGATAGAACAAGTTAAGGATCAAATCGAGGATACGGGCTCCATCAAACGCAAGTTTTAATGTGGGAACAATTGGTTCAACTGGATCGGGATATTTTTAGCTACTTTAATGGCTTAGCGATAGGTGAGTACACAGAGTTCTGGATTTTCATAACTAAAATTGAACACTGGTTTCCCGTTTATTTCTTTTTCTTCTTTTTACTCTATAAATCGACCAGCTGGCGCAAGGGTTTTGCCATGATAGGTATGGTTCTAACAACTGCAGTATTCACATTATGGTTGACAAATCTGGTCAAGAACGTAGTGGAACGATTGCGTCCCAATAATGAGCCTATCCTGATGGACAGTATTCATATATTACAGACACCTGAAAACTTCAGCTTTTGGTCTGGGCACAGTGCGGTAAGTTTTGCGGTGACCACTGTTGTTGTTTTATTGTTGCAGCATTACAAGCCTAGAAAATGGCACTATCTATTTTACATATGGCCCATCATGTTTGCGTTTTCGCGATTGTTCATAGGCGTGCATTATCCAGCAGACCTAACTGTTGGAATGCTAGTAGGACTCTTAATGGGTTATTTGTTTTATAAGCTAACGCTTTGGCTTTTTGAGGTCTTAAAGAACGCGCGAAAGCGTAAGTCCGTCCCTAACGGATAATAGTACAGTTTGCAATCTAGGGTCTTCTTTCAACAACCGATTGTATTCCAGCAATACGGGTGTGGAAGTATCCTTAGGATTGACATCTTCCACCACTTTCCCATGCCATAATACATTGTCAGAAATGATCAGAGAACCCGAGGTCACTTTCTCCATAATTTGATGGAAGTAGTTTACATAATTGGGCTTATCTGCATCAATAAACACCAGATCAAAGGTGCCTTCCAGTTGGGGAATAATCTGCGTAGCATCGCCTATGACTTGCTTTACGGTAATGTTTTTACTGAAAATTGCTTCATTGTCTAAAGTTGAATCCTTATCATCCGAAGCCGAATTGAAGCGTTTGAAATATCTTCCAGCTATGCTTTCTAATTCTTCGTTAATGTCGATTGTGATAAGTTCGCTATCCGCAGGCATTCCCTCCATCAAACAAATGGCAGAATAGCCTGTGAAGGTTCCTATTTCTAGAACTCGTTTAGGTGCCCGCAAATGCGAGATCATGCTGAGCACTCGACCTTGATAAGCGCCAGAAAGCATGATGGGTTGCAGCACTTTTAAGTGTGTTTCCCTAGTTAGATCCTTGAGGATTTGCGGCTCGTCCTCAGAATGATTGACAATATAATCGTCCAGATTTTTAGGTAAAAAAAACATGGCTGCAAGATACGTCATGACAAACGACTAGCTCGATTTTTCGCTGCGCTCAAACTTAGCTGACGTATGAAATAAGATTAGATAGCACTATCATTTGAACCTGAGTTTAATTTATTAAAGCCAGTACATAGAAGTCTTACGTCTTTAGTCACGAGGATTCCCTTAGGGAACACGAGTTGTCTTTTGTCTAGTCTCCATAAACCTCTATCCCAAAATACCTTTCTGCTTTTCATAGAAAGCATCCGCTTGTTTTTGTAGGAGCTGGCGAGCGGTTTTCTTTTTGTAATTGTAGAGCTCATCTTCCTCTGCAATATCAGCATAGACGCGGTTGTTGAGGTCTCGATCTGTTTGGACCATGATCGTTTGCTGCTGTTTTTGCTGGGTGACCCAGGATTTTACAAGGTCTTCACGCTCGGCTAGTTTGAAATCGTACTCGCCTTTGGGAGCAAGAAGTTTTGCTATTATGGGAGAGGTTTCAATGGCTAGGAATAATAGGAAAATAAAGAAAGAGGTGAGAAACGGTAATTTGTTCAATGCAGCGATACGCGCCATGAGTCCGTCAAAGTTGTCGATGACGGGCTGGCTTGCGATTAATTGCGCCGCTTCTTGCTCCTGCACTTCAAATAATTGTAGTTCTAATGCGGTTATTTTCTCTGCATTAGCCGGTTTGAGAACGATCAACTCTGCCAGTGCGGCGTCGTGCTTGTCACGTTTTTCTTTGTAGACCGGGCCTTTTCCAAGTCTGTTGGTGCCCGCGGTTCCTTCAGCCTCCGCAATAAAGGTGCTGTAAAGTTGCTCTACTTGTAGCTCTTTAGTGATGACCTCGTCTTTTAGATCTTGTATCGCTTTCGCGAAAGCGGACTCCTCAGCAGCATACAATAAACCGACTTGCTCCTGGTTTTGCAGCGTCATATCGTTCTTTTGCGCCAGTAAAACCTGATCAATTTCCTTTTCAAACATCTTCAATTCGAGAGGTTTGGAAATAACTACGGCAATAATAATCGCCAACAAAATGCGTGGTGTCGCCTGCCAGATCTCATTGATTTTCTTGTCACTTTTCTTAAGCGTGGAAACGATATAACGATCCAGATTGAAGATCAACAACCCCCAAACAAGTCCAAAAGCCGTCGCCACTAAATAGCTATCGAATACGGTAAAAAGTGCATAGCTGGCGGCAAAAAACGCCATGAGCGCGGTAAAGAAAACGGTGGCGCCTATGCCGGCGTATTTATTGCGCTCTCCAGCGCTACAATTATCCAGCAGATCTGCATCTGCACCACTACAAAAAATAAAAAATGACTGCATTTGTATGATATGTTAGGCAGGTATAACGTTCTAGTAGGGAAATTGTTACGCTGGTAAAATGAAAAATAAAAATAATATCAAAAATAATCGTTAACTCGAATGTTGCCCCAAATGACTCCTGGTTATTTGGCTCCGAATACTTGATAGTCTATTGCTAATTTTGATTCGAAATGAACAGTCAAAAGCGCCTTTCCTAAGATTAGGTAAGGTGGATTTGTCGCAGTAGCGAAAAAGACGGAAAGGTTGAAGTTGCACGTAGTTCAAGTGAGATTATGAGTTTCATTAAACCTTAATGGAACTTCAACCACTCCTGATAACATCGCCGTACACGGCAAGGCTTATCTGTCCTCGCCTATTTCTAGGCGAGGAGCCATAACAAAAATAGGCTCAGATTACATTATTAATTATTGCTATTACCATCTTGAATGGGAAACAATTCTATTACTGTACTTTCTTTTTATAAGTCTCAAATAGGTCACTGTAAATGACCTGCAGATCATCTTCGCTTTGCACCATGTCACTTGAAGTAATGTAAAGAGCTTTTGAACCGTCCGTTTTTTTCTTTAATGAAATTCCCGCCTTTGGGTTATCATGCAGTAAATAATGAACTTCTTTAAGAGTAACCTTTTCGTTATCAATGTAGAAATCAGCAGGCTTTTCTTGCAACTCTGCAACGGTTATGACCTGACGCTTCATTCTATATAAAGGATTATTTTGGTTTTTATTGGCATCAATAAGCGTTGGAGTTATCGTTAGGATTGAGCCCTCTTTTGTGGTCATGGATCCAAATTGGGGCATTTTTGCTCTTTTGGCCGCGGTCATGGTAATTTGAATAGCTGGATCTCCAGCAGCATCTTTTGTGATCTCAACGCCTTCTTCTCCTGAATTTTTAATGGTTTGTTCTGCTTCAGATTGTGTAACCTCGATGCCGCCTATATAATATTTAAGATTTTCTTGATTCTCTTCAATATATTTTAAAGTGCCAGTTTTTGCAGCGATTACCTGCCCTTTTCTAGGGAACATTCTGATGGAATCGATCTTCGAGCCGTCTTCATCTATAACGACTTCGCTTCCATTTTTATCATAATAGGTGTTTTTGCCATCTACCACTTTGAAGTAGTACTCTATTCCTTCCAAAGTGATAGCGCCGGTTAAGCCTTCAACGGGCAGGTCTTCAGGCATGATTTGCGCTGATTTTTCTACGGCAGACTCTGATTGTGGTTGAATGGCTTCTTGACTGCAGCTAACAATTATTGCTAGCACTGGAATGACAGCTAGATTTCTTAGAATGATGCTGATGTTTGTTTCCTTTGTTTTCATGAGAATTATAATATGTTTAATAATATGGAAATTTGTGTTGTAAACCAGCGTTTTACAAGAGTTTTTGATAATAATCCTATAATGCTTCAAAGATTAATTAGTCTTCATCTTTTCTGAAGCTACAGATACAGTATTTAGGAGCGCTTTCAATTCATCATCATTTAGTTTCTGATTAGTGTTGACTTTTGCAAATGATTTCCCTTTACTAGAACCTATTTCGATTTCTGCATTAGGATACTTTTTCAACTCTGTCAATATTTCTCGGTATGCAAACCTTTCATTGTTTAAATAAAGGAGCGCCGAACCGTTGAAACCAAATGCAATATGACTCAAAATTTGTTGTGGTAAATTAAGACTAGGATCCACTGTTCTGTTGTAATAACCACTTTTCTTAATGACACTTTCATAAGAAGTAGCATCATGATCGCCGTAATACTTCACCTGTTTTCCTTTGTTCATCTTCTCATAATATTCTGGAGTGGAAAACATCACATTAAAAGCTTGCGGATGTATTTTTCTACCTGTTTTATGTACAAACATGCGCCCGGTATAATCCTTAAAATCACTGGGTTCATAATTGTTTAAGATCTCATTTTCTACTTCTTCAGAATCAATCCAAATTCTAAACACCTTATCATCTAGAAATTCGTTCATCTCTGCTTTTGAAGGAAGTTTTGGTTTTTCTGGTCTTGGGACGTAAGTTAGAAAAAACCCGTTCCTTCCATTTTTTTCCTCTTCCGTGAAATCTGAAAACTTCTTACTATAAATCAAATCTTTACCAATAATAGTGTCGGTATACTGGATTCCAGTTTTATACTTTTTGAAAGTTGTGTACTTGTGATAGATTTCAGGAGTGATTACTTCTCCAGGTTCAGCGTAAATAACCTCTGGATCATTGGAAGAGTTTGGAATGTTAGTAGATACATCTTCCTTTTGAATATTAATCGTCTTTTGGGTGTTTTGAATGAGTTCAACTTCTGTATTTTCCTTCCCACAACTAATAACAAGCAAGGCAAGAACTGGAACAATCGCTAAACTTCTTAAAAGTCCGCTGGCGGTGTTGGTGTTTGTTTTCATAATGGTAAATCTTTTTTTGATGATGGGAAAATTAAAAGTGTTTGCTAAAGCTCTATTCTGACTGTTTGCCGAATAGGCGAGTAATGTTTCTTGATAGGTTTTGGTGTTGATTCCATTCGATAAAACGGCTTGATCTGCCAGGAATTCGTGGTTGAGTTTGATGGAATATTTAATCAGGTATAATAACGGGTTGAACCACATCGCAACCATCAGAATTTCTAGAATTAAAATATCCCAACTGTGTTTCTGCTCCAGATGTGCTTTCTCGTGTTGTAACACAGAATCTGGAATGCTGCCCGCTTCATAATCTGTTGCAGATGCATAGATCCTATTGAAAAAGGAATGCGGAACTTCTACCAGCTTTCTAAGTATCAGAATATAGGATTCGTAACTGCTAATTTCATCCGTGGATTTTATGCGCAATCCGTAAAGGTTCCTCGCAAAACGGATTCCCATTATCAAAACTCCTATGAAATAAACCAACATTATAACTAAGCTCCAATCTAACTCAAAGCCCGGATTGCTTATCGCAGCAACAGTTCCAGTTCCTTCCACAGCTCCAAATTGTGGAAAAGCCATTGGCATGCTTTGCTGTACTGGAATCACCACAGTACGCACCACCAAAAACGGAATTACAACAGAAACCAATAAAGACCCCAATAAATAGAACCGCTTAAAGCGATGCCAACTCGTATTTTCCAGCAGCAATTTGTATACCAGCCACAAGCTGAATAAGCAAATTGAGCTGTTGATTAGGAAGTTTTGCATGTTTAATTATGATGTTAGTATTCGGAATTACCATTCTTTAAAAAACCTTCAACATCTTTCCAAGATCCATTTTTCATATTCTTTTTTTGAATTTGATTGTAGCTTTTTGCAAAACTTTTTTTCCATGTGATCGTATCTTGACGATCAACTTGAGCATAGTCTATAGACACCTTTTCAACGGAGGCATTTAAAGCTTGTTTCAGGTTTTTATTTTTTGATTTGCTGCTTTCTAATAGTTCATTTTGTTTCTTCTGATCATAATAAAAATATAGAATGCCATTTCTGTTTTCAGATTTAAAAGTTCCGTTTATAAAGACGCTAGGAAGTTTTTCGATATGTTCTTCTCTAGCAATTTTGCCATTAATATAAACTACTATAGAACCGTTATTAACTCCTTTAAGCATACTCGCTCTAGACGGCGGTGGTGGCGGTGGTGGAAGCAACTTCATGTCATCAGATGACAATTTAATCTTGATACTTTGTTTTCCATTTGCATCTTTAGAAATTTCAACTTTATCCTGCCCGATAGTTTTGATGGTTTTGATTGCTGTTGCTGCACCTACTTTTCTATTGTTGATGTAGTAAATCAAATCCTCTTTATTTGCCTCAATGTATTGCAATGCTGTCAGAGGTGCTGGAGGAGGAGGAGCAATCTCACCAGCTTTGTTGCCGTCAAATCTTAAGTACGGCCATGGTTCTGCTTTTGCTCGTTGTTCATCAGACATGGCTTTCCAAATATTTACTAGATGGACAGTTTCATTTTTAAGGTAAATAGAATGGCCCACTTCTTCAATTAGGGATGCGTGTTTTCTAGCTAGACGATTGTACCGAGCGATATCTTCTACAGTGAAATTTTCGATAACTTCTACAACATCTATGGTTTCAGCACCCTCAGTTTTCAAATTAATTGCGTCTACTTTGATAATTTCATAACCTCGCTTCTGAAAATCTTGAATATTTCCAGCATCATCATACAATATGATATTACCTTCTTCAGTCTTATAGCTATATTCACTTCCTTCAACTAATGCTGTTCCGTTTTTTTGACCTGTGAGAATAAATATTCTATTTTTTTTATCTACAAGTTGAATAGGGACATCTTCAACAATCTCAATAACCTCAGGCTCGGTGACTATTTCTTCTTGTCCACAACTTATCACAAGCAGGGCAAGAACTGGAACAATGGCAAGACTTCTTAAAAGTCCGCTGGCGGTGGTGGTGTTTGTTTTCATAATGGTAAATCTTTTTTTGATGATGGGAAAATTAAAAGTGTTTGCTAATGCTCTATTCTGACTGTTTGCCGAATAAGCGAGTAGCGTTTCTTGATAGGTTTTGGTGTCGACACCATTCGATAAAACGGCTTGATCTGCCAGGAACTCGTGGTTGAGTTTGATGGAAAATTTGATCAAATACAATAGCGGGTTGAACCACATCGCAACCATCAGGATTTCCAAGATTAAAATATCCCAACTGTGTTTCTGATCCAGATGTGCTTTTTCATGTTGCAGCACAGAATCTGGAATATTGTCCGCTTTATAATCTGTTGCAGCAGCATAGATCCTATTGAAAAAGGAATGTGGTACTTCCACCAGCTTTCTAAGTACCAGAATATAGGATTCGTAACTGCTAATTTCATCCGTGGATTTGATGCGCAATCCGTAAAGGTTCCTCGCAAAACGGAATCCCATGATCATAACTCCTATAATGTAAACAGATATTAGAACAAGGCTCCAGTTCCATTCAAAACCAGAGTCGGCTACCGTGGTTTCCAGTGCCTCAAATTGTGGAAATGCTCTGGGTGCCGTCAATTCCAACGGTACCACAACAGTTCTCACCACTAAAAACGGAATTACAGCAGAAACCACCACAGCACCTAATAAATAGAAGCGCTTAAAGCGGTGCCAACTCGTGTTTTCCAACAAGAGTTTATAAACCAGCCACAAGCTGAATAAGCAAACTGAAGCGTTGATGAGAATCTGCTGCATAACTATTGGTCTTTAATTTGGTCGTCAATAATCTTCTTAAGTTCCTTTAACTCCTTCTGAGTCAGCTGGGTTTCCTTGGTAAAAAATGAAGCAAATTGGGAGGCGCTGTCGTTGAAGAAGTTCTTGATGAGGCCATTCACATGCTTAGAGAAATAGGCGCTTTTTTCCACGAGTGCAAAATACTGTCGGCTATTTCCTAAGAGATTGTACCCCACAAAGCCTTTGTCAGTCATGCGTTTGAGCATGGTGGCGATGGTCGTGTTTGCGGGTTTGGGCTCTGGATAGGCTTCCAGTAAGTCTTTCATGAATGCCTTTTTCTGCTCCCAGAGCACATTCATCAATTCCTCTTCTGACTTTGATAATTTCATCTTCTACAAGTTTAGATCTATAACTACAAATGTAGAACAATAATCCAATTCTACAAGTGTAGAGGTAACAAAATATCAGTTTTAATTTTCAGAAATCATTATTTTAGTCTGTTTCTCGATAGTTCGCTTTCGCGAAAGCGAACTCACTACATCATCCAGCAACGCAAAAAATCCTGCTATAAAGCAGGATTTTTAAGTTCTTAATTTATTTGAAATACCAATAACTCACAGCTCAAGATTTTCAAGCTCATCTCGGTAAAAGGCCTGTAAAAATGCCGAATCGTTTCGATTTTGTAAGTAGATTCAAAACCCAAAGTGCTAGTAGGCGAATGAAACCATTTGCTATTTTCTCTCAAAAGCGGAAATAATGTATCATTCTTTTGATTGCTTTCACTAAGCCGCCCTTGTCAAGCATTAATTATTTTCAGAGCAACACGATGCTTTAACGGTTAACGATTGAAATCAGATTATTGATTTGGACCTCAGTCAGAATAGGATAACCTAGAATATCTAACCAACCCGTATACTGCGACAGCAATTGCAGCGACATCCTTCCACGCGCTTAAGCGTGGTAGATATAGCGGAAAGCGCGGTCCCGATTTTTATCGGGAGGCGCCCAACCTAAAAATAAACGTAAAATAAAAAGCAAAAACTAAAAAGATGCTACCCCTAAACTTCTGGTAAACGTGAAATTTACGGGATGTCTATTTACTCATCTCCGTAAAGTGCTTGTAAAAATGCGGAATAGTCTCGATCCCTTTTAAGTAATTCCAAACCCCAAAATGCTCGTTAGGCGAGTGGATTGCATCACTATCCAAGCCGAATCCCATTAGAATGGACTTAGAATTAAGCTCTTTTTCAAATAACGCAACAATCGGAATAGAGCCACCACTACGTTGCGGGATAGGTGTTTTGCCAAAGGTGTCCTCATAAGCAGCACTCGCAGCTTTGTATCCTATGGAATCGATGGGCGTGACGTATGCGGTGCCGCCATGATGCGGTTTAACCTCAACTTTCACACCTTCTGGTGCTATGCTTTCAAAATGCTTCTTGAACAATTTTGTAATCTCTTTCCAATCCTGATCTGGCACCAGACGCATGGAGATTTTGGCAAATGCCTGGCTGGCAATCACGGTTTTGGCACCTTCACCGGTATAACCGCCCCAGATACCGTTCACATCAAGCGTGGGTCTGATGCTGTTGCGCTCGTTTGTGGTGTAGCCCTTTTCACCGTGTTCTCTTTTAATGTCCAGCGCCTTATTATAGTCGGATTGTGAGAAGGGAGCTTTGGCCATTTCGGCACGTTCGTCGGCACTTAGTTCTTCTACCTTGTCATAAAATCCCGGAATGGTAATGTGGTTGTTCTCGTCTGTTAGCGAAGCAATCATCTGGCAGAGAATATTGATGGGATTTGCCACCGCACCACCATACAATCCTGAGTGCAAGTCGCGATTAGGGCCTGTAACTTCCACCTCTACATAACTCAAGCCGCGCAAACCGGTCGTAATGCTGGGCGTTTCCTTAGAAATCATGCCGGTATCAGAAATAAGAATCACGTCATTAGCTAGCTTCTCACGGTTGCGTTCCAAGAACCAACCCAACGATTCACTACCAACTTCTTCCTCACCTTCAATCATGAACTTCACGTTGCAGGGAAGGTCATTATTTGCCGTCATATATTCCATTGCCTTCACGTGCATGTACATTTGGCCTTTATCATCACAGGCGCCGCGTGCGAAAATCGCTCCGTCAGGATGTAGGTCAGTTTTTTTGATGACAGGCTCAAAGGGCGGACTGTCCCATAAGTTGATAGGGTCTGGCGGTTGCACGTCATAATGGCCGTAAACGAGGACGGTAGGCAGATTCTTATCAATAATTTTTTCTCCATAAACAATAGGATAACCGGGAGTATCGCAAATTTCTACGTGATCGCATCCTGCTTCCTCTAAGGATTTTTTTACCATATCACTTGCTTTAATCACACCATCTTTATAAGCCTTGTCGGCACTGATGGACGGGATTTTAAGCAGTTCTATAAGTTCATGTATGAAACGGTCTTTGTGCTGGTCAACGTATGCTTTGGTATTCATTTCCTTTGTGTTTGACGTAAAGATAAGAAGCGCAAAATATTCTTATTACAAAGAATTTGTAATATCTGAAAAGTATGTATATTTGCCGTCCCAAATAGGGATGCTTCGACTGCGCTCAGCACGAGTAGGTCAAAATAAAGAAGCAAATCAGTACTCGCGGATGTGATGGAACTGGTAGACATGCTAGACTTAGGATCTAGTGCCGCAAGGTGTGCAGGTTCGATTCCTGTCATCCGCACAAAGAAAAGCTCTTCAGAAATGAAGGGCTTTTTTATTATCTTTATATTTATGCAAGGTCGTAAAGGTTAGACCTGCCTGTCGTGCCTCTGGCAGGCAGGTTCCTGTCATCCGCACCAAAGCCTCTCGATATCGAGAGGCTTTTTTTATTTCAAGTTTTTTGCCCATATCTTTAAGCCAATCTATTCACTTAATCGAGCTTATGACCTATTCCGTATATGCGATTTCAAGTATCGATCGCAACTACATATACGTAGGATTTAGTAGCGAGCCACTTATTAGAATTGACAGACATAATTCTGGTAATAATAAAACGACCGCACCATATGCACCATTCTTAATTTTGATGATTGAAGAAGTTGGTAATGATCGTGGAGAAGCTAGGGCACTTGAGAAGTACTGGAAATCTGGGATCGGTAAGAAGAAGCTTAGATCCATTAAAGATAAAATTTAGTACCGTGCAAGGTGTGCAGGTTCGACCTGCCTGCCGAAGGCACCTGCCTGCCAAAGGCACGACAGGCAGGCGACAGGCAGGTTCCTGTCATCCGCACCAGTTAAAGCTCTTCAGAAATGAAGGGCTTTTTTGATTTTACGCTTTCGCGAAACCTGACTTTCCTTTTACAACCAAGTTTTGAGCTGTCCTTTTTAATTTTAAAAAATAGAATTCGAAATGATTTAAAAGTGCTTCCAACACTTGTTAGATTGTCGCTGCTTAGAAACCAAATATTCTCTTGATTATCATTCTTTTATATCATAGAATTTTTACAGCCGCGTACTAATTAAGGTAATATTTTATTTGACTTAGACTTAGCTTTAGAAATCCATACATTTAGGTTTACTATATTAGTTAGTCTTTCTCAAACTGAATTTTATAATAAAGTCAAGTGACCTATTTTCTATTGAATAAATACTAAGGGAATCTAGGCTGGCAATTATCGTAATCGTTGTTTTTCTAAGGAAATTACCTTCTCTAATTTAGCGTAGACCAGATGAGTTCGACTTTAAATCCTAAGCTGAATCGTGAATATCAACTCTTATTAGGTGCTCAATGTAACAGCACCAGGGATTTGACGTTCATATAATTGATTTTCAATTTCATATTGCTCTAAATTAATGACTTACAGATAAATATTTCCTGTCAATAAAATTCTTTTCGGTTCAAATTGCTTTTTTATGGAGCGTTCTTTTTTTACATCAGTTATATTATTGACAGAAGGTCGTAAGGGTGTTTAATAAATGATTGTCTTTGTCAAACGCGATTCAATTATTACGGGAGGAGTCAAACTCCGCTTACCATTAATGATTTGAGGTATAAATTACCAAAGAGATTTGCATCGTAATTTTGAATCATCCTTTCATTGATTCATGACTTTAAACTGTAAGTTGTTGAGGATAACACGGACTCTACTTTCCGGATGTGGCAGCTGGGCATGATTAATTTAGGTGATCGATGAATTATGGATAACCAACCTGGCAAAAAAGGGAATAAAATTTAAAACCTCATCGTTTAACTTTATTGTTTAAGATATTTCGCTTTCGCGAAAGCGAACATTGAGCTAATGAAGCATTTTTAGTTAAGGTATTGGTAATTTTGAAATCCTTCACAAATAGAATTTTCTTACTTGGTTAGATTTACTTTATAACTAAAACCAACACAAATGAATAATATTGAAAACCTTTTTAATTATACGGTAGGGCAGTTTGAGGCCATTGACCACTTGCTAACTATGGGAGTAGGCGCACATTTTGGAGCGCTTGTTTTTTTTCTAGTCGTTTCACAATTTGTCGCCCCTAAATATCGCATAGCTACGGCTCTTTCTTGCATCGTGATGATTTCATCAGGGCTAATCTTAAGCAGTCAGGCTAGTTTGTGGACAGATTCATTTGCATATGTAGATGGTGTTTATCGCTTACAGGACTTGACATTTTCAAATGGGTTCCGGTATGTGAACTGGATGGTAACTATTCCATGTTTGCTAGTGCAACTATTGATCGTTCTAAACTTAAAAGGGAAGGAACTATTTACTACTGCCACGTCTTTAATTCTCGCAGCGTGGGGAATGATAATCACTGGATATATAGGGCAACTGTATGAAGTAAGTGATATGTCAATGTTGATGTACTGGGGAGCTGCAAGTACTGTTTTTTTTATTATCATGAACTTTATAGTAGGTAAAAAAATAGCTGCACAAAAAAGTACTATGACTGGTGGGACTCATGAAACAATTATGAAAGTGTTTTGGTTGATGATGTTTGCATGGACGTTATACCCTATTGCTTATTTAGTTCCCGCATTTATGAATAATGCAGACGGTGTAATCTTAAGACAACTATTATTTACAATTGCTGACATTTCTAGTAAAGTAATCTATGGACTGATGATCACATATATCGCTATCCAGCAGTCTGCTGTTGCTGGTTACCTTCCTGCCCAACAAGTGCTGGGAAAAATAGGATTTGATGTGAAGGCTGCTTAATATGCTAAGCATCCTTAGAAGAATATATAACAGTATAGCGCTATTGCCTGCGGGCATAGCGCTTTTTTTTGCTTTAATCGCATGTATACTTACTGCACTGCCCATGGAAGCTCAAGATATTCCCGACTTCCTAAAGCCGATTGTAATCACCGGAAAAACAGATGTTCAATCTATTCTTGCTTTTATCATCGGAGGTATTTTCACGCTAACGATTTTTAGTTACACGATGGTTATGAATGTACTTAATCGCAGCATCAATAATTATTCGCCCAGGTTAATTCCACTGATTCTCTCTGAGAAACACCATCAATTGATATTAGGGTTTACTAGTGGTACCATTGTGTATTCAATGATTCTTTCAATAGCTGTTGCAAACGGTACTCAAGGAACCTTCCCGCCGCTAGGTGCATCAATTGGGGTTTTTATGAGTATCTTCTGTGTGTTTTTATTCATCTATTTCATACATAGTGTATCACAGTCCATTCACATAAACTACATTCTTAAAAAAAGTTTTGATCGTGGCAAATTAAACCTGAAGAAGCTTAAAAAACTGGTCAAACTAATGCGAGTTCATACATCACCAGAGGACATGAGCTCTTGGGAGTCAATTAAAACAGAGAAATGTGGTTATCTGCAGCTTCCGGACTTTGAGAAGTTAGCTGTGAAAGCTTTTAAGGAAAAGTGTAGCATGAGTTTAGAACACTTGCCTGGAATGTTTGTTCTTGAAAAAGATACTCTAATTAAAACAAGCGTTAAAATAAACGACAGTTGGGAAAGACGAGAGCATCAAGTGTCGGTTGATATGCGAGTACCTCTAGAAATGCATGAGTCAGAAATTAAACATTTAGTTGAGGTAGCTGTAAAAGCATCTTCTCCTGCGATTAACGATCCAGGAACTTCTCTTGCTGCTATTGACTATTTAACACAACTACTAATTTTGAGAGCCGAAATTCCTGATCATAATAGCTATACATTAAATGATACAAATTTTGTTTATGTAAAATGGCTGCCCACGCAAGAGCTAAGTATTTATTGCTATCTAGAGATGTGGCATTATATGAATGAAGACCCTATCCTAATTAAAGGTATCAAAAGTTCTATGCACAAACTGCAGAGTGCAGGAATTATTATTGATCTCAAGAACTTGAAAACAGCAGGTGCTTTTGTTTAAATCACCAAAAGCATTATACGGAGTCTTAATTGCAATAACTATTGTGATAGGTGTTGTTCTGATTTTAGATATGGGTTTCATGTCTATTTTAACCTCTATATTTCTTTTCCTATTATTTACTGTAGGCTTAATACATGGTGCAAATGACTATTATCTTATAAATCGAGAAACGGACAACGCCTGGAAGCTTCCCAGGTTTTTGATGGTTTATTTAGGAATAGCGGCGTTGACTGGCGTGTTATTTTATTTAGATCCATTTATTGCCTTAAACATTTTTATTCTTGTATCAGCTTATCATTTTGGTGAGGAGCACATTCACCCCTGGATATCTAGTAAAAATATCGCGATACACTTACAATGCTTTTTTTATGGGTTGTCTGTTTTTGCACTGCTATTTTTAGCTAATGCGCCGGAGTTAGTGCCTTTGTTTGGAAGTAATGGGTTCAAAATTGACATTATTTCTTGGAATTATATTTTGACTTTGCCGTTTATTGTGATTCAATTTATACTAGCCTTTGGCAATACGCTACAGGGAAAATTAAAATGGACTGCTTTTTTTATCCTTCAATTATCGCTGGCTTTGTTGTACTGGGTGTTCTTAGAAATGGATCTTTTACTGGGATTCCTGTTTTATTTTGTTCTGTGGCATAGTGTTCCATCCGTAATTAGCCAGCTTAAGGATTTGAATTTAACAGCACTTAAGAGCGTTAGGGATTACTTCTACAAAGCTTTGCCTTTTTACCTGCCCAGTCTAATCATCTCTGTAGTGTTTCTTGTAATGGTAGAGAAACAAGAAATATCAATGTCATTCATTGTCTTTGTAAGCGCAATAACGACTATACCACATGTTGTGATTTTCGCATGGCTGCGCAAATAAGAGGATCATACACTTAGTTTCAAACCATTTTTACAATTATAATTTTTAGGTGTTAGATTGAAAATAAATGGAGTTCTGGTCATTAGTAATTGACCAAGTAAGAATCTTTTGTCCAATTTATTTCTAACTTTTATAGTGTTAATGGGGTAGCAGAATCAAGATATCTAAATAAAGTGAGCTTGAATACGTAGCAAACGAACTAAATTTCCTAAAACAACTTAACCTTTCAAGAACAATGCAGGCGATTTACAGGGCCGTTAGTAACTCATCTCCAATACATTGTGCTAGAAAATATATGATCTGAAACAGACTCTAAATAAAGAAGTTTAAAACTTCTATAAAACAAAAAAGCCTCTCCGTTTGGAAAAGCTTCTCAAAAAGTAATCAATGATTACCTTCAAATCCTCAATTATTTTAGAGGACACACAACTTGAATTGCATACTTATAAAAAGTATTGCGGTCTGGACGGGACTCGAACCTTGCTTGGCGAGCCCTGTCGCTGTGGCACTTCTGCCAAATATTTTTATCTATGTTGACGATTTGTGAACTAATTCTCGTGAGTTGTAGTTCAATTTGATTCGTCTGATGCAAAAATAATAATTCTTTTCAATTAACAACATTTATTACCAATAAATATTAAACTAATATATTACCAATGAATTGAAAATAAAAATTTAACTAAGGGGGTTTATTATCATACAATATGACCGCAATTTAAACTCGTAAAATACTTCCATCAAAAGACTACGGCATAAAGCCAACGTCTCTTCCATCGCTTATTTATTCCGTTTCCTTTTGAGCCAAGATTTTATCTTCCGTTTGGTTTCTGCTCAAATATTGTTTAATCTAAAATTTGAGTATTATGACAACAAAAGCGAGTACCACAAGAAAGAGCGGTAAAAAAATTACCACCGCCAAGAAAGAAGTCAAAGAAAAATTGACACAAAAAGCGATTGGGCTTCAGATTGAGAACCTATCAACTGCAAAGGTCATTCCCGACCCGATGCAACCCAGAAAGACTTTTAATGAAGCACATCTGCAACAGCTTTCCGAAAGCGTCAAAAAGCACGGTGTTCTACAGCCTATTACAGTCCGAAAATCTGGAAACGAATTTATCATCGTGATGGGCGAACGTAGGTATCGAGCAAGTAAGATGGCCGACAAGAAAACTATTCCGTGTATTGTCAGGGAATATAAGAACAACGATGTTCTTGAAATTCAAATCATCGAAAATCTGCAAAGGCAGGATGTTGAACCTACCGAAGAAGCTGAGGCGATTGCTTACTTAAGCGAAAAATATGCGCCTACAGAAATTGCAAAGCGATTGGGAAGAACAGATAACTTTATCAGACAACGATTAAAGCTGGCTGGTTTAATTGAAGGTTTTAAGCATTTTGTTCGTAATGGCGAAATGACGATTTCGTTAGGTGTGGGTGTTGCACTTTTTGAACCAGAAGAACAGCAGATGATGTTGGAAACGATGGGCGAAGATTTTAGTGCCCATCAGGTGAACAGGATGATTAAAGACCAGACCTATGATTTGGAAAAAGCATCTTTTGATGTAAATGATAAGAAATTGGTGCCAAAAGTAGGCTCTTGTATTGAATGTCCGTTTAACGCGGCAAATCAAGGTAATCTTTTCGGCGATGGCAAAATGGTTTGTACAAAATCAGCTTGTTATGAAACGAAGAAAAGCAAGTCGTTCTTGAATTTGATTGAAAAATCGAAACAAGAGAACATACTGTTAATTCCTGAAATACGACAGTATTGGGCAGACGAGGAAAACAATCAGCTGATTATTTCACAATTGGAAAAGAACGGTTTGAAAGTCTATTTGCTGGATGATGTTGAAATCATAGAAAATCCGATAAAGCCAACAATTGAGGACATCAAGAAAGAATACCAACATTACGATTATTCCGAAGATGAATTTAAAGCTGAGCTGGATGAAGCCTTACAGCAATACGAAGAAGAATTGGAAAAATACAATTCCGCTAAAGAAAATGAATTTGTAAAAGGTATTGTGTTCCATCCTGAAACATACAGACACAAAGAAGTCTTTATAAAGATTGTTGAACAGTCCAAAAATGAATCGACATCGTATTCAGCACCTTTGGAAAACAGAAAAATGGCAGATTGTTCCCCTGAAGAACAGATAATTAAAATCAACGAAAGGGAAATACGCAAGAAGCAAATAGAGAACAACAAGCAGTTTGAAGAAGTTGTTGAAATGATTAGAGACACCAAATACATTGATACGAAGAAAACACTTTCGGTGGATGAAATGGTAGCATTCTCATTGACGTTGTATGAAAACAATGTAGATTATGTTGGACGACAAAGATTCTTTTCAAATTTATTGGGCAATACATCCAAGATGACAGATGAAGAAATTGTTGAGAGTTTCAAAAAGAAGTTTAAAAAGGAAATCTTTCATAAGTTGATACGGTATATACTAACGAAGCAAGTGCATTTTGGCGAAAGCAATCACGTTAATAATCTGACTAACATTTCATTCTACAATGCGATGCAAGGTTATTACAAGTCCAAGATTGACGGCATCGAAAAAGAATATGCCGAAAAAAGAAACAAGCGTGAAGAACGTTTGAAAGAGCGAATAACAGTTCTTGAAAAGCAAATTCAAGGATTGAAAGAGTAGCTTTTGTTGTTTGAAGAAGGATTGGCATTCGTGCTGGTCCTTCTTTTTTTTTTATAATAGACACTTGGTTAAAATGGTCAAGGAATAGAGAGAATAATCAATCAATAGTAACGCAAAGGTAAACTCGTAAAATACACCCATCAAAAGACTACGGCATAAAGCCACCGCTTCTTCCCTTACTTATTTATTCCGTTTCCTTTTGAGCTGAGATTTTAGCTTCCGTTTGGGTTAAGCTCAAATATTGTTTAATCTAAATTCAAAAGCTATGTATTTACAAAATTTGCAACAGGATGAAATCTTTGTTTCATCAGAAATGAAATCCTTAAAAACTCTGACACAGATAGAATCCCGACGAGGGCTTGAAAATGCCATCATTTCAAATGGTAAAATCGTCAATGTGGTATCTAACAGTTATGGACACATTCCAAACCAATTGTTCTTCAAGAAAGCTGAAGAAATGCTGACAGATGCACAACTGAACTTTCACAAGCGCACCATCAACAAAAATGATAGGTCGTTCATTACCGACTTTATCATAGACGATATAAGTCAGTTTACCGTCAAGAACGATAAGGACGTGATACTGCCAATGCTACGGTTCAAAAACTCGTATGACGGTAGTGAAAAGACTTCTGGACACTTCGGATTTTATAGAGAAGTATGTTCCAATGGTTTGCACGTTTCACAAGGCGAAATTGAGTTTTCCATCAAGCATAGTAAGAACAATACACACCTTATTATGCCAAGACTAAACAACCTGTTCGACAAGTTTCTGGACAATGAATTCTATACGATAACCAAGAAATTCGACAAGATGAAAGAATTTAAAATCATCGATACACAGGAATTTGTAAAAGCCATTCTTGATAAAACGAAACTCTTTAGATATGAATGCAGCGACAAGAACAGCGACCCTTCGAAAAAATCTCGTGAAGTCCTGGAAATCCTGAATTATGAAGCATTGTTGCTAAACGAGGAACCTAATTTGTGGTTAGGTTACAATGCCTTCAATGCAGTTTTACACAACACGCTGAAGAAAAGCTTTGGCCAACAAGAAAGATTGGACAAGAAATTGTTTGATGAAATTTATGAAATGGCCTAAAGCCAAAAGGTTCATCCAGTACCTTAAACTGGATTTTTTTGTGCTTGCTACTTATGTTTAAAAGCAATACCGTTCAGCACATTCCCCTACATTTCGCGAAAAGCTTCATTCCGGAAAAAGCGCTTCCCTATAATAATCTTGGACACAATCCCTAATTTTAGCTTTCCATAGTGTTAACCCTTCCCGTCACGAAACTTCGAGACTGCTAAATAACATTTCAGTTCCTATTCAAATACGTAAATTAATCAGTAATGTTCAAATAGAAATTTTTATAAGAATTAATTAATCCTATCTAATAATACGAATAACATTATATTTATTGACCACAAAAATGAGTTGTGCGTCATTTAACAAAATATCAATTATTCAATGAACTATCAAACATTCCAACCACATCCGGATTTAGAATCTCTTGTCAGTTGCTATTGGACTTTAGAAGTTCCTGCTGAACCTGATGTACAAAAACAACGAATCATTCCTGATGGCACAATTGAAATGGCGTTTATACTTGGAGACGACATTAAACGATACACTTCGAAAGATGAATTTATACTACAACCTCGTGCAATGGTTCTCGGACAGACAATTGAACCCTTTTATATAGAACCTACAGGATATGTGAATACTTTTGCAATTCGTTTTTACCCTTATGGTTTTGCAAATTTTGTAACAATGCCCATTAATAACTTGGCAAACAAGGAAACGACAATAGAATTGTTGTTCGGAGAAAAAACTGCTAGTGACTTGGAGCGAAAAATAATTGAGGCAACTAATACTAGTGAACGAATAGAAATTATTGAAAATTTTTTTTTAGACAAGTTGAATGAAAAAACTACAATTAATAATATCGTAAAAACAACAATTGATGCTCTTTTAGCAACAAATGGAAGTGCTTCGATAAGCAAAATCCTTAAAGAAGATTTATCAAAACGGAGACAACTTGAACGAAATTTCAAAAAACAAATTGGTGTTAGCCCAAAACAGTTGGGTAAAGTAATCCGACTGCAAAATGCACTAAAAATGCTTCTTAATAAAAAGTCAGAAAACCTAACCGACATTGCTTACGAAAGTGAATACTTCGACCAAGCGCATTTTATAAAAGACTTTAAAGAGTTTACCGGAATTAATCCGAAGGAATTTTTAGGCAATGAAAATATGGCACTCTCTACCCTCTTCTACAAATAGTCAGCGTGTCGCATTTTTACAATTTTTGTATTTGCACGAAATCTAAATTTGTCTTGTCAAATCAAACAGGACGAAATGAAAAAATCCATTCTTTGTACAGCCATAATTCTTTCCTTTAGCATTACAGCCTGTAACAACCAAAACAAATCTAAAACCGAAACTATCCCGGTTGAATCTAATATTAATCAAAAAACAAAAGAAATGAAAAGTCATATTTCAATCTTTGAAATTCCAGCAACGGATGTTTCAAGAGCAGTAAATTTTTATCAAGCAATTTTAGACATTAACATTGAGAAGATAGAAATGCCCGAAATGGAAATGGGGATATTCCCTTATGAAGAACAAATGGTTACAGGAGTTATCATTAAAGCAGAAGGCTATAAACCTTCATCTGATGGTGTAACTATATACTTAAATGGTGGAGATAATCTTCAAATTATTCTTGATAAAGTTGAGAAAAATGGTGGCGAAATAATTGTTCCGAAATCACTTCACGCAGATGAAAGTGGTTATTACGGTCTATTTCTTGATTCGGAAGGAAATAAAATCGGTCTGCATTCACCGAACTAAACGAGTGAAAAAGAACAAACACAGAGCAATGTATATAAAAAAGAGGGCAAATAGTCCTTAAATAAAAGCTTTGGAGTATTTGCAAAGTAGCCATATTTTTAATTTGTATTTTGACGATAAGAAAGTTAAAAAGGAAATTAAAAATATGGCTTCGTGCTTTACCAAAGATTAAGTGCTTAATCAAGCAACAAATACACCCCATTCACTTTAAGATAGATATCAGTTTTAATAACCCACTCAGCACATTTCCCTACATTTCGCGGAATGCTACATTCCAAGAAAAGAGCTTCACTACGCAAGTCTTGGACACAATCCCCAATTTTAGCTTTCCATTTCGTTAACCCTTCCCGCTATGCTGGGAAGGAACACTTCATTCCCTAGCCAAAATAGTGAATCAAGTCCGCTTAAAAAAGGAAATCAATTATCATACAATATACACGCAAGGTAAACTCGTAAAATACTTCCATCAAAAGACTACGGCATAAAGCCATAGCTTCTTCCCTCGCTTATTTATTCCGTTTCCTTTTGAGCCAAGAATTTTAGCTTCCGTTTGGTTTCTGCTCAATATTGTTTAACCCAAAAATTTTAACATTATGAAAAGTACAGCTTTAAAATCCAACATTTCATTAAAAGAAGCCGAAGAACATTACCAATTAAGTAGTGAAAATTATACTATTGAAAGTGCAGAGTGTCATTTAGCTTACTACAGAGAGAAGCATCCCCTTTACTACCAAATACTTTTAAATAATGTTTATTCTAAAAATCAAAAAGTACTTTTTGAAGAGTGAGCTAACTATTCACAAAAGTACTATTACCCTTTTATTTAATGCGAGTTTCATAAGCCATTCAGCACATTCCCCTGCATTTCCCGAAAAGCTACATTTCGGGAAAAGAGCTTCACTACAAATATCTTGGACACAATCCCCAATTTTAGCTTTCCATTCCGTTAACCCTTCCCGTCCCGATAGCTATCGGGACTAGTAAGGAACACTTCATTCCTTTGCCAAAATTGTGAATCAAGTCCGCTTTTCATCGGAAAGTCATCACTTCGGTTTTTTTAACAGGATTTTCGGCGCGGTCTTCTTGAGCCCTTACTCGAAAATCCTTAAAAACCGAACCGCTGCCTTACACATTTTAAGGGGTTTATAATGGATAAAGCCTTTATTGTTTTTCGGTACAGCGAAAAACAGGCACGACATAACCAATTCTAATTT
>NZ_JADFCO010000059.1 GCF_015356755.1 Nonlabens antarcticus | reverse complement strand
ACTCGAAAATCCTTAAAAACCGAACCGCTGCCTTACACATTTTAAGGGGTTTATAATGGATAAAGCCTTTATTGTTTTTCGGTACAGCGAAAAACAGGCACGACATAACCAATTCTAATTTAACCACAGCTGCTTATCTCGCTTAACTGTCGGTACGCTCAAACGCAACTGCGTTTAAAAGAATTGCTAATGCCCTTATGGAACTTGTAAAGACTATACAAGTTTTAGTGAAAAATAAGGTTTCTACTTCCTTGAAAATGCGAGCATTTTACTACGTCGCAAACACACCTGATTTATTCCCTAAAAGTCTTGACAAAACCCACTCTATCCATTGTGCGGCGCACAG
Organism: Nonlabens antarcticus; assembly: GCF_015356755.1. GTDB lineage: Bacteria > Bacteroidota > Bacteroidia > Flavobacteriales > Flavobacteriaceae > Nonlabens > Nonlabens antarcticus. Next base: position 107,372 of record NZ_JADFCO010000059.1, on the reverse strand, counting down.
AAGAAAAGAACAAACACCCCTTAAAATTTAATTCAGTTTAAATCAAATAAGGGAAATATAAACCAGTCTGTAACAAAGCAGACACAAATCTTTTTATTATGAGTACTATTAAAAATCACGTACAGTTAATCGGAAACGTTGGACAAGAGCCAACCATTACGAACCTTGAAAGCGGAAAGAAAGTAGCCCGTTTTTCATTAGCAACAAATGAGTATTACAAGGACAAAGAAGGCAACAAGCAAACGGACACGAATTGGCATACCGTAGTAGCTTGGGGCAAAACTGCCGAAATTGTAGAGAAGTATGTTGTTAAAGGCAAAGAAGTTGGAATATCGGGAAAACTTAAAACCCGAAGTTATACAAATGATGATAACGAACAACGCTATGTTACGGAAGTTGTAGCCGATGAAATTCTTTTACTTGGAAGCAAAGACGACAAGTAAATCTTAAAATAAAGAGGGCGTTCCCGTGAGAAGTTGCGCCCTCTTTTTCATTATTCACTAATTTAAAAAAGCAAAACAATGAAAGCACAAGTTAACGAAATCAAAGAAGGATTGCAACATTTTCACGGAACGGAAATGTTCTATCAAATCCCATTATTAAGAACACGTTTTACGGACGGACTAAAATATCTTGCTAATGCGGCAGATTGTTTTTGGCTCATTACGGACACTTCCGTAATTGCAAAAAGTCTGATGAACCGAAGCGAATTTATAACCATAGACTTCAAAAGATTGCCCGAAGATAAACAGGATTTTACAGGCTATGAAGCAGAGATAATTTACAGCGATGGCAACGACAATATTTTGGAAAAACACGGATATCGGGCAACCGATTTTCCGCTCGATGAACTGCGTTTATTTTTTGTAAATGATACGCTGATGTTACCAAGCGAATATTAAAATTTTGAAGCTATGATTTACATAAAATTTCAAGATTTGAGCGAGGAAAAACAAGAGGAACTTTTACAGGTTTCGAGAGAACACGTAACACATCTTTATGGGGATTCCATAAAAAAATATGTGGAAGAAACTGGTGCAGATTATGAAAACTTGATTGACGAAGAAATGATTAAAAACTTATACACTTATAATTTTATTTTCAATATGTAGCACCATTAAAATAGAGCATCGAACACCTCTAAAATTTTAGAGGTGTTTTTGTCTGCAATTAATATCAAGTCAAAAAAAAGCGTATCTTTATATCGCTGAAATTCAGCATTCAAATTAAAGTAGGGTTATCCACTTTTCGACTTTCGCCGATAATCTTACACATCGAAAAATAACATATCGGAAAATCATTTTCCCTGAAAATGGCAATTGGCTTTTTAGCCAGATTGTATGGATTTTTGTCCCGCGAGCGGGACGAAAAGGAATAGCAAGAGGGTAACACGCTGCGCGATGTTTCGGATTCCTTTTCGTTTTCAAATAGCTGATAATCAGCGAATTGAATATATTATAATTTCCTGACAGTTAACGATTTGCGACAAACGGGCTGTTAACGCCCATTTTTAGGGATGATTTTGCGACAAATCGGCGAAATATGGACTCATTTATTGGAATTAGATTTAAAAAGGAAACTGCAAAACGTTTCCAAACGTTCTCACGTACTTACTTCAAATCGCACACCGAGGCGATGGCTACAATGCTAGATTTTTTCTTCTATAATGAAATTTCGCCAAAAGAAAAATTAGGTCCAACGGGGCGAACCATCGAAGCTAAATTGCTCAAAAGAATCAATGCGGTTATTGCCATAATGCGAGATGTGGAAAAGACACAAACCAAACCTACGGTGGCTATGATTCAATCACTTTTTGAAACAGAAGAGCCAGAAAAAAAACCGCTGATTGTGGAAAAGAAATATGCGGAAGAAAAGAAAGAAGTGCGCTTTCGCGAAAAGCGAAACTTAAAGAACGAACTCTAATTTTTGAACTATGTATATCACAATCACACCACAGAAATTAGGAACAAATTACTCACAAAGTTCAGCCGATTTTGTAGGCTATTTAGAGAAAGAAAATGAAGGGATAAAGGAAGCAGATATGGAACATTTTTTCAATCAATATGGCGACGAGATTTCCGCAGAAGAAGTGGTAAAGGAAATTGATGGAAACACCGCAAAATTGAAAAAGAAAGAACCTAAATTTTATTCCATAACGGTCAGTCCTTCCAAGTATGAATTGAACAGATTACAGAACAGTCGTGAAGATTTAAAAACCTACACTCGTGAGCTAATGAAAGATTATGTTGCCAGCTTCAATCGGGAAATCAATGGACGACCTATATCAATAGACGACATAAAATATTACGCTAAAATTGAACATCAAAGAACCTTCAAGGGTACGGACTTTCAGATAAAAGAAAACCAACCTTTCGCCACAAAAATACTTCAGCTCAAAACGGATATCCGAAATATTCAAGAAGGACGAGCTGAAGGGAATATTAAGAAAATGGAAAAGGAAATTGCCAAACTGGAACGCCAAGCGCCACATCAACAAAACGGAAAACGGATAGTTCAGGGAATGCCGAAAGCAGGAAACCAAAGTCACATTCATATTATCGTTAGCCGAAAGGATGCTTCAAATTCTATAAGCCTTTCCCCAGGAAGTAAGCACAAAGCATCCGAAGTAGAGATGCACGGAAAAAAAGTGAAGCGTGGTTTTGATAGAGATACATTTTTCGCGAAAGCGGAAAAAACATTTGATAAGACATTTGGATATAAGCGCAATTACGCAGAGACCTACAAAGCTAAAAAGACCTTTGTAAAGAACCCAAACCTATATTTTTCAGCATTGATGAAATTGCCAGCCAATGAAAAAGCATTGGCTTTTAAAATGATAAGTAAATCAGGATTGCCCATAGTGCCGAGTATTCCAGTAAGTCAGGCACAAATAGCGCTTCGAGTTTTTAAGCGATTGAGACGTGGCGCAGAAGTGGCCATCAAATCAAGTTCCATCGGAATCTAATAGATATGCAGATAGACAATCTTATAACGATACTTTCAATTATTGGTTTGGCCAGTACCGTTTTCTATGGAATGTTTCGAGTATCAAAATATGCGTTTGTGTTGAATAGCATATCGCTTTCAGTTCTCGTGTTCTATTTGTCTGAAGGAAATGAATTGATATTTATATTACTTTATTTGGTTTGTCCGCTAATGCTAATTAATATAGGACTGTATGTTTTTCTACATAAAACCGAAAGCCCGAAAAATGGCGACAGCAGATACCAAGTAAACTTTGCAACTACTAAAGGAAATTTCAGATTGGATAATATCAAACGTGGTGCATCCATCATTGGTTCTGCCGGAAGTGGTAAAACCGAAAGCGTGGTTTATGGATTTCTAAAGCATTTTGAAAAAGAAGGTTTCTGCGGAATTATTCACGATTATAAAGATTTTGAATTGACCGAAATGGCATATCCGCTTTTCAAGGATAGCGACATCCCTTTTAAGGTCATTTCCTTCGATAAAATCATTCATAAGGTAAATCCTATTGCGCCACGGTATTTAGAGAATGAGGAAAGCGTAAACGAGGTGTCAAGGGTGTTGATTGAGAATCTATTAGAGCAAAGAGAAAGCGGAACAACTGGCACGACAAAATTCTTCAACGATGCTGCAGAAGGGTTGATTGGTGGTTTGATTTGGAAACTGAAAACGGACTATCCCAAGTTTTGTACGTTGCCACATTTAATTGCGGTTTATCAATTTCTCGATACTAAAAGTTTGATTCAGTTTCTGGAAACCAACACCACATCACGAGCAATGGCAGATGCCTTTATAAGTGGCAAGGATTCTGAAAGGCAGACCGCTGGTGTAAAAAGCACATTGGCAAATGCGCTGAAAAGAATTAGTACACAACGGATTTTTATGGCTTTGTCCGCAGATGAAGTACCGCTAAATATAAATAGTGCTGAAAATCCCTGCGTAATTTCGATTGTGAACAACCCAAAATTCGAAACTTCGTATTCACCAGTAATCGCTACAATTATACACACTATTACAAAGCAAATGAGCGTGCGTAATTCAAAACCATCATTCTTGCTTATGGAAGAAGCACCAACCATTCGTTTATTGAATATGCATCGAATTCCTGCAACATTGAGAAGCTATAATATTTCTACGATTTATGTGATGCAGGATAAAATTCAGAATGATATGATGTATGGCGATAAGGCAAGCAAGGCGATTCTTAGTAATCTATCCTATCAATTTTTCGGAAAGGTAAATGACCCGGACACCGCAAAATATTACGAACGCTTTTTTGAAATCATTAAAGACCCAACCAAGAGCATAAGTCGAGGACATAACCTCGATTTTGATACTCGCATTACTACGGGCGAAAAGGAAATCCCAAAGATTCGGGCGGACGTATTTTTCAGGTTGAAACAGGGCGAGTTTATCACTTATGCAGATGGTAGGGATAAAAAGGTGCAGTTTAAATTAGCCGACATTCAAAGGGAACTTCCTAATGAGACTAAACAGTTTTCTAAAGCTGATTTGGGAGCTAATTTTGAGCGGGTTTATGAGGAAGCACGGTCTATATTTAAATAACGTTAAACACCTTAATTCATTGGGCTAAACGGTTAATAAATGATAATCTTAAAATTATCTTAACCCTTTTTTTGCAACGTGAAATTATACCAATATCTTTAACACTTATTTTTACCACCAAATGACAGAATTAAGCCAAAGAGAAAAGGACTATTTAATAGAAAAATTACAAAAGGGCGAGCAACTACCCGAGGACTTCAAGTACAAGCTTTTCCCCACTATTCAAAAGGAATATGAACTCGTTTATGCTGGAAAAATGCGTAAAGAAGATATTCTTGCAGACGAAGATGGAGTAACTGCCGCACCTTTACAAATTGAAAGAACGTATAACGGCGACCGTGAGTCTTATCCTGACGGTTGGAAAAATATGATTGTATTTGGCGACAACCTTCAATTTCTCAAAACCATTTACAAAAATGAAGACCCACTTATAAAAGACAAGGTTAAGGGAAAGGTTAAATTAATTTACATAGACCCACCATTTGCGACAGAATCTGATTTTTCAGGGTCACAAGGTCAAAAAGCATATACAGACAAGGCTAAAGATGCTGAATTTGTAGAGTTTATACGAAGAAGATTAATTATTGCCAAAGAAATTTTGGCTCGTGATGGAAGTATTTATATTCATCTTGACCAAAAAAAATCTCACTATATCAAAACCATATTAGATGAGATTTTTGGAGAAGGTAATTTTCGTAATGAAATAGTTTGGAAAAGAACAAGTGCTCACAGCGATAGCGGAAAGTTAGGAATAAACTGTGAATTTATTTTCTACTATACAAATTCTGAAAAATATATATGGAATCAGCTTTATGAGTATTATTCAGAAAAACATTTGAAACGCTTTCGTAATCAAGATGAAGATGGTCGTTTATGGACTGATGGTCCTGTAACAGCTAAGGGGTTAAAGGGTTCAGGTTATACCTATGAATACAAAGGCATAAAAGGATATTGGAGATGTCCATTATCAACAATGGAAAGACTTGATTCTGAGAATCGTTTGCACTTTACGAACAAGGGAGGAATCCGGGTTAAAAAGTATTTAGAGGAATTAAAAGGAATTCCGTTACAGTCATTATGGGATACAGTAAATCCCATCAATTCACAGTCCAAAGAGCGAGTTAGTTATCCCACACAAAAGCCTGAAGAACTAATCGAAAGAATTATACGGTTGTCAACCAATAAGGATGATTTAGTTTTGGATTTTTTTGGAGGTAGCGGAACCGTAGCCTCAGTTGCTGAAAAATTAGGTAGAAAATGGATTACTTGTGATATTGGTAAATTTGCTTTTTACACGATTCAAAAAAGAATATTGACAATTCAAAACTCAAAATCTCTAAAAAATAAAACTAAAGATTTTGGCAAGAAGTCAACATCATTTCACACGATTAATACGGGTTTTTACGATATAGAAAAACTATTTTCATTACAACATAAAGAATATCAAGACTTCGTACTAAATCTCTTTGAAGTAACCCCAAAACCAAAAAAAATTGCAGGTATTGAATTTCAAGGAGAACGTAAGGATGGGTATGACGTATTGATTTGGAAATATTGGGAGCATAAGGATGCAGCAGTTGATGAAGATTATTTAGAAATTCTTCACAAAAATATTGGCAAAAAAGTTGGCGACCGTATCTATATTATAGCGCCAGCAAATTCTGTTCAATTTATTGATGATTACTATGAGATAGGGAATGTGCGCTATTACTTTTTGAAAGTACCATATCAAATTATTCAAGAATTGCATAAGGAGAAATTTAAAAAATTCAGACAGCCTACCAGTTCCAGCAACGTAAATTCACTTGAAAATGCAGTTGGTTTTCACTTTATAAGACAACCAGAAGTTAAGTCCTCGTTTGATGATGGTGTAATCACAATAAAGGCTTTTAAAGCCTACTACCCTGATGAAGATACCTTGGAAGATATTCCTGGTCTGGAAGCCTTGGCAATGGTTGTTGTAGATAAAAACTATAACGGCAATGAGTTTTTAATGTCCGATGTATTTTTTGCTGCTGATATTGTTAGTGAGGATGGTAAAGCTAATGTTTCCATTGAAGATTGTGGCTCTAAAGTAAGTGCAGTATATATCGACATTTATGGCAATGAATTCCGCGAGGTATTTACCAATAAAAATACGAAGGGATGATTCAGGAAAAAAAGCGATACGACACAAAAGATTTAATATTAAAAGTAAATCAATTTTATAATCAAAGCGAGCTACCACTTCCTTATTGGGATAGGTTTTTGGATGCACTTTGTGGAACAAGGGAATACCAAAAGAAAGCCATAAGAAGTTCAGTCATTTACTTGGCATCCAAAGAGTATACTAATATTCAAGACTTGGTTTCTAAAAATCATTATCAAAATCCTCAATTACGGGAGAGATATCCTGAGCTTGCAGATTACCACCGTAAGCTACAGTTACCTTCAAAGTTATCTGCGACAATAGACCTTGCTACAGGAACGGGAAAAAGTTACGTAATGTATGGCATAGCACAAATCTTATTAGGTTTAGGCTTGGTCAAAAGAGTACTCGTCTTGTGTCCATCAACGACAATTGAAAAAGAACTGCATAAAAAGTTTTTAGCCTTGGTTTCTGACCCAATTCTAAAAGAAACAATTCCGCCATCTGCAATTATTAGAAATCCGAGTATAGTTGATGGAAGTGTTACCGTGGATGAAGGTGCCATTTGTATTGAAAATGTCCACGCTGTTTACGAAAGGACAGGTTCATCAATTGAAGATAGTTTTGGTTTCAAAAGAGGTTTTGACACGGTAGTTTTGAATGATGAAACCCATCACATTTATAATAAGATTTCAGGTAATACTACAGAAGCAAGAGGGTTAAAAATATGGAAGAAATTTTTATTGGACGATGGTTATAATTTTAAATATATGCTTGGTTTTACAGGTACAGCATATATAGGGAATGATTACTTCAATGACGTTATTTACAGATACTCTTTACGAGAAGCTGTTGATGAAAAATTTGTTAAGAAGATTAATTATGTTTCAGAGGATGATAGCATAAACGAAGACCAAAGATTTCAGAAAATATATCAGAACCATAGCAATAATAAAGTTACTTACAAAAATGTAAAACCATTAACAATTCTGGTAACAAACAATATTACAAATGCCAAAAGACTTGAAACACGATTGGTTGAATTTTTAATGCTGGAAGAAGGTTTGGAAGAACAAGAGGTTCGGGATAAATTGGTTATGACGGTAACTTCAGATAAGGTACATAAGCATAATGTAATTCGTTTAGAGGAAGTAGATGAACAAGACTCTACTGTAGAATGGATTGTGTCCGTTTCTATGCTTACAGAGGGATGGGATGTTAAGAATGTATTCCAAATAGTCCCTATGGAAGAAAGAGCTTTTAATTCAAAATTATTGATTTCTCAGGTTTTAGGTAGAGGACTAAGAGTGCCGCCTGAATATATAAATAATGCAGAAGTTACAATATTTAACCATTCATCTTGGGGCTCAAAAATTAAAGGATTGGTAGATGAAGTACTGGAGTTAGAAATGCGATTGGAGAGTTCTAACTTAATCGATGGCGATAGGAGTAAATTTCATTTTGAACTTTACAATATAGATTACAACAAAATTGAAAAAGCGGTAGAAAACAACAGTAAAGAGAAAGAGTTTAATTATAAAGGTATCATAAACTTAGAATCTTCGGTAGACCAAGTAAGTCAGGAAACAACATATACCAACCTTGCGAGTGATTATAAGAGTGTAGAGTACAAGATTAAAAATAGAATGACACCAATTAAGGAAATCGTTGATAAAATCTATCACGAGTTTCAGACGAGAGAATGGGAAGGTGTTACACTTAAATTACAAGAAGGTCAATACACAAAAAACAACCTTCCGCCCAAAGAAGAGATTACAAAGCTGATAAGGCGTTCTATGGATAAGGTTGGTCTGGAAGGAGATGAATTGAACGAAAAGAATAAACGAAATATTTTTTCTTCATTCAATACGCTTCTAAGACGAAAAAATAAATCGCTTGAATTAGTCAGAATAGCGCAAAAGCCCTTTGTTATCTCAACTAAAGAAAGAATAAAGGAAACATTGTCAATAGGGAATTTACGCCATAATTCTACGGTTATGTATTCAAATAATTACAATGAAGAAGTTAAAGACACAGACGTCTTAAACTTTTTGCAGGAAGTAATTGATGATGGAACTTTTCCTCGTAATGCTACTTTGCAGGCAAATAGTTATGATTTTAAAACACCGGTAGATTTAGCGTTCCTTAACGCAACACCTGAAAGAAAATTTGCTGAAAAATTGGTTAGGAATGAAAATTCCAAAGCCTTGGATGCTTGGCTAAAATCAACTAATCAAAGCTTCTATACTATTGAGTATTCGCTATCAAGTAAATCAGGAAACCATACAAAACAGGGCAAATTCAATCCAGACTTTTTTGTTAAAACCTCAGATACGGAAATAGAATATATTACCGTTGTCGAGATTAAAGATGACCAAGACTATTCTGATTTAAATAAAGCAAAATTTAAATGGGCGACCATTCATTTTCAGGAATTAAATAAACAACTTGAAGAAAATAATGTGAATCAACGCTATAATTTTCATTTCCTAAGTCCTGAGAATTATGATGATTTCTTTGAATATTTGAGAAATGGTAAATTGGTTCAAGGCCTATTTACGAGTAATTTGGATAAAGAATTGAGTACATAGAACTAAAAGAATATGACTGTTGAAAATGTAAAAAAAGCTATTACTTTATTGGAAGCGATAAATCCAGAAAATGAGTACGCTTACGAAAAAGCGGTTTTAGCCTATTTAACCATAGGAAGGCTTCCAGTTTTACAATATGAAATTCCTGCCAAATCAGTATTTTTCAGAACACGCACCCACGAAGACGATGATTTATTTCCATTAATATCCGACATCTCAATAACACCAAATAAATTTGTCAAAGATTTTGCGAGATGTAATAGACCTTTTCAGTCTAAATTCTACTGTTCAGAAAATAGACCTACTTCATTTGCTGAGTTAGTCGAGTATTGGTCTGATACAAAAGATTTTGGCGATAAAGTTTACGTTACAATTGGGCGTTGGCAATTAAAGAAACCCTTAATCGGAATTATAGTAACGACACCCGATAAAGACCATAGAATTTCGGAGTTCGACAAAGAACACGGAGCAGCTATGGAAACTTTCATTGAACAAAGTGACCCTGAAATAAGAGAAGCTACAATCTTATTTTATAGATTTCTTTTCGAGAAGTTCAGGAAATCTGCAAAAAATGACCGAAAAACATATATTATAACAACAGCCTATTGCAACGTGGCTCTTGCTCATTCCGAGGGTAAAGTAGATGGAATTTATTATCCAAGTGTACCTTTTGGCGAACAAGGAATCAATTTTGCGATTAATTCAGATTATATTTTAGGAAATAATCTTGAACTCACACATATCCTGAGAAATGAGTTAACCGTTTCCAAAAATGAAAACGGAAAACACGGATTTACCGAAACTGGAAAAGTAGAAGCTTCAGGATTTGATATCGAAAATAATTTAATAAGCTGGTAAAAAAATAATATAAAATAAATGCCAACTGCATAATAGAAACTAAAACCAACCAAGAAATTTATGTCATTTCAAACCCCTATAACCATTTCTGATGCAATCGAAAAAATAGACTCAAATCAGTTTTTACTTCCAGCCATACAACGAGAATTCATTTGGAATCACTCTAAAATTGAATGGCTTTTTGATTCAATAATGAGAAATTATCCAATCAGTTCTTTTCTATTTTGGAAAGTAGAAGAAACCACGTCAAAAGGATATAGATTCTACAAGTTCATAAATGAGTATCGCGAACGATATAAAACCCACAATGAGGAAATTTCAACAAATGGTATCAGTTCTTTTAATGCGGTCTTAGATGGTCAGCAAAGATTAACTTCTTTATATCTTGGGTTAAAAGGTAGTTTCGGTTATAAAGAGTACCGTAGAAAGTGGGAAGATACAGAATGGAGTATTCCAACGCGCCATTTGTATTTGAACATTACAACTGAACTTCAAGACGAGGAAGATGGCAGAATATACGAATTTAGTTTTCTTGAAAAATCTGAAACAGAAGAATCTGAAATTTACGAAGCGAATGAACAAAAATGGTTTAAGGTAGGTGCAATTTTAAATTATACCGAGGATGAAGCTTTTGATGAGTTTGTAGAAGAATTTGAAAGTAGCTTTTCCCGGAAAGCAATAAGACAGCTAAGGCGAACCATAATGGAAAAGCCTATAATTAATTATTTCCTTGAAAAAGACCAAAGTTTAGATAAGGCGCTAAACATTTTTATCAGGATAAATAGTGGTGGCGAACCTTTAAATTTTTCAGATTTATTAATGTCTATTGCAGTTGCAAACTGGACAAAAAAAGATGCGCGTAAAGAGATTCATAAACTTGTAGATAGTATAAGAGATAAGGGTTTTTCAATATCCAAAGACCTAATACTTAAATCCTTTCTTTATTTGTACAGTCGAGATATTAAGTTTAGGGTTACAAACTTTTCCAAAGGTAACGCAAAGGATTTTGAGACAGAATGGGAAAAGATTAGAGATTCAATCCTATCCACATTTGATTTAATAAAAACTTTCGGATTTACGGATTACACTTTGACTTCCAAGAACTCTGTAATCCCTATCATTTATTATTTGTACCACAAGAATATTTATAGAGATTATTCAACTAAGATAGAGTTCAAAGAGGACAGAGAATCGATAAAAAAATGGCTTCACATAGTGTTGATTAAGAGGATTTTTGGTGGAACATCAGATTCAGTTTTATCTCAAATAAGAAGGACTTTCACGGACAATGTAGTTGAAATGAAAATTAAGCCAGAGATTACTTCTTTTCCTGTCAATTCTATTTTTAATCATATAAGAAAGGATACGAGCGTTGGCGATGAATTTATAGAAGAAGTACTTTTCACACAGAAAGACAATCAGTATGCTTTTTCTATTCTCTCTCTATTATATCCAGATTTAGATTATAGAAATAATAATTTTCATAAAGACCATATACATTCTGCATTTGAGTTTAATAATCTTGAAGCTTCCGACAAAGAAAGCTATGGATGGCACACTTACAATTCTATCTATAACCTTCAAATGTTAGATGCCAATGAGAATATGTCCAAGAGTAATATGAATCTGTTGGATTGGGTTGAGAAAGAAACAAATGAAAATAATAGAACTCAATTTTTGAACGCTCATTTAATTCCAGATGTCGATTTGAATTTGAATGAATATGGAAATTTCCACGAAAAAAGGAAGGCACTATTATTGGATAAAATGAAAACCTTACTAAGCGAAAAAACTGTTAGCGTATAGTTATCTTTATTTCCAAATTGCCAATTTATTTAATTAATGACCGAAACAAACCGCATAGAATACAAACGAGAATTGTCTGATGGACTTGAAAAAGAGGTCATCGCTTTTCTAAACTATCGCGAAGGTGGCATTATATATATTGGCATCGATAAGGATGGAAATACTTACGGATTGGCAGATTCTGATAGCGACCAGTTAAAGATTAAGGATAGATTAAAAAACAACATCCGCCCTTCCGCCCTTGGTCTGTTTGATATTGTGAGTGAGGAAAGGAATAGTAAGAACATTCTAAAAATCATAGTGGCCAGCGGTCCAGAAAAACCATATCATCTTAAAAAATACGGGATGAGCGAAAAGGGCTGTTTTATTCGTTTAGGTTCAGCAGCTGAACCGATGCCACAAAAAATGATTGACGAGCTCTTTGCCAAACGTACCCGAAATTCCATCAGCAAGATTAAAGCAGGACGGCAGGATTTAGGCTTCGGACAGCTAAAAATTTACTACGAAGAATCTGGGTACACCCTTGGTAAACCATTTGCCAAGAACTTGGAACTACTTACTGAAGATGGTGCTTTTAATTATGCCGGCTATCTCTTGGCAGATAAGAATAACACATCAATTAAAGTCGCTAAATATTCGGGTATAACCAGAACAGACTTAATAGAAAGCAACGAATACGGTCACGAATGTTTGGTTAAGGCTACCAAACAAGTGATAGATAAAATTGCGGTCGAGAACAGAACAACCACAAAAATTACAGCCAAAGAAAGACAACAAGCCAATCTTTGGCATCCCATCGCCTTGCGTGAAGCCATCATAAATGCGTTTGTGCATAATGATTACACAAATGAGATTACCCCAAAGTTTGAAATCTTTACCGATAGAATCGAAATCACATCGGCTGGTGGTCTTCCGGAAGGATTGAGCAAGCAAGAATTTTTTGAAGGCTTTTCAGTCCCACGAAACAAGGAACTGATGCGAATTTTTAAAGATTTAGAACTGGTTGAACAATTAGGTTCTGGCATTCCTCGTATTTTAGAACACTACGGAAAAGAGAGTTTTAGTTTTTCAGATAACTTTCTTAGAATGACTTTTATTGCTAAAGAAGCTGTTGTTGAAGAAGGTGGTCAAACAGGTGGTGTAAAGGGTGGTCAAGAAGGTGGTGTAATAGGTGGTGCAATAGGTGGTGTAATTGATTCAACTGAAGCTCTAACTAGAAGACAAAAAGAAGTGCTTAAACTTATTGCAACCAATACTACTATTACTTATACTGAAATAGCTGAAGCTTTAGGTATCAATGAATCCCCTGTGGGCAAACATATAAACGCACTAAAAACTAAAGGCTTTTTAATACGTCACGGTGGCACGCAAGGCTATTGGGAAATTAATCTCAAAAACAATCAGTAAAAGTCCTTTTAAAAAGGAGATTTGTCCTTTGAGCCTCTCGCATCCGCCAGCCACTTGCCATTTTGCTTAACCAGTTTAAAAAGGCCTGGTGTCTTATCATAGGCTGTCGTATATTTTACCCAAGCCACATCACCCATAATGGTATCCTGCAAAACAGTAAAGTTTGAATCATCCTTTACCGTCGCATTAAACATATTTATAGTATTCATATAATTAGAATATGCCTGTGGTGTTGAGTTGGCTTTTAAAGCTTCCTCATCCTTTTCATAAAAGCTTTCAATAACAATCTGGGCTGTAGCACTTGGCCCAGAAACTTTAGTATCAGAATCGGCACAAGAAAGGAACAACAGTACGAGTGAGAAAACAATAATTTTTTTCATAATATTTTAATTTGGGTTATTGATATATCTATGTGATATTTTCATTTCTATATTGCGTTCGCCATCTTTCTCGTTCAATTCTAAAATCGCCCTACGGTCATTAGATAATGAAAATTTGGGCAATACATAAACGAAGCGAACCGTCTCACTTTTTGCAATTTTTGAAGGCAGATTGTGTTTGTACGTTGGTTCTTGATACAGGCGTTGTAACGATTTTCTTTTCCCTTTTTGTCTTGTTTCAATCGAAAGGTTCAAGAAATTCAAATCGTAATCCAAAGTAGAATTATTCTCAATCTGGATAACGAAGTAGAGTTCTTTCTTATCAAAAACAATATTCTCAACACTCAAAACGATACCTTCATTTCGCTTTTTAATTCGACCTATACGCTGGTTTCTGTTAAGAAGATACGAGCAGAATTTTTGGTAGTAATACGTTCTATTATCTACACGTTCTTCAGAGGATTCAGCAAGAATCGAATCGACCTTAATCGGTTTCTCATTCCCTATACTATTAGATAACGGAATGAAATAATTGAGCTTAGATAGCTGTTTTTTATATCTTACAATATACGAAAAAATTGAACCATTTCTATTGACTACCAGTAGATTACTTTCTTTGCCAGGCTTTGCTTGAAGAAGTCCAAAATACTGTTCTTTTTCACGGTTGTAGGTAAAAACAAAATTATCTGAACCGGTTATACCTTGCCGAATAGGTTCAGGGAAGAATAATGCAACGTTTTTGGTGTCGTTGGCATATATGGTATCGAGGACTGTAGTTGTTTGCGCTTTCGCGAAAGCGAAACTTAAAACAAGAGTGGAAATTATGATATACTTTTTCATAAGAGTGTGTTTTTAAATGCCCATTATGGGCTCATAATTTAGGTTTTAGAATTAATTTATAATTATTCAATACCGTAACTTTTACGTTTCGGTTGTTACGTCTGAGTACTTTGGATATACCACCAACTTGTGGTACGGTGGGAATGTTGATATCGCCAATAATATCGTCCAAGACTTCGGTGGTGGCTTCAGCTCGAAAATTGTTCTCGACATAAATGCCCTCACTACCATCTGACAAATCGAATGCTTTGAGTTTAGTAGGATGGTGCTTTATATTTTCAATTTCAATTAAAGCTCGATTGGGCTGAAAGCTGATAAACCCAAAAATTGGTGTGTTATTCGGCATCTGCTTACCATTTATTATTGCAGGTTTGGTAAGGCGCATTCGTAATCTGGTATTCGCTTTGACTATTTGGTCGCCATCTACTACTACGTAAATTGTTTCATCAGTATTACCGATGATTGAAAACTCGTTGGGTTTTGGCGATGCGGCAAAGAACAATTGATGTTCTAAGCCTAATTCTTTGGCTTCAATTTTTTGTTCTCGTTTGATTTCTGATGAATCGATTTGTTTTGTGCTTTTTTGAGCAACTTTTCTCTGTCCCAGATTTTGATAGCGTTTTTCAGAATATCGAATTTTGCCAGCATCGTAAATACTATCCACAATACGTTCTTTTTCACGTTCGGGCAAATCTGGGTCGTAAAAGCCCAACGAGTCTATAAGCTTTTCATCATAGATGCTGGGTGCGTTATTTTCACGCACTTCCTTTAAATCATTGATGGCATCCAGTTTAGAATCGTACTCTTTTTGGTTTTCCTCTAAATCGGGAATTAATGTTTGTTGTAGGCTTTCGTTCTCGCTATCATCATCGCCCATTACCATTACGGAATAGGAAATAAGGAATATGAAAATCACCGCCAATACTGCTGCAAATACTATTTTGTTCTTTTCTACTTTCATAATCTTGGTTTTTTAAATGCCGATTTTCGGCTCAACTATCATCATTCAGTTTTTTTAAAGTGTTTTCGAAGTAATTTGTAATTAGAAGTCCGTGCGGATTGTTGGGAAAGTTTCGGTCAACCATAATCAGGTTTCCAGTTGAAAACAGTTCGTAGGTGTCAATTATTGAACCTCTGTTAATTTCAAAAATGGTGGTGGTTGTAAAACTATACGAGCCATTATTTTCGTTTATCCTTGAGTCAATACTCAATACTTTTTGAACCAATGAATACTGAAGCAACCTGTTGTAAACACCATCGGCTTTTTTCTGGCGGTAAAGATTGTCCACAGAACTATTGCCTAACCAAAGTGCTTTTTCCAAATTCCTTTCATAGTTACTGGCATCGATGTTATAGAAGTAGTTGTGGAACAGTTCTAAATGTGCCAGAGCTTCGACTCTAAAATTCTCTTTTTGAGTTACGAGCTTCAGGGGAATTATACTGCCATCTGTATTGATGGCAAAAGCACTATTGAGCGCTTTTTGATTTGTATTGAATACCATCCAAACTGAAAAGGTACTGGACAGTAAGGCACAGACAACAACTGCCAAAACGATAAACCGATTCAATTTTAGGACGTTATAAATATTCTTGTATGGTGTTTTCATATTCTTATTTTTAATCTGCCTTAGGCAGTAAACAATCGGAGTGTAAAGGACGTTGCTCGTTTGTACAATTTGAATTTCAGGAAAACAATAAATGCAACAGAACCTAATTGAACCACAGGCGCAAAAAAGCCTTGACCTGTATCGGTACCAAATAAGTTAACCCAAAAATTGGTGTTGATTTCCGTATAAATAGCGTTAACAAATACATTGACTAAAAAGAATGCCGGCACTAACATATATACAGCAGCATACAACTTGAAGAATGTATAAGCAAGTGAACGGAATTTTTCAAATACTGCAAGGCTAATGACCAAAGGGAAGAACGCTTGCATTATCCCCAAAAGGAAAAAACGCTCTGCCAAGAATAGCGGATAGATGAACAAATCCAATATCCAGAGTATTGTACTTAAAATGAAAGCTAATATCTTGAACCCATATAAGGGTGTTACCAAGGCCTCATACAAAAGCGTCATTGCTGAACTCGCAGCATCAAAAAGACTTACATCTTCCTCTAACGGAATATCCTGCATCTGTAATGGCAATAATGCAGGTGCAGTCCCTCGATATTGACTTTCGATGGCCACTAAAATTCCATCGAAAAACCCTAATACCTGCGTTGAGAATATGACCAGAATAACAATAGCAAAATTCTTTGCCAGTTCACCAGGACTCAATCCCCAAGTGTACCCGTCTTTGTCCGCAATACCTTCATTGTACTTTTTAAGGATGTTGACCAGAAAGAACAGGACAGCAAGCGTTTTCATTCCGGCAATAGTATATTGCGAGAAGCTACTGTTCTGAATGGTCTGAAATACCGTATCGATATATTCCAATCCAATTCCTAAAAGTATGGTTGCGGTCATTTTTAATATCCTGTTTCGCGGTTATTTACTTTATCCTGCATTTTTCTGAATGAAATGATATCACGATAGCGTTTCGTTTTTGTAGTGATGGTAGAAACCATTTGCTTTGATTCCAGTTCTTTTTCTTTCAAAATTGCGGCACGCTCTGCATCGCTCATTTTTAGATAGTCGCTTGATAGAACTTCATCAATAAAATCTACCGTGTCCAATGAATTTTGAACTATAGCATCAAACGATTCCATAACCCTGCTTACTTCATCTGGCTTTATATAAGGCGAGTTTAAAATGTCCTGTAAATCATTTTGCATTACCTGAATAAGGCGTTGATTGTTGTCTGCAATTTCTTGAACTGCTCTAAGTTGCTGAACCACATTTGAAACCTTTTCGATGGCCTCTTTTGCATCTTTTAAGAATTTTACAGACTTAATCATTTGAGCAGTCTGTTTACCCGATTCAATCAGTTGTTTTACCAAGCTGATAAAATTGGTATTGTCATAAGTGGGCATTCCTTGGGCAGTAGCGTTGCCCGACATAAATAAGGTCAATGCTACTGTCATTACTAAAATTTTGAATTTTGTCTTCATAATGTTATGTTTTAGATGTGAATTGAATTATTGCTTTTTCCATATCGTGATGCTCGTTGTAGAGCTTTATTATTTCTTCGTTTTCCTGTCCGTCGGTTAAGTAAGCCGCATAGACTTCCTTCGGAACTTCAAGACGGAAGATGTTACTTTCCCTACCGATTTTAATGAACATTTCGGTGTACTTCCGTGGCCCGGAAAGGTTGTTTTTGATGGACTTTAATTGGTTTAAATCGTGGCTTGAAAGATTAAGGCGTTTGACCAATTCGGCATAGCCTTTTTCGTTGTTAAGGCTGTAAATGACCTGTGTATTTTCAAGGATGCTTGCAGATGTTGAATTGTTGGGAAGTTGATTGATGGATTGAAGAATGATACCAATAGCACCGTTCTGTTTACGGATGGCTTGATAATAGAATTCTACGCTTTCAAGAACGTTCTCGAACTTCAGTTGCTTGGCAAACTCGTCAAATAGGATGATACCTTTTTCAGCCCTATTTTTCCAAATGGTTCTTTGGATGGCTGACTTAATCAGCTTCAACATTACGGACAGGATTTCCTTATTGTCTTTGACTTCATCGAGTTCAAAAACAATCAAACGTTTGTCCTCTATTTTATAGGTTTGGTCTTCACTCACTTCAAACAGAAAACTATATAGACCATCGCCGACATATTCGGACATTACGTGCAAAAAGCTGGTAACGTTGAAGTAGTCGGGATGGATTTTTAGGGTGTCAAGAAGATCCTCTTGATTCCTTTCTATAAAATTGTAAAATCCTTCGAGCGAATGATTTTCTGAAATGCTATTGTAATAATGACGCAATATTTTTTTGACTGAAACCGACTGTGCTTTAGTAACCTTTAAATCTGAAGCGAACAGCTCAAAAAGGAAAACAGACAAATCTTCCAATCGTTCAGGTGTCAGATCATTTGTATCACTTATATAAAAAGGATTGATGCCAAGATTTTTTCCACTTTCGTACCGAAGTACCGTATATTTTTCAGGATATAGTTTGGCAAATTTAGTGTACGAGCCACCCAAGTCGATAATGACCAGACGAACACCACTTTCAAAGTATTGGCGTAAAATATTATTGGCTAAAAAGGATTTACCCTCGCCCGTTGGTGCGAAAATGGCAAAATTCCGAGCCTTGATACGTTTTTTTCGCTCGTCCCAAACATCTTTTAGAACAGGAATATTATGCTCTCTATCATTGAAGATGATTCCGGTAGTATCAGATTTGTAATTGGTATTATTGATGAATAGGCATAATGCGTGTTTTAAATCGGTAACATATAAATCGTTGTTCGAGAAATTGGACGAAAAACAGCAGTAACTGTTTAATATATAATTCTTGCGCTCTTCGCCTCTCGGATAGTATGGAATAATATCCAGTTCCTTAAATTCAGTTTTAATTTTTGAAGTTATTTTGTCTAGGTCTTTGGCTTCTTTAGACCAATACACAATATTGAGATGACCACGAATAATCCGTGCATTGTCATCGGCATTGATTTGGTCAAGAATATGTTGGATTTTCCCCAAAACCACTTTGTTCTGTGAACCGAAATTGGAACTCTTGTTAAGTTCCTCGACTTTCTTGTCGAGCAGCTTGCGCCACTTTTGTTTGTCGTCGAGATATAAAATCTGATTGACAATGTGGTTTTCGTTAAGCGTAAGCCCTAAGCCATCAATAAACCCTTGATGAAACACAAAATCGTCAGATGTGAATTTCTCATTGGTTTTGCTACTCTGTACACTTTCGCCAAAGCACAGTTCGCTATTGATGGCAAGGGCATCAAAATGGTTTTCGCCAATATTGACGCTTTTCTTATCTAATAGAATGTCGGTATCGAAGCCTTCGTTGAAGCCATTGAAATAGCCATTTGTGAGTTTCTGAATCCCTTCCGCTTTAAGCGGAAGGAATGCCATCTTTCGGCTATTATTGATAAAGGAAACAGAATCGCTTACAGAGTTTACAAAACTCTTAATGTTATCGTCCAGTTCCTGTACAATTCCCTTTGAAATTTTTCTAAAGGGATTGACATATTTTGAATTGTTGAGCGCTTTGTTTTTGGTCAAGATGAAAAACAAATAGCACTTGTGCTCAATATGTCCACGACCTTTAAAATGCTCGTGCGTTGCTTTTTCTAAAAATGTTTTATTCGGAAGCTGTTCAGAAGAATAGGATTTCTTCAGGTATATATCCTGTTTATGAACCACAGTTCCCACAGGCAGCGATTTCAAAGCCTGAAACCAAGCACCGTGCATATCTTCAAAGTCCTTTTCGGAAAGCGAATAAATTTCAGGTAGATTCCCTGTATAGCACAAGACCACATTGCCATTATTGGCAAAGACGATATTGTCCTGAATATCTACGATGGGCTGATATGCCGAAAGGTTAATCTTATTCATAGTTAAAACCTGAATTTCTTTTGTTACTTATAATTTTTGGAAAAGCGTTGGCTGTTTGAAAAATCTGTGGGTTGTGGCTAATTCTTGTCAAAGCCACATAGAGCGCAGCGTTAAAAACGAGAATACCTATAATCATCACGAAGCTGAAAGAGAAAATTACTATGAGCAATGAGGCCAATATGGAAACTATCATTAAGGCAAACAGGGAAATGGGGAAGCCAAAAATGACTGCCCGTTTCCTAATGTTTTTATAGACCTCGAACCGCTTCATTATACAACGATTCCAATTAGGTAAGTGAAGATGCCGACTACTGCGCCAGCTATCAAAACAAATACAAGTACTCTGGTAATACCCTTTTTTAGGTCAGCATTTTCCCCAAAGAAATGCCCTGCATTAAACAGGAAACCGATGAGGAAAATGACCCCTAATATGATTGGAAAAATGGTTCGGATGGTGTTGGAAACATCATCGACCGAATCTTCGATTCCCCCAATTTGTGCAAAAAGTGATGTTGAGAGCAACGACAAAAAAGTTGCCAAATAGATTGATTTTTTCATAACGTAACAGTTTAAATTTTTGTGTTGTTTTCGTTATTGGAAATTTACATATATTTATTTACAAATACCTGATAATCAAATATTTGTGAACAAAATATTATTTGATTTTGTTTGAATTCCTTTGTTATTATTTGATATCAAATTCTATGACTTTTGGAAGTTGAATTGTTAATAACCCTAAAATTGAAAATGAAAAAAGTGCTCAAAAACGTCAGTTTTATGATTTTGCTCTTGAAAATGTGTATCATTTTTGGACAGGAAACAGCCATTCAAAAAAGAATACTAATTGACGTTGGACACGGTGGAAAAGATTCTGGTGCGATAGGTGTAAATGGCATCCTAGAAAAAGATGTTGTACTCAATATTGCAAGTGCGATTTTGAAGCTAAATAACAAGTTGGATAAGCCTTTGGATATTTATTTGACCAGGTACAGCGATACACTTATTTCACTATCAGATAGAACCAAACTTGCCAAAGCTCTAAAAGCTGATTTATTTTTGTCGTTGCATTGCAATCATTCGGATAATCCGAATGCTAGGGGTGTTGAAGTTTACGTGACAAATGCAGAATCCAAATATTCAGATGATTCTACTTGGTTTGCTTTTCAAGTGCAAGCCGCACTTAATAAAGAATTGGGATATGAAAGTAGAGGTGTCAAGTTTGCAAATTTTCAGGTACTTCGAGAAACGGTTGATGTTTGCACTTCTGTACTTATAGAATTAGGGTTTTTGAGTAATAAAGATGAAGGCAACTATATTTCAAATTCTAACAATATCCAATTGATTGCCACAGCCATTTTGTTATCTATACAAAACTAATACTATTATGAAAGACCTATTTTTAGAATTAACAAAGAGTTTAAAAGCGATTGTAATCCAATTTATTTCTGAAGTGATTTTCTTATATAAGTCTTTCAGAAATTAGATTATTTCCGCATAACACCCGCTATCTTATTTAAGACAACCAACTAAAAGTTAGAGCAGAATATAATTTAATATTTAAGTATTTGCTTAAATAAGTAATTACTTTTACCTTTGCTCGTCTAAAGCATTAATATGAAATTAGAAATATCCTGTACAAGAGCTGAGGCTGACCATAAGCAATTACTAAACTGTAGAACTACCATTGATGGTATGGCTAATGGTTTCGACAAAATATCGAAACTACTATCTATTTCAGGTAATGAAGTGCGCTTAAAAGTTCTATTTCTTTTAAATATGGAAAAAGAATTATGCCCTTGTGATTTAGCTGATATTTTAGGTATGAGTGTTCCTGCCGTTTCTCAGCATATACGAAAAATGAAAGATGCAGGTATTATAAGCTCAAGGAGAGAAGGGCAAACCTTATACTATTCATTGAATGAGGATGAGACGGATATTCTGAATAGTATATTTAAGTCAATCAAATTAGAAAGAAAAACAGCATAAATTTTTAATTATGAGTACAGAAAAAACATCAAAAAATGTAGCATATACAGGTTTGTTTGCTGCAATAGCAGCGTCATCTTGTTGCATACCACCAGTTATTGCATTAATTGCTGGAATTGGAGGGAGTGCATCCGCTTTATCTTGGATGGAACCTTTTAGACCCTATTTAATTGGTGTCGCTATCATAGCAATTGGTTATGCGTGGTATGATTATCTAAAACCTAAAAAAGCAGATGATTGCTGTGAAATAGATGCAAAGCCAAAGTGGTTTCAAACTAAAGGGTTTTTAATAGGAATTACATTATTTGCGGCTATCTCAATAAGCTTTCCATACTACTCTCATATTTTTTATCCAGTTAATAAAAAAGAAGTGGTTATAGTGAATCAATCCAATATTCAAACGGTAAATTTTGATGTAAAAGGGATGACTTGTGCTTCTTGCGAACAACACATTACGCACGCTGTTAATGAATTAGAGGGTATTGTAAATGTAAATGCTTCCTATGAAAAAGCTAACGCAAAAGTAGAATTCGATAATTCGAAAACTACTAAAGAGGATATAGAAAAAGCAATTAATTCTACAGGCTATAAAGTAACCTACAAAGAAGAAAACTAATGGAAGTCCAATTAAAATCAGAAATTACCTGCCCAAACTGCGGACATAAAAAAGTAGAGGATATGCCAACAAAAGCTTGTCAGTTTTTCTACGAATGTGAGAATTGTAAAACGGTTCTAAAACCAAATGAAGGGGATTGCTGTGTTTATTGCAGTTATGGGACAGTTTCTTGTCCACCAATTCAAGAAAACAACAGTTGTTGTTAAGTAAATAGGTTTTAAATGACCATCCATTAAACAAGCGCCAATTTGAAAAATAGTATTCTAAAATTTACTTCCGCTTATCCCCAGCTTTTGTATCAAAAGCAATCAAATTAAACAGTTCGCGCATTCTACTACGAACACGGTTTCCATACCGTTCTTCCAGTTCTTCAGCATTTAGGTTTGTAGTAGCGTGGGTTTTGACTTTGTGTTTGGTCTCAAGGTAAAGTTCGTATCGGGAAAGTAATACTTCGCCCATCACATTCAAATCTTTACCATAGAATCGTCCTGCAGGTTCAATGCCTAAATCATCAAAGCAGTAGAATTTGGTGCTGCCATAATCCTCAATGGTTTTAAAGCCTAGATGGTTAAAGCTAAAAGCAACATTCCTGCACGGAATCATTTCATAAGGTCGTTGCATTGGCACGATATATCGCAATAGTTTCATCAAAGTGGTCTTTCCACATCCCACAGGCCCGGATAGAAGAATACCCTTGTTAGTGTCGATATCATCTTTCAGGCAATTTTCTTTGTCCTTGATGAAATAGTGACATAGTTTGCGGATGATAACCGTGTCCTCATCATAGATTCTAAATTGTTTGCCAAAGAGCAACTTTCCCTTTGCATCCAAATAAATCAGGATTTTATCAAAATCGTATAACACGCTTTTACCATCAAACTTTCCAAGCGAATATTCCACGCCACCTTCGGTAATTTTAGAGGGGTTGTCCATAATCTTTGTTTTTAGTGGTACGCAAGTTGTCCTTAATATGGGACGGTTGCTTTGTGTTTGGTTTGTTTTCCTCATTGAATAATTCAGTTCTGTCCATCCAGTTTTTAGCCAAAGCTTGCCAATCTCGTATCGGTTTTCCGTCGCTTGTTTTCCAATCGTTCGATTCGTAGTGGTCGAAGAATTTTTTTCCTTCATCAGCATCAAAACCTTTTTCTTCAAAAAAAATAAAAACGGCCTGCCTGCCCTTTGGTTGTTTTATATTGTTTACTTGTTTGGTATTGTTTATAGTAGATACCAATGCTTGTCCACTCACGGGACGGTGCGAGTCCATTACTTGTCCATTTGTGGTATGGTGTTGGTACACTACTGGTTCATTTCTGGGATGGTAGTGTCCCGCAAGTTGTTCTAATATGGGACTGTACCGTCCCACATCAGGCTCATCACTTGTCCCAATTATGGCCATCTTGATTTTACTGCCTTTGTAAGGATTGTTGGAAGGGAAGTATGATAGATAATTCCAAGAGTCCAAATCCGTAACGCATCTGTGATAGGTTGATTTAGAACCAATTTTGGCAGCCCTCATTAAATCTCTGCGGTTCACATAAAATTCGTCCGCAAATCGGCTACTATTCCATTCTTGAAATAATGCCATATACAGGGTTATGTGCGTGGGATTGAGGCGGTCATCAAAATAGAACGTTGAAAAAGCCGCATTGAGTAGCTTTATATAGTTCATCGCTTAAGAATTTATGCTGTGTTGAACGCGGTTGGCGTTCATCACATTTTGGATTTCCTCTGCATCATAGTAAATGATTCCGCCAACTTTTGTGTAGGGCAACGTACCATTGATACGCAGATTTTGAAGTGTTCCTGGACTTACTTGTAGTAAATCCATAACCTCGGAAGATTTAAGATATTTCTTCAGTTTTCCAGTAGCTTGCTTGGAAAGAAGGTTTTTGATGTCATCGAGCAATTCCATTTTGAATTCCCGAAGGTCGTCTGTAGTAATTATTGATGTCGGCATAATAGAACGGTTTTAATAGTAAGAGACTATCGCATCGCTGTCAAGTAATTTGATAGCCCCTGACCTGATTTGACTTTCGTTCTACAAAATTGGGGTAGTTTGCTGGATTTTATTCACAAGTTAGGCCTACTTGGGTGTTTTTCTTCTCTCATTTTCAATGTAATACAATAGAGGGTTTTGGTACTTCTTCAGAAAAAATACCCTATCTAAAAACCACCAAATAAAATGAGATTTTCCATAAAACAAGAAACACCCAAGTTGAAGCATCTTGGGTGTTTTATTTTACGTTATCAGTATCATCCATCCGTTTGGTCAACTGCTTTTTCAGAATATCCAAAAATTTGGTTCTGCCATTTTTACGCATCCGTATTTCCAAAAAAGCTCTGTAATAATCGCCCAAGTCCACTTTAAATGTTTTTTCAACAAAATAGGCAATATCTTTAATGTCAACAGTACCATTATTAATGACATCTGTACTGTGCAAAGCGTATATCAGTTCAATTAAATATATTTTGTGGGCTGTCCAGGTAATTTTGGTTTTACTTTGTAACAATCTTAAACTTGCATAATTTCCATTATTCTCCAATTTATCAATTTCCCGTTTTAAGTGTACAATCAAAAGGTCGTAGGCTAAAATTGAGGCCACGGTACTATCGTGGCTTGTTGCAAATTCTTCATCAACAAAAAAGTGAAATGAGTCTGGGAACAACCGAATATCTGCCTTGCCTCTTAAAAAATATTGCTCATCAAATACAGTAGCTTCCCTGCGGTAATAATGGTAAAAATCAAGATTGTCGTTAAAGTAGGTTTGAAGTTTCTCAATATAATTGTTCAAATACTTTACTTGCGATTTATTGCTTCCCCTGGGTCTTTTACTTTCAATGTTAAATAATTTTACGTAATAAATAAGTTTGCTATAAATTTTTGGTTTAGTACATTTAAAGAAATGAATTTCCTCTAATTTGGTTTCAAATTCATAATCAACTACGATACTTCTAACTGATTTAAGGGTCTGTTTTGCAAGTTTAATCCCTTTTTCAGCTTTGAGTAAAATATCTTGTTCTTCTATTTCAAGAATATCTAATTTATTGTCTAATTTTTTTAATATATCGTCGTAATTTGTCGTCATTCATTCTGGGTATCATTATTTTCACTTAATCTTCTGCAATAACGTTGCATTTAAAATTGTAATTAATTAAATAGATATAAAGTACTTTAGGAATTGCAAGAACAGTACAAAGAAGATTAACACAATAACAACGATTAGAATACTAATCCAAATTATTTTATCTTTTTTGGTAATACTATTTTTTACAGAGGGTACTTTATTGCTTTTTTTATTTCGTCTATTCCGTCTATTTTCCGACATAGAATATCATTTTTACTATATATCAATCATTTCCACTTCAATTTTTGTAGCCACACAAACCACTTGGAATATTTTATTATCTTAATTCATTAATGCTTATGAATATTTCCTTTTAGCACAAAAAAATAAAGCAGAAATGCGGCTATTACCATAAGGATTATCATAAGAATACCTTTGACCTTATCTCTTTTTGTGATGTCGGTATTCGATGATTTCCGATTTTTTTTGTTTCTTCTATTTCTTCTTTTTTGAGACATTCTTTTATACTATTTCCAATTCATCTTCTGTAATCGAACCGCATTCAGAATGGCTAACAAGGCCACGCCTACATCGGCAAAAACTGCTTCCCACATCGTTGCCAGACCACCTGCGCCCAAAACCAAAACCACTGCTTTTACACCAAAGGCCAACCCAATATTCTGCCAAACGATGCGTCTTGTAGAACGTCCTATTTTTATGGCTCTAGCTATTTTACTTGGTTGGTCTGTTTGGATGATTACATCTGCGGTCTCTATCGCCACATCGCTGCCCAAACCACCCATTGCAATGCCAACATCGCTCGCTGCCAAAACCGGTGCATCGTTGATGCCATCGCCTATAAAGGCTACTTTAGTATTAAATTGTTTTTTCAAATGCTCAACTTCGTTGAGCTTATCTTCTGGTAACAAACCGCCTTTTGCAGTATCAATACCCATTTCTTTTGCCACTTGTTGGGTTATGGAATCCTTATCGCCGGAAAGCATTATGATTTTGGAAATTCCAGATTCTCTAATTTGTTTGATGGCTTCGTGGGCATCTTCTTTCAATTCGTCTGCAATGATGACATAGCCAGCGAATTTACCATCAATGGAAACCATTACGATGGATTCTACAATGTTGTCGGTTTCAGATGGAACTTCGATATTATTTGAAGTCATCAATGCTTTGTTGCCTACCAAGACCGTTTTGCCATTTACTTTGCCTTTTAATCCTTTACCCGCGACTTCGGTTACTTCTTTTGCCTGAAAATCTTCGCCATCGGCTTTATATTCCATTATGGCCTTGGCAATGGGATGGGTGGATTGTTCTTCCATTGCCATTAGGTATTTCATAAATTCGGGTTCATCCCAATCAATGGTTTTTATTTCCTTGATTTTGAAAACACCTTTGGTCACGGTTCCGGTTTTGTCCATTACCACTGTGGTTATCCTTGTCATTTCATCTAAAAAAGATGCTCCCTTAAAGAGAATTCCATTTTTTGAAGCTGCTCCCAATCCACCAAAATAACCCAACGGAATAGAGATAACCAAGGCACACGGACAGGAAATTACCAAGAATATCAATGCTTTATATAACCAATCGTTAAACACATAATCATCCACAAAAAAGTAGGGCAAAAATGTTAATCCAATCGCCAAGAATACCACAATAGGTGTATAGATTCTTGCAAATTTTCTAATGAACAATTCGGTTTTTGATTTACGAGCCGTGGCATTCTGGACCATATCAAGGATTCGGGCAATGGAACTGTCTTTAAATTCCTTGGTGGTTTCGATTTCAATAACGCCATCAAGGTTGATGCTTCCTGCAAATACTTTTTCTCCTTTTGCAATGGTGTCAGGTTTGCTTTCGCCCGTTAATGCTGCGGTATTGAACGAGCCTTTTTCGGACAATAAAATACCATCCAAAGGAATTTTTTCGCCCACACGGACTTGCACTTTTTCGCCAATAGCAACGATTTCGGGATTTACAGAAACATAATTGTTGTTCCTATAGACCAAGGCTTCATTAGGTCTTACATCTAGTAATGCCTTGATGCTTCTCTTGGCTCTTTTAACGGCGGCACTTTGGAACAATTCGCCTACCGCATAAAACAACATTACTGCCACACCTTCGGGATATTCGCCAATGGCGAATGCACCTATGGTTGCGATGGACATCAATAAAAACTCGGTAAAGAAATCGCCATTTTTGATGCTGTTCCAACCTT
The DNA here is from genome assembly GCF_015356755.1 of Nonlabens antarcticus. GTDB lineage: Bacteria > Bacteroidota > Bacteroidia > Flavobacteriales > Flavobacteriaceae > Nonlabens > Nonlabens antarcticus. The sequence goes on along the minus strand of NZ_JADFCO010000059.1, from coordinate 79,453 downwards.
CCTTTATCACAGGAAAACCTACTGGAAGATATGCGACTGCATACCAGACAATACGTATCCAATCTTTAAAAAAAGCTACGTCAAAATAATCCATCGCAATACCAATAATCAGCATTACAAAGCTGAAAATTGCTGGTACATAAATTTTAAATTTCCCTATACTTTCCGGACTGCTATGGTTGTGGCCATCATTGCGCTTGTGATTATCGGATGAAGTTTTATTTAAATCTCTTAAATTCAGTTTCTTTTTTTTCATTTATATCAATTATAATTTTATTTAAATTCACAGTCATTCCAATCTCAACACCAATTGGGCAAACTGCACCTCTATGGTATCATCGATACCCTCTATTAAGGAATCCAAACCAGTATTTGAAACCAATAATTGTCCGGTTGCACTTATCAGGCAGGACATACTTACTCCTTGTTCTATATGGGTAATGGTTGCTTTAAATTGTGATTTAAAGGATTTCCCTTGATAAGTAACATCTATCAGCCAATTAAAGTTGATAGGGTCGTGCCGTTTTGATAAAAAATCCTGTGATGGAATAGTGCCAGTAAACCGAAGTATTAAAGGGTCTTCCCGCTGTTCTAAAAGGGCATTGATTTTAGGACTATATGTTGATAAAGTCTTAAGGTCGAGTACACCATTGACCACTTTGGAATCATAATCAAGATATAGTGCCAATTTATGGCTTTCTGCCTTGATGGGTTTATCATCAACCAAAGTCATCATCATAATATGACCTTCTTCAGTTGTATAAACTTTTTGGGCATTTACCTTATAATAACTAACCAACAAGATTATTAAAAAACAATGTTTAATATTCATAATGCGCATCTTTACTTGTATAATTTAAAAAAGCAGCTTCTACTTTTGCTTTTAATACTATTAATCATTTTGCTTTAAAAAGCATCATAAAAGCTGCCTGCTATTAATTAAGTTTTCACTTAACTTATTTAAATAAAAAATTTCGCTCATTCCTATAACGATTTACCGCTACTTGTTATCTATATCCTTTTCTCGTTTACCGAAATAATAAATTAGCGCAACACTTGCACCTAATAAGCCAAACAGAGTGTTCTCAAAAATTTGATTCCCATTGATATTTAAAATTTCAATGAAATTATTTATTAAATATTGCCATCAATTGATTTCGTAATTCTGGCTGCTAAACGTGAAAATTGTTATCCCAAAAGGTTGAAGGATAAAAACACCTATGGCAAACCCAATTAAAATGGTAATAAGAATGCTTTTTTTATTCATCGTCTGTCTTTTACGGAAGTAAGCTTACTGGCTCTCAATCCAATTTTTGGCATCTTCGTTTTGGTCTATATTGAAATACTTAATATCGGCATTGGTAAAAGGCTTCATAAATTGGGTTATCCAATTCTGCCATTTTTTATCTCCTACCATTGCTATTTTTTCATAGTCCGTGGCGTGGGCTGTGTCCATTTTTAGGTCTTCCCATAAACCAGGTAAATCCCAACCTGTAAAGTTGACCATCTCAAAATACCACCGGACTTTCATTCCTTTGTCCAGTATGGCGTGGATAAGTGGATGGATTTTTTCTATATCTTCTTTTCTCAATTTGCCCGAAGCTTTTGTTGCAACAATATTTTTTTCTTTTAATTCGATTATCTGTAACATTTTATATAGTTTTTAATTAATAATTATCCTTCTAAATCGTAAAACCATTCTTCCGCCCTTATGATGCCTTCTGATAAAGCTTCTTTTGCTGAAATATCTTTTTTTTCAATTAGTTCTTTTGCTATGGACAGGGCTTTTTCTCGTACAATAGGATTTAAGGTATCTAGGTCAGTTTTAAAATCTTCAAACATCCAGTCCATAGCTTCATTTTAATGGTTAAAAAGTTCCTTTTCTTTTTCAGGGTCTATTTCATCTTTTGACTTTTTGTCCAAAAAATAATCAAGCACAATACCCACGATAACAGCACCTACGAACGCTGAATAAACCTGCCAATTAAATTGGATTATCAATGATAGACTTATAAGTATCGCCAAAATGGGTAAAATCGGCACTCGTCCTATAGCCAAAGGAACTTTAAATGGTCGTTCTTGCTCTGGTGCTTTAAACCGAAGCACGATAAGTGCGACATTTACGGCAACAAAAACAAGTAAAGCGCCTAAAGAAGACATACCTGCTACAATCTTAATATCGCCCAACAATAAAAATCCCGCAACTGCTGCCATAACTACAATAGTAGTAACCCACGGTACTTTCTGTGCATTTACTTTAGTCATAAATTTTGGAAGTTCGCCCACGCTTGCCATTCCGAATAATAACCTACTTATGGAAATGATACCGCTAAACGCAGCATTGGCTGTAGCAAATAATGCTGCAACTGCTAAAACTACTGGTAGCCAAGAGTTAAGATTCGATGCTGCCAAGGACAATGGCGAATCTACCTTTGAAATAGCTAAAGGGTCAGCTATGTTAAGTACCGTAAAAGAAATGAGTAAATAAAAGATAGTGGTAATTACCATTGTCAGCAAAAAGGCACGAGGAATTGTTTTTCCTGGATTTTTAACTTCTGAACCCAAAGATGCCATATGTTCAAAGCCAGTATAGACAAAAAACAAAGTTGCCGTAGCCGCAAGTGTTCCAGAGAATGAGTTGATTTGAAAAATTTCAGCTTTTGGCAGGCCTGTTTCTTTAAGGCCTATAAAGATAAGAATGAGCAAACCTAACAATTGAATACTGACCATTATAATATTAGCAGTAGATGATTTCTTGATTCCTGTAACACTTATCAGGGCAAGCAGCAGCAGTACACCATAGCTTATCAATAATCCCGGTACTTCAAAAAAGGTATTGAAATATCCCGAAAATGCCAATAGTACGGCTGCAATTGTTGCCGAACTATGGAAGGCAACGGTCCAACCCGTAAGAAAGGAAGGAATGTCGATTTTTGGAAATGCTTTCCTTACAAATATAAATTCTGCGCCTGCATTGGGGTAGGTAGATGATAATTCTGCATAAGACATTGCAGAAATACTGGCTGCAACTGCCGCAAAAATAAAGCTCAACCAAATATCGGTTCCTGCCTGTCCAGCTGCCGCGCCAATCACGGTATAGATTCCTGCGCCCACAATTGTGCCAACACCATAAAACGTAAGTCGAAGCGTACCCAAGGATTTTTTTAGTTCTACCATAATATTTTTTAAGTTAGAGAAGGTGGAAGAAACCTGAACCTGACCATTGGGCGCAAGGGTTCAGAGTTCTGGAACTCCCACCTGTTATTTTTGCCTGCATTTTTCACATATTCCCTTTAATACCAGATTCACATCGCTCACTTCATAATCGTCTGGCAAGCTTTCTTCCGATATCTTATTCGGTAAACAGATTGTTCTCCTACAATCGGTGCAATGAAAGTGCATATGTAAATCTATACCATATTTAACTTTGGCGTTTTCATCAGAAATCGCATATTTTGCCACTCCGACCCCATCATTAATCTGATGAATTAGCCTTTTATCCTCAAAAATTTTGAGGTTGCGATAAAAGGTAGTTCTGTTTGCTGTTTTATTGGTTTCGCTCTTTTGAACAAAAGCCTTTTTCAAATCGGAAAAGGACACGGCACTTTGTTTCCTTTTCAGGAACTTGTATATCTTCGACCTCATTTTAGTAGGGCGAATACCGTGATATGATAATATTTTTTCCGTTTTGGTCATTTTAACCTTGATTCAAAAGCAACCCTTTTTATTAAATTTATTTCTTATAAGCCAAAAGCCTTAACGCATTAAAAACCACAAGTAATGTTGAGCCTTCGTGGATGACCACTGCAATACCGATATTGGCCCAACCCATAATGGTCGATGGGATAAGCAATGCCACAATACCGAGGCTGACCCAAAGGTTTTGCTTGATAATGGCCTTTGCCTTCCTGCTCAAACCTATGGCAAAGGGCAGTGTTTCCAGTTTATCAGCCATTAGGGCAATGTCCGCAGTTTCCAAGGCCACATCACTGCCCGCTGCACCCATTGCGATACCTACGGTGCTGTTTGCCATTGCAGGGGCATCGTTCACACCGTCGCCTACCATTGCGACTTTGGATTCCTGTTCTTTTAATTTTTTAATGGCATTTACTTTTTCCTCTGGCAACAGGCTTCCCCAGGCATCGGTCAACCCAATTTCTTTAGCAACGGCATCGGCAACCTTTTGATTATCCCCGGTTAGCATTATCATCCGCTTGATACCGATTTCCTTTAATTTTTTCAGTGTTTCCTTGGCCGCTTCCCGTGGGGTGTCCATCAGGGCGATGATACCTATATATTCTTTGTTCCTTCTTATGAGCATCGTAGTATTTCCACCACCTTCAAGTTCTTTTACTTTATTCGATATATCTTCGGATGGTTTTGCTTCATCGAGGTCTTCGTACAAGTCAAGGTTTCCAATATAGATTTTATCCTTGCCCAAAGAAGCTTTGATACCTTTTCCGAGAACTGCTTCCAAATCTGACGCATCGATAATATCAGTACCTTTCAGACGCTCTTTCCCATCCCTTACGACGGCTTTGGCCAAAGGGTGGTCGCTCAAGTTTTCAACGGCAACGGCTATCTTTAACAGTTCATTTTCTTCAATATCCCCCAATGGTACTACTTCGGTAAGTTTGGGCTTGCCTTCGGTAAGCGTGCCTGTTTTATCAAAAGCCAAAGCGGTCAATTCGCCCAAATCTTCCAGCGGTCTCCCACCTTTAATGAGTACACCACCACGCGCTGCTCGCGCCACACCGCTCAATACGGCACTTGGTGTTGAAATGGCCAGAGCACAGGGACTTGCAGCTACCAATACCGCCATTGCACGGTAAAAGCTGGCACTAAACGGTTCATCAATGACCAGAAAGGCAAAGAGCAAGACACCAACCAATATCAGTACGGATGGCACAAAGTATTTTTCAAACTTATCGGTCAACAGCTGTGTGGGGGACTTTTGGGTCTGCGCCTCGTTGACCAGTTTAACCAATCGGGACAGGGTAGAGTCTTTGGCTTCTTTGATTACCTTAATTTCCAACATACTATTACCGTTGATAGTTCCAGCAAACACACGGTTTTCATCCTTGATATCATCGTCTGCCGAATAGTTTCTGTCCTTATCTTCCACAGGGATTTTGTCCACAGGTACACTTTCCCCAGTAATTGGTGCTTGGTTTACACTACTTTTTCCGTTGACCACGACGCCATCTGCGGATATTTTACTATTGGGCTTGACCACTATAATATCGCCAATACTCAATTTCTCAATCCCAACTTCTACAGTCTTACCATCTTTTTTAAGCAAGGCTGTTTTTGGTGCAAGGTCTGCAAGCGCGGCAATGCTTTTTCTTGCTTTGTTCATTGCGTAATGTTCCAAGGCGTGCCCAAGGCTAAATAAAAACAACAACAGTGCACCTTCTGCCCATTCTCCCAGAATGGCGGCACCAATGGCAGCGACCAGCATTAAAAAATCAATTTCAAAACCACCCTTGGCCACAGTTTGAACCGCTTCCTTGGCCGTAAAGAAACCACCGAAAAAGTACGCGCCAATGTACAAAGTAAGACTGACCCAATCCGGGATGGATTCCACATAAGAAAGCCCGAAACCTATCCCGAGAAGTGCCCCACAGATAATGGAAAAAATAAGCTCCGTATTTTTACCGAAAACCCCACCGTGGGCGTGCTCTTCTCCTTCCTCGTGGGTCTCGCCCTCCTTGTGCTCGTGGCCCTCTGTGGAAGTTTGCTCTTTAGTATCTTCCTTCTTTGAACGTTCCTGTTTTTTTTTGGATGCTTCGGTGTAATTATTTTCGTTTGAAGAACTCCGCTTAACCTGAAGGTCTTCCTTTTCAATCTGTTTACTTATTTCATCAAAATTTGTTTGCTTTTTATCAAACTCAAGGCGCACCATTCCAGAGGCCGAAACGGAAGCCTCCAAAACCCCATTGATTGCCAAAAGACTTTTCTCTATGGAACGTGCCTGTCTTGTATGTCTGATTCCTTTAACCTCAATGAGCAAATGCCCGTATTTTTCGGTAATTTCAGCACCAGTCCGTTCGGCGAGGGATTGAATGCGGTCTATAGAAATGATATCGGGGTCATAATGAAAACAGAGCTGTGGTGTGTCATCTTCCTTTGTATCGGCAACGTGTACTTTTTCGATGCCCTCTTTAGCCTGTAATTCTTTTATAAGCCGCTCAACACAAGTATCTTTTTCGTTTGGAACTTGCGGAAGGATAACTGGAATTTTTAGTTGTATTTTTTTCATTTTTTACTATTTTTTTTTATCCATTCTTTGGCATCGTCTTTTTCTTCTGGCTTATAAAATTTTATATGAGCTTCTGAAAAAGGAAGCAATGCCTCGGTAAATTGCTCCTGCCATTTAACGCTACCCACTAAAGCAACACGCTTTAAATGCGTTTCATTCGGAAGATTTAATTCAATGCCCTTCCAATAGGCACTTACCGTCCAGCCTTCAAAATTTTGCATTTCAATGTACCAGGAAACTTCCTGATATGCAGTTATATGTTCTGTTAAGACCGGTATCAAGTTTTCATAATCCTTGGCATCCAGCTTATTCTCTGCCACCATATATACAGTAGCCTCTTTTTTATAGATTGTTATCATTGCTCACTATTTATAAATGATAATTGAATTTAAAAACCAAACGTTTAATCCAGATTGTCGCTGCATTTTTCGCAAATGCCCTTTACCACCAAGTTGATATCCTCGGTAATATAGCCATCAGGTAAGTTGATATGAGGGATTTTATGCTCTGTTAAACAGACAGTTTCATTACAATTGTTGCAATGAAAGTGTAAATGAAGGTCGTTGCCGACCTCGCACTCACAATTTTCTTCGCAAAGGGCGTATTTTATAACACCTGTCCCATCCTCAATTTGATGCACAATACCTTTTTCTTCAAACGCTTTCATAGTCCTAAATAGGGTGCTTCTTTCACTGACCTTAAAATCCTTTTCCAAATCGCCAAGACTGATGGCTACCTTTAATTCCACCAAACGTTTATAAGTCATTAGGCGCATAGCCGTAGGTCGTATCCCTTTGCTTTCAAGTAGTTGGACTATTTTTTCCATTTGCAACAAAGTGTTTTATAGGTCGTACCGTTTTAAGGAATCTCCAGATTTAATCTGAAAGGCATCTTCAATATTTGCTATATAAATAATACCATCTCCAGGTCCGTCGGTTTTGGCGTTGGCTATAATTGTTTCAATGGCCACTTGGGCTTCCTCATTTTGGCAGACCAGTTCCAACTTAACCACTGGACTATCTGTCACGTGAAAATCCAACGACGGTCTTGCACCTTTTGACTTAAAGGCGCCAGTTCCTTCTGCTTGTGAAAGGGTCATACTTTTAAATCCATTATCTGATAGTGCTTCAATGACTCTTTGGATTCGGTTCGGTTTTATAAATGCTTTTATTTCCTTCATATTATGAATATTTTAAATCAATTTTGAACCGAGCCTGTTTTCTAATTTTTAACTAACTAATTAAGACGATAAACAAACCCGGAATCAAAATCTTTGATTATTATTGAATTAATGTCCGTGTTCCAGTTCGCCTTTAACCATTTCCGAAGAGAGATTATAAGCTCCGTTTATGACAACTTTGGCGTCCTTTGAAACTTCGGCAGGCAGATTGACTTCAACAAAGCCTAAATCAGTAATACCAACCGTTACGGGTATCATTTTAAATTTCATTTTGTTCGCTTCCATTTCTCCATCTTCATCCAGAATAAAAATAAAGGATTGCTCGCCTTCTTTTATAACGGCGGCTTCCGGTACGGCGAAACCTTTTTTCTCACCTTGCACTATTCGCCCTTCCACGTACATACCCGGCAATAGGTTTTTATCCTCGTTTTCAATATCTGCCAGAACTTCCAAAGCTTTTGGGTCGGTGTTAAATGTTTTACCCACAGACCGAACGGTTGCTTTAAGCAGTTCATCTGGACGAGAGGCCGTAGAAAAATATATCTGTTGTCCTTTCTTGATTTGCTTTATGTCCTTCTCATATATTTTGAAGTTGACATAAATCTTTGAATTATCGCTTATTGAGAACATTTTGGATTGTTGCGCCACGTAATCGCCAAGGCTAATCATTACTTCATCCACATAGCCACTTATGGGTGTGGTAATGGGAACAGCGGAATATATTTGGCCTTCAGCCACTTTGTCCGGATTAATGCCCAACAGTCTCAATTGGGACCGCAAACCATTGACGCTGGATGTTGTGGAACGAAATTTTGACTGCGCCATCTGAAATTCCTTTCCAGAAGAAACACCTTTGTCATAAAGAGTCTGCTTGCGCTCAAAATCCTGTTTCAAAAAGACCAGTTCGTCATTTTTTTCCTGATATTCCTGTTGCATTGCAATGATATCTGGGTGTTCTATATATGCCAATACCTGTCCTTTACTTACATTATCTCCAGGTATTACTTTTATGGAACTCACATTTCCACCAACAAACGGACTGATATTCGCCTTATCCTGTGGGAAAAGTTCCAGCGTACCTGTTACCTTAATGTTGTTCCCTAAATTCCGTTCCTCCAAAGATTTCATTTCCAAACCGATGGTTTCAGCTTGTTGCTTTGTAAGTTCTACAACGCCTTCTTCCTCGCTGTGACCACCTTCTTCCTCTCCTTCAACGTGGCCTTCTTCGCCGTGTGCATCTTCTCCAACTTCATTGGTCTTTGATACACCTTCGGCTTCATTATGTCCAAGTTCAGATTTTTGGGCATCATTACAACTCATAAACATAAGTGTAAATAATACGGTACTAACTAATAGTATATTCTTCATTTCTCTTTTTTTAAGGTTATAAATTGCCCAATTGATATTGCATATCAATGGTCTGCTGGTTATACTGATTGATGTATTGTAAATGGTTTTGTTTAATACGGATGGCACTATTAAGAATGGTGATATAATTGACGTAATCTATTTCGCCTTCTTTAGAAGCCAACTGCGCTGTGGTAATTTGTTCTTCTGCCAACAATAGTGCGCCTTCTTCGTAATATTGCAAAATCTTCTTTGTTTTTTCGAGTGATTTGGTCAATTGTGAAACACGACTTTCTGTAACCGCTTTTTGCTCCAAATATTGATTCTCTGCTACCATTGCGTCTGCCTTGGCTGCCTTAACCCTTGACTTCTGCGGAAAAAACCATAACGGAATACTAATACCTGCCTGATAGGTATTAAACCCTGAAACATCATCCACAACCTGCCTGCCATATGATAAACTGAATTTCGGTAGGAATTGCGATTTTTCAACGCCCACATTTGCTTTACTTACTTCGGCATTTTGCAAGGCATATTGCAACATTGGGTTATTGGCAACCGAAGTTGAATCCAATGTCGCCATAAAATCCAATGGCTCGTAAAAACCATCTACCGTCTCGATGGTTTCATCCGTTCCCAAATATTGTTTTAAGGCACGTTTGGCAATTTCAATATCATCAAAAGCTTGTTGCCTCAACACTTGAATCTGTTGAAATTCGGAAGAGGCTGAAATAAATTCCAACTTGCCTGTTTCTCCAGTGTCATACCGAAGTTGGGCAGCGGACTTAAAATTGGCATAAATACTGTCCAATTGGTCTGCAAAACGCAACTGTGCCTTGTAATAATTAATTTGGTCATAGGCTTGCATCACATTGCGCACCAACTGTTGTTCACTGGCCACATAAAACTTTTCTCCCAAGGCAATGCGCTCTTTATAAAACTTCGATTTTGAAAATCCTGAAAGCAAATCGATATTGCCCTGTTGCACGCCAACGGTTGTTTGCACTCCAGGAAGATTATTGCCATATTCTTCTTTGCCCGTGAAAACTTGTGTGCTACCAAGGTCAAAACTCGTTCCCTTTAGTGCCTTTTCCCGTTCAATAAATGCCTGACTTTCCTTAAGCGATGGATAATTCTGTTTTGCCATAGCAATGGCCTCATCTACAGTCAAGGTTTTTGGCATTGTTCCATTTTGATTGGTGTCTTGGGCAAAAGCAGTTCCAGAAGCCATCAAACCGCCAACCATCAATAATACGGTTACAATGTTCGTTGATTTGTTGACATAGCTTACACCTCCATCGTTATTGTTTCGTTCCTTTCTCGATTCAAGCCAATAATAAAGAATAGGAATAACCACCAAGGTCAGAAATGTTGCCGTAAGCATTCCTCCAATGACTACTGTCGCCAAGGGCCGCTGTACTTCGGCACCACCAGAGGTAGAAATCGCCATTGGGATAAAGCCCATAATTGTTGTAATGGCTGTTAATAAAATTGGACGTAAACGTTCGTGCGTAGCTTCATATATACGTTTTTTTAAATCTGTCATTCCACTGTCTTTTAATTCATTGAACTTATTTATGAGTATGAGTCCGTTTAATACGGCAACTCCGAAGAGCACGATAAATCCGACTCCCGCGGAAATACTGAAAGGCATTCCACGAATCAACAAAACGAAAACGCCACCAATGGCCGCCAAAGGCACTGCCATATAGATCATCAAGGCTTGTGTAACTGAATTCAAAGCAAAGTAAAGCAGAACAAATATTGTTAATAGAACGATTGGGACTACAATCATCAATCGGTCTGATGCTCGTTGTAGGTTTTCAAATGATCCGCCGTAGGTTACAAAATAACCTGGTGGCAGTTTAACATCCGTTTCCAATTTTTGTTGAATTTCCTCGACCATCGATTTTACATCGCGCCCACGAACATTCACGCCCACGGAAGTACGACGAGAGGTATTGTCTCTTGAAATCTGCATTGGTCCGGGTTTATAGCTGATATCTGCCACCTCCTTTAATGGTACTTGTGCACCGTTTGGCAGGTCTATATAAAGGTTTTTTAAGCTATTGATGTCTTGTCGATATTCCTCTGCCAAACGAATGACCACATCGAACCGTTTTTCCCCTTCAAAAATGACTCCTGCCTGTTCTCCTGAAAATGAAGCACTTACATAATCATTCAGCTTATCAACGGTTACACCGTATTGTGCCATTTTCGCACGGTTATATACCACCGTCATTTGTGGCAAACCACTTGTAGCCTCCACATTAATGTCAGCCGCTCCGGGAACGGTCCTAATTACTGCCGCGATTTCCTGTATCTTGTCTGCCAAAACGTCCAAATCTTCTCCGTACAATTTGATGGCCACGTCTTCACGGACACCAGTCAGCAATTCATTAAAACGAAGTTCTACAGGTTGTGTAAACACAAAATTTACGCCGGGAACTACTGAAATTTTTTCTTGAATCTTTTCTATGAGTTCTTCTTTACTATCTGCGGATGTCCATTTACTCTTGTCCTTTTCAAGAATAATATAACTATCGGCAATATCCATAGGCATTGGGTCTGTTGGTATTTCAGCCACACCAATCCTTGAAACTACTGTTTTTACTTCCGGAAACTCATTGATTAAATTCTGAAGTTTCTCTGAGGCCTCAATAGATTCTGAAAGACTGCTCCCTGGTTTTATCAATGCTTGAAATGCAATATCGCCTTCATCAAATTTAGGGACAAATTCTGCTCCCATATTGCTAAAAATAAATCCTGCAATCAAAAGCAAGGCAACCGCGCCTATAACCACACCTGCCCGAAAGCGAAGTGCAAAATTTAATATAGGCAGATAGATACGATTCAGAACCCCCATAATTTTATCACTGAACCTATCAATCTTGTTTTCAAATTTGGCAAACCAACTATTTTGATTTTTAGCAGGTTTTAAAAATAATGATGACATCATTGGTACGTAGGTAAGGCAAAGAATAATTGCCCCTAAAACGGCAAAACCAAATGTAAATGCCATTGGTCGAAACATTTTCCCTTCCACACCGGTCAAAAACAGAATAGGTGTAAAAACTATAAGAACAATTAGTTGACCGAAGAAGGCAGAATTCATCATTTTACTTGAAGAGTCATAGGCGATTTCATCCATTTCAGCTTGGTTAATGGCGGTTGTGGATTTTTTCATCCGTTGATGAATGTGGAAAACCGCTCCTTCCACGATAATCACCGCACCATCTACAATAATCCCAAAATCGATCGCACCCAAGGACATTAAATTTGCCCAAATGCCAAATTGTTTCATCAAAATAAATGCAAATAATAGGCATAAAGGGATTATCGACGCTGCTATCAAGCCACCACGGAAGCTTCCTAAAAGCAAGACCAAAACAAATATGACAATAAGGGCACCTTCTATTAGATTTGTTTTAACGGTACTTGTGGTTGCCTCAATAAGTTCACTTCGACTTAAAAAAGCATCAATATAAACGCCTTCCGGCAGGGATTTTTGAATTTCTACAATACGCTTTTCCACATTTTCGATCACGTCGCCTGGGCTTTCGCCTTTCAGCATTAAAATTTGTCCGCCCACAGATTCGTGTCCATCTTGGGTAAAAGCGCCATAGCGTACTTGGCTGCCATATCCAACCTTTTCAGCGACATCCCGTATTAAAACGGGACTACCGTTTTGAGTAGTTACAACTGTGTTTTCCAAATCGGCGATACTTCGGGCCAAGCCTTCGCCACGGATAAAATTGGCTTGGTTATTTTTTTCTATATAGGCACCTCCAGTATTGGCATTGTTCACTTTAAGGGCTTCAAAGACCTGGTTCATTGTAATACCGAAACTTTTTAGCTTATTGGGGTTTATGGCTACTTCATATTGCTTCACAAATCCTCCAAAAGCATTTACCTCGACGACTCCTGGAACTAATGCCATTTGGCGTTTTACAATCCAATCTTGGATGGTACGAAGCTCCATTGCATCGTATTTATCTTCGTAGCCTTCCTTTACTTTTAGGCTGTATTGGTAGATTTCGCCCAAACCTGTGGTAATTGGGGCCATAAATGGCGTGCCGAAGCCTTCGGGGATTTCTCCGGCAACTTCGGTTAATTTCTCTTGCACTAATTGCCGGGGAAGATATGTGCCTGCCTCGTCCTCAAATACGATAGTAACAACTGACAATCCAAAACGAGACACCGAACGCAGCTCGATAACGTCTGGTAGATTTGCCATTGCCAATTCTACCGGATAAGTAACAAATTGTTCAATGTCTTCAGTACCTAAATTTGGGGCAACTGTAATAACCTGTACTTGGTTGTTGGTAATATCGGGTACAGAACCCAGATTTATAGTGGCCATAGACCAAATGCCCGTACCTACAAGTGCCACTATAAAGAGCCCAATAATAAACTTGTTATTAATGGAAAATGAAATGATTTTGTTAATCATAGAAAAAGTATTAATTCAGTTTAAACATCGCAATGCAAAGAAATGCAATGCGTTTATGATGCGATACTTACTTTGAAAAGCATCACGGTAGGATATAGCTATCCTAAAAAAAACTGAATTATACTTTAGGGGGTTGGAAAAGCGATTCCAGATATCTGGAAGTGAAGTTTACTTTATGTAAGTTAAACTGTTTTTTCTCTTCAAACTTTAGTCGATTGGTTAAAACCGAATTGTTGTTCGCAATAATTAATACTAAAGGGTGACAACATTGATGATGGGAATGGACTGGTGTATTCTCCTTATCTGGGTTATTATGATGCCCTTCATTTTTTGCATCATTGTCAATGTAATCTTCAACTACATATTCAAGGAAAGAGTCTCCATAAACTTTATGGTCTTGATAATGGGTAATAATGCTTGAAATTTCTTTAATTGGTCCACAAAAGTCCATATCAATGCTAATTCCCTGAAAAAAGAATAAAATTGACATTGATATGGAAAAGAATATTTTCATAAAGTTTGACAAAGATACAAATTAATCGATGCACAGGCTGTGCAAAGATTAATCAGCAGTATGAAATCAGAAATTAATCACACTATTTAATGTATCATCTGCCTCTTTGTGGATGAAGTTTGTTTGATAGCGTATGGTTGTTGTGAAAGAAAAATGTCAATATAATTTTTACAGCATTTGAATAGGAATTTGTAATAGGCTCTTTAACACCGCAATGAAATATTACAGAATTGGATGTGTGAAATAGGTTTTCAAATAACATTCTTGGGTAATCGTCATTGTCCATAAGCCAATTCACGGTCTCATCTTCACTCTCAAAAGTTCGTGTTACACTATCATCTGGCTCAAGATTATTTACGAAGAAGGAAACTGTAGATTTACCATAGATACGTTGTTTATCTGAAAACACGTATTGCGTAACCTCATAAATTAAAATGGCAATACTTGACTTGTAAATTCTTTGAATATTTCGCTCGCTAATGCCTTATCAAATGCCTTGGCTGTTACTAAATCGCCAAGTTTCGATTTTAATAATTGACCAAATGACTTTTTGCTCAAATGCGGAATGTCATCGCGAAGCTCATCGAACTCGTCGAAAATAATTTGCTGTCCAAAACCTAAACCTTCAATTTTCGAGAGAACCTGTTTTATAAGTTCTTTCAGTTCCTCATCGGAATTACTAATTTTGGAATAGTCCGTTGTCTGGGCTTTTCTTGATTGCTCAATGGCATATTTACCTTCCAATTTCAGTTTGGCATTTACATTCCTGCCATTCATACATTCAATAAATCCTCGGTTTTCAAGCATTCTTCCATAGTCCCAATCTTCGCCACGACCGTTTAATTTAATTCCATTGCCTTCAAGAATCCAGTTAATAGAATGGTATTTACCATCTTTATAAAGGTCATATAGTTTTGAAAGTATTAGTTCGAGTATGCCTTCGGTGTCAAGATTTTGACGTTCATTCAAATCAATTTCATCTGGCCTTACAATTGCATCTGAAATGAATAACATTTTCAAGTAGTAGTCAAGCCCGTTGATTTCATCTTTTAGGGCTTGAATTTCATTTTTAATTTTTTGGTCAGTCCCTAATTTAAAGCCAGTATTATATCCTCTTTGAGCTTTAAACTCATTTGCAAAATTTCTGTTTTCTGGTTCAAAAGATGCTCGAACATAGCTAACAACAGTATTTTCCCAAGATTGTTTTTCTTCCTTAAAATTATTAAATTCATCTTCTGTTTTTGAAGACCTATATTTATCGACAATTGCATTTCCAGTAGATACAAACCCATCGATTTCTTCTTTAAAATCTTCCCATTTTACCTTTATAATCATACACACTATTTTAGTCTGTAAAGGTAGTGGAATGAAAATGCAAACTGTTAAAATCTCAATTGAAGATTTCAACAGTTAGTAAATGCTTATAAAATTTCATCAACCAATTTTTGATTTGAGAAGCGCCATATCATCACTCACTTTCCTCTCAACGACCCTTGCATAGATTTGTGTTGTGGATAGTTTGGTATGCCCTAATAATTTAGATACTGTCTCTATTGGAACACCATTGCTTAAAGTTACTGTGGTAGCAAAAGTATGGCGCGCCATATGAAAAGTCAGGTTTTTTTTGATACCACATAGGTCAGCGATTTCCTTTAAATAACTGTTCAATTTCTGATTAGATAACTTGGGCAAAAGATTGGATGTGTCATTGGTTCTATAATGGTCTTTGTATTTATCTATTAAGATTGCAGCTTTGGGTAATAGTGGAATTTTGAATGGTGCACCTGTTTTTACTCTTTCGGCCATTATCCAAGGACTACCATCTATACCCATTACAATATTATCTTCATTTAATTGTACAATGTCAACATAAGAAATACCGGTGTAACAACTAAAAACAAATAAATCTTTCACAACCATAAGACGCTCTATGGAAGAAGACAAATCTTCAATACTTAATAATTCAAAATCTGTAAGGAAACCACGTTCTTTCTTTTCAATTTTCATTTTAAAATTGACAAACGGGTCTCTTTCAATCCATTTCATCCGATAGGCAAGAGTAACCATTCTGCGTAAACGCTTAATATGCTTCATTGCGGTATTATTGCCAATTTTAGATTGTCCGCTTTTAGGTACATACGACCGAAGAAAATCTTCAAAGCCCACGATAAAACCATATTCAAGATTGAAAAGTGGGATGTCTGTCAGTTTGTATTCCTTTAGAATATATTCCATCATATAACGTTGACTGGTCTTATATTGACCCATCGTATTCCTATGCAACTTATGTTGCATCTTTTCATTGTAGTAATCAACAAGGTTTTGAAAGGAAAAACGTGTTTTATCTTCGCCTAAAAATTTGGCTTTGACCATTTGGGAAGTGAAAGGCACTTCATCCCTCTTGAAATCTTCGTAAATCCTATATACTTTTGATTGTACTTCGTTCAAGTAAAGATTGAGAATACGGGAATCCTTATCGGTCCCACTTGCTCTTTGTAGTTTTTCATCCCAAGTAGAAATATTGATTTTCTTCTTGAGACTAATGTTGACACGTTTACCGTTTAAGGTAACCCGAATGTAGATATTTGCTTTGTTGTTTACAGCACGTTTTCCGTACACCCAAAACAATATTGAAAATGTTGATGAAGTTCGCATAATTGTCGTCTTTAATGATTAAACATTTAGTGAGACGAAAGTCAAATCAACTATACTAACACCAGTAAGTTACGTCAATCTGTCAACATAATCGCAGATAAAAAAATATGTTGACGATTTGTGACCTTTTAGATGCAAATGATATGAAATTATATGATTGCCCTAAAAACATAAAACCTTGCAAATCATAAGATTTACAAGGTTTTGAGGAAATTTGATTTCCCATTTAGCGGTCTGGACGGGACTCGAACCCGCGACCCCCTGCGTGACAGGCAGGTATTCTAACCAGCTGAACTACCAGACCGTGTTCTTAAAAGAACTCCGCTACCACATTTCTACGTTAGCGGATGCAAATATACCTAGCATTTTAAAACTGGCAAGTCTTCTAATGAAATATTTAAAAATATTTTACAACTACCGTTTAATAAGGATCAAATCAAATTTGAGTAGTATGGTAGTTAATTTCTAAGCAAACAACCATTAAATAATTATTATATTAAGTATATTTTAACTTAAAACATCAATTATTGATAAATTTATTATAATTTCATTGCTTGACTAACATAAAAAATCAACTCTCATGAAGAACTTTACTTTGCTATTGATTCTTTTCTTCCTTACTAGCGCGGTTTTTGCCCAGGTCAGGACAGTAAATGGACAGGTCACCGGACCTGATGGATTACCGGTATTAGGAGCTACTGTTTCTATTAAAAATACTTCAAACGGAGTCTCTACCGATTTTGACGGTAAATACCAGCTTCAAGCATCGAGTACGGATGTTCTCTTGTTTTCCTATGTAGGATATCAATCTGCTGAGGTAGTAGTGGGTGATAAAACTGAAATAAATGTTACGTTTTCAGAATCGCTTAATGAACTGGATAAAATTATTATCACAGGTTATTCCCAGATCGAAAAATCACGCTCGACAAGCGCAACTCAAATTGTAGATGTTGATGAGGTTGCTGGAGCTCCTAGAGCTTCCCTGATAGAAAGTCTTCAAGGTGCAGCTAGTGGGCTAAATGTTGTTTCTTCTACGGGACAACCAGGTTCAACACCTAGTA
The DNA here is from genome assembly GCF_015356755.1 of Nonlabens antarcticus. Lineage (GTDB taxonomy): Bacteria > Bacteroidota > Bacteroidia > Flavobacteriales > Flavobacteriaceae > Nonlabens > Nonlabens antarcticus. The sequence continues at coordinate 61,981 of NZ_JADFCO010000059.1, read as the reverse complement.
TAAATATTAGAGGTATTGGAACATTCCAAGGGTCCTCACCTTTATATGTTATAGATGGATTTCAGACAGATGACGCACAATTAATCGCTCAAATTAATCCTAACGATGTTGCCTCTCTTCAAATTCTTAAAGATGCAGCAGGACTAGCTATTTATGGAACGAGAGCTGCTAATGGAGTTATTGTTATAACTACTAAAAAAGGAAGAAGCGGAGAAATGAGAGTAAGTTTCAGTTCAAACGTTGGGTATTCAGATCCATCAACAGCAGATAAGAATAAACCTTTGGGTACGCCAGAGCTTCAGGAATTGCTGCAAGAGGGAGTTGTAAACGCAGGATTGCGTCCTGATAGTGCTAGTGCCTTAACATTCTTAACAGACAATGGGTTTGATCCTAATACTAATACAGATTGGTATGGATTACTGACTCAAAGAGGTACTTATCAAGAACACAATGTATCCTTAAGTGGTGGTGGTGATAATGCGACCTACTATTTATCTGGTGGTTATCAGAAAACAGAAGGAACAATCATAGCTAGTAGTAATGAACGTATGAACGTTCGTTTGAACATGGACATTAAAGGAGGAGAAAGATTTAGATTGAGTCCTAGAATATCTCTTGCTAAAAACATTATGAACGTTCGTCCTGACGGAGGAGCATTTGCTAATCCAGTCCGAGCCATCTATCGTATAAGACCAGATATCAGTCCGTATAATGAAGATGGAACTTTTAATTTTGGATTCAACAATACACACAATCCTATAGCACAAGCAGAGCAAGAGATCAGAAGAAACATTGATTATCGTGCGGTTCTAAGCACTAATGCAGAGTATGATCTATTTGATTTCTTAACTGTCCGATCTGAAATTGCATTGAATTATAGTTTTGTCGATAATTTCACAAGACGTCCAAAAGGTTTTGGTGATGCTAGAGAGCTAGGAGATGGTTCACAGACCAGTAACTTCTTATTTACTTGGAACTGGAGGAATCTACTGGTTTTCAATCGTAAATGGAATGATGTTCATGAATTGGACGCGTTTGCTGGTTATGAAGTTATTAGAACTAGAAATAAGTTTAGCTCGCTTTCTGCAGAAAATATCCTAAATGGATTTGAAGATCTAGCAAACGCAGCAGTACCATCTGATGCTTCTACGAGTAAAGGTATTGCTGGTTTTAACTCTGTATTTGCAAATGCAGAATATGCCTACGACAGTAAATATCTTGCTAGTTTCTCAATAAGACGGGATGGAGCCAATGTTTTTGGTCCAAACAACCGCTTTGGAACTTTTTATTCTGTTGGTTTAGGTTGGAATCTGGCTAAGGAAGATTTTATGTCTGATGTAGACTGGATAGATGATTTGAAGTTAAGAAGCAGTTTTGGACAGGTAGGTAACGCAAATATTGGTCAAAGTAATTTTATATCAATTTTCTCTGCGACAGAATACAATGGGCAACCTGGGCGGTTTTTTTCTAGCTTTGGAAACCCTGATATTAAATGGGAAACACAAAGTAATATTGATATAGGTCTTGATTTTGCTTTTATAAGAAACCGCATTCAAGGATCATTGAATTTCTACAGGCAAGACAATCAAGATTTGTTAAGAGATAACTTCCCTGTAAGTGCTAGTAATGGAGACACCACAGTTCCTGGAAATATAGGAGCGATTTTAAATAGAGGTGTAGAATTATCAATTAAGTCTAGAAATATTGTGAGTCAAAACAATGGCTTTGAATGGACGACAAACCTCAATTTTACTAAGAACGAAAATGAAGTTACTGAATTAGGTAACGATAATATACCCATTTTAGGAGCTACCAGTTTGACGGCCGTTGGGGAAGACGTTAATACATTTTATCTCCCGGTTTATGCTGGTGTAGATCCAGCTAACGGTAGAGCTTTATTCTATACCGATGGAACAAGAAGTGCGACGACCTATGATTATGCTCAGGCAGACCAAGCTATTATAGGATCCTCTACTCCAGACTGGACGGCAGGGTTAAGAAATTCCTTTAGCTATCAGGGTGTAGGGCTTTCAGTTAATTTGTATTACAGGCATGGTGGACTTATTTATGACACCTGGGCGAGGTTTACAAACTCTGATGGGTCTAGAAGGTTATCTGATTCTGGTAACGTAAATAGGGGCACCTACGATCGCAGATGGCAGAACCCTGGTGATGTGACTGATGTTCCTGCTTTTGTATATGGAAACGGTTCACCGTCTAGCTCCTCTTCTAGTAGATTTATTTATGATGGTACGTACCTTAGGTTGCGTGATATTGAATTATCCTATGACTTTCAAGAAGCATTGTTAGACAAGGTCAAATTGCGCTCAATGCGAGTTTACCTAAGAGGATCAAATCTTGCTACTTATCGTAAAGATGATCGTTTAGAGCGTGATCCAGAAGCAGGTTTATCCGGTAGGGTAGATCAGGAAATTCCAATACCAAAAACGTTTCTATTTGGTATTAATGTCTCACTATAAAAAGCTTAAAATGAAAAATAAAATATTTATAAAATTATTCGTCCTTCTTTTCTTTATTACAGCATGTGACGACACACTGGACTTTAGATTGTCAACTTCCATTCCTGCAGGAGAAGTAATAACTGATCTAGAATCTTTGGACTTAGCCGTTAATGGGAGTTATGGCTTATTAGGCGATTCAGATTTATTCAATAGAACCGCAACGCTACTACCAGATTTGATGTCTGATAATCTGTATTTGGATGCCTTCAACAATACGGGAAGGTATTTATTTTTTGATGACTACACGGTACAGGATGATAATGGTAATGTAGAGTCTCTTTACAATGATCTCGCTAGAATAATAGCCCAAACTACTATCATTTTAAGAGAAGTTGAAAATGTTGATTTCCCGGACTCTGAGTTGGCATTAGCTAATCAGTATAAGGGAGAGGCGAAATTTGTTAGAGCGCTAGCTTATTTTACCATGCAACAGTTTTTCGCGCAGCCCTATAATTTTACGAATGATGCAAGTCATTTAGGAGTGCCTATTCCAGATGCAGAAGCTTTGGGCGGTAACAGTATTGTTTCTCCAGCGAGAGCTACAACAGCTGCGGTTTATGCCTTAATTGTTTCTGATTTACAGGAAGCCATTACCTTAATGGACGCTACCAGTGATGTGTTTAGAGCGGACGTTTGGGCTGCGGAAGCTTTACTTGCGAGAGTATATCTTAACATGGGTAATTATCCACAGGCAGAAGCTCGAGCATCTAATGTTATCAATTCTTCTGGGGCTATCCTTGTGAGTAATGGCAGCTATATATCTTCATGGTCCGCAGAAAAAAGTTCTGAAACAATATTTTCAGTTGCAAATATCTTGACCGACAACTCTGGATTTGATTCTGTTGGATATTTTTATAACGGCTACGATGATGCTTTTCCAACTCCGGATTTCTTAAGCCAGTTTGAAGCCACAGACGTTCGCAATGGGCTTTACGAGCAACAAGGAGCTCCTAATGGATTAGAATTTAGTATTTTGAAATATCCAGATACGCAAAATCAGTCCGACAATATTCCGATTTTGAGGTTATCTGAAATGTTTCTTATCAAAGCAGAAGCTCATGCAAGACAGCCTGGACAGGAAACGATGGCGCAGGGAGCACTTGATGCAATTATAACTAGAGCAGATGGATCTGCCGCACCTTCTACAGAAACAGGGCAAGCTTTGATAAATAAAATAATACTAGAGAGACGCAAAGAGCTTGCATTTGAAGGATTTAGATTGTTTGATTTGACTAGAACCAAACGTGATTTCCAAAAATTCAGACAAGATCTTCCACCTTTAAGTATAACGGCTCAAGGCAATTTTACAATTTTGCCTATACCGCTAGATGAATTGAATCGCAATCCTAACATAGAACCTAATCCAGGTTATTAAAAATCAATATTATGAAATTGTATAAATATTTAATTTTAAGCTTGGGGTTCATCGTATTTTCAAGCTGTGACGATACTGAAAACGATGTTGTCTTATCTAGCGAGTTTGATTACCTAGCTTTTGAAAGTAGTGCCATAGGCGTTTCTGAAGCCGGTGGTGGACCTGTTCTGGTGATGATAACCAGATCTACTGGAGACATCAATAAAGAACTCTCGCTAAATTATACCATCAGTGCACCTGCGACGGGAAGACCGGCAATAGCAGGTACAGACTATACGCTTCCTGCTGGATCTGGAACAATCGTATTTCCATCTGGTCAAGCTACAGTGCAGGTACCATTGATCGACTTAATAGATAATGATCTTTCTGTTGGAAATAGATCCATAAATTTTGAGATTGACGATCCTAAAGGGTTTCTTTTAGGTTCTCCAGATGCTCCAGAAACTGGTGCACTTGTTTTGACAATTAATGAAGACGATTTATTCACCTTTGGTGAAACTAGTTTTGAAGAGGTTACCACTTTTGTAGGCGACAGGACATTTCCTAAGACACCTACTGTGGAGCAGGTAAATTCTCAAGTTGCAACTCCTAACTCCACGGATCCATTAGTAGACTGGACTCGTACAGGTGCAGAAATGGGGTTTGATACATCTTCACTTGCATCAAACCTTGTGGATTTAGGAGGAGAGGCCATAGGAGTATTCAGCAATGAAAATATGGAAACTGACCCTGATTCCTTTGAAACCAGATTTGTCAATGGAACACAAGGTTACCTTGGTTCTGATCTTGATGGGACATTAGAAGTTCGTTTTGATGAATTAATGATACCGGCGGGAACGACTAATCTAGTTTTGGAAATCTCTTATTTCATGGGGCAGACCTATGAAGATGAAGAAGGGTTTTTTGTGTATTGGGAAACTGCAGATGGTTTAGGTGATGCTCTAGTATTCGAGCAAGGTCCAGCGGCACAGGTAAGCCAGTGGATAACCGTTCAAGTTCCCATTCCTGCAGCAAGAGCTGTAAATGGGAGGGTGTTAATGCAGCTTTGGGGAACCGCAGATGCAGAAACCATTTTTGTAGACTATGTAGCCATTAAGGGAATTAAATAATTTGTTTGGATTTATTTTCAAGAAGGCGCTCGATAGAGCGTCTTTTTTTATTTTAGCAGGATGATACAACTTATAGCTACAGACATTGATGGAACATTGCTCGATGACAATCGATTTATCTCTAGCAATACTGCCCGGGTTTTTAATAACCTCAACATTCCTAAAATATTGATATCTGCACGCATGCCGCAAGCGATGTATTATCTGCAAGACGCATTAAATATTCAGAATTCACCGCTTATTTGCTACAACGGTGCACTTGTTTTACACAATAATGAGGTGCTACACACAGAAAGCATCGACCTGGCATTGATCCATCAAATGGTTAAAATAGGCGTTGAAAACAGTTTGCACGTGAGTCTTTATAGGAATCAAGAATGGTTTGTAGAGCAGCATGATGAATGGACGGCCCGCGAGATTCATAATACTCGCACACAGCCTACCGTGCAATCCTTGTCGACCTCTTTGGCTTATTTTGAGAAAACTATAGAACAAGGCGGTGCGCATAAAATCATGTTTATGGGCAATAAGGATAAAATGGATTCCGCTTTCGCGAAAGCGGAAGAGTTATCAGCCTCAGTGCTCCATTTATACCGGTCAAAAGATTCCTATACAGAAATATCACCTAAAGGGATCTCAAAAAAATCAGCATTAGAAATTCTTTTGAAAAAGCGATACCCAGAAATTAATATGTCGAGCGTCGCAGCTTTTGGCGATAATTATAACGATATCGAAATGCTTGCTGGAGTAGGGTACGGTGTTGCGGTTGAGAATGGTAAGGAACAGGTGCGCAGTGCCGCTCGTTACACAGCAGGACATCATAAGAAAGACGGTGTTGCGACCTGGCTGGAAGAAAACATGACGCATAAAAAAAGCGACTCTGTTGAGCCGCTTTCTTAGGTAAAAATTTGAGATTTTAGTTTTGGATCTCTATAACATCAGCTGCACTTAAATCCGCCAGTTCCATAACAGCTTGGTAATCTGTAACATCAACTGTAGAGCTACTAACAAGTTCTACGGGTAATATAACAATTCTAAACTGCTGATTGTCTAAATCTGCTGTAGTTAGATTGTTAAAATCTGTAGAATCAGGACCCGTTAAAAAGATGGTGGCATCTCCGTTTGTGAAGTCATAATTATATTGAAATTCACCAAAATCTGTGTACAAAGTTTGTGGTAATAATCTATAAACATCAACCTGGCCGCCATTGTTTCCAGGAACTTGTTCAAATCTTATGTAAACTAATGTCATATCTCCAGGAAAAACGTCGATACTTTCTGGATAACGCACTAGTTGTGAATAATCGGGTGCACTAAAGTTAATGGTTGTATTGAACGATTGAGCGCGGTCGTTTGCACCATTAGCACCATCTGCACCAGGTATTCCTGGTGGTCCTTGATCGCCTTCACAAGCGGTAAATCCTGCGGCTATCACGAGAAGTAGTAGTATCTTTTTCATAATGATTAATTTAGTTAGTTTAGTTTTCAATAATTATGCCTAAAAATGCGATACATGTTTAACAATCTAATGGTCATTAGCTTTTTTTTAGTAGCGATAGTTTCCGTTTCTGCACAGGAAAGAGTGGGAGACAGTCTTATGGAAATAGGAGATTATAGTAACGCAATTGTTGCTTACAAAGCATCAGAGCTGACTCCTAATCTACAGTTCAAGTTGGCCAAAGCCTATACAGTCACCGGTAATACCACAAAAGCGATGACTGCCTACCAGATAGGTTTGAAAGAAGATTCTACTGCTGTGAAACCTCGATTTGATCTTGCGCGACTGCATTTGAGCACTAACGATCCTATAAATTCCTTCTCTCTTTTCAATCAATTGGTAGAAGAGTTTCCAGAAAATGCGACCTATCAATTTTATAAAGGTCAAATTTTGGAACTTTTAAAATCTGACGAGAAAGCGATGGAGATTTACGGTAATGTTCTAAAACTAAATCCTGATTATCGCAGCGCCCGGATGGAACTGGTGGCATTGTTAATTAAAAAGCGAAAGACCTTTCCAGCTATAAAATATTCCCAAGAAGTACTAAATGAAAACCCAGATGATATTAAGTTCAATAGTTTGATCGCCCAGGCTTTTTACAGTGCAAAAATTTATTCTAAAGCGATTGAACATCTTGAACACTTATTTGAGATCAATAATGATACGGAGTTTAACCGCAAGACACTGGGACTGGCCTATTTTGAAGACGCTCAATGGCAAAAAGCGATTGAAAATTTTGACATCTTTTTAAAACAGTATCAAGAAAGGGACGCAGATATATACTTTATGAAATCTAGAGCACATTTGAGGCTCAAGGAATATGATAAAGCTCTAGATGCCATTGAATATTGTATTTTATTCAGGCGGCCTGCAATTGATCAAGAATATTTGCAACTGGCATCCATTAAGGCAGCGCAGGAAGATTATAAGGGCACCTTTGATGCCATGAAGCTTGCTTATGAAGAAAATGCTGAAGATGCGGTCATCGCTTATCAGTTTGCTGTGGCTGCGGATAGATACTTTAAGGATAAGAAAGCCATCATAGGTTATTATGAGCGTTATTTGAATAAATTTGGAGAATCAAGCAGTTATGGAGAGCTGGTCACTTTCAGAATCAGTGATTTGAAAAAAGAATTATTTATGAGCGAGAGTAATTAATGAGAATCTTCCAGAACATATCTATTGTGCGATTATTTCTAGCTATCATAAGTTTACTACTTCTCAATTCCTGTAAAACAGAGACGCAGAAGAATGATGAGGCGACGACACAAGCAATGGATCGATTCAAAAATCTAGATACAAAAAGCGTTGATGTTTTTCCACAATTTGTAGACTGCGATGAACTGGAAACAACATCAGATTGTTTTTATGCGAGAATGCATGAGCTGATTCAAACAAGGCTGTCAACTGATACCTTAAATATGGAGATTAAGCAAAAAGACAGCCTCGTGGCAGTATTTACTGTGACTGATAAAGGTCAAATACGCTACGATAGCATTGCTTATTGTGCAAATCACCTAGACCGCACGTTTATGGATTCTACCTTAAATAGTAAACTAGTGGATTTGCCTAAAATTGATAGTGCTTTAAAACAAGGTGTTCCCGTGGCATCTTCTTACTTAGTCCCAGTAGTTGTACAACCTATAAATGCTCATTCCGATCAATAATACGGTCATGCCAGTCTAGTTTTTGCAAGCCTTTTAAACCTATAGCAACAACAATAAACGGGTAAACAAAAAAGTTAGGAAAGAAATAACCGCTCCATTTTTTCATTTCTAAAAATTGATTTCCAATCACCAGTACCACAAAATCGGTAAAAAATTTAAGTAGATAGATACTAATCAATAATTTAAAAGAAACTAGCTCTAACCACCAGAAGAGTGGGCTAAGTATAAATATCAAGCTCATCGCTCCCACTTGAAAAGCAACAAGTTTATTAAGCAAGCTTTTTGTTTCTTTTCCTTTTCGCGCCCAGCGCGCTCGTTGCTGTATCAATTCTTTCCATCCGGTTTTTGAGGCTGATTGTACCATGGCATCAGCATTTTTCAAATATTGGCATTGCAAAACATCTTCAGCGGCAAGTTTTTCTAGAAGGAAAATATCATCGCCGCTAGAAAGATGATCGTTCCCTAAATACCCGTTGACCTCGATAAAAGCATCTTTTCTAAACGATAGATTAGCTCCATTGCACATAAAGGGCTGACGTAAAGCAAAAGCTCCAGCAGTAATTGTTTGCAGCGCCATCATTTCTAATTGTTGTAGTGCTGCAATGAAGCCGTGTCCGTAGAGATTAACGGGTGCAGCGACAAGAAGAGCGTCTGCATAGTTTTTATAATGATTATTGAAAGCACTTATCCATTTTGTAGGGAGTATGCAATCTGCATCTGTTAGAAGAATATGGTCGTATTTGGAGATGTCGACAGCTTGCGTGATTCCGTCTTTTTTAGCACTGTTACTGTTTGGAATTCTATCTAAAAGCTTGATGTCAATCGAGGGATTATATGCAGAAAATTGTTCGATGATTGCTGGGCTTCCGTCAGTAGAAGCATCATTCACAAAAATTAATTCTATGAAATCCCAATCATAGAACTGCGCTTTTAAGGAAGCTAGCAGGCTAGGTAAATTATTGATTTCATTACGGTAAACGACAATAATTGAAAACGCTTGTTGATTCAAAGGCGATGTTTTACGAGTAATCATTAATGGTCTGTATCGCAATGCTGGCATGGCTAGGCACAATAAGGTTATGACATACCCAAAACTGAATAGGATCACAAAATAGCTCATACAGTTGCTACATTAGGAAACCGTTGAAAGGCTAGCAGGATACACCCTAATAAAACTGGCAGTACGGTATTATTTAACCAGATGATGGCCACGATAGCCGTCATACTTTCTAGGGAAATGTCAAGGTAGCCTACAAAAAAAGAAGCAATGCTCCATTTGAGAAATACGTCAAACAGCTGTATCGTGGGTACGATTGATGCCGCTAAATACATTGCAGTAATGGAACCCAGAATCAGTAAAATGGATACGTTTGAAATCGTCAGTAAAACCAGAATCCAGCAACTTGAAAAAATCACGTATCTAAAAAAGGAAATTCCTGTAATTGTAGCAATATTAGCACCGCGATAATCAAACCATTGGAAGATCGAGCGAGATAACAATATGACCAACCCGGCGCCTCCTGCAATAATGACCGTCGCAATGAATTGTATTTCAATAAGTAAGGCAATTCCTGCAGTACCTAGAATAACCGTGACGGCCATTTGACTTAAATTCCCCACAAGCACGGCTTTCAATACTTTTTTACGAATATTATAGGGGAAATAAAAAGCTTTCGCAGCAAATTCGCCGGCTTTAAGAGGTGTGATAAAACTTGCGGCTTGTGCGGTAAAGTTTTGAATCACGCTTTCGCGAAAGCGTAAACTTCTCAAATCCTGAACTAAAAGTTTCCACTTGTAACTTTCGACAAACCAACTTAAAATAGATAGTAACGGCAGCAAAAAATAAAGAGAGGTGGGCAAGTCTGATAAAAATATATTTACCGCGTTCCAGTTGAATTTCTCCAGTCTCAACTGCCAGCCCAAATAGCTCAAACAGGATAAGATCACAAGTATTTTGCAGGCCTGCAGCAGGAAATGCTTAGATTTGTTTGACATGCAATTCACGGCATGAAATTACAACAATTGGCAACAGAACGTATCATTTTAGGGATCGATCCAGGAACCTTGATCATGGGATTTGGCATCATAAAAGTCGTGGGTAAAACCATGTCGTTCGTACAAATGAACGAGCTTGACATGCGCAAAATAACAGATCCATACGTTAAACTACGGATGATTTTTGAACGCACGATTGAGTTGATCGATACCCATCATCCTGACGAGATCGCTCTAGAAGCTCCTTTTTTTGGAAAGAATGTGCAATCCATGCTTAAATTAGGTCGCGCTCAAGGTGTTGCCATGGCAGCAGGGCTTTCTCGCGATATACCGGTTACTGAATATGCTCCGCGCCGCATAAAACAATCCATTACAGGAAAAGGAACGGCCAGTAAGGAACAAGTTGCGTTAATGCTCAAAAGCACGCTGCTACTCAAAGAACTTCCTAAAAACCTAGACATGACGGACGGACTTGCCGCTGCAGTTTGTCATTTTTATTCTAGTGGCAGGGTAGAAGTGGGGAAAAGCTATTCAGGCTGGGCTTCTTTTGTAAAGCAGAACGAAAAGCGTATCAAGAAATGAGTTGTTTCTATCTTTCTACCTATTTTCAGTAAGATGTCAAAATGCTCAAAGTCGTATTAAATTCAAGTGAAATATCGATGTTTTTCAATTGACCACAAACTCGAGTCAGCATCGCAATACGATTCTTAATTTTGTGTTCATCGCTTATCATGAAATAGCAATTAACAATTTGAGGAATATTATTTTCATATTATAGTTCTTAGTATATATCTTCCAACTCTCAAAAACTAAAACTTCTAAGGTTTGTTTCTAAAGTATTAATCCATGAATAATTGTTTGATCATTTTTACCCGTAATCCAGAATTGGGTAAGGGAAAACGTCGGCTGGCTGCTACGCTAGGCGATGAAAAAGCATTGGAAATTTATAAGTTTCTATTAGAACATACCAGAGCTATCACAAAAAATATTTATGGAGTAAAGCAGGTGTGGTATTCAGAGCGTGTCCATCAAAATGATGATTGGGATAATTTAGCTTATGAAAAGTACGAGCAAAAAGGTTCAGACCTGGGAGCGCGCATGAACTATGCATTTAAAGAGGCCATGAAAAAGCATGAAAATGTAATAATTATAGGTTCTGATATGTACGATTTGACAGCACTAGAAATTGATGAGGCCTTCAAGAAATTGAATGGTCAAGATGCTATTATAGGCCCTGCAGAAGATGGCGGATATTACTTGCTGGGTTTCAACAAGAAGATTCCGAAAGGTATCTTTGAAAATAAAGAATGGGGAACTTCTACCGTTTTAGAAGAAACTCTAAAAAACCTGAAGGATATAAATTACGTAAAATTGGAGGAGCGCAACGATGTTGACACAGAAGCCGATATCAAAGACCATCCAGATTTTCAAATACTATTAAATTAAGATATGCAAAGCAGAAAACTTCTAGACAATTCCATTAATTACTTGATCCAGCACGGTTTTGAAAAGCCAGAGATCGGTATCGTTTTAGGTACTGGATTAGGCAAACTGGTCGATCAGATTGAAAATGCTCACGTAGCACATTATAATAACATACCATCTTTTCCACTCGCGACCGTAGAGTTTCACACTGGAAAATTAATCTATGGCGATCTTGCAGGTAAGAAAGTAGTAGTGATGCAAGGAAGATTTCATTTATATGAGGGATATGATTTTATGGATATCACCTATCCCATTAGAGTGATGCATGGTCTAGGAATCAAAAAGTTGTTGGTTTCAAATGCAGCCGGAGCGGTTAATCTTGATATGAAAAAAGGTGATTTAATGTTGCTTGATGATCATATTAATTTGCAGGGTGGGAGTCCGCTGGCGTTTAAGAATGTGAGCGAATTCGGTGATCGATTTGCAGACATGAGCACGCCTTATGATAAAGAAATGAATCAGAAATTACGCGATCTCGCCAAGGAAAATGACATTGAATTGCATGAAGGAGTATATGCAAGTGTTGTAGGACCACAACTAGAAACCCGTGCAGAATACCGCATGTTGAAAATTATGGGTGCAGATGCTGTGGGGATGAGCACGGTTCCCGAAATTATCGTGGCAAACCACTTGAAACTTCCAGTAAGTGCGATTTCTGTGTTGACAGATGAGTGTGATCCAGATAATTTAAAACCGGTTAGTGTTCCTGATATTATAGAAACTGCCGGGAAAGCAGAGCCTAAAATGGTAGCTCTATTTAAAGGTCTGATTGAGAGCCTCTAATGTTATTCTACTGTTAATCTTAAAACCATAACTATTGCGTTCCCGTAGATTACATGTACAATGAAAGCGGTAACGATTCCGCTTTCGCGAAAGCGAACTCCCATGAAAAAAATTGCATATTTATTAGCCGTTCTGTTTATTGCCGCATCTTGTGTAGGATCTGGTGGATTACATTATGATCAACTTACTAAAGGTGAAAAAATTGAGACCAGTAGGTCACAACTCGATCATTCTAATTTTGACGCGCTCTTGAATAAATATGTAAATGAAGCCGGATTTGTAGATTATGAAGGACTAGCTGAAGAGCAAGCAGCATTGAAATCCTACCTGGTTTACTTAAGTGTAAATCAACCAAAAGCTGACTGGGAAACTGGGGAACAATTTGCCTATTACATCAATCTTTACAACGCGTCAACGCTTGATATAATCATTGATAATGATATGCCGGGAAGCATTCAGGACATCAAAGGGCCTTTTGGACAGGTGTGGATTAAGAATTTTATAGTCGTTGATGGTAAGGACTATTCCCTAGCCGATATTGAGAAGGGAGTACTTCAAAAGATGGGCGATCCTAGAATACATTTTGCAATTAATTGTGCTAGTTTTTCTTGTCCTAAATTAATGAAAACTGCCTACACCGGTGAGAACGTCGACGATTTGATGAAACAAGCTGCGGACGAATTCATAAACTCTGACAAGAATGATTTAAGCGATCCTAACAACCCAAAATTAAGCAGCATTTTTAGTTTCTATCCTAAGGATTTTGAAGCTCACTCTGGAACTGTGATAAAGTATATCAATCAGTATGCTGATAAAAAAATCAATGAAGGTGCAACCATCGAATACAAAGATTACGACTGGTCACTTAACAAACAATAAAATTGTTCAAAACCAAAATTTCATGCTCATCGTATATTTGAACTTATGATGAGCATTATTATTCCTGCTCTCAATGAGGAACAGGGAATTTTTAATTTATTAGAACATTTAGTTGTTCAGGCAGGTGATCCAGAAGAACTGGAAATCATTGTTGTTGATGGTGGAAGCATCGATGAAACCTTACTTGAAATAAAGAGGTTTACCCTCGCCTATACTTACATAGATGTAAAGACGGTGGACTCAGACAAGGGCCGCGGCCTTCAATTGCACAATGGTGCAAAGTCTGCTATTCACGATATATTTTATTTTTTACATGCAGATTCATACCCTCCTAAAGGTTATGATAAGCAGGTCTACAAGGCTGTGGCAGCCGGAAAACCGGCAGGATGTTTTCGCATGCGTTTTCGCAGCTGGCACTGGTGGTTACTTATTATAGGATGGTTTTCTAGGTTTAGTTGGAAAGTAAGTCGTGGTGGTGATCAGAGCCAGTATATTACCAGAAACCTTTATGAGCAAATTGGGGGATATGACACTACCGTTCCTATTTATGAGGATTATTTACTCATTAATAAATTATACGAATTACAAAAGTATCACGTGATACAGAAATGGCTCACTACAAGTGCAAGAAGGTATCAGGAAGTGGGGGTTTTAAGATTGCAATGGTTTTACCTTACCATTTATTGGAAGAAACGTCAAGGTGCCAGTATTGATGAGATTTATGAGTACTATTTAAAATGGTGTGATGTCTCAGAAAAGTCCGTAGAAAGTGTGTCTGAATGAAGAATAAGCAATAATGATTGAGTTAGGAACTCACACTTTATAAAACTTAGTTTTCAGTTTAAATCTTTGTAAAAATTATACTCCTCGCAATTGATTGATGAGAATGCTTAAGATTTTTAATACATTACGTATCACTTGTAATTCCTTAATTTCAATTAGCATTCAGAAAGTTGAACTTATCAATTACCTAATTTGTATTTAAAATTATACATCACCAAAAAAACTATCGGGATCAAACGGTAAATCATCATCTGGATCATGGTCGTTATAATTTACACCAGGTGGATTGAATAATCCCCAACGATCGATGCAATAGTTTTCTTTATCAAAACCCGCAACCCACTCTGCAAATAAAACGCGAAATTCTTCTAACTCACGGCGCAATAAGTCTAGATATTCTATGTCTTTGAACCCATTCATTTGTAAACCACGGGCATCAGTTATTATTTCTCTAGCAGCCTTTCTGATGACAGCAGCATTTTCCATGCGCAGGTCGTAAAGATCGGCTCCTTCGGCACCGGCAATTTTAGAAGGAATCATCATGGCATTAGCGAGCATAAATTCTTTGTTTTGCTCAAACATGCGCTCGATTACATCAGACTCTATGTCTTCCATGTCTTCCGATTCTTCTAGTTCGTCAGCATAGGAACCTGTAAGCATGCGATTGACGAGAAAGTAGATTTCTTCCGCTTTATTATATACAGGTAATTGGGTGATGCGGTCTGGACGATTTTTTTCTTCTTCGAACATGGATAGGATTATAAGTGTAATTTACTGTTTTCCGTTCCATTCTGCATAGAACTGATCGAGGTATTGTTCCATGAACTCATGGCGCTTTTGCGCAAGTTGTTTTCCTGATCCTGTGTTCATCAGTTCTTTGAGGAGTAAAAGCTTTTCATAAAAGTGATTTATCGTGGGTGCATCGCTTTTCTTATAAGTCTCCTTATCCATTTTCAAATCTGGGGTAATTGCAGGATCATAAATCAGTCTATTTTTAAACCCACCATAATTGAATGTTCTAGCTATTCCAATCGCGCCTAAGGCATCCAGACGATCTGCATCCTGAACGATATCTAATTCTAGACTTTTGAATTTTTGATCCACATTGCCGCCATTGAAAGATATATTCTCAATAATTTTAATAACATGATCGATTACTCTTTCATCCACATTTTCTTTTTCTAAAAATTCCCGAGCCACACGCGGACCTAAGGTCTCATCTCCATCGTGGAATTTTGAGTCGGCTATGTCGTGGAGTAGGGCGCCTAATTCTATGATTAGTCTATCTGCACTCGTTTCCTGAGTGGCTATGAGTTTCGCATTCTTCCATACCCTTTCGATGTGAAACCAGTCGTGACCGCCTTCTGCATCTTTTAGTTGTTGTTGAACAAACTGTATGGTGGATGTTATAATGTGTTCTTTCATGATAGTGCAGAAGATTTTACTGTAACAAATAAGTTAACTGTATTAATAAAAAAACTATTAATGCAGCCATATGACTCAAAGGTTAAGTTCCGCAGTTGTGATAGGCAGACGTTAGTTTCAAGCTTGAATATGAGGTTTTAGAAAACAGTTTAAAAATTCTAGTTTAAATCTTAACCAATTTCGACTCGACGTAATAATCCTCATCTATGCTTATGTTAGATTCGGACGTGGGTAATTCCAGGAGTTGGAACTCGTTTGTAGGGCTGATCCACTGTTTTTTATCATCAACTATCATTTCTAAAGGCATTTCAAAACCTTCAACCACATTATTCCACCGGTAGTAAAGACCTGATTCATTTATGCTGTATTCTAGCACGGGCACACGTGTATCGCGTGTATATTGGTTAAAAAAGGGCTCTAGATCCATTCCGGTTTCTTGAGATAGATAATTTTCAATCTGTTCAGTGGTAACAGTTTGATGGTAAAATGTTTTATTCATTCCGCGCAATATCATTCTCCACTTTTCATCATCATTTACAAGCTGCCGCAAAGTGTGTAGCATATTAGCTCCTTTATAATACATGTCGCCAGACCCCTCGCTGTTAACGCCGTACGTGCCTATGATGGGTTTATCGTTAGTGATGCTGCGTCTCGTTCCTATTACATATTCAGCGCTTGCCTCTTTACCATAGAAATAATCTAAAAACAGATTTTCTGAATAAGCCGTGAAGCTTTCATGAATCCACATATCCGCTATGTCTTTGTTGGTAATATTATTAGCAAACCATTCATGTCCAGATTCATGGATAATGATAAAATCAAACTTTAAACCCCAACCGGTTCCCGAAAGATCGCGGCCCAAATAGCCATTTGCAAATTTATTTCCGTACGTCACAGAACTCTGATGTTCCATTCCTAAGTAGGGAGCCTCCACCAGTTTATATCCATCTTCATAAAAAGGGTAAGGACCGAACCAGTGTTCAAAAGCTTCCATCATTCTGGGAGCATCTTTAAATTGTTCTTTGGCTTTTTCTAGGTTTCCAGCGAGTACATAATAATCCATATCCAGATCCCCATTCTCGCCTTTATATACTTCAGAGAAATGAACATAATTCCCTATGTTAATGTTGACTCCATAATTATTGATGGGATTATCTACAAACCAGTGGTAGGTTGTGGTGCCATCTTCCATGAGCTCTGTTTTTCTTAACCTTCCATTAGAAACGTCCATCAAGCCCTTAGGAGCATTTATGGCAATAGACATGCTGTCCACTTCTTGATACATGTGATCCTTATTAGGCCACCAGACGCTCGCGCCTAGACCTTGATTAGAAGTCGCGACAAAATCATTCCCTTTAGCATCTTTCTTCCAAGAAAAACCTCCATCCCAGGGTGCATTTTTTGCCTCTCGTGGCTTGCCCTCATAAAAAACTTCTAGAGTATTAATTGCTCCTACTTTTTGTTCTTCGAGTAACGTCACAAAATGCGCGTTTCCATCATTTCGTACCTCTAGTTCCTTTTCGTTTTGTACTACCTTCAAAAATTTAAGAGGCTTTTGCAAATCAATTTGCATGATTTGGTAAGGTTCCAGCACTTTATAATGAATCACGTTAGAACCAGAAATAAACTTTTTCTCTGGCTGTACTTTTACACTAAGATCGTAATAGGTTATATCCCACCAGGAACGCTCTGGCGTTATAGAACCACGCAAAGTGTCTTGATGTGTAAACTGTTGCTTGTCTGATAGAACTTGTGCGTTTATTGCACCCATTGTACAGACTAAAATTGCTATGTATGTAATTAACTTCTTCATAATTATTGTTAGATGGAATGAAATAACGACAGCATCAATTTAATAGACTTCAATTGCTTAAATATGTAGGTAACCCTATACTAGTATTATATTTAAACCTATTTACTGGAGCTACATTTTTTGCTACAATATTTCACGTTTTCCCAATTCTTTTCCCATTTCTTACGCCACGTGAATTCACGCTCACAAACTGGACAAACCTTAGTCGGTAGGTTATTTGGATTGCGCGATTGTTGTCTCATTTTTTAAATATTCTAAATAAATACGGTTGGCAATTTCTCTAATTATTTACTGCTTTAAAGCCATCTTTAAATAGCTACAGACCGTTTATAATATTCTTCTTTTAACTCTAGCCGATTCATGCCTAATCAGCAATATATTTAAAATGTAAATACTTGCCCGGTGTACAAATCTGATATTTTCACTTAATATTTTCCATATGCTTCAGTAACTGTTTTTTCTGCTGGTTTTCCTTGTGGTGTGAATCGTTTTGCATAACCGCGACGGCTGGATTCCGCATGATGTTTCCATAGGAACCCACCAGCAAACCAGTCTTCTTTCCAGATGCTTTCGTATTGCGCCTGTAATAATATTTGCTGTGCTTTGTTGTTTACGCTTCGAGTTTCGTCTGCGGTTGCCCACGGTTCCTTTCCTGCATAATCTGCACTTACATAACCGTATTCTGCAAAAAGAATCTTCTTATCATGCTTTCGCGAAAGCGAACTTAACTCGGCTTTCCACTTTTTCCAACCATTTTTCGTTGTCATCAAATCTGGAGCTTTTTGATCGCTTACGGGAAAATAGGCATCGATGCCTATGTAATCCATTTGATCCCAAAATGGAACGACTTTATAACTGTCCCAGTTACCTGCATAGGTAAGTTTGCCTTTATAAATCTCACGAATTTTCAGAATGAGCGCATTCCAATACTTTGGCCTCGCAATAACGAAAGATTCCAGTTCTGTTCCTATGCAAAATAGATCAGCATTTGTTTCTTGGGCGACTTGCGCATAGTCGAGGATAAACTTTTCGTAGGTAGTTTCCAGAGTGTCCCATCTTGCAGCGTCTGGCAAGATCATGGTTCCTGTATAAATTCCTCTACCTATCCACAGTTGCGGCTTGAGCATCACTTTCAATCCGTTTTCATGGAAAATATCGATGGTGTGTTTTGTGCCATCAATGCGCTCGCCCCACCACTGACGGTCACTATTGTGTATAATTGATGGGTTTTCCAGATTGCGCATGAAGGCATAGGGATGCACTGCGACATAATTAGCATTATAATTTTTGATGGGGTTTACAACTTCTGGTGTGATGGAATCCCGTGTTGCGACAAATGAAATGCCTTTTATCATTTCGGGAATGGCCGGTTTTTCTACTTGTGCATTACAAGAAATGAGGAGAATCGCTGTAAAAAAAAGACCGCTGAAAAGTTTCATAAACCTACTATTCATCGATACTAGCGGAATTGCTTCTAATCCATGCGCTTATCTGGTCCGTATTAAGTTTTCCTTCTGCTACTTGAATTGTGAAGTTGTATTTGGCATTTTCTTGTGCACTAATCTGTAGTTTTTCGCTTAGCAATAAGGAACGCATTAATGCCCAGCCAGTGCGTTTGTTACCGTCAATAAATGGATGGTTTATCAAAATGCTTTCTAAGATTGCAGCAGCTTTTTCATAAATATTTGTATACAAATCTATACCATCAAATGTTGCAAATGGTCTGCTGATCGCAGACTCAAGAGCACCTTGATCACGTAGACCATCTGCTCCACCTGTAGCTTTTACAATACGAGAATGCCCATCGATAACTTCATTGATGTCAATCATTCTGCAAGTCTTCTCAACAAGCTATCGTCCTCGTGTAAAACCGTGTCAATATGTTTTGATATAGGAATGTAAGATTGATTTTTACTTTCAGTATTCAAAATTGCTAATGCCTGTCTTAAGATAGCGGCATCTTCAACCACATTTATCTTTTTCTGTAGCTGCTCTCTTAATTCTTGCGTGCTCATGATATTTCTTTTTATAAATTTACTCAATTCTGTCTATTTCCCGTTCAGGCTCCAGTCATAATTCATGTAACCTATTTTAAATCCTGCCGGAATGGTGTTCTCACCGTAACGATTAATGTAAGCACTCAAGTTCTCTTTTTTAGTGAAGTCTGCATTATACCAGTCAAATATTTTTGAAACCATCGCTTTTTTCTCATGCATATCCAGTTGCACTATCGCTGGGTTATTGATGGCAGCTTTGGTTAATTTTTTAAGCATGAAGTCAACATTTTCAGCAGTGAATGGTTTTGCGGTCAATGGTGGACAGCTTATTGCTCCACAAACCAGTGCAAAATGTAGACGTTCATCAGGGAATCTTTTGAAAAGGATTTCTTTTTCCAGTTGGTTCAGAGAAACTTTTTGAGTTCCTAAATCAAACGCCTTCACATCAAAAAAATCCTTTTGATCCATCACTGATTTTACCGGGTATACATCCACAACACCTTTGATGACAAAGAGATTGTAGGCGTTGATTAATAACGCTTTACATTCATCATTGCTCAGTTTCTCGATGTCTATTTTTTTAAGCGATTCAAGGGCGACCTGTAAATCTTTTGGATTTTTTTTGATGGCCGCATAATCCACTTGACCGTTTGTAACGTAGGTGTTTAAAACCGCTTTGGTGGATGTTGAGAATGATGATAATTGCGCTTTCGCGAAAGCGGAAAAACCTACCAACAGCACGATAAGAATTGTATTTTTAATTGTCATAATAATGTTTTGCACATGAATGTGTAATTAATATTTGCAACAATCACGCCATGTAACGGGTTTGAATCGGCTATAAAGGAGGAATAATATTATAAGAAACGGGAATTTTGAATCATCCTATTTCTGTCATATTTGTTTTATTTCGATGTTGTAGTTTTAAGAGTTGTAAAAGAACCTTCAATTAGACACAAATCATATGGAACATATTGTCATCATTGGAAATGGGATTGCGGGAATTACTGCGGCCAGATATATACGGAAGCTGTCTGATAAGCGCATTACCGTAATTTCTGCAGAGACAGATTATTTTTTCTCTCGTACGGCGTTGATGTATGTTTATATGGGTCACATGAAGTTTGAACACACGCAACCCTATGAAAATTGGTTCTGGGAAAAGAATAGAATCGAACTTAAGAGGGATTATGTAAAACACGTACATCCAGAAACTAAAATGCTATCACTAGACTCTGGCGAACAATTCTCCTATGATAAACTGGTGATTGCAACTGGAAGTATCTCAAACAAATTCGGCTGGCCGGGAGAAGATCTGCAAGGTGTTCAGGGATTAATAACACGAGATGACCTTGAACTGCTGGAGGTGAATGCGCCCAATAACGATATTTGCAAGCGAGCAGTTTTAATAGGTGGTGGACTGATAGGCGTTGAACTTGCAGAAATGCTGCATACCCGTAAAATCCCTGTGACATTTCTAGTGCGCGAGGAAGCATTCTGGAGCGGCGTTTTACCAAAGGCAGATGCCCGAATGATTTCTGATCATATTATTTCCCACGGTATTGATTTACAGCATGAAGAAGAACTCGATGAAATCATCGGCGATGAAAATGGTCGAGTGACCGCAATTAAAACCAAAAAAGGAGAAACCATAGAATGCAATCTTGTAGGTCTATGTGCTGGAGTAAAACCTCAAATAGGTTTTCTCGCCAGCAGCGGTATAGAAACAGATAAAGGGATTCTTGTGGATGAACACCTTCAAACTAATATTAAAGGAATTTATGCTATAGGCGATTGTGCCCAACAGCGAAAGGCGGTGGGGGAACGCAAACCTGTAGAGGCGGTATGGTATACTGGAAGAATGATGGGAGAGACGCTGGCACAAACTTTATGCGGCAACCCCATGGAATGGAGCCCAGGAAACTGGTTCAACAGCGCTAAGTTTATGGATATCGAATATCAAACCTACGGCTGGGTATGGGCAGAACCTAAAGACGGAAATGAACATTACCACTGGCAAGATGAGAAAAACGAGCGTGCTATAACGGTAGAGTTTGAGATAGCCTCTAGAAAATTTATCGGGATCAATACCTTCGGGATCCGAATGAAACATGAGGTCTTTGATAACTGGCTCAATGAAGAGCGATCTGTAGACCACGTTATGGAACATCTATCTAAATCCTGTTTTGACCCAGAGTTTTATAAAAAGCCCTTCAAAAAGATTAATACCCATTTTCAAAATCAAAAAGTACCTTCTTAGAAAGGTTTCACCACTTTAATAAAACACACTTATGTCAGATTATCAACGTAATATGTCCCTAACCGGTGAACCGCCTAAGTCACTTAACGCAGGTCAGAAGATTTTTACAGCTTTGGGATTATTCGGTTTAGCAATCTTAATCATTGCAAATTTCAACGTCAATTTCCCTGATAAAACACTGTGGTTATCAATTGCGTTGGGAAGTATTATAGGTGGGATAGTGGGATTTTCATGGGCAACTTATTCTGGAAAAAGTGCTGGGATCAAGAATGATGGCGTCATGTTTAAATCCATCACCAGTCGTGGATTGTGGGCGTGGATGGCGATTTTGGCTTTTAGCGGTTTCTATGTGCTTTTATATTTCTATCCGCAATATTTGGGACTGGTGGCAGATGGCGATAATACGGGTGTGATCGCGCTGTTTGATCCGTTTTCTAAATTTTTAAGTGGCAATCCGGCAAGTCAGTGGTTTGTTTATGGAACGCTTTATACTATTGCAATTCTATCCTTTGGGATTAAATTTATGTGGAAATACCGCCACAACAGTTACGAATTGATACGTACGGGAAGCGTGATGTTTTTTCAGGCTTCTTTTGCTTTTATTATTCCAGAGATCATGTCTAGCTTGAACCAGCCTTATTATGATTTTAAAAATATATGGCCTTTGAATTATGATTTGTTTGCAGGTTATAAGATTGATGAGTTTTTAGGAGCGGGTAATTTTGGGGTGGCGATGCTTATTTTCGGTGTGGCTTCTATATTTGTAATTACACCAATTCTTACCTATAAATATGGGAAACGCTGGTATTGTAGCTGGGTTTGTGGCTGTGGAGGTTTGGCCGAAACTGCCGGAGATTCCTTCCGTCAGCTTTCAAATAAAAAACAATATGCCTGGAATATTGAGCGCTGGGTGATTCATAGCGTTCTGGTATTTGCAGTAGTAATGACCACTGCCGTTGTTTATTCTTATTTGAAAGGCAATGAATCTGCTATGAGTATAGGTTCCTGGAACGACTTTAGTGATAAGGTGGTTTTTATAGGGGAACAAGATCAAAAACCACTTCATGACGTAGTTCTTGCTGCTCAAGAAGCTGGTGCCGCACAAGTGGTTTATCTCGATAGATCTGATTCTGATCAGATGGTCACGTTAGAATCAAAAGAAGGAATTACTATTCCGTTCAACGTGGTTAAGGAAAAAGATAATGTACAAGGAATCAAGCAGGTCAATGAGCAGAAGCAAGCAACTTTACTTCCAGTAGATCGTAGTATGGCTGACATTAAGATCGAAAAAGGAACTGAGAGTGTGATTTATGATAATGTCTGGCTGAGCAAGGAATCTTTTGTATGGGGAGTCGTGGGGTTACTGACGCTTATTTTCGGTCTTGTTATGATCTTTAAAAGAAAGGAACTTGCCAAAGACGCTAAAATAGGAGCCGTAGCATACTTTGTAATTGTGGTTGGAATTCTCGTTTTTACTTATTTAGACGGGTCTGGAAAACTGTTTTTCTTTGAATCCTGGAAATTAAATAAGTATTATGGGTTCTTGATAGGAGCGGTATTTTCAGGGGTCATAGGCACAGGATTTTACCCCATTTTTGGAAACCGGGTATGGTGTCGATTTGGTTGTCCCATGGCGGCAATTTTAGGATTCCAGCAGCGCATGTTTTCAAGATTCCGCATTACAACTAACGGCGGCCAGTGTATTTCCTGTGGGAATTGTTCTACTTATTGCGAGATGGGAATCGACGTTCGTGCCTATGCACAAAAGGGCGAGAACATCGTTCGTTCCAGCTGTGTAGGCTGCGGTATTTGTAGTGCTGTGTGTCCGCGAGGCGTGTTGAAATTAGAAAATGGATCGATGGAAGGTCGTATCAATAGTGATTCTGTTTTATTAGGTCAGGATCCAGATTTGATGGCTTTGTTGAGTGGTAACAAGAACTCTTAAACGGCAGCTGATCAATTGACTTTGTAAATGCTTAATACAAATAAGGATTAAAACCTGATGCGGAGTAGGCTAGACATTGACGTAACTTAAGCTAGTATTTACTATTATAATTTTGAGAAGTTCGCTTTCGCGAAAGCGAGTTCAATTAGAGCATTCTAAATAAACAACGATTTTATTTCTAATATCCTTAACGGCAACAGATTGATTTTGTTTCTAACTTAGAAATAAAAATCATGAAAAAGACA
The DNA here is from genome assembly GCF_015356755.1 of Nonlabens antarcticus. Classification (GTDB taxonomy): domain Bacteria; phylum Bacteroidota; class Bacteroidia; order Flavobacteriales; family Flavobacteriaceae; genus Nonlabens; species Nonlabens antarcticus. The sequence continues at coordinate 38,200 of NZ_JADFCO010000059.1, read as the reverse complement.
GTCATCATAACAGGAGCAGCTAGCGGATTAGGAAAGGCGATCGCAATGAGATTCGGCAAAGAGGGGTTTAATGTGGTCGTATCAGACATCGCCAAAGATGCTGGTGATGAGGTGGTAAAAGCGATTAAAGATGCTGGTGGATCAGCTCATTTTATCAATTCTGATGTTTCCAAGAAAGATGAGTGTGAAAGCCTTGTGAAGCAAACAGTAGATAAATATGGAGGGTTGCACGCAGCAGTAAATAACGCAGGAATAGGGGGAGATATGTCATTATCTGCAGATTATTCTCAAGATACCTATGAAAAAGTAATTGCCATAAACCAAAACGGAGTATTCTATGGCTGTCAAGCGCAAATACCGGCAATGCTGGACGCGGGAGGCGGCGCCATCGTTAATATGTCTAGTATTTTAGGGTCTGTAGGGTCGCCGCAATCTGTGGCTTATGTTATGGCAAAACACGCGGTGGTAGGATTGACTCAAACCGCTGGGATTGAATATGCTGAAAAAGGAGTACGGGTCAATGCCGTGGGACCGGGATATATTGAGACACCATTGTTAGATCAAATGGACGACGATCAGAAAAAGGGATTGATATCACAACATCCCATGGGAAGACTAGGAACACCAGACGAAGTGGCAAACCTGGTGTACTGGTTGTGCAGCGATCAAGCAAGTTTTGTAACGGGATCTTATTATACGGTTGATGGTGGGTATACCGCTAGATAATTGCCGACTTTTGTTTTGTTCCCAACCATTAATGCTGTTTGCCAATTGTGACAATTTCATTCTGGCGCCGAGTATTTATCAAATTATAGTAATTTCTAAAGCTGCTATCTATTTATTGGACAGCAGCTTTTTCTTTTGCTAGAATACCCTTAATGATCATGGTCGCATGAATACGGCTATTTTCAATAAACCACTTGTGAGTTTCCTTTCCACCGCAAATGACTCCTGCGAGATATACATTATCAACATTGGTTTCCATGGTTTCTGGATGGTATGCCGGGATTTTCTGATCGCCTTTCAAATCAATTCCCATCATGTTAAGAAAAGCAAAGTTGGGTTTGTAACCTGTTAATGCAACGACAAAGTCATTCTCCAATTCAATGGTTTTATCGCTGTGTTCGATAGTTATAGAATCCTCGCTGATTTCCTTGATTTCAGCATCAAAATACGCTTTAATGGAACCTTCTTTGATTCTATTCTCAATATCTGGCTTTACCCAGTATTTGACTCGGTCACCTATAGCTTCACCACGAACGATCATGGTAACATCGCCGCCCTTCCTATATATTTCTAGTGCTGCATCAACCGCGCTATTGCTGGCACCTACGATGGCTACTTTTTGAAACGCATATAAATGCGGGTCGTTATAATAATGGGTTACTTTTTTCAAGTCCTCGCCAGGCAGTTGGAGTTTGTTGGGAATGTCATAGAAACCAGTGGCTATGATTATGCGTTCTGCATAAAGATGGAATTCCTTATTTGTTATTACCTCAAACATCCCATCCATTTTACGCACGCGCTCCACTTTTTCAAAAAGGGAGATGTTCAGTTTGTTTGATGTCGCAATACGACGGTAATATTCCAGCGCTTCTTGTTTGCTGGGTTTGGCTTCCTTTGAGATAAACGGAATCTCATCAATTTCCAGTTTCTCACTGGTGGAAAAGAAATGCATATTTACGGGATAGTGATAAAGCGAGTTCACAATAGGTCCTTTTTCTACTATAATGTACTCTAAACCGGCTTTTTTAGCCTCCAGCGCACAGGCTATTCCTATTGGACCAGCACCTATAATTAAAACGTCAAAAATTTTTGGACTCATGCGGGTAAAGATAACCGCTGGATGAAAATTAAATCCAAATGGAAACCTAAACTAAAATCAAAATCACACGGGAAAGATTCTCACACTTAGTAATGGTAGATAATTTATGTTCCTTATTGGAACTCGTGTGACATAAATGAACCTTGATTGCTCTAGAAACTCTTTATTCACGTGATAGTAACACCACCATATTTTAGAGGCAAATCACTATGCAAATGGATTGAAGTGAGGACAGGTCTAGTTGTAAAATGTTCAACAACCTAAATTAAAAAGCCTTACTTCTTACGTCAGCAAGATGGGAGCGTAGCGAGCATCGAGCTTGTCATTTGTCAATTCTTCTTCATCTCTTCCTGCCGCATCGACATGCCATCGATGATTTGAAAAAGCTCAGTAGGTGCGATAGGAGTTAAACGTTCTTCTTTTACGGTTCCATCAAGCCCAATCAACACCATTTTGAAGCTGTCGTCTTTTTTCATGAATTCGGTATAGAGATCAGATGCAGAATTCCATTTTTCTGATTCGGCGCCATCAAACTTGTTCGAATGTACCTCGTTAGGAACTATTTGATACATAACTAACTTACGTTCTGCACACTTAATACTGTGATTTTTCAGTTGATCAATTTGATGGGAAAAATCCGCCGATTCTGCATTGTTACTAATAACAAGAATGATGCGATTTTTCCATTGATGAGTTTTTAATTCTTGTGAGTGCATAGTGGATACGATTAGAAATGTGATTAGTAAAATGTACATTCTCATATTCCTAAGTTAACTGAATCGCTCTGTGAACCTATATAGGTTAACGTAGATTTAAAAACAAAAACAAAAACAAAAACAAAGAAGAAAGTGGAAAGATCGCCTTGCTGAAACTGATTAAAAAATTGAAACTGAAACAAATCACTTAGAAGCAAACTATCAATGCCCATCAGCATTTCCATTTCGACTTCGCTCAATGCAGCGCCTCCGAGTGAATCAAGTAATTACGTCTTTGAAAAACTTATTTTATTAAAGTTGACCGTCTAGGATATTTTAGCGATGTACAGTCTTCCTTTTGAGGAAAGAGAAGAGTTGGGAGTTTTTAAAAAATGAAACTAATACGAACTGAAAACTGCTACTGCGACTGAATACTCTTTTAAGAATTGGCTAGCGCTCGCAATTCCTTAATCGTCTTTTCTTGATCGGCAGATTTGAAGACGTAAGACCCGGCAACCAAAACATCAGCTCCAGCATCGATCAGCTGCTTGGCATTTTTGTCAGTCACACCGCCGTCAACTTCTATGAGGCATGAAGCTCCTTTGCTTTCAATCAAAGCTTTTAGTTCTTTGACTTTGTCATAGGTATTCTCAATAAAACTCTGACCGCCAAAACCGGGATTCACACTCATAATCAATACCAAATCAATATCCTTGATCGTGTCTTTCAAATGATCCACACTGGTATGTGGGTTAAGCGCCACACCAGCTTTCATACCGTTTGCTTTTATATTTTGGATCGTTCGGTGCAAGTGTGTGCAGGCTTCAAAATGTACGGTCAAGATATCACAGCCTAGATCTGCAAAGGTTTTAACGTAACGATCGGGATCAACAATCATTAAATGGGTATCGATCGTTTTAGTAGCATGCTTAGTAATAGCATCTAAAACCGGCATTCCATAAGAGATGTTAGGAACAAAAACACCGTCCATAATATCAATATGAAACCAGTCTGCATCACTGCGGTTGAGCATTTCACAGTCACGTTGAAGGTTTCCAAAGTCTGCGGCTAGAACGGATGGAGCAATGAGTTTTGACATAGGTTATAGTGTTTTTGCAAATATAAAATTTCTTCAATCCGTTGTTGGTATTCAAATCGGTGAATTAACCTTAAATTCGGTCGATGACTTCAAGACCTGCAACCCGATCCTATACTAAAATACTGGACACAGCGTCCATGGCTCTACTTCTTCTAATTTTGGGATTCTTTTTCTACAAGGGAAATATGGATTTTGAGGATCAAAAATGGACCTATCTCATTTTAGGTTGTACTTTAATTATTATTGATAGCATCAGAATTTACAATCTGCGGAATGCAGAAAGAACAGGTTTATTTTACTGGCGATGTTTCACTTTATTGTTGGTTACAGGATTTACCGGCTATTGGATTTTCCTTCATTTCATCTAATTGTGAGCTTGATAAAGACGCTTTCGCGAAAGCGATCATCTTAATAGATAACATAAAAAGTACGTGAACGCGTACTTTAAACTATATTTACGGTATGGAAATTATAAATTACACAGACTTTAGAGCTAACCTCAAACACTGGTTTGATAAGGTAATTGACGATGTTACAGATGTTGTGATTAAGCGTAAAGGAGGCAACGACTTGGTTTTGATCTCTCTTGACGAGTACAATTCGCTTAAAGAGACGACTTATTTACTATCTGGTAAAAACCGAGATGTTCTGATTAATTCGATAAAAGAACTAGAAAGTGGAAAAGGAACAGAACACAAGCTTCTAGATTCATGAAATTGATCTGGTCTAGTCAGACCTGGGATGACTACCTCTATTTTCAAAAAACTGATATGAAGATTCTAAAAAGAATCAACGAACTTATCAAGGCAACTAAAAGAACACCTTTTGATGGCATAGGAAAACCAGAAGTTCTAAAAGGAGATCTACATGGTTACTGGTCTAGACGGATAACTACAGAACATCGATTGGTCTATAAATATGAAGATGGCTCGTTGTCGATCGCAGCTTGTCGGTATCATTATAGTAAGTGATTTATTGGTGGTGGTAAGAGTTTAATCTGGTGATTGCTTTCACTAATTTAATTTTCAATAGTGCTAATAAGATTTATAATTAATAAATAAAGCCGATTTCATCGGTTTAACCACACTTAAAGTCATAATTATATAAACATCAGTTAACTAAAATGCTAAGAATTTAATTATTTTGTATTTACATTAGGTTAGTTCGTTTTTTTTTTGATTTACAACGTTTTGCAAAACAAACGTGGTAGCCGAAAAACGTAGTTTAAAAGAGTAGGTAGCAAAATATTTTAATAATGAAAAAATTAATATTTTCAACAATTTTAATATCAAGCTTTGCCTTGCAAGGGTTCACTACGACAGCCATCGCGTCACGTGATTATAAAGATGTTGTTACAAGAGAATGTGGAGAAGGATTTGGTTTTAATTTAGGATTTGTACAACACATTCCACAACGTAAAATTACGCGTTATTACTACGATCCATTAACTGGGGAACAAACAGGGTCCGAATCATTTATAGAACCATGTGATACTGGTGGTTAATGGGTTTTCTTTTGGGAATAATTATGAATAGTAATATCATTAATAGAGCCCGTAACAGTTTCGGGCTCTTAATTGTATTTTGTTATCTTACAACAGCTAATGGTCAAAAATCCATCTTTATCGAGAATTTTGATAAGAAAAATGATGTAGGGTACTTATTACTAGATGATTTAATTATCCAAGAGATACAGGCTAACTCATTTGTAATAAATTCTATGTATAATCAAAGAACTTTAAAATTATACGTAAATGGATTTAAAAGTGTAGTCTTTAAACCTGTGGATACAGATACAATTAAATTAGAGCGTTCACCAAATATGCTGGAGCCAGTATACTTGCGAGATGACTCCCCAGAAAAAATATTACAAAAAATATTGATATCTGTAATTGACGGTGGAAGCTTTAATGCTATGGGTTCAAGAGTTGAAAAAACACAAATTAGAATGAATAGTGTTGCCATTTATAATGTAGGACATACAATAGATTTAACGGCTGAACTGCCCTATACTATAAGAACTGATATTAAAAATATCGATATATCTGCAATTCAAATTGATACGATAAATGAACATCCGCTGAGAGTTAGGAATTATCTGAAAGTAAATAACGAAGTCGTAAATATCAAAGATTACATTGATTTTAATAATCGTCAACCTATAATTCGTAAAGCTGTTCCTATTGAAAAGCTTAGAGAGAACATAAACAAAATGAAAATCGAACGACAGAATGGAGTAATTAACGACACCATCCATTTCAGCAATGATAGAAAAAAAATATTTGGTCATATAGTTTACGACCCTATTGATTTTGCTATAAAACATATTGTTTATTCTGATGAGAATTCAAGTCAAAAAAGGCTAAAAAATCAAGATAATTCTCGCACTTCGCTAAAATTCATTGAAGATTCTGCCATTTATAAAATGAACTTTCAGCAGGCGTCAGGATTAAATATTCTTAAAAATTATAGTGTTTTTAAGGATTTTCATATACAAGATAATAATGTCAGAACAAATTTTGATTATTCATTTGAAAGTAATTCGGAAGCTATAGTAGAAAACCCTACTAATTGATTGTTTAAAATTATTAGTGAGTAACTTAATAATTTAAGGAAATCGTGTAGTAACTAAAGTTGATAGATCTGGACGTTATAGAATCTCATTGCAATGAATAAAGCAGCATCGATTATTTAGAAGGTTCATATGTTAGAATTATTTATAGATTATTAAAGTGCTCAATAAAAAACCGCCGCTAAAATTTCTAGCGGCGGTTTTGTATTTAAACGTTTTGAGAACTCAGTCTAACTCAAAAAAATCCCTGTAACAATTATGTTACAGGGATTTCTATTGTTGAGCTTTCGCGAAAGCGAAAACATTTCAATCTTTCTATTACTCGTCAGAGCTGCTGTCAGACTTTTTATCATCACGGCTTTCACGACGTGGACGGTCGTCAGATCTACGATCATCACGTCTTCCACCGCCACTGCGACGATCATCACGACCACCACTACGACGGTCATCGCGCTCACGTGGTGGGCGTTCTGTCCAGCCTTCTGGCTTAGGCAATGTTTCCTTACGAGAAACTTTTTGCTTCTTGGTACGTGGATCAACTCCCATATATTTCACATCCAGTGTGTCTCCCACACTTAATATAGTGGATGGATCTTCAATACGCTTGTAATCAAACTCACTCACGTGAAGTAAAGTTTCTTTACCAGGCTTGAATTCCACTACTGCACCGAAGTCGAGCATCTTCACAACTTTTACATGGTAAATCTCGCCCACTGTTGGTTCAAAGATGAGGTTTCTGATACGTTCCAGAGCAGCCTCGATCTTGCCACGGTCTGTTCCAGCGATCTCGATGATACCCATATCATTTTCTTCCTTGATATTGATGGTAGTCTCGGTTTCTTTCTGCATTTCTTGAATGACTTTTCCACCAGGCCCGATAATAGCGCCTATGTACTTACCTTCAATCTCCATAGATTCCATCTTAGGAGCATGTGGCTTAACGTCAGTTGCAGGTGCAGCTATAGTGTCAGTTATCTTTCCTAGAATGTGCATGCGGCCGTCTCTAGCCTGCATCAATGCATTGGTAAGGATCTCATAAGAAAGACCTTTTACCTTGATGTCCATTTGACAAGCCGTGATACCATCAGCAGTACCGGTTACTTTAAAGTCCATGTCGCCCAAGTGATCTTCATCACCTAGAATGTCAGACAATACGGCATAGTTGTTACCGTCAGTAATCAATCCCATTGCGATACCAGAAACTGGTTTCTTCATAGGTAGACCAGCGTCCATCATTGCCATTGTCCCTGCACATACTGTTGCCATAGAAGAAGAACCGTTAGATTCTAATACTTCTGATACAATACGAACCGTGTATGGAAGGTCTGCTGGAAGCATTCTCTTCAATGCACGTTGTGCAAGGTTCCCGTGACCTACCTCACGACGAGACGTTCCACGTAGTGGACGAGCTTCTCCCGTACAGAATGGTGGGAAATTATAGTGTAAGTAGAAACGCTCTTCTCCTTCTTGTGATGCCATGTCTATTACATTAGCATCTCTGGAAGTTCCCAAGGTTACCGTTGCCAGTGCCTGAGTTTCACCACGAGTGAAAATTGCACTACCGTGAGTGGAAGGAAGGTAATCTACCTCACACCATATATCGCGTATGTCTGTCGTCTTGCGACCATCCAAACGGATTCCCTCTTTCAACAGTACATCACGTACCGCTTTCTTGTGGGTTTTATTAAAGTATTTAGAGATAAGATCTCCATTGTCTGCTTGATCTTCCTCAGAGAATGTTGCTTTCACTTCGTCTTTGATCTCATTAAAGGCTGCGCTACGCTCGTGCTTTGCACTTCCTTTTTTAGCAACATCATAAACTTTTTGGTAAGCAAGTTCAGCTACTTTGGATTCGATGTCTGCATCTTCACGCTCGCCATCATATTCCCGTACTTCTTTTTTACCTACAGCTTCCGCTAGGGCAACTTGAGCAGCACATTGATCTTTGATGGCTTCATGAGCCGCTTTGATCGCAGAGATCATATCCTCTTCAGATACTTCACTCATTTCACCTTCTACCATCATGACAGAGTCGGCACTTGCGCCTATCATCATTTCAAGATCTGCTTCTGCAAGTTGGGCATAACTAGGATTGATGACGAACTCACCATCCACACGTGCAACACGTACCTCAGAAATTGGACATTCAAAAGGAATGTCTGAAAGTTGGATACACGCACTAGCTGCTAATCCAGCCATGGCATCTGGCATCACTTCTGGGTCATGAGACATCAACTGAATCATTACCTGAACCTCTGCATGGTAATCTTTAGGGAAAAGTGGGCGTAGTACACGGTCAACAAGACGCATGGTAAGAACCTCACCATCGTTAGGACGTGCCTCACGTTTGAAAAATCCTCCTGGATATTTGCCGGCAGCGGCAAATTTTTCCCGGTAATCTACCGTTAGTGGAAGGAAATCCAGACCGGTTGATTTGTAGCCGGACACTACAGTTCCTAGAAGCATTGCTTTACCACATGTAATCACGACAGATCCATGTGCTTGTTTAGCAAGCGCTCCAGTTTCAATAGTGATATCAGGCCCGTTGGCCATCTTGATCACTTGTTTAAAAACTTGTGGTTTCATTTGTTAGTATTTAACGTTAGTCTCAAGTTGTGTGTGGTGAGAAGGCGTTTGCGAAAGGATCATTTTCATTCTGTTCTCGACTGCGCTTGAACTGACATTTAAATGGTTCTTTCTTACTTTATGAAAAACCAGCTTTTGTTGTTGCGATGTTTATTTTTATAACGCTTTCGCGAAAGCGTAAACAGGATAAAGCTCCTGCAACTTTGTTATATTTAGAACGCCTGCGATGCACGCCAAACTTTTACGCAAGCGATGCGCAAAAAACAAAAAGGGGACACAAGGTCCCCAATTTCTTATTTTCTAATTCCTAGTTCCTTAATCAACTCACGATAAGCAACAATGTCTTTCTTCATTTTGTAATCAAGAAGTGAACGACGCTTTCCTACCAGTTTCACAAGACTACGTTCTGTGTTGTAATCGTGACGATTTCTTTTAAGGTGCTCTGTTAAGTGGTTGATGCGGTAAGTAAACAACGCGATTTGCGAGTCTGTGTTACCTGTGTCTGTTGGAGTTTTCCCGTATTTTGAGAAAATCTCTGCTTTTTTTTCTGGTGCTAAATACATGCCAAAATTATTTTTATAATGAATCTTATGTATGTCAGATTTTCTGACGGTGCTCAAGGATTCATGCCCTAAGCGGTTGCAAAGATACGGTTTAAATATAAAAGTAAATTAGAAAAACAAGGTCTAAAAGATGCCTCACCACGCCCGTTGACAAACGATAACTCGCATTACCTGCGGCAATTCTCGTGACCTAAGATCTAAGACGAAAAAAATGAAGATTGAATCATGTTCCCTTCGAGAAACCTAATGATGATCGACTCTATGGAGTTCATTCCATTCATCACCTATTAATAATTTAACAACTTTAATCATTTGTCATCAATAAATAAGATTGAGGCAAAGCGTAAGCTGAGCAAGTCCTTTGTCAAGAACATAGCTGAAAATCACAATAGAATAATGCATTACAGATTAGCTAAACCTATTTAATTTTGAGGATTGTCAGTACCAACAAAAGTGAACTCTACCGAGCAGGGTATTTCTAGACCTATATGTCCTTGCCCTTCACCTGTATCTCCGCCGTTTACAAAATATTCTGAGCCTATTGTTATACAGTTACTTAATGTAAAAGTGTAGGACTCATCAAACCTCAAATATTTGTAGTAAACGACGGATGCGTAGTGAGCTACTTTGTCGTTATCTATCGCATTAGCCCCAGTTCCTTCTGTCACATTGTTTGTGGAATAGGAGTGGGTGTATATCCACCCTTTTTTATAATCATAAGTTCCAGTAGTAGGATCAATATCAACTCCAGCTCCCGATAGTTTAAAGAAAAAAGCACCTTCTGCGGTTGCTAGTGATATTTCGTCGATGTTTGAAAAATCCGCCACTTTGCCTCCACTAAAGTTTGTTTTTACTTCAATTTTGTAAAATCCCGAGTATTTTGGGATAAACCCCACTCCAGAGAGTCCGTCTATAGGGTCAGCGTTATTAGGGTTTGGGTCGAATAAGTTTTCACGTATAGTTGTGCGCTGGTCTCCTCCTGTTTGTGTAAACTTTTCATATTCTTCCATATAGAATTGGGGTTGCCATTGAAACCCATCCCACGCATAAATTCCGGGATACACATCATTACTTCCACTTTTGGTCTTACTGGTGTTATAGACTATCGTACCTTGAACCAGTGGTCCAGTGTTTGGATTCTTCACGGGACTTTCTATCTTTGTTTTTGTTAAAGCAACACGAGGATAAACGAGACCTTGCGTACTCGATTCAAGATCTAACATCCCTTCTGGAGTCGATGTTCCTATACCCACCTGAGCGTTAATAAAACTTATAGGAGAGCAAAACAGAACAACTACAACAGCAAAGACTTTACAATGGGAATATTTCATGAATTTATTGCTTTAAAATACTGGCTTACCATAATTTAATTTCCAACGTAATTAATTTCAACAGTACATTTCAAGGAACGTTCTAAAATAATGTAGCCTAAACCTGCTGGGTTAATATCTGGTTCTAAATAATCTCCATTATTGATTATACCAGGCAAATCATCTTGATTAAACGTTAATGAAAAATTATAATCAGTATTTGCGGTCAAGATTTCCTCTCTAGTAATATTAGTTTGCCGGTATTGGTCTACATATGTTTTTGTAGTGCCACCATTTAAATCACTATCACTATTATGTCCAGAATAAGACTTGAGGTTGAAAGTTGAAGGTAAACCATTGAAGTTATAGATGAATTTTCCTGATGCCGCCACAAAATTTACGAACTGTGTTGTTTGATTTGGAGTATTAGTTTCTCCACCTCCATAATGTACCGTTACTTTGACCTTATATTTTCCACTGTATTTTGGTTTAAAAGAACTAGCGTTAAAATTTATAATTTCATTTCCATAGTTAGAAGCCGGATTTAAACGGACTACTTGCTCAAACAACTTATAATCATTTTTATTAAATTGAGCAATCCAGGCACTTCCATCCCAAATATAAATCCCAGGGTAAACACTGTTTAAGCCACTGTTTGAGGTAGTGGTATTATATACCGTAGTGCCAGCGATAAGGTTTGGCGCATTGGGGTTCGATATAGTTTGACTATTTGTGTTTTGTAATTCAACCACGGGATAGACAAATCCAGATGACGTTGAGCTGATATCTAAAGCGCCATTGGGAGCGTCAGTTCCAATGCCAACTTGGCCATAGACTGTAAATGATAATGTAAGTAATAATACTGATAATGAAATACCATATTTATTTGTCATAATGAGATCATTCAGGGGTCTATATAGGTGATTTCAACGGTACAAGGAAGCTCTGAAGCAACGTAACCCCTGCCTTCATTTAAATCACCGCTATCTACAAACTCTGGAGCTGGGTCTTGATTAAAAGCTAAGGAAAATGATATGGGGGCACCTACTTCTAAAGATAAATTGATTATTGAGGAATATTTTTCCCAAATATCAAAATATTGCTGGTTCCCATAGGCAGCAGAAAAGGACTGTGTTCGAATAAAATAATTTGTGATTATGCCATTAGTGTTAATCCGTAATCTAAATAATCCCGATTGTGCAGCAACGTTAAGATTTCCAGAATTAGTGTCGATAGGGGTTATGGCGTATCCACCACCATAGTTCACACTTAATTCCATTTTATAATTTCCGGTAAACTTTGGAGTAAACGACTTATTCACCAGATTAGGAATATTTTTATATGCATCGCTTGACTTAGCCCTAAAGCCTTTACCGCTTTCATAAAAAGCCGTTTGTTTTTTTGTGAACTGAGAAACCCACTTACTGCCGTTCCATACGTAAATTCCAGGTGATACTGCGTTAGGTGCATTGCGCGTTGAAGATGTGTTGTAAACTACAGTTCCAGTGGGGATATTTCCAGTTTGCGGATTTTTGACCGGTGCCATTAAGTTTGTGGCAGTTAAAGCTATTCTAGGTAACACGACTCCATTTGTAGTACTGTTTACATCAAGGATACCATTTGGGGTTATGGTGTTGATACCTACTTGAGCGTAGATTGCTGATACCCATAATAGAATTATGGGTAGAAATGAGATGCGAAGACAAATGAATAATTGTCTCATAATAAGGGCTTTATACTTTTAAGTATTAAAGTAGTAATATTAAGAAATATTATAACTTCAGCTCTATTCTTCAAGGATTAACAGCGAAAAATAACTATAAACGGTAGTTTATCGGTTTTTATATAAAATCGCACAGCAATAAAATATTACAGAATAATGAGGGATATAGTCTAAAAGATGTCTCACCATGCTCGCTGACATACGACAACTCGCATTGCCTGCGGCAATTCTCGTGATCTATGATCTAAGACGATAAAATGAGGCATCTACTTGTATTCCCTTCGCAATTTCTTGAGACGGTTGACGAACAAGTTTCATCAGATTGCTTTATAGAGAATTGGCTTCCTGTTTTGAGGCCATTATTTCCATAAATGGGTGCGAAGGAGTACCCGAGGAATTCATAAGCACGACAGTACGCTCACTTAAAACGTGATTTTCGCACTCTATAAAATCCAAAAATGCTTCATCCTTCTTAAGTCACTAAGATTAGAGCCAAGCAAAAACTGTGGTAATCGTTCGTTAAATTCAAAAACGTGACTGGAAACTGGACCAAAGCCAACACAAATGCTTCAAATTACTTGAGTAAGCAAAGTTCGATCGCAGTCACAACCTAACAACTCGTTGATGAACTGGAAACTGTGACTAGAAATTGTAACTGAGGACCAACCTAAGCCACTTCCATTTTACGATTCAAAATCAAGTCTAGGTATTGATTCACCTTGTGTTTTAATTCGGTTCGTGGGACGATAAAGTCTAAAAAGCCTTTTTCTAGTAGGAACTCTGCTGTTTGAAAACCTTCTGGAAGTTCTTTTCCTGTGGTGTCGCGTACAACTCGTGGTCCTGCAAAAGCGATGAGCGCTCCTGGTTCTCCTATATTGATGTCCCCTAACATCGCAAAGGATGCTGTAGTTCCACCAGTGGTAGGGTCGGTGCAAAGGGAGATATACGGTATGCCCGCGTCAGAAAGTTGTGCGAGTTTTGAACTGGTTTTTGCCAGTTGCATAAGTGATAACGCTGCTTCCATCATACGAGCACCGCCAGACTTAGAGATAATCATAAATGGAATATTGTTCTTTAAGGAGTGGTCTGCGGCACGAGCGATTTTTTCTCCTACCACACTTCCCATGGAACCACCTATAAATGCAAAATCCATACAAGCGACAACAAGATCGTTACCATTAGACTTTCCAACTGCGGTGCGAACTGCATCTTTCAAACCGGTCTTTTTCTGAGCATCTTCTAATCGATCCACATATTTCTTAGAATCAGAAAATTTCAGTGGATCTTTTGAGGTAATGTTAGGATTTAGCTCTTCAAATTCATTATTATCAAAAAGAATTTCAAAATACTCTTTACTTCCTACGCGCACGTGATAGCCATCTTCCGGGCTGACGTAAGAGTTATTTTTAAGCTGTTCTGCATCAATGATTTTTCCCGTTGGGGATTTATACCACAGACCTTTAGGAGTATCTTTTTTAGCCTCTGTGGGCGTCGTAATTCCTTTTTTATCTCTTTTAAACCAAGCCATATTTCCAGTTATCAGTTAAGAGTTATGAGTTAAGAGTTTTGGATGCTCTTAATTTTACTCCATTTAAATTATAATTACAAATCTGTTTTATCAAACGCTATTTTCAAATTATAGTGTCCCTACATTGTTCAAATCCTCAAAGGCCTGCTTCAAACGAGCCTTGAATGATTCTTCTCCCTCGCGCAACCATTTGCGAGGATCATAGTATTTTTTATTAGGTGAATCTGCACCGGTAGAATTTCCTATTTGGGATTTTAGGAAGTCATCATTGCTGTCCATGTATTTCTTGATACCATCTGCAAATGCCCATTGAAGATCTGTATCAATGTTCATTTTTATGACTCCGTAACCTATCGCTTCTCGTATTTCTTCTAGAGAAGAACCAGAACCACCGTGGAATACAAAATCGATATGATTATGTTCAACACCGTATTTCTTAGTCACATATTCCTGAGAGTTCTTTAAAATCTTAGGAGTTAATTTTACATTTCCGGGCTTGTAAACTCCGTGAACATTACCAAAAGCTGCTGCAATAGTAAAGCGATCACTTACTTTTTTTAATTCTTCATAAGCATAAGCGACTTCTTCCGGTTGCGTGTATAATTTTGACTCATCAACGTCGCTATTGTCCACACCATCTTCCTCACCACCAGTAATTCCCAGTTCGATTTCTAGGGTCATGTCCATTTTAGACATGCGCTCCAGGTATCGTTTACAAATTTCAATGTTCTCCTCTAGAGGTTCTTCACTCAAATCTATCATGTGCGAGGAATAGAGACTTGTTCCGCTTTCGCGAAAGCGTGCTTCACTAGCATCTAATAAACCATCAATCCAAGGCAACAATGGTTTTGCGCAATGATCTGTATGTAGGATTACCGTCGCACCATATGCTTTTGCGAGTGTGTGAATATGCTGGGCTCCAGCAATACCACCTAAAATTGCGGCACGTTGGTTTTCATTACTCAATCCTTTGCCTGCATTGAAAACACAACCACCGTTTGAGAACTGGATAATGACGGGAGAATTAAGTTCTGCCGCTGTTTCCATCACGGCATTCACCGTGTTAGAACCTACAACGTTTACCGCTGGAAGTGCATAGCCATTAGCTTTGGCATGATTGAATATCTCTTGAACTTGGTTTCCAGTAGCAACGCCTGGTTTGATGTTATGACTCATAAGGATAGATCTTTCACTCACAAAAGTAAGCAAATTATGAGAGGTGTTATCGTTATCTAGAATGGATAATTTATGCCTACGTTGAGCACGGACTTAGATAAATTGTACTCTGAGAACCATCGTTTCCCATCTTCTAGTGCTGGATTATAGGTTTTAAAACCTACATCAAAACGGATTACAAAAAAACCAAAATCATAACGAACTCCCGCACCGGTACCTATGGCGGTGTTTTCTAAATCTGCAAACTCATCAAATATTGCTCGATCATCCGTTTCACTATCAAGTACATTCCAGATGTTACCTATGTCAGTGAAAACGGCTCCTTTAAATGCTCCCAATATAGGGAACCTATATTCTGCATTAAATGCAAGTTTCATGTTTGCCACATTAAAATCATTCAAACCACCCGTGCTTCCTGGCCCCAATTCATAAGCTTGCCAGGCTCGATTATCATTAGGTCCTCCCGCAAAAAAGGATCTGATGAAAGGGATGTTGTCAGAATTTCCATAGGGAATCGCGATGCCACCCAAAGCTTTTAATGCCAAAACGTGTCCATTTTCATATTGCCAGTGTTTGATATACTCCACTTCAGGTTTTAAATACTGTGAAAATTCGACCCCAAAAACCCTGCGATTACCGTTGGCATTCTTATCGGTTCCTATAAGACTGGAAATACCGCCAATAAGATTGCCAGCACTTTCTAACCGAATGCTGAATCTAGAATAATCCTCGTCATAGATTCCTTGTTTGTTATTGCGAACCCAATTATAACTGCTCGCGATAATTAAATTATTTTGAACCAGTCTATCGCGTCGTTCTCTTATGTTCCTGATGTTTTCCAGCTGTCCAGGATCAACGGTCAACCTTCCATCTATAGCATCGTTAATAAACGTGTTAGTACCTGCGGGAACTGTCAAATTGTTGTTTTGATCGACATATGTAGGGTCTGTCAAATTGTTGTCCCTTGCGATATCATTCAAACTGGTATAACTGCTGCGATATACATTGAAAAAATCCTGCGGATCTAGATTGCGCACATACTGCGCATTGATCAGATCAAATCGTGTGTTTTTAATGGGAGTTTGCTGCCAGCGATAACTTAGCGCTCCAGTGACGCTTTGTCGGTCCAGTCCTATATTCGTTTGGGTTACAAAGCCCAAAGAAAGGTTTGTTGCCGGTGACATATATTTAGGAATTATCGCATCGGTCTTCAATGGGAAAAATAGTCTCGGAAAAATCAAACTGGCATCTGCTCCCAGTTCCTGTAAATCAAAAAATCTAGAATCGCCTGTTGCATTGTTAGAACTGGCTCCTATATTTCCCCTAAAAGTTAAGCTGAAAAGCTCGCTACCATGAAATATATTGCGCACCAGAAAAGAAGTGTTCAACCCTATTCCGAAAGTCTGTATGTTACTATGCGCAGCCTCAGTACCGAAAACGAGGTTGTATTTCTTTTTTGAAGTCAATAGAATGTTTGCAATCAGATCTGTTCCCGTAGAATCTGCAGGATCTTCTGTGTAGGTTATGCTGGGATACAGGAAACTATTAAGTTCTGTGATGCGTTTATAGGTTCTATCTCTATCGATGTCCCGGTATAAAAACCCTGGTTCAAAGAAGACGGCATCGGTCAATACTCTGGAATTATAACGACGTTTGCCTTTTCTAACAATATTATAGTTTTTATAATAAGTAGTGTCTGCCACGATACTGTCCAGTTCCGGTTTATAGTCTGGAATTATATTGACGGCACTTATTTTATGTAGTTTGTAGGGTTCTCTTATTGAGGAATCAGCCACCTTGATCTCACGATCTTTGATGATAAGGGTAAGATTTGTTTTATGATCAGTATTGACAGTATCGGCTTCAAACCTGATGAAGTCTTTTTCCATGTGGATCGCGCCATTATTACGGAATAGTTTATACAGACGATCTCGTTCTGTATTAATATCTGGCGTGAAATATTGTTCTCCTTTCAGTAAAATACTTTCATATTTATAAGCTGTGTACAAGGAATCAATGACAGGTGTAGAAATCTTCTGGTTGATGCTATCAATTATATAAGGCTGATGGCGCTGCACATAATACATCACTCGAGCTCTTTTCTTTCGTTTAGCATCTACGATTTCCTCTTCTACTTCTGTGTTGAACCAGCCTTGATTCCAGTACCACTGACGCAAACGCTCTGATGACTTTTTGCTGGACTCCTTATTTACCAGCACGGGAGCCTCACCAGTTCTTTGAAGCCATTGATTGAAATCTACTAAACCTTCTCCCAGCTCCATAGTCTGTTTTTCAGACATTATAGCATTTCGTCTTTTTAGGGCTTTTGGATTATTCTGCATCCACTTGAGATAGATAGAATCCCGATGCGGTCTTGCCAGGTTATAAATATGTAGCCTTAAAGGAAGGGTCAGGAGTTTTTGATTGGGTTTTTGAATCGGCAGATTGAAAACGCGAGCATCCTGCGGATCTAAGCTATCCACAATAATTTCGTTTTCAATAAGTAGTTTTTGGCCGTCAGGTACACGACGGATTGTGCTACATGAAGCAGAAATTATAACCAGCGTTATAAATAAACCTATTTTTGCGTGAAGTTTTCTTTCCATTTGTAGCGGCTCAAAAATACGATTATATGATTACCAAAAGCAAAATTAAACAAATCAAAAGCCTTGCTAGAAAGAAGAATAGGGAGCAGCTCAAACTCTTTGTTGTTGAAGGCTATAAGTCTATAAGAGAACTCAAAACAGCCGGTCTTATTATTCAAGAAATCTATGTTACAGAAGATTCTCGGGAGCTTGATGACTTTCAAGTGACCCGCATTTCCAACAAGGACATGCAAGGCATATCAAACCTAACAACGGCGCCCGGTTACCTTGCTGTGGTAGAAGCAGTGCAAACAGGCGCCTTACCAGAAAAAGGTCTAGTACTTGCCCTAGATGCGATTCAAGATCCTGGAAATTTAGGGACTATTATACGTCTTGCAGACTGGTTCAGTATTGAACACATATTGTGCAACCAGGGAACGGTGGATCTTTACAACCCTAAATGCGTACAAGCAACTATGGGATCTATAGCAAGAGTACAAGTACATTATGTAGATTTAAAAGGGTTTTTTGAAAGAACTAAACTTCCTGTTTTGGTTACTGCAATGAATGCTCCAAGCATGTACGATACAAAGCTTCCCAAAAACGGAATCTTGCTCATGGGTAGCGAGTCACATGGTGTCTCTGAAGAGTTGATCAAATCTGGAAACCAGATTTCAATACCTAATTATGGAGGCGATCAAGAACTTACTGAAAGTTTGAATGTAGCCACAGCAACCGCAATTATCCTAGCGGAATGGCGTAGATCTATTGGAACGTAAAATTCAAAAACACTCCTCTGCTAAGCATGCTGTCAATATTTCCAGTATAAGGACTGTCAGGATCTGCATCCAGAACTAATTCATCATTGATGGCAAACACACCTCTAATAGAAGGCGTGAACTTAAAGTAGTGCAGGTAAAAATCGATTCCAAAACCCATTTCGTAATTAAAAACACCGGTCTTTTGACGGAATTGTCCAGCGCTGTTATCGTCTGGATTATCTTCGTTACTAGAAAGGTTGTAGGTGTAACTCGCGCCACCTATGATAAAAGGCTTCCAATTATTGAGTCTTTTCGTAGATACTTTTAGCAACAAGGGCAACTGGATATTTGTAGAATTAACCTCACGAATCATCTGGTTAGGTTCTGTAAAACTTGCATCTGTGAAGCCTAAATCTCTTCTAACGAAAGCCACTCCAGGCTCAAATCTCAAGTTGAGGTATTCATTAAGTCTCAAGTCGCTTACCACTCCCACATTGAAACCTACGGTTGTTGTAGTGACGATTTCATCAGGCTCTAGCTCGTTGTAATCAAACTTATAATCATAGGTATTCAAGCCCATGTAAAATCCAAAAGTTAATGGTTGCTTGTCAAAATTCTCGCGATTCAAAATCTTTTCCTTGGAAAATAACTGGGCAGAACATAGTTGACCCGCACAAATAAGGATCAATAAAAGAGAATAGCGCAATATGGATTTATTTGACGGCTTTATAGATCGTGGATGCTCCATGAAACTGTAGGTGGTTTTCTATGTCATTAAACCCAACTTTCTTTAAAATATTGTTGAAACGCTCACCGTATGGAAACTTTGATGCACTTTCAGATAAATATTTATAGGCTTTTTTATCTTTTGAAAATAGTTTTCCTAGGGCAGGAACCACTAGGTTGCTATAGAAGTAATATCCTTGTTTAAAAGGAAATTTCTCTGGAACACTAGTTTCTAAAATAACGAGGATTCCCTTAGGCTTTAATACGCGCAGGATCTCACTCAAGCCTTTTTCTAAATCTTCAAAATTACGAACGCCATAAGACACGGTCACAGCATCAAAAGTACCGTCCTCAAACTGTAGGTTTTCAGAATCACCTAATACCATTTCAATACGATCGTCTAGTTTTTCTTGAGTCACTTTTACTTTACCTACCTCAAGCATACCGCTGGAGATATCGAGGCCCACGAGTCTAGAAGCTTTTGTTTTTTGAGCCATTTTTATGACTAGATCACCAGTTCCTGTAGCAATATCCATAATGGAATTTGGCTTGCTCGTTGCAACCATTTCTACAACATTATCTCGCCATTTTTGATCTAGTCCCAGTGATATCATGCGGTTTAAACCGTCATAATCACCGCTAATGTTATCAAACATTTGAGTGACCTGCTGCTTTTTCCCAGCAGCATCCTTTTGATTTGGTTTTATTTGTTCAGACACATTTTTCTATTCTACCGGTAAAGATACAATGGAGCGGCGAGGTTTTGGGGAATTTCGCTTTCGCGAAAGCGAAATTCCCTTCAAACGACCAATAACTCGTAAGCGTGTTCACTAATTATCGGCTTATTGGTATATTTGAAAACTTCAGACCCGATTTTATGAAAATCATTATTGCAGGAGCTGGCGAGGTTGGGTTTCACCTGGCTAAACTACTCTCCTACGAATCCCACGACATTACATTAATCGATCCCGAAAAGGAAAATCTCTATTATGCAGATACTCACCTGGATATAAGAACGATGCGTGGTGACGGTACCTCTATTAAAATTTTGAAAGATTCTAACGTCGACCAAGCAAATCTTGTAATTGCGGTGACGAGTAGTGAAACCACAAATATTACGATAAGTGTACTTGCCAAGCAATTGGGCGCTAAAAGGACTATTGCACGTATTTCCAATACTGAATTTTTAGAAAGTCAGGAGGAACTAGGTTTTAAAGGATTCGGTATTGATGAATTGATCTCACCAGAATCTCTGGCCAGTAAAGAGATTGAATTATTACTTAACCAGAGTGCCTTCAATGATAGCTATGAATTTGAGAAAGGTGCGCTCACTATGGTGGGAGTAAATTTAACTCGTACTGCACAATTTGTAGGTAAATCTGTACAGCAAGCGGGCGAGATTTTTCCAGAAGTGCATTTTATGCCTATCGCTATACAACGTTTTGGTACTCAGTATACATTGATACCTCGTGGTGATACCCAGTTTAAAGAGGGCGATCAAGTTTATTTTGTAACCACACCAGGTGGTGTTGATGAGCTTTATAAATTGACGGGAAAGACGAAACGCGCCATGAAAAATGTCATGATTCTGGGCGGTAGCGCCATAGGGGAGCAAAGCGCAAGACAACTTGCAAAATCAGGTATTCATGTAAAGTTAATCGAGCTCAACCCTGAAAAGGCTTTTGACCTCGCAGATCGTTTGCCAGATACTTTAGTCATTAGCGGTGACGGTCGTAATGTGGAATTATTACAGGAAGAAAGTATTCATGAAATGGATGCTTTTATTGCGGTGACGGGAAACAGTGAAACTAATATTATTTCCTGCTTAATGGCCAAAAGTAAAAGTGTTGGAAAAACCATTTCCCTAGTAGAAAATATGGATTATTTCCAGCTTTCTCACAGTATAGGAATTGATACGCTGATCAATAAAAAATTACTGGCGGCTAATAATATATTTAGATATATAAGAAAAGGTGAGGTTGTTGCGATGACAAAGCTCAATAATATGAATGCAGAACTGCTGGAATTTATTGTAAAGCCAGAAAGCGATGTATGTAACAAGCGTATTATTGATGTTAATGTTCCTCGTAGTGCCATCATAGGCGGTGTGATACGAGAAGGGAAGGGCAATATTGTTCTTGGGAATTTTAAAATTCTCGAAGGCGATAGAGTAGTAGTTTGCTGTCTACCACGTTCCATTACCAGAGTGGAAAAATTGTTCCAATAATGCCTAGACTTAATTACAAGATTATTATGTATATCATGGGATTACTGTTGGTTTTCAACGGTGGATTCATGTCTATAAGTTCTATAGTCAGTGCCGTCTATAGAGAAGATGAGGCGCTTGCTATACTGGGAGCAAGTATTGTAGCTATTACCTTAGGAGCCTTTTTAATGTTGTTCACGAGAAATCACGTGAAAGAACTAGGTAAAAAAGAAGGGTACCTTATTGTTGCCATGGGCTGGTTATTTATGGCTTTGGCTGGAACAATGCCTTATCTCTTTACCGGTGCCATCAACAATTTTACAGATGCCTTTTTTGAAACCATGAGTGGATTTACCACAACTGGCGCTAGCATTTTGAACGATATTGAGATCATGCCTAAGGGTATTTTGTTCTGGCGCAGCACCACGCACTGGATAGGTGGTATGGGAATTATTGTACTTGCCGTTGCGATATTGCCCTTATTAGGTATAGGAGGAATGCAACTCTTTGCAGCAGAAGCCCCAGGGCCTAGTGCCGATAAATTACATCCTAGAATTACCGATACCGCAAAGCGTTTGTGGCTTATTTATGTAGGATTCACTGGAATTCAAGCCCTACTACTTAAGATTGCGGGAATGGGATGGTTTGATGCTATCAATCATGCGATGAGTACCCTTTCCACCGGTGGATTTTCAACTAAAAACGCGAGTGCTGCCTACTGGAATGACAATCCAGCAATCCAGTGGATCATTATTGTTTTTATGTTTATTGCAGGTATGAATTTTGTCTTAAGCTATTTCGGATTCAAAGGAAAATTTCGCAAGATATATGATGATACTGAATTTAGATGGTACACCAGTTTTGTATTAGGATTTTCTATTATAGGTGCACTGCTCATTTACTTTCAGGCAGATGTTAGTATTTCCTCGATCGCACATCCCATGGTATGGGGACCCGCAGAAAGCGCGATGCGACACTCTGCATTCCAGGTGCTCTCCGTAATAACAACTACCGGATTTGTATCGGCAGATTATACGATGTGGACTCCGTTTTTAACTATAATGTTTTTCGGGTTGTTTTTTCTGGGCGGCAGCGCGGGATCAACTGCAGGAGGTATAAAGGTCATGCGTCATATCATATTGATCCGTAATGGAATCATGGAGTTTAAAAGAACGTTGCACCCCAGTGCGATTCTACCGGTACGATACAATAATAGAGCGCTCCCTAACGGCATCGTTTTTAATATCCTAGGCTTCTTTATTCTTTATATGTTGTCCTTTATAATTGGAGCCGTAGGTCTAGGTGCTCTAGGACTGGATTTTGAAACAGCGATTGGTGGAGCTATCAGTAGTTTAGGAAACGTAGGACCAGCTTTCGGCGACTTATCACCAGTGAATAACTTTGCGGGCTTGCCAGATCTGGGTAAATGGTGGTGTGCGTTTCTGATGTTAATCGGCAGGCTTGAACTATTTACCGTATTGATTTTGTTGACACCATTCTTTTGGCGGAATAGGTAGTTTTTAAAAAGTAAAAATCTAGAGAAAGATCCTTGTGATCGGGACTTTAATAAATCATGAGGCATAAAGAAGCCTTCATTGTATTTTTAGCTTTCAACCTAAAATTTATTTCAAACCTAGCAACACCCATCCCAGCCTTCCCTTGAGGGAAATGCTGAAGGCAATGAGTGTGGCGCTTGAGTGAATAGGTCCTAGTGAGACTGAGTAAAAAGTTTGAGATTTCATTTTACAGTTTCAATTCTAAACCTCCATCCCAGCCTTCCCTCAAGGGAAGAAGTTGAATTTTGTACCCAAGATTATCTAGTAGTAATCTAATAATCTAGTTTTCCCTTGAGGGAAATGCCAAAGGCAAAGGGTGTTGCGCAAGAGTGAAAAGGTTCTGTTGAGGTTTTCAGTCTCAACTTAGTTTGCTCGTCAAAATAAAAAAATCACTGATTCTTGTCCAAAAACAAAGAATCAGTGATTTAAAACTTATTTTACCTCATACCTCATACCTCATACCTCATACCTCATACCTCATACTACTTTCGCGAAAGCGATATTACTCACTAGATCAACTAAGAAATGGCGTCCTTAATACGTTTCATAGCTTCCGTGATTTGCTCTGTACTTGCAGCATAGGACATTCTGATGCAATTAGGTGCTCCAAAAGATTCACCGCTAACAGTGGCAACAAGCGCTTCTTCAAGCAAAAACAAAGAGAAAGCCTCAGCATTATAAATTTTATGACCTTTAATCTCGCGACCGAAAAATGCCGATACATCTGGAAATACATAAAAAGCGCCTTCTGGCTCATCAGTTACAAAACCTTCCATTTCACTCAATAATTTCAAGATCAATGTTCTTCGCTCTGCGAAAGCATCGATCATATATTGAATCTTAGAAACGGGTGCCTCGAGTGCTGTAATACAAGCGCGTTGAGCAATACAATTTGTACCACTTGTGATCTGTCCCTGCATTTTGTTACAGGCACGGGCGATCCATGATGGACCTCCCATGTAACCAACTCTCCAACCGGTCATGGCAAAAGCTTTGCTCACACCGTTGATAGTTACTGTACGATCGTACATTCCTTCAATTGCAGCCATGCTAACGTGACCAGAACCATAATTGATATGTTCATAGATCTCGTCGCTTACTACTATAATGTCTGGATAATCTTTCAATACCTCAGCAAATGCTTCTAGTTCTTTCTGCGAAAACACAGACCCGCTAGGATTATTGGGAGATGAGTATAAGATCATCTTCGTTTTAGGTGTAATCGCAGCCCTTAATTGTTCTGCCGTGATTTTAAAATTTTGTTCTACACCAGCGGCAACCTCAACGGGAACGCCTTCAGCTAATTCAACGATGGCGCTGTAACTTACCCAGTAGGGAGCAGGAAGGATGCATTCATCTCCTTTGTTTAAAAGTACCATCGCAACATTTGCAATGGATTGTTTAGCACCCGTAGAAACTACAATCTGGCTGCGGTCATAGGTAAGGTTGTTATCGCGCTTAAATTTATGGATTACGGCATCTTTCAATTCTACATAACCATCCACTGGCGTGTAAGAATTGTAGTTGTCGTTAATTGCTTGTATAGCCGCATCTTTTACGAAATCTGGCGTATTAAAATCTGGCTCGCCCAGACTTAAACCTATGATATCCTTTCCTTGCTCGCGCAATTCACGGGTTTTGGCAGCCATGGCAAGTGTGGCGCTGGTAG
Source organism: Nonlabens antarcticus (assembly GCF_015356755.1). Classification (GTDB taxonomy): domain Bacteria; phylum Bacteroidota; class Bacteroidia; order Flavobacteriales; family Flavobacteriaceae; genus Nonlabens; species Nonlabens antarcticus. The sequence goes on along the minus strand of NZ_JADFCO010000059.1, from coordinate 13,621 downwards.
GAAGATTATTGATGCGATCAGATAATTGCTCATTCATAGAATAGTACTTTAATTACAAAAATATCATAAGAGAATCTGTTACGACCATTCCAGCCCTTTTTATTCCATTATTTTTGCACAAACTATTGACAGTGTCTGATATCATCAAAGCCCACTTTCCACACATTACCGCTCAACAGGAACAGCAATTTGCCCAATTGGGAGAATTGTACCGCGAGTGGAACTCCCAGATCAACGTGATTTCTCGTAAGGATATTGATCATTTGTACGTCAGACATATTCTTCACTCGTTGGGAATTGTGAGCGTGGTTCGCTTTCGCGAAAGCTTACCCAACACACCTGGAGGAACTCGTGTACTTGATGTAGGAACTGGCGGTGGCTTCCCTGGAATCCCTCTCGCTATCATGTTCCCCAAAACCCATTTTCATCTCGTCGACTCTATCGCAAAAAAACTGAAAGTCGTTGATGCCGTCGTTGAGGCTCTGGGATTAGAAAATGTTACTACAGAACACGGCCGGGCTGAAAAAGTAAAAGGCAGATTTGATTTTATCGTCTCTAGAGCGGTCACTAACATGACCGATTTCGTCAGCTGGACCCGCAACAAAGTACGCAAGGACAGCTACCACGAGATAGAAAACGGAATCCTATACTTAAAAGGAGGCGACTTGCGAGAAGAGCTCAAGCCCTTCAAATATGCTCAAGTCTATGAACTTGATGAGGTTTTTGACGATCCTTTTTTTGAGACTAAGAAAGTGGTGCATGTGCCGTTGTAGACTATTTAAAAGGGCAGACTTAAGTTCGTCCTTTTGAATAATTACTGTACACTGTGCCTTTATATCAAAAACGTCTTTTCAAATTAATGAAAAGACGTTTTTCTGTATAAAAAATGAAATGTTTACTCCACTATGAAAGGAAAGCTATGATCCATAGTTAAGACTGAATCTTCCTTGATCATAAAGAGATAAATCTTCATAATGATCCAGTTGCCAGCTTAGGGTGAAGTATAGATAAGAAAGCTAAAACCTGTAGGTTTTATTTCTTCGTCATTTGGATTTTAGAAGCGACAGTTACTTCGATGCCTTGGGCAGTTACACTGATTTCAGTTTCTGTGTTTTTTGCTAATCCAGAGCTAATTTCAATTTCTGTTGTTCCTTTCATGGATCCAGATCCCATACCAGACACATCTCCTTTTATATCTACATAAACTACCCCATCAGCTATTTTAGTTACTGTGTAGGTTGTTTTTACATTCATTCCCTGTTTCTCATTATCTGACGTCCAAGATGATCCGACGGATACTTCCTCCTTAGGATAATTAATTGATGCCTGTCCAGCGGTTAACTGTTCCGTTCCAGGTATAGCAGGTTCTACGGTAGTATTTACGGTATTTCCATAAATATCAATGGTGTTATAAATGACGGCATCCATCATTGGACTTAATTGTGATTTGAGCATTTTTCCAGTGGCATCAAGTTCATCATCAGTTTTACTAGAATCGTAGCTCATAGTTATACCACCTTGATTCACTTCCATACCCATAGAGGAAATTTTTGACTCCGTTTTGATCAGTTCATCACTAACGTCAGAAACTGTCATATCCATCATCATGATCATTTCAGTCCCGCCTTGAATCCCAGTGGATTGTTTTTGAACCATTTGAATTTCATAGATGTCACCCTCGTTTAAAGTGGTTCGTAGTAAAGCAGATTCCTGGCCGTATGCTTGTAATGTGGTTGCTAGAATAAATAATAATAATAAGTTTTTCATGAGTGGTTAAGTTAAGAAGAGTCTTTTAGTAGTTTTTTTGAGATTATCACTCCAAATTTAGTCTAAATCATTCAAAGAAAGGAAAAGGGAAACTTTACGTGGTTTAAAAAACTCTTAAGAGCAAAACAACCCTTGTCAATAAATATGATTATTGGTTTCTTGTTAAGGCGAACTAGCACTCTTGTAATTGGAAGCTCTTGTCGTTTAGAAATCATAAATACAACCCTTCAAATTAATTAAAGATTGCTTTGGTAGATGAGGAACTCGCCGATCACTTCCTTTATAACGATAATTTGTAGGTGTGACAAAAGTCACATTAAATCTTAAGTGGACAAACCCAGAGCAATAAATACTTAAGAACAGTTACCACGAGATAGAAAACGGATTCCTATAACTAAAAGTCGACAGCATGCGAGAAGAACTAAAACCCTTCAGAAGCGCCGATGTTTATAAATTGGAAGACGTTTTTGAAGATCCTTTTTTTGAGACGAAAAAGATGGTGGACGTGCCGTTGTAGATTATTCATAAGGGCGGACTTAAGTCCGCCCTTATGAATGAATCAAAGTGCAATGTTTTAGCAAAAAAAAACGCCTTTTCAAATCAATGAAAAGGCGTTTTGTTATTAGTTAAATCTCAAATGATTACTCTCCCATGAACGGATAACGATAATCTGTAGGAGTTACAAAAGTTTCCTTAATCATACGTGCAGAAACCCAGCGTAGTAAGTTCAATTTTGAACCGGCCTTATCGTTGGTTCCTGAAGCTCGCGCTCCACCAAAGGGTTGTTGTCCCACCACGGCTCCCGTACACTTATCGTTCAAGTAAAAGTTACCGGCACAGTTCTGTAAAGCAGTTGTCGCTTGAGATAGTGCATAACGATCTTGGGCAAGAATGGCTCCTGTCAAGGCATATATACTAGTTTCATCAACAAGTTTCAAAGTTTCTGCATAAGCGTCGTCCTTATATATGTAGATCGTGATTACTGGACCGAACAATTCGGTTTCCATGGTTTCATAATGAGGATCTGTAGTAACAATCACGGTTGGCTCTACAAAGTACCCCTCGCTCTTATCATATCCACCGCCGAATACAACCTCTGCATTCTTATTCTTTTTAGCTCTATCAATATAGGAAGCTAGTTTATCGAATGAATTCTCATGAATCACGGCCGTCATAAAGTTAGTCATATCAAATGGAGATCCCATTTTGATACTTTCTATATCTTTTCCTATAAATTCTTTTACTTCTGGCCAGATACCTTCAGCAATATAAGCTCTAGAGGCAGCGCTACATTTTTGACCCTGATATTCAAAAGCTCCGCGTACAATTGCGGTAGCAACCTGTGCCGGTATGGCAGATTTATGAGCAACAATAAAGTCTTTTCCTCCTGTTTCTCCTACAATACGTGGGTACGTTTTGTAGGTGTCTATATTCTGTCCTATCTGTGCCCAGATACCTTTAAAAACGGTAGTAGATCCTGTAAAATGAACTCCTGCAAAATCTTCATGGGAAAGAATTTCTTTAGTCATCATCCCAGGTTCTGCACTCACCATATTGATAACACCGTCAGGAACTCCAGCTTCTTTAAAGATCTGCATAATGACGTTAGCACTCAACATTTGATGTGCGCTAGGTTTCCATACACATACATTTCCCATCAAGGCAGCGCTTGCAGGTAGATTTCCTGCGATAGCCGTAAAGTTAAAAGGGCTTATACAGTAAACGAAACCCTCTAGTGGTCTGTATTCTAATCTATTCCATGCTCCAGAAGTTGATTCTGGTTGATCTGCATAGATCTCAGTCATGTACTGAACGTTAAAACGTAGAAAGTCTACAAGTTCACAGGCACTGTCAATTTCTGCTTGATAAATAGTTTTGGATTGGTTGACCATTGTTGCTGCATTGATGCGAGCACGATAGGGTCCAGCTATCAATTCTGCAGCTTTCAAGAAAATTCCAGCACGCTGTTCCCATGGTAATAGAGACCATTCCTTGCGTGCTTCCATAGCGGTAGAAATCGCCATTTGAACTTCTTTCTTTCCACCACGGTGGTAAGTTCCTACTAATTTCTTATGATCATGCGGCGGTCTAATATCGCCGGTATCCTTAGTTTTTATTTCTTCAGCTCCTATATATATAGGAACCTCAGTTTGCGTGTTATAGAATTCTTGGTAAGCCTTGAGTACTTCCTCACGCTCTGGCGTTCCAGGCGCATATGATTTTATAGGCTCATTGACGGCTACAGGTACATTAAAAAATCCTTTTCCCATGATTTGTTTTTCTTAATTTTAATTTGCTCGTGAAAATACAAAATCATGTTCGCAATACCATTTGAGAAAACTTAAAGTAAAAGCAAAATGATGAATAGAGATTGAATAAGCAGGCGTTTATGAAAGGATGATTAAAATCCGCTTTCGCGAAAGCGAAATATCTATAAGGCTACTGCATCTATCAAATTAGCAATTCACCAGTAGATAGGGAATGGCTGTTTTAATTGAGGGCAAAAGGAGCGCTCAATTTAAAAGTAGGAATACTAACGCCAAAATGTCTCGCCGTCCGGAAATTCACCATTGTGAAAGAGCCACTCATACTGCCGAAGGACGACCGGAGCAAACAACCACTGGTATATGTGTGTGATTCACCTGGTTTGAGAACGGGCTTCTTACCTATAACGCCCTCGCCGTCCACATGTTCTGTCCTGCTCAAGCTGTCCTTAATCTTCCAATGGCGTGAGGTCAACTGAACGCTGTCTTTACTTTGGTTTTCAATAGTAACTATATAACCGAATGCAAAATGCATGGTATAGTTCTTATAGAACGTTCCTTGAAATGACGTGCGCACCGTGATTCTGATGCCTCTGGTAATTTGTTGTAACATGTTTATGCTCCTATAAAGACGCTGCCGATTATAAATAGTAACGCGCTCATGGTAAAGAGAAGGAAAAATACAAAATTTATAAAGGTAAATTTCAAGAAGGTTATAAATATTCCTTGATTATAAAAGCGCCGCATCGCTTTGTATAAATAATATGGTCCTCCTATCCCTAAAATAATTGCCGTAGGTATCTCCCACGAGATCAGCCCAAAGGATATACTAACGACTCCTATAAGTATAAATAGACTTAAAAAAAAGAAGGTAAATATATGGAACGTGAAAACAAGATGTTCCATGAAGTTAAACGGGTGACGCACGTATAGCAACCACAGAATAAGGCTAATTATAGGTGCAAAGAAGAATAGGAATAAGGGTATTTTAGGGAGAATTATTTCTACTATTTGATAGGGTCTATTCTCAAGATCATTAAAGCGCATTGCTTTTCTATAGCGAGATATGTTACGTGAATTGTCTTCATGCCCTATATCCTTAAGGGCTTCCCGTATGCTCATTAAAGGATTTTTTTCTGCATGAATTTTATAATCAGCATTTTGATTATAGTAGTGAGAGAAATAACCTTTTTCTTCTAATTGTGGCTCTGTAAAATAGGTGGTCGTCTGTAGGGAGTCTGTGGGAGTGTTATCTAAGTTCTCAATAACCTTAGAAAGCGCCATACTACCGGCTGTATTTCCATGAGCTTTAAGAGAATCTCGCTGGTTTATAAGCTCCTCCTTAGTGTTTGATGACCGCTAACCTAGCTCTATTCCATCATTGACGTCTATCACTAGATTTGTAAAGCTATCGTTCCAGGTTGCCATGAGTTGAATAATTAAAAAGAAAACAATACTAACGGTTAGAAAAAACCGGAACGGATTTGCATAATGAATCCTGCGTCCAGCACAATATTCTTTGGTAATTTTTCCTGGATAAAATAATATTCCAGTGATGGTGCGCCAGATGCGTCCATCATAGGAAATGAAACTGGAAAGGAATTCTAAAAAGAAATCAGATAAGGCGAGCTTTTTTTTAGTGTTGATCTGACCGCACTGATGGCAGTATTTGTCGGCTATTTCTAATGTGGTACCGCAGTTAAGGCATTCATCTGTTCGGTATTGCGGTAATAATCGTACTGGAGTACTCATGATCGATGGATAATCGACCAAATATAATTAATTGGATATGTTTACACTGTTGCCAGCTCCTATTCCTATCAATCGATCATACCTCCCACCAGGCTTCCTATAGTAAGCAAGAACAGTATATTCATTTTCGGTTTGCCATTTGTTACCACTAATGGCGCCTGGTATTTCAATGCCATTAGCATCAACTAGTACATATTTGTAATTATAGAAACCTTGCTTGAGTAGGATGGAAGTTTCATACAAATTAGAAGCAATATCATATTTCATTTGATTTTCCTCTTGAAATTGATAACCATTAAAATTTCCGATAACATAAAGACTGGAATTTTTAGGTAGAATTTGTAGTGGATCTAGTTTAAAGTGAACATTAAGATACTCGGCCTGGATGGCGTTGTCCTCGTTATTAAGGGTGGTTACTAGGAAGTTTCCGTTAATGTCAGGATTATAGGTATATTCTTGCGGTACTCTGGATTGATCTACAAACAAGTAGGAATTGTATAATTTATCCAGTCGCACATAATTAATTTTATTAGTAGGGGATCTAAAATCCCTGTTTTCAAAGTTGAGGTATTCATTTCCTGCCCAGAAAGAAGTAGGACCATCATAATTGTAAACCTGATTGTTGCCCAAGTTAAACTGTGGCTTGATCTCATAGATAGCGCTATTCAAATCGGAATTTTGAAGAATAGTCACTTTCAAATTATTGTTAGGGTCAATAAAATTGATCGTCTTAGAATCAACATTAAACTCCACACGTTGTTGTGTCTGTACATACTTTAAATCTCGCGCTCTTTTTACTTCCACACCTACAACTGCCTGATTTTCTATGACCATAAATTTTCTAGAGAATACGAGCTCTCTTTTATCGTCATAGATGTGGATCATATAATTTCCGCTTTTTGTCAATCCAGATATAAACTGGTTAGGAATGGAAATCTCATAATGAGAGTACGACTGTAAGGTTGTAAACGAATTGCGATAATTTAGAATGCGACGATCGTCTATACCTTCTAAAAATTCATTTTTAAAAAGCGCACTAGGTGTCCAGTTGTAGTCATAATGGGCAATCTGGTAATAGTAGTTTGCTTCATCACCTATCACGTCATCAAAGCTTAAATTAATGCGTTCTCCCATTTTAAAGATCGGGAGCATGTTTTCAGGTGGCTTGTTAAAGGTTACTGTTTTTATATAATCAGGATCATTTACCAGATCTTCCAACTCTTGTGCTTTCGCGAAAGCGGAACATATTACAACTGTAATGATTAAAATAAAATACGACTTCATAAAGTGCTATTCTGAAAGATAAAGGTACTAGAAAAAAGGAATCTAAGTCTGCGGAGCGAAAGCAATGCCAAAGCGAATTTCAACATCTATTTAGAAGGTGTCTAAATAAAAAAAGGTCCTAATTAATGAGGTCAATATTGTCTAAATTTGCACTCTCAAAAAAGGACTAAATCCACTTATCCTATGTCAAAAGACATTAGAGTTAAAAAAGGGCTTAATCTCAAGCTCAAAGGCGAGGCAGACAAATCGATTGTCGACGCTCCTCGATCCAGTATATACGCTATCAAACCGTTAGACTTTCATGCTGTCGTGCCTAAAATGGTTCTCAAAGAAGGCGCTCGCGTCAAGGCTGGAGAAGTTATTTTCTATTCTAAGTATGATGAACCTGTGAAATTTGTAGCTCCGGTAAGCGGTACGATTTCAGAGATCCTGCGTGGTGCTAAGCGACGCATTCTGGAGGTACGTATCATGGCAGATGCTGTTGATGAGTTTGTTGAATTTGGTAAAATGGATCCTATGACTGCTGATCCTGCTGCTGTAAAAACGAGAATCTTAGAGTCCGGTTGCTGGCCATTTATTATCCAGCGTCCGTATGATATCGTCGCTAGTGCAGAGGATGCTCCTAAATCCATATTCATATCGGCTTACACCACGGCACCGCTTGCTGGTGATGTAGACTTTATTGTTTCTGGTAAAATGGAAGCTTTTCAGGCTGGTGTTAACGCGTTGAGCAGATTGACCGATGGTAAGGTGCATGTAGGTGTGGGTAAGAAATCAGCATTAGGTTCTATCAATAATGCAGAGGTTCATACTGTTTCAGGACCGCATCCTGCTGGAAATGTAGGGATACAAGTTCACCACGTTGACCCGATCAACTTTGGTGAGAAAGTGTGGGTTTTAGGAGCAGAAGACGTTGCCATTATAGGTAACTTATTTCTAACCGGTCAGTTTAAAGCAGAGCGTATTGTCGCTCTAGCAGGAACTGAAGTAGCAGATGCTGACAGAAAATATTACAGAACCATAATAGGTGCTAACGTTACTTCTTTAGTTAAGAATGTAAACACGACTGAAACTAGAATAATTTCTGGTGATGTTTTGACAGGAGATAAGCTCGCTAGCGACCAAGCCTTGAATTTCTATCATAACACATTAACTCTTATTCCAGAAGGAAATGAATATGCTTTACTAGGATGGTTGCCTTTTACTCGCAACAATATTCCAAGTATTTCTGGAACTTCCCTCTCCTGGATGAAAGGTGGGAAGAGTAAAGTGGACACAAACCTAAACGGTGAGGAACGTGCACTAGTGGTTACAGGAGAAATGGAAGAAGTGTTGCCTATGGATATTTATCCTATGCAACTTATAAAAGCCTGTATGACGGGCGATATTGAAAAAATGGAAAATCTAGGGATCTATGAAGTAGCTCCAGAAGATTTTGCACTTGTGGATTACATAAATACATCAAAGCTAGAGGCGCAAGAAATAATACGCCTGGGCCTAGATTTAATGATTACTGAAGTAGGATAAACTATGAAATGGGTTAGAAACAGATTAGACCAGCTCAGAAAACCTTTTGAACCTGGCGAGAAGTATGAAAAGTTTGCTCCGGCAATCAATGCTTTTGATACCTTCCTATTTACTCCAAACCACACTACCAAAAAAGGCGCGCACATACGTGACGTGGTGGATTTAAAGCGTACGATGATTACCGTTGTACTTGCTTTAGTTCCTGCATTGCTTTTTGGGATGTGGAATAATGGAGCGCAATATTTATATCAGGAACGCGGCCTAGCCAGTGTTTTTGACGTTCCTTTTTGGGATGCCTTTTTAGAGGGAGCTATTTTAGTTCTTCCTCTTATTGTTGTTTCCTATGTAGTTGGATTGACGATAGAGTTCATCTTTGCGATCTATAGAGGTCATGAAGTGAATGAAGGTTATCTGGTTACAGGATTGCTTATTCCTATGATTTTCCCAGTGGATATTCCATTATGGATGTTAGCACTATCTGTTGCTTTTGCTGTATTGATTGGTAAGGAAGCATTCGGTGGTACGGGAATGAACATCTTAAATCCAGCCTTGACAGCTAGAGCGTTTGCATTTTTTGCATATCCTTTATACATGTCAGGAAATGCCATATGGGTGCACAATGGTTCTACCGATGCAGTTTCAGGTGAAACGATTTTGGGTTCTTTGGCGAGTAATAGGTTTGATGGTGTTGTTAGTGGTGGGGCAAGCGATGCGGTTGCATTTGCATCTTCATCTGTTACAGAGGTTTCCTCGACACTATCCAGTCTTAATTTTTCAGACATGTTCATGGGTTTCATTCCAGGTTCGGTTTCTGAAACATCAGCATTATGCATCGCTATAGGTGCTCTTATCTTGATAGCAACTAAAGTAGGTAGCTGGAGAATTATTATTGGTGGACTTGCAGGCGGTGCCGCAATGGGTCTTATCTTTAATTACTTTGGTGGACTAGGCGGTGAATATGTATCAGAGCTCGTTAATAGCGGTCAGATTACTCTTGAGCAAATCAAGAATGATGCAGGTGCCGTTGCCGCTTTAGAATTAGGTGGTTGGGATGCAACGTTGCTCGAACTGGGCAAGAATCAGTTGTTCAACTTCCCATTCTGGCAGCATCTGGTAGTCGGTGGTTTCGCTTTTGGTATTGTCTTTATGGCAACAGATCCCGTAAGTGCGGCACAGACATTAAAAGGAAAATGGATTTACGGAATTCTAGCAGGATTCTTCGGTATTATGATTCGGGTATTTAATCCGGCATATCCAGAGGGTATCATGCTTGCAATTCTTTTACTGAACGTATTTGCTCCTACGATCGATCATTATGTTATTCAGGGTAACGTGAATAAACGTAAGAAGAGATTGAAAAAAGCAAAGACTCAACTTCAAGCAGCTTAAGAAATGGATAGAAATTCAAACTCATACACATTCTTATTTGCTATCATTATGGTAGCAGTAGTAGCTAGTGCACTTGCATTTGCAGCGACAAACCTGCAGCCAGCGCAAGCTAAAAATGTGAAGGAAGAAAAGATGCAGAACATTCTTGCTACCGTAGGTATTGAGACCACTAGAGATTCTGCGCAAATCTTATTTGATAAATATATTATCGACCAGGTAGCTTTAGATGATCAGGGTAAGGAGCGTACAGATGTGGATGCTTTTACCGTGGATCTTAAAAAGGAATTGAAACGTCCGGTAATGGACCAGGCTTATCCACTTTACGTTGCAGAAGTAAGCGGTGAAAAGTATTATATCGTACCCTTGAGAGGTAAAGGTCTATGGGATGCCATCTGGGGTTATGTTGCCTTAAAAGATGATGTCAACACGATAAAAGGTGCCGTTTTTGATCACAAAGGAGAAACTCCTGGACTGGGTGCAGAGATTACTCAAGGCTGGTTCAAGAAGCGTTTTGATGATGAAAAAATAATGGATGAACAAGGTAATTTCATCGGTGTGTCTGTAGTAAAAGGCTATCAAGGTGGCGATAATAAAGATGACAATGCAGTTGACGCTATCGCTGGATCAACAATAACAGGTAATGGGGTAACAGATATGATCTCAGAGAGATTGCAGAGATACCTTCCATATTTTAAAGAAAAGACTAACGTAAAAGTTGCAATGCAGTAAACCTGCTTTTGTAATTACGCTTTCGCGAAAGCGGACTTCTTATCAAATGATAGGTATGAAGACCACCTCAAAAAAGCGAAATAAATTTTAACTTTATGGCACACAATAAAGAAACTAAAAAACAGGAATTGATCCTTTTCCTATCGGATACCGATGAGCGCGAAGGCCTGTTGGGAAAGAAGAATCGTAAACTTCTTACTGACCCGTTAACGGACAACAACCCGATTACCGTTCAGGTTTTAGGTATATGTTCTGCTCTTGCGATAACGGTACAATTGAAGCCGGCAATCGTGATGAGTATCGCTGTAATGGCCGTTATGGCGTTCAGTAATATGATCATATCTGCATTGCGTAATTTGATCCCGTCACGTATTCGCATCATTGTACAACTAGTAGTAGTCGCTGCACTTGTAATTATTGTTGACCAGATATTGCGCGCTTATGCTTATGACGTTTCTAAGGAACTATCCGTATTTGTCGGGCTCATTATTACAAATTGTATTGTGATGGGTCGACTAGAGGCATTTGCTTTAGGTCATGGTGTTTATAAATCCTTTTTAGATGGAATAGGAAATGCCGCTGGATATGCTTTTATTCTGATTTTGGTAGCTTTCTTCAGAGAGCTGTTGGGCGCAGGTAAGTTATTAGGTTATCAGATCATTCCTGACTCCTTTTACGAATTCGGATATACAAATAATGGTTTAATGCTATTGTCACCTATGGCGCTTATTACGGTAGGCCTTATTATATGGGTTCAACGCAGTCGCAGTAGATCATTAATTGAACAAAACTAATTTTAAGAAATAGAAAAAATGGATTTAATTAATCTTGCTGTAAGAAGTATTTTTATTGAGAACATGGTTTTTGCCTATTTCTTAGGTATGTGTTCTTATCTAGCCGTTTCTAAGTCGGTTAAGACGGCGGTCGGTCTGGGAGCTGCAGTTGTATTTGTATTGGGAATTACAGTTCCTATTAACTGGTTGCTAGACACTTATTTATTAAAGCCAGGAGCATTAGCTCAATGGATGGGACCTGAATATGCTGACATTGACTTGAGTTTCTTAAGTTTTATCATGTTTATTGCGGTTATCGCAAGTATGGTACAGTTGGTAGAAATGGTAGTGGAACGATTTGCTCCAGCCTTGTATGGCGCTTTGGGAATTTTCCTTCCACTTATTGCCGTAAACTGTGCAATTCTAGGAGGATCATTATTTATGCAACAAAAGGACTTTTCTAACATTGGTGAATCTGCAGTATATGGAATAGGATCTGGTTTCGGCTTTTTCCTTGCTATTCTTGCGATTGCAGCTATACGTGAGAAAATATCCTATTCAAACGTTCCAGCTCCTTTAAGAGGTCTGGGAATAACATTTATTATCACGGGACTTATGGCTTTAGGCTTTATGAGTTTCATGGGAATCGAAATTTAAATCTAAGAAAGAAGAACTAATGGACTCTAACTTAATTACCATATTAGCGAGTGTAGGTATATTCTTGACATTGATCTTATTACTGGTCATGTTGCTACTTACCGCAAAATCAAAATTGCTTCCATCTGGTCCTGTCACCATTCATGTGAATGGAGAAAAGGATATCGTTACAGGTTCAGGAGGAACACTTCTAGGAACTCTGGGAGATAACAAACTATTCTTACCATCCGCCTGTGGTGGTGGTGGAACTTGCGTGCAGTGTAAATGTATCGTTACCGATGGTGGAGGTTCTATACTTCCAACGGAAGTACCTCACTTTACCCGTAAGGAAATTGCTGCTGGATGGAGACTGGGATGTCAAGTGAAGGTGAAGCAAGACATGAAAATAACGATTCCAGAAGAAGTATTTGGGATTAAGAAATGGGAGGCTACCGTAGTTCGTAACTACAATGTAGCATCTTTCATTAAGGAATTTGTAGTGCAACTTCCAGAAGATATGGATTATGAAGCTGGTGGTTATATACAGATTGAAATTCCTAAATGCGAAGTAAAATTCAGTGAGATGGATATCACTGCCCACCCAGAAGAGCATGAAACTCCAGATAAATTTAAAGCAGAATGGGACAAGTTCAACTTGTGGCCACTTGTAATGAAGAATTCTGAAACCGTCGAGAGAGCTTATTCAATGGCTTCTTTCCCTGCGGAAGGACGTGAGATCATGTTGAACGTACGTATTGCTACGCCACCATGGGACCGTGCTAAGAATGGCTGGATGGATGTCAATCCTGGTATCGCTAGTTCTTATATCTTCAATCAAAAGGAGGGTGACAAGGTTGTAGTTTCTGGACCTTACGGAGAGTTCTTTATCAATCATTCAGATTCTGAGATGTTATACGTAGGTGGTGGTGCTGGAATGGCACCAATGAGATCACATTTATACGAACTTTTCAAAACTTTGAAAACGAACCGTAAAGTAACTTATTGGTACGGTGGACGTTCAAAACGCGAGTTGTTCTATATCGAACACTTCCGTGAATTAGAACGTGAATTCCCGAACTTTAAGTTCTTCCTAGCTCTTTCTGAGCCTGCTGAAGAAGACAACTGGAAAGTAAAAACAGATATTGATGATGAGGCTGGAGATGGGTTTGTTGGTTTTATCCACCAGGTTGTAATAGATCAGTATTTAAGTAAACATGAAGCTCCAGAAGATATGGAAGTATATTTTTGTGGACCACCATTGATGAATAACGCTGTAGGTAAAATGGCGGAAGATTATGGTGTACCACCAGAGAGCATCCGTTTTGATGACTTTGGAGGATAATAAAATTCTCTTAGATATTTGAGCATTCAAATTATGTTGTCTCGTCCTAAATAACCGATACAGATTATTGAAGGATTAAATTTATTACTTAAAGCTCAACGATGCTAGCATCGTTGAGCTTTTTTGATTTGTACTGTTTTCTTTTGAGTTTATTCTGT
>NZ_JADFCO010000058.1 GCF_015356755.1 Nonlabens antarcticus | reverse complement strand
TCCCGTATTGGTCACCGTAAAACTGTAACTGATCGTCTCACCCAACTGGGCGTTCCCATCTCCGTTCTCATCATTGAAGACACCAGTCTTTATGACCGCTATACCATTGTCGTCATTCAAGACAGTCACTGTTGGATCGTTAAGATTATTCGCAGATCCAGACTCATCCCTAACATTTGGGCGACCAGCTGATGGTGTACCAATTGCAGTTGCTTGATTGGTTACTCTTCCTGCTTCGATATCGGATTGTTGTAATCTATATGTGCCCGAAACTGCAGTGCTGAAATCTCTAGAGTTCAAGGAGCCTAAAGGAGATCCTGTCAATGTTCCATTAGGACTATTTAGTAGTGGGTCAGTGACACGAACATTAGTCAAATCGGTATTTCCTACATTTTGGACTCTAAAGCTGTAGTTTATAACTTCACCCACTTGTGCGAAACCATCATTGTCATTTGCAGGAATCCCACTACCAGAATCTGTAAAATCTGCGGTCTTTATGATAGCAATAGCATCAGTGATCGCTAAAGGAGTGACAGTAACATCATCAGGGTTGCCATTACCATTAGCATCAACATTCGCATTTACACCTGGATCATCTGAAAGATCAGAAATCGTATCCCCTGTAGGATTAGTACCTGTACCGGTTATTTGATTTAATACTTGACCAACATTAAGCTCTGCCTGAGTGACTATATGTTCAGATGTTAAAGAAACAGAAGCGCCTGCAGCAAGAGTAGCGATTGTCGTTCTACTAAGCGTACCGTTGTTATCTGTTAAATTAATTCCTGTAATCGTAGAGTTACCAGTATTAGTAACTATTACATTATAAGTTATTACTTGTCCAGCCGTATTGAAAGGTCCTCCTGTATCTGCTTTTGTAATTGCAAGTGTAGATCCTACCGTTAAAATGGCTGCATTACTTATGGTATTTGCACAGGCAAAGGATGAACTAGTCACGACTACCCTGTATAGATTCCCATTAAAGCTTGCAGGTGCATTGTTGACCGTCAATGTATTTGTCGTAGCTCCACTATATCGTGTTCCATCACTAATGTTAGTAAAGGTTGAACCATTGCTTACTTGCCATTGGTAGATCAAATTACTACTGCCTGCTGCAGTTACTGAAAAAGTCGCATTCGCGTTTCCTGGTCTAAAGGCAGTGTCATTTTGAGGCTGATCTTGAGTTCTTATTGTAATATTAGTACCCGCTTCTCTAGCATCTGATGTCTGATTATTATCACCATCCCTAGGGCGAACATTATAATTATTTCCAGCCCCATTGACGGTTTGACCACCACCACTAGTTACAAGTCCCAACGCGTTCACTGTTATTGCTGCAGGGCCAATCTTACCATCTCCATCTGGATCTTGAAACCCACCTTCTATTACATCAGTACAACCGTCACCATCAGAATCGTAATTAATTCTATTAGGCAAACCGTTAACGTTTGCATTAGCATTATTCCCTCCTTCATCAATATCTGTAATTCCATCGTTATCATCATCAAGATCAACGGAGTCTGCAACACCATCCCTATCAAAATCAATACCGTCAATAAAATTATTATTTACAATAGAAGCTTCCCTAACTATTACTGTAATAACATCATCATTAGCTCCATCTACGTCTGAAACAGATGCTACAGCAAAATTACTGTTGCCTATTTGAGTTGGGTTGATTTCTCTAATAATAAATGTTTCAAAACTTTGAGTGGCATCTCTATCAGCTGCAAATTGATAAGCACCATCGGCACCAGTTACCGTTGATGTGATCGAACCATCTGGACGCTCTAATGTTACTGTAACACCAGATAAAGGACTTCCATCATCACTAAGCACTGAACCACACAATAAAGGTTGAGTAATAAAAACAGAGACTGGGTTTACATATTTTGCTCGTTCTAATACAAGCGCAAAAAATCTATTATTTTGAGTACCATCACCAACTTTACCAATCTTATAGGTAAATGAACTTTTATTTTCATAATAATTACTGAAAGTAAAACGAGGGTTCTCATCAATAGGCTCTACAGGAGCAGAACTAGCATTTATATTCATTCCACGTACTATAGATCCTGTTTTTGTTACTGCGATTTCCGTGTTTGCGGATTGAGTGTAAACATCAGTCAACGATAATTCTGCAAATTCATTGATATCTCCATTTCTAGGTTTGCTTCCATCAATATCAAATGGTGTGGCATAAAAACATATCCCTTGAATAGGATTATTTGGATCCGTTACACCTGATTCTACTAAAGTTATTTGGAATTTAGCACTGGTTTCACCACTATCCGATGTTGTTATCCGTGGTTGAAATGCTCTTTTTAGACCATCGTTGGCAACATCGAAATCTACTATCAATGTATTATTTAGCTCCAATATCTCAACTAAAACATCAAGTGCAGGCCTATCATTAACAGCAGCTACAGCATTTTTGAAGCTGTAAATAGTCTCCACTGCACCGGGTGCCCCTCCATTAACAATGACAGGCTTTGAAGCAAAAGAAATAATATCATAACAATTCTCCCTCAAACAAGAACGAGATTGGCCCCACGCAGATAGCGATACAAGACCAAAAATAAATACGAGTAAAAACTGTAAAGAAGAATTTTTTACAATAGTAGAGTTGCTCATTGACTAATTGATTAAATGATTCAATAGCACTAAACATAGGGGAGCTCACCTACTAGCAAAAAACAATAAAAATGCAGCTGATACTAATCCCCTAACTTTAGTAACATTGCGTGGTGGACGATAGGCCCACTATACCTTGCAAAAATAGCACAATGATAATGCCTTGCAAATACTTTCGCTTGTCGATATATTAAACCGATTAAAAGAAATTCCAATTTTTATTCTCATTCTTTGTTTTAACATCTGTTAATTAAAATAACTTTTGGATTTTAAAAAACACTTTTTGACAGGAAAGCCTATTGTATTTGAGCGAATTTAATTGCTCTTTCATCTAATAGATGTTTCGCTTTCGCGAAAGCGATATTTAAAAGACCTAAATGCACAAGTAATTCAGAGAAAAATGCTAGAACTTGCAATTATTATTTGTTGAACATTGCAAACTTCATTACTATTTTACATCTTCACTAAATATGTCTAGACATCACTCTTGATAAACGACAAATTCCATATTTGTTACTAAACAAAAAGACCTTCTCTGGTATTCTTAAAATACGAGTTGGAAAATGATTATTTGAAACCTGCGGGTGGAGCAACAGTTTTAGTAGTTGCTCCTCCCATACTTATAATTACATTATTTTTGGGTTTGGCAATTAAACCGTTCCTAAATATGATCAAATTCATATAGATATCTACAAACGTACTATCTTTTGCACTGGTTCTAAAATATCCATTGTTTATAAAGGCTTTAACCCACCAGGTATCGGTAGTATTATTTTTATAGGCATAAGCTTGAAAACCTTCTACGAAATCATCTCCAGCAGTACTGAAAGACAATACATTAGTCGAATTTGAACTAAATTCCCTAAAGTAAAAACCTTGTACAGTTACTGAGTAATCTGTAGTAGATATTTTTGTGTTATAATTTTGAACACCTTCCCTGCCTGTCTTTTTAAATATAAGTTGCGCATAATTTATAGGACCATATTTACTTTGATCGATATCATACTGTACAATTGATTTATCGGTCTTCTGTATCAGAAGTTTTGATCCTCTTATTTTATTAAAATCGCCTGGATTTTCCATAAAAAGCTTTTCATTCACTTTGACATTTCCAATTACATCAAGAGCAGCTGTAGGCGATGTATTGTTTATACCCACTTGTCCCAGACCAACAAAAGTAGTTATTAGTAAAAAAGGCGTTAGATAAGCTTTTAATCTCATTGCAACTAGTTTATAAGATTAGGAGTTGATGATGCAGTTCCAGTGTTCCTTCCGTTCAAATTGGTCTCTATAGGGTCAAGGTTTTTAAAATAAGATCTATCATAAATGATAAGGGTTACCTTGTAATTTACAACTCCAGAACTATTGGTGTCTATGTCTAGAAAGCGATTGCCTATCTCAATATGCCAGGTTTTTGTTGCTGGATCGATGAAGGTGCGTACCACAAAAGCTCCTATGGATTTTCGCGTGGAATTTACAATGTCTCTCTTTACGACTGGAGCACCTATATACTGAAAATTAGATACACCAACAATATATCTGGTCGTATCATATCCTAAATCAAGATCTGTAAGATTGTCACTACTCAAATCATTGAATTCATAATTTATAACATTGATAGGTGCTACTGTAAGACCATCTACATCCAGGACTGTGATTTCCCCCACAGGAGTAGAGTTAGCAACTCTAGTAAGAAGCTTAAAATTCTCGTCAGTACTATTTACGACTGGTAGTGTTCCTAACTGAAATTCTTCTGTAACCAGCATCGAACCATTGACATGCAAATCTGCTTCTGGCACCTCAGTGCCTATACCAACCTGACTAAACAAAAAGGTGGTCTGAAAACAAAGTAGAAATATAAATAATGTATTCTTCATACCTGTTATTTGATTATAGCATTCGCAGCGGCTCCAGCGTTTTTTCCATCCATTAGCACTTCCACGGTTCCCAATTGTTTTGACAAATCTCTCGAATAAATAAGCGTTGATATTGTCCAGGTGCCCAATTCATTTTCATCTACATTATTTGCAGTAGGGAAATCAGCTATAATATGCCAAGTACCATTCCTAATAAAGGCAGAATAGTATGGGATTGATGAATATTGGCTTATATCCAGTTCTCTATCATAATATGCTGATATAGTATTCAAGACAAAGTCAGTTGAACTTATTCCAGTATCAAAATCTAAAACCCAGTCTTCGTTAGGATTATAAATGACATACTCCTGTATGTAACCCAATGCTGCACCGGTAGGATTACTGACATCTAATGCTTTTATTTTAAAGCTGTCATCTTGAATTAGAAAAGTCGAAGTATTCTCATCTGAGAGGTTATCAATTTGAACTATCTCAATTGCTTCCGAAATATTAACATCACCTGCGACTTCTAAAGTTTTTCTAGGATTGGTGGTACCTATTCCAACACCGTTTTGCGCATATACAGTAGACACGATAGCGAGGAATAAAATAATGAGATATCTCTTTGAAAACATCATCTAATTTAACATTCTGATTAAGTGATATAAATGTAGGTTTAAAATCAATGACCTAGATATAATAGATGGTTTTAGTGCTCGAAATGGGTTTTAATCGATTGATCATGTTTTTAGTCGTAGAATATTTATTTGATAAAATTCTAATAATTGACTTTAAACGGCACGAAAATAAAAAGTTCATTTTATCATGTATTCTAGAAAAAATCATGAGATAGTTCACGTGAATTGTGAGGTGGATTTTAATTAAAACTCAGCTCAAATATCTGGATTAGTATTATCAAACATTATCTAGAAGATCCGCACTAGAGCCATCAAATACTACTGGAACAAATGTTGAGTAAAATAATATTTTGTCAAAATTAGGACGCTATAATTTCAGAGAAAAGATCCTCAATACCTTAGAAATGTATTTGGCAATGATCAACAAAGAAATATGAATTTTGCTTTTGAGAACTGACCGCAGTACAAATCTAGAATTAACTGAAAAGCTGAAAATAACGCATAAAAAAACCTCTCAGTTTCCTGAGAGGTTTTACTAGTAGCGGGAACTGGACTCGAACCAGTGACCTTCGGGTTATGAGTTTTTGACACTACTATATTATACTAACATAAAACCTATGTAAATCAATGGTGTACAATCTAATTCATAAAGTTTAATGTCATCTGATATTAAACAAAACCTACAAATGTTGTACCTATGTTGTACCTAAAATTATTATCTTTATAATCTAAATATTTTTTTATTATGGCAACAGTAAGAGTAGTATTAAGGAAAAAGAAAAACAAAGCTGGATTGCTTCCTATTGCAATTAGGATTACAAAAGACCGTAAAAGCTCTTATCTAAATACGGGTCAATATATTGAGGAAAAATATTGGGATAGCATCAACCGGAATGTTCGCAAATCTCACCCTAATTCTAATGTATTGAACAATTTTATAACCACCAAGGTTGCAGAAGCAAACGATAAGGTCATAAAATCTGAAATGAATTCTGAATATCAGACTGTTTCAGAAATAAAAAACAAAATTGTAGTTACAAAAGGACTTGATTTTTTCGCAGTTGCAGAAATGCACCTTCAAAATCTTAAAAATAGAAACAAACACCATCAATATGATACTGAATTTGGTAGACTTAAAAGATTCAAAGAATTTCTTGGAAAGGATTCATTTCCCTTCAATAAGTTGAATGTTACTGTTCTCAAAAAATTTGAAACCTATCTTCTACATCATAAGAAGCTTTCGCCAAGGACAGTAGTAAACTATCTTATCCTTATTAGAACCATATTCAATTTAGCTATTTCTGAGTCAATTACAGAAAGAGGCCTTTATCCATTCGGCAAAGGTAAAATGATCATTAGAATACCTGAATCTCAAAAAATTGGTTTTACGACAGATGAAATTCAAATCCTCGAAAATGCCGAAGGGATTACCGAAGCTCAGCAAAAGGCAATTCATTTGTGGCTTGTGAGTTTTTACTTTGCTGGTATTAGAGTGGGTGACGTATTAAAGTTAAAATGGTCAGATTTAAATGATGGCCGCCTACTCTATCGTATGAACAAAAACAGCAAACTTGTTTCTCTTAAAATACCAGATAAAGCTATAGGAATTTTTAATTTATATAGGGAAGACTCTTCTTATGATGGTCTTGTATTTCCGCAATTGAAAAGTGCAAATCTCAGCGATTCTGAAGAAGTTACGAAGCGCACTCAATCGATAACCAGAAACTTAAATAGAAGATTAAAAATTGCTGCAAAACAATTAGGCATAAATAAAAACATCAGTATGCACATTGCTAGACATAGTTTTGGAAATATATCTGGCGATAAAATCCCAATTCAAATGTTACAGAAATTATATCGTCATTCGTCCGTAACAACCACTATACGCTACCAAGCCAATTTCATCCACAAAGATGCTGATGATGCTTTGGATAGCGTTGTCAGTTTTTGAAAACCGTCCTTAAAATATTTCAGTTATCTTTATAAGTGATAAGAAGTCTAAATCTATGATTCACATTCTCACAACTGGCGGTACAATCGAAGGGTTGGACTATATTGATGACGGTGGCATTACTTCATCCAATGTAGGTTTTAAGTATTTTTTGGATAAGGCAAATGTCAATTTTCATTATAATATCGAAATCGTCTTCAAAAAAGACAGTCGTGCTATAACAGATGATGACAGAAAGCTATTGGCGAGCAAGATTAAGGAAACTAATGCGACTAAGATACTGATTACCCACGGCACTTTCACAATGGAAGATACCGCAAAATATATAGGAAAACTCAATTTGAATAAGACAATCGTTTTGGTTGGGTCTTTCATTTTAGGTTCATCTGCAGATACAGATGCACCGTTTAATTTAGGGTATGCAATTAGCTCATTACAGTTTCTAAAACCGGATGTTTATATTGCTATGAACGGACAAATTTTTAATTGGAATAATGTTTCCAAAAATTTAGAAACTAACAAGTTTGACCGCAATGAGAAGTAGAATAAATGTTTGGCACATCGATACATTGGACAACTTTTTTCTATCTATTAATAGATACGTTCATAGTATTGTTTACACTCTACTTTTCAAGAAAGAAAACGCGCAGTAGTTTAAGACGTTTCCTCTACCTCGGAATCCTATTTATTGTTTATAATGCAACTGGCGGTTTCTTTCCAATTGACAACTTTCCAGGCCCATTTATTCTACAGTACATTATCACGTATGGCGTTGCCATAGCATTGTGTGTCTATATCGTTTATTACCTTTATAAAGAATATGATATTGTTGTTCTAAAATTCAATTCATCTATAAGAAACCTTGCTATACTCGCAAGCGTGAGTTTTATAATACAATTTTTAATCCCCTATTTTCTGACAAATTCTCTTAATTCTGCACGCTTTCTTTTTACCATACCAATATCAGTTATCGCGTTTATTTTTCTATTTATTTTCTACCGTCGAATATCGAATCCCAGCAATCCAAATCCTTTTATACTAAGACGAAATAAACTTTCAATGGTAAGCATTTCGAGTATTGCTTTGTTGCCCATTTGCACAGTTATAGGTGATTATCAATGGATAACATTTACTGTAATGAATTTGGCTTTTTTTGCCATAACCGCTATTGAAGCAGATAGGTATTTGTATTTCATAGAAAACAATAACCGAATGTATGAAGTCTTTGCCTTGAAGAAGAAACAACGGGACGAATCGGTAGAGCGCAAGATTATCTATGAGGATTTGACTAGAAGAGAAATTGAAGTGGCTTTGTCAATTTTAAGTAATCTAAGCTACAGAAATATTGCTAAAGATTTGTTCATTGCCGAAAGTACCGTTTCAAAACACGCATCAAATATCTTCAAAAAGACAGGTGTAAAAAACAGGCGTGAATTTTTGAAGCGGTTTAGAAAGAAAATGTAAGCAAATTTAATTCTATAGAGAACCGACTATTTGCAATGCTTCACAAATAATACGTAGAAAAATACGGACTATTCCGTAATTATATACGGTACGTTTTCCTTGTACAATTACGAAGTAAAGTTACTTTAGTAAGAGTTCCCTAAAATATACCAATGAGCCACAAATTTTATGACCCGTGACTTTCATTTAAATCATTTTGCAGAACTATGACATCAACTAAATCCAATATCTATGGTTTATTACTTAAAAGTTCCTGCTTATGAATTCGCAATTACTATCAAAACAACTATTGAAGGATCTGGATGAAATTAAAATTCATAATGGAAGCATTTTAGAAAGTGCTTATAGCTCCATAAAAGCCTGCCGCAAATTACTGAGTGCCTACAAAAAAGAAATAATTGAGACGAAATTTAAGACGATTCAAGATGAAATAAATTTCTTCAAGACCACTAAGCAAGTTCCACTCATTAAACTGATATACTTTTCAGAAATACATTCTTTTGAGATTCAGCTTCCCAAGGGCGATAAGGATGCCCAACTAAAATCGATTAAGAAGAAAATCAGCAAAATCAATCGGTTCTTCCTCTACAATATCGATTTTGGGCGTTATGTAAATTCCGGTGCTACCCATTTCGATAAGGAATATTACACACGAGATTACCTCGAAACATTCCATATCACAACTTCAAAATTCTATTTTCAAGACCCAGAGTTTTGCACACCACGAGATATGCTGCTTGGCAAATACATAGCTTATGATTTGTTGGTGGTTTACTTGGATGAAAAAAAGCATCGTATTCGGAAAGGATTGAACGGCAAACTAAATGGCGTTAAGAAAATAGAAAAGATGCATTGGCCATTTTCGAATACAGATTACGTAGAATTGGTATATGCGCTATGCTCAAAGGGATTAGGTAAACAGGACAATCAAGCCATAATGCAGGTTTCCAAAAAATTGCAACAGCTTTTTGATATTGAGCCAAAGGACATCTACAAAACCTATCACGATATCAAAAACAGGAAAAACAGTAGAACACTTTTTCTCGACGAACTCTCTACATCACTACTCATAGAAATGGACAAAAGCGAGGAATAGAGTAAAATTTTTCTCTTAATAAAAGACCGTAGTACGGTTAACCTACGGTCTTTTGGTTTTGGAAGCACTCTTCATATAATTTAGTGTGATTTAAGACACATTTTCTACTTTAGAAGTACCAAAACACTACAAAATCCATAAAATTTCAAGATGTTAAATTTTGACCGTAGTTCGGTCGTACTGGGGAATAAAATCCAATAAACCTATTCAAATTTGTAGAACGAAAGTCAAATCAGGTCAGGGACTATCATTTAAAATCATAAACCAAATAGTCCCTTTCCATTAAAACCATTCTATTATGCCGACAAGTATTATTACCACAGACGACCTTCGGGAATTCAAAATGGAATTGCTCGATGACATCAAACAATTATTGACCAGACAAGCCAGCGGGAAACTCAAAAAATACCTCAAATCTTCTGAGGTTATGGACTTGCTTCAGGTAAGTCCTGGCACATTGCAAAATCTTCGCATCAATGGCACATTGCCATACACAAAAGTGGGTGGTATTATCTACTATGATACAGAGGAAATTCAAAAAGTTATGGATGCCAACCGTGTGCACCACGGTCTAAATTCTTAAGCTATGAACTACATAAAGCTACTTAATGCGGCTTTTGAGAAGTTCTATTTTGATGACCGTCTTAACCCAACGCATATCAGTCTGTATATGGCGCTGTTCCAAGAATGGAACAGTTGTCGGTTTTTGGATGAATTCTATGTGAACCGTAGGGATTTGATGCGCTGTGCAAAAATAGGTTCTAAATCAACTTATCATAGATGTATCGTCGAGTTAGATTCTTGGCAATATTTAACCTATTTCCCTTCCAACAATCCCTACAAAGGCAGCAAAATCAAGATGGCCATTATTGGGACAAGTGATGAACCAGTTGTGGGGCAGTACAATCCCATATTAGAACAGCTTGCGGAACAGTACCATCCCAGAGGTGTACCGCTTGAGGGACACCACCATCCCACAAATGGACAAGCTGTGGACTCGCACCGTCCCATAGGTGGACAAGCATTGGTATCTACTATAAACAATAACAAACAAGAAAACAATATAAAACAGCCAAAGGGCTGGCAGGCCGTTTTTATTTTTTTTGAAGAAAAAGGTTTTGATGCTGATGAAGCAAAAAAATTCTATGAGCATTACCAAACCCGAAATTGGCAAACAGGCGATGGAAAAGAAATCAGAGATTGGCGAGCCGTAGCCATCAACTGGATGGACAGAACCGAAATATTTGACGAGGAAAACAAACCAAACAAAAAACAAGTGTCCCAAATTAAGGACAACTTGCGAACCACTAAAAACAAAGATTATGGACAACCCCTCTAAAATAACCGAAGGTGGCGTGGAATATTCGCTCGGAAAATTTGATGGTAAAAGTGTACTCTACGATTTTCCAAAAATATTGATTTATCTGAATGCCAAAGGCAAGCTGTTGTTTGGCGAAAAGTTTAGGATCTATGATGAAGACAAAGACATTTTGCTGAAGCTCTGTTCCTACTTCATCAAAGACAAAGACAACTGTGAGACTTACGGTATTGACATTGACAAAGGCATTTTGCTTTCTGGACCCGTTGGATGCGGAAAGACCAGCTTTATGAAATTACTGCGACATTTGGTGCCATTGCAACGAACTTACGAAATGATTCCCTGCCGAAATGTAACTTTCAGTTTTAACCATCTTGGTTTTAAAACTGTTGAAGAATACGGCAATACTAAATTCTACTGTTTTGATGATTTGGGCGTGGAACCTGCTGGACGGTTCTACGGGAAGGATCTTAATGTGATGGGCGAAGTGCTCTTGTCTCGATACGAGTTGTATTTACAAACCAAACATAAAATTAAAACACACGCTACAACAAATCTAAATGCTGAAGAGTTGGAAGAACGCTACGGTAACCGAGTTCGTAGCCGAATGCGAGAACTGTTTAACTTGATTGCTTTTGACACAAAGGCTGGGGATAAGCGGAAGTAATTCAGCTTTTGAATGATTTGTACAGTAAAATTACTTCTGAAATAAATTGTAGTATAATGTCCTTCAAGCTCTTTGTTAACTCTAAAAAAATGTCTTTCATAATTCTATAGATTTTTGAATGGATAATAATATTGATAATGCGATGCGTTCCATATTGTTCTTATCTGAAATATAACTGCCCTCATCCCAATTTGACAAAAAGCCCAATTCTATTAATATAGCAGGGCAATATTCTGTCGTTTCCCTCAGCACCTGAAAGTTCGAAAACTTTACACCTCTACTTACATATCCAATCGCATTACAAACTGCTCTTTCAATTTGATAAGCAATAAAAACTGAGGCTTTAGAAAATGCTTTCTGCGTTCTTGATGCATAAACCTCTATCCCTCTCGCATTTGGATTTTCAGAATGGTTGCAATGCAAGGACACAAATAAATCCGCGTTTAATGCTTTGGCCAGTTTGGTTCTATCCGATAGCGAAATGAGCGTATCACTATACCTGGTTAAATAAATATCCAAAGGCTTATCCAATTCATTATTAAGCTTCAGAATCTCATTCGCAATAATTAAAACCACATCCTTTTCTTGGATGCCATTTATGCCAATTGCACCAGCATCTTTTCGACCGTGTCCAACGTCAATTATTATTCGTTTTTGAGCACTCGTTTCTTGTCCAAAAATGAAGCACATTTTTAGAACCAAAATCACAAAACTGACGTTTTTGAGCGCTTTTTTCATTTTCAATTTTCCGGTTATCAACAACTTCCCTTCAAAATTCCATAGAATTTGATGCCAAATAATAACAACGGAATTCAATCAATATCAAATAATATTTTATTCACAAATATTTGATTTTCAGTTATTTATATTCAAATATATGTAAATTTCCAATAACGAAAACAACTAAGAATTTAAACTGTTACGTTATGAAAAAATCAATCTATTTGGCAACTTTTTTGTCGTTGCTCTCAACATCACTTTTTGCGCAAATTGGGGGAATTGAAGATTCGGTCGATGATGTTTCTAACACCATCCGAACCATTTTTCCAATCATATTAGGGGTCATTTTCCTCATCGGTTTCCTGTTCAACGCAGGACATTTTTTTGGGGAAAATGCTGACTTAAAAAAGGGAATTACAAGAGTACTTGTATTTGTTTTGATTGCAGGTGCAGTAGTCGGAATCTTTACTTACCTAATAGGAATCGTTGTATAAATGAAACGGTTCGAGGTCTATAAAAACATCAGGAAAAGGGCGGTCATTTTCGGGCTGCCCATTTCACTGTTTGCCTTAATGATGGTTTCCATATTGGCTTCTTTGCTCATCATCATATTCTCATTCAGCTTTGGGATAATAATAGGTGTGTTGGTGTTCAATGCTTCCCTATATGTGGCGCTGACACGGATAGCCCACAATCCACAGCTTTTCCAAATGGCAAAGGTATTTCCGCAAATCATTAGTAACAAAAGAAACTCTGGCTTCGATTATGAACAAGATTAACCTTTCGGCATATCAACCTATTGTAGATATTCAGGAGAATATCGTATTTGCCAATAATGGCAATGTTATTCTGTGCTACAAAGGAAATCTACCAGAAATCTATTCCTTATCTGAAAAGGACTTTGAAGATATGCACGGTGCTTGGTTTCAGGCTTTGAAGTCGCTGCCTGTGGGAACCGTGGTTCACAAACAGGATATATACCAGAAGAAATCTTATACTTCGGAACAACTTCCGAATACAACTTTTCTCGAAAAAGCTACTCACAAGCATTTTAAAGGGCGTGGACATATTGAGCACAAATGTTATTTATTCTTCATCTTGACCAAAAACAAGGCGCTTAACAACTCGAAATATGTTAATCCCTTTAGAAAAATTTCAAAGGGAATTGTACAGGAACTGGATGATAACATAAAGAGCTTCGCAAACTCGGTTAGTGATTCGATTTCCTTCATCAACAATAGCCGAAAAATGGAATTTATTTCGCTTAAAGCGAAAGAAATACAGCAACTGACAAACAATTACTTCAATGGCTTTAATGAAGGCTATGATACCGATATTTTACTGGATAAAAAAAGCGTCAATATTGGCGAAAACCATTTTGATGCCCTTGCCATCAATAGCGAACTGTGCTTTGGCGAAAGTGTACAGAGTAGCAAAACCAATGAGAAATTCACTTCTGACGATTTTGTATTTCATCAAGGGTTTATTGATGGTTTAGGGCTTACGCTTAACGAAAATCATATTGTCAACCAGATTCTCTATTTGGATGATAAACAAAAGTGGCGCAAGTTACTGGATAAGAAAATCGAGGAACTTAACAAGAGTTCCAATTTTGGTTCGCAGAATAAAGTAGTGCTTGGCAAAATCCAGCACATCCTTGACCAAATTAATGCCGATGATAATGCACGAATCATTCGCGGGCATTTAAACATAGTGTATTGGTCTAAAGAAGCCAAAGAACTCGATAAAATAACTTCAAAAATAAAGACAGAATTTAAGGAACTGGATATAATCCCATACTATCCACAAGGCGAAGAACGAAAGAACTATATCCTAAATAGTTACTGCTGTTTCTCGTCTAATTTCTCAAACAACGATTTATACGTAACCGACTTAAAACACGCACTTTGCTTGTTTATAAACAACACCAATTACAAATCGGACACTACCGGAATCATCTTCAATGACCGTGAACATAACATTCCTGTTCTAAAAGATGTTTGGGATGAACGTAAAAAACGTATCAAGGCTCGGAACTTCGCCATTTTCGCTCCAACAGGCGAGGGCAAATCCTTTTTGGCCAATAACATCTTGCGCCAATATTTTGAAAGTGGTGTTCGCTTGGTCATCATTGATTTGGGTGGCTCATACACCAAGTTTGCCAAACTCTATCCTGAAAAATACACGGTGCTTCGCTACGAAAGCGGAAAGAACTTAGGCATTAACCCATTTTACATAAGTGATACAAATGACCTCACACCAGAACGATTGGAAGATTTATCGGTGTTCCTGTTTGAACTGTTTGCTTCCGATTTAAAAGTAACCAAGGCACAGTCTGTATCCGTCAAAAAGATATTGCGTCATTATTACGATAGTATTCCAGAAAATCACTCATTAGATGGTTTTTACAGTTTTATAGAAAGGAATCAGAAAGATCTTCTGGACACCTTAAAAATCCATCCCGACTATTTCAATGTGACGAGCTTTTTGCACGTAATGTCAGAATATGTCGGCGATGGTCTATATAGCTTCCTTTTTGAAGTTAGTGAAGACCAGACCTATAAAATCGAGGACAAACGTTTGATTGTATTTGAACTGGATGAAGTCAAGGACAATAAGGAAATTTTGTCCGTAATGCTAAAGCTGATTAAGTCAGCCATCCAAAGAACCATTTGGAAAAATAGGGCTGAAAAAGGCATTATACTTTTTGATGAATTCGCAAAGCAACTGAAGTTTGAAAACGTGTTGGAAAGCGTGGAATTCTACTATCAAGCCATACGTAAACAGAACGGAGCAATTGGGATTATACTGCAATCCATCAATCAGCTTCCGAATAATTCAACGTCAGCGAGCATATTGGAAAACACTCAGGTCATCTATAGCCTCAACAACGAAAAGGGATATGATGAATTGGTCAAACGTCTTAACCTTTCGACCCACGACCTAAACCAATTAAAGTCTATCAAGAATAATCTTTCCGGACCACGGAAGTACACTGAAATGTTTATCAAAATAGGAAAGGAAAGCAACATCTTCCGACTCGAAGTTCCTAAAAAAGTCTATGCAGCTTATCTAACGGACGGAACGGAAAACGAAGAAATAATGAAGCTCTACGATGAGCATCACAATATGGAAAAAGCAATAATTCAATTCACATCTAAAACATAATATTATGAAGACAAAAATTCTAATACTTTCGATGGCACTTCTGTTCAGCCTGAATATTAAAGCCCAAGGAATGCCCACTTATGACAACACCAACTTTATCAGCTTGGTAAAACAACTTATAGAGTCGGGTAAACAGACAGCTCAAATGATTAAGTCTGTAAAATTTTTAAAAGATGCAAAAGAGAGCATTGAGAAAGTATCTAGTGTGGTACAACAGCTAAGAGCTGTTCAAGAAATTGGACAAAACAATCAGCGCCTTATTCAGGTAATGCAAAATGAATTACAAGATATTTTAAACTCGCCATACATCAAACCAGATGAAGTTAGCAGAGTTATGGAATCATTCGATTCGATAGTCCAAAATTCTTTGGACACGGTTGACTTTATAGACGAAATCTTATCAAGCGATTACCTAAAAATGAGCGATGCCGAACGTGCAGAAATTTTGAAAGAAAAAGAATTGGAATCGAAAGAAATGGTTTCCAATATCAAAACTAAAACTAGACGTTACAAGGACATCATTTCCTTTAGAAAAATGCAGGACAAAGTTAATAACCGCGAAACAAATTATTAATAAATGACCGCTACCATTCTTTTAGGAATAGGACTGGAATATATAGATACAGTTTTCCAGACCATACAGAACAGCAGTTTCTCGCAATACACAATTGCGGGAATGAAAACGCTTGCTGTCCTGTTTTTTCTAGTCAATATTCTTAAAAAGTATAATGAAGGTATCGCTGATAAAGATGGTTACACTTGGGGACTAAGCCCTGGGGAACTAGCCAAGAATTTTGCAATAGTAATTCTGGTCATTTTTTCGACGCAAGTACTGGGCTTCTTTGATAGCATACTTGTTTCCATAGAAGCGCAATATCGTGGTACAGCACCAGCATTGTTGCCATTGCAGATGCAGGACATTCCCATTGAAGAAGACGTAAGTATAATTGAAGTTGCTCAAGCAGCAATGACACTCTTATATGAAGCCTTAATAACACCACTTTATGGTTTTAAAATATTTGCATTCATTATTAGTCTCTTTCTTTGGATTTTGGATTTATTTATCTATCCACTATTTCTTGCAGAACGTTATTTTTTATTAGGAATAATGCAAGCCTTTTTTCCATTGGTTATAAGTCTAGCAGTTTTTGAAAAATTCCGTTCGCTTGCCTATACATTTTTCAAATTGTACGCTGCTGTCTATATGTTGGTACCAGCCTTCTTTTTAGTCAATGTGTTTGTTAACGCACTATACACAGAAATAAACACAAATTTCTGGACCAACTTGTTTGGTACAGATGTAGGTCAAGGCTTTTTTGCACCTGTTGTGCAACTCGGTTCAGTAGGCTTTATCGTTTTCTTGAAATTCAAACTCTATAGACGTGCAACGTCCTTCACACTCAGATTGTTTACCAGCTAATCCAATTCAGAATGAAAACACCATACAAAAATATCTATAACGTCTTAAAATTGAATCGATTTATCGTTTTGGCAGTCGTTGTCTGTGCATTGCTGTCTAGTACCTTTTCAGTCTGGATGGCATTCAACACAAATCAAAAGGCGCTCAATAGTGCTTTTGCAATCAATACAGATGGCAGTATTATTCCGCTGAAACTCGTGACCCAAAAAGAGAATTTTAAGGTTGAAGCTTTGGCACATTTAGACCTATTTCATAACTACTTCTATAACATCGATGCGAGTAATTACGAACGGAATCTTGAAAAGGCACTTTGGCTAGGGAATAGTTCTGTAGACAATTTATATCGCCAGAAAAAGGCTGATGGCGTCTATAACAGATTACTTCAATACTCGCTGGTTCAGAAGGTGCTGAGCACAAACTCACAAATCGAAGAACAAAACGGAACGTATGTCTTTAGAACCGTTACCATTTTTGAAATCAATCGTGGTTCAATAATAGACACCTACGAACTTATTTCTAGTGGAAACTTAATATCAGTTGATAGAAATTTTCCAAACAATCCACACGGATTATTGATTACAAACTATTTCGAGAACACCTTAAAAAAATTAAACGATGAAAATTGAGCCGATAATCGGCAATTAAAAAAACCACGATTATGAAAGTAGAAAAGAATAAAATAGTATTTGCAGCGGTATTAGTCGTGATTTTCATATTCCTAATTTCCTATTCTATGATGGTTATGGGCGATGATAAAAGTGAAAATGAAAATCTTGAACAAACTTTAGTGCCAGATTTAGATGAAAACCAAAAAGAGTATGATTCTAAACTGGATGCCATTAATGATTTAAAGGAAGTTCGCGAAAATAATGCACCTAGCATCTATGATGAAAAATTGATTGATTCCTTAGGCTTTTATGACCCAGATTTACCCGAACGTGAAAAGAAACGTATTGTGGATAGCATTTATAGTGCTGGCAAGATTCAATATTCTGAAAAGCGATATCAAAATTTGGGACAAAGAAAGGTTGCTCAAAAGAATACGCCAAAAGTCGATTCATCGGAAATTAAAAGAGAGCAAAAAATTGAAACTAAAGAATTGGGGCTTGAACATCAGCTGTTCTTTGCTGCTGCGCCAAAACCAAATGAAGTTTCAATCCACGGCAATACAGATGAAACCATTTACGTAGTCGTTGATGGCGACCAAGTTGTAAAAGCGAATACCAGGTTGCGAATGCGCCTAACTAAAGCTGCAACAATCAATAATAAATTGATGTCAAAGAACACACCAGTTTTTGGATTTATAAGCTTTCAGCCCAATCGGGCTTTGATTGAAATTGAAAATATAAAGCATCACCCCACCAAACTTAAAGCCTTCGATTTATCGGATGGTAGTGAGGGCATCTATGTACAAAACAATTTTCGAGCAGAAGCTACCACCGAAGTTATAGACGATATTGTTAGCGACATCAATATTCCTACCGTTCCACAAGTAGGCGGAATTACAAAGGTGTTTAGGCGTAACAATCGAAACATAAAAGTAACCGTACTAAATAATTACAGATTAATTCTAAAACCAAAATTATGAGCCCATAATGGGCATTTAAAAACGCACTCTTATGAAAAAGCATATCATTATTTCAGCTCTTATAATTATGTCCGCTATCACACCTCGATTGTGCTGGGCACAAGCTACAACGCAAACGAACACAGTCCTCGACACTATTTACGCAAACGACACTAAAAATGTTGCGCTATTTTTCCCAGAACCTATACGTCAGGGTATAACCGGTTCGGATAATTTTGTTTTTACCTACAATCGTGAGAAAGAACAATACTTTGGATTACTTCAGGCAAAGCCTGGAAAAGAAAGTAATCTACTGGTAGTCAACAGAAATGGATCAATTTTTTCGTATATTGTGAGGTATAAAAAGCAACTGTCTAAGCTCAATTACTTCATTCCTTTATCAAATAGTATTGGGAATGAAAAGCCATTAGTAAGCGATTCTATTCAGACTGCAACTGTTAAAGATAGTATAGACAACAGAACGTATTATTATCACAAATTTTGCTCTTATTTTCTTAACAGAAACCAGCGTATAGGTCGAATTAAGAAGCGAAACGAAGGCATTGTTTTGAGTGTTGAGAATATTGTTTTTGATAAAGAAGAACTCTACTTCGTTATCCAGATTGAGAATAATTCTACGTTGGATTACGATTTGAATTTCTTGAACCTTTCAATCGAGACTCGACAAAAAGGGAAAAAGAAATCTTTACAGAGTTTGTATCAAGAACCTATTTACAAACACCATCTACCATCAAAAATTGCTGAGGGTAAGCTGATACGATTCGTTTATGTGTTGCCCAAATTCTCATTATCTAATGACCGTAGGGCAATTTTGGAATTGAATGAAAAAGATGGCGAAAGAAATATTGAACTAAAAATATCACATAGATATATCAATAACCCAAATTAAAAATATTATGAAAAATTTAGTCATTTGCTCACTCCTACTTCTCTTCATTTCCTGTTCAGAAAATAAGAATACGTCCCCTTCAGAAACCGCAAAAATTGTTGCTGAAAGCTTTTTCTCTAAAGATGAATCAGTTCTTAAGAAGCATACAACACCGGAAGGATATAGCAGTTTGGTTACTGTTCAAAATATGATACCAGATTCTGATAAAGAAATCGAGGTAGAAATTTTAGATGAAGCTATTGATGGCGAGATTGCTTGGGTAAAATATAGCTCTACCTATGATGGAAAATCTGGTATTTTTAAATTGGTTAAAGAGAATGGCCTATGGAAAGTCACTAATAAAGGACCTAGAGAAAAAGGACCTTTTTAAGGGAACTCAAATAACATTCGAATTCTGAATTATCAGCATTTAAAAGATACCGATTAGGAACTTTCTATATAGAATTAATTAGTTTTCATTTTTTTTCTAAAAGCCATTCTGGGTTTTTTTTGTATATCTTCTTCCTAAAAATCCTCACTACAACTCGCAATAGGCACTAATCCAAGTGAGTCAATTCAGAATGTCAAAAACTGAAATATTTGTGCTGTTTATTTTCAAACTATTTCAACAATTTTTCTACATTTACAATGAAGAGAAACTTTAATTTATATTAAACTGGTTATGCTAAAGGAACTTCTTAAATCGAAGGGTGTAAAACAAAAATGGCTTGCTAACAAAATTGGTGTCAGCGAGGTTTCTGTTAGTAATTGGGTACAAGGGAAAAGTCAACCAAGCTTAAAGAATTACAAGAAAATTAGCATACTGCTGGACATTCCTATAGAAAAACTTACAGATTAATGATTGAAGAAAAAAAATATAATTTTTCATTTACTGGAGTGACATTACGCACTCGCGATTTTGTTGTGGTGACCAGACATCTTTTTTTTGAAAAATTTAATGATATAGATATAATTCTAGGCAATGGAAAAAAAGCCTCAGGCAGGCGTCTCTTTAGCGAAATATCTAAGAGAGCGCAAAAGCTTTCGACCTATCAAAAAACACTTCTAATTGAAGGATCATTCAAAGCGCAAAGTGAAATAACATTTATTGCCATCTGTAAATGCTTTGACTTTATACGTGATTTTATAATTGAGGTCATTAGAGAGAAGTATTTAGTTTTTGATTATGAATTAACAGAAGGTGATTACATTTCCTTCTTTCGTCGTAAGGCAGAATATCATCCAGAAATGGATTTACTTACTGAAATAACACAGAAGAAAGTAAAACAAGTTACTTTCAAAATTTTAGAGGAAATAGGCTTAATCGATAATACAAAATCAAAAATGATTCAACCACAAATTCTAGAACCTGAAACAAGGAAAGCGATTCTAAACGACAATACTGAGCTATTCAAAATTTTCTTGTTAAGTGATTTTGATATTGAAAATTTGAAAACATAAGTATGAGCAATCTTACACATAAATTCGAACATTTATTTAACGTCATTTCATCATCAAATTTTCTAAACAAAGAATCTTTAGGTGGTGAAATTCCATTTTTCATATCATCCTATAAAGCTGAAGAAGAAATTGCTTGTAGAGAAGAAATACGTTTATTAAAAAAGAAATTAGAAAATCAAGGAGTCCCTATTTTAGAATTAAACCTATACCATCTCGCTTGCGAAATTTTGGAAGCTAAAGGTGGAATGGAGCGAATGTTTAAAGTTGAAAAAACTAAATCGAAAGATAAGTTTTTAAGCGCTTTACAATCTTCTCTAAATATGCATCAAGTATTGATGCCACTAATAAAACAAAAAATAGAATCTAATAATGCGAAGGTGTATTTCCTGACAGGAATAGGCTTAGTATTCCCATTTATACGTTCTCACAATGTACTCAACAACCTTCAAAATATTGCAAAGGAAGCACCAACCGTGGCTTTCTTTCCTGGAGACTATAACGGGCATACCTTAAATCTTTTTGGTTTGATGAAAGATGATAATTATTACCGCGCATTTAATATGGACAAAATAGAAGCTAAACTATGATTAAAAAATATTTTGAAAAACCTATTGGCCGTCCTATCGAAACGGTTATCAAGGCAGACGACCGCGATAACATTTCTTCAGAAGTAACTGAGTACGTTGTTACCAATGAGATTGGGAAAAAAGTTAGAGATTTCTTTCAAGCGTACAACGACTATACTGGGGCAAATGGTGTATGGATTTCTGGTTTCTTCGGAAGTGGTAAGTCTCACTTATTAAAAATATTATCTTATGTACTCGAAAACAAAGAACACGATGGCTGGAAGTCTGGTGAACTGTTCGCAGAAAAAGTAGAGAATGATGCAATGCTTAAAGGTGATATCCTAAACGCAACACGCATACCTTCAGAATCAGTACTATTCAATATAGACCAGCAAGCACAAATTACGAGTAAGGAAGATGCCAATGCTATCCTATCTGTATTCTATAAGGTTTTTTATGACCATTTAGGCTACTATGGTTTTCAACCGCACGTTGCAGAATTTGAAATGTGGTTAGATGGAAAAGGAAAATATGAGGCATTTAAAACTGAATACGAAAGAGTAAATGGGGTTACTTGGGAAATTGACCGACTAGAATACTTTGTTCTAGAAGTAAAAGATATTTTAGCGACTGTTTTTAATGAAAGTCCTGAGAAATACGAAAACATTCTTGATGAATTAGAAGATAGAAATAAACAGTCTATTGAAGATTTTTGTAATCGTGTAAAAATCTATATCGATACCAAGCCTAAAGGTTTTCGATTAAATTTCTTTGTAGATGAAGTAGGTCAATACATTAGTGACAACACAAAGTTGATGCTTAATTTACAGACTATAGCAGAAACCTTAGCTACAAAAACAAAAGGCAATTCTTGGATTTTAGTGACTTCTCAAGAGGATATGGAAACTGTTGTAGGCGATATGAATAAAAGTCAGCAAAATGACTTTTCTCGCATTCAGGCACGTTTCAAGATAAAAGTGCCACTGACCTCTGCTAATGTGGATGAAGTAATTGAGAAACGTCTGTTAGATAAAAATGATAAGGCACAGTCAGCGTTAACCGAAGCTTATAAAAAGAATGGACCTCACTTAAAATCTTTACTTTCTTTTTCAGAGGCTGGGGTTCAGTTTAAGGGGTATAAAGACAATGCGGACTACGCTAATAAGTTTCCTTTTGTACCGTATCAGTTCGATTTGTTTCAACAATGTAGAATTGCCTTATCCAACCATAATGCTTTTCAAGGAAAACACGCTTCAGTAGGAGAACGTTCTATGCTTGGGGTATTTCAACAAGTTATTCAAGCCATTCAAGAACGGGATGGAAATGCATTGGTAAGTTTCGATTTAATGTTTGAGGGTATTCGTAACGAACTGCGTGGCGAAATACAACAATCTATTATTCTTGCTGAAAAACAACTAGACGACCGTTTCGCTATTAAAGTGCTTAAAGCGTTATTTCTAGTAAAATACTTTGGAAACTTTAAAACCACAAAACGCAATATTTCGGTGTTAATGATAGATGACATTAATGTAGATCTTAAAGCACACGAAACAAAGATTGATACCGCTTTAACTATTCTAGAAAATCAAAGTTATGTGCAACGTAACGGCGATATTTTTGAGTTCTTAACCGATGATGAAAAGGATGTTGAAGAAGAAATAAAGAATACAGATATTGATGAACAAGCCATTACACAACTACTTAAAGAAATTCTCTTTGATGAAATCATAAGAGATAATAAAATCAAGTACCTGGAGAACAAACAGGACTATGATTTTACGAGTAAAATTGATGGTAGTTTCTTTGGCCGAGAGAAAGAGCTAGAAATTGAAATCATAACAGATAACTATCAAGATTATGAAAACGAAGCCTTCATACAATCCCAAACTATGGGAAGTACAGGAATGAAGCTCGTACTAGCATCTAACGCAACCTTTATGCGAGATATTAGAATGTATATTAAAACCGCCAAATATGAGATGCAAAATAGAGGTTCTGGAACCAGACCTCAAGTAGCCCGTATTCTTCAAGAAAAGTCAATGCAAAACGTGACACGCAAGAAGAATTTAATTCTTATGGCAAACAAAGGATTAGGGGAATCTAAAGTTTACCTAAATGGTGGTAAGCTAGAAATGACAGCATCTAACGATGGTAAGACAAAAGTTATTAATGCCTTCCAAAATTTAGTGGCTGTTGTTTATCCTAATTTACGAATGTTAAAAGGAGTTGCTTTTTCAGAGGATACTGTAAAAAATACAGTTCATACTGCACCAGATGCTCTATTTACAGATGATGACACCACAATGTCTGAGGCGGAAGGTGAAATTTTAAGTGAAATTTTAAAACGGAAAAAACGCAGTGACCGAACAACGTTAAACGATCTTAAAAATACGTTCATTAAAAAACCATATGGTTGGTATCCTAATGCCATCTGGACCATAACCGCAAAGCTTTATAAACGGGGTAAAATTGAAGCAAAGCAGGATTCTAATTTGCTGGAAAGTGACTCCTTTTTAAACGCGTTATTAAATAGCTCTTTTCACGGCAATATTATTCTTGATCCACAGGCTACATTTGACGCTACTGCTGTAAAAAAACTAAAAGAAGTTTTTAAAGATGCTTTTGATGTAAGTTGCCCTTTGCGCGAAGCAAAAGATGTAGCAGTGGCCTTTAAAGATAAATTGACGCAAATGCGAATAGATGTTGATCAATTATTGGCACGCAAACAATCGTATCCTTTTCTAAAAAGTCTAGAACCATTTTCAGAAAAACTAGACCGCTGGTCTAAAAAAGAATACAGTTATTTTATTACAAGTGTATCTGAATTTGAAGATGTCCTATTAGACACTAAAGAAGACTTGCTCTCGCCTATTCAAAGATTTATGAATGGGGAACAACGTAATATTTATGACGATGTTAAAACCTTATTAGAAGGAAATACAGCAAACTTTGATTACATACAAAGTGACGAATTAGACACGCTCAAAACGCTAGTAGCTAGCAATACACCTTACAAAGGTAGTGGTGTGCAACTAGCAAAGGCGGCGAAAGATGAATTGTCTAAAAAAGTATTGGAACTTATAAGACAAGAAAAGACCAGTTTTATAGATACAGCAGAAGAATATATAGCCGATATAAAGAAGCGCCCTTCTTTTAAAACACTAGATACAGATCAGCAATTGAATGTTGTAAAAATTTTAAGCGACAAAAAAAATGCAGTATCAAATGAGCGCTTTATAGCAAACATCAGGCAATCTAAACAAGAGTTATCTCAAATTCATACGGACGCATTAAATCTTATGGTCAATATGGCTGCACCTAAAAAAGAAGAAGGTAAAGCTGCAGAACCCGTAGCTAAATATATGAGACGTTCACAAATTCACGTGGATTATGACAAGAATGAATTAGTTACAGAAGAAGATGTAAACGATTATGTAGAAGCACTAAGAGCTGCTTTTCTAAAGCGTATAAATGAAAATATCAAGATCAACCTAAAATAAATGAATACCAACCATCTAAAACGCTTTGCACAAGAAGCACGTGTAAAACTCATAGACCAAATAGGTGCTAAACTGGAGAAGGTACTAACCAGCGATAGTGTTGTCTTGCGAGAAAAAGCAGGCCATTTAAAAAAGCTTCAGGAAGCTATTAATAAAACTTCTAAAACAGATGTCATAGACACCGTAGCTTATACGTGGTTCAACCGTTTTGTGGCGTTGCGTTTTATGGATCTTAATGGTTATGAACCGTTAGGCATTTCTATTGTAAGCTCAATACAAGGTGGCACTTTACCCGCTATTTTACAAGAAGCCAAACAGGGTAATATCCCAGAAGAGTTGCCTGTACAACTACAGCGTATTTATGATGTATTAGATGGCAGAATACCAAGTGCGGATGCACAGAACGAAGCCTATGCAGCTTTACTAGTTGGTGCTTGTAATCATTTAAACCAGATACTGCCTTTTCTATTTGAAAAGATAGATGATTATGCAGAATTATTATTACCAGACGATTTAATTTCTCAATTTTCTATTTTACAAGATGTACGTAATGGTATGACTGGCGAGGACTGTACAGAAGTTGAAATAATAGGTTGGCTCTACCAATTTTATATTTCAGAAAAAAAAGATGAAGTATTTGCAAGAAAAGGCAAAGTAAAAAAGGAGGACATACCAGCAGCTACTCAATTATTTACACCACGTTGGATTGTTGAATATATGGTGCAAAATACCGTAGGGAAATTATGGTTGCAAAACAACCCAAAATCTAAGCTTCGTGACCATATGCCTTATTTTATAGAGTCGCCAAGTATAACCGCAGACGATTATCTTAAAATAAACAGTGTAGAAGACATTACCTTATTAGACCAAGCCTGTGGTAGTGGGCACATTTTGGTTTATGGATTTGAATTGCTTTCTAAAATTTATGAAGAGCAAGGTTATAACGAAAGTGACATACCAAAACTCATCATTGAAAAAAACCTTCATGGGTTTGAGATAGACACACGTGCAGCACAATTGTCAGGTCTAGCACTAATGCTAAGAGCTAGACAATATTACCGTCGTGTATTTAAAAAAGATATTAGCCCTAATATATTTTGTTATCAAGATCTAAAAGTAAGCGAAGAAGATATTAAGGCAACATTTAAAGCGGTAGATGAAACCTTAAGCGACGCATTATTGTATGACTTAAAAACAATGCAGCAAGCTACCAATTCAGGGTCGCTAATACAACCTCATACTACCTTAACGAATTTAGAGAAAACGAGAGCTTCTTTAGCAACTAAAGTCAATAGTAGCGACCTTTTTCATACCCATAATTTAAGAGGCATATTACAAGCCATTGTACAATTAAGTGCTCTATCGCAAAAATACCATTGTGTGGTAGATAATCCACCCTATATGGGAGGTGGCAATATGAACAAACTGTTGTCTGACTTTGTAAAAACAAATTATCCAAAGAGTAAAGCCGATTTAATGGCGTGCTTTATGGAAGCTGGTCTTGCTACACTAAAACCACAAGGGTATTTAGGAATGATTAACCAACACAGTTGGATGTTTTTAAGTAGCTATGAAAAACTACGAGAACATTTAATTGATAACATACATTTTGATACAATGCTGCATTTAGGGTCTCGTGCTTTTCCTGAAATTGGTGGCGAAGTTGTTCAGAATACTGCATTTACTTTTTGCAAAGAGGCTAGTAAAATTGAGGGGGTTTATATGCGTTTAGTTGATTTTAATAAATCTTATTTGAAACGAGAAAAAACAATTGAAGCCATTCAGCACAAAAAGTTGGATTATTATTATCAAACTGATCAAAATAATCTTAAAAAGATACCAGGAGTTCCAATTGGTTATTGGTTAAGTGAAAATATGATTAATATTTTCTCAGAAAACCCTACTCTAAAAGATTTGTCCGAATTGAAACAAGGAATGGCGACGACAAAAAACGATCTTTTTATGAGGAGGTGGTTTGAATGTAATCAGTACAATACTCATTTTCATTTAGAAAATTCGCAAAGAACTAAAGTCGACGTAAAATGGGTGCCTTATAGCAAAGGTGGTTCTGCGCGCAAATGGTATGGTAATCAAGAGTATTTGGTGAATTTTGAAAATAACGGTCAGACAATATGTGATTATATTGATAATACACCTGGAGTTAAAGTGAAAAGTAATGGGAGAGTAATAAATAGATCTAGTTACTTTAAAGAAGCATTGACTTGGTCATTGACTTCTTCAAATGGATTTTGTGTAAGATTTAGGCCTTCAGGGTCGGTATTTGATGTAAATGGTATGTCATTATTTCTCGAAAACTCAGAAGAATTAATAAAATTATGTGGTTTAATGAACTCTAATGTTTCTTTCGAACTTCTCAAAACCATTAATCCAACTCTTGCCTTTCAAAAAGGAGATATCGAAAAGTTACCTGCATTAAAAAACTTAAAACTTGAATTTAACCCAAATAAGTTTATTGCTATTAGTAAAAAAGAATGGGATTCAAGAGAAACCTCTTGGGACTTCCAAAAAAACGAACTAATACGCATAAAAGGGCAAGACCTTCAAGAGGCCTATGATAGCTATTGCCAATATTGGCAAAACAAATTCCTTGAGTTGCATAAAAGTGAAGAAGAGCTCAATCTTCAATTTATTGAAATTTATGGTTTACAAGATGAGTTAACACCAAATGTACCTCTAGAAGATATAACCATCCTTAAAGATGAGACCACAATTAAAAAAGGAGCTTTGGTATTTCGCGAAAGCGAAATTATGGCGCAATTTATTAGCTATACCGTAGGTTGTATGTTTGGACGTTATAGTTTGGATAAACCTGGTTTAATATTGGCAAATCAAGGGGAAACACTTGAGGATTATTTAAAAAATGTTTCTCTGAACGCAGAAGAAGTATCTTTTCTTCCAGATGATGATAATGTAATCCCAGTACTAGATGACGAGTGGTTTGAAGATGATATTGTAAATCGTTTCTACGCCTTTTTAAAAGCCACATTTGGCAAGCAAAACTTTGATAAAAACCTCGCTTTTGTAGAAGACAGCGTTGGCGATATACGTAAGTACTTCTTAAAAACATTTTATACAGACCACGTAAAGCGTTATAAAAAACGCCCTATTTATTGGTTGTTCTCTTCGCCTTCTGGTGCATTTAATGCATTGATTTATATGCATCGCTACACACCAGACACCTTAAATACAATGCTTAATGGGTATTTAAAAGAATACCAGGAAAAACTAAAGGCACAAGACACCCAATTAGAACATGTTAAAAACGTAGGTACAGATCGCGAAAAGATAAGTGCAGAAAAAGAACAGGCACGTATTAGTAAAGTGCTTATAGAATTACAGGAATACGACCGTGAACTTTATAAAATCGCTACCCAGCGTATCGCTATAGATTTAGATGATGGTGTTTTGGTTAACTATAACAAGTTTGGCAATGTCATTAAATCGGTTGCAGGTTTAAACGATAGAAAGACAAAAAAGAAAGTAAGAGAATTTGATTGGATAGATGTAACAGAAATACAATAATTATGGATACAATAGATATGTTTTCAAAACCACCAGAACACGGTAAGCCTGTTAAAATACAGAATGGGGAATATATCTATTTTCCTAATTTTTATGATAAAGCCATTGCAGATAAATACTTCAAGCGATTGATAGAAGATATCAAATGGAAACAAGAATCTATGAAAATGTATGGTAAAGAAATACCATTTCCAAGATTAACAGCTTGGTATGGTGATAATGAAAAGCCCTATAGCTTTTCAGGAATCACTTTACAACCTCACTCTTGGAGTCCAGGCTTATTAAAAGTTAAAAATGATATTGAGCCTAAAGCCAATGTTGTTTTTAATAGCGTGCTTTTAAATCGATACCGAGACGGGAGTGATTCTATTTCCTGGCATACAGATGCCGAAAAAGAGTTGGGTGAAAACCCCGTTATAGCTTCTGTAAATTTTGGGGCTGAACGTAAGTTTCAGTTAAAACATAAAGAGACTGAAGAACGTATCGACATTCTATTGCAACACGGTAGTTTACTAATTATGCAAGGAGAATTGCAGCATTACTGGAAACATCAGATTCCTAAAACTAAAAAAATGCTAGGAGAACGTGTTAATTTAACCTTTAGAGTAATAAAATAAATATGGCTTATAATTTTCAACTACCAATCATCACAGATTTAACAGGAGACCAACAGTCTGTTTTGAATTACCCTGGAGCAGTAGCGGTGTCTGGAGGACCGGGAACAGGAAAAAGCGTCATTGGTTTATGGCGACACATCCGAAATTATGATACTGGCTCTAAAAAGAGTTTGCTCTTAACCTATACTGTTTCTCTAGAAAGATTTCTTACTGAAACCTGTCGAACTTTAAATAATAATGCAGCTCAAAATGTAAATCGTACTTTCAGATTCACAACTGGCAATGGACAACAGCATTATGATGAAATTATTGTAGACGAAGCTCAAGATGTAAATCTGGAAAAGTATAATATTATAAGGCGATTTTCAAAATCAGTATCTTATACCACAGATGACAATCAAATATTATATCCAAATCAGTGCACTAGGTCAGAACAACTTAGAGAAATATTTAACAATCAAGAATATACTCTTCATACAAACTTTAGAAACACACGTGAAATAACAAGATTTGTTAGAAGCTTGTTCCCTGATCATATGATACAGGACGGAAATTCCACTGGCCCAATTCCACAATTAATTCATTTGGATAATGATGAAGACGATCAAATTCAAGCTATTATTGATATTATTAATACCTACCCAGACGCAACTCATAATATCGCAATATTGGATCCATTTCAAGGAAGTGTGCGCAGCTTACATAGCAAGTTAAGTGATAAAGGAATAAATTGTTCATTCTATGTTAATGAGGAAGAGGAATTAACAAGTATAGAGCGTGTTCACGTAACTACTTTTAAATCTTGTAAAGGATTAGAGTTCAATACTATAATAGTTCCTAATTTTTCCAGTTACACTTGGTGGTTACGTGAACGTCCAAATATTGTTACCGAAAATGACATTTACGTAGTTCTCACAAGGTCAAAAAATAATGTTTTTTTATTAGATAGGAGTTATTCTAATTATAGGGAGTCGAATATGAGACCTTTGGCGACATCCCTGAGTCGAGGAACTTTAGAGGAAGAAGATTATGTAGCGGATAACAATAATACAATTACAACTTCAAGGTCAAACACGAACACTAATATTGTTGAAGAAGAGGACGATTTACCATTTTAAAGATTATGGGAAAAACAAAAACATTTTATTTACATATACAATCAGACACTCTAGCGCATTACTTAGTGAGAGGTGTTTTCTGCCCTTCTCGATTTTTAAGTAATAAGAATCGAGATATTCAAGATCAATATAATTCCTTTCTATTATTGTCTGATAAACAATGGAACGCTGATAGTGATTGTTCAATTGAAGTTACATTAATTGAAGGGGATATCGCTAAATTAATGCAATTACAAGATCACTATTTTGTGTACGCAGATTGCTTGCCTATTTCGCGCTTAATAAAAATTCACTTCGCAGATAAAGAGAAAGCAGAAAATGTGATTTGGAATATAAATCAGGGTGCAGCTTTTGTTCCCGAGTGGGCTATTTCTTATCAATATAAATCAAAACCTGAAACGGTTAAACTTGAAGGTCAACATAACTTTCCAGAAACTTATTCTGAGCAAAAACTGAAAACTAAAATGGAGGCCTATGACCGTTTGATGGGTGGTCTTGCATTTATGAAGATTGGTTTATTAAATTCTAGCTTTAGAGACCTTGACACCACTACTAATTACTTATCAGCTGTAACTTATTTTAATTCACAAATTACAAATGAAGTTAAAAGCGAAAAAATAGCAGTAAACACGAATTTTCAAAATATATTCTCGGGAAATAATCCAATTTTTAAATATTTAGCAAAGCCAATTTCAATAGATGACGTGAACGAATCTGGTAAAAAAGAAAAACAGAAAGTACAGAAACAATTCAATGCTATAAAACTAGAGTCGATTGACACCAAATCCTTAACCTACAAATTAGCGATATTACACACCTATGGAAAAGGTAAAGTGAAAAGTGATAATGATCTTGTT
The DNA here is from genome assembly GCF_015356755.1 of Nonlabens antarcticus. Lineage (GTDB taxonomy): Bacteria > Bacteroidota > Bacteroidia > Flavobacteriales > Flavobacteriaceae > Nonlabens > Nonlabens antarcticus. Next base: position 70,811 of record NZ_JADFCO010000058.1, on the reverse strand, counting down.
TTTGGATTATTATCTAATACAACAAGCAACCTAGTTGAAGAATTAGCACTTGTATTCGGACTTCATACAGGATACACCGCTTTACGCAACAGCTATACAAGTAACAATCGTAAAGTAGAAGTTAAATATAAACTAAATACTAAGCTCGAGTTTTATCTTATTGAATCACTGTTCAACTATGCTTTTAAAGACCATAAAACTAGTGATAAAATAGAGTTTTTGGAAAATATATCACCTAGAAAACAAGAAATAAAATCAAACAAATCTTTTAATTATATCAGTTTATTGGGAGATAGCTATGCTTATGAAAAGCAGGCGAAAGTTGTTTTAGAGAAAGACTCACTAACTTCTATGCTGCTAAATACTATAAAGAATTGGTGTCAAAAAAATAGTGCGAAATTTGATGAAGAGCGATTATTAATTAAGTTGGGTAAATCAATCATTCCAGAAATTCGAACAACGATTACAACTAACACAAACGATGTAAAAATTGAAGCGCCTGTACTACCAACATCAAATACAGACAGCGGTAGTAAGATGGAAAAAGAATTATTGCTAAAAAAGGAAACTATCAAATCAGAAAGCAAAACTAGCAGGAATAAAGCAAATACAGTTAATGAGCCTACACTTTTTACAGACTTACAATCAGCCGAAATTGAACAAAATACCGACAACGTTAATGATTTTACATTTGCCAAATTAGAAAAGTATTCTACTTTAGAACTTAAGGGAATATGTAAAGAAAAAGGTTATAAAGGATATTCAAAATTTAATAAGGAAGACTTAATTAAATTTATTTTATCTCAATAATCTATGGCATTTTTAGACGACTACAAAAACGCACTTTTATCTGAGATACAGCTAGAAATATTTATTGATGAAAGACTTGATGAATTATATGATTACTATAGCCTAAGTAATTATGAAGCGATTATTGAGGATAAGTTATTCTTCAGGAATTTACCAACATATCCTAAAATTTCAGAATTAGACTTTACCCACACAAAGAACGAAACATTTCTTAACCTATTATTGGCTACTTCTGTTAGGCTAAATGAGCCATTCGGCTTTGGTTATTTTTTAGATATTCTTGAAAGAAAAAATTTAGAAAAATCTAAAATTATAGAGGCATCGACAATATTTATGAATTGTCGTAATGCAACTGAATTAATTGATGGCTATGGGCCTCTATTAGATTTACTGGAGGATTCCTTCTTAACGCAGTCAGATGGGCAAAAAGAAACTTTGAACGTTTTATTAAATTACTATGCAACTGCCGTTGGGCATTTTGCAGAATTCAATGGAGGTCGGCTTGCTGAAATAAGAGATTTATTAGTAGAAAGTTACGGGAATAGCACAAAGACATTTCTTCAAAATTCCATTTTAGAAGAGGCTCTGGGTTTAAGTATCAATTTTGAGGATAATCCTTATAATGAAATCCAACAGCTAATAGATACATATCTAGAAAGGGGTATTATTACTGCACCTTTTATACCTGGTTATATTATTGAAAGCGACACAGCTTATGCAGAGTTAATATCTGCCAATTATTACGATATGAGTGAAATTTGGGGGCTTAACAGAGAGCTCTATAATAATTTATTGAACACAGATTCAATATTTAGATCTTTAGGTCGTGGCACAGCTGTTCTAACAACTGAGGATCAATTAGTGGTTTATATGTCACAACTCGGAAAAATGCATTTCGCAAAGTTGAAAGATGCTTTTGATGGATTACCTGAAAATTTAGAAAATATACACTTATTCGATTGGGGATGTGGTCAGGCACCAGCCTCAAAAATGTTTATTGATAGGTTTTCAAGTGAAAATATTAAATCAGTAACGTTAATAGAACCTTCCCTAGCTGCACTTAAAAGAGCAGCTCTGCACGTTTCTAAAGACACTCAAATAATAAGAACGATTAATAAAGATTTTGACTCTTTAATTGATGAAGATATAGTCCTTGCCAAAAACGTTGGAGACATTACTGTTCATATTTTCTCGAACGTAATTGATATGGATTTTTTCCAATTACACAGTTTAATTAATTTACTAAAAAGAAACTCTAGTAGGTTAACCTACTATGTCTTAGTAAGTCCATTAATTTCAATAACCAAAACACAACGATTGGAAACTTTCGTTGAAGAAATTAGTAGTAACGTAAATAATGAATTATTACTATTTGATGATAAAGCAAGTGGAACATGGAATCGTGGTTGGTCTAAAGTTATTAGAGTATTTAAAACAGAATTATAAAGTGTTAATATTAAATGAGTATAAAAATACAAGAAGCGTTAGAAAAAAAGTTCCGAGATCACGATGTGATTTTTTGGTACGATGATCGTAATGAATTAAAAGAAAGCTTTGATGCCCTGGATTTAAAGGGGGTTGAAAAATGCCATCTACAAAGCAATGAATTTGAAATAAAGTATAAGATTACATCGAATACCACTAAGATTAAATTTCTGGTGTATAGCAATACCCCAAAACCTAAACCCAATGAAAATTGGTTGTTAGATTTAGAGCTAGCGTATCATGTTTTCCATACCGATCAAGAGGCTATTATTCTTCAAGATTTAGGGTTAGAGTTTAGTTTTAAGGAATTAGTTGGGGAACATATCCAATTTTTCAAGTCCAAAGAGCGCGTTGACAAATTAAAAGATTTATTAGGTAAAGGAGATTCTCACAGAGACATTCGTTACAAAATGGTAGCAGTAACCCTAAATACTGATTACGTTAATCTTAACACCTTTATACACGCACACGGAACAGCTTTTGCTAATGGTAATGAAAAGTTGCAAAGAGATTTAGAACGTTACGAACTATCAGACTTTTACTGGACTCAAATTCAAAACAAGTTTAAATACACAAGTAAAACGCCATCAATCTATGATTTCCTTGTAGAGGCATTTACAGATAATTTTAATACAACCGCTAGCCCTAAACTTTCTAAAGAAACAAGACTTTTATTAGCCCTTTGGAAAGATAGCATTACCTACCGAGAAGGGTTTGATAAAATTTCTTTTCAAATAGCAAGCGACCTACAAGTTGAAAGTATTCTCAATACGTTGCCTTTAGAAAAAGCCGTAAACGATGAATTATTTAAACTCACTGACAAAAAAATAATTCACGATCTCGTTCAGCGTTTAATTATAAATGAAATTTCAAATGAGTCCTTACAAAATATCGTAAAACAAAGGGAACATACGTTTTGGTATAACCCTCATTTTGTGGCATTTTACCAAAGTGTATCTTTTGCTTCACAGCTACAATATCAAATTCAAAAACTTAAAGTTGAATTTATGTCTGTTGAAAATGGTTTAGAACAATACACGACGTCACTTTATGAAATTGATTATCTATATAGAAAGTTTATTCTAAACTACCGAAGATCCAATCAAGATAACATACTTGCCGGTTTGGCTCAAAAAGTAGAAAAAATATATACCAATGACTGGTTACTTCATTACAATGATAAATGGCAATCAATTATTGATGATTTAGAAAACTGGCCAGTAGCCAAAAACTATAGTCAAAGACAATTTTTCAAAAACCACATCCAACCTTTTGTTGAAAAAAAGCAACGTGTGTTTGTCATAATATCTGATGCATTACGATTTGAGTGTGGTGTTGAGATCCATAAAAGATTAACACAAGAGAATAGATATGATAGTGAAATTGAAGGTGCGTTAGCATCATTACCATCCTATACACAATTAGGGATGGCGTCATTGTTGCCTCATAAAGATCTATCAATAAAAGAAGGAACAGACCAAATTTTAGTAGATGGAATGCCATCTATGGGTATTGCATCTCGCTCGAAAATTCTAACAGAAAATTCTGAAGCACGAGCAACAGCAATTTTAGCTGAAGATTTTATGAAGTTTAGTGCCAATACAACAGGTAGGGACTTTGTAAAGCAATATGATGTTATTTATATCTACCATAACAATATAGATGATACTGGTGATGACACAACCTCGCAAGACAAAGTATTTGATGCGGTAGAAAGCGAGCTAAACTTCTTTATGGACTTATTAAAGAAGATTTCTAATATGAATGGTAATAATATGATTATCACTTCAGATCACGGGTTTTTATATCAATATGAAACATTAGAAGAAAGCGATTTTACAACAGCTGATATAAAAGGTGTAGTTGATAAGCAAAATAGAAGGTTTGTACTTGGAACTGACATAACTGGGAATGATGGAGTAAAGTGTTTTACGCACGAGCAACTCGGACTAAAAAGTACCGGTAATGCATTAATTCCAAAATCGGTAAATAGATTACGAGTTAAAGGTGCTGGATCTAAATTTATTCACGGTGGTGCATCGTTACAAGAAATTATAATACCCGTAGTAAAAGTGAATAAAAAGCGTCAAGACACGACAGCTCAGGTAGAAATAGATATTATAAAATCTACCGACAAGATAACTACAAACTTGCTCGCGGTCTCATTTATTCAAACAGAGCAGATAGATGATACTATGTTGGAAAGAAAAATTAAAGCATCCATTCAAGCAGAAGATGGTACGTTGTTAAGTGATCAGTTTACCTACACCTTCGATATTAAAGAAGAAAATCAACGTCAGCGAGAAGTTAAGAACAGATTCCAACTAACCGCTCAAGCAAGCGGTAAATATAAAAATAAACGCGTAAAACTGGTACTAGAAGAACCAATGGATCGCGCTAACAAATGGAGAACTTACAAAGAGTATTACTATACTCTCAATATTTCTTTTACTAATGACTTTGATGAATTTTAAAACCTATGAACGCACTAAATGTAAAAATAAACGAGCACTTTGCAGGTAAGGTAGTTCGTAAGGATTTAACCAAATTAGTAAAAGGTAATGCTATAGTTCCTACCTATGTTCTTGAATATTTATTAGGGCAATACTGCGCTACAGATGACGAAGCAACAATTAATGAAGGTGTAGAAACCGTTAAAAATATTATTGCCAAACATTTTGTGCATCGAGACGAGTCTCAAATAATAAAATCTACAATTCGAGAAAAAGGTTCTCATAGAATTATAGATAAAGTGGCGGTTCAGCTTAATGACAGACAGGATAGGTATGAAGCTTCATTTGCGAATCTAGGTTTAAACCGCGTTCCAATTTCAGATGCACTTATCAGAGAGCATCAAAAACTATTATCTAGTGGTGTTTGGTGCATTTTAACCTTGGCTTACTTTCCTTCAGATGAAAGAGATCATATACCTTGGATGGTTGAAAGTTTAAAACCTATTCAAGTTTCTAATGTAGATATTGAAGAATATAAAAGCGTTCGGAAACATTTTGGCAAGGAAGAATGGATGGATGTTTTATTACAATCAATTGGACTTAATCCAGAAGAATTTACATTTCGTTCAAAACTTTTACAACTAAGCAGACTTGTTCCATTTGTAGAGAACAATTATAACTTAATAGAACTAGGTCCAAAAGGAACAGGAAAGTCCCATATTTATTCTGAAATGTCACCTCACGGTATTTTAATTTCTGGTGGAGAAGTATCAAAAGCGAAACTATTTGTAAATAATAGTTCAGGTGATATAGGATTAGTTGGGTATTGGGATGTTGTTGCCTATGATGAATTTGCAGGTAAAACAAAGCGTGTAGACCGTGGCTTAGTGGATATAATGAAAAATTATATGGCTAATAAATCCTTTTCAAGAGGAACACAAGTCTATGGTGCTTCTGCTTCAATGGTATTTGTTGGAAACACAGACCATTCAGTAAAATATATGATGAAACATAGCGATCTTTTTGAGGCCTTGCCTAAGGATTATTATGACACAGCTTTCCTTGACCGTATGCACGGATATCTTCCAGGGTGGGAAGTTCAGAAATTACGAAATGAAATGTTTACTTCGCAGTACGGTTTTATTGTTGATTACCTTGCTGAAGTATTAAAGAACCTCAGGAAAGAAGATAGAACGCACGATTATACAAAATACTTTGAATTATCGAGCACAATTACTACCCGAGACAAAACATCAATTGCCAAAACATTCGCTGGTCTAATTAAAATAATCTATCCAGATAATGATTTCACTGAAGCTGATGCAAAAGAAATTTTAGATTTCGCTATTGAAAATAGAAAGCGTGTTAAAGATCAACTTCGTAAAATGGATGAAACCTTCGAAGAAGTAGATTTTAGTTACGTTAGTAAATCAACAGGAGAACATTTTCCTATCTTGACACTAGAAGAGATTGAAAATGAAGTAAAACCTACTATACAGCAAACGGAAGTTGCTGAGAACAGTCAATCGCAGAAATCCGAAAACGTTAATTTATTACTAGAACCTGGGCAAAAAATAATTAGAGATAATCAGTCTGGTATTTCCTATGATAATTTGTTTGGAGCTTATTTATTAAATGCCACTGATTTTAATATCACAGACCCATACATTAGGCTACCCTATCAGTTGCGCAACTTTATGGAACTAGCAAAACTGATTAGTGAAAAGAAAGATCCTGACACAGAAGTTAAAGTTCACTTAGTAACTAGTAATAATGAAGATTTTATAGAAAATGCGAAAGATGCATTTGAACAAATGCGCTATTCGTTGGAATCAATGGGTATCCTATTTTCCTATGAGTTTGACGATTTTATTCACGACAGATCTATTGAAATGAATAACGGATGGAAAGTGATTTTAGGGAGAGGACTAGATATTTGGCAAAAAACTGGTGGTTGGTATGATATCAATGAATACATCCAAGAAAGACGAATATGTAAGGCTTGTGAATTAACATTTGTAAAAGTTAGTTCTTAGTCTTCTTTTAATATAGATAAATTGCGTATTCCCTTTTGTGAAGGAGGAATCTCTAAAAACCATTAAAAACATTGATAAACTGATAAGCTAAAACAACCATTAATTTAAATATGTATTTATCCAACCTTTTCATCCAAAATTTCCGTGGAATCAAAGAAATGAAACTCAATTTCAATCGAAGTATTAATATACTAATCGGAGAAAACGGAAGTAACAAATCAGCAGTAATTGATGCTATAAGATTACTTTATAATATGGGCGAACCTATCCGAGATATTTCTGTTGGATTCGCGGATTTTCACGAAAGTGTAGAGAAAGATGCTGATGGTAAACTTACTATAAAAAAGGAAGAGAAGATTACTATCGCCTTTTGTTTTAGAGGCTTGTCCGCTTCTCAAAAAGGTGCATTGTATGAGTATATGGTTATAGATCCAGAGGACGATACTAATGAATATGCAAAGGTAACCTTAACTTATGAGGACAAAGGTGGCAAATATCCCATTTCCTCTTTTTTTACTGGTAATGTGGAAGGTCAAAAAGCAGACTTCAACACATTTTCTGTTTTCCAACATTATTATTTAAGTGGTTTGCGAGATAGCACGCGCGATTTATTGACAAGTCGCGGTAATGTGTTAGGTCGGGTTATAAAAAGAAGAGTCGAGAAAAATGAATCGGAAGAAATTATCGAAGGCATAATGAGAAAAGCTAACGATGAGCTTTTGGCACAATTAGAAGTTTCCGAAACTCGTGACGGCGTAAATGATAATCTTTCTGGAATCTATCAACAATTTAAAGATAATCAGATAGGGCTTCAAATTGAGCAATCCAAAACCGAATATATCGTAAACGCCATCAAACCTTTTTTACCTCATAATCGGGATAGTTTGGCAGGGGATGGATTTTCACTTTGGCAAAATAGTTTAGGCCAAAATAACCTTATTTATATAGCTACCGTACTTGGGGACATAAAGGACCAAATTGAAGAAACTAAAATTCCTCATTTTGCTTTGCTTATTGAAGAACCAGAAGCACACCTTCATCCACAACTTCAATTAAGTTTATATAGTTTTTTACGAGATTCCAGTACTTCTAAAAATAGCCAATTATTTATAACTACCCATTCGCCCACATTAACATCAAAAGTGCCTTTAAAAAACTTAATCTTATTGGATGGCAAGGCATTTCGATTAAACAAGCAATTTCAAAATAGGGTTGTGGAAGAAATTATTGAAGATACTGTCAAAGCTAAAAAATTGGGGGATGCAAATTTTAAATTTAGAAAAAATCAATTGGAAAGGTATATCGATGTTACCAAATCCCAATTGTTATTTGCCAAATCTGTTCTTTTCGTAGAGGGCATTTCGGAAGAACTTTTAATTTCAGCTTTTACGGCAGTTAATAAATACCGGTTAGAAGATTACAGAATTGAACTTGTTAATATCGGTGGCACAAGTTTTTATCCATTTATCCACTTATTTAATTCAAATCAACCAGACAAATCAATTGACAAACCTGTTTCAATTTTAACGGACAACGATAAGTTTCCTGCCTCAAAGAAAAAAGAATTTTCATTTGACAACCTTCTTGTTGAGGATTATAAAAAACTTAATGAACTGGATGCTGCTATTCAAGATGCGGAAGTCTCATCCAGAATTCCAAACATCACTTCAGCCATCAAGGAAAAAGAAACTATAAAAATTTTCTTTGCCGAAAAGACACTCGAATATGAATTGGCACTTGCGAATATTCCCAAAACAAAAGAAGGTGTCCAAAATAATTTCCTCTTTAAATACATTAAAAATAAAAGACCTGAAAAAGCAGAAGCAATTTTAAATTATATTGATACTGTGGTTTCCGAAGAACTAACTGATGACCAACAAAGAAAAGCAGCAATTCTACTCTGGAAATCATTTCCCTCAAAAGGTGATTTTTCCCAAAACTTTTCCCTCTACATTCTCAAAAATGTAAAACGGGCCCGAAAGGAATTTGTAATCCCAAAATACATTCTTAAAAGTCTAAAACATTTGAAGGGAACGGAATGAAATTAGATATTACAGAAGAATTACAAAATTATTTAGATGCAAAGGGCAGAGTCGTCTTAAATGCCTGTCCTGGTGGCGGAAAGACAACTGCAATTGCACAAAAGATAACCAACCTTGAAAAAGAATATAAAAGTACTTATGGCAATCATTCCGGAATTGCTTGTCTTTCTTTTACTAATGCTGCCAAGGATGAAATCAATTTAACATACAATGAACTTAATGGTCAATCCTTAAATTATCCGCATCAGGTAAGTACTATTGATAGTTTTATCAACACTTACATTACGTTACCCTTTTACTATCTCTTGGAAAGAAATTTTGCAAGACCACAAATTCTGGAAAACAACAAACGTTTAGATTCATTTTGGAAGACCAAATACAAGAACAGTAAAGGTCAGTTGGTGGATGGTCTAAAGAATCCTATGAATTCTTTTAAGGCAAAAACCAACAGAAGTATTTATTATCAATACTTACCATCAGAAATAAGATTAGAACCAGATGGAAGTTATTCCGTGAACGGCAACGCTCCTTCAGTTGACAAAGTTGATATAGCCGTTTTTAAAAAGTATTGCGAATATATTAAGAAATGGCAATTCGAAAAAGGTCTTATAACAACTAATGATTCTGCCTATATTGCTTTACGACTTCTCAAAAAAAATCCAAGAATCAGTAAATGGTTGGTCAAAAGGTTTCCCCATATTATTGTTGATGAAGCACAGGATAATTCGCTTATGCAACATCAAATTTTCGAAGAATTGAATAAGCAGGGTTTAAAGAATATTGAATTCATTGGCGACCCATATCAAAGCTTATATGAATTCAGGGATGCCAACCCTCAATTGTTTCTGGACAAATATAACCACGAAGACTATCAAGGTTTGGATTTATCTAATAATAGAAGGTCGCCACAGCGTATTGTAGATTGCTTTTCATTATTAAGACCAGTTGAGGAACGCACTATTAAAAGCGCCTGTAAAATAGACCTAAATGAATCTCTGATGATTTATCGTTATAAAGCAGATGATAGAGGTGATATAATCAACAATTTCGAGTTGTACTGCAATGGTAAAGGCTACCAGAAATTGAAGGTTGTTGTAAGGGGAAATGGCGTAAGAAATAAAATGCTTGGTAGGGATGCACAACAAAAACCTTGGCACAATCAACTGGCTTACGATCTAATCACGGCAAAAATAGAATATGATGACAAGAATTTGAAAGATGCTATCAACATTGCTAGAAACATCGTAATAACCTTAGAAAACCAAGGTCTCACTTTTTCAGAGTTTGGTCATTTACGAGCTAAACTAAAAACTGATTTTTTATTTAATGCACATATTATAAAATTTATAGAAGGACTGCCAGAGCTGTCAATTACTGTAGAGGAATGGTCAGATTTGTGTCCTACTTATGTAAAGGAAGTATTAAATCTCGATTTTGAAATAAACTTTGGATTGAAACAAACATCAAAATTCTTTTTAAAATCTACACGTTCCGAACCCGTTTCAGACCATTTCAATCGGGTGGACATAGAAAAGACCAGCTCGCTTACCACAGTTCATCAAGTAAAGGGAAAAACTTTGGATGCGATTCTCATATTTTTTGACGAAAGAAATCACGCAAGTAATATTAATTTCAGAGATTTAGAGCCAGATAATGAGAATTTTATTAAGGAAAAGAAACGCATAATCTACGTGGCTATGTCTAGACCTAAACACTTATTGGCTATGGCATTCCCAGAAAAAATAACCGAAGCTCAATTGAAAGCAAAATTTGGTCAGGATATTTCAATCATAAATATTGAATAAAATTTCATTGTAATTCAATTAAATATCGACCGCGCTTCATCATAAATTCGTTCAAAATTAACCTCTAATTCTACGTTGGAATACCGATTTATTTCTTGTGGAAATTCCCTTTGAATATTGGCTAATTTAAACTGAACCTTCTTATCCTTTCCGTCTGCATACGTAATAAACTCCCCTTGTTTTAATCTAAAGAAAACATCTGCCCTAATTTTTGGGATTTCCTTCTCTCCAGTAGTAATTCGAGTATCAAAATCGAGGTTATGTCCACGACTAATACTTTTAGTTGGGTCTTTAATAATTTCAAAAAAACGTTCGTAATATTTGGCGGTATCCGGGTCGTTTACTTTTCCAAAGAATTGATAGGATAGATTGCTCAATATTGCTTTACTCGCTTTATCGCCATACATCATATCATTTTGAATTTTATCCTGCATCACATAAATAGTAGAGATATTATAACTCCGTAATGTTGCAGGAATACGATGCATATTCAATAAACGAATGGTTGGCGCTTCTTCCATTAATAAAAAAGAAGGTTCACTATTCCGCACACTCATTTGTTTTGTAATTGTATGAATAATTGTTGCGATTACAGGCGAATACGAAGTCTCAAATTTTGGATTATTCACTATGGAAATGACTGCTGGGTTTTCTTCATTATTTATATTGAGTGGCACTTCGTCTGCGGATAGTACCATAAAAATGCGTTGTGTACTAATTCGTTTTAACGCATTGGCCAAAGTACTTTTCACACCTGCTGTTTGTCTTTCAGAATCTTTTCCGCTAATAAACGCATCTGCCATTGCTCTTGAAGTAGTGTTGGTTTCCAAAAATTGGATAAGGCTATCTGTATCGAGATGTTGGTAAATTGCTATTAAATGTGGTAGTGTACTATATTTAGGGTAGTCTGTTTTCAGCTTCCAAATTAATCCTCCTATTAAACCTTCGGCAGCATCATTGAAGAATTTTGTCGTGCCGGTTGTTCCACTTTCTCTTTGTTCCAACAGGTTTTCAATAAGCACCCTTGAAACTTCGTTTACGCTTTCCTCATTCTCCAAATAGCGAGGTGCTATAGGATTTACCCTATGGATGATTTTATCGAAGGAAATGACCTTAAATGGAATAGAGCTATCCTTGAAAAGTGGATATGCCATTTCGGTTAATTCAAAATCTTTGTAATCGTGGAGGATTCCGCAAAAGCCTTCTTTTCGGAAGTGCTTCAGGAATCCATAAACTACACTTTCGGTCTTTCCGCTTCCTGCAGAACCTATAACCGATGCACCACGCTTAATATTATCCAATTTGAAGTTTCCGTTGGTAGTGTCAAAATTGACTTGATACTTGGTATTATCATTTTTTGGGCTTTCAGTTTTATGCAAGAATACATACAGTCCTATATTAATTAATGTGAGAGGACAGACCAAATAGAGTGCTATTAAAATTAGTTGTGTTTTTTCGTTTAGATAAACCACAAGAACACCAAGTATCAGAAAATTGATAATGAACGCATATCTGTTTATCCGAAACATTCCATAGAAAACCGTACTGGTTAAACCAATAATTAAAAGAACCGTTAAGAGATTGTCTAACTGCATAATTTAGATTCCTATGGAACTTGATTTAATGGCCACTTCTGCACCACGTCGTAGCCTGTTAAATATTTTCATTGCCAATTGCGCTTGCGTAACAGGAATACTTGGAATCATCGGAATGCCCGCTTTGCCCATTATTTTGAAGGCCAATGCTTTTTCATTGGTGGGTAATTTCATCAATGATGCGAAATAGATTTTTGGATTCTTTGTGAAATCCTTTCTTGCCTTGTAGGTCTCCGCAAAATTCCGTTGATAGCCGAAAGTCTTATCAAAGGTTTTTTCGGCACTCTGAAAAAAATTATCACGGTCAAAACCACGTTTTACTTTATTACCGTGCATCTCCACTTCCGAAGCTTTGTGTTTACTCCCTGGCGAAAGGCTGAATGTATTGGAAGCATCCTTTCTACTCACGATAATATGAATATGACTTTGGTTTCCATCTTTTTGCATTCCCTGTACGATTCGTTTACCGTTCTGTTGGTGTGGTGCTTCACGTTCCAATTTTGCCATTTCCTTTTCTTTGCGTTTTATATTCCCTTCTAGTGTTCCACTTTCTATTTTACGGATGTCATTTTTGAGCTGAAGTATTTTTGTGGCGTAGGGTTGGTTTTCTTTAATCTGAAAGTCCGTTCCCTTAAAGGTTCGTTGATGTTCGATTTTTGCATAATATTTTATATCATCGATGGTAATCGGGCGACCGTTAATTTCCCGATTGAAGGATGCCACATAATCCTTCATCAGCTCACGAGTGTACTTTTTTAAATCTTCGCTGCTGTTCTGTAATCTGTTCAATTCGTATTTTGAAGGACTGACCGTTATGGAATAAAATTTCGGTTCGGTCTTCTTCAATTTAGCACCATTTCCATCGATATCTTTTACGACTTCTTCGGCTGAAATCTCATCGCCATATTGGTTGAAAAAGTGTTCCAGATTCTCTTGTTCAAGACCTTGGTTTTCTTTCTCTAAATAACCCACAAAATCCGCTGAACTTTGTGAATATGTGCCTCCTAATTTTTGAGGTGTGATTGTGATATACATAGCTCAAAAATTTAAAGTCCGTTATTGTGATTTTGCTTTTCTCTGAATCGCACTTCCTTCTTTTTTTCTAAAAATTTCTTCTCTAAAATCAAAGGTTTCTTTGTTGGTGTTTCCGTTTGAAAAAGTGATTCTATCATCGCGACCGTTGGTTTGGTTTGGGTCTTTTCCATATCTCGCATTATAGCGATTACCGCATTGATACGTTTCTTAATAGAAGTTTCGATTGTCCGACCGGTCGGACCCAATTTTTCCTTTGGCGATATCTCGTTGTAGAAGAAAAAATCGAGCATCGTTGCCATCGCTTCTGTATGCGATTTGAAGTGTGTTCTTGAAAATTCTTGAAAACGTTTTGCTGTTTCCTTTTTGAATCTAATTCCTATAAATGTGTCCATATTTCGCCGATTTGTCGCAAAATCTTCCCTAAAAATGGGCGTTTCCAGCCCGTTTGTCGCAAATCGTTGATTGTCAGGAAATTAAAATATATTCAAATCGCTGATAATCAGCTATTTGAAAACGAAAAGGAATCCGAAACATCGCGCAGCGTGTTACCCTCTTGCTACTCCTTTTCGCCCCGAGTTCTCGGGGCAAAAATTTCGTACAATTCGGCTAAAAGCCAATTGCCAATTTCAGGGAAAAGATTTCCCGTTATGTAATTTTTCGATGGGCAGGGTTATCGGCGAAAGTCAAAAAATGGATTCCCCTGCGTAAAATTGAATGCTGAATTTCAGCGAAATAAAGATAAGGATTTTTATTGAACTGGATATGTTTTAGCAAAAAAAGACCTCTGAAAATTCAAAGGTCTTTCCGTTCCTATTTGGACAATTTCAGATATTAAACACATAGGTATAACTGTATAAATTCCTTCGTGCTTCTTCCTCGATCATTACCTCAAAATTGGTGCAATGCTTTTTTGAATACTTCCGAATATCATCGCCAAATTTTTGCTCGACGTCCTTTTTTGAACTTTCCAAAAGACGTTCTTGGGCATCCCCGTTCAGGTCTGAAAAATTTAGATAGATCATAATTTTTAGGTTTTGAAGGGGTTAGTATTCGCTCGGTAACATCAGTGTATTATTTACAAAAAACAACCGCAGTTCATCGAGCGGAAAATCAGTCGCCCGATACCCGTGTTTTTCCAAAATATTATCATTTCCATCCGTGTAGATTATCTCAGCTTCGTAGCCCGTAAAATCCTGTTTGTCCTCGGACAATCTCTTGAAGTCGATAGTAATAAATTCGCTTCGGTTCATTAGGCTTTTTGCGATTATAGAAGTGTCCGTAATGAGCCAAAAACATTCGGCAGCTTCCGCCAAATATTTCAGTCCGTTTGTGTAACGGGTTCTTAATAATGGGATTTGAAATATGGTTTCTGAACCGTGAAAATGTTGCAATCCCTCTTTGATTTCGTTAACTTGTGTTTTCATTGTTATCTAATTTTAATTAATGGATAATGAAAAAGAGGGCGCAACTTTAGACGGAAACGCCCTCTTTATTTTTAAATTAATCGGCTGAATTATTGCCGTTCTTAGTTCCCAACAAAAGGATTTCATTGGCTTCCACTTCGGTAACATATCTTTTGATACCGTCCTTGTCCTCGTAGCTTCGGGATTTCAGTTTTCCCGTTACCCCGATTTCTTTGCCCTTTCCGGCATATTTCTCGATGATTTCGGCAGTTTTGCCCCAGGCTACTATCGTGTGCCATTCGGTATTTTGGATTTTTTCGCCCTCGCTGTTTTTGTAATACTCATTTGTGGCGAGTGAAAGACGGGCTACCTTTTTACCGCTTTCAAGGTTCGTGATTTGTGGCTCTTGGCCAACGTTTCCGATTAACTGTACGTGATTTTTTAAAGTACTCATAATAAAAGAATTAAGATTAATTAAGGCTACCCGAACCCTTCGGATAGTTTGCGTTTATGTTTTTTTGAAGTGATTTACTTATTATATCCAGAGCGTTTTCCTTTTTTGTTTTTTTTAGTCCCGCTTCCTTTTTGATGTTTTTGTAAGATTTCATAAGTTTCGATTTTGATTTACTTCCCATAGAGCCGTCCGCTGTTACCTTTTTTTGTTGCTGATACATTTTCAATATTTGGAATTAATAAGGAGTTATAAAAGGGAGGCACGACCGGTTATGCACTCCGTTTAACTTCCAAATGTTGGTATTTTGCTTACAAAAAAGGGTAGGGACAGCGGCGGTGCGGGAGTAGTTCTAAATGCCTTTTGTGAAGTACAAAAACATAGGAAGCGGGACTAAATGATTAAATGGAATTCCTATGAAAAGCGGACTCCGTTACCTATTTCACCTTGGAATGGAGTGCGCTTCCCAGCAGGGCGGGAAGGGCAAGCGGAATGGAAAGCAGAAATCGGGGATGGTGTCCAAGACCTTAGTAGGAAAGCTCTTTGCCCGGAATGTAGCTTTTCGCGAAATGCAGCGGCAATGTGCTGACCGGGTTATGAAAACGGATTATCCTTTGAGTAGGATTAAAAGCGGACTTGACTTCAAAGGTGTAGATGGGAATGGAGCGTTCCTGCGTATTTCAGCAGGATTAGCGCAATGGAAATCGGAAGCTTTGGGGTCGTGTCCAAGACCTTTGGAATGAAGCGCTTTTCCCGGAATGAAGCTTTTTCAGCGGAATGTAGGGGAATGGGCTGAGTGGGATAAAAACTATTATTTGTAATTCAACCATTAATTTTTCAGCATAAAATAAGGGGCGATAATAAGTTATATGACTTTTGTCTTTTGTCGGAATCCGGACTTATAAGTTTGTATATTGTAGGGATATAAATGAGTTGGTGGCTATGTAAACAATAAGCTAAAATGGCTCCAAAACTTTAAATTTTAAGGAAATGGATAAAAAAACAATTTTAAATTTTTCTTTTTTGTTCCTTCTCTTGTTTAATGGGTGTAAGGCACAAAATCAAAGCAATTCACTTCAATTAATTGCAACAGTTCCCTTGTCCGAAGTAAGAGGGCGAATTGACCATTTAAGTTATAACAACGGGCAACAAATACTTTATGTAGCTGCATTGGGCAACAATACCATTGAAGTGGTTGATTTAAAAAGCAAAAAAATCATCCATACTATAGAGAATTTAAACGAACCCCAAGGTGTCGTTTACCTTCCTGAAAGCAACTCCATTTTTGTTGCAAATGGCGGTAACGGGGTTTGCGAGGTTTTCAATGCAACCACTTTTGATAAAAAGACTTCAATAAAACTACCGGATGATGCCGATAATGTTCGTTACGATCCTACAGATAAAAAAATTTATGTGGGTTATGGCAACGGCGGCATTGCCATAATTGATGCCACTACCTTTAATCTTATTGCCAAAATACAACTTTCAGGACATCCGGAATCTTTTCAAATAGACGAAGCTGCAAAAAAAATGTATGTAAATGTTCCCGGTAAAAAGCTTGTTGAGATTATCGATTTAAATAAAAATAGGGTGGTTGATAAATGGAAAGTGACAAAAGCAAAGTCAAATTTCCCAATGAGCCTAGATGCAGTGCACCATCGTTTATTTATAGGATGTTGGCACGCCCCAATGCTCTTAATATTGGACACACAAACGGGAAATAAAATTTCTTCTTTGGATATTGACAGGGATGTGGATGATATTTTTTACAGCCCCCAAAACGAACAGTTATATTTGAGCTGTGGCGCTGGTTATATCGATGTATTTAATCAAATTAATGCCGACACCTATACAACCGAAGGAAAAATTTCGACTGGTTCGGGTGCGAGGACATCCCTTTTTATTCCAGAACTAAACCAATTAATGGTTGCATCTCCTTCGGATTTTAATAGTGAAGCTTCAATATTGATTTATATGGTGAAATAAAAATAACACACCATCAATAAAACAACAAAAAGTTTAAATGTTTGATCGAACTTTGGCGGTAATTTTTAACGGTCATTTTGGGTTTTCTAAATTATTGAATTGAGGAAGTTTGTTCTAATGCAGCCTTAAATCCTTCTGCAAGTTCTTCCGGGTTTCCCTTGGCCCAAAAATGCATATAAAACAATCGGGGTTCCTCAAAAAGCATATGATTATGTAGTGCTGCAACTTCAATATTGTTTTTCACCAATTCTGTAATGACCGCATTCACTTCGTCGGCTCTCATTACAAAGTCGCCTGTTATAATAGCCTCATTTTTATTGATGGCCTGAAAGCCAATTGCGGTTGCAATGCCAAAAGTTGAGGGCATTGTTTCGCCATTCATAGTAATTGACCCTTTTCTGGGAAAACCAAATTTCAATAAATTTCCACTTTCTTTGCCATTCGAACCCAAGATTTTCTTTACCGGAGCCCAATCCATTTCTTTTTTCTCACTTTCACTTTTGGTTTCGGTCAATGGTGTAGCGGTAAGCGCATAAGCACCTTTCATAATTTTAGATAATTCCAGAGCGTCCCCGTTCCCCGCAATGTGCATATAAATCAGTCGGGGCTGTTCACGTAACAAATGATTATGAATAGCGGTTATTACAATGCCGTTTTCCTTCAAATAAGGTAGAACCCTAGGGATTTCGGTGTCCAGCATTACCATATCCCCCATAATTTGTGTTTTGTTCCCCATCGGGCGGTATGCTATCCAAGAAGTGTATGCCAAACCGGCCTCCACAGGCGCTCCATCAATTTTTAGGTGAATATCAGTACGGGGAAAGGTCACTTTGTAAAATTCCTTATTGTCCGCTAGTTTCTTGTTCCAGAAACTGTCTATTTCCTCAACCCTAAATGAATTTTGTTGGACTAAATCCGTTGAATCCTGAGAAACGGATTTTTCCAGATTTGATGTGTTCTTATCTTCTTTAGGTTTTTCATTGCGATTATTACAGGCAGTTAATAATCCAAAAAGACTTAATAAAATCAGTATTTTTTTCATCTTAAGTATTATTTTTATTTAGACTTACTTTTTGTAAAGTTAAGAAAAGCTATGAGTGAATTGAATTAAAAATTGAAGTAAGTTAAAAAAGAGTTTTACCAATTTATTTATGCACACACATTGACCCGACCTGAAATATGAAAATGGATTATCCTCTTGAAGTAGGATTTAAAGCGGACTTAACTTTTAAGGTGTAGATGGGAATGGAGCGTTCCTGCGTATTTCAGCAGGATTAGCGCAATGGGAATCGGAAGCTTTGGAGTCGAGTCCAAGACCTTTGGTAATGAAGCGCTTTTCCCGGAATGGAGCTTTTCGCGGAATGCAGGGGAATGGGCTGAGTGGGATTGCAAAGCCAACTTTCCAATTAAATCCTTTTGCTGAAAATAGGAAAAATCCAGTTTGAGGTACTGGATGAACCTTTAATAGCATTAAGCCATTTCATAAACGGCATCGAACAGTTTTTTGTCCAAGCGTTCTTGTTGTGAAAAGCTTTTCTTCAATGTATTGTGAAGCATTTGATTAAAAGCATTATAGCCTATCCATAAATTGGGAACTTCATTGAGCAGCAACGCTTCATTATCAAGAATTTCAAGGACTTCCCGGGATTTCTTTGAAGGATCATTGTTCCTATCACTACATTCATACCGGAACAATCTCGTGCTTTCCAGAATTTCTTTTACAAATTCCTTGGTGTCGATAATTTCAAATTCCCTCATTCTGTCGAACTTCTTGGTAATGCTATAAAATTCATTATCCACGAACTTATCGAACAAATTGTTCAACCTTGGCATTATCAAGTCGGTATTGTTCTTACTGTGCTTGATGGAAAACTCGATTTCCGCCTGTGAAACGTGAAGGCCATTGGAGCATACTTGCCGGTAAAAGCCAAAATGCCCCGATGTTTTTTCGCTACCATCATAGGAATTCTTAAACCGCAGCATCGGCAGTATCAGGTCTTTTTCGTTCTTTACCGAAAACTGGCTTTTATCGTCGATGATAAAGTCGGTAATGAAAGACCTATCATTCCTGTTGATCGTCCGTTTCTGATAATTCAGTCCGGCATCAGTCAACATTTCCTCTGCTTTCTTAAAGAATAGTTCGTTCGGTACGTGGCCGTAGCTGTTCGATACCACGTTGACAATTTTGCCATTTGAAATTATGGTATTTTCAAGTCCCCTTCGGGATTCCATCTGGGTCAGGCTTTTCAAGGATTTCATTTCTGATGGAACGAAGATTTCATCCTGCTGTAAATTTGATAAATACATAACATTTGATTTTAGTTAAACAATTAATATTTAAGCTAGAACCAAACGGAAGATAAAATCTCAGCTCAAAAGGAAACGGAATAAAAGGAGTGAGAAACGAGCCCGATTATGCCGTAGTCTTTTGATGGGAGTATTTTACGAGTTTACCTTTGCGCATATATTGATTGAATACTCTCTCTCTTCAAAAAGTGCGCTCTCATTTAATGGTGCAGGCTTTGAATTGTTTTTAAACGAAATTTATTTATCACTTTAAAGTTGTTTTTAAAACTTAAAGATGTATATTTATCACTTTAAAGTTGTTTTGAAAGAAAAATTACATATATTTGCAATATGATTTTTAGGTATGAGTTCCAAACAGGAAGTAAAAAAATTCTTAAAAGAGTTTCACATTAAGATGAAAATGTGGGATATTTTGTTTCTCGATGAACGAGATAAAAACTCCCAAACCCTTTCGGACCTTGAACTTATGCCGAATGAAAGAAAAAAAATAATTGAAAAATTAGAAATTGATGATTACTGCGAAGGTCCTTTAAAAGAAACTCAATATGGAGGTTCTGAAATGTGGGTTTTTGGCAGGATGTTACGGCGGAGGGAAATATACATCAAGATCACTCTTGGAGCGTTAAATACAAGTGTGATTTGTATCTCTTTTCATATAGCGGAGTACAAAATGAACTATCAATTTAAGTAATTTATGAAAAGTCCAATTACAGGTAAGGAAATGTCGGTTGAAGTTAGAAATATGGAATTGACTTTTAGAAAAGAGTCCTTTCCAGTAAGTTATCCTAGTTTCTTCTGCCAAGACAGCAGTCAGTATTTTACATCTACTGAGTTTGATACTATTAAAATGAAACAAGTTTATAACCAGTATCGAGATAAGTATAACCTTCCATTTCCAGAAGAGATTAGGGAAATACGTTCTAAATATAAGCTTTCAGCATCTAAAATGGCGGAAATTTTAGGTTTCGGAATTAACAGCTATAGAAATTATGAAAATGGTGAAGTACCTAATCAGTCTAATGCTAATTTGATTCAGCTAGCTAATGATCCTGTTAAATTTAAGTCACTTGTTGAAATGAGCAATGCTTATGAAAGTGGTTCAAAAGAATGGAAAGAACTTTTAAGCAGAATAGATCATCTAATACAAAAAAAACGCAACAAACGTTTTGCTTTGATATTTGAAGATTATTTACTGGGCGATAAACTCCCGGATAATCACACCGGATATTTAAGGCCAAACATAAAGAAGCTGACAGAGATGGTCGTTTTTTTTGCGGAAACAATGACACCTTTCGTCACACAGTTGAACAAGTTATTATTCTATGCTGATTTTCTACATTATAGAGAAGAAGCTGTTTCAATGAGTGGAACTCGATACCGGGCTATAAATATGGGACCTGTTCCAAACAATTATAATAGCATTTATGATTTTATGAATACTAAGGATGCTATTGATATAATTGAAAGAGAGTATGATTGGGGGTATAGCAAAGAGTTCAAATCTAGAAAAAAATTTGAAAGGAGTTTATTCAGTAATCTGGAGTTAAAGATTTTGGATACGGTAAAAAGTAAATTCGAGAAAATGTCAACCACAGAAATTGTCAACTTTAGTCATTTAGAAGATGCGTGGATTGAAAATTTTGAAAATGGAAAAAGTTTAATTGATTATAAATATGCGTTCAACCTAAAAATATAGGCCGATAAAAAAAAGAAAATCCAATCTATTGCGGTAACAATAAATTGGATTAAAAATATGGGAATTAAAGTTTTGTGGACTCTATATAAGGCTTATCACCTTATGCTTTCCCTTTTTTAGTTGTACAAAGGTATTAAAATTTGCATCATATGCAACTAATATCCATACAACTCTTACCTGAATAGTATTCTCAGACTATTTTAAAGAATGAGATAATTCCTAAAAATATATAAAATGGGAAAATTTAGCTTTAGAGTAAACAGAAAAAAATATGAATCTGAAAACTCTACAATAACAGGGAAAGAGATATTAATGATTTCAGGTTGTGAGCCTATAGAAGATTTTGAACTTCTCAAAAAAATCAACGAGGCAGGCTTTGAACCCGTCCAACTTGATGAAAAAATTGATCTTAATGATCCAGGGATCGAAGGATTTAAAGCGAAGCTCTTCAAAAAGTTGACAATCTATGTTGATGATGAGCCTGTTGATGTAGATGAATTTATTATGACGCCAAACGAGATTATCAAAGAAACAGGTAAAAATCCAGAAGGTTTTTATTTGAAGCAAATCGATGGCCATAAAGAAATAGGTTATAAAAATGATCGGGACTACCAAATCAGAATTGAGAATGGTCTCAAATTTATTACCTGTAAATTAGCCCCTACAACTGTTTCATAATTATGGGAAATCAAGAAATTTTGAAACAATTGATTGAGCGAAATTTTGAAGCTTGGATGCACACAAATGGTTTTGTGTGCTTCAAGTTCAAAATAACTCACGGAAAATTTAAAGATAGGGAAGTAGAAATTGCACTTGATGCAAAACAATTCCCTCTTAACCCACCATCTGGTCCATACATAAAGCCACACTTACTCCCAATTACTGGTGGAGGTGGTAAACATCCTTACGGAGCCATTCACGACAGAAAAAAGCCTACTTCGGAGTTTCAATATTGGAGTAGACCTCTGAATGGGTGGAAGTCTGGAATGGATATGGACGATTATTTGGCCTTTATAAGAACGTTATTTGATTTTACAGATGATGAAGTATAGTGTATCAATGACAGAGGATATAGACTTATCCCTTTCAAACCATCTTATAAGAGAAGATAATCAGGAAGATTTATGTTTTGCATTTTATAAACTTTCTACCGGAAAACGAAGAATCACAGCGCTTATTAATGATATAATTTTCCCCGAATTAGATGATAGAAATATTCACGGTAATGTAAGTTTCAATCCTGACTACTTTGATAAAGTAACCTCCTACGCGCTAAAAAACAAATATGGAATTATCTTTATACATAGTCATCCCTATCCAGGTTGGCAAAGTATGAGTAGTGATGATGTTGATGCGGAAACAATGCTTGCTCCACGAGTTAAAGCTATTACCGGTTTGCCGGTAGTAGGTATGACAATTGGTTCAGATGGAACTTGGAGTGCAAGGTTTTGGGAAAAGACGGCATCAAAAACTTATAATATACAGTGGTGTGAGTCGGTAAGGGTCGTAGGTTATGGTCTAAAAATACATTATAACCAAAATCTCAAGCCTAAACCCAAATTCGGGAAGGAATTTTCGAGGACGATATCTTCTTGGGGAACGTCAAAACAAGAGGACATTTCTAGAATGAAAATCGGGATTGTTGGAATGGGTAGCGTAGGATCTATAATTGCGGAGGCACTTCTTAGAACAGGAATTGAAGATTTAGTTTTTATTGATTTTGACACTATTGAACGCAAAAATTTAGACCGTCTACTTGCGGCTAGCGAAGGAGATATAGGTAAGTTTAAAGTGGATTTTCAAAAAAACAGACTTCACGATGTAAACCTCAGAAAAGGATTAACAATCGAAGCGCTACCATATAGTATTACAGAAAAACAAGGTTTAGAGGCTGCCCTTGATTGTGATCTTCTATTCTCCTGCGTAGATATGCCACTTCCTAGGTTTACCTTGGATGGCATATCATACTCCAACTTTATACCTGTAATTGATGGTGGTATTGATACCAATCCAAATTCAGACTTATCAAATATTGATCAAGCAAGATGGAAAGCACATACTGTTGGTCCACAAAGAATATGTATGCAATGTTTAGGTCAATACACCCCATCAGATGTTTCATTAGAGCAAAGTGGGGAATTAGACAATCCTACATATATTAAGGGTTTACCTAAAGATCATTTCGTAAACCGTGGAGAAAATGTGTTCGGCTTTAGTTTAAGTCTAGCAGGTATGGAAATCCAACAATTTCTGTCAATGGTTTTGCAACCTAAAGGAATTTATTATGGCCCAAAAGAAATGGACTTCAATTTTGGAAATATTGATTTTGATTTTGAAAATTCCTGTGTGAAAGATTGTCATATCAAGTCGCAAACAGGTCAAGGCGATAATTTCAACAAAATTTTATTGTTTGATCATCCTAGTGCAGAAAAATCTAGAAACAATTTGCAACGATCTATAACACCGAGAACGGAAAGTGCAAATGCAGACACAAATCTAGATACAGAATCATTTATGAAAAGAGCAATTAGAAAATTAAAGAATTTATTTAGTGATTCTTAAAAGGCATTCCTTTTTTTTTAATCAAAAAATATAATCTATATGAAATCATTTAATTTAAATGTATCTAGTTCCAATTGATGATGTTTGCTATGAGAGTTTGTAAATTATTAAAATGTTGTACCTATGTTGTACCCAGTTCATAAAAAAAGGCTTCACATTTCTGTGAAGCCTTGTCTTTGCTAGTAGCGGGAACTGGACTCGAACCAGTGACCTTCGGGTTATGAGCCCGACGAGCTACCTACTGCTCTATCCCGCGATTTAATCTCTTGCTTATCAAATGGCTTTAAACCTTCAACTCATAACGTTGACGATAAACAAATCCCTTTCTTTTGAACGGGACGGCAAATATAGCACTGTTTTACATTATCCACAACTTTATTTAAAGATAGATTAGCATCTATTGTTAAACTCTTCTCAAATCACACAGGCTTAGGCTTTCTACGTATCATTTAGAGTAGATTTAAAAGAAAAAACATCATGGACTCCAAAGTAAATACACAAAAATACCTGAATAACATTCTTGAGAAAACATATGACGCACAACGCGGCTATGCAAATGCGGCAGAGGTGACTGATCATGTAGATCTCAAAAGATGGTTTGCACAACAAGGGGCAAAGCGCACGCAGTATGCCGCATCCCTTACCAGTGAGATGAAAGGAATGAAAGAAAAGCCAGAATTTGACGGTAGTGTTACTGGCGATATGCACCGTGGATGGATGAACCTCAAAGCTGCATTTAGTAGTAATAAAGATGAAACCATTTTAGAGGAATGTCTAAGAGGAGAAAAGTCTGCTGTTGAGGAGTATTCTGAAGTTTTAGAGCATAGTAAGGAAATGCCACAAACAGTGGTTACCATTCTAACTGCTCAAAAGGACGAAATTCAAAGTACGATCAATCAGATAAAAAGACTGGAAGATATAGCAGAACATTTGAATGACTAATACCAACCCGCAGTGGCATAGATCGTTGATTTTTAACGCATCGTATTTGTAGTTAACTGCTGGCAACTTCATATAAGAAATAAATAAGCCGCTCTTGAGCGGCTTATTTTATTGACCTATTTCTTTCGCCTGAAATGAAGCGAGTTCTCCATCTTCAAAGCTTACCATCAATTCAATGGGATTACAACACACCTCACAATCTTCCACATATGTCTGAGAATACGCTGGGTCCAGTAACATTGAAATCTCCTGCCAGCAATGTGGACACGCAAAAAAATGCTCTATCATAATGATCGATTTATACTCTTGCTTTACATCTCAAAACTCTTCCTTTAAGCTACAGATTGAGTTATGTTTTCTAACTCTTCAGAAACAGTTTCCCATTTTCCCATCCATTCCTCCAGAGACTTTTTCTTTGCCTTATAGGAATCGAAAAACTTAGGGTCTTTCGACATTTTATCATAGTTGGAAGCCAGATCTGAATCCATCTTTTTCACCTCGCGTTCTAACTTATTAATCTCAGATTCCGCATTTGAGAGGCGGTTGTTGAGAGACTTTATCTTTTTCTGTTGTTCGTAGGATGGTTTATTTTCCTCACTATCCCGCTTTCGCGAAAGCGAACTCTTATCAACCTCTGTACTTTTTTCAATTTCTCGCATATCACGAGCCTTGCGCTGGTCCAGATAATAATCAATATCACCTAAATAAGCATGTAATTTATGATCGCGGAATTCGTAAACCAGGTCTGTCAGACCTTGTAGAAATTCCCGGTCGTGAGAAACAACAATCAGAGTTCCAGCAAATTTAATAAGCGCTTGCTTCAACACATTTTTGGATTGCATGTCCAGGTGATTCGTAGGCTCATCCATAATAAGGACGTTGAAAGGCTGGAGTAACAATTTACACAACGCTAGACGATTGCGTTCACCACCACTCAACACTTTTACCTTTTTCTCCACCTCATCCCCACGGAACAAAAATGATCCCAACATGTCCCTAACTTTGACTCTGTTCGTATCGTCTGCAGAGTCAATCATAGTATCCAGCACGGTTTTTTCACCGTCTAGATATTCTGCTTGATTTTGGGCAAAATAACCCAACTGCACGTTGTGACCCAGATTTACATCGCCTTTATAATCTTTTATGTCACCCACAATAATCTTGGCAAGTGTGGATTTTCCCATTCCGTTTTGCCCGACAAAAGCAATTCTAGTCCCTCGCTCAATCATAAGATCTACACCGCGCAACACATTTTTATCAGCATAGGATTTTTGAATCTTTTCAATCTCTAGAACTATTTTTCCAGGTTGTATGGACTGCGTAAAGTTGATATTCATGGCGGCGTTATCCACCTGATCAACTTCTACTTTATCCATTCTGTTCAACTTTTTTACCAGCGACTGTGCCATGGTGGCTTTACTGGCTTTTGCCTTGAACTTCTCGATCAGCTTTTCCGTGCGTTCAATTTCCTTCTGCTGGTTCTTTGCTGTGGCTGCTTGTTGCTCGCGCAGCTCTGCTCTTAGGGCTAGAAACTGAGTGTAAGGTTTGGGGTAATCATATATTCTTCCCAGGCTAATTTCAATGGTACGATTTGTAACATTATCCAGGAACATTTTATCGTGACTCACGATGACCACTGCACCAGGATAAGTCTGTAAGAATTGTTCCAGCCAAAGTATAGAGTCTATATCCAGGTGATTTGTAGGCTCATCCAGTAATAGAATATCGTGTTTTTCAAGCAGTAGTTTTGCCAGCTCGATACGCATGCGCCATCCACCGGAAAGCTCGTCAGTCAGCATGTTAAATTGTTCTGGCTTGAAGGCCAGCCCTTTTAGTATCTTTTCGGTTTCACCTTTATACTGATAACCGCCTATGATTTCATATTCATGGGTGATGTCCCCTATATCTTGAATAAGCTGCATGTAGCTATCGCTCTCATAGTCTGTTCTCGTGGCGAGTGCGTGGTTGATTTCTTCCATTTGCACTTCTATAGATCTCGCTTTCGCGAAAGCGGTATAGGCTTCTTCTAAAACGGTTCTACCCATCTCGAAGTCAATGTCCTGCCGCAAGAATCCAATACTGACGCCTTTTTCTATAGCCAGCGAACCTTGATCTGCAGGGATATCGCCAGAAATAACCTTGAGCATAGTGGATTTTCCAGCACCGTTTTTCCCTATCAAACCCACGCGGTTGCCCGCATTCAGTCTAAATGTAATTTCTTCAAAAAGTGGTTCACCGCCAAAGCTGACGTGCAAATCGTGGATGTTGAGCATAGCAATTTTGTATCTTTGCAAAGATGCGTTTATCCCAATGAACACTAAAGTTTTATTATGCTAAAAGGTACTAAATTATACAGTATTTTCACCGGTACCTGTCCCATTTGTCAGGAAGAATCAATGTACACCAGTTCTAATCTTTACAACCCTAAAAAGACGCAGGAAATGCACGAGCGTTGTTCTCATTGTGGCACTAAATACAAGATTGAACCTAGCTTTTTTTATGGCTCTATGTATGTGAGCTATGGCGTGGGAATAGCGATTGCAATGGCAGCATTTGTACTGACCTACTTTATCTTTGACTGGTCACGGTGGAATATATTCTGGCTAATTACTGCAATATCAATACTTTCATTACCCATTGTCATTAGACTTTCTCGAAATATCTGGATTAATATATTCTTAGATTATGACCCGGACAAAGCCGACTCTAATTCTGAAATCTAGATATATCCATTTCCGCAGGCATTTCAGTTCCAGTATACATTTTTTCAAAAAGTAATTTTGAAGCCCATGGTGCTACCAACGAAGCACGACTCCCCATACCGTTGAAAACATAAAGGTTCTTAAGTTCAGGATGATTCCCCACGAATGGTCTCCTATCCACTGTAGTAGGCCGTATGCCGCTTTTCTGATCGACGATCTCATAGGGAATTTTCAGAAATGTGTCCAGTTTAGAAATCAGGTAATCCCTAGCAACTTCAGTTGCATCTGAATCGATATAATCACGATCATAGGTGGCTCCTACCCAAAATAGATCTTCTTTAAATGGCATGAGAAAGACAGAGGATTTGATGATCTGATCTAACTTCAAACCTGCACACTTTATAATTAAGATCTCACCTTTATTACCCTGTAAAGGAAGGTTTTTAAACCAAGGGTTTTCCGGTAAGCGAATACCTTCAGCAAAAATGATTGCGTTTGCCTCTCTATCCTGATAAGTAACATGATCCTTGTTAATGTTCAATGCAGCGTAATCAAAAATAGCTAACTCGAACTCTTCTCTTTTTTTAAAATATTCAAAAGAACCTTGCATGTATACATTTGTATCTAGCCAGCCGGTATGATTTACCATACCATAACCATAAGGAGCTTCAATACCCTCAATCGAATCATCAATAGGATTTGTTACCATCAAATTATCTAAATCCTCACGCATCGATTTTCGAGTCCAGGTTTTCCTTTCCTTCTCATCGTGTAAGCGCCTCCACACTGGCTTTAAATGCAGCAGTGGCTCGCTCAAATAAGATTGAACCTGCGTGTAAAAAGGAAATAACAAATCGAGTTGCTCTTGCGCATTCCAGACAGGGCTAAACCGTTTCAACACCACTGGATTAAAAACTCCCGCAGCCACATGACTGGAAGCGACGGTATCATCTGCAATCCATAATATGGATTTACCTTGCAGGTGCCACTGCCAGGCAAGTGTACAACCCGCAATCCCGCCTCCTACTATTATTACGTCTTTCATAATTCAAAAATACTAAGTTAACGTCATAAAAAAAGCCTTGCGGTTGCAAGGCTTGATATTATAAATGATACATGATTCTAATAGTTCCACATATCAATTTCAAAGTTTCTAATGGTTTCCTTTAGACGCTCAGATTCTAGCAACTGCATCATGGAATTATCTGCGATATAGCTATCAATATAACGATCGCCTTGAACGTTATCGATCTTATAAATCGTAGCATTAAAGTGTCTTGAATTTAATAAGTGATCAAATGTCAAAGGCCTTGCAGAGTTCTTCTCATTGAAGACTTTAGCTTCATGCAAAATACCTCTTAATTCAGGATAGAAAACCCAAAATAGCTCCACTCCTTCTTTATCCTGTAAGAAATTCACATCAGGAGTTACAGGGGCAATGGCAATCATGCGGTATTTCAATTCTCCCTGACGGCTGTCAAAATACCATACACCACGTATGCGGTATTCCTTAACCATATTTGCATTAACAGTTGTAGTGGTAATATACTCCGCTGGAACACTTCCAGTCTGGTTATAGATAGTTATACCAGCATCAGAAGTATCCACTGTTTTCATACTGGACCCTATTTCGGCAAAATTCTTTTTAGTATTCCCGTAAGAGTCTGCATAAAGGTTGACCTTACCTTCTGCCGCAGCTTTAGTAATCACGTGAAATAACGATCTTCTATTAGAACCTACAAAGTTCGTATCCACTGGATAGTACAATGGGAAATTAATCTTTTCATCAAGATCGATTCTTTCCCACGTATTGCGTTCCCATAAGATATCGCGATCTCCCACAAAGCCATAAGGCAATGGTTTATCGTTATCATTTATGACTTGCTCTAACGTCTTCTCCCCTATTTCTTCAAAAGACTTAGCGTTAAGAATATTGTTTTGTGCCTGGGTAATCCCACAAAGAGCTACTACTGCAATAAAGGCTAACAATTTATTCATGAGTTGTATTTTATTAATTCAATTAGTCTGTAAGCTCTACAGAAACCGGTGTTACCGACTTCAAACGAACTCCAGGAACAGTTGCTTTAATCTGTGCAATTTGAACGATGGAACCTTGCGGCGCACGTTGCAATACACTTTGAGCAGCTCCATTCATTTTACTACCTGATACTTTTACTCCAGGCTGACCCTGTACTTTCAGTATAAATTCTGTCACGGTAGGCGTTAGATCAAAGTCAAAGTCTAAGAACGCAGCAGACACTGTTGATATTGCAAGGTTTGCTCTGTTCTTGCGAACTCCATCAAATTCACCACTAATCAAACCAGTAGGATTAGGAAGATCTTTAATACGGAACGTTTTTGAGTCACTCGCTTTAGAACCATCAGGAAGCGTGCCGGTTACATTAATCTTAACCTCAGCACCTCCAGAAGGTTTCATATTGTATTGTGAACCACCACGAGCACTTAATCCTGCAGCACTAGCATTTACCTTACTTGCATCAATTCCTGCAAATGAAATTGTCATAGGATTGTCAACGCCACGATAAACCACATTCATTTTATCTGCACTAATGGTTGCAGAATTTGGTCTCCCTATCACAGAATATTTCTGAGCGATAGGAATAGTTACGGTCTCTCCATTCTCCACAAACTGCATCTCACCTTTAATCTCTTTATCTCCTACTCCACCTGCTCCAAAGTTCAACATCACACGGCCATTCTTAATCTGACTCGCGGGAACCTCAGCTCCATTGATAATTACTTTGGTAGGTTTCATGTTATCATCATAACGACCCAGAACTACTTCACCAGTTACCGTTTCCCCATTAAAGAAAGCGCCTTTTTCAAGACTTACTATAGAACGATAATTATTCATAGAAGCAATCTCGATGAGCTCTCCTTGAAGTAATTGTCCTAAAACGTCTGCTTCAGCATTCTTGACATCGTTTTGCATTTGAGTCAAGTTGGTTTTTGAAGCAATCAATGGATAGCCTTCAAAATGATAATTCAAATAATTGATTTTCTCGCTACCAGGTTCACTTCTTACAGAGGGAACATCGCTAGTATCAAACTTACTCTTGATTTCTGACTTTAGATTATCATATCCAGATTCTGGCAAAGCTGCAATCATTCCCTCACGGTAATCATTCATCTGCTTTAAAAATTCTTTACCATCGTCTGTTAGGCCATCACCTTTGAAAAATCTTGAGTCTAGATAATCTGTCTTATCCTGAGCTTCAAAATCGTCTTGTTTATCGTCATCAACAGACCCCATCATGGAGTCTTTTACCGTCTTAAGGTAATTATTGAATTTATCACTGATTTCAGTAACTTTTTTTGCAGACTGCGCTGCTTCTTGATATTGTTTAGGTTGTTCTGCTGCTTTTGCTTCTAATGCCGCAAAAGATGCTTCGTTTCTCGTTTCCAGCGTTGCATTGTTATTTGCAACACTCTCTTCCATTAGTCCGAAAGCCGTAAGAACTTCTTTACTCATATTTAGTGCTAGCATTGCGATGAAAACCAGATACATTAGGTTGATCATCTTCTGCCTTGGGGAATCTCCTCCTGCCATAATTATTTAATTAGTGTGTTTTTGTTATTTAATTTTTACTAATTAACCTTTCATGGCTCCTAGCATATTCCCATAAACGCCATTTAGGCTGCTTAGGTTGTTTGCTAATCCTTCCATTTGATCTTTAAGACGACCTGCATTATGAGCAACTTGCTCATTCATTTCGGCTTGTCTAGCTGTGCTTTCTACTTGTACTTTATAAAGACTGTTCAATGATTCCATCTGGGCTGCAGCAAGTGCCATTTCCTCAGAATATTTTCTTGTAGAAGACATTGCTTCTGCAGTTGGAGCCATTCCCTTTGCTGCTCCTTCAAAACTTCTTATGCTTGTTCCCAGGCTTTCCATTAATGCCGCATCAACCTTAGCGTCTTTTAACATAGCATCCAGTTTTTTTGATAACATTCCCTGAGCATCTTCTTCCTCTAATACAGTTACTTGTTTCGCTTTCGCGGAAGCCATACCACCAGCAAGTTCTGGATAAACAATAGACCAGTCTAAGTTATCTTCTACCGGTTCAAACGCTGAAATAGCAAAAATCAGAGCTTCAGTTAAAAGTCCTATCGCAAGAAGATCACCACCTGTGAGTGTATAAAAACCTAAAGGCAGTTCCCAGTGAAGGATTTTAAAAAGTGCTCCTACAATTACAATAGACGCTCCTAGGCCGTAAGCCATGTTAAATAATTTCTTTGTTGTTTTAGATTGTGCCATTAGAGAATGTACTTAGTTAAAGGTTATAAAATGATTATTAGTGAAAATGGGTCGGTTAATTTGTAGCCGCATTTAGGGTAACATCTGTTCCCACGTATGATTGAACAGTTCTGAAACCTATATAGCTTCTTGCAGAATCCTGATACTCATAGTCTCTAGTTCCAACTTCTAGGAAGTAAGAAACGTCTTTCCAGGATCCACCGCGAACTCCCTTGCGACGGTTACTCTCGTCATTAACTACAGGATTCATGGAAGACATATATTCATAGGCACCTGGCTCATAAGAAGAGTTTACCCATTCTGAAACGTTTCCTGACATATTGTACAGATTGTAATCGTTAGGATCGTATGATTTTGCCTCTACCGTGTACAAAGCTTGATCTGCAGCATAATCTCCACGTAAAGGTTTGAAATTTGCCATAAAACAGCCTCTGTCATTTTTAGCATAAAATCCACCCCATGGGTATGTTGCTCCTTCTAGACCACCACGTGCTGCATACTCCCATTCTGCCTCCGTAGGAAGTCGGTATGGAAAAACACGTTCTAAATTGCGTTTACTTCTATAATTGTCGTGATAGGTAGTTCTCCACTGACAAAATGCTTTAGCCTGTTCCCAGTTCACTCCTACTACTGGATAATCACTGTATGCCTCATGATAATAATAATCATTGTGCATGGGCTCATTATAACTGTAATTAAAATCACGGATCCATACGGTGGTATCTGGATAAATCTTGATTTCATTCTGACTGATGAAATCCTTTCTTTTTAAACCAGGGTTGCGAGCCGCTTTTTCAATATCCTGCACGGAATATCTATAGATCAATTTTTCTACATCTATGGTTCGAACTCCATTGTAAGCTTCCTCATAAGGAATGTACATGGAGTCGTAAGCTTCTGCATAATATTCATCTGGAATGTCTGCAGTATCCCAGATCAATTCTTCATCCCAATTGAGATAACGACCTTCATACCCTGTTTCTCCTAGACCTACATAATTTTCTAACACATACTGTTGCCATACGGATGGGTCTTCAGCAGCATCCTTAAATGCAAAATCACCGGTACCACCACTTCCTGGTGTCAACCCATTGTCGTCTGCCATAATAGCAAGTCGCATCCTTAATGTGGAATCACGTACCCAGTTGGTAAACTTGCGATATTCAGCATTAGTAATTTCAGTCTCATCCATATAAAAGGAAGTCACTGTAACTGTTTTAGGTGGCGCATTCAATGTAGCAGCGATGTCATCATCAGCCTTACCCATTATAAATGCACCTCCAGGAACTAGTGTCATTCCGTAGGGTTTCTCCGGATGCCATTTTTTCCCTTTTGCACCTACCAGTTGTCCTCGATCTCCCTTACCACAACTGGCAAGAAAACCAACAACCGCAACTAGCATAAGTAACTTTTTCATATTTACGTTCCTCTTTGGTTTAAGATTTAAAAGCCGGTAAACCTATTTAAAAGATTCCATTCCGCCAACTTTTTTCTTTTTGTTTGTTTGATATTAATGCTTTGAGAACCTCTATTATACCTCGTTTTTCTGCCGCGCTTTCAACCAGCGTTCCGGCAAAATTTGAGAAGTTGCCTGTACATAATCTTCCTTATCACACGGTAATAACGTGTATTGTTTTAGTTTATTATTAACGTTTGAAATAAAGGGTAGCTCCACCCACCAGCGTTCGGTTTTGCTGGATTTATAGAAAATCAAGGTCTCATCATCTATAGGCACTTGATACCTCAAAAAGTCCTTTGAAACATCCACTGGGTACTCATTACTGCGGTAATTATATCCCTCTATAAAGTACCAGATGATCTGAGAAACAGCACTCGACATTAGCTCAAAATCACCTGTTGGAATTTCGAAAATACCGAATGTAGTTAGTCGATCGCTGATCCCTGCATACCTCGACATACGACACATTTGTGTCGATTGAAACCCATTTGGATCCCCTTTATCGTAAAGTAAGTCACTCGATCGAATACTTCTGACATCTATTCCCACCAGATCTGCATCTCTCAAAACCGACTCTGCTATTGTAATATCAGAATCCAAAACACCTAAACGTATCGCGTCAAAATATAGGCGATCTAATAAGTCAATCTCGTCCTGAGAATTGAAATAGGTTTGATACCCCAAGTTGCTGTAATTGAAAAGATTATAAGGCTCTGTAGCAACCATTTTCCCTATAAAACTGCGGTTACTAATAGGTAAGTCAATATTCCCTAAATCAAAACGACTGTCAATATTTACCACGTTAATCATCTTGCTATGCTCATCATAAGCTCTGTAGATGGGATACATTATATCCTGACTTCCTCCCAAAAATATAGGAACGATATTCTTATCCAATAAATAAGCCGTCAATTCCCGCACTACGTAATACGTATCTTCCACTGTTTCTCCTGCAACCACATTTCCAAGATCAGCTATAGTAGAGTGCCAGTTACCCGGGAAAAGTTCATAAAGCTTCATACGTATATCATCCAGACTCTCCACTTGAAATATAGCCGCAGCATCCTTGCGGTTTTCTAAAATAGAAATTATTGCCAGATCTACATCTTCTAAACTAGGAAGACCATCCTGTGCCGTATGCATCAAGATGGTCTGTCCCAAAGTTCGAGGTTCTTGAATCCTAGCATGAGCCGCAGTGACTTCATCAATAGGTTTGAGATACTCTAATATCATAAAAGCTTATTTCTTTTTCGCTTTCGCAGTAGTTGTTTTTTTCTTTGCCGGTGCTTTTTTTGCTGCAGTAGTTTTCTTCTTGGCCGCAGGTTTCTTTTTAGCTGCCGCTTTTTTCTTTGGTGCTTTCTTCGCTATCATTTCCTTGGCTTGTTCCAGTGTGATCGTTAATGGATCAATGGTTTTTGCCAGTTCAACTTTAATCTTCCCTTTGATTATATTGTGTCGTTTCCACCGTGCCTTCTCAATGCGTATTCCTTCTTCTTCCCAATCAACGATTAGTTTATCCTTTTCTTTTTGGACCTTGTCCTTAATCAAGGTTTCAATATCGTCATTAGTCAGATTATCAAAATCGTATTTCTTATTCACTGAGATGAACATGTCGGCCCATTTGATATAGGGGCCAAATCTACCCACACCTTTTGTTACAGGTTGATCGTCATACATATATATAGGAGCATCTGCTTTTTCTTTAGATGCGATCAATTCTCCAGCACGTTCAAAAGTCAACGTCAAAGGATCGTCGCCTTCTTCAAGGGAGACAAACGTCTTTTCATTGAACTTTACATAAGGACCAAAGCGACCTTGACTCACCTCAACGGGATGTCCATTGTATTCACCTACAGTTCTAGGAAGTTTGAATAAATCCATAACTTCCTCAAGTGTCACGGTATTGAGCGATTGAGACGGTAATAAACTGGCAAATTGTGGTTTTTCTTCATCTTCTACAGTTCCTATCTGAGCCATTGCGCCAAACCTTCCTAGTCTAACAGATATAGGTTTACCGGTTTTAGCATCTGTTCCCAGCACTCGTTCCCCTACCTCACGCTCTGCGTTCTCTGCCACATCTGTTACCGTAGGGTGGAAATCTTTATAGAAGTGGCTCATCATATCTGTCCACTCCTCTTTCCCCTCTGCGATATTATCAAAAGATTCTTCTACTCTTGCGGTAAAATTATAATCTAATATATTCTTGAAATGCTCTACTAGAAAATCGTTTACCACGCGACCTACGTCAGTTGGGATTAATTTTCCTTTACTACTCCCTGTAGTTTCTGTTAGTTCATTTTCCTTGATGGCGTCATTCTTAAGAAGCAATTGAACATAAGCACGTTCTTCACCTAGATTCATTCCTTTCTCTACATACTTTCTATTTTGTATAGTAGTAATGGTAGGTGCATAAGTAGATGGTCTTCCTATTCCTAACTCTTCTAATTTTTTAACCAGAGAAGCTTCTGTATATCGATAAGGAGGTCTCGAGAAACGCTCTGTTGCAGTAATCAATTTATTGTCTAACTCTTGTCCTTTTTTAAGGTCAGGCAACAATCCTTCTTGTTCTAAATCCTCGTCATCGGTACTTTCCAGATAAACTTTTAGGAATCCTTCAAATTTGACGATCTCTCCGCTAGCCGTAAAGTTTTTATCGTGCTTATCTGCAGATATAGTAACATTCGTACGTTCTAATTTTGCATCACTCATCTGGGAAGCAATAGAACGTTTCCAGATCAACTCATATAAACGAGTCTGATCGCGATCTGCACCACCGCTATGTAGGGCAAAATCTGTAGGACGGATCGCCTCATGAGCTTCTTGTGCTCCTTTGGATTTTCCTTTATAATTACGTTCCTTATGGAAATCTTTTCCGTAGGCTTTATTTATTTCGTTTTTAGCACCAGATTTAGCTTCGCTACTTAAATTCACACTATCCGTTCTCATATAAGTAATGAGTCCAGCCTCATACAATCGTTGTGCGAGTTGCATGGTACGGCTTACATTAAAGGAAAGTTTTCTGGAAGCTTCCTGCTGTAAAGTTGATGTTGTAAATGGCGGCGCGGGAGATTTAGTCGCTGGCTTTTTGACAAGATCAGAAACATGGAATTTTGCTCCCTTATTTTTTTCTAAAAAGTCTTCTGCCTCCTTACGTGACGAGAGGTTTGAAGGCAATTTAGCTTTTAATGCTTTTTTATCTTTCGTTAGAAACTCGGCATCGATACGGTAAAAATTATCGCTTTTAAAATCGATAATATCTTGTTCCCGTTCTACAATTAATCGCACGGCAACAGATTGTACCCGTCCGGCACTTGCACCACCTTTAACCTTACGCCATAGAATAGGCGATATTTCATACCCTACAATCCTATCCAGAACACGACGTGCCTGCTGTGCATTAACTAGATCATAATCAATAGACCGTGGGTTATCGATCGCGTGCTGCACCGCGTTTTTTGTAATGGAATTAAAAACAATTCGTTTGGTCTTTTCCTTCTTAAGATCTAGTTGTTCTGCGAGGTGCCATGCAATAGCTTCACCCTCACGATCCTCATCACTCGCAAGCCATACCATGTCTGACTCTGCAGCCATTTTCTTTAGCTTCTTAACAAGGTCTTTCTTGTCGCTATTAACAATGTAACTGGGCTCAAAATTTTTATCAACTGCAACACCCAACTCCTTAGCGGGTAAGTCTGCAATATGTCCAAAACTGGACGCGACTTTATAATCCTTTCCTAAAAATTTCTCTATTGTCTTCGCCTTTGCAGGCGACTCCACGATTACCAGATTCTTTGCCATTCCACATCTCAATTTAGGCTGCAAAGGTATATGATATTTTTATTTATAATTCAAAATGCTGCTAAACAGCTGTTTAGGATTAAGCATAATGCTATAACGTTTTCATATTGGGTGAGTTATATAATAAGGTATCATTAGCATGGCTAACAAATAATGTAAGACAACGCACCCTTAACGCTTCACTTCCCTTTAATATAAAAGATTCCCGTGTTACTTTAATTCCTTTCTATTACGCTTTCGCGAAAGCGAAATAGCCCTCAAAATAAAGCACACAAGAAACCTGCTGCCACTTTGTCACATCCATGGCAAAAAAACTATCTTTGCACTCTTTATTTAAGATTGCGATGATGGAAAAGATTATTGATGAAAATTTACAAGGAACGGCTATGAAAGTCGCTCCTATGGAGCAGAATAAACGTAAGCTCTTTATAGAAAGTTATGGCTGCCAGATGAACTTTGCTGATAGTGAGGTCGTGGCTTCCATTCTTGCTACCCAGGGATTTAATACCACTCAAAATCTGGAAGAAGCAGATCTTGTTCTTGTAAATACTTGTTCTATACGCGATAAGGCAGAACAAACCGTGCGCAAGCGTCTCGAGAAATATAATGCCGTCAAGGCGAGTCACAATCCCAATATGAAAGTGGGCGTTCTAGGTTGCATGGCAGAACGCTTGAAATCTAAATTTCTCGAGGAGGAAAAGATTGTAGATATGGTCGTGGGACCAGATGCTTACAAAGACCTCCCTAATTTAATTGCAGAGATTGATGACGGTCGTGATGCGGTCAACGTTTTGCTATCGCGAGATGAAACTTATGCTGATGTATCTCCGGTCCGATTAAATTCCAACGGTGTGAGCGCCTTTGTGTCCATCACCAGAGGTTGTGATAACATGTGTACGTTTTGCGTGGTCCCATTTACCCGCGGTCGCGAGCGCAGCCGTGATCCTCACTCAATTCTAGATGAAGTTAATGACCTAGCAGCAAAAGGATTTAAAGAAATTACCTTATTGGGTCAAAATGTCGATTCCTATTTATGGTATGGCGGCGGACTCAAAAAAGATTACAAAAAAGCTAGTAAAATGGCCAAAGCTACTGCCGTTGACTTTGCTCAATTGCTACATAAAGTGGCTAACGCACAACCGGGAATGAGAGTTCGATTCTCCACCAGTAATCCGCAAGATATTAGTGATGACGTGCTGCACGCTATGGCCGCGCATAGAAATATTTGCGATTACATTCACTTACCCGTACAATCTGGAAGTGATAGAATCTTGCAAGAGATGAACCGACTGCATACCCGACAAGAATACATGGACTTAATTGATCGTGTAAAAAGCATCATTCCAGGTGTTTCCATTTCCCAGGATATTATCACTGGATTCCCGACAGAAACTGAAGAAGATCATCAGGATACTTTGAGCTTAATGCGTTACGTAGGTTATGATTTCGGATTTATGTTTGCCTATTCAGAACGTCCAGGAACGATGGCGGCTCGCAAGATGCCAGACGACATTCCAGAAGAAGTAAAGAAAAGACGACTGGTAGAGATTATTGATCTACAGCAAGAATCAAGTGCTCAAAGAACGGCTCAAAATCTAGGAACCATTGTAGAAGTTCTGATCGAAAAGCCCTCAAAAAAATCTGCAGATCAATGGGCAGGAAAAACAACACATAACGTTGTGGCCGTATTCCCAAAAGAAAATTACAAGCCCGGAGATTTTGTATTGGTGCGGGTGGATGATTGCACAGGAGCGACATTGATAGGAGAAGCCATAGGATATAGTGACATGGAAGGACCACTTAGAACGGCAGCATTATGAGTATAGAAACAGTACAATCTGTCAAACAGCGCTTTGAACTTATAGGAAACGATGCAGTTTTTAACCGTGCGATTGAGAAAGCATTGCAGGTGGCACCTACAGATATTTCTGTGCTCGTTACCGGAGAAAGTGGGGTAGGAAAAGAAAGCATCCCGCGCATTATCCACTCGCAATCTTTTAGAAAACACGCTAAATATATTGCAGTTAACTGTGGTGCAATACCAGAGGGAACGATTGATTCTGAACTTTTTGGTCATGAGAAAGGTGCTTTTACCGGTGCAACACAAACGCGCAGTGGTTACTTTGAAGTTGCAGATGGCGGTACCATTTTTCTTGATGAAGTAGGTGAACTACCACTACCTACACAGGTCAGATTGTTAAGAGTCTTAGAAAATGGAGAGTTTCTAAAAGTAGGTTCTTCCCAGACTCAGAAAACAGATGTACGTATCGTCGCTGCAACAAATGTGAATTTATTCACTGCGATTGAAAAGGGAAAATTCCGGGAAGATTTATATTATCGATTGAGTACCGTAGAAATTGAGTTGCCACCGTTGCGCGAGCGAAAGGGCGATATTCACCTGCTATTCCGCAAGTTCTGTTCAGATTTTGCTAATAAATATAAAATGCCCACGCTGCGACTGGACGATCCAGCTATTCAGGCTTTGACAAATTACC
This sequence comes from Nonlabens antarcticus, assembly GCF_015356755.1. Taxonomy (GTDB): domain Bacteria; phylum Bacteroidota; class Bacteroidia; order Flavobacteriales; family Flavobacteriaceae; genus Nonlabens; species Nonlabens antarcticus. The sequence goes on along the minus strand of NZ_JADFCO010000058.1, from coordinate 31,470 downwards.
GCTGGAGTGGAAATATAAGACAGTTGCGCAACGTTGCAGAACAAATAAGTGTTTTAGAAAAAGAGCGCAATATCAATGCCCCTACTTTAAAGGAATACCTACCAGATACTGGATCAAATCTTCCTGCAGTTGTGGGAAGTACTAAAAAAACGAGCGATAGCGAGTTTGCTAACGAGCGTGAAATCTTGTATAAGGTTTTGTTTGATATGAAGAATGACCTCAATGATCTCAAGAAGCTTACCAGCGAACTTATGAACAGCGCCAGCAGTGGTGATGAGGTTCAAGAAAAGCAGCAAGGGTTGATCAATAGGATTTATGGCGGCGGCAAAAGCAATGAGAACAACGATAGCAACTCCTATGCATATGAGGATGTCATCGATCAGGCTTATGAAGTAAGTCAAGAGGATTCTCATGAAAAATCATCAGAGCCAGCTACTAAAACTGTAAAATCTGCAAGCTCTAGCGATCGCTATGATTTTGCTCAAGAAGTTGAAGAGGAAGAATCCTTATCGTTAGTTGACAAAGAAATTGAGTTGATTAAAAAGTCTCTAGAACGTCATGAAGGTAAACGCAAGGCAGCTGCTGATGATTTAGGCATATCAGAACGTACATTGTACCGCAAAATCAAACAATATGATCTCTAGATTTCTAAAGATAATAAGTGCCCTACTCCTATTTGCAAGTTTGCAGTCGTGTGGTTTTTATAGTTTGAGCGGCGTCTCAATTCCCGATAATGTAAAGACTTTTCAGGTTGATTATTTTGGATATACAGCGACACAAGTAGAAGTAGGCATCGAGAGAACATTCACACTTGCCTTGCAAGATTTGATTCAGGATCAAACCAGTTTAAGTCTCGTTAATTCAAACGGAGATTACTTGTATCAAGGGGAGATAACTAGATATTACATATCTCCTATCACTGCAACAGCAGACAATCGAGCGTCACAGAACAGGGTGACAATTGACATCAACGTTCGCTTTGTTAATAATAAGGATGATGAGAAAAGCTTTGAAAAATCATACACATTCTATTACGATTACCCTGCAAACACACAATTACAAAACGCGGCATTAGATATTGCCCTGGAAGTAATATTTGACCAGATCACACAAGAGATTTATAACGATACACTGACAAACTGGTAATGATCGATTTAGAACGTCTACATACCATAATTTCAAATCCAGATCAACTGCATACAGACGATCTAGAAATGCTATCTGGTGTTATCAATAAACATCCCTATTTTCAGGCAGCACGCAGTATTTACTTGAAGGGATTGTATAATGAGCAAAGCCCCTTATACAATAAGGAGTTGCAAATAACAGCCGCACACACCACAGACAGATCCGTTTTATTTGATTTTATTACTTCTGACGTTTTCATTCAGAATAGAATTAGCGAGCAAATCAAACAGCAACAAGAAGTGATCGAGGAACTTGATGTGGTAATAGATCAAGAAGTCGATGTGAATGTCATTGATGAGCCAGCACCCATCAAAACGACAGTGCTTAACATTGATAAAGAATTTACCCAAGTTGCTGATGTGGATTTATTTGAAAAAAAGAAAGCTGATGTTGATGAGGTTTTGAACTTCACCAAAAACGAGAAACACAGTTTTCACGAATGGCTCAAGTTAACGGGAGTTACTCCTATTGATAGAGATGTATCACAGAAGCAATCAAAAAATATAAGCGTTTCTGAATTAGAAGACCATTATCGCAGCGATAAAATGAAGCGAATAGATGAGTTTCTCGCTGCCAAACCTAAAATTACTCCTCGTAAAACAGGCCCGATTGGAACGCCTACTATAGAGCCATTAGATAGTGGCAAACACCTTATGACAGAAACACTGGCCAAGGTTTATCTCGCGCAGAAAAACTATGATAAGGCTATAAAATCCTATGCCGTTTTAAAATTGCAACATCCAGAAAAAAGTGGTTTCTTTGCAGACCGAATTAGGGAAATTGAAAATTTACAAAGCAATAATTAAATGACTACATTTTATATAATCTTAGGTCTTATTATTTTTGTTGCCTTTTTGCTCATTGTAGTAATCATGGTACAAAACCCTAAAGGTGGCGGTTTGTCTTCCAGCTTCGGCGGTGGTGGAACGCAGCAGTTAGGTGGTGTTAAAAAAACAGGTGATTTTTTAGACAAAAGTACCTGGGTACTCTCAACAACATTACTAGTTTTAATTCTCGCTGCCAGTACATTCCTGATTAAGGAAAGAAATAGTGGTGCAATTAGAGTTGCAGACCCTGTAGAAATTGAAGCTCCTGTATCTCCAGCGACTAATAATACTGCCATTCCAGAAGAAAACCAGTAGAAAAATTTACATACAACTGACAATATATCCAGCGCAACCCGCTGGATATTTTATTTTATGATGTTTTGTCAGCTATTAGAACGTGGCACATTTATAGACCATTACATTACTTATTAATCAAACAAAACATTTTTTTGAAATGGCATTAAATATTCAACCGTTATCAGATAGAGTTCTAATTGAACCATCTGCCGCAGAGCAAAAAACAGCTTCGGGACTTTACATTCCAGATACCGCAAAAGAGAAACCACAACAAGGTAAAGTGGTTGCTGTTGGGAAAGGTAAAATCGATTATGAAATGACTGTTAAAGTAGGAGATACTGTACTTTACGGAAAGTATAGTGGTACAGAACTAAAGGTAGAAGGTAATGATTACCTAATGATGAGAGAAGAAGATATTCTTGCAATAGTTTAAGAATAGTTCGCTTTCGCGAAAGCGATAAAAGCATCTTTCATTTTACAATTAACTTTTTAATTAAATCAATATCTATTTCTTAGAAGTAGAAGATACAATAGCATTATGGCAAAAAATATAAAATTTGACGTAGAAGCAAGAGACGGCATTAAGCGTGGCGTTGATGCATTAGCAAACGCAGTTAAAGTAACGTTAGGACCTAAAGGTCGTAATGTTATTATAGGTAAATCATTTGGAGCACCTGTGGTGACTAAAGATGGTGTGAGCGTTGCAAAAGAAATCGAACTTTCTGACGAGCTTGAGAACATGGGCGCACAGATGGTTAAAGAAGTTGCGAGTAAGACAAATGATCTTGCAGGTGATGGTACAACTACCGCGACTGTTCTTGCACAAGCAATAGTCAAAGAAGGTTTGAAAAACGTAGCAGCTGGAGCAAACCCGATGGATCTTAAAAGAGGAATCGATCAGGCTGTAGAAGCAATCGTTAAAGACCTAGAAAAGCAAGCTAAAAAAGTAGGCGATTCTAACGAAATGATTAAACAAATCGCATCCATTTCTGCTAACAATGACGAGATGATTGGTGATTTGATCGCTAAAGCATTTAGTAAAGTAGGAAAAGAAGGTGTAATCACTGTTGAAGAAGCTAAAGGAACGGAAACTTATGTGGATGTTGTTGAAGGAATGCAGTTTGATCGCGGTTATCTTTCCCCTTATTTCACAACGAACTCTGAGAAAATGACTACCGAGTTGGAAAATCCATACATCTTGTTGTTTGACAAGAAGATTTCCACGATGAAAGACTTGATGCCTATTCTTGAACCAGTGGCGCAATCTGGGAAACCATTATTGATCATTGCTGAAGATGTTGATGGCGAGGCTCTAGCTACATTAGTAGTGAATAAGCTACGTGGTGCACTGAAAATTGCGGCTGTTAAGGCTCCAGGATTTGGTGATCGTAGAAAAGCAATGTTAGAAGACATTGCAATTCTTACTGGTGGTACGGTCATTTCTGAAGAAAGAGGCTTCACACTTGAGAATGTCACTATCGATATGTTGGGAACTGCAGAGAAAGTGGAAATTAACAAGGATAACACAACTCTCATAAACGGTGCCGGTAGCAATAGCGATATCCAAGTGCGTGTAAATCAGATTAAATCTCAAATCGAGAACACGACATCTGATTATGATAAAGAAAAACTTCAAGAACGTCTTGCTAAACTTGCTGGTGGTGTTGCTGTCCTTTATGTAGGAGCAGCAAGTGAAGTTGAAATGAAAGAGAAGAAAGATCGTGTTGATGACGCTTTAAATGCAACTCGCGCTGCAGTAGAAGAAGGAATCGTTGCCGGTGGTGGCGTTGCCTTGATACGTGCCAAGTCGGTTTTAGAAAAACTAAAAGCAGTTAATTTTGACCAAGAAACTGGAATCTCCATTGTTGCGAGAGCTATTGAAAGTCCGCTAAGAATCATCGTTGAAAATGCTGGTGGTGAAGGAAGCGTTGTTGTTTCTAAGATTTTAGAATCTAAAGGGAATTACGGTTATGATGCTAAAAACGACAAATACGTCGATATGTTGAAAGAAGGAATTATCGATCCTAAAAAAGTGACTCGTGTCGCTTTAGAAAATGCTGCATCAGTAGCAGGAATGATTCTTACAACAGAATGTGCGTTAATTGAAATCAAAGAAGATAGTGGCAGCGGCTCAGGAATGGGCGGCGGAATGCCTGGAGGAATGGGTGGAATGATGTAGTCAAACTTCCTTATTATTATCAAAAGCCACCTCGAAAGAGGTGGCTTTTTTCTTGCGGTAAAATTGATAAATACGATTGATTATTTTCAAAAATAATGTCCTAATGCCGCGGTTTAAATCACTAAAGCGATAGGTTTAGGAGAAGATATGAGCTCATATTTATTTTAACAAATAAATCATGGAATGCAACTTACTGAGCGATTGAAGGTTGCAATTAAATTAGTTTTATTTTTTAATTAGTAGGGACGGTTGTTAGTGTAGTGTTAAATAATTCTAATATATTTATCCCAACAAATAAATCTATCAACGCATGAAATTATTTTATCACAAAATGCTTGTACTTGTCATGGTACTCGCCGTGCAGTTTGCATTTGCACAAAATCCCATAACCGGGAAAGTCACAAACTCCGCAGGAGAACCGCTGCTTGGAGTAAACATTAGTAAAAAAGGAACCAATATTGGTACGCAATCTAACTTCGATGGAGAATATACCATTAGAGCTACAGATGGCGAAGTTTTGGTTTTCGGCTATTTGGGTCTTAAATCTCAAGAAATAATAGTTGCCGGTCAAAGTGTCATCAATGTTACTATGGAGGAAGATGCTCAAGCATTGGGACCTGTTGTAGTTACTGCATTAGGTGTTTCCAGAGAGAAAAAATCTTTAGGTTATGCTACGCAGACAGTTACAGGTGAAGAAATTACCGAAACTAGAAACCAAAATGCACTTAACTCTTTAAGTGGTAAAGTTGCTGGTGTACAGGTAAGTAATTCAACAGGTGCTTTAGGTGGTTCTACTCGAATCCTTATACGTGGTGCGAGTTCTATTACTCAAGAAAACAGACCTTTGATTGTAGTAGATGGTATTCCATTAGATAACTCCAACTATAACACGACCGGTGCTCAAACCGGTGGTGGTGGTCGTGATTATGGGGATGCCGGGTTTGACATCAATCCCGATGACATCGCTACTCTTAACGTCCTTAAAGGTGGAGCGGCAGCAGCACTATATGGATCGCGTGGTATTAATGGTGTAATCTTGATTACCACTAAATCAGGTAAAGCAGGTAAGTCATCCATAACCATCAATTCAGGAGTTACATTTGACGAAGTTAATATCCTTCCTAAAGTACAAAAGCTGTACGGTGGTGGCGCTGGTAATCCTCAAACTATAGGTCAGACAGATTTTGGTCAATCTACTATTAACGGAACCACGTATGATGTAGTGGCTTACGGTGTTGATGAATCATGGGGACCTCGTTATGACCCTAACCGTTTAGTTCTACATTGGGATGCATTTGATCCAGAATTTGCTGAGGATTTCTTACAGCCACGTGCCTGGATAAACCCGAAAAATGGTAAGGATGATTTCTGGGAAACCGGAGTTCAATTCAATAATAGTGTAGCATTTGCTTCTGGTACTGAAAAATCGACATATAGATTGTCTTTAAACAATACACAAACTGAAGGCATTGTGCCTAACACGAACTTGAGAAAAACTTCTATTAACTTAAATGCGACATCTCAACTAACTGATAAGTTTAAAATTAACTCGACCGTAAATTTGACGGTAACTGATGGTTTCAACAGGCCTGGTTTTGGTTACACAGGAGAAGGAGTTGTTCAACAACTGTATCAATTCGGTCAAACATCGTTAGATTATGAAAGACTGAAAAAATATAAGAAAGCTGATGGTTCACAACGCAGCTGGAACAGGGTTTCTGCTACCAATGGTGATGCATTGTACTCAGATAATCCATACTGGACATTATATGAGAACACAGCAAGTGACAAACGTACTAGATGGTATGGTACAATAGGAGGCCAGTATAATTTCACAGATGAATTATATGCTGTGGCTAACGTATTTGCAGACACTTATAGCTTTGCTGTAAATAGTCAAAGAGCTGTTGGTTCTGTAGATCAAGCATTTTACTTGGAACAAAATAGAACGTTCCAAGAGGTAAATTATGAAGGAAGACTTCACTATGATAAAACTTTCTTAGACAACAAGCTTTCCTTAAATGCATTTGTAGGTGGTAATAAGAGAGTAAACGAATTCCATAGATTGTCTGCAAGTACTTCTGGTGGTTTAGTTGTTCCAGGTTTGTATACTATTACAAACTCTGCTGCACCTGCTTCTGTTACAGAATTTGATTCAGACAGACAAGTGAACAGTTTATATGCTTCTGCATCATTCGGTTACGATAACACTTACTACTTGAACTTTACAGGTCGTAACGACTGGTCTTCCACGTTACCAGCTGACAATAACTCGTTCTTCTACCCTTCTGTAAACGGTAGTGTTGTATTCTCTAATTTTATTGACGCACCATGGTTAACGTTTGGTAAATTAAGAGGTGGGTATTCAGAGGTAGGTAGTGATACTGATCCATACCAACTGAAAAACTACTTTGGCGCTCAAATTCCATTCTTAGGTGATGTACCTTTCAGCCAAGGAGGCGGTAATAATAATGCTGAGTTGGGACCAGAAACTAAAATCAGTTCTGAAATAGGTGTTGAACTTGGATTTTTAAAGAATCGTTTGAAGTTAGACATGACTTATTACTCTGAAAAAACTGAGGATCTGATTACCCCAGTAACTGTAGATCCTGCAACTGGATTCAGCAGTACTTTCGTAAATGCAGGAAGTTTAAGAAACCGCGGTTTGGAAATTTTCTTAAGCGGTAAATTAGTACAGACTGAGGATTTTAGTTGGGATCTTTCCGTAAACTTTAATAAGAATAATAGTGAGGTATTAAGTCTAATCGATGATGTTGAGTCCTTAGAAATTGCTCGATTCCCTTTTAACGGTGTTACACTAAACGCTGTTGTAGGAGAACCATACGGTGTAATTAGAGGTACTAACTATGTTTTCGACGATCAAGGTAACCGAGTTATAAATGCTAACGGAAGTTATGCAGAAACGAGAAATGTTGAAAATCTAGGATCAATCCTTCCGGATTACAACATGGGTATCAGAAACAGTTTCAACTACAAAGGCTTTAGCCTAGGTGCTCTTATAGATATTCAAAAAGGTGGTAAATACCGTTCTTTAACAAATATCTGGGGAAATTACTCAGGAATCTTAGAGCAAACAGCTGCTAATAACATTCGTGAAGAAGGAATAGTTCTTCCAGGTGTTACTGGAACAGTAGCTTATGACGTAAATGGAAACTACACAGTTACGAACACTGCTCCAAACACTCAAGTTATTCCAGCACAGCAATATGGGCAGGATTTCTATAACGGAAATGATGCACAAAACGTATTTGATGCAGATTATGTAAAATTGAGAGAGATTACTTTAGGATATTCCATTCCGAAAAAATATACGGAAGGATTTGGAGAAATCAGTATTACTGCCTTCGCGCGTAACTTGTTCGTATGGGGTCTAGACAATGAAAACTTTGACCCAGAAGTAGCTACCGCAGGAAGTGGTAACATTCAAGGATCAGAGGGAGGATCCTTACCATCAACCAGAAGTTATGGTATGAACTTACAATTAAAATTCTAAGAAAATGAAAAAGAACCTATTAAGAGTGATTATGGCTGTGATGGCCCTAGGAATTGTCTCTTGTGATGATGACCTTGAAAATATCAACGTAAATCCTAACCAAGCGGAAATTGTCCCTACGAGTAATGTTTTTGCAAGTGCTACAAAGCAGTACATGGAAACTACAGAGGATGGATTCAACTCGGGTCGTCTTACATTGCCATGGATGCAATACTGGGCGCAAACTGCCTATGCAGTGGAAGATGCTTTCCGTTATAGAGAAACAACAGCGACTGGTTTGTATAACGTTACTTATTTCGTAGCAACTGATTTAAAGTATATCCTAGATCAAAATACGAATGAAGCCACAAAAGGTAATGCTGCTGCTTATGGTAATAATGAGAACCAAATCGCAGCTGCTAGAATAATGATGGCCTACGGCTTCTATCAGTTGACTAATTTCTTCGGAGATGTACCTTACTATTCCTATGGAAATCCTCAAGAGAGTTTTCAAGCTTTAGCAATTGGTGATGGAACATTGTCTCCAGTATTTGCTGATCAACAAGATATCTACACAGATATTTTAAAAGAATTGAGAGAGTCTGCTGATATGATCAACGAAAACGAAATAGTTTTTGTGAGTGGTGACAATATTTTTAATGGCGATGCGACTAAGTGGAAGCGCTTTGCAAATAGTTTGATCTTAAGAGTTGCTAACAATACCAATGGCGTTGATGCTGCGGCAGCTAATGCTGCGATAGATGCTGCTATAACTTCAGGTGTTATGCTATCAAACGATGATAATGCAGTTCAAGCATTTGATACTGCAGATGATAATGCTTCACCATTGTGGCAAGCTTTTATTGCACGTACTGACTTTGCGGTTGCTTCTACTTTTGTAAATCTTTTACAGGGAGAAACTGGTACTTTTGGTCAAGACCCAAGATTGTTTGAAATGGTAGCTCCTACCGATGCTGGAATAACTAGCGTCAAAGAAGCCACTTACCCTCGTAACACGGACTATGCTGCTTATGAAGGTATGCCTTATGCATTCCCAAATCCAGATAAATTCCCACGTTCTGCTTTTTCTTATGCAAGTAGCAAAGTGATAAAGCCAGATTATGGCGAAGTATTAATGGAGTTTGCTGAAGTACAGTTTATTATTTCAGAACGTAACGGATTTGCTCAAGGCAATTATATCGCAGGGGTTACTGCATCCATGGAAAAATGGGGAGTATCTACGGCTGACATTGCTACATTTGTATCAGGTTTACCTGCAGCAAATAGGGAGAATGTTTTGACTCAAAAATATGTAGCTTTATATATGCAAGGACATACTGCTTACGCAGAATATCGCAGAACTAAATTACCGGCAGATGATATTTTTATACTGCCTAATGAGACAGTGATATTACCGCAATCTCAAGTGGATGCTTTACCAGCATCGTTTAGAGTTACATCTTATGTTTTCGTTCCACAGAACACTGACGTAACCTTAACTGAAATGCCTAAGCGTTTGAGATACCCACAATCACTGCAAACGCTTAACCGTGAGAATGTTCAAGCTGCATCTGCTAAATTAAGTAATGGGGATGTTCTAAATAGCCCATTGTTTTGGGATGTGAACTAACCGCCTTAAAAAGTTTTGCTTTTTGAAAGAAAGAAAAACTTAATTAAGCAATCGTTTATGAAATTAAGCTCAAGGATAAATCATCCTTGAGCTTTTTTGATTTATAGATATTCTTGTATTTGTTTTTAGTGTTATAATTTTAATGAACATTTTTTTCAGAATGGTTAAGTGGTTCTATCGACTGCCCTAACCTTAACGAATGCAATTACCCTCAACTTGGTTTCTCTCTGCAACTCTAGGTTTATATTCCTCACAGCATAGCTATAAGATGATAGGTTTTGCAAATCATTTCCAATTAAGAGATGATCACAATCTCTTAATAGTGCAATCATCCATTTGCATAAATCTGATATGATTATAACAATTTACTTGAAACAGTGAATCAATAAATTTTACTAGAAAAATCTGTGATGAAATAAAAAGCGGTTGGTTTCTGAAAGATCAGATTAATAAGGCCTTTGTAATGACTAAACGCTTTCCGTATTAGACTTTTTTTAAGTGAAATACTCTGATTAAAATTATAAAGCCCAAGCATGAAATTATGCTTGGGCTTTTTTGATCTATAATTTTATTATTCAATATGGCTTGAGGCTAGGAATTTTACTTCCACTTTTTAAACTAGTAAAAAATTTGTTCCTGAAACTCATGAGCGCTTGCGATCATAAGCATAATACTGATACCAGACCGGAAAATCGAAATCATTAAAAATAAAAACAGTCTTCAAACAAATAGGTATTAGATTTCGAACTACAGCTTCACGGTCTGATGAATTGGAAATAAGAAGTGATTTACGAACTTAAGTTCATTGAATCAATTGTCTATTAACTGTCTGATATTTTCATTTCACTCTGTAGAATATTTTGAAAATTATTTTACACTTACCTCCTCGCATTTTTAATATATCCTTGTCGATACAATATTACGAGCCCAATTAATACAAGTGTTTCATTACAGGTTAAAATCCTACGCCTTCAGATTATTGGCGATCTGATCTTGTGCACCATCTTGAAAAATATAGGCTTGTTTAATTGCAATTGTCATGGCAAACATCTGTTTAAAATCTATTCTTTGATACATGAAAGACATGCACTGTGATAAAAGATGTGAAAGAAATATAACTAGTTTTTAAATTTTGAAATACGGAGTTAAACTTTAAAGGAGGCAAGCTTTGTGCATCAATAATTAGGTTGATCAATCCCTTTACCCCTATAGAATAGGTAGGTTTAATTAATTTCGCGAAAGCGAAAAAAGACAAATAAATTAACTACTATTAACAACTAGTTAAGATTAATTTATAGCAGGCTTGATATCTTTAAAGCCATACTAAAAAACTATCATTTGATGAAATCATTAAAATCACTAATGCTTTTAGTTCTTACAGCTGCAATGCTTGCATCTTGTGGACCTAAAAAAGGAGCATCCAAATCTGATGCAGATGGAGATGCCAGCAAAAAGACCTCTAAAAAAGGTGGCATTCAACCTTACTCTAAAGTAATTACCAAGGATGCTAAAAGCGATCCTGGTCTTTTTACAGTACATAAAGTTGAAGATAAATATTACTACGAGATTCCAGACAGCCTTTTTAATCGAGAAATGCTGATGGTGACTCGTATCGCAAAGACTGCTACCGGAATAGGTTTTGGTGGTGGGAAAGCAAATACACAAACTTTAAGATGGCAACGTAAGAATGATAATGTGCTTCTTAGAATCGTATCTCATGATATAGTTGCAGCAGATTCCCTTCCAGTGAGCATTGCTGTTGAGAACTCAAATTTTGAGCCTATCCTCTATTCTTTTGCAATCGAGGCGGTAAAAAAAGATAGCACCAGCTATAATGCGGTCATTGATGTGACTAAATTCTTTACTGAGGATGTAAAGTCCATAGGATTTCCACAATCACAACGTAGCAATTATAAAATATCCAGACTTGATGAAGACAGATCTTACATTGATACTTTAAAATCATTTCCAGAAAATATTGAGAGCCGTCATGTGAAAACATATCTCGCTAGCGAGCCACCTTCCAACTCTAGTACTCAATCAATTTCTATAGAGATGAGCAACTCTATGATTTTGCTTCCTAAAGAACCTATGAAGCGTCGTTATTATGATCAACGTGTAGGCTGGTTTGCTAGAGGACAGCAAGATTATGGTCTGGATGCTCAAGAAACTAAAACGGTACGTTATCTTGACCGCTGGAGATTAGAGGTTAAGGACGAAGACATGGCCGCTTTTAAAAGAGGAGAGCTAGTTGAACCTAAAAAACAGATCGTTTATTATATCGATCCTGCCACGCCACAACAGTGGATAAAATATATCAAGCAAGGTATTGAAGACTGGCAAGTTGCATTTGAGGCCGCTGGTTTTAAAAATGCGATTATTGCTAAGGATGCTCCTACTAAAGAGGAAGATCCAGACTGGAGTCCAGAGGATGTACGTTATTCCACGGTACGATACCTAGCGTCCCCTATTCCTAATGCAAATGGCCCACACGTTTCTGACCCTAGGTCTGGTGAGATTCTTGAATCTGACATCAACTGGTACCATAACGTTATGACATTATTACGCAACTGGTTCTTTGTACAGACAGCAGCGATAAATGATAAAGCACAAGCTACAGAGTTTGATGAGGATGTAATGGGACGATTGATTCGTTTTGTGAGCTCCCATGAAGTAGGACACACTTTAGGTCTTCCACATAATATGGGAAGTTCTGTAGCCTACTCAGTAGAAGATCTGCGCGATCCAGAATTCACAGCTAAATATTCAACAGCTCCTAGTATTATGGATTATGCACGTTTCAATTACGTAGCGCAGCCAGAAGATGGCGATGTAGCTTTAATGCCTAACATCGGTCCGTATGATAAATATTCTATCGCTTGGGGATATAAGCCACTTCCAGGAAAAACTGCATTAGAAGAAAAAGAAATTCTTGATGAGTGGATTCTTGAAAAAGCTGGAGATCCTGTTTACAGATTTGGTCGTCAGCAATTTGGTGTGATTGACTACACTAGTCAAACAGAAGATTTAGGTGATGATAGTATGAATGCCAGTACTTATGGTATTATGAACTTGAAACGCATTGTTCCTAAATTGGGAGAATGGACTGGAAAAACAGGTGAGAACTATGACGATCTTGAAACTATGTATGGTCAGGTTTTGAGCCAGTATAACAGATACATGGGGCACGTTGCCGCTAACATAGGTGGTGTAAAGGAAACTTACAAAGCTTATGGCCAGGAAGGCGCTGTTTATGAACACGCTCCTAAAGAAAAGCAAGAACGCGCTATGGCTTTCCTTCACAAGGAATTATTTGAAACTCCAGAATGGTTAATCGATCAGGACATTTTCAATAAAGTTGAAAGTGATGGTAGTATTGAAAGAATACGCGGTACACAGGTTAGAACTTTAAACGATGTTTTAGACTTTGGTCGCATGGCTCGTCTAATGGAGAATGAAGAAGTTAATGGCAGTGATGCTTATGGTTTACTTGAAATGATGACTGAATTGCGCAAAGGGTTATTCAGCGAGCTTGTACGCGGGCAGACTATTGACCGTTATCGCAGAAACCTTCAACGTGCATATGTTGAGCGTCTAGAGTTTATCATGAACAACGATCAGGGAGCTCGAGGAAGATTCGGTTCAAGTATTGATGTTGCACAAAGTGATATCAGACCTATCGTTAGAGCAGAGTTAGTAACATTGATGCGTGATGCTAAAAGAGCTTCAAATTCTACTCGCGATCAATTGTCAAAACTTCACTTACGCGATCTTTCAGAACGTATTGATATGATTCTGAATCCGGTAAAATAACCTCAGAACGATTGAATTATCAAAACTGCCTTTTTCACAAAAGGCAGTTTTTTTATTTGCACTCGTTTTATACTTAAATTGCGTCATGAATTTTATTCTTTATTTTGATCCAGGATTAGGTGCTATGATAGCACAAGCAGCCATTGCAGCATTTGCTGGCTTTGTTATATTCTATAAAACCTGCATGATGTATATCAAAGAATGGTTAGGAATCAAAAAAAAGAAAGGACCAGATTCTTTTGACGAGGCTTATAAAAATGATCAAACAGACAGTTAAATGTCTCAACTAGCCGCATCGTATCGTGATCCATCAGGTTTTATTTTCAAAGAGAATGAAATCATTAAACGCCAGATCAATCCTATCTTTTTTGAGGAATATCAAGCAGCAGTTGATGCTGGTATTTATACATCTCTATTTGAAAAAGGATGGCTTGTACGGCATAAAGAAACGTATCGCGACTCTTTCAAAATCATACTTTTACCAGAGCAGATTCCGTTTATAACCTATCCTTACGAATGGTCATTTTCACAATATAAACATGCTGCCCAGCTTACTTTGAGAATCCAAATGTTCTTGTTGAGCAAGGGATTTACCTTGAAGGACGCCAGCGCCTTTAATGTCACTTTTTACAATGGCAAAGCCATCTTTATCGATACCCTCAGCATCGAGCGGTATAAGCCTAGCGAACCTTGGCGTGCCCTCCAGCAGTTTGAAATGCACTTTTTTAGTGTGCTATTGCTTTCGCAAAAATATGGAGCCAACTATCTCAAAACATTGTCATCAGAAATTAACGGAAAGAGTCTAAAAGAAACTTCCAAATTGCTAGACTGGAAAACTAAATTTCATCCCGTCATTTATCCCAATATTCATTTGATGGCCAAAGGCAACTCTGAACAGCGGCGAGGTGGATCTACTGAAAAGATTCCTAAGATATCTAAAGCTTCACAGTTGAAAATACTTACAGTTTTAGAATCCCATATTTCATCCATGTCAATCTCAGAGCCTACGGAATGGGCAGAGTATTATGATCAAACTAATTATGATCCTGCTTCCTTCGATGTGAAAAAACAGTTGATTCGCTCCTGGAGTACAGAGATAAATGCCACGAAAGCGATCGATTTAGGCGGGAATGATGGGACTTTTTCAAGGGAACTTCCTGAGTCTGTAAACCAAATTATAGTAACCGATATAGATCAGGCCGCTATAGACCATTGCTATAAAACAGAGCTGACATCACAAAACAAATCGCGAATCATTCCTATGGTTTGTGACCTCATGCAGCCCTCGCCTGCCCTAGGGTTTGCTAATGAAGAACGAGAAAGTTTTATATGTCGCGTTCAGAATATGCAGCCAGATTTGAGTCTCGCACTAGCGTTAATTCATCACATCACGCTTACTGGCAACGTTCCATTTGAAATGAGCGCGGCGTTTTTTACAAGTCTTAGCGAGTATTTGATCATTGAATTTCCCGATCGCAAGGACAGCTGGGTGCAATTTATTCTCGATAGTAAAAGAGATGCTCGTCATTTATTTGAAGGTTATGGAATTTCCGCTTTCGCGAAAGCGTTTTCCCAATACTATCATATTGAAAAACAAGAATTGATTCCTGGCACACATAGAACGCTCTTTTTGATGCGTAGAAAATGAAAGATCAACTCCTAAAATATCTGAGAAGCGATCGCCATTTGTGGTGGACCGTTTCGATAATTCCTGGTATCTACAGTATTTTATATTTGTACACTAATAACTTTACATTAGTAAACTCCTGGTATCAACTTGCAGGATTTCTTTTCATGTTTATAGTTGTGCCTGTCACTGGAATTCTATTCCTTGATGCTATTTTTAAAAAGTATTTCCCACAGCATAGAGGAAAACTGTATTGGACTTATTTGATTATTAATTTTGCGATAATTCTTTCCTTGTGCTTGTTTTTAGGCTGGAGGTGGAAAGGACTTCTACTCGTGGGAAGTATTGCTGTCGCAACTTCTTTTTTTATCGCAAAGCATTACAAGATACTTGTTATTATAGTATGTTTAATGACAGGTTTAGCTGTATTCAATTTTCTTTACTTTTATGTAGAGCGCATCTCTAGTCACGAACCGTGGCCAGTCACACAAGACTATGAAAGCCTCGTTTTTAAGAAAAAACCTAACATCTATCTGATCCAGCCTGACGGCTTTGTCTCAAGAAAAACGGCTGCAAATGATCTTTATCAATGGAAAGGAACAGAGTTCTATAATGAGCTAGGTAGAATGAACTTTCTGATTAATGATGATTATCGCAGTAATTATCCTACAACGCTTACCAGCAACAGTGCTTTATTTACCAGCCAGCACCATTACTATGACAATGGTAAAATGCAGGGTGAACTTTATAATGCACGCAACATCATAACTGGAAACAACGCCGTATTAACTACTTTAAAATCGAACGGCTACCAACTAAACGCAATACTTGAACACCGCTATTTATTATTAAACCATCCCAAAACTTTCTATGATTACTTAAATGTGAGCCAGACTGAATTGAGCTTTCTTCCCAACTATGTTTTAAATAAGGATTATAAAAAGGACCTCTATTCTAAAATGGAGAGCGCTAACAAGGGTCCGCAGTTTTATTTCGTAGAAATTTTAAAGCCTGGACATATATCCGTCAATTCATCATCAACAAAAACAGTGAAAGATGAACGACGCGATTACATTGAAAGAATGGATCAAATGACTGATGAGTTAATGACGATGATGAAAACAATATCTGATAGAGATCCCGGTGCTGTAATTTTAATAATTTCAGATCATGGCGGCTTTGTAGGATACAGCAGCACAGAAGAAGCTTATGAAAAACCCACCGAAGAATTAGCTCTTAAACAGAGTTTATTTAATTCTTTACTAGCTATCAAAGCACCACAAGATTTCCAGCCATACAATGATAATATCAAAACCGCTGTGGGCGTATTTCCTAACTTATTCTACTACCTTGCGGGCCAGCCTGTGCCCCAGCAGACGCTGGATAACAGCAGTTATATTTTCATTAAAAAAGGTGATGCTCCCGGCGTTTACAAATATTTCAATACTGATGGTGAACCTGTTACCGAAAAACTTGACCCTTAAAGTCTTTCTATCCTTTTCACTTTTATAGCATTGCCGTTGCTCAACCTTGCATTTGTAATCAGAAGGGTTATTTAACAATTATAAGTATACCGATTTTACAGGAGTCGTCACCGTAATTTCTAAAGAACAACATTCTGAAAATTCAGATTTTGACGTTATCAAGTTAAGATCCCAAGAGATTTTAAAGGAATTGCGATAGAAGAAATTTATGTTTTCCAAAAAAAATGATTTGAGAATAAGATACAGCTCATTGATGTTCAAGCTTCCTTAAGTAAGGATGTAAATAATAAAATTCACGTTGCATTAATAAGTAAACAACAACAAGTCTGCGATCTTACTTAAAACATAGAAGTGCTACTGGGGTAATTTTACCCCTAGAAATTTTCTACCATAGTGCTCATTTGAGCCCGCTATGATTCTTTAGTTTTTATATTTAGATAATAACATCCAGCCACTAAGATGAATAATAAAATGGGATGGATTAAAAAACGACGTGTATAGAATAATGTCATTTTAGCAAGGGAAGAATCCATTTGCAGCAAGAGGAGAATTCCAATGCTCAATATTATAAAAGCAAATAAATAAACCCAGCTCCCAGCCTTAACAAAAGCTACAGATTTATAGAGAAACCAAAGAATCCCTAAAGAAAATGTGCTGTTAAGTAAAAACCGTAAAGAATTAGACAGAACTAATTTCCACATAGTCATTTCTGGAACTGGTAAGGCCTGAAAGTTTCCATGGAAGTATTTGTTCAATGGATCATAAAACAGATCTGCTTCAAAAAACCGAATTGCTATAATTCCTGCGAGCATGAACAACACCATAAAACTAGAAACTACACGGCTTTGACTCATACCTGTTTAGGTTTTCTAATCCAGTAGATCCATAATAAAATTACATAACCGTAAATCACCGCTGGAAATATGATATCATGCGACACCTCCTTGTATTCTGTTAATTCCCTAAATATCACACCTAGCCCTATAATTCTTAACAGATTAACGATATAGATGGTCACAATTCCAAATAGCAGAAATAGGACTGTTTCTTTCCACGCTTTCGCGAAAGCGATCACAAATGCAGTAAATAAAAGCATGACACTGATAGCATTGCAGCCCTCGATAACAACAAATAAAATCTCATTATCAACGTACAACATCACAGAGGGATGGCCAGGTGCGTTGTAAATTTTAGAATCGTAACCCAAGAGCTGCATTCCATAATTAGTTTGACTGCTTACCATCGCAGTGACTGGATCTGGATAGTTTATCTCACTGTATTCCACCTGCAGATAGGCATAATACAGTAGCGATAATACCATGTACAGCACGCCAAAAGTGATCACAAACTTAAAAACAGGATAATAAGGTTTGAGTGAGTTCAATCGAAACTATTTATAACAAAAATAGTATTTTAGAGAGCGATGCTCTTAATTTTGTCCTCCAAAGAAATTACCCATGAATAAAGAGCTTCTCAAACCAAAAATTACTGCGATAGTAGCAGAATCAAATAAAAAACCTGCCGATAAAATGCAGTTTCTTTGTAATTTGATTCAGGAAAATCTACCAACTTATAATTGGGTGGGGTTTTACATGGCTCATGAATCTGAGCCTACCTTGCACTTATGGTGTCAAGCAGGCGAACCTACAGATCATATTGTAATTCCATTTGGAAAAGGAATTTGTGGTCAGGTTGCCGTATCAAACAAAAACTTTGTAGTGGATGATGTGAAAGCTCAGGATAATTACATTGCCTGCAGCATTCATGTGAAAAGTGAGATTGTTGTTCCTTTATTCAAAAACGGTAAAAATATAGGACAGATTGATATTGACAGCAATACCGTAAAAGCATTTGATGAAAGCGACGAGCGGTTTTTAGAATGGGTAAATGAACAGGTGGCAACGATTCTATAAGCTGTGCGCAATGCGGTTCTAGCAACACTCCTGTTTTTAGGTGCTACCATCACAGTAGCGGCACAATCTGTTTACGTTGCTAATACCGGATCCAAATATCATAAAGAGACCTGCTTTCATTTAAAAGAAAGTAAAAGTGAACTTGATTTTGAGAAGGCTAGAAAACTTAAATATGAAGCTTGTAAACATTGCAAGCCCTTGGGTTATAAAAATGGTACTTCACCATCATCGTTGGAATCAAAATTGTTTTCTAGGAGTAAAAGTGCTGTTGCCGCTCAGTGTATTGTAAAAACGAAGGCTGGCTCTAGGTGTAAACGCAAAACCAAGAATTCTAACGGCCGCTGTTACCAGCATTGACCTCTTAGTCTATAATTTTTTATGCCATTGTGACCGTACTCAAAGTTATTGAGTTGAAATACAGTTTTAAATTAAGTATGAGATTTTTAAAGATCAACTGCTTTTACCTACTTTCCAAAAACGTCACTTCGCACATATTGCTCCCATTTCCAGGCAGATTCCAGAGCTTCTTTTAAAGATGATTGTGCTTTCCAACCCAAGATATTATTAGCGCGATCAGTTTGAGCATAAGCTGCGGTAATATCACCGGCGCGTCTAGGAACGATTTTGTAATTCAATGATTTACCAGAAACTTCTTCAAAAGTATCGATAACCTCCATAACGGTAGAGCCTGTTCCAGTACCTATGTTGAAGGTCTCTAGATTTGTTTCATTCTTTCCAGCGTCCAGACGTTCTAGCGCTACCACATGAGCTTTGGCAAGATCAACCACATGAATATAATCTCGTATGGCCGTTCCATCTTTCGTAGGATAGTCATCTCCAAAAACTGATAATTGATCCCGCAATCCTATCGCTGTCTGTGTAATAAAAGGAACTAAGTTTTGTGGTGCTCCTATAGGAAGTTCACCAATTTTTGCTGTCGCGTGAGATCCTATAGGATTAAAGTATCGCAAGGCGATCGCATTAAGTCCTGGCGTTACTTTACATATATCCCGAATAATTTCCTCGCCTACCTTTTTAGAATTCCCATAAGGAGATTCTGCCGGTTTTACCGATGCATTTTCTGTGATAGGCAATTCATCTGCTTGACCATAAACGGTGCAGGAGGAACTAAATATGAATCTAGATTCTTTATTCAAAAGATTCTGGAGGACATAAATTAGCGAATTCAGATTATTCTCATAATAGTCAAGTGGTTTTTCGACACTTTCACCCACGGCTTTAAAAGCTGCAAAATGGATCACATTATTTAGATCTGAATGTTTTGAGAAAAAATCTTGAACATCTTTTTTTACTCTCAAATCAAGCTTTTCAAAAAGTGGCTTAACGCCAGTGATCGATTCAATCTGATCCAGAACTTTAATAGAACTATTAGACAAATCATCCACGATCACCACCTCATGACCACGCTCTTGTAATTCTACCACTACATGAGATCCTATAAAACCCAAACCACCAGTGACTAATACCTTCATATTCTACTCGTTTATTAAAAGTGGTAAATCTATGGATAAATAAAAAAGCGGCTGTCTTGAGACAACCGCTTTTTATGTATCCTTTTTTTTAACAGAATAGAATTGATTCTTTTCTATAACGAACCGTTTCTAAATTTCGATTTAATCTGCCAGCAAACCTCTAGAGATTACAATTTTCTGAATCTCACTGGTTCCCTCATAGATCTGAGTAATTTTAGCATCTCGCATTAATCGCTCTACGTGATATTCTTTTACGTATCCGTTACCACCGTGAACTTGTATCGCTTCAACAGTAGTGTCCATAGCAACTTGAGAAGCAAATAATTTTGCCATCGCACTACTCATATCATAACTGTTCCCTTGGTCTTTATCCCAGGCGCTTTTCATCACTAAATGTCTAGCAGCAGTAATGTTGGTGTGCATATCTGCAAGTTTGAATGCGATAGCTTGATGGTTACATATTTCTGTACCAAATGCTTTGCGCACCTTGCTGTAATCTCTTGCAAGTTCATAAGCACCACTAGCAATTCCCAGAGCTTGAGCAGCAATTCCTATGCGTCCACCAGAAAGTGTTTTCATGGCAAATTTGAACCCGAAGCCGTCCTCGCCTATTCTATTTTCCTTAGGAACCTTAACATCATTGAAAATAAGGGAATGAGTATCACTACCGCGTATTCCTAATTTATCTTCCTTGGTTCCTATTTCAAAACCTTCCCATGTTTTCTCCACAATAAATGCGTTGATTCCGTGGTGTTTTTTCTCTTTGTGAGTTTGTGCAATAACTAAGAAGAAATCAGCACTACTTCCACTGGTTATCCAGTTTTTAGTCCCGTTGAGAATATAATGATCCCCTTTATCTATAGCTGTGGTTTGCTGCGATGTTGCATCACTACCCGCTTCTGGCTCAGAAAGACAGAAAGCACCTATAGATTCTCCTGAAGTTAATTTAGTAAGATACTTTTCTTTTTGAGCTTCATTAGCATAGGTATCAAGCCCCCAACAAACCAAGGAGTTGTTAACTGACACGATTACAGAAGCACTTGCATCAATTTTAGAAAGTTCTTCCATTACTAACACGTAGGAAATCGTATCCATACCGCCACCGCCGTACTTAGGATCTGCCATCATCCCTAGGAAACCCAGTTCTCCCATCTTCTTAACTTGTTCCTTTGGGAATCTCTGGTGCGTATCGCGTTCTATCACGCCCGGCAACAATTCCGTTCTTGCAAAATCCCTCGCTGCATCTCTAATCATGATATGCTCTTCGGTAAGGCTAAAATCCATCTGTATCTTTGTTTTTTATTCTGTCGGCAAATTTACCATTTATTGACATAAATTTCAATAACTTCATCCATGAACCATCAGCAATATAGCGTTATAGGTGTCATGTCTGGCACATCATTGGACGGTATCGATCTCGTCCACGTAAAATTGACTAAAAGCAAGCACTGGAATTTTGAAATTCTGGCACATCGTTGTGTCAACTATACTGTTACCTGGAAGCAGCGCTTGCAAACAGCTGACACACTAAACCCAGAGCAACTCAAAAAGTTTGATGCGGATTATACGGCACTTTTGGGAGACGTCTGCAACTCTTTTATAGCCGATAATAAGTTGACTAAAATAATGGCTATTTGCTCCCATGGTCATACCATTTTACATCAACCACACAACGGTTTCACGTTGCAAATAGGCAACCTACCAGACCTTGCAACACTCACGAACCATCTAGTCGTTTGTGATTTCAGAGTTCAAGATGTAAATATGGGCGGTCAGGGAGCGCCTTTGGTTCCCATAGGCGATAAATTGTTATTTGCAGATTATGATTATTGCTTGAATTTAGGTGGTTTTGCAAACCTGAGTTTTGAGAACAACAATCGGCGAATAGCATATGATATCTGCGCTGTAAATGTCGTTTTAAATCATTACGCCAGTTTGTTGGGTGCAGAATATGATGACAAAGGCGCTTTCGCGAAAGCGGGCTCTCCACAACCCCAGCAATTAAAACAGCTTAATAAACTTCCCTTCTATACACTGCAACCTCCCAAATCACTGGGTATAGAATGGGTGCGAGAAAACATAATGCCCATTCTTGAACCGATTGAAAAACCAGAGGATGCTATTGCCACCTTCACAGATCATGCAGCAAAGCAAATTGCTGGAAGCATATCAAAAAAATCAAGTGTACTAATCACAGGAGGCGGTGCGTATAATAGCTTCCTAATAGATTTGATTCGTAAAAATGGCGATTTTACCATCACTCTCCCAGAATCTAAAATAATAGAATATAAAGAAGCAGTTGTTTTTGCTTTATTGGGCGTACTGCGATTGCGTAATGAGGTGAACTGTTTAAGCAGCGTCACAGGCGCGTCCAGTGATCATTGCAGCGGTGTAATTCATACCCCATAACAAATTTCAAAAACGGTTCAAATCGCCGTTGACTTTTTTATATTTGTTGAAACACTAAAACGGTAATGAAAGAACTTCTTAAACGCTATGAAAACGCAAAACCAGAAATTGTTTTCCATTGGAATGACCTGGAAACAGACGCAGAAGGTTGGACAGTAATCAATAGCTTGCGAGGTGGCGCTGCAGGTGGTGGTACCCGTATGAGAAAAGGACTGGATCAAAACGAAGTTCTCTCACTGGCAAAAACGATGGAAATAAAATTCACCGTTTCTGGTCCAGCTATAGGTGGCGCAAAGTCAGGAATCAATTTTGACCCGCAGGATCCTAGAAAAAAAGGAGTTCTTGAGCGATGGTTTAAAGCGGTTTCCCCATTACTTAAAAGTTACTATGGAACAGGTGGTGACTTAAATGTTGATGAAATTCATGAAGTAATTCCTATCACAGAGCAAAGTGGTGTATGGCATCCACAGGAAGGTGTTTTTACAGGACACTTTAACCCTAGTGTTGCAGATAAGATTAATCGCATAGGTCAGTTGCGTCAAGGGGTAATAAAAGTTATTGAAAACCCTAGCTTCTCCCCAGACGTGTCCCGTAAATATACTGTGGCAGACATGATCACAGGATATGGTGTTGCAGAGGCTGCAAGACACTTCTATGATATTTATGGTGGCAGCATTGAAGGAAAGCGAGCGGTAGTACAAGGATTTGGAAATGTGGGTAGCGCTGCTGCTTTTTATCTATCGCAAGCAGGTGCTAAAATCGTAGGAATTATCGATAGTGCAGGTGGTATGATTAACGAAGAGGGATTCAGTTTTGAAGAAATAAAACAACTTTTCCTCAATAAAAACGGCAATCAATTACAAGCGGACAATCTCATTCCTTTTGCGGAAGCTAACCAAGCTATTTATTCCTTAAAAGCAGAGATATTTGCCCCATGTGCCGCATCTAGATTGATAAGCAAGGAACAAATTGATCAAATGATTGACTCTGGATTAGAAGTAATTTCTTGCGGAGCAAACGTACCCTTTGCCGATAAGGAAATTTTCTTCGGCCCTATTATGGAGTACACGGATAGTAAAATAAGCCTGATACCAGATTTCATTTCAAACTGCGGTATGGCTCGCGTATTTGCTTACTTCATGGAGCGCAAAGTACAGATGACAGATGAGGCCATCTTCAACGATACGAGCATGACCATACGTAATGCCATCCAAAATACATTTAATAATAACAGTTCAAAAATCCACATAAGCAGCACTGCTTTTGAGATCGCTCTTAAACAACTCACGTAATGTTCAAATCATTTTTAGGTAACAGCCCGGTCTGGTTCAAAGCAACCATGATTTCGTTTTTAGTTTTCAATACCATTTTTTACTTTATCCTGAGCGGGACAATTATGGGATGGATTTTCATAGCAGAATTCATTTTTTGTCTTGCCATGGCATTGAAGTGTTATCCGCTGCAGTCGGGTGGTCTACTAGCCCTACAAGTCTTGTGTCTGGGTTTGACGCATCCCATGTATAAGATTGATTATGACACCCACGAGTTAGTTACAGATGCTCTAGGTAACCATGTTCTAGGTGGTGTATATGCAGAGATTGCCCAAAATCTTGAGGTGATATTACTGCTGGTGTTTATGGTGGCAGGTATCTATTTTATGAAACCGCTGTTGATGTTCATTTTCACTAAGATTTTTACTAAGATTAAAAGTAAGGTTGTACTCTCTTTATTCTTTGTGGGTTTGAGTGCTCTGCTATCTGCCTTTTTAGATGCATTAACGGTTACGGCAGTACTTATAAGTGTAGGCTTAGGGTTTTATAACGTTTACCATAAAATCCATTCCAGCAATCTAGATCTTGATAACGATAATGTATTGGACAGAACCCAATTAAGTGGTGAGACCCTAGAACAGTTCCGCGCATTTTTGAGAAGTTTAGTGATGCATGGTGTGGTAGGAACCGCTTTGGGAGGAGTTTGTACCATTGTAGGAGAACCACAAAACCTTTTAATAGGTAGTAAGATGAATTGGGACTTTATGGAGTTTTTCTTAATAATGGCTCCCATTACAATACCGGTTCTTATCGCCGGCCTTTTAACAACGGTAGCATTAGAAACAACTAAAACTTTTGGTTTTGGTCAAACTATGCCTCCTGTAGTTCGTGAAATCATAGAAGGATGGATGGTAAAACAAGATGCAGAACGTACTCAAAAGGAAAAATATGCCCTGATGGTTCAAGGTGTTTCTGCAGTTCTGTTAATTGCAGCACTAGCCCTGCACATTGCTCCTGTAGGACTTATAGGTCTAGCATTGATTGTTATACAGACTTCATTTATGGGTATCACTGACGAGCATAGTTTAGGGAAGGCTTTTGAAGAGGCGCTTCCTTTTACGGGACTTTTAGTTGTTTTCTTTGTTATTGTAGCGATGATTCATGATTTACACCTCTTTACTCCCATAATTGAATGGGCATTAAATCAAGACCCTGGCGATCAGCCTGCGATATTCTACCTTGCAAATGGTGCTTTAAGTATGATTTCTGATAATGTATTTGTGGCAACCGTTTACATAAATGAAGTCGCAAGAGCTTTTGAAGCTGGTCAAATTAGTCGTGAAACCTATGAAAGTCTAGCTGTAGCAATTAATACGGGAACAAACCTACCTAGTGTGGCAACACCTAATGGACAGGCTGCTTTTCTGTTTTTATTGACATCTGCCCTAGCTCCCGTAATTAATCTTTCTTATGGTAAAATGGCCAAGATGGCATTACCCTACACGATTGTACTAACGCTGGTAGGACTTGCAATGGTTATGTACCATTTGTAGTGAGGTTAAAAGTTCGCTTTCGCGAAAGCGACATATCCTCAAATCTTATTGCAATTATTGAACACTATAAACGCTAAAGCGGCGTTATAACAGGAAACCAAGCAACAAACTAATATATTAATGATTCAAGAATTAACATCAGAACTGGAATCCCAACAACCCATCGTTGAGGAAAAAACCTTATCCCTATACGATCTTGTGGCGAGCGGTGGTACAGCGGGAACAATTATTATCTTGATATTGCTGGTATTGCTGGCAGTTGCATTGTACATCTATTTTGAACGACTTTTTAAAATAAAAGCGAGCTCTAAAATTGACAGTAATTTTATGCTGCAAATCAAGGATCATGTAACTAATGGACGCATTGATAGTGCTAAAATGTTGTGTGCTAAGGAAGGTTCACCGGTAGCCAGATTGACTGAAAAAGGTATCAGCCGTATAGGATCACCATTAGAAGATATCAATAGTGCGATTGAAAACGCGGGTAAACTTGAAGTTTATAAGCTCGAGCGCAATGTAAGTGTTCTAGCCACGATTGCAGGAGCTGCCCCTATGATAGGTTTCTTAGGAACCGTTATTGGAATGGTTCTCGCATTTCATACTCTTGCAACTAGCGGTGGTCAGGCAGAAATGGGAACCTTAGCGGAAGGGATTTACACCGCAATGACAACGACCGTTGCAGGTCTCATAGTAGGAATTATAGCTTATATAGGTTACAATCACCTAGTGGTAAAAACGGATAAGGTGGTGCACCAGATGGAAGCTAATGCAGTTGACTTCCTAGATCTTTTAAACGAACCTACATAATATGAACTTGAGAGGAAGAAATAAGGTCAGTCCAGAGTTCTCTATGTCATCTATGACCGATATCGTGTTCTTGTTATTAGTTTTTTTCCTACTAACATCGCCGTCAATCACACCAGAAGCTCTAGATCTAATTTTACCACAGGCAAGCGGGAAAACATCCAATGTTCAAAACGCATCGGTCAGTATAACAAAAGAAGGAGCATTTTATGTCAATGCAAATGAGGTAGCCGTAGAAGATATGGAAGAGGCATTGAAGCTTTTGATGAAGGATAAAGAGGACCCTACGATAATATTACGTGCAGATGGCGAGACAGCCATGAATAGTGCCGTGAAGGTAATGGACATTGCTAACAGAAATAAGTTCAAGTTAATACTTGCTGTAAAACCAGAATAAAATGGGGTTCCTTAATACAAAAGAAAAACGAAAGTCATTTGCCATATCAGCTTCGATTATGGGAATTTTGCTCTTGTTTTTTATTTTTGTTACCGTGTTTACGGTACTTGATCCTCCTGAGGAAAGCGGTATTGCTATAAACTTTGGAAATACAGCCGTAGGATCTGGACCTATCGAGCCAGCTACTCCCACCCGAGTAACGCCAGAAAGCTCTCAAGAAAAAACCCAACAAGAAGCCAGCACTGCAGAAAATATATTAACGCAAGAGACAAATGAAGCTGCACCAGTTGTTCCTGCGCAACCCACACCTAAGGAAAACAAACCGACTAAAAAACCTGCGGAAACACCTGCTAAAAAACCAGACCCTAAACCAGACAATTCAGTACTAGATGCTTTGAATAGCGTTACTGGCAGCAAGCCAGCTCAAGGTGAAAATAATCGTGGTGAAGGTCCGGGAGATGGTCCTGGGAACAAAGGTGATTTGAATGGGGATCCTTATGCAAATACTTATTATGGTGATCCAGGAAATGGTCGCGGTGGAAAGGGATATGGCCTTAGCGGGCGTGGTAAGATAGGTGGTCGTGGGATCGAGCCAGACTGTCAAGAAACAGGAACAGTAATCGTTGAGATTCAGGTTAATCGCAATGGTAATGTTATCAAAGCAACTCCAGGAAAAAAGGGAACAACTAACAGAGCCTCTTGTCTTCTGGACGCTGCTCGTAAATCTGCCATGACTTATAAATTTAGTGCTGCATCAGAAGCTAGAGATGTACAGATAGGTTTTATAGAAATTATTTTCAAAGTAGGTGAATAAGGTTAGTTCCTATAATGAAACCATCGAGTGGCTTTTCAATCAACTGCCGATGTATCAAAACGTAGGTAAATCTGCCTACAAAAAAGACCTTACCAACTCTATCGAGCTGGACAATTACCTCAATCATCCTCACTTTGCCTACAAAACAATTCATGTTGCAGGTACTAATGGAAAAGGATCAACATGTCACATGCTTGCTAGCGTTTTACAAACTGCTGGTTATAACGTAGGCTTATACACTTCTCCTCATTTAAAAGACTTCAGAGAGCGCATAAGAATTAACGGCGAAATGATCTCGAAAGAGGAAATAACCGACTTTGTCGCAGACCATAAAACGTATTTAGAAGCGCACAAACTTTCATTTTTTGAAATGTCGGTTGGAATGGCTTTTCTTGCTTTTAAAAATCATAAAGTAGACATAGCCATTATAGAAACTGGATTAGGCGGGAGACTTGATTCAACAAACATCATCACTCCAGTTTTATCTATTATTACCTCGATCGATAAAGATCATGTGGACCTGTTAGGAAATACATTAGTTAAGATTGCTGGCGAAAAAGCTGGAATTATTAAGAATAATATTCCTGTGATCATCAACGAGCGACGTCCATCGTTACGTAAACTGTTTAAGCAATTTGCTTTACGCAAAAATAGCTCCATTAGATTTTCCAAAAACAGATTAGAACCAGGGTCCACATCGGTTAACGTGCAATCACAAAATGAAAATTTAGTGCGATTAGCCGCCAAAATTCTGAATGACAATAATGAATTTAAGGTTGATGATGATTCGCTAGATCAAGGCATAGCTAACGTTCAAGCGAAAACTGGTTTAAACGGTCGTTATCAAACTATACAATCTAATCCGAGGGTCATTATTGATGTAGCACATAACCCTGCAGGAATTGGTGCCTTAATTGCAAGAATTCAAAAGGAAGAGTTTAATAATCTTCATATCGTATTCGGTATGGTAAAAGGGAAGTCTCCATTAAAAGTAGTTTCGCTATTGCCCAAAACCGCCTTTTACTATTTGTGCGAGCCAGATTCTATTAGAAAATTAGAGGTAAACGAATTAAAGCATTCATTTAAGAAGCAAGGCTTAGAAAGTGAGAGTTTTAAAACAGTACGACTGGCGTTAAATGAGGCTATATTGCGTGCCCATAAAGAAGATTTAATTATAGTTGCAGGAAGTACGTTTGTGGTAGCTGAAATTTTATAAAATAAATTTGGAGATTTGCAAAACCTACGTATATTTGCAATCCCTTAATAAGGGCGCTTAGCTCAGTTGGTTCAGAGCACTTGGTTTACACCCAAGGGGTCAGGGGTTCGAATCCCTTAGCGCCCACAGATTATAACCCGATGCAGCTCGCATCGGGTTTTTTCATTTAAGGAGATCTCCCTTCCTGAAATAGCA
This sequence comes from Nonlabens antarcticus, assembly GCF_015356755.1. Lineage (GTDB taxonomy): Bacteria > Bacteroidota > Bacteroidia > Flavobacteriales > Flavobacteriaceae > Nonlabens > Nonlabens antarcticus. The sequence goes on along the minus strand of NZ_JADFCO010000058.1, from coordinate 2,867 downwards.
ATACACTGAAATTTAAGTTTATTGAAAACATCAGTAAATAGTGGTTATGAGAAAAGAGTCTAAAAAAGTTATTCGCTTTCTTTCAAGCTCCAAGTAGTCAATGAAATTGAGACCGAAAAATTAGACTGTCTTTGCGCCCATCTCAAATAAGGTATTCAGGCCCGATCAACAATAACGCTATGGATGGGGAAATATGGTAGCTTTGATTGGGAGAACTTAAATGTTACGACCTTAGGGAAAACACCAGAACAGAAAATCATCTAGCTTGAGGCGAAAGTCAAGCTCTTGGAAAAGCAAAAGGCTCGTGCCGAGCATCTGGCTGAAAGAGCTGAAAAAAAGTAATCATCTTCGATATGCTCGCTGATATGGTCGTGAAGTAAGTTGATATCCCTATAAAAATAAATTACACGCCCTAGTTGTTGAACGCTTCAAAGAATAACAAAGGGGAACAATAGTTTCTACCTGTTGCCGACTCGGACTTGACAGACAGCTATATTACCAGTCCACTAAATCTGAATTGCACAAGCAAGCAATCTAACTTAAGATAGGTCATAGCACTAGTACGAGCTCTGCGCAGTGTCCTGCCAAAACTGGGTGCAAGAAAACCGTATTACAGCCTAAGCGATAAACTCTCCACCATAAAGATCGGTAGAGGCAAGCTTTTTAAAATACTCAAAGCAAACCATATATTTGAAGAACAAAAAAAGCTATCATATTAACACTGACTCCTACTACCGGTTCAGCAAGCATAAAATCATAGTCAGTACCATTGGTATCGTAAGAACGGAACAGGTCTGGGTAAGCTACATGACATATGTCGGCATGAGAGCAAACCCATCATATCCAGCACTATTCACCGATGTATATTCAAAAAAAACTTGAACTATAATGTATCAAACACTATTGCAGTGGATGGCTCTGATAAACAGGTTGGACAGGAACCTAATCCCTCATACACCACTTTGATATATGCCTACTATACGATTCTCACGTTTATCAAAAACCATTAGATGAATCACATCATGGCAAATATTACCGAGAAATATGCCCCCTAAAAGCACACCATAGCAGAGCGTATCATCGGTATGCCCAGGCAAGAGTTCGATATTGCGAGAAACATAAGAGATCTTGATACAAAAAAAACTGATCAAGGAATCCATCGATACCTGTAACAACTTGAGACCGCATCTATGAAACCATATGCTCACACCACAGAAGATGCACGGACTAAACAATCTCAAAGGAAAACAGTAGGAATCAAAAAAAATCAACGATGATAGACTCGTTAATATGTAAATAATTAATTTAATCCTTTAATAACCTGTATCGATTGTTAGGATGAAACAAGGTTTTATTATCAAAGAGATATGACCGATTTAAATGGTATTGGAGATTAATCAAGGGTTAGACCTACTAACTTCCCTAAGAATTTGATCTTCACCTTAAAATATTCTACTAGAGTATTTGTACTTCCCTTGTTATATGTAATTTCTGAGGTTTATCTAACAAACAATGTACTGACCGCTATTGGAAAAGTTATTCCATAAAGCAAACAAAGAATTCCTAAGTTCAATTAATCTTTGAAACTTATCTCATGTGAATTCAATTCATAGGCGCAACATACCAGTGTAAAATACTAAGGGCTAACCGACAGTATTTTGAGAGCAATTTCCATAATGTAACAATTTACCCCAGATTCAATCACTACCGATCTAGACATTGACAGCAACACCGCAGGTCGCGTAGTGGGGTGAAACGCAACCTCGAAGTCAGATCGCAAATCGCGATATTGGAAAGCATGCCAAAAGTGAATCTGACTGAATTTATTAATTCCAATGATAAATCACCGTAGGAAGGTCAACAAGAGTTAATTTGATCAAGAGAAAGGAGGGTCTTAAATGAAAAGCCAAGAGGCTACCCGAGGAAAGTCTGTATAATCAAACTCTTGATAAATTAAAATATTTGGTGAAAAATAAAAATCACCAAAAACATTCAAAATGTAGCTGACTCTAAAGGTAACTGCCACACTAATATTGAAGATAGAAGCGGGAATATGAGAGCAACAAGGTTTTTATTGATTACAGGTTTCGGATAGACTCAATTCTCAAGGTAATTGACGAAAAATAGTGAATAGAAGAAACTGAGATAGAGCTAATGTTGGGAAAAAATACCAGTCCCTAATGCTATTAATAAGCAATAGGGAGACTGTGATAACAATAGTCCAAGAGCTATCTAGAAAGTATGTGGAGTTTGTACATGGAAAGATGAGAAAGAGTTTGAACTTCACGATTTGTAAAGCAAATGCCGCTAAGTTACGAGAATGAAAAAGCCCGGTAAGTCACTACAGGATGCTATATAAAATATAGAGAAGTACACATTGCACGTGACAACATACTTCTCTGGATAAGGAAAACATTAAAAAAAGAATAGATTTAATCAGAAGTCATTGTCCAAAATAATAATCTATGAAAATTCTCAAAAAATAAAATAATGAAAATAATGAAAATAGAAAGTTCAATTAAATATAAGAAAGAGAATATAGTAGACAATCAAATCAATATTTTGATTGGTGAAAGTACCATTCTATTATTGTTATATATTGAACGAAAAAAACTCGGACGATTCATATCGAGAATACGGTTACCTACTTGGACCTAAAGAGCGAATAAGACAATGCATCTCTGCGCTGAATTTAGAGCTAATGATCGTTCCAACGGTTCCGGTTTACGGATTAGGAACTGGCATAAACAAAAAAATCCCCCAACCGTTAGGTTGGGGGATCATTAAAGAAGGCGGCGACATACTCTCCCACCAATAGCAGTACCATCTGCGCAAATGGGCTTAACTTCTCTGTTCGGAAAGGTAAG
>NZ_JADFCO010000057.1 GCF_015356755.1 Nonlabens antarcticus | reverse complement strand
GAGATATACAACAATTTTAGACCACACCTATCCAATCACATGCTCACACCACAACAGATGCATAAACAGAATAAACTCAAAAGAAAACAGTACAAATCAAAAAAGCTCAACGATGCTAGAATCGTTGAGCTTTAAGTAATAAATTTAATCCTTCAATAATCTGTATCGGTTATTTAGGACTAGACACACTTTAATATTTGCCTTCAAAAAGAATACTATAGTTTTTAATTCTTAACAAGTAATGCGCCTACAAAGCCCATTGAACGATTTACGTTTTCCAGACCAAAAACCAACTCTCTTAGACATTTTTAAAAGTACTGTCATCATACATCATGTATTACCTCAAGACCTGGATTAAAAAATAGATCTGGAAACGGATTTATAACCCTTAAAAAGACGTTTTCTAAACAAAAGTGAATTTGTATGTACAAATATAATTTAGACTTTCAGTATCGGAATCGTGATAAAGCCAAGATACTGTCAGCATTTATCAGCCTGCAACTAACTATATATTAATTTATTGCATATTTTTTAAATCCGATTATGTTATAAAAATTAAGGATAGGGTCAAAACAATACGCAGAAACCCAAAGTTATCTTTAAACCTAATTATCGTTTAAATACATTTATAGTAGCTTAAAGCACTGTTTTAAATGATTCATCTGTTAAAAGGCGTATTATTGTATTAGTAATTCTTATTATTAAACATAAAGGTTAACAAATGAAACAGATTTTATATTTTTTATGTTTTGGTATGATGATGCAGATCACTTGTACACAAGCTCAAGTAGGTATAGGTACCATAACTCCTGATGCAAGTTCGATGTTGGATATTAGTTCAACAACACAAGGTTTATTAGCGCCGAGGATGACGACGATGCAGCGGCTTGCCATTGCGAGTCCCGCTAAAGGTCTTCTCGTATTTGATACCACAGAGAACTCCTTTTTTTACTTTGAAAATACGGCATGGAGCTCACTGAGAACCGCAAAAATGCGAACAAAATACAAACTGGTACAAAGCGTTGCAGATCTTGAAGAGGAGTTGACTGGTGGTGTATATGTTTTAAAAACCGATTTTTTGTATGAGATTAATGGCAAGATATTTATCGACAACCCCATTGACTTAAATGGTGCATATATAGAAGGGGTAGATTCATCAGAGGATGTTCTAATCAACGTGTCGCCAGGAACGTTATTTGAGGGGTCAAAAGGAGGTGGAATACGTAATCTGACGGTATCAGGTGGCGGGAAACAAGTCTTTGATATTACAGGAACAGGATCTGAATTTCTCCTTATAACTAATACTATTTTTACTAGTGCAGGTAAGATTGGAAACTTATCAAAATTAGGCACTGTATTTTTTAGCGTGACTCAATATTTAAGCAATGCAGATGGGTTCACGGTGAATAATATTAATAACTTTTTTGTCAGTAATATCTTTTGGACTGAATCCAATTCGGGAACATTTATGGAGTTCACTGGTTCTTTTCAAGATCTTCAAATGAATGGCGGTCGCATAGTTGCAGATCTTGGAGAAACTGGTATTGATGTAAATTCAAACCCGACCATTGTAAATGATGCGACACTTTCACAGTTGAGTTTTGTAGGTGCGGGAACATTGGTTGAAAAATATACTACTGGCTCATATATCGGGTATAATTTCACTAATAATTGGAATGTTAATTGTTCCGGTATACCTACTGAAACAGATCAGGTGTCTACTGGGAATTTTTACTATGATGGTAATTTATCTACGGGATTTACCCAATCAATCGCCGGTGCAGCTGTTGAAATACAAGGAACCGGTAATTTTGTATCGTCTAATTTATTAAGGTTTTCAACGAACTCTACATCTGGAAACAATGAATTGATTTACGAAGGTAAAAAAACTCGTAACTTTCAAGTTAGTGCATCTCTTAGTGTTAGAGTCAATGGTGGCGGTGGTGACTTTTATGCATTTGCAATTGCAAAAAATAACAATATCGTTAATGAGACTAACAGCACGGTCAATGTTTTCAATGATACTCAAATACAAAATGTTTCTCTGAATGGTATCGTAACCCTTGCTCCTGGAGATAGGATACGAGTATTTGTGAATCGATTAACAAATAATAATACAAATCTAGACACTCTTTCGGTGTTCTCAGAAAATGTGGGTATACGTTAATATAGCACAAGATAGTCATGCTATTTAAGAGTTCCTGGTGTCGAGAAAGCAGACACAAAAAAATCCCGTTCCTTATTAAAGAACGGAATTTTCATTTTACTTAAAATGTCCCATCCTTAAAATCTAAACTGCAGCAACCCTCTTACAAAAAACGGAGTTCCGGGTGTGAAGTGAATTTCATCAACTGGGGCAGCTTCATTTGCCAGTCTTGTTTCCGTGGCAAATTGGGTTTCGTTCCATTCTACGTCAAACAAATTCTGAACGGCAACGCCCAGCCTTAAGCTTTTAGTAATGTCATAGTTTACATTCAAGTCAGATACAAAATAACCTTCTGCAACGACGCTGTTGTCTTCATTTGCAGCACGATCGGCGATATATCTGTAACGGAATCCAGCATTAAAGCCGTTCCAGTCTTTCAAACTTAATCCTCCCGTTGAAGTCCATTCTGGAGCTAGCGGTATAAAGTCTTGCCCATCTGGCTCGTTTACGGCTCTAGCATGTGCATAATTTAAGTTCCCATCAAGAAACAAGTGATTTGTCAACTGATAGCGAACACCCACATCAAAACCATAACGCTCTGTTTCTCCACTAGGCTCAACAATCCCAGCATCACCCACGTACACGAATTCCTGTTCTAAAAACAAATACCACAAGGCTGTATTTACAATCAGGCGATCGGTAGGCTTCCAGATGGAACCTAGGTCTGAACCGTAAGATTTAGGTAAAATATCATCTGCCGTTTGTTGTAATACGACTCGAGTATCGTTACTGTGAAAACCTATACCGTTTTTGAAATAGAGTTGGAAATCATCAGACACACGGTAATTAAAGTTCAATTTAGGCAATAAAGCCGTTTCCGTTTGTGACTGTGTATCGTACAACGCAGTAAGTGCATCTTTATAAGTAAACTTAAATCGCTCCAGACGCAATCCTGCATCTATTAAAAAGTCATTGACAAACCAGGTCGCGCCCACAAATGCAGAGGTGTTGGTTTCATTGATATCACCCAATTGAATATTCTCCAGTATCGTTCTGCGGTTCAAAGATCTGGAAAGTTCGCTGCCCTCGGTACGGTCATTGCGCAATCGTATTCCAGCAGTAAGATCCAGTCGATGACCTGATAATTCAGTTTCATAAGTATAAGCGGCATCAAATCCTGCAAGATCCCTAGACTCATTCTGTCTTATCTGGTCTCCATTTACTGGATCTTCTAGGAAGAATGTGAAATTAGAGAACAACAGAAAGTTGTAATTGGAATAATAAGCATGAGTGCTAAATTTTTCTTTGTCACTAATCGCAAAATCATAGTTGATGTTTACATTAGTTCTAGAAGTTTCTCCACCTTCTGTATCGTCAATAGCACCAAATCTTCCAATCAAACCTCTATCGATAGCACGCTGTGGAATTTGCCCACTGGCATCCCACTCACTATCAAAACGAGCGATGCTAACGCCCAGTTCGTTTCCGTTATCAGAAATATAATTAAGCTTTCCGAAAAGATTGATGCGGTCAAAATTCTGAGGACTTTCAAAAGGCCCATCAAAGGTTAAATATTCTGTTGCGATATATGCGCTGGTATTGGAATTATCCACCACTTGAACCAGGCCTACATAACGCTGGTAGTTAAAGTCTCCTATTTCTGCACTGATAATATTTTCTCGTACGTAATCCTTAGTGCGGAAATCTACATGTCCAGCCGTGGCAAAATTCCCGATCGTCTTATCGTAGCTCCCTTTGCCATAAGAAATATCTTCAACGGTTTCTGGGATTACAAAGTGTAAATCTGCATAACCTTGACCGTGTGCGTGGGATACCATATTTACCGGCATACCGTCTACACTTATGGCGACATCTGTACCGTGGTCAATGTCAAAACCGCGCAAGAATAATTGCTCTGCCTTACCACCACCAGCGTGCTGCCCTATGAATAATCCAGGAACGGATCGCAGTACTTCTTGAGTAGAAGTCACTGGATTTACAGCGAGATCTGCCTGCGTTAATGTATTTAAAACATCCACTTCATTAGTAATAGTAACGGCCTCTAGATCAATGGCGGCTTCCATCAATACAATTTGTAGCACTTCAGATTCGTCTGTTATCGCTTTCGCGAAAGCGGCATAACCCAGCTTAGAGAACTTTAATTCATCACCATTTTCCACCTCATCAATAGAAAAATAACCTGCAGCATTTGTATGGGTATGTGAGCCAGTTGTAGCGTTGACGATATACACACCTTTAATAGGGCGGTCGTTTGCATCCATAACAACACCAGTAATGGTGTGGGCAAATAGAAGGTTTGTAACTAGTAAGAATAGGATAATGAGATACTTTTTCCCAATATCGAGCAGCGTAAAATGATTTTTCATAAGCAATTTAAAAGGTTGATATAGATACGTGTAAAGATTAAATTCGGTTCATGAGCAATTGTTAAAGAAATCTAAACGCAGTGAATTCGTACAATCTTAAGCATATAAAAGCCGGCTTTACAACCGGCTTTGTAATAATTAGATTTTGATAATAACTATACGTGAATGGCACGATCCTCCGTTGCTGCCAGTGCTGCTTCCTTTACAGCTTCAGCATAAGTAGGATGCGCGTGAGACATGCGGGCAATATCCTCAGCACTCGCACGGAATTCCATAGCGGTAACGGCTTCAGCAATTAAATCTGCCACTCGAGCGCCTATCATGTGAACTCCTAAAACCTCGTCTGTAGATGCGTCAGCCAGGATTTTCACGAGTCCGTCTGTATCTCCAGAAGCTCTGGACCTTCCCAAAGCTCTCATCGGGAATTGGCCCAATTTGTAATCTACTCCAGCTTCTTTTAGTTCTTCTTCTGTCTTTCCAACGCTGGCAACTTCTGGCCACGTATAAATCACATTTGGAATCAAATTATAATTAACGTGTGGTTTTTGACCGGCAATAGTTTCTGCTACAAAAACCCCTTCTTCTTCCGCTTTATGGGCAAGCATGATACCACGAACTACATCACCTATCGCATAGATATTATCGACATTGGTTTGCATGTGATCGTTAACATCCACTTGTCCACGCTCGTTTATTTTAATTCCTGCTGCAGCAGCGTTTAGTTTATCAGTATAAGGACGTCGACCTACAGAAACCAAGGCATAATCTCCCTTGAATTCTACTTCCTCACCTTTCTTATTTTTTGCAGTAACGGTAACTTCATCACCATTGCGCTCTACTTTATTAACCGCATGAGAAAGTTGGAATTTCACACCTTGCTTCTTCATGACTTTCATCAACTCTTTAGAAAGTGATTTATCCATGGAGGCTGCAATGCGGTCTAGATATTCAATAACCGTAACTTCTGCTCCTAGTCTTCTATACACCTGACCCAACTCTAATCCTATCACACCACCACCTATAACGATCATGTGTTTAGGGATTTCTTTAAGTGTAAGTGCCTCTGTAGAAGTGATCACTCTTTCTTTATCAAGTGTGATAAAAGGCAAATTTGCTGGTTTAGAACCCGTTGCAATAATGATCTTTTTAGCTTCAATCGTTTCTGACTTTTCACCATCAATTTTAATGTGGGTGGCGTCTACAAAAGATCCCATTCCAGTAAAAACATCGATTTCGTTTTTCTTCATTAGATAAGCCACACCATCACAAGTTTGTTTAACGACGCTCGCTTTACGGGCGATCATTTTTTCAAAATTGATCTTGATGTCTCCAGGAATCTCTATACCGTGTTCTTCAAAATGCTTTGTCGCATCTTCATAGTGGTGTGAGGAATCTAGCAAGGCTTTAGAAGGAATACAACCTACATTGAGACAAGTCCCACCTAGTGTGTCGTATTTTTCAATAATTGCTGTTTTCAATCCTAGTTGTGCACAGCGTATTGCGGCTACATAGCCACCTGGTCCAGAACCTATTACTGCTACATCGTATGTACTCATAAGTGTGTTTTCTGCTTGTTAGAAAGGATTACAAAGATAGCAAAGCCTAGCTAGATGGACATAATCATTCTTGGATTTCGCTTACCGTTTCAGGTACCTCAATCTTCTTGCTGTAAGGTCTGATAATCAATCGCGCTGCACGGTCAAAATTGAAATAATTGTAGGTCCAGTTAAGAAATACTACAATCCTATTGCGGACTCCTACCAGAAAATATAAATGAACAGCTAACCACGCAAACCAGGCCGGGAAACCGCCTAAGGTAAATTTGCCAATATCTGCTACCGCTTTATTTCTGCCGACTGTGGCCATAGAACCCTTATCAAAATAAGAAAATGGTTTCATCTCCTTATCCTGAATCATGCGGATTAAGTTTTTGGCGAGATGGTTTCCTTGTTGGATGGCCGGTTGAGCCACCTGTGGGTGACCATCAGGAAACTCCTCAGTCTTCATCAATGCAATATCACCTATCGCAAAAACATTTTTAGTTTCCTTTACTCTATTGAACTCGTCCACGTGTAAACGTCCCGATCTTCCCGCAATTGATAAATCATGAAACCCTTCTGGACAATTACCTGTCACACCAGCACTCCAGATAAAGGTTCCTGTTTCCAGCTTCATACCGCTTTTTGTGATTACGGTTTCGTTTTCATAATCGGTTACCAGTTCGTTTAAATGAATCTGAACACCCAGTTTCCTCAAATATTTTTCTGCTTTTTTAGAAGCCGTTTCACTAAATGGTGGCAATACTCTATCTGCACCGTCCAGTAAATGGATTTCCATAAAATCTGCATTTAAATCAGGATAATCGTTCTTAATCACACCCTTTTTAAACTCCGCAAAAGCACCTGAGAGTTCTACTCCCGTTGGGCCAGCGCCAGAAATGACAATGCGCATGAGTTTTTGCTGCTCATTGACATCGTCTGTTATCGTTGCCTTTTCTAGATTTTGCAGCATCAAGCTACGTATGTCCAGTGACTGTGGCACCGTTTTCATGGGTAAGGCGTTGTGTTCAATTTTCTTATTCCCAAAGTAGTTCGTTTTTGTTCCCGTGGCAACGATTAAATAATCATAATCGATATCACCTATGCTTGTAGTAATTGAGTTTTCTGCGAGGTTGACACGCTCCACTTCCGCTAGACGGAATAAGTAATCGTGTGTTTCATCAACGATACTGCGCAATGGAAATGCGATGGAATCTGGCTCAAGACCGCTGGTAGCTACTTGATATAATAAGGGCTGGAAGGTGTGATAATTGTGCCGATCTATTAATACGACCTGAAATTTGTGTTCTGTTAGCTTTCGCGAAAGCGAAACTCCACCAAAACCACCACCTATAATAACGACTCTTGGATTCTGACTGGCGGGAAGCTGCATGTTGGTTTTTTTTTAAAATTAAGGCAAGTACACTAATATCAACGGAGGCTTAACAATCTTTTCTTAACCTTGTAACGCCATGATAATTTTTGACACTAATCTTTTAACCAAACCATGCCAGTGAGTTCAAATCTCGAAAAAGAATTTGTCGAACAGCTAGAAGCAAATCAGAATATTGTCCATAAGATCTGTAGACTTTATACAGACAACCAAGATGCGCACAATGATCTGTTTCAAGAAGTTACCATACAACTGTGGAAGGCTTACCCCAAATTTAGGGGCGATTCTAAGTTTTCAACATGGATGTATCGGGTTGCGTTAAATACGGCAATTACTTTATATCGTAAGTCTAAACGCCGGGTTCCCACCCAGCGCTATGAAACGGTAGAATTCAAGATTGAAGACACTACTGAAAATGACGAAACCATGGAGCAGCTCACATTGCTTTACGGTGCCGTAAAACAGCTGAATGATATTGAAAAGGCATTAGTCTTTCTATATCTGGAAGATAAAAATTATCGTGAAATAGCGGAAACGCTAGGAATAAGCGAGGTAAATGCCCGAGTGAAGATGAACAGGATCAAAACGAAATTAACAAATATTATAAATCCATAACTATGGATCAATTAGATATACTCAAATCAAAATGGCAATCGCAACAGCGCGATTTCCCTAAATACTCGCAAGATCAACTGACTGGCTTACTGGCAAGACGTTCCAGCAGTATTGTTAAATGGATCTTTTATATAGGGATTGGGGAGTTTGCGCTTCTTACTGTTTTAAATTTATTTTTAATGGATAGCGAGCAGCATGATAAATATATCACGATGTTGGGTAAACCTCTTTACTTTGGATCTTATGTTTTTAGTTATGTGATCGTTATATTTTTCATTTATAAATTTTGGAGAAATTACAAAAATATTTCTGCAGATCAACCAGCACGCAAGCTGATGAAAAACATTCTAAAAACCAGACGCACGATGAAGTGGTACATCTGGTTCAACCTCTCCTATGTGATGATTTTTGGAATTATAGCAGCAATCCTAGTTCTATTTAATGACCCACAACTTTCTGATTTAATTCACTCAGATAAGTTCCTCGAGCACAAATTTAAATTTATGGCTGGTTACATTGCCATTATGATTGCTTTTTTCGCCGTATTCTGTGGACTGCTTTACGGTATTTACAGTCTGATATACGGGATTTTACTGAGAAGGCTCAACAAGAATTATCAAGAACTCAAAAAGATAGAAGTCTAAGGTTTTTAAGACCTATAAGAAAACGCTGGAAAAACGAATGAAGTTTTTCCAGCGTTTTTTTTGTGGTGATATATCCTATGTTATTTGGTAAAGCTTAAAGATTTTGATATTGATTTTCAGAATTTACTCTTATGAAGGTCGCATTGCCCTCGGCATTTCCTCCTAACAAAAATAAAAACAAATGAAAATCAAATACAAAATCAATCACTCTTGCGCAAGCCTGCTTTGTCTTGGACATTTCCTCCGGCAGAGGAAACAAGATGCGAGAGGTTCACTGGAATGACTTAAATAAGAAAAATGTATCGTCTTCCCTCCAAGGAAGATAAGATATGGAAACTCCAAATCCCGTAATCATATCGAGCGAAAGTCGAGAAATGGTTTGTTCAAGATTTCTTTTGTTTTGCGATTCACTCTTGCGGAAGCCTCCTTTGTCTTCGACATTTCCTCCGGTAGAGGAAACAAGAATATTTACAATCATAATCCTTAAATTGAAGGGGGAACTAAAAAACGGCTCCTCGCCTCAGAAGAGGAGAGGACAGATCGGTCTCGTCGTTCACGGCGATCCGATCAGGAGTGGTTGAAAGTGCAGGATTTGAACTTTGAAAAGCTAATCTTGCGTAGGCCCCATTGCCTTCGGCATTTCTTCCGAATTAAAAATAATAACAAAATGAAAAACATTCACTCTTGCGCAAGCCTCCTTTGTCTTCGACATTTCCTCCGGTAGAGGAAACAAGATGCGAGAGGTTAGCCAGATTTGATTTCAAGATTTTAGAACTTTTCTCCAACCCATCTGATCCTGGGGAATTTCCCAAAAGGGAAACAAGAATATTTACAATCATAACCCTTAAATTGAAGGGAAACTAAAAAACGGCTCCTCACCTCAGAAGAGGAGAGGATAGATCGGTCTCGCAGTTCACGGCGATGCGATCAGGAGTGGTTGAAAGTGCAGAATTTGGACTTTGAAAAGCTACTCTTGCGCAGGCCCTATTGCCTTCGGCATTGCCTCCGGACAAAAATAAAAACAATCACTCTCGCGCTGGCCTCCTTTGCCTTCGGCATTTCCTCCGATGGAGGAAACAAGATGTGAGAGTTTAGCCGGGTTTTCGGTTGAAAACCTTTAGCATGTTCCAACCCATCTGCCCGTTGGGCATCTTCCCTAAGGGAACAAATAAGTACTGAGAAATCCAACTATTGGAAAGCAAGCATTATAATACCTCTTCCTTTGGGAAGACTGGAGATGGGTGTTTCGGTCTTCAACAGGAATCGGGAACATCTACCTTCAACAAATAAGTCATTTGTCTTACGTCACGAGAGTTTCCGAAGGCAACGCGAGTCATCTTTTGTCAACCCTCGGTCGTCAATACGTCGGTCCATCAAAAAAACTTACTCTCGCGCAAGCCTCCATTGTCTTCGACATTTCCTCCGGCAGAGGAAACAAGATGCGAGAGGCTTGCTGGGTTTTCGGTTGAAAATCCTTAGCGTGATCCAACCCATCTGCCCGTTGGGCATCTTCCCAAAGGGAAGAAATAAGTACTGAGAAATCCAACTATTGGAAAGCAAGCATTATAAAACCTCTTCCTTTGGGAAGACTGGAGATGGGTGTTTCGGTCTTCAATAGGAATCGAGAACATCTACCTTCAACAAATAAGTCCTTTGTCTTACGTCACGAGAGTTTCCGAAGGTAACGCGAGTCATCTTTTGTCAACCGTCGGTCGTCAATACGTCGGTCCATCAAAAAAGCTTACTCTCGCGCAAGCCTCCTTTGTCTTCGACATTTCCTCCGGCAGAGGAAACAAGATGCGAGAGGTTCACGGACTTATAGAATAAAGTGTATTGTCTTCTCTCGAGAAAAGATAAGATTAGGGTATTTGTCGAGAATTTGAAGTAATGTCAGTATCAGCGGATTTGTATTTCGTATCCTTAATGGTTTTCTACTACACAACTGTTCTCGACTGCGCTCGAACTGACATTGAAAATCAAATATTACACTTATAACGTTGAGAATAAACAATCATAAATAGCAAAACCAAATCGATAATCGCATTAAGCCTAATGGTATTATGAAATTGTGGCGCTGTTAAACCACATAACCATAATCGACATTTTGACCAGCTAAAAGTAGCGCTGCGCTCGAACTGACATTTGATTTATAGATGTAAATAACAGCAAACAAGATTTTTGTGACTTCACGAACAACACAAGTTTGGGATTTGTGATTTCACGAGCGCAGCGAGTTTGAGATTTGCAAGCTTCGCTTGCTTTACCATCCACCGCTGGCGCCACCGCCACCGAAACCGCCGCCGCCGAAGCCACCTCCAAAACCGCCACCGCCGCTGAAACCACCGCCTGAGCCTCCTCCAAAACCGCCGCGTCCTAGACTGCTCAAAACAATGATGTCTAGAAGTGAAGAACCTATTCCGTTACCGCCGTTCTTGCCACCACCTTTGTTTCTTCTGATGCTCATCACAATCACGAAAATGATGAACCCGATAAAGATGATCGCTTGCACAGGTATTCCGCTTCCTTTGGAGAAATCTCTTCCTTCTTTAAACTCTCCATTTAACGCGGCAAAAATGGCGTCTGCTCCCTGATCGAGACCGGCGTAAAAGTTTCCTTGTTTAAAATTGGGGATTATAATGCGGTTAATGATACGCTCTGACATGAGATCTGTCAATCGATACTCTATGCCATATCCAGTACCTATGTCAACGCGACGATCACCATGAGATAATAAAATTAGGATTCCATTATCCTCGTCAGCCTGACCTATACCCCATTCCTGTCCCCAGCGAGCTGTTAATAGACTTATATCCTCACCATTAGTTGATTCAATAATTGCGAAAACAATCTGGGTGCTCGTGCTGTCTGCATAACGGACTAATTTTTCTTCCAATGCTGATTTTTGTCCAGCGTCCAATAAATCAATATAATCGTAAACCGAGGTTTGCGAACTAAGACTCGATGGTTTTTTGGGAATTTCAAATTGCGCACTTACTGCACTTGATATAAGCACAACTACTAGTAATATGTATTTTTGAATTTGCTTCAACTGGTCGTTATCTGGTCTGGTAATTCGTTTACATCGTCATTATCCCATGGAAAATGTACCGCAAGTTTTTCTCCCGCCATTTGTATTCCTGCAACTAGACCACTTTTAAACTCGCTTTCGCGAAAGCGGACTTCCATAACATCTTTAATGCTGTTCCAGAATCCATCGCCCACGTGAGCGTGAATTCCCGTATCGCCCAACACGGCAAATTTGCGTGCATCGATCGCTAGATAGAAAAGAACGCCGTTAGCCTGTTTTGTATTATCCATTTTAAGCAGGTGAAAGATTTCTTGCGCACGATCATAGACATCGCCCTCACAATCACTCTCCAGGTGAACGCGTATCTCGCCACTGGTAAGCTTTTCTGAAGCACGAATGCTATCTACAACTTGCTGCTCTTCTGCAGCCGTAAGAAATTGTTCTACCTTACTTTCCATATTTAATTATCAAATAAGTCACCCACTTTAGGCGCATTCTGTGCACCTTCATCTGCCTGGAAGTAAGGAGACTCATCAAATCCTAACATGGAGGCAAATACAGATCCTGGGAATTTTTTGATGCGGGTATTGTAAACACGAACATCTTCATTGTAGCGGTTGCGTTCTACGTTAATACGATTTTCAGTACGTTCCAGTTCGTTAATCAATTCTTTAAAGTTTTCGTTTGCCTTTAAATCTGGATAGTTCTCATAAGTCGCTAACAAACGTCCTAAACCGCTGGAAACTGCACCTTGCGCCTGGCTGAATTGCTGTATCTGGTCTGCCGTTAAGTTAGAGGCATCAACTTGAATGCTTGTTGCTTTTGCACGTGCTTCAATAACTTGTGTTAACGTTTCCTGTTCAAACTCTGCATACTGTTTTGCAGTGGAAACAATGTTGGGAATCAAGTCAGAGCGTCGTTGATAGCTACTCTCCACGTTTGCCCATTGTTTTGTAACCGTTTCACGCTCTGTTACCGTGCTGTTATTCCATGAAATCCCATAGATCACACCTATGATGATCAACACCACAATACCGATTCCCACCAAAGCACCGATACCTAAACCTGCAATTTTACCGTTGTTCATTATTTATATTTTATTAATTAGTTGATTTGTTTTGAAGGCTCAAAGCTACGATTTATCACTCAAATTATGTAAGATTTCAGGTCCCTGTTCTCTTATTCAACTCGATGAGATAATCTGGTGTTTTTAGCAACCTGCTGCCGTACCATGAAAAAATCTCGCCATCAACTATTGTACATACAGGCTGTTTTTTGTTCGCTTTCGCGAAAGCGGAACAGAGCTCCATCCCATCTTCAACTTTAAAATTATAAGGCTCTGACGATAGTAATATTACATCTGGCGCCAGATTGAGAACCTCTTGAATATTGAGCTGAGGGTAGCGAGTTTGATTTTTCAAAACGTTATCAAACCCTGCCTTTTCCAGCATATTATGAATAAACGTATCGTTTCCAACACTCATATAAGGATCTTTCCAGATTAGGTATAATGCTCGATTTTTAAGTTTTGGGTTTGGAAGATCTTGAAAAGCCAATTTGATTTTCGCCGTAATTTCGTCCGCCTGCTTTCTGGTTTGCGTTAGTGTTCCCACCTGCTCAATCATTTCTAGTGAATCTTCTAATGTTGAAATATCAGAAACATAGGTAGACGCAATAGATTCACAGAAATCCACGATCTGCTTTGTGTTTTCCTCTTTATTGCAAATGATAAGGTCAGGCTGAAGCTCTTTGATTCGTTTTTCAACAATCTTCTTTGTTCCTCCCACGACCCTTTTTTCTTTTACCGCCCGTTCTGGATGAACGCAAAACCTGGTAACGCCCACAATCTTATCTTCCAATCCTAGATCGTACAGCAGCTCGGTTTGCGAGGGAACCAGCGTGATAATACGTTGGGGACTTGATGATAAACGAACGATTCTACCGCATTGATCTGTGATTTCAACCGCCATTAATCCAGTGCATTTTTAGTCACCCATGTTTTGTAACCTATGAGTGCCATCTGGAACTTTGAGGCTTTGGCGAGATCAAAGTCTTCGTCCTTACTGTAACTAGGAAGAATTGTCTTATTTAGTTTTGAAAGGGCTTTGAAAATAAATTGTTTCATAGTGCTAAATCTAAGGGATTTAGCGGTAGGCATTTGCTAAGAAAAATGAAAAGTTGACGACCGACTAGCGCTATTGTCGCTGCGCTTCAACCTTGCTGACGATTGACGACAGACAGATTTAAGATAATCATCCGGCTTAGAACTTCTGAAAGAATTGACAAAAGACGGGCGTGGTTGTCGCTGTGCCCCAACCTTGCTGACGTAAGACGTAAGACAAAAAGATAACGGAGAAGTGGCGTTGATGTCGCTGCGTTTCATCTTAGCTAACAGGCAGAAAATTGACATACGACTGGCGTGGTTGTCGCTGCGCTCCAACCTTGCTGACGTAAGACGTAAGACTAAAACACTTTGGCCTTAAAGGGCAGACTGAAGTCTGCCCTTTAGAAAAAAATCTTGTTTTATGTTGCGACTGTGATTCTCCCTCAGAAAAAGTCTATCGTCAACCGTCGACCAGTCGGTCGCCACGAGATTAGTCGTACATCTGTCACGAGGGTTTCCGAAGGAAACACGAGTTGTCTTTTGTCTGTTGTCAATCATCTAAGAATCTGTCGTCCTAGTAATTTACAGTAGAAACCTTAGGTTTACTTCCTTTACCTTCAATTTTAATGGTCAGGGATTTAATACCTTTATTGGTTTGGAATGTGTAGGTGGTGCCATCAAGATCAAATTTCAATTTTGAGATGTTGTTCCCGCTTTTACGAAAGGTTCTAAGGTCCATATCCACTCCCATCATTTCTTTAAGAACTGACTTGAGTTCTAATAGATCCTCCTCATTAAAATCTTTCAATGTAACTGCAAAAGGACCAACTGTTGTAGAAATAAATGATGATGAAGCTGATTTAGAATAGGTTTGAGACTCTGATTCCTGCTTTCTTTCTTCATAAGCACTCATCCTCTCATTTTTTATTTCTTCTCTTTGGGATTTAAGCTGTTCTCTTCTTTCTTCATAATTCTTCTTGAGACTATCCCCATTTTGTTTTATAGTTCCTATTAAAGAATCCTTCGTTTTATTCCTGCGAGAATAAATACTCTCCACCCTCTTCTTATTCTTGTTGGAAATATACTTATCCGCTTTAGTCGTCACTACAATAACACCATTTTTGCCCTTTTCCCCCCAGAGCGAGGTGGCCTTTTCACCTTTTAATATCCGTACCGACTCCAATGTTTCTGGTTTCATTTTTGAAAAAACACCCTTGTTTACCGACTTACCATTAATAACATACAATGCATCTGGATAGGTTTCAAGGTTAACTTTAGTAGTTAAAATTACCACTCCATTTTTTCCTTTACCACCATATAATGAAGTAGCCGACTCATCCTTCAAGACACTAACTGATTCGATATGGGTTGGATTTAATTTCTCAACAATTCCTTGTTTTGTTTCTACTCCGTTTAAAATAAAGAGTGGTTGAGTTCTATCAGAGAATCGATTACCAAAAACTTGAGGCTCAGAAGCATCTAGATTATTTAAATCGTATTTAATGGAATCAATTGAAGTGAATGTTGCATTGCCCGATGAATAAGTCACGCTAGAATTACCGAACATCATGGAATCCCGCTGCATCTTATTTAGACTGAGCTGTAGGTTCGTTGTCGCCTTACCTAAAACACGTTGCAATGAATCCATGTTTAGGGAACTCAATTTTTTTTCGGCTTCTGCTAATCTTACTTTTAAATCCTCACTTATCTCATCACTATTAAATTTTGAGAGGTCGGATTGCAAATCACGGAGCGTTTTTTTCAAAGAACTCATTTCTTTTTCGCTAATCGTCAACTTCATTTTTGTCAAATCGAGATCTTGGATACTTCCAAAAATGGCGTTCATTTTCTCGTCAGAACTATTCAGAGAAACGCGTATATCATCACAATTCCCCATACTCCAACTTTTTTTATTCTCCTCGATAATTCCTTTAATACAAATAGGATCTATTGGTTCGCTACTTTTTAAATTTTGGGAGGTTTTAAATCCGCGATTGTCGTCTAATTCGATCTTAATTCTAACAATTTTCCCGTCGTTGTATTGTAGGTTGCTGATTTTTAGATCCACATTGTGGTCTTCTTTTAGCTGTTTTGTCATACGGTCAAAGCTTTCTTGTGTGGTTGTAGGCGAGATCGTAAAGCGAACCTGGTCAACAGTTGTGCTTGCTTTTTTTACAGAATTGTAAGTCCAGTCCTCACTAGTCATTTTCACACCAGAAGTTTTATCCATCTGATATGTATCGTGAGAAGTATCATCATTAATTCTTAATGTATCCTTAGAAACCTTTAATAAAATCAATGCGCTTTTTGTGTTTGAAATAGGCAGTTTAATTGTTCTATTAAAACCATTAATGTCAAAAGCTGCAGATACAGATAGGCTTATGGCTCCTTTTTCATCCTTGACTTTTTCAAGTTTGATTTCATAATTTGCAAAATCATTGATTTGCTTGACGTAGGCTTCAAGATCTGTATTTGATGTGGTTGATGAAATATCAAACTCTTTAGTTACCTCTTTTAATGATAAACCAGCTTTAGTTATACTTTGGATGGAACCACTCTTTTCATCAATTATAGAAAGTTCGTCCTTAGAGACGGACAGTTTGATATCCATTTCTTGCGGGTAATTGCTTTGAGAGCCGTCATCATCTGCATTTTTAAAATCCACGCTAATCGATGTCATGGGTTTTCCATCTATCACAATTCGGTTGATGATTATATTATAGCTAGCAAAGCGATTAATAAGTTTAGTATAGGAAGCTAATTCTGCTTTTGATGTTTCTGACGTTATATCAAACTCTAAACGCTCGCTAGAGTCGGCATTTTCTAGAGTCATCGAGTCAACAAACATTTCTGGCTCTATTTTACTCTTAACATATTCCGTCTTAGTCACCGTATTAAAACTATACAGGAACAAAACAATGACCGGTAGTATGAGCGCATATTTGTAGGCGTTCCACTTTTTTGAGGTTTCTTTTTGAAGCATTTGGATTCTTTTTTTAATGAATGGGGTGAAAAAATTATTGGCCAGTGCTGGTTGCATGTGGCTGGCGGCGCTGGATAGTAGGGTACGTTCGTAGCTTATGCCGCTGGTGTTTTCAACTTTGGCAGTCGCATCTGCTATAAATTCTAGGTTCTCACCTATCTGTCGTTTGAGCAACCACGCCATCGGATTCATCCAGAATACCGCACAATAAATATGAGTAAGTAATAAGTCAACGCTGTGCCACTCGCGAGCATGAACTTGCTCGTGTTTGAAGATCAATTGTGTAGCAGCGGTGTTCTCTTCTTTTTCATAAAAACAGATATAATTAAAGAAACTGAATGGAGTTACCTTTCGCGAAAGCGATATTCTCACAAACCCATCTTCCCTCCTTCTTTTTCCAGAGTTGATCAAACGGCGCAAAGACAGCAATTCCACCACCATTTTACCCAGAAAAAATAGGCTGATCGATACGTAAAGTAACAGCAACACTTGGCTAAAATTGATGAGCGGCTCTGCAATGGATTCCTGCAATACATAAGCCATGGGCGATAGGATTTGCTGTGGTGACACGACCGTTTCTGGACGCTCTATATAGACGGTTTGCGTGATTTCAATCAAAGGAAATGCGATACTTGCCAGCATGCCAAATAGTAAAAACCAACGGTTTGCCTTGAAAAAGGTCAAACGGCGCAGTAGGAAATGATAAATAAGGGCGAAGATGCTAAGGAC
The DNA here is from genome assembly GCF_015356755.1 of Nonlabens antarcticus. Classification (GTDB taxonomy): domain Bacteria; phylum Bacteroidota; class Bacteroidia; order Flavobacteriales; family Flavobacteriaceae; genus Nonlabens; species Nonlabens antarcticus. Next base: position 51,767 of record NZ_JADFCO010000057.1, on the reverse strand, counting down.
GCCGGCGCTTTTCAATAGGTACGAGAGGATTTCTTCCATGGCTAGTCTTCTTTAGATTCAATCATTTCAAGTATTTCGCGCAATTCTGTCGCGCTGATTTTTTCCTCCCGAGCAAAAAACGAGACCATATTTTTATAAGAATCGTTGAAGTAACTCGTCATCGCGTTGTTTACAAATTTGTTGCGGTAGCTTTCCTTCTCTACCATCGGGAAATATTGATGCGTTTTTCCAAAAGCATCATACCCCACAAAACCCTTTTCCTCCAGCTTGCGCACTACGGTTGATATGGTATTGTAATGATTTGAACCGTCCAATTGTGGCACGATTTCCTTAACGAAAGCCTTTTCCAGATGCCATAGCACCTGCATGACTTCTTCTTCTTTTTGGGTTAGTTTTTCCATGTTTTGTTCTTTTGGGCGTTCCCGCAGTTGATAACCGCGTTCGGATTTTCACCGCTAAAAGGTAGCTGTTCCAACTGCCTGCCAGAAAAATAACTGGCAGATACTCAACGCATTTCAAACATATAACTATTAATATAGTTATCAAACTATTTTTTTAGTTATTTAACTAAAAGAGTCGTTTTCAAAATTTTAAGTAAAATAAACAATACTATTTGTAAAGTTTGTTTTACTTTTAGTCTCTCATTTTAATATTTTTCTCATGAAATCAATTTATTTATTTCCTCATACGTTTAAAAAAATCGGCTTGTTTCTTTTTCTTCCCTGTTTCATGTTGCTCATTTTATTCCAGTTTTACGACAGCCCCAGCTTTATGGAGTTCACTATTTGGACTCCAATTACCGACGATTTTCTAACAAAAACGAATCCCACGCATTGGATCAAAAATAATTTGACCGACGAAATCTTGAGCATTACCGCCATTATAGGTGGTCTTTTTATCGCTTTTTCCAAAGAAAAACAGGAAGATGAGCTCATCAACGAGGTTAGAAAATCATCCTTAATCTGGGCAGTATATGTCAATTATGGATTCTACATATTGATGACGATACTAGTTTACGGGTTTGACTTTCTAAATGTATTGTTGTTGAATGTATTTACCTTGTTAATCGTATTCATAGTACGTTTTGAATGGTATAAAAACAAACTTAAATCTTCCATGGATGACGAATAACCTAAAAGTATGGCGCGCTAAGTTTTCGTATACCCAACAAGATCTCGCCGATAAAATCCAGGTGAGCCGGCAAACCATCAACGCGATGGAAAAGGGAAAGTATGTCCCATCAACGGTTCTTGCGTTAAAGCTGGCTAGCGTTTTTGAAGTGGAAGTAATGGAGATTTTTAACTTGGAGGATTCTGACTGGAACTAGATGTAACAGATTGATTTAATTACAGTATTTAATGACTTTAAATCTTTTAGGCAGTTATAACAGCCCAGCTATCTTTTACTTAAAACCCTAAGTTGATCATTGGGCTGGTCAATTTCTAGAATGATATCTGAAATCCCGTTGATATCCTGAAAGATGTACTCCTTTCCTTGTAAAGTAAAACTTAAATCTATTATGATATCATTCTCATTGCGGTATTGCTCAAAAACTTCCATTTCAATTCCCAAGGTTTTCATGTCAGTCTTAATCGCTAGTAATTGCCTAGGGCTCGTTTTACTTTTAATGGTAAAGTCATGGGATTTTTCAAACGGTATGACTGCGGTAGTTTCAAATGAGCGATCGAGTAAATCTCCATATTCATTCACCATCTGACCTTTCTCATTTTTGATGATTAAATAATTAGATGCAAATAGGTAGTCATAGGGTTTGCCTTTGATATTTAAAGTGCCATTTACTGTGGGGGCCAGCAACTCCTTATTGATGGTAAATAACATTTTACCCAGCAAGCTATACACGATGGTATAACCCTCATAAACCTTATAAGAACATTGATCTGCCGCAAAAAATAGATATCCCTGTTTTTTAAGCACCTCATCTTTAGAACCTCCCATTATTGCGGTGCGATAGGCTTTAATTCCTTCGGCAGTCTCTGCCCGTAAACCTTGTTCTTCAATAACTTTATTTTGTCGTTCTATGACTGACCGTCCTTTTTCCTGAGCTGCGATTGTTTCTAATAAACGGGCATTTTCCTCTTCAATAATCTCTATAAGCCTTATTTGATGTTGCTCTAGGGAATCTCTTTTGGCAAGGGCTCGCAAATTATTGTAATCCAGTGTTTTTCGTTCTCTTTTGATGCGATTCGACTCATTTTCAAGTTGCTTCAACTCTGCTCGTATCGCGATTTGTTGCGCTTTCATTGTTTGAGTATCGCTGATGACACGGTCTTTTTGAACCTCTAATACTTGAATTTGACCTGTTGTTTTTTCTGCTTTTTGATTTTCTATTTCTTCCAGTCGTTTTGTATTTTTTTGATCAGCTTGTTCACGTAATTCGGTAATTTCTAATAACCTTTCTTGTCTGGCCAAATCTTTTTTTGATGCAGCATCATCAGTACTTACCAGTTGCTGGCTTTCTTTTTCTTCAAAATTCACTTCTTTATTTATAGCTGTTTGGGATTCATTTTTTGTCGTTTTTGATGTACTGCATAATCCCAAAAACGACACCGTTCCTGGTTCTAGAAGATCTATGCATATACCATCAATCCCATTAAGTGATGCCGTTTGATAATCAATCGTTCTATTGTCACTTCCTTTCAGTTCCAGTCCTAGACTATTGATCTGGCTTGCACTGCTTTGGAAATCGGTCAATTTTACCTCAAGTTGATATTCCTCCCTCAAAGTTTTGAGCAAGTTCATTAAATCAGCCCTGGTTGTCAGCTTATCAATTGTAAAGGTGGAATCTGTCTGTATTGCTGGAGCTTGTTGAGAGTTCGCTTTCGCGAAAGCGAACAAAATCACAGCTATAAATAACATGACAGAATTGCGATTCCCTAAAAACGCATTCATTTTAAGTAGTTTAAGTATATAATATTACAAATTAAACTTGCAAAACAACGTTTGTAAAGACCGAAAAATGAGTTGGCTATCCCATTAAAGCGTTTAACTTTGCAGGCTCATATTTTGTAGTTATGATTAAAATCACCCTGCCAGACGGCACGATTAAAGAATTTGATAAAGGCGCAACTCCCATGGAGGTTGCCATTAGCATCTCAGAAGGATTTGCTCGCAACGTCATTAGTGCCAAGTTCAACGGTATCAAAGTCGAGACGAAAACACCTCTAAACGAGGACGGAAGTTTAACACTTTTTACGTTCAACGATAAGGAAGGAAAAGAGGCATTCTGGCACTCTTCTTCACACATCATGGCGCAAGCTATAGAAGATTTATTCCCTGATGCTAAGCTGACCATAGGTCCAGCCATCGACAATGGTTTTTATTACGATATCGATTTTGCCGGACGTTCCATAACGGAAGCTGATATACCGGCAATTGAGAAAAAAATGATAGAAATAGCTCGTGGAAAACATGAGTTTGATATGCGTTCTGTTTCAAAAGCAGACGCTTTACAGAAATATAAGGAAGAGGGCAATGAGTTCAAAGTCGAGCTCATTGAAAATCTAACCGATGGCGAGATTACCTTTTGCGACCACGATACATTTACAGACTTATGCCGCGGTGGACATATTCCTAACACTGGAATCGTCAAAGCGGTAAAAATAATGAGTATTGCTGGCGCTTACTGGCGCGGTAATGAAAAAAATCCACAGCTAACCCGTTTATACGGTATCTCATTCCCTAAACAGAAAGACTTAACGGAATATCTAGAGTTGCTGGAAGAGGCAAAGAAAAGAGACCACCGTAAATTAGGGAAGGAATTACAGTTATTTACTTTTTCACAACGTGTGGGTCAAGGATTGCCATTATGGTTGCCTAAAGGTGCGGCACTTAGAGAGCGCTTAGAAAATTTCTTGAAGGCTGCTCAGAAAAAAGCTGGTTATGAAATGGTGATTACACCGCATATAGGTTCTAAGGAACTTTATGTAACGAGCGGCCATTACGAAAAATATGGAGCCGATTCTTTCCAGTCCATCAAAACGCCCTCAGAAGACGAGGAGTTCTTATTGAAACCGATGAATTGTCCTCACCATTGTGAGATTTATAAAAGCATACAGTGGTCCTACCGTGATTTACCTAAACGTTTTGCGGAATTTGGTACGGTGTACCGCTACGAACAAAGTGGTGAATTGCATGGATTGACTCGTGTGCGAGGATTCACTCAAGACGATGCGCATATTTTCTGTACTCCAGACCAGCTGGATAAGGAGTTTATGGATGTTATTGATCTTGTTTTATATGTTTTTGGAAGTTTAGGGTTTGAGAACTTTACCGCTCAGGTAAGTATTAGGGATCCTAAAACACCTGAAAAATACATAGGCGACTTAGAGAACTGGGATAAAGCTGAAAATGCTATTTTGAGAGCTGCACAAGCTAAGGGATTAGATTTTGTAGTGGAAGAAGGCGAGGCAGCGTTCTACGGCCCTAAGCTGGATTTCATGGTGAAAGATGCCTTAGGCAGAAGCTGGCAGCTGGGTACCATTCAAGTTGATTACAATTTGCCAGAACGATTTGACCTGACTTATAAAGGAGCTGACAATGAGTCACACCGTCCGGTGATGATTCACAGAGCACCTTTTGGTAGTATGGAGCGATTTATCGCTATATTACTCGAGCATACTGGTGGGAATTTCCCATTATGGTTGATGCCAGAACAGTGTACTGTTCTGTCTTTGAGCGAGAAATATGAAAATTATGCTAAAAAGATCGCGAATATTCTTGAAAATAACGAAATTCGCACAACAGTGGACAATCGAGCCGAAACAATGGGTAAGAAAATTCGCGAAGCAGAAATGGCCAAGTTACCCTACATGTTAATTGTTGGGGAACAAGAAGAAAAGGATGGCACTATTTCTGTACGTAAACATGGTGGAGATGATTTAGGCACAATGACTGCAGAGCAATTTGCAGAAATGGTGAACAAAGAAGTCGCAAACTCCATTAAAACATTTGAAGTTTAATTAAAATTATATAGCCATAGCAATAAGAAGACGCAGAAGCCGCGGACCGGCTCGGATTATCAAAGAAGACAAGCACGCAATCAATGAAAAAATACGTGCTCGCAAATTACGTTTAGTAGGTGATGGTGTCGAACCACAAATTATCGACACTAGAGATGCACTTGCCAAAGCGCAGGAGCAGGAACTTGATCTCGTAGAGATTTCTCCTAATGCTGATCCACCGGTAGCTAAAATCATGGACTACAAAAAGTTTGTGTATGAGCAAAAGAAACGTGAGAAAGTCATGAAGGCAAATGCCTCTAAAGTGGTGATCAAAGAAATACGTTTCGGACCCAACACGGATGATCATGATTACGAATTCAAAAAGAATCATGCCGAGAAGTTCTTGAAAGAAGGAGCTAAATTAAAGGCTTATGTATTCTTTAAAGGACGTTCTATCATTTATAAAGATCAAGGAGAAATTCTTTTATTAAGACTTGCTCAAGATCTTGAAGAATTAGGAAAGGTGGAGCAAATGCCAAAAATGGAAGGGAAACGTATGAATATGTTTCTTGCTCCTAGAAAGAAATAATACTACATTTAGTGACCGCTCGCTGGATCGTAAAGAGGATTTCATAATTCAACTTCATTGTTTGCAGGTCAGTGAAACAAAAAAACTAAAGACTATTTCTTTAATGGAAATAGTCTTTTTTATTTCATCTAAATTCTTCTGTTTTGAGTAGCTAGCCAATTTGAACCGAAGTCTAAATTATTTGAACGTTTATCCTATTGCAATACCGAATAATAACCTATTTTTGCAGTCCTTAAATTTGATGTTGTGAACAGAGCTTTTCGTATGGAAAGCCGGTTCGAGGGAAAGTCAAGGATGGCGATTTCAATCAACTATAATTTAAGGATGCGAGAACTAAAAACAAGGAACTTATGCCTAAAATGAAAACAAAATCCAGTGCCAAAAAGCGTTTCAAGCTTACTGGTACAGGAAAGATTAAAAGAAAGCACGCTTTTAAAAGTCACATCCTGACTAAGAAAAGTAAAAAACGTAAACTAGCATTGACGCACGATACCCTCGTACACAAAGCAGACGAAAACAATATCAAATTGCAATTACGTCTTAAATAAGACATTTTTGTAAACCTTGATGGTTTATTAATTATTTACAAACCCAGTAGTTAGGCATTATAAGAATCTAAATAGGTCGCCTAATACTAAAAAATTAAATTATGCCAAGAGCAAAAAATAGAGTGGCTTCCAGAGCCCGCAGAAAAAAGATAATGAAACTGGCCAAAGGTTATTACGGACGACGTAAGAACGTATGGACAGTTGCTAAAAATGCAGTAGAGAAAGCAATGGTTTACTCCTACCGCGATAGAAGAAACAAAAAAAGAACCTTCCGTGCATTGTGGATCACACGTATCAACGCTGGTGCAAGAATACATGGAATGAGCTACTCAACGTTTATGGGAGCTGTCAAAAAGAACAACATCGAGTTAAATCGTAAAGTTCTTGCAGACTTAGCAATGAATCACCCAGAAGCTTTTACAGCTGTAGTTAATCAAGTAAAATAAAGGTGTAACAACCTCTCGCATTTATAGAAAATCCCGACCAGCAATGGTTGGGATTTTTTTGTGGTGTGGTTTTAGATGAGTTCGCTTTCGCGAAAGCGGACTCTTAAAAGCTTAAATAGCTATTAAAAGGTGGGGGATCTTGATGGAACTTGGCTATTTTAATCTTTAAAATATTTAGAAATGGCGTTACTACTAATAAGGAGTGATAAGAATTATGATTCTTGGCTTAAGGCTTTAACAGATCAGAATTCTGGAGTACAAGTGTACACACCAGAAACGGTAGAGAATCCTGTTGAAATCACGATGGCACTCACCTGGAAAGCACCAAAAGGGAGCTTTAGTAATTATCCAAACCTAAAAGTGATAGGCTCTATGGGTGCGGGTGTGGATCATTTATTTGACGATCCATCGCTGCCGCAAAATGTAACCTTGACTCGTGTTGTGGATGAAAAATTATCCTCTGACATGCAAGAATTTGTACTAGCCCGATGTTTAAATCATATCAAGGATCTGGAATACTACTCCCATTTGCAACAACAGGTAGACTGGAGCCCTAAACAATACCGGCGCGTTGCAGACGTTTCTGTAGGGATTTTAGGATTTGGCACTTTAGGTCAGGCCGTGGGAAAGAAATTAGCAAATGTTGGATTCAAGGTTTCAGGATGGTCTCACACAAGAAAAGAGGTTTCAGGAATTAAAAGCTATACCACAGCCGAGTTAGATTCCTTTCTAGCTACATCTGAAATCTTAATTTGCCTATTACCTCTAACGGATCAGACCAGGAATATTTTAAATCTAGAGCTTTTCAGAAAATTACCTGAAAAAGCTTATCTCATCAATGTCGCCCGTGGCGGACATCTCAATGAAGCCGACTTAATTGCGGCTTTAGAAGAAGGGCTGTTATCTGGGGCTGCGCTGGATGTTTTTAATAGAGAACCGTTACCAAAAGATCACAAGTTCTGGAAGCGCAATGATATTTCTATTACACCGCACGTGGCAAGTATGAGCAGCGCTGGATCTGTAGCACCACAAGTTGTAGAGAATTATCATCGCATGGAATACGGAAGTGAGTTAATGAATGTAGTTTCCCGAGAGAAGAAGTATTAGGGATGGAGTTTATCTAGTATAGTTGACCGACGTTATGCAGAGTTTAAAAGTACCAGCTCAGTTTAATGCGTTTTAAAAACAAGAATTATTGTTTTACCTTATTCTTTGCCCTCTTATTGGTCAGCTTTTTCAGAAAATCCTTAGCAACGTACTGGTTGTAAATCCCTCCTTGAATATTATTCACATCAAACTCTATTATAAATGCATTCTCATCGACATCGTCTATAATATGGTAGGTACGTTTAATATCAATCCGATTGATTACGGTATGAATAATTTCTTTTTCTGTCTGAGCACCTCTTTTACCGAAACCTCCAGATCCTTTATACAAAGTAGTTCCTGTTCCTACCCACTTTAGCAGTTCTGCATTAACCTCTATGTGTTTTTCAGAAACAATCATTAGACCTACATAATCTTCAAAACCTTCAATCATCAAATCGATCACTTTGGCCGTGACGATAAATGTCAGAATGGAATACATAGCAACCTCGAGAGACAATAGTAAGGCAGTTGTGCTAAACAAAATTGCATTGAAACAAAGCACCACTTTTCCAATGCTAATTCCTAGCCTATCATGTATAAAAACGCCCAAAATTTCAGACCCATCAAGAACAGCTCCATTCCTAATGGCTAGACCTATACCAGCACCCAAAAATAAACCGCCAAATATAGCGATGAGTAACTTATCATCAGTTACCGCAACAAAACTCTCAAAGTGAATAACAATTGCTAGAGCCAAAATGGATAGTGTGGACTTGATAACTATACGTTTTGAAAGGTTGAACCACGCAAGAATCAAAAATGGAATACTAACGACCAGCAGAATTATGGACATATTTATATCAAAGATGGTACTCAATAATATAGCAATCCCAGTTACACCACCATCTAGAAATCCATTAGGTAAAAGAAACATTTTGAGCCCGAGACTTGATAGTATAATCCCAACGGATATGTAGAACATCTCAGATGCAATTTGTTTATAGTAAGCGTAACGGTTTTTTGGCATTAGAATCTCTTTTTAACGAATCACCGAAAAATAAGGCATATTATATTTGAGTGGGTGTTGTTTTCAAAAGAATTATAATTTTTTACTGAGGCAAACTTCATATAATTAGGAATTATAACATGTTACGTTGATTTGATCAAACCTCAGTGTTTGATAACCTAACTATTCCTATTTAATTTCAAAAAGTATGCGTTGTATATATTCAAGTTCTACAGGTCCTTATTTATGAATACATAGTATAGATCAGAACATCATGAGTTAAAGCTGGAACAGACTTGATTGACCTACTAAGTTTTCAGATGATTCTTTCAAAATAAAAAAAGAGCTTCTTATTCCATTGCCTCTATTGGGATATGATATACTTCGTTACTGAAGTATCTATTTTGGGTTACAACGTGATAACTAGAGCTGAAATTAAAACCATTTTGACTCAGCAGTTTTCTTTTAAAATTATTCATACTGAACCTCTAATAAAGATTCAAAGCATTTTATATAAGATCTTGGAAAGAATCCATTTTTAAAATTTAAAAAACATTGACCCAAAAAGACAACAAGAGTGGGAATTTCATAAAAACAAACGTTTACAAACGACAATAAACGTAAGCAATTGTTTAATAATGTTTATGGCCATGGAAGTGATCGCATATTTGCAATGTCATCAACAAACAAACGATGACAACACACTTTTTTAATCCATACAAACTAATTTATTATGAGCAACTTAAGCAACAAAGTACAACTGATCGGTCACCTAGGAGCAGACCCAGAAATCGTTAATCTCACCGACGGAAAGAAGATCGCCAAGTTTTCCATAGCCACCACAGATCGCTATAAAAACAAACAGGGTGAACTAGTATCTGACACGCAATGGCACAACGTCGTTGCCTGGAACAAAACCGCAGAAATTATTGAAAAATATGTCACCAAAGGAAAGCAAGTGGGCGTTGACGGAAAACTAACCTCGCGGTCTTATGAGGACAAGGAAGGAAACAAAAAGTATATTACAGAAGTCGTCTGTAACGAGTTACTATTGTTAGGCAGTAAAGCTTAATTCTTATATTTGAATAATACTAAAGAGCTCCTTTTGCTATTGCATGGAGCTCTTTTTATTGGAATCAATTGTTGGACGTTATGGAGTAACGCTCTAGTCCGATTTCTTTTACCCCAGATCGCTGATCTTAAATTAGAACTAGATAACTGTTCTCGACAATTCGATATGCTCAGCGCTGCGCTGCGCTCGAACTGAGATTCAGATTCGTGATTTTTGATTTTTGATTTTAAAATCGGCAATACATTTTTGCGAAAGCAAAAAGAAAATAGGCAATTGGCAATTGGCAATTTTGAAATTTTGAAATTTGGGATTTATCGAGCAAAGCGAGATTGTGATTTGGCAGCTACGCTGGCTTTAGCTGATGTATTTCCACAGCCCTTTTTTAGCCTGTAAATGTGACATAACCCTGCGAACCGTGGCGTTCTTCTCTAATCCTATGGACGGATCTTCCTGTAGAAAGTTGATGGCTGCATTTCTTGCAACCGCTAGCAATTCATTATCCCTGACGATATCTGCAATGCGCAGTTCCATGACGCCGCTTTGTCGGGTTCCCATGATATCTCCTGGACCGCGTAATTTAAGATCAACCTCAGCAATCTTGAATCCGTCGGTGGTTTCTACCATGGTTTCTAATCTGGTTTTTGCTTCAGCGCTTAATTTGTGACTGGTCATCAATATGCAGAAACTCTGGTCTGCACCACGTCCTACCCTACCGCGCAACTGGTGTAATTGTGATAACCCAAAACGCTCTGCACTTTCAATAATCATCACGCTGGCATTGGGAACATTTACGCCTACTTCTATTACGGTAGTCGCTACCATGATTTGCGTTTTATGCTCCACAAATCGTTGCATCTCATAATCCTTGTCGGCGGGCTTCATTTGTCCGTGGACGATGCTCACTTGGTATTCTGGCATCGGGAACTCGCGTACAATACTTTCATAGCCGTCCATCAGGTCTTTATAATCCAGCGTCTCTGATTCCTGTATCAGCGGATACACGATATAAACCTGCCGGCCTTTTTTGATTTCATCTTTAATAAACGAGAAAACGCCCAGCCTGTTCTTGTCATATCTATGTACGGTTTTTATTTCCTTTCTTCCCGGCGGCAATTCATCAATAACAGATATATCCAGATCGCCGTACAAACTCATGGCCAGCGTTCGTGGAATAGGCGTTGCCGTCATCACAAGAACGTGCGGTGGTAGTTTGTTTTTCTTCCACAATTTGGCGCGCTGCGCCACGCCAAAACGGTGTTGCTCATCCACTATCGCAACGCCTAAATTCAGGAACTTTACCTTATCCTCAATAAGCGCGTGGGTTCCTATTAAAATATCCAGACTTCCGTCTTCTAGTGATTCATGAATGACTCGGCGTGCTTTTGTTTTAACAGATCCTGTAAGCAACGCCACTTTCAATCCCGTGGGCGCGAGCAATTCTGAAACACCTGCCATATGTTGCTGAGCAAGGATTTCTGTAGGCGCCATAATACAGGCTTGAAAACCGTTATCAATGGCAAGCAAACACGTCAAAACCGCCACAATCGTTTTCCCAGAACCCACATCGCCTTGTAGCAATCGGTTCATGTGTGCGCCGGTCACCATATCTGCGCGTATTTCCTTAACCACTCGTTTTTGTGCTCCGGTTAATTCAAACGGCAGGTTAAAATTGTAGAAATTATTAAAATGGTCTCCAACAGTTTCCAAAACATATCCCTTAATCTGGGTCTTGCGGATTCGGTTTTGCAGGAGGAGTTCCATCTGAATAAAAAATAGTTCTTCAAATTTTAATCGTTTCAAGGCCGCCTGCAATGCCGTGCTGCTGGTTGGGAAATGAATTTCCTGCATTGCCACATTTTTTGTGATCAACTGCTGGTCTCGCATTAAATCCTCAGGAAGCGTTTCTACAAAAGCGCTCTTGATCTCAGAGAATAGTTGGCGCATCAAACGCACAAAGTATTTGTTGGTGAGTTGGCGTTTTGTCAACGTTTCCGTGGACGGATAAATAGGCGTCATCGCGTTTGAGGGACGACCGCGAAAATCTTTGAGCAGCTCCACATCTGGATGTGCAATGCTATACATGGCGCCATACTTAGAAACCTTACCATAAACAACGTAAACCTCATTCACCTTCAAGTTTTCCCTGAAGTATTTCTGACCCTTGAACCAGACCAGTTCCATTCTACCGGTATCGTCTGCCAGTGTGGCGACTAATCGGGATGCTTTTCCTGCTCCAGCCGTGCCTATTGATAATAATTTCCCAACGATCTGAACCTGGGCAGTTTCTGGAACCAGTTGATTTATTTTGTGAAATTGTGTGCGATCCACGTAGCGATTCGGGAAAAAATTTGCCAGATCACCGTAGGTCTGAATGCCTAATTCCTTGCGCAACAAATCGGCACGGGAAGGCCCAACGCCAGACAGGTAATCAATAGGAGTGGTTAAAAAATTTACAGGCACGCGCGTGAATTATTTCCCAAAGGTAGCATTGCCGCGCTCAATAGTCAAGCACTAAACTTTAAGCGCCAATTTCAGTCACAGGTTGCGCACGACTTTTTGTATTTTGCCTACTTATGAAACAGATTACTTTATTTCTTACATTCTTTTTTATCACCTTGATTTCCAGCGCTCAAGACATCGATCAGCCTGCGGTAGATTTCACTAGAGCGACGGTTTCAGTCACTTTAGATCCAGCAAATACGGTTGTGGATGGCCACGTAACTTTTGAAATTGACGTTTTAAAAGCTACCGATGTCATTCATATTGATGCAAAAAATCTGCTAGAATATGCTGTGAGTTCCACCACGCACACTGATATCGCTGCAACTAGGGATGATGCAGGATTGTTGTTGCGAGCCCGCTTTCGCGAAAGCGAAAAAGCCACCGTCAAACTAACATTTAAAACTCAACCCAACAAGGCACTTTATTTCATTGATGCAGATGCAGATCATCGCTGGGATCAAGCGTGGACGCAGGGTCAGGGAAAATATACGAGCAACTGGTTGCCCAGTATTGACGATATGAATGAGAAAATGGAATGGGATTTACAGGTGGCGGTGCCAGGCAATTTGAGAGTTGCGGCAAATGGAGCGCTGAAATTGAAAGTGCCAAATGACGATCTCATGTTCTGGAATTATGACATGACGGCGCCTATGTCCAGTTATTTAGTGGCTCTTGTCGTAGGAAACTACGAAATTTCCAGCACGGAGTCTGCCTCTGGAATCCCACTGGATTTTTACTATTACCCGCAGGACAGTTTGAAAGTGGAAAGTACGTATCAACATGCAACGCAGATTTTTGATTTTATGGAGCAGGAAATAGGCATTGCCTATCCATGGCAAAATTATAAGCAGATTCCCGTAAAGGATTTTTTATATGCGGGCATGGAAAATACGAGTGCAACTATTTTTAGCGATCAATTTGTACAGGATGACATAGGAGCGATCGATCGCAGTTACGTAAATGTGAATGCGCATGAACTGGCGCATCAATGGTTTGGCGATCTGGTGACTGAGGAATCTGGAACCCATCACTGGTTGCAGGAAGGCTTTGCCACCTATTATGCCATGCTTGCCGAACGCGAATTGTACGGCGATGTCCATTACTACGTCAACTTATACGAACAAGCAGAATTATTAAATGATCAAAATCAGTCTGGGAAATCCACAGCCCTGATGGATCCTAGTGCTAGTTCGCTGACTTTTTACCAGCACGGTGCCTGGGCGATTCATGCATTGCGGGATCTCGTCGGTGATGCTGCTTTTAGAAACAGCATCAAATTGTATTTAAAAAAGTATGCTTTCAAAAACGCGACTACCGATGACCTATTAAACATCGTTGCAGAACAATCTGGAAAGGACTTAACTTCTTATAAATCGATGTGGTTGACAAGCAACCAATTCCCGAGCGAAGAAGCGCTAAGATTGTTGCGTAAAGATCTGTTCATGGAAGCCTATTTGCAATTGCTGGCGAGGCGAATTTCGTCCTTTGACGAGGCATATGCTAGTTACAGAGAAACCTTACGCGTCCCCATACAGAAAGAAGCGGTGCTAGAAATGGTGGGGCAATTAAGCCTGCATACCGACTCTAGGAAATATAAATTATTAGAGCAAGCTGCCGCCACTAACAACATCGAAATACGCCAGTTGATTGCCCTAACCACAAGAGAAGTGACAGAAAACAACAAAGAGCTGATTAGCAGCTTGTTAACGGATGATTCTTATGTGACCAGAGAACAAGCTCTAGTCCTGTTATGGAATGCGGCCGGCGATAAAAAGCGACTGCTGGAAACTGCCAGAAAGGCCTGGAATGAAACTAACGAATCGCTAGATCTTGCCTGGTTGACGCTTGCCATAAATACTGATGGCTATACCGCAAAACAACGCACTGGTTTTTTAGGCCAACTTCAAGAATATACAAAGCCTGTCTATTCAACGGAGACCAGACAGATTGCTTTTGACTATTTAGTGGCGCTGGATTATCTGGATGATGAAAATTTACTGGACCTCTATCACGCTGCCCTTCATCACAATTATAGCTTTTACGGCTATGCACGCAAAATCATAAATGACCAATTTGCGGCAGAAAGCAAAAAGGAATTGATGAATAAAGTGGTCGACTTACTAACTCCTGCAGAACAAGAGAAACTGAGACTGGTCACGGATTTGTAATCTTGAAATTGAACTCGAATTTGAGTTTGAGTTTGAGTTTGAAATCAGTATTATCAAACTAGGTCAAGTTTTTTCTAACCGAAATAGCTTTAAACTCCTTCCCTTTGGGAAGGCTGGGATGGGTTCATAATTTAAAGTATAACGAGACTTTTTAAGGCTTTTACCTCACCCCAACCCTCTCCAGCGGAGAGGGAGCTTTTAATGTTTTGAGTTTTTAAAGGCAATTCGATTCGCTTTTGTGCACAATACCATCCACTGATCTCATCCCTAATGCCTAAGACCTAATCCTACAGTTTAAAACAACTCTCGGACTTCCTTTCGCACATAACTAAGCGCGGTCTCACTGGGCGCTGAACCGTCCATGAATTCATTGATGATTTGGGATCGCAATTCGTCTGCAGTATGTGATTTGTTGCTCATTCCCACTTGGCGTATTTTCTGGATTGTAGTGTTTTTTGCGGCTCTGATAACATTCCAGCATTCTTCTGAAAAGTAGATTTGCTGCGCCACATTGTGTTCAAATTCCTGTTCTATGGTAGCGACCAGCATGATTTCGTATTCTGATTTTGTAAGATCTCCCGTTTTTGTTCTGACTAGTAAACTGTTGGGTTTCATGCGCTCTAGAAATAAGGCAAGACGCTCGTATGCCGCCATGCGCATGGGAAGTGTTTTGGGTTTGAGCGATTTTCCAGCTAAAAACATACGCCGTTTCTCTTCATTGTCTAGGAATGTTTTGATTAAAAGATATGCTGTAATGCCCACTATGAGTGCGGGAATGAAGGCGATTAAAAGTTGAGTGGTTGTTGGGTTCATGTAAAAAAATGTAAAAGTAATCTCTATTTAAAATGCTTCTTGATGTCCATTTGTTGATGAAGTACTCTCAATATTTCTACGGTAGAATTGATGATTTTATAAAAAATAATATGTCGACCAATTGACACCCCATGAATATCGAAAGCTATTTCTTTATAAACACGGCCCGTAGATTCATTCAAAGATAAGAGATGGCATTCTCTTTCTAATAGGTCATAATATTGATCCGCTTGACTCTCTGACCATTCTGCAAAGGTATACGCCCAAATATTATTCAGATCGTCAATAGCGTCTTGCCTGAAATACAGACTATACATCAACGGAGTGTTTGGCTTTTAGTCTTTTTAGATTTTCTTTAAAATCAAAGTCTTTAACTAAAGGACTATCCATACCTTTTTGAATTGCAGCTTTTAAGGCTGCGATTTTCGCTTCCTCCTCTTCTAAAAGTCGCAAACCTGCCCTAACTACCTCACTTTTATTTTTATATCGTCCATCCCTAATTTTGGACTGTACAAACTCATTGAAATAATCACCTAATGAAATTGATGTGTTGTGACTCATAATCATAAATTTTAATAAATATACCCATTTTTGGTACAATTAGGCATTTTAGTCCATTTTAAATTCCTTACTCAAAATCCCATACACCACAAGATCATAATATCGATCCGTTTTTGAAACCTGTTGTCTGAGAATTCCCTCTTTTTGCATACCGCCTTTCCGCATAACTTTTCCCGACGCTGGATTTTCAACGAGATGGGATGATGTTATTTTGTTGAGTTTCAAATCGGCAAAGCCGTACTGGATAATTCTTTTGGTTGCCTCCGTCATAATTCCTTTGTTCCAGAATGGCTCTGCGATCCAGTAGCCCACCTCTGCCCTATTGAATCGTTTTTCTAAGGTCAATCCTATACCGCCCATGAATTCTCCCGACTCTTTCCATCGTATGGCAAAGACGTGATTGGTTCCGTTTTTGAATCCCTGATGTGCTCTGTTTATCCAGTAGATCGCATCGCTTTCCTCATAAGGATGCGGTATATTTTGAGTGAATTGGGAAATATTGGGGTTTACCGCATTTTTTACAATCAACGGAATGTCTTCGGTAGATAATTCGTTAAGGATTAATCGTTCTGTTTCAAAATATGGAAAAGATGTGTTCTGCACGGTTGTAGTAATTTCAGGTTTTCTGCATTTTATACCTAAAAACACAATTTGTTCTCGCAGTTTAAAGCGCAACACAGTTCAATTTTTAGGGTTCTTTTGTTGAAAATCTGCCTGTTATGTCGCTTTCGCGAAAGCAGCTTGGTTTAAATTGTAAAGTTCTTAGAATGTTTCTGAAACAGAGTTTTTCATTTCCAAAGGGCAGAATTAATTCTGCCCTTTGGAAATGATCGATCAAAGCCGTGGATCAACGCTCCTGATCTAACTTTACCAATTGACGGACCACTTTCAAAAAACTTTCTAGTATGGGATTCGTATTGGTGCTGTTCCACACAATTTTAAGTGTGGTGCGTTGCTTAATTTCTGTCAATTCTATGAATTTAATATCGAGGTCATATCCGTTTTGTAGGGATGTAGGCACAATGGAAATACCGAAATTATTTTCGACCAATCTATAAATCGAACTCGCATTTACCGTAGAATGTAAAATCGCGGGATAGAAACCGCTGTCGTCAAAAATCTGCATGACTTTTTCATAATACGACGTACTGTAGGAAGAATCAAATAGGATAAAATGCTCGTCCTTAAACTGAGATAAATCATCAAAATTAGCCGCGCTGATGACATGATTTTTAGGCAATACCAACGAAAAGGTTTCTTCCAAAACGGAATGCAATTCCAGCTCTTCAGGAACGCGTTCTAACCGCACAAAACCTATTTCAATTTCCTGATTCAACAAGGCCTGTATTTGTCGGTTATTATCCATCTCCGTTAAATTGATCAACGTATTCGGGTTCGTATCACGGAATTTCAACAAAAAATCCGGAATCAATTGGTGCATGGCAGATCCTATGTACCCCATTTTGAGATTTCCATCAATACCGTCATTCACTAATTTGGCTTGAGCCAAAATATCATTTAGTTTTTTGAAGTTGGTTTCCAGTTCTTTTTTAAGATACTCACCAGCTACAGTTAAGGTTACATTTCGGCTGTTTCTTTCGAATAATTTTATATCTAAATCCTTTTCCATCTGTTTGATTTGCCTGCTCAAACCCGGTTGCGAAATATATAATTGATCTGCCGCCTTTCTGAAATGCAATTCATTTGCGACTGCCAGGAAATATTTGAAATGCCGGAACTCTAATTGATTACTCATAGTTATTGATTGTCGCCTAAATTGATCTTGATAAGTATCAAAAGTATCTTTAAATTTATAAAAAAACGGCAACTATGTTTAAATATGGGATTGACCAATTAACGGTTGATAAAGTGATGGCCATCGCAAACGGCAAATTAAAAGCAATCGTTTGTGAGGAAACTGTGAAAAAGGTCAATGTTTGTAGGCATAAGGTTGAAACTATGGCCAGCGGTGCCACTGCTGTTTATGGAATCAATACTGGTTTTGGACCTTTATGTGATGTTCAGATAACTCCAGAGCAGACCAATAAATTACAAGAAAACCTATTGATTACACATGCCGTAGGCGTTGGTAATCCCATTGATCGCGAACTATCTAAATTAATGATGATTTGTAAGGTTCATGCATTGTGTCAGGGTTTTTCTGGTGTCCGGCTAGAATTGATAGAACGTATCATTTATTTTATCGAAAACGATCTACTACCGGTAGTTCCTGAACAAGGATCTGTAGGAGCGTCGGGAGATCTTGCTCCATTATCGCATTTATTCTTGCCATTATTTGGTGAAGGAGAATTTTGGAATGGCGGTATAATAGAACCGGCAAAAATTGGATTAGCAAACCATAACCTAGAGCTATTAGTACTTCAAGCAAAGGAAGGCTTAGGACTCATCAATGGTACCCAGTTTATTCTAGCTCATGCTATTACCGGGCTGCACAAAATGAAGTACCTGTTAGATCTCGCAGACGTTTCTGGAGCGATGAGTCTAGAAGGGTTTCAGGGAGGTGCTTCACCATTCAAAAAAGAGCTGCATAAAATCCGCCCATTTAAAGGCAACTTAAAAGTAGCTAAGCGCATGCGTATGCTGCTCAAAGATTCCCAAAATTTGAAAAATCATTTTGAATGCCCTAGAGTTCAAGATCCTTATTCCATGCGTTGTATTCCACAAGTACATGGAGCCTCCAGAAACACCTATTATCACTTGAAGGAACTGGCGGAAATAGAAATGAATTCTGTCACCGATAATCCTATTATCCTGAGTGACACAGAAGCCATTTCTGGAGGAAATTTCCATGGTCAACCGCTTGCCATGGCTTTAGATTACGCATCCATTGCCGCCTCTGAACTAGGAAACATATCAGACCGACGATGTTACTTATTGTTAGAAGGGAAATATGGATTGCCACGTTTACTAACAAACGCCGGCGGCTTGAACTCTGGCTTTATGATCCCCCAATACACCACTGCAGCCCTAGTTACTGAAAATAAATCCTTATGTTTTCCTCCATCTGCAGACAGCATCCCGACTTCTTTAGGACAGGAAGACCATGTTTCCATGGGAAGTATTTCTGGACGCCAATTCAATCAGATATTGGGGAATATTGAGAAAATACTTGCGATCGAGTTAATGTACGCCGCACAAGCCATGGAGTTTAGAAGACCCAACACGTTTTCAAAAATTATTGAAGAAAACTTTAAAATCATTAGAAGTAAAGTGGCAAAATTAGAAGATGATCGCATCTTAAAAGACGACATATATGCCATGATCGAATTAGTAAAAAATAAATCTTTAATAGTCAAATAAAAAATATGAACTTTAAAGAACAAATACTTCAAGGAATACCTACAGAGTTACCAGCAAAGAAAGCCTATCCAGCGGATGCCAACAGAGCTCCAAAACGAAAGGACATTCTCTCAAAAGAGGAAAAACAGCTCGCCATTAGAAATGCATTGCGTTATTTTCCAGTGGAATGGCATAAAGAATTGGCTTCAGAATTTGCCGCAGAATTACAGGAATACGGTAGAATCTATATGTACCGATTCAAGCCAGATTATAAAATTTATTCAAGATCCATTTCAGAATATCCAGCTATTTCTTCACAAGCGGCAGCGATTATGCTGATGATTCAGAACAATTTAGATCCTGCGGTGGCGCAACATCCAGAAGAATTAATAACCTACGGTGGCAACGGAGCGGTTTTTCAAAACTGGGCGCAATATACCCTGGTAATGCAATATCTCGCGACTATGTCAGATGAGCAAACCTTGCATTTATATTCCGGTCATCCCATGGGATTGTTTCCATCTTCAAAGAATGCTCCTAGGGTCATTGTCACAAACGGAATGATGGTTCCTAATTATTCGGCACCAGACGATTGGGAGAAATACAATGCTTTAGGAGTTACCCAGTACGGGCAAATGACAGCGGGTTCTTTTATGTACATCGGCCCACAGGGGATTGTTCATGGAACTACCATCACGGTTATGAATGCGTTTCGGAAGATTTTGCCGAAAGGGGAATCCCCAGCCGGTAAGATATTTTTAACCGCCGGTTTAGGTGGTATGAGTGGCGCGCAACCTAAAGCCGGTAACATTGCTGGCTGCATAACGATCGCTGCAGAAGTTAACCAGAAAGCTGCCACTAAAAGACACGAACAAGGTTGGGTAGATGTGCTTATCGATGACATGGATCAATTGATCGAAAGAGTCAAAAAAGCGCAACAAAATAACGAAGTGGTTTCTATCGCCTACATTGGAAATATTGTTGAGATCTGGGAGCGTTTTGATACAGAAGATATTTTCATCCACGTGGGATCTGACCAGACTTCCTTACATATTCCATGGACTGGCGGCTACTACCCTATTGATGTTTCCTATGAAGAATCCAACCGATTGATTCGGGAAGAACCAGATGTATTTAAGGAAAAGGTTCAGGCCACTTTGAGAAGGCATGCCGCAGCTATAAATAAACATGCGGCAAAAGGAACATATTTCTTTGATTATGGAAATGCATTTTTACTGGAATCTTCCAGAGCAGGCGCTGATGTCATGGCAGAAAACGGCATCGATTTCAAATATCCATCCTATGTGCAGGACATCTTGGGACCCATGTGTTTTGACTACGGTTTTGGACCTTTTAGATGGGTTTGTGCTTCTGGGAAGCCAGAAGATCTTGATAAAACGGATGAAATTGCAGCTACCGTTTTGCAAAAAATCATGGAAAATTCTCCAGAAGAGATTCAGTTGCAGATGCAGGACAACATTACTTGGATCAAAGACGCAAAGAAGAATAAAATGGTCGTCGGTTCGCAAGCTCGCATTTTATATGCAGATGCTGAAGGACGTACTAAAATTGCAGAAGCTTTTAATAATGCTATAGCTCAAGGCGAAATTGGTTCCATAATATTAGGTAGAGATCACCATGATGTTAGCGGTACGGATTCTCCATATCGGGAAACTTCTAATATCTATGACGGTAGCAAATTCACGGCAGATATGGCCATTCATAATGTTATAGGTGATAGTTTTAGGGGTGCCACATGGGTGAGTATTCATAATGGCGGCGGCGTGGGCTGGGGCGAAGTAATGAATGGTGGTTTCGGGATGTTATTAGATGGTTCCAAAGAAGCGGAAGAGCGCTTAAAAAGCATGTTATTTTACGATGTCAATAACGGTATTGCCCGCAGAAGTTGGGCCAGAAATGATGAGGCTATTGTTGCAATCAAAAGAGAAATGGAACGTTCCCCCAATCTTAAAGTAACACTTCCTAATCTTGTTGACGACGAACTTTTAAAAGATCTATTTTAATGGCGACTTTATTTAAAAACATTAAAGAATTAATCCAAGTTAGGACAGAACCTGTTTCATTCCTTTCTGGAAAAGAGATGAAAATTCTGCCTACCATAAAAGATGCTTTTTTAGTCGTAGAAAAGGGATTGATATCTGATTTCGGTGCAATGCAAGATTGTCCAACATCTGATTTTTCTGAAGTCGTTGATGCGACAGGAAAGATGATCTTGCCTTCCTGGTGTGATTCGCACACGCATATCGTTTACGCTGGAAACAGGGAAGGTGAGTTTGTAGACAGAATCAACGGAATGTCCTATGAAGAAATTGCAAATAACGGTGGCGGCATTTTAAATTCTGCTAAAACGTTGCAATCTGCTTCTGAAGAGGATTTGTACAATCAAAGTAAAGTACGACTGGAAGAAGTGATGTTGTTGGGAACTGGAGCGGTTGAAATCAAATCGGGTTATGGTTTGACCTTAGAAGCAGAGTTGAAAATGCTTCGAGTAATAAAGCGATTGAAAGAAAATTATCCTGTAGAAATTAAGGCTACATTTTTAGGAGCACATGCTGTTCCCACAAAATATAAAGACAACAAAGAAGGTTATGTTGATGAACTGATCAATGAAATTCTTCCCAAAGTAGCAGAACAAAAATTAGCAGAATACATCGATGTGTTCTGTGAAACAGGATATTTTTCTGTTGCCGACACAGAACGAATATTAGCAGCAGGGCAAAAATATGGGTTGGTTGCAAAAATTCATGTGAATCAGTTTACTTCTATAGGCGGTATTCAAGCAGGTGTTAAATACAACGCCTTATCCGTAGATCATTTGGAAGAAATGCGGGAGGAAGATTTTGAAGTGTTAAAGAACACGAAGACCATGCCGGTAGCGGTTCCTAGCTGCTCCTTTTTCTTAGGCATTCCCTATACACCAGCTAGAAAAATGATAGATGCTGGATTGCCATTAGCTCTTGCAACAGATTATAATCCAGGTTCTACACCATCCGGTAATATGAATTTTGTAGTTTCTACGGCTTGCATCAAAATGAAAATGACACCAGAAGAAGCGTTCAATGCAGCCACCATTAACGGTGCATATGCGATGGGACTGGAGAAAAAGGTAGGATCGATAACTAAGGGAAAACTCGCAAACCTCATCCTCACAAAACCCATCAATTCTTACGGATTTATTCCTTATTCTTTTGGAACAAATCATATTGAAAGTTTATATGTAAAAGGAGAAAAAATTGGATAAAACACTTCATATCAATTACCAACCGGCACAAGAAAGCAACTGGACCGGCAGAGTGTCAAATCCTGAATTGGACAATCAGTATTGGTATCAAGAGATCATATTATCTGATCTTGATGATATAGGTCAAGAAAAAATAGATTTCGGTTTGATCGGTTATGCTTGTGATGAAGGTGTGAGCAGAAATTTAGGAAGACCTGGTGCACAACAAGGTCCTACGGTGTTGCGCGAACGTTTATCAAAAATCCCGATTCATTTTAAGCAAAAAAAGGTAGCAGATTTTGGGGATCTCATTTGTAAAGAGAATGATATGGAGGCTTGCCAAGATGCATTAGCCAGAACCATAGAAGCTTTAATTTCAAATTCTATTTTCCCAATCGCCATAGGTGGGGGCCATGATATTGCCTACGGACATTTTAAAGGAATTTACAATGCCCTTAATCGCAACGCCGATAAGAAAATTGGCATTATAAATTTTGATGCGCATTTTGATTTAAGACCTGTTGAGGATAAACCAAATTCCGGAACTCCATTTAATCAAATCCTAAATGAGTTTGACGGCGTATCCTACTTTGCCGTCGGTATTCAACAACAAGCAAATACGAAGGAGTTGTTCGATATTGCCCAAAAGCATTACGTTCCCTATGCGCTCCACGATGAATGTGAGTCAGATGAAAAAGCTGTTGAAGCCCTAAAAGCTAAACTCCAGCCTTTTATAGATTCTAACAATTACCTCTACATCACCGTAGACTTAGATGGTTTCTCATCTGCCTACGCTCCGGGAGTTAGCGCTCCGTCGCCCTTAGGTTTTGACCCAGCATTCTTTTTCAAGATTCTATCCTATTTGTTGTCATCGTCAAAGGTGAAATCGGTAGATCTTGCAGAGCTGAATCCGTCCTTAGATAGGGATAATCAAACGGCTACCCTTGCCGCGAGGATCGTTGATTTTGTTGTGGAGAACGCATAGCACATCCTTAATACCAAGTTGCTATGTCTCCAGAAAAATCATGGATACTAATTTTAAAAGAATACTTTTCCGTTGAGTAGTAGGATTGCTATCACATAATTCCAGTCTGAGATGTGGTGGATTTTTCTGTCAAGTTCTATTTTCCAATGTTGAAAAATGATTGGGAATAATTCCGCTTTCGCGAAAGCGAACTCTTCTCAAACCGTATCTTTAAAAACTAGAAAATGAAGTAGACTTTGGAAGATTATTTATCGCAATTAAATGAAGCTCAGCGCCTTCCGGTGCTACAAAAAGATGGACCGATGATCGTCATCGCAGGTGCTGGATCTGGGAAAACCCGGGTACTGACACTGCGTATTGCATATTTGATGCAACAAGGTGTAGATCCGTTTAATATTCTCTCGCTCACCTTTACCAATAAAGCCGCACGCGAGATGAAAAAACGTATCGCAGATATCGTGGGTGCTAGCGAGTCCAAGAACCTGTGGATGGGAACATTCCACTCGGTTTTTGCACGATTGCTGCGTATGGAAGCTGATAAACTGGGTTATCCATCTAATTTTACAATCTATGATTCACAAGATTCCCAGAGACTGACCAGCGCGATCATCAAGGAAATGGGGCTCGACAAAGATGTTTACAAATACAAGCAGATTTTTTCTAGGATCTCATCGCTCAAAAATAATTTAATCACCGTGCGCGCCTACAATGCTGATGCAGACCTGCAAGAGGCAGATGCCATGGCGCGACGTCCTCGATTAGGTGATATTTATGCTGAATATGTGCAACGTTGCTTTAAGGCTGGTGCGATGGATTTTGATGATTTACTATTGAAAACGAATGAATTACTCAATCGGTTCCCAGAAGTTCTTGCAAAATATCAAAACCGGTTCCAGTACATTCTGGTGGACGAGTACCAGGATACGAACCATTCTCAATACCTGATCGTAAAAGCGCTATCCGACAAGTTTCAAAATATTTGTGTGGTAGGAGACGATGCGCAATCCATATATGCATTCCGTGGTGCAAATATTAATAATATCCTGAATTTCCAACGGGATTATGATAATGTGCAGGCGTACCGACTTGAACAGAATTATCGGTCTACAAAAAACATCGTGGAAGCTGCCAACTCCATCATAGAACACAACAAAACAAAACTTGAAAAAGTAGTCTGGACAGCTAATAACGACGGGCCTAAAATCATTGTTCACCGATTGATGAGCGATGCAGAAGAGGGTCGCTTTGTGGCAAGCAGTATTTGGGAAAATAAGATGAATAATCAGCTGGGGAATGACCAGTTTGCAATTCTTTATAGAACTAATGCACAATCAAGGGCGATGGAGGATGCGCTGCGCAAACGTGATATTCCTTATAGGATTTATGGAGGCCTAAGTTTTTACCAACGTAAAGAGGTAAAGGATGTACTTTCCTATTTGCGTCTGGTTGTCAATCCCAAAGATGAGGAAGCGATCAAACGGGTCATCAATTATCCTGCGCGTGGTATAGGTCAGACCACAATGGATAAACTAATCGTAGGTGCAAAACAATACGATAAAAGTATTTTTGAGATTCTTGAAAATATTGATAGGGTTGACATTAATATAAATGGTTCTACCAAAACAAAGCTGCGCAACTTTGCCACTATGATCAAAAGTTTCCAGGCATTAGATGAAACCATGAATGTCTTTGAACTAACGGAATACGTAGTGAAGAAAAGTGCGTTGCTTACAGAGCTTAAAAAAGATGGGTCACAAGAAGGAATCTCAAGAATTGAAAACATTGAGGAGCTACTCAATGGCATGCGAGACTTTGTAGAAGGTCAAAAAGAAGTTGCAGAAACACGTGGCTCCCTTGCAGAATTTTTAGAGGATGTAGCCCTTGCCACAGATCTGGACAATGATACAGGAGATTCAGATCGCGTTTCCTTAATGACTATTCATCTTTCCAAAGGACTTGAGTTTCCATACCTATATATAGTAGGAATGGAAGAAGATCTTTTTCCCAGTGGCATGAGCATGAATACACGCGAAGATCTAGAAGAAGAACGCCGCTTATTTTATGTGGCGTT
Source organism: Nonlabens antarcticus (assembly GCF_015356755.1). Taxonomy (GTDB): domain Bacteria; phylum Bacteroidota; class Bacteroidia; order Flavobacteriales; family Flavobacteriaceae; genus Nonlabens; species Nonlabens antarcticus. The sequence continues at coordinate 26,415 of NZ_JADFCO010000057.1, read as the reverse complement.
AACTAGAGCAGAACATCAAGCGTATCTGACTTATACCTTGAGCCGCTACCGCTGGGGAAAACTAGTAGATGCAGAACCTAGTCGTTTCATTAACGAGATTGATGATCAATATGTGGAGTACACCACTCCCATGGATGATTACAAATACAAGCCGTTGTTAGATGCAGATTTGTGGGATGAACCTGATAAATCTAAATTAAGACAATCAAAACCTAGAACAGGAACGCCGCCTAGTGTAAATAAACCTAGTGAAGAGCAAATACGCAAACTGCGTAAAATGCGCCCGGCAAGTAGTGCGATAGCTGCAGAACCATCTGGTTTTGAAGGAGATCTTATAGTTGGGATGATGGTTGAACACGCAAGATTTGGCAGTGGAGAAGTGGTAAATCTAGAAGGTGTAGGCGGTGAGAAAAAAGCAGAAATCAACTTTAAAGTAGGCGGTCTTAAAAAGCTGTTATTGCGATTTGCAAAACTAGATGTCGTAGAATAAGCTTTGGTTTATCGTTCTCCTTATAAATAGTTGATTTACTTTAATAAATTTTGAGAAGTGCTTTTATACAAATGCTATGAGCAATTGGTATTCTAAGTTGCTGACATCTTAGAACCTAAAATAATCCCATACATTTACAGGATTGATTAATTCAAGAACATGAAGAACATTCAATATCCGATTAAGTTTTCTTTTAGGATAACCACCCTAAGCAATGACTTCACAGCTACAGATGCAACTGGAAGTACCATAGCATACGTGAGACAGAAAATGTTCAAACTCAAAGAGGCAATTACCGTCTACAGTGACACCTCTAAAAACCAAGTTCTTTTTACCATCAAGGCTAACAAATGGCTGGACTGGAGTGCTGCTTACAGCATGCTGGATGCTAACGGCAATGAAATAGGTAAAATCGCAAGAAAGGGATGGAGGTCGATGTGGAAAGCAGAATATAATATTATAGATCAACACGAGAAATTACAATACAGAGTTCAAGAAGCAAGCGTATGGACCCGTATGGCAGATTCTTTAGTAGGAGAAATCCCTGTCTTAGGGTTTTTTACAGGGTATATGTTCCATCCTACTTATAATGTCACTGATGTGAATGGCGATATAGTTGTAAAACTTAAGAAAAAACCGTCTTTTTTTGGAAAGGAGTTTGAAGTTGAAAAATTGTCTGACATTGAGGAAGATGATAAAGAAAGAGTGATGCTGGGATTGATGATGATGATTATTTTAGAACGCCGTCGAGGTTAAAAATTAAGATTTGTACGAGAACACATTCCCCACAAAAAGATTTCAACGCACATTTGAATTCCTGCAAAAGCATATAGATACTGAAGAACTCATTCTAGATCTAGGTGTTTCAAACCCGTTTAGTGAGATACTGGTAGCTCAAGGTTATGCAGTTCAAAATACTGAAGGTGAGGATCTAGATGATGACATAAGCCTTGTCAAACAATTTGATGGTGCCGTGGTTACTGCATTTGAAATCTTTGAGCATCTCGTAAACCCTTATGGAGTTTTAAAAGCTATTCCCTGCGACAAACTACTGGTAAGCGTACCATTGAAACTATGGTTTTCAAGTGCTTACCGTAATCCTACTGACATTAGGGACCAGCATTATCATGAATTTGAAGACTGGCAACTAGATTATGTTTTAAACAAAGCCGGTTGGGAAATAAAGGATTCCATCAAATTTACCAATCCCACAAAAAAGCTGGGGTTACGACCTATCCTGCGTCATTTTACAGACCGTTACTATCTTGTATATTGCGAGCGATCTAAAATTTAGACTTTGCAAATTGCTATTATTATTCCCGCATTCAATGAAGAGGCTCTAATCTCACAGACGCTGGAAAGCTTGTGTGCGCAATCGCATCAACCCACCCAAATTATTGTTGTGGACGATAATTCCACCGACGCTACTTTTCAAGTGGCACAATCCTTCAGCAATAGACTTCCTATTTCTGTAATTCACAATGATTCTAGTGCAGAAAATATTCCAGGAGCTAAAGTCATCAATGCTTTTAAAAAAGGATTAGAAACCCTAGACCTAAATGACTTTGACATCATCTGTAAATATGATTCAGATTTGGTTTTTCCTGTTGATTATCTGGAAGCAATAGTAGTTCGCTTTCGCGAAAGCGAAAAAACAGGAATGGTAGCTGGACATTGTACCGTTCAAAAAAATGGTGAATGGACACTTGAAAATCAAAACAATCCGGATCACATACGTGGTGCTTTAAAGGCATATCGAGTCGCTTGTTTTAGGGAAATAGGCGGCTTGAAATCGAGTATAGGCTGGGATACGATGGATGAAATGCTAGCAAGATATTATGGTTGGAAAGTGGTGACAATTCCTGATCTACATGTTAAACATTTAAAACCAACTGGAGCTTCATACAAGCCTAATTCCATGAAGTTACAGGGCGAGGCATTTTTCAAAATGCGCTATGGTATTGTACTCACCTCTATTACTGCGTTAAAGATGGCAGCAAAAAAGAAAGAATGGCAGCTATTAAAAGATTATTTGAGTGGCTATTTTAAGGCACAAAAAAACGGCGTTGAACCATTATTAAATAAGGATCAAGGCCGTTTTTTAAGATCATATCGCTGGAAAGGGATACGATCTAAGTTAGGTTTCTAAAGGTTAAAAGACATTCCAAAATTAAAATTGAACTGATTGTTCAACTCTTCTTCTGGAGTTAAGTTAGCAGTGTCATATTTGGCAAAGGGAACCTGAGCTTCAGCATATACACCAAAGCCGTCTGAGAAAAAGTAGCGAGCACCTAAGTGACCTCCAAAGTTCTTTGTTCCAAAACTTAAACCTGGATACAAGTCAAACATATCGTCAATATTCATCACATTTCCAATGTTTGCATTAAATCGCAAACGCACATCTGCGCGTTCTCCAAAGTCAGCATCTAAATCATCGTCAACACCCAAAGCATAAATAGTTGAAATACCGAAGGAAATATTCTGTCCTACGCCATAATCATAGGTAGCATTAATTCCAGTTGCATTTTCTTGTGTGCTCAATCCCACTTGAAATTTTTGATCACCTTTCCCGGTAAAAGCTTGTCCCATGGAAAGTGAGGTTACAAACAAGGCTGCTGCTAATAGATAAATTTTCATAATAATTAATTTAAGGAGCAAATATAGTGGTATGAATATTTAATTATTTTAAAACTTTGGTAATAGGATTGCCTTTAGCAGCATTTGGAAAGCTGATTTTCAATAAGGAAGATATTGTGGGAGCGATATCTGTAATTTCAGTGCGATCTGCTGTCTGGCCATTGTTGATACCAAAACCATAAAACAACAGGGGAACGTGAGTATCATAACTCTGCGCGCTACCGTGTGTAGAACCGGTTTTAGAATAAACAATTACTCCAGGCTCTAACACCCATATCACATCACCGCTGCGTTTGTGGTGAAATCCGTTTTGTACTAATGCCGCCATTCCTGTGGTGAACTGGGCAGAAACCATAGCTTCTCTGGTGAAAACTTTAGCCACACCAGGATAATTGCGCATTTCATTAGCAACAAATTCTTGAATCTCGCTAAATGATATCTCGTTTTTAGACAATGCTTTCTGGTCAAAAAATACTTGGTCATTACTTACATTTTTGATCATTCCTGAAACACCATATTTTGTTGTAATTAGGGTATCCATATCTTTAATAAAGCTACGTTCATCAAAATATCCTGCATTAAATTTTTTTTCCTGTAAATAGGCTGGTACATTAACAGCCCCATGATCTGCTGTCAAGAAAACAGTATAATTTCCTTCCCCTACTTGGGCATCTAATGCTTTTAATAATCGCGCGATATCTTGATCTAACCTGAGGTAAGTATCTTCCACCTCTACAGAATTAACTCCATAATTATGTCCTACATAATCTGTACTGGAAAAACTGACAGCAAGGAAGTCTGGAATATCATCGACACCCATATTTTCTTCTTGAAGCGCTTTAATGGCAAAGTCTGCTACAATGGAATTACCATAAGGTGTTGCTTTTATTAAACTGTATCCACCATTTTTATCAGCTAGCGTCTTTAAGTCGTAAGGAAAGGTAGCTGTTTCTTTACCACGCATTCCTTTTTCATATTCATTCAAATCTGGACCGCTTGACGTATAACTAGATAAAGGATAAAGAGTTTCCCACAATTTAATATACTTTTCAGCAGGTTTTGAATTATTAAAGTCGGCCACCCATTGTGGGAGTTGTTTCATATAGAAAGTACTGGAAATAAAAACACCTTCATCACTGCCTCTAAACCAGTAAGCAGCATCTGCAGCATGCCCAGCAGGAAGAATAGCGCCACGATCTTTTACAGAAACACCTATCACTTTAGCACGACCTTGTGTGAACAATTCCAACTCATCTGTTACGGTTGAGCTCAATAGATTAATGGGTGACATTTTCCCTTCATCGCTGGTAGTACCCACTGGATCTGCAGATGCATCATCTGCATTATAAATAGATTTATCGATAAATTTATCATACCAGTTATTACCGATTATTCCATGATCTGCGGGTGTTGCTCCAGTATAAATACTTGCATGGCCCGGTGCGGTGTAAGTGGGAACATAATTATAATGATTGTTTGTAGCATTAAAACCCTCATTCATCAATCTCTTAAAACCATCATTTCCATAACGGTTATAAAACCTAGTTAGGTAATCATATCTCATTTGATCAACCACGATTCCTACTACCAGTTTAGGTGTTTTGAGAGAGGTCTCATTCGATGCTTTATTTGGTTTACCAGTCGCAATAGACTCATTTTGAGTCCGCTTTTGCGAAAGCGAACTACACCCCATTAATAGTGCAAAAAAGAAAATTAGAAAAGGATATGATTTCATTGTATTGTTTTGTGCAAAAATACGCATTGCAATTGCTGAGAAGTTTAAGAAAGGATTAAATCCCGCCTTCTTTTTTATCTATATATTTACCGCCAATGAAGATTTTGAGCCATTTAGGTAAATACATGATAATGCTGTTTGAGGTTTTTAAAAGACCTACAAAAGGTATTGTTCTTAAGGAACTCATTTTGAAAGAGATCAATGACTTGATCATAGGCTCGTTAGGTATTACGGCATTTATAGCTCTTTTTATGGGTGCGGTAGTTGCTCTTCAAACCTCACTAAATTTAGACAACCCATTAATACCTAAATCACTCATAGGTTTTGCGGTACGTCAATCCATTATACTTGAATTTGCCCCTACTATTATATCCATAATTATGGCCGGTAAAGTAGGTTCTTATATTACTTCCAGTATAGGATCAATGAATGTCACAGAGCAAATTGATGCCCTTAAGGTTATGGGGATAAATCCCTTGAATTATCTAGTTTTTCCTAAGGTGATTGCAATGCTTTTCTACCCATTTCTAATCGCGATAATAATGTTTGTGGGAATTCTAGGCGGTTTTCTTGCTGCCGTTTATGGGAATCTGGTAAGTGCTCAAGACTTTATCATAGGCATACAAGATAATTTTGTTCCTTATCAAGTACTATATGCGTTCATTAAAACAATGGTATTTGGTATGATTCTAGCTACCCTTCCCAGTTATCATGGCTACTATATGAAAGGTGGAGCTCTTGAGGTAGGACAAGCTTCTACAACATCGTTTGTATGGACTTGTGTAACCATAATTGTCGCTAACTATATTCTGACAACGATACTGCTATAATGATAGAAGTTAAAGGACTACATAAAAGTTTTGGTGATGAAACTATCCTGGATGGCATAGATGCCAAATTCATACGCGGTAAAACGAATATGATTATAGGATCGAGTGGCTCCGGAAAATCCGTTTTTCTTAAAAATATGTTGGGCCTATTCAAACCAGACTCTGGCGAGATCATTTATGATGGCGAGCTGTTGAGCGAGATGGATGGCGACCGTCAAAAAGAATTGAGGGAAAATATGGGTATGCTTTTTCAACATAGCGCCTTATTTGACTCGATGACTGTAGAGGAAAATGTTATGTTCCCGCTGCGCATGTTTACAAAGATGCGTCGTAGAGAAAGACAAGAACGTGCTAATGACATTTTAGAAAGGGTGAACCTAGTCAATTTAAATACTAAAATGCCTAGTGAAATTTCTGGTGGACAACAAAAAAGAGTTGCCCTTGCAAGAGCGGTAGTCAATAAACCAAAGTTTCTTTTTTGTGACGAACCTAATTCTGGTCTCGATCCTAAAACAGCGACGATAATTGATAACTTAATTCAAGAGTTGACTCACGAGGCTGACATTACTACTGTCATCATCTCTCACGACATGAATTCTGTACTAGAAATAGGTGAAACCATCCTCTTTTTAAAAGATGGTATTATTGCCTGGGAAGGAACTAATAAAGAAATTTTCAAAACTGAGAATGAGGCGGTGACTGATTTTGTCTACAGTTCTGAATTATTTCGTAAGGTGCGTATTGCACAGAACAAGGGACTTTAAATTTAAGGATTGCTTGCTTGAGCGGTTTGTACCCTAACACTATCCGACTGGATTCTATACTTGAGCCATTTACCCAATCGCTTGTTGATCGAGGTTCTTTCCACAGCACCTCCTGCATCTTCCTTATAATTGACGGTAAAAACGTCAACAGTGTCCATTTTATCACTGTCATATTTTCTAGTAATATTAGGAGCATAAGCAATAGTTTTAAGCTCTGGATACAGCAACAGGGCCTCTTCACTTATATTCTTGAACTCTTTATTTGATTGTTTAATACTCAACAACTCCTTCTCTAAATTATAGATCTTTTGACCTTGGTCCTGCAATAACTTTATGTCGTTGATTCTATCTTCCTGAATTGCTGTTATATCGCCATAACTCCCGTCCAATGCTGGTCCTGAACCTTGATAAAAAACCGGAGTCAGATTAGCTAATTTCTCATCCGACGCAAAATGAGCCTTCCATTGCTTTATAATATCATCGGGAACAGCTGCTCCAAAGAGGACTATATCTACCTGTCGTTTATCAAGATCTAATTCTTTGGTAGCCCTCATTCCATCATACTGGACATAATCTTTCATGAATGAATTTACAGCAGTACTCTGCACTTGTAACTGATAGAGTTGTACGAATAAATAAACAGATGGAGTCAGAACGAGAACACCCACGATTGTTGCTATAATTGAAACCTTTCTTCGTTGCTTTTGGTTGGCATATTTAACCATCGGGAAGCGCAGCATTTTACAAACCACAAAAGTAGAAAGCCCTATAAAGACGGTGTTTATGGAGAACAAATACATAGCGCCACTGAAGTATTCTAAATTACCCTCAGCAATACCATAACCGGCCGTACAAAGTGGCGGCATCAAAGCTGTAGCGATCGCAACCCCAGCAATAGCATTTGAAATCGTACCTTTTTTTGCCTTTGCAACTATAAGAGCGAGTCCCCCAAAAATGGCAACAAGAACATCTAGGATGGTTGGATAAGTTCTAGCTTCCAGCTCTGGTGTAAGCTCTGATATAGGAGTAAGCATAAAATATAAAGTGGCAGTGATAAGTGATAAAACCACCATTACGCCCAGGTTAATTAATGACCGGCGCAACATACGTCCATCATTAATTGCAACACCTAGACCCATTCCCACTATCGGTCCCATAAGTGGTGATATTAACATCGCACCTATCACAACCGCGGTAGATCCTACATTGAGCCCTATGGATGCCACAAATATGGAAAAAACTAGAATCCATGCATTGTGACCTTGAAAAGAAATATCCTTGCGAACAGATTCTATCGTTTCATTGCGATCAGAATCTTCCCGTATATCTAAGAGTCCATGTAAAAACTCTTTTGTATTATCCCAAATACCTAAAATGGATTTTTGATTCCCTTCTAGTTGAGCATCGTCGTGTGGCTTTTCATCCATTAGCCTATCAAATTACCATATTTATTCATCGCCTCATTTCTTATATCCTTAATATCTTGATCTGCCGTTTTAGGTATAATCATCAAAACATCATCTTCATCAACGATGATATAATCGTTTAAGTCTTTGATGATTACTTTTTTTCCCTTCGCTGTACGTATCATATTCCCGCTGGAAGTTTCTGAACTTAGATCTGCATTAACTACCGCATTCTCTTGTTGATCTTTGTCGAGTCTTTCATAAAGGCTACCCCATGTTCCTACGTCATTCCACCCAAAATCTACTGGCAAAACATACACATGAGTGCTGCGTTCCATAATGGCATAATCAATAGAAATATTTTTAGCTTTTGGATAATTTTCCGCTAGGAATATTTTTTCTCCAGGTTCATTGTAAAATTTAACTCCGTTAATAAACAGCTTATATAACTCTGGTTCCGCTTTCGCGAAAGCAGAAACTACAGCATCCACTGACCAGATAAAAGTTCCAGAATTCCACAAGAAATTTCCCGCATCGACATATTTTTTTGCCGTTTCAAAATCCGGCTTTTCACGGAATTGATTTACCTTTTTTACCGTACTATCAGAAGCTATGTATTCAATATATCCAAAACCTGTGTTGGGAGAATCTGGCTCCACACCCATTGTCATTAATGATTCTGGATGCTGTTCACAATACTGAAAAGCCGTTGTGAGATCTTGCTGAAATTGATCATCATTTTCCACAAAAGTGTCGCTAGGAGCAACAATCATAATGGCACTAGGAATTCTTTTTTGAATTTTTAAGGCAGCTAATAAAATGCAGGGAGCGGTATTGCGCATCGCTGGTTCTGCCACTATATTTTCTATCATTACCTCAGGCAACTGTTCTTTGACCAGGTGGATGTAGTCTGTGTTTGTAAGAATTAAAATTTGATCTGCAGGAACCTGTTTCTTTAAGCGGTCAAAAGTAATCTGTAACAAAGAACTTCCCAGACCCAGCATGTCGTGGAATTGCTTTGGGAAGGACTGTTTGCTGACAGGCCAGAAACGGGATCCCACACCGCCAGCCATAATTACTGCAAATTTATTATTCATAGATTTTTCCATAATTGAACGTGGACATTAGGTTGGAAAACATACATTTTACCAGTATCCACTTCCATGCATTCGTAGCGCTTGCGCAACTTCTTTCCTCTCTGAAATCTGCGCCCTTCTTTAGTCAGAAAGTAGGCGCCTAGCTCTAACTCAAATATATAGATTTTATTCGTCGGCGGGTCATAGGATTTTAAGGCAACGCTCATGGCTGCATCAGTATCGCTGCTAGCCTTAGGATTTCTAAAATGTCTTGCTAGAAAAGGTAACAAATCCATGGGAAAAATCTCAGGTCGCAAGAAGGGGAGCATCAACTGTTGAAAGGTACGCTTCCACTCTACTCCATGTGGTTTGATGCGATATCCATATTTTTTAAAAGCCACTAAATGTGCTATTTCATGCACTAAGGTAATCAGAAACCGGTATGAATTCAGGTTTGAATTGATCGTGATTTTATGAGACCCATCTGGCAATGGTCGATAATCTCCATGACGTGTTTGCCGCTCATTGACAATCTTTAAATGCACTTGATGGTTTTCTAATAAAGCAGTCAGTGGTTTGACCGCTATAGTAGGAAGATACTTATCAAGTACACTCATTCGTTAAGATCATTATAAGGACTATTTCCTATTAGGTTTTAATTTGCTTTGAGTATTGAATCCAAATTAAAGCTACTTCCCTTTTTTCTGTGCTTCTTGCTGCGCTTGAGCCTGCTCCATTATGGATGCCATTTTTGTTGCAAAGAGGCCTTTCTTTTTCTTAGGTTTTGATTTCGCTTTTTCGATTTTTGCAAGCACTCGATCCTTATCGATAATAAAATTCTTAATAACCAGCATAATACCTATGGTAATTAGGTTAGAAATGAAGTAATACAATGAAAGTCCACTAGCATAATTGTTAAAGAACACAAGCATGAACAACGGCGATAGGTACATGATAAATTTCATGTTAGGCATTCCAGGCTGCGGCGTTTGCATCGTCTGTCCCGTCGTCATTTGCATATAAAAGAATATGGAAATAGAAGCTAAAATTGGGAATAAACTGATGTGGTCACCGTAAAATGGAATTTTAAAACCATCAGAAAAAGTGTAGATAGCATCATAACTTGACAAGTCATTTGCCCACAAGAAACTCTTCTGACGTAAATCAAATGCAGTAGGGAAAAACTTAAATAGCGCAAAGAAAACGGGCATTTGAAGTAAGGCTGGTAAACATCCCGACAACGGGCTTGCACCAGATTCACTTTGAACCTTCATAGTTTCCTGCTGCTTTTTCATTGCATTATCCTTATACTTTTCTGCAATGCGGTTGAGCTCTGGGCGCAGGATCTTCATTTTAGCCTGAGTCAGGTAACTCTTATATAACACAGGCGATAGTACTAATCTTACACAGATTGTAAGAAGAATAATTGCAAGACCGTATGCAATACCTAGATCAACGGTAAAAAATGTAAAAGCCGGACGGATCGCAAACTCGTTAATCCAACCGAAAATACCCCATCCTAAATCCACAACCTCATCTAGGTTGCGACCATATTCATCCAGTATAGCAAAATCTGTAGGGCCAAAATACCAGTCCATATTATAGGCCAGTTCACCACCCGTGTATTCTAATTGTAACTGCGACTCAAACTCTTTAGTAAAAGTATCCTGATTTTCATTGATACTTTCAATGTTTTTTGATTTCATCAGTCCACTCACAAATGGAGTATCAGTCAATAGAATTGAAGAGAAAAAGTGTTGCTTATACGCAACATAACTTACATTTTCCTCTTCTTCATCAGCATTTTCTCCTTGCCCTGTGTAGTCATCACTACCACCATCGTACTCAAACTTGATCTCTGTATAACGGTTCTCATTAGACATACTTTGAGAACGTCTGTAAGCTTTCATTTGCCAGTCGATCACCGCATTGTCAGAAGTGTTTATGGCGTTTGCAATACCTTCTGACTTGATATTGAAATCAAGCATATAATCATCAGGCTCCATTTCAAATCTATACTCGATAGAACCAGATCCCACTGGAGCTTTAAGCGTTAAGACTTTATTAGCCCCATTTGTCGTTTCCGTGGGCGTAAAAATTAGGTCTTTTGTATGAATTTTCCGACCGTCTTTTGCTGTGAGTATTAGGTCAAAAACATGGTCGTTTTTCTTTGCCAGATAAACTGGTAGGGAATCGTAAGTATGAAACTTCTTAAGGTGAGCCTCTGTAATGTAACCACCTTTCGTATTGAATTTCAGGTCTAATAACTGATTGGAAAGCATTATTTCCTCTCCTACAGAACTCTGTTTTTGAAATGTTGTGGTAGAATCTTGAACGGTATCAACAGGCTGTTCTACGGCAGGAACTGTAGCGACATCATCTTCTATTTGAACTGTTTCTGCTTTCTGGTCAACCGGCGGCTCTTCCTCTTGATTGTAAACAAATGTGAGCATCAAAATCGCAAAAATCAGCGTCATGCCCAGTATGGTTTTCCAGTCTGTCTTTTTTTCTTCCATAATAAAACCCACTCTCGGGTGAATATGCTCTAATGAGCCTTAACTTAAAATATGTAGCGGAGTGCTTATAAATTTCGCTTTCGCGAAAGCGAACTCCTTACTTTCTTCCTTTTTTAAACTTTGCCGCTGCAGCCACAAATGATACAAATAATGGATGTGGTTTTGCAACGGTACTTTTATATTCTGGATGATATTGTACACCTATAAACCAGGGATGATCTGGAATCTCAATTACTTCTACAAGTCCAGATTTAGGGTTGATACCGGTGCTTTTTAATCCTGCATTTTCCAGTCGTTCCAGATACTCATTGTTAAATTCATAACGGTGCCTATGACGTTCTGAGATCATGGATTGCTTGTAAATCTCTTTAATCTTTCCAGATTTAAGTTCGCAATCCCATGCACCTAAACGCATCGTGCCTCCCATATCAAGAATATCTTTTTGATCTTCCATTAAAGATATAACAGGATTACTCGTCTTAGGATCCATCTCAACGCTATTTGCATCTTCTAGACCTAGAACATTACGACTGTATTCAATAACAGCCATTTGCATACCTAAACAGATCCCGAAAAACGGAATTCCTTTTTCACGAGCATATCGCACGGCTTCTATTTTCCCTGCTATCCCACGCTCGCCGAATCCCGGCGCCACAAGAACTCCATCCAGATGTGATAAATGTTCCTTCAATTGATCTATCTCAAGATGCTCACTATGAATTGATTCTATTTTAACACTCACTTCATTTTCTGCTCCTGCATGAATGAAAGACTCTAAAATTGATTTATAGGAATCCTGCAACTCGACGTATTTGCCTATTAAGCCTATCGTAATCTCAGACTTAGGGTTTTTATGGCGTTTTAGAAATTTATTCCAGTTAGTTAGATCTGGTGTATCACCAGTGCGCAGCAACATCTTTTTAATGACAACCGTGTCAAGACCTTGTTCCAGCATTTTATTAGGAACATCATAGATGGTTTCAACATCTATCGATTGTATAACAGCCTCTAATTTTACGTTGCAAAAACGGGCTAATTTCATTCTAATATCTTCAGAAAGCTCATGTTCTGTGCGGCATACAAGAATATCTGCCTGAACACCGCTTTCCATAAGTGTTTTAATACTGTGCTGGGTTGGTTTTGTCTTTAATTCTCCCGCAGCTTTTAGATAGGGAACAAGCGTAAGATGGATGACTAAAGAATTGCGATCGCCTAATTCCCATTTCAACTGGCGTACACTTTCTATATAAGGAAGTGATTCAATATCACCTACCGTTCCCCCTATTTCTGTAATCACAACATCATAATCACCGGATTTCCCTAGCTTTTGAATGCGATGTTTAATTTCATCCGTAATATGAGGAATTACCTGAACAGTTTTTCCTAGAAATTCACCGCGTCGTTCCTTCTCAATCACGCTCTGATAAATGCGACCGGTAGTCACATTGTTAGCTTGTGAAGTATTAACATTAAGAAAACGCTCGTAGTGACCTAAATCAAGATCTGTTTCTGCACCGTCTTCAGTTACATAACATTCTCCATGCTCGTAGGGATTCAAGGTACCAGGATCAACATTTATGTATGGATCTAGCTTTTGTATCGTCACTCGCAAACCTCTCGCTTGCAGCAGTTTTGCTAGCGATGCAGCGATAATCCCCTTTCCTAATGAGGAAGTAACTCCACCTGTAACAAAAATATACTTTGCATGTGCCATAGACCGCTTCCGCTTTTGAAAAACCAGCTGCAAAAGTACTTATTTTACCAGTAAATTAAGAATCTATGAGGAGCTAAAAATCGAGAATTCTGCAGTGGCTAATTTTTAATTTTGCCGCAATCTGTGAGCTATTTAAATAAGAATCCCCTAACCTGGTTTTAAATTAGGGGATTCTTACAAAAAATAGGCGACCAAACCGCTAGAAGATTAATTCCAGGTGAATGAGATCTTTTTTTCAATATCTGGATGTAGACTATTCATAACGGGACAAGTTTGACCTACCCGTTCTAAAATAAGTTGCGTGCGCTTATCGCAATTTCCCTTCATATCAAACGCTATTTCAATTTTAGATATGCGGCGTGGATCTGCAGACATAGTTTTGATGACGTTTGCACTACTAGAAGAAATATCAATTTCTAAATCCTGTGCTTTTATCCCCATAACCGTTAGCATGCAACTTGCCAGACCAGTAGCTATGGTGTCAGTGGGAGAGAACGCCTCTCCTTTACCGTTGTTATCTGTGGGTGCATCTGTATGAAAAACGTCACCGCTTTTTACATGTTTGGAAGCGCACCTTAGATCACCTAAATATGTTACTTGTGAGGTCATAGAATTAGTTTTTTTGATAGTCTTCAACTTCTTCAATACTCAAGTCTGGCTTGAATCTTAAAATATAACTGGCTTCGTTATAAAAACCAGCAAAGAATCTCTTGTTATATTCAAAACTGTTTTCAACCATTATCGTTTTACCATTGCGCATAGCGCTTTCATATAAATTGTCTGCACTTGCCTGGCGTAAGATAACATCCATAGTAACATCAAACCCTCTTGTAGCAAACTCACTAGGTGTGATTCCATGTTTTTTAAAGTAATGACTCGCAAAAACATTCTCACTACTTGTATTGCGGTTCATTTTAGGAAACGTGTAATTTACCGCAGCGAGGCTCATATTATTAATACTCACATTATCATAATCATTCATTCCCACCATGGTGATATCATAAGACCTTGCTTTGGCAGCATAATTAGATACGGCACCAGTTAAAAAGGTAATGTGATTTGCCGCAAGAATAACGACGTTTTTTTGTTCTTTACTTAATGCTCCCGTGTATTTGCTACTAGATATATAATTTTTTTTATCTGGATAAAGAATTTTAGCATTAGGGAACAGTGGCGCAAATTGTTGTTTCAATCCTGGCTCCGTATTATCTGTTACTATAATTACATTTTTTCCTTTAGCAAATCCTATCAAGTAATTTTTAAGACGCTCCATTAAAAATTTATCATCTGGACGCGCTTGAAATAAATTCTTATAGAGTCTGTTTTCTGAATTGCCAAAAGATACATTAGTCAATGGGGACACTACAGGAATATCATCATCCCTCAGCTCCCTAGCGACTGCTGTTACATTTTTTGCCATTAATGGACCTATAACACTGTTGTATTTCTTAAAGTCATTGTTCTTAATTATTCCTACAGATGTATTTTCATTATTACCTGTATCGTATATGTCATAATCTACAGTTATCCCCAATGTTCTTGCAGAGTCTCTAGCAATCATCATCCCACTATAAAAGTCAGTAGCAATTCTTACGGTGCGGCTTCCTTTTAGCAATTCACTATAATTCCCATTTGAAGCGCCCCTAGCAGAAAATGGCAACATGACGGCAATGCGCTGATTCTTGTAGTTGCGTATACTGTCTACCAGTCGTGCATACTTTGCTGATTTGTTCGATACTAAATACCTGTCATTTTCCTTCACAACATTTACAGGTAAACGTAAAATCATTCCTGATCGCACACCTTCCTTAAGTTCTGGATTCAAATCCTCTAATGCATCTTTAGAAAGTCCTGTCA
The DNA here is from genome assembly GCF_015356755.1 of Nonlabens antarcticus. Classification (GTDB taxonomy): domain Bacteria; phylum Bacteroidota; class Bacteroidia; order Flavobacteriales; family Flavobacteriaceae; genus Nonlabens; species Nonlabens antarcticus. The sequence goes on along the minus strand of NZ_JADFCO010000057.1, from coordinate 11,390 downwards.
TTTTTTTCAGGCTGTACATGGTCATTTTGGCTGGCACCTCATATTCCCTGTACTTCCCATCGGGATTTGTATTCTTATCTTCTTTAGTCGTTTCCTTAGATTTAACAACTGGTTCCTTATCTTTTTTAACTGGTGCGATGATTACCGGTTTTATAGATTCCTCTAATTCATAAGGAACATTTAATACCATTCCCTCCTTCAACTCGTCCACATCTCGATTGAGATCATTTAATATGTCGATTGAAATGTTGTGCTTTTTTGCTACCCTATACCTGCCTTCAGATTTCTCAACTCTGTATTTTCCCGGTGGCAAATCCTTTTGATTAGGAGAAGAACCTATGTCTGAAACATTAGAATAAGATGAAGGTGAAAAAACTGGAATCTGAATTTTATCTCCTTTTTGCAAGGATTCTGAATACAGCTTTTTATTGGCCTCCTTAATATCCATAACCGTCACACCGTACTCTTTAGCAAGAGTGTAGAGAGTTTCCTTACGATTTACTTTGTGAACTTCGTACCGTTCGACAGTTCTGGTTGTAAGGATTTTATTAGACTTAGGAATCAATAAAACAGCTCCTGACTTTAAACCCATTTTAAGATCTGGGTTGAGTTCCATCAACTGTTCTGCTGTAATATTATATTTATTTACGATCTTATAAATAGTGTCGCCTTGTTCAACCTTATGTCGCTCATAGCTTTGTAAGATGGAAGAGTTCGCTTTCGCGAAAGCGAAACAAACTATCAGAATTACTGCAATATATCGTATCATTTTATTCCCATTCAATGGTTGCTGGCGGTTTAGAGCTGATGTCATACACCACTCTATTAACGCCTTTCACTTTATTTATTATCTCGTTGCTGGTATCCTGCAAAAATTTATGCGGTAAATCCACCCAATCTGCGGTCATACCATCTGTACTTTCCACTGCTCTCAACGCAATACATTTTTCATAAGTACGCTCATCACCCATCACTCCTACTGAATTCACAGGAAGCAATATTGCACCGGCTTGCCACACTTTATCATATAATTCCCACTTCTTTAAGTTTGCGATAAAAATCGCATCTGCCTCTTGAAGCAAGCGTACTTTCTCTTGATCTACATCGCCTAAAATTCGTATCGCAAGTCCTGGTCCTGGGAAGGGATGACGGCCTAAGAGATTAGGTGCCATATCCATTTCTGCTCCCACGCGGCGCACTTCATCTTTAAATAGCATGCGCAATGGTTCAACAATTTTCAATTTCATGTAATCTGGCAAACCACCTACATTATGATGCGATTTAATGGTTGCACTAGGGCCGTTTACAGATATGCTTTCTATGACGTCTGGGTAAATCGTTCCTTGCGCCAAAAAGGTAACATTCTCAATCGCATGGGCTTCATCATCGAAAACTTCAATAAAAACCCGACCTATCGCCTTGCGTTTTAACTCTGGATCTTCTAATCCTTTTAGGGCATCCATAAATCGTGCCGTGGCGTCAACACCTTTCACGTTCAATCCCATGTCCTTATACTGATGCAAGACCTCGTCAAATTCATTCTTGCGCAGCAAACCATTGTTTACAAATATGCAATACAAGTTCTTGCCTATAGCCTTATGCAATAAAATAGCAGCAACACTAGAGTCCACGCCACCACTCAATCCTAGAACGACCTTATCATCACCTATCTTCTCTTGTAATTCTGAAACGGTCATATCTACAAATGCACCTGGAGTCCAGTCAGGCTTCAAACCAGAAATCTCGATTAAGAAATTGTGTAGTAATTGCTTCCCGTCTGTGCTGTGATAAACCTCTGGATGGAATTGAATTCCATAGGTTTCTTCACCATCGATTCTATATGCTGCGTTGATCACTTCTTGAGTACTCGCAAGAGTTACAGCATTTTCTGGTAAGTCTTTAATGGTATCACTGTGCGACATCCAGACTTGAGAATTCTCGGTAATATTTTCAAAAAGTGCTTCGGCATCTTTAATAATGGTAAGATTTGCACGGCCGTATTCTCTAGTGCTCGATGGAGCAACTTTACCACCATGAAAATGGGCTAAATATTGTGCTCCATAACAAACTCCCAATAAGGGCAATTTTCCTTTAATTTTACTCAAATCTGGGTGTGGTGCATCGTCTGCACGAACAGAAAATGGACTTCCTGATAAGATTACCGCTTTAAACGGAGATAAATCTTCAGGAACTTTATGGAATGGATGGATCTCGCAATAAACGTTGAGCTCTCTCACACGTCTGGCGATAAGCTGTGTGTACTGGGATCCGAAATCTAGAATTAAGACACTGTTTTGCATGCGCAAATTTACTTTAATAAATAAAAAAGAGACGTTTCCTTAACAGGCAGTTATCAAAAAACATAAATGAACTTCTCACAGCTCGATAACCGTAAAATCAAACTCCAGCGGATTCAATGAATCTTTCAAAATATCAAGCAACTCAGGTCCATAATCTTTATAATAGTAAGAGAAGTTTGCTTGTCGTTCTTGAAGACTATCAGAGGGAAACAATTCGTGCTGGATCTTAAGTGCACGGCTGGTGTGGTCGCTCCACTTATGTTTCTGAGCTTTTAATAATCTCTTTTCTAGATGCTCTAATCCTTTAATTTGTTTGCGTTCTTGAGCTCCTACGGCACCTTTAAATGAGGGATCTGTTTGTTGTGCTACTGTGTACAATTCTTCAAACTGTTTTTTGAGGAATTCTTTTTGAGATGCAAAGTCTATTTCTATTTCTGAAACCTTATTAACAATCTGTACTTCTAACTCAAAACTTTTTTGAAATAGATCTTCTGGAATAAGGTCTAATTTTTTCAGTTTTCCCAGCTGTTTGCTATCGATCAATAATGCTGAATTACGCAGCAACAATACCGGAAACGGAATTTCTTGAGACTCAAAATAATCCTTTAACTCCAGCCAATATGCAATCTCACCGCCACCGCCTATGTAACATAAGTTGGGTAAAATAATTTCCTGGTATAAAGGACGCATGATGACATTAGGAGAAAAACGCTCTGGATGCATTTTCAACTCCTGTAAAATCTCTTTTTGTGAGAAAACTTGATCATTACCATCGAGAAAAAATTGACCGTCTTTTTTTATAATGCGGTAACGATCATTATCCGTCAAATAAAACAGGTTGATCTCTCTCGGGTTGACTTGAACTTTATAATTAGCATTCCAGTTTTCCAGGGTTTTAGAAACCTGTTTGTAGGATTCTTGATGTTGCAATTCGGTTTTAAAGAAGGGAATGGCTAGCTGCTTGAGTTTTACATCATCAGCATCAATTATGACCAGTCCATCATTTTTGAATAATTCATGTGCAAGGAATCTAGTAGCATTTGCAAGATTATTCTCCTTATAAGAATCGGTGAAGAGCTGGATTAAGTCCGCTGCATGTCTAGAAGAACCTAGTAACAATTGTAATTGTTCTCGCACTTGATCTAGGCCGTTTGTTTCTAGTCTTCCCACAGCACCGCTACTCTGGCGATCATAAACCAATTTGCGCTCACCAAAATTAAAATATTTAATTTCATCAAAATCATGATCTTCCGTCGCCATCCAGTACACTGGCACAAAGTTATTTTCTGGATATTCCTCAGAGAGTGTTTTACATAAATTAATCGTACTAATTATCTTGTATAAAAAGTAAAGCGGTCCAGTAAAAAGATTTAATTGATGACCTGTAGTAATTGTAAAAGTCTTCTCATCCTCTAATAGACTGATGTTTTCTAGAGTTGCATCTGCATCTTTTATAGTTTTATATTGATCTACTAAAGCATTTTTTAAAACCTGTCGTTGGGTTGATAGATTATGCTGTTTAGATTTCTCATTTATCTGATCCTTGAAATTTTCAAGATTAGGGAAACGATGATACAGGCTACTAACAGAATCTTTTTGATCCAGATAATCCTTAATTAGGTTTGAAAAATATCTCAAACGCTGGTATGGAATTTTGGAGGTACTCATTAATTTAATGGAGTGAATGGTGTAGAATTATTTGAGGATATTACGCTTTCGCGAAAGCGAAACGTTCAACAAGCTATTTAATAGTTTTCGGCTTAGATTTAGACTGATAAACTGGTAAAATCTTATTCTTAACTTCACCAAACCCTATGCGGATAGGACCGTTGTGACAGTAACCTCTCATGGTAACCGTATCTTGATCATTGATGAATTTACGTTCTGATCCATCATTCAATTTCACAGGTTTCTCGCCGCCCCAGCTCAATTCCAGCATGGAGCCATAGCTGTCAGCAGTAGGACCAGAAATTGTACCACTACCCATCATATCACCACTAATCACACGGCAGCCATTGATTGTGTGGTGTGCAAGTTGCTGGGACATGCTCCAGTATAAGTGTTTAAAATTTGATTTAGAGACCGTCGTAGGTTTTCCGTTTTCCGGTGTTATATCTACTTCTAGATGGATATCAAATGATTTCTTGCCGTTTTGCTTGAGGTAATCCATAACCGGTTGCTCTGGTTCTGGACCAGCACAACGGAAAGGCTCTAAAGCATCCATAGTCACGATCCAAGGACTCATGGAACTGGCAAAGTTTTTTCCCAAAAACGGACCTAAAGGAGCATACTCCCATTTTTGAATATCCCGCGCACTCCAGTCATTAAATAACACCATTCCAAAAATGAAGTCCTCTGCCTTCTCAACTGGAATAGGCTGACCTAAATTATTAGCATCTGTGGTTATGAATGCCATTTCTAACTCAAAATCAAGAGAGTTTGAGGGGCCGAAAACGGGTGTATCAGAATCCTTAGGAAGCTGCTGTCCCTGTGGTCTGTGAATAGGGATGCCTGATGGAACTATCGAGCTGGACCTGCCGTGGTATGCAACTGGCATGTGCAACCAGTTAGGCAACAATGCATTCTCAGGATCACGAAACATGGTTCCCACATTTGTAGCATGTTCCTTACTGCTATAGAAGTCTGTATAATCTCCTATTTGAACTGGCAATTGCATTTCTACATCATCAATATGAAATATAATACGGTTGCGATGTTCTTTGTGATCACGCAGCTCTGCATTTTCCTTATTAAAAATCTCGCCAATTCTATTGCGCACTAACCTCCATGTTTTCTTTCCATCAGAAATGAAATCATTGAGCGTGTCTTGCATGAACATATCGTCAGTCAACGGCACATTGTCAAAATAGCCCAACTCTTGTAAAGCACCTAAATCGATAGCATGATCTCCTATGCGTGTTCCTATGGTAATTACATTTTCTCTAGTTAAAAAAACTCCAAATGGAATGTTTTGAATAGGAAAATGAGAATCCTGGCTATAACCTATCCATGAGGTTCGATTTGGGTGATTGGTGAGTTTAGGCATGAGTCGTTTTTAGGTTGTTAAAAAGTAATGATCAAATATATCATTCCTTCATACTAACATAGGTCTTGTAATGTATTTTTGTATTTAAATTTATCACAAATGGCAGCAATGGATAACGAAATATTTGATCTAATCGAACTAGAAGGGGAACGCCAAGTTTCTGGACTGGAACTAATAGCAAGCGAAAATTACGTAAGTGAAAATGTAATGAAGGCAGCTGGTTCAATTCTAACTAATAAATATGCAGAAGGATACCCAGGAAAAAGATATTATGGTGGCTGCGAGATCGTGGATCAAGTGGAGAATATTGCCATTGAAAGAGCTAAATTATTATTCAATGCAGAATATGTAAATGTTCAACCACATTCTGGAAGCCAAGCAAATACGGCAGTTTTTCATGCATGCTTAAATCCTGGTGATAAAATTCTAGGTTTTGATCTTTCCCACGGTGGACATTTAACCCACGGCTCCCCTGTGAATTTTTCTGGAAAACTTTACGAGACTTCATTTTATGGTGTTGAAAAAGAAACCGGTTTATTGGATTATGATAAAATACAAGAGATAGCGGAAAAAGAGCGACCTAAAGTCCTCATCGCTGGTGCATCAGCATACAGCAGAGAAATCGATTATAAACGATTCCGCGATATCGCAGACTCAGTAGATGCTATTTTATTAGCAGATATTGCTCATCCAGCTGGTCTCATCGCCAAAGGATTATTGCAGGATGCTGTAGAACATGCGCATATATGTACGACAACTACCCACAAGACATTACGAGGACCACGAGGTGGTTTGATTATAATGGGAACCGATTTTGAGAATCCGTTTGGTCAAAAATTGAAAAACGGGAATCTTAAAATGATGTCCAGCTTGTTAAATAGTGCTGTATTTCCTGGAAATCAAGGCGGTCCATTAATGCACATTATAGCTGCCAAAGCTGTTGCCTTTGAAGAAGCGCTTCAAGATGATTTTTTACATTACACTGTTCAAACTAAAAAAAATGCAGCGGCTCTAGCTAGCTCGCTCATGGCGAAAGGCTACAATATCATATCTGATGGAACAGACAATCATATGATGTTGATTGATTTGCGCAACAAAAATATTACTGGAAAAGATGCCGAAATTGCTTTAGGTCACAGTCATATTACGGTAAATAAAAACATGGTCCCATTTGATACGGAATCACCGTTTGTCACCAGCGGTATAAGAATAGGAACTGCTGCCATTACCACTCGCGGTATGGAAGCAGATAAAATGGATAAAATAGCCGGCTGGATTGATGATGTAATTATGAATTCAAATGATGCAGATAAGCTGGAGAAAATCGGTGAAGAGGTTTCAGCGTTTACTTCTGGATATCCCATATTTGCGTAGTGACAATTAATACGAGAACGCTGCGATTTAACCTTGAGATTATTTTAAAAAACAGTAATTTAAACGTCGGTCTAAATCGTTAGCTCACTTATGAAACTGAGAAAACACGTCAACTAATTTAGTTTAGTTAACTATCTAAAAAAGCTCAAGAATGAGAATTCTTGAGCTTTTTTTTATTTAGTTTTTTAGTTAAGTATGGAAGTTGAGTTATTTTAAAATAGCTAAGTTAAATTTTCTGAGTCTTTAAGTTTTACTCCAACCAGGTTTGGGCCAATTGCATTCGATAACTATTAATTTCATTAGGATTCGAAACGACGTGAACTCTCTTTATCAGTTAACTCTTCTAATAATTAACTTGAGATTTCCTTTGAGTACCTTTCATTTTGTGTCCCCATACTGCAAAAAACAGAATGATTAAATAACATGGAATCAAAATCCAATAACCATCTGTGGAAGCACTCCCGACGGATGCTGCATCGTTAACGCCGGAATTTATTAAATCGAGCCTATTACTATCCACTATTCTACCATACAATGGCGGTATTATCGCTCCTCCAGAAATAGCCATGATTAATAGCGCAGACGCTGTTTTAGTATGTCTACCAAGACCATCTAAGGTCAATGGCCATATCGCTGGCCAGACTAATGCATTTGCAATTCCCAAAGCAGCAACAAATAATACCGATGTAAACCCTGTTGTGGAAAGAACCAAAATACTGAAGACAATCCCTAAAAGCGCACTAGCAATTAATGCCGTTTTTTGCTTCACATATTTCGGTATTAAAAATACACCTACAGCATAAGTAGCAACCATTGCCATCAAGGTGTACGTGGTGAAGAACTTTGCTTCCGTAGCCGGGATTCCTAAAGATATGCCGTAGGAGATTATGGTATCACCAGCGATCACTTCTGCACCAACGTAAACGAATAAAGCCAAAACACCCAACCATAAATGTGGGAATTGAAATATTGACTTTTTAGTCGTGGTTCCATTATTAACTTCCTCTAATGCAATAGGCTCTACATGTGGAAGAGGAGCCTTCCTGATAAGTATTCCTAATATTGCCAGAACAAATGCCATAATTATATATGGTATGAAAACACTATCTGCCATGGTATCTAACAGCAACGTTTTTTCCGATTCTGAGGCCGTTGTAAGCTGTTCTTGAACAGCATCAATACCAGAAAGAAGTATGGCACCAAAAACTAAAGACCCCAACGCCCCAGCTGTTTTATTTGCAATTCCCATTATTGCAATACGTTTTGCACCACTTTCAATAGGCCCTAGTATGGTAATATATGGATTAGCGGCTGTTTGTAAAATAGTCATCCCCATTCCTTGAATGAATATTCCAGCTAAAAACACCCAGTATGTTCTAGCTTCCGCAGCAGGAATAAAAATCAAAGCTCCCACTGCCATGACGAATAACCCTAGAGACATTCCCTTACGATATCCTATTTTATTCAAAATATATGAAGCGGGTAACGCCATAACTACAAATGAAATATAGGAAGCAGATGCTACTAGATATGATTGTGTCTCCGTAAGTTCATTGATCGTTTTCATAAACGGGATAAGAGCCCCATTGATCCAAGTTACAAAACCGAAAATGAAAAATAGTCCAGCAATAATCAATACCGGGATTAGATTATTTTGAGGTTTTAGATTCATGCTCATAAGTTTCTGTTAGTTAGTTACAAGCTCCTAAAATAAGATTACCCGTTGAATTTAATCAAAAGACTCTATGCAGATTTGAACTATTTTTTTTCTCGTTCTCAATTTCTTCTAGACTTCTTTGAAGCAATATTAATTGAATAAAATAGGTTTATTGATAATTGGAGGAAAATAGCTAACGAATAGAACTAATTTTAGTTGCAGAAACTCCTAATGAGATAGATGCAGATTTACGATTTATCATTAGTAAAAAAATATCAATTACTGCGTTTAGTCCAAAAAAAGCAATCAAATTGGATTGTCGACACAGCCAGTCGATTCTCGAGCTTTACTTAAGATACTCACTATTAAAAAGTCAACCAATAAGAGTTTATAGCAACTAAAATTATTGGCATAGGAATAACGTCTTTTCGCTTGCGCGAAAGCTAACTAATTTGAGTACTTATAAAGCACACTAAGATTATACTGTCAAGTATATCTGAGTGCAACTGAACGTTCATAAATTACAGTGTTGAATCCATTTATGAAACACATCTATCTTATAGATTCTCAATGGGATTTTTGTAGCTAACTTTCTTTTCTGTCATTAATTCAATAATCTTTCTATTTGGTTTATTCTAAGTTCAACACATAAGTGCAACTCAAATTAAAATCACTTGGAGGCTAGCCTCCAAGTGATTGGCCAAGTGCTAAATTTGTTTTGTGAAAAAATATAGACAACTAGGCCTTGAGCAAAGATACCAAATAGGTGCGTTGCTGGAGGCAGGAAAGAACAGGAGAGAGATCGCTGGGATCATAGGTGTCCACAAGAGTACAATCGGTCGTGAGCTCAAGCGTAACATTGGTAGTCGAGGCCTCCACGCAGGTATATATGTACCACGTCTAGCTGTAGAAAAGACTAAGACCAGGCATGGTTCAAAGGCAAAGGCGATCAAACTGACCAAAGAGCTAAAGGATCAAGCAGCCTCGTGGCTGCGGAAGGAGCAGCTGAGTCCAGAGCTCATCGCGGTGGAATGGAGTTTCATGGATGTTGAGGGGGTCTCGCTGGAGTGCATCTACCAATGGATCTGGGATTCCAAGAAAAGCCACCGCAAAGAAGACATAGCCTACAGGGATCTGTACCCCTTCCTGAGGCATGGCAGGCGGCGCTTCAAACGCGGGAACTACAGGAACACAAGGGGAACGATAAAAAACAGGACATCGATAGAGGACCGTCCAAAGGTTGTCGACAAACGTGAAAGACTTGGAGATGTGGAAGTCGACCTTATGATGGGAAAGGATCATAAGTCAGCCCTTCTGGTCATGACAGAAAGGACAACACTTATAACGACGCTTGACTTTTTAAGTTGCAAGGACTCATCCGTGGTTGAAAAGATAATCAACGATCGGATAACGCGCATGGGAAGCAGCTGGATAAAAACCATGACCTTTGATAATGGAAAGGAGTTCTCCAAACACGAGGGAATAGCTGAAAAACATGGGGTCAAGACCTATTTTACGAGGCCGTACACCTCTCAGGACAAGGGAACCGTCGAGAACCGAATAGGACTAATAAGAAGGTTCCTGCCCAAAAGGACTGACCTGAACCTAATCAGTCAGGCAAGGATCAGAGAGATCGAAAGAATGATTAATAATAGAAGAGTCAGGAAATTTGGATACATTAGTCCAATAGAAAAATTAAAATCAACTTGGCCAGTTGCACTTATGACTTGAACATGGCTATCATCTAGCTTGAGACTTTTCCTATTTATGGATTATTTTAAAAGAACCTTCTAATTATACAATTATATTTTCGATGGTTTCCCTACCATCAGCGTGTACGATCGTGAATTAAGTCTTTTGATTCAGCTAAAGTGATATCCGATAAGATTTGCAAACTGCTTTCCATTAATAAAGATGGCCTTCATTATCCAGGCCCTGGTGAAATTGCCCAACCTCTCGTTTATCCCATAACGTGCCTCTTCCGCATTCTTGTCGGGTAGCTTATGGATCATGGACAATCGGATCAACTTGTCAACCATCATCAGGTTCAATTCAATATTTCCTCTTATTGAACGGTATTCAACCCTTTTGGGTCTTTGATTGTTATTGGTACCGTAAAAGCTTTACTCCATATTACCACGCTCCTATCTTCTATCCTGATGATGAAATCGCCAATAGAGCTGCTTATATTGTGTATAGTCTCGATGATTGCACTTCTTCGCCATCCATATCTATTTATAGATTATCTCGCGACATAAGTTCAACTCGAAAAGCCTTTTATCATAAATTCAGGACTACAATACTCATACTCCAATAAGTTCTTGACGGATCTCTCGAGCATTTCGGTATGATTTATTATTTTTTGTTTAAACAAATAGTATTAATCCGTCTTTTCAGGGGCATGCTCGCCAAGGTAGAACCAGGCAAACTACTCTATTAATGGAAGGATGCGTCATGGCTTCCGGCTAATGATACTCTTGTCTACAACAATCAACACCTAATTAAGTAATATATTAAACCGGCTTTAAATCAGATACATTGACGGTTGGTACGGTTGTTTTTTTTTATGAAAGATCAATGTAAATATTGAACTTATAATGTACAAATACGTGATTCGAACAGTACAATGTGAAGGTAGAGAATTTAGTAAACTAACAAATCAATATTTCGATTAGTGAGATTAACTATTAGTTTGCATTAAATACAAACCCTAATCATTTTTGTAATTGATCCGAATAAAAATTGCTAGATAATAGGGAATGACCTATTGTATCAAGAATGTGATAAGATACTACCATCCAAAAAGATCACTGTAACCACGGATTTAAGAGCTAGATTCAGAAGCTAATGATCGTTCCAACGGTTCCGGTTTATGGATTAGGAACTGGCATTAACAAAAAAATCCCCCAACCGTTAGGTTGGGGGATCATTAAAGAAGGCGGCGACATACTCTCCCACCAATAGCAGTACCATCTGCGCAAATGGGCTTAACTTCTCTGTTCGGAAAGGTAAG
>NZ_JADFCO010000056.1 GCF_015356755.1 Nonlabens antarcticus | reverse complement strand
TCGACCACTTGAAGCTTGAAAGAAAGCGAGTAGTCTTTTTGGGTACGCTTCACGTAACCCCTGTTTATAGGTGTTTCCATTACACTAAGGTTTTTGTGTATCGCTATTTCAGAACGGGACACAACAAGCATTGAAAAAGCCCTTAACTTTTAATAAGTTAAGGGCTTTTATCTATTTAAATAAGTTCTAACAACCTAATTAATCGATGATCAACATGGCATCGCCATAAGTGCTGAATCGGTATTTTTCTTTCATAGCTACATCATAAGCTTTTTTCAGAAAGTCATATCCTGCAAAAGCTGCTGCTTGCATCATCAAAGTAGATTTAGGATGATGGAAATTTGTGATCATACTATTTGCAATGGAGAAATCATATTCTGGGAAAATGAATTTATTAGTCCACCCTTCATAAGTGTTCAAATGACCATTGCTACTAACGGCGCTTTCTAGCGATCTCATAGTAGTGGTTCCCACGGCACAAATGTTACGTCTTTTATCAATGGCATCATTAACGATGTCACAAGTTTCTTGTGTGATAAAAGCTTGTTCGCTATCCATTTTATGTTTGGAAAGATCTTCTACCTCAACTGGTGAAAAAGTGCCCAGTCCTATATGCATGGTAACGCTAGTCATCACGATACCTTTAATTTCCATGCGCTTCAACAAATGCTTAGAGAAGTGAAGTCCTGCAACTGGTGCAGCAACTGCTCCTTCATTTTTTGCATAGATGGTCTGATAACGCTCCTCATCTTCTGGCTCAACCTCACGTTCCAGTTCTTTAGGAAGCGGAGTTTCACCCAAGTCTCTCAATTTTTTGCGGAATTCCTCATAGGTTCCATCATATAAGAAACGAAGTGTACGCCCTCTTGAAGTAGTATTATCGATAACCTCAGCAACTAGACTTTCATCCTCACCGAAGTAAAGTTTATTTCCAATCCTTATTTTTCTTGCAGGATCTACAAGAACGTCCCACAATTTTGTAGTAGGATTCAATTCTCTTAAAAGAAATACCTCGATACGCGCGCCTGTTTTTTCCTTGTTACCATAGAGGCGTGCAGGAAAAACCTTTGTATCATTCATCACAAAGACATCTTTCTCATTGAAATAGTCCATGATATCTTTAAACATCTTATGCTCGATCTCGCCCGTTTTCTTGTGCAGTACCATTAGGCGTGATTCGTCTCTATTCTCGACAGGATGCTTTGCTATAAGCTCTTCTGGGAGCTTATACCCAAATTGTGATAACTTCATAAATAGGTTTAGTTATAATTTGCAAATATACGATCCTGCAATAGGCGTTGTCAAGTAAAATGACACTTAAATTTCTGTTATATCGACCTTTACAGCTTTTAAATCGTTATAATAATCTCCATAACTTTTTGTGACCACATCTGCATCGTTGATAATCAAGTTGGTTTTCATGCATAATGGTGCAAATGCCAGCGCCATGCGGTGATCATTATACGTATTGATTGCAACTTTCCGATTGAATATTCCATCCTCTTTAAATTGAATGGAAATACTATTATTTGTGGAGACAATCTCGCTTTCGCGAAAGCGTGATCCCTCAACCTCCATTGCTTCAATCCGGTCTGTTTCTTTTATTCGTAAGGTATGCAAGCCCGTCAACTGCAAATCTATGCCTAATCCTATACAGGTTGCAAAAATCGTTTGCGCCTGGTCCGGTTGCTCTGTTAAGTCGAATTCTAAATTTGTGGGTTGCTTAAAACCCTTCTTTTTAATTAGTGTAATTGAGCCTTTCCCATATACAGTTTCAACCCCTAGATTCTCGTAAATTCTAGCCAACCCAGAATCGCCTTGAATACTAATTTTTTTGTAGGAAGTTAATTCCATGGAATATCCTTGTTCTTGTAAGGCCACCCAACTGTACCAGTAGCCTGCACTACTCCAGTCAGATTCTACCGTGATTTCCTGATCTTCAATTTGTTTTTGCGGCTTAATTTTAATAGAAGTTTCTTCAAAAAGAACGTCCAAACCTATATCCGTTAACAAACTGGTGGTCATTTCTAGGTAAGGGCGCGAGGTCAGTTTTCCAGAAATGTTCAATTGCAATCCATTCGTCAATTGGCTTCCTATCAATAATAACGCACTCAAATATTGACTGGAAACCGCAGCATCCATCGTTACCTCTCCGCCTTCCAGCTTTTTACCAGTAATGCGCAACGGCGGGTAACCTTCTTTGCCTGTATATTCAATTTGCGCTCCTAAGTGTCGCAATGCATCCACTAATATACTTATGGGTCGCTCCTTCATGCGGTTGCTACCGGTTAAAGTCACGTTTCTATCGGGTTGATTTGCGAGGTAGGCTGTTAAAAAGCGCATGGCAGTTCCCGCATGACCTATATCTAGAACGTCCTCATTACTTTCTAAAGCATGTTGAAGATGAACCGTATCATCACTATTTGATAGGTTATTGATTTTAAGATTAAAAAATTGTTGCTGCAGGATCAGCAGCCTGTTGCTCTCGCTTTTAGAACCAGTGATTTTAATTTTAATGACATCAACTGTAGGGTTACTAGGTGCTTTTAATCTTAATTTCATTACGGTTATTTGAGCTTGTCATTATTATGATGACGGTCGTGATCTCTTTCCGTTTTCAGATCTAGCTTTTTATTAAAAGCTGCTTCTAAATCGGTTCCCGTTTGATTTGCGAGACACAAGACCACAAACATGACATCTGCTAGTTCTTCTCCCAGATCTTTATTCTTATCGCTTTCCTTTTCACTTTGCTCTCCATAACGACGCGCGATAATGCGAGCAACCTCACCTACCTCCTCGGTAAGTTGCGCCATATTAGTTAATTCGTTGAAATAACGGACACCGTGGTTTTTGATCCAGATATCGACTTGTTCTTGGGATTGTTTGATGCTCATTAGTCAGTTGTTTTCCTATTCTACAAAGTTATGTCAATCATAAGAAAATCGATCACATTGACTGAATAGCTTGCCCAACTAGACATAAGTCAAGATAATTATTTTCGCTTTAGCGAAAACGATAAAACAGGTAAAACTACAGCGTATAACTTATTCCCAACGAGGCTCTAAATGGCAGGATAAATGTGTTTTTCTGGCTTATGATAAAATCTGAAACACTTGAATCGCTGCGAGAATCTACATCAAAAATATTCCTGAGGTTCATATTAAAAATCCAAGAACTACCCGATGGTTTGTATTCTCCAGAGATGTCCAATAGTCCAAATTGCCGACTATCACCAGTTGTATTGTTTTTAAAATAGGTCTGTGAGAAATCTGAACTCAAGATCCAGTTATCAGATATATCATGGCTCAAATTAATGGCCAGACTCGTGTTCGTAAATCTATTGTTATTAAAACCATCATAGTTATTAAACTGCTGTCGAAAAGATGCGTTGACGTTCAAAAGATTTTTATAGGATGAAATGGCACTAATGCGATAACCATAACCTACTACTTTTAAATCAACAATCTCATTGTTGATTACATCGCTACTGGAAGAAATCCTATAATTGGGATTTAGACCAAATCGCCAGTTGCGCTCCAGATGCAAATAGGATGCATTGAAACCTAAATTGCTATTAGGTTCTCTCAAAAATATATAGGTTGTTATCTGGTCAATATCCTCAAATTCCCTTGAAGCTCTTATCGCTCCATTACTGGAATTTAAACTTATTGATCCATTGAATAAATATCCTAGACTGCGTGCTCCTGTACTGTAATACAATCTTGCATTGTGTATATATTTTTCATCAAGATTAGGATTTCCTCTAAAAATACTATTATAACCTGTTAACCTAAATCTATTAGCTAATGCAACACTGTTAGGCAGAGAAACAGAAGTGTTATAGTCTAAACTAATTTTCTGAGTACCCAATAATGATAAACTGTAATCGATTGCCGGAAGAAATTTTAAGGTCTTAGTACTTATTGTTGGATTTTCAAAATTACGGGATGTGTAGTCGTATTGATTAACCATAAAACCGAAAGTAAGATTATGAACCTCATTCTTAAAGGTATGATCTAATCCAGCACCATATGTGGTGAGCCTGTATTTTAGATCGTTATTAAAACCATCATCTTTAAATGAAATTCCTCTTCCAGATCTTAGTAATTCCTGATCCAGTGTTTGATAATTATCACTATTATGCTCTATGTTGATCCTAGGGTTAAGTTGACTCCTGCGACCATAATTCCAGAAATAATCAAGGGTAGAAGCAATGGTCACATTTTCAGAATCCCGATTTTGATCCACTAGTAAATCGTTGGGATCTCCAGTAAAGTTTAGAATTTCAGAAAAAACCGGCTGGTTAAAGTTATAAATGGACGAATCGTCATTATTGCTGGTTTTAAGTTTTGTCTCCCATGTTATATATGATTTTTCTGACCATTGGGCGTTGTGGATTGCATTGAACTCTAAGGAATAATCAACCAGATCACTGGTACGATTAGTAAATCTATTATCCCGATTTGTAGTAACGGATGACAGCTCATCATTTGAGTCAGAAAATGCGGTACGCAGCAATCCTGTAAAGTCCCAATAGTTTTTTAGAGTTTTGCGGTACTGCCATTTAAGTTTGGTCAATCCCAATAAGGCATCAACGCCACTATTTGTCTCTAGATTTTCTTCAAG
Source organism: Nonlabens antarcticus (assembly GCF_015356755.1). GTDB lineage: Bacteria > Bacteroidota > Bacteroidia > Flavobacteriales > Flavobacteriaceae > Nonlabens > Nonlabens antarcticus. The sequence continues at coordinate 59,569 of NZ_JADFCO010000056.1, read as the reverse complement.
TTCTTGCTGCGGATAAAATCGGTTTGATGTGGAATTAAAACGGGATCTATCGTCCAACCATACGGAATAAGCACTTAAGGTAGAGCGTGGGGTGATCTCACTGACTGCATTAAACGCACCTACGATATTCCTATTTTCAATAAAGTCATCCCTATTCAAGTAATTACCAAAACTTGAATTTTGCAACGCAAAATAAGCCTTGGCATCTGTCAATAACAATGAAGATCCACCCTCAAAATCAATATAATCCTGTAAGGTAAAAATACGCTGGCCGTCATTACTTGCTCCTGATATAAAATTGACACCCAGCTTTTTTGAATAGTAAAATAAATTCGCATGTGCGGTATAAATGTTTTCGTAACCACCACCAGCGCCTATCTCGCCAAAGAAGAAATTTTGCTTGTCTTCTTTCAGTTTAATATTTAGAGCAATTTGCTCGCTATCCCGCAAATTTTTCATAAACGGAATAGGATCATAATTCTGGATGATCTCAATCTCATCGATGACATCACTGGGGATATTATTTACACCCAACTTTTCGTCGCCAGAAAAGAAAATTTTCCCATCTACCATTAAAGTAGTCACATCTTTACCATTGACTTGAACATTGCCGCGACCGTCAACTTCAATACCAGGGATCTTTTCAAGAATATCTCTTGCTTTGCGTTCATTTCCAGTTAAGAAATATTCCACGCGATAAGCTGTAGTATCACCTTTTTGAAGAACTGGCGCACGAGCTTTAACTAGGATGCTATCTAAAGACTCTTTACTTTTTTCTAATATGTAATTTTTGATGCTGTCCTTTGAAAAATTGACCGTATCACTTAAGGTCACATATCCTAATGACCTTATGGTAACTTCATAATCCATGGACGTTATAAGCTGCAACTGGTACTTACCATCCAGGTCTGCACTTGTAAATTTAAAATCTTTCGCGTCTATTGCTTTGGCAATGATTGTTGCGGTGGCTAACACTTCGCCTTCATTAGAATTGATTACACCTGATTGTTTCACGATTTTTTGACCACAACAAAAAAATACCAGCAATAATGCTGGTATAGTTATTAGAAATCTAAAGTTTATCCTTGTCAACTAGTATTAATTTTTTGCTCTATTTCTTCTTTTCTCCATTCTTTTACTTGCTTCTAAGTTAGAAGCGGTAAATGAAATCCTATCTAATTTAGGAATAGTAATATCACAATCTTTTATTTGTTTGACTGACTGTGCTACAAATTCCCATTGTTGATTATTATAGTAAAGTACTAAACCTGGTAAGTTGTTAGCGTCCATGAAACCAGAGTCAATTGGAACATCTGGAGTAAACCATACTTCTAACTCTCTGTTAAGTTTAGGATCAGAATGAAATTTGAGAAATTTGGTTGCTTTAAAGCAGGTATAACCCGCTATTATTTTAGGCTCACTTTCTATCTTCCACTCATTTTTATTGTAATCAGCTATTATTATTCTTTTGTATCTTCTATCAATAAGTCCAGATTCATTTTTTGTGGTTAACCAATTACTTGTGTCGATCATAGCTTTAGCAAGTGGTTTATTCTCTATGGAAGCGCTTTGATTAGGAATTATTGAGAAATAAGATTGATTGTTACAAACGTTCAGCACCCCAACACTGCTATTAAGCATATCTACTGAGGGGTCAATGAATTCTTTTCTCATTTTAATAGATTCTGCGCTATCAGATTTATCTTTTTTTGATAATTGAAAATTGACAGAATATTGAACTTCAAGCTGCCCATAGCTCAACCAGCAGAATAACATTAGAGAAAATGTAGTAATCAATCTCATAGACTTATTTTTATCTTTAATTTTCTGAAATTGTTACTGTAACTGGATTTAATAGCTGACTATTTGCAGCACTACAATTATAAAATACATCATCCCATATTGCATCAAAATAAATTGGATGAAGAAAATAAGAATGTTCCTCTGTCGATTTCACTGCCGCATTCGCTTTAGCAAAACAATCAACATCTCCCTCTAAGGTTTGAATGTTTTCATTGACTGCAAAACTCATCATACCAATGCCCAAACAGCCTAATAATAAAACTCTCTTCATAATAAATTGATTTTAGTGAGGCATAAAGAAAGTAAAGTAAAGTAAACAAGTTTTTCAATGAAAAATTGAAAACAAATTATTTGACGCATAGTTTTAATCAACTTTTACTATCTAAAATTATCGTCACAGGTCCATCATTAATAAGGCTCACTTGCATATCTGCACCAAAAATTCCTGTCTGGATTTGTTTATGTCGCTTTCGTGCTTCGACTCCGCTCTGCATAAACTTCTGCGTTGCAAAGCTCCTTGACAGCGAACTCACAAAAGCCTCATATAACGGCTCTGCAACTTCTGGTCTTGCAGCGTCCATATAACTGGGCCGGTTACCTTTTTTAGTTTGTGCATAAAGTGTGAATTGCGAGATGACTAAAATGTCACCATCAACATCTTCTACACTTAAATTCATGGTTCCCCCTGCATCTGGAAAAATGCGAAGCCCACATATTTTACGGACTAAATGATCAATGTCAGCCTGTGTATCGTCATGTGTTATTCCTAGCAATACGAGAAGGCCACCTTCAATCGCACCATTTATTTTCCCGTCTACTGCAACACTGGCACTTAATACCCGCTGGATGACTGCTCTCATGTCACGGCATGTTTATCCTGACGGTAGTTGTCCTCGTCACCTTTGACAATTTGAACGTAACTCTCATAACGACTCAAAAATATTTTTTCATTCTCAACGGCCATTTTAACGGCACATTTAGGCTCTTCTAGATGAAGGCAATTATGAAATTTACAATCTTGTTGAAATTCTGCAATTTCAGGGAAATAACCACCTATTTCTTCTTTCTCCATATCCACCACACCAAACCCCTTGATTCCTGGCGTGTCTATCAATCGAGCTCCAAAATCCAAATCAAACATCTGCGCAAACGTGGTGGTGTGCTGCCCTTGACTGTGCTGATCTGAAATCTTTTTTGTCTTTAAATCAAGTCCTGGTTGTACCGCATTTGCCAGCGTGCTTTTGCCAGCACCGCTATGACCGGCAAACATGATCGTTTTGCCCAACATCTTTTCCTTAACCTTATCAACATTCCTCCCGGTTTCAGCACTTATGGCCATGCATTCATAACCTATGGATTTATAAAGACTCATTAAGTAACGCACTTGATCCAGCTCTGTCATGGTCAATAGTTCCTCGCCAGTTTCAGGATCAATACTCACCTGATCCTGATCGTCATTGTAGGTGTCGATTTTATTAAAAACCAAAACTGCGGGAATATGATAAGCCTCTGCAGTCACTAAAACCCTATCAATAAACGAGGTAAATGTAGGCGGGTTGTTAAGCGTTATGAGCAAAAAAACCTGATCTACATTAGCCGCAATAATATGGGTTTGCTTAGAGAGATTAACAGATTTACGCACGATGTAATTCTCGCGCTCGTGAATCACATTAATAATTCCTATCTCCTCATCACCTTTCTTCTCAATTTCAAAATCCACCTTATCGCCCACAGCAACTGGATTTGTACTCTTTATACCGCTCAGGCGAAATTTCCCCTTAATTCTACAAGAGTAAAAAGCATTATCAATTCCCTTGACTTCGTACCAACTTCCGGTAGATCTGTAAACAATTCCAGTCATTTATGTAGTTGTGGTGTTTTCCATAAAACAAAATTAAGGTATTTGGGATTGTTAGAAATTGTTGAAAGCTGAATCTAGAATTGAACTCGTGTGCGCAAAAACAATTCATTCAATTTAGCTCTACACAACTGTTCTCGACTGCGCTCGAACTGACATTAAAGATCTAGTTATCTGCTTACATCTTAAAACGTTGCGTGGCCTAAAGCAGGATAATTATTTAAATTACCGACTTGAATTAAGCATACAACACGGTAAAACACAAAGCCCTTTTTGGTCGGTCGTTAGTCGTAATTAAGCGCAGCGGTCGATTGTCAAAACTTTACCCATTCACAATCTTCTCCTGATGGTTAATGGATTCCTGGTGAATTGCTTTAAACACTCTCAAAATAAACTCCTCGCTCAAATTATACTGCTCACCCTCTAGAATCATTTTTCCTAATATCTCATTCCATCGTTTGGATTGTAATACGGCAACATTTCTGGTTTTCTTTAAGGCTCCTATGGAGTCGGCAGCTCTCATGCGTTTGCCCATCGTTTCAATAATAGAATTATCTATAATATCAATTTGTGCGCGCAACTGGCTTAATTTAGACTGGAATCCGGCCTCGTCATCGTGCTCTTTTCTGATACGTAGGTCTAGAAAAATCTGCATTAATGCCTCTGGAGTAACTTGTTGTGCTGCATCACTCCATGCATTGTCTGGATCATAATGGGTTTCAATCATTAGTCCATCATAATTTAAGTCCAGTGCGGTTTGTGAAACTTCTAGAATCATATCACGCTTTCCTGTAATATGCGATGGATCACAAATAAGTGGAATATCTGGATATTTTGTTTGGAAGTCTACAGCAATCTGCCATTCTGGGTTATTGCGATATTTTGACTTATCATAGGTGGAAAAACCTCTATGGATAACCCCTAAATTTTTAATATCCGCGGTATGAAGTCTCTCAACGGCACCTATCCACAAGGCAAGATCTGGATTCACAGGATTTTTTACTAAAACCACTTTATCAGTTCCTTTTAGTGCATCTGCAATTTCTTGCACGATAAATGGACTTACGGTAGATCGCGCTCCTATCCACAACAAATCGATATCGTGTTCTAGCGCTAGGTCAACGTGTGCCTTGTTTGCGACCTCAGTTGCGGTTAGCAATCCTGTTTCCTGTTTTGCTTTTTGTAACCATTTTAAACCTATCGCTCCCACGCCTTCAAAATTTCCCGGACGTGTTCTAGGTTTCCAGATTCCCGCTCGCAAATAGGTGGTATCACTATCTTTCAATTCTTGCGCAATACGCAATACCTGCTCTTCAGTTTCTGCGCTACATGGTCCTGCTATTACTAAAGGATGCTCGAGTTTATGGGCGTCCAACCAATTTCTAAATTCTTTTTTATTTTCCATTTTCTATACCTTTTAATATCGTTTTAATCTTATTTGTTTGTTCCATATCTTCAAATATGGCTTTATGATCGTCATTTTTTACGCTTTCGCGAAAGCGGGTTAAATTCAAAATATAGCCATCAAGGCTGTCCAGAACATGCTTCTTATTTTGTGCAAAAATGGGCGCCCACATCGCTGGCGAACTTTTAGCAAGTCGCACCGTGCTTTCAAAACCACTTCCCGCTAAATCAAAAATATCGCGTTCATTCTCTTCCTCTTGGATTACTGTTTTGCCTAGCATAAAGCTGGAAATATGTGAAAGATGTGATACGTATGCAATATGTCTATCGTGCGCTGCCGGTGTCATGTACCGCACCCGCATTCCTAAAAAGTCAAAAATTTCTCTTGCGCTTTCCTGTAAAATAAATGCCGTCTTTTCCACCTCGCAAACAATCATTGTTTTATGCTGAAAAAGATTTTTAATCGCTGCATCCGGACCAGAAAACTCAGTACCTGCAATAGGATGTGCCGCTAGAAATTGGCGTCTGTTCTTATGCTCTGAAACGCAGTCGCAGATCGCTTCTTTAGTAGAACCTACGTCAATCACTAAAGCATGATTCCTTATTAAATCAAGGACTCGCGGTAAAATAGTTAAAGTCGCATCAACAGGAGTAGAAATAAAGATTAAGTCAGCATTTTTAACATCTTGCAGCAAAGCTATTTCATCTATAATTCCGTTCTCTAAAGCTTTATTGCAATGTTCATCATTCTGGTCAATCCCGTAAAATCGAGACCCTTTAAAACGTTCCTTAAGATCCAGCAACATCGATCCTCCTATCAACCCTGTTCCTATGAGATATATGTTTTTCATACCGCAGCTTCTTTAGAAACCCTATCTAACATTGTTGCTAAATCATCTTCTTTGACACATAGAGAAAACCTTACATATCCCTTTCCGTTTTTCCCAAAAACACTTCCCGGCGCAATAAATATGTGGTGTTTATGAAGTAGTTGATCTACGAACGTTTTATCATCCACATCGATATCCGGGATTTTGCACCATACAAATAGTCCTCCCAATTGGTTGTGCGGTTTTAAACCTAATGCAGTTGCTACTTGCTTGATCAGTTTCCTGCGATTCTCATAGGTTTTATCTTGATTTAAAAGCCAACTCTCTGGCGTTTTCAGCGCAGCAATCGCACCTTTTTGAACGCCATAAAACATCCCACTATCCATGTTAGTCTTCACTTTGAGAACTTCTTTCAAAACACTGGCGTTTCCAGTTAACATTCCCACACGCCACCCAGCCATATTGAATGTTTTACTTATAGAGTTTAATTCCATAACACAATCACGAGAGCCTTCCACCTGGTGAATACTTAGTTTTTCTTTATTTCCCAAACAACTATAGGGGTTATCATTAATCAATAAAATGTTGTGCCTTTTTGCAAAAGATACCAGTTTTTCAAAAAGCTCCATACTTGCTGGGGCACCGGTAGGCATATTGGGGTAATTTGTCCACATTAACTTTACTTTAGATAAATCTGACTTCTCTAGGGCTTCAAAATCAGGCATCCACTCATTTGCTGCAGTTAAATTATAAGCAACAGGATGTGCCTCACAAAGTAAGGTTGCGCTTGCATAAGCAGGGTATCCAGGATCTGGAATCAGAACATGATCACCTGCATTCAAGAAAGCTAACGAGATATGTAAAATGCCTTCTTTACTTCCCATTAGCGGGATTATTTCAGTTTCAGGGTCCAAAGTTACCCTGTAATGTGAATTATAAAATTCAGTCATACTTTGTCGCAATTCAGGCAGTCCCATATAACTTTGGTAAGCATGAGCTTGTGGATCCTGAAGTGCAGCGATAAGTGCTGGAACTACATGATCTGGAGGCAATAAATCTGGACTGCCTATTCCCGCATTTATTATAGGCTTTCCTTGTTGTGTCAAGTTGCGGACTTCTCGCAGCTTCGTGGCAAAATAGTATTCGGGAACGCTCTTTAGACGGTTAGCTGTTTCTATCATAATGTAGCGCGTTTATATAATCCTAGAACATTAAGTTCCATGATGTAAGGTTGTATTTGTTGTTTTGCAGCACTCCATTGATCTAAATCATCAAATTCTAAATCAGCCACAAAGGAGTAGAGAAAAGGTTTTTCTATAATTGGAATCGATAGGATTTTGGAAAGATTGATGCGTTGTGCACTTATTATTGTCAGAATTCTTGCAAGTGCACCGGCTTCATGGCTGCTTACAAAATTGATGGTCGCTTTATTAGCATGCTCTGTGTTTTGTTGATTTCTTTCAACAACAACAAAACGAGTGACATTATTTTCAACTTCTTGAATATCAGTAGCGATAATTTCTAAATCATAAATTTGTGCCGCTTTGCTAGATGCTATTGCCGCAACTCCTCTCTTGTTATCGCGAGAAATACGCAAAGCAGATGCGGCGGTGTCATCGGTTTCTACCAGTTTGATTTCTGGATAATCCCTGAAATAGGATTTGCATTGCAGCAGCGCCATTGGGTGGGAGTGTACCTCAAGGATATCTTCCAGTTTTTGGCCTTTTAAAGCCATCAATTGATGCTTAATAGCCAGGTAATATTCTGCGGTAATGTGCAGGCTGTCTTTTCTAATCAGCGCATAATTATTCAAAATACTGCCCGCGATTGAATTTCCCAGCGCCATCACGCCCTTATCCACATCGCCGTTTGCAACGGCAAGACTCAACTGGTCAAAGGAATTACATTCCAGCAACCCAACTTCTCCATACAGTCGGTGCGCCACCTGGTGGTGGTACGAGCCTCTAACGCCTTGTATTGCAATTTTCATTTTATGGAATAAAAAAAGTCCTGAAATATTCAGGACTTTATTGTGATATATAAGTATTAACCTATTTCAATAGAGTCCGCTCTTCTATAAAATAGAAGTAATATCCAGACCAGAAATAAGTATTTGTATTCATAACAAGCGGCTAAAGTATAATACTTTGAGGAAAAGTCATTACAAAAAAATGATATTTAAATAAAAAACTGATCATATTATTGTTATCTGGGAATAGTTCGCTTTCGCGAAAGCGAATTCATCACAATTCCTATATTTACATTATGTCCATAGAAGTATCTAACATCACAAAAATATACGGCAGCCAAAAGGCGCTTGATAATATCTCGTTTTCTATAAAAACCGGCGACATTGTGGGCTTTTTGGGGCCAAATGGTGCGGGAAAATCCACCATGATGAGAATTTTAACCACTTATTTAAATGCTAATGAAGGCAGTGCAACGGTAAATGGACACGATGTAAAAACAGAAGCTAGAGCTGTTCAAAGTTCTGTAGGGTACTTGCCAGAAAATAATCCGCTATATCCAGATATGTATGTAAAGGAATATTTAGGATTTAGTGCCAGTATTTATAAAATTAAAAATGCGCAAGATCGCATAGAGGAAGTTATCATCGAGACCGGTCTTGAATCCCATAAAAACAAAAAAATACAAGAACTTTCCAAAGGATTTAAACAACGTGTAGGTCTTGCAAATGCATTGCTTCACCAACCGAAGGTCCTAATTTTAGACGAACCTACAACCGGTCTGGATCCTAACCAGCTCGTAGAAATTCGCAGTTTAATACGCGAGGTTGCTAAAAACACCACCATTCTACTTTCCACACACATCATGCAGGAAGTAGAGGCCATGTGTGACCGTGTCATCATTATCAATAAAGGCCAGATAGTAGCAGACGATTACCTGAAAAACCTTAAAAGTGACGAGATTCAAGTCATCGATGTAGAATTTGATTATCGCGTGGAACCTGAATTATTGCAACGTATCCCACTCGTGCGCGAGGTAAAAGAACTACACGGCTTCAATTACAGACTAAGGTTTGAAACAAAAGTTGATCAACGCGCTGGCGTATTTGACTTTGCACACGATAATAAATTGAAGATTTTGTCCCTGAATAAAAGGAATAAGAATCTTGAAGCGATGTTTCAGGAGTTGACTGGGGAGTAGATTTGCTAGGTAGACTTTATCAGTTCTTCAATATCTTTTTCAATTTGATCAGAAAAACCATGGTATTCATGGAGTATGATTCCTTGTCTATCTACAAGAAAGTATCTAGGCCAGCTGTTAACGCTAAAGTCCTGCTTCAGTTTATCGTCGCCTATTAAATTTAAGAAAGTGGCTTCTTTATTGTTCACTAGTTCGACAGCCCCATCTATATCATCTGAAACAATCCCGAAAATTTTTACATCCGATTCAAACTTATTTTTAAGCATTTCAACTTTAGGGAACGAGGCGATGCAGGGACCACACCAGACTTCCCAAAAATCAATTAAAATTACTTTATCAGCTGATAACGTTACATAATCGTTTTCATCCAATAAGTTTTTCAAGGAGATTTCAGGTAAAGGTTTATTTAAAAGTTTGTTAGGTAATACTGGATCATCTACAACGAGCACCATTTCATTCAATTCTTGCAGGTAATCAGAAACACTTTTGATCACTTCATCATTAGTTTTATAATTTGAGAATTCAAAGACAATTATTTGTTTTTGACCTATTTCACCTTTTAAGGTTGTTGTTATTTTTTGAGGTAGAAATGTTCTCTTGTCTAATTCTATTATTTTACTTTTTTCCGTAATCTGCTTTTCTAGATCATCTTCAAAATCATAGTTAATTACATAATTATCTTCCGTTTCCATCACAGTAACATCTTCATAAACGGTACTTAGCTCAAAATAATCTTCAAAGATCATTTGTCCACCAGGTCGTCCCAAAAACTGAATTCGACCTTCTTCCTGCTCATAGCTATTTTCATTGTTTTTAATATGAAATGCATTCCCATCCTTGTAAATGGCAGACATATTTATATCCTTACGAATTCCATAAAACGAAAAGCCAAATAACGAATCATTTTGATCACGGTTTATTACCGCAAAACCTTGGTTGTCTGATTTATCACCAGAAGCAAAATCTATTACATTTCTAACGTCATACTGAATTACTTCAACCGAATCCATTTTTTCGTTGAATCTTTCAGTTAAAAAAGCAATATCAATCTCTTTTTTCTCTTGACAGGAAACTAATAAAGTTAGTAGCGATAGTAATACTGCAACTCTTTTCATAATTGATAAATTAGATTTGATAATGACGAGTGCTATAAAGATAACTGCCAAGAATTTAAAAGAAGCCTTCAAGTCACTCAAATAGGACTGATATATCTCTGTAATTCTATCTCTAGATTCCACATCTTTGCAATATGTTCAAACCTCAACGACATTATTACCTCATCAAGCTCCAGTATTTAGGTTTCAGATTCCACGGCTGGCAAAAACAACCGGATCTTCCCACGGTGGAACGCATGGTGCAACGCACGTTGCGATTTGTTTTTGATCATTCCAACTTTAAGATTCTTGCTGCTGGACGAACAGATGCCAAGGTTTCTGTAAATGAAACCTTGATCGAGTTGTTTCTGGACGATGCACCTATTAAAGACCTCAGCATATTTCTAGAAGACTTCAACCTCAATCTTCCCAGTGACATTAGAGCTTTAGGTATTGAAACTACCACGGCTGATCTCAACATCATTCAGGCTCCTAAACTCAAGGAATACGTTTATATGTTTTCCCACGGTGAGAAGTTCCATCCTTTTTGTGCGCCCTTGATGGTGTACATGAAGACAGAGCTTGATATCGAGCTTATGAAAAAAGCTGCTCAAATGTTTGAAGGAGAAAAGGATTTCTGGTCCTATACCTACAAACCTTCGGACACGACCAATACGACGAGCGTGGTTGAATCTTCTTATATAGAAGTGAATAGTTTATTCACAGCTAACTTCTTTCCTGAAGAAAGTTTTTGCTTTCGCGTAAGCGGAAAAGGTTTTAAACGACACCAAGTACGACTTATGATGGGATCTCTTTTTGATCTAGGAATGGGTAAAATGAATTTGGAAGAATTTGAGAAAACGCTTGATGGTTCTAATAAAATTCATCTTTCTCACATTGCTCCCAGCAGTGGTTTGATGCTTTTTAAAACGGAATTAACATCCTGATTCTCAATACAACGTATCATTGTAACAATTAACTTTAAATAATATTATGAAAAACATACTTTTAGCTGCAGCAGCAATGGCTTTTACATTCAGTGCAACCGCACAGGATTTTGACCAAATGGACAAGAGTCCCATGGACGCAGCATACTACCCTGCACAAGCCGCTAAGCGCGCTTTTGCAAAAACGGATGAGCAGAAAATGGCTCAACAACCACAAATCAAAGTTCTTTACAGCAGACCTAGTCTTAACGACCGTGCAGTTTTCACGACATCTGATGTCAAAGGTTCTGGAATCCAAAAATACGGTGAGAAATGGAGAATAGGAGCTAATGAAAATACAGAAATCACGTTAATGAAAGACGCCATGATAGGTGGTAAGGAAATTAAGGCGGGTCGTTATTCTATGGTTGTCGTTCCAACTGAAAAAGAGTGGACTGTTCATATCAACAGTGAAATTGACGCCTGGGGACATTATTCTCATAAAGATGAAATGGATGTAGTCACTACTACAATCCCAGTAATGACCGATACTGAGAACCTTGAAAACTTAAGTATGGCTCTTTATTCTCCTAATAATGATAAGGTAGTTCACCTTAAAATGGGTTGGGGTACTTACAGAGCAGAATTACCTATAACTATTCTCTAGTTATTTAAATAAATCAATCGCCCGCGCCAGGTTTCCTGGACATCAACAGTTGTAGGCTGATTATTTAATATCACATCGCCGTAACCATTAATGGTTCCGGCGATGCTTTGTTTTACGTCCATACGCCATTCTGAAGTGCCGCGGTGGAAAATCTGTGCGTTTTGAACTTCTAAGTTTTCTGCATAAATCCTACCATCACCATCTAGAAATGTTATGTCTGTATTTTCAACGGTACCGCTCAAATAGAAATAACTCAGGTTATTGGAAACAATTTTGAGATTCTGCACATCTAGTTCAAGTCTAAAATCGCCATCCGTATTGAATTCGTCTTCTAGCGCTGTGTCCTCAGAGAGCAATGTCAAACTGGGATAACTAAGTACACCATCACTTTTCAAATCTTCACCAGTACTTGTTCTAATCTCGGTAATATTAGGCGAGGTTATCTCAATCTGCGTGATTCCATAATCGCGCACTAGATTACACCCATTATTATTCACAATTTGTAATTGACCATCGATGACCTTTACATCTATATCATTAAACAAATTTTCTCCCGTTTTTACTACAACCTTTTGTATTGGGCCTTGCTTAAAAGTTGCTCCCATGCGTTGAAAAATAATGACCTTATCAAAAGTATCCACATCAACCTCATAACTTTGAATATCACCAGCCGCCTGCGTACAGTTGAGTCCATTTTCTGAATCACAGCTTGTTGCCATGGTTAGTAGGAATAAGGCTAAAGATGGAACCACAAACTTCTTAAAACAATTACCTAAATATGAAATCACAAATTTCAAATCACAAATAGCAGCGCGCAAACCTCTCACTTTAAACAATATTGATTCAATTTTTCCAACGACCATAACTCCTAATTCTGAACTTTTAACTAATAGATTTCTCATAATTCAGTTTTGGGGGTAAATACTTTATCAAACCTGTAACCTACTCCTAGACTTACACCTTCCGCTTTGGCGCCGTGTGCTTTTACAGTGACGCTGGCAAAAATGTTGTCTGTCAATCGTCTCTGTAGTCCTAAACGATTATAAAATTTAGATTCAAACTCAATAGGCTGGTACACGTAATAACCAAATTGCGACAAAACGCTGGTCTTCCCTAAATGCAGTTCATGGCCTATAAAAATTCCAGCTCGTTTGTGGTCTTCATCGCCAGTCAACCCGCTTTCTGGGAAACTATTAGCTTGATAATCCCGGTATTCTCGTAGAAACTCCGCTACAAACAATTCTACACCAGCATGTATGCTGCTCTTTACATTGATACGCTTATCTGCATACACAGAAAAGTCATAAAACGGATACTGACCACTGCCACGATAATCACTTTCATTGAAACCTAACCTGGCAACAGCATTTAAACTGATAGGCTCAGAATAGGCTTTCTTTTCCCATATTCTAAACTCCGGAATTTCCTCCCGATTCAACGTATAATTGATCCCAGCATTAAAAAACCAGGTATTAGTAGAATTGTTGGGGGCTCTGACATTTGCATTAGAATAATGCATGATCGTGGCACCGGCGTGAAAACCTAATCCTTCAATAATATTTTCTCGTCGGTAATTTGCAACAAGATATGTGGAACTAGTAATAGTTGTGCCATATGCATTGTTTTCAGGATTTGTTACCGCGTCAAAAGGCTTTGTCATGTAAGCCAGTCCTTGCCCAACTCTAAATTGCAGATTTCTATTAAAAAAATAAAAGTTATAATGCGCATAGGCGCTGTATGCCTCGCCCAGATGATAATTTTTCATGTCCTGATAGGCCGCGCTGAAACCATAATCGGGAAAACCGTATCTGGATTCCCATTCTTCTTCTCCAAAAGTCTTCCGGTTATAACTCAGTAAAATCCCAGTGGGATGATCAGTGATCAGATGGGAAATATCTGGGTTGTGTTGCAAGATGGTACCATACATATAGGATACATCCAGTGTTGCAATATGGGGTATTTCTTCTGTGGATTGTGCGGTCATCGCTTTCGCGAAAGCGAAAAAAATCACAGCTAATAAAAAACGATAAGTCATTAAAGCGAAACTACATTAAAAAATGGCTTTGGCAATGTCGTAAATGTTGTCGCTTTTTCCCATACTATAAAAATGCAATACAGGAACATTATGTGCCAGTAACTCACGGCACTGCTCAATACAAAACTCCACACCTACCTGACGTACGTCTTTATTAGATGCACAGTTTTCCACAGCGTCAACTAAATCTTCTGGAATATCTAAATGGAACGTTTGTGGCAATAATTGAAGGTGCTGTTTGATCGCAACAGGTTTAATTCCAGGAATAATGGGAACGGTAATCCCCATTTCCCGAGCCAGTCGTACAAATTCAAAATATTTTTGATTGTCAAAAAACATTTGGGTAACCACATAATCTGCTCCAGCATCGACCTTATCCTTTAATCGTTTTAGGTCCGTTTTCATGCTGGGCGATTCATCGTGCTTTTCTGGATATCCTGCCACGCCTATGCAAAAATCTACATTACAAGAAATTTCAATGACTTCATGTAAGTAATTCCCTCTATTCATCTCACTTATTTGTCTGACTAAGTCAATGGCATAATTATGTCCACCATCCGTACATTCAAACCTCTTTTCCTCTGTTCTAGCATCACCTCGCAATGCCATAACATTATCGATTTCGAGATATTGACAATCTACTAGTAAATATTCTGTTTCCTGCTGGGTAAATCCACCACACAACAGGTGCGGTACTGTATCGACCTGATATCTGTTTTGAATGGATGCACAAATTCCCAAAGTTCCCGGCCGCATTCTGGTCAACCTTTTTTCCAGTAAACCACCTGCTTTTTTAAGGTAAAGAAACTCTTCTCTAGAAGTCGTCACATCCACAAACGGCGGTTTAAATTCCATCAATGGATCGATGTTATCATACAGTTCTTGTATCGACTTTCCTTTTACCGGCGGTATCATCTCAAAGCTGAAAAGCGTGGAGCTGGCATTTTTTATGTGATCAGTAATTTTCATTGAATGCTAAATAAGTTAGTCTGCGATGTTTGGGCTGAGCCATCTTTCTGCCTTAGCAAGAGGAATTCCTTTACGTTTTGCATAGTCCTTTACCTGATCTTCCTTGATCTTTCCTAATCCAAAATAGCGCGATTCTGGATGTCCTATGTAATATCCAGAGACACTAGCTGCTGGCCACATGGCAAGGCTTTCCGTAAGCTTTACGTCGATGCGCTTTTCAACCTGCAGCAATTCCCAGATCGTTTCTTTTTCTAAATGATCTGGACAAGCTGGATAGCCCGGTGCCGGCCGTATTCCTTTATAAACTTCCTTTATTAAGTCATTATTTTCCAATTGCTCGTCACTCGCATAACCCCAAAATTCCTTACGGATTCTTAAATGCAGGTATTCTGCTAATGCTTCTGCCAGTCGATCTGCTAGAGCTTTCAACATGATCGAATTGTAATCATCTAACTTTTCGCGAAACTCTGCTGCTCGTTCTTCCACCCCAAAACCGGTGCTCACGCAAAAAGCCCCTATATAATCCTGCTTCCCAGAATCCTGTGGTGCCACAAAATCTGCGAGGGCAATTTGTGGTTTTCCCGCTGCTTTTTTTGATTGCTGGCGCAAGGTTCTAAACGTGAAACTCCTATCGGTTCCCTTTACTGCGATATCATCGTCATTGAGTGTGTTTGCTGGAAACAGTCCGTAAACGGCTCTTGCATCCAACCATTTCTCATCGATAATCTGACCTAACATTTCCTGAGCATCAGCAAACAACTCTGTCGCCTGGATGCCCACTACTTCATCCGTCAAAATATCTGGATAGCGTCCATGCAAATCCCAACTGCGGAAGAATGGCGACCAGTCTATAAATGCTGAGATCTCTTTTAAGTCGATATTTTCCAGCTGATGCACTCCTAACTTTTTGGGCTTTACCGCTTCATAATTAGCCCAATCGATCTTCCATTTGTGTTCTCTGGCTTTTTCTATCGTCAGATAATCCTTCTTCCGTTGCCTGCCTAGAAACTCGTCCCGCAGTTTTGCGTACTCTTCCTTTTTCGCTTTCGCGAAAGCGAAATAGTCATCATCCTTATCACCAGATAACTCTCCCGCGATGGTCACGGCACGGCTTGCGTCGTTGACATGGACAATCGTGCCGTCATATTCTGGAGCGATCTTGACAGCGGTATGTGCGCGGGAAGTCGTGGCGCCACCTATCATCAACGGCACCACAAAATTGCGGCGTTTCATCTCCTTAGCCACATACACCATCTCGTCAAGCGATGGAGTTATGAGTCCGCTAAGGCCTATGATATCCACATTGTGTTCAATTGCAGCATCCAGGATTTTCTCTGGCGGCACCATCACGCCCAGATCAATGATCTCATAATTATTACAAGCGAGAACCACAGAAACAATATTTTTCCCGATGTCATGGACGTCACCTTTTACGGTGGCCATCAAAATCTTCACACTCTGAGCCCCTAAATCCCCAGAGGGGACTTTTTTCATCTCGTTCTTGACTTTGTCAAGAACGTTTTGATGATCATTTAAAACCTCTGAATTTTTGAATCTTACGACCCTGAAGCCATGTTCTTCTAGCCATTCAGTTCTATTTTGATCTTTTTCTTTTTGTCCTGGATCGTCGTGATAACCACCATCTATTTCAATGATGAAATTCTCTCGTAAACAAACAAAGTCTGCGATATACATTCCTATGATATGCTCGCGACGGAATTTGTATCCATCTAATTTCTTGTTACTGAGCAAATCCCACATTTTTGCCTCAGCGGGAGTTGGGTTTGCCCGGCTATTTTTAGTTCGGTCAAGTAATGTGCGGTACGCACCGGGATTGGCGGTACGCCAAGACGAGAAAGTCCCCTTTGGGGATTTAGGGGCATGGAGTCTGAGTTTTTCCTTCTCTTCCTCAATAAACGGCAACAAATAAGCAACTGCTTTTTTCATGACCCGAGCGCTTTTTACAACTTGGGGCAAGAACATCTTCCCACTCCCGAAAAGGTCACCCACTACATTCATTCCTGTCATCAGGTTTCCCTCGATAACTTCAATGGGTTGAGCAGCAGCGAGTCGGGCTTCCTCCACATCTTCTATAATAAATGCATCGATACCTTTTACCAGTGCCCGGGTGATGCGATCCTGCAATGGCAGTTCTCTCCAACTGTTATCAATAGTACTGGTGCGGGTCGTTTGCGTAACAGATTCGGCATAATCAAGCAATCGCTCTGTGGCATCCTCGCGTCTATTCAGAAGAACATCTTCCACATGATCCAGTAAATTCTTATCGATATCATCATAAACCTCCAGCATAGCTGGGTTCACGATTCCTATATTCATTCCCGCCTTAATCGCGTGGTACAAGAAGGCACTGTGCATCGCCTCACGCACTTTATCGTTTCCCCTAAAACTAAAGCTTACATTACTGACACCACCGCTAACGCTGGCGTGGGGAAGGTTTGCTTTTACCCATTTAGTTCCCTCGATAAAATCCAGGGCATTCAGTTTATGCTCATCCATTCCCGTAGCAACGGGAAAAATATTTAAGTCAAAAATGATATCTTCTGGAGCAAACTTTACCTGATTCACCAGAATATCATAGCTGCGTTTTGAAATCTCTACCCTGCGGTCAAAATTATCTGCTTGACCCGTTTCATCAAATGCCATTACAATAACGGCGGCGCCGTAACGCTTTATAGCTCGCGCATGTTTAATGAATTCTTCTTCACCTTCTTTTAGGCTGATGGAATTCACCACACACTTTCCCTGCACGACCTGCAGTCCGGCTTCAATAATTTCCCATTTAGAACTATCGATCATTATGGGAACTCTTGAAATATCAGGCTCTGCGGCAATCAGGTTGAGAAACCTGACCATTGCGGCCTTACCATCGATCATCCCATCGTCAAAGTTGATGTCTATGATTTGGGCTCCATTATCTACCTGATCTCGAGCCACATCCAGCGCCTCGTCAAACTTCTCGTCTTTTATAAGGCGCAGGAATTTCTTAGAACCTGCAACGTTCGTACGCTCACCGACATTGACAAAATTGCTTTCTGGAGTAATCACCAGCGGTTCAAGTCCGCTAAGTTTGAGGGGTCTAAATTCTATATTATCCATTGACTAATTTTTGTAGGAAGGGAATGCGTCGCGGTTTAAATTCTGCTGCAATGACGGCAATGGCGGCGATATGTTCCGGTGTCGTGCCACAACAACCACCTATTATATTTACCAAGGATTTTTCCAAATATTCCCTGATTTGTGAAGCCATTTGTTCTGGCGTTTCATCATATTCTCCAAAGGCATTAGGCAATCCCGCATTAGGATAGGCACTAATCCCATAAACCGATTTCCCAGAAACGGTTTCTAGGTAAGGGGTTAATTGCTTAGCACCTAGTGCACAGTTGAAGCCAATTGAAAGCAGTTCAATATGCTCGATGGAAATCATAAAAGCCTCCGCCGTTTGTCCGCTCAATGTTCTACCAGAAGCGTCTGTTATCGTACCACTGACCATCACCGGGATATCCAGATTTAGTTCTTCTTTCAATTCTTCAATGGCAAAAAGCGCGGCTTTGGCATTGAGGGTATCAAAAACGGTTTCCACCAGTAATATATCGACACCACCCTTGACTAATCCAGCGGCTTGTTGTTTATAGGCTTTACGCAGTTCCTCAAAAGTGATGGCCCGGAATCCCGGATCATTGACATCTGGCGACATACTAGCGGTTTTGTTGGTGGGCCCTATGGCGCCGGCGACAAATCTAGGTTTGTGCGGTTCCCGTTCTGTGAACTCATCTGCAACTTTGCGGGCGATTCTGGCGCTTTCATAATTGAGTTCATCGACCAGGAATTCCATGTCGTAATCTGCCATGGCGATAGTCGTACCGCTGAAGGTATTGGTTTCCACAATATCTGCTCCTGCAGCAAAATACTGGGCGTGGACGTCTGCAATTGCCGCTGGCTGGGTAATGGATAAGAGATCATTGTTCCCTTTTACGTCAGAGGCATAGTCTGCAAAACGGGTTCCTCGAAAATCTTCTTCTGAAAATTTATGCCGTTGTAACATGGTACCCATAGCGCCGTCCAAGACTAGGATGCGTTCCTGCAGAGCTTTGTAAAGTATTTCGTTTTTCAATCTTTCTGTTTTTAAAATGAGCCCAACGTGCAACGGATTTTAATCCACGGAATGAATTAAAAAGGTTTGAGGTGTTGAGGACGTTTCCGCTTTCGCGAAAGCGTACATAGTTTTAAAGAAAGAATAGCGATGAAGCTGATAGTTATCTTTCCACGCGAGCGCGGTAGAATGAGGCACCTTCTACAGTTGTAGGGTTGCCAAGGTCTCAACGGGTCTAATCCCTGAACCTTTCTTTATAACTTAGTAAGCAATGAACTGATGCAAATATGGGCTTTAAAAATCAAAAATAAAATTAAAAGGAAAATAAAATTAAGCGAAGGTTGATATCAATCGACTCCAAATGGTATGCGGTAAAAAAACTAAACTTAAATTTAGGTGGTGTAATTATTACTTTCACTTGTGTGCAACACCTTTTGTCTTCAGCGTGCATTCCCCTTGCAAAAAGCTCGTCGGATGCAGAAAGAAAAACAAGTCACGATAAGAATTGGTGCTGGAAGAATTAATCCCCCAAGCTGACCTCCTTCCCTTTTGAGGGAAGATAAGAGATGGGTGTTTGTTGATGTTGAAATTGAAACAATCACTTTGTAAACACCTCATTGTCTTAGACTTCTCCAGCGGAGAAAACAAGTTATCTATAGGTTTTCTGTAAGGTCATTATTCCCGAAACTATCGTATTCTCTTGAGGCGTTACAATCAGCCTAGTCTTAGTGGAAGAGACGAGATAGGTGTTTGACGATATTGATAGTAATCTTAAAATCATTATCCCAATCCATCTGTCTTTACTTGGACAAGCTCAGATCATGTCGGACATCTTCCCGAAGAGAAAATATTTTACCTCAAACTTTTAAATTAAAAGTCAAGTTTTTTTCTGAAATCCAGGCATCGCAAACACTCACTGCCTTCGGCATTTACCTTAAGGAAAAACAAGTAGCTTCATTGTTTGATGTAGTATGAAGCAATGAAGGTTACCGTTTTCCCTTGAGAGAAGAGACGAGTTGTGTTTTTGAGTATGTTAAAATAAAGGAATTATCTACTACTGGCAATTACGATTTGCGCAGCAAATTAATAATAGGCAATCATTAATTACTTGATATAACAATGGATAAAATCATTCCTCAGGCGCCAACTCAACCACCAATCCTTCTAAATCTTCAGTAATAGGAACCTGACAGCCTAATCTAGAATTATCTTTAACAAATGAAGCTTCCCAAAGCATGGCCTGTTCATCATCGTTGCGCTCGCCCAGATCGTGATCGCTTATAATATAACATTGACAAGTCGCACACATGGCCATACCGCCACAAACCGCCTGGACTGGTAGTTCATACGCTTTGCATACCTCCATCAGATTCATATTCATATCTGTAGGTGCATCGACCTCGTGGCGCTTGCCTTCCCGGTCAATGATGGTGATCTTTATATCAGACATTCTGCTTGTTTCCTATTTTTTTTACGATAGACTTCTCGGCTTCTTTGCGAGAACCATCGAACCCGTCGATGCCACCCACAGTTGTGTATTTCATGACATAACGCTTGTCTGGGAAAATTCGTTGGTACGCGCTTTGACACATGAGCGTTGCCTCATGGAAACCACAGAGGATCAACTTTAATTTTCCTGGATAGGTATTGACATCTCCTATGGCATAGATTCCCGGAATATTAGTTTGATAATCCAGCGTGTTGTCCACTTTAATCGCATTTTTTTCAATTTCTAAACCCCAATCCCCAATGGGACCTAACTTTGGCGCAAGCCCAAATAATGGTATAAAAGCATCACACTCGATAACCTCCATACGCTTGGCCTCATCGTTGTGTTGTAATAAAACGGTTTCAACTTTTCCATTACCGTTGACATCCAGAATTTCTGCTGGTGTAATTAGCCTAATTTTATCTGCTTGAACCAGCTCTTCTACTTTTTCCACACTATCTAGCGCACCACGGAATTCCTCTCTTCTATGTACTAGAGTAACTTCGCTAGCTACATCTGCTAAAAATATCGACCAGTCCAGTGCGCTATCGCCACCACCTGCGATAACAACTTTTTTATCACGATACACTTCTGGATCCTTTATCATGTAGGCCAGACCTTTGTCCTCATATTTCTCCAAACCATCAATAGCAGGTTTACGCGGCTCAAATGAACCTAAACCTCCAGCGATTGCAACGATTTTTGCGTGATGTTTAGTTCCTTTACTAGTAGTGACGATAAAACTACCGTCTTCTAACTTTTCAATAGTTTCTGCTCGTTCTCCTAACGTAAATCCTGGTTGGAACGGTTCTATTTGCTTCATTAAATTGGTGACAAGATCACCAGCGAGAACCTCTGGAAAACCGGGTATATCGTAAATAGGCTTTTTAGGGTAAAGTTCTGTACATTGACCGCCTGGCTGAGCTAACGCATCAATAATATGGCACTTCAATTTGAGCAATCCGGCTTCAAAAACGGCAAAAAGCCCAGTAGGACCAGCACCTATGATCAAAATGTCTGTAGTAATCATCTCTTTCTCCATAATAAAATCCATACTCTAATTAAGCGACTGCAAAGGTCGTTAGCAATCCTCACGTAAACAAACATTTGGCAATAAAGCAACCCGCCTTGTCATCCTGTAGAACAAGTCGCAACACATGATTAAACCTTTAATATATTTGAAGTTATTGAGCTGAAATGAATCGGTGCGGTTTATAAAAAACACATCTTCCTTAGCTTTTTACCATCCTATAATTACACCTTTCATTCTAAATTCTTGAAATAATCTTGAGCTAAGAGAATCCAGATTTACTTGATCAAATCGGCAAGTGTTTGATTCTCCAGTATTTGTAATGTATTATCGCGTACTCTGATCATCAACTTATTAACGGCACAAGTATCTTCATCGGGACAATCGCTGCACTTTTCGTAAAAATTTAAACTTACACACGGCAACATCGCAATAGGTCCTTCTAAAATTCTGTGAATGGCAGACATTCTAACTTGTTCTGCTGGCTGCAGCAAATAATAACCGCCTCCTTTTCCTTTGCGACTTCCCAGAATAGAGTTTTTACGAAGCTCTAATAGAATTGCCTCTAAAAATTTGTGTGGAATATTCTGTCCATCAGCAATGGTAGCAATATTTACTGGGTCGTCAGAGTTGCGGGAAGCTAGATAGGTAAGGGCTTTTATCCCGTATTTAGTTTTTCTGGAAAGCATATGTAAAGCTACTGATTATTTCCAGAACGTATTTTTGCCATAAACTCGTTTTGATTATACAATCATTTAGATTTTGGAACTTTTACTAAAAGTCTTTTTCTAAAAGTTCTAAAGAGTAAACAGGTTGTGATTTACAGATTTTTACGATGTCAGAAACAAGTCCTCTAGCGGTAACTTCACGGCCAGCTCCAGCCCCTTTTATAACAAGCGGGTGCTGTGCATAGCTTTCAGAATATATCTCAAAAAAACCATCACTTCCCTGTAGTTGTCCAGCCGGCGAGCTTTTTTTAACCACTTGTAAAGAGACTTTCAACTGTTTATTTATAACATCCAGTTGTCCTAAGTGTCTGAGAACCTCATCTTCTTTCAATGCATCTTTACGATCTTGAAAATCAGAGTCTAGCTGACTCAAATCGGTTAAAAACTGGTGAAGGGAAGCCGATTTTAATGTAGGTGTTACGAGGCTTTCAATACTTATATCCTCAAATTCTAGCTTTAATCCTGCTTCCCTAGCAAGTACTAGTAATTTTCTAGCCACATCATTTCCTGACAAGTCCTCTCGAGGATCTGGTTCTGTAAACCCTAAATCCAGAGCATCAGTCACAACCTGTGAAAACGAGACATCTTCCTCAGAAAACCTATTGAAAATATAGCCTAAGGAACCAGAGAAAACACCATTAATGACAAAAATCTGCTCGCCGCTATTATAGAGACTACGTACCGTTTCTACAATGGGAAGACCGGCTCCTACATTCGTCTCATATTCAAAATTTAGATGTTGCTCCTTTAATAAAGATCGCAACCTATCATAAAAATCTTGTGATAATGTATTTGCTATTTTATTTGCGGTAACGATGCTAAATCCATGCTGAACAATTTCTGGATAAAAGCGGGATAATTCCTGACTTGCTGTCGCATCTACTGCGATTTTTAAAACTTCTGTGTTTTTAGAAAACCTATAAAAACTATCTGCTTCCCGTGGTGAAGACTCCTTGCCGAAAACTTCTTTCCAGTCTGTCCCTATTCCATCTTTTACGGTTAAAACAGATCTGGAATTTGCCAGTCCTACTATTCGTAAATCAAGATGATGGTGTTGCTTAAAAAAATTGCTGCTTTCTAATATTTGCTGAATGAACGTTTTTCCTACATTCCCAATACCGAATAAATATATATGTATTTGTGTCATAATCTGATGGTAGATCTTAGATCCATTTTAAAGAACAGCCGCTGACAAGTCCACCAGCGAGAGGTTCAATTGGTTTATAATTATTTTACTTAAAATTTGCGATACCTGATCGTGCTCTATTAAAAAAGCATCGTGGCCATGCAAACTCTTTATTTCATGATAGTCAATCTCATGTTCCCCTTTGAGCAATTCATAGGTTTGTTGATCTTCTGACGCTAGAAAAAAACCATCACTATCGATTGCAATCAATTCAATTCTAGTGTCACTTACTGCAACCATTTGTTCAATTTTACCATAATAATTTCTTGAAGCATCTGTGTTCCACAATAGATGATTTAACAACCGGTAAGACGGTAAAACAAATCGCTTTTCCAACGATGTTCCATGAAAATTGAGCCAAGCTTTCACTTGGAAATCTTCACCTTCCACTTCTCTATTAAATTTGTTTTTTAAACCTTGTGGAGAACGGTAGAATGTCATCGCATGCTGGCGAGCAGTTTGCAAGGGCTTGTTAGAATTACTTAAAATCGTCTCTTGCACATGGCAGCATGCCATCAACCAGTCCGTGGCTTTCCAGTCTGCGGCGATAGGTACGATAGTTTTAAAGAGCTTAGGTCTGATAGCTAGTATTTCCCATAACAATGCGCCGCCTATGCTCCCACCTACTCCCAAATCTATGGTGTAAATTTTCAAAGATTCTATCGCTTTCGCGAAAGCGAGGGCAACATCGGCCAGGCAAAAATCCTGATAATTGTAGATCAAGTGTTCTGTATTGCTATCAAAACCATTACCCGGAATATCCAGCGCTAACACCGTAAATTGATCCAAGTCTATCGTTTTACCAGCACCCACAATCGGACTCCACCAGTCCGTCACACTGGAATTTCCCGTCAACGCATGATTGACCAGAATAATGGGCGCGCTGTGTAACTCACGCCCAAAAATCTGATACGAAACACTAATGTTCTGTTTCTTTCCAGACCGCAGTTGCAAATCTTGAAGATATATATATTTCAAATTTTCCAACATTAAGCGAGAACTGAGGCCTTGATTTTTTTGAAGGCATTAGTTAGGTCCTGCTTCAAGTCGGTTAAGTCTTCTAGTCCCACAGATAATCTGATTAGATCCTTAGTGACACCTGTGCTCAACTGGTCTTCATCCTTTAACTGCTGGTGAGTCGTACTTGCTGGGTGAATTATGAGCGATTTTGTATCTCCTATATTTGCGAGAAGAGAGAACACCTTAGTACTATCCACCACCTTTTTAGCACTTTCATAGCCACCATGAACACCGAAGGTTACCACACCACTCTGGCCATTAGGTAGATATTCCTGAACTAGGTCAAAATAATCGCTAGATTCAAGACCAGGATAATTTACCCACGCCACATCATCTTGTTGCTCCAACCATTTGGCCAAATCCAAAGCGCTTTTACTATGCTTTTCCATTCTAATATCGAGCGTTTCAAGTCCCTGAATTATCTGCCATGCATTAAACGGAGAAATAGCACCGCCTAAATCTCGCAACCCCTCAATTCTAACCTTAGCTATGAAAGCTGCTGCTTCCAGCGCCTCGCTGTAAACCAGACCATGATAACCCGCAGACGGCTCTGTAAATTCTGGAAATTTCCCATTAGTCCAGTCAAAGGTTCCCGCGTCGATTATTATACCACCTAATGCTGTACCGTTACCGTTGATGTATTTTGTTAAGGAGTGAATAACAATATTTGCACCGTGTTTAATAGGTTTAAGCAAGTAGGAAGTCGCCACCGTATTATCTACAATCAACGGTATTTTAGCAGCTTTGGCTTGTTTGCTTATTTTTTTGAGATCCAGCACATCAAGTTTAGGATTGCCCAAGGATTCTACAAAAATTGCTCTGGTGTTTTCTTGAGTAGCATTTGCGAAAGCATCGTCATCGTTGGGATTTACAAATGTGGTCGTAATCCCCAGCCTAGGTAAAGTCACCGAAAGTAAGTTGAACGTGCCACCATAAAGCGAATTGCTCGCAACGATGTGATCGCCAGCTCGCAATAAGGTCAATAAGGTTGTAGAAATCGCGCTAGTTCCTGAAGCCGTTGCTACCGCTGCAATGCCACCCTCAAGTGCGGCGAGACGTTGTTCTAGTACGTCAACGGTAGGATTATTAAGTCTGGTGTAAATCCACCCTGGCTCTTTTAAGGCAAATAAATTAGCTGCATGGTCACTGTTGTTAAAGACATAACTGGTAGTCTGGTACAAGGGAACAGCTCTAGTGCCGCCATGAACTTTTACATCATGTCCTGCATGTAATGCTTGGGTTGAAAACTTTTGATCTGACATTTTGTTTCTTTTTTAAATTAGAAATTTGATTAATGCGCAGAACCATTAGAAATATAGATTTACCGTCCCGCTGTTGCGTGATGGAAAAATCAAAAAAGAAACTTGTGGTAGTGTAACCTACTTACATGTGTATCATCTTGTCTCGCATAGTTGCGAGCAGCAATTAGCACCTTCATTATTTATTTTTCAATAAATAAAGGGTTGCTAAGGAGTCAACGGGTCTGTTCCCTCGTCCTTTCTTGATAATTTCAGTATGGTTATGAACTTGAATGTAAAGATTCAATAATTAAAATGGAGATACCTAATTTTTTATGGTCTATTTATATTTCAAACGGATTTAAGGATATAAAAAATTATAATTTAAAACCCGATTAATACGCTTAATCAATTGATTATTAATTTAATATAAAGTTTATATTTTATTTCTGATGCTTCCAGAGCTTTAAAAAAAGTTTATCAATTATAGCAAGTTTTATTCCCGAATCCTATGTTTCTCTGATGCTTTTAAGAAACATCAAGCCATTGGATTTAAAAAAAAGAGTCCTGAAGAGTTGGTGTAGTAGGCCTATCATTAAAATAGATTAAAGAGATCACAAAATCTATACTACCGCAGCCTGCGTCATGTCATAATATGTATATTTGATGTCTGAAAGAGGAATGATTTGACTGCTTGCTCCCTCGTTTTACCATGGTAGAACACAAATGCTAAATCAGAAGTATTTATCCGCGCACAGTCCTTCTTCCTACATACTTTTTTATTAAATGTGAAAGTGTTTCTAATAAATACGCTTTCGCGAAAGCGTTATAACGACATGCCATATTTATTTACATCAGAATCTGTGAGTGAAGGTCACCCAGATAAAGTAGCAGACCAGATAAGTGATGCCTTACTAGATAACTTTCTAGCTTTTGATCCTGAATCTAAGGTTGCTTGTGAGACCCTTGTAACTACAGGACAAGTAGTTCTCGCTGGCGAGGTCAAGTCTGACACGTATCTAGACGTGCAAACTATTGCGCGAGATATCATCAACGAGATAGGTTATACAAAGGGGGAATATAAATTCTCTGGCGATTCCTGTGGAGTGATTTCCTTAATTCACGAGCAATCGCAAGATATTAATCAAGGCGTTGATCGGGAGAGTAAGGAAGAGCAGGGCGCTGGAGATCAGGGAATGATGTTCGGTTATGCAACTAATGAGACGGAGAATTACATGCCACTCGCCCTGGATATCTCCCATAAAATATTAATAGAACTTGCAAAGTTGCGTCGGGAAAATAAGGACATTACTTATTTACGACCTGATGCAAAATCTCAAGTAACCATAGAGTACAGCGATGACAATGTGCCACAGCGCATCGATGCTATCGTGATTTCTACACAGCATGATCCATTCAATGAAGATGATGAAGCGATGCTGGCTCAAATTAAAAAAGATCTTGTTGAAATCTTGATGCCTAGAGTAACTGCTTTATTGCCAGATTATGCTCAGAAACTTTTCAATGGCAAGATTACTTATCACATCAACCCTACTGGTAAATTTGTAATAGGTGGTCCTCACGGAGATACAGGGCTTACGGGTCGTAAAATAATAGTAGATACCTATGGTGGAAAAGGGGCTCACGGTGGTGGAGCATTTTCTGGAAAAGATCCATCAAAAGTAGATCGTAGTGCTGCTTATGCTGCCAGACACGTTGCGAAAAACTTAGTCGCTGCAGGTCTCGCAACAGAGGTTTTAGTTCAAGTTTCTTATGCCATAGGCGTTGTTGAGCCTACTTCTATCTATGTAGACACTTATGGTACCTCTAAAGTGGATATGACCGATGGTGAGATTGCGGTAAAAGTTAGGGAACTATTCGACATGCGTCCAGCAGCTATTGAAAGCCGCTTGAAACTGCGCAATCCTATTTATCGAGATACAGCCGCTTATGGTCACATGGGTAGAGAACCTAAAACAGTAACTAAAGTATTCGAATCTCCTTACAATGGAAAAATCACAAGGGAAGTAGAATTGTTTACTTGGGAGAAATTAGATTTTGTAGACCAGGTAAAAGAGGCTTTTAAGCTTTAAGAATACCAGTATAAACAAACAGCCCGAAAATTACTTTTCGGGCTGTTTGCTTTTAAGCTAATTTGGAAACAATCCTATCTCTCTTGCGTTTGATTAGAAAAACCTTTTGGACGATTTCTAAAATAGACCAGAGAATTAGAAGATAAGTCTTGAATCATTCTTTAAGCCAGCAATAATTCGCTGCCTTGAAGAACCTTTTCTGTCATTGGGAGAATTTCCATATTATCCCATATTCCAGTTTCTAATGTTCTCACATATTCCTGAGGAAGATCTTGCTTTATCATAGCGTTCATGGCAGTTTCATAATCATAGGTCAAACGGAAGTGCTGGTACTCAAAACCGTCAGCATCATCAATGATCATCGCCCATGTTGAACTTTGACCATCGTTTGCTGGCATACCTATAACTCCTGGATTCAACCAGGTTTTAGAATCTGTTTTATCTGTAAATGGCAACCCACAGTGTCCAGCGATGATAACATCAGCATTCAAGGCTTCTAAGCTTGCTTGCTTTTCTTCCCAAGTGGTGGACTTGAATATGAATTGGGATACATTTTCAAAACTTCCATGAACTACGCCCATGTTTTTACCCGCATACTTAAATGTAATATGATCTGGTAATGATTTGAAAAATTCTTTTGAGTTGGAATGAAGGTTCGCTTTCGCGAAAGCGAACCAGATCTCACTAAAGCCATCACATCGTGAACCAGCGGTAAAATCACAACCACAATCATCCTGATCGTCTCTTAACTGGATTTCTACATTGCCTAAAATGCTGTGAGCTCCCCAAGACTTAAAAAGATCGAATGTTTCTTGTGGTTGTCCACAATACCCAATTAAATCGCCGGTAGAAATACAGTTCTTTGCTGGGATATCGTGTTGTCTTGCAAATTGAATCAAACTTGTTAAAGCCTGTAAGTTGCTATACACGCCACCAAAAAGTAACATTTTGCCCGACTTGCGTCCTAGATCTATGATTTCTTTATCCATGCTGGCAGTAAGAAGAAAGTAAAACTGAAAAATATTCCATAAACATTGATCCACAAAAGAGAAGCATATTTTCCCGTTGTAAAAATAAGGTCTTCAGGAAACCATTCAAAGAGGAGCAGCATCCCGAAAACAAGCCCGCAAATTACAGATAAAAAATAACTGATTTGCGGTGCTTTCATTTTCCATAACAAAAAAACGGGAGTCAACCCTATTACCATCGTTCCACTAATGGTGGTAGCACTTAATATTTCAGCATTCAGAAAAACGGGTATGGTTCCCAGAATAGCAACCACCACCATCATAATGCGGCCAAAAGATACTGTTTGACCTAAGTTTAAATCGACCGCAAGCAATTTTGAAAAACTTGAGAATGTACTATCCAGAGTACTTGAGGCACTAGTTATCATTATAAAATTAATCACTAATAATAAGACAACACCCAACTTTTTCGCCACTTCAACCGCAGCTTGTCCTTGCATTCCTTCTTGCTGAGCATAGACTCCCACAACACTAAAAAGAATAATACAAATAGCTCCTAAAATTGCAGCCCAGAAAAAACTTTTCCTAGTGATTATAGGACTGCTAATGAATCCGCGATCTGTTAGTACGGGATCATGGAAAGGGTAGGAAAAGCTTTGGAGGATTGCTGCAAAGAAAAGGTTCAATCCCATTTCCATGGACCAGGTGCCGCTGCTCATCATTCCGCTAATGTCAGTTGAAGGCTCGGTAAAAATAACTCCTAGAATGATAATCAATAAGACAGAAAACAGAACCATCTGGATCACATCTGTAAATATAGAGCTGCTCAAACCACCTTTTAGAGTATATGCTAGTGTCATTAGGGTAAAAACAATAATGGAAGTATAATAAGGTGTACTTCCCATATCACCAAAATAAGTCCCAATGACCATGGTATTTGACCATACTTCATTGAACAACCTAAAACTGATCAATATTGAAAATAAGCCTACCGCCTTACGACCATATTTATCGGTTAAAAAATGATGAATACTGGTGTAGCCTCCTACAGTACGTAATTGATAAATAATAACTCCCGCTACTGCAAAGGATAAATAATAACCAGCATAAGCCACACCTCCTACCAGGCCAAATTCCAATCCCAGATTTGCTGCGTTCGTAATGCTTTTTGCAAATATCCAGGAAATGATCAAGCTCCCTGTAAGCATCATCATGTTAGGTGCTTTGCCACGGTGTTGCGCTTTAAAAAAGGTCGCTAGATCTTTCGCATATGGTGCTAGTATGAAAAAAGTCAAACTACTCCCTATGATGAGAAGCCACTGTAATGTTGATGTCTGGGTAAGGAAATCCAATTTAGTATTTAGTATTTAGTATTTAGTATTTAGTAAAATGTCAGTTCTAGCGCAGTCGAGAACGTTTAGATGGTTAAAATTTCTGAGTTAATAAATCAAAAACTTTCAATCGTTAATCCCTTTTCAGACTTTGTATTTTATACGCAATACTGTAGACTAACACCCTTTTTTTTAATTTTTGTTTTGATTTTATATTTGTTACTCATCCCACCAGACTGGCACATTGATACTGTTGTCATTAGTAGCGTTAGCCGCAGCGTTGTAATTGTCGGAATTTAAAGCTGCTTCTTCTGCAGGGTAAGGCATTCTTACCGGGATCAATCCGTTATTTAAACTGGCCGATACATCTTTGAATACAGGAAATCCCGTTCTGCGGTATTCGATCCATCCTTCATACCCGTTGATGATGCTTGCGATCCATTTTTGGGTAATGATTTGCTGTATTGGATCATTGCCATTTGCACCATAGGCGCCAATTGTCGCTAAATAATTTGCGGGTAAAACAGTATTCCAATACTCGTAAGCTTGGGTTACTCCAGTATCATACAATTGTTTTGCCGGTGCGGTAATAATTCCTTTTTGTGCAGCTTCTGCAAGCAGGAAATTAGTTTCCCATGACGTCATGTAATTAGCATCCAGCATTCCTGTATTTTCTCTAAAAACAGTGCCTGCTAGGGAGTAATCTGCTAGACTAACTGAAGTAGAGGACGCATCAATCCCATTGATTAGTCCCTCAAAATTATCACCATTTGCATTGTTTGCTCGAGGTCTATAAAGAATATTAATACGATCATCTTCCAGATCTTCTAAGATCTCTTCAATAGTCTCGCTCATCACAAAATTATTAAAGTCTCCAGCTCTCAATCGAGCTAGACGAAAGTTGTTAGGTTCTCCATCGGTAAAATTGAAGACTGCATTTTCAGCATTAGAACTGATATAATTTTGCTCATTGTACAACGCTTGTAATCTCGCAGAAACGTTCTCCCTTCCTGAAATACGCACCAGCGCTTTAATTTTCAAACTGTTTGCAAAGCGAATCCACGCGTCGAGATCACCATTGAATAAAACATCACCTTCTAACCTGATGGAACCGCCATAGTTTTCTATGGCTGCAATTCCTTTGTCCAGATTGTCTAAGATTCCATCTGGTTTCAAATAAATATCTTCTTGCAAATCATATTTGGGTTGAACAACGCCATCTAAACCTTTAAATGCTTCTGAATAGGGAACATCACCAAATATATCTGTCAATGCCGCCGTCATATAAGCTTTAAAAATTAGCGCTGGACCTTCATAAACGGCAAATGCGGGTGTATTCTGAGACTGGTTTATGATGATTTCATTATCCCGCAGATTCTTATAAAAAATAGGCCAAGGATCACCACCCAATTGCGGACTTTTTAAGGCATGCCTATCAAACAGATTAAAGTCTAAGGCTGTTACATGCTGACTAAGCAAACCGCCTGCGACAAAACCTTCATAAGACATTTGCTCGCCATAATCGTAAATCACCTGACGGAATAACAGACTGGGTTGTACACTCACTGGCGCATTAGGATTAGTATTCAGTTCTTCAAAATCGTTTGTACAAGACACGATTGCAATACTCATAAAGGTTAGAAGAACGATAGTATATTTATGTAAATTTTTCATTTTTATATATTGTGTAAGCCTTATTATCATGCGAACATTTTCCAAAAAGGGGAAGCTTTTAAAAAAAATAAGGCCTTATTAAGTATTTTAAAATCAATCGATTAAAATCCAGCTATGCTGTGGTTTACATCCATGATATTGATTTTCTTTTAAAAATTAATTCCAGCTTTTATACCGATACTTCTGGTAGAGGAATATGACATGTCTTCGACACCATTTACAAAACCTTGACCTTGAACAGCCAGTTGCTCTGGATCAAAATGCGGGATTTCACTCAAGGCAAATAAATTTCTACCGATCAATGAAACTCTCATCGATGCACCAGAAGTAAAGACTCCTAAGGCTCCTTCACCCAACTCAAAATTATAACCTATGGAAAACTGACGCAGCTTTAGATAGCTCGCATCATATACATTATTTTCCTCGTGATTTCGATCATAAAACTGTCTGTAATAACTTTCAGCAGTTACTGCCGTGGTGTTTTGAACATAAACCGGATTGTCTGCGGTTCCTGTATTTACGACTCCGTTAGCAACAATTCCTTCTTCAGGTCTGAAGGATGTATCTTTCAATTGACCCGCTACAGCACCTAGCGCTAAAGTTCTAGAAACTAAAATCCCACCTTGTCTCCAGTCAAATAAGAAAGAAGCATCAAACTGTTTATAGGTAAATGTGTTATTGAAACCTACCGTGAAATCAGCATTGTAGTTTCCCAATTTTTTAAGTTCTGGATCTGCGATAAATCGACCAGCTTCTGTAAGTATAAAATCGCCATTCTCATTGCGGCGGTAACCTGTTCCATATAAATCACCTATGCGACCACCTTCTTCCACTTGATGGAAAACCGTTTGATCTGCATTGTCATAAACTCTTGAAAAACCTAAAGTCAACCTACCGTCATCTTGTGGTAAGTCTTCCACGATCGCACGACTTCTAGCAAAATTAACGGTACTACTCCATTCAAAATTATCTGTTCGTACCGGTATGGCATTCAATACGATCTCGATTCCTTGATTTCTCACAGACCCACCGTTAATCACTTGCTGGCCAAATCCCGATGATATGGCAATAGGTAATGATAGAATCTGATCGTCAGTTACTGCATTATAATAGGTGAAATCAACATTTAATCGCTGCTTTAACAAACGCACATCAAACCCTAATTCCACACTAGAAGTGCGCTCTGGTTTCAAGTTTGCATTAGGGATAAAATCCTGGTTGGTAAATGTAGGTTGAGAGTTCACGGGTGTTTGCGACAGGAAAGTTCCTTGGGTTTGGTATGGGTCTGCATCATTTCCAACGGTTGCATAACTCGCCCTGATTTTTGCAAAGTCGATCACTCTAGGTAAGTCCACGACGTTACTTAAGATAAAACTTGTTGATACTGACGGATAAAAAAATGAGGTGTTATCAGCCGTGAATGGTGTTGCAAGTGCACTGGACCAGTCGTTTCTAGCGGTGACGTCTAGGTATAAAAAGTTTTTATATCCCGCTTTCGCGAAAGCGTAAAAGCTATTAATTCGTTTCTCTGATGTAAATCCAAAAGTCTCGATGGGACTCGCTGCATTATTCAATGAGAAGATTCCCGGTTGCGCAAGACTGGTCGTTTGAGTCTGGGTCGTTTGAGCCGTTTGAGAAAGTCTATTCCCACCTACACTCGCATCAAAACTCACATTACCAAATTGCTTTTTATAATTCAACAAGAAGTCTGTATTGATTTCCCTGTAAAATACGTCATGCTCTGCATAAGCTCCATTGCGGAATCGATTGGAAGAATAGTTACGTAAAAAACGTCGTTTTTCATTGCTGTAATCCATTCCTGTCCGAACGGTTGCTGTCAACTCTGGCGTCAATTCCTGAGTCAATGAAATATTTCCAAATACCCTATCACGGCCAAAACTGTTTCTGTTTTCTTTCAATATAAAATATGGATTATCAAAAAATGTATAGTTGAAGGAATACTGCTGCACACCCTCTAATCCAGGCTGCCAGTAATCTTTCAAATTTTCAATATTTAAAGAGCGAGGTCCCCATGCTACTAGTGAATAATTTACATTCTCACTTCCATAGCCATTCGATGGTCTGTTGTCTGATGCGCTGTTCACATAATTAACGCTACCGTTAATGCTTGTTTTGTCGCTAGGTCTAAAATTGAGTTTCGCAGCCACTGTCTGGCGATCTAGGTTGACACCTGGAATAATACTCTCACTGCGCAAATCTGTAAAACTCAAACGATAATCTCCTTTTTCAAAACCATTACTGACAGCAATGTTATTAATAGCAGTGTAACCCGTTTCATAGAAATTTTTGAGATTGTCTGGGTGACTTTTGAACTCTGTTGGGGTTATAGGGAGTCCACTATAAAGTGAGGTATCCCCACCGCGAGCGACTGTCCCATCAGGTAAAGTAACAGGACTATCAAATTGAGCAATCAAGATTCCCTGATCCAGTCTAGGTCCCCAGGAATATGAAATGTTATCATTGATACCGCCTCCCAGTCCATCAACGTATTCAAATTGACCACTGTTTCCTTGACCATATTCGTTTTGGAATTCTGGAAGTTGAAAAGCGGTATCCATAAAGAAACTCGTGTTATAAGAAATGCCCAGCCCACGTTTTTTACCTCCATTTTTAGTTTCAATAATAATGGCGCCATTAGCAGCGCGGGTTCCGTAAAGGGCTGCTGCTGCAGGACCTTTCAAAACAGAAATACTACCTATGTCATCCTGATTGATTTCTCCAGCACCGTTCCCAAAATCTATTTCTTGAAATCCAGCGGCTGCTTCATTCGTAAAATTGAAAATAGAATTATTGTTCACAGGAGTACCGTCAACAATAAATAATGGGTTGTTATTTGAAAAACTGGCCTCTCCTCTTATGGTAATTTTTGAAGTAGATCCTACTCCCGTTGCTCCTTGGGTCACTGTAATTCCAGCTATCTTTCCAGCCAGATTGTCGACTAGATTAACAGCTTTTACTTCCTGAATATCTTCTTCATCCAGGGTTTGCACCGCATAACCTAATTCTCGTTCTTGTCGTTTCACTCCTAGTGCCGTTACAATGATCTCGTTCAAAGAGTCGCCTTCTTGCAGGGTCACATTTAAGGTTGTACCATTAGCCACTCGACTTTGTGGCTCGTACCCAACATAGGAAAAATTAAGGATCGCACTATCTGCGACAGTTAAGGAATAACTACCATTTGCATTACTGGTAGTTCCGTTTTGTGTCCCTCGCTCAGATATATTTACAAAGGCGATGGGGTTACCGGTAGTATCTGTGATGGTACCGGTTATTGTTATTTGTGCTACACCCGTGAAACAACACAGGAGTAACATGAGTAGAGTAATTCTCTTCATGTAATGGAATAAATAAAAGGTTGAAAAATAATTTGCCTTACGGCTGGAAATTAAGCGGCAAGAAGCGGCGACCCTTTATTGTAAATAGCTCTGAAGATGACAGAGGCTGGTTTTCTTGTAGGTAAAAAATGATTTGAATTTTGTACGAGAGTTAAAGTTCCTAGGATCAATTGAATGATGATCGATCTTTGATCACACCCGTTTAGAAATCTATGGATATCTTCTGTAGAGTCTAAGTCTGCGAGGTGCTCCAGTATTTTTACCTCAATTCCTGATTTATCAAGGAATTTTAAATAAGCGGCGGCAAGGTTTGAAGTTTGCCATGGTAAATTTTCAAAGTGTTGTTTATCAAATTGAGATTTAGAAATCCCCATTAGATAGAAACCACCGTCCAGCGATGGTCCATTAACAGCAATACCATTATGCAGACAGTCTAAGGCTGTATGGATTTGAGCTACACGCAGCTGTGGTGTATCATTTCCTAAACATATTACATGTTCATAGCCTTTATCAAAGACATCTTGAATAGCGTTTGAAAACCGATTCCCAAAACCGATGCCGTATTGTTCTTTTTCAGAATAATGGTAAAAATCAAGACCGCTTTTTTTAACCGTTTGAAGTATGCGGTCATTCAATACCTGCATCAATTCACCATTATGGGCGATCGGCTTTTGGGTAGCATCTGCCGCTGCCGTTTGGGCAAAGACAAGAATAGCGGTTGTTGAACGTTGGTCTTTGATAAGTGGTTAAATGATATTTAAACTCAAGCTGATGGATTCAAAATAATTACAACTCTATTACAATAGTAAACTAAAGTATTGTAGTTAGGTGATAGAAATCAATATTAGCTAAAACAGTACCCTATAAATACACATCAATTTTAAAGCAATGTTTAAAAATATATTTCAAATTATAATAAAAAAATATAAACGAAAAAAAAGATTCCTTGGTTTTAGTCTGTGTTACTCTTGCGCACTTGACGTAATGCAAACCAAAGGGATGTCAGGAACAAAAATAGATACCAGATATAACTGCGATCTTTTTCTCCAGTAGCCATTAAATACAGCGTAAAACCACTGCCTATTAAACTTGTGAAAACTAAAATTTGCCAAAACCATTTAGGAATATCTATCATCAATCCTTTAAATTATTTCCGTATTTCTTGTTACCCGTCTTTAGATATTTTGCCCATGTTTTAGAATAAGTATGGACATTTTCTGTTGCTTTTCCCGCAGAATCTACCAGCTTAAAACCGGCATCTTTCCACGCAAATATACTCCCATAAAGATTTCTTACTTTAGAAAAGCCAGCCTCTTGCATCTGCTCACCATAATCTTCACTACGTATTCCCACGCTGCAATACACGGCGATTGTAGCGTCATGTCCCCACCGTGCGGTAGGTTCCCATTTCTCACCTACCCAGATAGCATTAGGTAAGTGACTCACATCAAATTCCTCTTTTTTCCTCGTGTCAAGTATCACATAATCTTCATAATCCATTGAGAGTTCTTGCACAGATATGTAAGGAACACTATGGTGATTGTATTGTTTTAAAAGGTTGTCTATGGATTGCGCTTTCGCGAAAGCGGAACCAAACAGAGTTAAAAATGCAACTATCAAAATCTTCATTACCTCAATCTACTTTCAATTATTTGACTTGTTCTTGTTCCATGAAATCCAACCAAAGTGTTTAGCGACCCAAAAGATTCCTGAAATATAAAGGAATGACAGTGTTAGGTGTTTCCAGGTTGGCGTTTCAAAAATCAGTTCATACACAACCAGCATCAACGCTAAGCTCCACAAGCCGACCATTATTTTCCAAAACCAATATGGGAATATTCTGAACATCTAATAATATTAAACAGCACTCATGAGCATGAATTCTGATTCAGTTTAAACGACTCATCAGCTTTTCTTATTAATTCTAATCAATGATCAACTAATCTGCAACAGTTCCCTGACAACTACTTCCTGCACCAGCTGTACAACCGTAGCAGTGTTGAGAAATCTGAATAATGCGGTCGTTAAGCAAATCTTCATTATAATCCTTGATATGCTGGATTTTATTGTCCACTTTCAGGTCTAACATCTGGTTAAAATCGCAATCGTACAACCAGCCATCCCAAGAAATGGAGATGGTATTTGTGCACATTACATTCTTTACTGCGGCCGGATTGTAGGCCTCTACTAAAGCATACATATAATCTTCGTAATTCTCACTAGCAACTAAATAGTCAAGAAAGCGAGCAATCGGTAGATTAGTTATGGCGAATAAATTATGGAATTGAATTCCAAAATCTTCCATGAGTCTGGATTTCATTTCTTTCTCCATACTGGCCTGATCACCAGGTAAATAAGCGCCATTGGGATTATACACTAAATCTAATCTCAAACTGCTATCTGGCAGGCCGTAACCACGGTCATTCAGTTCCTGTAATGCTTTAATCGACTTGTCAAAAACACCATCACCACGTTGCTTGTCTGTTTTCCCCTTTGTCCAGTGTGGCATGGAGGAAATAACATGGATATTGTGCTTTTTGAAAAAATCAGGTAAGTGGTAATACTTTTTATTAGCGCGGATTATAGTTAGGTTAGACCGGACGATAAAGTCTTGGATTCCAGCTTTAGCGGCTTCTTCCACAAACCATTCAAAATCTGGATTCATTTCTGGAGCTCCTCCAGTAAGGTCTAATGTATGCGCCTCTGTAGTTTTAATAACATCTAATATCTGACGCATGGTGTCACGTGTCATAATTTCCTTGCGATCTGGACCTGCATCCACGTGGCAATGCGCACACACCTGGTTGCACATGTAACCTACATTCACTTGTAAAATCTCTAGCGTTTTAGGTCTTAAGGGGAATTGATTCGTCTCCTTTATCTTTTTAGCAAAAGAAGGTAGTTCGCCGTTTGAAAACGGTTCGCCATTTAGAACCTCCATTTGCTTATTGATATTGGCGAGATCTGCATCCCTTTTTTTTAGTGATTTTTTAGTATTGACAGCTACACTCATAAGGGTGTTTGTAGAATTGAAATTATTTAGCAGATGGACTAAGTCCATCATTAACTAGCGAATGCATATTTACGATAAATATGCCATCTGAGTTTTAGAATATCGCTATCTCTAAAAATCGTAGGATAAATAATCATTATGTAGTCGATTCTGAAATTGAACATTACAAACCTTAAAACTACAAACTTGATATTATTGATCAAAATTCAGTCCATTTCTATTAAATGAAAAACGACTCAGTTTTAATCTATGGATGAAAGCAGCAACTCCTGCTATTTTATTTGAAATACTATTCTCACAACTTGAGAAAATCCCAGACAAATCAATTCAGGTAGGTTGCTGATACAGCAAAAACTCGAGTTGCTACATTTCTAGCTTGTTTACTTTATTCATCATTTGAACACCATGAACGAGAGTTGCACCTCCCTTAATGGCTCCCGCGACGTGAATCGCTTCCATCATTTGTTCTTTAGTTACACCGCGTTTTAAAGTATCGCTGGTGTAGGCATCTATACAATAGGGACACTGCACGGCATGAGAAACAGCTAGTGCTATTAAGGATTTTTCTCTGGCGGTTAGCTCGCCTTCCTCAAAAACACTCCCGTAGTAATCGAAAAATTTATTCCCTAGGCCTTCACTCCACTCTGTTATTTTACCAAATTTCTTTAAGTCCTTAGGGTCGTAATATGTTTTGTCCATTTTATAGAATTTAGAGTGCCAAATTACAATAATTGAGTCTTCACGGTATCATACATAACCAGTTAAGCCTCTGGATAATTTCTAAATACACGTTAAATCAAACAATTTATGCCGGCATTATTATAGATTTGATAAAATTAAACAACCACCATGATTAAAATATTAGGATTGATAATGACTGTAGGCGGCGCGATCGCACTAGTATTAGGAACACTCTCTGCATTTGGAAGTATGGCTTTAGGCGCAGGGCAATGGCCCTGTATTATCCTTGGAATAATATTCTTCTTTGCTGGAATATCCCTTATCAAATATCGTAAAGACACTGACCAAGTTTAAAGTACAATTCAATTCAAACACAAAAGCCGCAAGAATTAATTCCTGCGGCTTTTTCATTCAAACAATTGGCTAATTATTTAATGGGCTCTAACATTAGGTATTCATAACTGCGCAATACGGTTGGAGAATTTCCATCAATAGTTACGGTAGTTCCAGACATCAAATTGAGATAATCTCCTTTAAGTCCATTGACATTTGTTTTGATTGAATTTTTAGAAAAATTACCTATGAAGAAGATCTCATTTCCGTTTTTTGAACGGCTGATAGCATAAATCTTTTTATCATCGTTGGTGGAAAGACGCTTATAATCTGCAGCATTTTTTCCTCCATTTAGTGCTGGATTATTTTTCTTCAATTCGCCTAGTTTTTTCATTTGCTCCCACACTTTTCCCTTCGTTTTAGGGATACTGTCTTTTTCAAAAAACTTCAAACGGTAATCCATACCATATTCTTGACCAGAATAAATCAATGGCATTCCGGGAATCACATATTGAAATGCAAGCATTAATTCTTGTGCATCACCCATTCGTTCTTTTACTGTCCCGTTCCAGGAATTCTCGTCATGGTTTGTGATAAAATTCATTAGAATATCATCCTTTTGATAAGCGGTATCGTTTCTTTCCATATACTCATCCCAGGCAGTGACATCTCGCTTTCCCTGCGCCATTTCATTCATTAAATGATGTCCTTCCCAATTATAACCCATATCAAAAGCTGTTGTAAACAGATCTTTCTTCTCACTTTCGGCTAGCATAAACAAAGGTTTGATAGCCTGTAATTGTGCCGTGGCATCGTTCCAAAAATCAGTAGGGACCTCATGAGCTACATCACTTCTAAACCCGTCAATATTATGTTTTTCTACCCAGTATTTCATGGATTCTATCATTGCCTTGCGCAATTCTAGATTGTCGTAATTCAGATCTGCCGTGTCTGTCCAGTCTGTTCCTGCTGGAAAAATGATTTCTCCGGCCTCATTTTTAGTGTAATATTCTGGATGTTCTGTAATCCACTTGTTATCCCAGCCCGTATGGTTTGCCACCCAGTCCAGAATAACAAACATGCCGTTATCGTGTGCTGTTTTAATTAATGCCTCTAGATCTTCTTCTGTACCTAGATCTGGATTAATTCCTGTATAATCTGCAACGGCATAATAACTGCCTAGATATTTAGTGCGCTCATTTTCATCTTTGATATCGTGGACCATTAAATCACCCTTTGCCTTTCTATTCTTTTCAGAAATAGGAAAAATGGGCATCAACCAGATTACCTTAACGCCCAGTTCCTTGAGCTGTGGGATATCTTTAGTAAATTCATTGAAAGTTCCCGCCTCAGAATACTGACGGATATTTGCCTCGTAAATCACTGCGTTTTCCAAATTCTCATCAGTGATGGGCTTGTATTCTGTAATTTCTTGAGATGAATTTTCTGCTATCTTAGTCTCTTCCTTACAAGCCCACAGCAGGCTGATTAAGAAAATCGATCCTATATACTTTTTCATAGTTTTAGATTTGTGAGTTAGTTCTTGGTTTTGGTTTTCTTCTTGGCTTTGGCTTGAATGATAGCAAAATTCCCAGCTCCTACTTGAACTTGATTGTCCGTTTCTAACGCGTTGATGAGGATAATTTCGCTTTCGCGAAAGCGGTCATTTTTATCGGCTACATTCATAATAATGGGATTTTCATTGAAATACACATAGGTTTCCTCCCCAAAATAAGCCCGGCGTAACACGAGCATACCATTAGCATCAGTAACGATTTGTGTAGTTCCATATAACAATGACATGGAGTTGCGACGCAGTTTTGCGAGTTGTTGAACGAGATCGCGCAATTCCTTCTCCCGATTTGACAACCCCTCAAACTTCATCATCTTGCGATTATCTGGATCTCCACCACCGATGCTGCCGTATTCATCACCGTAATAAATGACGGGAACTCCCGGAATCGTCATGTTAAATGCCTGCAACATTCCCAGTCTATCATATGCGGTGGAATCTGTCATCTGTATTTCCCGAGTCCATCCTGCTTTTTTTGCATCTTCATCAAAACGCACGTCACCACTTGCATAACTGATAAATCGCGCGCGATCTTGATTTCCTGAGATGTTGCCCATTAAATGATGATGCCCATAGTATTCCAATCCCTTTTTTAAAGTTTCTGCAATGGTCGTGTAACTGTCATCTGCCGTGGCAAAACCAGAAACCGCTGCATCGTACATATTAAAATCAAATTGTGCATCTAACATTCCAGTACTCACATAACTGCGGATCAAGTCGTTAGAACCATAAGTTTCCCCTATCTGATAAATGGGTCGATTAGTATTGTTTCTGATCTTCTTTGTAAGTGTTCTCCAGTAAGCCTCAGGAACATGTTTAGTAGCATCATGACGGAAACCATCTAGATCATACTCTGTAACCCAGTACAATGCCGAGTCAGTCATTTTCTCAACGACTTCTGGCTGAGAGAAATCTAGCGTGGGCATGAAAGTGTCAAACCATGTAGTCAATCTATGATCATCCCATCGTTCTGTATTCAAACTACCGTCCGGTAGATAGAGATCTGTAGCCCATTCTGGATGTTCCTTATATAATGGGTGTTCCTCGTGAACATGATTTGCTACATAATCGAGGATGACATTCATTCCCTTGTCATGAGCGGTGGCGATGATTTCCTTAAGGATCTTCTCATCTCCAAAACGGTAATCTACTTTTGTATTTGAAATGGGCCAGTAACCATGGTATCCGCTAAATTTTGTTTTGGGTTCTGGCCATAAACCATAAGCACCTTCCGGATTTTGAGTAATGGGTGATAACCAGATGGTACTAATACCCAAGTTTTCAAAATAGCCATCGTTGATTTTCTGTAAAACTCCCGCGAGGTCACCGCCCATATAGTTTGCTTTAGGAAGTATTTCTGGATCTGCGACAGGCTTTGTATTCGATGGATCTGCATCTAGGAATCGGTCCACCATCATAAAATAGAGCACCTGCGTGTGAAAATCTGATCGATCCAATGTTGAAGGATCTGTAACTACTTTACCGTTTTGCACGGGAATGAGCAGATCGTTTGTTCTCCCATTTTCATCGCTGGCAAATACTCGTATAAGTTGGGTTTTTGAAATTCGATTGCTAAAATCGGTTTTAGGAATCGTGACTTGATATTCATTGCCATTTAACCTTGCAGGCAAGAGTTGGTTTTCATACAAGACAATTACATTATCTAGATTTCCAGTGGTTTGAAAAGTAAATCCGTCTTCTAAAATCTTACCGTAACTCAGCTCGGCTGGAAATTCCTTTCGGCTGTTATCGATCATTCGGTTAAAACCATTCATTCCATTGCTAATGAGATTTTGCTCGCTTCCAGTTAAATGTTCTTCTTCACCATCGATTACAAATAGATATTGGAATTTACCGGCAGGAAGGGCAGCATCATAATAAAGGTTGTTACCGTCAGATTCTAGGTCAACTGGAGCCCAATTTGTAAATTCTCCTTTAATCTGGATATTAGAATCACCAGCTGCTTTATTGTAGTTAATTCTGATGACTTTGTTTTGACTCTTAAAAACGGGAATATCATTACGAGATCCCTGCGTCCAAAGTGTCATCAGATTGACAGATGGACTATCAGTCATCGTAAACGAAAAAATACTATCGGTTTTTGTCCAAGGCAAAGCGCTAATTCCTTTACCAACGGTGATACTGTCTATGGCTTGTCCTCCATAAATGTAGTCAGAAATCAAAACATCTGTCTGATCATTTGCGGCAATTACTGGACTGGTAGGCACTTCAATGATGCTAAGGGGTTCGCCAGATTTTTTATCGGTACTGCAGGAACCTAAAAAAAGAATTGTGAGAAGGAGAAGAAAATTAAAGAAGGGTTTCATAGTATTTAGATTTTAATCGAGATCAATTACTAAGCTAGTTTTCCCTGCCACTTTGAGGGATTTATTAAGATCAATCTGGGAGTTTGAAATTATATCAATACCCCTATTTTTACCATTTAAACCTTCTACAAATCTGGAAAGATCAAGAGTAACAGCTGCCACATTATTATTGATAACCACCATAACCCTGCTGTTCTCATTAGATCTGAAATACACATAGCAGTTTTCCTCAGGAACATATTGCAATAATTTCCCTGTGTGAAGAACCGGTTTAGATTTACGATAATTGAGGAGGTTTTTTGTGAAGCCGTGGTAATTTTCTTGGGTTTGAGTTCTTCCAGTCTTATGAAAGGCATTGTTCACATCATTCTCCCAACCGCCGGGAAAATCCCTTCTTATATCGCCATCACCATTAGTTCCCTTATTCCCCATCATACCGATCTCATCACCATAATACAATTGCGGAATCCCACGTGTGGTCAAAACAAGAGTCATTGCGAGTTTGTAATTTTCTAGGTTACTATTATAAACGCCGTCGCCACTAATTCTATTGGTATCATGATTACCTGCAAAAACCATGATATTATCAATATCGGGATATAGAAAGTCATTTACGAAATTCTCATAAACACGTATCATTCCTTTATCCCAGCCTTGTTCGGGCTCTTTAAAAGCTTCGAGAATCGCATCATGTAAGGTGAAATCCATAACACTGGGTAAATTTGTATTGTAAGATTGAATTGCCGAAATAGGAGAATCTTTTTGCCAGTAAGCAATCTGTGCTTGATCATGCAACCAGGTTTCTCCCACAATGTTGAAATTTGGGTACTCATTCATAATGGCTTTTGTCCAGGCCGCAATTCCGTCTTTTTCGTTATAGGAATAAGTATCCACGCGCAAACCATCGAGCCCGGCATATTCAATCCACCATATCGCATTTTGAATCAAGTAGTTCAAAACTAATGGCTCGCTTTGATTTAGATCAGGCATTGTGCTTACAAACCAGCCTTTTTCGGCATACGTTTTATCACGTTCACTGGCATTGGGATCCATTTGTGTGGACTGTCTGTAGGAAGAATTTGCATAACCTTCCACAGGAAAGTCTTTACCCTTATTATCTGGGAACTTGTGAATCCAGGTTTCCGTTGGTAAATCCTTCATCATCCAGTGCGTCGCACCCCAGTGATTTGTCACATAATCCATGATTAGTTTCATATCATGGGAATGCAATTCATCAGCCAGTTTACGGTATAATTCATTCGTCCCATATCGTGGGTCGATATTGTAAAGATCACTTTGTGCATAGGTATGGTAAGAATAGCTCACATCGTTATCTTCTAATAATGGCGTGCTCCAGATTGCTGTTGCTCCTAAATCCTTTATGTAATCTAAATGGTCAATGATTCCCTGAATGTCGCCACCGTGACGCCCACCTTTATCGGCTCTGTTTACTTTTTCTGTCATTGATTTGACGGAATCGTTACTGGGGTCTCCATTTGCAAAGCGGTCTGGCATCAATAGATAGATCGCATCACTGGAATCGAACCCTGTACGTTGCTGCGAATTCTCATCGCGTTCCTGAAGACTAAAATTTTTCGACATCTTTATTCCTGC
The DNA here is from genome assembly GCF_015356755.1 of Nonlabens antarcticus. Taxonomy (GTDB): domain Bacteria; phylum Bacteroidota; class Bacteroidia; order Flavobacteriales; family Flavobacteriaceae; genus Nonlabens; species Nonlabens antarcticus. The sequence goes on along the minus strand of NZ_JADFCO010000056.1, from coordinate 15,050 downwards.
TTTCCCCAGTGTGATGTCGTAAAAACCAGCTGGTTTATTTGCTGTCTCTACCATAACAAAGAGATAATTCGGATTTTCTGTATGTCGGACGTTGAGAATTTCTAAGTCTGAGTTTACATTTTTAAATTCACCAATATTGTTTCCATGAAACATGATTTCTACTTGCGAGTGCTCCATTCCTGCCCACCAGTTGGGTGGTTCCATGTGCTGTATCTGTGCCGTTCCCGCTTTCGCGAAAGCGAAATAAACCAACAAGAAAAGTGCAACGTTAGAGAATTTCATAAGCTAGATGTTTATGGTTGCTGGCTCTAAAGTTTGCTTTTGACCATCGATTATAATTTCTAAGCTCCTGTCACCCTCCAGTTTTACTATAGTTTGATTTGCCGTTACATGTACATTCAAAACTTGATCCCTAAAGTTGATTTTAAAACTAAAGGATTTCCATTGCTCTGGTAATTTTGCATTAAAACTAGGCATGTCATCAACAATTTTAAACCCACCGAACCCTTCCACAATACTCATCCAGGTTCCAGCCATACTGGTTATGTGACAACCGTCTTCCACCTCATGATTGTAATCATCTAGATCGAGCCTGGAAGTTCTCAAATAAAGATCATAGGCCTGATCCATCCTTCCTAAGTGGGCTGCTTGAATACTGTGCACACAGGGTGATAGCGAGCTTTCATGCACGGTTAACGGTTCGTAAAAGTCAAAGTGTTTTTCTAGCTGCTCAGTCGTAAAGTGATCCTCAAAAAAATAAAAGCCTTGAAGAACATCTGCTTGCTTTATATAACAGCTGCGTAGGATTCTGTCCCAAGACCATTTCTGGTTGATCGGTCTCTGGGAAGATTTCAGATCTGATACTGGAATAATCTCTTTATCTAAAAAACCATCCTGCTGGAGGTAGATTCCAAGTTCCTTATCAAAGGGTTCGTACATATTATGAGCAACTTCTAACCAGGAAGCGATATCGCGGTCAGTAATTTTAGTGAGTCCTACAATACGTTGATAATCGTCATTATGACCATTTTTAACTTTGTCCAGATGATCAACCGTTTGCTCGATACACCATTTGGCTAAATAATTTGTGTACCAGTTATTGTTGACGTTATTTTCATATTCATTAGGTCCTGTCACCCCCAAAATCATATACTTATCTGCTTGTTTAGAAAACGTTGCACGCTGGTGCCAGAACTTTGCAATAGCAATCATTACCTCAAGTCCCATTTCTGGAATGTAGGAGTAGTCGCCGGTATATTTAAGATAGTTGTGAATGGCATAAACCATCGCACCATTGCGGTGAATCTCTTCAAAGGTTATTTCCCATTCGTTATGGCTTTCCTCGCCATTCATGGTAACCATAGGATATAGAGCAGCTCCATTAGAGAATCCCAATTTCTCGGCATTCTCAATGGCCTTGTCTAGCTGCTCATACCTATATTTCAGTAAATTTCTGGCGACCTTTTGATCTTTGGTAGCCATGTAGAAAGGTAAGCAATATGCTTCAGTATCCCAATAGGTGGAACCTCCATATTTCTCTCCCGTAAATCCTTTAGGCCCAATATTTAACCGTGCATCTTTACCAGAATACGTTTGGTTCAATTGGAAAATATTGAATCGTATTCCTTGTTGGGCCTTTAAATCACCTTCAATAGCAATGTCTGCCATTGACCAGGTTTGAGCCCAAGCTTCTTTCTGTTCTTCCAGCAATCCTTCATATCCTTTTTCTACAGCGGTGCGAAGAACGTTTTTTGCAGCGTGCAAAATTTCAAAGTGCTCATGGTTCAAACTTGAAGTGTAACCCGCATATTTAATCAGAGTTACAGTATGACCTTCAGATATTTGAGAAGCCACCTTGTGTCGCACTACAGATTCATTTTTATCAAAATGAGCGGCATACTGGACGTGTTCTCCATTTTTATACAACTCAGACTGCATGAATGTGCACACGTAAAAATTTGTTTTATTAGTACGGCTGCGTATAAAACCTTGATGATCTACAGATTGTAAATCTTCAATTTCCCAGAACTTATCATCCCAGTTGGAATCTTCATTTTTGATTCCACCATCTATGTACGGTTGAAAAGAAACACGCATATCCCCTTTCACTGCGGTAACACTATAATTTATAACACCTAACTCGTCATGCTTCATGGAAAGAAATCTGCGAGCCACGACTTTAATCGTTTTAGAATCGGATAAATTAATTTCAAACGAGCGTTCGTGCCAGCCTTCTTTCATATTGAGCTCGCGACGGTAATGACGGATGTCGGTCTTTTCATATTTGGCCAAGTCCAGCGTTTCACCATCGATAAAAACATCGATCCCTATGAAATTAGGCGCATTTAAAACTTTTGCGAAATATTCTGGGTAGCCGTTTTTCCACCAGCCTACGCGTGTTTTATCTGGATAATAAACTCCCGCAACATAACTACCCTGGAAAGTTTCTCCCGTATAGGTTTCTTCAAAATTTGCGCGCTGTCCCATGGCCCCATTACCTATGGAAAAAAGGCTTTCACTGGATTTTACGAGATCAGGATTCCATCCTTCCTCAATAATAGACCACGCGTTTGGTATGATATATTCTCGACTCATTACTTCGTTTTATTCAATAACTGATGTTGATAATCTGCTGGCATGTCTAGAAAGCTCCTAAAAACTTCATCTGCCTCGCTTAAATTTTTCTCTTCTCCCAATCCTATACTGATCATTCCCGCAATGTTTGCGGCTTGAATACCAGCAATACTATCTTCAAATACAATCGCATTTTCTGACGGCATATTCAATAATTTGCAGGCGTTGAGAAATACCTCTGGATCTGGCTTTGCTTTGCTCACGTCCGTTCCATCCACGATAGCATCAAACATGTTAAGAATTCCTAGTTTTTTTAAAATAGGCCTTGCATTCTTGCTGGCACTACCCAAAGCTATGGGCTGATCTTGTTTTTTTAAGTGTATCAAAAAATCATACACGCCTGGAAGAATATCTTTCTGATCTAGGGTTTCCACCATTTTGAGGTATTCCTCGTTTTTCTGAATCAGCTTTTGTTCAAAGGTTTCTTTATCAATTTTTTTATTTCCCCACTCTAAAATCTTTTCCAAAGAGCGCACACGGGAAACGCCTTTAAGCTGTTCGTTTTCTTCTTCCGTAAAATTGATATCTAAGCTTGAGGCTAAGTTTTGCCATGCTACAAAATGAAATTTTGCCGTATCGACGACAACGCCGTCTAGATCAAATATGAATGCTTTCTTAATCATTATTCATCTGCTATTGAAGGTTGATAAGTGATTGCTTTTTTATTTTTGATAAGCAAATTAGAAGCTGCTGCTAATAGTAAAAAGATTCCAGCGATAGTCATGGCGTGAATGGTTTCGTCTCCTATCAAATTGTATAGGAAAACTACGCCACTCAATGCTGCGATAATTTGTGGTATTACGATAAACATATTGAACACACCCATCATCAATCCCATCTTATTACTGGCTACAGAACTAGAAAGCATAGCGTACGGCATGGATAGTATGCTACCCCATGCAATACCAATCAATGCAAAACATAAGGTCAAATATTCCGGTTGACCAGGTATGTAATACATCAGCAAAAACCCAATAGCTCCTAAAATCAAACTCACCATGTGAACGACCTTCCTATTAATGCTTTTGTAGGCCGTGTAAAAGGTGAGTAATAGTGCAAACGCCATCGATGACAATCCGTAGATTCCCATTTTTGCACCTACATCATCAGAAGCCTCGTTGTACGCCTTATCTTGAATTCTATAATCATCTGCATAATCCTGATCGAGGAATAATGTAGTCTGATTTACATCTAATAAAACCTTGTCACTGCTATCTAATTGTGCAAATTGTGTGACATCTGGTTTTGGGGCGTTGTAAATATGTTCTGTCAAGGCTGGGTTTGCGAGCGTCCACATCGCAAAAAATGCAAACCAAGAGAAAAACTGCACGACACCCAACTTCTTCATAATAACGGGCATTAATGCATAAGTGGATGTGATTGTTGCCCACATTCCTTTTTTCTCCTCCGGTTCTCCAGCATCTTCAAAGGCTGCCATTTCCGTTGGAGTGTATTCTTTCGTAGTAAATATGGTGACAAGGATCGAGATCATGAAAACCGCAGCGCCCACCATAAAAGCGATCTTAACCGAGTCTGGAACAACGCCCGGTGCGGCCTCGTTTGAAATATCCAGTATATCATTTAAAAATTTAGGAAGATTACTGGCAATCCAGGTTCCTACACCTATAATAAGAGTTTGAACTACAAATCCATAACTGCGCTGTGAATCTGGGAGTTTATCAGCAACTAGTGCTCTAAAAGGCTCCATACTAATATTAATGGAGGCATCGAGAACAAGAAGCAGCCCAGCTGCCATCCACACTTCTGAGGAAAACGGCATGAATATAAGTGCGATACTACTCAAAATGGCACCCAGTAAAAAGAAGGGGCGCCTGCGGCCTAAGGATTTGTGCCAGGTATTATCACTTAGATATCCTATTATGGGTTGCACAATCAGACCAGCAAGAGGCGCAGCTATCCAGAGCATAGGAATGTTGTCCTTGCTAGCTCCTAAAGTCTCAAAAATACGGGACATGGTAGAGCCCTGAAGGGCAAAACCAAACTGAATACCAAGAAATCCGAAACTCATGTTCCAGATATCCCAGAAACCTAACTTAGGTTTTTGCATATCGATAATTATTAATTACGATAAGCCTTATGACTTATCAAAACTTATGCGTGTGTGAAGAAGACAAGTTTTGATATTACCAGTGAAATCCTTAAAAATCACAGGTCAAATATACTATTATTGCGGCGTTGATTCCCTCTCTACTAATGATGTTTTTACGATAACGGTTTCGTAGCTTTCTTCTACGTCCTCCTTACTTTCTAAGCGTTCAATCAATTTTGTAGCAGCCAGGCCACCCATATCTTCCCCATTTTGACCAATAGTAGTCAATGTCGGGCTGGCATATTTGCTCAGTATTCCATCTGTAAAAGCAATGATTGCAACATCTTCTGGAATGGACTTACCCATTTTTTTCAATGATTTACTCGCAATTACAGCAAATAATTCATTGACCGCTATGACACCGTCGTAATCGTCTTTCTTTAAAAAATCATCAATTTCTTTAGAACAATTTTCAGCATTCTCAATTTTGAGGACTCTGTTTTCCGTAAACTCCATACCGCGTTTCTCCAGAGCTTCTTTAAATCCCTTGGTGCGCAAACGTCCTACATTTACATAATCTACCGTGGATATAATCGCCAGGTTTTTACGTCCCTTGCGCATTAAAAACTCCGTAGCGCTATGGGCTGCGGCCACATCGTCGATGATAATTTTATCGCATTCGATTCCCTCCACTACTCTATCAAACATCACGATAGGCATCCCTTGATTTAGCACCTCTTCAAGATGGTGAAAATCTTGTTTTTCCATGGTTTCCTTAGATAGACTCATAATAAAACCATCAATACTTCCATTTGCCAGCACGTCCATGTTGACGACTTCTTTGGCAAAGCTTTCACCAGACAAACATATAATAACCTGATAGCCTTTTTCATTGGCTACTTTTTCAATTCCAGAAATAACAGTAGCAAAGAAATGGTGTACAATTTCAGGGATGATAATCCCTATTTTTTTGGTCTTTTGATTCTTTAGACTTAGGGCAATACTATTAGGTTTGTAGTTGTATTTTTTAGCGTAAACTTTTATCTTATTTCTTGTTTCAACGCTGATTTCATGAGAGTCTCGCAATGCTTTAGACACTGTAGATATGGACACCTTTAAATCATGTGCTATCTTTTTTAAGGTGATTTTCTGAGACATCAATTATGGTTTTATATGGAGGGACTTACGCTTTCGCGAAAGCTAAATATACTTCATTAAACAGAACTATAAAAAGCCGAAAACGTTTTCGTAGAAACACCACTGGAAACATTTCCTTAACGTTTTATTTACATAGTTTTATGCCGTGTGAGAAGAAGACTACCTCTAATTATTAACTCAAACTTCAGAAATGAATCAAAAATTAAAAATCGCTTTGCTGTTTCTAGTATTGCCTCTGCTGGCAGTCGCACAGAGCATTTCAGGAACAGTAACGGAAGCAACAAATAACCTTCCAGTACTGGGAGCATCTGTTATTGTGAAAGGCTCGAGCATAGGTACCGCTACAGATTTTGATGGGAAATACATACTGAATAACGTCCCTGAAGGATCAATTATCGTTATCAATTACCTAGGTTATGCCGCCCAGGAAATTCAATATTCTGGACAAAATGTAATCAACGTAGTCTTACAAGAAGATGCCTCACAACTGGACGCGATTGTTTTAATAGGTTATGGTACGGTAAAACAGCAAAACGTTACTGCCGCTCAAACAACGGTTAGCGATGATGATTTTAACCGTGGAGCAATTGTGTCTCCAGGTCAACAGCTTGCAGGTAAAGCAGCAGGTGTACAAGTAGTGGCTCCTAGCGGTAAACCTGGAGACGGTCCTACTATCAGGGTTCGTGCTGGTTCTACCTTAAGCGCCACAAAAGATCCATTATATGTTGTCGATGGTGTGCCGCTAGATCAATCTAATTCTAACCTGAATAGTTTAAATCCTAACGATATTGAGAGTTACACCATTTTAAAAGATGCAAGTGCTACTGCGATATATGGTAACCGCGCCTCAAACGGTGTGATTCTTATTACTACTAAAAGAGCAAGGTTAAACAGCGATTGGGCTGTTAGTTATGACGCCCAATTTTCTGTAAATAAAAATACCAATTCTGTAGATGTTTTAACGGCAGATCAATTTAGGCAACTCGCCGCTGATCGTGGTCAAGACTTAAATTTATTAGGAGATAGCAATACGGACTGGCAAAACGAAATTTATCAAACTGGGACCAGAGGTTATCACAATCTGACTATCTCAAAAGGTTTTGAATCCACTTCATTGCGATTGGGATTGAGTCAGGTTAATGAAGAAGGAACATTGAAAACTTCAGACTATCGCCGTTCTACCATCAACATTGCAGTCACGCAACGTGCCTTCAATAATGACCTTAAATTGACCTATACCGCTCAAGGAGCTCTAGAAGAAATAGGAAATGCAGACGGCGGCGCCATAGGAAGCGCCATTGTTTTTGATCCTACAAGACCTGTTAGATCTACTGATCCTGGTAACTCTGTAAACGGTTTTTACGAATTTTACACGAATGGTGGTTTAGAAGTAAATGCTCCTAAAAACCCGGTAGGATTACTTGAAAGTCTGGATGATGAAACGGACAACTCCCAAATCAGAATGAATTTGAATGCAAATTATAAGATACCGTTTGTAGAAGGTCTTTCACTTGATGGAAATGCTGGGTTTGATTACAACGAGTTTGATGCCTACTCCATACGCTCTGCAAATTCTGGTGCTGGATTTTTTGGCAACGGATCGATTTTCCTAAACGAAGGAATCAGAAGAAACATTCTTTTAAATGGTCGCATTGATTATAAAAAAACATTAGATAACTTAGGTACTGATGTAGAAGCAACCGCAGGTGGTGCATATCAAGATTTCACTAGACAGAACACTACCATTAGTTCATTAAATGGTGCTTTGCTAGATCCTAGATTTTTCCCAACCGATAATAGGTTGGTATCTTTTTTCGGTCGTTTGACATTTGACATACAAGATTTTGTTGTCTTATCCGGTAGCCTTTCCAGAGATGGATCTTCCCGTTTTTCAACGGAAGAACGTTTCGGAACGTTTGGTGGAGCCAGCGTTGCATTAAAATTCACCAACCTAGATTTTATTCAGAATAGCGGGTTCATTTCTCAGCTTAAATTAAGAGGTGGCTATGGGGTTACGGGACAACAGGAAATAGGAGAGCAATTCTCTTTCCTTCAAGTATTTACTCCAGGACAACCGGAAGCACAAGTTCAATTTGGGGATCGTTTTGTTCCTACTATTAGACCAGAAGGAACTCAGGATCTTAAATGGGAAGAAACAGCACAATACAATGTAGGTTTAGACTTAGGGTTCTTCAACGATCGTTTGACCGGTAGTGCAGATGCCTATTATCGTGAAACATCAGATCTACTGCAGTTTGCTCCTATAGCTGCGGGTGGACTTGAAAATTTTGGAATCCAGAATGTGGGTAATACATTAAGTAGAGGGTTGGAATTCGGTCTTGATGCTAAGCTAGTTGAATCTGAAAATTTTAATTGGAATATAGGTGCAAACCTAACATTTAGTGAAATTGAGATTACTAATCTTGCGGGACCTAACAACAACCCAGTTGCTGTGGGTGGCATCGCAGGAGGTGTAGGAAATACCATTCAAGAATGGGCAGTAGGTTCTGACCCAAGTTCTTTCCATATTTTTAGACAAGTGTACGATCAAGAAGGAAATCCATTAGACGGCGTATTCCTCGATACTAATGGAGATAATCTTATAAATAGTGCCGACAGAGTGCGCTATAAGAAAGCAAATCCAGATGCTTACTATGGATTTACCTCAAACCTAAATTATAAGAATTTATCCTTGAGCTTTACCTTAAGAGGATCTGCAGGTCTTTACAATTACAATAATGTAGATTCTAACAGTGCAACGTATTCTAATATCTTCAACAATCCGGGAGACTTCTATACGAATAGTACTACAGATATATTTGACAGTCAATTCACAGATCCTCAGTACTTTTCAGATTACTATATACAGAAAGCAGATTTCTTGAAACTGGACAATGCAACGATAGGATATACTTTTCCTGGCGACAGAGTTGATATAAGAACCTCAATTACAGGAACAAACCTGTTTACTATTACAGACTACGATGGATTAGATCCTGAGGTTAGCGGTGGTATCGATAACACGATTTACCCTAGAAGTAGAAGTTTCGTCTTAGGTATAGGTTTCACATTAAAATAAAAAACTATGAAAATTTATAAATATTTATTGGGTGCTGCAGTAGCGATCCTAGCCTTAGTAGGCTGTGAGGATACACTGGATTTACAGCCACGCGGTGAGCAAATTACAGAAGGTCAATTACTTTCAGATCCGGCAGCTTATGAGGGTTTGATCGCTAAGGTTTACGGCGGTATCACTTTAGGCGGGCAAGGTGGCGGCGATGCTGATGCTGACATTCAAGGAATTGATGGAGGTTTCTCCAGTTATACCCGTAACTTATGGAAGCTTAGCGAACTCCCGACTGATGAGGCGGTAATCGCATGGGGAGATGAGGGTATTCAGGATTTCCAAAGACAGCAGTGGAGTGATGGTAACCAGTACATACGTGCTATGTATTCCAGAATAACCTATCAAGTAGCTCTAGCTAATGACTTTTTAAAAAACACAACCGAAGCTAAACTAGATCAGAACGGTATTCAGGAATCTGATCGGGTCAATATTAGAGCCTATCGCAATGAAGCTAGATTTCTACGGGCATTCTCTTATTATCACGGTATGGACATGTTTGGTGGGATGCCTTTCCAGGATGAAACCACAGATCCTAAAATTCCAGGACAACTTATTGAAAGAGCAGACTTGTTTACCTATATAGAGTCAGAACTCCTTGACATTGAAGATAAAATTACTCCTGCAAGAATGAACCCTTATGGTAGAGCAGATCAAGCTACGGTCTGGATGACTCTTGCAAAACTCTATTTGAATGCAGACGTTTATACAGGTACTGCTAGAAATACAGAGGTAATCACGTACACTGAGAAAGTGATTACTGCGGGATATAGTGTTGACACCAGCAAACCCTATCAAAATCTTTTTCTTGCTGATAACGGGTCTAACGGAAGTCAAAATGAATTTATCTGGACCATAAATTATGATGGTTTAAAAACGAGAACTTTTGGAGGAACTACGTTCTTGACTCATGCGCCAGTAGGTGGAAAAATGGATGCTGGAAATTTCGGAATTAATGGTGGATGGGCTGGTATCAGAACGACGCCTCAATTTGTAGAGTTATTTCCAGGTGAAGAAAACAGCGCTGATGGTAGAGAGCTTTTCTTTACTCAAGACCAAACAAAGAAAATTGCTGATCAGAGTAAATTCACGAACGGTTTTGCTATTTCAAAGTTTAAAAATGTCAATGTTGATGGAACAGCTGGTTCTGATCCATCTGGAGATTTTGTCGACATCGATTTTCCAGTCTTCAGACTGGCAGATGCTTATTTGATGTATGCTGAAGCAAACCTTAGAGGTGGGGGCGGTAGCACTGGTCAAGCAGTGAATTACATCAATATTTTAAGAGAACGTGCTTATGGTAATTCGGGCAGTAACATAGCAGCAAATGATCTAAACCTAACATTTATTCTTGCGGAAAGAGGACGAGAATTATATTGGGAAACTCATAGAAGACAAGATTTAATACGTTTCAATCAGTTCTCTGTAAATGGAACGTGGGCATGGAAAGGCAACGTGCAATCAGGCATAACGACTCCTCAATTTAGAGACTTGTTTCCAGTCCCGGCAGAACAACTAAACCTTAATGACAACCTCATCCAGAATCCTGGATATTAATAAATCGGATCATTTAAAAAACATCAAAATGAAAAAAATCTATAGCTTATTTATGGGACTTGCGATCATCGCAGGTATTGCATCCTGTTCTGAAGACGAGGAGCAATTCACATTAGACACAAATCAATCTCGGAAATTAAATTTATCTCCACAATCGGGATCCTTTGTAGTGACATCAGATAATCGGGATCAATTAGCAGAGCGCTTCAATTGGGATGCGATCACCCTTGATCTTCCTGTCGCAATGACTTATACTGTTCAAGTGGATTCTATAACCGGCGATTACTCTAAACCATATGTACTGGCGCAATCTTCTGGTGTGGATGCTGCGATTAATTATTCGCAATTAAATGATGCAGCTCTTGCTCTAGGCGGTGAGAATGGAACATCCCTGGCTTTCAAGGCCCGTGTGATTGCTACTACAAACGATCCAACTGTAAAGGCTATTGCTTCTGATGATATTTCATTAACAATTACTCCATATGTAGGGTATCCTTTCAATCCTTTATATTTAGTAGGAGCTGCTACAGCTCCAGGATGGGATAATGGTTCAGGAAACGACAAGACAAACCCAGCTTTGTTCATAGATCTAGAGGACAATAACGTTTACCGATATACTGGATATTTCAATGCTGATGAGTTTAAGGTTCTTTCAAGTTTAGGAAACTGGCAACCACAATATGGTGGACGTAATGGAAAGGTAGGCGTAAATGATGGCAACGGCTCAGATCCAGACAATCTTGTAGCTCCCGCTGCTGGTTACTACGATTTCGTTATAGATATTACTGGCGTGACTAATACGTCTGAGGGTGAATCCAGCGTTACAATTACGCCTAATACTACTGCCGCCACTGCAGCGACTTACACGAGCATCGGTCTTTTAGGAGACGCATTTCCCGATAATGGTTTTGGTGGTCCAGACATCAACTTAATACAGTCAACGTTTGATCCACACCAGTGGAGCATTAGAAACCTTGTAGTAGGTTCTGGTGATATTAAATTCAGAGCAAATGACGCGTGGGATACAAGCTGGGGCGACGACACCAGTAGTTATATAGGTCAGGGATCAAATAATGGCGATCCTAATATTCCAGCATCTGCGGGAACTTACAACGTCTTTTTTAATGACCTTGATGGTAGGTTTATCTTCATACCAGTAGAAGAATAAGATTCCGATTTAAACTTTAAGGGCTGTTCGCAGCCCTTTTTTTTGCTCTATATACAAGACTATTATGAAAAAATATCTACTCCTATTAATGGTATGTATGTTCGCTTTCGCGAAAGCGCAAGTGTCAACATCATCCTCTACTCCTACAGCAGATCAAACAATAACCATCATTTTTGATGCCACTGGAACTGCCTTAGAAAACACCACCCAGACCATACATCTTTACGCTGGCGTTACTATCAATAATGTAGCATTCCAAAATGTAAAGGGTGACTTTTTCACCAATGACACTGCCATCAATCCTACTTTTACCAAGACGGGACAAAATCTATTTGAAATAACTTTAGGGCCAACGTTGAACGAGTATTTTGGGGTTGATCCTACGACAGAAACGATTACCGCCATTGACCTCGTCATTAGAAATGCCAACGGACCAAACGGGAATCCCGGCAGTAATAGCAACAAACCTAAACAAACAGATGACTTTAAGCTGCAGATTTTCCCTCCAGGTTTAATTGCTGTTATAACGTCTCCAAAAGACGACAATATTTATGCTGTCAACGAACAGATCGTTATCAAGGGCAATAGTTCTATGACCAGTACTTTGAGCCTGACAGTAAACGGTTCATCGGTCGCCACAGCAAATAGCACTTCTATAAGTTACCCCTTCACATTTACGGCTCCAGGTTCTTATGACATCGTGTTTACAGCAATTAATGGTAATGAGACAGCTACTGATGCTATCAATGTTTTTGTTCCTGCGACGGTTCAAAATCAGGTAAGACCGAGCGGCATTAAAAACGGTGTAAATGAAAATAGTGATGGAAGCGTCACCTTTCTTCTTGCAGCACCTGGAAAGTCAAGTTCATTGCTAATCGGTAGTTTTAATGACTGGAATCCCTCGCTAGAAACTCAAATGAAAAAGGATGGAGATTATTTTTGGGTCACTTTACCGGCAACTACGTTTACAAAGGAGTCTACATTTAAATACCAATATATTGTCGACGATAAGATCAAAATAGCAGATCCATTCAGTACATTGATATTAGATCCAGGAAGTGACCCGTTTATAAAAGCCGGTAATTTTCCCAACTTACCCGTCTACCCTACTGGTAAAACTACTGGAGATCTTACTTTATATACCTATCAAAAAGCCGAATACAATTGGAACGTAACAGATTTCGCAAGACCAGATAATGAGAATTTAGTGATTTATGAGCTTTTAGTGCGCGATTTCTCAGAATCTGATTCCTTTCAAGCAGTCATTGATAAGATTGATTATCTAACAGGTCTAGGAATCAATGCGGTTGAATTTATGCCTTTAAATGAATTTGAAGGAACAGACAGTTGGGGTTACAATCCTAAGTTCCATGGAGCACTTGACAAAGCCTATGGAACTCCAGAAAAATTCAAAGAACTGGTAGACTTATTGCATTCTCGTGGAATTGCAGTAATTGTAGATATTGTGTATAATCAAGCATTTAGCCAAAGCCCTTTAGTCCAGATGTGGCCGGACGCCAGTGGTTTCAACGCTGGGTCAGATAATCCCTATTTAAATGAGACGGCAAAACACCCATTTAGTGTAGGTACTGATTTCAACCATGAAAGCCGCTGGACTAAAGAATATGTGAAGCAAACCATGCAATATTTTCTATCAGAATTTAAGATCGATGGTTTTCGATTTGATTTATCTAAAGGATTTACCCAAAATAATACTAGCGGGAATGTAGAATTATGGGGGAAATATGATCAATCGCGCGTTGACATTCTTACGGAATACCGAGATTTTCTCCTAGTAAATAATGATGATGATATTTATTTGATTTTAGAACATTTATCTGAGAATCAAGAAGAAAAAGCTCTTGCTGATATTGGTTTTATGCTATGGGGTAAAATGACGCAAGAATACAAGCAAAATTCCCTTGGATATTCATCGCAGTCAGATCTATCAAGAGCATATCATGCCAACAGAGATTTTAAGGATCTTCATTTAGTATCCTATGCAGAAAGTCACGATGAGGAGAGGGTCGTTTACCAGACCCTGAAATTCGGGAATAATTCAAATCCTACTTATCAAGTGAAGTCTCTTTCAGTGGCTTTAGACCGTCAGGAAGCCATCGCTGCGATTCAATACAGCATTCCGGGTCCCAAAATGCTTTGGCAATTCGGTGAGTTAGGATATGATAAGGAATTAAATAACGATCGCCTGGCTAGAAAACCTGTAGCGTTTTCTAACGGTTATTCTACAGATGCTAACAGACTTGATCTTTATAAAGTAACTGGTGAGATCATTAAACTAAAAACCAAATACCCTGCAACTTTTAATAGTGTAAATAATGAACTCGATCTTTCTGGTCTTGTAAAAAGAATTCAACTCAAAGGAGCGGAATTTGACGTTATCGTGGTTGCAAATTTTGATGTGATAACTAAGAACATGGCTCCACAATTTACAGAGACTGGAACCTGGTATGAATATTTCTCAAAGGAATCGATGAATGTCACAAATCAGAATGCATTAATCACCCTGGAGCCTGGTGGGTATCGTTTATTTAGTAATAAGGCTTTATCTACTACTGCCAGTGTTACTGACAGCGTCATCGAGAATACCATTCGATTGTTTCCAAATCCCACGAGCTCTAGTTTTCGATTGAGTATGGATGTTGCTGAGATTAAGATTTACACTATGACAGGTCAACTTGTAAAGCGAATTGAGGGTAGTAAAGAGCTCTATAATATCTCAGATTTATCTACTGGCGTCTACCTTATTAAGGTATTAAACACGGATGGAAGCAGTTCGTCTATTAAATTTATCAAAAAAGCGACAGAATAGTCATTTATAACATAGAATTTCTTTTTTATCCAAAAAAGTCATTAAATTCACAACTGATGAATAACACTATCCCTAACGGTTTTATTTATCTTAAAGTAACCTTTACTCTTTTCAAAATAATTTGGTTACAAAAACCTGTCTTTCCCAAGGCAGGTTTTTTAATTTAATTTGGTTTCGCTATCGCTTTATTTATATACATTTGATCCCTAAATCAATTTATAATGAAAACTATTTTCAAAGTATTCCTTTTCTCTATTGCTCTAGCAGCTGCTTTCGTTTCCTGTCGTGAAGAAGATAAAACTGCAGAGGAAAATGCTCAAGAAATGATTGACAACGGTGATAATGTCGAGGTTTCTGATGACAAAGTAAAGATCGAAAACGAAGACGGAAGTGAGACTAAAATCAAATATGATGACAACGGTAACGTTGAGAAAGTCAAAACTGACGATAACTAGTTAATAAAATTGTCTCGTCCTAAATAACCGATACAGATTATTGAAGGATTAAATTTATTACTTAAAGCTCAACG
>NZ_JADFCO010000055.1 GCF_015356755.1 Nonlabens antarcticus | reverse complement strand
CGGCATTTTAATTGAATTTGAATGCTTTTGTTGGCATTGAAATTTTGTTTTATGTACCAACTAAAAAAAAACTCCTTTCCCAGAAAAGGGAAAGGTGGATCACAAACGGCAACAGCCGTTTGTGAGACGGAAAGGTTGAAGTTCCACCAAGTCTTATTTCACAACAAGGATTAAATCAAACTCCGCAACACCTTCAACCACTCCTGATTGCGTCGCCTCAAAAGGCGAAGCCAATCTGTCCTCTCCTTTTCTAAGGCGAGGAGTCACCAGCACATTCCCAAAAAAAAACTCCTTTCCCAGAAAAGGGAAAGGTGGATTTGGCGCGCGAGCGACAAAGACGGATAGGTTGAAGATCCGCTAAACCTAAAAAACACCTATCTTCAAAACATGGAACGCCGCCCCCACATTCATAATATTAAATACCTTGAAAAAAACAGAAAGATATTAAGGAAAAAATTGACACCTGCTGAGGCCTATTTATGGAGCCATATTAAATCTGGTCAAATAGATGCCATTAAGTTCAGAAGACAGTATTCAATCAATAATTTTATACTTGATTTCTATTCTGCTAAGTTCAAGTTAGGAATTGAATTGGATGGAGATTATCATAACGAACCAGATCAATTTGAAAAAGACGAGGCAAGAGATAAAGAATTGCAAAGTTTAGGAATTACCATTTTACGATATGAGAACAAATACATTTTCGCCGAACTTCAACACGTTATAGCAGACATTAAAAGTCATTGCAGTATTACTAAAGATTGAGAATAGGACTTGGATTTGCTACACCTTCAACCACTCCTGATTGCATCGCCTCAAAAGGCGAAGCCAATCTGTCCTCGCCTTTTCTAAGGCGAGGAGTTATTAGCACATTCTCAAAAACAAAAAAAAAGCACTGAAACAATAACGAGTTCCAGTGCTTCTTAATTTTATTTTTACTTTTATTTTTTCTCCACAGGAATCTCCTTTAAAATTTCCTGCAACAATTTCCAAAACTTCTGAACTGAGTCAATCTCGACATGTTCGTCGGGACTGTGTGGCCCTCGTATATTCGGACCAAAGGAAATCATGTCCATTCCTGGATAGCGCTCGCCTAGGATTCCGCATTCAAGGCCTGCGTGACAGGCGACGACTCTGGGTTCTTTTGAGAACAATTCAGTGTATTTAGCGCTGGCTATTTTTAGAATGGCACTGTCTGGTTTCGGCTCCCATCCTGGATAATCTCCCGTCATCGACACGTTCATTCCCGCAAGTTCCATGACGCCGCCTACACTTCCTTTCAAATCATCTTTTACACTTTCTACAGATGATCTGGTCAGACAGGCAGCTTCAAATGCACCATCTTTTAAAGTCACCCGAGCAAGATTATTACTCGCCTCTACTAAGTCTTCAAAATCAGGGCTCCAGCGGTAAACACCATTAGGAATCCCCAGCATCATATAGATCAGGTGCTTGGTATCGTTGGCACTCAGCACTTTTTCACCAGTTGCATCTTCTATAGAAATATGAAGTTTCGGCTCGATGGATTTGTACTCGTTTTCAATAGCAGTTTTACACCTATCAAAGGCATCGTGCACGGATTTGAGTTCGCTTTCGCGAAAGCGGACTACCCCACTCGCCTCTCTGGGAATAGCATTTCTCAAACTTCCACCGTTAAATTCCTGCAAGTGGATCGTGCCATTATTCTGCATAGCATCCATAAGTCGAGTCGCCATTTTATTAGCATTTCCCAGCCCTTTGTGTATATCCATACCGCTATGACCACCTTTCAGGCCTTTGACCGTGATTTTTTTAGTCAAGAAATTAGATCCGGGATCTGCAGTCTCGTACGTTTTTTCACCAGTCACATCGATCCCACCAGCACATCCTATGTCGATCTCATCATCTTCCTCAGTATCTAAGTTCAACAATATGGAGGAAGTCAATATGCTTTTATCCAACTCCTTTGCGCCTGTCATTCCGGTTTCTTCATCGATTGTAAAAAGCGCTTCAATCGCTGGATGCGCGATAGAGTCTGATGATAACAACGCCATAATCGCCGCGACCCCCATACCGTTGTCAGCTCCCAGAGTGGTACCATTTGCCTTCACAATATTTCCATCTACCAGCATTTCAATACCTTGGGTATCAAAATCAAAATGGGTATCGTTATTTTTCTGATGGACCATGTCGAGGTGCGATTGAAGAATAACACTTTTGCGATCTTCCATTCCTGCAGTTGCCGGCTTTTTTATAATCACATTACCTATGGCGTCCTGCAAAACCTCCAACTGAAGCTTCTCCCCAAAATCAACCATAAATTGCCGCACTCGCTCTTCTTTCTTAGAGGGTCTGGGCACAGCGTTCAAGTCGGCAAAATGATTCCAAACAGATTTAGGTTCTAATTTTCTTACAGCATCGCTCATGTAGGTTGTTTTTAATTTTACCCAAAGTTAGGCCACAGAATAGGATTGCTCGTGAACCTTATATTAAAAGAATATCGCATGTTGAAGATTTAGTATTTAGTATTTAGTATTTAGTATTTAGTATTTAGTAAGAATGTCAATTTAGGCCTAGCAAAGAATAGTTAAGGAGTTAAAAAATTGTAATGAATTGGAAACTAGAGGCTGGAAGTTGGAAGTTGGAAGTTGGAAGTTGGAAGAAAAAATAATAATTCAAATTGAACACCGAATATCGATCAAGGAATGACGAATGCTGAAATGGCTCTTTTTTAGATTTCAGTTTTGATTTTGACTTTCGGTATGCGGTATGCGGTATGCGGTATGCGGTATGCGGTATGCGGTAAAATTTAAAAAGCTGATCCATACATCAATGTCATTTGATTTTACCTTTATTTTTATTTATTACTCGGACATAGAGACAAATGTCAGTTCGAGCGCAGTCGAGAACAGTTAAGGAATTAAAAATCTGTAATGAATTGGAGACTGGAAACTGGAGGCTGGAAACTGGAAACTGGAAGCCGGAAGTTGGAAGTTGGAAGTAAAAATAATAATTCAAATTGAACACAGAATATCGAACAAGGAATAACGAATGCTGAAATGGCTCTTTTTTAGATTTCAGTTTTGATTTTGATTTTCGGTATGCGGTATGCGGTATGCGGTATGCGGTATGCGGTAAAATTTAAAAATCAGCAATTAATAATCAAATTTTGCGACAGCAAAATGATAATCGGCAATTTTCGTATTTCGTATTTCCGATTTCCGATTTGGGTTTTGAGATTTGGGTTTTGAGATTTTAGATCTTTAAGCGATACCTTTCCTTCCCCTCAACATCTCCCGTTTTCCTGGTGGTCCCGGTAATCGCTCTACTGTAAAACCTGCAGCAATTAGATTCCGGCGCACTTGACCAGCAGCACAATAGGTAACAAGTACTCCGTTAGTGTCGAGAGCTTTATAAGCAGACTCAAATATATCTAGCGTCCAGAGTTCTGGCTGCGTGCGTGGTCCGAAAGCGTCAAAATATATCAAATCAAATACCGATTCATATTCCAAATCCTCGAACTTAAGTTGGTTTTTTGTAAGCTGAAAACTGTCTGTGATACTGGTTTTGGTTTCCCAAGGTGCATCATGCATCTTTTGATAAATATCATCTGCATCAAGCATGGCACCATAATCCATAGCTTCAACTTCTTCCCTAGTAATAGGAAAAGCCTCGGTTCCTGTATATTCTATCGGTAGCGATTCTTCATATAAACTGGTGAGTAATGCATTCAACCCAGTTCCAAATCCGTATTCTAAAATGCGCAGACGCGTTATTGATGGGTTGATTTCCTTCAAATAATAGTCCAGTCCCGTTTTTATAAACACATGACGCGCTTCTTGAAGCGCGCCATGTTTAGAATGATATTGTTCGTTGAGATCAGCAATGTGAATGGTTTTAGAACCATCGCTTGTTGTCATGATTTCCCGCTTCAACTACTCTGAGGTTTTAGCTGGTGCTACTTCAAAAACATCTGGATTTTCGAAAGACTCTACTAATGCTCCCGTAGCTTCAAAACTCAAAGTGACTTCTTCTTTAGTAATGCCATCAATTTCTTCTTTGCTCTTACCGCCATCCATGGCAAAATGTTTCAAATCTTCAATACTGGTAACACTTTTAAAAGCTCTTCCTTCTAAAACCACTTCTTTTCCTTGGCTATTTTTAGGAAGGAAAAACCCGTAATCTTTGAAAGTAACTCTAGCCGATTCACTTCCAGCAGGAATTTTGATCCAGCAGCCTTTGTTGGTACAAACCTCGTTGATGGAAGATTTTACTTTGACATTAAGAGTATCGTTAGGTTTCAGGTTTGCATACAATTCCGCAAGCTCTTCTGAACTGATCGCTTTTTCGGCTTTTATATCATTTCCATAGGATAAATAAGCTACTTCTTCCAGTTGTTCTTCATTCAACGCCGGTGTTTCGTCCGTATCCGTAGTATTGCGACAGCTTATCAATGATAATGTCATTAAAATAACAGCAAATAAATGTTTCATCTTTAAGTTTTTGGTTAATAATTAGGAATTTGATAATGTTTGATATGGTTGCAGAACTCCTATCTTTGCAAAAACCATAAATTGTAATGACTCAGACACATCAAATTGTTGTAGACAAAGTTCGTAAATCTAAAGTTGATTCCACAGATTTTGAGAATCTAACTTTTGGTAAAACATATACAGACCATATGCTAGAATGTACCTGGCGCGATGGTAAGTGGCATGATGTAAATATCAAGCCATACGGTCCTATCCAGGTAGAGCCTAGCTGTAAGGTTTTTCACTACGGTCAGGCAATTTTTGAAGGAATGAAAGCTTTTAAGGATGAAAATGAGGATGTATTTCTTTTCCGTCCTGAAGATAACTGGAAGCGTTTTAATGAAAGTGCAAAGCGCCTTGCTATGCCAGAGCTTCCTGAAGATGTTTTTATTGCAGGCCTTAAAAAATTAGTAGAAATTGATAAGGATTGGGTTCGTAAAGGTGATGGCCTTTCTCTTTATTTGAGACCATTTATGATCGCAAGTGAGAACGGTGTCGCTGCTGCTCCTTCTACAGAATATAAGTTTATGGTGATCATGTCACCTGCCAGAGCTTATTATCGTGGTGAGGTGCGTGTTGTGATTGCCACTAGTTTTTCTAGAGCGGCAAACGGTGGAGTAGGTTATGCAAAAGCGGCCGGTAATTATGCAGCCAGTTTCTACCCTAACAATCTCGCTATGGAAGAAGGCTTCCAGCAAATTATATGGACTGACGCAGCAACTCATGAATATTTAGAAGAGGCAGGAACGATGAATATATTCGTTCGCATAGGTGATAAATTGTTTACAGCTCCTCATAATGATCGTATTTTGAATGGTGTTACAAGACGCAGCATTATCCAGATTGCAAAGGATCTCAATATAGACGTAGAAGAAAAACGAATAAGCATAGATGAGGTTAATGATGCTGCTAGAAAAGGCACCCTAAAAGAAATTTTCGGTAGTGGTACTGCAGCTGTAGTAGTTCCCATCCAGGGTTACAAACACTTAGAGTTTGTTCATGAGCTTCCTAAAATTGACGATAGTTATGCTTTAAGGTTTAAAAAAGAACTCAACGACATTCAATACAATCGTGTAGAAGACAAACACGGATGGCGCGTTAAAATATAAATGAATGAAGCCTCTATTACAGAGGCTTTTTTTATGCACCATATTTAATTTAACGACGCTTTCGCGAAAGCGAAATACCAAACGATCTATTTTTACATCTTATGGATTTCAAGATTGAATCAGAATTTTCTCCTACGGGCGACCAGCCGAAAGCGATTAAAAAACTTGTTGAAGGAATAAAAGCAAAAGAGCGTTATCAAACACTGCTGGGAGTTACAGGAAGTGGTAAAACGTTTACCGTTGCAAATGTGGTGGAAGATGTTCAAAAGCCCACACTAGTATTGTGCCACAATAAAACACTGGCCGCACAGCTTTACTCAGAATTCAAGTCATTTTTTCCAGAAAATGCCGTGGAATATTTTGTTTCCTACTATGATTATTATCAGCCGGAAGCTTTTATACCGACTAGTGGAACTTACATTGAAAAAGATCTTTCCATTAACGAGGAAATTGAAAAGATGCGTCTTTCTACCACCTCTTCCCTACTTTCTGGTCGTCGTGATATTATTGTAGTGGCGTCAGTTTCTTGTTTGTATGGTATCGGGAATCCCGTAGAGTTTCAAAAGAATGTTATACGACTCAATCAGGACGAAGTCATCGCAAGAACTGAATTACTGAAAAAATTAGTACAAAGCCTATATTCCAGAACCACAGCAGAATTTAACCGTGGGAATTTCCGCATTAAAGGTGATACTCTTGACGTATTTCCCAGCTATGCAGATACTGCATTTAGAATACACTTTTTCGGCGATGAAATAGAAGAAATTGAACGATTCAATCCAGAGGACGGTCGCGTGATTGAAAAGTATAAAACCATTACCATCTATCCTGCAAACATGTTTGTGACCTCACCAGATAAGCTTCAAGGAGCAATTCATGCGATCCAAGAAGACCTGGTAAAACAGATCGATTATTTCAAAGAAATAGGGAAACCACTTGAGGCAAAACGACTGCAGGAGCGCACAGAATTTGACCTAGAAATGATTCGGGAATTAGGATATTGTTCTGGTATTGAGAATTACAGCAGGTATCTGGATGGAAGAATGCCAGGTACGAGACCATTCTGTTTGCTGGATTACTTTCCTGATGATTTCCTTATGGTTATTGATGAAAGTCACGTGAGCGTACCCCAAGTGGGCGCCATGTACGGTGGTGATAGATCACGCAAAGTAAATCTCGTAGATTATGGTTTTCGTTTGCCAGCAGCAATGGACAATAGACCCTTAAAATTTGAAGAATTTGAGGCACTGCAAAACCAAGTCATTTATGTAAGTGCAACACCGGCGGATTATGAACTAGAGAAAAGTGAAGGTGTTGTTGTAGAACAAATCATACGTCCAACGGGACTATTAGATCCTATTATTGAAGTACGTCCCAGCCAAAACCAAATTGATGATCTCGTGGAAGAAATCCGCTTGCGTGAAGAGCGGGATGAAAGAGTTCTAGTAACAACGCTAACAAAACGTATGGCAGAGGAACTAACGAAATACCTTTCCCGTATCAACGTCCGCTGTAGGTATATTCATAGTGATGTGGACACGCTGGAACGCGTTGAAATTATGTCAGACTTGCGTAAAGGAGTTTTTGATGTACTCATAGGAGTCAACCTCTTGCGCGAGGGACTCGATCTTCCAGAAGTTTCCCTGGTAGCAATTCTGGACGCCGATAAAGAAGGGTTTTTAAGAAACAACAGATCGTTGACTCAAACGATAGGTCGTGCGGCTCGAAATGTCAATGGACGTGCTATTTTATATGCTGATAAAATTACTAAAAGCATGCAAAGTACGATGGATGAAACCGACTATCGTCGTTCTAAACAAATAGAATACAATACACTTCATGGACTTACACCCACCGCGATCAAAAAGAGTCTTGATAGTGCATTGAGCGGCAAAATGAAAGCGGTTTATGCCATTGAAGAGACGCTAAACCTAGAAGCTGCAGAGGAAGAAGCTACCTATATGTCTAAAGATCAATTGGAGCAAAAAGTGCGAGATACTCGTAAGAGAATGGAAGCCGCTGCAAAAGAATTGGACTTTATGGAAGCCGCCCGATTGAGAGATCAAATCAAAATGTTGCAAGAAAAAGTCAAGGAGGAATAATTATTTTCAATCATTAGTCTGCTTTAAAGTTCTATCAATTTATTAAAGGCTTTTTGATATAGGTATTTAAATGGTATTCTTGAAGTGAAACATTGGTTTAAAAATGCTTTCCATCAACTTCGTTTCAAAAACACCTCGAATGATTTCATGTTCGTAACCAACTAGTTATTTAAATTTCTATTATTTTTTGAGCTTTTAATCCATATTGATCTAATGACGAATTGCTGATCTGTAATAATCTTTAGCTTATAAACGAGTATCTATCACATACAACGTGTATTTGAGCCAAGCCGCAGATTTTAACGGCAACCAACTGATTTACTGATAATTATCATACGTTGACATAATTCCCTGAAATGAATATGGTTACATTCGTGCTACTCACGATTCACTTAAACCATAGGAATGAAATCAATTTTACTTCTTAGTTTCGTTCTATTATCTGCTATTACCACTGCTCAAGTAGGAATCAGAACCGCAGAACCCAAGTCTGATTTAGAAATAGTATCAAATCCTAATCCTGGAATTGATAACTACAATGGTATTATTATTCCAAAAGTTATTGCTTTACCCATGAGTGGTGATGATGCTTTTCCAAAATCGGAACAAGCGGGATTACTACTATACCTAGATTCCAGCAATCCAATAGAAAGAGGCATTTACGTTTTTGATGGAACTCAATATATTCAACTGGATGCGGCTGTCGCTTCTGGAGCTTTTTATGATAATGGAACTACAGATTTTGCCACAACGACTACTGGGGATATTCAGAGATCAGGTAATATAAGCGTAGGGAGTTCGCTTCGATCTGGAAGATTCAATATCGAAATTCTAAACTCAGAACCTGCAACGGGATTGCCTAGGATTGGCATGAAGATTATCAACGCAAATAAAAGCCGTGCTAATGTTGCTAGTTATTCTATATTCACTGAAAATGAAACAGCTTCCAGCAATAACAAAGTCGGTATACGTACGGATGTTTCCGCTGCAGGATCAGGAGATCACATTGGAATAGAAAATAACGTGAAAGACAATGGAGTGGCCTCAAGTGGATCCGTGATTGGGATATTTAACAATGTAGGTAATGTCATAGGCACAGCAACTGGAATAGAAAATTATGGGATCAAGTCTGTAATTGGGACGGCATCCAGTTCTGGTCCTATTTATGGAGTTTACAGTGAAGCGAATGGAACAACCGTAGATAAAGTTTATGCAGGGCTGTTTAATGGTGTTTTAGGCGTGGGAGATGTAGCAAGAACAATGGGATATGATTTTCCGTTAAATCGCGGAGATGCCGATCAGGTTTTAACTTCAAATGGAACTGGTAAATCCTCATGGAAGACCTTTAATGATGTTAGTTCTGTAAAGTCAATTAGAACAATAAGTTCAGGAACTGCGTTAACGACAGACCATACCTTATTGATAACGGGAAATATTGATATTCCTAAAGCTTCAAGTTCAAACCTTGGACAGATATATGTAATAGCTTTAGGAATGAACGCTGATAATATAGTTGTTACATCACTAGGAGACGATTTTGTAGTCCCTGGAGCCTCTACGCCTACATCTGTGTTTACTTTAAGCACAGGATCAACTGGTGCAAGATCAAGAACAATTCAAAGCGATGGTTTGCATTGGTTTATAATAAATGTTTTGAAAAACTGAGTCACTTGACATCAATGATCTAAACGCTAAGAAATGAAATGGAGAACCTCAATAGCAATAAAAGAATTAGGGTATGACTTCTTCGGCTCATTTCCTGCACGATTCCAATGCGTATTTGAAATTCTTGAAACTTACTTTCTGAATAATCTACTTTTTAAAATTCCTGCCTAATGTGATGAATCATCATTTTCTAGAAATTATTATAAGGGAATGTCTTGATGAGATTTGTTAATGCAGTGATACCACGAGTTAATTGGTTCCTTACTGCTTTATCTGTCTTAATTATTAGCCTGATTGTGTATTTCTAGTAATTTTAGAGAAGGAATATCTCCATCAGGATATTCGTCCATAATTTCTAAAAGTGTGTTCACGGTAATTTTGCGGATCCCGTAGCGCAACGCGATTTCATGTAGCAGTTGGAGTTCCTTATTATTGATTTCACCATCAATGCGCATCATGAGCATCAATTGGTAAAAATGAACAATACGCATCATGAATTGTTTATCAGGCTTTGCAGGAGAATTATCGGGATGCTCTAGCATTTCCTTAACCGCTCCTTCTTTAAAATTCAGTCGAGTTCCCACCGCTTTGATATACTCTATTTCTATCATGGATAAATTTCCATCAGCATAAGCCATCGCTATCAGTTCCTTTAAAACTTCTGTTTTATTACTTATGTGAAACGTCATGATAGAATTTCTTTCCGTAAATTTAAGAAATGTAGATGAAAACCTATGCAAAAAGGACCCTTCAAATGACAGCCATCTACCTAGAAGTCCGTAAGAATTAATTCGATGAACTTAGAGTTGTAGTAGTAAACCTTCAATTTTATTATTGTGAAAATTTAATTAGACGCAGAAAAATCAGAATTCTGATAAGCTGTCTTCACTTTCTAGTTCTCATAAAAAAACCCCCTGTATAAAATCGTAGATTTTATACAGGGGATTTTTTTTAAATTACAACAAATACTATTAGTACTGCTCACTATCATTAGGAAAATCGCTGCTCTTGACATCGTCATTATAACGAGTAACGGCATTACCCATATCTTCATAAAGGTTCATATAGCGACGTAAAAACCGTGGTTCAAATTCATAAGTCATCCCGAACATGTCGTGGGAAACCAGTACCTGACCATCTACACCACCTCCAGCGCCTATTCCTATTACTGGGATGGAAAGACTATCCGCTACCTCTTTGGCAAGTGCCGCAGGTACTTTTTCTAATACAATGGCAAAACAACCCCAACGCTCCATATCAAGAGCATCTTTTTTAAGTTTTTCTGCTTCATCTTCTTCTTTAGCTCTAACCGAATAAGTTCCGAATTTATAGATCGATTGCGGTGTTAAACCTAAATGTCCCATCACTGGAATTCCTGCGTTTAAAATGCGCTTAATTGATTCTTTTACCTCGCTACCACCTTCTAGTTTAATCGTATGACCTCCACTTTCCTTCATGATACGTATAGCAGATCTCAAAGCCTCCTTAGGATCACTCTGATAACTTCCAAATGGTAGATCCACTACAACGAGTGCTCGTTCTGTCCCTCGCACCACACTACTCGCATGATAAATCATTTGATCAAGAGTGATAGGAAGTGTTGTTTCATGTCCCGCCATAACATTACTCGCGCTATCACCCACTAGAATTACGTCGATTCCAGCGCTGTCGATAATTTTAGCCATTGTGTAATCATAAGCCGTGAGCATGCTAATTTTCTCACCATTCGCCTTCATTTCGGTTAGCGATTTAACCGTGATGCGTTTATATTCTTTCTTGGCTGTAGACATAATTTCGTTTTGAGTTGTAAAAATAGTAATATTAACCGGGTCTAAAACACTAAGATTATGTTGAAATATGTGGTTGTTATTATAGGAGTACTCGCTTTCGCGAAAGCGAACTCGCAAACAACATCTGCCACCGCGAGCCACAATGTGTACCTCAACCAACATCCAGCTAGTGTAGCTGTGGAAGAATTCTTTGAAGATTTTCATTCACAAGATACCTTATCATTGAGAAATCGCTTTATCGATCAAGCAAGCCTCATCTCTTACTCCATCAAAAATGGCAAGAAATCCACTTCAAAAACTGAGGTTTCCAATTTCTTGAAAAACATCGCTACAATCCCAAGTGAAACATCTTTCAAGGAAGAAATTACAGAAATTAAAATTCTAGAGAGCACTGATATAGTTAGCGTTCACGCAAGCTATAATTTCTACTACAATGCAAAAAAATCCCACAAGGGTACAAATGTTTTTACCATGATTCTCATCAACGATCAGTGAAAAATTAGCCAGATTACAGATACACGATTTTACTAATTACATCCAGCTGCGTTCAGAAAGAATCACTTGATTGTTAATCTGATTTTTTAAAGCTGTGATTTCTGATTCTTTAAAATATCTCAAGCCACGAGAACCTGCTGCAGTATGAAGTTTAAAATGAATTTGTTGTCGGCGTACTAGAAATATACTACGCCATTTTTCTATCGCTTGCATCTTAAAAACTGGTGTTATTATAATGCAGTGAAACAACCAGCCATGCTGCAACAACAGTAATTCCTTATCCGTTTTAATGCTTGTATTCTGACCATCTTTATATGCATTAAAAGTGGTCCAAACCAATATTAATAACGACACAACCGCAAGGATATAAATCTCAAAATAAAAGAATGCAGCTCCCGCAGCTAGTAAAGGAACCGATAAAATATAGGCATTAAGTCGTGCGTGAGACAACGGTATGGAGTTCAATGAACTGTGCGATTCCTGGAGGGAATGATCATAAATAATGTATTGTAATTCCTTCATCATTGCAGGGCTGCAGGCGGGAATATCGACGCTAGTAGATTTTGACCCGTCTGATTGTGCTTGGAATATTTTGGCTGTATGGTAATTCAGCAACCTGCGTAATGGATTTGTATGAAACTCAAGAATCTGAATTTTATTGATCGGGATTTTGACTTCTTTTTTGTTAAGTAATCCCATTTGTACTTCTAGATAATTCCCGGATTTGCGCAATTCAAAGCCATAATATTTATTGATGGTTCTTACAAGACTCACAATCAACGATACAAAAACGAAAATGAGTATAGCGACGATAACCAAACTCAAACTGGCATAACTGAGTATATCTTCCCATTTAAAGTTCTCAAATACATCACCGTAGAAACGCTCCACAAGATCTTGAATTTTATACCAAAACCCCACGACAATACCTAATGCTAAAAACCCACTGCGCAAATGGTTCTGAGTCATTGCTATCTTTAGTAAATCGCTAATGCCAAGTGATAAAAGAGGCTCATGGGTATTTACACGACCATTGTCCTCATCCATGGCAACCTGACTTGCGGCAAATTCAGTTGAATCTTCTATGGAATTTTCCACACTTGCCGCTTGATCATGTAATAGATTCTTGAAAGATTCTGCAAATTCAAGATCCAGTCCTGGAATTTCAAGTTCTTTAGCTTTACTTCCTGCCGTTTCTACTTCTACCGAAACTAAATGCAAAATGCGCTGCATCAAGTTTTGATTGATGTTGACTGATTGTATGCGTTCTAACGGGATCGCTTTGCGCTCTTTGTTTAAAACCCCTTGCTGTATAATCAGCTCCTCGCCTTCAACATGAAATGTAAAAAAGTAATACTTTAGAAATGGGGCAATCACTCCTATAAATAGAAAAGCAACGGTCAAGCCTAACATAATGCGTATATCAGTCAAGTCTCCTATCCCAAAAATGGCATAAAGAAAAAACAAAAGCAGTCCTTTCACGTTTTTAAAAACGTAAAGAAGAATACTTTTTTTACTCTGACGTGTGGGTGTAGAAAGATCAAGCATGCAGTACGGTCTTACCTGCTATATATTCCTTGAGTCTCGCAGCATCTTCTGGATCTAATCCAGAAAGGTTTAAGTCAGAAGCGCTCCCACCAGCAGTATAAATCTCTAATTCACAAAGAGTAAATAGCCGGTCAATAGGCCCATCCTTGATTTCAGTATGCTGTATGCGGTTGAATGGGACGGTGGTTTCATGATGAAACATCCATCCATGTCTATAAGTAATGTCATATTCACGCAACACATAACCGCGCACGAAATACTCTTTATAAGAGATAAACAATCCTAACGCAAAGAGAAAAACCCACAAGCCCAGTGCTGCCCAGAATATCCAAAACTCCTCGATTATAAAGCCTAACACAATAACAGCTATTAAAAGCGGGATGAAAAAGAGAAATTTTGCAATTAGCTTTTTCTTCAGGAAACGCTTCGGGTGTCGTTTAAAGTCTGAAAGCTCTACAGCAGGTAAATCTATAGCGTGAATCTGATCATTTGTCATTTACAGCGCATTTTTCAAAATCTTACCAAAATCTGGTTTGAAATAATTGGGCCCTTTGAGTACTTTTCCATCCTCCCGGTAAATAGGCTCACCATCTGCACCTAGTTTGCTCATATTAGATCGCTGTATTTCAGTAAAAACATCCTCGATTACATCTTGCATTCCATGTTCTATAATTGTCCCACATAGAATATACAACATATCGCCCAGTGCATCTGCTACTTCTACCAGATCGTCGCTTTTTGCAGCTTCTAGATATTCTTCATTCTCTTCCCGCATCAATTCATACCTCAACAGCTTGCGCTCCAGTGATATATTAATGGTTGGACGCTCTTGAACATTCAATTTGAATGCTTCGTGAAATGTTTGTACGGCTTTGATATTCTTCTTCATGGGTATATTCAGCATTTGTATTGTAATTTTACAAAAAAATGACCACTATGTCGCTGCCCTTGCTGTTATTAAAAGATCCTATGTTCTCTCAAGGTCAGATTATTTTTGGTGTCTGTTTCTTTGTAGCTTTTGTGATCCTAATTTCATTTATGTACATCAAGGACAAGAAATTGCACCGCAAAAATTACAAAGGTGTGCCGTGGATATTAGTAGGGTTTTTATCATTTTTCGTATTGCTTTTGATAATTAAATTTGGTTTAGACGGTACATTAACATCGCTCTTTTACGACTTTAAAATTTTCTTAGGCTTATAATTGTATTTAGAATACTATTTCGCTTTCGCGAAAGCGAAACAGCCATTAACAACGGTTATCGCTAAAAATTATCCAACAACAAAAAAGAGACTGATCTCTCAGCCTCTCCTTTTCTACAATCTACTCTACAAATTGTACTTTAAATACGTTTACGCAATTACTCTACATTTAGATAAATACTGGAGATTCCTGAAACAGCCTGTTGCATTTTAGGAGCCATATTACCACCATCTGAAAAGTTATTGAAGGCAAGAGCCATACCGCCATTCGTACTGCGCTCCGCAGCATATAATATTTTATTTACATTGTCATAGGCAAGGTCAACTGGGTTTCCTAGCATTGTACCAGATCCAGATACCGTTTTAATATGGTTGGACTTGATCTCTCCATAAGGTTCCATCCCGCTGTAAATCACAGAGAAGTTATCAATGGTATGAATTGCTCCGTCACTATCATCTAAAGGGTTCACAACATCTGCAAGGAATAATCTATCCTCAACAGCGTCATATGTAACACCGCGCAATGATTTTGCTCCTTCTATAAGTAACATATCATCTGCGTTAAGCACACCGCTAGCGTTAGAGAAGAAGTCGTTGTAAACTGCAATTCTACCACTGTTATCAATAGCAGCATATAAGGTATTTCCTTGAAGAAAAATTCCCCAGTGCTGATTTCCAGTTTCATAAATATTTACAAGTCTCACAGAATTAGCAGTAGATTCATAAACAAAGAACTTATTGCTATCTCCAGGATTTTTTGCATCAGAGGAGACAACAATACGATTGCCAGAAACAACTATATCTCTAGGATTTTCTATTTGAACGTCTGATCTAAGGGTGGGAGCAAGTGCAGATCCATTTGCTGTTTTGTTTAAGTTTTCAAAAACGAGAACATTGTTTTCTGATCTGGATGCCTCAAATAAACAGTCGTTGATAGGATCATAATGAATACCGTCGCTATCGATACTGGAAGATTGGAAAGATTTATTTGTGACTTTGTTCATGTTAGACGTATCAAACATGTTGATTTTCCCAGAAGTGTTACTTCCAGTAAATAAAGTGGATTTGGAAAGGCTTAATGGGACATTTGTAGCATCGATACTTTCAGAATCTGTAGAACAGGAAACTAATGAGGCAGCGCCAAATAGTAAAATCGCGGGTAGGGTAAAGTTTTTCATTGTAGAGTAGTTTAGAGTAGAGATTGTTAGAATTAAAAAACAGTTCAAAACTGTTCGATGATCCAAATATCGTATGATTTCACCCGTTTAAAAATCGATAGTATCGATTAAGAGCACTTCAATTACCTAAAAAACTATTTTTCAATGGTTTATAAAATATGTTAATGATTTATTAATGCGTTTTTAAACGATTAATCGTGTGTTTTGGCGGTGTTTTAAGTTGTTTATGTTTTAATGGAAGTTGTTTTACAATTTCAATTGCTTTAAATCGGTTTAAATCATGGTTAATCGAGTTATTAAGTAATCCTAATTATTTCAAAGCTCTCAATCAATTAGTGGATCGTATGTATTCATGAAGGATAATAAAGTCTGTGCTTTACCTATCTATCGCAGCTTGATTTATGATTATCAAGTGATTAATAGCAGCAAACATTTAATAAACTCAACATTCAATATCTCGTGAAGAATTTAAAAACCGAATTACCTGCAGCATTATGGACAAGTAAACAGGTACTACATACCAACTTTAGATACTATAAGCCATGATTTAAAAAATGAAAATAAAAAAGAGACTGATCTCTCAGCCTCTCCTTTTCTACAATCTACTCTACAAATTGTACTTTAAATGTGTTTAGATAATTACTCTACGTTTAAATGAATGCTTGAGATTCCAGAAACAGCTTTCTGCATCATAGGAGATACATCGCCACCTTCATCAGAATTGTCAAATGCTAAGGCCATACCGCCGTTAGTGCTGCGCTCTGCTGCGTATAGTACTTTACCTATGTGATCGTATTGCAAGTCGATAGGGTTTCCTAACATACTTTTTGACCCTTGAACTGTTTTAATGTCTTGTGCTTCTATCGTACCATAAGAAGACATGCCGCTATATTTTACAGAGAAGTTCTTGATAGTGTGAATTGCACCATCACTATCATCTAGTGGGTTACCTACATCCGCAAGGAAAAGAGTATCTTCAATATCATCATAAGTTATTCCTCTTAAAGATTTTGCTCCCTCAATTAGAAATACATCATTTGCGGTAAGCACTCCAGAATCATTACTTAAGAAATTGTTGTATACAGCGATCGATCCACTGTTATCCATAGCAGCATACAGTGTGTTTCCTGCAAGGAAGATCCCCCAGTGCTGGAATCCAGTCTCAAATACTTTTACAAGTTTAACGGAATCACCATTAGAATCATAAACGTAAAACTTGTTACTATCTCTAGGACCAGCGGCATCAGAGGAAACGATAATTTTATTTCCTGCAATGATGATATCTCTAGGATTTTCCACCTGTACATCAGACCTTAAAGTGGGAGCAAGTGAAGATCCATCAAGACTGTTGTTGATATTTTCAAAAACTAACACGTTGTTCTCAGATCTGGATGCTTCTACCAGATTGCCCTGAATAGGATCAAACCTAAGACCACCGCTGTCTCTACTAGTAGATTGAAATGATTTGTTAGTTACATTGCGCATGTCAGACATGTCGTACATATTTATCTTTCCAGAAGTATTGCTTCCAGTAAACAGGGTAACTTTAGGTCCAATGGTAGGATTACTCGTGTCGTCGATTCCTTCAGAGTCTGTAGAACAGGACACAAGGACAGCCATGCTAAAAAGTAAAGCGGCAGGTAGTGTAAAATTTTTCATATGTAGAGGTTTAAAAGATTGCTTCTTTCGATATCCAAATATGCAAAACATTAATCGGTTAACAATACCTATAAATCCGATTAAGTGTAAAATAGTAGTTTAAAACCCTTTATATCAATGCTTTAAAAATATTAGTTAATTCAAACCATTTTACATTTAAACGGTTTAACGTGTTATTTATCGATTTAATTGCCGGTTTACTTTAGCAGAATTATTGATTTTAAGAACAGAGTTGAACTCTAATTGGCTCATATGTCACGTTTTGAGGTATCATACTGCAACTTTCAAATACTCTATATCGGAATAGGAATTTCGCTTTCGCGAAAGCGAAATTATCTTTCTTATACTCAAATGCTATTCAGCTATTCACTCCTTTTATAAATAAAGAAACAAAAAAGACGTCACCATAAGGCGACGTCTTTAAATATTCACTTTTAGTTTTCCTTTAGAATGCCAGCCTCACTCCTATTTTATAATTGCGCCCTCTGGTTTGATACCCAAAAATTTCCTGATACTCATCATTCAATAGGTTTGATACTCCCCCAAAAAAGGTGACTTGTTTGTTCTTCAATTTATAAGTGGCATCAAGATCGACCAGTTGGTAGCTGTTTAGAACTACTGCTTCATTTGCAAATGTCTGGTTATTGAAAAATGCATCGCCACGACCTTCATTATATTGATATCTGGCGGTTAAAAAAGTTCTAGGTAAAACATTAACCCTGGCAGATCCATTGACTTTGTGCTTTGGAATTTTAGCGATTAAAGGTGCGTTATCGCGTTCTGTAAATGAATAGTTCCCATTAAGTTGAACAACATTATTAAACAAACTGGTCTGACCAGCTACCTCAACACCACGAGCTGTGAGTTCATTGTCAACATTTTGATATTGTGAAATAAAATTAACCGGATCAATAGTGGTAAATATTACCAGGTTTTCTTCCTTTCTATTAAAAAACGTTACCGAAAGGCTGCTACTGCCACTAAATATTTCTGCTCCAACTTCTATCGTTCTATTTTCCTCAGGTTGTAGTTCTTCATTCCCAAAACTAGTGTCAAACAATTGGAATAAACTAGGTGTAATGTAGGCCGTACTATAACTACCGTAAGCTTTCAATGTGGTTGCTCCCAACTCAAATGCATATGATGGATTCAGGCTATAAACCAGCTGACCATCATACTCGCTATGATTGTTGTAACGCAATCCTGCATTTAAATTCAACCCAAAATCACTCATGTAAACAGCATTCACATAGGGATCATAAATTTGCGCATTCACATCATCGGTATCTGCATCCTGCTCAAACCCGTTAGCACCAAAGGGAACTGAAAAACTTTCAAATTGATCTGTTCTGAAATTGAAACCTAGAATAGTCTTGATCTGGCTGCTTTCACCTAATTGAAAACCATACTTATTATAAAGGTCTAAGGAGTATCCATCTGCATTGAAAATGCTAGGAAAATCACTGCGAGTATCTCGTTTAGTGTGCGTGCTCACATCTGCATAAACCAACTCACCCTTATCAGAATATTTCCAATTAACGTTAGTTCCCCAACGCAGTTGCTTGCTATACGTTTCATTATCTGCATCTGTCAAATCAAAATTGTCAAATTCAGCTTTATACTCGTCAAAGCTGACGTAACTGCTCAATTTGAAGTTGCGTTCATTATCATAGCCTATACGGGCCAGAACATTTATGCGATTGAATGCGTCAGATTTATTTGCTGGTGCAGCTTCAGTAGCCTCTGCAGCACTCAAACCGTCGGTAGATTGATGAGAAAATCCTGCAGCATAGGTAAATCCGTTCGCGGCTCTACCACTGGCATATATATTTGTATTGAACTCATCAACACCACTCATGGAAGACTCAGAAGGGGTATTAGTTCCTAAAAATGAAGACAAAGTTACTTTTAGCTTTTCCCTAGCAGCTTCCTTTAATTTGATATTGATCACTGCGGTGCTTGCATTAGAACCATAAAGCGAACTTGATGCTCCCTTTAGGATTTCTATTTCTTCTACTTGATCTAGATTGATAAGGCGTAAGTCAAAATCACTTGCGATATTACTGGCATCGCTTACCTGCGCTCCATCAATTAAAAACGATACCTGTCTATTATTACCCCCACGGATAAAGTAACCTAGATTTTGACCTGCATTACTGCGGGCACCATTAATTTCAATTCCTGCAAACTGGTTCAATAAGTCTGCGATACTAGCAGCGCTTTGTTTATCGATATCTGATCTTGTAATCTTGATGACAGGTTTCCCGCTGTCTTTTCGTTTGGTTTCAAACTTAGTGCCGGCAGTTACCACCACATCCTCAAGATTTACTTGTGTGGTATCTACTTGAGCAAATACAACCGCGCTGGCTGCAAGAAAACTTCCTAAAATAATGTTTTTGATCATCGATCTGGTTTAAGATCGGGAGAACGTGAGAAGATGGTATAGCATATGTTTTAGAATAAAACACACCCATTCACAGACTTTGCATCAGCCTGTTCCATCGCACCACCTTTATCCCGAAGGTTTTACAATTATTATTGTTGAGGCAGGTCTCCTGACTTAAATATTTTATGGCCTTCCCGATTTCTCAGTGACGTATCATAAAATCCCAGTTTCCTGGGCGATGTGAAAGCATCGATTCTTTACAGTTGCGGGAACAGTTCTGGAGTTACACCAGATTCCCTTTTAATACACTTTGGCTTTTTCCTATTTTGCTTTCGCGAAAGAAAAACAAACAACCATTATTTGGTTGCGAGTGGGGCCAAAGTGTAACCTTTAACAAGCTGCAAATGTACTGACATAATTTAATGTGGGAATAGAACTCCCTCAAATAATTTCTAGAACCGAAAGTGGGCAGCGCTTCCCGATATTAATTCTATTTTTGGGGTTATGAAAAAAATGGTTTTTGTTACTTGTTTTAGCTTCTTGGTTATTTTCATATCCTGTAAAAATGAAAATCCCGCAGTTCCAGCAACTTCCATCAAAGTTCTTGACAAACTAGAAGTGAAATATGCGACTGGATTTGACATAGAAACAACAGAAAACGGGTACCGTCTAACGATCAATAATCCATGGCCTAGCTCTACAGATACCCTACAACTAGAATTCAGTCGCGACGCTACTATTGGAGATGTTCAAATCCCCATTGAGAAGTTCATAGCGACTTCCACAACTCACATCACACCACTCGTTCTTTTAGGAGAAGAAAATAAACTCATAGGTTTCCCAGACACAGATTACATAAGTTCTAAAGTGATGCGACAACGCATTGATGCGGGAGATGTGGAAGATTTAGGTGCTAATGAAACTGTAAATCTAGAGCGTACCATTTCTTTAGAGCCAGATCTAGTTATGGGCTATGGAATTGATGCGGATAATCCTACCTATCAATCTATGATGGATGCAGGTATTCCAGTTCTTTACAACGGTGACTGGACAGAAACGCATCCGCTGGGAAGAGCAGAGTGGATTAAGGTTTTTGGGATTCTTTTTGATAAGGAAAAGGAATCATTTGAAATCTTCAACAAAATAGAAGATGATTATATCAAAGCTAAAGCGGCGGTTGCAGATCTTCAAAAACCAACGGTTATGGCCGGCGCCACTTGGAAAGATATTTGGTATTTACCTTACGGTAATTCCTGGCAGGGTACTTTGATTAAAGACGCTGGCGCAGACTACATATATGAGAATACAAATGGCTCAGGCTCATTATCCTACAACATAGAAAAAGTTCTGAAAGATGCGCAAAAAGCAGACTTCTGGATTGCCCCCAGTCAATACACGACTTATTCTAAAATGGTATCAGACAATCAAACCTACCAACTGTTTGATGCTTTCAAAAATAAGAAACTATATACGTTTGCTATTAAACAAGGCGCTACGGGCGGCGTGATTTACTATGAAGAAGCTTCTATGCGTCCAGATTTAGTTTTGAAAGATCTGATTACCATATTTCACGGAAATCCTAATCCTGAGAAACTATACTTTTTTGACAAATTAGAAGAGTGAAAGTAAAACACTATATATTCTTAATTTCCTTACTCCTGCTACTTTTTGTGGCAGATGTAGCTTTGGGATCCATTTATATTTCGGTTGAAGAATTATGGGCAATAGTATTAGGAAATTCTGACTCTACAAATCATTATATTATCACACAGTTGCGGTTACCCAGGGCCGTAATGGCAGTGTTAACCGGCGCCGGTCTTGCTATCGCGGGAATGTTAATGCAAACAATGTTTAGGAATCCACTGGCAGGTCCCTTTGTATTGGGAATTTCTTCAGGAGCCGGACTAGGAGTCGCTATTTCCATTATGGGGAGTTCACTTCTAGGGTTTAGCTTGATAACGGGTTTCGGTTTAATTGCCTCCAGTATTCTTGGGAGTCTAGCCGTATTTCTCTTAATAATTTTAATCTCACTGCGCATTAAGGACACAATGGGTCTATTAATTATTGGTTTAATGGTAGGCAGTTTAAGCAGCGCTGTGGTCGGTATTTTACAGTATTTCAGTCCCAGTGAGCAGTTGCGGCGTTATGTGTTTTGGGGACTGGGTAGTTTAGGAAACCTTACCTGGAATGAATTGGCAATTATTGCATCGTTGATTTTGCTATCATTGATCGGTTTGTTGTTAATTATCAAACCTCTCAATGCCTTGTTGTTGGGAGAAACCTATGCGCGCAGTTTAGGCATTAACTTGAAGCAAACTCGCTGGATTATAATTGCAATCACTTGTTTGCTAGCAGGGTCCATAACGGCGTTTGCAGGACCTATTGCATTTATAGGACTTGCCGTACCGCATATAGCTCGCATGTTATTATCAAGTATGGATCACAAAAAACTAATCCCGCTAGTCATTATTATCGGAGCCTCACTCCTACTGGCATGCGATATTGTAGCACAACTTCCGTTTTCAAATTATTCGCTCCCCATAAATGCAGTGACATCTCTAGTAGGCGCGCCACTTGTTATTTGGCTTATCGTTAAAAAAAGATACCTTCGATTCTGATGCTCGTTTTACAGGATATACAAATAGGTTATGAAAATGAAACCATTGCAAAATGTGTGGGTCATATCGCTTTCGCGAAAGCGAAATTCATAGCCATTATCGGTGCAAACGGTGTAGGTAAATCGACTTTACTAAGATGCATGGCCAGCGGAAATCATTTGCTAGAAGGAAACGTGTCTTTAAATGGGATAGCCATTAGGAAGGTGAATCTTGACGATCTAGCACAGCAAATCTCTATCCTAACCACCGATCGATCCATCAGTAAATCCATTACAGTAAATCAGTTATTAGAGATAAGCCGGGCGCCCTACACTAATTTTTTAGGGAGCTTGACAGCGATCGATCAAGAGATTATCAATAACATTATAACTGATTTTGAACTGGTTGACTTGCGGCACCGCCAGCTCTCTACCTTGAGTGATGGTCAATTGCAGCGTGCCTTGATAGCAAGGTCGCTCGTGCAACAAACAGATTATATTCTGATGGATGAACCTACCAGTCATTTAGACATCCATCATAAGGCAGAGTTACTGATCAAACTCAAAAGCTATTGTAAGAAATACGGAAAAACGATTCTTTTCTCTAGCCATGAAATTGCAATGGCAACTGCTCTCGCAGACCAAGTACTCTATTTTAACGATGAGTACATCAGGTTCAAAAGCGCGGCAGAATTTAAGGAGAATGATATTTTGCAGCAGCTTTTCCCGTCACCATATTTATCATGGCAGGATGGACAATATGTTTTGAAACAGTTAAAATAACTATTGTGCATAACTGCGCCAGCAGTTTTTAAACCAACCGTTGATCACTTTGTAACTTTAGCACAAATAAAACCTTATGACGCCAGATATATTTGCTGTAGTGTTGCTTGTTGCCGGTATAGTGGTCGGTACTTTGTTGGGTTGGTTTTTTGCAAAAAGCAAGTTTTCCACACCATTAGAATTTCTTAAAGACGAGAAAGAACGCTTGAAGTTGCTTCTATTAGAAAGTAAAGAGGTTGTTATAGATCGTGATCGTTTGCTTATAGAGCAAAGTTCATTAAATGCACAAATCTCGCAAAAGAAAGAAACGATTGAAGAGTTGCGCGACCGGCTTTTTAAAACAGAAGAAAACTTCACAATTCTCAACCAGCAGAAAGAAAGCCTAAGTGTCCAACTTGCTCAATTGCGGACGATCCACAAGAATTCTGAAGAAAAATACGCAGATTCTCGTGTCGAACTAGAGAAACTCAATGAGAAGTTTACAAAAGAATTTGAGAATCTCGCAAACAAAATATTAGACGAAAAAAGCACCAAATTCACCACTCAAAATAAAGTCAATATTGAGCAGATTTTGAATCCGCTCCAGGAGAAGATCAAGAGTTTTGAGAAACGTGTGGAAGATACACACAAGGATACAATTAACCGCCAGAGCTCACTGCGCCAGCAAATCATAGGTTTAAAAGAACTCAATGAGCAGATGAGCAAAGAAACCAGCAACCTGACCAAAGCCTTGAAAGGAGATTCAAAAATGCGTGGAAATTGGGGCGAACTCGTTCTCGAGCGTGTTTTAGAAAAATCAGGCCTAGAAAAAGGGTCAGAATATGAAGTCCAACAAAGTGTACGAACCGAAGAGGGAAAAACCTATTTTCCAGATGTAGTCGTTCACTTACCGGGAGGAAATAAAATGGTCATTGATTCTAAGGTTTCTCTAAATGCCTATGAACGCTGGGTGAATGAAGAAGATGAAACACTTCTTAATCAACATTTGAAGGCACATGTCGCTGCCTTGCGCAAGCATATCAATGATTTATCAGATAAGAATTATCACGAACTTTATTCCATTGAAAGTCCTGATTTTGTGTTGATGTTTGTTCCTATTGAGCCCGCCTTTGCAGCTGCTTTAAATGCTGACACCTCAATTTATACGGATGCTTTTGATAGGAATATCATTATCGTTACCCCTACCACATTACTTGCAACTTTACGAACGATCGATACGATGTGGCAAAATGAGAAACAGCAGAAAAACGCTCTTGACATCGCTAGAGCTGCTGGCTCACTCTATGATAAATTTGTGGGGCTGACAGAAGACCTCATTAAAGTAGGACAGCAAATGGATACAGTCCAAAAGACATACAAGTCTAGCATGAATAAGCTAAGTGAAGGTTCAGGGAATATTATAGGTCGGGTGGAACGATTAAAGAAGTTAGGAGCGAAAACGAACAAAGCTCTCAATGAAAAAATGGTGGGTCGTGCGCTGGATAATGATTCGGATTATTTGGAATTAAACAGCCCTGAAGACATCCGTGATTAAGTATTACTTAAAAAGGTAATAATTTTACTTATACTTCTATTATGTAAT
This sequence comes from Nonlabens antarcticus, assembly GCF_015356755.1. GTDB lineage: Bacteria > Bacteroidota > Bacteroidia > Flavobacteriales > Flavobacteriaceae > Nonlabens > Nonlabens antarcticus. The sequence goes on along the minus strand of NZ_JADFCO010000055.1, from coordinate 12,518 downwards.
AATTGCAGGTGGGTTGTTCAATATTTCCTCTATACATTTAACTTATTACGTATTTAAGTAATAAATCTGAATATTACGTAAATATGTAATATATTTAATTATTTTAGCAGTATTATGGAGATTGTACTTTCTGGAGATATTATCAATTCAACCAAGGTAGCGCCACGGGTGTACCTTTCTATTCTGGAAGAATGGATGCCTAAATTTGCCAAAAAAAATAAACACAGTGTTTTTCAAGGGGATAGCTTTCAGTTACTTATAGCACAGCCCGAATTAGCTTTGCTAGCATGCATAGAATTAAAGTCAGCGCTTAAAAAAATTAAAAGTTTGGATGTTCGATTGTCCATAGGCTTAGGTTCCGTTGAATTTGAAAATGAATTTATTGAAAAATCCAACGGATCTGCATTCATAAGGTCTGGCAGAACTTTAGAAACATTGAAGGATAGCGGTCAACGTATTATGGTAAATAGCGAGCACCATCTTGATTTTTACATGAATGGTTGCTTGAGAGTCGCAGGCATTTTAATGGATCAATGGTCCATCAACAGTGCTGAGATGGTTAATGAAAGACTGAAAACTCCTGAAGATACTCAGGAAGAACTAGGTAAAAAGTTAGGGATAAAACAAGCTACAGCTAGCCGCAGGCTCAATCGTGCAAATTGGCAAGAAACAAAGGTATTAATGCACCTTTTTGATCAATACTATAAAGATGTAAGTCATGGCGTTATTGATTAAATTGTTAATTGCCCATTTACTGGGTGACTTTGTTTTCCAGACTCAGAAAAGTGTCAAACATAAGGAGAAGCACAAACTCAAGTCAATAAGACTGTATGTCCACGCTTTACTACATGGCTTACTTGCTCTGATAGCGCTTTGGGATTTGAGTCTATGGTATATCGCCCTAGTTATTGCCATCAGTCACTTACTTATTGATGCTGCTAAACTTTACAGTACAAATAAAAATAACAAGCGCTGGTTATATCTCACAGATCAGGTTGCGCATGTAGCGGTAATCATAACAATCTGGCTATTATATGATGGAACTTTAATAAATTTTGAGATAAAGGAATTACCGTTCCAATTCTGGGCATTAGTGTTATGTATTTTATTTTTGACCACACCAGTTGCCATAGCACTTAAGACTTTCTTTACACGCTGGAAATTAGATTCAGAAGTTACTGGCGTTGCATCTTTGAAAAATGCAGGAAAATGGATAGGCATGATTGAACGCTTGTTGATTTTCATTTTCGTAGTTATGGGACATTTTGAAGCTGTAGGGTTCTTGATTACGGCCAAATCGGTTTTTAGGTTTGGGGATTTGAGCAAGGCAAAGAACATGAAGTTGACGGAATATGTATTGATCGGGACATTGATTAGCTTTGGCATCGCTATTCTGACCGGTCTTGCCTTTCAGCAAATCGTATTATTATGAAAAAGATTCTAGGTGTCATTCTTGCTACCATTGTCCTCATGGCAATTTTATGGTACACCTTTTTATATTTCGCAACCTATTCTGATGGTTTCCGCAGTGGGGAATTGATCAAGTTCACTAGCAAGGGATATATTGTAAAAACCTGGGAAGGTGAAATATCCCAAGGAATAAGCGGTGCACAGATATTTTCTTTTTCGGTTCTGGATGAAGAGAAAGAAGTAATTGATAAATTAAAAGAGTATCAGGGTCAGTATGTAAAACTCGAGTATGAAGAACGATTTGGAACTCTTTTCTTTTGGGGAGATACTAAATATTTCATTACCGAGGTCACACTGGATCAATCGCCGCATTTCAATCGCAATTAGCCAGTTTCCAGTAAAAAGTTCCGGGTTCCAGTCAGTGCGCTATCATTTTTAGTTTAGTTCGCTTTCGCGAAAGCGGAATACATATAAACCTCCCTCACGACTCATAGTCCCAAAAACCTACACAAACCCATGCCCATAAAATTCAAAACACCCGAAGAATCAAGAGTTGTGATATCCATGTTGATGTTACCGTCACACGCCAATTTCTCTGGCAAAATCCACGGTGGGCACATATTATCATTGGTTGACCAGATTGCTTTTGCCTGCGCCTCAAAACACAGTAACAACTACTGTGTAACAGCAAGCGTGGACGTCGTTGATTTTCTAGCACCCATTGATGTGGGCGAAATGGTCACCCTCAAAGCGACCGTCAATTATGCGGGAAATACTTCCATGGTTATAGGAATACGCGTGGATGCAGAGGACATCAAGTCAGGAGCAAAAAAGCATTGTAATTCCAGTTATGTGACGATGGTTGCCAAAGATGAGAACGGAAAAACTGTGGCGGTACCTGGATTGAAACTAACAAGCGAAACCCATATCAGACGTTTTGCAAGGGAGATACGTCGTAAAGCTTTAAAAAGAGAGTCCGCAAGAGAGATGCAAGCCACTAACTTTTCTACAGATGAATTTGTGGAGCAATTAAAGAATTATAATGTGGAGTTGGACTAGTTGGAGTTTTATAGGGCAAAAGTTAAACCAGTCTTTTTTTAAAATCCACTCACCTAAAAACTCCTTTCCGAGAAAACGGAAAGGTGGGCAAAGTTAGCGATAGCTGATTTTGGTCGGATAGGTTGAAGTTCCAGTGAACTTAACTCTAACTATCAATTGCAAATAAGAATTGCTGTAACTTCAACCACTCCTGATCGCTTTGCCATGAACGGCCAAGACAATCTGTCCTCGCCTTTTTCTAGGCGAGGAGTTATAAGCACTTTGCTATAAAACATCAAAAATATTTATGCAAAAAAACCAATCCGAAAATAACAACTATAACAAGAGATCTACTTATTCTGACATTGGTAAAATGAAAGTAACCTACTTTAATTCAGATGAATTTGTGGAGCAATTAAAGAATTATAATGTCGAGTTGGACTAGTTGGAGTTCACAGAATAAAAGTTATTCCTCTAAAAAACTCCTTTCCGAGAAAACGGAAAGGTGGGCAAGTAAGCGATAGCAAACTTTGGTCGGATAGGTTGAAGTTCCAGTGAACTTAACTCTAACTATCAATTGCAAATAATTTTTGCTGCAACTTCAACCACTCCTGATTGCTTTGCCGGGAAAGGCAAAGACAATCTGTCCTCGCCTTTTTCTAGGCGAGGAGTTCCAAGCGCTTAGCGAATAAAAAAACTCAAACGTAGTTGTGAATAAAAACCGAATCGAAAATGTAAACCATGAGAATCATCCCACTTATTCTCTAATGGATGAAATGAAAGTAACCTACTTTAATTCAGATGAATTTGTGTAGCAGTTAAAGAATTATAATGTGGAGTTGGACTAGTTGGATTTATATCAGATGTAAATTAAACCGATCCATTTTCAAATACATTCTCCCAAAAAACTCCTTTCCGAGAAAACGGAAAGGTGGGCAAAGTAAGCGATAGCTGACTTTGGTCGGATAGGTTGAAGTTGCAGTAAACTAGAGCCTAGTTCTCAATTATAATAATCCTTACTACAACTTCAACCACTCCTGATCGCTTTGCCATGAACGGCCAAAACAATCTGTTCTCGCCTTTTTCTAGGCGAGGAGTCATCAGCGCGTTGGTAAAAGAGTTAAAAAAGTTTACTGAATAAAACCAATTGGAAAATAGGAACCGTGATAAGAAACCTAATTATTCTCAAAATAAACAAGCTCATTATTATTAATCAAATTTACCAAAAAACGGATTTTCCCTTCTTTTGAATTGGGCTTTTATCCCGTCCTTTGATGGCATCCACATCCATACACCAAAAACGCCTAAAAGTAAAAGACAAAAAGTATCATTCCTTTTTTGGGATTTAGATTTGACAAGTTTAGTCCAAGTGATCCACATAGCATAAGCCATAATAAATATTCCAGGAATAAACAACAGTTCAAACGCGTTATAATCTCCAAAGACACTTTCATAGCCAGCCTTAAAAAACCAAGCTGTAAAGATGAATGTGAGAATAGTTACAGTAAAGACAACTGTAATCCATCGTATTAGTCTTACGTGACTATAAACTGATTTGTGGTTAATCTCCATTAAAGGAATATACAAAATCTCTTCAAAACCAGGTTTGATTTTGTCGCTACATTAGTTAGTGATTACCAGTCAGTGTAATTTGATTCTAAAAATGGAATTAAGTGAAAATTATCTTTTCTTGAAATAATTGAATGCAACCTTCATAGTAGCTATGGTAGATCCTATCATTAAAAAATACATCATAACATACTGCTTTTGAAAAAAGCTTTCCGTAAACAAGTCAGTTAGACTTAAAACCAAAAGAATATTTGATATCACCCAAACAAATATAAATACCATTAGCACCTTCAACGATGGGTTAAACATAAAAGCGTCATTCAAGGTGTTTTTCGTATCTAAATTTGATTCTTCCATTACTTCTTTATCTTTTGACCTAACGTTCAATTGTATTCTGAACTCATAGCTCACAAACTCAAAGACTCGCTAACTAGAATTACTTACTCAAATACATCCTACGTCTAGCATACAGTTCGTAGAATTCATCGTCTTTTAAGTCGTCAATAAACAAAATGCTTTCTCCGGTGGATTTCATCTCTGGTCCCAATCGTTTGTCGACATTCGGGAATTTATTAAAGGAGAAAACGGGTTGCTTGATCGCATAACCCTTTAATTGTGGGTTGAAATTAAAGTCGGTTACCTTATTTACACCTAGCATTACTTTGGTAGCATAATTCACGTACGGCTCGCCATAAGCCTTGGCAATAAAAGGAACCGTTCTAGACGCTCGCGGATTTGCCTCTATGATATAAACGATATCATCCTTAATTGCAAATTGTATATTGATCAACCCAACCGTTTTGAGTGCAAGTGCGATTTTCTTGGTATGATCCTTTATTTGCTGCATTACCAAATCGCCCAAAGTAAATGGTGGTAACAACGCATTAGAATCTCCAGAGTGAACACCACATGGTTCGATGTGTTCCATAATTCCTATGATGTACACATTTTCTCCATCACAGATAGCATCTGCTTCTGCTTCTATCGCACCATCAAGATAATGATCAAGTAACAAAACGTTGTTTGGAATCTTGCGTAGGATGTCCACAACGTGTTCTTCAAGTTCCTGTTTATTGATTACAATCTTCATTCCCTGACCACCTAGAACGTAGGATGGCCTTACCAAAATCGGGAAGTCCAGCTTATCAGAAACTCTCAATGCCTCATCTGGAGTGGTCGCAATATCAAATTCTGGAAAAGGAATATCAATGTCCTGTAATAATTTTGAAAAACGTCCGCGATCTTCTGCAAGATCCAGCGCATCATAACTCGTTCCTATAATCTTGATGCCGTAACGGTGTAGTTTTTCGGCTAGCTTTAAGGCTGTTTGTCCGCCCAATTGTACGATCACACCTTCTGGCTTTTCATGACGAATAATGTCATAAATATGTTCCCAGAAAACAGGCTCAAAATAAAGTTTGTCTGCTGTGTCAAAATCGGTAGAAACGGTTTCTGGATTACAGTTGATCATAATCGCTTCATAGCCACATTCCTGAGCGGCATAAACGCCATGAACACAACAGTAATCAAACTCGATTCCCTGTCCAATTCTGTTTGGTCCAGAACCTAAAACGATCACTTTTTTCTTGTCACTTACAATACTTTCGTTCTGCGCAGACCTCACGCCATCTGGTGTTTCAACATCTGCTTCAAACGTACTGTAGTAGTAAGGCGTTTCTGCCTTAAATTCTGCCGCACAGGTGTCTACAAGTTTATAAACGCGATTGATGTTCATTTCATCACGCTTGTCATGAACCTCAGACTCTTTACAGCCCAACATGTGTGCTATTTGTCGATCAGCAAATCCTTTTTGTTTTGCTTCTAGGAGCAGCTTTCGCGAAAGCGAACTTATTTCAAACTTCCCTATTTCTACTTCAAGTTCATAAAGCTCCTCAAATTGTTTCAAATACCACATGTCGATGCGCGTGATCTCGTGGATTCTCGACAATGAGATTCCCATGGCAACAGCATCATACAGTGCGAAAACGCGATCCCAACTTGCATGGGTCAACTTCTCGATCACCTGATTGTAATCGGTATAACTTTTACCATCTGCGCCCAGTCCATTGCGTTTAATCTCTAGAGATTGGGTGGCTTTATGTAGTGCTTCTTGAAAGGAACGGCCTATTCCCATCACTTCTCCTACAGACTTCATCTGTAATCCCAGTTTACGGTCTGACCCCTCAAACTTATCAAAATTCCATCGCGGAATCTTAACAATTACATAGTCTAAAGTTGGTTCAAAAAGAGCGCTGGTCGATTTTGTAATTTGATTGTCCAGCTCATCCAGCGTATATCCTATAGCTAGTTTTGAAGCTATTTTAGCAATAGGATAACCTGTCGCTTTTGAGGCTAATGCGCTAGAACGCGACACTCGAGGATTGATTTCAATGGCAATAATATCCTCATTCTCGTCAGGACTAACGGCAAATTGAACATTACAACCACCCGCAAACTCACCGATACTGCGCATCATGTGAATCGCCATATCACGCATTTTTTGGTAGGTACGATCTGATAATGTCATCGCTGGCGCAACGGTTATAGAATCACCAGTATGGATTCCCATGGGATCCATATTTTCTATCGTACAAATGATCACAACGTTGTCGTTATCATCCCGTAACAATTCCAGTTCATATTCCTTCCATCCCAATAAAGCTTTATCAATCAAGACTTCATGAATGGGCGATGCTTCTAGACCACGGGTCAATAATTCTTCAAACTCCTCCTCGTTGTGGACAAAACTTGCGCCGAAACCTCCCAATGTGAACGATGGTCGAATTACTAATGGAAAACCAAACTCCTGTGCAATTTCTTTTCCTTTCAAAAATGAATTTGCCGTATTTGCAGGTGCCACTGGCACCCCTATTTTATGCATTAAACCTTTGAACTTGTCCCGATCTTCTGTGATATTAATCGCGTCAATATCGACTCCTATAATCTCTACATTATTATCTTCCCAGATTCCTTTCTCGTCTGCTTCAATACATAAATTTAATGCTGTTTGACCTCCCATGGTGGGCAATACTGCATCAATCTGTGGGTGTTCTGCAAGGATTTTTCTTAACGATTTAGTCGTCAATGGCAACAAATACACATGATCTGCCATCGATGGATCTGTCATGATGGTTGCCGGGTTTGAATTGATAAGAATAGTTTCTATTCCTTCCTCAGTGAGCGAGCGCAGCGCTTGGGAGCCTGCATAGTCAAATTCACATGCTTGACCTATAATGATCGGGCCGCTGCCTATTAATAATATGGATTTGAGATCTTTTCTTTTCGGCATTTGTCTGGTTACTTAAAGGTTATGGGAATTCGCTTTAGGGTACAAAAAAAGGCGTTACTTCTAAAAAAGTAACGCCTATTATTTATTAAAAAAGAGTCATTATCTCTTGTGTCTTCTTTCTGTAGAAACTGATAATTTCTTACGACCCTTTGCTCTACGACGAGCGATAACTTTACGACCATTTGCAGAAGCCATGCGCTCTCTGAAACCGTGTTTGTTTCTTCTCTTTCTCTTACTAGGTTGGTATGTTCTCTTTTGTGCCATCGTGTAATTATATAATAATAAAGGGTAGTAGCTTAGTTTTTAATCGGGTGCAAAGATAGAAAGTCTTTGAGACTACACAACGTTTACGTATAATATTTATTAGGAAAATCAACTGCTTATCAACATTGCTCTCCATAAAGTGTAAAACTAAGCTTATCACTGTAATATTCACCATCTGTCTAGGTGCCATAACAGCGTAAAATAACTATTATTAAAAGGAAGCCTTAAGTGCACCCACCACTTGCAAGGGTCAGCTTACTGTTCTAATGATAAGATTATGGCAATAGCTGTTTTTTATAAGAGGTATATTAAGTTCTGAAACTTCATTAAGAACTCTTTGAGTCTTAGGATATCTCTGACGTTACTTATATTTGCAACCCAAACGAAAATATTCATGTTTAATAAAAATATCAAATTAGTACTTGCTGCTTTAATTGTAGCTCTTGCAGTATTTCAGTTCACTAAAAACGAGATTCTTACAGGGATAATGCTGATATTACTTTCGGGAATATTCATATTTCTATACTTCAAGAACGAAATTATTTTGCTGGCTTTTTTGAGATTGAGAAAGCAAGATTTTCCAGGAGCTCAAAAATGGCTCTCCAAAATTAAAAATCCAGAAGCAGCACTTGTCACTAAACAACAAGGTTATTACAACTACCTACAAGGATTGATGATCTCACAAACTAATATGACGCAGGCTGAAAAATATTTTCGCAGAGCGATTAAATTGGGTTTAAATATGGATCAAGATCTCGCTGTCGCGAAATTGAACTTAGCCGGAATCGCAATGACAAAAAGACGTAAACGCGAGGCTACAACTCTTTTAACAGAAGCGAAAAAACTAGACAAACACGGCATGCTAGCTGATCAGGTAAAAATGATGAAGCAGCAGATGAAGAAAATATAGTTATTGACAGTTGACTTGTCGACTTGTTGACAGCAGACGGCTGACTTCTTGAAGATAGACAATTGACTTAATGACGAATTAAGAAGCTAGACTAAAGAGAAAAGACTTTTCAAATGCCAGATAGAGTTCAACCCTTCTACTACAGGCCGTTCAAGAATAGTTTTCTAGCAACATTACCAATTCTCAATTTGCTGCCTTCGACTCCTTTCAGGCAATAGCAAATTTTGCTTGCCGATTACCAATTTTGCTCTTAATTGCAGGTTTAAAAACTCCTTACCTCAGATGAGATGAGGGAAGGTGGATCACGCGATGGCGATAGCCATGCGTGAGACGGATGGGTTGAAGATTTACAAAACCCGAAATCTAAAGTGAATCCAGATATAATTTCAAATACTCACAACACCTCACCCCAGACCTCTCCAACGGAGAGGGAGCTAGATCTGGTTTATAAAATGGAGCTTTTTGATGTTTTGGAGTACGTCGCGTAACGCATTTCAGAAACTACGTTCCTTTTATGATTTCGGATTCATCATTCTTAATTCACAATTCGAAAACCTTCCCATCTAGCGCACAGTGTGAATTTTCAAATATAGGCCGTGCCTCATCCGTAAACATGTCGTACGATTTGTATCGAGAGGAATAGTGGCCTAAAATCAGCATTCCAACATCAGCTTTTTGTGCAATAGTTGCTGCCTGTGCGGCGGTACTGTGCTTTGTTTTCTTACAAAGATATTCATGTGGTTTAAGAAAAGTGCTCTCATGGTAAAGAGCGGTTACTTCCTTGATCTGAGCAACCATATTTTCCTTATACATAGTATCACTACAGAAGGCATAGCTTTTAGGCGGGTTACCAGCGGTCGTCAATCTAGAATTCTCGATTATATCGCCATTTTCTCTGACATAATCGGAGCCTTGTTTGATTTTTCGATAATATGCTTTTTCAACATCCAGCTCTTCACAAGCAATGATGTCTAGGCTTAAGTCACCCGGCTTCTCGCGGATTAGGAACCCGTTTGTGTACACTCGATGAATGAGTGGAATTGTTGTCACGCTTACTGTTTCATCTTCAAAAATCTGAGTCGCAACTGTTTCCTCTAATTCGGTGAAATATAGTTCAAAAGGCATGAAACTATTTCCTAAGCGCAACTGTAATTCGATCATCTCCCTAATGCCTTTTGGTCCATAAATATGTAATGGTTTATCACGACCTAACAAACAAAATGTCGAAATGAGCCCTATCAATCCATACACATGATCGCCATGTAAATGCGAAATGAAGATATGTTTGATACGAGCAAATTTTACATTGTTGCGACGCATTGCCATTTGTGTTCCTTCACCGCAATCGATAAGAAACAAATGGCCTCTTACCTCCAGTATTTGTGCTGTGGGACGCGCATTATCACGAGGTGTTGCGCTATGACAACCTAATATAGTTAGTTTCAAATTGGTTTTTATCTTATTATTAGACGTGGTAATGATCGTAAGTTTACTACTGACCTTACCTAGACAGTAAGCGACACTAGAATAAATGAAGATTTAGAGTTGACCTACACAAGAAGATATGGACAAAATTAGGTGCAGTCTCTACTTCTTTACTTCAAAAAAATGCTCCAATCATTAAAGAAGTTGAAGCAAAATAAAAAATCTGATCTATCATTCAATTCAGAAAAATCACAATCATTATTATTTGATGGTTTTTAAGCTTTAGACTTAAGGCATATTTTAAATTAGCTAAACACTGTCCCTGAAAATCTTTTTAAAAGCCTAGGTCTCGCTCAATCTCTTCCATGTCAATAATATCTTCCGCCTCCTGTATTGTGGGAACTACTAATAATTCATCGGGAATATCGTCTGGAGAGATAGCAGAAGTTACGATAACTAAAGATTTTTTGAGTGCTCTGTGTGTATTGCTCAACGTTAAAAAGCAGAGCAAGTCCTGTAGGCTCATTGTATCGTATTTCAAAATATCAATAACGATGTTTACCTCGTTGAACTTATCATGGATGCGAGTAAGGAAGTTGGCAAAATCGCAAACATCATCTTGATCGTCTTGCAACAAAGTGTATTTTTCGAATATTTTACTGGTCATTATGTTGAATTTTTGAGGCTATCAGATATAATACCGCCATGCGTATGGCAACCCCATTTTCTACTTGATTTAATATTATTGCCTGCCCGGAGTCCGCTACCTCACTGGTGATTTCTACACCGCGATTGATAGGTCCGGGATGCATGATCACAATTTCTTTATCTAGACTGTCCAGGATTTCCTGATTCACTCCGTATTGCTGTACATATTCTCGCACGCTGGGGAAATAAGAAATATCCATTCTTTCATTCTGTACACGCAGCATATTTGCCACGTCGCACCATTGCAATGCCTTTTTAAGATTCAGCTCTACTTTTACCCCTAGATCTGCAATGTGACGCGGGATCAATGTTGCTGGTCCACAAACCATAACCTCAGCGCCCAATTTCTTGAGGCAGTAAATATTTGAAAGCGCTACCCGACTGTGCAGGATATCGCCTACTATCACCACTTTCTTTCCATCCAGAGAACCTAACTTTTCCCGAATGGAATAACTATCGAGCAAGGCTTGTGTAGGATGTTCATGAGCACCATCACCAGCGTTAACAATTCTGGCATTGACGTGCTTAGATAAAAATACTCCAGCACCAGGATTAGGATGACGCATTACCACGATATCCACTTTCATCGCGAGTATATTATTAACGGTATCAATTAATGTTTCTCCCTTCTTAACTGAACTTTGAGCCGAACTGAAATTGATTACATCTGCACTCAGGCGTTTTTCGGCAAGTTCAAAGGATAGTTTTGTTCTAGTGGAGTTCTCAAAGAAAAGGTTAGCGATGGTAATATCTCGTAGTGATGGAACTTTTTTAATCGGTCTATTGATGACTTCTTTGAACTGATCTGCAGTCGTGAGGATCAATTGAATATCCTCTTTTGTAAGCTCTTTGATTCCCAGTAGATGATCGACGCTCAATTGACTCATTAATCTTCAGATTTTAAAAGGTAAACGGCGTCTTCATCTGCATTTTCCTTCCAGTGTACTTTTACTTTTTGGTTGCCTATAGCATCTACTTGACGTCCATTGTAATCGGGTTGTATAGGGAGATGTCTAGAAAAACGGCGGTCAATTAGAGTCAGCAGTTCCACAGTTTTAGGCCGTCCGAAGGATTGCAAAGCCGTCAAAGCAGCGTTGATACTGCGACCTGTATATAAAACGTCGTCTACAATAACCACGTCTTTGTTTTCTATAATAAAATGGATCTCTGTACTGTTTGCTTTCAATGGCTCTTCCCCACGTCTAAAATCATCCCTATAAAAGGTTATATCCAGCAAACCTGTTTGCAGATTCTGAATTTGATAATGTTCCTTAAGCACTTTTTCTAAGCGTCTGAGAAGAAAGGCGCCTCGCGGTTGAACACCTATGAGTACGGTGTTCTTGAAATCGCTGTGATTCTCTATCAATTGGCAAGCCAGCCGGTGCAATATCATATCCAGTTGGGCGGCGTTGAGAAGAATTTTCTGGCTCATTAACGGTTCTAATGAACGCAAAGATAACACTTCGACTGCGCTCAGTGACCGCTAGTGAAGAAAAACCCTTTGTCTGCATGAACACTGGGGCTTCTCTGAAGTATTTAGGAGGGAAGGTTTACAGAAAACATCTGAATACTTTCTCAATTCAAGAGCGTATCATTTGCGTTAGGGATCGCAGTGAAAATCCTTTATAATGTAAATCGAGTGCAACGGGTTTTACATTATAAAGATTGTAGCGTAGAGCCCGACCACAAACTTAAGCGAAAGCGAAAGCTTGTGGAAACGCCCAGATTAAAATCAAAATCAAATAAAAAGCCTGCCGAAACACACAAATTGATATCATAATAAATGTCTCGTCCTAAATAACCGATACAGATTATTGAAGGATTAAATTTATTACTTAAAGCTCAACGATGCTAGCATCGTTGAGCTTTTTTGATTTGTACTGTTTTCTTTTGAGTTTATTCTGT
>NZ_JADFCO010000054.1 GCF_015356755.1 Nonlabens antarcticus | reverse complement strand
TTATTGCTATCGCGTCCCTGTAGCTGAGTGTGGTGTCATTAATTTCAATAGCCCCTTCTACTACCATTATATAGACTCCGTTATCTTGTGACTTTAAATTATACTCTTGTTCTGTATGTTGATCCATAGAGATCATATGCAACCAGGCTTCTTGATGGATCCAGACACCTGCGTCCTCTGGTGTAGGGGAAAGGATCTGCTGGAACTTATTGTGACGGTCTTTAGGGTTCAGTTTTAGCTCGTCGTATCTGGGAGTTACGTTTTGCTTATTAGGAAAGAGCCAGATCTGGAATAATTTCAGCTCTTCTGTGCTACTGGCGTTGTATTCTGAATGGGTGACTCCGGTTCCAGCACTCATCACTTGGATTTCACCAGTTTTGATTTGAGCGGTATTGCCCATGCTATCTTTGTGTTCCAATGTTCCAGATAAGGGAATCGTGATGATTTCCATGTTTGCATGGGGGTGCGTTGGAAAACCAGCGCCCGCAGCAACGGTATCATCATTCAAAACTCGCAAGGCGCCGAAATTCATACGTGACGGGTTGTGCCAAGAAGCAAAACTGAAACTGTGATTAGCTTTAAGCCAGCCATGATCTGCTTGCCCCCTACTTTCGGCTTTGTGAATTGTTGTTTTCATTTTAATAAGTGTTTAAATATTTTTATTTGTATCTACAACTAATGGTTAACAGTTGTTTGAGTATCGTTCTCAAAATCATATATGAAGCTAAGTTACGGAATCTCTATTCTAATTCCCGTCGTCGTTTGATGCGGTGAGGATGATGGTAATAGGCTTTCGCGAAAGCGTACCCGTGGCCATACTCCACTTTATAGTATACCACTGCGATACAGCCGGCAATACTACAGAATGTCACAATCGCCAGCAGTGGCATAATACTATCTGTAAGCAACTGAGCCACCAGCGTACTCGCAATACTACCAAAAATCATGCTGACCGCGCCCACGAGCGCACTCGCACTACCTGCCTGTAAGTTGAATGGCTGGAGACTCATGGCAGTAACGTTTGGATTTTGAAAACCTATAAAAAACAGCATCATAAACAATCCTGGATAAATCACCCAAAACTGGGGTGCGACAAGGAGGCTGTAAATAGATATTCCACAAGTCAATACTGCCATCGCAATAGAAACGGTATAACTTACCTGAAATGTGGTGAACCGTCGAAGAAACAAACGGTTGAGCTGACTGCCCAAAATCAATCCAGCAGCATTACCACCGAAAATGTATCCGAAGGTATCTGCATCCATCCCAAAGAAATCTATAAATATAAATGGAGCACTGGCAACATAAGCAAGTAATGCTCCTATGGCAAAGCCTCTGGTGGTGGAAAATAAAAAGAAATCCCTGTTCTTATATATAGACCAGTATTCGCGCATCACTTTTGAAGGTCTCAAACTGGTCGCTTTATTAGGCTCTGCGCTTTCCGGTAAAATATAAACTACATTGAACAACATAATTGCTGCAAAACCTGCAAGACAGAAAAACAACACTGGCCAGTGAAACGAAGTGATGATAAAACCGCCTACCGTGGGTGCTATTACAGGTGCCACACCCATAACTAGCATAAGTGTACTTAATACGTCTGCCACTTTTTCCTTAGGAAAATAATCTCTTACCACCGCTTTACTAGCTACCATACCAGCACAGCCACCCAGGGCCATAAAGAACCTGAAAAATGCAAGTGACCAGAGATCCCATGCAAAACCACATAGAACGCTCATGAGAATGTAAAGTGCAAGACCTACAATTAAAGGCTTCCTACGACCATATTTATCCATTAACGGACCGTAAGCTAACTGGCCTAAACCTATTCCTATAAAATAAGTAGTTAAGGTGAGCCCTATGGCACTAGTGTCTGTATTGAAATCCTCCGCAATTTGCTTAAAAGCTGGGAGGTAGGTATCGATTGAAAATGGGCCTATAGCAATAAGTGTCCCCAATAATAAAATGATGACGTTTTTTTTGCGATCGCTTACCTCCCGTTGTACTTTTCTAGTTCCCACGCTGCAAAGGTACTTTTACTGCAGCGGCGCTGCGACCATATTCACAAACCTTTACGATATTGTAACGCCTTAGAAATCGTACTTTTGAATTCTACAAAAAATCAATAATATCATCATGAAAAATTTCTTTATTATAATAGCATTTGCTGCGATATTCACATCCTGCAAAAACGATAAACCAGAAGAAACCGTTGAAGAGAAAAGCCCAGAATTTTCAATGCAAGTTGCTCAAAATGCGGGATTAGATCAATGGAACGACGTGAAACAAATCGACTTTACATTTAATGCAGAGCGCAATGGTGAAACTATGACTTCTCGTTCCTGGCAATGGAACCCTAAATCAGATCAAGTCACACTAAACTCTAACAACGAAACGATCACCTACAACCGTGGTCAACAATTAGACAGTCTTTCCATGAGTGCAGACCGCGCTTTTGTAAATGATGTTTACTGGTTGTTGCCCCAGTTTAAACTAGCATGGGATACCGGTAAGGAAGTCACTTATCCAGAGACCACAGAAGGTAAAATGATTCAAGTGCAATATACTGGAGAGAATGGATACACTCCCGGTGATCGTTATGATATGTATGTAGACGATAATAAAAATGTAACTAAGTGGTCTTATTATCCCAAAGGAACCACCACTCCAGCGATGACTACTTCTTTTGAAGATTATCAAGATTACAACGGTATCAAAATTGCCACGAACCATCGCACTGAAGATGGTGCTTTGAATATCTATTTCACGAACATCAACGTTACAAAATAACAATTTCTATGACCTTTGAACCCACTAAAGAATTTGCTCAATCGTTAGATGCAGGAGATAAACTATCCCGCTTTCGCGAAAGTTTTCACATTCCCAAACATACTGATGGAACAGAAAGTGTTTATTTATGCGGTAACTCCCTGGGGTTGCAGCCTAAAAAAGCTGCTGCCTATGTACAAGAGGAACTTAATGACTGGGCAGAGCTGGGAGTTAAAGGCCATTTTGATAAAACCTTCCCATGGACACGCTATCAGGAATTCTTAACAGAACCTATGGCTGATGTGGTAGGCGCTAAGCCTCATGAGGTAGTGGTCATGAATACCCTAACGCCCAACTTGCATTTCATGATGGTGAGTTTTTACCAGCCGCAGGGCAAGCGTAAAAAGATCATTATGGAAGCAGATGCGTTTCCTAGTGACACTTATGCAGTAGATTCCCAAATAAAATTTCACGGTGGCGATCCCGCTGAAGATATTATTCTGTGGCAACCACGACCCGGGAGCAGTACACTCGAGATAGAAGACCTTGAAAGTATCTTGCGCAAACATGGCGACGAGGTTGCTCTAGTAATGATTGCCTCCATTAATTATTATACAGGCCAATTTTTCGACCTGAAAAAAATTACAGACTTAGGTCATTCCCATGGCGCTCTTGTAGGGTTTGATTGCGCGCATGGTGCAGGAAATGTAGATTTAGATCTGCATAATAGCGGTGCTGATTTTGCCGTATGGTGTACCTATAAGTATATGAACTCAGGTCCTGGAAGTATAGGTGGCTGTTTTGTTCATGAAAGACATGCTGATAATGATAACCTAGATCGCTTTGCGGGATGGTGGGGACATAATAAGGAAGAGCGATTTCTTATGGAGCCTAAATTTGATCCTATTCCGGGAGCTGAGGGCTGGCAACAAAGTAATGCTCCTATTTTGAGCATGGCTCCCATAAGAGCGAGTATGGATCTATTTATGGAAGCTGGTTTTAAAAACTTACTGAGCAAGTCGGTTTCATTGACTAATTATCTGGAATATCTTGTCAATAATATTCCTGGTGATCGCATTAGAATAATTACCCCTGATAAACCAAAAGATCGCGGGTGCCAACTTTCTCTTGCGGTAAAAAATGCTGATAAGAGTCTTTTTAAAGACATAAGCAGCCGCGGCGTTATTGCAGACTGGCGCGAGCCAGATGTAATACGTGTTGCTCCGGCACCATTATACAATTCATACATGGACTGCTGGAACTTTGTCCAGATCCTAAGTTCAGAACTGTAAATTGACATTCCTTACCTACCTATCAATTGCATGAAGATTTCAGATAAAAAAACAAACATCCTGATAACAGGAGCAGGGCTTACTGGTTCTTTATTGGGCTTGAGATTAGCCCAGCGAGGCTATAGTGTCAACGTGCTAGAAAAGAGACCCGATATGCGCGATAAAATTATCGATGCGGGTAGGTCCATAAACCTTGCACTTTCTGATCGTGGTTTGAATGCTTTAAAAATGGTAGGTCTGGGCGATAAGGTAAAAGAACTTTGCATCCCCATGAAAGCACGTATGATCCATCCTAAAAATGGCGATGTCATCACCTCTAATTATAGCGGTCGTGTAGAAGATCATATCAATTCTATTTCAAGGGAAGACCTTAATAAGCTGCTACTGGATAAAGCAGATGAATATGAAAAAGTGAAGATGGATTTCAACGACGAGGTTATCGCCGTTAATGTTCAAAAAGGAAGCATACAATATAAGGACTCAGAAAGTGGCACCGTAAAGGTATGGAATCCTGATATTTTACTCGGGACAGATGGTGCAGGGTCAAAAGTGCGCGCAGCAATGGCGCGACAGCGCAATTTTTATTTTTCTTACAGTACCGAATGGTTGCCTCACGGTTACAAAGAACTCAACATGCCAGCCGCTGCAGATGGGAAGTGGCGCATTGATGAACATGCACTGCACATCTGGCCTCGTGGTGGATTTATGCTCATAGGTCTGCCTAACAGGGATGGAAGTTTTACCATGACCTTGTTTATGCAGTATGCAGAAAACGAGCGCAGTTTTGAAAACATTCAAACCAAAGCAGAGATCCTGGAATTCTTTCAGAAAGAGTTTCCAGATATCGTCCATGAGATCCCTAATTTAGTAGAACAGTACCAGGCAAATCCTACGCCACCACTGGGAACCGTTAAGTGCTCCCCATGGACTGCAAGCGGCAAAGTCTTGATGATGGGTGATGCCAGCCATGCGATAGTACCTTTTTACGGTCAGGGAATGAACGCTGGGTTTGAAGATGTTTTGGTGTTTGATAAAATTTTAGATCAGGCTGATACGTGGCCAGAAGCTTTGAAGCGCTTTTCTGAAGAGCGCAAACCCGATACAGATGCTATTGCAGATCTCGCTTTGGATAATTTTGTCGAGATGCGCGATAGCGTTTCCCACCCGGATTTCCAGATCAAACGTGCTATAGAAATGAAGCTTGAGGCCGCTTACGCGAAAGCAGAATATTCCTCAAAATACTCACTAGTCACCTTTCCCCCAGAAGGAATGGGCTACCGGGAAGCCATGATGAAAGGCCGTGCTCAGGACAAAGCAATCTTGTGGCTCATCAACAATGGCGATATTAAATTAGAAGATAGTAACGAGAGTTTGCTTGCAGCGATTAATAAGAAAACGGAAGAGGTTATTTGGCATAGGAATTAATGAGTCCTCACCATAACATAACATCTGTCATTGTAGTCGGCGGCGGAGCCGCTGGTTTCTTTGCTGCTATTAACCTGGCAGAACTGCGTCCAGATCTTTCCATTGTTATTTTAGAACGCGGGAAAGACGTTTTGCAAAAGGTCCGCATATCTGGTGGCGGTCGCTGCAATGTTACGCATGCTGAATTTGACCCACGACCGTTAACCACCAATTACCCACGTGGCGAGAAAGAACTGCTCGGGCCATTCCATAAATTCATGACCGGTGATACCATTGCCTGGTTCTCCGACCATGGTGTAGAACTCAAAATAGAGGATGACGGTAGGATGTTTCCCGTCACCGATTCCTCGCAGACCATCATCGATTGCTTCCTCAGACTTACCAAAGAGTACAATATTGATGTTCAAACTTCGCAAAATGTAGTATCGTTAGAGCGAACAGATCAATGGAAAGTCGTTACCAAAACCGACGAATTTATCTGTGACAACCTCGTCGTTACCGCAGGCAGCAGTCCCAAAATTTGGGAACTAATGAAAACGCTCGACCATACCATTGTCAATGCCGTGCCATCACTATTTACTTTTAATCTTGTGGAAAAGGCGATTACGGAATTGGCTGGAATTGCTCTTGAAGCTCGGGTGGAGATCCCGCAATTAAAACTGGAGTCTCAAGGACCTTTATTGATTACTCATTGGGGTTTTTCTGGGCCCGCCATTTTAAAAATGAGCGCTTGGGGCGCCGTGGAACTAAACAGCTCTGGGTATAAATTTGATGTGGTAATCAATTGGCTTAATTATTTGACCCACGAAAACTGTTACGAAATGCTTCTCGCAAAACGCGACGATAGCAAGAAACAAATCTCCAATGATCGCTTTTATGAAGTCCCTAAAAGGCTTTGGAGTTACATAATACTCGCGGCGGGTCTTCAGGACAAGACTTGGCAAGACTGCTCTAATCAAATTTTAAAAGAACTAGCCATATTACTTACTGCAAGCGTATTCAAAATCGACGGTAAAAGCACCTTTAAAGAAGAGTTCGTTACCGCTGGCGGAATTGATTTGAAAGAAGTGGACTTCAGAACGTTTGCATCCCGCAAACAGGAAAACCTCTATTTTGCTGGGGAAATCCTAAACATCGATGCGATTACTGGCGGTTTTAATTTCCAAAATGCATGGACTGGTGGATGGACGGTGGCGCAGGCGATAGGTGGGGAGTAAAAATGTTAATTTATGTTCAGTTTTGACTGAAGAATTATCCTAAACACCTCATTTTCTGTTTGATTTCTTCCTGATTGTTTAAAGGTTTATAAAATAGATTACGTAATAAATTACAAATGCACCGAAAATTGATACGGGTAGCAATATCAATTTATATTTTTTTGCTCTGTAATAATGCAAAGTGGGAATTAAAAAAAAGGCGAATACGACAAATTGGAATAACGACATAAAAATGGTCAGCGATAAATCAGCTGTAGCTAAAGAACAAACAATCCATAACAAGGAGCTGCCTATTAAAAACTTTATAGTCCAATGAATATTTTTTTTCTTTATCAAGATTCGAAAGATTACGTGGATGGTTTATGATATGAGATAAGAAGTTGAAATTTAATATAACCTATGGAAAATAATACCCTATGAACAAAAATGAAAATAAGAAACATCATGATTTTATATTTCTTAACCTTATAAATGTGAAGTGGACCGATTAGAAACAAAGAAAAGATTACGAATGGTAATATGAGCATTATATAATCTATGTGACCTATACTTGCTTGACCAGATATGAAAAATCTCTAGGAAGATAGTGTAGATAAGGCATAATAAAGCTACGAAGATTAAGTGTTTTATTAATCGCAACCATCAAGTGATTTTATTTCTTTTTTACCCATTAATACATCTTCAACGCTATCAAAATCGGCGCGCCAAGCTACTTTGGGCTTAACCCTTGCAGTTGTACTAGCTGTATTTCCATTAGGATCATTAATATAGTCAGCCAAGTTTTGTTGAAAATTCTCCCATGTTTGATCCGCAAAAGAGAATGAATCACCAAATCCAAATCCAGATGCTAAGGCCCCCATAGCATAACTATCCATTCTGTCAACGCCTCTGACATAAAAATCGTAAGATCCATCAGCCTGCCTTTCATATCCAAATTCCCTAGTTCCAGATACTGGATGATTTCCATACCACGGATCTTCCAAAGTGCTAAAATACCATGATGTTGAATTGTATTCTGTACAAATTACAGAGCCGTCGTCTGGATTGAGATCCAACGCCAAAATAGCTCCACGAGGGTTCTCTGAATTCCATAACGCCGTTTCTCGATCACAAAGCGCTTGATCTAAAAGACAATAAGGATTGAAGTCTGCTTCATCTGATAATCCAGATAAATTTCTTCTCATGAAATCATATAGTCCTAGCGTGTCCAAAAACCCAGAAAAGTTTTCAAACGTAATCATAGTCGGCGGTGGAGCCGCTGGTTTCTTTGCTGCTATTAATCTAGCAGAACTGCGACCAGATCTTTCCATTACGATTCTAGAACGTGGAAAGGACGTGCTGCAAAAGGTCCGCATATCTGGTGGTGGTCGCTGCAATGTTACGCATGCTGAATTTGATCCACGACCGCTAACGACCAATTATCCTCGAGGAGAAAAAGAATTACTCGGTCCCTTCCATAAATTTATGACGGGTGATACCATTGCCTGGTTCTCCGACCATGGTGTAGAACTCAAGATCGAGGACGATGGCCGGATGTTTCCCGTCACCGATTCCTCTCAAACCATCATCGATTGCTTTCTCCGACTGACCAAAGAATACAATATTGATGTTCAAACCTCACAAAATGTTGTTTCATTAGAACGGACGGATCAGTGGAAAGTCATCACCAAAACCGACGAATTCATCTGTGACAATCTAATCGTTACCGCAGGCAGCAGTCCCAAGATTTGGGAACTAATGAAAACGCTCGATCATACTATTGTCAATGCCGTACCATCGCTATTTACTTTTAATATAGTTGATAAGGCAATTACGGAACTGGCTGGAATTGCTTTAGAAGCACGAGTAGAAATCCCGCAATTGAAATTGGAATCTCAAGGACCATTATTGATTACCCATTGGGGATTTTCAGGACCCGCGATTTTAAAAATGAGCGCTTGGGGTGCGGTGGAACTTAACTCATCGGACTATAAGTTTGATGTGTTAATTAATTGGCTAAATTACTTAACACACGAAGACTGCTATGAGATGCTTCTCACAAAACGCGACGATAGCAAGAAACAAATATCCAATGACCGCTTTTATGAAGTGCCAAAAAGGCTTTGGAGTTATATAGTTCAAGCGGCCGGTCTTCAAGACAAGACTTGGCAAGACTGCTCTAATCAAAACTTAAAAGAATTAGCCACATTACTTACTGCAAGCGTATTCAAAATCGACGGAAAAAGCACCTTTAAAGAAGAGTTCGTTACGGCTGGCGGGATTGATTTGAAAGAAGTGGACTTTAGAACGTTTGCATCCCGCAAACAAGAAAACCTCTATTTTGCTGGGGAGATTTTAAACATCGATGCGATTACGGGCGGTTTTAATTTCCAAAATGCATGGACTGGTGGATGGACGGTGGCGCAGGCGATTGGTGGGAAGTGATCTAAGAATATAATGAATGGCTGAAAAAAGATATTCTCAATCGAACCATTGGAATTGAATTATTATAGATGGCGTCCTTTGAAAAATTTAAATTGACAGTTCAGACTGAAACCTTGAAAAAATATATTTTCCCAGTCGCAACTTTACTAGTAATTCTGTATACAAGAATCTATTGGTGGGTGACCTTCTCAAACTTTGATGACTTTTTGGATGCCAAGGAAGCTTTCTACAATCATTTCGGTCTTAGTTCTGAGTACAGCATTTATTTCCCTTTGGCGCTAATAGCTTTACTGCTTGCCAGTTTTATTTATACCGGTCAAAAAATTAACGCTAAAATTCCGCAAATTATATTCGTGGTTTTGCATTCACTTCTTTTATTGTTGGCCATTTGGGAATTGATGTAATGTTCCTTTTTTGAGCTATCTTGAAAATCTACTCCCTTACCAAAAAATTATAACTGCCATCTGATTGTTGCTCAAAACCACATTACCGAGTTCTTGCAACTAAGCAACGTTTACTTCTTAATAAATACTACTATCAACAGAGTTTAATTTTGAATCTATGTTAATTGTAGTAGATATAAAGACACAAATAATATAATGTCAAAAAAATCAGAACCAATGTTGGCCAAATTATCATTACGTATTCTTTTTTGAAGGCATAAATAATTGTTGACCATAGGAAAAGAACAATACATATTAATAATAGAAGCAACATAAACCAACCTAAAGGAGAAGGAGAAACATAGCCTATTATCCAATGCCTAGGCAGCCATGTCAGTACGACGTAAATTAATGAGCTCAATGCCATAACCTTTACTTGCCAGATGATTTTCTTATTCACAGCCATCTAAGTCAGATATTGGTTTATTTCCATTGAGCACTTCTTGAACATCATTCCAATCGAGCATCCATGTTGTCGGAGTTGCTAGTGATGCACTATCTTCACTAAGGGCATTTAAATAATTTTGTAGATTTTCTTGAAAGTAAATTTAAGTGATATCTGCATATCGAAATGGACTGTTATTCCTAATTGTAGTAATTGTAATAAGAAAAACAGTAAATAAGGTGAACTGCAATTATAACCATTGACCACATTACTAGTGAATAATTTTTCTTTCTTAAATATCTAACTATCGCTAAAAAGAAAAATAAGATTACCGCTACTTGGAACAAACCTATAATCCACCCAAAAATAGATAATGTTGCATACCCGTATCTCCATTCCATTGGCGACAAAGTCATAAGAATAAATACTATAGAGCAGAAAAGAAATGCTTTTATGCTCCAATGCTTAATTTTAGTCGCAGCCATCAAGAGAAAATATTTTAATAATACATAGTTGGCTCAATTATCAAATAGTATATTATATAATAGATTACAAATAAAATAAATATGACAATAGATGTTGTTAGCGTTTTAAATCTCTTGAGCTTCAAAGAATAGTACACATTCAATGAGAATATTATCAAAATTAGAAATTGTAAACAAAATAAAATCCAGCCAGTAACTCCTAAACTTGCATATCCATATTTCCACTCCACGGGTAAGAGTGACAACAAAAACCAAATACCAATACTGATTATTAAATATTTGAATAGCTTTTTATTTTTTTCAGTCGCAGCCATCAAGATAAGATATCGGTTTGTTTCCATTGAGCACTTCTTGAACATCATCCCAGTCTGGCCGCCATGTAGTTGGAACTACAATTGATGCACTGCCTTCAACAAGGTCATTTAAATAATTTTGTAAATTTTCCTGAAAATTAATCCATGTTGCATCTGCATCTCGAAACGGGTCTCTTACACCAAAACCACTAGCGATTATTTCCAGACCTCTACTATCAATTCTATCAACGCCACGTACAAAAAAATCATAACTGCCATCAGCTTGTTGTTCAAAACCAAATTGTCGAGTGCCTGCTACGGGATGGTCTCCATATTTTGGGTCTTCTAATGTAGTAAAATACCAAGAATTACTATCGAATTTTGTGACCATTACTGAGCCGTCGTCAATAGCCAAGTCTAATGATAAAATTGCGCCTAAGGGAAAGAAGCTATTCCATAGTGCAGTTTCTTGATCACACATAGATTGACCACTAAAACAATAGGGATCAAAACTTGCCTCATCACTTAAATTGTTGAGTTGACTTCTTATTAATCTAAGCAGTGATTTTGGGCTATGAAGTAATGGCGACCCAGATGATAATGGTGGCATTTTTGTGATATTTACTGCAAAATAATCCATATTGACAATGGCTCCACCTGCATTCTCTAAAGAATTTATCGCCCAATCATTATCGTTTTGAAATAAACCATCGATTTTGTTAACCAACTCTGTTGAAACCTCATGTTGAGCCAACGGTTGCCATTTTGGTATCTCATCACAGGGTACATCTAACAGTAAGAATGAGTCTTCTTCAATTTTTTCTTTCAAAGCTCTTTCTCTTATTTCTCGATTTCTTTTTTCGAGCTTATCTAAAGTGTCGCTTTCAGCATCTCCCGTATTAGGCCCAGTACCTGGGCCAGTATCTCCATAACTACCGCCGCCACTGGTTGATGTACCAGATCCCGTGTCACCTGTTCCATTTCCCGAATTACCGCCTGGACCTCTATTTCCTCCATTAAATCCGCTGCCGCCGAATGTACATTCTACAAAATAAGTAGGTGGTCCAGCATTACCATACACGTAAAGTGTAACCGTACGGACTAACGTACATTCTAAAGCAACTGATTTAGCAAAACTTTCGGTATCGTTATTTATAACAACGGGAAATCCATTTTCAAAATAAGTGCGCCCTTTTAATATTCCATCGACGTTATATATCTCTCCATATCCATTAAAAGTTGACCAATCGGCTGCAATAAAAATCTTATTGCTATCTGGAATACCTTATAATATGTTTATCTGTAACAGTTCCCTCATGAGTAGTTATATAAAGATTGTCAAAATAAATATCAGCTGAAGCATTTCCAGTTGATTTACCATTGGTTCCTCTATTATTGAGTAGCAATGTATGACTTACATCATCTTGGGTGGTATTTATTCTAATTACAGTAGCATTCCTGTCAATTTCTCCAAATTGATTTAAAGATGAGGACTTTTCGTTTAAATTTTCTCGAATGTTTGTAATTTCCCCTACTATTTCTCTTGGAACATCCTTAAATTGAATTAATTGCAAAGAATTTTCTATGACTACATTTTCGTCCTGCACTTCTATAGTATCGTCAGTGTTACATGACATTATAATCAATAACACTAAAAAAGCAAATAATAATGAAATTCGTGACTGTAAATTTTGAAGATTGACTTGAGACATGTGAGAGAATCATTAAGAGTATTAATAAATATTTTGATTAATTCTTAAATATAAGCCATTATGAAATAACCACATCAGTTGTTAATAAAATCAATGTGAATATTTCAGATAAGATCATAAATAATTAATAGGTGGTCAAATAAGAGCATTTGTTAATCGTATGCAATCTTAATCACATTTTCACATTAGCCCAATCACATTTTCCTACCTTTATTTGCTTAAAACCATTCCATTGAACAAGAAGACCATGCTCATGATCCTTGACGGCTGGGGAATTACCCAAGATCCCAACGTCAGCGCGATCGCACAGGCAAAGACGCCTTATATCGACAGCTTATACGAGAAATACCCTAACGCCACCCTGCGCACAGACGGCGAGAACGTTGGTTTGCCAGACGGCCAGATGGGCAACAGCGAGGTAGGCCATATGAATCTGGGCGCGGGCAGGATCGTGTATCAGGATCTCGCAAAAATCAATAAAGCCGTGCGCGAGGATACTCTTAAAGATGAGCAGGTACTTGTGGATGCTTTCGCTTTCGCGAAAGCGAACTCCCGCAAAGTACATTTTGCAGGATTATTATCAGATGGTGGCGTTCACGCGCACATTGACCATTTGAAAGCATTGATCGACGCGGCACTCGACTATGGATTGGAAGATTTATTCGTCCACGCCTTTACAGATGGACGCGATGTAGATCCAAAATCTGGCGCCGGATTCCTGGAAGATCTCGAACAACACATAGCCCGAACGCCAGCACAAATCGCCAGCGTTATAGGAAGATATTATGCCATGGACCGGGACCAGCGCTGGGAGCGAGTCGCTAAAGCCTATCATTTACTAGCAGACGGAATGGGTGCGCCCAGCCACGATGTAGTCGCATCAGTTCGCGAAAGTTATGCTGCAGGATTGACCGATGAATTTATTGAACCCATCGTGGCAATGAATGGTCAAGAACCAGTTGCTCTAGTAGAAAATGGAGATGTATTGATTTTCTTTAATTACCGTACCGATCGTGGGCGCGAACTGACCGAAATGTTAAGCCAGTGTGATTTTCACGAGCAGAATTGCCATAAACTTAACCTATATTATGTCACGATGACTAAATATGACGATAGCTTCCAAAATATTCACGTAATCTATGAGAAGCCAAATCTCATCAATACTTTAGGTGAAGTTTTATCAAAAGCCGGCAAACGACAAATACGGATTGCCGAAACGGAGAAGTATCCGCATGTGACTTTCTTTTTCAATGGTGGAGAAGAAACGCCCTTTGAAGGTGAGGAGCGCATTATGTGTAACTCTCCCAAAGTGGCGACCTATGATCTCCAACCTCAAATGAGTATAGATTGTGTTACCAGCAGCATCATCCCAAGAATAAAAACCCAGGAAGCCGACTTTATCTGTCTCAATTTTGCAAATCCTGATATGGTGGGACATACAGGAAGTATGGCTGCAGCCGTTGCCGCCTGTGAGGCTGTGGATCATGCAGCAGCGCAGGTTATTGATGCTGCTGTTGAAAATGGATATACGGTCATTGTCATTGCTGACCATGGTAATTGCGAGGTCATGATGAATCCAGATGGAAGTGTAAACACGGCACATACTACAAATCCAGTCCCATTAATTTTAGTAGATAAGGATATAAAAGCAATAAAATCAGGAGTTTTGGCCGATATTGCACCTACTATTTTGAAACTGATAGGTGTAGAACAACCAGTAGAAATGAGTCAAAGTTCGCTAGTGTGAAGAAGACGAACGACCGCCTCATTTCGCTAACGTTCCATTAATGGCTGAAAGACCTATGACGTATGACTTCATTGTCACTAACTGACTTACTTTTGAGTTCTTATTTGAGAGTTTTTAAGGTGGGAATTACTTGAATAATTTACTGATTATCTAAAATTTAAAAACAAAACGATGAAAAAATTAATTCCAGCAGCATTAGCTGTCCTATTGCTGACCGCTTGTGGTCCTAAAAAGGAGATGAACGATTCTAAAATGAAAGAAGATAATGCTAAAACGGTTGCCACCGTCACAATGAAAGAAGAACCAGCACTGCCTATGGGAACTATTGAAAACGGAAACCTTATGGGAGTCCATGGCGAACAGGCTTTCAATCAAGAGCCATTCTCTAACTGGTTTCAGCCAGGTTATGAGGCCTATGAACCAGATGTTATGATTCTTGATGAGTTGACTACACAATTACAAGATGTGGAAATCAGAGCTTACATGGGAACCTGGTGTGGAGACTCAAAAAGAGAAACTCCTAAGTTCTATAAACTCCTTGATCAAGCAGAATACGATCAGAAAAACCTTACCATGATTACGGTAGACCGCAGCAAATCAAAACCAGAAGCACTGGTTTCTGGATATGAGATCACGCGGGTTCCTACTTTTATCTTCTATCGCGACGGTAAAGAGTTGGGTCGTTTTGTGGAACACCCTAGAGAATCTTTGGAACAAGACATTCTAAAAATCGTAAGCGGTCAGCCTTACAAACATTCTTATGATAACTAAGATCTAAAAAAAGGAGAGCGAACGCTCTCCTTTTTTTTCATAAAACAGTTAATTATGGCCGCTAGAGTAATCATTTCACTTGCACTGATTTGTCTTATTTTGACTTCATGCGATAACTTTGGAAATAAAACAGACGCTCAAATTGAAAAGTACCTAGAGCCGAGTAGTAGTATTCATAAAGAAAAACTTCTAGCCACATTGTTAAAAGATACGGTTAAAGTTAACGAGAATGCTAAGGCATTAGTATCACTACTTGATCCTAAATTTGACGATAAACAATCTCAAATAATCGTTTTCATAGAGATGGAGGATTCCGCTCTTTATAAATTAGAGAAAGATTTTAGTAAACTTTACAATCTACCAATAGCTGGCTTTTATAACTTTAATATTGATACAATTAATAAGGCTCCGAAGCATTATAGAAAACAGTATTCCACCTACATAGGTAAATCATTTCAACAGGTTGGTTACAACAAACTTAGATTTATGGTAGTGGAGTTTACTGGAAAAGACCCTACAAAAGATCTGAAATTTGATAAGAGTCAAATTTGGTCAGCTATTATGGAGTTAGATGTATTTGTAATACCAAAAATTGAAAATGGAAAAAATCAACTTGAAACAAAAGCTCAACTTATTCAGTGAAACCTGGACTCCTAAAATAATTAGTGAGCTGAATGGCCAGCAAGTCAAATTAGCCAAACTTCATGGTGAGTTCGTTTGGCACAACCATGAACATGAGGATGAGCTGTTCTACATTATAAAGGGAATGCTTAAAATTGAATTCCGCGATAAAGTGGTGGAACTGAAAGAAGGTGAGATGATTGTAATTCCCGCAGGCGTCGATCACAAACCGATTGCCTTAGAGGAAGTTCACGTGATGCTAATTGAACCCGCAGCGATTAAACATACGGGTAATGTGCAGCATGAGTTGACTAAGGATAAACTGGAGAGGATATAGGGTTTCTTTCCATTGACTCTAAAATTGAATTGATGTACAAAACCGCGTTAGGGACCTGCCTTCCAGAGGAACGACAGGCAGGTTGAAGTGAAAATCCTTTTGAAGCTTTTTCTGCTTCAAAAGATTGAAACGGAAAGCACGCCCTCGGCCTTAGCCGAGGGAACGCCCAAATCATTATTCTTATCATAATACCGTTATTCCCTATTTTTGCAACTTCTAAACAAACCCATGATAGTAACTAAGACGAAAGAAGAACTAGAAATCATGCGCCGCGCCGCGTTAATGGTGAGTAAAACCCTGGGAATGATCGCTGCGGAGATAAAGCCTGGCGTGACCTCGCAACGTCTGGATGATCTCGCGGAACAATATATAAGAGACAACGGCGCCATTCCCGGATTCAAGGGATTGTACGATTGCCCCAGTACGTTATTGATCAGTCCTAACGAAGAGGTGGTTCACGGCCTGCCCAAAGATGTTGCCATCAAGGAAGGTGATGTGCTTTCCATTGATTGTGGTGCCATCGTGGACGGGTTTTATGGAGATCACGCTTACACGTTTTCGGTAGGTGACATCCCGGTGGAAACAAAGGAATTACTCGATCG
Organism: Nonlabens antarcticus; assembly: GCF_015356755.1. GTDB lineage: Bacteria > Bacteroidota > Bacteroidia > Flavobacteriales > Flavobacteriaceae > Nonlabens > Nonlabens antarcticus. Next base: position 9,108 of record NZ_JADFCO010000054.1, on the reverse strand, counting down.
CACTAAGAATTCCTTATATATAGGGATCGAGCAATTCCGCAAGGGGAAACGTGTGGGCGATGTAGGTTATGCGATTCAGGAATATTGTGAAGGTTTTGGATATGGTGTCGTGCGTGAATTAGTGGGTCATGGATTGGGACGTGTGATGCACGAAGATCCACAAATGCCTAACTATGGAAAACGTGGTCGCGGTAAGAAATTTGTCGAGGGAATGACCGTTGCGATTGAACCCATGATCAATCTAGGAACTAAAAATATCAAACATTTCCCTGACGGCTGGACCATCAAAACCCGTGATGGAAAACCCAGCGCGCACTTTGAACATGACGTTGCGATGGTCGATGGCGAGCCTAGACTGTTGAGTACGTTTGATTATATCTATGAGGCTTTGGGAATTACTTCTACCGAGGAGGATGCTTACCGATGGAAAGAGTGATATTCATTGTGAAAAACGACAAACGATCGCTATGCTAAACGACGGTTGACGAACGACAGATTACAATTAAAATCCTAGATCTTTTATGCTAGATTATCTAGCAAAAACTACATTCTTAGCAATAATTGTTTTAAGAAAAATCTAGCTGCTGATTTATAAAATCAAAAAAGTAATTTGAAAAAACTCTTTAAATTCTTCCTTAATTTGATTCCGCGGCCATGGTTGATCAGCGCTAGTTACTGGGTGCGTCCTATTATGGCCTGGTGGTTTCGAGGCGATCGCTATGAGGATCCCATTGATGGGAAAAAATTCCGTAGTTTTTTACCCTATGGTTATGGTCAGGTTCGGGAAAATGTATTGTCGCCTTCTACCCTATCGCTGGAACGCCACCGATTGCTTTGGCTGTATCTGCAAAATGAAACAACCTTGTTTACTGAACCTACAAAACTGCTCCATTTTGCTCCAGAACAATGCTTTTATAAACGCTTCCGCGAAAGCGAACTCATCGACTACACCACAACAGACCTAAATTCACCGCTTGCTGATGTGAAAGCCGATATATGCGACTTGCCGTTTGCTGATAATGAATTTGATATGATCCTGTGCAATCATGTTCTGGAGCATATTCCAGATGATGAAACTGCAATGCGAGAAATGTATCGAGTTTTAAAACCTGGTGGATCCGCTATTTTCCAGGTTCCGTTAGAAAATGATCGGGATCTGACTTTTGAGGACGATTCCATAATAGATCGGGCAGAACGGGCAAGGATTTTTGGCCAGTACGATCACGTGCGCATTTATGGAATGGATTATTTTGATCGCTTGGGTTCTATAGGTTTTGAAGTGGATGCGGTAGATTATACCCATCAAATCCCTGCGGACAAGGTGGATTATTACCGTCTTGCGATGGGAGAACTTATTCCGTTTGTGAGGAAAGCGGCTTCTTCAAATAGGGATTAAAACCGGGTGTAGTTTCAAATTTGAGCTCGCCATCAGTTCCCATGTACATAATAAGCACCTCGATCTCTTTCAAATCGGGCATTAACTTTCTTGCTTTTTCTAACGGCATTGCCATAAATGCAGTCGCATAGCCATCTGCCAGTGTACAATTTGCAGCAATCACATTAACTCCCAGCACCTCACTGGGAACAGCCGCACCGGTTAGTGGATCAATAGTGTGAACATATTCTTGACCAGATTCATCGTCGATCTTAAATTTGCGGTAATTGCCACTTCCCGCCATAGCCTTGTCTTTTAAATTAACAACTGTCACTAGCGTGCGATCTTCCGGAGTTTGTGTGGGATCATCAATACCAACGGTCCATTCTTGCTCTTTTTCCAGATTAGTTCCTGCGGCAACCACTTCTCCACCAACTTCTACCAAATAGTTTTCAATGTCTTGACCTTCTAGCATCCTCGCGATATAATCGACTAGTGTTCCCTTAGCGATGGCATTAAATTCCAGATAGATTCCCGATTGCTGACTTTTGATAAAATAGGAATTTTCAACATTCCCTGGAACTATAACCATTTTTTGAAAACCTACAAATTGCATCAGGCTATCCACCGTTTTTTGAGAGGGGACTTTTTCTCGAGTCCCATCAGCGCCGAAACCATAGGCGTTTACAATATTTCCCACTGTAGGATCAAAATAACCATCGGTCTTTCCATAGATTTCTTTGGCATAATCAAAAACCTCCTTGAACTCTGACCCTACAGCAATACTATCCTTTCCTTGATTAATCAAGTTAATTTGAGAATTGGGAACCCATGTGGACATGCTTTGGTTAAAAAGAGCGATCAGACTATCCACTTTTGGTCTAAGATTCTCAGAGCTGTCTGAGAAATATTTGATAGAATATATGGTTCCTATCGCTTCTCCATACAATTCTTGAGTGGTTACGTTTAGATCCTGAACATCTTTTTTGCAAGAAACGAGCACTGTAAAACAGAGTAAAGCAATTACATATTTCATAAGTCTATAAAATTATTAAAAATGCGAGGAATCTTTATGGGCTCTAATTTGGTGTGCCGCGGTGTGATGTAAAACACTATTCTTTTATCTCGATCAATCCAGCATAATTTACGATGTAGTCATCCTCATGATGCACGGGCATTTCATAATTGCGGGAGTTTGCCAGGCCGACACCAGCAAAATAAGTTCGCGCTTTATATTTGATTGCATGATCACGCATGGTCTCCATCAGCTGCTCATCGTATTCCACAGGGTTTGCCGGGTACGTCACCGCTCTAACGACGACAAAATGTAGTTTTTTATTTTTGAGCGCGACAAATTGTGGGTCCTTTTTAGGTTTAGAGTTAATAGCTAAAAACTCAAACCCGTCTTCCTCAAGTTCTTTGCCTACGGTATTCATGGCAAGTTGGTGTAATTCCTGTTCAGATAATGGCGTCATGCTACAAAGATAAAGCCTGTTATAGCAATGGCAATAGCAATAGATAAATGGAAATTTTATTGTTTATATGAAATTATTTAGCTTTCGCGAAAGCGTGCTCCTCCACGAACCATTTTCATATCTTTAAATTTCTAATTATACTACATGCGCAAAGCAAATCTGGCACTTATCTTCTTAGCATTCCTAACGCTGTATTCCTGTGATACAAACAATGAGCCTGTCGCAGAGGCTAAAGCAGCAAAACCGTTGACAGAATATGTGAATCCTTTTGTAGGTACGGGAGGTCATGGTCATACTTATCCTGGAGCCACGATGCCATTCGGTATGATGCAATTAAGTCCTGACACACGTCTAGATGGTTGGGATGGAGCCAGTGGATATCATTATAGTGACAACTCTATCTATGGATTTTCACACACGCATTTGAGTGGTACGGGTGTGAGCGATTACGGTGATATTTTACTCATGCCTACCAGAAAACCCATATTAAATAATGGTGCTAATGGTAAGGAAGGTTATCGTTCTACATTCTCCCATGAGAATGAGACGGCAAGTCCCGGATATTACAGCGTTCATTTAGACAATCCAAATGTTGACGTAGAACTAACAGTTTCAAAACGCAGTGGAATGCATCGTTATCATTATCCAGATAGCTTAAAGCAATTTGTGATATTAGACTTAGATCACCGCGATCAATTGTTAGAACACGAAATCAAATTAGAAAATTCTACGGAAATTTCAGGAAGGCGTTTTTCTAAAGCCTGGGCAGCAAAACAGATGCTGTTTTACTATATCAAGACGTCGCACCCTATAAAGAACTGGGATAAAAAGATGGATTCTACGATCTCAAAAAAAGCATTAGAATTCATAAATCCTAAAAACGAGCCTGTTGTTATTAAAATAGGGATATCTGCAGTGGATGTTGCTGGAGCAAAGCAGAATCTAGAGGTTGAAATAGGTGATAAATCTTTTGATGAAGTTCGAAAAGAAGCCAACGATGTTTGGGAAAAAGAGCTTTCTAAAATTGTAATTGAAGATGATGATGAGGAAAAAGTAAGCGTTTTCTACACCGCTCTTTATCATACTATGTTAGCGCCTAACCTCTATCAAGATACTGATGGGCGTTACCGCGGCATGGATTTAGAAATACACAAAACAACCGATTTTGAATATTATACCGTGTTCTCTTTATGGGATACCTATCGAGCGGCACACCCATTATACACAATTATAGATCAAAAGCGAACTAACGATTTCATCAACACCTTTACAGCAAAATATGATGAAGGTGGCATCATGCCTATTTGGGATTTAAGCGGGAACTACACCGGTTGTATGATAGGATATCACGCTGTTCCAGTAATAGCAGATGCTTATTTGAAAGGCATTGATGGATATGATACTTCTAAAGCTTTTGAAGCTATGAAGCACAGTGCCATGCAAGATAAATTAGGATTAGAATCTTATAAGAAATACGGTTTCATTCCAGTGGAAGAAGAAAGCGAATCGGTTTCTAAAACGCTTGAATATGCTTATGACGACTGGACCATTGCCCAAATGGCAGAGGCCATGGGGAATCAAGAGGACTACGAAACCTTCATTAAAAGAGCTCAGAATTACAAAAATGTCTATAATCCAGAAACTGGTTTTTTCCAGGGAAGGTTTAGAAACACTTGGTTTTCGCCGTTCGATCCATTTGAGGTCAACTTCAACTATACAGAAGCTAACGCGTGGCAGTATTCCATGTATGCTCCACAAGACATCAGCGGGCATATCAAACTTATGGGTGGAAAGGAAGCTTATGAAGGACATTTAGATCATCTTTTTGAAGCAAGTGCAGAAACATCAGGGCGAGATCAAGCAGACATCACAGGCCTTATAGGACAATATGCTCATGGAAATGAGCCCAGTCATCACATGGCGTATCTGTATAATTATATAGGCAAGCCTCATAAAACACAACAGCGTGTCCACGAGATATTAACTACCTTATATTCAAATACACCAGACGGCATATCAGGAAATGAGGACTGCGGCCAGATGAGCGCTTGGTATGTTTTGAGTTCGCTAGGGTTTTACCCAGTAACTCCAGCCAGCAATGAATACGCATTAGGTGCGCCGTTGTTTAAAAAGGCGACGATTCATTTTGAAAACGGAAAATCTTTGACCATTGAAAAAGAAGGTACCGGAATTTATGTAGGTGGAATGTCTATAGATCGAGTAAGAGATAATTACGGTAATAAAAGGGCAAACAATAAATCCTTTGTTTCACACAAAGAGATGATGGCTGGTGGTCACTGGAGGTTTGAGATGGAAGAAGAACCTTCTAAATGGGGAAGCGCGGTACGCAACAGAGCTGTGACTTCTATTGATAAAAACCTAATTATTACCGCTCCGTTTATTTCTAAAGGGGATATTTCATTCGCAGGAACCACTGAGATATCATTGAATACCACTACTCCTAAGTCACAAATTTTTTATGCTTTGACTGGACAGGACTTCAAACTTTATGAGGAACCTTTTACGGTAAGTGATTCTGATGTTTTAAGAACCTATGCTGTAAAGAAAGGAGTCAAGAGTGCCACCGTTGAAACACAGTTCTACAAGTATGATGCGAGTCGTAAAATCAAGCTCAATTACACGTATGCTAATGAGTACAGCGCAGGTGGTAATGAAGCATTAATAGATGGAATCACAGGAAGTAAGGACTTTAGATCTGGTGCATGGCAAGGTGTACAGGATCAAGATCTCAACGCTGTGGTAGATTTAGGTTCCGTTAAAACCATTAATCAAATCAGCGTGAACTTTTTGAAAGATCAGCGCAGTTGGATTTTCTATCCTAAAAAAGTAAGTGTCCAACTTCTAGATGAGAATAAAAAAATTCTGATTCAAAGCGAATTAGAACTTCCGGAAACTGGCAAACAAGAAATTAGCGAAATATTTGAAAGCAAATTTACTTTTGATTATGAACAAGCGAGGTATGTAAAAGTAATCGCTACGAATTATGGTCTTTTACCAGAATGGCATTTAGGCTACCCATATTCAGGAACAGCCTGGATATTTGCAGATGAAATCAACATACAATAATCCGGAGTGAACAGACGTCAATTCATATCCACCACTGCTAAAGGAAGCATAGCACTCACTATGGGCATGCATTTATTAGCTTGTAAATCTTCAATTATGAAATCAATGAAATACGATCCCATTGCTATTTGCACATGGGGTTTTGTAAGTGCAAACGCTGCTGCTGGTAAAGCCTTAGCATCGGGAATGACTGCGTTAGACGCCGCCATTGTAGGTGTTGCTGTGGAAGAAGAAGATATTAGGAATACGACCGTTGGAAAAGGTGGCGCTCCAGATCGCGAGGGAAATGTGACCTTAGATGCCAGCGTTATGGATCAATATGGAAATTGCGGTGCCGTGGTCTGTGTAGAAAACTATACAAATGTTGCTGCCTTAGCTAAAAAAGTCATGACTGAGACTCCGCATGTGATGCTTGCCGGCGAGGGTGCACAAGAGTTTGCAGAAAAACAAGGGTTTAAGAAGGAAGAACTATTTACCGAGAACTCAAAAAAAGAGTACCGAGAATGGCTCAAAACAGCCGAATATAAGCCTATTATCAATATTGAAAACCACGATACAATTGGCATGATTTGTCGTGATGGGAATGGAGATATCTCAGGTGCGTGCACGACTTCTGGACTTTCTTACAAAATGAAAGGCCGTGTGGGTGACAGCCCCATTATAGGAGCTGGATTATTCATTGATAATGAGGTAGGAGGTGCTGCAGCTACTGGAATGGGTGAGGAAATTATGAAGTCCGTGGGTAGTTTCTTGATTGTAGAACTCATGCGCAACGGCATGTCCCCTCAAGATGCCTGTGAAGAAGCTGTCATGAGAACGATAAGAAAAAATCCGGGATTCAAAGATTTTCAGGTAGCTTATGTAGCTATGAATAAAAAAGGTGAGACCGGTAGCTACTGCATCCATAAAGGGTTTGCCATGATGGAATATCGAGATGGCGTGAACAGCCGCATCGACACTGCTTCCTATTTGAAGGATTGAAGACTGGATGGGATTGACTAGATTTAGAGTATCTTTTATACCACATATGTTTGTGTGTTTATCGCTTTCGCGAAAGCGAGTTGGACTTGAACGAGAAGCAAAAGCTTTAAAATATTGACATCACAATTTAAATGACAACAACCAGAACCAATCACACCATACCTTTTATAATTGTAACAGTTTTATTCTTCTTATGGGGATTTATAACCGTATTAGTAGACAGCCTCGTCCCTCGTTTACGCGAAGTATTTGAGCTGAGTTACTTCCAGGCAGGACTGGTGCAATTTGCTTTTTTTCTAGCCTACTTCATCTTCTCTATTCCCGCAGGATATTTATTAAATAGAGTAGGATATAAAAAAGGAATCATTTTAGGATTAGCAACCATGTCATTAGGCTGTTTGTTGTTTTATCCAGCCTCTGCAGGGCGGTTATTTCCTGTATTTCTACTGGGTTACTTCACACTTGCAGCGGGAATCACAATACTACAGGTTGCAGCAAATCCTTATGTAGCTGTCTTAGGATCTGAAGATGGCGCTGGCAGTCGCTTGAATCTAGCACAAGCTTTCAACTCTTTGGGAACTGCTATTGCCCCTATTGCCGGCGCTACTTTCCTACTGAGCGATAAAATATTGACTACTAAAGAAATAACGCTGTTAAGTGGTATCGATCGTGAAAATTACTATGTTTCTGAAGCTGGGGCTGTTCAAGGTCCGTTTTTGTCATTTGCCGGAATCATTGCCTTATTAGCGATTGCTTTTGTTTTTATCAAACTTCCAGAACTACAAAAAACAGCCAAAGGTGGCTATAGCAGGCTTCTCAAAAAAGCTTCTGTCTGGATGGGTGCAGCAGGAATATTTGTCTATGTGGGTGCAGAGGTGGCGATAGGAACATTTCTAGTCAATTATTTCCTAGACTTAAACCTAGCGGCCTACATCATGAATAATGAAAGCATGGCGCCCATCGCCTCTTTTTTTCTAAATAAGGATCTAAACGACATTGATGCTAAAGCTATAGTAGGAGCTTTTGTATTCTTTTACTGGACCGGAGCCATGATCGGTAGATTTATAGGCTCGTTTCTGATGCGATTTATTGCTCCGTTTAAGGTATTAATTACGTTTACCGCGCTCGCTATCCTCATGATCACCTTAAGTATTTCCAGTGATGGGTTAACGGCCATGTGGGCTGTTCTAGCTGTTGGACTGTTCAACTCTATTATGTTCCCCACGATTTTCACATTGACCTTGAATGGTCTGGGCGAGCTAAAACCGCAAGCTTCAGGGTTGCTTTGTATGGCGATAGTTGGTGGTGCTATCGTACCCATAAGCTTCGGAGCGCTAGCAGACAGTTTTGGGTTTGCACTAGCCTTTCTACTTCCTATCTTATGTTACGCTTATATCATGTTCTTTGCTTTTTATAAAGGAAGAAAAATTGAAGTAGCACAACTTCATGATGTGAGTTGATAAGCTGAAACGCTTACCTAACTAAAAAGATCTTTCGATTTATAATCTTGAGGTATTTCTACTTCCATTTCCATTGTTGCTGCTAAGAACTGCTCTGTTAAAATAATAACGCAGTCCGATTCAAGAAATGGAGGATGTGATTTCGATAACGTTATGAATATTGTCGTCAGTAGATATAAAAGCGTCATATTGAAAAGCAACGAAAGTCACTAGCTTACATCCACTGCTACTATATTAAAATGAAGAGGTACTCGCTATGACATAGTGATCTATGGGAACATTAACAAGTAATATTAAGTTTGCTATAATGGGCATACAATTACTAGTACCATTCACAAAACAACCGATGTAATCAGCTTTATGGTTTTGATAAGCTACGCAACATTGAACAAAGAGATGGACTCCATCAACTTTAAGTGTGATATATGACACCCTCAGCTGTTTGATTTTGAACTACTTTTCTACTACAGGAAGGAAAGAATAAAGGAGAAAAGAAGCCGAAAATTAAAAAGATATTACCTCAAAACTATACGGCAAAAGGTCGATACTTTTAAAACAGTAAACCAAAAAAATCCCGATCTAACGATCGGGATTTTTTACTTTATAACATGTCCCGTCCTGAAATAGCGATACACAAAAACCTTAGTGTAATGGAAACATCTATAAACAGGGGTTACGTGAAGCGTACCCAAAAAGACTACTCGCTTTCTTTCAAGCTTCAAGTGGTCGA
>NZ_JADFCO010000053.1:2500-5368 GCF_015356755.1 Nonlabens antarcticus | reverse complement strand
CTACAATATGTAGTGAGTCGGTAAGTTATAATTTAGTGTAAACAGACATAAACGCCAAATGCTAGTAGTAATTGGATTATGAGGTCTCCCACAAGAGATCTTTTTAATAAGATTCTACGATGAAGAGTTTGATCCTGGCTCAGGATGAACGCTAGCGGCAGGCCTAACACATGCAAGTCGAGGGGTAACAGGGAGCTTGCTCCGCTGACGACCGGCGCACGGGTGAGTAACGCGTATACAATCTACCTATCACTGAGGAATAGCCCGAAGAAATTTGGATTAACGCCTCATGGTACCGGCTGACCGCATGGTCTACCGGTTAAAGGTTACGGTGATAGATGAGTATGCGTCCTATTAGCTAGATGGAGAGGTAACGGCTCCCCATGGCTACGATAGGTAGGGGTCCTGAGAGGGAGATCCCCCACACTGGTACTGAGACACGGACCAGACTCCTACGGGAGGCAGCAGTGAGGAATATTGGACAATGGGCGAGAGCCTGATCCAGCCATGCCGCGTGCAGGAAGACGGCCCTATGGGTTGTAAACTGCTTTTGTACGGGAAGAAACCCCTCTACGTGTAGAGGGCTGACGGTACCGTAAGAATAAGCACCGGCTAACTCCGTGCCAGCAGCCGCGGTAATACGGAGGGTGCAAGCGTTATCCGGAATCATTGGGTTTAAAGGGTCCGTAGGCGGGCTGATAAGTCAGTGGTGAAATGCAGGGGCTCAACTCCGGCACTGCCATTGATACTGTTAGTCTTGAATTATTGTGAAGTGGCTAGAATATGTAGTGTAGCGGTGAAATGCTTAGATATTACATAGAATACCGATTGCGAAGGCAGGTCACTAACAATACATTGACGCTGAGGGACGAAAGCGTGGGTAGCGAACAGGATTAGATACCCTGGTAGTCCACGCCGTAAACGATGGTTACTAGCTGTCCGGTACGATTGAGTACTGGGTGGCCAAGCGAAAGTGATAAGTAACCCACCTGGGGAGTACGTTCGCAAGAATGAAACTCAAAGGAATTGACGGGGGCCCGCACAAGCGGTGGAGCATGTGGTTTAATTCGATGATACGCGAGGAACCTTACCAGGGCTTAAATGCAGTATGACAGGCTTGGAAACAGGTTTTTCTTCGGACATATTGCAAGGTGCTGCATGGTTGTCGTCAGCTCGTGCCGTGAGGTGTCAGGTTAAGTCCTATAACGAGCGCAACCCCTATTGCTAGTTGCCAGCGGATCATGCCGGGGACTCTAGCGAGACTGCCGGTGCAAACCGTGAGGAAGGTGGGGATGACGTCAAATCATCACGGCCCTTACGTCCTGGGCCACACACGTGCTACAATGGTAGGGACAGAGAGCAGCCACTGGGCGACCAGGAGCGAATCTACAAACCCTATCACAGTTCGGATCGTAGTCTGCAACTCGACTACGTGAAGCTGGAATCGCTAGTAATCGCATATCAGCCATGATGCGGTGAATACGTTCCCGGGCCTTGTACACACCGCCCGTCAAGCCATGGAAGCTGGGGGTACCTGAAGTCCGTCACCGTAAGGAGCGGCCTAGGGTAAAACCGGTAACTGGGGCTAAGTCGTAACAAGGTAGCCGTACCGGAAGGTGCGGCTGGAACACCTCCTTTCTGGAGTGCTTGAAATAACAGCACCTAAAAGACGGGATTCCTTATGGTCCATCTACAAGCTTTGGCGTGTTTGTTTATATTATTAATTATACTACCACATTATAGTTGTCAATCTTATTTATATATTAAAAAAAGTCGCAAGACTTAGGGTGTTTTCCTAGGAAGATACGTTAGAGTCTCATAGCTCAGCTGGTTAGAGCGCTACACTGATAATGTAGAGGTCGGCAGTTCGAGTCTGCCTGAGACTACTTTTTTAAAACGCTTTCGCGGAAGGATAAACCGCACGAGTTCATTAATATTTTACTGGAAATTCTAGAAGTTAGAGGATTCTACATTCGTGATTCTGAATACATAATTTAGGATTCCAAAAATGGGGGATTAGCTCAGCTGGCTAGAGCGCCTGCCTTGCACGCAGGAGGTCATCGGTTCGACTCCGATATTCTCCACTATAGCACTAGCATTCGTATTTATACGGTTGTTTGGTGCTCCTTGATACCTTCTATAGGTATCGGGAAACGTTCATTGACATATTGAAAAGATTAAACGAGAAACAAATAGGCGCATTTTTTACAAAATGTGTTTGTTATTAGTAAGAATAAGAATACAAGAGCAAGGCGTCGTTCCCATATCGTTATGGGAACGGCCAGAATACCATAAGCAAATTAAGGGCGTATGGGGAATGCCTAGGCTCTCAGAGGCGATGAAGGACGCGATAAGCTGCGATAAGCTGCGGGGATTGGCACATACGATGTGATCCGCAGATTTCCGAATGGGGCAACCCGTCATGTTGAAGACATGTCATCCCGCAAGGGAAGCAAACCTGGTGAACTGAAACATCTAAGTAGCCAGAGGAAGAGAAAACAATAGTGATTCCGCTAGTAGTGGCGAGCGAACGCGGAATAGCCCAAACCACCCAGTTTACGGACTGTGTGGGGTTGTAGGACCACGATATTTGATGCAATTTGAATTAGAATCCACTGGAAAGTGGAGCCATAGAAGGTGATAGCCCTGTATAGGAAAGAAGTGTTATTGATAGTGGTATCCTGAGTAGTGCGGGGCACGTGAAACCCTGTATGAATCCGGCGGGACCATCCGCCAAGGCTAAATACTCCTGAGAGACCGATAGTGAACCAGTACCGTGAGGGAAAGGTGAAAAGAACCCTGAATAAGGGAGTGAAATAGAACCTGAAACCATACGCTTACAAGCGGTCGGAGCTACCTTGTGTAGTG
>NZ_JADFCO010000052.1 GCF_015356755.1 Nonlabens antarcticus | reverse complement strand
CGACCACTTGAAGCTTGAAAGAAAGCGAGTAGTCTTTTTGGGTACGCTTCACGTAACCCCTGTTTATAGATGTTTCCATTACACTAAGGTTTTTGTGTATCGCTATTTCAGGACGGGACAATATCATTCATTAAAACCCCAATTCTTATAGGAATTGGGGTTTTCTTTAAAACAGTATAATTTTCTATCTCGTTTTAAAATAAAAGTAGATTTGTGACTAGATAGAAAACGCTTCAGATTAGAAAATCGGAGTTCTTGTCTGTGATCTTTCTGTAAGAAGACATCTCAATTCTTATCTTCACTCCATGAACCTGCAACAAGAACTTAATAAAACATCTGGATTTAAAAACCTCGCGCTACTGGCCAGTCAAGTGGTAGAAGGTTACATAAGCGGGATGCATAAATCTCCGTTTCATGGGTTTAGTGCAGAATTTGCAGAGCACAAACGATACAATCAAGGAGAGAGCACCCGGCATATCGATTGGAAATTGTATGCTAAAACTGATAAATATTATACCAAACAATACGACGAAGAAACAAACCTGAGATGTCATCTGATTGTAGATAATAGTGCTTCCATGCATTATCCCGTCGTTAAGAACCAAACTTTGGGCAATTTAAACAAGATAGGGTATGCAGCACTTGCCGCAGCTAGCTTGATGAATTTATTGAAGAAACAGCGAGATGCCGTAGGCCTGAGTGTTTATGCCAGCGACTATGAATATTACGCTCCCGAGAAAGGTAGCGAGCGGCATCACAATATGTTGCTAGATCAATTAAACACGATAAGCTCTCGGTCTTCCATCAATGGCTCTACGGATACCTATAAATATCTGCACGAGATTGCAGAAAATATCAAGCGACGATCCTTAATTATTCTATTTACGGATATGTTTCAAAGCGATCGTCATCAAGATGAACTCTTTGAGGCCTTACGACATTTAAAGTATAATAAACATGACGTGGTGCTCTTCCACGTTTTTGATGGAAAAACAGAAGTTGACTTTGATTTTGAGAATAGACCTACCCGGTTTCTTGATGTAGAAACTGGGGAACACGTCAACTTATATGCAGACAATGTGAAAGAAACTTATTCTCATGCTATGCGTGAATATTTTGAGCAGTTGCGAGTGCGCTGCGGTCAGTATCGCATCAAATATATGCCAGTAGATATTCAACAGGATTTCAATGTGATATTGACGACATTTTTATTAGAGCGACAGTTATTTAAATAAAAAAAAGCCACTCAAAGAGTGGCTTTTTGATATCAGCTATTTGTCCCGTCCTGAAATAGCGATACACAAAAACCTTAGTGTAATGGAAACATCTATAAACAGGGGTTACGTGAAGCGTACCCAAAAAGACTACTCGCTTTCTTTCAAGCTTCAAGTGGTCG
>NZ_JADFCO010000051.1 GCF_015356755.1 Nonlabens antarcticus | reverse complement strand
AGTATTTATACCCTGAAATAAATGGAAGGTTTTTTCAGGTTGATCTCTGATAGTCCCTAAAAGCATGCCCGTTTTATTTATCGCCTGGTTTTCTTCTAGGTATTCCCTGGGTGGGTTGTTTGAAATTTTTGAATTAGAATCTATTGGAAGTGTGATGGTGTGGTGTGCAGTTACTCCTGACTTCCCCAGTCCTCAAAGGGGCTTTCTTTTTGGAGGCAAGGGTTTTGTGTTTCTTTCTTAAGAATCCTTATTTATGGTGGTGGTGTGTTGGAGTGCAGTTGCTCCTGCCTACCCCAGTCCTAAAAGGGGGCTTCTTTTTGGAGGCGAGGGTTTTTGTGTTCTTATTTAGGGCGATGATGTAGAGCCGATGTGTATTCTCGAACCCTAACCCCTATATATAGACCACTACATTTCCATCGGGACTTCTATCAATAACACCTCAGCGTTTTCTGAAGCCATTATAGTTAGAGAATGAGTTTGTGTTATTGCTATCGCGTCCCTGTAGCTGAGTGTGGTGTCATTAATTTCAATAGCCCCTTCTACTACCATTATATAGACTCCGTTATCTTGTGACTTTAAATTATACTCT
>NZ_JADFCO010000050.1 GCF_015356755.1 Nonlabens antarcticus | reverse complement strand
TCACCATCTGGGGAAGTTCCCGTAGCTAACGCTTGGTTCCTTACCGTTCCCGCATCTATGTCAGACTGCTGGATCGTGTAGGTTCCCGTAAACGTAGTACTGTCTACTCCACTTGGACCTGGGGGAAGTGTAGCGATTTGACCACCTACTAAACTACCATTCGGCAACACCAATAACGGGTCGGTGATGCGAACATTGGTAAGAGTTCTGTTTCCACTATTCCTAACTCTAAATGTATAGCTTATGGTTTCTCCTACCTGAGCAAATCCATCGCCGCTCTCATCGTTGAAATTACCCGTTTTGATTAAAGAAATAGAATCAATTGTATTGAATGTAGTTATTGTTGGATCATCTGGGTTTCCATTACCGTTAATATCTTGGTTTGTTAAATCGCTTGGATCATCTGATAGGTCTGTAATATCTCCATCATTTGGTGTCGTTCCAGTTGCAGTTGCCTGATTGGTCACTCCGCTGTTATCTATATCAGATTGCTGGATCGTGTAGGTTCCAGAGAAAGTAGAGTCATCACCTGTTCGAGGAG
>NZ_JADFCO010000049.1 GCF_015356755.1 Nonlabens antarcticus | reverse complement strand
GGAGATGGGTTTGCCCAGTTGGGTGAGACGATCAGTTACAGTTTTACGGTGACCAATACGGGAGCCACTACGTTGGGCAACATAACGATTAGTGACCCATTGTTGGTAGCACCGAACGGTAGTTTAGTAGGTGGTCCAATCGCCACACTTCCCCCAGGTCCAAGTGGAGTAGACAGTACTACGTTTACGGGAACCTACACGATCCAGCAGTCTGACATAGATGCGGGGACGGTAAGGAACCAAGCGTTGGCTACGGGAAGTTCCCCAGATGGTGAGGATGTAACGGATACCTCTGATGATCCAAACAACCCTGCAGATGAAGATCCGGATGGTGATGGCGACCCAGATGATCCGACCGATACGACGCTTCCTGACGATAGTGATATCTCCTTATTGAAGGAGTCTGTCTTCAACGATGAGAACGGAGATGGGTTTG
>NZ_JADFCO010000048.1 GCF_015356755.1 Nonlabens antarcticus | reverse complement strand
CCCCCAGGCCCAAGTGGAGTAGACAGTACTACGTTTACGGGAACCTACACGATCCAGCAGTCTGATATAGATGCGGGAACGGTAAGGAACCAAGCGTTAGCTACGGGAACTTCCCCAGATGGTGAGGATGTAACGGATACCTCGGATGATCCAAACAACCCAGCAGATGAAGATCCAGATGGTGATGGTGACCCAGATGATCCGACCGATACGACGCTTCCTGACAATAGTGATATCTCCTTATTGAAGGAGTCTGTATTCAACGATGAGAATGGAGATGGGTTTGCCCAGTTGGGTGAGACGATCAGTTACAGTTTTACGGTGACCAATACGGGAGCCACTACGTTGAGCAACATAACGATTAGTGACCCATTGTTGG
>NZ_JADFCO010000047.1 GCF_015356755.1 Nonlabens antarcticus | reverse complement strand
CGATGCCCTCCTCTTTAGTTTTTCCCAGTCTTCCAGTGAACGTTGCTTATTTTTTAGAGTGTGTCTCTGTTCGTAAGCGGGTGCAAATATACGCCCCCTTTTTCTTTACCACCAAACTTTTCCGTCAGAAAAATTCATTTATTTACACATTTATTTTTAACCCCCATATTACCAAGTATTTATACCCTGAAATAAATGGAAGGTTTTTTCAGGTTGATCTCTGATAGTCCCTAAAAGTATGCTCGCTTTATTTATCGCCTGGTTTTCTTCTAGGTATTCCCTGGGTGGGTTGTTTATATTCCCCCAGTAAAAATAACTGGAATGCGCTCTGGTGATACCTACAAAGCACCTGCGCTGAAGGAGGACT
>NZ_JADFCO010000046.1 GCF_015356755.1 Nonlabens antarcticus | reverse complement strand
TTTATTTATCGCCTGGTTTTCTTCTAGGTATTCCCTGGGTGGGTTGTTTATATTCCCCCAGTAAAAATAACTGGAATGCGCTCTGGTGATACCTACAAAGCACCTGCGCTGAAGGAGGACTGTTCTTTAAAAGGGATGCTATATACTGGTGCTTTACCTCAACACCTATATATAGACCGCTACAGTTCCATGGGGACTTCTATCAACAACACCTCAGCGTTTTCTGAAGCATTTATAGTTATAGAATGAGTTTGTGTTATTGCTATCGCGTCCCTGTAGCTGAGTGTGGTGTCATTAATTTCAATAGCCCCTTCTACTACCATTATATAGACTCCGTTATCTTGTGACTTTAAATTATACTCT
>NZ_JADFCO010000045.1 GCF_015356755.1 Nonlabens antarcticus | reverse complement strand
TCACGGATCTATCGGGATCCAGCAATGCATTGAACGACCCAACGTTTACAGATTTTGGTGATGACAATGGTATAGCGGTCATAAAGACTGGTGTCTTCAATGATGAGAACGGAGATGGGAATGCCCAGTTGGGTGAGACGATCAGTTACAGTTTTGCGGTGACCAATACGGGATCAACGACGCTTACCAACGTTCGCATCACCGACCCGTTGTTGGTAGCGCCGAACGGTAGTTTATCAGGCGGTCCAATCGCCACACTTCCCCCAGGTCCAAGTGGCACGGACAATACGACCTTTACTGGAACCTACACGATCCAGCAATCTGATATAGATAACAGTGGAG
>NZ_JADFCO010000044.1 GCF_015356755.1 Nonlabens antarcticus | reverse complement strand
TAGACAGTACTACGTTTACGGGAACCTACACGATCCAGCAGTCTGACATAGATGCGGGAACGGTAAGGAACCAAGCGTTAGCTACGGGAACTTCCCCAGATGGTGAGGATGTAACGGATACCTCTGATGATCCAAACAACCCAACAGATGAAGATCCAGATGGTGATGGTGACCCAGATGATCCTACCGATACGACGCTTCCTGACGATAGTGATATCTCGTTATTGAAGGAGTCTGTCTTCAACGATGAGAATGGAGATGGGTTTGCCCAGTTGGGTGAGACGATCAGTTACAGTTTTACGGTGACCAATACGGGAGCCACTACGTTG
>NZ_JADFCO010000043.1 GCF_015356755.1 Nonlabens antarcticus | reverse complement strand
GGTCCAATCGCTACACTACCCCCAGGCCCAAGTGGAGTAGACAGTACTACGTTTACGGGAACCTACACGATCCAGCAGTCTGACATAGATGCGGGAACGGTAAGGAACCAAGCGTTAGCTATGGGAACTTCCCCAGATGGTGACGATGTAACGGATACCTCTGATGACCCAAACAACCCATTGGATAATGATCCGGATGGTGATGGCGACCCAGATGATCCGACCGATACGACGCTTCCTGACGATAGTGATATCTCCTTATTGAAGGAGTCTGTCTTCAACGATGAGAACGGAGATGGGTTTGCCCAGT
>NZ_JADFCO010000042.1 GCF_015356755.1 Nonlabens antarcticus | reverse complement strand
GCTTGTCGATCTCTATGTTGCCCACTATGTTTTTATGCTTCCTGAACCTATGGTGGGAGTCTGTCGTTATGTGATAGCTCCTCTTGGGCTGTATCAGCAAATGGTTGGCTCTTAGAATCCTGAAGAGTTTATCCCTTCCAATATTTAGCTCTGATAGTTCCGCCTGAAGTTTATAATATAACTTCCTTCCCCCAGCCTGGGCATCACGCTGCGCATGGCGCGTACCAGTACTATTACCTGTTGTGCGATGGCCTGTTTGTGAGCCTTTGACCTGATGGCTCTATAATAAACCTGTCTGTCCAGCCCGAG
>NZ_JADFCO010000041.1 GCF_015356755.1 Nonlabens antarcticus | reverse complement strand
CCCCCAGGCCCAAGTGGAGTAGACAGTACTACGTTTACGGGAACCTACACGATCCAGCAGTCTGATATAGATGCGGGAACGGTAAGGAACCAAGCGTTAGCTACGGGAACCTCCCCAGATGGTGAGGATGTAACGGATACCTCGGATGATCCAAACAACCCAGCAGATGAAGATCCAGATGGTGATGGTGACCCAGATGATCCGACCGATACGACTCTTCCTGACGATAGTGATATCTCCTTATTGAAGGAGTCTGTCTTCAACGATGAGAACGGAGATGGGTTTGCCCAGTTGGGTGAGACGA
>NZ_JADFCO010000040.1 GCF_015356755.1 Nonlabens antarcticus | reverse complement strand
TAGACAGTACTACGTTTACGGGAACCTACACGATCCAGCAGTCTGACATAGATGCGGGAACGGTAAGGAACCAAGCGTTAGCTACGGGAACTTCCCCAGATGGTGAGGATGTAACGGATACATCTGATGACCCAAACAACCCATTGGATGAAGATCCGGATGGTGATGGCGACCCAGATGACCCTACCGATACGACGCTTCCTGACGATAGTGATATCTCCTTATTGAAGGAGTCTGTCTTCAACGATGAGAACGGAGATGGGTTTGCCCAGTTGGGTGAGACGATCAGTTACAGTTTTACGG
>NZ_JADFCO010000039.1 GCF_015356755.1 Nonlabens antarcticus | reverse complement strand
TAGAGCCATCAGGTCAAAGGCTCACAAACAGGCCATCGCACAACAGGTAATAGTACTGGTACGCGCCATGCGCAGCGTGATGCCCAGGCTGGGGGGAAGGAAGTTATATTATAAACTTCAGACGGAACTATCAGAGCTAAATGTTGGAAGGGATAAACTCTTTAGGATTCTAAGGGCCAACCATATGCTGGTACAGCCCAAGAGGAGCTATCACATAACGACAGACTCCCACCATAGGTTCAGGAAGCATAAAAACATAGTGGGCAACATAGAGATCGACAAGCCGGAACAGGTATGGG
>NZ_JADFCO010000038.1 GCF_015356755.1 Nonlabens antarcticus | reverse complement strand
TCGTCTCACCCAACTGGGCAAACCCATCTCCGTTCTCATCGTTGAAGACAGACTCCTTCAATAAGGAGATATCACTATCGTCAGGAAGAGTCGTATCGGTCGGATCATCTGGGTCACCATCTCCATCCGGATCTTCATTTTCGAGATCATTAGGGTCGTCAGAGTCATCCGTTACATCGTCACCATCTGGGGAAGTTCCCGTAGCTAACGCTTGGTTCCTTACCGTTCCCGCATCTATGTCAGACTGCTGGATCGTGTAGGTTCCCGTAAACGTAGTACTGTCTACTCCACTTGG
>NZ_JADFCO010000037.1 GCF_015356755.1 Nonlabens antarcticus | reverse complement strand
CGATGCCCTCCTCTTTAGTTTTTCCCAGTCTTCCAGTGAACGTTGCTTATTTTTTAGAGTGTGTCTCTGTTCGTAAGCGGGTGCAAATATACGCCCCCTTTTTCTTTACCACCAAACTTTTTAATCAGAAAAATTCAATTATTTACACATTTATTTTTAACCCCCATATTACCAAGTATTTATACCCTGAAATAAATGGAAGGTTTTTTCAGGTTGATCTCTGATAGTCCCTAAAAGCATGCCCGTTTTATTTATCGCCTGGTTTTCTTCTAGGTATTCCCTGGGTGGGTTGTTT
>NZ_JADFCO010000036.1 GCF_015356755.1 Nonlabens antarcticus | reverse complement strand
AGTTCTAGGTCTTTGATATCTCTCGCTATATCGAACTCTTGTTTGAGTATTCCGTTTACCCTTTCAGCAATCGCATTTTCATAGGGATCATATTTTTCGGTCATACTGGCCTTGATATTATTTCCCTCCAGCAGCGCCTGATAGTCGTGGGAGCAGTATTGAAGCCCTCTGTCGGAATGGTGTATCAGCGGTTGGTTCCCGCAACGCCTGTGGCCGAGAGCCATTTCCAGAGCGCTGAGTGAACCCTCCATGGCAAGGCTGTTGGACACATCATACCCCATGATCCTTT
>NZ_JADFCO010000035.1 GCF_015356755.1 Nonlabens antarcticus | reverse complement strand
GCTTGTCGATCTCTATGTTGCCCACTATGTTTTTATGCTTCCTGAACCTATGGTGGGAGTCTGTCGTTATGTGATAGCTCCTCTTGGGCTGTATCAGCAAATGGTTGGCTCTTAGAATCCTAAAGAGTTTATCCCTTCCAACATTTAGCTCTGATAGTTCCGCCTGAAGTTTATAATATAACTTCCTTCCCCCCAGCCTGGGCATCACGCTGCGCATGGCGCGTACCAGTACTATTACCTGTTGTGCGATGGCCTGTTTGTGAGCCTTTGACCTGATGGCTCTA
>NZ_JADFCO010000034.1 GCF_015356755.1 Nonlabens antarcticus | reverse complement strand
TCTCCATCATTTGGTGTCGTTCCAGTTGCAGTTGCCTGATTGGTCACTCCGCTGTTATCTATATCAGATTGCTGGATCGTGTAGGTTCCAGAGAAAGTAGAGTCATCACCTGTTCGAGGAGGAAGTGTAGCGATAGGACCGCCTGATAAACTACCGTTCGGCGCTACCAACAACGGGTCACTAATCGTTATGTTGCTCAACGTAGTGGCTCCCGTATTGGTCACCGTAAAACTGTAACTGATCGTCTCACCCAACTGGGCGTTCCCATCTCCGTTCT
>NZ_JADFCO010000033.1 GCF_015356755.1 Nonlabens antarcticus | reverse complement strand
TGTCTCGTCCTAAATAACCGATACAGATTATTGAAGGATTAAATTTATTACTTAAAGCTCAACGATTCTAGCATCGTTGAGCTTTTTTGATTTGTACTGTTTTCTTTTGAGTTTATCCTGTTTATGCATCTGTTGTGGTTTGAGCATGTGATTGGATAGGTGTGGTCTAAAATTGTTGTATATCTCAATAGCATCTTTGATGAGCTTTTTCTTTAGTTCTAGGTCTTTGATATCTCTCGCTATATCGAACTCTTGTTTGAG
>NZ_JADFCO010000032.1 GCF_015356755.1 Nonlabens antarcticus | reverse complement strand
TACAGTTTTACGGTGACCAATACGGGAGCCACTACGTTGAGCAACATAACGATTAGTGACCCATTGTTGGTAGCACCGAACGGTAGTTTATCAGGTGGTCCAATCGCCACACTACCCCCAGGCCCAAGTGGAGTAGATAGTACTACGTTTACGGGAACCTACACGATCCAGCAGTCTGACATAGATGCGGGAACGGTAAGGAACCAAGCTTTAGCTACGGGAAGTTCCCCAGATGGTGAGGATGTAACGGATACCTCTG
>NZ_JADFCO010000031.1 GCF_015356755.1 Nonlabens antarcticus | reverse complement strand
TTTACAAGCTTAACACAAACCTTTGTTTAAATTCAACCATTCATGATAGCATCGCCGCAAACGACGAGACCTGTCTATTCTTATGCATTCCTCTCGCAAAAGCTCGTCGGATGCAGGCTTCTAGGTGAGTAGCCTTATTCTTGTGTAATTTTAACTAGGATTTAAACTCTAAAAAGCTCCTTTCCTAGAAAAAGGAAAGGTGGATTCTGAATCTGCGGTAGCAGAACGGAAGACGGATAGGTTGAAGTTGTTCTAAACT
>NZ_JADFCO010000030.1 GCF_015356755.1 Nonlabens antarcticus | reverse complement strand
TGGATCCCGATAGATCCGTGATGTCTCCATCATTTGGTGTCGTTCCAGTTGCAGTTGCCTGATTGGTCACTCCGCTGTTATCTATATCAGATTGCTGGATCGTGTAGGTTCCAGTAAAGGTAGTATTGTCAGTGCCACTTGGACCTGGGGGAAGTGTGGCGATTGGACCGCCTGATAAACTACCGTTCGGTGCTACCAACAACGGGTCGGTGATGCGAACGTTGGTAAGCGTCGTTGATCCCGTATTGGTCA
>NZ_JADFCO010000029.1 GCF_015356755.1 Nonlabens antarcticus | reverse complement strand
GAGCCATTTCCAGAGCGCTGAGTGAACCCTCCATGGCAAGGCTGTTGGACACATCATACCCCATGATCCTTTTGGAATAAGCATCCGTGACCAGTGCCAGGTAGGAAGGGTTGGCCCTGGTTCCCACATAAGTTATGTCGCTTACCCATACCTGTTCCGGCTTGTCGATCTCTATGTTGCCCACTATGTTTTTATGCTTCCTGAACCTATGGTGGGAGTCTGTCGTTATGTGATAGCTCCTCTTGGGCTGTA
>NZ_JADFCO010000028.1 GCF_015356755.1 Nonlabens antarcticus | reverse complement strand
GAAGCCTGCATCCGACGAGCTTTTGCGAGAGGAATGCATAAGAATAGACAGGTCTCGTCGTTTGCGGCGATGCTATCATGAATGGTTGAATTTAAACAAAGGTTTGTGTTAAGCTTGTAAAACGATTCGAGTTTAGAACAACTTCAACCTATCCGTCTTCCGTTCTGCTACCGCAGATTCAGAATCCACCTTTCCTTTTTCTAGGAAAGGAGCTTTTTAGAGTTTAAATCCTAGTTAAAATTACACAAGA
>NZ_JADFCO010000027.1 GCF_015356755.1 Nonlabens antarcticus | reverse complement strand
TTCACTCAGCGCTCTGGAAATGGCTCTCGGCCACAGGCGTTGCGGGAACCAACCGCTGATACACCATTCCGACAGGGGGCTTCAATACTGCTCCCACGACTATCAGGCGCTGCTGGAGGGAAATAAGATCAAGGCCAGTATGACCGAAAAATATGATCCCTATGAAAATGCGATTGCTGAAAGGGTAAACGGAATACTCAAACAAGAGTTCGATATAGCGAGAGATATCAAAGACCTAGAACTAAAGA
>NZ_JADFCO010000026.1 GCF_015356755.1 Nonlabens antarcticus | reverse complement strand
TCACTGGAAGACTGGGAAAAACTAAAGAGGAGGGCATCGTGAAGACGGCTTTCCATTCAAGTTTCCCGCCAAGATATCCGGTTAGGTTCATTGAGATTTTGATTGACAATACAACAACAAAGGCTTGCTACAATATGTAGTGAGTCGGTAAGTTATAATTTAGTGTAAACAGACATAAACGCCAAATGCTAGTAGTAATTGGATTATGAGGTCTCCCACAAGAGATCTTTTTAATAAGATTCTACGAT
>NZ_JADFCO010000025.1 GCF_015356755.1 Nonlabens antarcticus | reverse complement strand
TCACTGGAAGACTGGGAAAAACTAAAGAGGAGGGCATCGTGAAGACGGCTTTCCATTCAAGTTTCCCGCCAAGATATCCGGTTAGGTTCATTGAGATTTTGATTGACAATACAACAACAAACGCTTACTACAATATGTAGTGAGTCGGTAAGTTATAATTTAGTGTAAACAGACATAAACGCCAAATGCTAGTAGTAATTGGATTATGAGGTCTCCCACAAGAGATCTTTTTAATAAGATTCTACGAT
>NZ_JADFCO010000024.1 GCF_015356755.1 Nonlabens antarcticus | reverse complement strand
TGGAAATGGCTCTCGGCCACAGGCGTTGCGGGAACCAACCGCTGATACACCATTCCGACAGGGGGCTTCAATACTGCTCCCACGACTATCAGGCGCTGCTGGAGGGAGATAATATCAAGGCAAGTATGACCGAAAAATATGATCCCTATGAAAATGCGATTGCTGAAAGGGTAAACGGAATACTCAAACAAGAGTTCGATATAGCGAGAGATATCAAAGACCTAGAACTAAAGAAAAAGCTCA
>NZ_JADFCO010000023.1 GCF_015356755.1 Nonlabens antarcticus | reverse complement strand
GTGACCCAGATGATCCGACCGATACGACTCTTCCTGACGATAGTGATATCTCCTTATTGAAGGAGTCTGTCTTCAACGATGAGAACGGAGATGGGTTTGCCCAGTTGGGTGAGACGATCAGCTACAGTTTTACGGTGACCAATACGGGAGCCACTACGTTGAGCAACATAACGATTAGTGACCCATTGTTGGTAGCACCGAACGGTAGTTTATCAGGTGGTCCAATCGCCACACTACCCCCAG
>NZ_JADFCO010000022.1 GCF_015356755.1 Nonlabens antarcticus | reverse complement strand
TAGAACTAGAGGCTAGAGTCAAGCTGCTTGAGAAGCAGAAAGCTCGTGCAGAGCATCTGGCAGAGCGTGCCGACAAAAAGGTAATCATCTTTGATATGCTGGTGGATATGGCAGAGAAAGAGTATGATATCCAGATCAGAAAAAACTACACGCCCGAGTTATCGAAAACTTCAAGGAAGAACATGAAGAGACAATAGTCTCCACCTGTAACTTACTCGGGCTGGACAGACAGGTTTATTATAG
>NZ_JADFCO010000021.1 GCF_015356755.1 Nonlabens antarcticus | reverse complement strand
TAGAACTAGAGGCTAGAGTCAAGCTGCTTGAGAAGCAGAAAGCTCGTGCAGAGCATCTGGCAGAGCGTGCCGACAAAAAGGTAATCATCTTTGATATGCTGGTGGATATGGCAGAGAAAGAATATGATATCCAGATCAGAAAAAACTACACGCCCGAGTTATCGAAAACTTCAAGGAAGAACATGAAGAGACAATAGTCTCCACCTGTAACTTACTCGGGCTGGACAGACAGGTTTATTATAG
>NZ_JADFCO010000020.1 GCF_015356755.1 Nonlabens antarcticus | reverse complement strand
TCGCCACACTTCCCCCAGGTCCAAGTGGCACGGACAATACGACCTTTACTGGAACCTACACGATCCAGCAATCTGATATAGATAACAGTGGAGTGACCAATCAGGCAACTGCAACTGGAACCACACCAAATGATGGAGACATCACGGATCTATCGGGATCCAGCAATGCATTGAACGACCCAACGTTTACAGATTTTGGTGATGACAATGGTATAGCGGTCATAAAGACTGGTGTCTTCAATG
>NZ_JADFCO010000019.1 GCF_015356755.1 Nonlabens antarcticus | reverse complement strand
TACCGTTCGGTGCTACCAACAACGGGTCGGTGATGCGAACGTTGGTAAGCGTCGTTGATCCCGTATTGGTCACCGCAAAACTGTAACTGATCGTCTCACCCAACTGGGCGTTCCCATCTCCATTCTCATCATTGAAGACACCAGTCTTTATGACCGCTATACCATTGTCATCACCAAAATCTGTAAACGTTGGGTCGTTCAATGCATTGCTGGATCCCGATAGATCCGTGATGTCTCCATCAT
>NZ_JADFCO010000018.1 GCF_015356755.1 Nonlabens antarcticus | reverse complement strand
CCCACGCCGTTGTTATTGGCATATTTTACAAAGGTTGCTAAAACTCCATAACTGGAGGCACCTAATGCGATGTAGATAACACCCTTTAAATTACTGTTCATTCCAAATTTTGTGCAAAAATGCGGCATTTTAATTGAATTTGAATGCTTTTGTTGGCATTGAAATTTTGTTTTATGTACCAACTAAAAAAAAACTCCTTTCCCAGAAAAGGGAAAGGTGGATCACAAACGGCAACAGCCGTTT
>NZ_JADFCO010000017.1 GCF_015356755.1 Nonlabens antarcticus | reverse complement strand
CCCACGCCGTTGTTATTGGCATATTTTACAAAGGTTGCTAAAACTCCATAACTGGAGGCACCTAATGCGATGTAGATAACACCCTTTAAATTACTGTTCATTCCAAATTTTGTGCAAAAATACGGCATTTTAATTGAATTTGAATGCTTTTGTTGGCATTGAAATTTTGTTTTATGTACCAACTAAAAAAAAACTCCTTTCCCAGAAAAGGGAAAGGTGGATCACAAACGGCAACAGCCGTTT
>NZ_JADFCO010000016.1 GCF_015356755.1 Nonlabens antarcticus | reverse complement strand
TAAGGAACCAAGCTTTAGCTACGGGAAGTTCCCCAGATGGTGAGGATGTAACGGATACCTCTGATGATCCAAACAACCCATTGGATGAAGATCCGGATGGTGATGGCGACCCAGATGATCCTACCGATACGACGCTTCCTGACGATAGTGATATCTCCTTATTGAAGGAGTCTGTCTTCAACGATGAGAACGGAGATGGGTTTGCCCAGTTGGGTGAGACGATCAGTTACAGTTTTACGG
>NZ_JADFCO010000015.1 GCF_015356755.1 Nonlabens antarcticus | reverse complement strand
TCCCGATAGATCCGTGATGTCTCCATCATTTGGTGTCGTTCCAGTTGCAGTTGCCTGATTGGTCACTCCGCTGTTATCTATATCAGATTGCTGGATCGTGTAGGTTCCAGTAAAGGTCGTACTGTCTACTCCACTTGGGCCTGGGGGAAGTGTGGCGATTGGACCACCTGATAAACTACCGTTCGGTGCTACCAACAACGGGTCGGTGATGCGAACGTTGGTAAGCGTCGTTGATCCCG
>NZ_JADFCO010000014.1 GCF_015356755.1 Nonlabens antarcticus | reverse complement strand
GTGAGACGATCAGTTACAGTTTTACGGTGACCAATACGGGAGCCACTACGTTGAGCAACATAACGATTAGTGACCCATTGTTGGTAGCGCCGAACGGTAGTTTATCAGGTGGTCCAATCGCTACACTACCCCCAGGCCCAAGTGGAGTAGACAGTACTACGTTTACGGGAACCTACACGATCCAGCAGTCTGATATAGATGCGGGAACGGTAAGGAACCAAGCGTTAGCTACGGGAAC
>NZ_JADFCO010000013.1 GCF_015356755.1 Nonlabens antarcticus | reverse complement strand
GGAGATGGGTTTGCCCAGTTGGGTGAGACGATCAGTTACAGTTTTACGGTGACCAATACGGGAGCCACTACGTTGAGCAACATAACGATTAGTGACCCATTGTTGGTAGCGCCGAATGGTAGTTTATCAGGTGGTCCAATCGCCACACTTCCCCCAGGCCCAAGTGGAGTAGACAGTACTACGTTTACGGGAACCTACACGATCCAGCAGTCTGACATAGATGCGGGAACGGTAAGGA
>NZ_JADFCO010000012.1 GCF_015356755.1 Nonlabens antarcticus | reverse complement strand
TCGGCACGCTCTGCCAGATGCTCTGCACGAGCTTTCTGCTTCTCAAGCAGCTTGACTCTAGCCTCTAGTTCTATTATTTTCTGTTCTGGTGTTTTTGCCATGGTTGCAACGGGTAGGTTCTGCCAGTCAAAAGTACCATATTTTCTGAGCCACCCAGTTATGGTAGCTCTCGCCTGTATGCCATATTTTAGGTGGGCATTGAGTCTATCGAGTTGTCCCGATTCAATCTCATCG
>NZ_JADFCO010000011.1 GCF_015356755.1 Nonlabens antarcticus | reverse complement strand
TCGGCACGCTCTGCCAGATGCTCTGCACGAGCTTTCTGCTTCTCAAGCAGCTTGACTCTAGCCTCTAGTTCTATTATTTTCTGTTCTGGTGTTTTTGCCATGGTTGCAACGGATAGGTTCTGCCAGTCAAAAGTACCATATTTTCTGAGCCACCCAGTTATGGTAGCTCTCGCCTGTATGCCATATTTTAGGTGGGCATTGAGTCTATCGAGTTGTCCCGATTCAATCTCATCG
>NZ_JADFCO010000010.1 GCF_015356755.1 Nonlabens antarcticus | reverse complement strand
CCGTTGCAACCATGGCAAAAACACCAGAACAGAAAATAATAGAACTAGAGGCTAGAGTCAAGCTGCTTGAGAAGCAGAAAGCTCGTGCAGAGCATCTGGCAGAGCGTGCCGATAAAAAGGTAATCATCTTTGATATGCTGGTGGATATGGCTGAGAAAGAGTATGATATCCAGATCAGAAAAAACTACACGCCCGAGTTATCGAAAACTTCAAGGAAGAACACGAAGAGACAAT
>NZ_JADFCO010000009.1 GCF_015356755.1 Nonlabens antarcticus | reverse complement strand
CGACACCAAATGATGGAGACATCACGGATCTATCGGGATCCAGCAATGCATTGAACGACCCAACGTTTACAGATTTTGGTGATGACAATGGTATAGCGGTCATAAAGACTGGTGTCTTCAACGATGAGAACGGAGATGGGTTTGCCCAGTTGGGTGAGACGATCAGTTACAGTTTTACGGTGACCAATACGGGAGCCACTACGTTGAGCAACATAACGATTAGTGACCCATTG
>NZ_JADFCO010000008.1 GCF_015356755.1 Nonlabens antarcticus | reverse complement strand
CGCGTACCAGTACTATTACCTGTTGTGCGATGGCCTGTTTGTGAGCCTTTGACCTGATGGCTCTATAATAAACCTGTCTGTCCAGCCCGAGTAAGTTACAGGTGGAGACTATTGTCTCTTCGTGTTCTTCCTTGAAGTTTTCGATAACTCGGGCGTGTAGTTTTTTCTGATCTGGATATCATACTCTTTCTCAGCCATATCCACCAGCATATCAAAGATGATTACCTTTTT
>NZ_JADFCO010000007.1 GCF_015356755.1 Nonlabens antarcticus | reverse complement strand
TGAACCCTCCATGGCAAGGCTGTTGGACACATCATACCCCATGATCCTTTTGGAATAAGCATCCGTGACCAGTGCCAGGTAGGAAGGGTTGGCCCTGGTACCCACATAAGTTATGTCACTTCCCCATACCTGTTCCGGCTTGTCGATCTCTATGTTGCCCACTATGTTTTTATGCTTCCTGAACCTATGGTGGGAGTCTGTCGTTATGTGATAGCTCCTCTTGGGCTGTA
>NZ_JADFCO010000006.1 GCF_015356755.1 Nonlabens antarcticus | reverse complement strand
TGAACCCTCCATGGCAAGGCTGTTGGACACATCATACCCCATGATCCTTTTGGAATAAGCATCCGTGACCAGTGCCAGGTAGGAAGGGTTGGCCCTGGTACCCACATAAGTTATGTCACTTACCCATACCTGTTCCGGCTTGTCGATCTCTATGTTGCCCACTATGTTTTTATGCTTCCTGAACCTATGGTGGGAGTCTGTCGTTATGTGATAGCTCCTCTTGGGCTGTA
>NZ_JADFCO010000005.1 GCF_015356755.1 Nonlabens antarcticus | reverse complement strand
TGGAAATGGCTCTCGGCCACAGGCGTTGCGGGAACCAACCGCTGATACACCATTCCGACAGGGGGCTTCAATACTGCTCCCACGACTATCAGGCGCTGCTGGAGGGAGATAATATCAAGGCCAGTATGACCGAAAAATATGATCCCTATGAAAATGCGATTGCTGAAAGGGTAAACGGAATACTCAAACAAGAGTTCGATATAGCGAGAGATATCAAAGACCTAGAACT
>NZ_JADFCO010000004.1 GCF_015356755.1 Nonlabens antarcticus | reverse complement strand
GTGAGACGATCAGTTACAGTTTTACGGTGACCAATACGGGAGCCACTACGTTGAGCAACATAACGATTAGTGACCCATTGTTGGTAGCACCGAATGGTAGTTTAGTAGGTGGTCCAATCGCTACACTACCCCCAGGCCCAAGTGGAGTAGACAGTACTACGTTTACGGGAACCTACACGATCCAGCAGTCTGACATAGATGCGGGAACGGTAAGGAACCAAGCGTT
>NZ_JADFCO010000003.1 GCF_015356755.1 Nonlabens antarcticus | reverse complement strand
CAGATTGCTGGATCGTGTAGGTTCCAGTAAAGGTCGTATTGTCCGTGCCACTTGGACCTGGGGGAAGTGTGGCGATTGGACCGCCTGATAAACTACCATTCGGCGCTACCAACAACGGGTCGGTGATGCGAACGTTGGTAAGCGTCGTTGATCCCGTATTGGTCACCGTAAAACTGTAACTGATCGTCTCACCCAACTGGGCGTTCCCATCTCCGTTCTCATCAT
>NZ_JADFCO010000002.1 GCF_015356755.1 Nonlabens antarcticus | reverse complement strand
GTGAGACGATCAGTTACAGTTTTACGGTGACCAATACGGGAGCCACTACGTTGAGCAACATAACGATTAGTGACCCATTGTTGGTAGCACCGAATGGTAGTTTAGTAGGTGGTCCAATCGCCACACTTCCCCCAGGCCCAAGTGGAGTAGACAGTACTACGTTTACGGGAACCTACACGATCCAGCAGTCTGACATAGATGCGGGAACGGTAAGGAACCAAGC
>NZ_JADFCO010000001.1 GCF_015356755.1 Nonlabens antarcticus | reverse complement strand
CAGATTGCTGGATCGTGTAGGTTCCAGTAAAGGTCGTATTGTCCGTGCCACTTGGACCTGGGGGAAGTGTGGCGATTGGACCGCCTGATAAACTACCATTCGGCGCTACCAACAACGGGTCACTAATCGTTATGTTGCTCAACGTAGTGGCTCCCGTATTGGTCACCGTAAAACTGTAACTGATCGTCTCACCCAACTGGGCGTTCCCATCTCCGTTCT